>JAPMLR010000075.1 GCA_026410415.1 Denitratimonas yunnanensis (SeqCode) | reverse complement strand
GGCACGCCGGCCTGATCGGCAAGCCAACCGGCGATCACACGATGCACGATGCCCAGCACCGGGCTGATGGCATCCGGTTTGCCGGCGAACAGGAAGCGCAACGGGTAGGGGAAACTCAGCACCCATTGCCGCACCGGCCGCGGGCCGAACACCTCGTCCACCAGATGCCGCGCCGACTCGGCCATGCGCCGCGCGCCGCAGCTCGGGCACAGCCCGCGCTTCTTGCAGGAATACGCCACCAGCCTCTCGGCACGACAGTGCTCGCAGACCACGCGCAGGAAGCCGTGCTCGAGCACGCCGCAGCGCAGGTAGGTCTCGAACTCCTCGCGCACATACTCGGGCAGCGGGCGGTCTTCGGCCTCAAGACGCGCGATGAAGTCCGGGTAGTGCGCCTGCACTAGCGCGTACAGCAGCGT
>JAPMLR010000074.1 GCA_026410415.1 Denitratimonas yunnanensis (SeqCode) | reverse complement strand
GTTGTTTGTTGTAATTTTTGTATTGACAAGCGTAATCAACGGCAGTAAAGTGAGTTTATACCGAGATGGAGAGCAGCTTTATTGCTTCTCTGGAGATTTCAAACACAGATGTATTAATAGTCAAAACGAGGAAAGCAAATATGAAAAAACTAGCCCTGATTTTAATTGGTTGTATCTTTTTAACAGCTTGCGAGGATGAAACAAATCCTACACAATATCAACAACCTCCTCAACAATACGCTCAACAAGGATCTGACGGAGATACAACTATTATCAACAATGGTGGCGGTTCTAGTAGTAGCGGTGTTGGTGAGTTTGCTACAGGTATGTTGTTAGGACATATGATGAGCGGTGGTAGTAATCGTAGCGGCGGGGATTATAACGATAACAGAACGATTATTAATAAACATTATAACACAG
>JAPMLR010000073.1 GCA_026410415.1 Denitratimonas yunnanensis (SeqCode) | reverse complement strand
TGCTCTTCCGATCTAATGAAAACATACAATTGTCATAAATATCTGTTGTCCCCATCGGGAAAATGATGTTCTTAAAGAACTGAGGTCCTCTCTCATATATTCACAGAGATATAATCAAATGAAAACGTTGTTATTCAGCTCTTCGAATGAAACGATTGCTTCTAGGACTAAAAACATGCATTATATTCCGTTTCTATCGGTTCGATTGTGTTCTTTTAAGCAAAGTACTCATGTTTTTATGTGTTTACGATAATATATTCGACAAATATCAATATAAACGCATTTGATTTAACTTGACACCGTACATATTGGTATTTTCACATGAATACATACAATTGTCATAAATATCTGTTGTCCCCATCGGGAAAATGATGTTCTTAAAGAACTGAGGTCCTCTCTCATATATATACAGAGATACTTT
>JAPMLR010000072.1 GCA_026410415.1 Denitratimonas yunnanensis (SeqCode) | reverse complement strand
TGTTTTCTGCAACAGATTTTTCTTCAGTATCCGCCTCGTTACCTGCCACGTTACGAGGTTCTTCTTCACCGTAGGGATTACCGAATTTCAAAAGATTGATCAATTCTTCTTTGGAGAAGTTTTCTAAATCATCGTCTGTTAATTCAATAATCTCGTCTTGTTCTTCAATAAATGTTTCACCACCAGAAAAAGCATCTCGCTTTTTAGCTACTTCCATAGCCTGTTCTGGTGTTGCCCCTGCATCAAGAGCAGCTAAAGCAAAATCTGACCCACTCCCTACTGCATAATATTCTTCATCAATCGGATATGCACGTGTTGGGTTGTTACCTTCGTGCAGGAAAATACGTCCGTCTGGATGAACAACAAGTGCAATAAACTCTTCATCTTCTTTATCTGGATCAGAGTGAATCATCAAACCAGGGACA
>JAPMLR010000009.1 GCA_026410415.1 Denitratimonas yunnanensis (SeqCode) | reverse complement strand
GCGAGAGTAGGTCATCGCCAGGGCCTTACACCAAAAACCCCCGTCCAAAAACGGGGGTTTTTCTTTGCACCATGCGAAAAAACAACGGCAGGAGCGGGTTGGACAGGCTTTTGAGGCTGCCGCGAACCGTCCCCGGGTTCCGTGGAGGCTGTTTGGTTCAAGCCCCCCGCGATCGCGGAGGGGGCTTGAGAATTGCCGGTAGTTAGGTTGAAAACGCCCGCCTCTGTTGCAAGCTTTTGTTAGCGCGGATCAGCGCTTTTTCTGCGGTCGTTGCCAACTGTCGAGTGTGACTTGGCGTGTACGCGCCAGCGTCAGACGCTGGGCTGGCGCTGGTTTGGTCAGCACCGTGCCTGCGCCCAGCGTGGCACCCTCACCCACCGAGACCGGGGCCACGAGTGAGCTGTTGGACCCGATGAAGGCATCGTCGTCGATTCGGGTCAGGGATTTGTTCACACCGTCGTAATTGCAGGTAATCGTGCCTGCACCGATATTGACCCGTGCGCCGACGACGGCGTCACCCAGATAGCTCAGGTGATTGGCCTTGCTGCCGGGGCCGAGTGTGGCGTTTTTGGTCTCGACGAAGTTGCCGAGGCGCACCCCTTCGGCCAGTACGGTGCCGGGACGAAGACGGGCGAAGGGGCCGATCTGGCAAGCTCCGTATGCAGTGGTGCCTTCGACATCGCAATGCCCGAGGACACGCGTGCCGGCGGCCAGTTCCACATCACGCAGCCGGGTGAAGGGGCCGATGCTGACCCCGTCGCCGAGCACGACGCGTCCTTCAAGAATCACGTCCACGTCCAGCGCCACATCGTGACCAACGGTGACTTCGCCACGAATATCGATTCGTGCCGGATCGGCGACACGCGCACCGGCCTGGCACAACGCCCGCACTGCGCGCTGCTGGAAAGCGCGTTCGAGTGCTGCCAGCTGCCAGAGATCGTTGGCGCCTTCCACTTCCTGCGGGTCGTTGCAGGCGACGATTTGTGCGGCAGCACCTTCGGTGGCAGCCAGCGCGAAAATATCGGTGAGGTAATATTCGCCCTGCACATTGTCCCGGCCGATTCGGGAAAGCCAGTGTCGCAATCGTGCTGTGTCGGCGGAAAGAATGCCTGTATTGATGCTGCGGATCGCGCGTTGGCCGAGATCCGCGTCCCGATGCTCGACGATCGCTGCGACATGTCCCTCGGCGTCGCGAACGACACGACCGTAGCCGGTCGGGTCAGCCGGTTCAGCGACGAGTACAGCCAGGCTGCGCACCGTCTCCGCCACTTCACGCAGGGTCGTTTCACGGATCAGTGGAACGTCGCCATACAGCACCAGCACACGGGTGGCGTCGGGAATCTGTGGAATGGCCTGCATCACCGCATGCCCGGTTCCAAGACGTTCGGATTGCTCCACCCATGTCAGATCGCTGGCATCGGAAAACGCAGCGCGAACCTGTTGCGCACCGTGCCCGATCACGATGTGGATGCGATCAGGCGACAGCGCACGGGCGGTTGCCAGCACATGTCCCAGCATTGGTCGACCGGCAATCGGTTGCAGCACCTTGGGCAAGGTCGAGCACATGCGCTTTCCCTCGCCGGCAGCGAGAATGACGACGTGCAGGGGAGCGGAAGCACGCATGCGAACTCCAAAGCGAGTAATTGACGTGAAACTTTAAGCCGACACCCGCGAAAAGCCTACCCGCGGCAACCGCATCTGCGCCAAACCACCCATCGGAATACTGGACCCAGCCGCGGGCAGGTGGTTCAGTTGCTGCCTGATTGACGCAACAGCCGCAGCACCATTGTCACCACGACGAACGCACCAGCCAGAAGCAAACCCCACAACAACCACTGCCAGGGTGTCGGTGAGCCGGAGGCATCTAGCCGCGGCGCGAGGGCGAGGCTGCCGGCCAACTCCGATCCTCGTCCGAGACGGGTCTCCGGCGGAAGCCAGCTGTCGCCACGCGAATCACGCAGCTCCAGCAACACCACGTGCAGGGGGAAGGTGGCGCGCTGACTGCGGGCACTGCCGGCGGCAAGGCGGAACGGGCCTTCGCCCTGGACAAGGAAAGCGAGCTGGTCGGGGCGGTAGCCGAGTGTCACAGCCGGCGCGCGCGCTTGAGGGGGTTCGGTCCGGATACGCCATTCGCGGTCGCGAACCAGCGCGGTTTCCAGTGGCGCGGACGCGATGTCGGCATCCCTGCCGCTGACGTGGAACACAGCACCACGGGCGCGTTCGCGCCATGGCAAATCGGGACGCGGGCGACTCTCGATGATGACGTTGGCGGCGGCATTGCGCTCGGCCAATGTCACACCGATACGTTCTATCGGGAAAGGGCCGGCACTCCGGTAGACGAATCCGCGGCCATCCGCTTCAGCGTGACCGGCAAGCTGAACCTGCTGCAGTGGCGTTTCCTGGGAGTGAGTCGCCCGACTGCGGAGGGCTTGGACCGCTTCTATCGGCAGGTCCTCGCGGGCGTCGGTCCGCACCAGCCGCAGATAGGGCAAGGTCGTGTCGGCGAACTCGATTCGTCGCCGTTCGAGCTTCAGGCCGCCCTCGTTCAGCGACACCAGCGCCTGTGCGGCGGCAAGTCGGGTCCAGCTTGAAAGATCACGGCTTCCAAAGACATCGACACGTGCGACCAAGGGTGCAGCATCGGCATTGAACGTGACCACCAAGCCACGCGACGGTGTCTGGATGGCTGATAGATCGAGCAGCAGCTCCGGCGAGGGTGACATCGAGGCTGTTTCGACATCGGCATCGAGGCGCTCGAGACGGCCGTCGCTGCGCTGGGATACAAACAAGCGCAGGCGGTCGCCGGCATCACGCGTTCCGACTGCTGGCGTTCGAAACACGGGAACGTCGATTGGCACGACCACATTGCCACCGCTGGAGCCCACACCGGAAAGGATGGCATCCAGTGTTGCTACCGGTACGGCTTCCTCGGCACCGTTGAATACGGTCAGGTCCATCGTATCGTCCCGCCACAGCCGCGCGTAAACCTCCGGCGTCAGGCTGATGCGCACCAGATCCTCCCCCGGTGCAATCGCCAATGGCCATTGCCACGCGAAATCACGGGGCGTCGGCGGCAGGTGGCGAAGCTCCTGCGACGGTGCGATCGACGAAAAGGCGACCAGGAGCATCCAGAGCATCGAACGCTTCATGCGACATCCTCATTGGTTGCTGGCTCATTCCGAGGCGGCGTGGGCGCAATCCGCCCGACCAGCACCAGCAAGCCACCCACGGCGATGAAGGACACGATACCGGCAAGGTTGCCAACATACTCCCGGTCAACCAGCACCAACTTGAGCAACACGACCCCCATCCCGATTGCTCCGGCCAGCCAGAGCCCCCACTGTTGACGACGGGAGCCCATGATCCAGGCCGCGACGCCGGCGATGCTCCACAGGACAGTCAATGTGGCTTGGGCGATGCCATTGTCCAGGATCGCGGTTGTCCAGGGCGCCTCGGCGAAATGGTGGACACCGCGCAAACCGACCAGCGTCACGAACAGGAAGCAGGCGATCGCCACGAGCCAAGGCGCTTGCTCCGGCAAGCGTTTGAATGTCCATCGCGCCGCAATGATCAAGCCGATCAGCTGCAGGAGCTCGACCGGATTGATCAGCGGAACATAAGGCAGCGGCGCCGTGGCACCGGAGAGTGCCAGCGCTTGCAGCCAGGCAAATCCCAGCACGACGCCGCTCAGCGAGAACCATCCGGTGGCGTGTTGCTCGAACTCGCGCGCCAAGGGGAATGCCCCCAGCCGCGGTGCGCGCCAGATCAACGCGGCCATCACAATCAGCGGCATCAGCGTGACGACGAAAACCCAGTCGGTGCCCAACGACGCATCACGCGCGATCCGGTTCAATGCGAGTCCGTAGACCAATGCCACGGTCAACAGAAACAGGATGTGCCCCACGCCCAATCCCCGTTGCGCGGGGCTGCGCAACATCGCGAGCGCGAACAGTGCGGCCAGGACCCAAGCCAGCCAATAGCCGGCCAATGGCCAGTGCAGGGCAGAAGGAGCATCCGCCTGTGTCGCGAATCCCAGCGGCAGGCTGACGCACAACGCCAAGAGCACATTCCAGCCCGGACGTGGCCAATCGAGGGCCCGTCGCAGGGCAGCCATCACGAGCAACGTGATGGCTGCAAAGCCTACCCAGGCAGAGGCCGTACCCACTCCCGGGGCGTGGATCGAGAAGGGCGCCACATGCTGTTCGATTTCGCGCAGGCCTGCCCAGAACCACCAGAAGGTCCCAAGGAGAAAGCCTGGCCAGACCAAGAGGCGATGTGTGCCGGCGCGATCATAAAGCCGACTGATGGCCAATGCCGCGCCGGACAGCAACAGCACGCACAGGGCATGACCATTGAGCACCATCCACTCTCCGGGAGCGGCGCGCCATCCATCGGCGAGCAAACTGACGGCATAAGCCACCGCTGCCAAGCACTGCAGCAGATGGCCGGCGATCTGAGGCAGCACACGGTGTTGCCGCAGGCCGAGCCAGACCAGTGCGACACCTTCCAATGCCCACGCAGTACAAGTCCAGCGCGCAGAGAACGCCAACGGAATCGCCAGCGTGGCAAACCCCACAGCCAACACACCAAACGATTGCCCGAGCAGCACGACCTTTTTCGCGCGAAGCAGCCACCACGCCAGCACCGCATAGAGGACTGCCACGCACAATGCGCTCCACGCCAATGCCATCGGCTGGTCTTTCAGCATCGCCGCTTGCAGAGGAAAGGCCAGCAATGGCGTGCCAAAGAGGAGCGTGCCGTCAATGACGCCGTGCTTGCCCTCCGGTGAGCGCAGCGCGTGAAGCACCACGATGGCGACATAGAACACGAAGAACAGGATCAGGAACGGTTCGACGCTCCGAACATGCTCCGGGCGGTAGTAGCTCAGCCCCCATCCCAATCCGATGGCGAACGTGAAAAAAAAGCCGATCAGGTTGAGGGCGCGCCAATGGCGAAGCCATGCGATGGCAAACACCGCCAGATTCAGGACGGCGTAAAACGAGAACAAAGCCACGTGGTTGCCGCTGCCGGTGGACAACAGCACCGGGGCCAGATAGCCGCCGAGAAAACCCAGCACCGCCAAGGCCATCGCATCCTGCAGCACCGCGAGTGCCGCCGCGCCTGCGATCAGAACCAGCACCAGCGAAAACGCGATGCTGGCAGGAAGCAGTTGGTACAGACGGTAGGCCGCAAAGATCGTCAACAGCAATACACCGATGCCGCCTCCCTGAAGGCTGACCCCGAACGCGGGCCGGCTGACGCGGTTGCGCCAACCCCAGATCACGGCAGCCAGACCGATTGCCGCGACGAGCGCCAAACGCAACGGCAAGGGCACACTCACCCAGCCTTCGTCCACGGAATACTTGAGCGCGGCGGCAATACCAAACAGCAGCACCAGCACACCGATCTTCACCGGAACATTGCCGGTGAGCAGCCAGTCACGGGCACTGGAAAGCGTGCGTTCCAACGCATTCGGTGGCAAGGGTGTGCTCGCGCGGGGCGTCGAGGTGATGGGATCAGGCTGCAGCGTGGGAGCCGACCCCGTTGTCGCTGGAGCGTGTTCGCTCGCAGTGGCTGGGCGTTCTGATGTCGCGGACGCGGAAACCGGTTCGTCGGGAACACCGACGGAAAGAGGGGTCGTGGCTGCGATGGCCTCGGTAAACGCAGGCAACGAAGGTGCGGTTGCGTCAGTCGGCATCGTGTCGCGCACGGGTGTGGGCGGCGGCTCGGCAGACGCCGGACGTTCTGCGGACTTGAGTGCCGCGCGGATCGCGGCATCGGTCCGCATCCTGGATTCCAGGGCATCCATGCGTTGGCGCAACTCGCGTGATCGGGCCCATTGCCAGCCCAGCACGGCACCAAACACCAGACCGGCGAATGCACTCCCGCCTCCACCCACCAGCGCCCCCAGGAACATGCCGATCAACGCCATGAGCCAATGCATGGTCACCCTCGTGTCGAATCCAAGGGTGACAGTATGCGGTGGATGGTGTCCGGGGGAAGCGTCATTCGATGGTGTGAAACTACCCCTATACCCCGGACATGGAGGTCAACCCGTTCACCTTCGCCAGCATTGCGGATCCTGCGTTGTCGGTCCCGCATGGTGTCGGATCGGTGTGGAACACGATGCTGTGGGACATGAGCTGCAAGCTGATGGATCGGTACGGCTACGAGCCGGACATCTACAGCCGTGGCGGTGGTAATGGCTTGGCCATGCAGTTGGTGATCGATGGCCTGAAGTTCCAGGGGTGCTACCCCAACTTCGTGAAATCGCGCAATGCCATCCTGGATGCCGACACTGCGCTGGCTGCCGTGCCGGATACCGATTACCTGACCAACAAGTGCATCATCTGGCATGCCTTTGCGCGTCGCGGCCTCGGCGCGGGCGCCGACAGTGGTACCTATCAGTCGCGGTTCGACCAGAGCGAGGACTTCGCCGTCCCGGCGGACTGCCTGAGCTTCGATATCGATGTGCAGGTCGGTATCGGCGGTGGCATGAGCCCGGAAGGTCCATTGATCGCGGACTTCGAGGAGGTGCTGACATTCACGATCACTGCCGATCCCGGCCATTCCATCCGATCGGTGACCGGTTGCGAGGGCACATTGATCGGTAATTCGTATGTGACGCTGCCGATCGTGCGTGAGTGCAGCATCGTGGTGGAGTTCGACACGCCGTTTATCTTCGCCGACGGATTTGAATCCAACGACGAAGCGTGAGGCTTGCTTCGACGCAGCAAAAAAGCCGGTGCTTCCCTGCACCGGCTTTTTTCTTGACCGCGTGTGATCAGGCGGAGAGAAAACCGAGATCCCGATGGCTGCCAACATAGCCGCCTGTCGCTGGCCCGAACACGGGGTTGGGACCCGCGAGGCTCGGAAGGATCAAGTCGATGTGGGATTCGGAGGCGCCGAACCAGCGCGCCAGCGTGGCGGCGTACTGATCGGTTGCCAGTGTCGGGATGATCTGGCCCCAGCCCGCGTCGTCGCTGCCGGCCGATAGCAGACCGGGCATTTCGCCATAGATGTCCTGCCCCCGCACGGCATCGCCGATGACGAAATGCTCACCGCCCCAGCCGTGATCGGTGCCGTCGCCGTTGGCCGTCATGGTGCGGCCGAAGTCCGAGGCGGTGAACGTGGTCACGCGATCGGAGACGCCCAGTTCCACGGTGAGGTCGTAGAACATCTTCAAGCCCAGCGACACGGCCCGCATCAGGTCGGCGTGATCGGCCAGGAGACGGTCATGGAAATCGAAGCCGCCGATGGAGACGTAGAACACTTGTCGTCGCTGGCCCAGTTCAACGCGTGCCGCGATCAATCGCGCGACCATGCGCAGCTGCGCGACGAAATTGTTGAAGCCCCCGAGAATGCTGCCGTTGCCGGAGGAGAAACCACCGGGTGTGGGTGTGCTGAACGGCGGCACCGCGTCGATCGCGGCACGAACATCGGCGTACAGGTCGATCGAGCGCCGTTGGATGCCAGCCACCGCACGCTCCAGTACATGGCCGTGAGCGTGGCCGAGCATCGCATCGATCGCCACGCGACGTGGTGCGTGGTACTCGCCGTAATAACCATCACGTTGCACGGGTCCGTTGGTGCCGACGCTGTAGGGCTGGACCGTGGTGCCGGTCTGGAACACGTTCTGTCCGGCGAGCGACAGGCTCATCGGCAACTGGATATTGTCGTTCTGGGATTGCAGCAGATCGGCAAGGCGTCCTCCCCAGCCGATCTTGTGCACCGAGTCCGGGCGCGAGGTTTGCCAGAATACCGATTGATCCGAGTGCGAGAACAACTGCGGAGGCACATCCACCCATCCGTTCTGATACGCATGCCGCGTGACCGGTTCGATCAGCGTGCCCACGTTCGCCACGACGGCGCAGCGGCCGCTGTCGAACAGCGTTGCCAGCTCCGGCATCGACGGATGCAGCGCGTACTGTCGTCCGCCGGATTGCGCGGTCAGTGGCTGCAAATGGGTGGACCCGTCGAGTTGGGCCAGCGGCAAGGCCAGATTGGGGCGCACCGCGTGATACAGGGCATGCGTGGCGGCATCGCGCGGAATCACGGTGTTGACGTTGTCGTTGCCACCGTTGAGGAATACGCAGACCAGTGCCTTGTAGTCATTGCCCTTGGCAACATGGGTCGCGTCGAGTGCCGCCGCTTGCGCAAGACGCAATTGGCCCCAGGGTGAGAACACGCTTGCACCGCCGAGCGAGGCGAGCAGGGTGCGGGAGATCAGGTCACGGCGTTTCATCACTTCTGCACCATGTATTCGGGCGAGGTCATGATCAGATGGACAGCACCCCAGACACGGTTGCGCGGGCCATGCGGGGCCACCGGATCAATGCCGTTGAGGTGACTGAGCAGGACACTGCGCATCGGACCGGACATCTGCCCATTCATCAGCAACACGTCCAGAGCATCAAGCAATGCGGAGGGGTTTCCGGCAAGCGAGTAATACGGCTCGAAGTCCAGAAGGATCGTCCACTGCGACGCCCCGGACGCCCATGGCGAACCGATGTGCCAGCGTTCGGATTGGATCCAGAAGCGATTGGCGGTGGTGGTGACGAGCGTTTCGTTGACGATCTGCAATTCGGGCGAGTAAAGCCCGGCAGCCGTGACTTCGCCCGGAAGCTGGTAATCGGGCTGGAAGAAATTGAATACCGATCGTGAGCGATTCGGGGCCTGACCCAAATCGAATTCCGGGTTCCAATCGCTGTAGCGATTGTTCAATGAAACAGCTTGAAAGGCGCGCCATAGATGGCTTTGTCGCAACAGCGGTTCGCGTACTTTTCCGAATGTGGCGGGCCAGGTCCGATGCCCGGAACGGGCTTCCGGATCAAGCAGGATCGCGCGCACCAGCGCACCCATATCGCCGCGCACGCCCGAACCGTTGTCGTTGAATACCGACGTCATCCGCGCGATGTAGGCAGGTGAGGGATTGCTGGTGACCAGATGCTGGATCAGTCGACGCGAAATGAACGGGCCGACGTTGGGATGGCCGGCGATGTTGTCCAGCGCGAAGGCAAGATTGGATTCGGGTGTTCCGCCGAGCGGGCGCGGGACGTTGCCCAGGAGCACGTCGTTGTCGGGGTCGGCATCGGGTTCGGTGTGGTGGAAGTCGGGGAAGGCCTGCATCGGCAACGACCACGCCACCGGAAACGGATAGCCGACGTAACACCATTCGAAATGGGTGCAGTTGTTCACCAGCGGATCGTTGCCGTAATTCCAGCCGGTGAAGATGTGCGCGAAGGTCTTTACATTGAACTGGGTGTAAGCCGGCACCGGGGTACCGTTCTCCAGCACCGGGGTGCCATCAGGATGGAGCAGCACCAAGCCGATGGAAAACAGCTGAAGCACTTCGCGTGCATAGTTCTCGTCCGGACGAATCGTGCCGCCGGCATCGGGCGGGTGGTTCTGCCGCATGCTCAGGTAATCGCCCATCGCGGGTGCCAGCGTCACCGCTTCCAGCAGTTCGCGATAGTTGCCGAATGCTTGGCGGATCAGGGTGTCGTAGAAGTGCCCGGTGGCATATGGATGGTGGATTGCATCGCTGGCTTCGGACACCACGAAGATCTGGCTGAGCGCAAACGCGACGCGCTGGCGCAACTGGTCGGGTGCAAGGAGGGCGTTCTGCCACCAACCCTCCAGCCGCGCGTTGTTGTAGACCGGCTCGCCGACCGAATCGATGTAGTCCAGGTACGGCACGATGTAGGACGCTGGCGTGGCGAGCTGTTCGTCGATCCATGCGGCATAGCCGCCCTCCATGGCGCGCAAGTGCGCGATTTCGGCGGGCGTCGGACCGAAGCTGGCCTGGGTCAGGAAACGCGCAGCTTCCGCATCGCTGTCCGGAACCTCGATCCGGAACTCGAAGCTGCTGTCGAAGATCGCTTGTGCATGTGTCGCGAGGGGCGTGAGCAGGACGCACGCTGCGACGAGGCTGTGGCGAAGGCGCGGCGGGAAAGCAGGCATGGTGGGCACAGGTTCCGGCAGGTCGCATCACGCTAACCGGTACGGCTGCGTCAAGGGACGGGTGCCGCGACGAAAGGAGGCGAACACCGGAAGGGCGGAGCGTCCCGAAGTTGTCATCGTTCCCTTTTAGGCTGCGCGCGATCCAGGGAACAGGAGTCGCGACGATGCACCTCAGCAACCATCCGGAATCGCCCCGCAACCGGACTGCGAAGCGCGGCCTGTGGCTTGCCTGCCTGCTGGTGGCGAGCTGCCCGGCGCTGGCCGGAACGCTGCGCCTGCATGGATCCAACACGCTCGGAGAAACCCTGGCGCCGGCGCTGGTCGAAGCCTGGTTTGCCGCGCGCGGTTGCGCCGGCATCGAACGGCAGCCGGTTGCGCCCGGCCATCTGCGTCTGGTCGGCAGCGGCGGTTGCGATCTGACGGTGGACCTTCAGACGCACGGCTCGGGTACCGGCATTGCCGGTCTGCTGGACAACCGTACCGATCTGGCGATGGCATCTCGTCCGGTAACGGCGGACGAGGTGCGGATCGGGCACGAGCGCGGCCTGGGCGATCTGGCCAGCCCGGTGCAGGAACTGGTGGTGGCGCTCGACGGCGTGGCGGTGATCGTGCATCCGGACAACCCGTTGCGCGAACTGCGTGTGGCGCAGGTCCGGCAACTGTTCGACGGCAGCATGCGCGACTGGTCGCAGGTCGGCGGTCGCCCCGGCCCGGTGCGGGTGCATGCGCGCGATGACGCCTCGGGCACGTTCGATACGTTCAGAGGGCTGGTGCTTGGTCGGCAGTCATTGCGCGGCGACGCCGCCCGCTACGAAAGCACGCGCGATCTGGCCGCGGCGGTTGCCGCGGATGCGGGCGCTATCGGTTTCGTCGGCTTTGCCGGCATGGGCCGGGCGCGGGCACTGGCGATCGCCGACGCGGGCGTGGCGATGCTGCCCGAGACTTTCCGCATCGCGGTCGAGGACTATCCGCTTTCGCGCCGCCTGTATTTCTATCGCGCTGCGGACGCGTCGCCGCTGGCGCGCGATTTCGGCGAGTTCGTGCTGTCCGGCGCGATGCAGCCGCTGATCGAACGCATCGGCTTCGTGTCGCAGGACGTGCGCGCCTACGCCGACACCGCGCGTATCGACGCGCCCGCCGAATACCGCGAACTGGTGAAGGACGCGCAGCGCCTTAACCTCAACTTCCGTTTCGGTCGCGGCCTGGTGGACAGCAAGGCCGCGCGCGACGTGGAACGGCTGGCGCAATTCGTCGCGCAACCGGAGAACCGCGAGCGCCGCCTGTTGCTCCTGGGTTTCGTGGACGGGGACGAAGTTTCGCCCTACCTGGCCCATGCCCTCAGCAACGATCGCGTCGATTACATCGCCGACCGGCTCGCCGCCGCGGGCCTGCCCGTGCTGCGTGCCCGCGGCATGGGCGGCTCGGCGCCCCTGGCTTCGGATTCGGGTGATGCGGGCCGCCACCGCAACCGGCGCGTGGAAGTCTGGATCCAGTGACGCTGCGCGCAGGTCACTCCACCGGAATCCGCAGCACGAAGACCGTTTGCCCTGGTCTGGAGCGATACGACAACGCACCGCCGTGCTCGTGCGCCACCTGCTGCACCAGCGTGAGGCCGAGACCGGTGCCTTCGGCGCGTCCGGAAATCAGCGGCAGGAAGATGCGCTCGCCGAGTGCCTCGGACACCCCTTGGCCGTCGTCCTCGATTTCGATGCGCAGTGCCAGTTTCGTGCTGCGTTCCCCGATCAGGGCATGGTGTTCGGCCCGGGTGCGCAGGGTGAGATTGTGCGCGCCGGCTTCCATGGCGTTGCGCACCAGGTTCCACAGCGCCTGAGCAAGACGATCGGGATTGCCGTGCACTTCCGGCAGGCTGGGGTCGTAGTCGCGATGCAACGTCATGCTGTCTCCGGCCTGCGCCTGCGCGAGAAGGCGCACACGCTCCAGCGCCTCATGCACGTTGGTGGACAGGGGGCTGCCGGGCCGGGTCGGATTGAGCAGCCGATCAACCAGCCCGGCAAGACGATCGCATTCATGCAGGATCACCTCGATGTAACGGCGTGCGTCGGCGTCCTCGCTGCGTCGTGCCAGCAGTTGTGCCGCCCCCCTCATGCCGGCCAGCGGATTGCGGACTTCGTGCGCGAGACCCTGGAGTGCGGCATGCAGCGCATCGGGCAAGGCATGCGAATTGGCCGCTGGAAAGTCGTCGAGCGGGTGTGCTTCCAGCAGTACGCCGTGCTCGACGCGGCTCAGCCAGAGGTCGGCCAGTCGCTCGACGCCCGGCAGCAACCCGATGGTTGCGCGCCGGACATGTACCGGTGCGACGTCTGGATCGCACATGCGCTCGACCAGCGACGAAAGGTGCGGTGCCTGCGCATCGATACGCTCCAGCGGTAGCCCTGTCAGCTTGCGCGGACTGGTGTCCAGCCAGCGCGCGAACGCGCTGTTGCAGCCACGCAGGATGCCGTCATCGTCCAGCCATGCGAGCGGTGTGGCGAGGTGGTCGATGTCCGGTGCGTTGGGTGGGTGAGACATAGCGCTGCATGATGCCGTATCACCCGTGCGTTCGGACGCTACAATCGTGTGCCATTTCCATGCCGCGCGACATGTTGAGGATTTCTCCCGCCGTGACGATCCCCGAAGAGGAATTGATCGAACGCTTCGTTCGCGCATCCGGCCCCGGCGGTCAAAACGTCAACAAGGTGTCCACGGCGGTGGAACTGCGCTTCGATGCAGGAAGCTCGCCGTCGTTGCCCGAACCGGTGCGTGAACGCCTTCTCGCGCGCCGCGACCGGCGCATCGGCGTTGATGGTGTCATCGTGATTTCGGCACAACGGTTCCGCACGCAGGAGCGCAACCGCGAAGACGCGCGAGCACGATTGGCCGCGATGATCGAGGCCGTGCTGACGCCACCGAAACCGCGTATTGCCACGCGTCCCACGCGTGCATCGCAGGAGCGTCGCATCGAAGCCAAGAAAGGCCGCGCGCAGATCAAGCGCGGTCGCGGCGCGCGCTGGAACGGCGACGCATGAGGAGGGTCGTCGAGGAACTGCCTCCCAGCGCACCGCGCCAGGGCAATGTGCTGACTCGGGCGTTCGGTCGGGCGATCTTGCGAACCTTCGGCTGGCGCATCGACGGCACCTTCCCCGACGTGCGCCACATGGTCATCATCATTGCGCCGCACTCGTCGGCCTGGGACGCCGTTTGGGGCATCGCCGGGATGTTGGCGCTGGGCGTGCGCATTACCTTCATGGCCAAGGCCGAATTGTTCCGCGGCCCGCTCGGTTGGTTGTTGCGCGGCATTGGCGGTGTGCCGGTGGACCGCAGCCGGGCACATGGCGCAGTCGACCAGGCGACGGCGCTGCTCAAGGGAGATCGTCCGGTATGGTTCCTGCTCGCGCCGGAAGGCACGCGTCGTCGAGTGGAACACTGGAAATCCGGTTTCTGGCACATCGCCCGCAATGCCGGCGTACCCGTCCTGTACGCGCATTTCCATTACCCGACCAAGGTCATGGGGTTGGGGCCGGTGGCGACGATGAGCGACAACCCGGAGGCCGACATGGCGGCCATCCGCGAGCATTACCGCCCCTTCATCGGCAAACGGCGCGGCACCGTATAAGGCGTCGCCACCCTTCTGGATCCATGTCCCAATTTGCCGCCGGATTCCGTATCTCAACCCATCAATCCCGGTTTTGAAGGCGGATCCATGAAGAAGGCATTGGGTGGTTGCTTGGTCGTTGCATTGCTATTGGCGGTAGTGGGAGGCGCTGCTGGATGGTGGTTCCTGGTAAGACCGGCATGGAACGCCGGTAGCCAGTTTCTCGGGGCCGCCAACCAGCTTGCAGAGCTGGCCCAACTGGATTCGCAGGTGCGCAATCGCTCCGCGTTCACGCCGCCGGCCGATGGCCGGATCCCCGATGCTTCGCTGGCACGCTTTCTCGCCACGCAGCAATCGATCCAGCAGCGCATCGGCCCGACGCTGGCCACGCTGGAAAGTCGGTACCGCCAGATTGAGCAGGATGCCCGCGCGAACGGTGGAAAGCCGGGAGTCACCGAGGCGCTGAGTGCCTACGGCGATCTGTTCTCGATGGTGCGGGAGGCCAAACTGGCCCAAGTGGAAGCATTGAACGCACACGATGTTTCGCTGGAGGAATACCGCTGGGTGCGGATGCAGACGTACAGCGCGCTGGCCAGTGGAGCGCTGTCCGCCGACATGACCCGCGCCGACACGGCGCTGGCGGCCAACGCGCAACGGTTGCAGCCACATCGCGAGATGTTGACGCGGACCGCGGTGGTGGCATGGCTCGGGCTGTAGGCCTCAGAGCCAGATGAACTTGGCGACGAACACCGCTGCGATCACCCAAACGGCCACGGGCACCTCCCGCCCGCGGCCGGCCAGCGATTTGATCGCGGCGTAGCCGATGAATCCCGCAGCGATGCCGTGGGCAATCGAATAGGTCAGCGGCATGGTGATTGCACAGAGCACCGCTGGCGCGGTCTCGCTCGAATCGTCCCATGGCAGGTCTGCCAGTCCGCGCGCCATCAGGACGGCGACGTAAAGCAGGGCTGGCGCCGTGGCGCAGGCAGGAACCGCGGCGGCCAATGGCGAGAAGAACAGCGCCAGCAGGAAAAGAGCAGCCACGACGACTGCAGTGAGTCCGGTGCGACCGCCGACGGCCGTGCCGGCCGCGCTCTCGATGTACGCGGTAGTGGACGAAGTGCCGAGCGTCGCGCCGGCCGTGATCGCCAGTGAGTCGGCCAACAGCGCACGGCGGATTCGCGGGAGTTTGCCGTCGGCATCCAGCAGACCGGCACGATGGGCCACGCCGATCAAGGTGCCGCTGGCATCGAACACCTCCACCAGGAAAAACGTCAGCACCACGGCAAGCAGGCCGGCGTTGAATGCACCCGTCAGATCCAGCTGGAACAGCGTCGGCGACAGCGACGGGGGAAGCGATGCGATGCCGGTGAACGGCGTCAGCCCGAGCAGGATCGAGACCAGCGTCACGGCGAGGATGCCGATCACCACACCGCCAGGCACGCGCCGCGCTTCCAGTGCCACGATCAATGCGAAGCCGGCGAGCGCGAGGACCGGGCCGGGCTGATGCAGGTCACCGAGCGATACCAGCGTGGCGGGGTTGGCGGTGATCAGCCCCGCATTCTGGAAACCGATGATCGCCAGGAACAGGCCGATGCCGGCGGAGATCCCGAACTTGATCGCGCGTGGAATCGCGTTGACCACCCACTCGCGCAAACGGAACAGGCTGACCAGGATGAACAGGCAGCCCGACAGGAATACCGCGCCGAGTGCCGCCTGCCACGAGTAGCCCAATTGCCCGACCACGGTGAACGCGAAGTAGGCGTTCAGCCCCATGCCGGGTGCCAGCGCGATCGGATAGTTCGCATACAGGCCCATGATCGCCGAGCCCAATGCCGCCGCCAGACAGGTCGCGACGAACACCGCATCGCGCGACATGCCGGTGCCGGAAAGGATTTCGGGATTCACGAAGACGATGTAGGCCATCGTCAGGAACGTGGTCAGGCCGGCGACCAGCTCCGTTCGGATGTTGGTGCCGTGTGCCTGCAATTGAAAGAGCCGTTCCAGCATGTGATGCCTCGACGTTCTGGAGGGCATCGATCCTGCGCCGGCGCGCGGCCGGCGGCAAGGTCAGCGTGCGTTGTACCGGAGCCAGCGCGCCGCGTCGAGTGCGTAGTACGTGAGGATGCCGTCGGCGCCGGCGCGCTTGAAGGCCAGCAGCGACTCCATCGCCACCGCCTTCTCGTCGAGCCAGCCGTTCGCCGCTGCCGCCTTGATCTGGGCGTATTCGCCGCTGACCTGATACACGAAAGTGGGACGGCGGAACTGCTGCTTCACGCGGTACACGATGTCCAGATACGGCAGGCCGGGCTTCACCATCACCATGTCGGCGCCCTCGGCGAGGTCGAGGCCGACTTCGTGCAGCGCCTCGTCGGAGTTAGCCGGGTCCATCTGGTAGGTGTGCTTGTTGCCCTTGCCGAGGTTGCCGGCGCTGCCCACCGCGCTGCGGAACGGGCCGTAGAACGCACTGGCGTACTTGGCGCTGTACGCCATGATGCGGGTGTGGATGTGGCCGTTGGATTCCAGCGCCTGACGAATGGCGCCGATGCGGCCGTCCATCATGTCGCTCGGGGAAAGAATGTCGACGCCCGCCGCCGCGTGCGCGAGCGACTGCTTCACCAGCGCCGCGATGGTTTCGTCGTTGAGGATGTAGCCGGTGTCGTCGATCAGGCCGTCCTGGCCGTGCGTGGTGTACGGGTCCAGCGCCTGATCGCTCATCACGCCCAGTTCGGGAAAGCGCGATTTCAGCGCGCGGATGGCGCGCGGGATGATGCCGCCCTCGTCCCAGGCGATGCGGCCATCGGCGGTCTTGGCAGCGGGATCGGGCACGCCGAACAGATCGATCACCGGCACGCCCAGCTCCAGCGCTTGCTCACCCACCTTCAGCAGCTCGTCGATGGAGAGGCGTTCGACGCCGGGCATCGCGGGCACGGGCACGCGGCCTTTTTCCTCGTGCACGAACACCGGCAGGATGAAGTCATTGGCGGTGAGCGTGGTTTCGCGCATCAGGCGACGGGAGAAATCGTCGTGACGCATGCGGCGCGGGCGGGCGAGGGGATAAGTCATGGCAACGGCCGATCAACGGTGGAAACCCGCCATTCTACTCCCGCCTGCAAACGCGAACGGGACGCCGAGGCGTCCCGTTTCCCTGACCTTTCGAGAGGCAGAAGATCAGTCGCGCGACTGAAGCTTCGCGAGCAGACGGAGGAATTCGACGTACAGCCAGATCAGCGTCACCAGCAGGGCGAAGCCGCCGAACCATTCCATGTACTTCGGTGCGCCGGCGGTCACGCCGGTTTCGATCAGGTCGAAATCCAGCACCAGGTTCATCGCCGCGATCACCACGACGAACAGGCTGAAGCCGATGCCGATCAGGCCGGAGTCGTGGATGTAGGGGATGTTGATGTTGAAGAAGCTCAAGCCGATCGTGGCCAGATAGATCAGCATGATGCCGCCGGTGGCCGCGACCACGCCGGCGCGGAACTTGTCGGTCACCTTGATCAGGCCGCTGCGGTAGGCGAACAACATCGCAAACAACGTGCCGAAGGTCAGCATCACCGCCTGAATCACGATGCCTTCGTAGAAGTGGTTGAACGTGGCCGAGATGGCGCCGAGGAAGAAGCCTTCCAGCAGGGCATAGACCGGCGCGGTGACGGGCGACCATTCCTTCTTGAAGATCGTGACGAAGGCCAGGATCAGGCCGCCGATCAGGCCGCCCCACAGGTAGATCGGCGCGGCGGCGGTCGGGCCTTCCGCACCGACCGATTGGGTCCACGCGAACGCGGCGGTGAGCATGGTCAGAAACAGCAGGAAGCCGGTTTTGGCAATGGTGCCGTTGAGCGTCATCGCATCGGTCGGCTGCGACAGCACCGTGCCGCTGCCGAGGTCCAGAAAAGTGGAATCACTGAGAACGGGGTTGCCGCTGCGCATGGGGGTAGCTTCCGGTAACTGAATGGCAGCGACGATAGACTGGCTCGGGAGCGGTTTTGTTAACCAGAAGTTAAACAAGAGTATGGATAATATCTCCATATGACATAAGTTGTTGCGAAACAATGTTAACGTCTTCCGCACAAGAATCGGTCAACTGACTGATATCACAAAGAACACCTGCCCTGGTTCGTGACGATGGAGCTCATTTCCGCGACGCTGCTGCTGCCATTGGGTTTGATGATGGGCCTGATGCTGGCTGGCATGCGCTATGTACCCGAAGACACGGTCCTGACCGTGCATCGTTTCGGTCGCTACGTGCGAACCTTGATGCCGGGTTTGCGTTTCACCCTGCCGATGCTGGACAAGGTGGTGCATCGGGTACGACTCGTGGGCCATCAGGTGGAAGTGCCTCTGCAGGGCAGTACCGCGGCGCACGCGGACGTGTACTACCAGATCCTCGAGCCGGAGCGGACCGGCGACGCGCTTGAACGCATAGATGCACTGGTCGAGCGCCATGTGCGTCAGGCGCTTTCCGCGCTCCTGCCAGCCCATGCAGCCGAAGATGCCGATGGCTTGGCGGCCCGTCTCAAACACGATTTGAACGATGAGCTGGCCACCTTGGGCCTGCACGTAACGCGCTGCAACCTGCGTTTCGGCGCGGCCGTCTGAGCGCGAGACACGTTGCCAGCATCGGCGGCGGTGCCGATACTGCGCGGTCTCCGCTTCCCGTCACAGCCGCCTGCGCGTGAATCCGCCCTCCTCCCTCGCTCCCGCCCTCCGTTCCGGGTTGTCCGCACTGGGCATCACCAAGCCCGGTCTCGATACGCGCCTGCTCGATTACCTCGCGTTGCTGGTGCAGTGGAACCGGGCCTACAACCTCACCGCCATCCGTGATCCGCAGGAAATGGTGGTCAAGCACCTGCTTGATTCGTTGTCGATTGCGCCGTTCGTTCGAGGCCGGGTCGCCGACATCGGTACCGGCGCGGGTTTCCCCGGCATTCCATTGGCATTGAACGACCCGGAGTTGCGCGTGAGCCTGGTCGAAACCGCCGGAAAAAAGGCGCGCTTCCTGCGTGAAGCCGTGCGCCAGCTCGGTCTGGTCCACGTCACCGTGCATGATTGCCGTGCCGAGGATGTGCCCGAATCGGGACAGCACGACCAGCTGATCGCGCGCGCTCTGGCCTCGCTGGAAGGTATCCTTGCGCTCGGGGGACACTTGCTGAAGCCTGGCGGCCACCTGCTGGCGATGAAGGGCCGCGCGCCGGACGAGGAAATCGCGGCACTGCCGCCCGGTTACCGGCATGCTGCCACCCACCCGCTCAAGGTGCCGGGCCTGGATGCCGAACGGCATCTGGTCATCGTCGAAAAACTCTGAGAAAGCAGAAACTCATGTCGCGCATCATCGCTGTGGTCAACCAGAAAGGCGGAGTCGGGAAAACCACCACTGCCGTCAACCTGTCCGCGGCGCTGGCCGACATCGGCCGCCGCGTGCTGCTGGTCGATCTGGACCCGCAGGGCAATGCCACCATGGCCTCGGGTGTGGACAAGCGCGAGGCGCAGCCATCCGGTTGCGAAGTGCTGCTCGGCGAGGTACTGGCGCGCGATGCGATCCGTCACACACAGGGGAAATACGATCTGCTCCCCAGCAACACCGACCTCATCGCGGCCGAACTGCAATTGATGGACCTGCCCGAACGCGAGCGGCGCCTCAAGAACGCATTGGAACCGGTGGCGCGCGATTACCAGTATGTGCTGATCGACTGTCCGCCATCGCTGAGCCTCCTGACGCTGAACGCGCTCGCTGCGGCCGACAGCGTGCTGGTACCGATGCAGTGCGAGTACTTTGCGCTCGAAGGCATCGCCGCACTCTCCGACACCATGGATGTGGTGAAGCAGCGCCTCAATCCGAAGCTCGACATCGAGGGCATCGTGCGCACCATGTATGACGTGCGCAACGGCCTGACCAACGCGGTGTCGGCCGAACTGCAACGCCATTTCGGCGACAAGGTCTACCGCACCGTGATTCCTCGCAACGTGCGGTTGGCCGAGGCCCCGAGCCATGGACAGAGCATCATCGACTACGATCGCACCTCGCGTGGCGGCGTGGCCTATCTGGGTCTGGCCGGCGAAATCATCGGGCGCGAGCGCCAGCACACCCGCGTGGAGACCCACTGATGGCCAAGAAACCCGCCCTCGGACGCGGCCTGTCCAGTTTGATCCGCGACACCGTCGCTGCCGTGGAAGCTCCCGTCGCCGGCGAGCGTCAGACCACCCTGCCGATCGAGAAACTGCAAGCGGGCAAGTATCAGCCGCGCAGTCACTTCGATCAGGAGAAACTCGACGAGCTGGCCGAGTCGATCAAGGCGCAGGGCCTGATCCAGCCGATCATCGTGCGCGGCGTCGGCAAGGACCGCTACGAAATCATCGCCGGCGAGCGCCGCTGGCGCGCTGCGCAGCGCGCCGCCCTGCGTGACGTTCCCGTGGTGATCCGAGACATCGAGGACAACACCGCGCTGGCGATGGCCCTGATCGAGAACATCCAGCGTGAAGACCTCAATCCGCTGGAAGAAGCCCTCGCCCTGCAGCGCCTGATCGACGAGTTCGACCTCACCCACCAGCAGGCCGCCGAAGCGGTGGGCCGCTCGCGTGCGGCGGTCAGCAATTTGTTGCGCTTGCTGGAGCTGCCGGAAGCGATCCGTGCGCTGGTGGAGCGTCGGGAGCTGGAAATGGGCCATGCGCGCGCCCTGCTCACGCTGCCCCAGCATCAGGCGCTGGCACTGGCGCAACAGGCCGCCGCCGAACAATGGTCGGTGCGCGAAACCGAGCGCCGCGTGCAGGCGCTGCAGAAAGGCGTTTCCGCACCCTCGAAGCCGGCGGAGCGCAGGACCGATGCGGACATCGCCGCGCTGGAACGGGAACTGTCCGAGTCACTTGGTGCGAAAGTCAGCCTGCAGGCCGGTCGAGGTGGCCGCGGCAAGCTGGTGATCGCCTACCACAGCCACGACGAACTCGAAGGCATCCTGTCCCGCGTGCGCGGTTGATCCGGGCGTTTGGGCTTCAGGGTGGTGCGCCGTGGCCGTCGCGTCCGCCGCCGCGACCCGCTGAGCCGCGCATTCGCGACCTTTCCCGGCAGCGGGTAAACTGTGCGGCTAGCCGAGGACAGCCCGAATGTCGTTCAAAGACCATCTTCGCGAGTTGGTGCACCAAGCCCTGCTCGATCTCAAGCGTGCCGGTGCCATCGAACTGGATGGCGAGCCCGCGTTCGTGATCGAGCGCAGCAAGAATCCCGAGCATGGCGACTACGCCACCAATGTGGCGATGCTGCTCGCCAAGCCGCTGCGCAAGAATCCGCGCGAGCTGGCGCAGGCCATCGTGGAGGCGTTGCCCAAGTCGCAGCACATCGAGAAGTTCGAAATCGCCGGTCCGGGATTCATCAATTTCCGCCTCACCCAGGGCTGTCGCCAGAGTGCCGTGCGCCGCGTGCTTGAACAGGGCGAACGCTTCGGCTGGCAACAGGAAGGTTCGCGCGAGGCGGTGACCATCGAATTCGTTTCGGCCAACCCGAACGGCCCGCTGCATGTCGGCCATGGCCGTGGCGCGGCGTACGGCGCGAGCCTGGCGAACATCAAGGAAGCCGTGGGTCACACGGTGCAACGCGAGTACTACGTCAACGATGCGGGTCGCCAGATGGACATCCTCGCCGTGTCGGTGTGGGTGCGTTATCTCGAACTGGGCGGCGTGACGGTGCGCTTCCCGGACAACGGCTATCAGGGCGACTACGTCGTCGAAATCGCACGTGCACTGCGCGCGAAAGAAGGCGACCGTTTGATGCACAAGGCCGTGGACGTTCAGGCCGATCTGCCGCCGGATGAGACCCAAGGCACGCCCGACATCCCCGGCGACAAGGAAAAGCACGTCGACGCGCTGATCGCCCGCGCCCGCACCTTGCTGGGCGAGGAAGACTATCGGCGCGTGTTCGATGCCGGGCTGACGTGGTGTCTGGCCGATATCCGCGAAGACCTGGCCGAGTTCCGCGTGTTGCACGACAACTTCTTCTCCGAACGTTCGCTGATGACCGACGGCTACGTCGCGCGCGCCATCGACACGCTGCGGGAAAAGGGGCATCTCTACGAGCAGGGTGGCGCCACCTGGTTCCGCGCCACCACGTTCGGCGACGACAAGGATCGCGTCGTGGTGCGCGAGAATGGCGTCACCACCTACTTCGCGTCCGATCTCGGTTACCTGCTGAGCAAGTTCGAACGGGGCTACAGCCGCGCCTTGTACGTGTTCGGTGCCGATCACCATGGCTACATCGCGCGCCTGAAGGCCGCAGCCCAGGGGTTGGGGTTGGATCCCGCCAACATCGACATCCGGCTGGTGCAGTTCGCGATTCTGTATCGCGACGGCGAGCGCGTGCAGATGTCCACGCGCGCCGGCAGCTTCGTCACGCTGCGCGAGTTGCGCGACGAGGTCGGTACGGATGCCGCACGCTACTTCTACGTGATGCGCGGCAACGACCAACACCTGGATTTCGATCTGGATCTGGCCAAGAGTCAGTCCAACGACAATCCGGTCTACTACATCCAGTACGCCCACGCCCGCATCTGCGCGATCTTCCGCCAACTCGCCGAGAAGAAGTGGAGCTACACCCGGACTGCGCTGGAAGCGGCGCGCACGCGTCTGGTCGAGCCGCAGGAACAGGCCTTGCTGATGGAGCTGTTCCGATTCCCTGAAATGGTGGATGCGGCCGCGGAAAACGACGCCCCCCAACTGGTGGCGACCTATCTGCGTGAACTGGCCGGCGCGTTCCACAGCTACTACAACGCCACCGCGATCCTCGTGCCCGAGGAAGAGCTGCGCAATGCACGTCTTGGCCTGTGCGCAGCAGTCAGGCAGGTGCTCGTGAATGGTCTGGCACTGATCGGTGTGTCGGCCCCGGAGACCATGTGATGGCACGTCGCAAATCCCAGGCTAGGCGTGGCAACCAGCGCCGCATTCCGGTGTGGATCTGGTTGCTGGGGGGGGTGCTGCTCGGTCTGGGTTTGTCGGCCGTGGTCTTGATCGCCGATCGCGATGGTCGCTTGCCCGTGCCGCGCCCCAATCCCTCGGCCACCGCGCCGCGTGAATCGGAGCCGGCGATCGCACCGGCGCCAACGCCGGAGCCGGAAAAGGCCAAGCCGCGCTACGACTTCTACACGCTGCTGCGCGAGCGCGAGACGCACGTCACGGACAAGGAGCTGGCCGAGAAGGTCAAGGCCGAATCCGCCCAGCCCTCCACCGTGACGGCACCGCCGCAACAAGCACGCGAACGCTATCTGCTTCAGGCCGGCGCCTTCCGCGACATGCGCGATGCCGATGCAGTGAAGGCCCGCATCGCGCTGGCCGGGATGCAGGCGCGGGTGGAAGCGGCGGATGTGAACGGGTCGGCGGTATATCGCGTACGCCTTGGCCCCTACGCCACCGCGCGCGATCTGGAAGACGCCAAGCGCCAGCTTGCCGAGAACGGTGTGCCCGATACAGTCGCGGTTCGGGAAAGCCTGAACTA
This sequence comes from Denitratimonas yunnanensis (SeqCode), assembly GCA_026410415.1. GTDB lineage: Bacteria > Pseudomonadota > Gammaproteobacteria > Xanthomonadales > Xanthomonadaceae > Denitratimonas. Next base: position 71,087 of record JAPMLR010000009.1, on the reverse strand, counting down.
GGGGCGCCGCAGCCAGCGGTCGAACCCCTCCGTCGCCCATTGGATGAGGCGGACGCTCTACCATGTGCGTCCCTTTCACCGGGCGTTCGTCATGTCACAGCGTGCTTGGGTGGCCTCGGCCATCCAGAAGATCGAAGCCGATTTCAACCGTTCCGCCGATACGCATCTGATTCCGCTGGGGCTGCCTGCCTATCCTGGCATCGATGTCTACTTCAAGGACGAATCCAGCCATCCGACCGGCAACCTGAAGCACCGACTGGCGCGCTCGCTGTTCCTGTACGCGCTGGCCAACGGCTGGTTGCGCGAGGGCAGCACGGTGATCGAGGCATCAAGCGGTTCCACCGCCGTGTCCGAAGCGTACTTTGCCCGCTTGCTGGGACTGCCGTTCCTCGCCGTGATTCCTTCGTGCACTTCGCCCGACAAGATCGCCGCGATCGAATTTCAGGGCGGGCGCTGCCATCTGGTCGAGGATCCGGGAGCGATCAACGCCGAATCGGCCCGTCTTGCACGCGAGACGGGCGGTCATTTCATGGATCAGTTCACCTACGCCGAGCGCGCCACCGACTGGCGTGCCAACAACAACATTGCCGAATCGATCTTCAAGCAGATGGCGCAGGAGCCGCACCCGGTGCCCGCATGGATCGTTTGCAGCCCCGGTACCGGCGGCACCAGCGCCACGCTGGGGCGTTACGTGCGGTATCGCCGCCATCCGACCCGCATCTTGTGCGTCGACCCGGAGCATTCGGTGTTCTTCGACTACTATCGGGATGCGCTCGCCGGTCACCCCGATTGCAGCCGCACCCACCATTGTGGCTCACGCATCGAAGGCATTGGCCGGCCGCGTGTGGAGCCGAGCTTCATCCCGCAGTGCGTGGATGCGATGGCGAAGATCCCCGACGACCTGAGCCTGGCCGCGATGCGCTACGTCAGCGCGCGCCTGGGCCGGCGCGTGGGTGGATCCACCGGCACCAATTTCGTCGGCGTGCTGCTGGCCGCCCAGACGATGCGTGCGCAGCGCCGTACCGGCTCCATCGTCACCATCCTTTGCGACAGCGGCGAACGCTATGCGCACAGCTACTACAACCCGGAGTGGTATTGCAGCCGAAGCATCGATACCGAAGGTGCCGATGCCCGCATCAAGGCATGGGTCCAGTCACCCGAGCGGATGCTGGACCTGCTGCTCGCCGGGTGTTTTCAGACCGACGTGGCGACGGCGTAAGCCTCTCCAGACACGCGTCGATGTAGTACGCACCAGTCGTTACGACGCAACTCCGCGGGAATCGCGGAGTTGAGGACGCAGAAGCCACGCGATGCCTTTACTACGGCGACTCAAACCCGTCCGAGAACAGACCAGTGGCGTTTGTGGGAATGCTCACTTCAGCGGTTGCCGGCACGGCGAGTGCGGAACCCTGCGGAAGCTTGCCGGTGGCGATCGCGGAAATGATCAGTTCATTGGCATCCATGTCGGCCATGACAACGGCCCGTTGGACCTGTCCGCAGGAGGCGCTGGCACTCGCGTGCAGTAGCGGTGCGCATGGCAGTTCATTGCCGAGGGAGTCCTCCACTTTCACCCAGGTCAGTGCGACGTTGCCGGTGTTGCTGACGTCGTAACTCAACTCGATCACATCACCGGGGTCAGCCAGGCCATTGTCGTTGGCATCGATCAAGTCAACGTGGATGTTCAACGCCAACTCCGGCACATCGCCGGGTTGGGCCGGCAAGTTGATCCGCCTCACCGTGCCCCCCAGTGCAGCGACGTAAAGGTGACCATCCTCGCCCTCGCCAAAGCCGACCACGCTTCCTGCACTGGTCCAGGTCTTCTCGATATTCCACGTGCTGCCATCATGGGTAATGCCGAATATCTTCCCGCCGTAGTCGCCCGAAAAGATCACATGGTCGAGCGCGGTGAAGGGGCCGCGATAGCGGTAACCGCCGGCGATCGAATAGCCGACCGTCGGATTGCGATACGCAACGATCGGGTCGGTACGACCGGCCAGTGAGCACAGCGTGGTGGTGCTTCCACGCTCGTGGAACCCCTCGCAATTCTTCCAGCCGAAATTCAGTCCTCGGGCAGAGCCCGGTATCATGTCCAGCTCTTCCCACGTGCCCTGACCCACGTCGCCGATGATGAGGTCGTGGGTTTCTCGATCGAAACCAAAGCGCCATGGGTTGCGCAGGCCGTAATGGTATATCTCGTCGCAGGAGGCTGCGTTGCTGCCAGTATCGCCTGCAAACGGATTGTCGGAAGGAATGCCGTAAGTTCGCAGCGACGGGTCGGCACCACACAAGTCCGCGCCGGCCGGCGTATGGGTGCTGTCCACATCGATGCGCAGCATCTTGCCCAGCAGTGCGCGCGAGTCGCCGTTGCCACGCGGCACGCCAGCGGGGGCTGATCCGGTAAATGTGGCGTTGGCGGTACAACCGTTCACTGCAGATGGCGTGAGGGCCTGACCGGACTCGCAGGGGTCGTTGCCGCTTCCGCCGTCCCCCAGGCCAATGTAGAGATAGCCGTCGGCACCGAAGTGGATGTCGCCGCCGTTGTGATTGTTGAAAGGCTGCCAAACACGCAGGATCACCCTGCCGCTGTTGGCATCGGCCACGTTCGGGTCGGACGACGAGACGGTGTACTCCGCCACGACGCTGTTGTTGTCGTTGGTATTGGATGTGTTGTTGCGATCCAGATAGTAGATGTAGAACTTGCCGTTGCTGACGTACTCGGGATGGAACGCCAGGCCGAGCATGCCGCGCTCGTCGCCGCCCGTGGCGGAGGGAATGTGGAAACCCAATGGCGGCGCAGTACCGCCTGTTCCGATGTTCAGAAACGGGGTGGGCAGCAGGGCGCCGCTCGGATCAACGACGCGAATCTGCCCGGTGCGTAGGATCAGGAACAAACGGCCGCTTCCATCGCCGGCATGGCGAACACCGACGACGCCGGGCACGCCTGTCGCGACAGTCTCGAATGTCACATCATCCAGGGTGGGGCTACCGGCAACGGAGACCGTCGGCCATGCGGCCAATCCTGCGGTCAGGCAAAGGGGAAGCAATCGTTTCATCGGCGCTGTGGTCCGTTCGTTCTCGGGTGCGTCGGCATCGCTCATCCGGTAGCGCACCCTGCCATCCCCTGCCTGCACTTTATACCCCAAATGGGGTAGGTAATCAGCGGGTTCCCGCGAGCTTCAGCGCGATCAACGCCGAGGTATCGGCCTCGCCATGGCCTTCGCGCACCAGCACGTCGTAATCGGCCAAGGCCTGTTGCGCCACCGGGTGCGCGACACCGGCAGCCTCCGCGGTGGCTTTGACGATATGGAGGTCCTTGAGCATGTGCGCGCACTTGAAACCGGGCACGAACTCGCCGCGCAACATCGTGGCGCCACGTTTGTCGAGGAACCAGTTGGAGGCCGCGCCCGAGGCGAGCGTGGGCAGCAAGGTTTCCGCATCCAGCCCTAATTTGGCACCGAGCGCCAGCGCCTCACAGACGGCTTCGTTGATACCGGCGACCATTACCTGATTCACCGCCTTGGTGGCCTGTCCGGCACCGATATCGCCCATCAGCGAGATGCGCGCGGCGTAGCAGGCCAGTGCTGGCCTCACTTGTTCCAGCAGGGCAGCGTCGCCGCCGCACATGATCGACAGCTTCCCGTTGCGCGCGCCCTCGACACCGCCAGATACCGGCGCGTCGATGAAGGCGATGCCGCGATCGGCGAGCAAGGCGGCCGCGGCCAACGCGGTATCGCGCGCGATCGTCGAGTGATCCACGACCACGCTGCCGGGCGTCAGCACGTCGGCCAGCGCGCTGACGTTTTCCATCACGTCGGCATCCGCGGACACACACAAGAACACGGCATTGCAGCCGGCGAAGTCGCGCGGCGATTGCGCAGCCTTCGTGTTCAACTCGCCTGCCAATGCAACGGCCTTGGCGACAGTGCGGTTGCCGACCACCGAGAGCAGCCCTTGGGCAGCCAGATGTCCGGCCATCGGCGCGCCCATGGCGCCGAGACCAATGAAGCCACAGACGAGCGAGGTGGACACGGGAAAGACTCCTGTCGGGTTCAGGCCTGGGATTCGTCGGCCAGATAGGTGTAGCCGGTGAGGCCGGCTTCGAGCGTTTCCGCCAGATGGGCAGATGCTTCGGCAGACAGTCCGGCGGCGTCCACGAGTGCGGCATAACGCGAGCGCAGCGCGGCAAGGTCGTAGCCGACGTAGTCGAGCATCACGTCGGAGGTATCGCCGCGGCGATTAAGCTCCAGACGATAGCTGTCCCCCTCGATCCGAAGGTTCACCGCATCGGTGTCGCCGAACAGGTTGTGGATATCGCCCAAGGTGTCCTGGTAGGCGCCGACCATGAAGAAACCGAGGCGATAGCTCTCGCCCGGGCGGGGCGGATGCAGTGCCATCGAGGTATCCAGGTCGCCATCGTCGACGTACTGATCGATGCGGCCGTCCGAATCGCAGGTCAGGTCGGCAATCACGCCGCGCCGTGTCGGCGCTTCATCCAGACGCGCGATCGGCAGGATCGGGAAGATCTGATCGATGGCCCAGACATCGGGAATCGATTCGAACACCGAGAAATTGACGAAATACTTGTCCACCAGGCGTTCGGCGAGCTCGTCGAGGACGGCGCGATGGCTTTTTTCGTCGTAGCTCAAACGAGCGCGCACCGTATGGGCGATGGCGTAGAACAGGTCATCGAGGCGGGCGCGTTGGCGCAAATCCAGCTGTCCCAGCGCATACAGATCCAATCCTTCGGACTGGTAATGCTGGGCTTCCTGGAACAACTCCAACGCGGGACGTTCGCCCAGCGCCGCATGCACTTCGCGCAAATGGCGGATCACGTTGGGCTCATCGTCTTCCGCTGGCGGCACCGCGCCTTGGGGCGCGGTTTCCACTTCCGAGACATTGGTGACCAGCACGGCGTGGTGCGCCGTCAGGGCGCGACCGGACTCGGTCAGCACGCGCGGCGCCGGCAAGCCATGCTCGGCGCAGGCTTCGGCCAGCGGCTGGACAATGGTGGTGGCGTATTGATGCAAGCCGTAGTTGATCGAGCAGAAACTGCGCGAGCGCGTCCCTTCGTAATCCACGCCGAGACCGCCGCCCACGTCCATGTAGCGGATCGCGCAGCCGGCGCGGGAGACTTCGACGAAGTACCGCACCGCTTCGCGCATGCCGTTGGCGAGATCGCGCACGTTGGAGATCTGGCTGCCCATGTGGAAATGCAGCAATTGCAGGCAGTCGAGCAGATTGGCTTGGCGCAACTGCGCGATCAGGTCGAGCAACTGGCGCGGCGAAAGTCCGAACTTGGCCTTGTCGCCACCGGAGTTCTGCCATTTGCCGGCACCCAGCGACGCCAGACGCATGCGCACGCCCAATCCGGGACGTACACCCAGCGCGGCAGCTTCCTCGATCACCAGCGCCAGTTCGGAGGCCTTCTCGATCACGATGAAGGTATTGAGCCCCAGCTTTCGTCCGACCAGGGCCAGACGGATGTATTCGCGATCCTTGTACCCGTTGCAAACGATCGTGCCGCCGGGGCGCGAGAGCGCCAGAACCGCCATCAGCTCCGGCTTGGAGCCTGCCTCCAGCCCGAACCCTTCACCCGTGTGCGCAGCCAGCTCGCCGGCCACGCCGCGGTGCTGGTTGACCTTGATCGGGTAGATCGCGGTATAGCCGCCGCGATAGTCCAGATCGGCCATGGCCTGGCCGAACGCCGCCTGCAAGCGACCCAGTCGGTGCCCGAGGATGTCGGAGAAGCGCAGCAGCAGCGGCAATTTCATGCCGTCGGCCAAGGCTGCGTCGACCGCTTGTGGTAACGGAATCTCTGGGCCCGTGGTGCCGCGCGGGCGTACGGTGACACGTCCCTGTGCGTCGATGTCGAAATAGCCTTCGCCCCAGTGGGCGATGGAGTAGGTGCGGCGGGCGTCGTCGGTGGTCCACGCGATCATCGGCGGCATTGCTCCGGAAAATCGTGCCGGCGGGCTGCCGGCGAACGGGAAATGTTAGCAGGGCAGGGCGTCGCCATTCGGTACGAGGCTGCGTTCCTGTACAATCGGTCGGCTGACACGTCCCTTTCCACGGAACCGCAATGACCACCAACGCCACTTGGTTCTACGAAAACTTCGAACATTCCGGTTCGGCCATCGGTTTCCGGGTCAAGGGCAAGCTGGACGAAGTGCAGTCGCCGTTCCAGAAGATCGAAATCTGGGAGACCACCGACTGGGGCAACCTGATGGTGATCGATGGCGCGATCATGCTGACCAGCCGCGACAACTTCCTCTATCACGAGATGATGGCGCATCCGGTGCTGTTCACCCACAGCAATCCCAAGCGCGTGGTGATCATCGGCGGCGGCGATTGCGGCACCTTGCGTGAGGTGCTCAAGCACAAGGAAGTCGAGCACGCGGTGCAGGTCGACATCGACGAGCAGGTCACGCGCATGGCGGAAAAGCACTTCCCCGAGCTGTGCGATTCCAACGCCGATCCGCGCGCCGAGCTGTTGTTCGACGACGGCATCGCGTACATGAAGAACGCCGCGCCCGAGAGCATCGACGTGATCATCGTGGATTCCACGGATCCGGTCGGGCCCGCCGAAGGCTTGTTCAACGAAGCCTTCTACGCGTCCTGCGCCCGCGCATTGCGTCCAGGCGGCATTCTGGTGCAGCAATCCGAATCCCCGCTGATCCACCTCTCGTTGATCAAGGCGATGCGCCATCACATGGCCGCCGCCGGATTCGCGTACTGCCGCACCCTGCCGTTCCCGCAGCCGTGCTACCCCACCGGCTGGTGGAGCTGCACCTTGGCGCGCAAGGGCGGCGAATTGTCCGGTTTCCGCGAGCGCGGCGCGCAGTCCAAGAGCTTCCCCACCCGTTACTACAATGTCGACGTCCATCGCGCCGCGCTCGCCACCCCCGAGTTCATGCGCGAGCTGGGTGATTGACGACAAGGACGCCTGCCGTGTTCCTCGAACGCCTGCCCGAGTTCTTCGCCAGCCACCCGATCCTGTCGCTGGCCTTCGTCGCCGTCACGCTGGCGCTGGTCGCCAATGAGTTCTCGCGCTTCACGCGCGGCTACAAGGCGCTGTCGCCTGCGCTGCTGACCCAGCTCATCAACCGCGAGAACGCGCTGGTGGTGGATGTCAGCCCGATGAACGACTTCGAGAAGGGTCACATCGTCGGTTCGAAGAATGTGGTGATGAGCCAATTCGACCCGGAGAACAAACAGCTCGCCAAGGCGCGCGAACTGCCGGTGGCGCTGGTTTGCCGCACCGGCATGGTGTCGGCGCAGGCGGCCAGGCGCCTGGTCAAGGCCGGGTTCCCCAAGGTCTATTGGCTCGATGGTGGCATCGGCGCGTGGCAATCGGCCGATTTGCCGTTGGCGCGCGGGCGCTGAGCGTCCTTTTCGCGGCTATCCTGTCGCGGGCATGACGCGACGCGAGGAAAAGAGCCGTGGAATACCGCCGACTGGGCCATAGCGGCCTGCAGGTATCGGCCCTGTCTCTGGGGGCATGGGTCACGTTCGGTGGAACGCTCGGGCGCACCGAGGTTCGCGAACTGGTCGCATGCGCCTACGACGCCGGCATCAACCTGTTCGACAGTGCCGAGAACTATGCCCACGGTGCTGCCGAAGCGTTGCTGGGCGATGTGCTGGCCGATCTTCGTCTCCCGCGCGACAGCGTCTGCGTGACCAGCAAGGCCTGCTTCGGGCCGGTCGCCGATCCGCGACCAACCCAGCGCGGGCTCTCGCGCAAGCACCTGCGCGACGCCTGCGACGCGGCCTTGCGCCGCTTGCGGGTGGAGTATCTGGACCTGTTTCTTTGCCATCGCCCGGATCCGGACACGCCGGTCGAAGAGACAGTGGCGGCGATGGATCAACTGGTGCGTGCCGGCAAGGTGCTCTACTGGGGCACGTCGGAATGGCCGGCGGAAATGATCCGTGCGGCGGCGCGAATCGCGCGCTCGCACGGGATGGCGGTGCCCGCCACCGAGCAAGCGCAGTACAACGTGCTGCATCGCGAACGGGTGGAACTGGAATACGCCGGCCTGTACGACGAATTGGGTCTGGGCTTGATGACCTGGTCGCCGCTGGCGTCGGGATTGCTCTCGGGCAAGTACGCCGAAGGCGCCGTGCCTGAAGGTTCGCGCCTGGCGCGACAGGACCACGGCTGGCGGCCGGGCATGATGTATTCCGATCAGCGGAAAGCGCGCGAGGCGGCCGTCGCCAGACTGGTGGCGCTGGCAGCTGAGCGTGGTGTGCCGGCGGCAACATTGGCGATCGCCTGGTGTCTGCACAACCCCAAGGTGTCCACGACGATTCTGGGGTGCTCGTCGGTCGCGCAGCTCGAGCAGAATCTCGGCGCGCTGAGGCTGGTGGCCGAACTGGATGGAGCCACGCGGGCCTGTCTGGATGCGATTTCGCCCTGAGTTGCCCTCCCGGCGCATTGCGCAGCTTTCGTGCCGGGGCGTGCGGCAGCTATAATCCACCGCTTTCCTGCCTTGCCTTCAGCCGCAGCCAAAGGTGTCGCGTGAGTAACGATCTGAAATTCCTGAAGCGCTTCTCGCTGATCATCGCCTTTCTGGCGTTCGTGGTTCTTGTTCTCGTCGGGATAGGCTTCTACGTCGGCACCAAGCAGCCGCGCGATGCCGATCCAACCGCACAGGCGCGTACCGAAGAGCGCATCAAGCCCGTCGGCGGCGTTTATGCCGGCACTTCCGGTGCCGCCGCAGCGGCAGCGGCAGCCGAGGCAGCACGTCAAGCTGCCGCCTCGCAGGTGGCCTATGACGGCACCCTGGATGGCTCGATCATCTACACCAAGCTTTGCGCGGCCTGCCACAACACCGGCGCCGGCGGTTCCCCCACGCTCGACCACGCGCATTGGGATGCACGCCTCGCGCAAGGTGTCGATACGCTCGTGCGCCATGCCATCGACGGTTTTACCGGCAGCTCCGGCTTGATGCCGGCACGCGGCGGCAATCCGGCACTGACCGACGAACAGGTCGAGGCATCGGTCAAATGGATGATCGACAACCTGAAGTAAGCTTGTCGCATCCGCATGGTGGCGCCGCCTTCGGGCGGCGTCTGCGTTTCCGGGGATGGGAATGAGAAACACAACGCGTGCACTCGGGCTGGCTCTGCTTTTCGTGGCGGTGACCGGTTGCGGTCTGCCCGAGGTACTGGGCGACGGCGAAAGCGCTCCGGCGGCGCTGCCCATCGGCAGGATTCAGGGTGCCGAGACGGTCAGCCCGTACCTCGGCGAGAGCGTCGACATACAGGGCGTGGTAACCGGCAATTTCGTTGCCGGAATGGACGGGTTTTTCATGCAGGATGCGGTCGGTGAGGACGATGGTGACCCCACCACCTCCGATGGCATCTTCGTGACCTGGCCGCGCGGCAGCCTGCCCAAGGTACGTCGCGGGGATCGCGTGCGCGTATCCGGCGAAGTGACCGAAATCGAGCGTGGCGGCGGCAGCCAGACCGCGGTGAAGGCCGCGGCCGTGAATGTGCTCGGGCGCGGCGCGGCGCCGGTGACCGACATCGAGGCCCCGCCGGTTTCGGTGGAGGACTGGGAGTCCTACGAGGGCATGTGGCTCCGCATCAAGGTGCCTCTGACCGTCACCGGCAACGATGGACTGTTGCGTTTCGGCGAGTTGGCCACCAGTTTCGGCTCTCGCCAGTTCAGCCCGACGGAACGCCACCCTCCGGGTCAGGCCGCCGATGCACGGCACCAGGACAACCAGCGCCGCCGTCTGGTGCTCGATGACAACCGCGATGGCGAGTACCCGGGCACACTCTGGTTCCTGCCCGAGCCGCTTTCGGCCCAGACGCCGCTTCGCGCAGGCAGTGTCGTGCACGGGGCCGAGGGCATCCTCCAGCACATGATGGGCTGGCGCTTGCAATTGACCGAACCGCTGGAACGAATCGAGCAGGCGCCGCGTCCAGCGGTACCGGAACTGCCCGAAGGCATCCGCGTCGCCAGCTTCAACCTGTTCAACTGGTTCAACGGCGATGGCCAGGGGCGTGGTTTTCCCACCGCGCGCGGCGCGGCCAACGTCACCGAGATGAACCGTCAGCGCGACAAGCTCGTTGCGGCCATCGTCGCGTTGAAGCCCGATGTCGCGGCGCTGATGGAAGTGGAAAATGACGGCTACGGCCGCAGCAGCAGCCTTGCGCAACTCGTTGCCGCACTGAACACGCAGTGGCCGGACGCAGGCTATCGGCTGGTGGATGCCGGCAAAGGGCCGGGCGAGGACGTGATGCGTGTGGCGATGATTCATCGCGAGAACCGCGTCACTCCGCTCGGTGAGCCGCGTGTGCTGGTTGACGGCGTGTTTTCCTCGCGCCATCGCGTGCCGCTGATTCAGGCCTTCCGCGTGGCAGGCGGCGATGCGGTGTTCAACGTGGTCGCCAACCATTTCAAGTCCAAGGGCTGCACGGAGGCGGCCGGTGCCGACCTTGATCAGCGTGACGGGCAGTCCTGCTGGAATGCGACACGCACCCAGGCCGCACGCGAATTGGATGCCTGGCTCAAGACCGCGCCGACCGGCGAGCCCGGCAAGGGCACGCTGATCCTGGGCGACCTCAACAGCCATGCGCAGGAAGATCCGCTGCGAGCGCTCCACGAGGCCGGGTGGCGGGATGCCTTCGCCGAAGCCGGCGTCAAGCAGCCCTACAGCTACAATTTCCGTGGCTACAGTGCCCGCCTCGACCATGCGCTGCTCTCCGCAGGGCTGCTGCCGCATCTGCGTGCGGCGGCGGAATGGCACATCAACTCCGACGAATCGGAAGCGTTCGATTACCAGCGCCAACATCGCGACGCGAGTTGGTATGCACCCGATCCGTACCGCTCTTCCGACCATGACCCGCTGGTGGTGGTGCTGGATTTCGGCACACGCTGACATCCCGCTTCCCTTCCCGACTTCCTCTCAACGACGCCTCGCCATGCACTATCCCGATTACCCCTTCATCCCGCAGCGATTCGAGGTCCGTCCCGGTATCGCGATGAGTTATCTGGATGAGGGTCCGCGTGATGGCGACGTGGTGGTGATGCTGCATGGCAATCCGTCGTGGAGTTATTACTGGCGCAAATTGGTTTCAGGATTGTCGGAACGCTATCGCTGCATCGTGCCCGATCACGTCGGCATGGGACTGTCGGACAAGCCCGGCGACGAGGCCTATCGCTACACGCTGGCGTCACGCGTGGATGATCTGGCTGCGCTGCTGGATCATCTCGGCGTGCAGGGCAAGGTCACCCTGGCAGTGCATGACTGGGGTGGGATGATCGGTTTCGGCTGGGCGCTGCGTGATCCATCGCGTATTGCGCGGTTGGTGATCCTCAACACGGCGGCCTTCCCGTTGCCGGCGGAAAAACCGATGCCGTGGCAATTGAAACTTGGGCGTGATTCTTCGCTCGGGACGTTGGCGATCCGGGGATTCAACGCGTTCTCCAGCGCTGCATCCCATGTCGGCGTGGCGCACCGCATGCCCTCGGATGTGCGGGCTGCCTATGTGGCCCCTTACGACTCGTGGGCCAATCGCATCGCAACGCTTCGCTTCGTGCAGGACATCCCTCTACGACCCGGCGATCCGGCCTGGGCCTTGGTGGATGAAGCCGGGCGACGCCTGCCCGAGTTCGCGCAGGTTCCCGCGATATTGGTGTGGGGCTTGCGCGATTTCGTGTTCGACGCCCATTTCCTGCGTGGTTTCGAACAGCGCCTGCCGAACGCGCAAACCCTGATCTTCGACGATGCAGGCCATTACGTGCTGGAAGACAAGGCCGGCCTGATCGTGCCGCGCGTCCGGGCCTTCCTGGACGCGCATCCGATCTGAGAGGCGCACTTGCAGGCGCGGCCTTCCCTGTCCTTGCGACAGCCGTACCGGTCCACCCTCGGGCTGCATCGCACGCGACGAGGCAGCCGCCCGAAAAAAGCGGCGGCCCCTGAAGGCCGCCGCTTGCACACCGGATCAGCGCCCGGTCACTGCGTGATATCCACGTTCCTGGTTTCACGCAGGAACAACGTGCCGACGACCAATGTCATCACCGCGATGCCGATCGGATACCAGAGGCCGTAGTAGATGTTGCCGGTGCCGGCCACCAGGGCGAAAGAGATCGCCGGCAGGAAGCCGCCGAACCAGCCGTTGCCGATGTGGTAGGGCAGGGACATCGAGGTGTAGCGGATCTTGGTCGGGAACAATTCCACCAGATACGCCGCGATCGGGCCGTAGACCATCGTCACGTAGATCACCAGGATCCAAAGCAGCAGAACCGTCATTGGAATGTTGATGCGCGACGTGTCGGCCTTCTCCGGATAACCGGCGGAAGTCAACGCAGTCTTCAGCTCGGCACCGAACTTGCCGCGTGCCGCGGTGAGCGGTTCACCCGTCAGACCGTCGGCCTCGTACGAGGGCACGCTGCTCTGGCCGACACGGATCTGCGCCAGCGATCCGGCCGGGGCGGCCTCGACGCTGTAAGGCACACCGGCACGGGCAAGTGCGGCAGTGGCCACGTCGCAGGAGCTGGTGAACTTGCGGATGCCGACCGGATCGAACTGGAAGCTGCACGTGGACGGATCGGCCAGCACGACGGCAGGCGAGCTTTCGGTGGCCTCGCCGATGGCCGGATTGGCGTAGTGGGTGATGCCCTTGAAGATCGGGAAATACGTCAGTGCCGCGATCAGACAGCCGGTCATGATGATCTTCTTGCGGCCGATCTTGTCCGACAGCCAGCCGAAGAACAGGAAGAACGGCGTGCCCAGCAACAAGGCAGCGGCGATCAGCAGGTACGACCACGCCAGATCGACCTTGAGCATGCTCTGCAGGAAGAACAGCGCGTAGAACTGCCCGGCGTACCAGACCACCGCCTGACCCGCAGTCGCGCCGATCAGCACCAGCACCATCAACTTGAGGTTGCCACCCTGGAGCGACTCGCGGAACGGCTTCTTGGAGCCCTTGCCTTCGGCTTTCATTTGCTTGAACAGCGGCGACTCGGACAGCTGCAGACGAATCCACACAGAAATGCCGAGCAGCACGATCGACCCGAGGAACGGAATGCGCCAGCCCCAGTCCTCGAACGCTTCGACGCCCAATGCATAGCGACAACCGAGAATCACCGCCAACGACAGGAACAGGCCGAGCGTCGCGGTGGTCTGGATGAAGCTGGTGTAGAGGCCGCGCTTGCCCGGTGGAGCGTGCTCTGCCACGTAGGTGGCGGCACCGCCGTACTCGCCGCCCATCGCCAGGCCTTGGGCCAGTCGCAGCACGATGAGGATCACCGGGGCGGCAAAACCGATCGTGGCGTAGTTGGGCAGCACGCCGACCAGGAAGGTCGAGATGCCCATGATGAGAATCGTGATGAGAAACGTGTACTTGCGGCCGATCCGATCGCCGAGGCTGCCGAAAAAGGCAGCACCGAACGGGCGAACGAAAAACCCGGCCGCGAATGCCAGCAGCGCGAAGATCATGCCGGTGGTTTCGTTGACGCCGCTGAAGAACTGGCGCGCGATGATGACCGCGAGCGAGCCGTAGAGATAAAAGTCGTACCACTCGAAAACGGTGCCGAGGCTGGATGCGAAGATGACCTTCTTGTGGCCCTTGGTCAGTGCGCCCGAAGGCGGGACGGTGGTGCTGGACATGGCGTGGTTCCCCTCCAATGATGGTTTTTATTGCGGGCTGGCCCTGCGAGTAGGCACGACAGGGCCATGTGGGCGGGCGCTGCCGGCGGCCCGCCGGCAATGGATCAGAAGCTGTACTTGGTGGTGAATTGCAGACGCGTGATGTCGCCATCTGCGCCGCTTTCCAACTCGCGTTTGCCGAACATCAGCTCGGCGCCCACATCGATCTTCGGCAACGGTGAATAGAAGATGTTGGCGCGCAGGCTCTGGACCGATTTGGTGACGCCCAATCCCGTGAGTGCCGCGTCGTTGTCGTAATCGCTGCGGGCGTAGATCACGTTGCTGCGCAGCCTGGAGTTGAAGACGTGACGCCAGCCGACGTAGCCGGCCATGGCACCGATGCTGTCCAGATCGCCAGCCGCGTCGAGTGCCGCATCGGCGGTGATGGCAAGGCCGATGTAGCGGTTGATGCCCTCGCCAACGGTGAACTGGTAGCGCAAATCGTCATTCGCGCTCAGCACCCACTTGCCGCCCAGCGTGACACCGCCGGCGAACTCGCTGTCGCTGCCGCTGGTGCGATCCACCCGGAGCTGACGCAGGATCGCGCCGACGCCGAACGTGCCCCAGTCGCCCTTCCAGCCGTAACGCATCGTCAGGTCCGGCAGCGCGCCACGGTCGGATGCGCCCACGCCGATCAGCGTCGTTTCCGGATTCTCCAGTGCCACGCTGAAGCCGCCGGAGGTGTAGCGCAGCTGTGTCTGGCGCACGAACAGCAATCCATCGGTGGGCCCGAGGAAGTCCACTGCTTCGGGCAAGGCGGACAGGTCCATGAGGTTCGACCATGTCTGGCCCGCCAACCAGCTGTTCCAGTACATGTAGGCGTGCCGGACCGTGGTGCCGTAGGTGTTGGTGGCGTTCTGATTGCCGAGGGCGTTGCCGAAGAAATCCACCTCGAAGAACGCACCGAGCTTGTTGCCGGCTTCGGTGACACTGTCGATGCCGACATTGAAGCGCGAGAACTTGGCATGCGCGTCGTAATCCACGCTGGACGACTCGCCGCCCACCGGTGTCTGACTCGGAAGATAGAGCGCACGTCCCACGGCGCTGTCGGCGAGCTGGCCGTCGCCAGTGCGTGTGGCCATGAAATCGGCCTTGATGAAGCCCCCAAGCTTCACCGTGGTGCCTGGCAGTGCGGCCGGTGCCAGGGTGATGTTCTGGATCGGCGCCTTGCCTGCCGGCGTGGGTGCCGGCTGTTGCGCCTGTACCGCCTTCACTTCCTCGATTTGCGTTTCGGTGTGCTGCTGCTGGCTCAACAGTGCGTTGACCAGTCGTTCCAGCTCCGCGACCCGAGCTTCCAATGCCTGCTCGCGGTCGCTTTGCGCGTGTGCTGCATGAGACATGCCGAACGCGGCCACCATGGCCGTGAACAGTGCCGTACGTGCGATCTTCGCCGCCCTTTCCATCTGCGTTCCCTCCCTCTGGTCAGTGCAGTGAGGGCGAGTCTGCGGTCGGGTTTCAGAAGGCGACCATTCGCCTTTGGTCGAAATTCAGGCGGTTTTCGACCAATGTCTAGACCCGGCGCGTGTCAGCGGCCGACGATGGCCAGCAATCGGTCGAGCTTGCGCGACAGCGTGTCGAGGGTGAGCGCGATATCGCGCTGCTGGTCGTCCTCGCCACGACGGGCCTGCATCAGTTCATGCGCGAGATTGAGCGCTGCCAGGACGGCGATGCGATCGATGCCGGCCATGCGGTTGGCGCTGCGGATGTCGCGCATGCGCGAATCCAGCATGCGAGCGGCATCCAGCAGGCTGTCGCGTTCGTGGGGTTCGCAGGCGACGGTGTATTCGCGGTCGGCGATGCGGAGGGCGACGGGCTCGCTCATGCGTTGTGCTCCAACGACTTGAGTCGCAGGATCATCGCTTCCACCCGGGAGCGCGCCTGTTCGTTCTTGGAAAGCAGCGCGGCGCGCTCGCCGATGAGCTGCTCCTGGCTGGCGCGCAGGCTGCGGTTCTCGTCCATCAGACGCGCCAGCGCATCGCCCAGTTCGTCGAGCTTGGCGGTGAGGGCATCCAGTTGCGGGCGCAAATCGGGTGAGGTCATTGCGGCACGATAGGCGGCGACCCGGAGCCGGTCAACCCACCGGCAAGTCGTTCCACTGCTCGGCGTGGCGGCGCAGGAAGTCGAGACAGTCGTCGGCCTGCATCGGTCGCGCCAGCAGGAAGCCCTGCACCTCGTCGCAACCGTGTTCACGCAGATAGCGAAGCTGTTCGGGCGTCTCCACGCCTTCGGCGATCACGGTCAGCCCGAGTGAATGCGCCATCGAGATGATCGTGGCGGTGATGGCTTCGTCGTCCGGGTCGCGGGTGAGGTCGCCGACGAACTCCTTGTCGATCTTGAGCGTGTCGATCGGCAGCCGCTTGAGGTAGATCAACGAGGAATAGCCGGTGCCGAAATCGTCGATGGCGATGCTGACCCCGAGGCGCTTGAGGTCGCGCAGGATGGTGATGGTCTGCTCGGCGTTGGCCATCACCATGCTCTCGGTCAGTTCCAGTTCCAGGCACGAGGGGGGCAGGCCCGTGGCGGCCAGCACGCGGGCGACGCTGGCGGGAATGTTGCCGCGCAGCAGCTGGAGCACGGAGATGTTCACCGCCACGCCGACATTCTCGATGCCCTGCTCGCGCCAGCGGCACAGGCAACGACAAGCCTGCTCCAGCACCCATTCCCCGATCGGAAGGATGAGTCCGGTTTCCTCCGCCAGCGGGATGAACACGCCGGGCTGCACTTCGCCGAATTCCTCGCTGTTCCAGCGCAGCAGTGCCTCGACGCCGGTGACGCGGCCATCGAACAACGACTGGCGCGGCTGGAACGCCAGATGCAACTCGTTGCGGTCCAGCGCGCGCCGCAATGCGGCGGTCATGGTCGCGCGCCGCCGCACTTCGGCATCCATGGATTCATCGTAGAACTGGAAGGTATTGCGGCCACGCTCCTTGGCGCGATACATCGCGGCATCGGCGAACTTCAGCAGGTCGGTCGGAACCTGTGCGTGTTCGGGGAACAGCGAGATGCCGATCGAAGGCGAGATCACGATATCGCCATGGCCTTCGTTCAGCACCGGCTCGCCGAAGGCGGCGATCACGGCCTCGGCCATCGCGGTGACGCTGGCCGGATCGCCGACATCCTCCATGACGATGGTGAATTCGTCGCCACCCAGCCGTGCCACGGTATCGGAACTGCCGACCACGCCGAGCAGGCGGGCTGCGGAGGACTTGAGGATGCGATCGCCGGCAGCGTGCCCAAGCGAATCATTGACGACCTTGAAGTGATCCAGATCCAGGAACAGCACCGCGACACGGGTTTCGTTGCGGCGTGCCCGCACCACGGCGCGGGCCAGACGCTCGGACAACAGGCCGCGGTTTGGCAGCCCGGTGAGGGTGTCGTAGTTGGCCAGATAGCGCAGTTCCTGTTCGGCCCGCTTCTTGTCGGTGATGTCGTTGACCACGGACACGAAGTGCGTGCGCATGCCGCCCTCGTCGCAGACTTCGTTCTGCTCGACCCAGCCGAGGAATTCTTCGCCATCGGCACGGCGCAGCCACACTTCCCCCTTGTAGTGGCCTTTGACGGTGAGTTCCTCGTGAGCACGGCGGTAGAACTCGGGCGGGTGCTGGGTGCTTTCGAGCAGGCTGGTCGGCATGCCGATGACATCGTGCTCGTTGTAACCGGTGATGCGGGAAAACGCGGGGTTGACCGAGACGAAGCGCAAGTTCAGGTCGATCACCGCCACCGCTTCGTTCATGCTGCGCAGCACCTCCGTGGCGATGCGGCGTTCGCGGTCGGCATGGCGGCTGGCGGTGATGTCGCGCGCCGTGCCGGCCACCCGCAGCGGGTTGAAATCGGCATCGTACTCGACCACCTTGCCGCGTGCGCGCACCCAGATCCATTCGCCGCGCGCGTTGCGGACGCGATGCTCGGACTCGTAGGCCTCGCTGCGTCCTTCCAGGTGTTCCTGCATCAGGTACTGCATGCGCGGCAGGTCATCGGGGTGGATGGCATGGTGCCGCCATTCTTCGGTGCTGAGCTGCTGGTCCGCCGGCACGTGCAGCAGGTGATCGGCGCCGATGCGGTGGATTTGGTTGCTGCGCAGGTCCCAGTCCCAGAACGAATCGCCGGCGCCCCACAGGGACAGCTTCAGGCGGTCTTCGCGCTCGCGGATTTGCGCCATCAGGCTGGCGCGGTACGCGCTGCGCTGGCGTTGCAGCCGCCACAACAGACCGGCCATCCCTGCCAGCAGGAGGGCATAGACGGCATACGCCCATGTCGAACGCCACCACGGCGGCAATACGTTCACGGTCACGCGCAGTTCGTTGCTGCCCCACATGCCGGCATGGTTGGTGGCGCGTGCCCGGAACAGGTACTGGCCGGGCGCAAGGTTGGTATAGACCACCGAGGAGCGTGGCGCAGGTGTGCTGAATTCCGGATCGAAGCCTTCCAGCCGCCAGGAGAACAGGTTGTTCTCCGGCGCGGTGTAGTCGAGCGCGGCAAAGCCCAGACTCAGCACGCGGTGCTGCTGCGGGATGGAAATAGTCGAAAATTGCGTCACCAGAGCGGTCGGCGAACGCCGCCCCGCACCGATCCAGGTCAGCGCCACCGGGGCATCGAAGCGGCTGGGCTGTACCCGGGCCGGATCGACGAGGTTGAAACCGCGGATGCCACCGAAGGCCAGTTGCCCGTCGCGCAGCATCGCCACCGCGCCGCCATTGAACTCCAGATCCTGCAGCCCGGCGGTGAGACCGAAGCGGACCTGGGTGCCATCGCCCCGGTCCACCCGCACGATCCCGTTGTTTCCGCTCAACCAGAGACGACCCGCGTTGTCTTCGGCGATGCCGTACACGACCCAGTCGGCACTCTCACCGGAAAACGGCCAGGAACGGAAGCTGATCTGGCCGCTGGTGGATTCGATCACCTGATCCAACCCGTGGTGGCTTCCGATCCAGATCAGGCCATCGCGGGTTTCATGGATCGCCCGCACGATGTTGCCCGAGAGTGAATCGGAGCGTTCCGGATCATGCACGAAGTTGCGAAAGGTTTGGCTGTCGGGATCGAACAGGCTTACTCCTCGGGTTCCGCCCACCCAGATGCGGCCACGCGAGTCCTCGATGATTGCGGTCACGACTTCCTGCTGGTGCGCACCGTCCACGTCGGGCCGAGGTGGCATCGGCGTGCCCTCACCGGTTGTCGGGTCCAGACGCAACAGGCCGTAGTTGCCGTGGCCTATCCAGAGCGAACCGTCGCGTGCCCGGGCCATCACGCGCAGGTGTGCCGGACCGCCCGGCAGCGGGATCGGTTCTGCGCTGGTGGGTTGTTGCGGGTCGAAGCGATACAGGCCGACGTGCGTGGCCAGCCAGAGCTTGCCGTCACCCACGGGGCCGATTGCGGTGACGACGGGGGTGTGTGTGGTCTGGCTCACGCCTTCCGGCAACGGAAGAGCGTTCTCGAAGGTATCGAAATGATCGCGCAACGGCTCATACCGCCGAAGTCCGGCGAGGGTGCCCAGCCACAGCTCGCCGTCATTTCCTTCGAATATGGCGCGGATGAAGTTGCCCGTCAGCGGGTCGCGGGATGGATCCATGTCGAACACCGCACGGAATGGCGTGCCCGAGGCAGGCGTGGTGGCGACGCCGCGGGCCAAGCCGCCCAGCCACAGCAGGTTGGATCGGTCGATCATCATGCGCGGCATGCCGACTTCCGCCAGCATGCCGTCGACCCAGGGGCTGGCGGGCAATGCCTGCGCCTCGCCGATGAGCGGGTCGTAGCGCCAGATGGTGCCGTCGCGTACCGACATCCAGATCGCACCATCGGCGGCTTGTGCCAATGCGATCGGCTCGCAGCATGGTGCCTCGCCGGAGGACGTGCGTTGCGGCCAGGCCAATGCGGCCATGGCCGCACCGCGTTGCTGGCGGTAAAGGCCGGTTGGCGTGCCCATCCAGAGGTCGCCTTCGGCATCCACCAGCAACGCGTTGACGACACCGGTCGAACGTTGCTCGGCCTGACGGGTGGCCGTGTCGATGCGATACAGGCCATGCGTGGCGGCGACCCACAGGATGCCGTCAGGATCCAGAGCCATCGCCTGCACCGACTGCGACAGCCCGCCATCCGCGGCTTGCGAGGGTGAAAAGACCAGATCCTGGAGTGCGTGGTAGTGCCCGCCTTCCGGATCGAACAGGCCGACGCCGCCACGCCAGCCGATCCACAGACCTGTACCAGTCTGGTACACCAGGGCGTCGATGCGACCATCGGGCAGGCCCGGTTCCGCCTGTGCATGCTCGACGCGGGACTGCGCCGGATCGAAAATGAACAGTCCGTCCTGCAACGTGCCCAGATGGATGCGTCCGCGATCGTCCTCGGCCATCGCTCGCACGAAGCTCGGCAGTCTGCCGTGTCGGGCCAGCCCGTCGAGTGGCTGGAAAGCGTGTCCATCGAAGCGGTGCAGATCGCCTTGCGTCGCTATCCAGACGAAGCCGGTGCGATCCTGAAGCATCGCCGTGACGGTGCTCTGCGACAGCCCGTGACGGCTGTCGAGCATGCGGAAGTAATAGTCGCGCACCACCGCCTGCGATGTGATGGGCGCGAGCAGCAACATGAGCCACAGCACCTGTCGGAGCCAACAGGTGAGGATGTGTTTGCCGGGCTTCCCCTTGAACATGCCGGATAGGTGGGCGCGCGCCAGAATCGGGAATGGAGTATAGAACTTTTGGAGTGCTTGTCCGGGGCTCCCTACAATGTCCGGATGGATGTTTCCCACTTGCTCGACGGGCTGAATCAGGCCCAACGCGAGGCCGTCACCGCGCCGGCCACTCCCTTGCTGATCCTGGCCGGCGCCGGTTCCGGCAAGACCCGCGTACTGGTCCACCGCATCGCCTGGCTGACCCAGGTGATGGGCGTGCCACCGTGGGGCGTGCTGGCGGTGACCTTCACCAACAAGGCCGCGCGCGAAATGCGCCAGCGCTGCGAAGCGCTGATGCCCGATGGCACGCGCGGCATGTGGATCGGCACCTTCCACGGCATCGCGCACCGGTTGCTGCGACTGCATTGGCAAGAGGCCGGGTTGCCGGAAAGCTTTCAGGTGCTCGATTCGGACGACCAGCTGCGCCTGGTCAAGCGTGTCGTCGCCGATCTGGAGCTGGACGATGGCCGCTATCCGCCGCGCCAGGCGGTCTGGTTCATCAATGCGCACAAGGACGAAGGCAAACGCGCCGGCGTGATCCAGGGCGGCCATGCCGCGAGCGATCCGCTGTTGCGCATCTATGCCGCGTACGAGGAGGTCTGTCAGCGCGCCGGGCTGGTGGATTTCGCCGAGCTGCTGCTGCGCGCGCACGAGTTGCTGCTGAAGAACGCGCCGCTGCTGGCGCACTACCGCCAGCGTTTCGGCCAGATCCTGGTCGACGAGTTCCAGGACACCAATACCATCCAGTACGCCTTCGTTCGCGTGTTGGCCGGCGAGTCCGGCAACGTGCTCGTCGTGGGCGACGACGATCAATCGATCTACGGCTGGCGCGGCGCGCGGGTCGAGAACGTGCAGCATTTCCTGCGCGATTTCCCCGGCGCTCAGACCATCCGGCTGGAACAGAACTACCGCTCCACCTCCAACATCCTCGCCGCCGCCAACGCGGTGATCGCGAACAATCCCGACCGTCTCGGCAAGCGCCTGTGGACCGAGGGCGCGGATGGCGAACCGCTCGATCTCTTCGCCGCGCACGACGAAAACGACGAAGCCCGCTACGCCGTCACCCGCATCCGCGAATGGATCGACGGCGGCGGGCAGGCACAGGATTGCGCCATCCTGTACCGCTCCAACGCCCAGTCGCGCGCCTTCGAAGAGGCGCTGATGCAAGCCGGCCTGCCGTATCGCGTGTACGGCGGCGTGCGCTTCTTCGAGCGGGCCGAAATCAAGGACACGCTGGCCTATCTGCGCCTGATCGCCAATCGTGCCGATGACGCCGCCTTCGAACGCGCCGTCAACACGCCCACACGCGGCATCGGCGGGCGCACGCTGGAACAGGTGCGCACCCGCGCCCGGGAAGAGAGCATCCCGCTGTGGAGTGCGGTGAAGAACGAAATCGCCGCCACCACGCTCGCTGCGCGCGCGCGCAACGCGCTGCGCGGGTTCGTCGAACTGATCGACGCGCTGGCGCAGGAAACCGTCGGGATGACACTGGCCGAACAGATCGACCACGTGCTCACCCGCTCGGGCCTGCGGATCCATTACGCCAACGAATCGCGCGGCCTGCTCGATGCCCGCACCGACAACCTTGATGAACTGGTTACCGTCGCCAGCCGTTTCTCGCGCGGCGATGGCGGCGATGGCGGCGAGGGCGAAGAAGCGGAAATGCCCGAATTGGTCGCTTTCCTGACCTATGCCGCGCTGGAAGCCGGTGAAGGCCAAGCGCAGCAATGGGAAGACGGGGTGCAGCTCATGACCTTGCACTCTGCCAAGGGATTGGAGTTTCCGCTGGTATATCTGGGCGGCTTGGAGGAAGGTCTGTTCCCGGCCCAACGCTCGCTCGACGCACCGGGCCGGCTGGAAGAAGAGCGTCGGCTGGCCTACGTCGGGATCACTCGTGCCCGCGAGCGACTGGTGCTTTCCTACGCCGAATCACGCCGGATCCATGGCATCGATACGCTCGGGGTGCCGTCGCGATTCCTGCGCGAGATTCCCGCCGAGGTGATCCGCGAAGTGCGCCCGCGCATCAGTCTGGTGCGCCCGGCCACCGCGTTCGCCAGCCGGTCGCGTGTTGAGCCGGAGTCGTCCGGCGGGTTTCGCCTCGGTCAGCGCGTGCGCCACGAGCAATTCGGCGAAGGCACGATCATGGATGCCGAAGGCGTGGGTGCCCACGCGCGAGTGCAGGTCAACTTCGAGAGTGCCGGTCCGAAATGGCTGGTGCTGGCCTTCGCGCGACTGGAGGCGATGGCTTAAGCCCAGGCGGGTTTCTCGAAGAGTTTGCGAGCGGGCAGGACTGGAGATTTCATTTGACTGCTTGACTTGTTTCTCGGGGGGGGTAGCCTGAATTTCAATGGGAAAAATCGACCGGAGGGTATTTTCATGATTCGGAACTTCTTGAAATCTTCGAGCATGGTTGCCATCAGTGTATCGGCGCTGATGACTGCCAATGACGTGTCCGGTCATCCCGCCCATCGTTGCGACGCCTGTCTGACGGACGCGCAGTTCGAAGGGGTTGCCTTGCAGCATGCAGCGACGGCACACGGCGTTCATTACGTTTACAGCATGCCCAACGGAATGATTGCCCGTTACGAAGTACATCGGCAATGCGCAGGAGATCAGCCGTGGTCAGCGCCGGAAGATTCGGCGGACCAGCGCGTACAGTCCAGAGTGAGCGCATATTGCCAGAATGGCTACCAGTACCAGATCACCCAGACCAATGTCGAACCGGAGGTTGCCCTGTTTTTTGGCGACATGGTCAATGCCTGGCAGAGCTACGGCAACAGCTTCCATGCGCTCGTGAACCTGAGTTATCCGCAGGATTTTTCTGGTGCACGCGGGGTGGGAGTGCTTGCGAAGAATCAGCCTGCCAGTGCGTATCAGTTCATCACGGATGGAAACTTTCGCAACAGTTTCATCAATACATACAATTTGGTAATCGACGGGATGAATAATCCTCACACCATCCGTCGACTGTTGAACGACACCGTTGGATTCAGTGGCTGGGGGATTAGTTTCAATCTTTCCGGCAACAGCTCGCTCAAATCGCGTATACAGTTTCAGGATGGGTCGTCTTTGTACGTTCGAGTGATTGATGGTTCCCGTGTCGAGTACGTGCCAGGGACGGCCATGGACGGCAACGGCGCCACCATTCCAGACTACAGCCATAGTCCAGTATCTGGCGGTGGCTATGGGACTTTGTACGGTGGCTGGAATCCCGACAATCTTGAGAATTGGCTGACCGCCGCGGCTCAGGCGGGTATCCCGATCAGGTACGGCAGCGGCGGCAGCAGCAGCTACATCGTCTCGTGCATGTACGTTGCCGGAAAACTGATCGAGTGCATTGTCCACCAAGGGTGAGCGTCGCCTTGTTTTTTGCTGTGCGCCCTGGATGGCGCGCAGCATCAAGGTGACGAAATGGCTGGCGAGCGCCAAGCGCCTACCCGCCTGTACCGAACACTCGCGCAATCTCGTCCGCACTCAACGCGCGCCACTCTCCCGCATCCAGGCCGAGATCGTCCAAGCGCAACCCTCCGACCGCCGAACGTTGCAGCGCGATGACGGCGTTGCCGGTGGCGGCGAACATGCGACGTACCTGGTGATAGCGCCCTTCGGTTACGGCGACGCGGGCCTGACGTGGGCCGAGCACGTCGAGCTTTGCCGGCACCAGCGGCGTGGTTTCTCCGTCCAGCAGCAAGGTGCCGGCGGCGAAAAGTACGGCTTCGTCGCCACGAAGATCTTCCGCCAGCTCGGCTTCGTACACCTTGGGGACGCTGGCCTTGGGTGAAATGATCCGGTGCAACAGCTGGCCGTCGTCGGTAAACAGCAACAGGCCGGAGGTGTCACGGTCCAGCCGTCCTACCGTAGACAACAGCGGGTTACGCGAACGGAAGCGAGGTGGCAGCAGGTCGTACACCAGCCGCGACGGATCGCGGGTGGAACAGGTGTAGCCGACGGGTTTGTGCATCGCGATCACCAACCCCGGAGGTGGATCAAGCGGTTCGCCATCGACGTGGATGTCGGCGTGCGGCACCTTGTCATCGGCATACAGCACCTCACCATCGGGGTCGGTGATGCGTCCCTCCCGGAACATGGCGGTCACGTCACGGCGACTGCCGTATCCCAGGTTGGCAATCAGTTTCACCAGTTTCATCGTTTCGGCTCCCGCGCGCGGATCACTTTGTAACCGTCGCGCGCTGTGATGTGGTCCACCTGACCGAAGCACTCGGCCAGCAAGGATTCGTAGGGCAGGTGGCGATTGGCAACGAGCCAGACTTGTCCGTGCGGGTTCAGCGCCTCCGCGGCAACGCGCAGAAACGCGCGGCCCAGCTGCGGCAAGTCCGCGCGGCCGACATGGAAGGGCGGATTGCTGAGGATGATGTCGTAGCTTTGCGGCAGCCCGCAGGTCACGTCGTGCCAGTGCACCGTGCCGATGGTGTTGCTTCGTCCGGACAAGGCAAGGTCGAGGTTACGCTGCGCTGGCTCCAGTGCGCGGGCGTTGGCTTCGAACAGATCGGCGACAGTGATGTCCGGGCAGCGTTGCAGCACCTGGAGTGACAAATAACCCCAGCCGGCACCCAGGTCGGCCACTGCACCGGAAAGCGAGGCGGGCAGATGTTCTGCGAGCAGCGCCGACGCAGGATCGACGCGATCCCACGCGAACAGGCCCGGGCGCGTCCAGAACCGCATGTCACCATGCGTGACCTCGCACGGTGCGTCGAACGCCGCCCACTCGGTCAACAGGCTGCGATCACATTGCGCGGCAGTGACCTCGCCCCAGACTACGCGACTTTTGTACTTGGACTGGCTTTGCACCGTGCCGACCAAGGCGCGCAGGTCCGATTCCAGTGAGCGCGCACCTTCGGCATTGGTCGCGGCAAACACCACCCGTCCGCCGTCGCGTGTCGCCAGGACCGCGCGCGCCAGCAGTGCGCGTGATTCTTCGCGCTGGCGTGGCGGCAGGCCCAGAGTCAGGGAAAACCCCACGTCGTCGAGGCGAGCATCGGCGCGGATGTGCCGATCACGAAGTGCCTGCGCGAACGGCAGGAAGGATTGCTCGCACCGCCAGTCCACCGGCGGATGGGTGAACATCCATTCCCCCGGTCGTGCACCCAGGAACAGGACCGGAGCGTCCGGAAGCGCCAGCAGGCCTTGACGGAATGGCCAGAACAACGCGTCTTGCGCGGCGTCCTCGGTCGGAAGCCACGAAGGGGCGATGGTGCGATCGGGAAGTGGAGCGGGGCCGGTCACGCGTGGACGCTGCGAAAAGTAAGAAGGAAAAGGGTAACGCGCTGCACTGTCTGCATGCGTTGAAGCAATGAACGGCGCGATGACAGGTAAGCCGCCGTGTCGGCGAGACGGACTCGAAAGAAAAAGGCACCGCCTTGCAGCGGTGCCTTGTCTGCTGACCCATTCAGGGTCGACGTTGCCTCAAAGCGCCTTGATCAGCTCATCGGCGAACTCCGAACACTTCACCTCCTTCGCGCCTTCCATCAGGCGGGCGAAGTCGTAGGTCACGGTCTTGTTGCCGATGGCCACGTCCATTGCCTCGATGATCGCGTCGGCGGCTTCGTTCCAACCCATGTAGCGCAGCATCATCTCGCCGGAGAGGATCACCGAACCCGGGTTCACCTTATCCTGATTGGCGTATTTGGGCGCCGTGCCGTGGGTGGCTTCAAACACGGCATGGCCGGTGACGTAGTTGATGTTGGCACCCGGTGCGATGCCGATGCCGCCCACCTGCGCCGCGAGCGCGTCGGAGAGATAGTCGCCGTTGAGGTTGAGCGTCGCGGACACGTCGTATTCGGCCGGGCGCAACAGGATTTGCTGCAGGAAGGCATCGGCGATGGCGTCCTTGATGATGATGCCGGCGCCGGGCTTGCCCTCGGGGATGATGTGCCAGGGGCCACCATCCAGTTCCACTGCGCCGAAGTAGTCACGAGCGACCTTGTAGCCCCAGTCGGCGAAGGCACCTTCGGTGAACTTCATGATGTTGCCCTTGTGCACCAGGGTCACCGATTTGCGCTTGTTGGCGATGGCGTACTCGATGGCGCTGTGGACGAGACGCTCGGTGCCGAGGTAGGAGACCGGCTTGATGCCGATGCCGACCTGTACTGGCAGCTCGCGCGCCGGTGCGCCGATGCTTTCCAGTGCCTTCAGCCAACCGCTGGTTTTCTCCTGCGTGCCGAAGCGGATCTTGCCGGCGGCCTGCGGGAATTCGCGTGCGAGGAAATCCAGCACCTTCTGCGCATCCGGGGTGCCGGCGGCCCACTCGATGCCGGCATAGATGTCTTCGCAGTTCTCGCGGAAGATCACCATGTCCACGAGGTCCGGGCGCTTCACCGGGCTGGGCACGCCCTTGAACCAGCGCACCGGGCGCAGGCACACGTACAGATCGAGCATCTGGCGCAAGGCCACGTTGAGCGAACGGATGCCACCGCCGATGGGCGTGGTGAGCGGGCCCTTGATGCTGACCAGGTAATCGCGACAGGCCTGCACCGTCGAATCCGGCAACCAGCTGCCGAACAGATTGTTGGCCTTCTCACCGGCATAAATTTCCAGCCAATGGATCTTGCGCTTTCCGCCATACGCCTTGGCGACTGCGGCATCGAGCACGCGCACCGAGGCGTTCCAGATGTCCGGGCCGGTGCCGTCACCTTCGATGAAGGGGATGATCGGGTTGTCGGGAACGGTCAGTTTGCCGTTGTTGATGGTGATCTTCTCGCCGCCGGCGGGCGGGGTCAGGACGGGTTCGGCCATGAGGTTTCTCCAAGGGTGCGCGGCACGGGAGGTGTCGCGTTCGGCGGGTCAAACATTGCCCATTGTCGGGGATCGGGCCGGTGGGGCCAAGCGGTGACGCAACGCGGTGCGCTCAACACGGCTGCGGCAGGCCCGTGAATGCACCGCATGCGCGCGTCCGGGGCGCAACCAACAGCTTGCCACTGCAGGCCCCGCTCGCGACGGGGTGGTCGGGAGCGGGGCAATACAGCACAATCGCGGGTTGGGCTTGCCGACAGCGGGACAGATGCGTGGATGCGGATGAGGTGCGCGACTATCTGGCCAGGATCGACTGGAACCGCCAGTTCGACCCGGCCACGTTGAGGCGCGCCAACGCCTACCTGCAGGACAACCACCTCGAAAGCCTGCGCTTCGAGGTCGATCGTCGCGGCATCGCGCGGCTGCGCGCGCTGGTGCGCGGCAGCAGCGAGGCGATCTACGAACCCTGGATCGAGTTCCGTCCGCAACGCGAGGGCTTCTCGCTGCTGGGTTCCTGCGACTGCCCGGTGAGCGGGCCGTGCAAACATCAGGCGCTGGTGCTGCTGTATGCCCAGATGCACCCGCCGGCTGCGTGGCCGGAAGACCACCCGCAACCGCCTGCACCAGCAGCGCACCCGCCTTCGTCCGAGCAACTTGATGCGTTGCCGGGCTGGTTGCGCGAGGCCATGGCCGGGCAGATATCCAGCGCCAGCGCCAGCACCTTGTCGGCATGGGACAGCTGGCTGGCGCGTCTTTCTCAGGCGCCGGTGGACGACACCGCATTGGACAACACCGAGCGCCGATTCGGGTTGGTGCTCCGTGATCTCGATGGCACCTTGGCGGTGTTGCCTGCCTTTCTGCGTCCCGGTCGTGGTCGCACCACCGGCTGGGTCGATCCCAGACCGCTGGAGTTGCTCACGGCAGGACCCTCACCCGCGCCGCCGGGTGGCTGGAGCGAAGAGGATGCCATCGCGCTGGGGGCGTTGCTGTCGAGCATCACGCCGGAAGCGCGCCGCACCGATCCGGTCCCGGTCGGCTCCGCGCATGCCGAGGCCGCGCTGCGGCGACTGCTGCCCAGGCATCCGGTCTACTGGGAACGCGGCAGCGTCCCGCTGGAATTCGGACCGGAGCTGCCGATGCAACTGCATTGGGAGGATCAGCCCGACGGCACTCAGCGCTTGTCGGCCCGTGTCGCGGCCGACGATGGGGAACCGACTCGACTGCTGAAAGGCCATGGCCTGTGGTATGTCCAACCCGAAGCGCGCCGGTTCGGCCCGGTGGCAGGCGATTCCCGGTTGTTCGACCTGGTGATGTCGGCGCCCCAGTTGCAGCCCGAGGATGTCACTGAAGTGCAGCAACGCTTCAAGCGGGTCGCGGCATTGCCGGTGGCGATGCCCAGGCCGCGGACGCTGCGTACCATTCGCCCGACACCGGTTCCGGTGTTGCGGATGAGCGTCATGGAGGTGGATCCGTGGGGACGCAGCCCGCAACGCGCGCCGTTGCGTCTTGGCGTGGCGACGTTGCTGTTCGATTACGACGGCCACCTGCTTCCTCCCTCGGCCGGTGAACCGCAAAAGCGCGTGGCGCAGGGCGACGAAGTCCTCCAGATCGAGCGCGATGCCAGTCGCGAGCAGCGTTTCGAGGCACGGCTTGAAGCGCTCGATCTGATCGACGCCGTGGTGTGGGGTTATGACATGCACCTGCGCTCGAAGACGTTTGCGCCCAATCAATATCTGTTGCGTCCTGACGCACGCAAGCCGCCGCTGACCCCGGAGGCATGGACGCTGACGCTGAGCGAGCTGACGGCGTCCGGATATCGGATCGAATACGAGCGCGACTTCCCGCGAGACGATGTCGTCGAGATCGATGATTGGCATGCCGAACTCGAAGATTCGGGCAGTGCCTGGTTCGACGTGTCGCTGGGGATCGATGTCGAAGGACAGCGCATCGACTTGCTGCCCATCCTGCGCCGCATTCTGGACGACCCGGATTTCCCGATGCGCAAGCCCGACGACGAGCCGGATGATGCGGCCTGGCGGGTTCGCATCGATGAAAATCGCAGCGTAAGGCTGCCGATGGCGCGCTTGCGCGCCATGCTGGAGCCGCTGCTGGAATGGCTGATCGGGAGCGACGACGGGCTGCGACTGCACCGCACCCAGGCCGAAACCCTGCGTCGCCTCGGCGATGAAGCCCAGCTGCCGTGGCGTGGTGGCGATCGATTGCGCGCCCATCTGGACCACCTTCGCAGCGCGAAGATCCAGGCGGACACGCCGCCCGGTTTCCGGGCCGAACTGCGCCCTTACCAGCGCGACGGTCTGGCCTGGCTGGATTTCCTTTCCGAGGCCGGTCTCGGCGGTGTGCTCGCCGACGACATGGGCCTGGGCAAGACCGTGCAGGTGCTGGCGCATCTGGTGTCGGAAAAGGCGCGCGGCCGGCTCGATCTGCCCGCGTTGGTGGTCGCACCGACGAGTCTGGTCGGCAACTGGCGCGACGAGGCCGCACGTTTCGCCCCCGACCTGAGCGTGCTGGTGCTGCACGGTGCCGACCGTGCCGTGCGCTACGAGGCCATCGCCGACGCCGATCTGGTCATCACGACCTACCCGTTGCTGCCGCGCGATCGCGACGACCTGTGCAAACAGCAGTTCTCGTTGCTGGTGATGGACGAAGCACAGGCGATCAAGAACGCCCGCAGCCAGGCCGCGCAAGTGGTCCGCGAAATTCCCGCGCGCCGCCGTCTCGCGATGACCGGCACGCCGCTGGAAAACCATCTCGGCGAACTGTGGGCGCAGTTCGACGCGGTGGAACCGGGCCTGCTCGGAAGCGAAACCAGCTTCACCCGCACCTACCGCACGCCGATCGAAAAACATGGCGACAGCGACCGCCAGCAACGCCTCAAGCGCCGCATCGCGGCGCTCCTGCTGCGCCGGCGCAAGGAAGACGTGCTGACCGAGCTGCCGCCCAAGACCGAAATCGTGCACTCGCTGGAACTGACCGGCAGCCAGCGTCAGCTCTACGAAACCCTGCGTCTGGCCCAGCACGAGCGCGTGCGCGAATCCATCGCCCAGCGCGGCCTGGCGCAATCGGGCATCGTCGTGATCGACGCACTGCTGAAGCTGCGCCAGGCCTGTTGTGACCCTCGCCTGGTCAAGCTCGATTCGGCCCGCAAGGTGAAGGAGTCGGCCAAGCTCGATGCGCTGCTGGAACTGCTCGATGGCCTGTGCGATGAAGGCCGGCGTGTGCTGGTGTTCTCCCAGTTCACCCAGATGCTGGCCCTGATCCAGCAGGCGCTGGACCAGCGCGGTGCCAGTTATCTCACCCTCACCGGCGACACGCCGTCCGGTGCTCGCGCCGAACTGGTCCGTTCGTTCCAGGAAGGGGATGTGCCGGTCTTCCTCATCAGCCTCAAGGCGGGTGGCGTCGGCCTCAATCTCACCGCCGCCGACACCGTGATTCATTACGACCCGTGGTGGAACCCCGCCGTGGAATCGCAGGCCACCGACCGTGCGCACCGCATGGGTCAGGACAAGCCGGTGTTCGTGTACAAGCTGATTTGCGCTGGCACCGTGGAAGAGAAGATCCAGGCGATGCAGGAGCGCAAGGCCGAACTGGCGCGCGCCGTGCTCGAAGGCGGCAGCACCGCGGCGCTGCGTTTCGACGAGGCCGATCTGGCGGAGCTGTTCGGGCCGCTGTGACGCCGCGATGCCGGAGAGGCACGAGTTTGCCTCGTGCAGTGCAGCCCGTTGCATGCTGCTCGACACAGGGTCCACGCGTCGGCAAGTGCACCGGAAGCAGGGAGGTGTCGCGATGTGTCCTGATGCCGGCCGCGCGGTGTCGCGGCCGGCATGGGTCGGTCGTGTCAGTCGAAACGCAGGTGCTTGACCGACTTGCCGTTGCGGCGGATCAGCTTCAGCGCCTCGATGCCGATCTGGATGTGACGCTCGACGAAGTGCGTGGTGACCTTGGCATCACTGGCCTCGGTCTTCACTCCTTCCGGAATCATCGGCTGGTCCGAGACCAGCAGCAACGCGCCGGAAGGAATCGAGTTGGCGAAGCCGGCCGCGAAGATCGTCGCGGTTTCCATGTCCACCGCCATGCAGCGCATCTGGCGCAGGCGTTCCTTGAACGCGTCGTCGTGTTCCCAGACGCGCCGGTTGGTGGTGTACACCGTACCCGTCCAGTAGTCGTAGCCGAGGTCGCGGATCATCGTGGACACGGCGCGCTGCAACGCGAAGGCCGGCAGCGCCGGCACTTCCGGAAGCAGGTAGTCGTTGGACGTGCCCTCGCCACGGATCGCGGCGATCGGCAAGACCAGATCGCCGAGCTGGTTCTTCTTCTTCAGCCCGCCGGTCTTGCCCAGGAACAGCACCGCCTTGGGCGCGATGGCCGAGAGCAGGTCCATCATCGTGGCGGCATTGGGGCTGCCCATGCCGAAGTTGATCATGGTGATGCCATCGACGGTGCAGCTGGGCATGGGCCGGTCGCGGCCGACCACCTCGCCGTCCATCATCCGGGCGAAATGATCGACGTAGCCGCCGAAATTGGTGAGCAGGATGTGCTGGCCGAACTGGTCCAGCGGTACGCCGGTGTAACGCGGCAGCCAGTTGGCGACGATGTCTTCTTTTTCTTTCATTTCAAGTCCGTCAAAGTATCGGCCGGTCCAGGCCGTCAGTGGGTCGTTGGGTGGCGTGGATTCTATCAGGGCGCGTTCGCCGTGCCGGCGCGCTGTGGCGGACGAGCTCAGGATTGCGGTGGTGCGCAATCTCTAGGGCGCCCGCGAAATCGCCAACACGCGAACCTCGTTGGCGCCGGCGCGCATCAGCGTGTGTGCGGCTTCGCGCACGGTGGCGCCGGTGGTGATCACGTCGTCCACGAGCAGCACGGTGTGTCCGTTCGCCGGTGCGGCACTGAAGGCGCCGCGGAGGTTGCGCCGGCGGGCCGCGGCATCCAGATCGGTTTGTGGCGCGGTCGCGCGTCGGCGCGCCAGCAGTGTGGTGTCGATGACCAGATTGCGCGCACGCGCCAGCGGGCGGGCCAGTTCGAGCGCCTGGTTGTAGCCGCGCTGCGCCAGCCGACTGTGGTGCAGCGGAATGGGAACAACGCAGGTGATGCCATCCCGGCCATCCCAGTCATCGAAGCGCTGCGCCAACAGCGTGCCGAGCACGTGCGCCACCGCCAGTTCGCGCTGGAATTTCAAGCGGGGGAGCAGGTGTGCGATCACGCCTTCGTAACGCCATGGGGCGATGCCTTGCGAGAACGGTGGTGTGGCGGCCAGACATTCGCCACAGACGGGCGCCGACGCCGCGAGAGGCAGGGCACAGCACGGGCAGGCCACCCGGTTGTCGGGCAGGTTGGCGATGCACGCGTCGCACAGGTCGAATTGTCGCGCCGGATCACCGCACGCGAGACAGCGCGGCGGCAGCAGCCAGTGCGACAACCGTTCGCGCAGCGGGATCGGAGGTGGGGTGTCGAGGTTGACAGGCATCGGTAGGGTTTCCAGACTTCCCGCACTTTGCCACCGGCGCCCCGTTGGAGCGACTGCCTGATGTCCACCCCGTTGCGTCATGACTACAGTCGCGAGGATGTGCTCGCGCTGTTCGATCTGCCTTTCTCCGAGCTGATGTTCCGCGCCGCGAGCGTGCACCGCGAGCGGTTCGATCCGTCGCAGGTGCAGGTGTCGACGCTGTTGTCGATCAAAACGGGTGGATGCCCCGAGGATTGCGGTTACTGCCCGCAGTCGGCACGTCACGACACCGGGCTGAAGGCGCAGAAGCTGATGGATATCGATGCCGTGCTGGCACGCGCGCAGGAGGCACGGGCGGCCGGGGCAACGCGATTCTGCATGGGCGCGGCGTGGCGTTCGCCGAAGGATCGCGATGTCGAGAAAGTCGCCGAGATGGTGCGCGGCGTGCGTGCGCTCGGGCTGGAAACCTGCGCCACGCTGGGCATGCTCAGCGCCACCCAGGCGGACACGCTGAAAGAGGCCGGCTTGGACTACTACAACCACAACCTCGATACGGCGCCGGAGTTCTATGACTCGGTGATCGGCACTCGCACCTATCAGGATCGCCTGGACACGCTGGCCAACGTGCGTGCCGCCGGCATGAAAACCTGTTGCGGTGGCATCGTGGGAATGGGCGAAAGCCGCGAACAGCGTGCCGGGTTGCTGCAGACGCTGGCGAACCTGCCCGAACACCCCGAATCGGTGCCGATCAATCTGCTGGTGCAGGTGCAGGGCACCCCGTTGGCCGGCACACGGGCGCTGGACCCGTTCGAGTTCGTCCGCACCATCGCCGTGGCGCGGCTGCTGATGCCGGCGTCGTGGGTACGGTTGTCCGCCGGACGCGAGCAGATGAGCGATGAATTGCAGGCACTGTGTTTCCTGGCCGGCGCGAACTC
Organism: Denitratimonas yunnanensis (SeqCode); assembly: GCA_026410415.1. Lineage (GTDB taxonomy): Bacteria > Pseudomonadota > Gammaproteobacteria > Xanthomonadales > Xanthomonadaceae > Denitratimonas. The sequence goes on along the minus strand of JAPMLR010000009.1, from coordinate 37,622 downwards.
CATCTTTTACGGCGAGAAACTCCTGACGACCGCCAATCCGCAGATGGACCGCGACCGTGCGCTGTTCGCGCGCCTGGGGATCTGCGCACTCGAGAAGGAGGAACGATCCGGCACCGTGCATGCGCCGGTGTGCGCCTCGGTCGAGGCAGCCTGAGTGTCCGCCGGCCCGCGCGAGCGCGTCGTCCGGCCAGGCTTGCTATCGCGACTTGCTGTCGAGCGTGCCGCACGGGCGCGTGCGGGGCTGGAACGCCGCAGCCGCGAGATCGGCGCGCGCGAAGGCATCGCCATCGAAGTGGACGGACAAGTGCTGCGCAACTTCTGCAGCAACGATTACCTGGGCTTGTCACAACATCCCGAGGTGGTGGCCGCATTGCAGGAATGTGCCGCGTGGCGTGGTGTCGGCGCCGGGGCCTCGCATCTGGTGTGCGGGCACTACCGCGAGCATCGGGAGTTGGAGGAGGCGATCGCCGAGTGGCAGGGCTACCCGCGCGCGCTGTTGTTCAGTTCTGGCTACCTCGCCAATCTCGCCGTGGTGCAGACGCTGCTACGCGAGGGCGATCTCTGCGTCCAGGACAAGCTCAACCATGCCAGCCTGATTGACGCCGCGCGCCTCGCTGGCGCAGAGCTCAAGCGCTACCCGCATGCGTTGCCCGATGGCGCGTTGCGTCAGTTGCGCAGCCAGCCGGCGGCAGCCGCGTTGCTGGCGACCGATGGCGTGTTCAGCATGGACGGTGACATCGCGCCACTGAAGATACTGGCCGTGCTGGCCCGCGCCGAGAACGCCACCTTCTACGTCGACGACGCGCACGGTGCCGGCGTTCTCGGGCCGGATGGTTGCGGCAGTGTCGCGCACAGCGGGTTGAGCGTGAACGAGGTTCCGCTGCAACTGATCACTCTCGGAAAAGCGCTTGGCGGTGCGGGCGCGGTGCTGGTGGGCCAGGCGGCGCTGATCGAGGCAATCGCCGATAGCGCGCGCCCTTACATCTACACCACGGCGTTGCCACCGGCATTGGCGGCAGCGGCGCGAAGTGCCTTGGCGATCGCGCGTCGCGAGCCGTGGCGGCGCTTCAAGTTGGCGGGATTGGTCGCACGCTTCCGGCGCGGTGCGCAGCAGATCGGCGTGGGGCTGATGGATTCCAGTACCCCGATCCAGCCCATCGTCATCGGCTCCAACACCGCGGCGTTGGCGGCCGCCAGGCAGCTCGAGAAGGCTGGATTCTTCGTCGGCGCGATCCGGCCGCCGACCGTGCCCGAGGGGCGTGCGCGACTGCGCGTCACGCTGAATGCGTTGCACAGCGAAGCCGACGTCGACGCGCTGCTCGATGCATTGGCGGGCGTCGCGCGGCGATTGGCCGGGGAGTAGTCGACGTTGCACATCGAAACGATCGGCGCTGGCGCGCCGCTGGTGCTGATTCATGGCTGGGCGATGCACTCGGGCGTGTTCGCGCCGCTCACCGAACGGCTGGCCACACGCTTCCAGGTGCACTTGGTCGATCTCCCCGGTCACGGTCGCAGCCGCGAGGACACCCGCCTGGATCCCCAGCGCATCCTCTCCACGTTGATCGAGCGCATTCCGACCGGTGCGGTGTGGGTCGGCTGGTCGCTCGGCGGGTTGATCGCGCTGGAGGCGGCCCATCGAATTCCCGAACACCTTCGCGCCATTGCCGTCATGGCATCGAGCCCGCGCTTCGTCGACGCGGCCGATTGGCGTCACGGTGTCCCGGGTACGGTGTTCGAACAGTTCGCCCTCGGGCTGGAGCGCGATTTCCGCGCGACCGTGGAGCGTTTTCTGGCGCTGGAGGCCATGGGTTCGGTGCGCGCCACGATGGACATGGACGCGTTGCGCACGAGCGCGTTCGAGCATGGCGCGCCGGCGCTGGATTCCTTGCGCCAGGGTCTCGATCTTTTGCAGCACAGCGATTGGCGGATCGCCTTGCCGACGCTCTCGCGGCCGTCGCTGTGGATTGCCGGCCGACGCGACCGCCTGGTGCCGCCTCAGGCGATGCGTTGGGCGGCAGCGAGGGCGCCTGAGGCGCGATATCTTGAGCTGGACAGCGGCCACATGCCGTTCCTGTCCGAGGCGGACGCGGTGGCGCGGGCGCTTTCCGGGTTGATGAATGTTGAAACAAGGAATGTCGTCGAATGATTTCCAGCACGTTTGATCTCCAGCACGTTCGCCGCAGCTTCGGTCGCGCCGCGACCGCCTACGGCGAACGCGCGGTCCTGCAACACGAGGTGGAAGCTCGCTTGCTGGAACGGTTGGACTACGTGACCACGCCACCGTCACGCATTCTGGATGTCGGCTGCGGCCCCGGCACGGCCAGTCGCTCGCTCAAGAAGCGTTGGCCCAAGGCTCAGGTGGTGGCATTGGATCTGGCCTTGCCGATGCTGCGCGTGGCGAAACGTTCCGCAGGCCTGTGGCGGCCGCGCCATGCCACGGTGTGTGCCGACACGCGTGCGTTGCCCTTTGCTCCCGGCAGCTTCGATCTCGTTTTCTCCAACCTTTGCATGCAATGGATCGAGGAGATTCCGGCGTTGATGGCCCAGTGGCGCAACGTGCTGGCCCCCGGCGGCTTTCTTGCGTGTTCGAGTTTCGGCCCGCAGACCCTGCATGAACTGCGCAGCGCTTTCGCCAGCGTCGATGCCGCGCCGCACGTCAGCGACTTCACCCCGATCCAGCACATCGGCGATGCCATGCTCGCCGGTGGCTTCCGAGATCCGGTCCTCGATACTGATCGCTTCACGCTGACCTACCCCAAAGCGATCGACCTGATGCGTGACCTCCAGGGCATCGGTGCCGGCAACGCCGTCGTCGATCGCCGCCGTGGACTCACCGGCAAGTCGCGTCTGGCAGGTGCGATTGCCGCCTATGAAATCTTCCGTCGTCCTGATGGTCTGCTGCCGGCGACGTATGAAGTGTTTTATGCGCATGGTTATGCACCCGAGCCCGGGCAACCCGTACGCAGCGGCGGCGGCGATCTGGCTGCGGTGCCGCTGTCGCGGATTCCGATTCGACGGAAGCAGTGAGCCGGGATACGCGGGGCCAGACGCACGCGAGAAACAAAAAAAGCGCGGCCAGATGGGCCGCGCTTTTTCGTTATGGGAGCGCGTCATGCGCTCCGGATTACTTGGCCGCCATCAGGGCCAGCGTGGTGTCGAGCATGCGGTTGGAGAAACCCCATTCGTTGTCGTACCAGCTCAGCACTTTGACAAGCGTGCCGTTCATCACTTGAGTCAGCGTGCTGTCGTAAACCGAGCTGTGCGGATCATGGTTGAAGTCCACCGATACCAGCGGCTCGGAATTGAAGCCGAGAATGCCCTTCAGTGCGCCTTCGCTGGCGGCCTTGATCGCGGCATCGATCTCGTCCTTGGTGGTGGCGCGCGAGGCGACGAAGGACAGGTCCACCACGGAAACGTTGATCGTCGGCACGCGCATCGAGAACCCGGTGAGCTTGCCATTGAGCTCCGGCAGCACCAAGCCCACGGCCGCCGCTGCGCCGGTCTTGGTGGGAATCTGGCTCATCGTGGCCGAACGCGCGCGACGCAGGTCGGAGTGATAGACGTCCGTCAGCACCTGATCGTTGGTGTAGGCGTGGATGGTCGTCATCAAACCATGTTCGATGCCGATGCTGTCATGCAGCACCTTGGCGAGCGGGGCCAGACAGTTGGTGGTGCAGCTGGCATTGGATATGACCGTATCGCTGGCCTTCAACACGCCGTGGTTGACGCCGTAAACGATGGTGGCATCGACATCGTTGCCGCCGGGTGCGGAGATGATGACCTTCTTGGCGCCGGCAGTGAGGTGCGCGCCAGCCTTGGCCTTGCTGGTGAAAAGGCCGGTGCATTCGAGCACCACGTCCACGCCGAGTTCACCCCAGGGCAGCTTGGCCGGGTCACGCTCGGCGCAGACCTTGATGCGGTCGCCATTGACGATCAGATCACCGCCATCCACGGTCACGTTGCCGGGAAAACGGCCGTGGGCGGTGTCGTTTCGGGTCAGATGCGCGTTGGTGTTGGCATCGCCCAGGTCGTTGATCGCGACGATCTGGATTTCGCTGGTGCGGTTGGCTTCGTACAGCGCACGCAGGATGTTGCGGCCGATGCGGCCATAGCCGTTGATCGCGACCTTGATTGCCATGACGGGACTACTCCGGGAAAAAGGGATGGGGACGCGCCATCGAGAACAGCGCGCCCGCCATTTTAGCCCGGCCCTTGCTCGATTACCTCCCGGGCCTCAGCGCTTGGTGCGCGAGAGCGTGATGATGGCCACACCGGCGAGGATCACACCCATGGCGGCCAGCTCGTGCAGCGAGAACGCCTCACCGGCGAGCAGCACGCCGAACAGCACGGCGATGGGTGGATTGACATAGGCGTAACTCGTCGCGAGCGCCGGTCGCACGTGGTGCAGCAGCCAGATGTAGGCGGTGAAGCCGATGATCGAGCCGAACGTCACCAGATAGCCCAGGGCCAGCGTCGCATCCAATGGCGGCCAGTCGGTCAGGCGCTCACCGGTCACCAGGGCCGCACCGAGCATCCAGGCGCCGCCGGTCAACATCTGGCCGGCGGCGGACATGAAGGGCGTCGGCAAATCACGCCCACGGCTCCAGATCGATCCCCAGGCCCAGGCGACGGGGGCGATCAGCAGCGCGATCATGCCGGTGGGTGTCGCAGCGAGATCGGTGCCCGCGTTGAGCCACAGCACGCCGGCAAAGCCAAGCGCCAGTCCGACCCACTCGTTGCGACGTGGCCGTTCGCCACGCAGAAAGGCGAACAGTGCCGCCCACAGCGGCATCGAAGCCACGGCCACGGCCGCCATGCCGGAGGACACTTCCTGCTCGGCCACGTTCACCAGACCGTTGCTGAGCAGCACCATGAAGATCGACAGCCACCACAACTGCTTCCATTGGCTGCGCGTCGGCGCTGGCACGCCGCGCCAGCGCAGGAAGGCGTACATCAAGGTGCCGGCCAATGCCATCCGGATGGCACCGAGCAGGAATGGCGGATAGCCCTCCAACGCAAAGCGGATACCCAGGTAAGTCGAACCCCAGACCACATAGACCGCAGCCAGCGCCAGCGCGACCGCCCACAACCGAGGCGACGCGGACGAAGAAGCATTGGGCGCGGACATGGAAAACCCCGTGGCAGGCAGTGTTGCAGGGAAACCCCTGCCTGGATCGCATGCGCAGGCAAGGGCCGGAAAGGGGGCAGGCACCGATGATGCGGAACCGATCAACTCAGGTTGCAGCCTGTTCCCGCGGCGGAGGAACAGGGAAGGAACGGCAAGGCCGTGGCCTCGGGGCTTACTGGATCCCCTCGGCCGGCGTGTCGGCTCGTGCCGGCAGCACCTGCGCCGCCAGTGCGCGATCCGCATTCAGGAGATCGATGGCATCGGCGAGGATGTGTGCCGCCTCGCGTGCCAGAACATCCGGGGATTGCTCCTTGTCTTCTTCCTCGCGCGCGGCGTCGGCCACCACGTCGCGCTCGTCCGCCTGCAGGCCGTCATCGCTGTCCGCCGGGTCGGTGCTGGCCAATCCATTGGCCTTGCGGATCTCCTCGCGCGCCTTGCGCCGGGCCTCGTTGCGTTCGCGCTCCGCGCGCCGTGTCGCCTCGTTCAGCGACACCGACTTCTCGGCCCGCTGGCGACGGTACTCGGCCACGTCTTCGGCCCACCAGATGAACTCCTGATCTGCCTTCGTACGGGTTTCATGGCGGGTTTCCAGCAACGGCAACAAAGGTTTGAAGTTGGCCTGCGCGACATAGTCCGCCGCGTCCACCCGCGTCCACGGCAAGGCGTTTTCGTAGATGCTCTCGCCGTAATCGTCGGCATCCAGCGTTACCGGGAACGCGATGTCCGGCGTGATACCGCGATGCTGGGTGGAACCGCCTTCGATGCGGAAAAACTGCGCGATGGTGACTTTCAGTTGCCCGAACCCGGGGTCGTCACCACGCACGAACATGTCCAGATCCACCAGGTTCTGGACCGTGCCCTTGCCGAATGTCGGTTCGCCGATCACCAGGCCACGGCCGTAGTCCTGGATGGCGCCGGCGAAAATCTCCGATGCGGACGCCGATGCACGATTGACCATCACCGCCAGCGGCCCGTCCCACGTTGTGCCGGGTGCGGTGTCGCGCTGCACATCCAGGCGGCCACGCGCGTCACGGACCTGCACCACCGGGCCCTTGTCGATGAACAGGCCGGTCAGTTCCACGGCTTCGGTCAACGAGCCTCCGCCGTTGTTGCGCAAGTCGATGACGATGCCGTCCACCTTTTCCTGTTTGAGCTCTTCCAGCAGCCTGGCCACGTCGCGCGTGGCCGAGCGGTAGTCGGGTTCGTCGCGGCGGCGGCCGTCGAAGTCCTGATAGAAGGTGGGCAGTTCGATCAGGCCGATGCGGTGCCCGTTCTCGCCCTCGCCGATCTCGATCACGGACTTCTTGGCGGCTTGCTCTTCCAGTTTGACCTTCTCGCGCGTCAACAGCACCAGCTTGTGCTCGCCATCCGGGCCGGCGTCGGCGGGCAGGATGTCGAGGCGCACTTCGGTGCCGCGCGGGCCACGGATCTTTTCGACCACATCGTCGAGGCGCCAGCCGACCACATCCAGCATCGGCCCGTCCTTGCCCTGGCCCACCGCGTAGATGCGGTCGCCGGGTTTGACCTCGCCCGACATGCCAGCCGGGCCACCGGGCACGATCGAGCGGATCACCGTCACTTCCTCGTCGTTGATCTGCAACACCGCGCCGATGCCTTCGAGCGACAGGCGCATCGACATCGCGAAGTTCTCGGTGGTGCGCGGATTCATGTAGCTGGTGTGCGGCTCGATCGCGCTGGTGTAGGCGTTCATGAAGGTCTGGAACACGTCGTCGCCGCGAATGGCGCGGGTGCGCGATTCGTAGTTGGCGTAACGCTTGTCCAGCGTCTCGCGGATCGCATCCATCTCCTTCCCGGCAAGCTTCAGACGCAACACGTCGTTTTTCACGCGCTTGCGCCACAGGGCGTCGAGCTCGTCGCTGGTGGCGGCGAACGGTGCGTCCTTGCGGTCGAAGTTCCAGGTTTCGTCGGCCGTCAGGTCGATGTCGGTCTTCAGGTAGTCGCGCACGAAGCGGGTGCGGTCGGCGACGCGCTGGATGTAGAGGTTGAACATGTCGAACGCCGGCTGGATCTGGCGCTCGCGCAGCGCATCGTCGAACGAAGTGCGCAGGTGGGCAAAGCCCTCGACGTCCGAGGCCAGCAGGAACATGCGATCCCGATCCAGCGCTTCCAGATAGCGGTCGTAGATGCGCTCGGACAGCGCGTTGTCCAGCGGCAGCGGGTGATAGTGATACCGGCTGTTGCTGAGCAACTGCGTGACGAGCGTGGAGACATCGACCTGGGTGGTGGTGGGCGCCATCACGAGGTCCGAGGTCTGCGCAGGCTTCGCCAGCGCACCGCCGGCAACGGCGAAAGCAAGGGCGAAGGCGATCAGGGGGCGCGATGCGAACATGGGGAAACCTCGGAGTAAGGAAAATCCGGTATCCATCGGGACACCAGCACTGCCAGCCTGCCAATTGGCCGTCGCCGGGGCAAGCGCCAACCATGCGGCAGCGTGAACGGATATGGGGGCGCGGTCGCGTCCCAAAAGTCCCGGTGACGTGCTGCGCTCCCGGCGCCAGAGCCGAGCAGGCTGTTCCGCGGCATTGGCCTGCGCTGCGCGCCTGTCCTCCGGGTAGCGAGGCTCCGTCGTCAGGATTCAGCGTGGCTGGAAGAAAAACGCATTGCGGAACTGGAACACCGCCCCTTCCGGGCGGATCTCGCGCAGCCACAGATCCCGATCCACCACGCCACCTTCTTCCACCCGGTGGCCGTGGAAGATGATGAAGCGCTCAGCGGGCGTGGCATGCCAGCGGTGCGCGTCGAAGGTGATGGTCGGCAGTGCGGCGCGTAGCGCCTCCGGAAGGTCATCGCGGGCGGGAACGGCGTCCGGCAGTGCGGGGAGATGCGCCTGCATCGCGGCGAGCATGTCGGGTGTGTCCTGCGCCACGAGCGGCATCGCGGCTCCCGGCAAGAGGACGAGTGCCAGGCAGAGTCGGATCCGCCACAGGAATTCAGGCTGCATCCGCATGACGCTCCATCCGGTCGTAGACGCCATGCTCGCCCGCCTTGCGAAAGCCCAGGCGGTAATACAGCGCCATCGCACGGTTCATTTTTTCCACGTGGATGCTGACGAAGGCGCCGCGCGCTGCCGCCGCGTCGATCAGCGCATGCAGCAGAGCGCTGCCGATGCCGGCGCCGCGATGCTCGGGCAGCAACGCGATATCCACGATGCGCAGTTCGCTCGCGCGCCAGTGCAGGTACAGCCGGCCCGTCGCTGCGTCGTCGCGTTCGATCACGAAGAACTCGGCGTCGGCGTAATGGGTGATGTAGTGCTGGTGCTGAGCGTGAAACTGGAAATGCAGGAAAGCGGCTTTCTGCGCGTCGTCCCAGTCGGTCTGCGCCAGTTCCTCGGTGCGGGTGCTGGCGTAGACGCGCTCCAGCAACGGCAGGTCGGCCTCGACGATGGAGCGCAGACGCAGGCCGGGTGGCAGCGACAGGGTCGCGCCGGAAGGCGCCGGCATCAGGTGAACACCGCTTCGTAGCGCATGCCCTCGACGTCCGGGCCGATGCAGACCAGAAACAGCTCCAACGGCGGCAATGCCGGGTGGGAGACGCGGTGGATGCGTTGTTCGATCGGTGCCCCGGGCGGCGCGCGCCAGACCAGCGAAAACTGGCGGCTGCGGCGGCCAGCGCCCTGGGTTTCGCGCAGGTTGGTGGCTTCGATCAGGGTTGCTGCGAGCGTGTCGCCGTCGTTGCCGATCTGGAATGACTGCCCGAGCAGCGGTTCGAACAGGCCGAGCGACAGCTCGGGACAGGCCGCTTCGCTCATCGGATCAGACCACCGTCCGGCGCAGGCGGTTGATGCAGGCCACCGGGCCGTGCTGGCCGGGCTGGAGGAACAGGGTTTCTTCCGATCCGTCGGAATGCAGCGTGTGGCTGCCTTCGTCCGGCAGTTTGCCTTCCAGCAGTTCGAATCGCAGATCGGCCTGCATCGTGTACCGGTCCACTCGCACGCCGACGACATCCGCCAGCCGCAACCGCGTTCCGTCGCCGGAGACGAACTCGCTGCCCAGCCAGGCGCGTGGGTCGTCGAGCAGGGCGGGCCGGCGTGTCGCTGCCGTTCCCGTCAGGGGGATCGCTGCGGCCACGGACGCAGCGCTCGTGCACAGCATGAAATGACGACGCTTCATGTCAGCCTCTCGGGGGAAACACGCCCTGCAGGGCGATGCAGAAATAAAAGGTGAGGTACGGCATCATGTTGTTGTGCGGTTGATCGCCACCGGCGGGTGCCAGCGAGTCGATTGCCGCAATGGCGTTGGGCGCATCCTGATAAAGCGTTCCGCTGGCGGATATCGCCAAGCTTGCGTTCGGACTCAGGATGTTGGTGTCGGCGGGATCCAGCACATTGGCGCGCATCGCATGACTGTGCGACGGGATTTCGCTCTCCAGCAACGTCACCGTTTCCGACCCGCCGGTCTCGCCCAGGTCGTGCAGCGAAAGTCCCGGCCCTTGCTCCGGATGCATCGGCGCGCGCCCTTGCAGATCCGGCAATGCGAAATTGCTCTTGCCGTTGCCTCCGTAGGTCGTGCCCAACAGCGAGAACAACGCCGTATTCTGCGACAGGGGCAGCAATTGGCCATCGCACCAGGCCCAGCCTTTCGGGGGGAAGTTGAATGGAAAGATGCGAATCTCCGCAACGAATGGATCTGCCATGTCGTGCCTCCCGCTCAGGTTGGGCTCGGGAAAATCCCGAACAGGGAAATGATGAAGTTGACACACAGATAGGGCTGGAAATTTGTGTGTGGCTGGCTTCCGCCAATGGAAGAAACAGCGCTGGGGTTCATGTTGCCATTCGGTGCATCGTTGATGTACGGGGTCACATTCAACGAATTCGCCAGCATCGCATTGCTCGGACTGATCTGGTCGCCGGTCACCGCAGCCCCCAGCAGCGGATGCCCATGCGAAGGGATCTGATTGACCGTCAGGGTGATTTCCTCTGCCCCTCCGGTCTCGGCGAGAATGAAACCATTGCCCGTGTGCAGCGGCAATCGGCCACGCAGGTCCGGCAGCGCGAACGTGCTCTGGCCGTCGCCGCCGTAAGTCGTGCCGATGAGCTGGAAAAGTGTCACGTATTCGGAGATCGGCAGCAGTTGTCCTTCGCAGAACATCCAGCCCGCCGGTTCGAAGTTGCCCGCGAACATTCGAATCTCACCTACATAAGGCTGTGCCATGTCTATGCTCCTGCGCTCAAGTCGGTGAAGGGAATATGCCCTGCAGGGCGATGCAGAATGACAAGGTCAGGAACGGCTGCATGTTCAGGTGCGCCTGGGTGCCTCCGGTATTCAGAATGCTGCCTGTGTGCAGACTGCTCATCTGTGCCGGTGCGTGATAGGCGTTGTTGGCACCGCCAAGCACGCGATTGTTCGGGCTGGCATTGCCTCCGGTCGCTGCCGTCGAAACGTTGACCGGATGGGTATGCGTCGGCAATTCGGCGATCGACAGTGTGTGTGTCTGTTCGCCGCCACGTTCGCCCAAGGTGTGGCCGGCACCCACATGCAAAGGCACCCGTCCACGCAGATCCGGCAGGGCGAAATTGACCCGCCCATCGCCTCCGAACGTGGTTCCCAACAATGAGAACAACGCCTGGTTCTGGTTGATCGGCAACAGCTGGCCATTGCAAAACGCCCAGCCCTTGGGGGCGAATGCGAAACTCATCAACCGAATCTCGCTCAAGAACGGCTCAGCCATGGGATTCGTCCTCCTTTGGAAAAAACAGCGGATGTGAAGATCTTGGCGCTCGTCCCGCCGCAGCACTTGTGGCACACCGATTCGGGTCACCAATCAAGCAGATGAAACTGGCTCCGATTCCATTCATGGGCAGGTTGTGCCCGTACCGCTGAAGGTGCCGACCAGTACATGGGCGTTGCCAAACGGCGTTCCGCCAAGATCGTTCCTGGGAATCACGTAACTGTTGATATTGGCATCGCTCGCTGTAGGGGGGCCTGCGTAGCCGGGCAAGCGGATGTTGATGCCGGCTCGGCGATTGCGGATGCGGAAGTCGATATCGCCCAGTCCGGTTGCCGGGATGGCATCCTTGCCGGACAGGTGGATGCTGTTGCTCAGCCCGCCAGCGCCGCCCAGGTTGGCGCAAGCCTGGAAGGTATCGCCCACATTGGTACCGATGTTGTAGTGCAGGCCATTCTTGGGGAACGAGGCGACGCCAGGAGTATTGCCCGGCTCGGCGATCACATTGCCGGTCAGGGTGGTGTTGATGGTGCCGCCCTCGGGGTTGGCGCCGCCGCCTGCCCGCATTTCGAAGCCGAAGTTGTTGTAGCCGAGCAGGACGTTGTTGGTCAGCGACCAGGTCAGGGTCCCTTGGCCGACCGTCTGCAGGCGCAGCGTCGAGCCCTCGGTTGCCCCCGAATTGGGCATGCCGGTGACGCCAACCGCATTGTTCGCGAAGCTGCCCGTCTGGGTGGTTGTTCCCGGCGATTTGACGATCACGATCGCATCACCGACCGAATTCCGGAACGTGTTGCCGGTAACGCTCATGGTCACGTTGCCACCCGCCAGTCCGCTCGTGAACAACGATACGCCGCCGCCGCCGGTCGCGATGCCGGGGTGATTGTTGGAGAAGGTGCTGTTGTTGATCACCAGGTCGCCATTACCGGTGCCGATATGGTTGAACTGGAAGAGGTCGCCGCGTGCAGCGGTGAAGTTGCTGTTCTCCACCGTCACATTGACCACCGCCGTGCCGGCAGCTTCCACGGTGACTCCGTCGTTGCCGTCGCTGACGCTGTTGGTGCCGATGCTCACGTTGGAGAAGATCAGCCGGTTCAGTATGCCGCTGGTGTTGGCGAGCCTGAAGTTGTCCTCGAAGCCGCCGCTGATCGACGTACCGCTGATACTGGCCGACCCGGTGAGATTGGTGAAGCGCACACTGCCCTCGTCGTCTGCGGCGCTGTTGCCGTTGACGCCATTTATGACCGAGTTGACCAGCGTGAAGCCCACCACATTGGTGCCGCGGATGGCGTAGTCGCTGAAGCCGTTCAACTGCATCCAGGAGAAGGACGGAGCCTGGGTATTGGTCAGTGAAATGCCGATCGTCTTGTTCTGGATCGTGCCACCGGTTCCGGCGGCGCCGGTGCCACGGACGGTCAAGCCGCCGTTGCTGCCGGTGTTGTTCAGCTCGATGCCCGTCGAGCTGCCGCCGTTGGAGGAAATGCTGCGGAACTCCAGGCGGTTGCTGCCGATGGTGGTATTGCTGACCTGCAGCGCAGTCGCGCTGGTCGTTTGCAAGGTGTTGGCCAAGGCGCCACTGGCGGCTGGAGAACACGGATTCTCGTCGCAGACTTCCAGCGTGCCGCCACCGGTGGCGGTAAAGGCGGCGTTGGTTCCGGTATTGAGGCTGAGGCCACCACGGAAGCTGGTGGTGTTGCCGGCGGCATTGGCAGTGACCAGCACGCCGGTGCCGGTATCGGTGATGGCCCCGGTGAAGGATACCGTGCCGGTGCCGGTGCGGTTCTGCACCACGACCGAGCGACCTGCAGTGTTGTTGAGCGTGCCGCCGTAGGTAATGGCACTGCTGCCGCCGTCGACGTTGAAGGCGGTCCCGACCGCGCCGCTGATGGCACCACTGGCGATCGTCAGGTTGCCGCTGACGCCACTCAAGTGCACGCCCTGGGTCGTGCTGTTGGTCGAACTCACGCTCGTCAGGGTCGCACCTCCGGTGAAGGTGGCGCTGCTGGCATGGATCGCGGGGCCGGCCACGGTGGCGATGCTGCCACCGCTGATCGTCACCGGCGACGTGGCGATGGCCAAGCCGGTGCCGGCGTTGCCTGCCACACCCGCCGTCAAGGCGACGCCGCCGAGGTTGACGACGGCGGTGGCGTGATTGTTGTTCAGGTTCACGGCGGTTCCCGCGCTCGCCTTGGTCACGCTCACGCCGCCGGTAAAGGTTGCACTGCTTCCGGTGGGCGCGTTGATCACGCTCAGTCCCGTGCCCGTGACGTTGCCGATGTTGACCTGGCTGGTCACGCTCCAAGTGCCGCCTACGGCATCGAGGTCGATGCCGCTGGAATTGCCTGCCGTGACATCGATGTCGAGGAAGTTGCCGTTCAGGGTTCCGGTGGTCAGCGACAGCGCCCGACCGTTGCCGTTGAGGGTCAGTTCGCCCACGGTCAGCGTGCCGAAGCTGCTGCCGAGGAGGTCGGTTCCCGCCGTGCCCGAATCACCGACAGTGAAGCCGCGCAGGGTGTTGCCATTGCCCAGCGTGATGGCGGCGGCGTTGTCGGCGTTGAACACGGGCCCGGCACCACCCAGAAGCGGGAACGCCGAACCGGTGACCGGCGTGATGCCGCTGTGGGTCGTCAATGTATCGCTGGCGCCTTGGCCGATCAGACGCACCCCGTTGAGCAACGTGATGCCGGCGGGATAGGGCGAGGCATGCGAGGCGACGAAGATCGTATCGTTGCCGGTATGCGCTGTTCCGGCAGCAGTCAACGCGTTGAACGGTCGAGCCTGTGTACCGATTCCGCCTGCCGCCGCGGCCGCATCGACGAACCACACCAGTTCGGTGTTCCCAAGAGTGAACACCACGTTGGCAGTGTCCCCGCCGGTGACGGTGTAGCAGAACGTGCGGGTGGTGTCCGCGACGCCCGCCGGTGGTTCGTAGCTGAAGCTACCGTTGGCGGCGAGGGTGAGGCGACCGTTGCTCGGGCCCGCATCCAGCTGGTTTCCAGGCGTGGTGCCGGAGCAGCTTCCAAAGCCGAAGCCGGTGATCTGGCCTGCACCGAGGAAGTCATTGGCGGCGAGATTGACCGCACCGTTCGCGGTGCTGATGGTCAGGTGCGGGGTGACGTTGATGGCGTCGTCGTTGGCGATGGCGGCGAAGGTGAAGCTGGCGCTGAAGTCGGCGGCCAGCGAATCGGGTGGATCGATCGTGTCGGTGTCCTGAATGCCGGTGGCGTGCACGATCAGGATGCAGGTGGCGCCGGCGATGGCGTTGTCGAACGGATCGAGGGTGACGCTGGTCGCCGGGCTGGCGCTGACGACGGTGAAGTCGGCCGGCGTGCCGCCCGGGCATTCCAGGTCGAAGCTGGTGTTGGCCGCATTGGCGGTGGTGTCGAAGTTCACCACTTCGCTGAAGGTGATGAGGATGTCGCTTGCGGGGTTGACGTCGACGGCACCGTTCCCGGGCAGGATGGAAACGACGCTGGGCGCGGCATCCACGAAGAAGCTCCAGACATGATCCACGTCCATCGTGTCGGGCGGGTCGTTGCTGTCGGTGTCGTGCACCGCCGTGGCGAGCACGGTGGCGGTGCAACTGCTGCCTGCGGGCAGAGCGCCGTCGGGCGTGAAGTTGATGCTGGTGACGCCACTGGCGGGCAGGGATGGCGAGGCCGTGGTCGCGACCGCACCGCCGCAGTTGAGCGTGAAAACGCCCGGATCCAGATCCACCGACTCGCTGAAGTTCACGGTGATGGTCGGGGTGATGTTCACCACATCGCCATTGGCGGGCGTCACGCCGGTCACCGTCGGCGCAGTGTCGGTCGTGAATGTGCTGGTGAAGTCGGATTCCAGGCTGCTCGGCGGATCGATGATGTCGGTATCCTCGATCGCCAGCGCGTGTACGCGGAATGTACACGTGGTTCCCTGCGGCAGGTTGCCGGAAGGGGTCAGGGTGAAGCTGCTGGCGGAGGCGGGTAGTGAGGCCGGCGAGGTCACGGTGAATCCAATCGGGAGGCCCGAAGGACACTCCAGCGAGAACGCCGCCGCACTGGCGATATCCACCGGCTCACTGAATTCCACCGTGATGGTCTGATCGGTTGTGACGCCCGTGGCGCCGTTGGCCGGTGACACCGCGACGACTTCCGGCACGGCATCCACGGTGAACGTGGCGACGTAGTCGGCCACCATTTCGTCGGGCGGGTCGATCGCATCCACGTCGGTCACGTTCGCGGCCAGCACGGTGAGGGTGCAGGTGCCGCTCGGCAGCGGACCGGTGTATGTGGGCGAGAGCGAACTCACATTGGAACCGCTGGCGCCGCCGGTAATGAGATTGCCGGCGCCGCAGGTCAGCGTCACGCCATTGGCCGCCACATCCACTGCCTCGGAGAAACCGATCGACAAGGCAACGTCATTGGCCACGATATCGCCATCCGCGGGTGTGCTGGTCAGTACCGCCGGCGGATTGTCGTTGACCGTGGTGAAGCCGACGCTGGTGATGCCGTTGCCTGCGTCGGGCGGATCGATCGCGTCCACGTCGGTGATCTGAGCCGCATCGACGCTGAACACGCAGAGCGTATCGATCGGCAGCATGGCTGGGGTCGGATCGATGGTGGCGACGGCGGTACCGTCGCCCGCCACCGTGAATGGAACGCTGCTGCCACCCGGACACGCGAAGGTGAAGGCGCTGGCGGTGAAGTTCACCGGTTCGCTGAAGGTGACGACGATATGCGTGTCCAGCGCCACGTCGATGTCGCCATCGCCAGGCAGGATGGCGACCACGGCCGGAGCCGCATCGATGGTGAAATTGCGCGACACATCGGCAGTCGGATGCTCCGGCGGATCGGCATCGTCGCTGTCGCCGATGCTGGACGCGACCGCCGTGGCGGTGCAGCCGGCCCCTTCGGAAAGCGGAGCGCTCGGGGTGAAGGTGAGGGTGGGGGTGCCGCTGCCGGTGATGTTGCCAGCAACCACACCGCCGCAATCGAGCACGATGGCGCCGCCGAGATCCTCCACAGCTTCATCGAAGGTGAAGCTCACGGTACCGGCGGTGGCGATCGTGGCGCCTTCCGCGGGCATCGCGCTGGCGAACACCGGCGCCGCATCCACGGTGAAGTTCACGACGTGGTTGCTGGCGAGGTTGGCGGGCGGATCGATCGAATCGGTGTCGTCGATGTTGGCCGCAACAACCGTCAGGGTGCAGTTGCCCGCCGGAAGCGGCGCTGCATGGCTCGGGGTGAGCGTGGTGACGCCGTTGCCGGTGTCGCCACCGGTGATGAGATTGCCGCCACCGCAGGTCAGCGTGACCGCGCCGGCGGTGGCGTCGATCGGTTCGTCGAACGTGATCGACAGGGCGACATCGTTTGCCACGACGGCACCGATTGCCGGCAGGGTGGCGGTGACGCCGGGAGCGGTATCGACACTGTAGCTGCGAGTGAAATCGGCGAGCGGATGGTTGGGTGGGTCGATTGCGTCACTGTCGCTGACCTGGGCAGCAAACACCGTCAGGACGCAGGTTTGGCCTTCCGGCAGCGGGCCGGCGTAGACGGGTGCGAGCGTGGTCGCGCCAGTGCCGGTATCGCTGCCAGTGATGAGGTTCGGGCCACCGTTGCAGGAGAGCGAAATGGCGCCGGCGAGCACATCCACCGGTTCGCTGAAGGACAGCGTGAACGCGGTGTCGGTGGCAATGAGACCGGCGGCGGGCGTGGCTTGTATCGTCGGGGCGGCATCGATGGCGATGGTCGCGGTATCGGTCAGTGCGCCGCCCGCGCCGGTGTGGCCCTGATCGTCGATGCTGGCAGTGAGGGTGCGTGCCACGGTGTTGCCGGACGTGGGTTCATAGGTCAAGGCGCCCGCCGGGCCGTTCAGCGCGGCATTGAACGCGGCCAGCGTGCCGGTGGCGTCGACGCTGGTGCTGCCGTTGCCGGTGATGGTCAGGGCGGCATCGGGATTGGCCAGGGTGAGTGTGCCGCCGTCGCTGACAAAACGCATCGCGATGGTGCCGGTACCGGCATCCACGTCGGCCACCGAGATGGCATTGCCGTTGGCGGTGGAAAACACCACGACGCTGCTGCCGTCGTTTTCCTGCGCGCCGGGCACGGTCAGTTCCGGGGCGTCGTTCACGGCGGTGACGGCAATCTGGAAGTCCACCGGCGTACTTTCGTCCGCGCCGTCATTGGCGGTACCGCCGTTGTCGCGCAGCACCACGGTGAGGTTCGCCACGCCGCTGGCGTTGGCGACAGGGGTGAAGCTGAGTTGCCCGCCGCTGCCGACCACGGACAGTGCCGGGCCTGCCGCGAACAGCGCGGCGTTGTCGTTGGCAAGGATATGGAAGGTCAAGGTCTGGCTGCCGTCGTCGCCATCGTCCAGGGCCGTTCCCCACGGCTGGTTGTAAGCCCCCGAATCCTCGGCCACACTGACGTTGCCGCCGGTGGTGAAGCTGGGCGGATCGTTCACGTCGATCACCGTGATCATCATCGTGGCGCTGGTGCTCAGCGGCGGGCTGCCGGCGTCGCTGGCGACGATGTCGAGGCTGTAGGGCGAGGCAGACACATCCAGCGCAGCGGCGTCCGCCACGGTGATGACTCCCGTGACTGCGTTGATCGCGAATGCCGTCTGGATGGTGCTGATCGCATAGGTCAGTTGCCCGTTCGCGCCGGCATCCGGGTCGCTGGCGGCAACCGTGCCGACCGGGGTGCCGTTGGCGGCGTGTTCCAGCACGGTGAAGTTCTGCGCGGCCAGTGCCGGCGCTTCGTTCACGTCCTCGATATCGACGATTGCCGTGACCGGCAAGGAATATCCCGGCAATCCGGCCAGCGTCGCCGAGAATCCCAGCTGGAATTGATCGTGGGTTTCGAAATCCAGCAACGCGGCGTCGCTCACCGACAGCACCGTGGTGCCCGGATCGAATGCGAACCCGTTTGCCGGGGTCTGGCTGGTCTGGCTCAGCGTCAGGATCGACGACAGCGCGGCGGACGAAGGCCTGATCGGGCCGAGCACGGTGCCGTTCGGGCTGTTCTCGGCGATCGTGAAAGCGGTATCGAGCAGCGGCGGAAGCAGGATCGAAAGGCGTGTTTCTTCCACATCGATCCGGAAGTACACATTCCCGCCCTGGCCGGAAGCGAACGCCTGGCGGATGTCGATCGGCGGTTCGTCCTGGGTGGCGTCCTCGAGTGGATCGGTCACGAGCGGGGTTTCGGTCCAGTCGGAAATGTTGCCATCGAGCAGGTAGTTCGCCGCCCAGACCAGTCCGCTCAGGCCCAGCAACGAGGTCACCAGAAGGATTGACATCAATTGCGGTCGCCGCCGTGCCATCCAGACCGTGCCGCCCGCCAGGGCCAGGGCAAGGATTGCCAACATGGTCAGCGAGACGGCAGGGATCAGTTTGGGATAGTCGGGGGCGTAACCGATCCTCTGGGCGAGCACCGGGGCGGTAAGATCCGCACCGCCGAGCAGCGCGCCCTCGGCGCCAAACGTCAGGAGCCAGTCACCCGGAGCACCGGGGGCATTGAACATCTGCAGCGGCGCGCCCAGTTCGATCACGTCGAATCCGCCCGCGCCTTGATCAAAACCGACCGGATACGGATAGGCACCGCTCACCGCGGCAGATACGCCGAGCACCCCGGCCTCGCAGCGCGCCAGACGTTGCCCTGTCACCGCGACCGGATCCACCGAGACATCCGCCGTCAGCACGGCCTCGATGCCCGGCACCGTCCCTGCTGCCGTGGTGATGGTGCAGCCGGTGGCCGGGTTGTTGTCCAGGTCGGCGTACACCGAATAGGCATGGGTTTGCGCGAAGGCTGGCCATGCAAGGCCCGCCAGCCACATCAGCAAGGCAGCTGCTCGAAACAGTTTCATGATGACCCCTACTGTGTCTGTGTCGGGCGCGAAGCGCGCCATCCCTGGACCCTGACAAGGAATTGAGAATAGTCTTCTTTGCTTTCATCGTCGAGCTGCTGCGGGTACTCCCGGTCGCGCACCGCGTCGGATCCGGGAGCTGCCCGCCTTGCAGCCCTGCACTGGCATACTGCACGGCCCGCCTCATGCCTCTCCCGCCGTGATCGACGCTGCCACCTTCCACGCCTTCGCCGTTGCCGGCCACACCCGTATCCCCGTTGTTCGCGAAGTGCTTTCGGATCTGGATACGCCGCTCTCGGTGTATCTCAAGCTTGCGGACGGGCCGTACACCTATCTGTTCGAATCGGTCGAAGGCGGTGAACGCTTCGGGCGCCATTCGATCATCGGATTGCCGGTGCGTCGGGTATTCAGCGTCCGTGGCCACACGCTGGAAACCATCGAGCACGGCGAGGTGGTGGAACGCCGCGACGTGGCGGATCCGCTGGCCGAAGTGGACGCACTGCGCGCGGCCTACTCGGTGCCCAAGCTCGACGGCTTGCCCGGATTCACCGGCGGACTGGTGGGTTGGTTCGGGTTCGAATGCGTGCAGTACATCGAGCCGCGGCTCGGCGGTGCGAACAAACCGGACGAACTCGGCACGCCGGACATTCTGTTGATGCTGTCCGAAGAGTTGGCGGTATTCGACAACCTCAAGGGCCGGCTGTACCTGATCGTGCACGCCGATCCGCGCGAGCCGCAGGCCTTCGCGCGCGCTTGCCGCCGTCTGGATGCACTGGAACACCGGCTGCGCCATGGTGGTGCGCCGTATCCGGAGACCCTGCACGGCAATGCGCTGGACGAATCCGATTTCGTCAGCGGCTTCACCCGCGAGGGTTTCATCGATGCGGTGCATCGCTGCAAGGACTACATCCGCGCCGGCGATGCCTTCCAGGTGGTGCTGAGCCAGCGATTGAGCATCCCGTTCCATGCGCGCCCGGTGGATGTGTATCGGGCATTGCGCGCCATGAACCCCTCGCCGTACATGTATTTCCTCGATACCGGCGATACCCAGGTCGTGGGTTCCTCACCCGAAATTCTGGTGCGGTTGCAGCGTAACGACAGCGGTGACGCCACCATCACGGTGCGCCCGATCGCCGGCACCCGCCCGCGCGGCGCCACGCCCGAACAGGACCGCGCGCTCGAAGCCGAACTCCTGGCCGATCCCAAGGAACGCGCCGAACACCTCATGCTGATCGACCTCGGCCGCAACGACGCGGGACGGGTATCGGCGCCGGGCACGGTCGAAGTGGGCGAGCGTTTCACCATCGAGCGTTACAGCCACGTGATGCACATCGTCAGCGAAGTCACCGGACGGTTGCAGGAAGGCTTGTCGTATCTGGACGTGCTGCGTGCCACGTTCCCCGCCGGCACGGTATCCGGCGCGCCCAAAGTCCGAGCGCTGGAGATCATCCGCGATCTGGAGCCGGTCAAGCGCAACATCTACTCCGGCGCGGTGGGCTACATCGGCTGGCATGGCGATGGCGATACCGCGATCGCTATCCGAACCGCCGTGATCCAGCAGGGGCGCCTGCATGTGCAGGCCGGTGCCGGCATCGTCTACGACTCCGATCCCGAGCTGGAATGGCAGGAAACGATGAGCAAGGGTCGCGCCCTGTTCCGCGCCGTGGCGGAAGCGGCCCGCGGGCTCTGAGCCACGGATTCCCGCCCCCGCAGCGCGGGGGCGGGGGTCGGCAGGCGGCTAGGCCGCCTTGCGGATCAATCCGATCAGGAACAACAGGATCACCGCGCCGATGAAGGCATTGATGATCGCGGCGAGGATGCTGCCGCCGATGGCGACGTTGAACAGGCCAAGCACGAACGTTCCCACGAACGCGCCCACGATGCCCACGACGATATTGCCGAGGATGCCGAAGCCGCGACCTTTCATGACCAGCCCCGCAAGCCAGCCGGCAATGCCGCCGACCAGCAGCAGGATGATGAGACTTTCCAACGTTAAGTTCACCGGATGTTCTCCCTCATGATCGCCCTCAGGGATTGGCGTCGGGCGTGTCGCCCGGCGTCGGGCTGGCCGGAGGGGCGTCGTCCCGGCCAGCTGATTCGGCTGCGATGAGTGCAGAGGCGGTTGCCACGCCGACGATGCCTGCATCGGTCGATGCTGCTTCCTGCGCGGCCTTGCGACGTGCTTCGGCTTCCCGCATCTGGCGGATTTCCTCCGGGCCGAACAGCTTGCCGACATCGCTGCGGCTGCTCTCGATGCGTTGCGCGGCCACCGCCAGCGTGCCGACGATCATGAATATCAGGGCGCCGATCAGGCACAGCAGCGCCAGGCCGATGGACGTGGTCTTGAACAACACGACGAAACACACCAGCGAACCTGCGAACCACAACCAGCGCATGGGCGATCTCCAGAAATGCCTTCGGGCGGTTCGAACCTCGCCCGCTTCAGGGGCCAAGTCTTCCGGGGTTTGGGGAGGCGGTCAACCTACAGCAACGGGGAAAGGAGACGGGCGGTGGCGTCGCCCATCCGGCGGAAACGGGATGCGGGGGCGTCCGGAAGGATTTCCAGGGCGCGGGTGGCGTAGTCGTTCCATGTTTCCTCCATCGCATCGGCCAGCGTTTCGTCGGCCACCAGAATGGACAACTCGAAGTTGAGGCGGAAGCTGCGATGGTCGAAGTTGGCGCTGCCGATCAGCACGTGTCGGCGATCCACCAGCATCGCCTTGGTGTGCAACAGGTTGGGCTGGTATTCGAAGATGCGCACGCCAGCCGCCAGAAGTTCGTCGTAATACGAGCGCGCGGCCGCGGTCACGAGCAGCGAATCGGCCCGTCGCGGCAGCATCACGCGCACGTCCACGCCGCACAACGCGGCATTGGTGAGCGCCATGCGCGCCGCTTCGCTCGGCACGAAGTAGGGCGTCACCAGCCAGACCCGTTCGGTGGCGTCATGGATCATTTCCACGGCGATGCGATGGAACGCCTCCCAGCTCGTGTCCGGTCCGGAAGGCAGTACCAATGCCGGCGCTCCGCCACATGCCGGTCGTGGCCACAGCGCGGCATCGCGCAATGCGGTGCCCGTGACGTAGACCCAGTCCTCCAGAAAGCTCACCTGCAGCGCCTGCACCGCGGAGCCGGAGAAGCGCAGGTGCAGATCGCAGTGGGCATCGTCGCGACGACGGCGGTCTTGCGTGTCGGAAATATTGACGCCACCGGTGAATCCGATCATGCCATCGACAATCAATATCTTGCGGTGGCTGCGCTGGTTCAACGTGGGACGGCGCAGCAGGCGCAGTCTGACCGGATGGAACCACGCCACCTCGCCGCCGGCCTCGATCAGCGGCTTGAAGAACGTCGCCCGCAACCGCGCACTGCCGACGCTGTCCAGCAACAGCCGGACCTTGACGCCGCTGCGTGCCCGTTCCAGCAGGGCATCCAGAAACATCTTGCCGGTGGCATCGGGGTCGAAGATGTAGCTGACCATGTGGATGTGATGCGTGGCGGCGGCGATTGCCGCCAGCATCGCGTCGTACGTGTTCTCGCCGTTGTGCAACAGACAAGGATCGATCACGTGCACCGGAGGGATGCCGGTGATCCGTTGTGCCAGCGTCGCCAGTTGCACATGAGCGACGTCGCCTTCGTCCTCGGGTGTGCGCGCCACCAGTGCAGCGCGCGAGCGCAGGCGGCGCAGGCGCTGGCGCCGGATGCGACGTGGACCAACCAGGTAATAGATCAGGAATCCGAGCAGCGGCAACAGGGCCAGCGCCAACAGCCAGCCGAGCGTGGCGGCGGGCTCGCGTTTCTCCCAGATGATCCAGAGCGACAACGCGAGAATGTAGAGAGCCCAGACCAGCGCCAGCGGTACGCCGAAACCGGGGATGGACGCGAGCTGTTGCCAGACGGGCTCGATCAAACGTAGCCCGCCAGCACGAACAGCGCCACCACCACCAGCCACACGGTCAGGATGCGCCACACCAGCGACATCGCGGCATGCATCGCGGGCAGCGCAGCCGGTGCGTCGGGTGGAACCTCGTCGGGAACGTCGAGGCCGGATTCCGCATCCAGTGCCCGTTCCACCGAAGCCTCGCGGCGCGACTGGCGTTCTCCCGCCAGTGCCGCGGCATCGAGGAAGCCGGTGGAAAAATCGAAAGGCAGGTCGCGACGGGCGTGGTGCCAGTCGCGCCATGCGCCATGCACCGCATCGAAATTGCCGGCGATGGCCAGCGCCAGGGCCATCAGATGCGCCACCGGCCAGTCGAGAATCGCGAGCAGGTGGCGGTAGGCCGCCGCATGGGCCGGCGGCAGCGGTCCGGCGGATGCACCCGCACCGCGCTCGGCCAGTCGGTACAGCAGTGCCCCGAACGGCCCGAGCAGCAGGAACCAGAACAGCACCCCGAACCACCGCCGTCGCGCGCCGGCGAATACCGCCGTCACCAGTCCGGCCTCGTCGTTGGCCGCAGGTGGCCGCTGTTCGCCCGCAAGCTGGCCGATGGCGCGTTCGCGTGCGGCTTCGTCGGGCGCTTCCTCGATCGCCTCCACGTCGATGTCCAGATCGCGCGGCCCCCAGCAATAGATGAGGACGGCCACAGCGAACAGGAAGCCGGGAATACCGAAGAAACGCCCATCCAGCGCACTTTGGAGCCAGCCACCAAGCAGCAGCGGAAGACCCAGCGAGATCAGGATCGCGAACGGCGAGGCGAAGGCGGCACCGGCTTGGCGCTGGCCCAGTTCGAGCCAGGCATCGAACCAGCCATAGCGGCGCAACCGCGCGAGCGGGGCCACGGCATGACCGAGGATCAACGCCAGCACCACGGCGATCAAGGTGGCGGACATGGAGACTCCCATCCGAAGGGCTGAAGCAGATTCTAGCCCGGGGCCACGACCGGTGTGCCGGTCAGCGCAGCTCGTCGCGCATGGCGGGGCCGAGGCGTTCGCTCAGCCAGTCTTCGATCAGGTGCCGGGAAATCGAAATTGGCGGCGGCAGCCGCACGTCGTCGGCACGGATTGCCGCGAGCAGCTCGATGTCGCGGAACCAGCGCGCATCCTCCAGTTCATCGCCGACGTGGATCGTCGCCTCGGCCGCAGTGGCGTGGAAACCCACCATCAGCGCACCGGGGAACGGCCAGGGCTGGGACGAGTGATACGTCACTGCGCCCACGCGAACCCCGGATTCCTCGTTGACTTCACGCCGGACGGCGTCTTCCAGCGATTCCCCCGGCTCGACAAAACCGGCCAGCGTCGACCAGCGCTTCTCCGGCCAGCCACGCTGGCGCCCGAGCAGCGCCCGATCGCCGTCCTGCACCAGCACGATGATGGCGGCATCGGTACGAGGGAACTGCTGCATCGCGCAGTCGGGATTGCGGCAGCGCGCACAGTGTCCGGCGCGCACCAGCTGGGTTTGCGCACCGCAGGCGCCGCAATGGCGCGCGCGGCTTTGCCACAGCAACAGCGCCTTGGCATAGGCGAATACCCCGCTGTGGAAGCGCGACCAGTGGGCGGCCGCGCGGCGCAGGTCGATCCATTCCGCCTCCGCCGGGCCGAGTGCCGGCAGGCGCTCGGCAGGCAGCGCGAACCAGGCCGGTTCGCCGGGATTCTGGCCAAGAAAGCTGGCCACCTCGAACAGTGCATCGTCCAGGTCTGCACCCTGCCGCAGCCGCGGGCCGTGATCGTCGCCAGGAGCGCGTCCCTCGAAATCCACCACGATCACCTGTGCCGTCGGCCACGCAGCACGCAAGGCCTCCGGCGAAAGCCGGGTCAGTTCGGCGCGATCCAGCGGCAGCCCCGAGAAATGGTTGCGCAGGCTGCGTTCGGAAATCATCCCGGCCACGGACAGCGGCTCAGGCCGAGAACGACGAGCCGCAGCCGCAGGTGGTCTTGGCGTTGGGGTTGCGGATCACGAACTGCGCCCCCTGCAGGCTTTCGGTGTAATCCACCTCGGCCCCGTGCAGGTATTGCAGGCTGAGCGGATCGACCAGCAGCACCACGCCGTCGCGCTCGATCGCGACATCGTCCTCGGCCTGCTCCTCGTCGAACTCGAAGCCGTACTGGAAGCCCGAGCAGCCGCCGCCGGAAATGTAAGTCCGCAGCTTCAGCGCGGCATTGCCTTCCTCGCGGATCAGCTCGCCCACCTTGGCCGCCGCCGCCGGCGTGAAATTGATCGGCGTGGTTGGCGCGGGTGGGCTGGAGCTGGCGATGGGGAGTGAGACGGTCTGGGCGTGCATGGCGACAAGAGTAGCTCAGGGAACCACACAACATGCGGGCGAAGCGAATCCCGATCAAGCTGCCGTTGGGGCGCGCTTACTCCTCGGCCGGCCCGGAGAGCTTCTTCGGCATACCGTCCTGATGGATCAGCCGGCCGGTGAGCATCGCGCCTGCCACCATTTCCACCACGGCGTAGTACACGTTGCCCTCGACCCGCGCCGTGGCGCCCAGTTCCACGCGCTGGCTGGCATGCACGTCGCCAATCAGGCTTCCATTGAGAATCACCACCGGTGCGCGCACCTCGCCCTCGATGCGTCCGCCTTCGGCCAGCGTCAGCACGGCGGAGGCATTGTCCTCGGCGGCCACCACGGCCCCCACGACGGTGCCCTCCACATACAGGCCGCCATTGAAATGCACATCGCCGCAAATCTTCGCGTGCGGGCCGATCAGGGTCTCCACGCTGCCGGTCGGGCGCGCGGCTTTCTTCTTGTCGCCGAACATTGGATCAGGTCACTCCGGGGGTTACAGAATCGGTCCAGGGCACCACCTGTTCGGTTTGCCCCTGATCAGATCGGATGCTGACGCGCACGCGGTGCGGGACGAAGTCCACCGGCATCGCCACACTGCCTTCGATCTGCTGGAAATATTTGAACGAGAACTTGCGCGCTGCCGCGTCCGGTGACTGCACCAGGTCGGTCCAGGTCAGCGTGTGCAGCTTGCCGTGCTGGGTGCCATCGATGCGCAGGGTGAACTCGCCCTTGCTCACGGCGGCCTTCTTGAGGTTCTGCGTCAATGTGAGCAGATAACGCCAGCCGCCATCGCCCGCCGGTTCGAACGTGAGGCTGTGCACTGCCAGTGGTTGCCGCTGCACCCCACCCCCCGCCAGGCGCTCGAAGAAAGCGACATCGTTGCGCAACGTGGCCAACTCGGCATCGCGCTCGGCCAGTGTCGTCTGCAATGCCTGGGTGGCATCGCGGCTCACCTGCTCGGAGCGCTCCAGCGTGGCAACCTTCTGACGCAGTTGCTCGATGCGCTGGGAGGCCTTTTCGTGCTTGGCCTCCACTTCCGTCAGGCGGCTGCGCAGGTCGCTTGCTTCCGGAACCGCCAGATGCTCCCCGTACCAGTACGCCGCAGCCACCGACAACACCCACAGCAGCACGCCGGATATCAGCAACATCCGTCGATACGGACGGTGCTCGGTGACAATCAGGCGGGGACGGGGCGTGGCAGCCATCAGTTCGGCAGGGCAAAGAACACGTTGCGGCCGTTCAGTTAGCCACCGCAGGTTCGGGGCGTCAACCTTGAGTGCTTCGGATGCAAACCGCCGTCACATGGCCTGACGCCCGAATCACGCCGCGCACAAAACGGCGTCGGCCTGCATTGTCAGCCGTCACCCGCGTAGACCATGGGTACGTACGGTGGGCAGCGGTGGAGCTGTGGCTCGCCCGAGGGCACGAAGCCGAAGCTGCGATAGACGCCGACGGCCGAAACAGTGGAGTTGACGGTGTAGGGCCCGGGGCCACCGACGCACAGGAGGTGCTGCCACAGCCGTCGCCCGATGCCCTGTCCGTGCACGTCGGGCCGGACAAACAAGTGGTACAGATGAGATTTGTCCCGAGTGGCGATGTAGCCGCAGAAGTCCGCACCACGCTCCGCGACCCAGTGCGAATAGGCAGGCGAGGCGAGTCGCTCTGCGACGGCAGCTTGCTTGAAACTTTCGAGAAATTGCACGGCCTCCGGAGTGGCGTGTCCCGGAATTACCAGTGGCGTCACGGCTTGCAACAACCCGCAGATTGCCTGAACGTCTGACGGTTGTGCTTCACGGATCTGGAGTGTCATGTGTGGGACCTGGTGCCATGGGTTGAACCGCGTTGCTGCGTCAAGCCCAGCGTCGACGGCCTTTTGGTTGTCTTGCATGAAGGCGTCGAACTGTCCTGCCATCGTTCTCGACGCCATCTGCGCGAGCACGGCCTGCGCCATGGCGATGATGACATCGCCTGGCCATGACACGAAGGGTGGCCGCCATGGATGGCGGGCCACCATGTTGATCCTTCGTGATCGTTTGAACGTCTGGCCTCGTCTCGCGGGTGAGCAGGGCTTTCGATCGGCATGGCGCGAGCCTGCGAACGCCAGTCCGCAGGCAAGCGGACTGGCCGGAATGATGGCTCGGGCAAAGCCCACCGCAAAGCCGAATACACGAATGCAACCGCTCCCGTTTGCCGGAGTCGAAGCAAAAGCGTCAGCGGGATGGAAAATGCAGAATCAAGCGCCGTGAAGCTGACGCTTCACACTATCCTGCTGTCAGGGGTTGACGGGGGAGTCCATACATGAATTGTTAGGCCGCGGCCAACTCAAGTTTGCCCACCCGCTTGAGGTCAACATGCTGCCGGGCTACCCACAGATCATACGCGTCCTGCATGGCGAGCCAGCTCTCCGGGGAACGCCCAATTGCCTTGGAAAGACGCAGCGCCATCTCGGGGGTAACCCGGCTGGAGCCCTTGAGAATCCTGCTGAGGGTAGAAGCCGCCACATCCAGCTTTTCCGCCAACTCGCGCCCGCTGATGCCATTCGGCTCAAGATAGATGTCAGTGATGAACTCGCCAGGATGGGGAGGGTTGTACATGGCCATCAGTGATAGTCCTCATAGTCAAGGACGTAAGCGTTCCCGTCCCGGAACTCAAACGTCAGCCGCCAATTTCCGTTGACCGTTACCGACCAGCGTCCGCGCATCTGTCCCTTGAGTGGGTGCAGCCGAAACCCCGGGATATCCATGTCCTCGATGGTCCGCGCCGTGTCCAAGGCAGCCAGCTGCATCCGAAGCCGCTTGGCATGACCGGCCTGCACCCCGGACGCATTGCCCGTTTCGAAGAGCTTGCGAAGGCCCTTGTGCCGGAAGGATTCGATCATGCGGCGACTGTATCATGTTGCGCATCACGCAACAAGCGGCCTAACGCCTGAATTAAGCCGTGCCGCGAAGCGGCATCGGCTTGAATGATCGAATGGACTCCCCCCGCGTCGCCACACGGCTTCGATGAGCCAGACTGAAGGTGTTCGCCATCAGGACACGGGATCACGGGAGGAGTCCGACATGCACGCTACCACCAAAGTTGTTCGCAATGAATCGTCCGCCGCGGTCACGCTGGCGGTGGATCTGGCCAAGGATGTGTTCGAGCTGGCGTTTGCCGATGCAGCGGGGCGCATCGTGGAGCGCAAGCGGCTCAAGCGCGGGCCATTTTCCGAGTGTCTGGAAAATCGCGCTCCGTTGCGCGTCGTGATGGAAGCCTGCGGTTCGGCGCACGTCTGGCCTCGTCTCGCGGGTGAGCAGGGCTTTCGAGCGGCATGCCGCGAGCCTGCGAACGCCAGTCCGCAGGCAAGCGGACTGGCCGGAATGATGGCTCGGGAAACCATCCCACCGTAAAGCCGAATACACGAATGCAACCACTCCCGTTTGCCGGAGTTGAAGCAAAAGCGTCAGCAGGATGAAAAGCCAGAATCACATGCCGTGAAGCTGCTGCTTCACAAAACCCTGCCGGATGGGATTGACAGGGGAGTCCATACACGAATTGTTAGACCGCGGGCTCGCCTAGCAAAAAGCGAGACAGCCGCAGCCAAGGCTTACTGGTAATGGCCAACAACTCTACGACGTGGACTGCCACCATGGCCCCGCCGACCCAGATATAGACAGGATGAACCCGCTTAAGGGTGATCCAATCACGGGCAATTGCAACGAACAAGAGTGAGTCAGCAAGCAGGGAGAAGGTGACGAATGGATTGGGAACTCCAGGGAACAGGTGGCGCATCCTTAGCCAGGCAGGGGCGAGTGCGGAGATAGTGGCAAGGAGTAGCAGCCGTTTATGGCTCTCGCTGTCGCGGCGGAAGACAATGGCTGCGGCAACCAAGGATCCGAACAACAACATCTCGACGAGAATGTTGACGAACTGACCGAGAACAAAGTCGTCGCCTCCAGTCGCGAGGTCTCGCCGGGTGGCGTGGAGCCCTACCATTACGCCAGAGACGACGATAGCGATGCAGAGCAACGCGCCGATAATGCCGAGTTGGCGGTGGGTAAGGACGCTTCGTCGTTGAATGAGTGAGGCTTGCACGATAAAGAAGAGCAGCCAGCCAAACAGCAAAGCGCCGTGTATGTGAATTATTGGCGGCGCGCTGAATGAACCTCGCGCGAGAGGGATGAAGAACGTCGTTGAGAAGCCGATAAGAGCAATGGCCAAGAATGCGTAGGCCATGTTGAGGAAAAACCTGGGGCGCTGCGGGGCTCTTGTGGTCACACATGTCTCCCTGATGTTTGTCCCGCGATCTAACGCCGTGCTCACCGGTAAATTGCGAGCGCAGCGAGTAATTTATCCGCGTGCAGCACTTTGTTATATGCCCTTTTCATCTGCGACTCACAGATATTGCTTGGAATTGGTGAGGCATTTTCGTTTGGTCAAGGGTGCAGTCACGTAGTCTTCGTCCAGGAAGCGAATGAGTTCTTTCAGTTGCTTCTTGTCTTCCGGGATAACCAACTTGCCGTCGTCGTTGACCAAGATGGTGATGTGGTGTTCTTCCGGCAGTTCGGCGTTAAAGTTGTTGGCGACGGTTTGAATATCGGTGACGGTGAGGTCTTTCAGCACTTCATTCTTCTGCAGCAGCGCGATTTTCTTGCGGATGATGGAGTCTGCTTGCTCCTTGAAGCTGGCTTCGTCTTCGAAGGCAAAGAGGTCGGTGGCGGCAAAATCGTCCAGATCGGTGTCGGTGGCTTCGCGGTAGTAATCGGCCAGATCCAGAAAGCGTTTGGTATTGTGATAGGAGCTGAAATGTAGAGTCCCGTTGTGGAAATGGGCCGTCAGTTTGTCTTGCAGTATCAGGCCAGGTTCTTCAAGGCGTTTATATGTGTCACCCGCCTGGATCGGTAAACCTATCAGAGTCCATCGATTCGAGAGAAGCTTGCCAGCATCGAAAACCTGAAAATTGACTGTTTTGTTCGCTGCTGTCCAGGTGCCGCTGAACAAAGCTTTGATGCGGTGCGTTTCGGTGTTGAGATTCAGCACCGGACAAGTGAGCGGATTGCCGATGACCTGGCCGATGGCGGGCGGTAGTGGGTAATCGGCAATGGTAAAGATTTCGCCCTCATCCACGTTGTAGCTGCCCGTGAAGGCGATGGGCTGTCTGTCGTTAAGCAGTGCAGCCTGTTGTTCGGCGAAGAGTTGGGCCAGTTCGGCATTGAGCGCTGCAGTCAGTGGAATGCGTCGGATGGGCGCGTCTTCATCATCCACCAAAGCGAACAGATTGGAGGCGTTGTTGTTATTGGGCATGATTGGCATCCAGGATCATGTATTCGGTTAATTGCACCACCTGCGATACCGCCTTGCAGTCGGTTATGTTCTGGCGGGTGATCAACACATAGGTGATGTCGCCCTCAATGGTTACTTCATAGAAGTGATAGCCGAAAAACCCCAACAAAGGGTTGAAGTGGTAGGCGTGGGAGTTGTAGACGATAAAGAAAAAGATTACCGCCACAAACACCAGTACCGGCACGCTGATGGTGCTCTGGCTCTGATTGATAAGCGGCAGCAGGTAGACCAGCAGAAAGCCGACGATCTCCTTGTCCACGGTTTTGACCGATTTGATCTTTACCGGCAGGCGCTCAAGCCCGTGGCGCGAGGCCGCCAGCCAAACCAGACCAAAGCACAGGCCACTCAACACCAGCGCGGCCAGCAGATAGCCACTGCCCACCAGCCAATGGGCTGCCAGATTCTCCGACCACGGCACGCCGCGCTGCCAAGCGCTGCTGATTTCAACAAACCACAGCGTGAGGCAGATGGGCGCCAGTGCCGTGGATACCAGCGCCAGCTTGGCGAGCCGGTTAAGCACGTATAGCCTCCAGGGTATCAGTGCTTACCTTTCTCTTCTTCGCTTCGGTTTCGACTTCTCTGTTAAGGCTGAAAGCTTCTTTCAATACCGCCTGCATCAATTGTTCGGCGTGGCTCTGGTTTTGGGTGATCTGGGTTTCCAGTTGATCGCATAGAGCGAGCAGTTTTTCGACTTTTGCTACGATGGCTTGTTGTTCAGTAAGAGGCGGTAGTGGAAAAAGGACAGACTTCAGAATTTTAATGCTAATTACGTCCATTGTTTGTCCGCTTGCATTGTCTTTTAACTGCTGCTGAATAATATTGGATGAGTATGATTTATCGAAATATGCTGCATTGAGCGACTTATGTAACGAGATTTTAATCAATCTAGGATTGATTACCCCCTGTTCGATTTGATCGGGCAATATCAATAACTTTCCGATTGTTCCAACCAGGCTGATTAAGATGTCGCCTGAAGAAACTTTACATGAAGATAGTTCATCGTACTTTTCTTGTCTTATATAGTAGCCTCCATACTTTGGGTCTTGCTTGATAACCTGTTCCTGCCCGTAGACTTTGTAGCCCGATGAACAATACATAGCTTTCGTCAGCGATGACCCAAAAGGCCCTGCTTTTAACGCGTGACGTTTATTCTCAAGCATGTCATCAATTCGACACCAAGCCCACCCCTGCGGAAGTTCAAACGGCTTTACCTCGTCCGTGATCGGCGGCAATGGTTTTTGCGCTTTGATTTTTTTGTCTTTAACCAGTCGCGCTTTTTCGGCAGCGATGCGTTTGAGTAGTTCGCTGGCCGGTTCCACATCAAGGTTTTGCGCTCGCCAGTCGGCGGTGAGTTTGCCTTGGATCGCTTCCTGCAAAATTTGCTGACGCAGTTTTTTTAGCAGGGTGTGTTGGTGGGTTAGTTCAGACGATAATGTTTTGTTACTCGCTTTAATGGCTTGAAATTTCTTATTGAATCTTCGCTGTTCAGACAAATCAGGTAGATAAATTATTTGGTTGAAAAATTTATCTTTTTGTAAGCGAATTCGTTGCGTTGTGCCATCACTGCCTTTTCGGCAGATCTCGTCAAACCAATGCGTCGAAGTGATCTCCAAAAAGAAACCTTTATCGACCACATCATCGTCAATTTCAAAGTACCAGAAATCGTTTGTAACAACTGCGCCATCCAGTTCCGGTGGCACAATACCAAACGCCCCATTTCTGGCATCAATGCCTGAAAGGATAAAATCACCCTCTTTAACCTGATACATTTTTGACTTTATATCGGCGCCTAGTTTTTCTTCACGTAGCACCACTCCCTTGTGATATAGCTTCACGGTCACAAGTTTGTACCGTGATGCGGGCTCAAGGTTTATTGGTCTTTTAATGCGGTGAAGAAAATCGCCAATCAGTACCGGTTTACTCACTACACCAACTCCTTCCGCAACTGCTCCAGCAACTGATCGCCCTTGGCAAAGGACTGATGCAACAGGTCCAGCAGTTCGGTACTGCTGTGCTGCTTTTCTTCCTCGGCGCGGTGCGGGTTCTTGATGTCAAGGTTGTACCCATTAGCTTTGATGGTGTCGATATCCACCTGCCACGCCTGCTCGTTGGCTTCACGCCTACCTTTATTTGAGTCCCACCAACTTTTCAGGGTATCGAACTCGGCTAATTGAATCGGCTTGGTTTTCGAGTAGGCCTTGTAGCCTTCTGGCAATTTGTGTTCGTAGTACCAAATGTTCTGTGTCGGCTCGCCCTTGGTGAAAAATAGCAGGTTGGTGGCCACTGAGGCATAGGGCTGGAACACGGAGTTGGGCAGGCGCACGATGGTGTGCAGGTTACAGTCTTCCAGCAATTTTTGGCGGATACGTTGTTTGACACCATCGCCGGTAAGTGAACCATCGGGCAAGACAATGGCAGCGCGGCCACCGTCCTTGAGCAGGTGGATCATCAGGATCAAGAACAAGTCAGCCGATTCCTTGGTGCGGTAGGTTTGCGGAAAGTTGTTCTCGTTGTTGTTGGAAACCACGCCACCAAAGGGCGGATTGGCGATGATCACGTCTACCCGATCTTTGCGCGTGTATTCACTCAGGGGTCGTTGCAGCGAGTCACCAAACTGGATGCTGGGGGTGATGATGTCGTGCAGGATCAGGTTGGTGTTGGCCAGCATGTAGGGCAAGGGTTTGTATTCCCAGCCGCGCACATTGTGGGCAATGGCTTCGCGCTCGGCCACCGTGCTGGCACTGGCCTTCAGGTGTTCAATCACCGCCGTCAGGAAGCCGCCGGTACCGCAGGCGGGGTCAAGCACGGTCTCGCCGTGGGCAGGGTTGACCATTTCAGTCATAAACTGGGTGACAGCGCGTGGGGTATAGAACTCGCCCAGAGTGCCGGCGCTTTGCAGTTCGCTCAGGAAGGTTTCATAAATCTGGCCGAACAGGTGCAGGTCTTTGCTGTTGTTGAAGTCGATCTCGTTCAGCTTGTTGATCACCTGCCGCAGGTGGATGCCGGATTTCATGTAGTTGTAGTTGTTGGCAAATACTTCATGCACCAATACAGCACGGCGATTGCCGCTGGAGAGGTCTATTTCCGACAGGGTCGGGAACAGCTTGCGATCGACAAACTGCAACAGTTCGTCCCCGGTCATGCCCTCGTCATCACCGGCCCATTCGTCCCAGTGCAGCTCAGCGGGAATCGGCGAGATGTAGTTGTCGTCCATCAGCTCCAGCTCTTTGTCCTTGTCGCTGAAGATTTTTAAAAACAGCATCCAGCCCAGTTGCAGGATGCGCAGCTCGTCGCTGCCGGTTCCGGTGTCTTGGCGCATGATGTTGCGGGCGGATTTTACGATGCCTGATACGTTTGCCATATTGCGTTACTGCTCTCTTGTTCGTGATTCAAGCCGCTTGATAGAGGGCTTGCTCCAGTTGGGTTAGGGCCTGCAAGTATTGTGGCTTGCCGCCGAAAAGTTTAATGATTTCTGTGGGTGTGCCGAACTGGTCGAAGGGGTTGACCTTGAGCACTTTGATGTCTTCGATGTTCTCGATGCCTTCATCGGCGTACTTATCCAGCAGGGCATCCAGCACTTTACGAGCTTGCTCACCATATTGGGTAAATACATCGCGCTTTCTGACCTGCTTGGCGCGTTCGGCGCGGGTAAGCGGCGGTTGATCGAAGGCGGTGTGGCAGATCATGTCGAAGATATCCATTTCCTTGCCGATGGCTTCCTTCAGATTCTCCAGTACGATGCCCTGTTCGGTCAGCTCGTCAATGATGGCTTGCTTTTTGTCGGCGCTACGCCATTTGCCCAGAAAGTCATCCAGTGACTGGTATTGCTCGCGCACCTTCTGGCGGGTGTAATCCTTCAGGCTGCCGGTGATCAGCTTGCCGTTGCCGTCCATGTACTGAATGCGCTCGTTGAGGATGGCGACATTGACGCCATTGACGTAGTACTTGGCGCGCGGTTCGCTGACGATCTCCCCGCCGGTGATGATTTCCGGTGGTTCAGTCGGTGGATCGAAGATGATTTCCTCGCCAGTTTCATCGGTGATGGTCTCGCCTTCGGCGATTTCTTCTTCAGGTGTCTCAAAGTCGTCATCCTGACCAAGCTCTTTGACGCGCACCGGATCGCCGTCGAAATCCGGGTCGGCAAACAGATCGGTGACATTGCGAAAATCAAGAATAGTAAAAAAGGTCTTGCCGAACTCTTCGTTGATACGGGTGCCGCGCCCAATGATTTGTTTGAACTCGGTCATCGAACCGATGTTGCTGTCGAGTACGATCAGCTTGCAGGTTTGGGCATCGACGCCGGTGGTCATCAGCTTGGAGGTAGTGGCAATCACCGGATAGCGTTCTTCCGGGTTGATAAAATTGTCCAGTTCTCGCTTGCCTTCGTCGTTGTCGCCTGTGATCTGCATGACGTACTTGGGGTTCTGCACCATCAGGTCGCTGTTGGCGTTGGCCAAGGCCGCACGCATGCGCTGGGCGTGGTCGATATCTACGCAAAACACGATGGTTTTGTCGAAGCGGTTGGTTTTCGTCAGGTATTCGGTAATCTTGTTGGCCACAGCTTCGGTGCGCTCGTCGATAACCAGGTTTTTGTCGTAATCCTTGCGATTGTAGATGCGGTCTTCCACCAGTTGGCCGCTCTTGTCGGTTTTGCCTGCCTCCGGTCGCCAACCTTCCAGATCGACATTCAGGCCGACCCGAAGCACCTTGTAAGGAGCAAGAAAGCCATCCTGTATGCCTTGCTTGAGCGAGTAGGTATAAATGGGTTCGCCGAAGTATTCGGTGCTGGAAACCGTTTCGGTTTCCTTGGGGGTGGCAGTAAGGCCAATGTGGGTGGCTGTTTTGAAATAATCCAGAATCTCACGCCAGGCACTGTCTTCCGAGGCGCTGCCACGGTGGCACTCGTCGATGACGATCAGATCGAAGAAGTCCGGGCTGAATTCACGGTAGGCGTCCTTGTCTTCATCGTAGTTGGTCAGCCCTTGATACAGCGCCAGATAGATCTCGTAGGATTTGTCGATCTTCTTGTGCTTGATCACCGTCATTTTGTCTTTG
This sequence comes from Denitratimonas yunnanensis (SeqCode), assembly GCA_026410415.1. Classification (GTDB taxonomy): domain Bacteria; phylum Pseudomonadota; class Gammaproteobacteria; order Xanthomonadales; family Xanthomonadaceae; genus Denitratimonas. The sequence continues at coordinate 2,369 of JAPMLR010000009.1, read as the reverse complement.
AAATGACGAAAATCGCCGCGCCGGGTCTGGTCGATTAGCGCATTGCGGTCGGCTAGAAACAGGATGCGCTTCTTGGCTCCGGCCTTCCAGAGACGATGGATGATCTGAAAGGCGGTATAGGTCTTTCCGGTGCCGGTAGCCATCGTCAGCAGAATGCGCTGCTGGCCTTTGGCAATAGCCTCTACCGTGCGGTTAATGGCGATCTGCTGGTAGTAACGCGGGCTTCGGCTGGTGCCATCGAAGAAGTAATCCTGGGCGCTGATGCGTTCGGCTTCTGGCGTAGTGATGCCTTTGTAGCGCTTATAACGCTCCCATAGCTGCTCTGGCGTTGGGAAGTCGTGCAGCGGGAGTTCGCGCTCGACACTGCCGCTTGCGGCAGTACGGTCATGCTCATAGAAGCCATCGCCGTTGCTGCTGAATACAGTTGGTATGTCCAGGATGGTGGCGTAATCCAGCCCCTGCTGTATGCCTGCCATGACCGAATGCTTGTTGTCCTTGGCCTCAATGATGGCGACAGGGATATTGGGTTTGTAGTAAAGGATGTAATCCGCCCGCTTGCGCTTGCCACGGGTAGTGAGATTGCCCTTCACATAGATACGGCCATCGGTAAAACCGACTTCCTCGCGCACCTGTTTCTGCATATCCCAGCCTGCCTGTTCCAGCGCAGGCGTGATGAACTTGGTGCAAATGTCGCGTTCTGATAGGTCTTTTTTATTCGTCATCCGATGGTCGGGTTCCCTTGGTTGGTTCGGGCTGGGTTGCGCATATAACACCTGAGTTAAGCCGACCCGCGAAGCGGGTTCGGCTTGAATGATCGAATGGACTCCCCCCGCGTCGCCACACGGCTTCGATGAGCCAGGCTGAAGGTGTTCGCCATCAGGACACGGGATCACGGGAGGAGTCCGACATGCACGCTACCACCAAACCTGTTCGCAATGAATCGTCCGCCGCCGTCACGCTGGCGGTGGATCTGGCCAAGGATGTGTTCGAGCTGGCGTTTGCCGATGCAGCGGGGCGCATCGTGGAGCGCAAGCGGCTCAAGCGTGGGCCATTTTCCGAGTGTCTGGAAAATCGCGCTCCGTTGCGCATCGTGATGGAAGCCTGCGGTTCGGCGCACGCCTGGCCTCGTATCGCGGGTGAGCAGGGCTTTCGAGCGGCATGCCGCGAGCCTGCGAACGCCAGTCCGCAGGCAAGCGGACTGGCCGGAATGATGGCTCGGGAAACCATCCCACCGTAAAGCCGAATACACGAATGCAACCGCTCCCGTTTGCCGGAGTCGAAGCAAAAGCGTCAGCAGGATGGAAAATGCAGAATCAAACGCCGTGAAGCTGACGCTTCACACTATCCTGCTGTCAGGGGTTGACGGGGGAGTCCATACATGAATAGTTAGGCGCTATTTTGGATGTTGGCCCACCAGTACTCAACAACTTTCTCTAGTGCCGGTAAAAACTCCAGCTTGGAGCCGTCTCGCCGGGTGACCACCACAACCGACGGCGTTGCTTGATAATCCTCTGAAACCATCTCTAGGTTAGATTCATCAAGTTGCATGACCGCCTCGATTGCCCCGGTTGAGTCTACCGAGGAGTACCCACCGAACTTGGAGCTTACGTCTGTATAAAGATGTTTATAAGCATTTGCAACGCTTCTCACCTCCCGGAATGCGCCGGAAGTCTCTTGGCAAAGATGCTCCACGTAGCTCCCAAGATCCTTGAAGCTAGCAACCAGATGCGGGTTGTGGCGTTTGCTGTATGTATACCAATGATCAGCTAGCTGCGACGCTGATACCGCTGCATTAAATGCCCTGCGCACGGAGCCAGGATTCTCTTGGCAGTCCGCAAGATTTCCCTGCACGAAAGATTCAAGGAATTCGAAAGGGGTCATCCCCACGAAACTCTCCCATGGCGCCTAACGCCTGAATTAAGCCGCGCCGCGAAGCGGCGTCGGGTTGAATGATCGAATGGACTCCCCCCGCGTCGCCACACGGCTTCGATGAGCCAGACTGAAGGTGTTCGCCATCAGGACACGGGATCACGGGAGGAGTCCGACATGCACGCTACCACCAAAGTTGTTCGCAATGAATCGTCCGCCGCCGTCACGCTGGCGGTGGACTTGGCCAAGGATGTGTTCGAGCTGGCGTTTGCCGATGCAGCGGGGCGCATCGTGGAGCGCAAGCGGCTCAAGCGTGGGCCATTTGCCGAGTGTCTGGAAAATCGCGCGCCATTGCGCATCGTGATGGAAGCCTGCGGTTCGGCGCACGCTTGGGCGCGGCGCTTCGTGCGGCTCGGTCATTCGGTGGAACTGTTGCCGGCGCAGCATGTGCGCCCGTATGTCCGGCGCAACAAGACCGACCGCGCCGATGCCGCCGGCTT
>JAPMLR010000070.1 GCA_026410415.1 Denitratimonas yunnanensis (SeqCode) | reverse complement strand
GCCACAGCGAACAGCCAGCTGGGTTCGTACACGGTGACGGCGGTGCTCGGAACAGGTGCGCAGAACACCGCGACCTTCGATCTCACCAACACGCTGGCCACGGCGGCGAACCTGTCGGTGACGGCCCCCATGCCGGCGACGGCCACGATCCAGACCCCGTATGCCGGTGGCCTCACCGCCACGGTGACCGACGCCAACAACGCGCCGGTGCAGGGTGTCAGCGTGACCTTCGCCGTACCGGTGAGTGGTGCTTCGGCGACGTTCGCCGGCTCCGCCAGCCAGGTAGTGGTGACCGATGCCTCCGGTATCGCGACCTCCACGGCGCCGATGGCCAACGCCACCGCGGGTGTCTTCAATGTGACGGTGACGGTGTCCGGCATTGCGCCGGAAGCCGTCGAGTTGACCAATGTGAGCGGTGCAGCGACGGCGTTGGCGATCGTGTCCGGTGATG
>JAPMLR010000069.1 GCA_026410415.1 Denitratimonas yunnanensis (SeqCode) | reverse complement strand
AACTCATTTGTTTTCTCCTAGATCTAAACTAATTAAGAAGTCACGAAGGATGATCATTTGTTCTGTAGATAATGATAATACACCTTCTCCATAAATATCACCAGACCATTCAGCAGTTAGATCTAGTGTACCAGTACCAGGAAACCAATCAATAGTGATCTGATTACCATTAGAGTCAGGTAGTATTTCACTGACTAACATAACACACTCTCCTATTATTGTTCTTGATCTTACGATCATCTACCGATAAGAACAAGTACTTAAATCTCTGTTCTTCGAACATCTAACGATAGAGATTAATCTATTACATAATCTATACTCGCTATCGCTCGACCCTTCGGGGTTAGGGTAGCATATTTTTTGAAAAAAGTCAACACTTATTTTTGGTAAGTAGATAAATCAATTGTTCACCTGCCTCTGGTGCATATAGTGCTTTAGTATCGAAGTCAAAGC
>JAPMLR010000068.1 GCA_026410415.1 Denitratimonas yunnanensis (SeqCode) | reverse complement strand
GCACGGGTCGCGTGCAGGGCGTCTTCGACGCGCGCCTTCTTTTCCTTCATCTCGACTTCGGTGGCTGCGCCGACCTTGATGACGGCCACGCCGCCGGCCAGCTTCGCCACGCGCTCCTGCAGCTTCTCGCGGTCGTAGTCCGAGGAGGTCTCCTCGATCTGCGCCTTGATCTGCTTGATGCGGGCCTGGATGCGCTCGGCATCGCCGGCGCCGTCGATGATGGTGCTGTTTTCCTTGGTGACCACAACGCGCTTGGCGCGGCCCAGATCGTTGATCGTGGCCTTCTCCAGCGACAGACCCACTTCCTCGGAAATCACGGTGCCATTGGTCAGCACGGCGATGTCTTCCAGGATGGCCTTGCGGCGATCACCGAAGCCCGGCGCCTTCACTGCGGCGACCTTGACGATGCCACGGATGGTGTTGACCACCAGCGTCGCCAGCGCCTCGCCTTCGACTTC
>JAPMLR010000067.1 GCA_026410415.1 Denitratimonas yunnanensis (SeqCode) | reverse complement strand
TGTGTCATCAACTCTTCACGGGAATACTCTTTATCCTTAAGAGTTAAGGTTTCTAAATCCAGAACCTTGTTCCTAATATCCTCAAAAGTATCTATATTAAAGTCTACTTGTGCTATAGAAAGATCTTCAGGGCAAAGTAGTGTAGGATCAGTATTCCAAAACACAATACGATTTTGATCATCAAAAACGACTTTCATTTTATCGTTATTGAATTCTGTGCTACGTAAATCATACCAATCGTAACCTTGGTCGCAACGAAGAAAAAGAATGTTCTCTGCTTCTACCAATTCTTTTAGTTCAGGGTCTTCAGGAATATATTTTTTAAAGTTTGTAAATATCATTTAGCCTCCAATATCGTACCAGTTTCCGTTAACGTTGCGCTGGAGGCGTTTGAAGTAAACCCCACCGATGTTATCCGCAGAGCTACGTCCTGTTTCCTGTACGATAATACCAGAAAGAACAC
>JAPMLR010000066.1 GCA_026410415.1 Denitratimonas yunnanensis (SeqCode) | reverse complement strand
AGGACCAGAACCACGGCATCCAGATCGCCCTGCGCGCGATGGAAGCGCCGCTGCGTGAGATCGTCGCCAATGCGGGCGAAGAGCCGTCGGTCATCGTCAACGAAGTGAAGGCCGGTTCGGGCAACTTCGGCTACAACGCCGCCAACGGCCAGTTCGGCGACATGGTGGCCTTCGGTATCCTGGATCCGACCAAGGTCACCCGCACCGCGCTGCAGAACGCCGCTTCCATCGCGGGCCTGATGATCACCACCGAAGCGATGGTGGCCGAGGCTCCGAAGAAGGAAGAGCCGGCACCTGCGCACGGCGGCGGCATGGGCGGCATGGGCGGTATGGACTTCTAAGTCCGCCCATCGCGCCAGTGGTGGAGCGAAGGCGTCCGCGCAGCGGGCGAACCGCGCCCTCCAGCAAGCAAGCGTGACCACGAAGCCCGGCCTTTTGCCGGGCTTCGTGCTTTCTGGCGTCCGACG
>JAPMLR010000065.1 GCA_026410415.1 Denitratimonas yunnanensis (SeqCode) | reverse complement strand
AGGTGGAACATTACAGGAGGAAACATGTTAGTTGACGTTCAAATTATGCGCAACGAAAGAATGGACTTCTTTGAAGCAGTAGAGAAACATCTGATCCGATGGGACTATGAATTTGTTCCTGCTGGATGTGGACCAGTAGAGCATTTAGCGGAAGACGACGATGTATACATGATCATTCGTCAAGTGTACCAGACAGACCAGTGTGAAGAAACTCCCGAACTGATTTTGTTTGAGTGTAAAGATCTTGCAAAATATTTTGACTATGGCGGAAAAGAGGGTCATAATCTCTCCAGATACAATAAACGTCTACTTATCTTAGACTACATGCGGAACAACAAACACAAACTCATCGACGCAGACGCAGTTTATGGCTACTGGTGGATGGATTAACAAAGGAGAAACTATGGCACGTTTAGCAAATAACCCTGTATTCTACCCCGTTCTTGATTTTTATGATGAATTGACATATGTTGTGC
>JAPMLR010000064.1 GCA_026410415.1 Denitratimonas yunnanensis (SeqCode) | reverse complement strand
TGATGCTCGCCAGTTTTCTGTGGCAGTACGACGAAAAGTCACGAAACCGCATGGTGCCGCGCCCTCCTGAAATTTGCGGCTGAGGTTCGACACTAATCAGGATATGGAATGGACGCAAGCCTCCATCCTTTTACGAGCCGGAGTGTTGGCCGAGTGTACGGTGATTGCAGGTGGAACGAAGCCGTCAGTTGCCACGGCTTCTTCAATCCACAGCACCACGTCATATCCAGTGCCACGGGTGTCATCACCCAGGTCGTGATCGAGGCTGATTTCCGTCACCTCGCCGGTACGCAACAAGGCGATGGCTTCATCGGGCCAGTAGACGCGAATCCAGCCGTCGGGTGTTTGGCGTTCGTCATCGAGAAAGACCTTCATTTTCAATTCCTGACCTGATTAGCGTCGAACCTCAGCCGAGAAAATTGGTTTCATTTCGCAGCCGTGATTCTGGGCAAGGTCTGCAGATCATCATGGCCTGAACGAGTCGCGGCA
>JAPMLR010000008.1 GCA_026410415.1 Denitratimonas yunnanensis (SeqCode) | reverse complement strand
TTCGCGCCGCTGTCTGGCGCTTACGGGACCGTGCATGCGGTGACCGCGAGCCTGGCGCAGAGCGACAGCAACGTGTCGTGCACGGCGGTGAGCGGCGTGCCGGCGCAGTCGGCTGCGGCCGGCAGTTATCCGATCAGCGCGAGCTGCAGCAGCGACAATTACACCGCCAGCGGTTCGGCCGTGTATGAAGTCACGGCGGTGGATGTGGTGTTCACCCTCGACGGCGACACCGTCGGCGTGGCCGGTTCGGATCCGGAGACCTGGTCGTACTTCACCGCGACCACGGCCAACCCGAACGGCATCACGCTGGGCGAGCAGCTGGTGGTGGATATCGCCATCGAGCGCGGTGGCGGCATTGCGGCCGGAGACGTGGTGCTTGAGGTCGAGCCTTGGGGAGCCCCGGGCACATGGGTCGACATCGGGCTGACACTGGATGGCGACCTGCTGACCGGCAGCTTCGGTCCGTACTCGCTGGATCCGGATTCGAGCACGGCGAACCTGCGTGCCCGCGTGGCGCGTGGCGGCCGTTACAACGTCGTGGCCACGGCCGCCGGTGTGAGCAGCGACGCTACCTACGCCTCGGCCACACATGCGGTGGATGTGGCACAGCTGGGTCTGAGCGGCAGCGGAAACATCAACGGTGTGGTTGGCACGGCGGTGGAGGGGGCGTATTCGCTGGTCAACAGCGGTACCGCCGACCTCGGCACGCACATGCCGGCGCCGAACGACGAGAACGTGCGCGGACGCTTCTTCATCGAAGGGCCCGTGGCGCTGACTGGTGCGTCGGTGCCGGGCTGTGGCAATGAGGCCTGCACCTCGCCGGATGTGGCGGTGGAGTTCTTCAATCCGCTGACCAACGCTTACCAGCGCATCTACAACCTGCGTGCCGAGCTCGACGAGTTCAACGTTCCCACCGGCCGCCTGTTCGGGCACTTCGGGGCGTTGGCTTCCGGCGGTCAGCCGGTACCGGCGGGTGCCACAGGCACGTTCCTGTTCCGTACCACCTTCCTGCAGCACACCGGCACCTACACGGTGACCTCGCAGGTGGTCGGTATCGACAGCGGCAAGGTGTACGCAGAGGCCGTACCGCAGACCATCGGTATCGGTACCGGCACCGCAGCCACGATCGAACTGGTTGGCGGTGATGCTGGCGAGGCTGTGGTCGGTGGCAACACCTACGACAACGGCGACCTGGTGGTCCGCGTGCTCGATGCCGGCGGCAATCCGGTGGCGGGCGCGGCGGTGGCGTTCAACGTCCATGCCGGGAGCAACGGCGCTGGTGCCAGCTTCGCTGCTCCGGATCTGACCGACAGCAATGGCGAAACCGCGGTTGCTGCATTGTCGAATGCCGTCGCCGGTGACTTCACCGTCACGGCGAGCATCGGCATCGGCATCGACCAAAGCGTGGAGTTCGTGCTGCGCAACGTGGCCGATGACGCCAGCCAGTTGCATCTGATGTCCGGCAGCGGCCAGACCGCGTCGCTGAATCAGCCGTTCGCATTGCCGCTGGTGGTGCGCGTCACCGATCAGTACGGCAACCCGGTGGCAGGTGAACTGGTCGACTTCCTGGCCCCGGCGACGGGAGCCAGTGCGGGCCTGTCCACACCGGCCGATCCGACCGACACCAACGGCGAAACCTTCGTGCTGGCTCTGGCGAATGGCTTGCCTGGCAGCTATGTGGTCGAGGCCGGCGCGGGTTACGGCAGCGTCGACTTCGGCCTGACCAACACCGCGGCCACGGCCGACATGTTGGCTCTGGCGGTGGTCGGCAGCGACGAGGCGGTGGTGGCCAGCGGCAGCTACACGCTGCAGGCGACGGTGACCGGCAGCGGAAACGCTGTGCCGGGCGTCTCGGTAACCTTCGTGGTCGAGCCTGGCAGCAACGGTGCGGGTGCCACCACCAGCAACGCGGTAGCCATCACCGACATCAATGGCGTGGCGACGGCAACGTTCAACGCCAACACGGTGGCCGGCGGGTTCGTCGTACGGGCGGTGGTGTCCGGCGTGCTGCCTGATGCCGACGATGTGGCGATGTTGACCAATCTGGCCGACGCGGCGACGACGCTGACGATGGTCTCCGGCAGCCCGCAGTCGGCAGCGGTGAACAGCGCTTTCGCACAGCCGCTTGTGGTTCGCGCCAGCGACATCCATGGCAATCCGATCGCCGGTGCTATCGTGGGCTTCACCGTCAACGGTGCGACTGCAAGCGCCACGCTGGACCCGGTCGATGGCACGGTCGTGACCGACGCCGATGGCACCGCAGCGGTGACGGCCGAGGCCAACGGCATCGCGGGCAGCTACAGCGCGACCGCTCTGGCCGCGTTCGGCAGTCCGGTGGACTTCGCTCTGGAGAACACGGTTGGCAACGTGATCATCAGTGACATCGTCTGGGCTGCCAGCAGTGCGACCACGGTTGCCTATGACGGTGCCTCGAAGGCCGCAACGGCCACGGTGACGGGCAGCAGTGCAACGCCAGTGTTCACTTACAACGGCAGCAGCAGTGAGCCGGTCAACGCCGGTACCTATCTGGTGATCGCCACGGTGGACGACGGCAACGTGTTCGGCAGTGCCAGCACGATGCTGACCATTACCCCGGCTGAGGCAGGCAATACCGGAATCCTGCTGGGCGGTGGCAGTTTCGTCTATGACGGCGTGGCCAAGCCGGCGACGGTGACCAACCCGAACGGCGTGGCCTTCACACTGGTCTACGACACCGGCAACGGTCTGGCCCCGGTCAATGTCGGTAGCTACACCGCAATGTTGACGGTGACCGATCCGAACCATGCACCTCAGGTGCTGACCGCGGCCATCGAGATCACGGCGGCGGAGGTCGAGCTGGTGTTCGGCAACCTGAACCATGTCTACGACGGCACCGCGAAGGCGGCGACGGTGACGACCAGCCCGGCCGGTGTGGCGGGCGTGAGTCTGGCCTACAGCCCGGATGTGGCACCGACGAATGCCGGCAGCTACACCGTCACGGCCACGCTGGCCAACCCGAACTACGTGTTGACGGGTGCAACCACGGCCGAGCTCGTGATCGCCAAGGCTACCGCGCAGATCTTCCTGTCCAACCTGACCCAGGTGTATGACGGTTCGGTGAAGGCGGCGACGGTGGTCACGGTGCCGGCTTCGTTGGCCGCCGACGTGGATGTGAGCTACACCCCGACCAATCCGGTCAACATCGGCAGTTATGCGGTGCTGGCGGTGCTGGAGGGACACCCGAACTACGCGGACGTTTCGGCCAACGCCACGCTGACGATCATCGCGGCCACGATTGCAGGCTTCGAGATCGTCGGTGACGACAGCTTCACCGGTATCGCCGGAGCGGCACTGGCCGGTGCGCTGCCGACCGTGCGGGTGTTCGACACCAGCGATCAGGGTGTCGCAGGCATCAGCATCCACTTCAGCGTGACGGCCGGCAATGGCTCGATCGAAGGAGCGGGAAGCGCCTATGTCCCAACCGATGCCAACGGTCTGGCGACGGTGCCCGAGTGGGTTCTCGGGGCGGTCGCTGGTGGCAATACCATGACTGCAACAACCAGTCTGCCGGGCTTGCCGACACTGGTGTTCAACGCCATTGGCACGCAACAGGCCGATGTGTCGATTGACAAGTCCGTGGATCTCGCCCAGGCGCATGCTGGCCAGGTGTTGACGTGGACCATCGTGGTCGAGAACGCGGGTCCGAGCACGGCTGATGTGGAACTGGCCGATGCCCTGCCGGATGGTCTGACGTCAATCACCTGGATCTGCGAGGCTGTTGGCGATGCGGTTTGCGGCGAGGCCGACGGGGTGGGCGACATCCTGTTCACCTCGACGATTCCGGCGGATGGCGGCATCACGATCGTGGTCTCGGCCACGGTCGCCAACGATGCGGCGATTGGCACGATGACCAACGAAGCTTCTGCGACATGGGGAGATTCGGGTGCGGTCACCGATAGCGCCAGCACCAATATCGTTCCTGCCGAGACCGGCCCGTGCTCGATCTTCTGCGACGGTTTCGAGGACGAGCCTGGCAGCACGGCACTGGTGTTGCCTGGCGAGGATGCACGGGCTGCGGGCTGGATCTTGCATCCGTCCGGTTCCGACAAGCCGGGCGTCGCGCTGGAACTGCTCGATGCCTCAGGCAAGGCGATGGCTTGGCTGGATACACTCAAGGCCGGCAATACGCAGCTCGTCCGCCTGCGTCATCGCAGCGCCGATGGCATCGAGCGCGCCAGCGCCTGGAGCCGCTGGAATGGTGGTGACGTGTTGGGGTATGGCTGGGATCTGTCCGTGGACGGGTTGGTGCTTCGCTTCACCCCGGTCAGCGGCCATGCCGGTTCGCTGGAACTGCACCTGCCGGGCGGCGCTGCAATCCCTGAGCGCGTCCGTCCGCTGAGGGCATCAGCACGCTGATCGCACGCAATACTCGTGCAAATTGAAAACGGGACGGAGGTGACTCCGTCCCGTTTTCCTTTGCACCGACGTCCATCCGGCGGAAGCGGCAGGAAGCTTTCGGCGCTTCATTCCCGACTGTCTGCAGGTTCCGGGGGGCAAGCTGTCGAACCATGCTTCCGGCACTTTGCCTTCGGCGCCGGCCCTCCTAACATCAGTGCTTTCGTTCGCACGATGAAGGGAGATGCAGGTGAAGAGGGTACTGACAGGTAGCACGCTGTTGCTGTTGGCGATCGGCGCGCAAGCCGCACCGCGTGGGTTGACGGCGGAAGATGTGGTGGCGCTGGATCGCGTGTCCGCGCCGTTGCTTTCGCCCGATGGCAAGCGCGTGGTGTATGCCTTGCGTGAGGCGGACGTGCCGGCCAACAAGGCGGTCACGTCGCTGTGGATGGTGCCGCTCGATGGCAGCGCTGCAGCACGTCGGCTGACCTCGGGAAGCGCCAGTGCGGTCTCGGCGCAGTTTTCGGCCGATGGCGCATCGTTGTACTTTCTCTCGCCGCGCAGTGGCTCGATGCAGGTGTGGCGCTTGCCACTGAATGGCGGAGAAGCCCAGTCGGTGACGGACTACGCGCTGGATGTGGGCAGTTATCGGGTATCGCCCGATGGCAAGCAGATCGCGTTGAGCTTCGAGGTATTCACGGATTGTCCCGATCTGGCCTGCACCAGCAAGAAGCTCGCGGAAACGGCTGCGAAGAAGTCCACCGGCGTGCTGTACGAGCGCCTGTTCGTGCGCCACTGGGATACTTGGAAGGACGGTCGCCGCAGCCAGTTGTTCAGCGCGACCCTTGATGCCGATGGGCGTGCGTCGGCCGAGCCGGTGAAGGTGAGCGTCGGCATCGACGGCGACGTGCCATCGAAGCCGTTTGGCGGTGCGGAGGAATACACCTGGTCGCCGGACTCGCGCAGTCTGGTGTTTTCCGCGCGTATTGCCGGCCAGAGCGAGCCATGGTCCACCAATTTCGATCTGTATCGCGTGCCTGCGGATGCGTCGGCTGCGCCGGTCAACCTCACTGCAGACAACCCGGCGATGGACACCAGTCCGGTATTCCGCGCCGATGGTCTCGTGCTGTATTACCTGGCGATGAAACGTCCCGGGTTCGAGGCCGACCGTCTGGCAGTGATGGAGAAGAACCTTTCCACGGGGGCCACGCGCGAAATCGCGCCCGGGTGGGATTTTTCTGCCGGCGGCATGGCGCTGTCATCGGACGGCAAGCGTATCTTCACCGCTGTCGATGACAGGGGAAGCCATCCGATCCACGTCATCGACATCGCTACCGGCAAGGCACGGCGGCTGCCGGGCGTGGGGCGCGTCGAAGGCTTTGATGTCGGCCGCGATGCGCTCGTTTTCACCCGCAGTACATTGACCTCGCCGGCACAGGTGTTCACCTCGCGTCTTGACGGCAGCGGCGAACGGACGCTTTCGGCGTTCAACGCGGACAAGTTGAACGACGTTCGCTTCGGGGACTACGAGCAATTCAGCTTCGCGGGCTGGAATGGCGAAACCGTGCACGGCTACGTCGTGAAGCCGTGGAACTATCAGGCCGGAATCAAATACCCGGTGGCCTTCATCATTCATGGTGGCCCGCAGGGTTCCATGGGCGACAGCTTCCACTACCGCTGGAATCCCCAGACCTACACCGGTGCGGGGTTTGCCGCAGTGTTCATCGATTTCCATGGATCCACCGGCTACGGTCAGGCCTTCACTGATTCGATCTCCGGCGATTGGGGCGGCAAGCCCCTGGAAGACCTGCAAAAAGGCTGGGCAGCCGCGCTTGGGAAGTACGACTTCCTGGATGCGGATCGTGCTTGCGCGCTCGGTGCCAGCTACGGCGGCTACATGGTCAACTGGATTGCCGGCAACTGGAACGAGCCGTGGAAGTGCCTGGTGAACCATGATGGCGTCTTCGACCTTCGCGCGATGGGATATGTCACCGAAGAACTGTGGTTCACCGAGTGGGAGAACGGTGGCACGGTGTTCGATGCGCCGGAGAATTACGAGAAGTTCAATCCGGTGAATCACGTCGCCAACTGGCGGGTTCCGATGCTCGTGGTTCAGGGCGAGAAGGATTACCGCGTGCCGGTGGATCAGGGCCTGGCAACGTTCACGGCGTTGCAGCGTCGTGGCATCCCCTCGCAGCTGTTGTACTTCCCCGATGAAAACCACTGGGTACTCAGGCCACAGAACAGCATCCAGTGGCACAACACGGTGAAAGAGTGGCTGGAGCGTTGGACCCGGTGACTGGCGAGACGGCCCTCTCCCCGACGCGTGGGAGAGGCGCCCCGTCATCTGGCTATTTGGCAGTGCCATTGACGCTTTTCTGCTGCAGCGTGGTGAAGTTGGGTGAAATGCGCAACAGCAGTTTCTGCAGGTCGGCGTGGCCGTGCGTTCCGGTCTTGGCGAGCAGGCGCTTGATGTGGCTGCGCACCGTGTCGCGACGTATCAGGAAGGTGTTGGAAATTTCCTCGGTATCCATGCCGGCGATCAGCGCATCGGCGATGCGCGCTTCGGCACGGGTGAACGCAAAGGCACGGCAGAGTTCGTCGGTCGAATGGCGTGGCGCGGACTGCTGCATGTCGATCAATGTCAGCAGGGCCACCGCCGGACCAGGCGGCTTGTTGTCGCCAGCCAGCCAGGACAGGACGCCGTAGTAGGGAGATCGCCCCTTGCCTCGGCTCGGGAGAACCTGAAGGTGCGATCGGGATTCCGAATTGCGCAGCCGCTCGAGCGCTTGCGGTAACCACGAGGCATGATCCACGAGGCGCCCAGGCAACAATTGGCCGTCGGCCAGGCGAATCTGGCGGCCTTCCCGCGCCAGCGTTGTCGCGGCACGGTTGCAGGCGATCACCCGGGCGTGGGAGTTGAACAGGAAAACCGGCTGGTTCATCAGGTCCACGCTGGCCTGCAGTGCATCGCGCTCATGTCGGGCCTGCAGCAACATGTGTCGCTGACGAAGCGTGAGGGTGATCTGGCTGCAGTACAGATCGAGCAGGCTGCGCTCGTCGGGAGAAAAGGGCGCCTGATCGGCACGACGGAGCAATCTCAGGCAGGTGCGATTGTGCTCGTCCAATGCAGCGTAGTGGCACAGATCGTGGGTCAGGCCTCCGTGACGCGCAAGAAATCGCTGGTGGAATGGCGTTTGCTGCAATCCTTCGGAGGAGAGGATGTCGATCGACGCCACGCTGCGTTTCTCCCGGATGCTGCGCAGTTGCACGGCCTCGGTGGCGAGTGGGTCGATCGTGCGGAAATGGGTGACGTACTCGTCGAAGAACGCTTGTTCGGTCGCCGCGCTGACTTGGATGTGCGATTGCCCGGCCCGATCATTCCAGACATGGAAGAAGGCCTGTTCGCAGGAAACCACGGTGGTGATCGCCGCCAGCGCCAAGCGCAGCGCGCTGGCATCGTCGCTGGCACTGTCCAGTGCGGTCAGGAGCCGGAACAGCCCGAGCTCCGGCGTGTGGGGGAGGGTCGGGGCTTCGCCGTGGCGGAGGCGCTCGGTGGTCATGCCCGAACGCTCCTGCCGAGGGTGGTATGCACGACACTGGACTCGACCTGCTCTCGATGCATGCGCTTTCCCTGTATCGGCTCGGTGCTCGATAGGTTGAATAAATCAAATGAAATCATTGTCTTGTGGTTTTTATTGGCGATTCCTTGCGAGGTGGATTCATTTACGCATGCCGGGAGGGTGCGGCGGTATCAGAAAAGTCTTACCCCATGTGTGGGGTGCAGAACGTCCGCTGACCGAGCCCTTCGCATCACGCCGATGGATTGCTATACTGTGCGGCCCGGTCCGTCAGGATCGGGGAATTAGCGGGTGCGAGCAGGAAGGCAAGTGCGGGTAACCGCCGCTCGCATCGGTGACATAAACAGCGGCGGCACTACCGCCGCACCTCAAGGAACATCGTCATGCCCAAGATCAAGACCAATCGGGCGGCGGCCAAGCGCTTCCGGAAGACTGCTTCCGGCAAGTTCAAGTGCGGCCACGCCTTCAAGAGCCACATCCTGACCAAGAAGGCCACCAAGCGTAAGCGCAACCTTCGCGGCCCCAACCACGTTCGTGCCGAGGACGCAGGTCGCGTCCAGCGCATGCTTCCTTACCTCTGAGGAGACCTGAGCCATGGCACGAGTCAAACGTGGAGTCATCGCGCGTCGTCGTCACAACAAGGTGCTGTCGCGCGCCAAGGGCTATTACAACGCCCGTCGCAAGGTCTATCGCGTTGCCAACCAGGCCGTCATCAAGGCTGGCCAGTACGCCTACATCGGCCGCAAGCAGCGCAAGCGTCAGTTCCGCGCCTTGTGGATCGTCCGCATCAATGCGGCAGCGCGTCAGTTCGGTCTGTCCTACAGCCGCCTGATGAATGGCCTGAAGAAGGCCGAGATCACGCTGGATCGCAAGGTGCTGGCCGACATCGCGGTGCACGACATTGCCGCGTTCGGTGTGATTGCGCAGAAGGCCAAGGCTGCGCTCGCAGCGTAATCGAAGCGAGGCGGCGCGCACGCCGCCCACGCACCCGATGGCGGTTTTTCCGCCCACGCATGGGGAAGGGCGCAAGCTCTTCCCCATGTTCGTTTCAGACGCATGAATACCGGCGTGGGCCGGTGTGACGAAGGGATCGGAATGGACGATCTGAATACATTTGCCGACTCGGCTCTGCTCGAGATCGAAGCTGCGACGTCGCTCGACATCCTTGATGCGATCCGGGTGCGCCTGCTCGGCAAAGCCGGCAGTGTCACCGCGCAATTGAAGAGTCTCGGCAAGTTGCCGCCGGACGAGCGCAAGGCTCAAGGCGAGCGCATCAATGCCGTGCGTGATCGCCTCGGCGAGGCCTTGGCGCGGCGCAAGGATGTTCTGGAGCAAGCAGCGCTCGGTGCACGCCTGGCTTCCGAGCGCATCGACATCACGTTGCCGGGCCGTGATGGCGGCCGTGGCGCCGCGCATCCGGTGTCGCGTGCATTGGCGCGCATCACCTCGATCTTCGAGCGGCTCGGCTATCAGGTGGCCGATGGCCCCGAGATCGAAGATGACTGGCACAACTTCGAGGCCCTGAACTTTCCGCCGCACCATCCGGCGCGCACCATGCACGACACCTTCTGGTTTCCCGATGGTCGTCTGCTGCGCACCCACACCTCGCCGGTGCAGATCCGCTCGATGCAAGGGCGCACGCCGCCGATCCGCATCATCGCGCCGGGCAAGGTTTACCGCAGCGATTCCGATCAGACCCACACTCCGATGTTCCATCAGGTGGAAGGCTTGCTGGTGGACGAAACCTCCAGCTTTGCGGATCTGAAAGGCACGCTCAAGCAGTTTGTCGATGCCTTCTTCGAGCGCGATTTCGCGATGCGTTTCCGCCCCAGCTACTTCCCTTTCACCGAGCCTTCGGCAGAAGTGGATATCGCGTGGGATCGCGGGGATGGCAGCGCGCCGGGTTGGCTGGAAGTGCTCGGCTGCGGCATGGTTCATCCCAACGTGCTGCGCAACTGCGGGATCGACCCGGAGCGCTACAGCGGCTTCGCCTTCGGTTTGGGCGTGGAACGCTTTGCCATGTTGCGTTACGGCGTCTCGGATCTGCGCAGCTTCTTCGAAAACGACCTGCGCTTCCTCAAGCAGTTCGCCTGAGTGTTTTCAGTCGGCGGCCCTGTTTTTTCAGGTGCGCTGATGACATGCCCATCGGAAGATTCCCATGAAATTCCCTGAATCCTGGTTGCGCGAACACGTCGCCGTCGATGCCGACCGCGACACGCTGGCTGCCACGCTCACGGCCATCGGCCTCGAAGTGGAAGGCGTCGAAAACATCGGTGCGGCACTGCCCGGCGTGGTGGTGGCGCAGATCGTATCGTGCGAAAAGCATCCTGAAGCCGATCGCCTGCGCCTGTGTCAGGTGTCGATTGGTGGCCAGCAGACGGTGCAGATCGTCTGCGGTGCGCCGAACGCACGTGAAGGACTGAAGGCGCCGCTGGCCACGGTTGGCGCGGAGTTGCCCGGTGGCTTGGCCATCAAGGCGGCCAAACTGCGCGGCGTGGAGTCGTTCGGGATGCTGTGTTCGGCCAAGGAATTGGGCATCGACGCCGATGCCTCCGGCCTGCTGGAGTTGCCCGAAGACGCACCGGTGGGCGTGCCGGTGGCCGACTATCTGGGTTTGCCGGATGCCAGTTTCGAGCTCAAGCTGACCCCGAACCGGGCCGATTGTTTTTCCGTCCGAGGCGTGGCCTACGACGTGGCAGCGGCACTGGGCAGCAGCGTCAACGCCTTCGAAATTGCTGCGGTGCCGGCACGTGTCGACGACGTCGTGCAGGTAGTGCTGGATGCGCCCGCAGATTGCCCGCGCTATTGCGGCCGGGTGATCCGTGGCGTGAATCCCGTCGCCGCCTCGCCGTTGTGGCTGCGCCAGCGCTTGCAGCGCGCCGGACTGCGTCCGATCAGCCTGTTGGTGGACATCACCAACTACGTGATGCTTGAACTCGGTCAGCCGATGCATGCGTTCGACCTGGCCACGCTGAAGGGCGCGATTCATGTGCGCCGCGCACGCGATGGCGAACGCCTGGTGTTGCTGGACGAGCGCGAGGTCACGCTTGATCCGAACTTCCTCGTGATCGCTGACCAATCCCGTGCGCTGGCCGTGGCAGGCGTGATGGGCGGCTTCGACTCGCGCGCCACCGATGCGACGGTAGATGTGTTCCTCGAAAGTGCATTCTTCGCGCCCGAGGCCATCATCGGCCGCTCGCGCACGCTCGGATTGCATACCGATTCCTCGCAACGCTTCGAGCGCGGCGTCGATCCCGAGTTGCCACGTCACGCGCTGGAGCGCGCCACGGTGTTGGTGCTTGCCATCGGTGGCGGTGAGCCCGGGCCGGTCGTCGAGGCGGTGGATGCGCAGCGTTTCGTTGCCAGTCCGCCGGTGCGTTTGCGCGCTGCGCGACTGACGCGCGTGCTCGGCATGGAGGTACCAGGTGAGGAAGTCGAGCGCATTCTGCGCGCGCTCGGCATGGGCGTTTCAGCCGACGCCGATGGCTGGCTGGTCGTGCCGCCGTCGCGCCGCTTCGACATCGCCATCGAAGAAGACCTGATCGAGGAAGTCGCACGCATCCACGGGTATGACCGCGTGCCGCTGCATGCGCCGACGGGTCAGATCCAGCTTGCGCCGTTGCCGGAAACACAGGTGCCGCTGACAGCCTTCACCACGCAACTGGCGGCGCGCGACTACTTCGAGGCGATCAACTACGCCTTCCTTGACGCTGCCGTGCTCAAGACATGGGGTGCCGATGCCGATGCCGTGGCACTGACCAATCCGCTCTCGGCCGAGCTGGGCGTGATGCGCACCGCGTTGCTGCCGGGGCTGGTCGAGGCGCTGCGCCGCAATCTGGCGCGGCAGCAGTCCCGAGTTCGATTGTTCGAGGCCGGGCGTGTGTTCCATTCTGGCGAGGATGGGCCAGTCGAACGATTGCATCTGGCGGCTGTGGCCTGTGGACCGGCTCGTGCGGAGCAGTGGTCCGAACGTACGCGGGAAGTGGACTTCTTCGACGTTCGTGGCGATCTGGACTCGCTGTCGGCGCTGACCGTCGGAGGCGGGCCAGTTCGCTTCGCAGCGGCCGAGGTCGCGTGGCTGCACCCGGGACGCAGTGCGCGATTGGAGCGCGACGGTATGGTCCTGGGCCACATTGGCCACCTCCACCCTGCGCTGTTGCATGCGCTCGATCTGGATCAGGAGGTGGTTGCGTTCGAGTTGGACGTGGCGCTTCTGTCGCGGCGCAGCGTTCCAGATGCCGGGGAGTTGTCGCGATTCCCGTCCGTGCGACGTGACCTTGCCGTGATCGTCGCTGAAACGGTGGCTTGGGATGCCATTGAATCCAGTCTTGTCGCGTCGCTTGGAGGGGTGTTGCGGCGCGTCTTGCCCTTTGATGTGTATCAGGGCAAGGGCATGGAAACCGGTTTCAAGAGTGTCGCTATGGGCTTGATTTTTCAGGATGATTCGCGCACGCTTGAAGAACAGGATATCGAGCAGGCTGTAGCGGCCGCGTTGGATGGTCTGGCGCGGGATTGTGGTGCGGTGCTCAGGGGGATGTGATGGCGTTGACCAAGGCCGATATGGCCGAGCGACTGTTCGAAGACGTGGGTCTCAACAAGCGTGAGGCCAAGGAATTCGTGGATGCCTTCTTCGATACATTGAGGGAGGCGCTGGAAGGTGGGCGGCAGGTGAAGCTGTCGGGTTTCGGCAACTTCGATCTGCGTCGGAAGAACCAGCGTCCTGGCCGCAATCCCAAGACCGGCGAGGAAATTCCGATCTCCGCACGTACCGTGGTGACATTCCGGCCGGGTCAGAAACTGAAGGAGCGGGTGGAAGCGTATGCTGGACCCCGGAAGTAATCGCGAGCTTCCGCCGATCCCGGCCAAGCGCTACTTCACCATTGGTGAGGTGAGCGAACTGTGCGACGTGAAGCCGCATGTTCTTCGCTATTGGGAAACCGAGTTTCCCAACCTCAAGCCAGTCAAGCGACGCGGCAATCGGCGCTATTACCAGCGCCACGACGTGTTGACCATCCGCCAGATCCGTTCGCTTCTCTACGATCAGGGATTCACGATCACCGGCGCACGGCAACGCCTGGAGGGTGAGCAGGGCAAGGCCGAGGCCACCATTTCCACCCAGATCGTTCGCCAGGTGCGTATGGAGCTGGAGGAAGTGCTGCAACTCTTGCGGCGCTGACTGTTCCGACGCCGATAGCACGAATAAGCGCCTTTCTGCTATGATGCGCAGCTCGCCGAGGCCTTCGGCGGGCATGCAGGACATCCTTCGGGGTATAGCGCAGCCTGGTAGCGCACTTGTCTGGGGGACAAGTGGTCGTCGGTTCAAATCCGGCTACCCCGACCAATCAAACAACGGCGACACGGACGGAAGTACGTGTCGCCGTTTTGTTTTTGCTCGCTTCGATTCCGGCGCTAGCTGCGGCAGCGAACGATGGGGGGCGGGCCGTCGCGGCCCGGTACTTGCACGAAGCGGGGCGTCTCGTCATCCAGCGCCAGGGCAGTGAGTTTGCCTCCCCAGACGCAACCGGTGTCGATGCCGTAGGCGCCGTTGGCAATGCACAGACCCAGCGTGGACCAGTGGCCGAACACGATCCGGGTTTCGCGGGCAACCTGGTTGGGAACCGAAAACCAGGGATGAATCCCGGGCTTCTGGGTGCCGGGCGGGCCTTTTTCGTCGAAGGCGATCGTGCCGCGCGGCGAACAGTAGCGCAGTCGGGTGAAGACGTTGATGATCGCGCGCATGCGGTCCAGGCCGTTCAGGCGTGGATGGAATGTGTCCGGCGTGTTGCCGTACATCGCGCCGAGCAACTTGGCGTATTGTTTGCCGTGCAGGCGCTGATGGACTTCCGCTGCGTGTCTTTCGGCTTGCGCGATGTTCCAGCGTGGCGCGAGTCCGGCATGCACCATGGCCCAGCCGAGTTTGCGGTCCACATGGATCAGGGGGCGCTGGCGCAGCCACTCGAGCAGCTCGTCGCGATCGGGCGCAAACAGGACGTCACGCAGATCGGGATTGACCCGGGCCTGGTCCGCCTCGCGTCGCAGCGAAATCGCCAGTAGCGAAAGGTCGTGGTTGCCGAGCACCACTTCGCTGTGGACGTGGAGCGATTTCACCAGTC
Organism: Denitratimonas yunnanensis (SeqCode); assembly: GCA_026410415.1. Classification (GTDB taxonomy): domain Bacteria; phylum Pseudomonadota; class Gammaproteobacteria; order Xanthomonadales; family Xanthomonadaceae; genus Denitratimonas. The sequence continues at coordinate 84,434 of JAPMLR010000008.1, read as the reverse complement.
GCAAGGTCTGCAGTGATTGGCCGCCACGGTTGACCAGATCGCCGCAGAACCACAGATGATCCTGCGCCGGGTCGAACCGGATCGCGTCGAGCAAGCGGCAAGTAGCGTCGTGGCAGCCTTGAAGATCGCCGATGGCCCAGGTGGTCATCAGTGCAAAGTTCGCGGAATCGACAGGGTGAACTCGGGGATCGGCGACTCGAACTGGGCGCCATCGTCGGTCAGCCAGAGGTAGTTGCCACGCATCGTGCCGACGACGGTCTCCAGTACGGCACCGGAGGTGTATTCGAAGTCCTCGCCGGGCCGCAGTCTGGGTTGTTCCCCGATCACGCCGTCGCCACGCACTTCTTCCACCTTGCCGTTGGCATCGGTGATGATCCAGTGGCGGGCCAGGAGTTGCGCCGGCTCCGCGCCGAGATTCTTGAGGCGGACGGTGTAGGAAAACACGTAGCGGTTGTCGTCCGGAGCAGACTGTTCGCTCAGATAGCGCGTGCGGATCTGGATTTCGATGGCGGGGGAAGGCTGTTGTTTCATGCCGGGGAGTTTACAAAGGGATGCTCTGCGAACAAACCGCCGCAGCTCAACTCGGCGACACGATATTGGCCAGCGCGATGAAGCGCGCCACATCGATGCGCTCGGCACGATCGGATGGGTCGATGCCGGCTGCCTCCATTTGCTCCGGCGTGCATACGTCTTGCAGCGCATTGCGCAGGGTCTTGCGACGCTGGCCGAACGCAGCCTTGACGAGGCGTGCGAAACACGCGGTGTCGCGGATGCCGATCCGTGCCGCGGGGCGTGGCAGCAGCCGGACCACGGCCGAGTCGACCTTCGGTGGTGGCCGGAATGCGCCGGGTGGCACGAGGAACAGCGATTGCACGTTGGCATAGGCCTGAAGCATCACGGAAAGGCGGCCGTAAACCTTGCTGCCCGGTTCGGCGGCCATGCGATCCACGACTTCTTTTTGCAGCATGAAGTGCATGTCGGTGATGACGCCGGCGTGTTCCAGTGCATGGAACAGAATCGGCGAGGAGATGTTGTAGGGCAGGTTGCCGACCAGGCGAATGGGCGCAGGGCCGGCGAGTTCGGTCAGATCGACGGTGAGTACGTCGGCATGCACGATGCGCAGCGGTGCGATGGTGTTGCCGATGTGCTCCAGTCCTGCGATCAAGTCGCGGTCGAACTCGATCACGCTCAATGCCGGCGAGGGAGTGGCATCGCCGGCGACGGCGAGTATGCGTCGCAGCAGCGGAACCGTCAGCGCGCCTTGTCCCGGGCCGATCTCGACGAGGCGGTCGCCGGGCTTCGGGTCGATGGCGCGGACGATCTTTTCGATGATGCCGGCGTCGTGCAGGAAGTGCTGGCCGAGTTGCTTCTTGGCGTGGAGTTGAGTCATGGCAAGGTCGTCCGGTGCGCGGCAGGTCAGGCCAGCAGGCGAGGTGAGAGTCTGTCGCGGCGTTCGGCGAACGCCGTGGCCCACTGTGCCGCAAGGATCATGCTGGAGGCATCGGCGAGCCCGCGCCCGGCCAGTTCCAGCGCGGTGCCGTGGTCCACCGCCACGCGCACGTACGGCAGCCCCAGCGTGATGTTGACCGCTTCTTCGAATCCGGAAAACTTGAGCACTGGCAGGCCCTGGTCGTGATACATCGCCAGCACCGCATCGAACCCGGCGAGTTTCCCTGGCAGGAAGGCCGTGTCCGCGGGCAGGGGGCCGATCAGTTGCATGCCGCGCGTGCGCAATTGTTCGAGTACGGGCTCGATGACCTCCAGTTCCTCGTGTCCGAGGTAGCCGGCCTCGCCCGCATGTGGGTTCAGCCCGAGCACGGCGATGACCGGCGAGGGGATGCCGAAGTCGGCCAGAAGCGCGGCGTGCAGGATCTCGATGGTGTCGGTGAGCGAGGCGCGGGAAATGGCGCCGGGCACTGCGCGCAGCGGCAGGTGCGTGGTGGCGAGCGCCACCCGCAGCCGCGACGAAGCCAGCATCATCACGACCTCGCGGCCAGCTTCTTTCGCCAGCAGTTCGGTGGTCCCGGTGTAGGCGATTCCGGCCTCATTCAACACGGCTTTGTGGACCGGGCCTGTCACCAGTCCGGCCAATGTGCCACTGCCGGCCAGCTGCGCAGCCTCGATCAGGGCGTCGTGAACCGCCTTGGCGTTGCGGGGATCGAGCGTGCCGAAACGGCTGGGCACTGCGCGGGGCCGATGAAGCAGCCGCAGTTGTCCGGGACGGACATCCGCGCTGTCGGCAGAAACCAGGTCCAGTGGCAAACCGATGGCTTGCGCGGCCTCCATCAGGAGACCGCCGTCGCAGATGGCGACCAGTTGCGCGGCATGCGGGGTCTGCGCCAGGCGCACGCAAAGCTCCGGGCCGATGCCAGCCGGCTCGCCTGGGATCAGTCCGAGCAATGCGCGGGGCGTCATGGCGAACGCGCGGGATAACCGCGCGGGGGCATCAGGAGCTGCTGCCGAGGCGATCGTCGATATAGGACTCGTCGCGCAATTGGCGCAGGAACCGGTCGAACTCCTCGTCGGCCTTGCGCCGCACGATCAGTTCGCGCATGCGGTTGCGCTGGGCTTCGCGGGTGATGTCCTGCTCGCGGGTTTCCAGACGCTGGATGAGGTGCCAACCCACGTCACTGGCGAAGGGGGCGGATACCTCGCCATCGCGCAGCGCGACGATCACGTTGGCTACCGCCGGCCCCCAGGCATTCAGTGGGAACCAGCCCATGTCTCCACCCTGGGCGCGGGTGATCTGATCGTCCGAGGCTTCGCGTGCGATCGAGGCAAAATCTTCGCCGGCGCGGATCCGTGCGTGCAGCGCTTCGACCTTGGCATGCGCCTGTTCGCGCGAGACCAGATCGGAAATGCGCACGAGCAGACCGCGTGCCCGATATTCGGTGAGGGTTTCCAGGGCCTGATCACGGGAGTCGATGAGCTGGATCAGACTGTAGCCACTGGGTCCGCGCAAGGGTTGCGAGACTTCGCCTTTTTGCATCGCGGGCAGTACCGTGGCGAACAGGGGCGGGATCTCGTCCATGCCGCGCCAGCCCATGTCGCCACCTTCCAGTGCCGTCTGGTGGTCCGAGTAACGCATTGCCGCTGCAGCAAAGTCCATGTCTCCGCGAGCGATCAAGTCGCGGATGCCTTCGATCTTGGTGCGTGCCGTTTCTATTTGCTCCGGTGTGGCGCCGTCCGGCGTGGCCACCAGCAGGTAGCCCAGGTGTATCTGGTTCTGGTCGTCGCTCTGGTTGATCAGGGCATTGTCGATTTCGCTTTCGCTGACGGTGACACGGCTCTGAACGAAGTTTTGCTGCAGACGGGAGATGACGATCTCGTCGCGTACCTGTTGGCGGAAATCCTGATAACTCATGCCGTCGCGAGCGAGCTGGGCGCGCATCTGATCGACGGTGATGCCTTGCTGTTGGGCGATGCGGGCCAATGTCTGGTCCAGTTCGATGTCGCCCACCCGCAGGCCCATCGCCTCGGCGCGCTGCAGCTGCAACCGCATCATGATGAGGCGTTCGAGTACCTGTTTTTCCAGCACTGCATCCGGCGGCAGCTGGTCGGCACGGTCGGCAAGACGCATGCGGATGTTTCGTGTGGCCTGGTCCAGCTCGGAACGCAGGATCACGTCCTCCTCGACGACGGCGACGATGCCATCTATCGGCGCGGTGTGCAGGGACTGGCCGAAGACGGCGGGTGACAGGCCCAGGAACAGTGCAAGGGCAATAAGGCGTGCAGGGAATCGGGTCATGGCTCGGAAAGAAAGGCGGGGCGACGAACCGGGAAATCCGGTGGCACCGGGGCGCTAGTGGGTGTAGCCGAGAATAGCACGCTCCAGAAGCTGACCGGACTTGCGGCCGAGCGTGGACAGGCCCTTCAGTTCAAGTTCGACATAGAGGCTGGTGTTGCGCTCGCTCTCGATGTTGCGCACGTAACGCCGCGCCAGGATGCGGGTGGCCAGGCAGCAGTTTTCCCATTCCACGCCGGCAAAGGCTTCGAGCGTGCTGTCATCCAGCAACGAGTAGTTCCAACGGCCGACCAGTCGCCAGCGGTCGTTGAGCGGCACCAGGGCGGACACGTCGAATTGCTCCAGCGTCACCCGGTCGGCGGTTCCGGTACGGGCGTCGCGGCGGAAACGGTAGGCGAAATTGAGCACGCCGGCATCCCCCCAGCGGAACTGCGAGCGCAGCGTGGAGAGGTCCGACAGCTCGCGGCTTGGGTCCCACTGCTGGCTGATGCCGATGCTCCAGCGGTCATCCAGCATCAGCTCCGTGTCAGCCACATAGGCCGAGCCGCTGCGGTCCACCGCGGCGACATTGGGCATCTGTACGCGCAGATCCTGGAAATAGCGGATCTGACCCAGGCTGGCCGACAGGCGTTCGCGTCCGCTGGCCGCCTCGAACAGGCGCGTCGTCACCGCCAGCGTGGCCTGGTTGGCATCGGACTGACGATCGGCGCCGGCAAAGCGGTTGGGGCGGAACAGCTGGCCCCAGCTGAAGCCCAGTTCCTGCGCATCGAATACCGGCAGGTGGGACTGATCGCGATAAGGGACACTGAGGTAGTAAACACGGGGTTCCAGCGTTTGCAGCATCGGCGTCTGGAACCAGTTGACCGGGCGCTCGAACACCAGGCCGCCATCCACGCTCAGGATGGGCGTGGTGCGGGATGGCGAGGCGTCCGGATAGGCCGACCGGTAGTCACTGTCTAGCTGGTATTGGGTGTGACGGAGGCCCAACTCGGAACGCAGGAAGCCGGCGGCGCGCTCGTGGCGCCACGCGAGGTACGGATACAGGTCCACTCGCGTCGCTCCGGGACGCTGGCTGTGTTCGAACACCACACCCTCGCTGCGTAGTCCGGTCGACAAGCCGCCCGCGAACGGTTGCTCCCACGAGAACAGCGCACGCGGCAGGCGGCGGAAGGGTTCTGCGTTACTGGAGATGTACGGATCGGCGATGGTCCATTCCTGCACCGCCACGCTGGCGTTCCAGTAAGCCCCGCGGCCGATCAGTGCCGCCTGACTTTCCAGCAGGCTGGTCGCGGCCATCGACAGCGAGTCGCCGAAATCCTCGAAATAACGGTCGTCGGAGATGTGGTTGATGTTGGAGACCACCTGCCAGTGGTCGCTCAGCCTGCCTCGGTGTTCCCACGTCAGGGTGCCGCGATCGGCGCCGGTCTGGTCGTCGTTGGGCAGCCAGGCGCCGTACACCTCGCCACGGTGGTTCTCGCTCAGGTAACGGAACTGTGCGCCGAGCATCACGCCGCGCTTGGTCATCAGGCGCGGAATCAGGGTGGCGTCGTAGTTAGGCGCGAGATTGAGGTAGTAGGGGGCGGCGATGTCGAAGCCGCGCGAACGCGAGGCGCCGATCGACGGGAAAAGGAAGCCGCTCTTGCGCCGGTCGTCGATGGGGAAGCTCGCCACCGGCAGATACAGCAATGGCACCTTGCCCAGATGCAGCGTGGCGTTGCGGACAGTGGCGATGCCCTCGGCTTGGTCGATGTCCAGGCGTCCGGCCCGGATCAGCCATTGGCGATCACCCGGGTCGCAGGTGGTGTAGGACACGCCATCCAGCTGGCTCTTGTCGCCTGCGTTGGTGGCGCGTTCGGCTTCACCGTTGCCACGCATGCGCAGCAACTGGTAGCGCAATGAATGCAGCTCTGCCCGATCGCCTTCCAGTTCGCCCTCGGCGCGGGCCGCTTCCATCAGCATGCCGCTGTCCTGGTATTGCACCTGGCCTTGGGCGCTCCAGGTTTCGCGCTCGGGGTCGTAGCGCATCAATGCCGCCGCCACGCGTTGGTCGGCACGCAGGATTTCGACGTTGCCGCTCAGTACGTAATCGTGCTTGTCGTGAATGTCGAAGCTCTCGGCGTACAACGTGGTCTGCACCTTGTCGCGCTCGCTTTCGTTGCCCAGGTCCGGGCGATGGAACTCGTACAGCGCGTTGGGGCGGCACAGCACCCAAAGCGCAGGGTCGTACTCCGCGCGGGATTGCGCATGGGCCAGTGGTGCGATGAAGCCGGCAGCCAGGGCGGCAGTCAACGAAAGGGCGAGGCGGGTGCGGGGCACAGGGAAATCGTCCGGCCAAAACAGCGGGAAGCTTGCCGCAAACCGAGGTGTGGCGGCAATGCAAGTCGGTTCGATCGCAAACTTGTTGCGGCGCGACATAAAGCGTACAATTTTTGTCCTATTTGAGCGCCGGTACCTCGTCTCGGCACGAGTCTGCAGGAATCCCATGCTGCGCGTCACACGCCTCACCGACTATGCCACTTTGCTGTTGACCGTGCTGGCGACTGCGCCGGAATCGGTACATAGCGCGGCTGCGCTGGCCGAGCGCACGCGTCTGGAAATGACCACCGTCAGCAAGGTGCTCAAATCGCTGGCCCAGGCCGGATTGGTCGAGGGATTGCGCGGTGTGAATGGCGGGTATCGGATGGCGCTCGCGCCGCAGGCGATCAGTCTCTTCGAGATCGTCGAAGCGATCGAGGGGCCGCTGGAGATGACCGAATGCAGCGGCGACCATTCGCGCTGCGTGCACGAGGCGCATTGCGGCCTCGCCCCGCACTGGCGGCAGGTCAACGACCTGATCGCCGAAGCGCTGCGTGGCATGACGCTGGCGCAGATGCTCGGTCCGCCTGTCGCGCCTTCCGACCGCCGTCGCATCGAAGTGCGACTCGCGACATGAACCCCGAGGCAGCCATGGCAACCGAACGACAAGACATCGAACAGGCACTCGCCCGCCGCTACGAGGCCGGCTTCGTCACCCAAATTGAATCCGACGCACTGCCGCCGGGCCTGGATGAAGGCACCATCCGTGCCATTTCCATGCGCAAGGAGGAGCCGGAGTGGATGACGCAATGGCGGCTGGCGGCCTATCGGCACTGGCTGACGATGTCGGTGCCGCATTGGGCCAAGCTCAAGATCGCGCCCATCGACTTCCAGGCCATCAGCTATTTTTCCGCACCGAAAGGGCCGAAATATGCCTCGCTGGATGACGTGCCCAAAGAGTTGCTGGATACCTACGACAAACTCGGCGTGCCGCTGCACGAACGCGCGCGACTGGCGGGTGTGGCGGTGGATGCGGTGTTCGATTCGGTCTCGGTGGGCACCACCTTTCGCAAGGAACTGGCCGAAAAAGGCATCATCTTCTGTTCGATGAGCGAGGCCATTCGCGAACATCCCGAGCTGGTCAGGCAGTATCTGGGTACGGTGGTACCGGTGGGCGACAACTATTTCGCCGCGCTCAATTCGGCCGTGTTCTCCGATGGCAGCTTCGTGTTCGTGCCGGCAGGCGTGCGTTGCCCGATGGAGCTGTCCACCTATTTCCGCATCAACGCACGCGATACCGGACAGTTCGAGCGCACCCTCATCATCTGCGAGGAACGCGCGCAGGTGTCGTATCTGGAAGGCTGCACTGCGCCGATGCGCGATGAAAACCAGTTGCACGCCGCAGTGGTGGAGCTGGTCGCGCTGGAAGATGCCAACATCAAGTACAGCACGGTGCAGAATTGGTATCCGGGCGATGAAAACGGCGTCGGCGGCATCTACAACTTCGTCACCAAGCGTGGCGAATGCCGCGGCGCCCGCAGCAAGATTTCCTGGACGCAGGTGGAAACCGGTTCCGCCATCACCTGGAAATACCCGAGCTGCGTGTTGCGTGGTGATGATTCGGTCGGCGAGTTCTATTCGGTCGCGCTGACGCATCACGCGCAGCAGGCCGATACCGGCACCAAGATGATCCACCTCGGCCGGAACACGAAATCCAAGATCGTTTCCAAGGGCATCAGTGCCGGGCGCGGGCAGAATACCTATCGCGGCCTGGTGAAGGTGGAGCGCAATGCCAGCGGCGCGCGCAATCACACTCAGTGCGATTCGCTCTTGATCGGCAAAAAGTGCGGCGCACACACCTTCCCGTATGTGGAAGTGAAGAATCCGCAGGCCATCGTCGAACACGAGGCCACCACTTCGAAGATTTCCGAAGACCAGCTGTTCTACTGCCTGTCGCGCGGCATCGGCGAGGAAGATGCGGTCTCGATGATCGTGGACGGTTTCTGCAAGCAGGTGTTCCGCGAGCTGCCGATGGAGTTCGCGGTTGAGGCCAAGAAGCTGCTTGAAATTTCGCTGGAAGGCGCCGTGGGCTGATCCACGCCGTCTTGCACAACAGGAAGAAGAACATGCTGAAGATCGAAAACCTCCACGCCGCTGTCGCTGGCAAGGAAATCCTCAAAGGCCTCACGCTCGACGTGAAACCCGGCGAGGTGCACGCCATCATGGGCCCGAACGGTGCCGGCAAATCCACCCTCGGCAACGTATTGGCCGGGCGCGATGGTTTTGAAGTCACTGCCGGCGATGTCCAGTTCGATGGCAAGCCGCTGCTGGACCTGGCGCCGGAAGAGCGCGCCGCCGCCGGCGTGTTCCTCGCCTTCCAATACCCGGTCGAGATTCCGGGCGTGAACAACACCTATTTCCTGCGTGCCGCGTTGAACGCGCAGCGCAAGGCGCGCGGCGAGGAGGAGCTGGATTCGATGCAGTTCCTCAAGCTGGTGCGGCAGAAACTGGCGGTGCTGCACCTGAAAGACGAGCTGCTGCATCGTGGCGTCAACGAAGGTTTCTCCGGTGGCGAGAAGAAGCGCAACGAAATCTTCCAGCTCGCCGTGCTCGAACCCAGGTTGGCCATCCTCGACGAAACCGATTCCGGTCTCGACATCGATGCGCTCAAGGCCGTGGCCGATGGCGTCAACGCCCTGCGCTCGCCCGAGCGCGCCTTCGTCGTCATCACCCACTACCAGCGCCTGCTCGACTACATCAAGCCGGATGTGGTGCATGTGCTGGCCGAGGGTCGCATCGTGGAAAGCGGCGGGCCGGAACTGGCGCAGGAACTGGAAGCGCACGGCTACGACTGGATTCGCCAACGCCTCGGGCCGGATGCCGCATGAGCACGCTGCTGCAATCGATGAGCACAGGCTTCGACGCACTGGCACGGCGTGATGCCGGCGGGCTGGAATCGGTGCGCCGGGCCGCCTTGGACAAGGCATTGGCCCACGGCCTGCCGACCACGCGCAACGAATGCTGGAAGTACACCTCGCTGCGTGCCTTGGAGCGGCGTGCGTTTGCACCCGTGGCGACGCTGCCGGCGTTCGACGCCAGCGCCATTGCGCTGCCATCGGCGCCGCGCCTCGTATTCGCCAACGGCGTGTTCGCGCCAGCGCTGTCGGATGTTTCGGGATTGCCCGATGGCATCGAACTGCGCCCGCTCTCGCACGCACTGGCGCACGATGCGCCGCAGGATTTGGTCTTCCTCGCCCGCCGTTTCGATGCCGCCGATGAAGTCTTTGCCCAGCTCAATGCCGCCCTTGCAACCGAAGGCGTGGTGTTGCGCGCCGCGCCCGGCATCCGCTGTGAAACCCCGATCCACCTGATTTTCATCGGCACCGCACAGGCCACAGACAGCGCCTTCGCCTTGCGCCATCTGATTGAACTGCGCGAAGCCGCCGAGCTGACCTTGATCGAGCACCACATCGCGCTGGACGAACACGCCAACCTTGCCAACGCCCTCGCGCAGATCCACATGAAGCCGGCAGCCCGCTTGTCGCACCTGCGCATCCAGCACGATGCACCGGCGGCCACGCACATCCTGCGTACCGATGCGGTGCTGGCACGCGAGACCGATTACCGCCGGCTCGATCTGGAGCTGGGCGCGAACCTGTCGCGGCACGAACTCAACATTGCCCTGCATGGCACCGGCGCAAAGGCGCACGCCAACGGCGTGTTGCTGGGTGATGGCAAGCGCCATCTGGATACGCGTCTGGGCATCGACCATGTCGCGCGTGATACCGCCTGCCTGCTGGAATGGCGCGGGCTTGCCGCACAGCGCGCGCGCGCCGTGTTCCATGGCGGCATCCTGATCCGCGAGGGCGCGGATGGCACCGATGCGCGGCTGTCGAACAAGAATCTGCTGCTCTCCGATGGCGCTGAAATCGACACGCAGCCCGTGCTGGAAATCCACGCCGACGAAGTGCAGGCCGCGCATGGCGCCACGGTCGGCAGCCTCGATGCGACGGCGCTGTTCTATCTGCGTTCGCGTGGCTTGCCTGAAATGCAGGCGCGCAGCCTGCTCACCGCGGCGTTCTGTCGCGAGGTGGTCGGCGTCTTCGGTGATGGCGCATTGCGTGCTGCGGCTGAAGCCGCACTGGATGCCCGCATGGCCGATCTGACATGAGTGCGGCCACGCCTGACTGGGCTGCCGTGCGTGCGCGGTTCCCGGTGTTGACGCGGCATGTGCATGGCAAGCCGCTGGTCTATCTGGATTCGGCCAACACCTCGCAGAAACCGGATGCCGTCATCGACACCGTCGATACGTTCTATCGTCGCCACAACGCCAACGTCAGCCGTGCCGTGCACACGCTCGGCGCAGAAGCCACGGAAGCCTACGAAGGTGCGCGCCGCCGCCTTGCGGCATTCCTCAAGGTACGGCCCACCGAGTTGGTGCTGACCAGCGGCACCACCTTCGCGATCAATCTGGTGGCCTACAGTTTCCTGTTGCCACGCCTTGCGCCGGGCGATGCGATTCTCGTCTCGCGCATGGAGCACCACGCCAACATCGTGCCGTGGCAGTTGGTGGCCCAGCGCACCGGCGCCACGCTCAAGGTGGCCGAACTGGACGAACGCGGCGACATCGATCTGCCCGCGATGTTCGCGAAGATGACGCCGGAGGTGAAACTGGTCGCCGTCACGCACGTTTCCAATGTGCTTGGCACGATCAATCCGGTGTACGAAATTTGCCGCGAAGCGCGCAAACGCGGCATTCCCTCGCTCGTCGATGGCTCGCAGGCGGCGCCGCATCTGGCATTGGACGTGGCCGCCATCGGTTGCGATTTTTACGCCATCACCGGACACAAGATGTGTGCCCCGACCGGCACCGGTGCGCTGTGGGCGCGGCGTGAACATCTGGACGCCATGCCGCCTTTCCTCGGCGGCGGCGAGATGATCCGCGAAGTGCGTTTCGAAGGCACCGTGTTCAACGATCCGCCGCATCGCTTTGAAGCCGGCACGCCCAACATCGCCGGTTTTGCCGGATTCACCGCCGCGATGGATTTCCTCGACGGCATCGGCATGAACGTCATTGCCGCGCGAGAGCATGAACTGGCCGATCACCTGCGTGATGCACTTTCCCGCGTGCCGGGCGTGCGCATGTTCGGCCAGTCGCGTGAACGCGCTGCCGTGGTGAGTTTCCTGATCGACGGAGCCCATGCGCACGATCTGGCCACGTTGCTCGATCTGCAGGGCGTCGCAGTGCGCTCCGGCCATCATTGTGCGCATCCGCTGATGCAGCATTTCGGCGTGCCGGCCACGTGCCGTGCATCACTGGCGTTCTACAACACGCATGACGAAATCGATGCGTTCATCCAGGCACTGGAGAAGGTGCGCGGATTACTCGGAAGCTGACGGCGGATTCGTGCGGCAGGCGCGCAGGATGTCATGCGTGGCGCGGTAGTCCGCACTGGCCACATCGAACATGCCAAGGAGCGAGTGGAACAGGTCGTCGTGGCTGCGCGGATGCGCTGTCCCTGCCTGCAGGCAGGCGGTATCGATGCCGAGATGGTTCGCGAAACCCGAGGCCATCCACAGCAGCATCGGCACATGGGTCTGCACGCGCGGCGCCACCGCGTAGGGGGCGCCGTGCAGGTAGAGGCCGTATTCACCCAGCGATTCGCCATGGTCGGAAAGGTAGAGCATGGCCGTGTCATGACTGGAGCGTGTGGCCAGCAGCTCGATCAGGCGTTCCAGCAGCACATCGGCGTACAGTATCGAGTTGTCGTAGGCGTTGACGACTTCCTCGCGGCTGCATCGGCTCGGCACGGAACTGTGGCAGGCGGGCTGGAAGCGTTCGTGTTCGGGCGGATAGCGTTCGAAGTAATTGGGCCCATGGCTGCCGACCGGATGCAGTACGACCAGAAGGTCGCCGCTTGATGCGTCGATGCGTTCGGCCAGTCCGCGCAGCAGTATCTCGTCGAAGCAGCGTCCGGCCCGACACAGATCGGGTTCGGTTTGTGCCGCCATGGATTGGTTTTCCACACGATCGCATACGCCCTTGCAGCCGGCCTGGTTGTCGCGCCAGAGCACTTCAATGCCGGTGCGCGCCAGTACGTCGAGCAGGGTTTCATGCGCGAGGATGGCTTTCCGATCGTAATGCGCGCGACCGAACGGCGAGAACATGCAGGGCAACGATACCGCTGTGCTGGTGCCACAGGCTGTCACGTCGGCAAAGTTCACTATGTCGCTGCGTGCCGCCAGCAGAGGCGTGGTCTGGCGCGCATAACCGTTCAGCCCCCAGTGATCGCCGCGCACGGTTTCTCCGATTACCAGCACGATCGCGCGCGGACGCCGCCCGGCCGGAGGCGTGATCCGATGCGCATCCGCGGCCACGCCTTGTTTCGGCCCGCTTGGCACACCCTCCTCCTGCACCAGAGCACGTCCAAGCGAGATCAGGTAATTGCCCGGTGTGATGCGATAGCGCAACATCGGGTCACTGCGCATCAATGTGAATGTTCCTTGCAAGAACGGTCCCAGCACGACTGCTGCCAGAAGGCCCATGCCGACGAGGAACAGCGCGCGATTGCGCAACTCTCGCTGCCAAGGCAGTCTCGGAAGGTGAAGCATCAGCAACGCAGTCGCTGGCAGCAGTCCGAACAGGGCAACGTGCAACAGCAGTCCCGGGTCGAGCATTTCCCGGGCTTCCGTCGGATCGGTTTGCAGCACGTTGCGGATCATGTCCACGTCGAACACTGCCGCGTAGCGTTCCATGTACCAATTGACTGCTGCTGTCATCACCAGCAGCAGCGCCAGCAAAGGCTGCAGACCGCGCCCCCAGGCAAACAGACCGAGCAGCACGCCGTGCAGCGCGAACAGGGCGATGCCGAGCGCCAGGCGCAGTTCGAATGGCGCACCAGTCTGCGCCAGCGCGCTCCAGAACGGGGCATTGCAACACAGCACTAACCAGAGGCAGACCAGCGCGATCAGGGCTTCGGCCGGCAGACAGGGTCGCCGTGATGCAGACCTGATTCCGGTGCGCAGGGAAAGACCCCCCAGGTTTGCCGCACTCATCGTGCCGACTCCGCCGCCGTACCACCGGCAGCAGGGTTTCTGCCGGTGCGTCCGGACCAGAGTCGTGCCATCAGTGCCGCCACCAGCCAGCACAGCGTGAGTGAGCACAGGTCGTGCGAAAGGAAATGTGCACCGCGCAACTGTTGCGTCACGCCGAAAAGTGCGCCGAGTGCGAGAGCCATGCCCATTGCCGTGTATCGCCATGCGGGACGCGCGCCGTGGAGCGCGAACCAGAGGGCTACCCAGGCATATCCAATACCTGCATGCGCTGCCGGAAAGCAGGCGCCGGGTGGATCGCCACTGGCCTGTCCAGAAAAAATCGGCAGAAATTCGCGGGTGCCGCCGTAGCGCAGCAAATCCCAGGGGCAATCCACGCCGCTGAATCGCTTGAGCATGCCCAACACAACATTGCTCACCGGCAGGGTTGACACCAGGTAGCCGAGCGACCCGCGCCACTGCGCCGGAAGCCGGCTCCGGCTGCTCGCCAGCCAGGCCAGCAGCAACACGATCCAGCAAAAAATCGCGAGCTTGCGTGCACCCGAGTGCAGAACGTCCGTGGCCCACCAGGCATTGCGTGCGGCCCAGTGTTTCCCCTGCCAAAGGAACAAACGGTCGGCGACCCAAAGATCCGCGCCGGTGTGTTGCAAGATCCAGCACACCATCAGGCCAATGGTTGCAACGATGAACAGTTCGTGCGAATGCGTTCCCCCGGGTTTGCCCGTGGCGGTATGGCACAGTGGTTCTGTGGTGGGCGACATCGGCGCTTCCTGCAATCTGGTGCGTACAGGCTGGCGGCGGTGCTGTCGGAAGCGGGTCGGAAAAATGTTGACGTGCTGTTAACCGACAGCGCGTGTGCGATGACGGCAGTGGTGCTTGCGCATGCTGCGGGCCGATGTCACTGCTCGCCGATGGTGGCGAGCCGGCCAGGAGGATTCGCATCGTGCCGCACGTTGACTGCCGCATCGCAAGCGGATGGACGTCCAGCCTGATCTCGTACGCCAGATCACCCTTGGCCTTGTGGTTTTCGGCAATCAATATTGCCGGGCGCCGGCATGTCCGTAGAATGCATGCATGACCGACCATGCTTCTGACATCGTCCTGCGCGACGCGCGGCACGAGGATATTCCCGCCATCGTGGCATTGGTGGAGTCAGCGTACCGTGGCGATGTCAGCCGGCAAGGCTGGACCACCGAAGCCGATCTGCTCGACGGGCAGCGCATTGCGCCGGAGGTGCTGCAGGCCGATATCGAACGGGAATTCAGTCGCGTCCTGTTGGGCCTGCGTGCTGGACAAATCGTTGCTTGTGCGCATGTGGCGATCCAGGATGGGCAAGGTTATTTCGGCATGTTCGCCGTTCGACCGGACGGCCAGGGCGGCGGCGTCGGCAAAGTGGTGCTGAGCGAGGCCGAACGCATCGTGCGCGAGGAGTGGCATGTCTCCCGGATGCGTATGGCCGTGATCGACCTCCGTGAGGAACTCATCGCGTTTTACGAGCGCCGTGGCTATCGGCGCACCGGCGAGAAGAAGCCCTTTCCTTATGGCGACGCGCGCTTTGGCAAGCCATTGCGCGACGACCTGCGCTTCGACGTGTTGGAGAAGGCATTGTGAGCACGGAAGGTTGGACCGTCCTTTGCGCCACCGCCGAGGTGTTGCCCGGCGAGACCCACGTGGCCTGGTTCGACGACGTGGCGCTGGTGGTCATCAACTTCGACGGCATGTTCTACGCGCTCGAGGACCGCTGCACGCACGACGAGTTCGAGCTTTCCGCCGGTCCGTTCGATCCCGGGACCGGGCAGATCGAATGCGTGCTGCACGGTGCGCGTTTCGATGTGCGCAGTGGCGAGGCGATGTGCGCGCCGGCGTACGAACCGGTGCGCAAGTATCCGCTGAAGGTGGAAGACGGCGTGATTTACGTGCGCGATCCGGACGCTTGAGGCATCCGGTCGCTTGTCATCGCGCGCTGCTGCGTTCGCGTTGTTCGTCCTTGCGAAGGCAGTGCGGTGACGCTGGCCGCGGCGCGACTCATTCTTCCGGTGGCACGTAGCCCGCAGGCTTCTCGACACCCTCGCCGAACAGGAAGTTCTCCATTTCCTTTTGCAGGAATTCGCGTGTCCTGGGGTCGCGCGGGGTCAGGCGATGCTCGTTGATCAGCATGGTCTGGTGTGCCAACCATTCGTTCCATGCGGGTTTGCCGATGTCGTCGAACACACGCTGGCCCAGCGGGCCAGGCCACGGGGCGAAGTCCAGTCCTTCGGCGTTCTTCTGCTGCTTGACGCAGAACACGGTACGGCTCATTTCAACTCCAGCGATTGAAGCAGTTTGCGGATCGGCGCGGGCAGGCCGATGTCGGTAAGTTCGTTCAGGCTCGCCCAGCGCAGGCAGGGGCCATTGTCCCGTACCTGCGGCAGCAGTTTCACGTTGTCACGGCGCTGCGGCGAGATGCTCAGTCGATAGTGACTGAACACGTGCTCGATCGATGGCAGTTCGAGCGCGGCGGCCTGCGTGTCGAGATGACGCCGGGCGAACGCATCCAGTGCTGCGGAATCGCTGGCTTCGGGCAGGCTCCACAATCCGTGCCAGACGCCCGGCCCATCGCGTCGTTGCAGCAGGACGCGGTGTTTTTCGTCGAAGGCGACCAGCATCGAGCAACTGCGGCGAGGAAGGATTTTCGCGGGCTTGGCGGTCGGCAATTCGGCAGTGCGCCCGTCGCGCAATGCCGTGCAATCGTCCTTCAGTGGACACGCAAGACACGTGGGGGAGCTGCGCGAGCAGACCGTCGCGCCCAGGTCCATCACGGCTTGGGTGTAGTCGGCCAGGCGATCGGGCGGCAGCAATGCATCGGACAATTGCCACAGGCGTTTTTCGATCGCCGACGCGCCCGGCCAGCCCTCGATGCCCGCCCAGCGCGTCAGCACGCGTTTGACGTTGCCGTCGAGGATCGGAAAACGCAGGCCGTGTGCTTGCGCGAGGATCGCGCCGGCAGTCGAACGACCGATGCCGGGCAGGGCGAGCAGCGCATCGAAGTCGGTGGGAAGCTCGCCGTCGTGCAGTTCCACGCAACGACGTGCTGCCGCGTGCAGATTGCGTGCACGGCCGTAATAGCCGAGCCCCGACCACAGCGCCATCACCTCGTCGATGCTGCCTGCAGCGAGCGCGTGAACGTCAGGCAAGGCCGCAACGAAGCGTTGAAAATACGGGATGACCGTCTGCACCTGAGTCTGCTGCAGCATGACTTCCGACAACCACACGCGATAGGCACTGCGTGGGTGTTGCCAGGGCAGGTCGTGGCGGCCGTGCTGGTCGAACCAGTGCAGCAGCCGTGATGCAAAGTCGTCAGTCGTCGGCATCGCGTGAGTGTGTGCTGATCCGAATGCCGGTGGCATCGATGCTGCCGTATTGCAGGCGCGGAATTTCCACGACGCCATCCAACGGAGGCAGCGGAGTGGTGGAGTCCCGGCCCAGCCATGGCAGGGTTTGATTGAGCATGAGCGTTCCACGCGCACCGTCGTCGCCGCGTGATATCGCGAACGTGAGCGGTCCGGTGAGGTCGGTGTCTCCGGTGTAGCGCAGCATCAGCGATACGCCGTCGTCGTCGGCCGGGGGCAGAGGAAGCGGCGGCCAGGCGTCGGGCCACGGCGCGATCAGGCTGCGCAGCTCGAAGGCGAGCAGGCCTGCAGGGCTCCAGCTCACGCTGCCTTCGACGTGCGGCCGCCAGGCGGGAAACGCATCGAGCACCAGATCCAGTGTCGCAGGCTCGAGGCGCAGTACGGGGCCATCGGCGCGAGGCACGGTTTCCAGTTGCAGCGCGAAGAGTTGCGACGTCGAATTACGCTGCAATGTTCCGCGGACGGAAAGGCGCGCACGCGCGCCTTCAATGAACGCCGGCAAGTCGATGTCGAGCCTGTCGAGCGACCATCCCTCGGCCGTGATGCGACCGTCAATGATTTCCAATGGCGCGTCCAGCTTCGGCAGCCGCAGTGGCGCCGGTGGCCCGCCCTCATCGGTCGACTCCAGCCACGCCATCGCCGCAGGCAAGTCGAGATGTGGCTCGACCAGCCGAAGTCCGAGCAGCGTGATGTCCTCGCCGCCCAACATCGACCAGGGCAGCGCCACTTCCACCCGCGTCACGCGCAGCAACGGTGTTGTCGCACTTGGCTCCCGGGCCACCAATCCGGCCAGCTCCACGTGCAGATCGGGCCAAAGACCGATGTCGGCAGGCGCGTCGAGCTGAAGATCGAGGCCGGTGGCCTGTTGTGCGCGTTGCAGCAGGAAGGTGCTGATGCGCTCGGGCTGCAGGAACGCGCGAAGTGCGAGGAAGGCGCTGAACGCCAGCACCCCCATCAGGGGAAGCACGATCCAGCGGCGGCGCAAGGCAGGCATCGCCCGCCGCCGTCAGCGCGCAACCAGCGAGTCGGGCAGCAGCGCGTCGACGAACGCGTAGGGATCGAACGCGCGCAAGTCGTGCACGCCCTCGCCCAGTCCGACGTAACGGATCGGCAGGCCGAACTCACGCGCCAGCGCGAAGATCACGCCGCCCTTGGCGCTGCCATCGAGCTTGGTGACGATCAGGCCGCTGACGCCGGCAGCTTTCTGGAACTGGCGAACCTGATTGATCGCGTTCTGGCCGGTGGTGCCGTCGATGACCTGCAGCACCTCGTGCGGCGCGGTGGGATCGATCTTGCCGAGCACCCGCCGGACCTTGCCCAGTTCGTCCATCAGGCCTTGCTGGGTATGCAGTCGTCCGGCGGTGTCGGCGATCAGAAGATCGACGTCGCGCGCCTTGGCGGTCTGCAAGGCGTCGTAGATCACCGCTGCCGGATCGGCGCCGCTGGTCTGTGCGGCAACATGCACGCCGTTGCGCTCGCCCCAGGTCTTCAATTGCTCGACCGCGGCGGCGCGGAAGGTGTCCCCGGCGGCGAGCATGATGCTCTTGCGCTCGTCCAGATAGCGCCGCGCCAGTTTGCCGATCGTCGTGGTCTTGCCGACGCCGTTGACGCCCACGGTCAGAATCACGAAGGGCTTGGCGCCGGTGTAGATGTTCAGCGGTTCGGCAACCGGCACCAGCAACGCGATCAGCTCGCCGCGCAGCGCGTCCAGCAGGCCGCGCGCATCGTTGAATTCGTTGCGCGCGATGCGCTGGCGCAGGTCGTCGATGATGATCGTGGTGGCGGCGACGCCGACATCTGCGATCAGCAGGGTGGTTTCGAGCTCTTCGAGAAAGTCTTCGTCCAGCGCCGCCTGGCGGGAAAAGAGGGTGGAGAAGCTCTTGGCGAATCCGCTGTTGCGCAGGCGATCGCGCCAGCTGGCGGCAGGTGAATCGGTGGCGGATGGTGCTGCCGGCATTGCCGGAGCTGCCGGCTCAACGGGTGCGGTCGCTGCATCGACGGGCGCAGGCGCGCTCGGCTCCGCAGGCGAAGGCGGAACGCCGGGCGACTCCTCGACGGGTGCGGCGCCCGGTGATGTTCCCGTGGCCTCGACGGGCGGGGTGGCAGCTTTTTTGCGGAAAAAACGGAGCATCCGGGGCGCGAGTGTCGGAGAATGGCCGGCATGGTATCACTGGCCCCCAAACCCTCCGATGAAGCGCGTTGACTCTCGGCCCACGGGCAAAATCCGGATCATTGCCGGGCGCTGGCGGGGCTCGAAACTCGAGGTGCCCGGTGTGTCGGGGCTGCGCCCGAGTTCGGATCGGGTCCGGGAGACACTGTTCAACTGGCTGCAATCGTCTGTGGGTGGTGCGCGCTGTCTGGACCTGTTTGCCGGCAGTGGTGCCTTGGGGTTCGAGGCGGCCTCGCGTGGCGCAGCCCATGTGACGATGATCGAGCGAGATCCCGTGGCCTTGGCCGGTTTGCGCGCTTCCGTGCAGAAGCTGGGAGCCGACCAGATCGAGACCATCGGTGCGGATGCGCTCGCCTGGTTGGCGCGCACGCCGGATCGGGCATTCGATCTGGTGTTCGTCGACCCTCCATTTTCGACCGGACTGCACCAGAAGGCTCTGGACGCTTTGCTGCCGTGGCTCGCCGCGGACGCTCAGGTATATGTCGAAACTGCGCGGGATGCGGGACTGCCCGTGTTGGCTGGTTTTGCGCCACGCCGGGAAGGCGCGACGCGAGAAGTTCGCTGCGCGATCCTGCATCGCCTCGCCGACGGTTCGCGTGCCTGTGCGCCTGCTACACTCATGGCCCCTTCCGGCGCTGAACCGGCATCCTGAGCATGAGTCCTGCAAGGCAACGTGTCGCGGTTTACCCGGGCACCTTCGATCCGATCACCAATGGCCATGTCGACTTGGTGGTCCGCGCTGCACCGCTGTTCGAGAAGATCGTTGTCGGCGTGGCCGAAAGTCCCTCGAAAGGCCCGGGTTTTCCACTGGAGGAACGAATCGCGCTGGCTCGACTGAGCCTGGCCGACATTCCCAATGTGGAAGTGCGGGGCTTTTCCACCTTGCTGGCACATTTCGTCAAGGAAATGGGCGGCGGGGTGCTGCTGCGCGGCCTGCGCGCGGTTTCGGATTTCGAATACGAGTTCCAGCTTGCCAGCATGAATCGGCACCTGATCCCTGAGGTCGAGACGTTGTTCCTGACGCCGGCGGAACAGTACGGTTTCATTTCCTCGTCTCTGGTGCGCGAGATCGCGCGATTGGGAGGCGATGTGTCCGGTTTCGTGCACCCTGCGGTGCTGGCGGCGCTGAAGCAGAAATGGGGTGGATGAGGGCTGTGCGCCGCATGGGCATGGCATGGGGTATCAAGGTTTTTCCAGGACGTCGAGGTAAAGGAAATGAAGATCAAGATCGTGATGGCTGCCGTTTTCGTCGGGACACTGTTCCTGGCCGGTTGCGGTGACTCCGGCAAGGATGCCGACAACAAGTCCGCGCAGGTCGCTGCGGAGCCCGCGGCGTTGCCGGTGCCCTCCAGCAGCGACAATCAGGCATGGCGCCAGTACCTGGTGAACGTGGCCAAGCGCAATCTCGACGGAATCCGCAGCAGCCCGTACATGTACTACCTGCCGGCGGTGGAGGCCGATGACTTCGAGGAGCAGTACACCCGTCAACTCGACAATGTGGCCGGGTCGGTGGCGCGCGGCGTGTTGCCAGGCAACATGCTGGCGTTCGGTTCGCCCGCCTCGTCGCGCATGGCTGACCTGATCGTCGAGGCCTTCACCCATGTACAGGCCGGGTCGATGAAAGACGTCCGCGTGCTGTTCATCGGCAATGCCGAGGACATCGAGCGGGTCAAGGGTGCGGTCGAGCCGAGCGGCGCCACCGTGGTGTTCCACGAGGTCAAGTAATCCGGTATCCGCCGCGCGGCCGCAAGGTCGCGCGGCACCGCCGTCGAGGTGTGGCGGCGCCTATCGCGGCAACCCACATGGCACTTCTGATCAACGACCTGTGCGTGAACTGCGATGTCTGCGCGCCGGTCTGCCCCAACAACGCCATCACGCAGGGCGAGACGATCTACGAGATCGCCCCCTCGCGCTGCACCGAGTGCGTCGGCCATTTCGACACGCCGCAGTGCATCGAGGTGTGCCCGGTCGAGTGCATTCTGGTCGACCCAGACCATCCTGAAACCCGTGACGATCTGCTGCTGAAATATCAGCGGCTTACCGGAGAGTCCTCATGATGCCGATCCGTTCGTTGTGCTGCTTTGCCCTTCTCCTGGTGCTCGTGCCACTGCAGGCGCGGGAGGTACCCGCGCCGCCGCGCCAGTCGGCCATTGCCAGTGCCAACGGTTATGCCACCGATGCCGGACTGGAGGTGCTGGCTAGGGGAGGCAACGCCTTTGATGCAGCCGTGGCGGTCAGTGCCACGCTCGGGCTGGTGGAGCCGGAAAGCTCAGGTCTGGGTGGCGGTGGTCTGATGCTGTTGCATCTGGCGGACGACGCGCGCGAAGTGTTCATCGACGCACGCGAGCGTGCGCCGCTCGCCGCCACGCGTGACATGTACCTCGATGCTGACGGCAAGATGCGGCCGCGCAGTTCCATCGACGGGCCACTGGCAGCTGCGATTCCGGGGTTGCCTGCGGGCTTGGTGCACCTCTCGGAGAAGTATGGCCGGGTGCCGTTGTCGGTTTCGTTGGCGCCGGCCATCCGGCTGGCACGCGACGGCTGGGTGATGAACGAGAAAACCGCCGGCATGTTGCCTTGGCGGCGCGAGTTGCTGGCCCGGTCGCCCGGTGCCAAGGCGTTGTTTTTTCGTGGTGGCGAGCCGGTCGCGGCCGGGCAGCGACTGAAGAATTCCGACTACGCGCGCACGCTGGAGCGCTTGGTTCGCGAGGGCCGCGACGGTTTCTACGCCGGCCCGCTGGCGCGTCGACTGGTGGAGGGCGTGCGCAAGGCCGGTGGCATCTGGTCGGTGGAGGATCTCTCCCGGTACCGCGTCGTCGAGCGTGAGCCATTGCGCATCGAGCACCGTGGCTATCGGATCGTCACTGCGCCGCCGCCGTCTTCCGGCGGCATCGCGCTGGCGCAGATGTTCAATGTGCTTTCCGGTTACGACTATCCCGCGATGGCATCGGTCGAACGCACCCATCTGATCGTGGAGGCGATGCGTCGCGCCTACCGCGACCGCGCCGAATTCCTCGGCGATCCGGATTTCGTCGATGTTCCCGTGGCGCGGATGCTGAGCCCGGACTACGCCGCCGGCCTGCGCGCGATGATCCATCCTGCACGTGCCACGCCCAGCGAGTTGCTGCCGCCGATCGGCCAGTTGCCGGCCAAGCCCGATACCACGCATTTTTCCGTCATCGATACGGACGGCAACCTCATTGCCGTCACCCAGACGGTCAACCTCACCTTCGGCAACGCGTTTGCGGTGCCGGGGACCGGATTCGTGCTGAACAACGAGATGGACGACTTTTCCGCCGCACCGGGTGTGCCCAACGCCTTCGGCTTGATCGGCGATGTCGCCAATGAAATCGCGCCCGGCAAGCGCCCGTTGTCCTCGATGACGCCCAGCTTCCTGATCGGAGGGGATCGCATCGCGGCGATCGGCACGCCGGGTGGCAGCCGCATCATCACGATGGTGCTGCTGGGATTGATGGACCTGATCGATGGCGGCAGCGCACAGGCCGCCGCCGACCGGCCACGCTTCCATCACCAGTACCTGCCCGACACGGTTCTCGCGGAACCCGGCACGTTCACCGATGACGAAATGAAGGCGCTGGAAGCCATGGGACACCATGTGCGCGTTGCCGATTCCACGTGGGGCAACATGCAGGTGGTGCTGTGGAATCGGCAAAGCGGTGAAGTGGAGGCCGGTAGCGACGGGCGCTGGAAATCGGTCGGCAAGGGCGCGCTCGGTGCGCCGGCGGCGATCTACCGCTGACCGTCATGACAGCTCGTCGTCACCCGGCTTCGCCGCTGTTCGACCGCATCCTGGTCGCAGCCGGTCTGCTCCTCCTCGTTGGCGCCATCGTTTGGTTGACGTGGCTGATCCGCAATGGTGCGGAGGCCTCCATGGACTCCTCCGTGCCAGCTGCGATGATCGAGGTCTCCCCTGTGGGCGCCCAACAGCACCGATTGGAGGATGAGGACTTCGGTGTCGTCCTGAAGGGACGCGCCCTGCGCCGCATCGTGCAGATGCTGCAGTGGCGGGAAGTGGCGAGCATGCCTTTGGCGCTAGACGACGAGATTGTCGTCGATGAAGGCGAATACCAGATGGTCTGGAGCGAGCGCTTGATGGATTCGAGCAGGTTCGCGCTGCCGGAGCGGCACATCAATCCACCCGCGCCCCCTTACCGCAGCCGCAGCATCGGGGCGGACAAGCCCGCGTGGGGCGATCCGCAGCAAGGAGGGTGGCAGGCCGTCCCCGCAGCGCAAGTGCAGTTGCCGGAAAATCTGGCTGCAGTGTTCCGCAGCGAGGGCCAGTGGCTGGTCACCGCGGCGGATGGCGCGCTGCCCGGGATTGGCGATCTGCGCGTGCGGTTCGAGGTGCTGCCCGCCCCCGAAACAGCTCCCCCGGCATCCGGGATGCAGACATCGAAGGCCCCGGTTTCCGAAGATCCGCTCGATCAGGCGTTGCGCTGGATCGCCCGTGCCGCTGCATTCGTCATGGCGATGCTGGGCGCGGGACTGGGCCTGCGGGGTCTGTCGCGGCTTTCGTCAGCCGGCAGTGCGCTTGGCAGCATGCGATCGGGGGCCATGCTGGCGGTCGCGGCATGGATTGCCGTGGCTGCGGTACTGCTGTCTGTCGGCATCGCGCGACTGGCCTGATCGGGATCAGGCTGCACTGCCGTCCGGGTTCCGGTCGATGAAGTACAGGCCGGCATAGAGTTTGGGGTCGATCGAGTAGCCTTCCAGGCGGCGCGCGTTCAACCAGGCGGCGGCCTCGCTTCGCGGGATCTCGTGAACGATGATGTCTTCGCTGTCGTCGCCCCCGCCGGGACCGATTTTCTCCAGATCCAGGGCACGCACGAACGCGACCTGCTCGTTGGAAAGGCCTGAGGACGAGGGCCCGGTCATCAGGTATTGGATCCGTCCCGCGCGCCAGCCGGTCTCCTCGATCAGTTCTCGCTGCGCCGCCGTTTCAACCGATTCGCCATCCCCCAAGTCACCCACCAGTCCGGCCGGCATTTCGATGCTGCGGGCATTCACCGGAATCCGGAACTGCTCCACCAGTACCAGCCGGTCGTCCGGGGTCACGGCGACCACGATCACCGCCGCACTGGCATTGGTGCGCTCGGCATATTCCCAGTTGTCGCGCTGACAGACACGCAGATAGTGGCCGTTGAAAAGCGTCTCGGTTTGGTTCATCGTTGCTCCCCCCATCGTGTGCCGATCCGGCGATTGTCGCCCGAACACTGCAACGAATCGACTGGGCAGGGCGGAACCAATGGCCCCGTGGCCTGTCTACCTCGCTCCTACGGCAAAGGTCTTTTCATGAAATACATTTTCCCACTGGCCACGTTGCTGGCCGTTCTTCCGTGTCTGGCTCAGGCGCAAACCTCTGCGCCCGCACCCGCGTCCACCGCCCCGCAGGAGTCGGTGGAGGCCGAGGTTGCCAAGATCCGTGACCCGGCCGTCCTGACCCGCCTGGTGGCGCACGCGCGCCAGTCCGGCGACAAGGAAGCCGAAACGGCAGCGCTCGATCGCCGCATCGCCCTGCGACCGCATATCGGCGCCTACAAGCTGGACAAGGTCGTGACGCTGGCGCGGGAAGACCGCAAGAGCGAGGCGTATACCCTCCTGATCGAGCTCCAGAACACCGGCTACGCATTCGATCTGCGCGACGACGAACGCTTCGAGAACATCGCCAGCACGCAGGTCTGGGGCTACATCCTGAGCAACTTCGAGGCCAATCGCGAGCCGTACGGCAGCGCGACGCTGGCCTACACGTTGCCACGCGAGGATCTGCTGGCCGAGAGTCTGGCGTTCGATCCGACGCGCAAACAGCTGCTGGTCGGCAGCGCGCGCGATGGCAAGGTGTTCGTGGTGTCCGGCGAAGGCAAACTGTCCCCGCTTGTTTCCGCCGACGAAAAGAACGGCATGTGGGCGGTGTTCGACCTCGCCGTCGATGCCAAGCGTGGTTTCCTGTGGGTGGCTTCCACGGCCGCGCCGCATTTCAAGAACTATGACGCCGAGAAGGACTTCGGCCGTGCCGGCATCTTCCAGTTCGATCTCAAGACCGGCAAGTTCATCAAGCACTTCCTGTCGCCGCCTGCGCAGGGCGGGCAGCCGTTCTTCCTGACCTCGGTGGTGGTCGGTCCCGACGGTGCCGTCTATGCGGCCGATGGGGTCAATCGCGCGCTGTATCAGGTGCGTGACGGTCAGTTCCGCCGCATCCTCCATCTGCCGATGCTGACGGCCATGTCTGCGCTCACCGTGTCCGACGATGGCAAGCGCCTCTATGTGGCCGATCCCCAGCTCGGCATCATCGGGCTGGAGCTTTCCACGCTGAAGCCGTTTGATGTGCGGGTACCCACCAAACTGTCGCTGGAGGGGATCAGTTCGCTGAATTGGCATGAAGGCGCGCTGGTGATCGTCCAGGCAGGCATGAATCCCAAGCGTGTCATGCGGCTGGAGCTGTCGCCGGAAGGCAATACCATCGTGAAGTTGATGCCGATCGAATCCAGCAACCCGCATTTCGGGACACTGGGCTCGGCGACGTTGGATGGCTCGACGCTGTATCTGGTCGCCAACGAGCAGAAGGACAACTACGATCGTTTCGGACTGCTTCGCAGCAAGGACAAGCTCGAGGCCACGAAGATCCTGCGGATGGATGCCGATCCGACGCCGCCGGAGGCGCCGCAGGCTGTTCCGATGGCTCCCGTGAACTGAATGATCAGCTGATTTGCTCCATGGCGCGGCGACGCGTCATGGGGCCGAAACGGGCACGCTCCATTACGTCTTCAAGCGCGGCCCTGTCGCCGCGTTGGCGTCGGCCATCATCGATGTGTTCGGGCAACGGGGCATCGCAGGCGATGGTGGCCAGCTGACGCGAGAGTCGCGCCAACGCCGCATGCTCGCGCAGACGGGTGGCATGCGAGGCAGCGCCGCGCAGACGCAGGAACGGAAGCTCATCCAAGCGCTGCAACAGCGCGTCCAGCGAGCCGAAGTGTTCGAGCAGTGCCGCCGCCGTTTTCGCGCCGATGCCCGGCACGCCGGGGATGTTGTCGATCGCGTCGCCGGTGAGGCCGAGATAGTCGGCGATTTGGTGCGCATGCACGCCGTAGCGTTGCTTCACTCCCGCCGCATCCCAACGTTGCTGGCGTGCGTAATCCCATTGGATGTCGTCACCGGCGAGCAGTTGCGACAAATCCTTGTCGGCCGAGATCACGGTGCCCGAAAACCCTTGCGCGCGCTGGCGGGTGAGCAGGGCGCCGATCAGGTCGTCGGCCTCGTAGTGATCATCGGCCATCACTGCCAACCCCAATGCGCGGGCAAATTGCTGGCAGAGCGCGAATTGGCGCTTGAGACTTTCTGGCGCAGGTTCCCGGTTTGCCTTGTACGGCGGGTACAGCGCGTTCCGGAAGGAGCTTTCCAGGGATTGATCGAACGCCACCGCGATGTGTTGCGGACGTTCCCGTTCGAGCAGTTCCAGCAAGAATCGGGCAAATCCATGCACTGCGTTGGCCGGCCAGCCATCGGCATCGACGAACTCGTCGGCCGGAAGCGAGTGCCAGGCGCGGAAGACGTAGAGGCTGGCATCGACCAGATACAGGCGCATCAGGGGCACCAGACCGAAAAGCGTGAGTCCACCGCGGGGCGAACGCGCTCGGGCGTCGGATCCTTGGCGGTGCCGACATGGATGAAGCCGACGATCGACTCCCCGTCGGTCAACCCCAAATGCTTCCCGACGGCGTCATCGTACGCGGGCCAGCCGGTCAGCCACTGGGCGCCGAATCCGAGTGCCTGGGCGGCCTGAAGCAGCGCGAAGCAGACGCTCCCGGCGCTGAGTATCTGCTCGATCTCGGGCACCTTCGGATGCGGCTGCGGCGCAGCGATCACGGTGAGAACGAGCGGGGCATGGGCAAAGCGCTGGTGATCCTTTTCGATCGCGGCGGCCGGTGCCGCCGGGTCGATCTGCAGCGCACGCCGTGCTGCGAACCGGCCCAGTGCGAATCGCGCCTCGCCGTCGATGGCGAGGATGCGCCATGGCGCGAGTTTGCCGTGATCGGGTACCCGCATCGCTGCGGCGAGAATCGTGCGCAGCTGATCGGGCGAGGGGCCGGGCAGGCCGAGCTGGCGCGAGGGCGTGGAACGGCGTTGGTTCAGGAAATCGAGTGATGACATGTGACGTGACGCCCAAGGTTGCAGGGAAGCGGGAGGATGTTCACATCCCCGTCGCTAGAATCTGGCATACAGTCGCCCCGGGGAAATCCGGGGGGCAGGGCGCCAGAGCCGTCTGCCAATGATGGGTCGACGAGACCCGACGTATTTCGTGCCGGAGACTTCAAACTATGACCGCGCCATCCCCCACGGACAAGATTGTCGATCTCAGTGCCCGCACCGGGGCAGCCCGCGGTGAAGCCAACCCGATGCTGGCCACGATCCGCACGCGTGCACTCAAGCGCCTCGCCGGACTGGCATCCGATGTGCTGGAAAAGGCCGACGACACGCTGTTCGACTTCGTCCAGCGCGCCGATGGCACGGTCAGCAACCAGGATTATTTCGATGCGATGCGCGAGTTACGCAAGCAGCGCCCGCTGATCGAGCAACGCTATGTGGAGCATCTGGCCGCGGCTTTTTCCGCGCTGGAGCGCCGCAATCCACTGGAAGTGGATCTGGAGCGGTCGCTGTCCGAATCGCGTGAGCTCAGTCTGGTTTCCGAGGAACAACTCGAGGAGCAACTCGGCACCAGCATGATCGCCACCGCGCTCTCGCGCCTGCTCGGTCCGATGCTGAGCCAGCTCAACTACCGGATGGGCATTGTTGCCGGCGTCGACGAGCTGGACGAAAAGTCCAATCCCATCGCGCCGCCGCACATCGCCTATGCGTTCCGCCATGCGATGCAGCCGTGCGAGATTTCGATCCGGATCAAGGTACTGCTGTTCAAGCTCTACGAACGCGAGATGGCGCGCGGACTGGGAACGTTCTACAACGAAACCAACCGGGCGCTGGTCGAAGCCGGCATCGCGTCCGAGATCAAGCCCGCCTACGCCCGTACGCCGCAAATGGCGCGTACCCCGTCGCGCCCGCGGGACGACAGTCCGGCGCGTGCCGACGAGATGTCGGCCGAGTCCGGTCTGTCGGGCCACGGGACTCCCCCGCCCGGAAACTATGGCGGCGGATCCGGCTACAACACGGTGACGATGGACGCGCCCCCGCCTGGCAGCCGCTATGTGCGGGTGCCTGAAACCGCCGCCGAACAATCCATCTTCACGAGCCTGCACGAACTTCTGAGTGGATATCGTCGCGTTCAGGCCCAGACGATGGGTATGCCCATGCCCGAGTCGGGCATGACCCAGGAGCCAGGCGTTGCTGCCGCACCGCAGATGAGCGTGGACGAAGTGCTCTCGGTTCTCAGCTTGTTCCAGAATGAGATGCCGACGGGCCTGCAGGAGGCGGTAAGCGATCCGAGTCGCTCGATCACCCAGCACCTGAAGCAGGAATTGCAGAAGGGCGCTGCGCGCCTCGGATTGAATCCGGAGTCGCGCATGACGCCTGCGGATGAGGATTCGATCGATCTGGTGGGGATGTTGTTCGACGTGCTGCTGGACGAGCGCGACTTCAATGCCAGTTCGCGTCAGACCATCGGTCGGTTGATCGTGCCGTTCATCAAGGTCGCGATGCTTGACCGTCGCATGTTCCTGCAGAAGACCCATCCGGCGCGCCGCTTGCTCAACTCCCTGGCGGAGGCGTGCGAAGGCAATGCCGGCGAAGCTCCACAGGAGCGCGAGTTGCTGAGCCGGGTCGAGGTCACGATCGACAGGCTGGTGGCGGAGTTCAACGAGGACATCGCGATCTTCGAAACGCTCGAACAGGAGTTCCGCGAATTCATCGAGCAGCACCGCCGCCGCGTGGCACTGGCCGAACGCCGTACCGCCGAAGCTCAACGCGGCAAGGAGCGTCTCGAACATGCCCGCGCCACGTCGCTGGAGGATCTGCGGGCGGTGCTGGAGCGGCACTCCGGGATGCCTGCGGTGATCGAGGCGTTTCTGCGTCGTTACTGGACCCATCACCTGACCCTGTGCGCACTGCGCGATGAGGGTGGCGACAGCGGCAAGTACATCGAAGCGGTCGCGGTCGGCGAGGATCTTGCCAGTCTTTCGGGGTTGGATAATGTTGGCGATCGCAGCGTACGGCTGGATGCATTGCGTCCCCGCATCGAGCCGATCCTGCTCAGCGCAGGCTGCACCGGCAGTGCCGCGGAGGATGTGCTGAACTCGCTGCGCCACGCACTGGGGCATGAAGACCAAGCGGTGCCTGCGGCGCCCGAGGCCGAGGTCGAGGCGGTCACCGCGCTGGAGCGCAACGCGCCGCCGGTGGAAGCGATACCCGAGCCGGTTGCGGAGCCCGAAGAAGAGGAGGTCGGGCCTGCGCTGGATTTCGACGAGGCCGATGCCGAGCGGGTGCGCAAGCTGCAAGTGGGTGCCTGGATTCAATTCACCGAGGAAAACGGCACCACGGTGCCGGCGAAACTGTCCTGGGTCAGCCCGATTTCCAACCGCATGTTGTTCGTCAATCGGCGTGGCCTGCGCTACTGCGTGGCTTCGCCCGAGGAGTTGGCGGCGATGATGCGCGCGGGTCGTCTCAACATCCGCCAGACCGATGCCGCGTTCGAGCATGCCATGAGCCAGGTGCTCGGCAAGCTCCGCTCAGGTGGGCAGGGCGCGATGCAGTAGCCGGTCACCGCGCGACCGTGGCCCATGTGCATCCCGCCGTCTGCGGGTATGGGCAGCTCCAGCTCGGGGACATGGGGAATGGGGCAGCGTGCGGTGCATGACCACCTCCCTTCCGATGCGGTAGCATCCGTTGGCCTGCTGGTTGTCCAGTGCATCGATCGAGGGGAGTTCATGGCGGTCACCGTAGTCGCGCTCCGTGAGCGCGCGCCGAACGAGCGACGGGTTGCACTGTCGCCGGAAGTGGCAAAGAAACTCTCCGCACTCGGCGCGCAGGTCGTGCTCGAAGCCGGTGCAGGCAGTGGCGCGAATCAGCCCGACAGCCTGTTTCCCGGCGTCCAGACGGAAACGACTGCCTCCGCAGCGCTGATCCGCGCCGATGTGCTGCTGACGGTACAGCCACCGACACTGGAGCAGATTGCCGGGCTGCGTGAAGGCAGCATCGTCATCGGCTTCATGCAGCCGCATGCCGGAGCCGAGCGGGTGAAGGCGTTGCGCGATCGGAACATCACCGCGTTCGCGATGGAGCTTCTGCCGCGCACGACCCGTGCCCAGTCCATGGATGTGTTGAGCTCGCAGGCCGGCATGGCCGGTTACAAGGCGGTGCTGATCGCGGCCGAGCTTTCCGGGAAGTTCTTTCCCATGTTGACCACGGCGGCCGGCACGATCCGTCCTTCCAAAGTGTTGATCGTCGGTGCCGGTGTCGCCGGCCTGCAGGCTATCGCCACCGCACGTCGGCTGGGTGCCCAGGTGGAAGGATTCGATGTGCGCCCGGAGACGCGCGAACAGATCGAATCGCTCGGAGCGAAGTTTCTCGATCTAGGCGTCTCCGCCGCTGGCACGGGCGGTTACGCGCGCGAACTCACGGTCGAGGAGCGCGCCGAGCAGCAACAGCGCCTGGCCGATCACCTGAAGAACATCGACGCGGTCGTCACCACCGCAGCGGTTCCCGGTCGTCCGGCGCCGAAGATACTCACCGCAGCGATGGTGGAAGGCATGAAACCGGGCGCGGTGATCGTCGATCTCGCCGCCGAAACCGGCGGCAACTGCGAGCTGACCTGGCCAGGCGAAACCATCGTGCACAACGGCGTCACGATCGCCGGCCCGCTGAACCTGCCGGGCATGGGCGCAATCCACGCCAGCGAAATGTATGCCCGCAACCTTTACAACTTCCTCGCGCTTTCCCTTCAGGACGGCGCCTTGACACTGGACTGGAGCGACGAACTGATCGCGCAGACCTGCCTGACACACGAAGGCGTCATCCGCCACGAGCCCACCCGGCTCAAGGTCGAGGGCGGGGCATGAACATTGGGGGATGGCGGGACTTCGGGGGAATGAACTGATGGATGGTTTCTTGGCGCTTTACATCTTCCTGCTCGCGGCCATTCTCGGCCACGAGATCATCTCGCGCGTGCCGGTGATCCTGCACACACCGCTGATGTCCGGGTCCAATTTCGTGCACGGCATCGTCGTGGTCGGCGGCATGGTCGCACTCGCCCATGCCGATACCAACCTGGAGCGCGCCATCGGTTTCGTGGCAGTCCTGCTCGGAGCTGGCAACGCGGTAGGCGGCTACGTGGTCACCGAACGCATGCTGGACATGTTCAAGTCGAGCAAGAAGTCGGGCGGGGGCGAGTGAAATGACACTGGATCAGATACTCGATCTTGTCGCCAAGGCCAGCTACCTGCTGGCTGCATTGCTGTTCATCTTCGGCCTCAAGCGCATGTCATCGCCGGTCACGGCGCGTGCCGGCATCATCCAGGCCGGCTGGGGCATGGTGCTGGCCACCGTGGTCACGTTTTTCGCGCCTTCCACCTGGGGCGGGCACGGCATCGAACCACTCAACCTCGGCCTGATGGTGCTCGCCATCGCGTTGTCGGGCGTGTTCTGGGTGTGGGGCCGCAAGGTACCGATCACCGACATGCCGCAGATGGTCGCGATCTTCAACGGCATGGGTGGCGGCTCGGCGGCCGCCATCGGCGCGGCGGCGCTGGTCAATGCGGCCACCTTCGCCGGCTCCTGCGATGCAACGGCGCTGGCTTCGCACGATTGCCTGTCGCGCACAAGCCTGGTGCTGGGCGTGATCGGTGCTCTGATCGGTGCGATCTCGTTCTCCGGTTCGGTGATCGCCTGGGCCAAGCTCGATGGTCGGCTCGACAGGCGTTTCACCTTTCCCGGCCAGCAGTATTTCAACCTGCTGGTGTTTCTGGTCACGTTGGCGCTGGGTGCGTGGATCATCGTGGATCTGGGTATTCCGCTGGTGGTTGCGTTCTTCGTGCTGGCGCTGCTGGTGGGCGTGCTGATGACGCTGCCGATCGGTGGTGCCGACATGCCGGTGGTGATTTCGCTGTACAACGCACTGACCGGATTGGCAGTAGCGTTCGAGGGCTATGTGCTCGGCATCGAGGCGCTGATCATTGCCGGCATGGTGGTGGGTGCGGCCGGCCTGCTGCTGACGCAATTGATGGCCAAGGCGATGAATCGGCCGATCACCAATGTGCTGTTTTCCAACTTCGGCGGGGGTGGCGAGGGCGGTGCGGAAATCACCGGCAGCCAGAAGCCGATCGAAGCGCCGGATGCGGCCTCGTTGCTTTATCTGGCCGAAAAAGTGGTCATCGTGCCCGGCTACGGCATGGCCGTGGCGCAGGCCCAGCACAAGATCTGGGAATTGACCCAGGCGTTGTTGAAGGCCGACAAGGAAGTGATCTTCGCCATTCATCCGGTCGCAGGGCGCATGCCCGGTCACATGAACGTGCTGTTGGCCGAGGCCGGTGTGCCGTACGACCTCATCGCCGACATGGATGACGTGAATCCGGAGTTCAAGACCACGGACGTGGCCATCGTCATCGGCGCCAACGACGTGGTGAACCCCGCCGCGAAAACCGACAAATCCTCGCCGATCTTCGGCATGCCGATTCTGGATGTGGTCGATTCGCGTCAGGTCATCGTGATCAAGCGCGGCAAGGGCACCGGTTTTGCCGGCATCGAGAACGCGCTGTTCTACGCCGACAACACCCGCATGCTCTACGCCGATGGCAAGGATGCTGCAACGAAACTGATCACCGAGCTCAAGGCGCTGGAAGGCGGTGGCGGTCATTGAGTGCGGCGACCGCCACGACAACGAGGCGTCTGGCGGTGCGCCTGATCGGGGTTATACTCGGCCCGATTCGGCACCTTGCAACGGTGCGTGGCAGAAACAATTTGAAACGCTAGGGGAAGGCACGTGGATATCGCAGAACTTCTCGCATTTTCGGTGAAGAACAAGGCATCGGACTTGCACCTTTCGGCAGGCCTGCCGCCGATGATTCGTGTTGATGGCGACGTCCGCCGCATCAACATCCCGGCGCTCGACCACAAACAAGTGCACGCACTGGTCTACGACATCATGTCCGACAAGGTACGGCGCGATTACGAGGAATTTCTCGAGGTCGACTTCTCCTTCGAGATTCCCGGTCTGGCACGCTTCCGCGTCAACGCCTTCAATCAGAACCGCGGCGCCGGTGCGGTATTCCGTACCATTCCCTCCGAGGTGCTTACGCTCGACGACCTGGCCGCGCCCAAGGTGTTCCGCGAGCTGATCGACCAACCGCAGGGGCTGATTCTGGTCACCGGTCCGACCGGTTCGGGCAAGTCGACCACGCTGGCGGCGATGGTGGACCACATCAACAAGAACGAATACGGCCACATCCTCACCGTCGAGGACCCGATCGAATTCGTCCACACCTCGAACAAGTGCCTGATCAACCAGCGCGAAGTGCACCGCGACACGCACGGCTTCAACGAGGCCCTGCGCTCGGCCCTGCGTGAAGACCCCGACTACATCCTCGTGGGCGAGTTGCGCGATCTGGAAACCATCCGCCTGGCGCTGACCGCTGCGGAAACCGGACACCTGGTGTTCGGCACCCTGCATACCTCCAGCGCGGCCAAGACCATCGACCGCATCATCGACGTGTTCCCGGCCGGCGAAAAGCCGATGGTGCGCTCGATGCTGTCCGAATCGCTGCGCGCGGTGATTTCCCAGTCGCTGCTGAAAAAGGTCGGTGGCGGTCGGGTCGCCGCGCACGAGATCATGGTCGCGGTGCCGGCGATCCGTAACCTGATTCGCGAAGACAAGGTGGCGCAGATGTATTCGGCCATTCAAACGGGTCAGAACGTGGGCATGCAGACGCTCGACCAGTGCCTTCAGGATCTGGTCAAGCGTGGCCTGATCACGCGCGTTTCGGCGCGCGAATACGCCAAGGACAAGCGTCTGTTCGAGTGATTTGGGCGCTTGCGTCAGTCGGGAAAGGGGAGTTGCGGGCATCACGGGAGTTTGGTCGAGAGGATTCGACGTGCCGGGATATTCGCGTGGTGATTGAAGAGATTTCGGCGGAATAATCCCATGAGCAGCATTGATTTCACCTCGTTCCTCAAGTTGATGGCGCACAAGAAGGCGTCGGACCTGTTCATCACGGCCGGTGTGGCGCCATCGATGAAAGTGCACGGCAAGGTGATGCCGATCACCCAGCAGCCGCTGACGCCGCAGCAAAGCCGCGACCTGGTGCTGAACGTGATGACGCCCAGTCAACGCGAGGAGTTCGAGAAAACGCACGAATGCAACTTCGCGATCGGCGTGTCCGGCGTCGGCCGCTTTCGCGTCAGCTGCTTCTACCAGCGCAACCAGGTCGGCATGGTGCTGCGCCGGATCGAGACCAAGATCCCGACGATCGAGGAGCTGAGTCTGCCGCCGATCGTCAAGACGCTGGCGATGACCAAGCGCGGCATCATCATCTTCGTCGGCGCCACCGGCACCGGCAAGTCGACCTCGCTGGCGGCGCTGATCGGGTATCGCAACCTCAATTCGACCGGCCACATCATCACGATCGAAGACCCGATCGAGTTCGTGCACAAGCATGAGGGCTGCATCATCACCCAGCGTGAAGTGGGCATCGATACCGATTCCTGGGAAAACGCACTGAAGAACACGCTGCGCCAGGCGCCGGACGTGATCATGATCGGCGAAGTGCGCACCCGCGAGGGCATGGACCACGCCATCGCGTTCGCCGAAACCGGCCATCTGTGCCTGTGCACGCTGCATGCCAACAACGCCAACCAGGCGATGGACCGCATCATCAACTTCTTCCCCGAAGATCGCCGCAGCCAGTTGCTGATGGATCTCTCGCTCAACCTCAAGGGCGTGGTCGCGCAACAGCTCATTCCCACGCCTGATGGCAAGGGGCGCCGTGTTGCGATGGAAATCATGCTCGGTACGCCGCTGGTGCAGGACTACATCCGCGATGGCGAAATCCACAAGCTCAAGGAAGTGATGCGCGACTCGGTGCAGTTGGGCATGAAAACCTTCGACCAGAGCCTGTTCGAGTTGTATCAGGCTGGCGAAATTTCGTATGAAGACGCGCTGCGCCATGCCGACTCGGCCAACGAAGTACGTCTGAAGATCAAGCTTGCTCAGGGCGGCGATGCGCACACCCTGAGCCAGGGGCTGGATGGCGTGGAAGTGATGGAATCGCGCTGAGGTCGGCGTGGCCGGCCTCAGGCTTGGCAGATCGGCTGAAACTCGGAACGTCGCGTCGAGCACGAGTGACACATTGCGGCCGACGGCGTCCTGGCCGGGGCCGTGCTCGCGGTGGCGCTTGCCGGAGAGGTTTCCCGCACTGAAACGCAGTGTGACCTGTCCCCGTAAACAGAACCACCGGAAATTTGGTAGTGCCCGCCCTTTGGACGGAAGACGGGCATGAAGAAGCGCAACACGGGCGAACGGATCATCGGGTTTGTGAAGCAGGCCGTTGCGGGACGCCGATCAAGGACCTGCGCCGCAAGCACGGGTTCTCGGCGCATCGTTCTATCTCTGGCGGAGGAAGTTCGATGACATGTGATGTGACGGACGCCAAGACGCTCCGGGGTTCTAACCCGATTCCGCGGACACTTTCACTAAGATCCACACGCTGCGTGTTGACATCAGTCTGTTTCAGTGTGTCAGGGCATGGGCGTTGGTCACATTTGCTCCCAACGCAGCTCGTTCCCTGCATTTCAGCGGCCAAGAACCACACGTGGCGGTCATCGCGTCTTATCCCTTGGCCAACGCCGCCAACACGGCCATGCGCACTGCCACACCGTTGGATACCTGCTCCAGGATCACGGATTGCGGACCATCGGCGACGGCATCGGCAATTTCCACACCCCGATTCATTGGTCCTGGATGCAACACGATCACATCGGGCTTCGCCAGCGCAAGACGCTCTGGCGAGAGTCCCCAGTCGCGGTAGTATTCTTCCAGCGAGCTGACCAACCCTTCGTCCATGCGCTCGCGTTGCAGACGCAGCATCATCACCACGTCGCAGCCCTCCAGTGCAGCATCGAGCGAATCGGCTACCTGCGCCCCGGCGAAGCAGACTTCTCCGGTATCCGGCAACAGCGCCGGGGGCGCGGCCAGTCGAAGGTCGCGCAGCCCGAGGGTGCGGAGCGCCTGGATGTCCGAGCGTGCGACGCGCGAATGGCGGATATCGCCGACGATGGCCACCGACAGGCGGGAGAAGTCTTCGCCCTTGTGCTGGCGGATCGTCAGCATGTCGAGCAGGCCCTGAGTGGGGTGTGAGGTTCGTCCGTCACCGGCGCTCACGACGCTGCTGCCGTCCGCCGCCGCCGTCGCGAGCATTGCTGGCACGCTGCTGTGGGTATGTCGGACGACGAACAGACTCGCACCCATTGCCTCGAGATTGCGCAGCGTGTCGGTCAGGGTTTCGCCCTTGCGGGTGGAGGAGCTGTCGGCCTCGAACGTCAGAACATCAGCGCCAAGGCGTTGGGCGGCGAGCTGAAAGGAGGCACGGGTGCGTGTGGACGGCTCGAAGAACAGGTTGGCGACGGTCAGTCCACGCAACGGACGATGTGCTGTGCGCTTCAGCGCGTCGGGGCGCAGTGCGTGTGCGGCGTCGAGCAAGCTGCCCAGCGCATCGCGTGAAAGGCCGTCAAGGGTGAGCAGGTGACGCATCGAAGGCTCCGGTACGTGAAGATCAGCGCGAAGACGGAAAAATGGGTTCGCCGAGCCAACGCTCGACAATGATCTGCGCAGCGAGTGCATCGAGTGACTGCGCATCGCGGCGACGCGCTTGACCGGATCGGCGCTGCTCCGCGAAGCGGCGGTCCGCTTCGCGAGAGCTCGATCGCTCGTCGACCAGATCCACCGGCAGGTCGAAACGCGCACTGGCCTCGCGTGCAAAACGACGCGACAGATGGGTGGCAGGCTGGGCTTCGCCGTCGAGCGTCAACGGCTCACCGACCACGAGGCGGTCGGGTCGCCACTCGCGAACCAACGCAGCCACAGCGTCCCAGTCGGGACCATCGTCATGCGCGGCCACCATCGCGATGGCGCGAGCAGTGCAAGAGAGCGTGTTGCCGACGGCCACGCCGATGCGGCGCGCACCGACGTCGAATCCCAAAACGCAAACAGGTGCGCTCATGCGTGGCCGCTGTAGCTGGTCAACGCACTCGGATCGATGCCGATCAGGCGCGCCGCGGCATCCCAGCGTGCCGGCAGCGGCGTGTCGAACACGATGCCTGGCGAGGATGCCACCGACAGCCAGACATGCTCGCGCAACTCGTCTTCGAGCTGCTGCGCATCCCAGCCGGCATAACCGAGCGCGATGATTGCCTGGCGTGGCCCGTCGCCGCGTGCCAATGCCTCCAGGACATCGCGTGACGTGGTCAGGTGGATGTGTTCGGAGAAGCGCAACGTGGATTCATAGGGGCCGGCGTCAGTGCTGTGCAGCACGAAGCCACGCTCCGGATCGACGGGGCCGCCCGCCAGCACCGGCTGCGCGGCGAGTTCGGCGTCCACCTCGCGGATGCCCATCTGTGCCATCACTTCGCCAACGAGGAAGTCCGACAGCCGGTTGAGCACCAACCCCATCGCGCCGTCGGGACCATGGTGGCAGAGCAGGGCGACGCCCCCGCTGAAGTTCGGGTCGTCCATGCCGGGCATGGCGATCAGAAACTGGTTGGTGAGCGAGTCGGCGCTGTCCATGTCGTGCATTGTATCCGCCGTCATCCTCGCGCGCGGAATGCGATGGCGGGGCCGGGCGACCGTTTCATCTACACTTGCCGTTTCACTTTTTGCGAGGTCTTGCCATGTCCCGTCAGATCATCCACACCGACGCCGCTCCCGCCGCCATTGGCCCGTATTCGCAAGCGGTACGCATCGACAACACGGTGTACTTGTCCGGGCAGATCCCGCTGGACCCGGCCACGATGGAGCTGGTTTCCGATGACGTGGCCGCGCAGGCGCGTCAGGTGTTCAAGAATCTTGCGGCGGTGTGCGATGCGGCGGGCGGCAGTCTCTCGAAGATTGCGCGTGTGGGCATCTACCTCACCGATTTGTCGCGCTTCGCCGACGTCAACGCGGTGATGGCCGAATTCTTCGCTGCCCCATACCCCGCGCGTTCCACGATCGAAGTCTCCGCCCTGCCGCGTGGCGCACAGGTCGAGGTGGACGCGATCATGGTTCTGGACTGATAACGTCGAATCACTGACGTGACGCAGGACGCCGCCCGCCAATCGCCCGCCATGCTGCGTGGCGTGGGGCCGCAATTGGGTGCCCGATTGGCGGCGCGGGGCGTGACAACGCTACAGGATCTTTGGCTGCACCTGCCGCTTCGCTATGAAGATCGAACCCGATTGACGCCGATCCGCCTGCTGCGTGCGGGTGAGTCGGCGCAAGTCCACGGCCGCATCGAAGCGGTGGAGCGCGCCTTCCGTGGTCGCCCCGTGCTCAAAGTGGCCGTGGGGGATGCGTCGGATGGCACGCTTGTGCTGCGTTTTTTCCATTTCCACGCGGCCCAGGCGAAAGCATTGCGTATCGGCGCGAGCATCGTCTGTCACGGGGAGGTGCGCGCCGGTCAGCTCGGCCTGGAAATGGTCCATCCCGGTTACCGCGTGCTGGATGAGGACGCCCCCCCGCACCTCAGTGACCGACTGGATCCGGTCTATCCAGCCATCGAAGGCGTTGGCCCGGTCCAGTTGGCACGCATCATCGGTGCCGCGCTGGATTACTTGCCACAGGATGATGTGCTGGAGCTCCTGCCTGATGGCTTGTGGGGTGATTTGTCGTTGCCTCGTTGGCACGAGGCCGTTCGCTTCCTGCATCGTCCTCCGCCCGGCGTGGATCTATCCGACCTGGCACGCCATCGCCATCCCGCGCAACTGCGTCTGGCGCTGGAAGAACTGCTTTCCCATCAGCTCAGCCTTCGTCGTCAGCGTCTCGCGGTGAAACAACTCGGCGCGCAGGCGTTTTACCCCAGTGAACGCTTTGCGCGACGCCTCGCAGCAACACTGCCGTTCGCACTCACTGCAGCCCAGCAGCGCGTTCTGGGCGATATCTCGCGCGATCTCGCCCACCCTGAGCCGATGCTGCGTTTGGTGCAGGGCGATGTCGGTTCAGGCAAGACCATCGTCGCCGCCTTCGCCGCATTGGCGGCGATTGAATCCGGTGCGCAGGTTGCTTTGATGGCGCCGACGGAGTTGCTGGCTGAACAGCACGCTCAATCCTTTCGCCAGTGGTTCGAACCCCTCGGCATCGAGCTGGTTTGGCTTGCCGGCAAGGTGAAAGGCAAAGCGCGGGAGGCGGCACTCGCACGTATCGCGGGGGGCGCCAGTCTCGTGGTTGGCACGCATGCGCTGTTGCAGGAGCCGGTGCGCTTCGCCAATCTCGCGTTGGTCATCGTCGACGAACAGCACCGCTTCGGCGTCCGCCAACGGCTGGTGCTGCGCGACAAGGGGGCAAGTGGCACTCAAGTGCCGCACCAATTGGTGATGACCGCGACGCCCATCCCGCGCACCCTGGCCATGACTGCCTATGCCGACCTCGACGTGTCGGTGATCGACGAGCTGCCGCCTGGCCGTACGCCAGTCCAGACCGTGGCGATCAACGAACATCGGCGCGATGAAGTGATCCAGCGCATCCGCGCAGCGTGCAACGAAGGCCGGCAGGCGTACTGGGTCTGCACCCTGATCGAGGAAAGCGATGATCCGACCGCGCCCGGCGTTCCGAAGATCGAAGCCCGGGCCGCCGAAACCGCGTATGACCTGCTGCGCCAACAGCTGCCCGACGTGCGCGTGGGCTTGATCCACGGACGCATGAAGCCTGCGGAAAAACAGGCCACGATGATGGCGTTCAAATCCGGCGATATTCAACTGCTCGTCGCGACTACCGTGATTGAAGTGGGCGTGGACGTGCCCAACGCCAGTTTGATGCTGATCGAAAATGCAGAACGTCTCGGCTTGGCGCAGTTGCACCAGTTGCGCGGCCGGGTGGGGCGTGGCGCGGCGGCCTCAAGCTGCGTGCTGATGTACAAGGCGCCGCTTTCGCCCTTGGCACGCGAACGCTTGGCCGTGATGCGGGAAACCACCGACGGTTTCCGCATCGCGGAAAAGGACCTCGAACTGC
The DNA here is from genome assembly GCA_026410415.1 of Denitratimonas yunnanensis (SeqCode). Classification (GTDB taxonomy): domain Bacteria; phylum Pseudomonadota; class Gammaproteobacteria; order Xanthomonadales; family Xanthomonadaceae; genus Denitratimonas. The sequence continues at coordinate 44,631 of JAPMLR010000008.1, read as the reverse complement.
GCGGTCCCGGTGAATTCCTCGGCACGCGCCAGACCGGCCTGGCCGGATTCCGCATTGCCGACCCGGTACGCGACGCGGCGTTGCTTCCGCATGTGCAGGTAGCCGCAGATGCGCTCCTCGCGACCGCGCCGCACATCGCTGATCGGCTGATCGATCGATGGATCGGGCATGCGGTGCGCTACGCCGACGCGTGAATGCAGCACCGAAGAAACAGCCGGGATGGCATTGCTAATCGGTTATTGCTCCCCTTCGCTGTGTCGTGGGGGTGATGAAAAAGGGGGGGGCGCCGGTCATGGCTGGGGTCGTTGTTAATCCCGCCATTTTTTAGGGTATTCTTGCTCCAGCCATGCATCGGACATTTTTTTGATTCAGCCTGCTGGGGCGTGTCGCGAAGAATGGCGAAACATGCACGGGTTGCATCCGAGGGGGGATGCTGATGCCGGGTCTTTCCGCTCGTTCATTTGGGGATACATTTCATGCTTCGAACATCTTTTGCGAAACGATTGATCAGTCGCAATGCGCTTCGCCTTGAGGCAGTTGCATTGAGTCTGTGCGCCTTGCCGGTCATGGCGGCCGTGGTCGATAGTGGTCCGATCAACATCGTCATTCCCGATACGACTGATGGCCTGTATCTGAACGTCGTCACCCTGGCCAACGGCGGCACCGCGAGTGCCGCGCCGGGCTGGGACGTCAATCCGTACTCGTCGGTCGTCGCAACCAACTTCACCCTGTGGGGCCCGACCGCCAACACCTGGTACAACCCGCAGGGCATCATTACCGGCAATTACAACCTGCCGCCCGGCACCACGATCCAAGGTGCGGATGCAGCTTTCTTCCGGCCCGGCGGCTCGAACGATGTGGGCCCCCAGTTCACGCTCAACAGCGATCAGAACTTCCTGGGTTTCCGCTTTGCCAACGAAGCCAATGGCGGGCAGATCCACTTCGGTTACATGCAGGTCCAGTTCGGCGCCAACGTCAGCACCCGCACGATCACCCGCATCTTCTATGAAGACGTCGCAGGCACGGCGATCACGATCCCGGTGGGCGTCGTCGACATCGCACCGACCCTGACCTACAGTCCGACAACGGCGGCAGGAGTGATCTTCCCGGGTGGCACTGCGGGCAGCACCTCGGCCACGATTGACATCAGCACAACCGGTGCTGAAGGCGCTGGCGCAACGGCGGTCACCGGCTGTGCCATCAGCGGCCCTGGTGCCGCGTCGTTCGGCGCGGTCAGTACGACCCCGGCGGACGGCATCTTCAATACCGGCACGACGTCGGGTTCGATCGATCTGACCTGTACTCGTGGTCCGGCCGAAGCCACGGCAACCCTGAGCTGCACGGAAACCGCAACTCCGACCGTCGCCGGTTCGCCGTTTACGCGCACGTGGACACTGACCTGCCCTGAGGCCATCGTGCCGGATGTCGCCCCGGTTGCAGCGATTGCCGCGGCTACACTCTCCGGTGGCAGCGGTACGGTCACGCCGACGCTCACCACGCCCGCCGAAGGCACCGGCAGCACGACGTTGTCGTGCAGCATCCCGGCCACGGCGCCAAGCAACTTCGCCATCACCAGCAATGCCGCGCAGACGATCTCCACGGTCGCCGCACCGTTGGCGATCGGCCTGTCCTGTGAGCCGCAGGTGGCTGCCAGCACGGCGACCCTGACCTGCACGCAGACTGCCACGCCCGGCCCGAATCCGGCCGATGCGACCGCGACGATCACCTGTCCAGCCGCAGCAACCTCTGTGACGGCCGGGCCTGTGTCCGGGACAACGGTAACCCTGCCTTCCATCATCCTGCCTGCAAGCAGCGCGTCTGCTGCCTGGAGTTTCACGGCAACGGGCGGACCTGCAGTGGTGACCTGCACGGCCTCGGGCGACGGCTTCAGTGTGTCTCCCGCTTCGTTGAATCTGACGGCTGGGGGCGCGGGAAGCGTGACGGTGACGTATAGCGGTTCCGGTATCGGCACCTTCAATGGCAGTCTCGACTGCACGACCACGGGTTCGGGTGGTCCTTTCAGCTATCCGCTGGTTGCCACGGTGGGTGCACCCGCAGTCGCTGTCACGGTCCCAAGCCTGGGCGTTGCGAGCTTCTGGGCCTTGATACTGGGTGCGCTTGGCTTGGGCATGCTGTCTGTCGCCCGAGTGCGCGATTGATCGATTGATGTAGCAGAAGTGTGCAAGAGGCCGGCTGGATTCCAGTCGGCCTCTTGCATTTGTGGCAGGGCGCCGACGAGCTGCGCGATTGTCGTGCTGCGAATGATCGAGGGGTCGTCCATTGACAGCACTCGCGCGTATCCGGCATCGGTCGTTCCGAGACTTGAATGCGCCGGAGCGCCGGGATGTGGCGTGGAGCGCCGGTCTGCGCGCGAGTGCTGACTCAGGTTTCCGCCAAAAACTCGGCGACTGCCGGGGAGAAGCGTGCGAAATCGACGAGGAAGGCGTCGTGCCCCTGGGGTGAGGGAAACGCGATGCACTCGGCGTCGCAGCCGCCGGCGCGCAGCCCTTCGGCGATCTGTTCCTGCTGTTCGATGGGGAAGAGGATGTCGGTGGTGACACCCAACACACGGGCACGGGGAACGCGGAGCGCGGCGAGTGCCGCCATCACGTCGCCGTGGGCATATTCGGACAGATCGAACCAGTCCATCGAGCGGCTCAGGTAGAGGTAGCAGTTCGGGTCGAACAGGCGGATGAAGCGGCGGGCGTGGCCTTCGAGATAGGACTCCACCTGGAACTCCAGGCCGAAGGGATCGTCTTCGCGTTGTTCGCCATCCAGCCGTACGCGACCGAAGCGACCGTCCCATTCCAGTGCGGAGCGGTAGGTGACGACGCCGAGTTTGCGTGCGATGCGCATGCCGGATTCGGGGTAAGCGTCTTCGCCGTAATGGCCTTGATTCCAGGCGGGATCGAGGCGGATGGCTTCGCGTTGCAAGGATCGAATGGCGATCGAAAACGGCAGCGCCAGGGCGGCACCGGAGACGTTGATGTAGCGCTGCACGCTGCCCGGAAACTGTTGCAGATAGGCCAGCGAGGACATGCCGCCCATCGAGCAGCCGATCAAGCCGGCGAGTTGTTCGATGCCGAGCCCTGCGACGAGGGCATGGGCGGCGCGGGCAATGTCTTCGATGGAGAGTTCGGGAAAATCCAGGCGGTAGGGTTCGCCGCTGGCGGGATTCGGAGAGGCGGGGCCGGTGGAGCCTTTGCAGCTTCCCAGCGAGTTGCAGCAGATGACGAAATAGCGCTCGGTGTCGATGGCCTTGCCGGGGCCGATCATCGGCTCCCACCAGCCCGGTTCCGGGTTGCCGTCGTGTGAGGCGGCGTGGGCGCTGGGCGAGAGGCCGGTCAGGATGAGGATGGCGTTGTCGCGCGCCGGCTTGAGCGTGCCCCAGGTTTCATACGCCAGTCGCGCTTCTTGAAGTGCGCCGCCGCGCTTCATCGGGAACGGCGAGGGCAGGGCGAAGAAGCGGGTGCCGGGCGCGACGAACTCGGTCATGGAACGATCTGGTCGATGGTCAGCGTGATGGTGGCTTGGTGCGAATTGGGCAGCGGTGCGGAGAGGGTTTCCAGATCGCCGGGTTGTGCTTGTGCGGTGCCGCTGCGCGAGATGCGTGCGCCGACGACGATCTGCGCTGCGCTGGACAGATTCATCTGCGGCACCATGGCGTGGCTGTCGTCAAGCGTGAGGCTGAGTGGCAGGTCGCCGGCACGCAGGCGCTGGATGGCGAGCGGTGCGCGCGAGCCTTCGGCGGCACGCGCGAACACGAACAGCACGTCGTCCGGGGAAACACGTTCGGCCAGTTCCGGAGCCAGCACGACATGCACGCTCAAGCGAGGCGCCGAAGACGCATCTTTGCCTGTCGTGGCGGGGGATTCGGGGGCCGAGTCAGGGGTCATCTGGTTGTGGATTTCGTCGATGCGCTGGCGCAGGGTGTCGCGCATCGGGCTGTCGGCAGGCAGGGTGTCGAGCAGGCGATTCCAGGTGTCGCGGGCCTTGTCGGTGTCGCCGGCCTGGAACTGCGCAATGCCCAGCAGCCACAAACCGCGCTGGTGGTCGGGCGCGATCGTCAGTGCTTGCCGAAGCAACGCCAGTGCCTCGCTCTCGAAGCGCCGCGATGGCGTGGCAAGCGTCCTGATTTCGGCGCTTTCCACGAGGATGTCCGGCGAGTCGGGCGCGAGCGCGAGGGCACGGGCGAGCGCGTCGCGGGCATCGTCGAAACGCTCCATCGAGCGGTAGGCGCGGCCAAGCAGGAGCCAGCCCTGCATGTCGTCGGGCGACTGCGCGAGACGCTCGACCAGACCGGCGATCGCCTGTTCCATTGGTGGCAGCCCGGCACGCTGGGCATCTTGCATCACCGAGGTGACCGATTGCACGGCTGGATCGAAGACTCGCGTATCGCCGAGCTTCTGGTAAAGCCCGACAGCCAGTGGCGGAATCAACAGGACAAGGGCCAGTGCGGTGCGGCGCGCCGCAGGCAGAACTGCTGCATGGTCTGCGGGGCCGAGGGCGGCGAGTTTTGCGGCGTATTCCGCCTCATTCAGCACGCCATCGTGGTGTGCCTTGTGCAGTGCGTCCCGATGGGGATCGGTTACGCCACGGCGCAACAGCGGCGGCAGGACGAAAGCGAGTGCCGCCAGCACCAGCAGCGCGCAGATGACCCAGAACGCAATCATTGCCAATCATCTCCATCGACCGGGGCCGGCGCTTTCCCGGGGACGACCTCGGCGCGTTTGCGTAGCACCAGGAACAGCACCAGTGCCCCGATCAGGAGCAACGCCGGTGGCGCGATCCACAGCCACAGGGTGCTGCCGCGCATGGGCGGGCGATACAGCACGAACTCGGTGTAGCGCTCGGTCAGGAACGCCTTGATCTCGTCGTCGGACTTGCCCTGCTGCATCAGCTCGAGGACTTCACGGCGCAAGTCCTGCGCGATCGGCGCGTTGGAATCGGCCAGCGATTGGTTCTGGCACATGACGCAGCGCAGTTCCGCGGCCAGCGCGCGGAAGCGGGCTTCCTCGCTGGCGTCGCGGAATGGCATCGGATCGACAGCCAGGGCGCAGGTGGCGAGAAGCCACAGCGTCAGGGCAAGGATCGGGCGTGTCATCGCGATGGCTCCTGTTGCAGGCGCGGCAGGATTTCGCGTCGCACGATTTCCGGCGTCAACGCGCCGATGTGCTTGAAGCGCACGATGCCCTGCGCATCGATGAAGAAGGTTTCCGGTGCGGCATACACGCCCAGATCGATCGCCACGCGGCCCGGCTCGTCGGCGAGGATCAGCGCATAGGGATCGCCGAACTGCTGCAACCAGCGCTTCGCGTCGTCCGGATCGTCCTTGTAGTTGAAGCCGACCACGCGGATCGTGCCGCTGCGTGCGAGCTGCTCGAACAGCGGATGCTCCACGCGGCATTCCGGGCACCAGCTTGCCCAGACATTGAGCAGAAACGGCGCGCCGCGCAGCGTGGTGGAATCGATTTGACGCGAGGGATCACGCAGATCGGGCAGGGTGAATGCCGGGAGCGGCTTGCCGATCAGTGGTGACGGAATCGCGTTGGGGTCGCGCACCTCGGCCAGCCGGATGCCGGCGTACAGCAGCGCGCCCAGCAGCAAGAAAATGCCCAGCGGCAGCCAGCGCTTCCACATGTCAGCCGACCTCGGCGGTATCGCGGGGAGTGCGCTCGCGGCGCAATCGACGATCGGTCGCCAGCACGAACGCGCCGGCCATCATCATCAACGCACCGAGCCAGATCCAGCGCACGAATGGTTTGACATAGATGCGCAGCGCCCAACTGTCGCCGCCCAGCGATTCGCCGAGCGCGACGTACAGGTCACGGGTGAAGCCGGGCGAGATCGCGGCCTCGGTCATTACTTGCCCGCCGCTGGCGTAGGCGCGTTTTTCCGGGTGCAGCAACGCGATCTGGCGTTCGCCATCGAAGATCGCGATGGTGCCGCGGTCGGCGCGGAAGTTGGGACCTTGGCGTTGCACCACGCCATCGAAACGAAAGCGATAGCCGAGCACCTCGGTGTCCTGGCCGGGCGTCACCGCGACATCCTTTTCCACACCCATGGCCTCGACGATCAGCACGCCGGCCACGAACACACCCACGCCGGCGTGGGCCAGCAGCATTCCGGCAATCTCCGGAGTGAAGCGGCGACCGGCCGGCAATTGGCGGATACGGTGCCAGGCGTACAGCCCGGTTCCCCCCAGCACCCAGGCAGCTCCCGCAGCACCGAAGATGGCCTTGGCCGACCAGCCATCACCGAGCAGCCACGCGGCCACTCCCACGGTGACGCCGGCGGCCGCACAGGCACGCAATGCCGGCCACAGGCGCGGAAATTCTTCGCGCCCCCAGCGCGCGAACGGGCCGAACGGCATGAGCAGCACCACCGGTGCCATCAGCCACAGGAACTGAACGCCGAAGTACGGCGGGCCGACGGAGATCTTGCCGAGGTTGAGCGCCTCGAACAGCAGAGGAGACAGCGTGCCGACCAGAACCATCGCGGCGGCGGCCGAGAACAGCAGGTTGTTCACCAGCAGCAAGGTTTCGCGCGAGAGCGCGGCGAATGGCTTTCCGGTGTCGCCGCGCGGCGCGCGCAACGCGTAAAGCAGCAGCGAGCCGCCGATGACGATGGACAGGAACACGAGGATGAACAGTCCGCGATCCGGATCGGATGCGAACGCATGCACCGAGGTCAGTACCCCCGAGCGCACGATGAACGCACCCAGCAGCGACAACGAAAACGCCGCGATCGCGAGCAACAGCGTCCAGCCGCGGAATCCGCCGCGTTTTTCGGTGACCGCCTGAGAATGGATCAGTGCCGTGCCGACCAGCCACGGCATGAAGCTGGCGTTCTCGACCGGATCCCAGAACCACCAGCCGCCCCAGCCCAGTTCGTAATAGGCCCACCACGAACCGAGGCCGATGCCGAGTGTGAGGAAGCCCCAGGCCACGTTCGTCCAGGGACGCGACCAGCGCACCCAGCGCGGATCGAGTTCACGACCGAGCAGTGCCGCGATGGCGAACGCGAACGCCACCGAAAATCCGACGTAGCCCATGTAGAGCATCGGCGGGTGAATGATCAGCCCCGGGTCCTGCAGCAGCGGGTTGAGGTCGCGGCCTTCCAGCACCGCCGGCACCAGTCGCGTGAACGGGTTGGAGGTGAGCGCGGTGAACAGCAGGAAACCCACGCTGACCAGTCCGAGCACGCCGACGACGCGCGCCACGACCACGTCGGGCAACGGCCGCGAGAAGCGCGCCACCGCCGCCGACCAGCCCGACAGGATCAATACCCACAGCAACAGCGATCCTTCGTGTGCGCCCCACACCGCCGAAATGCGGTAGAGCAGCGGCAGCAAGGTGTTGGAGTTCTGCGCCACGTAGGCGACGGAAAAATCGTTCTGCACGAAGGCAATGGTCAGCAGCACGAACGCCAGCAGCAGGAAGGCGAGCTGGCCATAGGCGGTGGGCCTTGCCATGGCCATCAACGCGGCGTGCCCGCGCCATGCCCCCAGCAAAGGCATGATGGCCTGGGCGAGGGCCAGTATCAGCGCCAGGATGAGCGCGAAGTTGCCGATTTCAGGCAGCATCAGTTGCTGCTCTTGTCATGGGCGGCGGGCGTGGCCGGCGTATCGGGCACGTTGTGCTTGTCGTGTGCGGCCTGCATCTTCTCGGCCACCTCGCGTGGCATGTAGGTTTCGTCGTGCTTGGCCAGCACCTCGGTGGCGACGAAACGGTCGCCCTGCATGCCACCGGTGGCGATCACGGCCTGATTCTCGCGGAACAGATCGGGCAGGATGCCGGTGTATTCCACCACCATCTCGGCATCGCCGTCGGTCACGGTGAAGCGATTTTCCAGCGTACCCTGGACGCGTTCGATCGAGCCCTCCTTCACCATGCCGCCCAGACGAAAACGGGCGCGTTCGCCAGCCTCGCCGGCAAATACCTCGGCTGGCGTGTACAGGTAGGCCAGGTTGGTGCCGAGTGCGAACACCACCAAGGTGCCGGCGATGAGGCCGGCCACCAGCACGGCGATGGCAGTGTAGAGGCGGCGCTTGCGGGTCGGATTCATGGTGTGGCTCCTTCGCGCGCCGTCCGGGCGGCTTCGCGGCGCGCGTGTGCCGCCAGCTCGCGCCGAACCCGGCGCATGTGCAACTGCGGCATAAGGAAATCCCAGACCAGGATCGCGACGAAGATCGCGTAGCTGGCCCATACGTAAGGCGCATATTGATCCAGTCCGAAATTCACGAACGACCCTCCATGTCGCGGCGCACCCAGTCCTTGTTCGATTCCAGTTCGTACATCGCCGCCTGGGTGCGTGCCAGCAGCGATCCGGCAAACCACAGTTTGGTGCCGAAGAACATTGCGATCAGCGGCAGCACCATGCTCGGGTGGATCGTGGATTCCTTGAACAGCTTGATCGTCGCCCCCTGATGCAGCGAGTTCCACCACTCCACCGAGAAGTGCACGATCGGGACGTTGACCACACCGATCAACGCCAGGAAACAGGCAGCACGCGCTGCAGCGCGGCGATCCTCGATGGCGGCATACAGGCCGATCACGCCCAGATACAGGAACAGCAGCACCAACTCCGAGGTCAGGCGCGCATCCCAGGTCCACCACGTGCCCCACATCGGCTTGCCCCAGATCGCACCGGTGGCGAGCGTGATGAAGGTGAAGCCCGCGCCGACCGGCGCGCAGCACATCGCCAGCACTTCGGACAGCTTGATTCGCCAGACCAGCGCGATGAAGCCGTTGATGGCCATCACCGCGTAGATCGACAGGCTCATCCAGGCGCTGGGCACGTGGATGAACAGGATGCGGTAGCTGTCGCCCTGTTGGTAATCGGCCGGCACCACGAACAGGGCTTGCCACATGCCGAAGATCAGGCAAGGCAGCGCCAGAATGAAGAACCACGGCGCCCAGCGGGCGGCGAAGGCGTGGAAGGTGGGAGGCGCACCCATCTGGTGCAGCCAGCGCATGATTGGATTCATTGGAGTGCGATTCGCAGCGCCGCTGCGGCGGCCAGCGGGGCCAGTACCAGCGTCATCACAAGACCGGCTGCGAGCAGCAGCAGCGCTCCTGCGAATGGAAGGCCTTGCGCCGCCGCCATCACGCTGCCTGCACCGAAGATCAGTACGGGAACGTAAAGCGGCAAGGCCAACAGGGCCAGAAGCATACCAGAGCGACGCATGCCCACCGTCAGCGCGACGATCACCGCGCCAATCAGACTCAGCAGCGGCGTGCCCAGCAGCAGGGAATAGATCAGCACCAACCAGAGTTCGGACGGCAGATAGAGCAGGGTGGCGAACAGGGGCGTGGCCAGAATCAGTGGCAGCGCGGTGCTGGCCCAGTGCACCAGGATCTTGCAGCCCACCAGCAGCGCCAGCGGGTGCGGGGCGAGCATCAATTGTTCCAGGCTGCCATCGTCCAGATCGGCGCGGAACAGCGTATCCAGCGACAGCAACCCGGCCAGCAGCAGCGCCACCCAGATCACCCCGGGCGCGATGCGTTCGAGAATGTCCGGATGCGGCCCGAGCGCGAACGGGAACAGCGAGATCACCAGCAGGGCGAACAGCACCGGGTTCAGCGCGTCGCCACGGCGCCGCCAGATCAGCCGGAAATCGCGCAGCAGCAGCGCGCGGCAGGCGGCGAGGGTAGAAGGGTGTTCAGGCATGCGCGGCATCCAGCTCCAGCGTGCGCGTGCGCACCGCGCCGGTGGCATAGGCACCATGACTGGTCACCAGCGCCGCGCCGCCGCGCGACAAATGAGTTGCGATCAGGCGGTTCACCAGGTCGATGCCCGGCAAGTCGAGGTTGGCGTAAGGCTCGTCCAGCAGCCACAGCGGCGCGGGCACCAGCAACAGTCGCGCCAGCGCCAGGCGCTTGCGCTGGCCTGCGGAAAACTGCCGTGCCGGAGCATCTTCGAAGCCGGCGAGTCCGACCATGGCGAGGGCGCTGTCGATATCGGTATCCGGCCGCTGCCCGAACAGGCCGCAGGCGAATTGCAGGTTTTCGCTCGCCGAAAGCTCGCCCTTGTGCCCGAGCAGGTGGCCGAGCAGGGCGCAGGTGCTGGCGACGCGCTCGGGCGTGGCGGCTTCGCCCCGGATCAGGATCGTGCCGCGCGCGGCAGTGAGCAAGCCTGCCAGTACCCGCAACAACGTGGTCTTGCCGGAGCCATTGCTGCCATGCACGAGCACGGCTTCGCCGGCCTCCACATGGAAATCCAGCGGGCCGAAGATGGTCTCGTCATTCCGATCGAAACCCAGTCCCGTGGCGAGCAGCAATGGCGGATCAGAGGAGGTCGGGGAGGTCATCGGCTTGCGCTCCAGGGTGGTTGCGGCGAAATCCCGCCCGAGGCTGCGTCGGGTCGGCCCCGCTGCCGGTCTGACGCCTCAGGCCACGCCAAGCCGCTGCAACAGCGCCGCATGGTCCAGTGCCTCGCTTTCGCTGCCGCGGCGCGCACGGTATTCGAACGTGCCGGCTGCAATGCCGCGCTCGGACACCACCACGCGGTGCGGGATGCCGATGAGTTCGATGTCCGCGAACATCGGGCCGGGGCGCAGGCCGCGGTCATCGAGCACCGGGTCGAGGCCGGCGTCGACCAGTTCCCGATACAGCGCCTCGGCGGCCTGGGTGACGCCCTCGTCCTTCTTCGGATTGATGACGCAGACCGCGACCTTCCACGGAGCCATCGGCTCGGGCCAGATGATGCCGGCTTCGTCGTGGTTCTGTTCGATGGCCGCCGCCACGATGCGCGTCACGCCGATGCCGTAGCAGCCCATGAAGGCGACCTGGCTCTTGCCGTTCTCGTCCAGCACGGTGCAATCCAGCGCCTGCGCGTATTTCTGGCCGAGCTGGAATACGTGGCCGACCTCGATGCCTCGGGCGATGTCGATGGTGCCCTGGCCGTCGGGTGACGGATCGCCTGCGACCACGTTGCGGATGTCGGCGATGTGCGCCGGCTCGGGCAGATCGCGTCCGAAGTTGACGCCAGCGATGTGGTAGCCGGGCTTGTTCGCGCCGACGACGAAGTCGGCCATTCCGGTCACGGTGCGGTCGGCGATGACGGTGACGGGCTTCTGCGGATTGACCGGGCCGAGAAAGCCCGGTTCGCTGCCCAGGTGTTCGCGGATTTCATCCTCGGTGGCCATGCGGTAATCCGCCAGCCCCGGCACTTTGGCCAGCTTCACCTCGTTGGCCTCATGATCGCCGCGCAGCAGTACCAGAGTGAAGCCTTCCTCGCCCACCAGTGCCAGCGACTTGACCGTGCGTTGCAGTGGAATGCCCATCAACGCGGCCACTTCCTCGCAGGTTTTCTGCGTGGGGGTTTCCACGTCGCGCAGGGCTTCCGACGGCGCGGGACGCGGCGTCGTGGGCATCAATGCTTCGGCGGCTTCGAGATTGGCCGCGTAATCGGAACCATCGGAGAACGCGATCGCGTCTTCGCCGGAGTCGGCCAGTACATGGAATTCCTGCGACGCATCGCCGCCGATCGCGCCCGAATCGGCCTTCACCGCGCGGAACTTCAGGCCCAGGCGGGTGAAGATGCGGGTGTAGGCAGCGTGCATGTTCCAGTACTCGCGTTCCAGGCACTCGGGCGCGAGATGGAAGGAGTAAGCGTCTTTCATCAGGAATTCGCGCGAGCGCATCACCCCGAAACGCGGGCGGATTTCGTCGCGGAACTTCATCTGGATCTGGTAGAAGTTGATCGGCAGCTGCTTGTAGGACTGCAATTCGTTGCGCGCGAAGTCGGTGATGACTTCTTCATGCGTGGGGCCGTAGCAGTAGTCGGCGTCCTTGCGGTCGCGGATCTTCAGGAGTTGCCCGCCGAATTTCTCCCAGCGCCCGGTTTCTTCCCACAATTCGCGCGGCTGGATCGACGGCATCAGCATCTCGATGGCGCCGGCCCGGTTCATTTCCTCGCGCACGATGGCTTCCACCCGGCGCAGCACGCGCAGGCCCAGCGGGCTCCAGGTGTAGATGCCGGCGGCGAGCTTCCGGATCATGCCGGTACGCAGCATCAACTGGTGGCTGACGATTTCCGCGTCGGCGGGAGTTTCGCGGGTGGTGCTGAGATGGAAGTGCGACAGGCGCATGGTCGGGTTCGCGATCGGGAAACGAAGCCGTCGATTGTAACGTGTCGCAGCCGTTCTCACCGCGTGGCGCCGGGCGGCGGCAGGGTCGTGGGCACGATGTTGCGGTTCGGGTCGATCCGGACGACCTCGTAGGGCCGGCCTTCGGGAGGCGCATCGGTCAATTGCACGCGGCCCTGGTCGTCCTTCCATCGATACAAGGGCGGCATGTAATCGCGCGAATTGGGATTCTGGCGCCGCCATTCCTGCGGCAGGCGCTCGGGCTGGCAATGCCAGACCCAGGCCGCCGCTCCGGCCAGCAGTCCGAGCACCACCAGCACGCCGAAGACGAAGCCGCGCATCGGAGCGCCCCGACCTATTCGCCGTCGCAGTTTGCCGTGACGACCTTTTCGTTCTGCTCGATCTGGACCGTACGCTCCTCGGCCGTCAGCAGGCGCGACTCACCGTCCTTTTCGAGCGTGACATCCAGGCCCGAGCGCAGCGCGAACAGGTTGCTGCGCGCATTCCGGCAACGCTCCGCCCGTACGGCAGGATCGACCTGCGTCGTGCTGGGCGCGGTTGCGGCAACGTCGCTGCCGGCAGTTTCGTTTGTCGCGGGTGCCGGCTCGGCGATCTTGCCGGTGCGTACGTTCACCCGTTCGTACGCGCCACGGCCGGGCGGGGTATCGGAATATTGGGTGACACCCTTTTCGTCGGTCCAGCGATAGACCTCGGTGGCGTTGGCATCACCTGTGCCGCAGATGGCCAGAGCCAGGATCGCGGAAGAAAGGATTCGCATGGGTCGGTTCCTGCATTCGGGTGAGGGATTCCCCGGCGACAGTGTGCATCAAAGCCTGGATGCAGCGTTACACTGGCCGTCGAACTTCGCAGGACGCCTCATGGAACCTCAGGATACTGTCGCCAAGCCACGCCCGCGTGGCATCTACCTGCTGCCCAATCTGTTCACGTCGGGCGGGCTGTTTGCCGGCTTCTACGCGATCATCGCGGCCACCCAGGGGCAGTTCTCCGAAGCCTGCGTCGCGGTATTCATCGCCGCGATACTGGACGGGCTGGACGGCCGCATTGCCCGCATGACGGGCACCCAGAGCGACTTCGGCGTGCAGTACGACTCGCTCGCCGACTTGGTCAGCTTCGGCATGGCGCCGGCGCTGGTGATGTATCACTGGGCCTTGTCCCAGCTGCAGTTCGACGGCCCGATGGCCGGCAAGATCGGCTGGGCAGCCGCGTTTCTTTACGCCGCGTGCGCGGCGCTGCGGCTCGCGCGCTTCAACACCCAGGTGGGCGTGGTGGACAAACGCTGGTTCATCGGATTGGCCAGTCCGGCGGCGGCGGCGGTGATGATGTCGTTCATCTGGACCTTGGACAGTCGCATGAACCTGAGCGGCGGCCAGGTGCGCTGGGTCGCCCTTGCGGTGACGGTGGTGGCTGGCTTGCTGATGGTCAGCCGGATCCGGTATTTCAGTTTCAAGAGCCTGCCGTTCGGCGGTCGCGTGCCCTTCGTCACCGTGCTGCTGGCACTCGGTCTGCTGGTGTTGCTCGCGATCGATACCGCGCGCGTGTTGCTTGCCGGCTTCACCCTGTATCTGTTGTCGGGACCATCGATCTGGCTGTTCGGCAAACTGCGACGAGGGCGTGTGGCGGGATGAGTGTCGTGCCGACCGGGTCGCTGCGGACCGAGCAGTCCTCGGTCGAACTGCTCGCCTTCCTGGCCGAGGTCAGTCAGCAATTGGCGGTGTCGGTGGATCTGACGCGGACGCTGCGCGAGTCCGCGACATACGCGGCGCGCTATCTGGAGGCCGAAGCGGTCAGTGTGTTCCTGGTCGATGCCGACACCGGGACGCTGGTGTGTCGGGCCTGTCAGGGGCCCGTGGACATCATTGGCCTGCGCGTGCCGATGGGCAAGGGCATCGTCGGACGAACGGTGGCCAGCAACGAAAGCCAGATGGTGCGCGATGCCTATGCCGATCCGGATTTCGTCGAGCAGATCGATGCCGAAACCGGCTTCGTCACCCGCAGCGTGCTGTGTGCGCCGCTGGCCACGGCACAGGGCGTGATCGGCGCGATCGAAGTCATCAACAAGCGCGACGACCGTTTGTTCGACGAAGCCGACCTCACTGCGCTGCGCCTGCTGGCGGCGCCGATGGCGCTCGCCCTCAACATCGCGCGCATGGCCGGCGAGCTGGTGGAGCAGAATCGCATCCGTCGCGAACTCGGTATGGCCCGGAGACTTCAGCGCTCGCTTCTGCCAAGGCGGCGGCGCGGTGCCTATCCGCTGCGTGCGATCAATCTGGCGGCGCAGGAAATCTCCGGCGACTTCTACGATTTCTTCGACATGCCCGATGGCCGGATCGCCTTTACCGTCGGCGATGTGGCGGGCAAGGGGCTGGACGCTGCGTTTCTGATGGTGCGCTGCGCAAGCCTGTTGCGCTGGTCCGGCAAGGACGGGTTGCGCCCGGCGGACTGGCTGGCGCGGGTCAACGATGAACTGGGAGAAGCCATCGCGCCGGGCATGTTCGTGTGCGCGGTCGCCGGACATTACGACCCCGCCACGCGCGAGGCGGTCTGGGCAAGCGCCGGTTTCCCGCCATTGTTGCGCGTGGGCGTGAACGGAGATGTCGAAAGATTCGAAGCACAAGGTCCGCCGTTGGGTATCCTGCGCCGGATGGATTTTCCCGAGCAACGCACCGGTCTCACCGAGGCCAGCCTGTACCTGTATTCGGATGGCGTCACCGATGTGCGTGACGTTGCCGGGGAACCGCTTGGGGTGGAGGGGGTCGAAGGCTTGCTGCGCGATGCCGGTGCGCTCGCACCCGAGCCGCGGATGCGTGCGCTGGTACGCCAGTTGCGCGGGTTGCGCGTCACCGACGACATCACCTTGATGCTGATTTCCGACCCGCCTCAGGAACAGGATGCGCAGCGCTGGAGCTACCGCTTTCCGGCCCAGCCGCGGGAACTCTCCGCGATGCGCCACGGGCTGGCCGCCGCACTTGCGCGTGCCGGCGTGGATGCCACGTTGCGACAGACGCTGGTGCTGGCGGTCGACGAGGCCTGTTCGAACATCATCCGGCATGCCTACGGCGGCCCCAGCGATGCACTGATCCAGCTGCATCTGGAACGCGATGGCGACGAGTTGCATTTCGAGTTGCTGGATGACGCGCCTTGCTGCGAGTCCACCGCGCCGAGGCCGCGCGACCTGTCCGATTGTCGCCCCGGTGGTCTGGGCATCAACTTCATCGACAGCCTGATGGATCATTGGTCGCTCACGCCGCGCCCCGATGGATGCGGCAACCGGTTGTGGATGGTCAAACGCATCGAAACCGAAGGACATCCCCGATGAGTCAGTGCAGTACCCGCATCGATGGCGACACCGCCACTGTCCTGCTGGGCGGAGAAATCGATCTTTCCTGGTCCGCACAGGTGCGCCGCGAAGTGTTGAACGCTCTTGAGCGCGCGCCGAAAGTGGCGATCGACCTGTCCCAGGTCGGATACATCGACTCCTCCGGCATCGCGGCGCTGGTGGAAGGGTTCCAGAACGCACGTGGACGGGGGCAACCGTTCGAGTTGTCGGCGATCAGTCCGTCCGTGTTGGCGGTGCTGAAACTGGCGCGGCTGGATCGGGTGTTCCCCATCCGTGGCATGGAGGCCGGCTGACGCCATGGATGCGGTGTTCGCCCCGCTCGAACGCCTCGGTCGGCGCGCGCTCGGCAGTGTCGCGGAGCTGGGCTATGGCGCCATGCTGCTGGGCGAGTCGTTGTGGTATCTGATGTTCGGTTGGCGTGTCGGGCAGCCTGTGCGCTGGCGCATGGTGTTCGAGCAGATGCGCCAGATTGGCGTCGATGCCATTCCCATCGTGTGCCTGCTGGCGCTGACCATCGGGGTGATGCTGGGCATCCAGTTCATCGCGGCGTTGTCGGAGTTCGGCGCGCAAAGCCAGGTGATCGTGGCGTCGGCCAAGTCGATCACCCGCGAGTTCGGCGCACTCATCACGGGCATCGTGGTGGCCGGGCGCACTGGGTCTTCATTGGCGGCCCGGCTTGGTTCGATGGTGGTGTCGCAGGAGGTGGACGCGCTGGCGGCCATCGGTATCGAGCCGGTGCGTTATCTTGTGGCTCCGGCGCTGGTGGCGATGGTCGTCATGCTGCCGGTATTGACCATTCTGGCCGATGCCGTGGCCTTGCTCGGGGCGGGCCTCTATTCGATGGGTCCGCTGGACATCGGGCTGTCCGGCTACTTCGCCCAGACGCTCGATCTGCTGACGCCGCGCGACGTGTGGGAAGGTGTTTCCAAGAGTGTGGTGTTCGGTGTGTTGATCACATTGATCGGCACCAGCATCGGTTTCTCCGTCAGCGGTGGGGCCGAAGGCGTGGGCCGCGCCACCACGCGCGCCGTGGTGATGTCGATCAGCGCGCTGGTGGTGGCGGACATGCTGTTTTCGTTTTTCCTCAACCGCTGATGTTGCCCTGATGAACACGGCTGGCTCCCCGGTGATCGAAGTCGAAGGGCTGGATGCCTGGTACGGCCGGCGGCGTGTATTGCATGGCATCGACTTTCGTGTCGAGCCGGGCGAGATTCGCGTCATCATGGGTGGCTCCGGATCGGGCAAGAGCACGCTGTTGCGACATCTGATCGGCTTGCAGAAGCCACGTTCGGGTTCGGTGAAGCTGCTCGGCACCGAGCTCGCCAAGGCCAGTGCGCGCGAACTGCTGGCGCTGCGCCGCAAGATCGGCGTGAGCTTCCAGGGCGGTGCGCTGTTCACCTCGATGACCGTGGGCGAGAACGTCGCACTGCCGCTGCGCGAGCATACCCGGCTGGACGAGAACACCATCCGCATCATGAGCCGGCTGAAACTCGAAGTCGTGAACCTCGGCGGCTTTCAGGACTTGATGCCGAGCCAGCTGTCAGGCGGCATGGTGAAACGCGCCGCGTTGGCCCGAGCCATCGTCATGGACCCGCGCCTGATGTTTTTCGACGAGCCATCGGCCGGACTCGACCCGGTCGTGTCGGCCGAACTCGATGAGCTGATCCTGCAATTGCGCGATGCCATGCGGATGAGCATCGTCGTGGTCACGCACGAACTGGAGTCAGCCTTCAAGATCGCCGACACCATCACCGTGCTCGACCACGGCAAGATACTGATGACCGGTACCGTGGATCAGGTACGTGCCGCCGACAACGAACGCATACAGGACCTGCTCAACCGCCGCCCGCGCGAGGTCGAAGTCAACGTGGACGAATACCTGCGCCGATTGACCGAAGAGGAGGCCTGATTGCCACACTCAGCAGTCGCCATGTGGTGGTCGTCGCAACTTCGGATTGCGGCAGGCGGCGTCCGGCCGTCGATCCTCGCTCGCCTGGAACCGTGCATTGCCGATGGGCATGCAGATTTTTTCGCGGACGCTCGGCCACGAGATTCTTCTCGAAGGGCACGGCTTGAGCTTGCCACCGTGGAATCGGCAGATGCACCGCGCGGGCTTGCTGTACGGGATGGCAGCAGGCCAGCGCGTTGGTTGGTCTCTGTCATGGGCGGATCGACCCCGGGGGGAGACATGAACGCATCCTCCGGGCCACACTATGCATTCGATCATCCGGGGCGTCCATGAAGCGCGACAACGTCAACTATGTCCTCGTCGGGGCCGCCGTGCTGGTGGCATTCGCGATGCTTGTGGTGACATTGGTGGTCATCACCGGCACGCGCGGCGGCAGCGTCGGCTATCACGCCTATTTCGACAACGTCACCGGTGTGCGTCTTGGTGCGCCGGTCCTCTATCAAGGCTTCCGCATCGGGCAGGTGGACGACATCGTGCCGGAGCGCGACGGTGGCACCCGTTATCGGGTCGAACTGGCGGTGCGGAAGGATTGGCCGATTCCGGCCGACAGCGTGGCCCAGCTTCAGGCCAGTGGACTGCTGGCCGACGTGCGCGTGGCGATTCGCGGTGGCGAGAGCACGGCGGTACTTCCGCCCGGCGCGGAAATGGCGAGCGAGGCGGGCGGCGATGTGTTCGCGGCGATGAACGAACTGGCCGATGAGCTCACCGTGCTGACGCGCGATCGGATCCGGCCGTTGGTCGAGACGCTCGCGGTCAGGATCGATTCGATCGCCGGCTCCATCGATGCCGGTTTGCCCTCGCTGGTCAGCGAGTCCAGCGCATTGCTGGCGCGTTTGAACCAGGCGGCCGACAACGTGAACCGCCTCCTTGGCGAGGACAATCGACTCGCGGTCAGCGCCACCCTGGGCGATCTTCGCATCGTGGCCGCCGACTTGCGCGAGACCCAGACCCAGACTCAGGCCCTGATTGCCGTGCTGAACGAGACCTTGAACGAGAATCGGCCCGAGATTCGCCAGGTGGTG
Organism: Denitratimonas yunnanensis (SeqCode); assembly: GCA_026410415.1. GTDB lineage: Bacteria > Pseudomonadota > Gammaproteobacteria > Xanthomonadales > Xanthomonadaceae > Denitratimonas. Next base: position 26,191 of record JAPMLR010000008.1, on the reverse strand, counting down.
GTCGATCTGGAGCGCGCTGTCAGCACCATCGCGCAGCGCATGGACTCGGTGGCGCACCATCTGGACTCCTCCAGTCGCAACTTCGACGAGTTCAGCCGGGAAATCCGGCGCAACCCCAATCGCCTGCTGTTCAGTCCCAAGGCCGATGACGTGGAGGAGAGATGAGGCGGGTTCGAATTCTTGCGTCCGTTGGTTTGCTGTTCGGGCTATTGGCCGGGTGTGCCAGTGCGCCGGGTTTGCCGGAAACCACTTATTACCGTTTGCCCGAAGCGGCACCGCTGGAGCGACTGCCCGAACCGGTGGTGTCGCTGCCCGTCGTGGTGGAGACCTTTTTCGCCGATGGTCTGTATTCCGATCAGGCCTTGATCTACAGCCTGGATCCCGATGCCAGCCGCCTGCGCACTTATCACTATCAGATATGGATCGATCCGCCGGTACGCCTGCTGCAACGGCGCTTGATTTCGGCGATGCGCCGCGCCGGTGTCGCCCGTGTCGTCACCGACCGGTTGCCAGCGCACATGGACACCCTGCGCATCACCGGCCGCATCGTGAGGCTGGAGCGCGTGCGCACTGCTTCCGGCTGGGAGGCTGTCGTGACATTGGCGTTGCGCGCCGATCCCTCGGGCGGTGGCCGGCCCTGGCTCATCGGTGAATACCACCGGCAGGTAGCTGCGCAGGGTGAAAGCGTTGCCGATTCAGTGCGCGCCTTCGGCGAGGCTCTGGATGGGTTGAACGCGGACTTCATCGCCGACCTTGTCGAGCATGCTCTGGACGGGCACAACGCAGGCAATGCGGTGCGGATGCGGTAAGGCAGGTGTGACGATGTTCGATGCAGAGCGAGTTCGACAACTGCACGCGTTGGGCCTTGCACCGATGCGCTTGCGCGAGCATGCCGTGGCCATTGCCGGGCAGGCATCACCGTCATGCGACCCGCCGGAGGAGTCCGTCGTGGCGGATGACTTTGTCCTTCGCCTGTGGTTTCCGCCCGCGAAAGCCCGTCCGTTCGAGGGACCGCATGCGCGGCTGTTGACCCAGATACTCAAATCCATCGGCGTTCGGCCGGAACAGATACTGATGGCGCGGCAACCGGAAGATGGCGGCGCACCATTGCTTGCCTTCGGCGCCGGCGCGCCGAAGGAGGCCATCCGACTGGCCGCGCTGGACAAGTTGCGCGACCCGATCGAAAAGCGCGTGGCCTGGCCTGTGTTGCGGAGTTTGCGTCGACGCCTCCGGCAGATGCACCCATGAACGCGCTCGCCGCCGGATCCTCGCCCACGATGCGCGCCATGCGCGGCAGCGATCTGGAAGACGTGATGCAGGTGGAGTTGTCCGCCTACGAGTTCCCGTGGACGCAGGGCATCTTCCACGATTGCCTGAGAGAGGGGCATGGCTGCTGGGTGCTGGAGTGCGATGGCAGGATCATCGGCCACGGCGTGCTTTCGGTGGGGGCCGGAGAAGCCCATATCCTCAACGTCTGCGTTGCGCCGAGGTATCAAGGGCGCGGCCACGGGCGCCATCTGGTACAGCGACTGATCGATCTGGCGCGCTGGCATCGGGTCGAGCGTGTTTTTCTTGAAGTGCGCCCGTCCAATGCCAACGCGCACCGACTGTACGAGTCCCTCGGCTTCAACGAAATCGGCCGCCGTCCGCGCTACTACCCGGCGAAGCAGGGCCATGAGGATGCCATCGTGATGGCGATGGAGCTGTTGCCGCCGGAGTGAGCGGGAAACGTCACCCGGACTGAGTGAACCTGCCGATACGTATCGCCAACCAAGCCATTGGCAGGTAGGCGGCAACCAGATCCAGCACCATGAACCAGACGGGGGCGGGAATCATGAAGCACGCCGCGATGCCGCCGCAGAGAAAGACTGCGCCAATGCCGTAGGCGAAAGCGGACTTGTGGCTGGCGGCGAACAGCCAGGCCACCAGTGCGCCCGTCAGGGTGCCGATCGCGTGGGCGAGGAGCGGCATCACGAAGTGCCGAGGCTCGAACAGATGCATGTGGGCAGCGAGACTTTCCGCGCTGGTGACATCCACCCCGGCAGGCGGCGGAATCAGCCCGGGACCGAGGGCGACGATCGCGGTGTTGATGATGCTGCCGACGAACAGGCCGACGGCGATGGCGAGGATGTTCCGAAGCAACCTGGGCATGATGGGGTTTCCTTGTTGGCAAGGATGAATCAGGTTCGCTTGGCCGCCGTCCGGTAGGGCAGGGCGGCGACGCCGATCAGAAGCGCCTCGCCGGCAATCAGGCCGGCGACGAGCAGCATACCGCGCTGGTGGACCAGGTCGCGCGCTTTTCATCATGCCTTTCGATGCCGGGTTTGCGCTCGATCAGCCAAGACACCAGCCCGCCGACGCCGGCAATGGTCGGCACCCGCGAGCACTTGAAGTCATCCCGGCAGCCCGGGATCACCAGTGCGGGAGGGTGGAGGTCACACCGAAGCGATGACGGGGCGGGCCGCATGCCGATCCGCACGATTTGCCTGCGGACGTTCAAAAGTGCTGCGGGCGCACACGAAAGCGTCACATGGTGATGGTACGCTCCGCCAAATCGGCCAGGCGTGGAGTTCCGTCTGGTGCGGTCGGGCAAATTTCCAGGAAAGGTTCATTCCCATGCGATCGATCAGAAGTTGGCGGCGTTTTGCCGTCTTGTTGTCGTGTGCAGTCATGGCACCACTCACGGCCCCCGCAGCGAGGGCGGATACCACGCCGCAGTCGCTGCCATTCCTGCAGGATTGGAGCGATATCAACCTCATTACTGCCAATGACAACTGGGATGGCGTTCCGGGCATCGTTGGTTATCTGGGGGAGGATAGCGGGACGACGACCGCGCCCTATGCGGGCGGCAATCCGCAGACATTGACTGCTCCGGTGGTCGGCAACACTGGTGCCATCGACGTCGTTGCGAACCAGACCAACAACAATTCCACCAACGGTGGTGTGCTGGAGTGGCATCTCACCAACCCGGTAGTGGGCTTCGCCGGCAGCGGAACCGCCGATGCGCCGCATCTGGTAATCCATCTGGATACCACAGGCTTCCAGAACATTCAGGTGAGTTACCTGCTCCGCGACATCGAGACGGCCGACAACTCCGTGCAGCCAGTGGCATTGTTGTACCGGGTGGGCAATACAGGCGACTTCGTGAATGTTCCGGATGCCTATGTCGCCGATGCTTCCGCCGGACCTTCGCTGACACTCGATACGCCGGTGTCCGTGACGCTGCCGCCGGACGCGGACAACCAGGCGGAGATCCAACTGCGCATCATTACCGTGAACGTGGCTGGCAACGACGAGAACATTGGAGTCGATGACATCAGTGTCACGGGCGATCCATTAGCCAGCAGTGGCCCGGCTGATTTGCTCTTCAGCGAATACATCGAGGGCGCCAGCAACAACAAGGCGCTGGAAATCTTCAACGGCACCGGTGCCGGTGTTGATCTCGCCGCCGGCCAGTATCGCCTCGAGCTTTACCAGAATGGTTCGGCTACGGTTTCACAGAGTGTGGCATTGACCGGCACCATCGCCGATGGCGACGTGCTGGTGGTCTGTCATGCGTCCGCAGCGACAAACATCCTCTCCGCATGCGATCTCCCGAACAGCACGGTCATTGCGCACAACGGTGACGACGCGTTCGTGCTGCGCAAGAACAGCACGGCCGCAGGCGTCGGCGATGTCGTCGATTCGTTCGGCGATGTCGGTACCGATCCGGGGACTTCCTGGGGAACCGGCGACTACACCACGCACGACCACACCCTGCGTCGCAAGCCGGAAGTTTGCGAAGGCGATACGGTGATCAACGACGGCTTCGCTGATCCCTCGATCGAGTGGATCAGCTATCCGATCGGCACGCACGACGGTCTCGGCAGTCATGTGGTCAGTTGCACCGGAGGCGGTGTCCCGACACTGCCGAGCGTGAGCTTCGCCGCAGGCGAAGTGTCGGTGGTGGAAGGCGACGCCACGGCCAGCACCCTGACGTTCGCGGTCAATTTCGCCCCCGCCATTGCGGCGAACGGGACGCTTTCGTTCGACATCGGCTACGGTGGCGACATGGCACGCTACGCCTGTGGCGGCAATCCGTGCACCACCACCACGGTGACGCTCGACGATACGGACGAGAGCCCGTACCTGATCGAAGTCCAGACGGTGCCCGATACCGATACCAATGGCGATGCGACGGTCACGATCACGTTGAGCAATTTCATGGGGGCGGCGGCCACTCAAGCCGATCCGTTGAGCACGTCGGGCACCATCGTCGATGACGACATTGCATTCGAGCCGATCAGCTCGATTCAGGGCGCAGGTCAAGTCTCGCCGCGCGTCGGAAACGTGGTGACCACGCGTGGCGTGGTGACGGGCGTCACCTCCAACAGCCGTCATTACTACTTGCAGTCGCTGCCGGGCGATCAGGATGCCGACCCGGCCACCTCCGAGGGGCTCTACGTTTTCGGTACGGCGGCTTCACCGGCCGGTGCAGGGCTGGCGGTGGGCGACTTCGTCTATGTGACGGGCACCGTGGTGGAGTATTCGCCCGCCACTGGTGCCTTGCCGATCACCGAGCTGTCGTCCAGCACGACGACGAAGATTTCGTCGGGCACGCCGCTGCCGGCGCCGGTGGTTCTGACGGCTGCCGATCTGGATCCGGCAGGTGACATCGGCGCGCTGGAGCGTTACGAGTTCATGCGAGTCACCGTGCCGCGCTTCCAGGTCACCGCACCCAGCGGGGCGGCGGCGAACTACGAGTTCTTCGGTGTTCTGGAAGGTGCTGAGCGGCCGTTCCGCGAAGCGGGCGTCAATCTGTTCCGCTGTGGCGTCGACCCCGCGGTGCCCGGTTCGGTGGCGCTGCCGGCAGAGGCCCCCGCGAATGTGCCTTGCTGGGACAACAACCCCGAGCTGTTGCGGGTCAACACCACGCTGCTCAGCGGCGGAACGGTGATCCCGGTCCGTAGCGGCACGGTGCTGGAAGGGCTGACGGGGGTCTTGGACTATGCCGTGCAGCGCTACACGATCCTGACCCGCTCGGATGAAGCGCCGATGATCGATGCCAGCAATGAAGCCGCGGGCACCCCGGTTACGTCGTCAAACCCCACGGAAGTCACGATCGGCACCTTCAACGTGGAAAACCTCGCTTGCACCCTGAGTGGCGAGGTTTGCAACTCCCCCGGCAGCGCGACGTACAACCGCAAGGCGACGAAGATCTCCCGGGCCATCGTGGACTACCTCCACACCCCCGACGTGCTGGGCTTGATCGAGGTGGGCAACATCCAGACCCTTCAGGACATCTCCAGCCGGGTTTCGGCCATCGCGGCGAATGATCCGCAGTACGAGGCGATCATGGTGTCCGAGAGTGGCACCCAGCGTCTCGGATTCCTGATCAAGAAGGCGCTCGTCGGTGCAAGTCCGCGCGTCCAACTGGTCGGAATGCCGCAGCAGTATGGCGCTGATGAGCGGGTGTTGTGCCCTGACGGCGTCAGTTACACCACCGGGCTGCTCAACGATCGCGCGCCGCTGGTGATCGATGTCGCGATCCGGGGCGCGAACGGCGAAGCGTGGCCGGTGACCATCATCAACAACCATCTGAAGTCGATGATCGACCTGGAGAGCACGGCGGATGCGGATACGTCCTATGCCTGCTTCAACGACCCCGACAATCCGGGAGGGGGCGAAGGCCGTCGCAATCGCGCCAAGCGTCAGCAGAACGCCGAGTATCTGGCGATGCTGGTGGATACGTTGCAGAACGCCCAGCCGGATCGGGCCATTGTCGTGGTCGGCGACTTCAATGCCTACGAGTTCAGTGATGGCTTGGCCGATCTGCTGGGTACGGTGAAAGGTGAGCCGACACCCGATGACGAAACGGTGGTCATCGGCGATGGTGTCGATCTGGTCGAGCCGGATCTGGTGCTGCTGACCGAGCTGATTCCGCCCCAGCAGCGCTACAGCTATACCTACGAAGGCAATGCACAGACCATCGATCACACCCTGGTCAATCAAGGCGTGATTGCTGCCACCGTGGATATCCGTGCCGAGTTCGCCCGGGTCAACTCCGACTTCCATCAGGGCGATGCGGCCAATGACGCGAATGCCTTTGCCAACTCCGATCACGACCCGGTGCTGGCGTTCCTGGACATCGCGGCATTCCGCACGGCGGATCTGACCCTGGGCACGACGCCGGCGCCGGCTGCGGCGGAAGTCGGTGACGAGTGGGACTATGCATTCGAGCTCTCCAACGCCGGTCCGGACGAGGCTGTGCTGCTGCGGGTCGAACTGACCTTGCCGACAGGCATCCTGTTCCTCTCGCTCGATGCGCCGAGCGGCTGGAGTTGCACTACGCCGGCGATCGGAACCCAGGGCAGCGTGGTCTGCAACATCGACACGCTGGCTGCGGATGCGGACGCTGCATTCATCGTCACCGTGATGGCGGATGTCGCGGCCAGCGGCACCACGGCGCAGGCCACGGTGTCCGTGGCGTCCGGCAGCGCCGATCCGACGCCACCGGAGAGCGCGATCTTCACGACCGAGGTGGCTGCATTGCCGGACGAGATCTTCAAGGACGGATTCGAAGACTGATTCCGGTCGCGCAATCCTCACGCAGTGAAAAAGAACCCCCGCTTCGGCGGGGGTTCTTTTTGCTGGATCGTCCGGTTGCGAAGGTCAGGTCGCTTCGTCGCCGCGTGCGATCGCCACCACGCCGGTGCGGCTCATTTCCACCAGTCCCAGCGGAATCATCAAATCCACGAAGGCATCGATCTTGACCGGCGAACCCGTCAGTTCGAAGGTGAAGCTGGTGTGGGTGATGTCGATGACGCGGGCGCGGAATACGTCGGACAGGCGCAGCATTTCCGCGCGTTGTTCGCCCGTTCCGGCGACTTTGACCAGCGCCATTTCGCGCTCGACGCCGGGTTTGTCCGCAGACAAGTTGACCACGCGGTGCACCGGCACCAGCCGTCCGAGCTGGGCCTTGATCTGTTCGATGATCTGCGGTGTGCCGGAGGTGACGATGGTGATGCGCGAGGTGTGCTTCTGATGATCGGTTTCGCCCACGGTGAGCGATTCGATGTTGTAGCCGCGCCCGGAGAACAGTCCGACCACGCGCGCCAAGGCGCCGGCTTCATTGTCCACCAGTACCGACAGCGTGACGCGCACGGTGTGCGGGGCATCGTCGGAGAGAAAGTAGGCGGAGGCGGGTTGGGTGGTCATGGGATGTCCCGTGGGTTTCGTGGTGTCGGACGTGTTCGTGATGCCAGTGCGGAACGTCGCGATGCTCAGACCATCATCCGGCCGGCTTCGGTCACTTCGGCTTCGGCGGCGTCGGGCAGGATCATTTCGAAATGTGCCGCGCCGGAGGGAATCATCGGCAGGCAGTTTTCCAGCTTGTCCACCCGACAATCGACGATCACCGGGCCGTCGTAGGCGATCATGTCGCGGATGGCTTCATCCAGCAGGGCCGGCGAGGACACGCGGATGCCTTTGCCGCCGTAGGCTTCGGCCAGTTTGACGAAATCCGGCAGGGCTTCCGAATACGAATGTGCGTAGCGCCCGCCGTGCAGCAGTTGCTGCCACTGGCGCACCATGCCCATGTATTCGTTGTTGAGGATGAAAATCTTGATCGGCAGGCGGTATTGCACCGCCGTGGAGAGTTCCTGCATCGTCATCTGCGCGCTGGCTTCGCCGGCGATGTCGATGACCAGCGCATCCGGATGCGCCACCTGCACGCCAACCGCGGCGGGGATGCCGTAACCCATCGTGCCCAGCCCGCCGGAGGTCATCCAGTGGTTGGGTTCATCGAAGTGGAAATGCTGTGCCGCCCACATCTGGTGCTGGCCGACTTCGGTGGTGATGCAGGTTTTGCGATCACGGGTGAGCGCGTACAGGCGCTCGATGGCGTATTGCGGCTTGATGGTGTCGTCTGATTGCGCGTAAGCCAGAGAACGGCGTGCGCGCCAAGTGTCGATCTGCGACCACCATGCGGCGCGCGCAGTGGCATCGATTTCGTCCACGCGCGGTGCGATGGCGGCGAGCAGGGCGTCGAGCACGCGGGCGCAGTCGCCCACGATGGGAACCTCCACGCGCACCACTTTGTTGATCGAGGAGGGGTCGATATCGACGTGGATCTTGCGTGAGCCGGGCGAGAACGCATCCAGTCGGCCGGTGCAGCGGTCGTCGAAACGCGCGCCCAGATTGATCATCACATCGCACTGGTTCATCACCAGATTGGCCTGATAGGTGCCGTGCATGCCGAGCATGCCGAGCCACTGCGGATCGCTGGCGGGAAAGGCGCCCAAGCCCATCAAGGTGGACGTGACCGGGAAGCCGGTCAGCTTCGCCAGTTCACGCAACAACTGCGAGGCGCGCGGACCGGCATTGATGATGCCGCCACCGGTGTAGAACACCGGGCGCTTGGCCGAAAGGATCAGTTCCACCGCTTGCGCGATGCGAGCCGGATCGCCTTCGGTCTGCGGCTGATACGTGGGGTGCACCAGTTCGGTCTTCGGGCCGACATAGTGGCCGCGCTTGAATTGCACGTCCTTGGGAATATCCACCACCACCGGGCCGGGACGGCCACTGGTGGCGATGTGGAACGCGTCGTGGAGCACGCGAGCGAGGTCGTTCACGTCCTTCACCAGGAAGTTGTGCTTGGTGCAGGCGCGGGTGATGCCGACGGTATCGCATTCCTGGAAGGCGTCGGTGCCGATCAGGTGGGTCGGCACCTGTCCGGTGATGCAGACCAGCGGAATCGAATCCATCATCGCGTCGGCCAAGCCGGTGATGGCATTGGTGGCGCCGGGGCCGGAGGTCACCAGCAGTACGCCAGCCTTGCCGGTCGAGCGGGCATAGCCTTCGGCGGCGTGAGCGGCCCCCTGTTCGTGCCGGACGAGGATGTGTTCCACCACATCCTGCTGGAAGATCGCATCGTAGATCGGCAAGACCGCGCCACCCGGATAGCCGAAGATGTGTCGAACCCCTTGGTCCTGCAGGGCGCGGATGACGATTTCGGCACCGGTCGGTTGTTGGTCGGACATCATGGGTTCCCCGGAAATGGCAGTGGCAAGCCGAATGCCGCACTGCACAAAACGGTTTGGATAATACACCGCACCGCAGGCGTCAACCCCGGGCTGATGTTCGTTCCGGACGCATCCCTCCATGTCTTTGAAAATCAGTTGGATAGGCGGAGTGTTTGCCCGGGAGGCAGCCGCTTGTCGCCGCCCTGATTGTCCGATCGCGCGGCGATCGGCGGGCGGTTGCCGCCGATGCAGTGAGTCAGGCGTGGTCGTGCAGGCGACGGTCAGCGCGGCAATTGCGTCCTTGCAGACATAGGTCAAGTGGGGCGGCCACGCGCGTGCTTATTCTGAATCTGCGCCCAGCCTTCCGGAGATGCAGCCATGGCCACATCCATTCCGTCCCGCAGTCGTTTGATCGACCACATCATGCTGGTCGTGCACGATCCGGTGGCCAGCCGGAATTTCTACGAAGCGGTGCTCGGTGTCTTGGGCGTTCCGCTCGGTGGCGAAGGCGACGACTGTTTCTGGGCCGAGGAGTTGTTCGTGTGCGGCACGGAGTCATCCGTTGCGCAGGGCTATCCCGGTGGGTGCCAGCATCTTGCTTTCCACGCCGACAACCGAGAGCTGGTCGATATCGTCCATGCGGTAGCGCTGATGCACGGTGGCCGCGACAACGGTGCGCCCGGCGAACACCCACGGCATGCCGAACACTATGCCGCCTTCGTGCTGGACCCGGATGGCAACCATATCGAAGTCGTCTGTCACGGCCCGAATCTGCGTCGACTTCTGGCCAGCGGCATCGGGGTATGCGACATGCGCGGACTTCACTCGATGCCCACGCGCGCCTGACCGTCGATCTGCTCGAACACGAAGCGGTAGATCAGGCTCACCGGCTGCGGCACTTCCCGTGTGCCGTCGGAGCCACAGCCCAGCTCGGGGATATTGCCTTCCGGGTAGATGCAGCGGAAAGCGGGCTCGAAGCGCCATTCGCTCACTGCTGCGACGGCGGCGGCGTAGAACGCGCTTTCGACATCCATGCCAAGGTTGCAATCCGGGCCCTGATCCACGGGCTCGCCATCGGTGACGATGCCGAATTCGTCGATCGAAATCCGCACGCATACCGATTGCGGCGGCAGGCGCCGGGCCAGAAGATCGGGTGGATAATCCGGCAGGCCGTTGTCAGGTGCTGGCAGCGGCGACTGGAAACTCTCGTTGCTGGCCAGCACCAGGCGCATCTCGGTCGGCACAGCGGCGTCCACTTCGGTGACACCTACGCGACCGGTGCGCGGGTCTTCCAGCACGGGACGCTCCGGGGAAGTACAGGCCGAAATGGTTGCAGCCAGGATCGCGATGGGCAGAATCTGGATTTTCATGCTCATGTCGTTGCTTCCCTTTCTGTGTCTGCCTCCACGCCCACGCTACCCGGCGGCGCGTTGTAGATCGCCGTATCCAGCAGCCCTTCTTCGCGCGCCACGAGTACCGGCACCAGCATCTGGCCGGTGACGTTGGTCATGGTGCGCATCATGTCCAGGATGCGATCGATGGCGACGAGATAGCCCAATCCTTCCAGTGGCAGGCCGGCGGCGCCCAGTACCACCGTGGCCATCACGATGGCCGTGCCGGGCACGCCCGCAGTGCCGAAGCTGCCGAGCACCGAGGCCAGCAGGATGGCGAAATACTGCGCGGCGGACAGGTCGATGCCGTAGTACTGCGCGATGAATACCGACGCGATGGCCGGATAGATGGCGCCGCAGCCATCCATCTTGATGCTGGCGCCGAGCGGCACCGCGAACGCGGCGTAATCGCGGTTCACGCCAAGGTTTTGCGTGACGCAGCGCAGCGCCACCGGCATCGAGGCAAAGCTCGATGAGCTGACGAAGGCCACTTGCATGCCGGCCGCCGCGCCCTTGAAGAATCGCCAGGGGTTCAGGCCGTGCAGTGCCAGCAAACCGCCGTAGGTGAGCACGATGTGCGCGGCGCAGGCCACGTACAGGGCGATCACGAAGTTGCCGAGCGGCAGGAGTTTTTCGAACCCGTACGTGCCCACCAGCGCGGCGATCAGGCCGAAGGTGCCGAGTGGCGTCATTTCCAGCACCCAGCGGGTGATCTGCATCATCGTGGCGCTGGCCTCGCTGGCGAGCGCGCGTAGTTTTTCGGACCTCTGCCCGAGCTTGACCAGCGCCGCGCCGATCAGGGCGGCGAAGAACAAAACTTGCAGGATGCGACCTTCGGCGAGTGCGCCAAAGGGATTGGCCGGCACGATATCCAGCAGCACTTGCACCGGGCCTGGAACCTGGCGCGGAACATAGTTTTCCGCCGCCACCAATCCTTCCACGCCACGGCCAGGTTGCAGTAGCCAGGCCATGCCCAATCCCACGCCCACGGCACAAATGGCGGTGAGCGCGAACCAGAGAAACGTCTTGCCGCCCAGCGCGGCGATGCTGCGCTGCCCATGCAGCCGGCCCACGGCATCGATCACGGCAAAGAACACCAGAGGCACGGCGATCATCCGGATCAGCGTGATGTAGAGCGTGCCCAGCGGCTGGAACCAGGTTCCGGCCGGCTCGCCCACCAGCCAGCCCACCAGAGCACCGAGCACGAACGCGCCCATGACGCGCTGCCAGAACGGAATCCGGAACCACCACGCGACCGATGCGCCCACGACTTCTTTCCGCGAAATGAAGAGGCTCAACGATACCCCATCGCGAGGACGCCAACGCGCGAGGGTCGGTGCCGGCGTCGCTGCGATGTGAGCGCCAGTCAGGGGGGAGCGCATCGGGTTCTTCAATCCGGGAAGGACGTGATGATCCTCCCCGATTCGGTTCTGCGCGTAAGTAAGCAGTGCCCCGGTTTTTTCCGCATGCGGGATGACCGGGGCACATACATGAAGCAGATCACGCAGCAAAAAACAGGGAGCCCCAATGAACAAATCGTGTGGAAAGAAACATCCTGCATTCGTGCCCGAGTGCCGGGCCACGGGCAGCATCGAGCGTGAATCAGGTCATCCGGGAAATGCGGTGATGATTCGGCCACGCCGGTCTTCATCGCTCGCCCCGATGTGCCTGGCACTGCTCGCAGCAATCGGCTTGGGTGCCCATGGCACCCAGGCACGTGCGAGCGGAGGCGGAGAGTTGTGCTCGCCCGGCACACAGGGAAATCTGGAAGTTGAGTTCATCAACAACGCCAGCCAGCCCGTCAGCTTCCATTGGATGCAGTTTGACTGCACGGAGGGCGGTGGTCCGGTGCTGGCGCCCGGACAACGGGAGAAGGGCATCACCCATCCCGGCCACATCTTTCGGGTGCGTGGTGCGGGCGAGCAGGCCCTGCGCCATTTCGTCGCATCGGAGGACAACCTCGCCTTCGTGGTGGACGATGCCCTGATCGCCCACGTGGCCGAGCAGGGCGAGCCCTACACCGAAGGCAGCTGCTCGCCCAGAACCCAAGGCCGTTTCAAGGTCGAGTTCGTCAACCTGCTCAACGAGCCGATCTCGATGCAATGGATCGGTTTCGACTGCCAGGTCAATGTGCTCCGCAAGATTCCCGCCAAGGGTCGAACCGAGGAAACCACCTTTCCTGGCCACGTGTTCCGGTTCGTCGATTCGACCGGGCGCCAGCTGCGGTCGGTCGACGTGGCCACCGATGAGTTGGTCTACCTCATCTCCGAGCACTGATCGAAAGCCCGCGGCGCAGGCATGACCGGTTGCGGACGATGATCCTTTCCGTCGGCATGTTGCGCGTAAGCAAGAGAGGCTGGTTCCGCCTGCGCGGCAGCCTTTTTCCCCATCGACAACTGGAAATGCAAATGACACCAACATTGAAACAGGGGGGGCTTCTGGCCTCATTGGCAACCGCATGTGCACTCATGTGGTCAGGGCATGCCCAGGCGAACAACTGCGTGGTTGATCTCGCTCTGGCGCAAGGCAAGGACAATTGGCATTACCACGGCAATGCCAGCACACGTCAGATCGGCTATTGGGATGTGGACAACGGAGGTGCCGAAACTCAGGGCACGCCATTGGGCGAGCACTACATCAACCTGTCGGCACTTGTCGGCCCGATGTCCACGCAAGACTGCATCGAAGACATCAAGCTGACCGCGGGTGATTGGGGGCAGCAGCGCAATCCACCGATCGGCTATAGCGAGATAGGCTGGTGGGATGTGGATGATGGCGGCAGCCTGGACAGCGACAACCGGTCCACGAACCATCGCATGACTTTGTTCGTGAAGAAAATGGCAAGAACGGAAAGTCCGCCCAAGACACTGACGGTCATCCAGGATATCGGCATGACCATCTCCAATGACAAGCCGTCATTCCGGGCCGGATCAGTACACCCGAAGTACGGCAAGTTCACGCAGCTCGGTTGGTGGGATGTGGACCGTGACACCGGATGCGGTTTTGTGGGCAATGATCGATCCTGTGGCACGTATGGCGCTGTGTTGCTCGCAAGCAAAACATCGTTCGTCAACATCGAGGAAATCCAGGCCGTTACTTACACGGGGCGATGGGAGCTGCTCAACGCTTGTCGTGGTGCCAACTGCAGCGAAACCCGCTATGAACTCACCGTAGGCGCGGAACAAGGCAAGGAGATCAGCCGTTCCTCCACGTTCGGGAAGTCGCTCAGTCTCATGCTCGGCACCGAGGTGAAAGCGGGCGGCAAAGCCGGTGTTCCGTTCGTTGCGGAAGGTACGACGGAGGTCACGGCCAAGGTCGAATTGACGGGTCAGATCAGCAGCGAGCAACAGGACGCGATCATGAACAGCTTCACGATCTCGCGTCAGTCCACCACTGCGGTGAGCTGTTCCGGTGCAAGCGACATGTGGCAGTGGAAGTCGACCCTCAGGATTCAGCGTGCGACACGGGTGGAGGACATTGATGCCGCTTCGCTGCTGACCGTATGCGCTCCGGTGGGTGTGAAGCCGCCCCATGCCAATGACATCAGTTGGGACCCGGAGGCAGGCCGGATTCGCGATGACGTTGATTACAGGTTGCTTTCCACGTTTTCCAGGAAATGTCTGGATGCGCCCGATGACCGGATCCATCAGTGGGATTGCCATACACGTGATTGGCAAAAGTGGCAATTGGAAGGCGAGGGGAATGACATCTATCGTGTCGTGAATCGACACACCCGGATGTGCCTCGGCGTTGATGGTGCCAGGACGGAGAATGCCAGCAAGGTCAGCGTTGCGGCTTGCCAGGGAGCAAGGCACCAGAAGGTTCGCCTGGAAAAGCGTGGCGATGCCTATCTCGTCAAGTTCGTTCACTCCAACAAGTGCCTGGATGTTCCGAAGAATGCCTTGAACAACGGTGACGGATGGCATCAGTGGGATTGTCATAACGGCGCCAACCAGCTGTTCAAGCTCGACACCTTGTAGTGTGTGGGGCCGAGCGGCCGGGGTTCGCCTCGTCGCTCGGCCCTGTCGGCTGAATTGAACTCCTGCAGGGCGCAATCCCGGCCATCGATGCGTGTTCCGGGAGGCAGTCACCGTGGCATGTAGCCTTCCGGGAAGGTGCGCGGCGGAGCGGGATGATTCTCAGCGGCCTACTTTTTCGGTGTGGAATCAGTGTGTCTGCAACAGGCGGCGAAATTCCGATGTTGGCGGATAGGCCGCTTCAAGTCTTGGTTGGTACTCATGCTCCAACGCTTCGGCGTGCGCGATCTCGTCGGCCGCCCGCAATGCGTGGGCATAGGTCAGCGCGTAGCGGGTGGTGCGGGGATGTTCGACTCCCCTGTCGCGCAGGGTGATCTCATACGCAGATTGATCCAGGCGGAGCGCACCCGCAGCGTCTCCGCGTGCGCGCAAGACCAGTGCACGGGCGGCGGCGGCACGGGCATGCAGTTCGGGTTCGACGTGGTTGCCGACGGCTTCGACCTGATCGAGCAGCCTTTCCGCTTGCTCATGCTCGCCACGCAGCACATGCCAATGCGCCAACGGCAGGCGCGCATAGGCGAGCGGACCTTCAGCAATATCCCATTGGCTGCGGACGGCAATCACGGAATACAGCCAGGCACGGACTTCATCGTTGGCGTCGCCAGAGGCGAGTACTGTCGTGGACAGCACGACGCGGATCACCTGCAGCAGGTGACTGTCGCGCTCGCCCACGGCCGCAGCCTGAATGTCGTGCGACTGGCGCAGCAGTTGCTCGGCGGCATCGAACCGGCCTTGTTCATGCGCGAGCAACCCGGCGCTGAACAATGCCCTCCCGTATTGCGTGCTGTGCGCACCGTTGTGGCGCAGGATGACCGGCAATGCTTTGGCGAACAGGGCATCGGCCTCCTCGAAAAGACCGGATTCAGCCAGAAATCTGGCCAACATGATGCGGTCGATGGCCAGTTCGGAGCTGCCTTCGCCGAAAAGATCGCGGGTCAGCGCCAGACGCTCACGCGCAACGCCCGTGGCAGCCTCATAGTCGCCGGCGTACGTCAGTAGACTGCCGAGTTCGATCAGCAGCATCCGATAGTCGTTGGACCCTGTCGTGCCGGCCTGCCCATGTAGCGCCTGAGCCTGTTTGCAGTGGTCCAGCGCCTTCTTGAACTCACCGGTGCCTGCGACGACCGCACACAGGTCAGCATGGCTTCCGGCGATCGCCAACGCATCGGCGCCGCCGGCTTCCCGCAATGCCAGTGCCTTGCGCGCAGCAATGATGGCCTGGTTCTCCTTGCCGCTTGTATTGAGCGCCAGTGCGAGGGTGCCATAAGCATCGGCGAGCAGGAGGGCATTTCCATCCGCATGCCGGGTGAGCAGGTCGAAGGCACGCTGTGCGGCATGTTCGGCCTCGACGGTAGAGCCGCGTGATGCCTTGATGCCAAGCGATTTCGCACGCAGGTTGCGGGCGGCTGCAATCGGATCGTTGACGCGCGGATCAAGATTCAGTTGTGCGGCGGCCTCAAGCAGAGGTGCTCCGGCGCTGCCTTCGTTGATGCCCCGATAGGCATTGCCAAGTGCTTCGAGCAAACGGGCCTGCACGCGCGGCTGGTTGGACAGCTCGGCCTCGACGCGATCCCTGCCACGATCGAGCACCTCGCGTGCGCTGAAATCGTGTCGCTCGGCCTGGGTGGGATCGGACAGCGAAAAAACGGAGACAAGAAACTCGGCGGCTCGCTCGGCTACTTCGGCCTGCAACCGTGCTTCGTGCTCAGCCAATAGGGTGCGCCAGGTGAATCCGCCGATGACTGCGAGGAGCACGGCGCCGGCAGCCAGCGGCCAGCGATTGCGTTGCACGAACAGGCGTGCGTGATAGGTCCAGCGGCCGCGACGCGCGTTGACCGGGCGAGCCGCGAGGAAATTCCTGATGTCCTCGGCAAACTCCCGTACCGATGCATAGCGCTGCTCGGGCACCAGGCGAAGCGCCTTCAATACGATCGCATCGAGATCGGCTGGGATGCGGCTCACCATCGCCGGCCGAATCGGGACGGTCGCGTCTTGCTGCGGTGTGGTGGTGCGCGTGAGTTGGCGGCTGGGCGGCGTCACCACGCCGGAAAGAATGGCGCTGGCGCGCGCATGATCGGACGCGAGATGCGCGAAGGGGCGTGTGCCGGTCAGCAGTTCGTACAGGATCACGCCCAGCGACCAGACATCGCTCGCGGTGCCGAGTGGCTGGGCCTGGATCTGTTCGGGGCTGGCGTAGGCCGGCGTCATCATGCGGGTGGAAGTGGCGAGCATCGCGTCGGCATCCAGCAGACGGGCGATGCCGAAATCCAGCAGTTTCGGTTCGCCGCTGGCATCGACGAGGAGGTTGGCCGGCTTGAGGTCGCGATGGATGATCAGGCGTTCATGCGCGTAGGACACCGCCGCGCACACCTTGAGGAAAAGCGCGACGCGTGCGCGCAGGTCCAGACCATTGGCATCGCACCAGCGATCGATGCGCTCGCCTTCGACATATTCCATCGCCAGGAATGAATTGCCCTCCGCATCGATGCCCGCGTCGATCAGGTAGGCGATGTTTGGATGACTCAGGCTGGCGAGAATGCGTTGCTCTTCCTGAAAGCGTGTGTGCTGCCCCAGAGAACCGGCACGCAGACATTTCAGCGCGACGCGCTGGCATGCGCCGCCGACATCGCGCTCGGCCAGCCACACCACACCCATGCCGCCTTCGCCGATTCGCTTGATCAGGCGGTAGTGGCCATGTGCCGGCGTATCGATACGAAGGTTCCGGGTGAGATGGTCCGTGGCCCGGGCGATCAGTTCGGGTGCATCGTCGAGGGCCGTGTCACAGGCAGCGTCGATCAACCAATCCACTTCGCGGCGCAGCTCCGAATCGGGGCCGCATTGAGTTTCGAGAAAAGCGTTGCGTTCCTGAGGCGGACGCTCCAGTGCCTCGTGCACGATGGCCTGGGCGCGCGCATAGCGCTCGTCACTCATCTGCCAACTCGCGTTGCAGCCAGGCGCGCGCCATGCGCCAGTCGCGTATCACGGTGGGGCGCGCGACGCCGAGCAGGTCGGCGATTTCCTCCAGCTCAAGCCCGGCGAAGAATTTCAAGTCCACGACCTGGGCCTGGCGGGCGCTGACGCCCGCGAGCCGTTCGAGCGCACTGTCGAGATCGATGAAGTCGACCGCCGTTTCCGGCAGATCGATTTCGTCGATGTCGATGCGCTCGTTCGAGGATGGGCGCTTGGATGCCATCCGCCGTCGCGCGTGATCCACCAGTACCCGGCGCATCATTTGCGCTGCAATGCAGAGGTACTGAGTGCGATTGGCCGGATCCATCCCACGTTGTTCGACCACCCGCAACCACGCTTCGTTGACCAAGGCCGTGGTCTGAAGGGTGTGACACTCGCGTTCGCCACGCATGGCGCGTGCTGCCAACGCTTTCAGTTCCGCATAGATCAGCGGCGAGCAGAGGGCATCCGAATCGGGCATTGCCGGATGATTTTCCGCATCGGCAGCGGGAGCGCAGGGCGAGGGTTGCATTCAGGAGGAAAGGTAAAGTGCCGGGCCGCGAGCATAGCAACAACGTGGGAGCATTCAGGCAGGCAGTGCTGCCTGGGCGGCAGTGCGTGGGTGGGCTGTGGGGTGGAGGGCGTCCGCATCGATCCGCGTCATGAAAAAGGCCGACGATTGCTCGCCGGCCTTTTCGCTGCTGTCTGTGTTGCGAGGCTTACTGCTTGACGATTTCCAGCAGTTCGACCTCGAACTTCAGCGTCGCGTTCGGGCCGATCGGGCCCGGCGTTCCGCGGTCGCCGTAAGCCAGCTCGGACGGGAGCCACAGCGTGTACTTGCTGCCGACCGGCATCAGCTGCAGGGCTTCGGTCCAGCCCGGGATCACCGCGTTCAGCGCGAACGTGGCCGGCTGGCCGCGATCCACCGAGCTGTCGAACTTGGTGCCATCCAGCAGGGTGCCGGTGTAATGCACGCTCACGGTATCGGTGGCGGCGGGCTTCGGACCCTTGCCTTCGGTGATCACCTGGTACTGAAGACCGGAAGCGGTCGTCTTGACGCCAGCCTTGCTCTTGTTGGACGCGAGGAACGCTTCACCTTCCTGCTTGTTCTTGGTGGCGGCGGCCTGCTGCTCGGCAGCGTGCTTGGCCTGCAGGCGCTCGGCGAAGGCCTGCTGCACCGTGCCTGCCTCTTCCTGCGAGAGCAGCGGCGTGCCGCCCTTCAGCGCGGTTTCGATGGCCTGGAACAGGATCGGAAGGTCGATTTCGTCCTTGATCTGCTGCAGCGAGCCGCCGATCTGCATGCCGACCATGTAGCTGGCCTTGTCGCGATCGGTCTCGAGCTTGTCTTTGGCGAGGGCCGCGCCGGAAACGCCGAAGGCGGTGAGCGCAGCGGCGGCAAGCAGCGTGTGACGCAGGGAAGATTTCATCTATCACTCCAGTGGGAGAACGAAAAAACGTCCGCGACCGCGGACGCGAAAGGCGGGATATTCTGCGACCCAGAGCCGGGGCGCGCAACGCCGGCTGTTGGGACACCTTCCGCCGCGTCAGGTTCAATGCGCCGACGGCGGCGATTCAGGCGCGGTTGGTCCGGGTTCGGCCAGCAGCGCGTCGAGCTTCGCGAGCAGCGCTTCATCGTCGGGTCGGGTGCGGCTGCCGAAGCTCGCCGCGACCTCGCCATCACGCCCGATCAAGTACTTGTGGAAGTTCCAGCCCGGCGTATCGCCGGTGGCCGCGCGCAATTGCAGGTACAGCGGCGAGGCATCCTTTCCCTTGACCTTGACCTTCTCGTACATCGGGAAGGTCACGCCGTAGGTCAGCGTGCAGAATTCCTGGATTTCCTCCTCGGTCCCCGGTTCCTGCCCGAGAAAATCGTTGGAAGGGAAGCCCAGCACCGCGAACCCGCGCGGCGCAAGCCGCGCATGCAGGGCCTCGAGCGCCTCGTACTGCGGCGTCAGCCCGCATTTGCTCGCGGTGTTGACGATCAACAGCACTTTGCCCTGATGCTTGCAGAGGCTCTCGGGCGTTTTGCCGGCCAGTGGCCGCAGCTCGCGATCGAGCAGGGAGCTGCAGGTCTGCGCAGTGGCAGCCAACGGCAAAGCCATCGCTGCCATCACTGACAGCGCGAATGCGAGGTGGCGAAGCGGGAGTCCGGACATGGGCGCTCTTCATCGGCGGGCGAGGCTACACGATACGCCGATGGGCAAGACTTGCGCGAGTTGCACGACGTAAACAGATGGTGAACGCGACAGAGGGCGACTCGGCCGGGAGTTGCCTTTGGATTACTGGTGTTGTAGTCTACTACCACACCAATCAAATACGGCCGGCGACCGGCAAGGAGCTTCCCATGCACCGCAAGCTGAAAAGAGTATTGAGCGGATTGGCGCTGGCCTGCATTGCGCTGATTGGAGGCGCCATGTTCGGCGAGCCGGCACCGCTCGCCCTGAACGAATCGTCCCCGGCAATCGTCGCTGAAGCCGATCCGGACAACGTGGAACTGTCCGGGCTGTGGATCGATCTGCAGGAGGAGGGCATGCACATCCGCATCGTGCTGCCGCTGCCTTCATCCGAAGTCCGCCCTGTCAGCTCTCGTCATGCCGCGTTCCAGATGCCGTATTTCTCGTTCGGCTCGATGTTGCCGCGTCGCCCTTCGGAGTCCTGAAACATGAGCGTGACCTGGAACGACACCACCCCGATCTACCTGCAACTGAAGGGGCGCATCGTCGCGATGATTCTCGATGGGTTGCTCAAGCCCGGCGATGCGGTGCCTTCGGTGCGGCAGGTGGCCGCCGACTATCAACTCAATCCCATCACCGTCTCGCGCGCCTATCAGGAACTCGCGGACGAAAACGTCGTGGAAAAACGCAGAGGACTTGGCATGTTCGTCACCGAAGGCGCCCCGCAACAACTGTTGGCATCAGAGCGTCAGCAGTTCCTGACGCATGAATGGCCGGTCATCGTCGAACGCATCCAGCGCCTGGGGCTGGCCTGGGAGACGCTGCGCGCACAGATCGAAGCTGCAAACCCTGGAGAAACCCCATGAGCGCCATCGTCGCCCGCAACCTCGGAAAAAAATACAACGGCAAACCGGCGCTGGACGATGTGAGCTTCTCCATCGCGCCGGGCCGCATCGTCGGCCTGATCGGCCCCAATGGCGCCGGCAAGACCACGGCGTTGAAAGCCATCCTCGGCCTCACCACGTTCGAGGGCGAACTCTCGGTGCTCGGGCAGGATCCGCGCCGTGCCCGCAATGCGCTGATGAACGATGTGTGCTTCATCGCCGATGTCGCGATCCTGCCGCGCTGGATCCGCGTTTCGCAGGCGATCGATTTCGTCGAAGGCGTGCATCCGCGTTTTTCCCGAGCCAAATGCGAAGCGTTCCTCGCCCGTACCAAGCTCCAGCCCAGACAGCGGGTGCGGGAAATGTCCAAGGGCATGATCGTGCAATTGCATCTGGCGCTGGTGATGGCCATCGATGCCAAGGTGCTGGTGCTGGACGAGCCCACGCTGGGCTTGGACATCCTGTATCGGAAGCAGTTCTACCAGAGCCTGTTGAACGACTATTTCGACGAAGAAAAAACCATCATCGTCACCACCCATCAGGTCGAGGAAATCGAGCACATCCTCACCGACATCCTGTTCGTGAGGGCAGGAAAGATTGCTCTCGCGGCGACGATGGACGAAGTGGCGGAGCGGTTCACCGAAGTGATGGTGTCGCCGGAGCACGCCGCTGCTGCGCGCGCGCTCGGGCCGCTGGACGAACGTACCGTGTTCGGCAAGTCCATCTTCCTGTTCGACGGCATTTCCCGCCCGCGCCTGGCCGAACTGGGCGAGCTGCGCACACCGAATGTCGCCGATTTGTTCGTGGCCACGATGAAAGGAACCTACGCATGAACGCCTCCACCCCTTCCATCTCCCCGTTCCGCAAGTTCGGTTGGCTACTGCGGCGCGAATTCTGGGAAAACCGCGGCGGGTTTTTCTGGGCGCCGGTGATTGCCGGCATCGTGATCTGCGCGCTGAGCTTGCTCGGCGCCGTGGCCGGCAGCCTGCACCTTTCCGGTATCGAGAAGCCCAACAATCTCAATGTCGGCATGGCCGAGGCCGAGTTCGCGCAGCAGATGGGATTCATCGGCGACGGCGGCCTGCTCTCGGGCGTCGGCATCGTCGCGCTGGTGTTGGGCTTCGTGGTGTTCTTCTACTGCCTCGGCGCGCTGTACGACGACCGCCGCGACCGCAGCATCCTGTTCTGGAAATCGCTGCCGGTCTCCGACTGGCTGACGGTCGCCTCCAAACTGGTCTGGGCGCTGGTGCTGGCTCCCGCGCTGGCGATCGTGGTCGGGCTTTGCATCGGCGTATGCCTGCTGCTGATCTCGGCCTTGACGATGAAGATCAACGGCATGCCCGGTGCATGGGCAATGATCTGGCACTCGCACCCAATCCAGGTCACGCTCAAGGCACTGAGCGTGGTGCCGATCTACGCCGCGTGGTCGTTGCCGACCGTCGGCTGGCTGATGCTGTGCTCGGCGTTCGCGCGCAGCAAGCCGTTCTTGTGGGCGGTGCTGGTGCCGATCCTGTCGGCCACGCTGTTGAGCTGGATGGGCGCCCTGCCCGGCATTTCGATGCCGCACGGCACCATCTGGTACGTGCTCGGCTATCGCGGCCTGCTCAGCATCGCACCGGGCACCTGGTACATCGACAGCACTCTGATCGGTCGCCTGGCCGCCAGCGCGCAGAACATCGACAGCCCCGCCGACGTGATGAACGTCATCGACCTCAGCCGCGGCTGGCACATCTTCGCCGGTGCTGATGTATGGATCGGCATGGCGGCAGGTGCCGCCATGATCGCCGCCGCAATCTGGCTGCGGAAACGCCGCGACGACGCCTGAACCGTTCCCCACGAACCGCCACCCACACCCCATCCGTAGGTCGGCCCTGTGTGGCCGACGTTGCCAGGCATCGAACACCGCGTCGAGGGCGTAGCCCCGACCTACGAACCGCCACCCACACCCATCCGTAGGTCGGCCCTGCGTGGCCGACGTTGCCAGGCATCGAACACCGCGTCGGGGGCGTAGCCCCGACCCACGAACCGCCACCCACACCTCATCCGTAGGTCGGCCCTGCGTGGCCGACGTTGCCGGGCATCGAACACCGCGTCGGGGGCGTAGCCCCGACCTACGAACCGCCACCCCCACCCCATCCGTAGGTCGGCCCTGCGTGGCCGACGTTGCCTCGCCACGTCAGGTTCACCGGCGCGCCCCAATCAGCCTTGCTGCCGCCCATCCATCCCGGCGACCGCGAATACCGTGCTCAACGCAGATACGGAATCACCTGCGCCAGCAACTGCGCATCGAGCAGGGCACCGTGCAGATCGCGCCGGTGCGGGATGCTGAAACGTTTGAGCAGGTTATCCAGCGTGGTCGACGCCCCGGGAAAGCAGGCGCGCGCCAGTTTCAGGCTGCACGTGATGCGGCAGTAGCGGCTCAAACCACCGGGAATGCCGGCGATGCGCAGCTCGTTGTCGAGAAAGCCGACATCGAAAGCCGCGTTGTGCGCGACCATTTCGCTGTCGGCGAGAAAACCCAGCAGGTCACCGGCCTTGTCAGAGAACAACGGCTTGCCGACCAGCATCTCGTCGGTGATGCCGTGCACCCGCCGGGCGCCCAGGTGGATGGCGCACCCAGGCTGCAGGTAGGTGTGAAACTGGCGCCCGGTGACCTGGCCATCCACCAACTCCACCGCGCCGATTTCGATCACGCGATCGCCGAGGCGGTGGGAAATGCCGGTGGTTTCGGTATCCAGTGCGACTTGCCGCATATGAAGAACTCCGCAATGAAGGATCAACCAGATGATCCGGGTGGCTGCGGCACATGATGTCGCACCCCGCAGACTAGCGATAACCGCCGGACATGAAAGGATCCGATGGCAATGCGACACAGACGGTCGCAACTCTGTGCCGTAATGGTCGGCCCACATGCCAGCCAAGGGAACATCGCATGACCGCACCCGTCACCCGAATGCAGATCACCCTCGACGCCGAGCAAACCGCGCGCCTGCTCGAATGGGCCGGGAAAGGCACGCAAATGGAGTTCGATGCCGATTGCGAACCCTCCGGATACACGCTGGAAATCGCTATAGGCTGCTTTCCTGCGTGGGCCGAAGCCGTCGGCATCGGCGGGCGCATCGACCTCGGCGAGATCAAGGTGAAGCTGCTCGACGCCGAGGCGAGCCGATGACCACGGCCCCGCTGACCCCGACGAAGTTGCGCGTGGCCGCGACGATGCATCACGGACGAAACCCGCAGCAGCAGGACGCGATGTGGCTGGCCGGCGAAGCCTGCCAGCACGCCGATATGCCGCCGCACGAAACCACTTTCACCGCCGACAACCGACTGTTCGCCATCGCCGATGGCGTCGCCACCAGCCCCGGTGCCTCACGCGCCAGCAAAACCGCGTTGAAGGCACTGGCCGACGCACTCAACGCACATCCGGATTGGTCATTCGACGGCATGCTCGGCGTCCGCCATGTGCGCGCGGCACAGGCTGCCCTGTGCGATGCACTGGCCTCACGCGCCTTAGCCTGGGGCTCATCCACCACCCTCGTGGCCGCGCATCTGCTTGGCGACAGACTGGCCGTGGTCAACAGCGGCGACAGCCGCGCCTACCTGATCAAAAGCAACGGCCGAACCCGACAGCTGAGCCGCGATCACACCGAACTCCAGCACCTGATTGACAGCGGCCAGGCGCAACCGGGCACCGAATACGCCAGCGTCTACCAATCACTCAGCGACTGTCTGATCGCCGACCCTGAAGCCGATGATTTCGCCGTGCACCGTGAGACGATCCAGCTGCAAACCGGCGATCGCCTGATCCTGTGCAGCGATGGCGTCCACGACGTGCTCAACGAGCCGGAGTGGCTGGCCACCATGCACGCCGCACCCGATCCGTTGGCGATGGTCACCACCACCCGCAAGGCCGTACTGGAGCACGGCGCGCCGGACAATTTCTCGATGATCGCAATGACGTTCGGGGTCGACGCATGAAGTCATCACGTCGCTTACGCACCGTTGCGATCGACGCCGAGCAAGCTGTCCTGGGCGGCCTGTTGATCTCGGCGCAAGCGCTGAAAAGGATCGAACGACGCATCCGCGAAGAAGATTTCTTCGACGCCAGGCACCGGCTGATCTATCGCGGCATCTGCGAACTTGCCCAGCGCAATACGCCCTGGGATACGGTCACACTGGCCGAGTGGCTTGATACCCACGCCCAGGCAGACGAGAGCATCAGCAGCGCCTATATTCTGGAGCTGGCCAGAAACACACCCTCGGCCGCCAATATCACCGCCTATGCCAACACCGTCCGCGAAAAGGCACTGCTGCGGCAGCTCATCAATGTCTGCGCAGCCAGCGCAGATCGCGCCTTCAATCCCGAAGGACTGAACAGCGAGCAAGTGCTGGTCGAAGCGGAGAATCGCCTGATCACCATCGCCTACAACAGCCAGCGCGAAGACAATGGATTTCTGGCTTCACGCGCGGTGCTGAAAGAAGCCTTCCATGAGGCGATGACTCGCTACAGTAACCCGATCCAGTTCCACGGCACTTCCACCGGATTCATCCATCTCGACCAGATGATGGGCGGCCTGCATCCCGCGGATCTGATCATTCTCGCCGCGCGCCCTTCGATGGGAAAAACCACACTGGCGCTGAACATCGGCGAGCACACAGCACTGAACACCCAAAAGGCGGTGGCAGTTTTTTCGATGGAAATGTCAACCACCCAACTCGGCCTCAGGCTGATCTCCACGCACGGACGCGTCGATCCCCAACTCCTGCGCACCGGGCGACTGGAAGACGAAGACTGGCGCCGGATAACGCAAGCCATCTCTTCGCTCAGGGATGCCCGGCTGTTTATCGACGACACCCCGGCCCTGTCGCCCGCGGACCTATCCTCACGCGCACGCAGGCTCGCCCACGAGCACGACCTTGGCCTGATCATCGTCGACTACCTGCAACTAATGCAGGTACCCAACAGCAAGGAAAGCCGCACCACGGAAATTTCCGAAATCAGCCGCTCGCTGAAAGCGCTGGCCAAGGAGCTGGACGTGCCGGTGATCGCGCTTTCACAACTCAACCACAGCCCGGAACAACGCATCGATAAGCGCCCGGTGATGAGCGACCTGCGCGAATCCGGTGCCATCGCACAGGATGCCGACATCATCATGTTCATCTATCGTGACGAGTACTACCATCCCGACAGCGCAGACAAAGGTCTGGCAGAAGTCATTATCGCCAAGCACCGCAACGGCCCGACAGGGACGGTGAAGTTGGTGTTCCAGGGGCTGTACACACGGTTTGAGAGTGTGGTGGGCGGTTGAGTGGGCGGCTTGAGTGGGTGACTTCGGACTAAAAGAACCTAATCACCCCAGCCCCTAGCAGCCACATAGGCCCATTTTTCTAAAGACTTTTCGAAACGACTAGAAATTGGATCCTCATGTCTTTTTACGACCCTCCTAAAATCATTAAAATTGATAACATCCTCCCCATCCCCGTCTGGTTGAATATAGATAACCCTTGATTTTATTGCCGCCGAGGTAACAGTAATGGATTGTGACGCCTTTCGCAGCCCTTGCAGACGCGAGCGAGCCATGACATCCCTCACCTCTACAGGAATTTCAACTAACCCTAACATACTCAAGTAATCCAGGAGAACAAAATACTTCCTGATTAGCGTCGAACCTCAGCCGAGAAAATTGGTTTCATTTCGCAGCCGTGATTCTGGGCAAGGTCTGCAGATCATCATGGCCTGAACGAGTCGCGGCA
>JAPMLR010000062.1 GCA_026410415.1 Denitratimonas yunnanensis (SeqCode) | reverse complement strand
CTCGGATGTTGGTTAGGTTCTTGTGTTGTGATGGGAGAATGGTTAACATACAATGTATTCGAATGGGATGTAGTTTGTAGATCATTACTTGTTATATGGACTGCTATTGTTTGTTGGATAACTGTTAGTCTAACATTAGATCTATATTGATTAATAGATGGTAGATAGATGATCATAGTTTATCTACCTTCACTTACGTTTCATACCTCACTATCGTGAGTAACATGAAACATTATTATATAGAAATCTACTACTCGCTATCGCTCGTAAACATATGTTTAGGGTACCATACTTTTTTGAAAAAGTCAATGGTGACTCACCTATCAATTATCTGTTTAAGATAAGTCTTACCTATCAATCTAACTCTTAACTGGTATTGCACCTATAGTAAGACTATTCCTATAGTTATTAACCCTCTTCTTCTGTAGAATGTAATTAGATCCTTGACAAACTCACAAAACTTGTGTTACATTGTGTCTCACAGGTGAATAATAT
>JAPMLR010000061.1 GCA_026410415.1 Denitratimonas yunnanensis (SeqCode) | reverse complement strand
AAGAGAACGATCAAGCAGAGTAGGAAATGGTTTCTCTTTTTCTTTTAGTTTGCTCACCAACCAGTGTGCAATATCATGCCAATCTGCATCCTCTCCGCTGAAGCAGCTTGCGATTTCGCCAAACTTGGCATCTCCTAAGTCTCCGCTAATAGTGATCATGGTTGAACTATTGTAACCACAAGTTTCGCAATTTGAACAACTGTTGTGCACATGAATTTCTACTTGAAACATATTCCCTCCTATAAAAGAAAAGCCCCCTGAAACAGGAGGCTTTGTTCAGATATCGGCACTATACCAGACTTTCAAGGTATTTGTCAAGGGCTTCTTGATCACCTTGACAAACATAGCAACGGAAGTCTTGAGCCGAAGGTTGTTTATTTTCATCCCAGTCCCAATAAACATTACCCTTATAACGTGAACCAGGAAACTCAAAAGAGGCTGTATGTGTAATGTATCCTGGGCCACCAGTGAAATCACAGAATGAGAATTGGGGGTATGC
>JAPMLR010000060.1 GCA_026410415.1 Denitratimonas yunnanensis (SeqCode) | reverse complement strand
TTTGGTAGATAATGATTTTAATAATTGTAAAAGTAATCTCAAAATCCTAGAAGCTGGAGCAAAGGGTATTCCGATTGTTTGTTCTAAGGTATTACCTTATTTTAACCCTGTAGATGCTCGTGCTGTTGCTTACGCAGAGAACAAAGCAGAATGGCATTACGAAATTGTTAAGCTTCTTCGCAATCCAAACTATCGGGAAGATCGTGGCTTGTTCTTGGCTGAACATGTTCGAACACATTATAATCTGGCAGATGCAAATGAGTTGCGACGCCAGGTTATTGAAAGTTTGTAGGTGAAGTATGGGACAAATAATTCTTGACAATCGTAACGGAATCAATTATAGTGTCTGCGATTTCCATAGGGTAGTGCTGCCTTACTCAAGGCAGTTCTCTTCACAACCTAAACACAACGTTTTCGTTTTTAACGGAGTGCCAACAAAAGGTAAAGAGGGCTTTTTAGCCCTTAAAAACCTAGGCTTTAAAATGGTTATGGATTTGGATG
>JAPMLR010000059.1 GCA_026410415.1 Denitratimonas yunnanensis (SeqCode) | reverse complement strand
ATTATGTTGTTACTAAGCTATATGAAAACATGGGTGAAAACGACTATGTTGAACGTTTTAAAGCTAATCAACATGTAGTTAAGCCTTTTGAAGGGGGTTATTAATATGTGTGGATATATTTCAGAAAGTTATTTCAAAGTGGCGCATGAGGATTTAGAAAAAGCACGGTTGAAATTGATAGATATTATTGAATACTCTAATACTGTTGATCACAGATTAAAGACTACTAAAGTATCTGTTCCTTGTTGGTTAGGTTTACGGCATAAAATAATGTCTCAACATGACCATGTTGTTCGAGAGATGCATGGTTGGTGTTGGTTTCACGATGTGGCTCTGCATTTTGGTTATATTACAGAAGAAGAGCATAGATTCTGTGAACTAACATATCGTATTCCAACCCTTCACGATTTAGATTTGTGGAAGAAAGCAAACGAGATTTTTCTTACAGAAAGTGATTGGCGTAAAGTTATGGCTTGTCTTGAATGGAGGGGTAATGAGTAAAATAGT
>JAPMLR010000058.1 GCA_026410415.1 Denitratimonas yunnanensis (SeqCode) | reverse complement strand
ATAATATTTGCCTTTTTGTATGGTGGGAACTATTCCCCGCCTGATGTAATACAGTTTAACAGGTCCGGTTATGGTGTCAACCACTTTTAAAGATATTTTATGCTAATGACGTTTTCAGGTTTAACCTTATTGTGATGTGCATCAACATAGATCAAACCATCGTCAGAAAAGCCCAGGATCACGCCCTGCGCAATAAAACCGTATTCGTCACGGTAACGCACGGCTATTTTTAACGTTGCGTTGTAGGCTGTTTTAAGCTCGCTTAAAGTCATCTTTGTTTATCCTCTACATGTAAAAAGAAAGGGCGCTTGGTGCGCCCCTTGTTATGTTAATCCTCTAAATCCATCCAATTATATTTGTCACTCTTCCCGCGCTTTGTTTTATTGCGCTTGTCGCCTTTGCGGATCACTTCCTCGTTCCAGGCCTTGCGGATCTTGGAAGATTGAATTTTTTCTGCGCGATTAGATGTATTCATTTTGTTTCCTCTTCATATGAGCGGCACCATTGCCGCTATATTGTT
>JAPMLR010000057.1 GCA_026410415.1 Denitratimonas yunnanensis (SeqCode) | reverse complement strand
TTATTTAAAAGTAGATGATGGGGAAAATGATTATTCTGCTGTAGAACTAAACCATCATGCACAATTAGTAGCAATCCAAAACACATCTAAGCTTTTGGAAGTAGAATTGACTGTAACTGGTATTACACTTAAATAATAGAGGAGACAAAAGATGACTGATAAAATTTCCCTGAAAAAAGGCTCTAGCGAAAAAATTTCCCTGAAGAAAGTTGCTCCGGCTCTGAAAGAACTGCGCCTGGAATTCTCTTGGAAATCTGATTCTAAACTGGATCTGGATGTAAGTGCACTGGTTTGTCGTCATAATGCTGCTGGCAATCCTGAAATGCTGTCTGCACGTCATCTGGTTTGCTATGCTAACAAGTTTGATCCTGAACGTTCTACCTTCGCTGGCGACGATGTTCGTGATGGAACTGGCAGCATGGAGCAGATTGATATTACTCTGGCTAAAATCTCTCCTGATGCACAAGAGATTGCCTTTGTTCTGACCATTGATGATGATACAGGTCTGAAACGTTTTGGTCATGT
>JAPMLR010000007.1 GCA_026410415.1 Denitratimonas yunnanensis (SeqCode) | reverse complement strand
TGCTCGCGCGTCTGCGGCATCGGGCCGTCAGCGGCCGAACACACCAGAATCGCACCGTCCATCTGCGCCGCACCCGTGATCATGTTCTTCACGTAGTCGGCATGACCCGGGCAGTCCACGTGCGCGTAGTGGCGCGTCGGCGACTCGTACTCCACGTGCGAGGTCGAGATCGTGATGCCGCGCGCCTTCTCTTCCGGCGCCTTGTCGATCTGGTCGTATGCGTGGAACTGGCCGCCGAAACGCTCCGCGCCGATCTTCGTCAGCGCCGCCGTCAGCGTCGTCTTCCCGTGGTCAACGTGACCGATCGTGCCCACGTTCACGTGGGGCTTGGTCCGCTCGAACTTACCCTTGGCCATGATTGCTATTCCAATGCGCTCTGGTTGGACAAAAAGCCACACCAACCGAAGGCTGGGATGGCGGAAATGGTGCTCATGACTGGAATCGAACCAGCGACCTCTTCCTTACCAAGGAAGTGCTCTACCGACTGAGCTACATGAGCGACTTGAATAACGAAAGCAGTTCCACTGGAGCGGGAGACGGGAATCGAACCCGCACCATCAGCTTGGAAGGCTGAGGTTCTACCATTGAACTACTCCCGCGATTGCGGAACACACGGCGACCAACCGGATCAGCCACCGCTTTCAACTTTCCACCACCAGGATCACTCCGGGGAAGTGGTGGAGGGAGGTGGATTCGAACCACCGAAGGCGTGAGCCAGCAGATTTACAGTCTGCCCCCGTTGGCCGCTTGGGTATCCCTCCAAAGGAGCCGCCTATTTTGTACCGCATCGAGGCGTCTGTCAATGGATATCCGGCACGACATCCCTGCCTGACGCGCTTCGATCAAACATTGAAGCGAAAGTGCAGGATGTCACCCTCCTGAACGAGGTAATCCTTGCCTTCCAGACGAAGACGACCAGCCTCTTTCGCCCCGCTTTCCCCCTGGTACTTGATGAAGTCCGCATAGGAGATGGTCTCGGCCCGGATGAAGCCTTTCTCGAAATCGGTGTGGATCACCGCCGCCGCTTGCGGCGCCGTCGCACCTTTTTTGACCGTCCAGGCGCGCACTTCCTTGACGCCTGCGGTGAAGTAGGTCTGAAGGCCAAGCAACGCATAGGCCGCTCGAATCACCCGATTGAGCCCCGGTTCTTCCAACCCCATATCGGCAAGGAATACATCACGGTCAGCATCGTCCAGCTGTGACAGCTCCTCTTCGATCGCAGCACACACCGGGACGACCTGCGCACCTTCTTGCTCGGCACGCGCACGCACCACATCGAGATGCGGATTGTTCTCGAACCCCTCTTCGCGAACATTCGCGATGTACATCACCGGCTTCATCGTCAGCAGAAAGAGCTCGCGCAACAGGAGCTTCTCTTCTGCCTGCAGACCCATCGAACGCGCAGGATGCCCCTGGTCCAGGTGAGCCCGAACTCGGACCAGCACGTCGCGACGCGTGATGGCATCCTTGTCGCCGGCCTTCGCCGCGCGCTCGTAGCGGTTCAGCGCCTTCTCGACGGATTCAAGATCGGCCAGCGCCAGCTCGGTGTCGATCGTCTCGATGTCGGCGATGGGGTCCACCTTTCCCGCGACATGCACGATGTCGCCATGCTCGAAGCAGCGCACGACATGGGCAATGGCATCGGTTTCGCGAATGTTGGCGAGGAACTTGTTGCCCAGCCCCTCACCCTTGCTCGCACCAGCCACCAGGCCGGCAATGTCGACGAACTCGACCGCCGTGGGGATGGTCTTCTGAGGTTTGACGATCTTCGCCAGCTCGTCCAGGCGCGGGTCCGGAACTGGCACCACACCGACGTTGGGATCGATGGTGCAAAAAGGAAAGTTCGCCGCCGCGATGCCGGCGCGGGTCAGTGCATTGAAAAGCGTGGACTTGCCGACGTTCGGAAGCCCCACGATGCCGCATTGGATGCCCATGTTCTGAATCCGTGTTGGTGATTCGGGATTGGTGATTCGTGAGGCCGCCGGCGCACAAATCCCCAATCCCCAATCACTGCACTTTGCCCGTATGAAGACGCTTCATCGCATCGTTGAAGTCGCCGGCCACCATCTGGGGCAGCACGTCCAGGGCATCATCGATGGCGCGCGCGATGGCAGCCTCGTCATCCTTTCCTGGCGGCCCGAGGACCCATGGCGTCACCTTGTCCTTGCTGCCCGGATGTCCGATGCCGATGCGCACTCGATGAAAGCGCCCGTGTCCAAGATGGGCCACGATGTCGCGCAGTCCATTCTGACCGCCGTGTCCACCATCGAACTTGAGCCGTGCCGTACCTGCCGGCAGATCCAATTCGTCATGTGCGACGAGCATCTGTTCCGGCTCGATCTTGAAATAGCGCAGCGCGGCCACAACCGACTGACCACTGCGGTTCATGAAGGTGGAAGGCTTCAGCAGCCACACCTGTTGCCCGTTGATATCCAGGCGACACGCCATGCCATGCAATTTGGCCTCCGCACCCGGTCGCGCCGCGCCGCGCCGCGCCAGTGAATCGGCAAACCAGAACCCGGCGTTGTGCCGGGTCCGGGCGTACTCGTCCCCGGGATTTCCGAGGCCAACGATGAGACGCAATCCGCTCATGCCCTGACTCACGTGATGCGCCACACGGAATCGCGTGGCTCATCGCGTGCGACGATTACTTCTTGTCGCTCTTGGCCTTGCTTGCCGGCACTTCGGCGGCCGCCTCGGCAGCTGCTTCCTGCTCGGCATCCGCCTTGATTTGACGCGCGATGACGACGGCAACGTCATGATCCGCACCCAGCTTGAGCGATGGAATTTCCACGCCCTTCGGCAACTTGAGCGAGGACAGGTGAACCACATCGCCCTCCTTCAGCCCGGACAGATCCACCTCGATGTTCTCCGGCAGATCGCCCGGCAGACAGGCCACTTCGACTTCGGTCAATTCGTGCATGATGACCACGCCCGAGGTCTTCCCGGCCGGCGATACTGCCTCGTTGAGGAAGTGCAGCGGGATCGAGGCGCGCAGGGATTCGTTCGCCATCACGCGCTGGAAGTCCAGATGCAGGATGCGGGCCTTGGCCGGGTGGCGCTGGATATCGCGCAGCAGCACCTTCTGGATGTCGCCACCCAGACTCAGGTCCAGGATCGACGAATAGAACCACTCGTTCTGCTGGGCCAGCCAGACATCGTTGTGGGAAAGCTGGATTGCCACCGGATCCAGACCACCGCCGTAGACGATGGCCGGAACCTTGTCGGCATGGCGCAGGCGGCGGCTCGCACCCTTCCCTGCACCTTCGCGACGTTCGACCTTGATTTCATGTGCCATGTTGAAATTTCCTGTGTTGCAGTTGGTCCGCCTCGCGGCGGGAAGATGACTCGTCCGCGACCAGACGAGTCTAGAAAAACGGGGTTCAGGCTGACGCCCGGATCAATCCACGTACAGCGAGCTGACCGATTCACCGAATGCGATGCGACGGATGGTCTCGGCCAGAAGCTGGGAAACGGAGAGCTGCCGGATGCGCCCACATGCCTTGGCCGCCTCACTCAACGGGATGGTGTCCGTGACCACGAGTTGGTCCAGCTGCGAGGACTCCAGATTCGTGATCGCCGGCCCCGAGAGGACCGGATGGGTGCAATAGGCCACCACCTTGCGCGCACCGCTGGCCTTCAACGCCGCCGCTGCCGCACACAGGGTGCCGGCGGTATCGACGATGTCGTCCACCAGCACGCAGGTCTTGTCCTGCACGTCGCCGATGATGTTCATCACCGTGGCGACATTCGCCTTCGGGCGACGCTTGTCGATGATCGCCAGATCGGCATCATCCAGGCGCTTGGCCATCGCGCGCGCGCGCGCCACACCGCCGATATCCGGGCTCACGACGATGATGTTGTCGGTGCCGTGACTGCGCCAGATGTCCGCCAACATCAAGGGCGAGGCGTAGACGTTGTCGACCGGGATATCGAAAAAACCCTGAATCTGGTCGGCATGCAAGTCCACCGTCAAGACGCGATCGGCATGGACCGAACTGAACATCCGGGCCACGACCTTGGCCGTGATCGGCACGCGCGCCGAACGCGGGCGACGGTCCTGCCGGGCATAGCCGAAATACGGCACCACGGCGGTGACACTGGCGGCACTGGCGCGCTTGAGCGCGTCGATCAGCACCAACAGCTCGATCAGATTGTCGGCCGAGGGCGCGTTGGTGGACTGGATCACGAACACGTCCTGACGACGCACATTCTCCTCGATCTCCACCTGGACTTCGCCATCGGAGAACCTGCCCACCATGGCCTTGCCCAAGCGCACACCCAGATCGCGGCATACGTTCTTCGCCAAGGGTCGGTTGGCATTGCCCGAAAAGATCAGCAAACCGTCGGTATCCACGTCACACCTGACTGGCGCACGTCGCGCGCCCTGCTTGGGTTGGAAACCCGAACGCCATCCCCGCCAGAGGACGACACCTCGACAATCTGGCTGGGGCGGCAGGATTCGAACCTGCGAATGCCGGGATCAAAACCCGGTGCCTTACCACTTGGCGACGCCCCACCGATCCACTTCCGCTTCGGGCCTCAGGCGAACGTCGCCGCCAGGGCCTGCAGCAGCGGCGACTCGCTCACCCCCTCGGCAATCCAGCTTCGCCATCGGGGCGAAATTCGCACACTTGCCTCGCGGGCATGCGCAGGATCATCGAAGGCCACGAACAGGCCACCACCGGTTCCGGTGACGTGCGGCGTCCCGAAAGAAGCCAGCGCATCAAGCGCGGCAGCGATCTGCGGACTGCGCGCGCGCAGCACCGGCTCGAACACATTGCCGTGCAAGGAACCTGATACGAAGTCCGATATTGTCGCGGACGCGACATCGCGGGTCAAATCCGGGGCATGGAACAGTTCAGCGGTGGGCACACTGATGCCTGGATCGACCAGCAGGAACCAGCGCTTCGGCAGGACCAGCGGCGTCAGTTTCTCGCCAATGCCTTGCGCGAATGCGCTGCGGCCCCGCACGAATACGGGGACATCCGCTCCCAGACCCGCACCGATCCCGGACAGCTCGTCCTCGGACAGGCCAAGCCGCCAAAGCCGATTCATCGCCACCAGCACAGTGGCCGCATCGGAACTGCCGCCACCGAACCCCCCTCCCTGCGGAATACGCTTGTCCACATCGATGTCCACGCCGGCGGTGCAGCCCGTCGCGCCGCGCAACGCTTGTGCCGCACGCACCACGAGATCGTCCGGAGCCTCCACACCTGCGGCACCGCGATGCCGCACGATGCGGCCGTCGGCACGCGTGCGCAACGCGATGGTGTCGCCCCAGTCCAGCAACTGGAACACGGTCTGGAGCAGGTGATAACCGTCGGAACGGCGCCCGACGATGTGCAGGAACAGGTTCAGCTTTGCCGGCGCCGGCCACTGGCTCCAGCCGCGCTCCGGCGAAGAAACGGGGGCGTCGTGCATGACTGACTTCACTGCCCAGTGGAAAACGCCCAGGCATCCACCTGCAACCGCACGCGCTGCTGCCCGCGCGTGGCAAATACGCGCAACGGCATCGGCGGCTCGCCGGCGAGCTCGAAGCTGCGGTATTCGATCCGCCAACCGTTCTGTTCGATCAGTGCAGGCACCCCGGAAGGCTGGAACTCGATCTGCGCCGGGCCTCGAGCGCGGGCGCCCTGCACCCAGGCGACCAAGTCACCCAGGGGCACATGCCAGCCCAGATGATCGGACAACAGCCTCTCGGCGCTGGCATCGGTGAAAGGACCACCATCGAGCCCTTCCAGCCGCGCAGAATCCGGCTCACCGACCAATCTCCAGCTTCGCCGCGTGACCGGGGCATTGAGCGTGATCTCGTAGCGATCCCCGTCCTGCACCCATTCGAGCCGGCCGCTGCCCCCATCCTGCCCATCCGATACCGCGATGCGTCCACTCAACCGCCAGTACATGCGCTGTGCCAACGCGGCTTCGCGCTGTGCTTGCGCGGCAAGCACCCGATCCTGCGGGAGCACAGCCCGAGGCGGGGCCGCACTACAACCAGCCAGAAGCAGCACTGCCGCCAGAACGAGGATGAAACGGGTCATTCGCCGCCCGCCTCCGGCTGCAGCGCCTGCACCGCCCGGCGCAGCGCGCGATTGTCCGGATCGATTTCCTGGGCCAGGCGCAAGACCGAACGCGCCTCGCCTGGCTGCCCGAGTGCCGCCAGCACGATGGCCAGATGCGCACCGATCTCCGCATCACGCTGGAATTCGAACGCACGCCTGAGGTGGGGCAAAGCCTCGATATCGCGCCCAAGCCGGTGCAGGGCCCAGCCCAGACTGTCCAGAATCGCGGGCGAGTCGGGCTTGAGCGCAATGGCCTTCTCGATCAGTGCCAACCCTTCTTCCAGCGCATCGGTTCGATCCACCAGCGTGTATCCCAGCGCATTGAGGAAATCGGCCTCATCGGGCTCAAGCGCGACCAGGGCACGAAGGTCGGCCACAGCCTCGTCCACGCGATCCATGCGCTCGTAGGCCAGGGCGCGGCTGTAGCGCAACGTCGTATCGTCCTCGAAGATCGACAATCCGCGATCGAGCGCCGACAGTTCCGCCACGCCATCGCCACGTCCGCGCGCCAGCTCCGCTTCCAGCAGATAGGCGTCACGCACGATATCGCCCCACTCGGTCTCGCTGGCCTGGATTTCACGCAGAAGATCCAGCGCCGCACCACCGTCACCTGATCTGTCGAGCAGCACCGCGATGCGCAGTTGCGCCTGCTCACGCTGCACCCCTCCGGGAATCTGCCTGTACCAACCGAGCGCGGCGAGCGCCTCCTCCTGCATCTCGGCCAACTGTCCAAGCAACATCAGGCGTGCCGGCGACGCCCCGCGCTCGGGCGTCTTCGCCACGGCTTGCGCATACAGCGCAGCCAGTCCGGCCTTGTCGCGGGCCTGCGCCAGATAGGCGGCCCGCGAGGCGAGCACGCGATCGTCGTCACCCGCCGATTCCAGCGCTTTCGCGGCGGCAACCGGATCGCCCAGTGCGTTCAGGTGCGCCGCCAACGACAGCCGCTCTCCGGGCGAGAGTCCGGGCAATGCGAGCGCGGCATCGAGCATGCGACGCGCGGTTTCGACATCACCACGATCTGCAGCTTCCTCGGCCTGCCAGGCCAACGCACGGGCATCATCGGGAAAGCGCTGCACCACAGACTGAGCCAGGCGCGCATAAAGCGGCTTGTCTTCCAGGCGCAGCGCCACGCCACCGAAGGCGAGCCAGGCGTCCATGGCGTCGGGCAGGAGATCGTCATCGAGCAGCCCCCCCAGCAAACGGACCGAGACCTCGTGTTGCGGTGCCGAAATCAGCGCGGCCGCGATCTGCCGCCAACCGTTTTCGCGCGACAGAAGGATTTCCAGCGGCGCACGGGCAGCCGTTTCATCCTGCTCCAGCAGTGCCAGACGCAGGCGTCCGGCGTCCAGATTCGCATCCCCGGGGGCCAGCGTCGTCCAGCGCGCCAACCCGCGTCGGGCACGTTGCGCATCCTGCGCGTTGAGCGCCACCTGCACGGCGCGTTCGGCCACGGCCGGATCGTCGCTCGCCTCCGCCGCACGGGCATAGGCCCGGACGGCAGCGACGGCATCGCCTTGTTGAAGCGCAAACTCGCCCTCCAGCAGCGGCGCCAGCGCTTTTCCGTAACCATCGGCAAATGCAGTCACCGGCGCGAGCAAGGCCAGCAACAGGTAAACTGTGAATCGTTGCATCGTCTCAAGCTCGTAAATGCGTTCGGCGCGCGCGGGAGACGCAATGTAATACGCGCCAGCCATGCAAAGTCTAACCCAGACAACCCCATGCCCCTGCTTGCCCTCGGCTTGAATCATCAGACCGCTCCGGTTGCGTTGCGCGAAAAGCTCGCCATCGCCCCCGGCGTGCTTGCTGACGCGCTGCGCGAGCTCGCGGCACAACCCGGCGTGGTCGAAGCGGCACTCCTTTCGACATGCAATCGCACCGAGATCTATTGCCACGTCGAGGCGGGAGCCGAACGCATGCCGGAACACTGGCTGGCCCAGTTCGGCCAGTTGCGCCCGGATCAATTGGGCGCCTACCTCTATCGGCACCGCGACGATGCCGCAGCCCGGCACCTGTTCCGGGTGGCGACCGGACTGGACTCCATGGTGCTGGGCGAGCCGCAGATTCTCGGTCAGGTGAAGGAAGCGTGGCAGGCCGCGCGTCAGCATGGCGTGCTCAAAACGCCGTTGGATCGGCTGTTCCAGCAAACCTTTGCCGTCGCCAAGCGGGCGCGGACCGATACGCGCATCGGCGCGCATCCGGTGTCGGTGGCATTCGCTGCGGTGCGTCTGGCACAGCGCGTGTTCTCGGCGCTGGATCAGGCCACGGTGCTCCTGATCGGCGCGGGAGACACGATCGAACTGGCCGCACGCCATCTGGCCGATCACCGGGTCAAGCGACTGCTCGTGGCCAATCGCACCCTCGAACACGCACAAACGCTCGCATCACGATTCGGCGGCATCGCACTGCCACTGGATGAACTGGAGCGGCATTTGCCCGATGCCGACATCGTGCTCTCGGCCACCGCCAGCCGCGATCCGATCCTGCGCCGGGACATGATGAAGAACGCGTTGCGCCAGCGCCGTCATCGCCCGATGTTCCTTCTCGACCTGGCCGTACCGCGCGACATCGAACCGTCGATCGCGGAACTGGACGACGTGTTCCTCTACAGCGTGGACGACCTGGAACAGGTCATCGACGAAAACCGTCGATCCCGGCGCGAAGCCGCCGACCAGGCCGAGGCGATCATCGCGTTGCAAGTGGAACACTACATGGCGTGGTGGAGAGCGTCCGGTGAGCAGGACACCTTGCGACGCCTGCGCCAGCGCAGCGAATCCACACGCGATGCGGTACTGGCACGCGCCTCCGACCTGTTGACCCAAGGAAAGACGCCGCAACAGGCGCTGGAATACCTCGCCCACACCCTCACCAACAAACTGCTCCATGCTCCCAGTGCCAACTTACGCCAAGCCGCGATGCAAGGCGACCGTGACCTGATGCAGGCCGCAGCACGTCTGTTCGACACGGACAGCGACGCCCTTCCCGACGCAGAACCCCATGACGCCCAGCATCCGCCGCAAACTCGACGCACTGGCTGAGCGCCACGAGGAAGTCGGCCGCCTCCTCGCCGAACCCGGCATCAGCGCCGACCCCAAGCGCTTCCGTGAGCTGTCCCGCGAATACGCGCAACTGGAAGACGTGGTCGCCGGCTTGCGCGAATACGACGCCGCCCGGGATGCGCTCGCCGCGGCCGAAGCCATGCGCGCCGACCCGGAACTTCGCGATCTGGCCGAAGAAGAGATCACCCAGCAAACCGCCGCGATCGAGGCACTCGGCAACAAACTCAACCTGCTGTTGCTGCCGCGCGACCCGCGCGATGACGCCAACCTGTTCCTCGAAATTCGCGGCGGCAGCGGCGGTGACGAGGCGGCGATCTTTGCCGGCGATCTGTTCCGCATGTACGCGCGCTATGCCGAATCGCGCCGCTGGCATGTGGAAATCCTCAGCGCCAATCCCGGCGAACATGGCGGTTACAAGGAAATCGTGGCGCGTATCGAGGGCACGGGTGCCTTTGCGCAGTTGAAGTTCGAATCCGGCACGC
Organism: Denitratimonas yunnanensis (SeqCode); assembly: GCA_026410415.1. GTDB lineage: Bacteria > Pseudomonadota > Gammaproteobacteria > Xanthomonadales > Xanthomonadaceae > Denitratimonas. The sequence goes on along the minus strand of JAPMLR010000007.1, from coordinate 129,481 downwards.
ACCGCGTACAGCGCGTACCGGAAACCGAGTCCCAGGGCCGCATCCACACCTCGGCGGCCACTGTCGCGATCCTGCCGGAAATGGACGAAATCGATGACATCGAGTTGCGCGATGCCGACCTGAAAGTCGACACGTTCCGCGCTTCCGGTGCCGGCGGCCAGCACGTCAACAAGACCGACTCGGCGATCCGAATCACCCACGTGCCCACGGGCTTGGTGGTCGAATGTCAGGACGAGCGCAGCCAGCACAAGAACCGCGCCCGCGCGCTGTCGCTGCTGAAGGCGCGCCTGCTGGACGAGGAACGCAGCAAGCAGACTGCAGCGCAGGCCGAATCGCGCCGCCTGCAGGTCGGCAGCGGCGATCGCAGCCAACGCATCCGCACCTACAACTACCCGCAGGGCCGCATCACCGATCACCGGATCAACCTCACGCTGTACCGTCTGCCGGAGATCCTTGCCGGCGACCTTTCCGAATTGATCGACACGCTGCGACGCGAACATCAGGCCGACGAACTGAAACTCGCCGGCGCCACAGGCTGACTCATGACTTCACTCCCCATCGAATGCCACGCCACGCCCGAGCACTTCCTCGGCATGCGCATCGAGCACTTCCTGCGCGACTACTGGCAAAAACGCCCGCTGCTGATTCGCGGCGCCTTCCCCGGATTTACCTCGCCCATCTCCCCGGATGAGCTGGCCGGGCTGGCCTGCGAAGACGGTGCGCTGTCGCGCCTGATCGTGCACAACGCAACCACCGATGCCTGGCATGTCCAGACCGGCCCCTTGCCGGAGGATGTGTTCGGCAGCCTGCCCGAACGCGACTGGACACTGCTGGTGCAGGACGTGGACAAGTGGGACGCCGACGTCGCCGAATTGTTGATGCATTTCGATTTCATTCCGCGCTGGCGCATCGACGACATCATGGTCAGCTTTGCCGCCCCCGAGGGTTCGGTCGGCGCGCATGTGGATCAGTACGATGTCTTCCTCATTCAGGGAATGGGACACCGGCGCTGGCAAATCGATGCTGGCCCGAACCCGCTACAGGCCTTCCGTGACAACGTGGAGCTCAAGCTGCTCCGAGAATTCTCCCCCACCCACGACTGGGTCTTGGCGCCCGGCGATATCCTCTATCTGCCTCCCGGCGTGCCGCACCACGGTGTGGCCGAGGATCCGTGCCTCACGCTTTCCGTCGGGATGCGCGCACCGTCGCACGCCGAACTGATGGTCGATCTGGCCGACACGTTGGCGGAGCGCCTGCCGGAAGATCGACGCTACGCCGATCCGGACCTCACCGAAGCTGCACGCGACGGACGCATTGACGCCGATGCCCTGCACCGTGCTCGTCGCGCGATCGCGGATCTTCAAACCATCGATGACGATACCCTGGCGACGTGGTTTGGCGGATTCATCACCCGCTACCGCAGCGCCGGCCAAATCTCCCCACCGCCACGACCTCCCTCGCCGGCACAGATCGAGAAGCGTCTGCTCGCCGGTTCGACCCTGCACATGCATCCGATGGCACGCTGTGCCTGGCACGCATCCGCCCACCGCGCGACACTGCACATCGACGGTGACTGCTTTGACACGAGCCCGGCGCTGGCGCGTCACCTCAACCAGCGCATCACGATCGATGATTCGGCTTATGCCAACTGTGATGCGGCCGACCGCAGCGTCGTGCATGAGCTGGTTAAACGCGGCATCCTGTCGCTGTCGTCTTGACCCTTGCCGCAACGGAGCTGAAAGGATGACCCCTCAGGAATTTCACGTCCGATTCGCCCGCTATCCCGAAGATCTTCCGCAACTTCGCGCCGTGCGGGAGCCGGTTTTCATCGTCGAGCAGGCGGTCCCGCCCGAGCTGGAATGGGATGAGCTGGACCCGGTCAGCGTTCACGTATTGGCCTGTGACACGTCCGGCGCCCCCGTTGGCACCGCGCGACTGACACCGGATCACACCATCGGGCGAATGGCGGTCCTGCCGACCTGGCGCGGCCAGGGTGTCGCGGCGGCCATGCTGGAAACATTGATCGAGCGCGCGGTGGAACTGGGCTATTCCGCCTTGGAACTGCACGCCCAAACCCATGCGATCGGCTTGTATGAACGCTTCGATTTCGAGGCTTTCGGCCCGGAGTACGAGGAAGCCGGGATTCCGCACCGAAGCATGCGCCGGGCGTTGCCGAGCGAACCGATCGACAGAACGCTGCGTGAAACCGACTCCGCCCACGAACTGGGAGCGCTCACGCTGAGCATCCTTGGACACGCCCGGCGCCAACTGGCGATCTACACACGTGATCTGGACCCAACGTTGCTGGGTACGCCGGATGCCATCGAAGCGTTGCGCCGCTTCGTCACCGGCACACGGGACGCCCACGTGCGAATTCTCGCCCACGACCTGCGTCGCGCGGTGCGTGAAAGTCACGGCATCATCGCGCTGACCCAACGCCTGCCGAGCCGGATCTCGATCCGCGTGATCGAGGACGAGCCGGACACCCAATACGCCGCGGCATTCACGCTCAATGACCGCGGCTATGTGTTCCGCCCCAATGCCACACGGTCGGAAGCCAGCGCCTGCTTTCACGATCCCGCACGGCAACGCCAGTTGCTCGGCTATTTCAACGAAGTGTGGGAACGCGCGCGCCCGGCAAGCGAACTTCGACCGCTGTAACCGGAACGCGACCCACACCGTCACGGCATGAAAAAGCCCCGTCCGGAAACCCGGACGGGGCTTTTCAATTCACGTCGTCATCGCAGGAAAACGGAGCGCAGGCGCTCCGTTTTCCTGTCGCGATTACTGGACGTTCAGCTCGGTGCGACGGTTCAGCTCGCTCTTGCAACCCGGCAGGTTCTGCGCGGTCGGCTCCAGCGGACGGCTCTCGCCGTAACCGTTGGGGCCCACCAGACGCGAGGCGCCGATGCCGTTGGTGGCAAGGTAGTCGTACACCGCCTTGGCGCGACGCTCGGAGAGCGACTGGTTGTAGGTCTCGGCACCGCACAGGTCGGTGTGGCCGGCGACTTCAACGCGCATTTCCGGATACTGCTTCAACACAGCCACGGCCTCGTTCAGCGTCTCGACCGCGTCAGGGCGCAGCGTGGCCTTGTCGAAGTCGAAGTTGACGCCACGCAGATCGATCGTCACGGCAACCGGGCAACCGTCCGGACCGATGGTCTGGCCAGGCTGCGAGTTCGGGCAGCGATCTTCGCAGTTGTTCACGCCATCGCCGTCGTCGTCCAGATCGGCGCAGGTCGGCTGTGCCGGCGGCGCAACATACTCTTCAACCGGCTCGACCGGAGCAGCCGGCGCAGCACCCAGCTTGTACAGGAAGCTGACCTGGGTGAGCACGTCGAGGAAGCTGTCTTCGCGCGGAGCGGCGACGCTCTGATCGTCGAAGTTGTAGCGGCCAAGAACTTCGGCACGGAGCGCGTGACGCGCGTAATCGGCCTGCAGACCCACACCCAGCTGTGCAGCAAGGTTGTTGTCCTTGCGCTTGAACGGACCACCGTGCGCGGGATAGGACTCGTTGGTGCGAAGCACGCCGGCACCGAAGGCGACGTATGGCCACCAAGTGCGGTCTTCGGCACGGAAGTGATGGCGACCGGTCAACATCGCACCGTAGTTGTTCCAGTGCAGATTATTGCCGTTCTTCTCCGGGTTGGTCGTGTTCAGATCAAGATCCAGGGAGAAGTTGGGCGAGAAGAACTTGCCGACCCCCAGCCCATAGACAGGGCTGTTGCCGACGTTGCGATCACCGTCGTTGTGGCTGAAGCCGATGGTACCGGACACGTACCAGCGGTCATCGAACTCTTGCGCGACTGCGGCATGGGCGACACCCAGCACGCCGAGGAGAGCACAACCCAGGAGATTCTTTTTCATCATATTGCTCCTTATGAAAGCAGTTATCGCGGTTGAACAGGAGAGCGGGATCGTTCGCAGGGCGGCACCCAGCCGGGACACCGACCGACGCAGTTTACATGCACGAAGCGCAGCAACTTTAACACATTGATAACACCAGTTCAGCAAACGGTACGCTGCGCCATCTTGCCGCCCGCGCGTCGCCCGGGCATTGTGCCGACCTCCCTGACTAGTTGTCGCACGACGCTCATGCCAAGCCGTTACCCCCACCTGTTCTCCCCGCTTGATCTGGGCCACTGCATCCTTCCCAACCGGGTTCTGATGGGCTCGATGCATACCGGACTGGAGGACAAGAAGCGCGATTTCCCGAAGCTCGCAGCCTATTTCGCCGAACGTGCGCGCGGCGGCGTGGGTCTGATCGTCACTGGCGGCATCGCACCCAACGTGTCGGGCTGGGTCAAGCCATTCGCCGGCAAACTTTCCTGGTCATGGGAAGCGCGCAAACACCGGCTGGTCACCGATGCGGTGCATGCCGAGGGCGGGCGTATCTGCATGCAGGTCCTGCATGCCGGCCGTTACGGCTACCACCCTCTGGCTGTGGCGCCCTCCCGCGTGAAGTCGCCGATCACCCCGTTCATGCCGCGCGAGTTGTCCGATCGCGGCGTCGAACGGCAAATCGAGGATTTCGCCCACTGCGCGAGACTGGCACGCGACGCCGGCTACGACGGCGTGGAAATCATGGGATCGGAGGGGTATCTGATCAATGAGTTCCTGGCCGCACGGACCAACCATCGCCAAGCGCCGTGGGGAGGCAGCTTCGAGAACCGCTTGCGATTCGCCACCGAAATCGTCCGCCGCACCCGAGCCGCCGTGGGTCACGACTTCATCCTGATCTTCCGGCTGTCGATGCTGGAGCTGGTTGAAGGCGGCGCGTCGATCGATGAAATCATCGCAACCGCCAAAGCCATCGAGGCTGCAGGCGCGTCGATCATCAATACCGGCATCGGATGGCACGAGGCCCGAATTCCGACCATCGTGACGAGTGTGCCACGCGCGGCGTTCAGCTTTGTCACCGCACGACTCAAGGGTGAAGTGTCCATTCCCCTGGTGGCGACCAATCGCATCAACATGCCGGAGGTGGCGGAAGGCATCCTCGCCCGTGGCGAAGCGGACATGGTGTCGATGGCGCGCCCGCTGCTTGCCGATCCGGACTGGGTGCGCAAGGCGCGCGACGGCCGCGAAGCGGAGATCAATACCTGCATCGCCTGCAACCAGGCCTGCCTGGATCACGTGTTCCTCAACAAACCGGCCACGTGCCTGGTCAATCCCCGTGCGTGTCGCGAAACCGAACTCAATTACACGCCAGCGGCTCGGCGCAAACGCATTGCCGTGGTCGGTGCCGGCCCCGCAGGGTTGGCTTGCGCGACCGTTGCCGCAGAACGCGGTCACGACGTGACCCTGTTCGAAGCGGGTGACGACATCGGCGGACAATTCAATCTGGCACGCAGGATCCCCGGGAAAGAAGAGTTCGAGGAGACTTTGCGTTACTTCCGCCAGCGGATCGGTTCCACCGGGGTGAAACTGCGCCTGTCCGAACACGTCGATGCCGGTTCGCTGGAGCGATTCGATGACATCGTCTTGGCAACGGGTGTGGTACCGCGTACCCCGCCGATCGCCGGCATCGATCATCCCAAGGTCATTTCCTACCCTGATCTGCTGACCGGTCGCCGCGTTGCGGGGTCACGCGTTGCCGTGATCGGTGCTGGCGGCATCGGCTTCGATGTGTCCGAATTCCTCGTGCAATCCCGACCGTCATCGACACTGGAACCAGCGCGTTGGCTGGCCGAGTGGGGTATCGATCCAACCCTGCACGCGCGTGGCGGCATCGAGGGCATCGTGCCGGAGCCCGAAACGCCGCAACGCGAAGTCTGGTTGTTGCAGCGGACGGAAGGCGCGCTCGGCAAGCGCCTCGGCAAGACCACAGGATGGGTGCATCGCGCCACCCTCAAGCGGGCACGTGTACGCATGCTCGGCGGAGTCGACTATCGCCGCATCGACGATATCGGCCTGCACATCGTCATCGCAGGCGAGGAGCGGGTGCTGGAGGTGGACCATGTCATCGTCTGCGCCGGGCAGGAATCCCGCCGCGACCTGCTCGTCCCGCTGCAGTCGGCAGGCCGTGCCGTTCATGTCATCGGAGGGGCGGAGGTGGCGGCCGAATTGGATGCCAAGCGTGCCATTGCCCAGGGCAGTGAGCTGGCTGCCCGATTGTGATCGCGTGCGCACGGCGCCCTTGACTTCCCCGCCCATTACTGAACGGAGCGCAATTCCGCCCGGATCCGCGCCCGGCGTGCCCCTCGAAAACCCAGTCCCCATGCAGTTTCCGCCTCACCTGCGTCCTGTGCCACGCGCGACTGGCGGCTGAACCGGAAAACAGACTGTTCAGTTTTCGTTAGGGAAAGCCCACGTACCTTCCCGTCGGTTCGCCAGCCGCCCCCTGCCGCGCGGTCTGGCAACAACGGAATCAGGAAGTGCATGTCCCGCGCTTCCGCCGTGCGGCTGGCGCCGCGATGCCTCGACCGGCCCGCGCCAGGCGTACCCCGAAAACGCCATATCAGCAGAACCCGCATCGTTCCGAAACGGAAGCGTCCCGATCGACGATGCGACCGTGTGGCTGCGCACGGAGGACGGCCTGACTGATGCAACGGATAAGGAGTCCGCGATGAAACTGGCCACCGTTCTCTGGCTGACACAATTGCTGCCGCAACCCTATGCCGACCAGGCATGCCTTGCGACCACGGTCTATCTGGAAGCCCGCAACCAGTCCGAACTTGGGCAGCGTGCCGTCGCTGAAGTCGCGCTGCGCCGTCTCGACTCCGGTCGCTGGGGTGACAATCTCTGCGCCGTCGTCACCGCACCACGGCAGTTCGCGCCCACGCTGGTATCGCCGAACTACGACATGGACAACCTGAAGGCATGGAACCGCGCCGTGTCCATCACGTTGCAGACCCAACGCGACTGGAACACCCCGCACCCGCAGCGCCCTCTCGTCGTTCCCGGCGCCGATCATTTCGTGGTCCACGCACTGGCATCGCCGGCCTGGGCCAAGGGGGATCCGGTCGCGACCATCGGCGATCACACGTTCTACAAGGTCGGTCGACTGTAAGCAGGGACGCCACGCTGCGTGCCTTGAACGGAACCCGGATCTCCCCCATCTCTGGAGGCCATCTTTTGGAGCCTCCGATGAAACTGTATTCCTTGCCGGGTGCCTGTTCACTTGCCGACCACATCGTGCTGGAGTGGATCGGGCAACCCTATGAAGTCGCCATCGTGGCGCGCGACGAGCTCAAGACCTCCTACCTCAAGGTCAATCCCAGCGGTGCCGTCCCTGCCCTGCAACTGGACGATGGCAGCATCCTGACGCAGAACATCGCGATTCTGGACTATCTGGCCGGGTTGGCACCGAATGCGGCACTCACCGGCGACGGATCGGCCACGTCACGCGCTCGCGTGATGCGCTGGCTGGCGTTCCTCAATGCCGACGTGCACAAGAATTTCTCCCCGCTTTTCAGTGCCTCGCGCTTCGTCGCCGGCGAAGAGGCTCAGGCTGACCTCAAGCAAAAGGCAATCGCCCGCCTGCGCGAGCAATTCGAATCGCTCGACGCCCAGCTTGGAGAAGGCACCTGGTTGGTCGACAACCAGCGATCCCTGGCCGATCCGTATCTCTATGTGATCCTGCGTTGGGCTCGCGCAATGCAACTCGACCTGTCCGGCCTCGACAATCTGGCGCGCTTCTTTGAACACATGGCCGCGGACGCCGGTGTCCGGGTGGCGCTCAAGGCCGAAGGCCTGTCCTGAGTCGTGGTCAAAATGCACACGCGGGTTCAGAACCCGCGTGTGCCGTTCCCGCAGCGCGTCAGGCCTCGCCTTCGGCAAGGCGCCGGTAAAACTGCGCAACGAACGCCTCGAAGCGTCCAGCAGCGATTGCTTCGCGAATGCCCGCCATCAGCTCCTGGTAATAGTGGAGGTTGTGGATCGTGGCCAGCATCGGCCCCAGCATTTCGTTGCAGCGGTCCAGATGCCTCAAGTAGGCACGCGTGAATCCACCGGCACAGGCGTAACAGCTGCATTCCGGATCGATCGGGCGCAAATCCTTCTCGTACTTCGCATTGCGGATTCTCACCGTGCCGAAGCGGGTGAAGTAATGTCCGTTGCGCGCGTTGCGCGTCGGCATCACGCAATCGAACATGTCGATGCCGCGCCGCACCGCTTCCACGATGTCCTGTGGCCGACCCACGCCCATCAAGTAACGCGGACGGTCCTGCGGCAACAGCGGACAGGTGTGCTCGAGCGTGGCATTGCGTTCGTCTTCGGGTTCGCCGACGGCCAGGCCGCCAACGGCGTAGCCGTCGAATCCGATCTCCATCAATCCAGTGGCCGAGCGCGTGCGCAGTTCCGGGTAGATGTGCCCTTGCACGATGCCGAACAACGCGGCGTCGTTGCCCGCTCCGTCATGGGCGTTACGGCTTCGCAACGCCCAGCGCAGACTGAGCTCCATCGATTCGCGCGCGCGCTTTTCGCTGGTCACCACACCATCGACGGCATACGGCGTGCACTCGTCGAAGATCATCACGATGTCGGAATCCAGCACGTGCTGGATGTGCATGCTCTCTTCCGGCCCGATGAACACACGCGCGCCATCGACAGGCGACGAAAAAGCCACACCTTGTTCGGTGATCTTGCGACGGTGGGCCAACGAGAACACCTGGAACCCGCCGGAATCGGTCAGGATCGGGCCGTCCCAGCGCGCCAGTCCGTGCAGACCGCCGTGCGCGCTCACCACGTCCAGGCCCGGGCGCAGATAGAGATGGAAGGTATTCCCGAGAATGATCTGCGCACCTGTGGCGCGCAGCGCATCCGGCGTCATGGCCTTGACCGTGCCATAAGTCCCGACCGGCATGAACGCGGGCGTTTCCACCACGCCACGCGGAAACGTCAGACGACCTCGGCGGGACGCGCCGTCAGCGCCGAGGAGTTGGAAGGAGAGTCGGGACATGGGAGCCAGAGTCGAGGGTGAGCCGCGCATTGTCGCGTATTGCGGCGCGCAGCGACGCTCTATCGCGTCGACGCATCGCGCGGAAAGCGCTGCCGCGCATCACCGCAATACGAGAATGTGATCTCGTCACCCGTTGCCACGGGGACTCCGGCCGGCAGATCGACTTCAACACGCTCGCCCGACGGCAGTGCCATAACGGCGCGGGTTTCCGGGCCGTGGAAGGCGCGTTCGATCAGGCGCGCGCGGATCGGACCGGTCGCATCGCAACGCAGATGTTCGGGGCGCACCAGCACATCACCCTCGCCTTCCAGACCCAGCACCGTCGCCGGCACCAACGTGCCGCGCCCGATGAAACCGGCCACGAACCGATCCTGCGGCGTGTGATACAGACCGGGGGCATCGCTCCATTGCAGGATGCGCCCACGATCCATCACACCGATGCGGTCGGCAACCGCGAATGCCTCCGCTTGATCATGCGTGACCAGCAGCGCCGTGATGTCGGAGGCTTTCAGTAGATCCCGCACTTCCGAGGCCAGCCGACCGCGCGTGTGGATATCGAGGTTGGAGAACGGCTCGTCCAGCAACAACACCGAGGGCGCCGGCGCCAGCGCACGCGCAAGCGCCACACGCTGCTGCTGCCCCCCGGAAAGCTCGTGCGGATAGCGCCCGGCCAAGGCCTCCAGCCCAATGCGCTCCAATATCACGTGCACCCGTGCATCACGTTCCGCACGGGCCATGCCACGCAATCCGAAACCCACATTGCCCGCCACCGAAAGATGCGGAAACAGCGCGTAGTCCTGAAATACCATGCCCACGTGCCGGCGCTCCGGCGGCCAATGCTCCTCCGGTCCGGCGACATCGACGCCATCGAGCGTGATGCGCCCCGCATGCAGCGGCTCGAAACCAGCGATCGCACGCAGTACGGTGGTCTTGCCACAACCGGACGCACCCAACAGACAACCGATCTCGCCACGTGCCAGCGCAAGCGACAGACCATCCACGACAATCTGGACGCCTGTGGCCGCGGGGTAGCCGATGCGGAGCTGTTCCAGCTGCAGGCTCATTCGCCTTCCCCTCTGCCCGCCGTGCGTTCCCGCTGCACGCCACTGCGCGCCAGCAAGGCCACGGGAGCCAGTCCGATCAGCACGATCAGGAACGCCGCCACAGCGCCATCCTCATAGGCGCCGCGCGCGGCATCGGCGTAGAGCCAGGTTGCCAGCGTCTCGAAATTCACCGGGCGCAGCATCAGCGTGACCGGCAACTCCTTCATTGCATCCACGAACACCAGCAACGCTCCGGCCGCCAGCGCCGGACGCAGCAACGGCAAGTGAACCCGCCGCAACATGCTCGCGCTGGTATCGCCGAGACTGCGCGCGGCCTGATCGAGGGAAGGGGAAATGCGGGTGAGCCCTGCATCGATGCTTCCGATGCCGATGGCGAGAAAACGCAGCATGTATGCAAGAACAAGCGCAACAACCGAGCCCATCAGCCACATGCGCGGCTCTCCTCCGAACTGCCTGAGCATTTCACCCAACCCGATGTCCACCCATGCCAGCGGCGTCAGCAGGCCGATGGCAAGCACCGTTCCCGGCACGGCATAACCGAGGCTGGCAACACGCAGACAACTGGTCGCCCAACGCGTCCTGCGTCTGGCTTGAGCAAGCCGCAAGGCCCATGCCACGGCCAATCCCGCCAGCAGCGTGACCAACGTGGCGCTGGCGGCCACCATCACGGTATTCCAGGCACTGTCGCGCAGCGTCAGCGTGATGCCATGCGAACGCAGGCGCTCGATGCCCGCCCACGCCAGATAGATCGCGGGCAACAGGAATCCGACAAGCACCGGAATCCCCCCCATCACCAGTGCAATGAGGGCGGAGACACCGTGCAGGCGCTGTGCCTGCATCGGCCGGGGCCGCTGCCCCGCCGCGTAGCGCTGGCGACGGCGCCCGTGGCGCTCCAGCCAGATCAACAGACTCACGATCACCAGCATGCCCAGTGCGATCTGTGCCGCACCTGGCAGATCGCTGCGAGAAATCCAGGTGCTGTAGATCGCCACGGTCAGTGTCTGCACGCCGAGAAACTCCGAAGCGCCGATATCGTTCAGGGTTTCCAGCAACGCCAGCGCCACGCCCACCGCCAGTGCAGGGCGCGCCATCGGCAGCGCCACGCGAAAGAACATGCCGCGGCGTGATGCACCGAGCGAACGTGCAGCTTCCAGCAGGCTCCCTGCCTGAGTCAGGAACATGGCCCGGACCGTGAGATACACGTAGGGATACAACACGAAACCGAGCAGCACGATGCATCCCGCCAGAGACCGTATGTCGGGCAAGCGGAAATCCCGCGGGCTGTCGACCCCCAGCAGCGCCCGCAACACCGATTGCACCGGACCGAGCGGGTGCAACAGGTCGAGATACGCGTACGCCACGATGTAGGTAGGCATCGCCAAAGGCAGCAACAGCGCCCACGACAACACGCCGCGGCCGCGGAATTCGTATGCGCTCACCAGCCACGCACTGCCAATGCCGAGCGCGGCGGCAAGCGTGCCCACGCCGACAAGCAGGATCGCGGTGTTGAGCCCGGCGCGCGGCAGCACATGCCGGGCAAGGTGCGACCACAGCCCTTCGCTTCCCTGCGCTGCATTCCACGTCAGCGCAAGCAGCGGCGCGATGACCAGCAACGCGATCGCGGCGGTGGCAACGCTCCAGAAGCGTTCACCGCCGCCGCGCAGGGAAACTGTTGCAACCGCTGTCACTACTGGTCGAACCCGACCCGATCCACCAGCTCGCTTGCCAGCTTGCGGTACTTGATCAACTCGGTCAGCGGCATCGCGTCGATCTTCAGCTCCCCGAAGCTCGCCACGACGGGATCAAGTTCAACACCGGCCTTGACCGGATACTCGTAGTTGGCCTTGGCGTACAGACTCTGCGCTTCGTCACCGACGAGATATTCGAGCAGCTTCACCGCACCGTCGCGGTTCTTCGCATGCAGCGCGATGGCCGCACCGCTGATGTTGACGTGCGTGCCGCCATCAGGCGCGTTGGCGAACACCGGACGGATCACCTTGATCGCATCGCCCCACTGGCGCTGCTCGGAGCCTTCCGGCTCGTTCTTCATCCGACCGACGTAGTAGGCATTGGCGATGCCGATGTCGCAGATGCCGCCGAGGATGTCCCGCGCCACTTCACGATCGCCGCCGGCGGCTGCGCGCGCCAGATTGGCCTTGAGGCCACGCAGCCATTCTTCGGTGGCCGCTTCACCATCATGCGCGATCATCGCGGCGAACAAGCTGGTGTTGTAGGGATGCTGACCCGAGCGGATGCACACCCTGCCCTTCCATTCGGGCTTGGCCAGATCTTCATAGGCGAAGTGGTCCAGTTCCAGATCCTTGTCGACGTACAGCACGCGATCACGCAGCGACAGTGCGTACCAGTGGCCGCCGGGATCACGCAGGGTCGCGGGGATCGCCGCGTTCAATACGTCGGAGGAAATCGCCTGGGTCTGTCCGTTCTCGACCAGATCCAGCAGATTTCCGGTATCCACCGCCATCAGCACATCCGCCGGCGAGCGCTCGCCTTCGGCGCGCAGCCGCTCGGGCAAGCCATCACGCACGAACACGGTGTCCACGACGATGCCGGTGTCCTTCGTGAAGGCATCCAGCAAAGGCTGTACCAGGCCGGGCTCACGCGTGGTGTAGAGGGTGACCGGCGCCACCTTCGAGAACGTCGGTTCGGGCGCGGATCCCGTGCCCGGCTCGGAAGTGGTCTGGCTGCAACCGGACAACAGCAACGCGGAAACGCCTGCCACGGCCAGCCACAGGCGGTGCAGAAACAGGGAGCTACTCATGTTGGACTCCAGAGGGGAAGGGTCGCCCTGGCGAAGACCGTGTGGTCGAACCAGCTGGGAATGCGTATTTTAATGCAATTGCGAACCATCTGCATATGCATCAGGCACCGAACCCACCGGAAACAGCAGCATCGCATCGCCATAACTGAAGAAGCGGTAACCCTCCCGCACCGCATGCGCATACGCCGCCATCACGCGCTCGTACCCGGCAAAGGCACACACCAGCATCAGCAAGGTGGACTCCGGCAGATGGAAGTTCGTCACCAGCGCGTCGACGCTCCGCACCTGGCGGCCCGGAAAGATGAACAGACGGGTTTCACCGGCAAACGGCCGCACCTCACCATCACGGAAGCTCGTTTCCAGCGCCCGTACCACCGTCGTCCCCACCGCCACCACGCGCCCCCCACGCGCCCGGGTCGCCCGAACCTGCTCACACAGCGCCGCACCGACGTTCAGCCACTCGCTGTGCATCACGTGGTCCTCGAAACGTTCCGCTCGCATCGGCTGGAACGTCCCGGCGCCCACGTGCAATGTGACGTGTCCGAATTCGACGCCCCGCTCGCGCAACCGGGCGAGCAGCGGTTCGTCGAAATGCAATCCGGCCGTCGGCGCCGCGACCGCACCTGGCTCGCGTGCGAACACGGTCTGGTAACGCTCGGCATCCTCGGCGTCCGGCTCGCGTGTCATGTAAGGCGGCAACGGCAGGCGTCCGCTGCGGATCAACAACGACTCCACCGGCTCGTCGGTCTCGAAGCGCAAGTGATAAAAACCGCCATCGCGCGAGAGCACCGTGACACGTGTTCCATCGTCCAGCGTCAATTCCGCACCGGGCTTGGGCGGCTTGCTCACGCCCAACTGCGCCCGAGCCTCATTGCCGGACAACACCCGTTCGATCAACACCTCCACCCGGCCACCACTGGACTTGTGCCCAAACAGGCGGGCCGGCAAGACGCGGGTGTCGTTGAACACCAGCAGGTCGCCCGGAGCAAGCCATTCCGGCAAGTCACGAACAGCCGCATCCTTCAATGGACTCTCCCCCGGAGGCAACACCAGCAGCCGGCTGGCCGAACGCTCGGGAAGAGGCTGCTGGGCAATCAGGCACTGCGGCAATTCGTACTTGAAATCGGATTTCTTCACGTCGGTTCCGGCGTGCGGCGAAGTCGCCCATTATCCGGCCCCGGAAGGCGCATCCCAAGCCCGCCCATCCCGCTGGCATCCCGTGATGCGATCCAGGGGAGACGACAGATCAATCGCGTCATGCCACGCCGGCACCCATCTCAAGAGCTTCCAGTGGCGGGGGTTATCCCCCCCGATTGCCCAATGCTAGACTGGGCAATTACCCAGTTTATCAACGCATAGGCGTGGCACGCGCCGCGCCATTGGTTTTATGCGACGGTCAGGAACCCTCCAATGAACGCAATCGCCAACATCCTCGACGCCCTCTCCGGCCTTCGTCAGTATGCACACAACGCCCGCACTCGTGGCCTGTCCGACGAGACATTGCTGCAACTGGCTCCCAATCATCCCGACCTCGTGGCAGCCGTCATGGCGGCCCGCGACGAGTTCGAAGCGATCCGCGAGACGTTTCCCGACCTGCTTCCGCTGGACGAGAACGCCCAGCGCGCCATGATCCAGGAAGGGTTCGTCAACTTTTATGCAGCCGATGCCGTCAACCCCTACGTGGCGCTGACCGCGCGCGGACCGTGGGTGGTCACACTCAAGGGCGCCGTGCTGCACGACTCGGGCGGCTACGGCATGCTCGGCTTCGGCCACACGCCTGAAAACGTGCTCGCCGCGATGTCCAAGCCTCAAGCCATGGCCAACGTCATGACGCCGTCGCTGCCGCAGCTTCGCCTGACCCGCGCCCTGCGTGCCGAGATTGGCCAGCGTCGCGGCGCTTGCCCCTATGCGCGTTTCCTGTGCCTCAACTCAGGCTCCGAGTCGGTGACGCTAGCCTGCCGCATTGTCGACATCCACGCTCGTATTCAGACCGAACCCGGCGCTCGCCATGCCGGCAGAACCATCAAGCGACTCGCGGTGAAGGGTGCGTTCCACGGCCGTACCGAAGGTCCGGCGCGCTATTCCGACTCCACGCGCAAGGCCTACCTGACTCACCTGGCCAGCTACCGCAACGAAGCGTCGTTGCTCACGGTAGAGCCATACAACATCGATCAACTACGCGACATCTTCGCCCAGGCCGAGCGCAACAACTGGTTCATCCAGGCGATGTTCCTGGAGCCGGTGATGGGTGAAGGCGACCCGGGCCGCGGCGTCACGCCGGAATTCTATGCCGCTGCACGCGAACTGACGGCGGCCCACGGCAGCCTGTTCCTCGTCGACTCGATCCAAGCCGGCCTGCGCGCCCACGGCGTGCTGTCGGTGGTCGACTACCCGGGCTTCGAAAACCTGCCTGCGCCGGACATGGAGACGTACTCCAAGGCATTGAATGCCGGCCAGTACCCGCTTTCCGTACTGGCCGTGAGCGAGCCCGTCGCCGCGCTGTACCGCACCGGGGTTTACGGCAACACGATGACCACCAATCCGCGCGCCATGGACGTGGCCTGCACCGTACTGGCGGCCCTGAGCCCGGCCATCCGCGACAACATCGTCGCACGAGGCCGCGAGTTCGTTGAGAAGCTCGAGTCGCTGCGCGCCGAATTGCCCGAACTGATCACCAAGGTGCAGGGTACCGGCCTGTTGTTCTCCTGCGAACTGTCTCCGGTGTTCAAGTGCTTCGGCGAGAACAGCATCGAGGAATACATGCGCGAACAGGGCATCGGCGTGATTCACGGCGGTGAAAATTCGCTGCGCTTCACTCCGCACTTCAACATCACCAGTGAAGAAGTCGATCTGGTCATCAGCCACGTGCGCAGCGCACTGCTCGATGGCCCGCGCAAGCAGGTCGCGCCCGCCGCGTGACCCGACACGGGCGCCGGGCAGCGATTGGTCCGACGCCAGCCTCCGCGTCTTTGTTGTCACGTTGAAACGCTGATCCGGCGGTCGATATCCGACCGCCTCGATGACTTGGCTCGATTCACCTGCCGGCGTACAAATCCGTCGCCCGGATCAGCGCATCCGTGATCTCCGGTTCGAATGCCGAATGCCCCGATGTGGGACAAATCGTCAGATCGGCTTCCGGCCACGCACGAGACAGGTCCCACGCGTTCTGGACCGGGCACACCACGTCGTAGCGGCCATGCACGATCGTGCCGGGAATGCCTTTCAGCTTGTGTGCGTCACGCAGCAGCTGGTCTTCGACCTCGAAGAAACCGCCGTGAACGAAGTAGTGGCATTCGATGCGGGCAAACGCGAGCGCAAATGCATCCGCCTTGTGGGCATCGATGAAGCCCGGGTCCTGCCGCAGGAAACTCGTCGCCGCCTCCCACACCGACCACGCGCGTGCCGCTTCCACTCGCACCGCCTCATCGTGTGAGGTCAAACGACGGTAGTAGGCCGACATCAGATCGGATCGCTCCACCACGGGAATGGGCTTCAGGTACTCCGCCCAGGCCTCCGGGAACAATCGGCTCGCGCCTTCCTGATAGAACCACTCCAATTCCCACCGACGCAGCATGAAGATGCCGCGCAACACAAGGTCGGTCACCGGCTCGGGATGCGCTTGTGCATAGGCGAGCGCCAGCGTGGAGCCCCACGAACCGCCAAACACTTGCCAGCGCGGAATCGAAAGATGCTGGCGCAGACGCTCGATATCGGCCACCAGATCCCATGTGGTGTTGTCCACCAGATCCGCATGCGGGGTGGAACGACCACTGCCGCGCTGATCGAACAACACGATGCGATAGCGCGCTGGATCATGGAAGCGCCGCATCTTCGGACTGCATCCACCGCCCGGGCCACCGTGCAGGATCACGGCCGGCTTGCCATCCGGATTGCCGCATTGCTCGTACCGCAGGCAATGCCTTTCGGACACCTGCAGCACACCGGTGTCATAGGGTTCGATCGAAGGATAAAGCGTCCGCATGGCCCTTCCGTTGTGTGGGAACAGCCCACGATTGTAGCGGCAACGCCACGCAGCGCCGGCAACACAACCGGATTGGCGAGGATGGTGCCGTGATGGATTCGAACCATCGACCAGCGGATTAAACGCTCCCTTTTAAATCAATAACTTGCTGATTCACAAGGCAAACCGGCGTTAGCCCACGTTAGCCGTTTTTACTTTAAGATCAATAGCTTACGTTATCTTATTGCAGCGCACAAGAACTGCGCGGGATGACGGGGTTGATGCACAGCTCGGCCCCGTCGGCGCAGGCATCGAGCTGCGCCGCAGACCATGCATACAAGTCCGGATCGTCCGTCAGCACGTCCAGCAGGACGTTGGCGTCCACCAGGACGCGCCTGGCTCCGCCCGGCGTCGCGGCGGGCGCGTCAGTCGGCATGGGTCAGCTTCATGATCTCGTCGGTGCCCATGCGCCGCCGTCGCCCGGCCGTGCAGTTCGGCTGCACGGCGCAGGCGGCTCTTGTCCTCGGTACTGAGGCGCAGATCAAGACGATCGGTGATGTTGGACATGTCCGGTCTCCTTTGTACGGCAGCCTCCCGTACCTGCATTCGAGTCACCAGATCATGTCATGCGCCGGTTCATTGCAGCTCAGCATCCGTCGAAGCTCGGTCATTGCCATTGTCACAAAGGGATGCGGCAGACAACCCACTCGCATCGGCGATGCGATACAGCACCTTGCGCGGCTTCAACGACCTGCTTTTGGCATCGGTGATGCCTGATGTGAGTTCACCCCGGCGGGGCAGAAACCGTACTCACCATCGCACTCACATTTTTGCCGGATGCCAGCGGACGGCATCGGACGCCTACGGACAAAAAACCCCGCACGATGGCGGGGTTCTTGGGAATCTCCGGACGCTATCGGACGGCGGCGGACAGGTATGTGGTGGGCCGTGATGGATTCGAACCATCGACCAACGGATTAAAAGTCCGCTGCTCTACCGGCTGAGCTAACGGCCCGGAAGAGATGTTCCGCGTCTGGCGGAAGAAGGTGTACCGCCGCATGTGCGTGCGGGGCGCGCAGTTTAGTCACGCATGGCTTGCGAAACAAGGTTTTCGTTCGCGCACGACGCTCAACTCGCGGATACGTATCGGGTCGGGTCGTCGATACCGGCAGCATGGAAGCCCTCGGCGCGCAGCCGGCAAGCATCGCAGCGGCCACAGGCCAACCCGGCATCGTTGGCCTGATAGCAGGAGACGGTGAGCGCGAAATCCACGCCCAACCGAATGCCTTCCCGGGCGATTTGCGCCTTGCTCATCCGCATCAACGGCGCGTGCACCTGCAGACAATGCCCTTCAACGCCGGATTTGGTCGCAAGATTGGCGAGCTGCTCGAATGCCTGCACGAATTCAGGGCGGCAATCGGGATAGCCGGAATAATCGACTGCGTTGACACCGCAGAAGATCGCCTGGGCGCCCAGCACTTCGGCCCAACCGAGTGCGATCGACAACATGATCGTGTTGCGTGCTGGCACGTACGTGACGGGAATCCCGGTCTGCGGCGTCTCGGGTACCGCGATGTCGGCGGTCAGCGCCGAGCCACCAATGCTGCGCAGGTCCACGCTGACCGTTTTGTGCGCGATGGCGCCCAATGCCTGCGCCACGCGCGCTGCGGCCACCAACTCGGAGGTATGCCGCTGTCCATAACTGACGGAAAGGGCATGACAAGCGAACCCTTGCTCCCGCGCGATCGCGAGCACTACGGCTGAATCCATGCCACCCGAGAGCAGCACCACGGCGTTTTTCATCATCATTCCTTGCGATTCATCGGCGCGCTGGTCAGCGCCCCGGTTCGTCGTTCCACAGAAGCTTGTGCAACTGCATCTGGAAACGCACCGGCAACCGATCTTCGACGATCCAGTCAGCCAGCGTGCGCGGGTCAAGCTCGCTTTTGCTGGGAGAGAACCAGACGGTGCAGCGGGCATCGAGTGCTTCGCGCTTCAGCACGTCGACAGCCCAATCGTAGTCACCGCGATTGCAGATGACGAACTTGATCTGATCGTGCGCAGTGATGTGCAGCAGGTTGGACCACACATTGCGATCCACTTCGCCGGAGGCGGGCGTCTTGATGTCGAGGATGCGCGATACGCGAGGATCGACCTGGGAGACATCCAGCGCACCCGACGTTTCCAGCGAGACGACGAACCCTTCATCGCACAGCCGCTGGAGCAGGACCAGACAACGCTTCTGCGCCAGCGGTTCGCCACCCGTGACACAGACGTGCCGCACACCGAAGCCACGCACCTGCGCCACGACGGCATCGATGTCATGCCATTGTCCACCGTGAAATGCGTAAGCAGTGTCGCAGTACACACAGCGCAAAGGGCAGCCGGTCAGGCGCACGAAGACCGTGGGCCACCCCGCATCGCGGGCTTCGCCTTGCAGCGAGAGAAATATCTCGGTGATGCGAAGCCGCAGCACCTGTTCTGCGGCATCCATGACGACTCGCCCGCCTTCCTGTTACTGCCGGTGTTCCAGCCGAAGCGCCCGCAGTCGGCCCTGGGCCAACCGGGAAACGGTGCTGTCGGGGTACAGCTGGATCACGCGATTGAGTGTTTCTTCGGCTTGCGACCAGTTGCGCAATTCGTAGTGGCTGTACCCCACCTTGAGCAACGCATCGGGTGCCTTGTTGCTGGTCGGGAACTGCGCCAACAGCCGCTCGAACGCATCCAGCGCAATCTGATAGTTCTGAGTCACGTAGTACGACTCGCCCAACCAATACTGCGCGTTCGGTGCGTACTCGCCGTTGGGAAACTGTGAAAGGAAGCTCTGGAAGCGCCGCGCCGCCTCGGCGTACTGCCCATTTTTCAAGGCTTCGAACGCCGCATCGTAGGCCGCACGTTCGGCCATCGGATCCGGGACCACCTCGGATGTCTGCGGCTGCAGGACATCCTGGGCGGATGATTCTGTCGGCAGATCGCCTGTGTCCTGGAAACCCGTGCCCGCGTCGGAGCCGGCCACCGAGCCCACCACACCGCCCAGGCTGGCCGAGGGCGATGCCACAGGTTCGGGATCGATCAGGCGTGGCGCGTTGCCTGCGCCGGTGCCACCCTCGAGCCGCTCCAGGCGCGAATCGAAGTCCACCGCCAGATCGCGGTTGCGGCGCTCCAACTCGCGCAATTTGAAATCCTGCTCTTCCAGCATTCCCCGCAACACCTGGACTTCGGTCTGCAGTTGGGTGATCCGGTTCAGCAGATCGACCGAAGCGGATTGCTGTTGCGCGTTGCCTGCGTCCTGCTGCTGGCGCTCCAAACGATCGACCCGTTCGGCCAGACTCAGCCGACCACCTTGTGCCAGTGCCAAAGACGAAGCGGTGGCCATCAAGGCCACCGCTGCGACTGCACTGCGAAGAATGCGGAAACGTGTCATCGCTTAGCGAGCGGTGTAGACGATCTCGACGCGACGGTTCTGGCCCCAGCACGACTCGGTCGAGCTGGTGCAGACCGGACGCTCTTCGCCGTAGCTGACGACGTTGATCTGGCTGCCGGAACCACCGTTGGCCTGGACCGCGGAGGAGACCGCGTTGCCGCGACGCTCGCCCAGCGCGTGGTTGTACTCGCGGGTACCGCGCTCGTCGGCATTGCCTTCCAGCGTGATGCGCGAGGACGGACGGTCCTGCAGGTACTTGGCGTGGCAAGCGACGATCGCGGCGAACTCGGGCTTCAGCGCATCCTGATCGAAATCGAAGTAGACCACCCGCTGACGCAGGCAGGAGTCGGTGTCCAGGTCTTCCGGGGTGTACTTGCCATCGCTGACCGGAGCGGTGTCGACCACCGGCGGGGTGTAGGGCTCGGGCGTCTCTTCGACCGGCTTGGTCTTCTTGGAGCAGGCGACCATCGAGAGCGCAACGACGGACACGAGGGCAACGCGGAACATGGTGTTCATGGAGCAAATCCTTTGAGGATGAAGGTGATCGGAGAAGTAGCCATCTAATGATTATTAACGAAGCCCGTCCAACGCATTTACCGCTGCCTGAACGGCGACCAGGCGGGCTCCCGGACGTCGCCATCGGCAAGTACCAGACGCTGCCGCACTCGCGCATCGGCGGACACGACATACAGCACGCCACGCTGATTCTCGCGCGTGGCGTACAGGATCATGCTTCCATTCGGTGCAAAACTCGGCGATTCATCCAGGTTGCCGGGAGAGATGAGTCTGGTCTCCCCGCCACTGCCGTAACCGCGATCCAGAACCGCAATACGATAAACGTTTCCAGCCCCTTGCGCCATAGCGATTCGGCCGTTCGGTTCGACCGTTGGGCGGGCGTTGTACTGGCCGCTGAAGGTCACCCGCTTGGCCTCGCCACCGTTCGCCGGCACCTCGTAGATCTGCGGCTTTCCGCCGCGGTCGGAGGTAAACAGGATGGCGCTTCCATCCGGGCTGAACACCGGCTCGGTGTCGATGCTCCAGTGGTTGGTCAACTGGGTCAGCGCACGCGTGCCCAGATCCATCACGTAGATCTCGGGATTGCCGCTGCGCGAGAGCGCCATCGCGAGTTTCGTGCCATCCGGCGAGAACGCCGGCGCGCCATTGATGCCCTTGAAACTGGCCACTACCTCGCGCGCGCCCGAGGCGATTTCCTGGATGTAGATCGACGACGCGCCGCGCTCGAAGCTGACGTAGGCCAACTTGCGGCCATCGCGACTCCATGCCGGCGACATCAGCGGCTCGCGCGAGCGCACGACGGTCTGCGGGTTGTGGCCATCGGCGTCGGCGATCATCAGCGAATACGTGGTATCGCGCCCCAGACCGACGGCGGTGACATAAGCCATGCGTGTCCAGAACGCACCGCGCACGCCGAGGATCTTCTCGTAGACATGGTCGGCCACCTGATGCGCGATGTCGCGCATGTTGCCGGGACGGCCATTCAATGCCAGCCCCAGCAAGCGTTCCTGCTTGGCCACGTCGAACAACTCGAACTCGGTGCGGTAGCCGCCTTCCGGATCATCCAGGATCCGCCCGACCAGCAGGTAGTCCTGCTTGAGCAGCCGCCAGGTGCCGAAATTCACGTCGGATTGGCGCAGCGGACGTTCAACCAGATCGCGATCGGCCAGCGTACGGAACGAACCGGAGCGATTGAGATCGGCGCGCACCACGGCCGCGACATCGGTGTCCGGGGCAACCTGGGCACCGAGGTAGTCGAACGGCACCACGGCGATCGGCAATGCGGCAGCGCTGCCGCTGATTGGATTGATTTCCAGCGTTTGCGCGTGCAGCGCCTGCAACGGGAACAGCGACAGTGCGAACAGGATCAACAGACGGATCATCGTGCACAGACCTCGAGGGGATAGCAGAAAGGAATGTTGAGGCGGCGTTCGAAGACGCTTTCGTAGCCTCGATAAGGTAGCGGCTCGCGCATGAGCGAAGCCTCAATGGATCGCCGAGTGAGTTCATCTGCCGGACAACGGGAGAAATCCACCCCGGTCACCTGCCCGCCCACCATCTGCGTCACGGCCACGTGACATCGCAAGCCCGGCCGAAGATTGTCCGGCCGCAGCCAGTTGCGATCCACCTGTTGCTGGATGGCCAACTGATAGCGCCCCAGAAGCCCGTCGTCGGTGCCTTGGTTGCCCAGGCGGTCTGACGGCGGTGCGGTGGACGTGCTGGGCGCGGATGCCTGCGTCTGCGCCGCCGCTTGCTGGCGCTGGTCGGCAAGCTGCTTGAGCTTTTCTTCTTCCAGTCGGCGGCGTTTCTCCGCCTCCTCGCGTTGGCGACGGATGTCGGCGAGCTGTTTCTCGCGTTCGGCCTGTTGCTGGGCCAAACGCTGGCGACGCTCGGCTTCTTCCTTCTGCCGCTGTTCTTCGAGCAACACCTGCTCCTGCCGGCGCCGCTCTTCCTGCTCGCGCCTGGCATTTTCCGCTTTCTCGGCGGCCTCGCGCAGAACCTTTTCCTGATCCACGGAATCTGGCCTGGTCACGGGCGCCTGCGGCGTCGGCTGCGGCGGCTCGGGCGCATCCTGCGGCTTGGGTTCGGGACGCGGCTGTGGCGGAGGCGCCGCCTCCTCCTGCTGCGGACGCACTGGCGGACGCGGCGGTGGCGTTGCGGCAGGCGGCGACAGTGTCTCCGTCAGCACCGCCTCGATCGACCCGCCAGCCACCGACAGCGGCGCGCGCTCACGCTGGAACAACAGGCCGACATACAGCAGCCCGACCAGCAGAACATGCAGGCCAAGCGCCAACCCGACGGCTCGCAATTTGTCGGCTGTTGTTTCCATCAGCGGTCAGCGCGCCGGATCGCCGCGAAAGGTGATGCGCGTGGCCCCGGCACGCTGCAACGTCGCCATCGCGCGATAGATCATCGAGTACGACGCATCCATGTCGCCATCGATGAAAACGGCGGTCTCCGGGCTCTGGCGAACGAAGGCTGCGATGCGTGCCTCCAGCGACGCCTCGTCCATTTCCTCGACGTTCTGACCTTCCAGCTTGAGCAGATAGCGGCCTTCACGCGTCACACCGACGACAACAGGGTCTTTGGGGGCCTGGATGCCGCGTGCATCGGCCTGTGGCAGCTTCACGTCCACGCCCAGCTGCAGCAGCGGCGCGGTGACCATGAAGATGATCAGGAGCACGAGCATCACGTCGATATAGGGGACGACGTTGATCTCGGCTTTCAGCTTGCGGCGCTTGCGGATGCGCATGCTCATGGGAACGCTCTCGGTAGGGTACCGGCCTGCGGCGACGGCGCTTCAACGCGCGGCGTCGGACGACGGGGTTGGAGGCAGTGATTCAGTATTCGTCGTGCGGTGCCTGGCGCTGCAGGATGGAACTGAACTCCTCGGCGAAGGCTTCGTAACGCACGCTGATCCGATCCACCTTCGTGGCGAAGCGGTTGTAGGCCCACACCGCCGGAATCGCGGCGAACAGACCCATCGCCGTGGCGATCAGCGCTTCGGAGATGCCCGGCGCCACGGTGGCGATCGTGGCTTCCTTCATTGACGCCAAACCGTGGAACGAAATCATGATGCCCCACACCGTACCAAACAGGCCCACGTAGGGACTGATCGAACCGACGTTGGCGAGCAGTTCCAGATTGCTTTCCAGCGCATCCACCTCGCGCGCGAGGCTGGCACGCATGGCGCGTTGAGCGCCTTCGATCTGAGTGCGCGAATCCATGCCGCGCTTCTGTCGCAAGCGGGCGAACTCGCGGAATCCCGCTTCGAAAATGGCAGCGAGGCCATTTGGCCGCTGCTCGCCACCGGACACCTGTCGAAACAGCGCCGCCAGATCGCCGCCGGACCAGAAGCGCTCTTCAAAATCATCGGCATCGCGACTGGCGTCGCCCAGCACCTTGCGCTTGCGGAAGATGATGACCCACGACGCGATCGAAGCCAGCACCAGCAACACGAGCACCAGTTGCACCGGGATGCTGGCGTGCAGGATCAGGTGCAGGTAATCCAGTCCGCCATCGACGGGCGCGGCAGGCAGGCCGGGAACGTCGGCACCCGGGAGCGACTCCGCCACAGCCGGTGCGGCGGATTGCAACAACGCCAAGGACATCATCTAGCAAACCTCGTTGATGGAATGTTTTAGAAATTCGTGCTTCAACGCCTCGGGCAATGCACGAGGCCGGAACGTGGATGCCATCAGGCATGCAACCCGAACCCGCGCTTCCAGCAAGACGCGTTCGTCCGACGGACGAACGATGCGCTGCTGGAAGCTCACGCTCGCGCGACCAACCTCGACAATGCTCACCTCTACCGCCAGCGCATCGTCAAGCCGCGCCGGCGCGAGGAACTCCAGCGCCATGCCGCGCACCGCGAAAACCACGTCGTCGCGCTCGCGAAGCTGTTGCTGCGAGACACCGAGCGTACGCAGCCATTCGGTCCGCGCGCGCTCGAGAAAACACAGGTAGGCGGCGTGGTAGACCACACCGCCCGCGTCGGTATCTTCCCAGTACACCCGTATCGGAAGGCTGAACGCGGGTGAAGCACTCAAAACAAATCCCCCGACTCGCGCGTTCGGGCCACCAGTCCGAGGTGCTGGTACGCCTTCGCGCTCGCCATGCGGCCCCGCGCGGTGCGGACCAGGAAGCCCTGCTGGATCAGGTACGGCTCGATGACATCCTCCAACGTACCGCGTTCTTCGGAGAGTGCCGCCGCGAGTGATTCGATGCCGACCGGGCCACCGTCGAAACTCTCGATGATCGTCGTCAGCATGCGGCGGTCGAGCTGATCGAAGCCTTCCGGGTCGACCTTCAGCATCGCCATCGCAGCATCGGCGATGGCGCACGTGATGACGCCATCGCCCTTGACCTGTGCGTAATCGCGCACCCGGCGCAACAGACGGTTGGCGATGCGCGGCGTACCGCGCGAACGCCGCGCGATCTCGCCCGCGCCCTCGGGGTCGCAGGCGATGCCGAGAATCTGCGCCGAGCGCCGCACGATGCGGGTCAGTTCCTCCGGCGTGTAGAACTCCAGCCGCTGCACGATGCCGAAGCGGTCGCGCAATGGTGCGGTCAGCAGGCCAGCACGCGTGGTCGCACCGATCAGCGTGAACGGCGGCAGGTCGAGCTTGATCGAGCGTGCGGCCGGGCCTTCGCCGATCATGATGTCGATCTGGTAATCCTCCATCGCCGGGTACAGCACTTCCTCGATCACCGGCGCCATGCGGTGGATTTCGTCGATGAACAGCACGTCGTGCGGCTGGAGATTGGTCAACAGCGCGGCCAGGTCGCCGGCCTTTTCGATCACAGGGCCGGAGGTCTGGCGCAGGTTCACGCCCAATTCGTTGGCGATCACGTTGGACAAGGTGGTCTTGCCCAGTCCCGGCGGGCCGAAGATCAGCACGTGGTCGAGCGCCTCGCCGCGCCGCTTGGCGGCTTCGATGTAGATGCGCAACTGCTCGCGCACCGCCTGCTGGCCGAGGTATTCGTCCAGCGAACGCGGGCGGATGTGGGCTTCGGCGGCGGCGTCCTCGGAGGTGGCACCGGCGGCGATGATGCGGTCGGAAGTCATCGGCGCATTGTCGCCGATATCCGGGTGCGCCGCGCATCAGTGCCATGCACTACAGGTTCGCTACCCGCCTGCCCGCGACTGCCCAGTGGGCGGCATGACCGATAGCGCAGGTGTCCAGCGCCTTTCCCTGAAACCTCCGGTACTACAGTCCGCAGGTCCGAGAGCTGCACCGGCCCGGAGGCTGGCGCGGTGGTTTCTGCGAGATTCAATCAGGGAATCGGCCCCATCGGGCAGGCGAAGTTCTTGGTCTGGTTGTAGGTCCAATGCTCACAACTTAAGCCCCCTCTCCCGTCGGGAGAAGGTGGCGCGAAGCGCCGGATGAGGGTACGAGCCAAGCGCAGCAACGAAACTTTCCCGCAAGATTGGATTGCAACGTTTCGCCCGCACCCTCACCCCAACCCTCTCCCGACGGGAGAGGGGGCTTAAGTTGTGAGCATTGCCTTGATCGGGGACGGGCATCCTGTGACTGAAATCAAAGGCACTGGCCTCCCGCCTTCACGGGAGTGACGGGCAGGGGTCGATTTGTTCAGGGGTTCCTCGGGTTGGCTTTTGACAACCTTCGTGCCGGTCTGCCGCTCACGGCTCGAATTCCAGCATCGCGATACTGCCGCGCATGTCCGCACGCGGACGCAAGCCGACGCGCCAGCCATACAGGTCGCAAAGCCGGCGCACGATGGCCAGGCCGATGCCAGCGCCCTTGCTGCCCTGCGAGCTGGTGCCGCGATAACCACGCTCGAACAGGCGCTCGGCGTCGCCGGCGTCGATGCCAGGCCCGGTATCGGCCACTTCGACGCGGTCGGCCAACACGGTGACGACGACCTCACCCTCGGCGGTGTATTTGCAGGCATTGCCGATCAGGTTGTTCAGCGCCACCGAAAGCACCGCTTCGGGCGCTTCGACGAATACATCGTGCTGGCCATCGACGCGAATCGTCACCGGCTTGGTGGCCAGATGCACGCGATTGGCCTCGGTCTGCGCCTCGACCAGCTTGCGCACATCGGTGCGTCCGTTGCCGCGCTCGTTGCGCGAGAGCATCAAGAGTGCAGTGGTGAGATCGGTGCACTGCTGGGTGGCACGCGAAATGCGCAGAAGACGGTTCCGAGTTTTTTCCGGCAAATCGGGTGATGAAAGCAGCAACTCCGTCGCGCCACTGATCACCGCCAACGGCGTGCGCAGTTCGTGGCTCACATCGGCGTTGAACTCCCGATCGCGCGCCACGCGCTCGGTGAGTTGTCCGGCATAGTCATCCAGCGCCTCGGCCAGCTGCCCCACTTCGTCCTTGGCGAAATGCGGCGCCAGCGGTTGCAATGCAGACTCGCCACGGAACGCCTCCACGCGCGCCGCGAGATCGGCCACCGGCCGCATCACCCGACGGGAAGACCACACGCCTACCACCCACGCCAGCAGCGTGAACGCCACGACGCTCGCGCCAAGCACCACCATCAACTGCTGCGCCCCGAGCGCCTGGCGGCCATAACCGTACTTGATGAACGTGACGATGTCCGGCGCACGTGCCACGGCAAGTTTGAAGTCGGCATCGCGACCGCGAATATCCGGATCGCGCCAGTCATGCACACCGGGCGGCAAATTGCGCCATGCCAGCGGAATCTGCGGACTTTCGGGCCGGTAGGCGAACATTTCGATCTGCTGTTCCTGCAGGCCGTATGCGGCATCCGGCTCGGGATGCGCCCGCTTGAACGTCAGGTAGGTATTGGCCTCGGCCTGCAGCCAATCCACCACGAGCTGATTCTCGATACGCTCACGCAAACCCAGCGTGGAAACGGCGAACAGCGTAGTGAGGCCGAACCCCAACAACAGAAAGGAGAAGATGATGCGCGCCCGCAGGCGCTGGCGGTGACGCGGACGCGGGTGCATCGGACTTACCCTGCGGGTTCGATATCCGCCAGGCGATACCCGATGCCATGCCGGGTCTGGATCAACGGCTTGCCGAACGGCTTGTCCACCGCGGCGCGCAGGCCGTGAATATGCACCCGCAAGCTGTCCGAATCGGGCAATTCCTCGCCCCAGACGCGGGTTTCGAGCTCTTGTCGCGTCACGACCGCCGGCGAGGCCTCCATCAGCGCCTGCAGGATTTTCAGCGCCGTCGGATTGAGCGTCACCGCCTTGCCGGCACGCATCACTTCCAGCGTATCGAGGTTGTATTCCAGATCCGCCACGTTCAGCACACGGGCGGCGTTGCCTCGCCCGCGGCGCAGCAGCACCGAAAGCCGGGCATCCAGCTCCTGCAGGGCGAATGGCTTCACCAGGTAGTCGTCTGCCCCGGATTCGAATCCAGCGAGTTTCTGCTCCAACGCGTCGCGCGCGGTCAGCATCAACACAGGCGTTTGCTTGCGGGCTTCCTGGCGCAGTTTGCGGCACACTTCCAGCCCGTCCATGCCCGGCAAGTTGAGGTCGAGGATGATGGCGTCGAACTCATCCACGATGGCCCGATGCAGGCCGGTGATGCCGTCCCCGGCAAAATCCACCGTATGCCCGCGATCTTCCAGGTAGTCGCCCAAGTTGGCGGCGATGTCGGTATTGTCTTCGATGACGAGGATGCGCATGGTGCCGGGCAGACTCCCGAAGGTCTAGGTATGTCGTGAGACAGGCTGAGGAACGCGAACGTTCGCAGTATGCCGCAAATAAATGGCGTCCGAAGCCGCTTTCCACTCGAGCGAGGAGCTCCTCGGATCCAACACCCGCATCGATCGCTGTCCGGATCGCAGGCAATAAAAAGGCCCACGGAATCAGCGCGGGTGCGCCGGTTCACGTGGGCCGAAGTTGCTGCCCCGATTACCGCAAAACTGCCAGCCAACCTTAGGAGTGTCCGGAAAGCATCTGGCACCGCGAAGGCTACGGGGGTGGCAATTAAGAAGGCGTTAAAGCAGATTGATGGTTTCGTTAACCATTCAGCCTCGCCGCGCCACGGCGCGCGCCACGTAGCCGACGATCTGTCCCGCGACATCCACGCCGGAAACCGACTCGATGCCTTCAAGACCCGGCGACGAGTTCACCTCCAGAACCATCGGCCCGCGCCGGGTCCGCAACAGATCCACGCCCGCGACGCGCAGACCCACCGCACGCACGGCGCCGATGGCGACCTCGCGCTCACGAGCATCCAGCGTCACGGCACTCGCGCTGCCGCCGCGATGCAGGTTCGAGCGAAACTCGTCCAGACGCGCCTGCCGCTGCATGGCGGCAATCACGCGGCCGCCGACCACGAGACAACGCACGTCCGCACCGCGTGCTTCGGCGATGAACTCCTGCACCAGAAACGGCGCGTAAAGCCCGCGGAAGGCCTCGATCACGCTGCGCGAAGCCTGAAGGCTTTCCGCCAGGACCACGCCCGTCCCTTGACTGCCCTCGTTGAGCTTGACGATGTGGGGTGGCGAACCCAGCATCGCCAACAGGTCCGTGGTGTCGTCGGGGTTGTCGCCTGCCACGGTCAGCGGCATGCCGAGTCCGTTGGCGGCCATCAGCTGCTGGCACCTGAGCTTGTCGCGCGACCGCGCGATCGCGTCGGCGATGTTCGGGGTGTAGACCCCCATCAGCTCGAACTGGCGCAAGACCGCCGTGCCGTAACGCGTGATCGAGGCGCCGATGCGCGGGATCACCGCATCCAGACCCGCCAGTTCCCGTCCCTTGTAGTGCATCTGGAACACGCCCGGCGCGATGCCCATGTAGCAACGCAAGGGGTCGAGCACCCGAACGCTGTGCCCTTGCGCACGCGCGGCCTCCACCAGCCTGCGGGTGGAGTAGAGCTTGCTGTTGCGCGACAGGATGGCCAGTTTCATGGCGCGCCCCCCAATGCATACTTGCTCGACGGATCGATCAACCAGGCGCCAGCCAGCGCGGTGCGCCCGACCAGCATCGGGTGCCGAAGTCCGCGCCGGTGGGTGAGATTCATCTCCACCTCGCGCTGCCAATGCCCGAGGCGCAACGTGGTCCGGATGAACACGCGCTCGGTGCAGCGCCCGCCCGAGTCGGTGACCGGTCGTCGGTCCAGTACAGGTGCGCGACATTCCACCGCCACCCCGCTCTCCTGCGGGCACAGACCAAAGACCACCTGTTCGACACCGGAGCCATCGAACTCGCAGCGCTGCCAGTCCACATGCAAGGCACAACTGCGCGCGCCGCTGTCGATCTTGGCCAGCACCGCGCCAATCCCCAGATCCGGCAACCCCGCCCATTCGCGCCAACCCAAAACCGGCAAGGTGTCTTGTGTGTTCACGCGGGAAAATTCCGGAAGGATGCGATCGGCCGACCGCGCGCGGATTGTATCCGCGCCGCTGCCGGTATGATTCGGCTTTCGCCTCAAATCGAGCTTTCCGCCATGCCGCGAACCCTGTCGCGCCTTTTCCTGCCGATCCTGGCCTGTGCCGTGCTCCTTTGCGGGTGCGACTCGATGCCGACCAAGGCCACCTCCGACGCCGCCATCGCTGCTGAAAGCGATTTCGCACGCGGCGACTTCGCCCGCGCGGCGGAAGGTTTCCTCGACGCCGCAGCCAGCCATCGCAGCCAACGCGACCTTCTGCGCCTGCGTGCCGCCGAGGCATGGCGCGAGGAAGGCGAGCTGGAGCGGGCCGCAAGCGCACTGGAAGGCGTTTCAACCCGCCGTTTCGACGGCGACGCACTGCAGCGTCTGGCGCTTGTACAGGCCGAGATCGCCCTGGCCCGCCGCCAGCCCGAGCAGGCCCTCACCCTGCTTGACGGGATCTCGTCGTCCGCCCCGAAAGCGCACCGTGCACGTCAGTTGGAATTGCGCGCGCGCGCCGCCGAGGCCAGCGACAACCTCTTTCTCGCCGCCACCGCGCGTGCCGAACTGGATGCCGTGCTGCCGCGCCGCGAGCGCAGCGAGAATGCGCGCAGCATCCAGTCTCTGCTCACCCGACTGGACGACAACGCCCTCTCGTTCGGCGCCGCGTCACTGCCTGCCGGGCACGCGCTCTACCCGTATGCGGCACGCACGATGATCGCGCGCGGCCTCGCGCTACCGCGCCCCTACACCGGCGATCTCCCGTCTGACGCGGATGAACGCGTGGCCGCATCCCCCGATGGCTACCGCCCGTTCAACCGCATCGCCCTGCTCCTGCCACTCGATGGCGCACTGGGCAACGCCGCGCAGGCGGTACGCGACGGCTTCATCGCGGGTTATTACGACGAAACACGCAGCCGCCCCGAGGTGCGCGTGTATGCCACCGGCAACCGTCCGGAATCCGCGCTGGAGGCGTATCGCACCGCGTTGCACGACGGTGCGCAGGCCATCGTCGGTCCGCTCGGGCGCGAAGAGGTGATGGCGATCTTCGACGCCGACCGCGAAGGCACGGTGCCTCTTCTCGCACTCAATCGCGGCGGCGCAACGCCACCGCCGCCGGGCAGCATGAGCTTCGCCCTGACGCCCGAAGACGAAGGCGTGGCCGCGGCCAACCGCATTTCCGAGCGCGGTGGCCTGCGCGTTCTAGCGGTGCGCGGCGATGACGAATACGGTCAGCGCGCCACTGCGGCGCTGGCGCAACGTCTGGAACAGCGCGGCGGACGCATCGTTGCCACCGTGCAGCTGCCGGAAGGCAACCCCAACTTCGGCGCCGCGATCAACAGCGCCATCGCACAGGCGGGCGCACGTGCCGTCGCAGCGGATGGCGACACCCGGATCGAACAAAACCGGATGGAAGTGGATGCCGACGCGATCTTCTTCGCCGGTCGTGCCGAACAGGCGCGCCTGCTGGTGCCGCAGCTGCGCGTCGCCGGTGTCTACGACCTGCCGATCTACGCCACCTCGCAGATCACCGCCGGCGCCGGCAACGCCCGCCTGGATCGCGAACTGGACGGCATCGAATTTACCGAAGCGCCCTGGCTGCTGGTGGATCAACTCGCAGGTCATGCCGCACGTAACGCGCTGAGCGGATTGGAAACCACTCGCGGCGGCAGCGCGCGACTGTTCGCCTTCGGGCTGGATGCGTTCCGCCTGATCGGATACTTCGAACACCTCGCCCGCGACCCGCAGGCCACGCTGACCGGGGCCACCGGTGTGCTGCGCTTCGACGGCTTCGGTCAAATCCTGCGCACGCCCGGCTGGGCGCGTTTTCAGGGCGGCCGGATCCAGCCGGCACGCGAACCGGGCCTGATCGGCGACGATATCCAGTTCCGCCAGCCCTGATCAGCACGTGATGGCGACACGCGATACCGGTCAGGCATTCGAAGCGGTTGCTCGGACCCATCTGGAACACGCCGGCCTGAGAACCGTGGCACTCAACGCGGGCTATCGCGTCGGCGAGCTGGACTTGGTGATGCGCGACGGCGACATTCTGGTGTTCGTCGAAGTACGCTATCGCCGCGATGCCCGCTTCGGCGGCGCATCGCTCTCCGTCACCGGCACCAAACGTCGTCGCATCGCGCAGGCGGCCAATCTATGGCTGGCCTCGCATCCACGCGAGGCGCAGCGACCATGCCGCTTCGACGTGGTGGCGATTGCCGGCGACATCGCGACGCCGCAGATCGAATGGATCCGCAACGCCTTCAGTCTCGACGACGCCTGATTCCCGTTTCGTTGAACTGCCCACCGCCACTGCGGCGGCCGCGAGGAGTCGCGATCACGGTGCGACGAACCACGCCAGCGCCTGCACGCAAAGCAACGCGAACACGCCGGCCAGCACGTCATCGAGCATCGTGCCCAGCCCCCCCTTGATCTTGCGGTCGGCCCAGCGCACCGGCCACGGCTTCACGATATCGAAGAAGCGGAACAGCGCGAAACCCGCTGCGACGAAATACCAGCGATCCGGCAGCATGGCGAGCGCGATCCACAGGCCGACGAACTCGTCCCAGACCACCAGTCCCGGGTCTTCCACACCAAGCCTGCGAATCGTCCACTGGCACGCCCATGTGCCGACAACGAACGCGCCGATCAGCGCGAGCGCGTAGTAAGGAAGCGGCAACTCGCGCAGCGCCAACCACGGGATGAGTGCCGCGAGTGAACCGAATGTGCCGGGCGCCACCGGCGCCAACCCCGAACCGAATCCGGTCGCGATCCAACCCGCCGGATGCACAAGCAGACGCTTTGCGGCACCAGGAACGCGACGACTCATTGCGTCGCTCCGGTGAAATGCTCCCACCCCGCTTGTTCGAACACGACGCTTTCTCCCGTGCCATCGCGCAATCGCACGCCCTCACCCGCCACGACGCGACCGATGCAGGTCACGCCCAGTCCTTCCAGTGCCGGCACCCGCTCGGGCGGCAACGTGAACGCCAGTTCGTAGTCATCCCCGCCGGTGGCCTGCCAGCGCACGCGTTGCGTCGCGCTGGCCAGGGCCGAAAGTGCCTTCGAGATCGGCAGCGCGCCGGCCTGCAATTCGATGCCCACGCCGCTCGCGCGTGCGACATGCGCCAGATCCGCCAGCAATCCATCGGAAATATCGATGGCGGCGTTGGCCACACCGCGCAGCGCCTGCCCCAACGTGACCCGCGGGGTCGGACGATTCAGTCGCGCGAGCAGTGCGGGGGACACTCCAGCCGCGCCGTCGACAGATTGCTGCAATCGCAACGCCGCAGCGGCATCGCCCAACGTGCCACTGACGTATACCGCATCGCCCGGCCGCGCGCCGCCGCGGGTCATCGCCATTCCCGCGGGCACGAACCCCAGCGCCGTGACACCCACCGACAAGGAGCCATGGGTGGTATCACCGCCAACGAGCGCGATCTGGCTTTCATCGGCCAGCGCGGAAAATCCCTGCATGAAACGCTCGACGAAATCCGCATCGGCCTGCGGCAACGACAGCGACAGCAGGGCCCACGACGGCGTCGCGCCCATCGCGGCGAGATCGGAGAGATTGACGGCCAGCGACTTCCAGCCGATATCGGCCGGGTCGGCGTCGGGCAGGAAATGCACACCCGCGTTGAGCGTGTCGCAAACTGCCACCAGCTGTTGCCCGGCGGGCGGCACAAGCAACGCGCCATCGTCGCCGATGCCCAGCGCCACGTCGGCACGGACGCCGGCCCGCGCGAGGATCCGGGCAATCAGGTCGAATTCGGCCATGCCGGACACGCCGCGCGATGTGGCCAGGTCAGCCGCGGCCAAGCGTCGCTTCGGCCCCGCGCCATTCCGCCGCGGCACGATCCAGCACGCCGTTGACATAGCTGTGGCCATGATCGGCACCGAAACGCTTGGTGGTTTCGATCGCCTCGTTCAACACCACGCGGTACGGCACATCGATGCGGAACAGCAGTTCGTAAGCCGCCAGGCGCAGCACGCCGCGCTCGATCGGATCGATCTGGGCGATGTCACGGTCCACGAAACGGCGCAGCTCTTCGTCGATCTTCGCCAGATTGCCGTTGACACCGCGCAGCAGGTCCTCGAAATACTCCAGATCGGCGATTTCCATGTCCTGCTCGCTGCGGAACTGGGCGATCACCTGCGCGATGTCCTGACCGGAAAGCTGCCAGGCATACAGCGCCTGCAGCGCGCGACGCCGGGCGCGCGAACGCGCAGCCGGATCGATGCCATCGGGCCGCATGCGGCGAGAGTGGTGTCCTGTCATGCCAACTGCTCCCAAAGATCGGCCATTTCGATGGCGGCCAATGCCGCCTCCTCGCCCTTGTTGCCGTGAATTCCACCTGCGCGCGCCACCGCATCCTCGTGTCGCTCCACCGCGAGCACGCCGTTGAGCACGGGCAGCCTGTACTGCAGCGCCACCTGCATCAATCCCTGCGCACAGCCATCGGCCACGTGTTCGTAATGCCGCGTCTCGCCGCGCACCACACAACCCAGCACGATCAGCGCCACATGCCTGCCCGCTTCGGCAACACGGGCCGTGGCCTGCGGCAATTCCCATGCGCCGGGCACGCGGATCACGTCGATGGCCTCGACCGCAATGCCGTTGGAATGGAGCGTGGTGCGGGCCGCATCGACCAACGCATCGGCGATGCTCGGATTCCAGCGACTGGCGAGGATGGCGAATCGCGCGCCGTCGGAAACGCGGATCTGGCCTTCGTAATGGCTCATGGAGAAATGACTGGGGATATCAAAGCGGCATTCTAACGCGCATCCGCGTTGGCACCGCGCCTTTGCGGCAATGACGAGCCTTCATCAGACGCACTTTTCCACGTAACCGACCAGTTCCAGCCCGAAACCCGCCAGCGCCACCTGGCGACGCGGCGTCCCAAGCACGCGCAGCCGGCGCGCGCCGAGATCCGCCAGAATCTGCGCACCCACACCATTGCGTCGCCATTGCGTCGGACCTTCGGAGGATGTGCTCTGCGCATCCCCGCGCAGCCTCGCCAGCACGTGTTCTGGACCGGGTGTTTCGCTGAGCACCACCACAACCCCGCACGTCGCCTCGCGAACCGCACGCAGGGCCCGGGAAAGCGTGATGCCGAAATCTTCTCGTTCCAGATGCAGGAGATCGGTCAGCACGTTTTCCACATGGACCCGCACCAAGGCTTCTTCGCTGACGGCCGGATCACCATGGACCAGCGCGAAATGCAGTGCGCCATCGACCAGATCGCGGTAGCTGACCAGACGGAACGGGCCGGCATCGGTTTGCACCTCGCGTTCATCGACCCGCTCGATACCACGCTCGGTGCGCAGCCGGTACTGGATCAGATCGGCGATGGAACCGATCTTCAGGCCGTGCTCGCGCGCGAAAACTTCGAGTTGGAGACGACGCGCCATGGTGCCGTCCGGATTCAGGATTTCCACAATCACGCCAGCCGGTTCCAGCCCCGCCAGCCGCGCCAGATCGACCGCCGCCTCGGTATGGCCGGCACGGCGCAACACACCACCGGGCTGGGCGATCAGCGGGAAGATGTGGCCGGGCTGGTGCAGATCATCGGGCGCTGCATCGGCCTTCACCGCGGTCTGGATGGTATGGGCGCGGTCGGCGGCGGAAATGCCGGTGGTGACGCCCTGCGCAGCCTCGATCGAGACCGTGAACGCGGTGCGGAACTGCGAGCGATTGTCGCGCGCCATCAGCGGCAGGCCTAGGCGTTCGCAGCGCTCGGTGGTCATCGGCAGGCACACCAGCCCGCGCCCATGCGTGACCATGAAGTTGATGTCTTCGGGCCGCACCAGGCTGGCGGCCATCACCAGATCGCCTTCGTTCTCGCGGTCTTCGTCATCGACCACGACCACCATGCGGCCGGCGCGGATGTCTTCGATCAGTTCGGGGATCGTCGCAAAGCTCATGCCTGCGTCTCCTTTTCAAACAGCCGCTCGGCATAGCGCGCCATCAGATCCACTTCGATATTGACCGCATCGCCGACCTGCCGCTGCGAGAACGTCGTGACCTGCTGCGTATGCGGGATCAGATTGACCTCGAACTCGTCGCCGTCGACCGCGTTCACCGTGAGGCTGACGCCGTCGATGCAGACCGAACCCTTGCGCGCGATGTAGCGCGACAGTCCGGACGGCACCCGGAAACACCAGCGCTGCGAGCGCGCGTCGGTTTCGATGGCGGTCACTTCCGCCAGACCATCAACGTGGCCGGTGACCAGATGCCCACCGAGGCGGTCGGCCAGACGCAGCGCCTTTTCCAGATTCACCACCTCGCCTTCGGCCGCGTCGCCGAGCGTGGTCAGGCCCAGGGTTTCATTCGAGACATCGGCGAAAAAGCCCTGCGCGGACGGTTCCAGCGCGGTCAGGCAGACGCCGGACACGGCGATGCTGTCGCCGGGCGCGACGTCGGAAAGATCAAGGCTGCCCGTATCGAGATGCAGCCGCACATCGCCGCCACGCGGCTCGATGCGGGAAATGCGGCCGAGGGCCTGGATGATGCCGGTAAACATGGGTCGTTCTCCGCAAAAGGGGTGCGAAAAACGCCGTCAAGGCCGTATCCGTCGCGGCGTGGCCGCTGCGGATCGTCTTCTTCACTCCGGACTGTGACCGTCGGCTCCGGCATCGGACCGGATCTGCTGACCTTGCGCTGCGCGCAAGCGCTCGCGGGCTCATCGCGGCGAACCGCGACCTACCGCCGGTGGGGACTTGCACCCCGCCCTGAAGACGTGCCCGCCGAAACGGCGGGATGCGCATGATGGAGGGCCGATCCCGCGCGGACAAGCGCACACGGTATTTCGTTCAGCGTGCAACCAGCCATGCGCCGATCGCGAGCGCGGCCGGAAGCGCCTGGATGAACAGGATCTTCCGCCCCACCGTCATCGCGCCAAACACGCCCGCCACCACCACGCAGCCAAGGAAAAACAGGCGGATCGCGAAACCGCCTTCGCCCAGCCACAGCCCCCAGACCAGTCCGGCAGCCAGAAACCCGTTGTAGAGCCCCTGATTGGCCGCCAAAGTGCGGGTCTGTTGCGCGAATTCCGGGGTCAGACCGAACGTTCGACGGCCTTTCGGCGTGGTCCAAAGGAACATTTCCAGCACCAGAAACCACAGGTGCAACACCGCCACCAGGGCCGTCAACGTTTGTGCGACGTGGATCATCGTGTTCGCTCCGAAAACACAGGGTTCGGCGCCATCATCACACGTTGCCGTGCCGGGACGGCGGGTGTGCGCCCATCCTGACCAGGTGTCTGGTAGCTCGGGCGAAGCACCAGCCGCCAGTCCTCACCGACTTTGCCGTGATCCACGACCTGCAGATGCCACCGCTCCGCCATGTCCGCCAGCGCCGGCAATTGAAGCAATGGACGAGCGCTCGATCCGAGTAAAACGGGCGCGACATACAGCAGCAACTCGTCGACCAATCCTTGTTCGAACAACGCGCCAGACAAGACCGGCCCGGCCTCGACATGAACGTCGTTGATGCCGCGCGCGGCGAGGCGCTCCAGTGCGAGCGGCAAGGAAAGGCGATCACCCGCCAGCGCCAGCGATTCGCACTCGACCTGCGTGTAGCGCGCATCCGGCATGGCATCGGGTGCGTGAAACACCAGTGTCGGCGCGTCACCCGCCAGCACGTGCATGCCTGCAGGCGTCCGCAAGGCGCGATCCATCACCACCCGCAATACCGGCGCGATGTCGGCATTGGGCACGCGTGCAGTCAATCGGGGATTGTCCGCCAACACGGTACCGCTGCCGGTCAGGATGGCACCGGCACGGGCACGCCAGCGCTGCACATCGGTCCGTGCCGCTTCGCCGGTGATCCATTTGGAGTCGCCATTGGCCAGTGCGGTGCGCCCATCCAGGCTCATCGCCAGCTTCACCCGAACCCGGGGGCGCCCACGTTCGATCCGCGAGAGGAATCCTCGGTTGAGCTCACGCGCCTGCACGTCCAACAGACCCGTATCGACCACCACGCCCGCCGCGCGCAGCCGCTCGAAGCCATGGCCAGCCACCTGCGGAAAGGGATCGCGCATCGCCGCGACCACACGCGCCACGCCGGATTCGACCAGCGCATCGACGCACGGCGGCGTGCGGCCATGGTGGGCACAGGGCTCCAACGTGACATAGGCCGTTGCGCCGCGGGCTCGTTCGCCGGCGGCACGCAATGCGAACACTTCCGCGTGGGGACCACCGGCACGCTGGTGCCAGCCTTCCCCGACGATCTCGTCACCGCACGCAACCACGCAGCCCACCATCGGGTTCGGCCGTGTGGTGAAGACGCCACGCTCTGCGAGGCGCAGCGCGCGCACCATCATCGCGTGGTCTGTTGCCGAAAAGCCTGATGCACTCATGGCACCTCCCTGAGCGTGGTCGCCCATGTCACACGGACTCGCCGAAATCGGGCCTGCGGCGCATGCATACGAAACTCCCGGGCAAAGGCATCCATATCGTCAAACCCAAGATACAGCCCCTTTCGCCCCTCTCCACGCTCGACCAGCAGTCGTTCGACCCTGCCCTTGCGATCAACGATGGCGTCGATCGCGCGAACATCGCCCAGATCATCCGGCACTTCCGTTTCAAGCTCGCCATCGGAAACGTGCAAACGCCCATCTACCAACCAGACCCTCAGGCCACGGCGTGATTCCCAGAACTGCTGCTCCGATTGCGCCTCACGCCACCAGCCGCGCGCGCACCAGAGAATGAAGACAAGGCACAGCGCCCATCCCCACGGACTGCGCCATGCATTCCACAGCCAAAGCATGAGTGGGCCGGACAACAACAGCGGAAGGTGAAATCGTGGGCCGAGGTACCATTGCGCGCGAACGCGATGCCGGATGAAGCGAAAGACGCGATGCGTCGCGCCAATCGACGTCACCGCTTGCGTCCCTTCTCCACCGTTTTGCCGAATGGCAATACTTCACCGGCGAGCAGGGGCAGCTGTTCCTCGCCACTGGGCAAATCGCGTTCGAGCATTTCGATCTCCTCGCGGAAATCGGCGACATCCTCGAACCGGCGATAGACCGAGGCAAAGCGCACATAACCCACGTGATCGAGCTTGCGCATCTGCGCCATCACGAAATCACCGAGCCGGCGCGAGGCCAATTCGCGGTCGCCGATCATTCGCACCTGATGCACCACCGCGCGCACCGCAGCCTCGAGCTGCTCTTCGGGCACCGGACGCTTGTGCAGCGCGCGCTCCATCGAGCGCCTCAGCTTGTTCACGTCGAACGGCTCGCGCCGCCCGTCGCCCTTCACGAGCGTGGGCAGCTTGAGTTCCGCCGACTCGGTCGTGTTGAAGCGCTCGCCGCACTGGCCGCACTCGCGCCGGCGACGAATCGTGCTGCCATCCTCGCTGACGCGGGAATCAATGACGCGGGTGTCTTCGTGCTGGCAGAAGGGGCAGTGCATCAGGCGCGCACGCTCATCCGTACACGGGATACTTGCGGCACTGCGCCGTCACCGCGTCACGCACCCGCGCGATGACAGCTTCATCATTGGGATTGTCGAGGATGTCGGCGATCCAGTTGGCCAGATCGACGCAGTCCTGCTCGACATAACCACGCGTGGTGACTGCCGGCGTGCCGAGACGCAGGCCGGAGGTGACGAACGGCGAGCGCGGGTCGTTGGGTACGGAGTTCTTGTTGACGGTGATATGCGCGCGGCCGAGTGCGGCTTCCGCGTCCTTGCCGGACACGTCCTTGCCGATCATGTCCACCAGCATCAGATGATTGCGGGTGCCGCCGGAAACGATCTTGTAGCCACGCGCGATCAGCGTGTCCGCCATCGCCTGCGCGTTCTTCACGACCTGCTGCTGGTAGCTCTTGAACGACGGATCAAGCGCTTCCTTGAACGCCACCGCCTTGGCCGCGATCACGTGCATCAGCGGGCCGCCCTGAATGCCGGGGAACACGATGGACTGGAGTTTCTTTTCGATCTCTTCCGTTCTCTCGCCCATGCCCGCCTTGCTGGCCAGGATGATGCCGCCACGCGGGCCGCGCAGCGTCTTGTGCGTGGTGGATGTGACCGCGTGCGCATGCGGCAGCGGGTTGGGATAGACGCCGGCCGCGATCAACCCGGCGACATGCGCCATGTCCACGAACAGGTAGGCGCCCACCTTGTCCGCAATGGCGCGGAAGCGCGCCCAGTCCACCACCTGCGAGTAGGCCGAGAACCCGGCCACGACCATCTTCGGCTTGTGTTCCACGGCCAGGCGCTCGACTTCGTCGTAATCGATCAGGCCGGCGTCGTTGACGCCATACTGCACCGCGTTGAACAGCTTGCCCGAGACATTGACCTTGGCGCCGTGGGTCAGGTGTCCGCCGTGCGCCAGACTCATGCCGAGGATCGTGTCGCCCGGCTGCAACAGCGCGAGATACACCGCCTGATTGGCCTGCGAACCCGAATGCGGCTGCACGTTGGCGTAGTCGGCACCGAACAGCAGCTTGACGCGCTCGATCGCCAACTGTTCGGCCACATCCACGAATTCACAGCCACCGTAATAACGCTTGCCTGGATACCCTTCGGCGTACTTGTTGGTGAGCTGGCTGCCCTGCGCTTCCATCACCGCCGGGCTGGCGTAGTTCTCGCTGGCGATCAGTTCGACGTGGTCTTCCTGTCGTTGCGATTCATCGGCGATGGCGCGGGCCAGTTCGGGATCGAACGCGGCGATGGTGGTGGTCGTGTGGTACATGCGCAGAACCTCCTTGGCAAGGCCATCATGATACCCCGCGCCGCGCGGGCGCACCGCCATCGCAGGCAAGCCGGCGGATCCGGCAGGACTCAGCGCGCTTGTCCGACCCGCCGCCAGTCCAGCCGCCGCGTCGCCAGCATCACGCCTGCCAGCAGGGCGAACAACGCGAGCGAGCCGGTGAGCAGGGCATAGTCTTCCGATTGCAGCAGGCCGTAGAGCAGGCCGTACAGGCCGGCAACCAACAGGCCGAAGATCATTCCACGCTTGCGGCTGCCCAGTACCGCTTCCATGTAGAAAGCGATCAGCCCGACGCAGGCGCTGGCTGCAAGAGCGTAGGCCGGACCGAAGCCGATGTGTTCGGACAGCGACAGCAGCAACAGGAAGAACATCGCCAATGCGATGCCGGTCAGGCCGTATTGCAACGGATGCACCTCCACCCCACGCAGGGCTTCGAGGAAGAACACCGCGCCGAACACCAGCACCAGCAGCAACAGGGCGTATTTGATCGCGCGCTCGGTCTTCAAGTAGCGATCCACCGGATCGACCAGGCGCACGCCGAAGCCAGCATCGCTCACCGCCGCGCATTGGCCGGCCTCAATTTCGCAGCGCGCCAATGCCTGCAGCGACTGGCTCGACAGCCGCGACACCGTCCAGGTGGCGGAAAAGCCGGCCGAATCGATCGACGGATCATCCGGCAAGCGCTGACCGACGAACCCCGGATGCGGCCAGTCGGCCTGCGCCGACACCCGTGCTTCGCCGGCGAGCGGCGACCACTGCAGCGACCGGGATCCCTGGATCTGGGCGTCGATCTCCACCTCCATCGCCTGCCCGGCCAGCAGCATGGAAACATCAAGCGGCGCATGCACGCCTTCGGCAAGAAAGCCGATGCGCGAGCCCGGTTCCACCCGCTGTTCGCGTCCGTCCACGCGCAGGTTCAGGCGCTGGATGCCACGCGCATCGCCCACGCCGACGATCAATGCGGCACCGAGCCAGCGATGCGCGATGCGCTCGCCTTCGATCGGCGGAGGTGCGGGCAGCGTGAACCGCGCGCCGGCATTCAACTGGTCGGTGTAGATCTGGACTCCGAAGAGGCCGCGGCGGCGCTCGTGCGCGGTGAGGCGGTTGTCGATCGTCAGGGTGTCCGGTGCAATCAGGTGTTGGCGGCGCTGTCTGACATCCTCATGAAACACGTCGACGGGACCATCGCCCTCCCGCATCGTCCGGGTGCGACGCAGGGTTTCCTCGGCGTCAACCAGCAGCAGAGGCCCGACCAGATGCTGCTCGCGACTGCCGGAACGGGCGATGTCGGCGGCTGCCTCCAACCCGCGCTGCTGGCGCTCCCACACCAGTCCGCGCAACATCAGCATTGGAACCATCAGCGCCACCAGAAGCGCCCCGATCAGCACCAATTTCAAACCCGTACGCATGGCGTCGCCCCTCATCGCATCATGGAGTTGGATGTCCATTCCAACGCCGGCAGCGGTCAGGCACCGGGCAAGTTCATGGCCAATTGCAGGCAATGCGCGGCACCCTGCCGGCCCGGGGCATCGCCGTGCCGCTGTCCGCCCATGGCAGCCGATGCCACGCTGGGGGATAATGCACGGCTTCCCCGTCGCCAGACGCCCCCGCCACCCGGCGGGCAGCCGCGTCGCGCGCTTCACGAGTGTCCTGCCATGTCCTCGCAATACATCTACACCATGAACCACGTGTCCAAGGTGGTCCCGCCCAAGCGGCAGATCATCAAGGACATCTCGCTTTCCTTCTTTCCGGGCGCGAAGATCGGTCTGCTCGGCCTGAACGGCGCCGGCAAGTCGACCGTGCTGCGGATCATGGCCGGCGTGGACAAGGATTTCGAAGGCGAAGCCCGCCCGCAGCCCGGCATCAAGGTCGGCTACCTGGAACAGGAACCGCAGCTCGACCCGAACATGACCGTGCGGGAGGCGGTTGAAGAAGGTGTCGGCGAGGTGCTGCAGGCCCAGGCGCGACTGGACGAGGTGTATGCCGCCTATGCCGAGGAAGGCGCCGACTTCGACGCACTGGCGAAAGAACAGGAGCGCCTCGAAGCGATCCTCGCCGCCGGCGATGCGCACACCCTGGAGAACCAGCTTGAAGTGGCCGCCGATGCACTGCGCCTGCCGCCGTGGGATGCGGTGATCGGGAAGCTCTCCGGTGGTGAAAAGCGTCGCGTCGCACTGTGCCGCCTGCTGCTGCAGAAGCCCGACATGCTGCTGCTCGACGAACCCACCAACCACCTCGA
The DNA here is from genome assembly GCA_026410415.1 of Denitratimonas yunnanensis (SeqCode). Taxonomy (GTDB): domain Bacteria; phylum Pseudomonadota; class Gammaproteobacteria; order Xanthomonadales; family Xanthomonadaceae; genus Denitratimonas. Next base: position 86,559 of record JAPMLR010000007.1, on the reverse strand, counting down.
CGCCGAATCGGTCGAATGGCTGGAACAGTTCCTTGCGCGCTACACCGGCACCGTCGTGGCGGTCACCCATGACCGCTACTTCCTCGACAACGCCGCCGAGTGGATCCTGGAACTGGACCGCGGCCGCGGCATCCCGTGGAAGGGCAACTACACCGACTGGCTGATGCAGAAGGACGAGCGCCTGAAGCAGGAGGAAAACCAGGAAAAGGCCCGGCAGAAGGCCATCCAGAAGGAACTGGAATGGGCCCGGCAAAACGCCAAGGGCGGCCGCTCCAAGGGCAAGGCGCGCCTGGCGCGGATCGAGGAGCTGCAATCGGTCGATTACCAGAAGCGTCAGGAAACCAACGAAATCTTCATCCCGCCCGGCGAGCGCCTGGGCAGCAAGGTGATGGAGTTCAAGAACGTCAGCAAGAGCTTCGGCGACCGTTTGCTGATCGACAACCTGAGCTTCCTGGTACCCGCAGGCGCCATCGTCGGCATCATCGGCCCCAACGGCGCCGGCAAATCGACGCTGTTCCGCATGATCATCGGGCAGGAAAAGCCCGACACAGGCAGCATCGAGATGGGGCCGACGGTGCAACTGGCCTACGTCGATCAGAGCCGCGACAAGCTGGAGGGCAATCACAACGTCTTCCAGGAAATTTCCGGCGGCTCGGACATCCTCACCATCAACGGCATCGAGATCCAGTCGCGCGCCTACATCGGCCGCTTCAACTTCAAGGGCCAGGACCAGCAGAAGATGGTCGGCAGCCTGTCCGGCGGTGAGCGCGGCCGTCTGCATCTGGCCAAGACGCTGCTGCAGGGCGGCAACGTGCTGCTGCTGGACGAACCGTCCAACGATCTGGACATCGAAACCCTGCGCGCGCTGGAAGACGCCATCCTGGAATTCCCCGGCAACGTCTTCGTCATCAGCCATGACCGCTGGTTCCTGGACCGCATCGCCACGCACATCCTCGCCTTCGAGGGCGACAGCCACGTGGAGTTCTTCCAGGGCAACTACCGCGAGTACGAGGAAGACAAGCGTCGCCGTCTCGGCGATGACGCCGGCCCGAAGCGCCTGCGTTTCAAGGCGTTGAAGTAACGTGATCCGCGGAAGGACGCGTGCGACTCGCGCGTCCTTCCCGATCGTTGCGCGTGCGCCCGCCGCACGATCCCTTCTGCCACCGCAACACCGGACCTTCGCGATGCGTTTCATCGACAAACTGCGCCATCGATGGCACGAGGCGGACTCCCTGCTTTGTGTCGGGCTGGATCCGGAACCATCCAGGATCCCGCGCCACCTTCACGGCGACCCGGATGCGGTGTTCGCGTTTTGCCGCGCCATCGTCGACGCGACCGCGTCGTACGTCTGCGCGTTCAAGCCACAGATCGCGCACTTCGCTGCGGTCGGTGCGGAATCCACGCTGGAGCGGCTGATCGCGCACATCCATGCGGCCCATCCGTCGATCCCGGTCATCCTCGACTCCAAGCGCGGCGACATCGGCAGCACCGCGCAGCACTACGCCCGCGAAGCCTTCCAGCGCTACGCTGCGGACGCCGTCACGGTGAATCCGTACCTCGGGCAGGACTCGATCCAGCCCTTCCTCGATCACGCCGACAAGGGCGTGATCGTGCTGTGCCGCACCTCCAATCCCGGCTCCGGCGAATTTCAGGATCTGTTGATCGACGGCCTGCCGCTCTATCGCCACGTCGCCCGACGCGTGGCGCGGGAATGGAACGACCACGGCAACTGCGCGCTGGTGGTCGGTGCCACCTGGCCGGAAGAACTGGCCCAGGTGCGCAGTGACGTCGGCGACATGCCGCTATTGGTTCCCGGCATCGGCGCACAGGGCGGCGATGTCGCAGCGGTGCTGCGCAATGGTGCTGCCGCAGATCGCACTGGCCTCATCCTCAGCTCCTCGCGTGCGATCCTGCATGCCAGCGACGGGGATGACTTCGCGCAGGCCGCGGCCGATGCCGCGCGACTCCAGCGCGACGCAATCAATCAGGCCCGCTGAATCCCTTTTCCCACCCCACCAGGCCCGCTCCATGAAGGCATCCGAGATCAAGAAAGGCAACGTCGTCGAACACAACGGTACCGCTTACCAGGTTCGCGACATCGAACGCAGCTCACCCACCGCCCGTGGAGGAAACGTCACCTTCCGCTTCACCCTGTACAGCATTCCCGGCGGGAACAAGTACGACCTGAGCCTGCGCGCCGACGACGAATTGAAGGAAATCGAGCTGAGCCGCCGCGCTGCTTCCTATTCCTACATGGATGGGGACGCGTTCGTGTTCATGGACGACGAGGACTACACCCAGTACGCCATCGGCCCGGAGTTGATCGGCGACGCTGCCGGTTACATCAGCGACGGACTGAAAGACTGCCACGTCCAGTTGATCGACGATGCGCCCGTCGGTCTGCAGTTGCCGCAGAGCGTGGCCCTGGAAGTGGTCGACACGCCACCGGAACTGAAAGGCGGCACCGCCACCAAGCGTCCCAAGCCCGCGAAACTTTCCACCGGCATCGAAATCCAGGTGCCCGAGTACATTTCCAATGGCGAGATGATCTGGGTGAACACGGTAAGCGGCGAATTCGCCGGACGGGTGTGACGGGCGCCGCCCTCACACCTCGCTTCGTCGCCTCTGCAACCAACGCGCGGCCATGCGTCGCAACGACGCATCGGCTGCCGGGTCACGATCGATTTCGTCGATCCGACGCCAGGCCAGCGCCAGCGATTCTTCGCTGACCAGAAAATCCTCGCTTGCACCAACCCGCACCACGAAGCGCACGTCGTAGTGCCAGTGCGCCGGATCAGCGCCACGGGCCGGAATGAGATGCCGATCCAGGTCGAAAATCACCGGCTCCACGCACAGACCCGAGAGACCGGACTCCTCTTCCGCCTCGCGCAACGCCACCCGCGCGAGATCACGGTCGCCGTCCGCATGGCCGCCCAGCTGCAGCCATCGGCCCAACTTGCGGTGATGGGTCAACAGCACCCGTTCGCCATCGGCACTCACCAGCCACGCTGATCCAGTGAAATGGCCGGGCGGATGGTGGCGTTCGAATGCATCGGGCGATGAGTCCAGAAAAGTCTGGAACTGCGCGGCGAGCTCAGGCTCGGCCAGGCCGAACTGGCGCAATGCAACAAGCAAGGAGGCAATGTCCGGCATCGAGGAAAAGATCGAGGATCAGGCCCGCCCAGTATGCCGAAGCCGCAACATTCCGTGCTTGCCGCCACCCTCAGCGCACGTTAAGGTTCCGGGCACGTCGCGGCGGGCTTTGCCCCGCCGCTTTCTGATTCACCGATACACGCGAGGGGAACATCGCATGCTGAAGAATCTGTTGGCGACCAAGCCGATACAACCGGCCGGGCACGTCGATGCCGGCGAGCCCGTGGAGGGCGTCCTCACGGGTGAGACCCACCTCAAGCGCGTGCTCGGTGCACGTCATCTGTTCCTGCTCGGCATCGGCGCGATCATCGGCGCCGGCATCTTCGTGATGACGGGCAAGGCCGCGGCCGACTACGCCGGCCCCGCGGTGATCCTGAGCTTCATGCTGGCCGGCCTGGCCTGCGCCTTCGCCGGCCTGTGCTATGCCGAGTTCTCGGCCATGCTGCCGGTGTCGGGCTCGGCGTACTCGTACACCTACTCGACCATGGGCGAGGTGGTGGCCTGGTTCATCGGCTGGAACCTGGTGCTGGAGTACCTGTTCGCGGCCTCCACCGTGGCAGTCGGCTGGTCCGGCTACCTGCAAGGCTTCCTCAATCAATGGGGCGTGGTGTTGCCGGCGATGCTTGCGGACGCGCCGCTGACCTACGTGGCCGAAACCAAGTCGTTCGCGGCCACCAGCGGCTTCGTCAACCTGCCGGCGGTGCTGATCGTCGCCGCCATCACCGCGCTGTGCTACCGCGGCATCACCCAGTCGGCGTGGGTCAACGCGCTGATCGTGGCGCTGAAGGTCAGCGTGATCGTGCTGTTCCTTGCCTTCGCCTTCCAGTACATCAACCCGGCCAACTGGGACGCCTGCCACGCCATCGCCAGCAGTGCCGGCACCTACTCGGCCGAGCTGATCGGCGAATTGCGCGCCGCCTGTGCCAGCGCGCCACCGGCCATGTCGCTGATTGCGCCAGAGGTCAGTTCCGGCCAGTTCGGCTTCGATGGCGTGGTGCGCGCAGCGACCGTGGTGTTCTTCGCGTACATCGGCTTCGACGCCGTCTCTACCGCCGCCGGCGAAGCGAAGAACCCGCAGCGCGACATGCCGATCGGCATCCTCGGCTCGCTGGCGTTCTGCACCGTGCTCTACATCGCGATGGCCGCCACCATGACCGGCATCCTGCCGTTCCCGGCGCTGGGCACGGCCAATCCGGTGGTCACCTCGCTGGAAACCTATGCCGACCTGTCGTGGCTGAAGAACCTGATCTCGATCGCCGCCATCGCCGGCCTGAGCTCGGTGATCCTGGTGATGCTGATGGGCCAGCCGCGCATCTTCTTCGCGATGAGCCAGGACGGCCTGCTGCCGAAGCTCTTCGGCAAGGTGCATCCGGAGTACGGCACCCCGCACGTCGGCACCGTGATCGTCGGCGCGGTCGCCGCCACGATGGCCGGCCTGCTGCCGCTGGGCTTCCTGGGCGATCTGGTGTCGATGGGCACGCTGCTGGCCTTCGCCACGGTGTCGGCCTGCGTGCTGGTGCTGCGCTACACCCGCCCGGACCTGCGCCGTCCGTTTCGCGTGCCGCTGGCCATCGTGATCTGCCCGGCCGCCGTCGTCGCCTGCCTCTACCTGTTCTGGCAGGCCTTCGCCGACCACTGGCAGGTGATGCTGGGCTGGACCCTGATCGGCTTCGTCATCTATTTCGCCTACGGCTATCGCCACAGCAAGCTGCGCCGGAAGTCCTGATCCCATGACGGTTCCTGCACCCAAGATCGGGCCAGTGCTGGCCACCTTCGTGGTGGCCAACAACATGATCGGCTCGGGCTTCTTCCTGTTGCCGGCGTCGCTCGCGCGTTCGGGTGCCGTCACGGCGATCAGCTGGTTCGTCGCCACGCTGTTGGCCGTGGTGCTCGGTGGCGCGTTCGCGCGTCTGGCCCGCGACTATCCCAACCTCGAATCGCCCGACGACTACGTCCGACCGGCGCTTGGCCGCGACGCGAGCTTCATCGCCACCACGATGTACTGGGTGTCCTCGTGGATCGGCAACAACGCCATCGCCGTAGCCGCATTCGGCTACCTGGTGATGCTGCTGCCGTTCGACGGCTCGCAGCCCGGCGTGCAGGTGGCCGGGCAGATAGCGTTGATCTGGCTGATGTTCGCGATCAACCTGCTCGGGCCGCGCCCGGTGGCGCGCTTCCAGTCGTTCTGCGTGGTGTTCGGCCTGTTGCCGGTGGCGGTGGTGCTGATCTTCGGCTGGGGCAGTTTCGACACGTCGCTGTACGAAGCCGCGTGGAACACCACGGGTGCGGAATGGAATACCGACAAACCCGTTCCGCAGTCGGATTTCTCCCTGGCATTCGCCTCGCTTGCACCGATCTTCTGGGCATTCGTCGGCCTTGAAACCGGCGCGATGGTGGCCGGCGTGGTGCGCGACCCGGCCCGCAACGTGCCACTGGCGACGATCGGCGGCGTGCTGATCGCAGGCGTGGTGTACCTGATTTCCTCGGTGCTGGTGATGGGCATCGTGCCGGCGCAGGAACTGGCCGATTCGAGTGCGCCGTTCGCGCTGGTATCCGGGGCCATCTTCGGCGCATGGGCGATACCGGTGATCGCCGCCGCTGCCGCACTGAAGGCCACCGGCACACTCGGCGGCTGGATGCTGGTCACCGGCGAACTGGGTGCACGCGCGGCACGGCGTGGCTTCCTGCCGGAGATCTTCGGCCGTTTCAATGCACGCGGCGCGGCTGGCTGGGGGCTGTTGATCGTGGCGATCTCGATGAGCGTGATCGCGCTTCTGACCCTGACCCCGAAAGTCTCCAGCCAGTTCGAAATGATCATCGAGGCGGTCGTGATGCTGGTGGTACTGGCTTATGCCGCCGCCGGTTCCAGCCTCCTGATCGGCACGTCGGCACGACGCCCCAGCGGCAAGGATCGCCTGTTCGGCATCGGCGCAATCATCGCATGCATCCTGCTGCTGGCGTCGTACCCGCTGACCATGTTGCTGGGTGGCACGGCATTCGTGGTCCTGGCATGGCTGGCATTCCGGCTGTTCGGCAAGACACCGCCGGGAGACTCGTCGCGGAGATGAAAGCTTCCGGCCGGATTGTGGCGAGGCTCGGAAATTCGGCGCGGGCGTAGCCGCGTCCTGCGGCAGGCGATGCTCCGCGATCCGGCGCGCAGGTCGCAGCTACGTCTGCGACGTTTCGTCGGCGCCACCCGGCCCCGGCGCATCCAGCCCATCGTTCTCGCCCGATGCATTGGCTGGATCGTCCTCGGCTTCGAAGCGATCTTCAGGCAACCGCTTGCGCGCATCGGCACCGAGGCGGCGCAGCTTGTCGACCCGACCGACCAGATTGCCGCGTCCGGCACTGATACGCTTGACCGCCGTGGCATGGGTGCGCAGCGCGCGTTCCATCTGTTCGCCGACCTGCGCCAGTTCGTTTTCCAGCATCACGAAGCTGTCGTGCAATGCGCCGGCCTGACGCGCGATTTCCTGCGCGTTGAGGTTGCGATCCTCCAAGCGCCACAGATGCGCCACGGTGCGCAGCGTGGCCAGCAATGTGCTCGGGCTGACCAGCGCGATGTTGCGCTCCAGCGCGTAACCGTAAAGCCCGTCGTCGCGCCGCAGCGCCTCGATGAAAGCCGCTTCCACGGGCACGAACATCAGCACGAAATCCAGCGTGCGCAGGCCCGGCACACTGCTGTAGTCGCGCTTTCCCAAACCATCGATGTGGCGCCGAAGCGAGACCAGATGCTCCTTCATCGCCTGCTCGTGCGACGCATCTTCGACGCTGGCCAGGGCACGGTCCCACGCCGTCAGCGAGACCTTGGCGTCGATTACCAGATCCTTTTCATCGGGCAGGCGCACGATCACGTCCGGGCGAGGACGGCTACCGTCCTCGCCCTTGAACACCTGCTGCAGCTCGTAACCCCGGCCCTGTTGCAGGCCGGACATTTCCAGCAAGCGCTCCAGCACCTGCTCGCCCCAGGCGCCCTGGGTGCGACTGTCACCCTTCAGCGCGCGCGCCAGATTCGCGGCCTCGGCGGTGATCTGCTGGTTGAGCTGCTTCAGCGACTGGATTTCCACGTTGGTGCCCTGCACCACCTGGTTGAACTGGTTGAGCTGCTCGCGCAGCGGTGCCAGCAGGCTGCCGAGCTGCTTTTCGCTGCGCTCGTCGAAATGCCGCACTTTTTCCTCCAGCAGACCGCTGGCCAGTTGCGCCAGTTCGGCCTTGAGCCGGTCATCGAATTCGCGCAGGCGCTGTTCGGTGGCCGTGCGCTGCTCCTGCAAGCGGGTCGAAAGTTCGGCCACGCGCGCCTGGGATTGGCTGGCGGCATCGCTGGCTTCGCGCAGCCTGGCTTCGAGCTGCAACGCGCGCGCTTCCATCTGCGCGGCGCGTTCGGCCTGCGCCGCGAGCGCGGCGCGTTCGTCGGAAAGCAGATCGGCGCGTTCGCGCAGGCGTACCAGTTCGGCGGAGTCGGTGTGCAGGCGCTGGCCCAGTTCGGCGATGCGCGCACGCGCTGCTTCCAGATCGTGCGCCAGCGCCACGCGCTCGGGTTCGGCATCGGCCTGGCCTTGCTGCCGCGCGCGCCGGATCGCATGGCGGCGCTCGATCACCAGCACGATCAATGCAATCAACAACACGGCGGCCAGCGCCAGCAGCACGGCCGGGGACATCAGGGTTTGCAGATTCATGGCGCCATTCTATCCAGCCGCGTCGCAGCAGCTGAGACACGATGCCTCACAGCGCCATGCCGGCGGCGTGGCCCGATGCCCAGGCCCACTGGAAGTTGTAGCCGCCCAGCCAGCCGGTGACATCGACCACCTCGCCGATGAAATACAGCCCCGGCACCTGACGCGACTGCATCGTGCTCGAAGACAGGCCATCGGTATCCACGCCGCCCAGCGTGACCTCGGCGGTGCGATAGCCTTCGGTGCCGCTGGCCACCAGCGGCCAATCGGACAGCTGCGCGGCCAGTGCCCGCAACGCCGGCGCATCGAACTGGCGCATCGGGCGGCTGCCCAGCCAGCGTTCGCACAGGCGCTGGGCGAAGCGCTTGGGCAGCTGCTCGGCCAGCACATTGCGCAGCTCCGCCGCAGGCCGCGCGGCCTGCTCCTCCTGCAGCCACGCCAACGCATCGACGCCGGGCAGCAGGTCCAATCGCAGTTCATCACCGGGCTGCCAGTAGGACGAAATCTGCAGGATCGCCGGCCCGCTGACACCGCGATGGGTCAGCAGCATCGCATTGCTGAATTCGATACCGTTGCAGCGCGCGGTGACCGGCAACGCGATCCCGGCCAGTTCGGCATAGTCTTCGGCGTGGCGCCCGCTCAGCGTCAACGGCACCAGGCCAGCGCGCGTGGGCAGCACCTCATGGCCGAAGCGGCGTGCCAGATCGAAACCGAAACCAGTGGCGCCCATGCGCGGAATCGACAGGCCGCCACTGGCCACCACCAGCGCCGCCGCGCGCACCACGCCCTGGCTGGTGCGCAGCATGAACCCGTCACATTCGTGTTCGACCTGCTCGACCGTGCAATTGGTGCGAATTTCGACACCGGCCGCCGCGCACTCATCCAGCAGCATCTGCACGATCTGGCGCGAAGACTCGTCGCAGAACAGCTGTCCCAGTTCCTTCTCGTGCCAGGCGATGCGGTGGCGTTCGACCATATCGAGAAAGTGCCAGGGCGTGAAACGCGCCAACGCGGATTTGCAGAAATGCCGGTTCGCCGAGAGGAAATTGGCCGGCGTGGTGCCGGTATTGGTGAAGTTGCAGCGGCCACCGCCGGACATCAGGATCTTCTTGCCGCAGCGGTTGGCATGTTCAATCACCAGCACGCGCCGGCCGCGCTGGCCGGCGGTCAGCGCGCACATCAGACCGGCCGCACCGCCGCCGATCACCAGCGCATCGAAGCCCTGGCTCATGCGCGCGGCCACACAACAGCGCGAATCGCGCCTGCACCAGGTTCAACGGACTGCTGAAATTTCATCCGGTTATCTGCTCCAAACCATTGCTCATCACCGATTCGCCGATTGTCGCCGCCAGCGCCTTGCGGGGCACTGGCGTGGCAGGCAAAGTCGGGGGCCATCCCGCCATTTTGCCCGTCCGCGCTGATCGATGTCCCGCATCCTGGTCCTGCAACACGTCGCCGCCGAGCCGCTCGGCACGCTGGATCCGCTGATCCGCGCGCGCGGCCACCGCATCCGCTACGTGAACTTCGAGCGCCAGCCCGAGGCCACGCCGTGCATGGACCGCTACCACGGCCTGATCGTGCTGGGCGGGCCGATGAACGTCGAAGAACACCGCCAGCGCCCGCATCTGCTGACCGAAATGCACCTGATCGAACAGGCCCTGGCGCAGGACAAGCCGGTGCTCGGCATCTGCCTGGGTTCGCAACTGCTGGCGCATGTGCTGGGCGCGCCGGTACGGCGCCACCGCCAGTCGGAAATCGGCTGGTACGACCTCGACACCACGCCCGCCGGACGCAGCGACCCGGTCCTGCAACCGCTGGGAGAACGCGCGCCGGTGTTCCAGTGGCACAGCTACACCTTCGACATCCCGCGCAGCGCCGAGCATCTGGCGATGACCCGCAGCTGCGAGAACCAGGCCTTCCGTTACGGCAACAATGCCTATGGTTTCCAGTTCCATCTGGAAGTGGACGAGGTACTGGTGCGGCGCTGGCTGTCACTGCCTGCATATCGGGACGAACTGCTCGCCGCAGGCCTGGGCCACGGCCCGGAAGAGATCGAACGGCTTACGCTGGATCGGGTCGCGAGGATGCAGGAAATTGCCGAACCGGTGTTCGGCAATTTCCTCGACAAGATCGGCAAACCGCAGCGCAAGATCGCGCTGCGCTCGCATCTTTGATCCCGCCTTACTCCTGCAGCGCAGGCGGATCCTCGAAGCCATCCTCGAACAGCACATTGGCCGACAACCTGCGATAGGTCACGATCGCGCTGTTTCCGATGCCACTGGCGACGACGTAGAGGTAGCGATCATCCATGCTCGATGCCATGGCGCCCGGCGTATCGAGATGGTTCAGGCCGTTGTCGCCCTTGAACAGGGTGCGGTGTACAGCCAGTTGGCCCGCGGTCTGGCCCGTTCCCGTCGTGCGATGGAACACCGTCAGACTATCGTCCTGATTTCCGGTGACGAAGACTTCCCGACCGTTGGGTGCAACTTCGACCCCCTGCGCACCACGCAACCCGTGCAGCCCAGGCTCGCCGTGCTTCCAGACGCGGCGCTGACCGAGCGCTCCGGTTGCCGATGTGCGATCGAACAAGACCACGCTGTTGTCCTGTTCGGAGACGACATAAACCTGCCTGCCATCGGACGACAGCGCAATGCCGAAAGCGCCCTTGAGCCCGGTGATCCCGTTCAATCCATCGGTATAGCTCGTCTTGAAGGTCAGGCGTCCGTAATTGGCGTGTGCGGTATCGGTGTTCCGATCAAACGCGAGCACCGCGTTGCCCATGCGGGAGGTGACATAGACCTGCGTGCCCTCCGGCGAAATCGCAATGCCGTTGGGCTGGCTCAGGGACTGCATCCCCGGTGATTGACGCGACAACGCTTGGGCAAACGAAACTTCGCCGGTGCTGCCATCACGCACGAACGCGCCAATCGAGTTGGAGGAGCGCCCGACCGCATAGACATGTTTGCCATCCGGGCTGAGCACCAATCGGACCACATCGTCCAGCCCCTGGATTTGGCCGCCGTTGGCGAGACTGTGCACGAACGTGAGCGTGCCATCGCCGGGATCGCGGGCCAGCACCGTCATGGCGCTGTCGCCACGTGCAGCCACGTAGATGAAGCCGCCATCGGCACTGAGCTTGATGTCCTGCGGATTCTTCAGCTTGGCCGCATTGAACCCGGCGACGCTGGTCTTGTAGCTGGCGACATGGGTGAGCTTGCCGGTATCCGGATCACGACTGAAGTGAAGCACTGCGTTCTTCGTGCCACTCGCCGCATACGCATGCAGGCCATCCGGCGACAGCACGATGGCGCTGGGCTGATCCAGATCCGCCACGTCGGCATCGGTGACGGCATCGGTTTCCTCGAGTGCGGGATCGTGCCGGGGATCGACGATGGTGCCGTACGCGTAGGTCTGTGGCAGCCCGAGGCTCTGTGGGTTGCTGAAGAACAGACGGAAGGTTTCGTCCGGCTCGATCACCGCATCCGACAGGACCGCGACATCGAGATAGGCGCTGGTTTCACCCGCGGGGATCGTCACCGTACCGCCCGCACCCACGTAGTCGGTTCCCGCATTCGCACTGACGTTCTGCGTCGCCCACGTGAACGACACGGCGTTTTCATGGGCGCGCGACAAGGTCGCCAGGAAGCGTGCGGTCGCCGTGCCGCTGGGCGGTTCGGCCACCCGCACATTGCCAACGGCAAGCGTCGGCACATTGTCGTCGTCCAGCACCGAAATCAGCGCGACGGATTGAGTGGTCAGCACACCGTAGTCATCAGTGGTGGACAGAAGCACCACGCTGAACTGCTCGTTCGGCTCCACGGCCTCATCGCCGCAAACCTGCACGGCGATCGTTCCTGCCATCTGGCCAGCAGGAATGTTCAAGGTGCCGCTGCGATGCACGAAATCCATGCCCGCAACACACGACGCTCCACCCTGCGCGGTGCCGTCACGGGTTTCCCATTGGATGCCGACGACACGATCGGAGGTGGTGTTGAGCGACACATTGAGAATCACGGGCGTCTGCCCGGCCTGCCCCTCGTACACCTGCGCATTGGCGATCGAAATGGCCGGGCCGGTGCCCATGTTCTGTGGATCCAGATCGAGGCGCGTGGTGATACCCACGGCACCCACGGCTGCCTCATGCGCAAGCTGTCCGGCGACATGAATGCGGATCGGATCGCCCGGCCGGGCGCGCCCGGGGGTGCGCGGATCGACCTGATCCATTGGCACATCCAACCGATACAGTCCTCCAAGATGACTGTTGCTGCCGACCACGTAACGCGCCAGCACGGCGTTGCCCGAGACCGTTCGCAACTCTACCGCCGTGCCATTCGGCGCCGGCATGCCGAACAGCGTGACACTGCCGTAGTAGATGTGGTCGGGCGCATGGATGCTGGCCGCTGCGGGGAATGCCGTCGCCAACAGGGCGACGGCGACGAAGCGCATGAAGGCATGGACAAAGCGGTTCATGTCAGTTCCCCGAGTACGAATAGGTCTTGAAGAAGATGCGGATGTCGTCCACGCCGTGGCCGTCGCGCTCGCTTCCGCCGCCGGGCACCCTGGCACCGTGGATGAAGGTGTCCAGCCCCTCGTTCGGATCGGCGAGGAACGTGCCCCCGGGGATGATGAGCAGCCACTTTCGGTTCCAGACCGAACGCCCGATCAGGCGACTGTCGCTGGTGACCTGAGCCTCGTCGAACGGCTCGGCGAAGTGGTAGGCACGCATCATCGGGTAGCGCCGGATATCAGTGACGGCCCCGTCCAGAGTACGCGAGGGAATCCAGTCGTAAGCCTGTATTTCTTGCGTGCCAACCGGGAACGGCACCGGGATCACCTGATCCATGACCTGCCACTCGCGCACGGTAAAGTCGAGCGGATCCGGCGCACGCAGCACATCCGCGCCTACCGGGATCAGATACAGGTTCGGGTCGTCGGCCAGCGGCAGGTCGGCGTAGTTGCCGAACCAGGCACCGACCGAGCGGATGCGCGTGGCAAAGCGGCTGGAGTTGTAGCTGCTGTCCTGCGGGCCGAGATCCCATCCGAAGAAATTGAGGCCAAAGCTCACGTTGGTGGAGAACTCGAACACCAGGCCCGGCTGGGCGCCAGCCGATTCGGGCGCGAACGGACGCGCGTAACGGCGGAACTCGGGCAACTGCCACAGATCGGGCACGCGCGCAGCTTCCAGCATGCGACGCCATTGCGCATCACCTTCCTCGTTTGCAGGAATACGGAACAGTTCGCGCCGTAGCGAGAAGCGGTTGGTTTCCACCTGTGGCGTATTGAAGCCCATCTGGCCCTTCAGCACATCGAAATTCAGCTTGAGCTGCGCCATCGAATTGGCCAGACCGGGCGAGCCGGTCATCGGAACACCGTCGATCACCTGCCCGAGCGAACGCTCCTTCACGATATCGGACAGGAAGCGCCGGCCGGCCTTGGCGTCGCCACCGAGCAGGTTGGTTTCATAGTCGTAGGCGGTGGTGGCCAGATATACGTAGCGCGCAGCCAGGTCGAACGCAGCGCGGTACTTGGCCAGCGCATCGTTGCGGAAGATGCGGAAAGCCATGTCGCGGTAACGCGACTCCTGTGTCTCGGCCGCACCGGAACGGCGGAACACGAGCAGCTGCTCGTAGACGCGTTGCCCCTCAGCCAGGGTAGCGTTGTATTCGCCCTGCAACTGCGCGATGGCCTGCATCTGGGCAAATATTTCAGAACGCAGCATCGGCTCCTCGCGCAGCAGCGCATCCACTTCGCCGCCCAGGCTGTAAAGCTCCAGGTTGGCGTCGTTGATTGCACTCCTGATGCCGGCCAGTTCGCTGACGTCTTCCTTCGCCGCATCGACGGCGTTGGCGGCGATGTCCAGCGCGTCGGCCACACTGTTGCCCACGGTCGAGGCAATCCAGCCGCCCAATCGCAGACCGCACTTGGGCAGGGAGAACAAGTCGCCGCCGAAGGCCAGGCCCGCGATGGTGTCATCGGGAATGCACTCGGCCCCTTCCTTGGCCGCCTCGCTGATCTGGTCACCCACACGCCGCGCCACGATGGAAACGCTGCGCATCACCTCCACCTGCATGGTCATGCGCTTCAGATCGTTACGTTGGTTGACCGCGATGTTGATGTTGTCGGCAGACACATCGAACGTGGCGCGCATCAGATTGGTGGCCGCCTCCACGTCCAGTCGCATCTTGTCGTACTCCAGCGCGGCCTGCTTCAGCGCGATCTGCGCCATCAGCATTTCCTGCTGCACCTGCTGGAGCCGCCCCGGCGCGCGGCGCTGCCCGCTCCATTCCTCAGGCTTGATGAAGGCATAGCCGGTGAGCGAGGACTCGCTCAGCACGTACTTCACCTCCAGCGTCTGGTCAGGAGTGTCACCCAATGGGCAACCCGCGTTCAAGGCATTGGTGGCCGAACAATTCAAGTTGGTCAGGTTGCCGCCCAAGGTTTCGCTCGGAGTGAAGTTGAAGAAACCCACACCGTTGGCAGCAGGCCGATAGTGACCGGTCTTGGTCATGACCCGTCTTACTTCCGGGGCATCGCCCAAACCACCATCGAAATCGAAGGGCGTGCCCGAAAGCGCGGGTTTGTCCATATACATGTAGTGGTATATGTCCGGGCCGTTGTAGCCATCCGGATAGGTGCCACCCGGACCGATGTCGTCGATGTAGGGATAGCCGAAGATCTCGATCAACTGGTTGGCGAAGGAGGTTTCCTCATCGATCGAGGCATCCCACACGTCATCGGCACTGTCTTGCGAACGGCGCAGCTGGTTGTTGAGCTTGTTGGCGTAATCCCACAACTTGACGGCATTGGAAAGCGCAGCCATCGCACGTTCCCAGACCTGCTCGAACTGGGTCTTGTTGTACCAGGTGAGCTGATTGGGATCGATATCGAAGGACACCACGCCCTTGGCCAGGCCGAGCGGATTCAAGCCGGCATCGGCCTTGTCCACCTGCCCCTGGATTGCTGCGTAGTGGGCATGGACTTCCTGCAGGTCGGTAATGTTGTTGCGCTCGATGCGCTGGATGCCGACGTGTGCCGGATTGTCGTCTTCCACCGGCAGGATGGCGTTGCCCGTCACCCAGTCGAAATAAGCGCCCATGCCGGCGCGGCGACCCCACTCGGAAAGACCCCAGGCACGTTCTGCATTGGTATCTTCGTAACCCTGCCACTGGCCAGCAGGATCTTCCACATACGCGGTGCGGTAGGTCAGGTCGACGATCTCCGCGCCTGCCCGAGCCTTGGCGGCGGCGGTTTCGGCAAACTGACGCTCGTCGAGGAAGTCCACGTTGATCGGCACGCCGGCCACCAGCACCGCTTCGGACTGCGGATTCCAGCTGAAGAACGGATGCTTGAGCAGGCCGTAATAGGTCTTCATCGCCGTCAGGTAATGACCCCATGCGTCGCCGTGGCCCTGCGGGAACTGGATGCGGGCATCGTATTCGTTGATGACGCCATTCACGTCCTGATCGGCGATGTTGTAGCTGATGGCATACGCCACCTCGCCATCACCGGTGGTGAAGTTCCAGAACAGGCGGTTGTAGACCGGCGAGGCAGCCACCGGCCCGTGCGCATCGTCGCGCCCGCGCAGCAGCACCAGTTCCTCGACCAGCGGAGACTCGAGCTGGTTCTGGAAATTGAAGATGGACGGCGCCAGCGACATGTATTCGCCCCCGGTGGTCTCGATGCCGATGGTCGGATCCTGCGCATCGGCATACGCCTCGTTGCCGAGCAAGGTGTAGAAATCCACCAGACGCGAAGCCACCAGCAAGACGGCGGCGTTGGCCGGGCCGTAGTCGATCGGCGGCGTG
The DNA here is from genome assembly GCA_026410415.1 of Denitratimonas yunnanensis (SeqCode). Taxonomy (GTDB): domain Bacteria; phylum Pseudomonadota; class Gammaproteobacteria; order Xanthomonadales; family Xanthomonadaceae; genus Denitratimonas. Next base: position 70,928 of record JAPMLR010000007.1, on the reverse strand, counting down.
GAGTCGGCCGACAATTGCAACGCACGACGCATCACCGTGGTGTAGGCCTCGATCAGGCCCATGCTGTTGAGGTTGTCGGCATCGTTGTTGAGTGCCACAGGGCCGGAATAACGCTCGCCCAACTGGATCAGCATGCTGACGTAGTTGTTGGTTTCCGACTCGCCGAAGTCTTGCACGCGGGCCTCGAACGGATTGAGTCGACCCAGCACACGCTTGACCCAACCTTCGGCCAGTTGCGCGCGTGGAGCAAGCGGCGTTGAACCAGGCTGGCCGGCCCACAGGCTCCAATTGCTCTCGTTGCTGCAAGCCGACAGGCCGCGGTAGCGGGTCAGGTACCAATTGTCCGACAGCGTCTGGATGTTGGCGCCCTCGATGCTGATTTCCACCGCGCCGTTCGGATCGGCCACCGGGAACTGCACCCAGCCGTGCATCTGCCCGGTTTCCGGGCTGGGCAGCGGCATCGGCGGCGTGCCGTTGGCATCGGGACGGAAATACCACTCGAACTGAAGGGCATCCGGGTTGCCACCAAAATCACCACCATGGCGCAGCACCAATTGCTCGTCGAAGATGTTGTCCGGCGAGATCACGTTGATCTGGCCCTGATAGGGGGCGAAGATCGGCGGATTGGTCGCATCGGATTCCAGGCAGCCCACGCGGATCACTTCCAGCGATACCGGCAACGCCCCGAGCGAAGGATCGTTGTTGAAGGCGATGGTCATGTAACCGGAGCCAGTGGCCGCACCTGCGGTCAAGGCAGCGCCGCTGCCCACGACCGAGAGCGGTTGCAACATGCCGTTGCCAGCCGGATCTTCGTAGGCGATCAGCAGCTCGTCCGGTGACAGGTCCTCGTCCAGATCATTGCAGACGCGCTCGCGATTATCGTTGATCGTCGCGTCACGACAGATCGCCTCGATGCGCGCGGGGTTGCGCGTGAGCCGGTACAGCGCCTCGATGGCCTGATCCCAGTTGCAGCCCGCCGTGGCAACGCAGTCGATCTCTGAATCCGATTCCTCGCTGCCGTCACCACCGTTGAGCTTCTTCAGCGCGATGCGATCCCGCTTGCTGAGCACGTTGAGCAACAGACGCGGATCACCGGCGCCGGTTTCGTCGAACACGCCCTGGAACACCAGACGCTGGTTCATGCCGTCGTAGTACATGCGCTCACCGAGCGATGCCGGCATCTTCAGCACACCATCGGACGAACCGGTGATGTCGAAGAAGCCATCGGTACGCATTTCCCGGGCCACGCTTTCAGGGAACTGTGCCAGACGCACCCAGCGCGAACTGAGCGGGTCGATCAACTGAGCGAGCGTGTCGGCAGGACCGGCGTTCGGTGTGTTGTCGCGGTTGTCGTCATAAACGATTTCCACCGCCGCCTGATTGTAGATATCGGGCAGGCCGCGCTTGGGCGTCAGCAGGGTTTCGCCGGCAATCAACAAGGGCGTGGTTTCCGGCCACTGAATGGTGTATTCCACCGGAATCGGCGTATTCGACGCTCCGGCACCACCCTGGGATTCGGACAGTCGTGCGAGCCATGGCGTGCACTCACCCGTCGCGTAGTCGTTGACGTCGTTGTTGTCGTCGTCCTGATAGAAGCCCGGCTGCATCGGATAGAAGTAATGCACCGTGCCGTTGCCGGCGGACTTGGCCCAGATCTGGTTCTTGTGATCCTGGAAGAACGGCGCCGGCGGCGGCTCGCCTGCGGCCTGCCCTGCGACGAAGGTATTCGAACATCCGGGCAACAATCGCACCGGATACGGCGGCGACACCGTGGTGCCGGCCGTGCCGGTATAGCGGAAACGGTTATAGCTCGCGCCGGTGGCAAGCACGCGATAGATGCGGTAATTCCACTCCAGCGAGCTGTTGTTGAAGTACTTGAGCAGCACGTAGGGATCGGAGGGCGCGGCCTGATCATCCTGGCCACCGAAATCCGAGCGCAACGCAAACACCGCATCGACGCCACTGCCGTTGGCCGAGGGGGCCATCATGGCGTGCTCGTCGTTGGGGTTGAACCCCGGGGCATTGAAGTTGTTCTGGACGTAGATGTGCGCTTGCGGGAACTGTGAAGCGCTCAGTATCTGCTGGCCGAACACCTCGCTGCCCAGCTCGCTGGCGATCACGATGCGATCGGGGTTGAGCGGCCAGCGAGGCTGGTAACGCACAGCCTGGCTGGCCCAGTACACGCCCTTGGCATTGCGCCGATACCACGCCACCGCCATTTCACGCCCGAAATCCTGGGTGCGACGGATACTGTTGCGATTCACCGGAATGATGGTGCCGGTGCGCGCGGCACGGTTGTAGGCCGCATTGTTGCCATGGCCATCGTAGTAGGCCAGTTCGTTGACTATCCAACCGGCACGATTGGGTTCGTTGTGCGCAACGTGGGTGACCTTCTTGCCGATCTCCACCTGCACGTTGTCCTCGAAACCGGGCGTCATTGCATACGGCAACGAGCGCACCACCTCGACATAGGTCGGATACTGGCTCTGATCCACCGACGGTCCACGCACGTAGACGATGCTCGCATGGCCGCTGCGGGTGGCATTGAACACACCGCCATCCAGCGTCGCACCGCTGGAACCGCTGGATGGATTGATGACATCACCGAATATCTGGTAAGCGTTCGGCACCGCTTCGACCGGCGCACCGACCACATGCACTTGGTAACACCCCTGTGGCGTGTTGTCGCCGGGGATGTCGTTCTCACCGCACGCGGTCGATGGCCAGACCGCCGCACCCTGCGTCACCAGGCGCGCCGAACTTTCCATCGGCTCGCCTTGCACGCGCCAGTGCACTTCCAGCATCGGCGTGGGCTGCAACGGAATCAGGCGCCCCTTCTTGCTCGGCTCATAGACCCAAGTGAACCAGCGATAGTCGTTGCCGGTGGCTTCACGGATGAGCTGGCCATCCATATAGATATCCGGCTGCATCGAGCTGCTGCTCACGTCGGCTCCGGACGGCGGCGTCAACGCCACGCCGACGGGCCAGGTCTCCGGCTGGAAGAAGCGGCCATCACTGCCGATCTTGATGAGGAAGCCATCGACATTGGCCTGCGCCGCCAGCACCTCCACCGGACCGAACTGCGCCACGCCCTGAAAACTGCCGCCCACGTACAACTGGCCGCCTGCCGCCGCCGTAATGGCGAGCGCCCGATCGTCCCCCATGCCGCCTGCTGCAGCGGGTGGATTGTCCAGGTTCTGGCTGCCGCCGGTCGCCCATTCCCATATCCCTCCGGACGGTTGTTCAAGCAGCGCCGCCACGAAAACGTCGTCCCCCCCCGGATTGCCAACCAATGTCGTGCTAGGCGGGGCCGTGGGTGACACTGCGAAATTGGCGGTTCCGCTGAACCCGCCGGCAACATACACCCGGCCACTGGCAGCACTGACCGAGTTGACCTCCGAATTACCGGCATAGCGCAGCCAACCGCACTCGTACTCCGCACCGAATTTCAGGGACACGACGAAGCCGCCGCTGCCACTCAGCGAACAACTGCTCTGCGGGAGCGTGAACCCATTGGTGTATTTGCCGACCAGGTAAATACGGGTGACTCCGTCCAGTGTCTGGACATCCACGTCCTTCGCCTCGGCGCCCACCGGCAACAGCTTGATGTTGCCGAAGCTCGGCGCGCTGGCGCGCAGGTTGCTGACGGGCTGGATAAAGCCGTGAGTGGCGTAATGGCGCACCGAAACGTGGGCGACGTGCCACCAGTCATAATGTTCCGTGTAGGCGATACCTGACATGGAGCCGCTGTACTGTCCGCTGCCGCCAGTCATGCGCAGGCGGAACTTCAGACCGGGATGGCGCATGTCGGTCCGATCTACCCAAACCGATTGGCCAGCGGTCAGATTAAGGTACTGCCCTCCTTCCGTGCCGCTGCCGGAGAAACGCTGCAGCTCGTACCACTGGCCGTTCTGGGCGAGAAACTCGAACACCAGGTCCTCGCCCCCATCCGGTTTCTCGCTGGCGACGTTGTAGCTGAAGCCACCCGATGAGAAAGGGGTTCTGGGTAGTGGAATCCACCACTGGTACATTCTCAGGTTGGGATCCTGCTTGCCGCGATACAACTGGAATTGCAGTTGCATGGGGCCGGGGCCGGGGTGGTAGGTATTCTTGTGCGTCAGCGACACCGCGCCGCTGCGCATCGCCAGACCGGGCACGGCCTGGTTGCCGATGCCGATCTGCTGCAACCGGCCAAGGTGGTCACCGCTGATGCTGTGCGCGACGCCGCCGCTGCTTTGAATGTTCCAGTTGTTGGCCAAGTCGCCATTGACCGGGAACGTGTCGTTCACCAGGTACTGTTGTGCGCTGGTCTTCCCGACCAGATGCAGGCGATTCTGGCTGTCCAGAGCCAGCCGCACCCCCTTGTCGGTACCGGTCGAACCGGTGCTTCTGACCGCCCAGTTCCAAGTGGTGCCATCGACCGTCAGTTTGGCCAGGAACACGTCGGATATGCGACCGGTAACAGACGGCGTCACTGTCAGTGATCCGCTCCCGGACCCGAAGGTGGCACTGTTGGCATAACTGCCAGTGACGATCAGTGCGTCGGGAATCGGCGGCACCTGGGTGGAATCGCCCGGCAGCACCACCAGATCGGCAGCATCGTCCGCGCCTGTGCCACCAATGCCCTGTGCCCAGCCCCACTGGCCTTGCGCATTGAGTCGTGCGACAAATCCATCGCGACCACCACGCGAGGTGATATTGGTGCCGCCAACCCCGATCGTGTTGTAGAAAGACCCGGCGATATAGACGTTGTTGGACGCATCCAGCGCCATGCCTTCGACGGTATCGACCGACTGACCACCAGCGCTGCTGGCCCACAGCACTCGCCCGGCCGCATCCAGTCGCGCAACGAAAACATCCTGGAGGCCGACCGCGTTGAGGGTGAAGTTGCCGAGCCTTGTTTCGCCGCTGAAATGCCCGGCGATGAACAGGTCGCCATTGGCTGCCGACAAAGTCCGCGTGACGTTGCCGTTCGACACGCTCTGTGGCCAGGTTGCACGAGCCTGCTGAAGCGGCGCGAGCAAGCCGGCCAGCAACAGACCTCCCGTCAACGCCAACGTGGGGAAATGGATTGGTCGCGAGAAAGTCATGATCTGTCCCTTGCTCACTGGTTCAACACCGTCACCGTGGAAGCACGGCGCAGGCGGAAGGTTCCGGAGGTGAAAATGGAATTGCGATGCAGGCCGGTGATGGATTCGGCGAAGGTGCCGCCGAGTACCGACTCACCCCAGCCCGGCGTACTGCCGCCTTGCGGATCCTCGTCGGTGAAAACGAACTCCATGTTGCGCACCACCCGATAAGCCTCCTCCTGGTAATTCAGGAACTGCTCGTCGAGGTTGTTGTGGTCAGGGTGATAGCGGTGCAGGAAAGGATTGGTCGGCAGTTCCGGCTGCACCATGATGGCGGTGGAAATCTCTCCACCGGGGCCGAACACGCCGGTGAAATCCAGCGTCTCGTCCGCGAAGTCATAGGCCACCGTGCTGTAGCGCACGCCTACCGCCACACCATCGCGCCCCACCATGCCGGTATACAAGCCAATCAGGTTCTTGTTGGTGATCAGTACATAGCGCCCCGGCTGATCGACTTCCTGATAGGCCGGATTCACGCTGCTGGGGCGCATCGTGCCTTCCTCCCACATCTGGATCACGTCCTTGATCAGACGCGCCTGGCCCTGCGGGTTGACGTGAATCAGCACGCGCTGGGTGAATGGCGAGCCGACAATCTGAGGCGTCACGCCGGCGCGCTGCGCCTCGCTGACGCGATCGATCGTGATGTTGCCGATCCACAACCCGGCGTAGAGAAGCGGGTTGTCGCCGCCTGCCTTGCCGCGCATGACCCCATCGAGTGCGCCACGCTGTGCCGTGTTGCCGCCAATGTGCAGCACGATGCGCTGGCCCAGCTCGTCGGTGATCGCGATCATCTGTTCCATGCGATCGGCGGTGAACTGGGAGCGCTTGATCGCCAGCGTCACGAACACGTCTTCGCCGGCGGGGGCATCGATCACTTCCACATCGGGCAGGTCCGGCCAACCGATCTCGCCGGTCTCTTCGTCTTCCAGTCGCAGCGACAGAGGCACGTGCGTATCGCCGAGCCGTTCGATCTGGAAGCTGCCGTTGACACCGCTCAAGTTGCGCAGCACGAAGCGCATCTCGTCAAAGGAACGGTCGAAATCCAGTGATTCGCCCTGATCCAGCATCAGGTTCAAACGCCCCTGATAGCGTGAATTGCCGCGGGTGAAGATCCAGTAGGCCTCATTGGCATGGATCGGCGTGCTGCCGCTGACCAGTTGCCAGCGTCCATCGGTGCCGAGGCGATAGACCGGCTGCCCCTCATGCGCGGTGGAGCGGGAGAAGAACTCGGTGAAGGTGGGCGAATTGCTGGCCGCCACTGGCAAACCGGTCAGGGTGAAATCATTGGGCCGCCATGCGGTCGGGATGAAGCGCGGGGTGCCGCGAATGGTGAGTTGGCGCGTGCCTGAAGCCTCGTCCAGCCTCACCAGATAAGAGGTATTCCCGTCGATGGTAAACAGGCGCGTGAGCATCGCGTCCGGACGCGGCTCGGGGAACCAGGCGAACCAGCCTTCGACACTCTCCAGCCCTTCGGCCGGATCGCGGATGAACTGGGCCTCGTTGCGCCCGGGTATCCAGCGCCAGACGCTGCGCACCGGGATGCCGGAAAAAACCGTCGCGATCTCCTTCTCGTCGGGTTCGAGCGCGACGTGGATCGCGTTCCAGCCCGGCTTGAGGGTGATGGTCTGGGTCATGCCGGCGGCATGCGGCGCGAGCGGAAGCAGCAACAGCGCGAGCGCAACGAGACGAACAATGAAGGGAATATTCGTATGGGACATGGCGGAGTTCACCCCTGATCCTTGGGCATGGCGGGCGGCTGTTGCGGCTGTGACGGTATCTGGCCCGGAGGCCCGAGCGGCGAGATCGCGGCGAGCACGGATTCACGCACTTCCACGCCAACCTCGCGCATCAAACGCTGGCGGAATTGCTGCTCGGATTCGGCCAGACGTTGTTGCATCAGACGTTGGCGGATGCCGGCAGCGAGCTGGTCGAAACTGCGTGTCTGGCGCGGTTCGCTTTCGACCAACCGGACCAGATAGACGCCATCCTGTCCGCGCAGCACATCGGACAGGCTGCCCGGTTCGTCCAGTGCGCGGGTGGCGTCGATCACGGCGCGGTCGTGGCTGTAGCGGTCGCTGCGGCCTTCGGCGATCCAGCCGATCACGCCACCGCGATAGCGCGAGGCCGGATCGTCGGAAAAATCGCGCGCCAGCGGGCCAAAGTGCGGTACGCCGGCATCGAGCTTCTGTGCCTGGGTACGAGCGTCGCGCATCTTTGCCAGCGCTTCGTTCCAGGCCGGCTCGCCGGCATCGGGCGATACCGATATCTTCAACATCGCCACGCGCTTGCGCGCCGGCACGCTGTATTCGTCGGCACTCTTGTCGTAGAAGGCGCGCACTTCGTCATCGCTGACATTCAACTCGCGCTGGGTCTGGCGCAAGGTGTCCTGCAGGTAACGGTTGGCGATGAGCTGGTCCACGGCCCGGCGCAGCTCCGGCTGCGCCGTCACTCCAGCACGCTCGGCGGCCTTCACCAGCGCGGCACGATAGACAAGATCGTCGAGCAACTGGCGCTTCTGCTCCAGCTCCTGGAACTGGCCCGGGCGTTCGCCACCGCGTCGCCGCATCTCGTCGATGAAGGCACTCTCGGCGATGTAGTTGTCATCGATGCGTGCCACCCAGCGCGCAGGCACTTCATTGTCGGATGTGCCCTGCCCACTTCGCGCCAGGGTGAAGCCTGCGACGCCGCCTGCAGCGAATGCCACGGCGAGGGCAGCAAACACGGTCGCGGATGCACGCCTCATGCCGCCCTCCTCCCGTCGCACCACCACGACATCCTGTCATCGGATGGCACGCGCATGGCCACAGGCAGGGCCCCGATCCCGTCCAGCGCAGCGTGTGGCTCGCCCCGCAGCACCGCCGGAGGATCCTCGAATCCATCCCTGAAGATCAGCTTGAAGATCAAGTTGGTGTCGTTGTCGGCGTTGTTCTGTTCATTGACTTCGATCTGACCCTCATCCACTTCCACCGTGACGGTCTGCTCGACGATGTTGTGCAACAGCACGTCGATGGCCGGATCCAGTGTCGCGTCGAGGGTGTAGGTCAGCGTTGCGCCGGCCGGCAATACGACGAGGTCGTCGATGTCACCCGTACCGCTGGCCGAGCACACGGCACCGGAAGGTGCATTGCATTGCCACTGCGCATCGACCAGCTCGACCGCGATCGGGACCACCACGCGCGCATCGACGGCATCGACCGAACCAATGTTGCGTATCCGGATGGTGTAGCGCGTGGAATCGCCTGGCGAGAGCCCGATACGGCCATCGTCGATGGTGGCTTCGATGTCCACGCCGGCAAGCAACAGGGTGGTGGATGCCGCCGTGTTGTTGCCCGGCACCGGATCGGCGGTCTGCGAACCCACGCTGAGGCTGCCCGTGAGCGTGGACGGAGCTGCTGGAAGCGCACGCAGTCCAAGCGTGAACGAGCCGGTGCTGCCGGCGGGAATCGCCTCGATGCTGCACGCGATCTGGCTGCCCTGTGCCGGCGTGCACGATGGCGTGGTGTGCGTGACCGCATGATTGAACTGGATCGACACCACGGTCAACGACGCATCCGATGGGCCGCCATTGAGCACGCCCACCTGATAGGGCATCGGCTGGGTGCTGGCTGGATCGTAGGCCTGCGGCGCTGTCACCGCCAAAGACAGGTCCGCACGGGTAACGATCTCGTCAGTATCCGTCGCGCTGTTGTTGGCCGGATCCGGATCAATTGCATCCCCGAGCACCTGCGCGGTGGCCGTATTCGACAACTCGCCGAGTGCCGACGAACGCAGCGTCGCGGAAAGCTGCCACATCAAGGTTTCGCCAGCGGGGATCGAGACCGTCCGGTTGATCGACCCCTGGCCCGATGCAAGGCCGCAATCGCCCGTGCCCGACTGCGCGATGCACGTCCAGCTTGCGCTGTGCAGCTGCTGTGGCAGGAAGTCCTGTACCAGCACCTCGGGCGCATCGGACGGGCCGAGGTTGGCCACGGTAATGACGTAGTTCACCTGTTCGCCCGCTACCGACTGGGCAACGCCATTGGTCTTGCTCACGGAAAGATCAGGGCGACGCACCACGTCCGTCACCACCGGCGGCGCGCTGTGGTCGTCCGGAGTGGGATCAACGGCACCATCCTCCGGCACCACGTAGGCGGCGTTTTCCAGAGCGCCGAGGAAAGCCGGATGCACCTGCACCCGCAGCGCAATCTTGAGTACATCGCCGACGTGCAGGTCCGCGCCGGCATCGAGCGTGGGGCCGGTGCCACTGATGTCATGGCACACCGAATCGCCCTCGCCTTCGATGGCACACGTCCAGCTGGCATCCCGGAACTTCGCCGGATCGAGGTCGTCCATCACGCGGATGCCCAAGGCGTTGCTGGGACCGGTATTGGTCACGCTGATGACGTAGTCCACGTATTCGCCCGCCACCCCGGTGACTGGACCAGTCTTGCTGATGGACAGGTCGGACACCACCAGGATCGTGGCTTCGTCGATGCCCTCGTCGTTGTCCGGATTGGGATCGAAACCCGCGCCTGGCACGGTGCGGGCGACATTGCGCAAGATGCCGCGGGCCGACGGATGCACGGTGGCGGCGTAATGCAACAGCGAGGAACCGCTTACGCCCAGATCGATTTGTGCCGGCAGCTCACTCTCGCTGCCTTCCTCTGCCATGCAGCGCGACACCGGCTGCTCAATCAAACGCGTCAGTCCAGCATCTGCTCCAGCTTGCGTCAACATCACTTCGCCCAGCGGCGGCAGGTGCAGCAAGGCGCCTGGCTCGGCCGTGGTGACAGGCGGCAGGGTGAAGCGATGTTCGAGCGCGCCGTCGCTCCACTGGCGGGCATAGAGGTGCACGGCACCCTGCGCATCGGCCAGATACAGGCGCGAGCCCCACGTATCCATCGCCAGCGCACGTGGGGTTGCAGCAGCACTGGCTGGCGTGACCGACACCAAGGCGAGGCTGCCATTGAGTGCACGCGCGAACAGCGCGATGCCCTGGTTGCTCAGCACGTAAAACTGATCGTCACCTGGCGTGGCGACCAGATCACGTGCTCCGGCCAATGCCGGCAGCGGAGTGGATCCGATGCCACGAAGCACCCCGGCATAGCGCAACACGCCGGTGTTGGCGTCCACATCGAAGCGCGCCAGTGACTGGGAAACGGTCGCAATCGCATACAGCTGGCGGCCATCAGCGGAAAGATGCAGCTTGCGCACACCACGGATCACGTTGCTGTCCGGCTGGAAGGTGCCCAGGCCATCCTGGATGCGCTCGACGAAACTCAGTTCGCCGCTGTAGGCATCACGTCGGAACAATGCGATGGCGCTGTTGGCAGCAGCCGACGGCACCGCAGCGGTGTAGACGAAGCGGCCATCGGCAGAAACCACCACATGGGTGGCGCCTTGCAGGCCAGCGACACCGGCGCTGCCGGACGTCAGTTTCTGCACGAAGACCGGATCATTGCCGCCCAGCGCGAATACCAGCACGCTGTTGCTGGTGGCTGCGGTGACGTACAGATGCGCACCATCCGGGGAGACGGCCAGATGCGAAGCCCCTGCGAGACCGACGATGGCAGTGCCGCCGGCATCATCACCATCCAGGTAGCGATGCACGCTTTCGATCTCGCCCGCGGCGTCCAGACGCAGTTCCACCAGCGCATTGCCACTGCGGCTGACACCGAACCAACGGCGCCCGTCAGGGCTGTTCGCCAATGCGGAAAGATCGGCAATGCGCGGCTCCAGGGTCGCCCCCAAGTGCGCGCCTGCTGCCAGTGGCAGATTTGCGGCACAGCTCCATTCACCGCTGCCGGCAACCAGCCCCCCTGCAACCGTCGGGAACAGCGGCAGGTCATCGGTCATCCACGCACCGAGCGCATCGGACACACCATGGTTCTCCGCCTCGATGCGATAACTCACCGGCAGGCCGGCGATCACGTCCTCGTCGGCCGTGTTGCGCAGCTTGCGGGTTTCCATGTCCGGCGCTGGCACCAGTGTGTCGGTATCGGTGGCCCGGTTGTCCGTGGGCTGAGTCTCGAAGGCCAGCACGCGCGGATCCACGCTCACCGAATAACTCAACGAACCGGTGGCGTTGGCGAAAATTCGACCAGCCACTTGGAAGCTGACGAAACCACCCGGCCCGATGTCCACACGCTGGGTGCCGAGCGCACCGCGTCCGGAGAGCGGACAACGCGATCCGAACTCGCGCGCCAGTGTCGCGATCATGCCGTCGCCACGGGTCGCTGCGTAGAGCTGGCGCAGGTTCGGCGCGAACACCACCGCCACGACCTGATCCAGCGCCACCGAGGTGGTCGTGTCGTAGCTGTCCACGCGCCGAGCCTGCTCATCCAGCAGGCTGTAGAGATGCAATTGGCCGCTCTCAGCCGAAGCCACATAGAGCCGCGCCTGATCCGGATCAAACGCGAGTGCGACCGGGCGCTGGCTGAATGCCACATCATCGTCATCGAGCGCGATCACTTCATCCAGCTCGAATCCAGGCTCCTCATCATCGACGAAACGCAACAGGTTCACCTTGTCGCCCTGTGCATCGGCCACGAACACGCGGTCCTCATGAACCCACAGCGCCGAGGGCGACAGCAGCGAAGCGGTAACGTTGACCTGCCCATCCTCGATGCCGACCAGATGACTCAGCACACCATTGCCCGACGCGCGTCGGAAAGCGGTGACGCTGCGGTTGATGGTGGCGGTGGCGAACAGCAGCGCGCCGCTCGCATCGAACGCCAGATCGGAAACTCCGTTGAGGCCATTGACACCTGCCTGCTCCTGCCGGATCAGCGACACTTGCGACAGTGCACCAGTCGTGGCGTGGATGCTGAAGCCGGCGATGGCATGATCCGACGCACCGCCGGCATACAGGTGGCGACCATCGGGCGACAGCGCCAGCGTCGCGATGCCGCCGATGCCGTCCACGCCCATTTCCCCGTCCTGAACCTGTGAACGCCAAGCCAGCTGGCCGGAATCGACGTCGCGCTCGAACACGGCAATCGCATCGGCCGCCTGCCCTGCGACATAGACGAAGCGTCCGTCGCCGGTGATCGTCACGTCCACCGCGCCGGCGATGCCGCGCACCGCCGGAGCATTGCCACCGCCGCCGGGCAACGGCGCGACCTCGCCATCCGAATAGGAGCGCAGCCGCGTCAACACACCGGTCAGCGGGTCGCGCTGCAGCACCACGAGGGTGTCACGCGTTCCCTGTGCATCGGTGCGCGTACCTACCGCATAGACGTGCCGGCCCAACGTATCGATCGCCATTGCACGATAGCCGGTGTCGAAGTTGGCCTCCGCCAGCGCGAGTTCCTCCAGGAGGCCCGCCTCCGGCGTTGCCCTGCAGGACCAGGACACGTCGTACAGCGACGTCGGCAGGGTATCGCCGACCAGTGTGCCGGAAGCATAGGTTGGCCCGGCATTGGCGGCGATCACGCGGTAGGTGACCGGGCCACCAGGGGTGGCTTGGGTGACTTCCTCGCAATCGGGATCGTTCGTATCGCAATCGTTGTCGTCCACCATGATGGACAGGTCCATCGCCGGCGACAGCACGGTGTCGCCATCGGTGGCGCTGTTGTTGCCCATGTTCGGATCAAGCACGCCGATGGCTTCGACCGTGGCGGTATTGATCAACCTCCCGCCTGCCTGCGCCGCCACCAGCCCGTTCGCGGCGAACTGCACGTGGCTACCGTTGGGCAGCTTCACTTCGACATCGATGTTTCCACTACCTCCGACCGGACATTCGCCGCCGGCAAAACCCGAACAGGTCCAAGTCACCTGCTCGAACTCGACCGGGAACGCATCCACGACGCGAGCGCGCAGCACGTCGCTGGGGCCGTGGTTGCTGACGACGATGGTGTAGGTGACGGTATCGCCCGGCGCCACGCCGCCCATGCCGTCGAAGATCGCCCCCACATACGTCGGCTCGCCCGCATCGACCGTGAACACGGTCAACGCCGCATCCTGCGTGGCAGCGGCGTAGAGGATGAGGCCGCCGACATCCTCGATCAGGGCCACGTCCACGACACCGCTCAAGCCATCGACACGCGTCTGCGAAGGGTCGGCAGGCTCATCCCCATTGCGCACCACGTTCTCCAGCACTGGCTTGCCCCCCGCATCCAGACCGAAGGCGAGAATCGCCGACTGCGCCTGCGCAGCGGCGTAGAGACGGCCATCAATCCCCAGGCGCAAGCGCGTCGCGCCGCTCAGGTCGGGCACGATCAGCACGGCGGCTTCGGCCGAATGCGGCACGAAGGTGAGCTTGCCGTCGGCGGCGTTGCGCGAAAAATGCACCAGCGTGCCGGCATCGGCGCCGAGCACATACACGTGTGCGCCATCGGCGGAAAGCGTCAGCGAACGGACCTGATTCATGCCCAAGACGCCAGCGGTGGCGTTCTGGTAACGACCGATCTGTTCAAGCCGGCCAAAGTTGCCGCTGCCGCTGTTTTTCTGGCGCGAAAATGCCACCAGCGTATCGCCCGCGCCTCCGAGCACGTACAGGTGATCGTCGGTCGAGCTGAGTTTCAGCGCCAATGGCGCTTCGATGCCGCTGACGCCATTGACGCCGGCCTGCACCATGGTGACGAAGCTCAGTTTCCCGAAGTTGGCCGAGGCACTGTCGTTGTCGCGACGGAAGATCGCCACGGCATTGGAGAAACCGCCTGCCACATACAGATGCGCCCCGTCGGCCGAGAGCGCCAGCGCCCGTGCACCGGCCAGACCGGAAACGCCGAGCAGGCCGTCCTGTTCCATATCGATCTGGCTCAATCGCCCGGTGGCCGCATTGCGTGCGAATGCAGTCACGGCGTTGTCCACGGGGCTGGCCGCATACAGGTGCTTGCCATCCGCGCTGACGAGCAGATCGACCACGCCCGCCAGTCCAGTGATACCGGACTGGCCAGCGCGCAACGCTCCGAGATACCTCAGACCAACGCCGGTCGACGCATCGGCCTGTCGCTGGAACATGCCGATGCCGTTGTCCCCGGTTCCGGCGACATAGACATTGCGCAGGTCGCCAGCCAGCGCGGTGGCACCACTCAGCCCGTCGAATTCGGCCAGGCCGTCGTCCTTGGTGATGGACAGGTCCGCCAGATTGGAAGGTATGTCGGTATCCGTGGCTTGGCTGCCGCACTCGCTCAGCGTCGCCCCCCCCAAGCCCCCGCAACCAGCCGACCGCCAGTTGACGCTCGCCACATTCTCCAGATTTCCCACCAGCTCACTGCGCACCTGCGCATCGAGTTGAAACGTGATCCGACCACCGGCAGCAATGTTGACCGCAACGCCGTCGAGCAAGCCGGTTCCGTTCGGCGGGCACCATGAGTCGGACTGCCGTGCGAAGTGGGCGATGGCTCGGTCCAGCGTACCGGCAATGTAGATCTGGTCGAGCACCGGATCCAGTACCAGGCCAGTCGCACCACTCAGGCCTTCCACGCCGGCACTGCGATTGTTGCGGATACCCAGATAGGCCAGTGCGCCCGTCTGCGGATGCACCGAGAACCAGGCGATGGAGCTGCCCGTCTGTGATGTGACATACAAATGCTGTCTGTCGGCCGTCAGCACCACGCGACGCGGCGTCAGCAGCCCTTGCGCACCCTGTTCACCTTGCGCGATGGAGGACGCCAGCGACAGGCTGCCGAAATTGCCTGCACCCGCATCGGTGACGCGCGCCAGCACCACGATCCTGTTCGCCGCCGACGCGGTGAGATAGAGGTACTTGCCATCGGCATCGAAGGTGGCCGAGGACACGCCATCCATCGCCACGCCCAGCGTGCCGGCGGTGAAGCGTGCGACATAGGTCAGCGCACCCGTATCCTTGTTGCGACTGAATTGCGCCACGCTTGCGCCGCTACCGGAGAGCGCATAAACGTGCTCACCCGAGGGGCTGGCAACGAGGTATTCCACATCCGCCAATCCCAGTACGGCGCCCTGCCCGTTCACGTAGCTGCCAACGTGGGCCAGCGCGTTGCCGTCGTAAGCGAAGGCCGCGACCGCATGGTCGTTGGAACCGGCGACATAGACGTGCTCGCCACCGCCGTTTCCGGCCAGCGTGATCACATGCAGCGCCTGATCCAGGCCCTTGATCGCCGGATTGCGCATCTCGGCCTGATGCTCTACTTCGAGCGGCACGGAATCGCTTCCGGAAAGTGCGAACACATTGAGACTGTCGGAGGTACGTGATGCGACGAACAGCCATCGCCCATCCGCACTCACCGCGACCGAACGCGCACCTTCCAGCGAGGCCGGGCCGCCATGATTGATGCGCGAGTGGAAACTCAGCTCGCCCGTGAGATTGTCGCGGCGGAAGAACACCAAGGCATCGTCATCGACACTGGCACCGACCAGGAACGTGCCGCGCACCGCGCTCGGATCCGCCGCGGCATCACCTGCCGGGATCAGCGCCAGCGAACTGATGCCCGCCAAACCTGAAACACCCGCCACGCCATCACGCTGCGCACCGATGAAATCCAGCGCGCCGGAACCGGACGCCGAGCACGTCCATGCGATCGAGCCGGGCACGAAAGGCGACGCGCTGCAATCGTAGTTTCCGGACGTGCCGGTGCAGCCGAAAAGATCAGTGACCGAGGCCACGCTCGAGTCATCCAGATTCCCCACCACGTTGCCCGGGCCCAGATTGCGTACCGTGACCTCGTAATGCACCGGCGTACCTGGCACGACGGCAATCTGGTTGTTGGTCTTGCTCACCTCCAGTTTCGCCGAAGTCAGCAAGGTGGTGGTGTCGCTTGCGCTGGCACTATCGCCGTCGGCCTCCACTTCCACCGTGTTTTCCAGCATGCCGGTGGCATCGGGGCGGATCGTGGCACTCACGGTGTAGGACACCGCGCCGCCGGCACGGATCGTCACGCGGTCGTCGATGTCGCCACTGCCGGTGGCACTGCACATCGAACCCGTGCCGACCGAGAATGAGGCCAAGGCATTGCTGTCGAAACCGGCGACGTAGACATTGCGTGAATCGCTCGATACCGCCACCGCATACGGCGCGGCGATGCCATCGACCGCATCCACGTCCTGACTGCGCGTTTCAGCCAGCGCAAGGCGCCCGTAGTTGCTGCTGGTGGCATTGTCATAGCGATCGAACGCCACCAAGCTGGCGCCGAACTCGGCCGCGACGTAGACACGCTTGCCATCGGCACTCACCGCCACGTCACGTGGGCCGGTCATGCGGGCGGGCGCACCGCTGGAGGGATTGATCGCAACCAGCTGCTGCACCCGGCCGAACTGCGGACTGGTGGTATCGAGCACGCGGCGCAGCACATGCAGTGCATGGCTGTTCTGTGCCACAACATAGACATGCGCGTTGTCGCTGTTGTTGATCGACGGAGACAGCGCCAGTGCCATCGGGCGCTGGTTCGCGCCCAAGTTCAGCGCCTGCACGAAACTCAGGTTGCCATTGCTTTGACGATCGAACACCAACACGGTGTTCGCCGTTGCGGCCACGCCGAGCAGCTGCTGTCCGTTCTGCGTCACGACCAGATCGCGAATGCCGTTCAAGCCCGTGGCACCACCACTGCCGGGTGCGATGGAGCTTTGGTAAGTCAACGGCTGCGCAGCACTGGAATCGTGACTGAAGATTGCGATGGTGGCCTCGAAGGAGCCGGCGACATACAGGTACTGCGAACCGGAATCCATGGCCAGACCATGAGCGCCGCGCAGGCCGGGATATCCACCGGGATACCCTCCCTGGCCCCGAGTGAACGACTGGCGGAATGTCAGCTCGCCACTGGTCGTGTCGCGGGAGAAAACCACGAGCGAATCGCCATCCAGGCTGGTCACGAACAAACTGCGCCCATCCGGACTGAGCAGCAAGCGTTCGGGCCGCGTCATGTTGACGATGCCGCCCTCACCATTGCGCCAGACCTTCTTGAACGTCAGGTGCCGACCATCCTCGTCTTCCGGGCCGACCTGTGCGCTGCGTCGTTCGAACATGGTGATCGCAGCATCAGCCAAGCTGATGCTGTAAACATGACGCCCACGCACCACGACATCGGTCGGTGCGGTCAGGTCGTCGATCGTGGACTGGGTTTCATCGGGAATGATGTCGCCCTGGCGATCCAGCTCGATGAAACCCAGTCGTGGCGGCGGAGCACGGCGCGAGAACACGGCCAGCGGCCCGATGGGTCCATCAATACTGGCCGAAGCAACCAGCACATGGCGGTTGTCCGGCGACACCATCACGTCGGTGGGAACATCCAGTTCCACGACCGCAGGCGTACCGTTGCGGCGCAACACCTGCTCGAAATCCGCATCCGGGCCCGTGTCCCCGACGCCTGACAACGTGCCGGTAATCGGATTGCGACGCAGCGTGAACAGGAGGTTGGCATCGGGATTCACCCCGATCAGATGTTCGCCATCCGGCGAAAGCGCCAGTCGCACGTTGCCACTCAACACAGCCGCAGCGCCAGCACCGTAGACGGCACTGGAGACCTGCTCACCGGTGAAGCGCACGCTGCCAATGCGCGGCGCAGTGCCATTGGCGGCATGCACGTACAGGTCGCGACCATTGGCTGCGAGCACCAAGTCGCCGATGCCGGCGAAGTGCTCCACGCTCGCGCCCAATTCCGCGTTCTTGCTCAGTTTTCCGGCACCCGCACCAGCACTGGCCGGGGCGATGGCATAGCGGAAGATCCCCGACGTATCGGTGGAGGCCACGAACAGCTCCGTCGCTGCCGCGTTCAGGGCCATCGGTCCCGCCGCTGACGGTGCTGCCACGGTGGAGGCGGCCACGGCTACCGGCACCTGATTGGCCAGTGCCGGGCGGAACACTTCGACCGATCCCGCACCCGCTGCACTTGCCGTACCGGCCACGTAGATATGCGTGGCGCTGACCGCGATGCGGCGCGGAAACCCCATCACGGTGGCAGTGGTGCCAGCGTAGGACAATTGACCATAGCCGGGGTCCAGCGGATTCGTGGCGCGGTGGAAAGCCGTCACGTTGTGCTGCGAGGTGGCCACGTCGCGCGAAAGCACGTACAACACCGCGCCGTCCGGCGACAGCGCCAGATCCACCGGACCGGCCATGCCATTCACGACCGACCCAGTGTCATCCGGGTCATTCACGCCATCGGCCTCGATGTCGATGGGGTCCAGATCCACCTTGCCGTAGTCCAGGCCCGGCGTGGCGTTGCGGTTGAACACGTAGAGCACCGGGTGACCGGCCTGATCCGCGCCCAGCACGTAGACGTGGCGTCCTTCGCCGGACACGGTCAAGACGCGTCCGGGCAAGCCACCATCACCAGCCTTGCCGAGCTTTTCGATGTCACCGGGCACCGGCGAGGTTGCCGCACACGTCCACTGCACGTTCTGCAAGGCGGCAGGCATCGCATCGCGCACGTGCACGTCGTAGGCATCATCGGGGCCTTCATTGACCACGGTGATCTCATACAGGTGCGCGGCGCCCGGATGCGCCACGTCCACCCCATCGCCCTTGCTTGCTTTCAGGGTGTAGGTGGAACTCAGACTGGCGGAGGCACTGGCTGTCACGGTATTGCTGCCCGACAGCGACAACTCCGCAGTATTGACGACCGGACTGGTCGCCTCATCGGTGGTATTCACCTCCAGCCGCACCACCGCGCGGCCACCGGGCATCAAGTCCAGCAACAGATCACCGCTATTGATTGCGCCATTGCCGGTGTTCGGGGGGAGAGCGGGAATGCTGGGGGCAACTCTGCATCGCGTGGCTTCCGGAGCTACCATCGGCGCGGGCGCAGGGTGCGCCTGACAACTCCACTCCGCCATGGAAAAATCGAAGCTCTCATCGCCGACCGTTGTTTCGTCATCGATCAGGCTTGCCCCCGGCGCGAAGCTCGGACCGTTGTTGGAAGCGATGATTTCGTAGAAGAAACGCGGATTGGCGCCCTCGTCATCGCGCTGGTAGAGGCGTTTGGACAAGGTGAGCTGGCGCTGCGGCGTCAACGTGGTGTTGGCACTGGCGGCTATCGGATCGTCCACGCCAGGCGCAGTCACCGAAGCCGACAGCGCAACATCAGCCTGGGCACGCGGATCAATCGTTCCGGTAAGGGTGATCTCGACCCAACTGTTGGCGGGCAGGTTCACCGCAGCCGCAAGCGTGTTGGCAGTCACGGGCTGAGTCGGCTCTCCAAGACCGCACTCGTTGGATGTACTGGAACAGCAGGCATTGTTGAAAGCCTCGCACTGCCAGGACACCGTGCCCGGCAGGAAGCCATCCAGATTGCCGGCTGTGGCGAGCGGGAAACTGCCTTGGATCGCGGTGCCATCCAGACGCATGAATCCGCTGTTTGTCACGGTGACGGTGTAACTGTGGGTGGTACCAGGAACGGCCGAGCCCCCCCCGACGTTGGCCACATCCAGCGCGGCCATGGCCGAAGGCGACACCTCGACACTCGCCATGGAAGTGCGCTGCGCGCCGTCGCCCACCAAGTTGACTTGATGGCAATCCGGTGCCCCGCCGCACGTGGACATAACGACGCTGGCGGTATTGTCCACTGTCACGATGCCGGAAACTTCGGGCACATTGACACGGGTGAACAGCCGGCTGCTGCTGCCAGCGCGCAGCGAGAACCGCTGGGCGATCTGCGAACCACTGCCAACAACCGCCTCCACCGGGCAATTGGTGGCGCTGGCAGGCTCTCCACCATCGCCACTCCAGCGGAGCGTGCTCGGACACAACGTCCAGCAAGGATTGCCTCCACTGGGGATGCATGCGCCCGAGACGCCTTCAAGTCGGGTATCGAAGGTATCGTTGAGCACCAGTGCCGGGCCACTGGCATCGATCTGGGGATTGGCGGGATCGCTCCCGCTGTTGCCCACATCGCTTGGGCCATCGTTGTACACGGTGATTTCGTAGTCGAACGCGACGTTGGCCGGCACCGACGTCACGGGGCTGCCGTTCTGCACCGCTCTCTTGACCACGCGCAACGCAGCGCGACGATCGATGCTGCGACTGGCGCTGGCTTCGTTGTTGCCCGGATTGATATCGATCGGCGTGGCCGGCGCGGTCACCAGAGCGATGATGCCGGCACTGGCATAAAGCTCTGGCGAAGCATGTGTCACGGTGATGGTGTAAGTGAGTTTTCCATCTTTCGGGAAGGTTGCGATCGCCGCTTCCGACAGTGGCTCCAAACCGCTTGCGGCCGGACATGTCACGCCACCCGTGGCAGTACAAGTCCAGGAAAAACCCGCATTGGATGCCTCCAAACGTGACATCGACACACTCGCGCCAGTGGCCGCATCCGGCCCGGCGTTGAGGATTTCCACGGTGTAAGCCGACGCGCAGCCCGGCGTGTAGACCGTCGTGCCGCCAGGGCAATGGGTGGCCGGAGAGGCGATCGTCGTCGGCGTCACCGTCGCAGACAGGTTGGCAGCGCTGTTGCGCGTGCGTGCCGTGCTGCTGGCCGAGTTGTTGCCGGTGTCGCGATCGATCAGGCCAGCCGGGGAGTCGGGCAGCGCAATGCTCGCACTGATGCCGGCACCGGCGTAGGTATCCGTGGTCGCATGCAGCACGGTTACGGTGTAAGTGAGCTTGCCGCCTGCGGGGAATGTCGCGATCTGGTCGTTGTTCATCGCCCCGCCACCGCTGGCTGCCGGGCACACGGCGCCGCCGCTGGCCGTGCACACCCGGGAAATACCCTCGGCAGTTCCCTCGGTTCGAGACATCGACAACCTCGCCCCATTGGCGTCATCCGGGCCGTTGTTGTCCACCACCACCGTGTATGTCGATACGCAACCTGGCGTGTAGGTTGTCGCATTGCTCGGGCAATTACCGGCGGGCGAAGAAGTGACCACCGCGGTCGCGCTCACCGCCAGATCAGTGACAGGCGTGCGACTGAAAGAGTGGTTGTCAGTGACGCTGGTCACACCGTCGGCAGATCCCGTGACCGTGATCTGTTTGTCGCCCGTGGCGTTGAGCGCAAAGTTGAGCGTCGCCGTGATCGTCAGGCTGCCGCCGACGCCGATGCTCCCGCCACTGTAGAGGCCATCACCCGTGTCGACATTGCCGCACTCCGAATCAGCGCCGCTCGCAGCGCAACTGCGGCTACTGCTCTGGATCGTCACTCCGGTCGGCAAGGCCGCCAGCGTCGCGGCCACATCGGCAGCCGCGGTGGTGCCCTCGGCGCTGCCGTTGGACAGCACCACCGTCACCGACGCTGTCCCGCCCGGCGTGTAATTGTCCGCAGGCACGGGGTCGAACTGGATGCTCAGCGTCGGGGCCGCGAGTGCGGTGGCCGGCACCAGCGCAGCCAGGGCGAGCAAGACGCGGCAGGCATGCCGATTGAACGAAAACGAACGCGAATGGCTCCGCGATGGCTGCGTGGTCACGATCGGATTCCCCTGACTGATCTTGTCTCGGGCTGCGCATGGCACCCCGTCCCGAGCGGTCGGCCTCAGCCAGGATCACTTCCCTCGTGCCTGGCTGCAAAACCGTCCCTGCCTTCTCAGACAAGCGGACAGCAGATGTGAAACCCATCATCAAATAAAACGAACGGTATTTTTCTGCCGACAAACGGCAATCACTTGCTTCACCCCGCCCGATATGCGAACTGCACGAAGCCTTCGCCCAGCCGCGCCGGATCAGGACGCTGCATCGGCAGCAAGACACGCCCCTCGATCCGGCATTCCTGCACTGCCCAGTGGCGCACGCCACGCGAGCGCAGGTCGGCTCCCAGCCGGTAGAGCGCGTCCACGGAGAACAGCTCGGGTCGCCACGTGGTACGGCATTCGAAATCGACCCCGCTGTGCAGGATCGTCTCCAGTGATAGGCGCACTGGCCCGGCGCTGCCACGGCGGCCGGTGATGCGATCGTAATCCGCATCCGGGGCCTTGATGTCCAGCCCGATCCAGTCCAGTTGCGGCAGCAGCGCGTGCAAGCGCTGCGGATACATGCCGCCGGTATGCAGGCCGGTCTGATAACCCAGCTCGCGTACCCGCACCAGCGCATCGGCGAGCGTGGCCTGCGACGTCGGTTCTCCGCCGGAAAACACCACGCCATCGAGCAAGCCACGGCGGCGTTGCAGGAAGGCTTCGACCTGTTCCCAGGCCAGGCCGGTGTCGGCGCGCGCCGGCAGCAACTCCGGGTTGTGGCAGTAACCGCAGCGCCAGGGACACCCCTGCAGGAACAGCACCGCTGCCAGTCGCCCGGGAAAATCGATGCTGGTCAGCGGCGTCATGCCGCCGACCCGGATCATGCCGCGGCGGCCACCGCGCGGGCGTGGCCGGGCTCGGCGAAAAAGCGGCGTTCGGCGTGCTCGCCCTTCTTGCCGATGTTGAAACTGGAAACCGGGCGGTGATAGCCCATCACGCGGGTCCAGACTTCGCAGCGCTGGCGCTCTTCGTCACACAAACCGGCTTGATTGGAAGTGGTATTCATCGTGGTGCTCCTTGGTTGATTGGTGGTTGCGGCAAAGGTCGTTTTCCGGGCTGCCGTCAATCCACAGCGGCCAGCACACGCTGTTTCCGCGCCAGCCTTTCCTCGTCGCAGCGCGGGCAGAACTCGTGTTCGCCGGCGAGATAACCGTGCGTCGGGCAGATCGAAAACGTCGGCGTGATGGTGATGTACGGCAGGCGGAAGCGGCTCAGCGCACGCTTGACCAGTTCGCGGCAGGCATCGCCGCTGGATATCCGCTCGCCCATGTACAGATGCAGCACCGTGCCGCCGGTGTAGCGCGACTGCAGTGCTTCCTGCCGTTCCAGCGCCTCGAATGGGTCGTCGGTGAAACCCACCGGCAGTTGCGAGGAATTGGTGTAGTACGGATTGGCCTCGGTGCCGGCCTGCAGGATGTCCGGCCAGCGGCGGCGGTCTTCCTTGGCGAAGCGGTAGGTGGTGCCTTCGGCCGGCGTGGCTTCCAGGTTGTAGAGGTGCCCGGTGTCCTCCTGGAACTGCACCATCCGCGCACGCACGTGGTCGAGCAGGCGCAGCGCGAAGGCGTGGCCCCAGTCGCTGGTGATGTCGTGCACATCGCCGCTGAAGTTGCGGATCATCTCGTTGATGCCGTTCACGCCCAGCGTGGAGAAGTGATTGCGCAGCGAGCCCAGATAGCGCTTGGTATACGGGAACAGGCCGTCGTCGATCAGCTGCTGGATCACTTCGCGCTTGATCTCCAGGCTGCGCATGCCCAGTTCCAGCAGTTCGTCCAGACGCCGCATCAGGCCGTCTTCATCGCCGCGATACAGATAGCCAAGACGCGCGCAGTTGATCGTCACCACGCCGAGGCTGCCGGTCTGCTCGGCGCTGCCGAACAGGCCGTTGCCGCGCTTCAGCAGTTCGCGCAGATCCAGCTGCAGGCGGCAGCACATCGAGCGGATCATGCCGGGGTCGAGTTCGGAATTGATGAAGTTCTGGAAGTACGGCAGGCCGTACTTGGCGGTCATGTCGAACAGACGCTGCGCGTTCTCCGATTCCCACGGGAAATCGGCGGTGATGTTGTACGTCGGGATCGGGAAGGTGAACACGCGGCCCTTGGCATCGCCGGCGCTCATCACCTCGATGTAGGCGCGGTTGATCATGTCCATCTCGGCCTGCAACTCGCCGTAGGTGAACGGCATTTCCTCGCCACCGATGAACGGCGTCTGCGCGCGCAGGTCTGCCGGGCACACCCAGTCGAAGGTGAGATTGGTGAACGGCGTCTGGGTGCCCCAGCGCGATGGCACGTTGAGGTTGTAGATCAGTTCCTGGATACCCTGCTTCACCTCCGCATAGCTCAACCCGTCCTTGTGCACGAACGGCGCCATATAGGTATCGAACGAGGAAAACGCCTGCGCCCCGGCCCATTCGTTCTGCAACGTGCCGAGGAAGTTGACGATCTGCCCGACGGCCGACGACAGGTGCTTCGGCGGGCCAGCCTCGACCTTGTTCGGGATCCCGTTCAGGCCCTCGTACAACAGCGTGCGCAGCGACCAGCCGGCGCAGTAGCCGGAGAGCATGTCCAGATCGTGGATATGCAGATCGCCTTCGCGGTGGGCGCGACCGATCTGCGCCGGATACACATGCGAGAGCCAATAGTTGGCCGTGACCTTTCCCGACACGTTGAGGATCAACCCACCCAGCGAATAGCCCTGATTGGCATTGGCGTTGACCCGCCAGTCGGTCCGGCGGAGGTACTCCCCGATCGCCGCGACTGGATCAATCGCCGGCGCTCCAACCAATGTCTCCGAAATCCTTGCCATCCCCATCGCGATCACCACAAACACAATATGTTGTGCTCATGTTCTATCCAGACAACAAGATGTTGCTTGACAAATGTCAGGAAGACGCCAGTTGAACGCCCCCGACACACCGTCGGCATTGCGCCGGCTCGCCCGTGTTTCCCTCTCTGAGACGTGCACCGATGCACTGGATGCAGAGTGCACGGAAACGCTCATCCGATCGGTGAGCCACGCCCCACCGACTCGCCGGCGCCTGCCATCATCACGCTCATACCGCAGCGATGACGTGGCCGGGTATCATCGCCGGCATGACTGTCATGCATGACCCTCCCACGTCGATCACCGGACTGATACATGCCTGGTCCGAAGGCCGGGACGGCGCTTCGGACGCGCTGGCCGAGCAGGTCTATGCCGAACTGCATCGCATCGCCAGCACCCACCTCCAGAACGAGCGCAATGCGGGCCTCGACGCCACGGAACTGGTGCATGAGGCATGGCTGAAACTGGGCGAGGGCCATGGCGCGTTCCCCACGCGCAAGCACTTCTTCGCATTCGCCGCCCTGCAGATGCGCCGCCTGCTGATCGACATGGCACGTGCTGCCAGTGCCGCCATGCGCCGGGGAGAGCCCGTGACACTGAGCCTGCGTCTGGTCGATCCGGCTCCGCAACCGGCCGATATCGCAACGCTCGCCGAGGCGCTGGATCAGCTTGACAGGATGGATACGCGCAAATCGCAGGCATTCGCGCTGGTGGAACTGGCCGGCTTCGATACCCGCCAGACCGCTGAACTGCTTGATGTTTCCAGCGCCACCATCGAGCGTGACCTGCGCTTCGCACGCGTCTGGCTGGCGGCGAGAATGGCATGAGCACCGAGGCGCGCTGGCAACGGCTGCAGGACTTGTTCCACGCCGCCTGCGCGCTGCCACCGGAAGAGCGCGAGGCCTTTGCCAGCACGCACGCCGGCAACGATTCGCTGCTGCTGGACGAGCTGTTGGTCATGCTGCGGATCGAAGGCTCGGCCACCTGGAAAGTGCGCGAGCCGATGAAATCCGCACAGGTGCTGGTGGATGCTGCGCAGACTCTTCCGGCCGGCACGCGCTTCGGACCGTGGGCGGTGGACAAGCCGATCGGGCGCGGCGGCATGGGCCAAGTGTATCTGGCACACCGCGCCGATGGCGCCTACGAGCGTGACGTGGCGTTGAAACTCATCAGCCAGTCCATGTTCGATGCGCGCCAATGCGCCTACTTCGACGTCGAACGTCAGTGGCTGGCGCAGATGCACCACCCTGCCATCGCGCAGATCCACGATGCCGGCACCGACGAACTGGGCCGGCCGTGGCTGGTGATGGAGTACATCGAGGGCCAGCCCATCACGCGATTCTGCGAAGAGCATGCCCTGTCGCTGCGTCAGCGCATCGAACTGTTCCTGCGTGTCTGCGACGGCATCCAGCATGCCCATCAGAAAGGCGTGGTGCACCGCGACATCAAGCCCGGGAACGTATTGGTAAGCCAGATCGACGGCGTGCCGTCCCCCTATCTGATCGATTTCGGCATCGCGACCGGCACCGGCGACACCACCTCGCAGCCCGCCGGCACACCGGGTTACATGAGCCCCGAACAAGCCGATCCGACCCAACAGGGCGACAGCCGCAGCGACATCTACTCGCTCGGCGCACTCTTGTACGAAATCGTCAGCGGCGCACGTCCTCCCGCCAGCGGCACCGAAAACGATTCCTGTCTCCCATCCGAACACATCCGCACGCTCGCTCCGGACGATATCCGCACCCTGGCACAACGCCGCGGACTGGATCCCGGGCGCCTGATCCGCACCCTGCGCGAGGATCTGGACTGGGTGGTGACACGGGCGATGCAACCCGAACCGGCAGCACGCTATCAGTCGGTATCGCTGCTGGCCGATGACCTGCGCCGGTTTCTCGATGGCTATCCGGTCATGGCCGCACCGGCGCGGCGCAGCGTGGCGATCCGCAAGTTCGTCGCGCGCCATCGCCTCGGCGTGAGTGCCGTCGCCCTCGTGCTGCTGGCCTTGGTCGGCGGCCTGGCGGCTACCGTCTGGGCCTTGCAGAAAGCCGAACTCGAAGCCAGGCGGGCCCGCACCGCAGCGGATTTTCTCGGCAGCGTGCTCTCCGGCGTCGATCCGGATACCGCACGCGATCTGGACAAGACACTGATGCTGCGCGTGCTGGACGATGCGGCAGCGCGCATCTCCACCGAACTGGCTTCCGATCCGGACAACCGCTACGAGATCGAACTCACCATCGCTGATACCTATGCCAGTCTGGAGCATGAGACCAAAGGCATCGCGCACCTGGAGGCATTGCGCGAGCTGGCCATCGCACACTGGGGCAAGGCCAGCATGCAATACCTGCTGATACTGCAGCGACTGGGCAAGCAACTGGGGCACTTCGACCGGCTGGACGAGTCGGAAGCCCTCCTGAATGAAGGCATCGCCCTGATCGATCGCCACCCCGGGCTTCGCGAGACTCTGCCCCACCTTCAGGCCGACCTGCGCTCCGCCCTCTCCTGGACGTTACGCCAGAAAGGTCGCACCGGCGACGCCATGGTTCATGCCCAGGCGGCATACGACGAGCTCTCGACCACGCAGGCGGAAGACCATTCGCAACGAATCGACGCCGGCACCAGACTCGCGATCCTGCTGAGCGACACCGGCCGGTATGACGAAGCGATCGCCCTGCAAAAGGAATTGATCGCCCTGCGTGGCCGCCAGACGGACATGGATCACCCGCAGATGCTGGACATGCGCGTGAGCCTGTCCGTGTTCCACCTGCAAAAGCGCGATTACGCCGGCGCCGAAGCCGTACTTCAAGCGATGCTCGATCCAGTAGCGCGCCAGCTGGGACCGGAATCGTCCACCATGATGCGGGTACGCGCCAACCTCGCCGGAGCACTTCGCCAACAAGGCAAGATCGAGGAAGCCGGCCCGCACTACCGATTCGCGTACGAACGTGCCCTGGCGGAGCACGGCCCGGACTCCACCATCGCCATCATGACCCGCGCCAACCTCGCCAACTGGCTGCGTGACAGCGGCCAACTGGAGACCGCGCATGCGCAACAAACCGCTTCCCTGGCGCAAGCCGTAGACAGTCTTGGCCCGGAGCACGACATGGTTGCCGAGATCCT
Organism: Denitratimonas yunnanensis (SeqCode); assembly: GCA_026410415.1. Taxonomy (GTDB): domain Bacteria; phylum Pseudomonadota; class Gammaproteobacteria; order Xanthomonadales; family Xanthomonadaceae; genus Denitratimonas. The sequence goes on along the minus strand of JAPMLR010000007.1, from coordinate 43,524 downwards.
CCGCGGCCTCGGCCTCACTCAGATCGCGCTCGGCCACCTGCCCGAAGCACGCGCCAGCCTGGAGCGCTCGCGCGCCATCCTCACCGCTCGCTACGGCGATGCCGCTGGCCCGCTGGCGCGCATCCGCGAATCGATCGCCGCGCTGGAAGCCGCAGAGGCTGGCACCCGCAGCAGCGGCGAATGATCCGGAAGCACCGCGTCGCGCCGGCGCATTCGATGCGAGCAGGGCATTTCGTCTTGGTGCCGAGCGTCGATGAGGATTGGTGGATCGTCAACCGCCAGGCTGCCCGCATCGGATGGACTCGGGCATCCGTGGCTGTCACGATTCCGCCCCTGAATGCACCAAAGCGATCTTCCATGAGCGACCTGCCCCCCTGCCCCCAGTGCCGATCTCCCTACACCTACGAGGACGGCAACCTGCTCGCCTGCCCGGAGTGCGGCAACGAATGGAGCGCCCAAGCCACCGCAGCCAGCGACGAACCCCGCACGATCCGCGACGCCAACGGCAACATGTTGATCGACGGTGACAGCGTCACCGTCATCAAGGACCTGAAAGTCAAAGGTTCGTCACTGGTGGTGAAAGTCGGCACCAAAGTGCGCAACATCCGCCTCGTGGACGGAGATCACGACATCGACTGCAAGATCGACGGCATCGGTCCGATGAAACTGAAGTCGGAGTTCGTGCGCAAGGCCTGAACCGACACAGGCCGCCGCTCCGGCGAACGGCCGTCAGCTGCGCCCGTGCACCAGCGTGCCGATGGCCTTGCCCTGCACGATGCGCTTGAGGTCGCCAGGCCGGGTGATGTCGTAGATCCGCAGCGGCAGGTTGTAGTCGCGGCACAGCGCGATCGCGGCGGTATCCATCACCTGCAGGTCGCGGGCGATCACTTCGTCATAGGTCAATTGCTCGAAACGCCGCGCGTCCTTTTTCTTCTTCGGGTCTGCGTCGTACACACCATCCACCTTCGTGGCCTTGAGCAACAGATCGGCGCCGATCTCCACCGCACGCAGCGCAGCCGCCGAATCGGTGGTGAAGAACGGATTGCCGGTCCCTGCGGCGAACAGCACGATCCGCCCCTTTTCCAGATGCCGGATCGCGCGGCGACGGATGTAATCCTCGCAGACCGCGTTGATCTTGATCGCACTCATCACCCGCACGCTCGCCCCGAGCTTTTCCAGCGCATCCTGCATTGCCAACGCATTGATGACGGTGGCGAGCATGCCCATGTGGTCGCCGGTGACACGATCCATTCCCGCGGAAGCCAGGCCCGCACCGCGGAAGATGTTGCCACCGCCAATCACCAGCCCCAGTTCGATGCCATCGTTCTGGAGCTCCACGACCTCCTTGGCAAGACGCTGGATCACATCCGGATCGATGCCGTAATCGGCGGCCCCCATCAGCGCCTCGCCGCTGAGTTTGAGAAGGATGCGGCGATACTTCGGCGCGGCGGCAACGTTCATGCGGGGCTCCAGGGACACAAAACGTCGGAATTGTAGCGGAGTCGCCGCACCAGGCGCTTGAATTACGCTACAACCACACCTGCCCCGCAACTTGCCGCACACTCGCACGATGGATGATCTCCGGCCTTATCTCCTGCTGTCGGCAGCCTGCATCGCCATTGCCGCACTCTCGTTCATCGCCCTGCGCACACGAACCCGCCTGCGCCTCCTGCGCGAGCAGACCCAGGCGCAGGACCTCCAGCGCGATGCCGCCCTTCGCGCCGAAGCCGTCGCCGCCGAGCGCGAACGCATCTACAGCGACCTCCACGACGACCTCGGCGCCAAATTGCTCGGCCTCATCCACACCGCACAGAACCCGCTCCAGGCCGATCTGGCCCGCGCCATCCTGCAGGACCTGCGCGACGTCGTCACCCGATCGCGCGGCACACCGGGCACACTCGGCGACATCCTTGCCGATATCCGCAACGAAGCCAGCCAGCGACTTCGCGCCGTCGGCATCGGCTTGGTGTGGGAAGAACCCGACGACCTGCCCGACCCGCCACTCGACACCGAACGCGCCCTGCACCTGTACCGCATCGTGCGCGAAGCCATCAGCAACACCATCCGCCATGCCGAAGCCCGACGCCTGCGCGTGCGCCTGCGCTGCTCGGGCGATCAGCTCGGCATCGAACTGACCGACGACGGCGAAGGCGGCGCCTCCGACACCGCGCGGCCCGGCGCCGGCATGCGCTCCATGCGGGTACGTGCCGCCGAACTGGCGGGCGACATCCACTGGACCCCAGGCACCGAAGGCGGCACCAAGGTACTGCTCTCCATGCCGATACCCGCTACTGCGCCCTCTCCTCCACAGCCGGGAGAGAGGGAGGGGGCTCAAGGAGCAATGCCTGACAACGGAGCCCCGCAGTAGGTCGGGGTTACACCCCCGACGCGAGTTCGGATTCACCCCACAACAGAAAGCGCAGGTCGGGGTTACACCCCCGACATCGGCCCAACACCGAACACCGATCCCAGCCAATCGGGCCACACCCCCAACGCGATACTTTCCGCAAGACCCCCACGTCGGGGACGTAGCCCCAACCTACCTCTATTGCAAGCGGCAACCCAAGTTCAAAGCATTGCGTAGCCCCGACCCATCGCATACCCATCCAACCCCCAACCGACCAGGCCACTTCCTTACCCGCCAGAAGGCACCCGGCAAAGCAGATGAGAGCACGAGCAATGCCTGACAACGGAGCCCCGCAGTAGGTCGGGGTTACACCCCCGACGCGAGTTCGGATTCACCCCACAACAGAAAGCGCAGGCCGGGGTTACACCCCCGACATCGGCCCAACACCGAACACCGATCCCAGCCAATCGGGCCACACTCCCAACGCGATACTTTCCGCAAGAACTCCTGGCAACCCCACTCTCATGACCACCTACACCCGCGCTCTTGTCGTCGATGACCTTTCCTCCAGCCGCGACTGGCTATCCCAGGCCCTGCGACTGGCCTTCCCCGGCATAACCATCGACTGCGGCGCCAGCCTCGCCGATGCCGCACGATTCATCGAACCGCCACCGCCACTGGCCTTGATCGATCTCGGCTTGCCCGACGGCTCCGGCGTCCAGCTGATCGAACGCCTGCGCGGCCATACCCTGTGCATCGTGGCCACCGTATTCGATGACGACGCCCACCTCTTCCCGGCCCTGCGCGCCGGCGCGGAAGGCTACGTTCTCAAGGATCAAAGCCCCGACACCCTGGCCGACATGCTGCGCGGCATCGCCGCCGGCCAGCCACCGCTCTCCCCGTCGATCGCCCGCCGCCTGCTGCGCCACTTCACACCCGCGCCCCAGACTCCCCGAGCACCTGACGAAACCGGCCTTACCCCGCGCGAAACCGAAGTCCTTCGCCTGACCGCCAAAGGACTCACCCGACAGGAAGTCGCACAACTGCTTGAAATCTCCGCCCACACCGTGGCCGGCCACCTCAAGGAGATCTACCGCAAACTCAGCGTCGGCACCCGCGCCGAAGCCACGCTGGAAGCCGCCCGTCGCGGACTGGTGGAGTGATTCGCCCCAGCCGCACTTCCCGACGCGATCATGCGCTCGTGGCGCCCCATACCTGCGCCGTCGGGGATGTAACCCCGACCTACACCGGAAACCGCCACCCACCGCAGGTCGCGCCTATGCGCGCGACGCATTGCCGGATGCCGCAATGCGACCAAGAGTGACGCCTTGCGGCACCCTTTCGAGCAACCCACACCAGCCTTGCCAGCGGCACAATTGCCCGCCCTGCTGCGTACTACAACTCAGGTCCGATGCAGCCACACCGCCTCAGACCGAAAGTTCCCCATGTGCAACAAATGCTTGCAACGCATCCAGCGTATGTTAAGCTCGCCGCGCTTGCGGGGCTCCAGTGCCTTCGGGCTACGTCCGAACAACTTTTACAAAGGGTGTCGAACATGAAAATTTCTCCCAGGACCCTCCTGGCTGCCGCTCTCCTGACTGCACTGCCGATGGGCGGAGCCTTGGCCTGCACCACCGTCGCATGGGACGCCACGACCAATGCCCAGGCCGGCAACCCCAAGGGCCGCAACGGTGAGCCCGCCGTTCCTCGTTACTCCGGCACCTGTGGCCTGGAGGCTGCCACGGCTGGCGCCAGCTACGTCACCGACAACACCGGTGGCGGTGGCGAAGCCATCTATCGTGCCCGCTTCTACGTTTACACCGGCTCTGCTGCAGACGGCACGCAGATCTTCTCCGCCACGTCCGGGGCCGATGGTGGTGGCAGCCCTGCGTTCAGCATCGCCATCGACAACGGCGCCCTCGCTTTCACCGTGAACAACACCACAGTTGCCGGCACGCATCCCATCGTTGCGAGCAAGTGGTACGGCGTTGAAGTGCTGTATCGCGCAAACGGCGCCTTCACTGCAAAGGTTCGCGGCAACCGTGCCCTTACCGAGTCCACTTACACCAGTGCTGGCAATGCCGGTGCTGTGAATGTCGGTTCGGCCCGTCTCGGTGTCATCAACGCTGTTAGCAACGCGACCTCGCTGGCATTTGATGCTTTTGAATCCACTCGTTCGGAAGCAACCGAAATTGGGCGCCTGTGCCCTGGCGACGCCAACGGCAACAATATTGTCAATTCAGGTGATGCCATTGTGGTACTGAACGAGGTTCCTGCCAATGGAGCATACGCACAAGGGCAGCCAGATTGCACTGAAGACGGCTTGATCAATGCTGGCGATGCCATCTGCGTCCTGAATCGCTTTGCCGTCCCCGCTCAGCGCGACTGCATTGCAATATAATCACACGGAGAATTGACATGAAAATTTACGCAAGTGTTTTTGCCACCTTGATGCTTTCTTTGTCATTTTCTGCATCCAGCGCTGAACTGGTTCTCACCAGCGATGGGATTAGCAAAAAAGGAGCACGTGGCAGCCAAAGCGAAGTAATTGCAGTCGACATCGTCAGCGACGGCAATGTTCGGGGGTTTGATTTCATCATCCCAGTGTCCGAAGGGGCCAAAGTCGATACATCGCGCTGCCTCGCCGATCTTCCGAAGGGATTCCAAGGCGTCTGCAAGTTCAACGGCACTGAGGTGGCTGGCATTGCCATCGCTACGGACAAGACCTCCCTGCCCAAAGGAATTCACTCCGTTGGACATGTAACATTCGGCCCTGGCGCACTCCCCAAGGGAGGGAAGATTAAATTCCATGCGGCTGACGTCGATGGAAACACCATCAGTTCTTCCGTGGCGGGTGAAATCCACAAGTAATTGGATAGCTATAAACTTGAGTGGCGATTTACCTTATAACTAGAGGATTGTTTCTATTATGGATAGCAAATTGAAAAAACTTGGTGCAGTCCCCGTGTTGCTGCTTGCGGGCATTGCATGCGCTAAAGCTCAGACGGTCACCATCGGCTCAGCTACGGGACAGCCTGGCAGCACTGTCCAAATCGACATTTCGTTCCAGCCAGGCGCCACTCCGGTGGCAGGTTATGACGTAATTTTCGATTATGACAACACCATTCTGTCCGGAGATCCAACATGCGTGGACGATAGCGCTACGGGACCAGGCATCTCCAATTGCACCGTTGACGCTGGAACACAGACTGTCACGATTTCCCGGGCGCATACCAGCAACCTGGCTGCAGCGCATACGTCCTATTCCGTCAGCTTCGCCATTGCCGCAGCCGCAGCCGAGGGAAGCTACCCACTGGCACACAATCCAGACCCAAGCTCTTATTTCGATACCCTTGGAGATCCAGTTGATGCTGGCTCGTTTGTCGATGGGGCCATCGGAATTGTCCTGGAGGGCCCACCCACCGTAAACATCACGCCTGGTTCGGATCCTGTGGTTCTGGGCGGTGGCAATTACGGCACCACGTCTCCGGCGACCACGATCCCTGTCACGTTGACCACGCTTGAGGGTCCGGACACGGCGTCCTACACCTGCTCGGGTGCAGGCACCAGTGCTCCGTTCATCTTCACCCCGCTCTCGGGTGGCCCGTTCACCAACACCAGCCCGGATCCGGCAGATATTTCGGTCAGCTGTACGCTCGGCGCTTCCGAAGTGACTGGTGCGGTCAGCTGCGCCCGTACGGGTGGCGATACCACGCCGGTCACGTTCAGCGTGACCTGCCCGGCCGGTACGCAGACCCTGCCGACCTTGGGATCCAACCCTGCTGATGGCGGCACGATCAACATCAACCCCGGCATGGTCGACGACACCAGCAACGGCTCGCTGATCGTTACTCCGACGGGTGGCGTGGGCGAGAACCCTGCAACCGTCAGCTGCAGCGCGACGGCTCCGATCGGCATCATGCCTTCCGCTGCATCGCTCCTGCCTGGCGACGGCCCGGCGACGTTCGCGGTCTCCTGCCCGCTGACGACCGAAGAGCAGAACTACGCAGCTGCGGTCACCTGCTCGGGTACGGATGCAACCGGTGACTTCGAGTGGTCGTACGACGTGTTCTGCCCGGCAGGTCTGGAGCTTCCGGCCATCCCGACCTTCATCCCGGCCTCCTCGCTGTGGTCGAAGCTGGCGCTGTTCGGCATGTTCGCCGCGCTCGGCCTGCTGGTCCTCGGCCTGCGTCGCAACCACTGATCCACGCTTCATCGCTGTAACCGGAAAGGGTGCCTTCGGGCACCCTTTCTTTTTTTCCGCCACAGCCCGTAGGATGGCGCGGAAAGCCGCATATGCGGCCCTTGGACAACGCGCGGATTCCCCATGATCACGACGCCCCGCATCGCTTTCCTCGCCAGTCGCACACCAGAAGGGCAAGCGTTGCTGGCCGAACTGGAATCGCGCTACGACAACGTGTCGCCGCAGGAGGCCGATATCATCGTCCCGCTGGGTGGCGATGGCTTCATGTTGCAGACGCTCCATCGCCACATGGGCCTGCACAAGCCGATCTACGGCATGAAGGCCGGGTCGGTCGGGTTCTTGATGAACCAGCTCCGCATTGATGGGCTGCTTGAACGCCTCACTGTCGCCGAGGCCACCACGTTCAAGCCACTGGAGATGATCGCCATGACCGACGGCGGCGGCAGCGTCGGCGCGGTGGCGTTCAACGAGGTTTCATTGCTGCGCCAGACCAAGCAGGCCGCCAAGATTCGGGTGTATCTCAATGGCGCGGCGCGGCTGGAGGAGTTGGTCTGCGACGGCGTGCTCGTCTCCACGCCCGCGGGCAGCACGGCCTACAACCTCTCCGCCCACGGGCCGATCTTGCCTTTGGGCAGCGATGTGCTGGCGATGACGCCGATCAGCCCGTTTCGACCACGTCGCTGGCGTGGCGCAATCCTGCGCAACGACACCGAAGTGAAGTTCGAGATACTGGATGCCTACAAGCGTCCGGTGAGCGCAACCGCCGATTCATTCGAAGTGCGCGATGTGACGGAAGTGACCATCCGAGAATCCCGCGACAAAACCGTGACATTGTTGTTCGATCCCGAGCACAACATGGAAGAACGCATACTGGATGAACAGTTCACCGTCTGATTTCGTTGGTTGCGCTGGCGAGATGGCAGGTCAGGGTGTAGACCGCACGTCGCAGTGCGTCGGGGGCGTAGCCCCGACCTACGGCTCAAGGCAGGTCGCGGTTACATCCCCGACGTGAGGTAGGTCGGGGTTACATCCCCGACGTGTTGCCATCCTCGGAGAGAAAGGAAAAATGATTTCGCATCACGATCAGGTCATCGTCGAACTGAACCCGCACCTCGCTGCTCAAGCGGGCGAGGAACGTCTGGTGGTTGCGCTCTCGGCACGCGCATTGTTCGATCTGGAGGAGAGCCACTCCGTCTACGAATCCCACGGCGTGGATGCCTATTCGGATTTCCAGCGCAGCCGCGAGGACGAGCCGTTGGAGCCGGGTATCGCATTTCCCCTGGTCAAGAAGCTTCTCGCACTCAACGCGCTGGAAAATCCGGAACTGCCGCGCATCGAGGTGATCCTGCTCTCGCGCAATTCTTCGGACACCGGTTTGCGCATCTTCAATTCGATCGAGCGCTATGAACTGGACATCGTGCGCGCCGCCTTTACCAGCGGCGCGCCGGTGTGGCCGTACATCAAACCGTTCGGCGCGCACCTGTTCCTCTCGGCCAACCCGGAATCGGTCCGCCGTTCGCTCGACAACGGCGTGGCCGCCGCAACCATTCTCCCGGCCCGTGCCAGCGCACGGATGGATTCGCAACTGCGTGTCGCCTTCGATGGCGATGCGGTGATCTTCGGCGATGAATCCGAACGCATTTCCCAGGAGGATGGGCTGGAGGCGTTTGCGAGGAACGAACGCGAGCTGGCCGCAACCCCGTTGTCCGCCGGCCCATTCCATGGCTTCCTGCATGCGCTCCATCAGATCCAGATCGCCTTTCCGCCGGAAGCCTCGCCATTGCGTACCGCTCTGGTCACCGCTCGCTCGGCCCCGGCCCACAAGCGCGTGATCCTGACGCTGCGCGAGTGGGGTGTGCGCCTGGATGAAGCCCTGTTCCTTGGTGGCCGAGACAAGGGACCGTTCTTGCGCGCCTTTGGCGCCGACATCTTTTTCGACGACTCCACCCACAACATCGAGAACGCATCGCGTCACGTCGCCACCGGACACGTGCCGCACGGGGTCTCCAATCAGAGATGACTCCCTCCGAGCCCGCACACACTGCCCCCGATACTCCGGGATCGCACAGCGATGCTCCGGCCCTCGTGCCTTTCGCTTCGCGCAGCCTTCCGCCGCGAGGGCATTGCTGGGGCGGGCTGTCGCTCATCGTCTTGACGCTTGCAGGCTGTGTGGGTCAAGCCCCCAAACAACCGCCCGGCCCCTCACCCGCCGAAGTCCGTGCCGAAATCGCCCGTCGCATTCCTGCCGCTGCCAAGGATCGCGACGGGTGGGCTGCCGACATCCAGATCGCCTTCCAGGCGCAGGGCATCGCACCCAATCCTGAAAACATCTGTGCCGTGCTTGCGGTTCTGGAACAGGAGTCGGGCTACACCGCCGATCCGTCCGTACCGAATCTGGCGAAGATCGCACGCAAGGAAATCGAGGATCGCGCCGCCGCGCTGTACATCCCGAAGTTCGCCGTCGCGGCGGCGCTGAAGGTGAGGTCCACCGATGGCCGCAGCTACGAGGAGCGCTTGTCGGCGGTGCGCACCGAGCGCGAACTGAGCGAACTGTACGAAGACCTGATCGCCCGCGTGCCGCTCGGCCAGCGCCTGTTCGGCAAGCGCAACCCGGTGCAGACCGGCGGCCCGATGCAGGTGTCGATCGCCTTCGCGCAATCCAACGCGCGCGGCTATCCGTATCCGGTGACGGACAGCGTCCGCGACGAGGTATTCACCCGGCGCGGTGGCATGTATTTCGGGATCGCGCACCTGCTCGGCTACCAGACGCCGTACACGCGCAAGGTGCACCGCTTCGCCGATTACAACGCCGGCCGCTATGCCAGCCGCAACGCCGCGTTCCAGAATGCCGTGAGCCAGGCCAGCGGCATCCCGCTGGCGCTGGATGGCGATCTGCTGGTTCCCGGCGCGGCGCTGGACCAGCCTGGCCTGACCGAGACCGCCGTGCGTTCGCTGGCCAGCCCGCTGGGCATGAATGTGCGCCAGATCCGTCGTGAGCTGGAGCGCAGCAACCGACTGGACTTCAGCGACAGCGAACTCCACACCCGCGTGTTCGCACTGGCCGAAGCCGCCGCTGGAAAACCGCTACCGCGCGCGCTCATTCCCGGCATCCGCCTGGACAGCCCCAAGATCACCCGGGAACTGACCACTGAATGGTTCGCCAACCGCGTGGATGGGCGGTACCGGCACTGCCTGACGCGCTGACCTTGCGCGCATGAAAAAACGGCAGGACAGCCGTTTTTCACAGCGAAGCTGCCCACAGGGTGGCGCACAAGGATGTGCACCATGAAAAAACGGCAGGACAGCCGTTTTTCACAGCGAAGCTGCCCACAGGGTGGCGCACAGGGATGTGCGCCATGAAAAACCGGCCAGGATGACGCGCATCCTGGCCGGCGGATTCCCCTGTTTCCACGAACTCAGTACACGTCGTTGACCGTGTTGTAGACATTGAACTTGCCGGTCGGCGTGATCAGACGCGGATCGTCGAGCACCTTCTTCAGCTTGCGGGTCTTGTCGTCCACCACGACGATCGCCGAACGCTGGTCCTTGCCGTTCCACACCGAGAACCAGACCTCGTCGCCAGCCTTGTTGTACTCCGGCTGGACCACGCGCTTCGGGCCTTCGCCGAGGTTCGCCCATTCGGCGATCGGCAGCACTTCATAGCCCTTGTCGAGGTTGTCGATATCGAACACGGCGACCGACTGGCTGACCTTGGCCTCCGGGTGCAGGGTGGTGTCGACCCACAGGTTGCGGGACTTCGGATGGGTCTTGATGAACAGCGAGCCGCCACCCTGCCCTTTGAGGATCTCGACCGCCTTCCAGGCGTGCTGCGGGTGCTTTTCCGGATCGGTGGCAATCAGCGTGATGTTCTCGTTGCCCAGCGCCGAAGTGGCCCACACCGGCCCGTACTTGGGATGAGTGAAATTGGCGCCGCGCCCCGGATGGGGAATCTTGTCCACGTCAATCAGCGCGGCCATTTTCTGATCGCGCGAATCGACCACGGCGATCTTGTCGCTGTTGTTGGCCGCGGTCAGGAAGTAGCGCTTGGAAACGTCCCAGCCGCCGTCGTGCAGGAAGCGGGCAGCTTGAAGGGTGGTGGTCTTGAGGCTGTCGAGGTCGGAGTAATCCACCAGCAGAATATGGCCGGTTTCCTTGACGTTGATGATGAACTCCGGATGCTCGTGGCTCGCGACGATCGCGGCCACGCGCGGCTCGGGGTGGTATTCCTGCGTGTCCACGGTCATGCCGCGGGTCGAGACCACCTTCAGCGGCTCGAGGCTGGGGCCGTCCATGATCACGTACTGCGGCGGCCAGTAGGCACCGGCCACGGCGAGCTTGTCTTCGTAACCCTTGAACTTGGAGGTTTCGACCGAACGTGCCTCAAGACCGATCTTGATCTCGGCAACGCGATCGGGATTCTTCATCCACAGGTCGATCAGGTCGATCTTGCCATCGCGGCCGATGGTGTAGATGTAGCGGCCCGAATGCGAGACGCGCGAGATATGCACGGCGTAACCGGTCTTCAGGATGCTGATGATCTCCTTGGTATCGCCGTCGATCAGGGCGATCTCGCCCGAGTCGCGCAGCGTCACGGAGAAGATGTTGTCGATGTTGTATTTGTTTTCCTTGCGCTTGGGGCGCTGGTCTTCGGGAACGAGCACCTTCCAGCTGTCGCGCATCTCCTTCAGGCCCCACTCCGGCGGGTTGGGCGGGGTGTGCTGGAGGAAGCGCGCCATCAGGTCGACGTGCTCGGCCGTCAGCTCGCCGCCGGTGCCGAAGTTGGGCATGCCGCCGGGCGAGCCGAAATTGATCAGCGCCTTGAGGTACTCGGTGCCGCGTGGCTGGGTCAGGTCGGGGGTGAGCGGCTTGCCGGTGGCGCCCTTGCGCAGCACACCGTGGCAACCGGCACAGCGCTGGAAGAAGATCTCGCTGGCCTGAGCGAATTCTTCCTCGGTCATGTCCGGCGCGCCGGGCGTGCGCACCTGCCGGACGTCGGCGGCGGTCACGGTGGAGGGCGCGCCCTCATAGGCGGCCTGCGCCTGACTGGTGGCTGGATGCAGCTCGCCTTGGGCGGGATCGGACGACACCGAAAGTGCGTCGCGCTGCGCCTTCACTTCCTCCGCGGTGATGCTGCCGCCGGGGTTGTCCCAGCTCGCCAGCACATAGTTGACGATGGCGGCGATGTCGGCATCGGAAATATGGCTTTGGGCCGGCATCAGGCTGTTGTAGGTGACGCCGTTCACCACGATCTCGCCTTGCAGACCCGTGAGCACGGTTGCAGCGACTTCAGCCGGCGTCTTCCCCTTGAGCCAGTCGGCCCCCGCAAGCGGCGGGAAGGCACCGGCCAATCCCTTGCCATCCGGCTGATGGCACGCGGAACAATTCTGGAGATAGGCGGCCTTGCCGGCATCGTCGAGCGCGGCGGCGATCGGTACCGCGCCGAGTCCGGCAACCAATGCCAGTGCTTTCAGGAGTCTATGGGTGGTCCGTTTCATGGCGGATGCCTGCTCTGGTGGTGGGAGACATGGAGATCCGATGAATCTCCTTGGACCATTGTTCCCGGATTCAACCAACCGACTCTCTGATCTACATCAACGCCAACGCAATCATCAGGCCGTTTGACCGGCATCGGATTATTCCTGATATTGTTGTCGAGAATGCGAAGCAATCCTGTTGTCGACTCCTGACCATGCGCCTTTGCCTGCTGACGCTTGCACTTTACCCGGGCTTTGCCCTGGCCCACTCCGATGCGGAAAGCGATGCCGACCCTCAAGTACTGGACAGCATCGTCGTGGTTGCAAGTCGCGCAGCCGAACCGTTGAGCCAGGTCGTTGCCAGCGTGGCCCAGATCGAACGCGAGGAGATGGACCGGCACTTGGTCCATGACCTCGACGGATTGACCCGCTATATCCCGGGCATCGGTGTCACCCGGGACAGCCATCGTTTCGGCAGTGGCGGATTCTCGATCCGCGGACTGGAAGGCAACCGCGTGCGCATCCTGATCGACGACATTCCGCTGGCCGACGCCTACAGCATCGGCCAGTTCGCCTCGGCCGGCCGCGATCTGGTCGATCTGGAAGCGGTGGAACGCATCGAGATCCTGCGCGGCCCCGCCTCCACGCTGTACGGCAGCGATGCGCTGGCCGGCGTGGTGGCGTTCCGTACCCGCGATCCGGCAGACCTTCTGGCGCAGCGCAGCGATGCGCGCCATCTGGGCCTGCGTTTCGGCTGGGACGGCATGGACGACAGTTTCCTGCGCGCCGCCAGCTGGGCCGGCGAAAGCGGCTCCGGCCGCTGGCAGGGCATGGCCGTGATCGGTCAACGCCGTGGCCACGAAGTCGGCAACCGCGCCTGGCGCGACATGGACGATCCGAACCCCATCGACTACCGGCGCGGCAATGCGCTGACCAAGTTCGTGCATGACGCCGGTAGTGCCGGACGGTATGCGTTGACGTTCGAAAGCAACCGCAACGAACGTCAGACCGAGGTCAATTCGCTGCGCTTCGGCAGCGGCCGCTACGCCACCACGTACCGCCTCGACGCCGACGACCGTGACCGGCGCGATCGCGCCAGCCTCGCCGCGCAATGGCAGCCTCGGCGTGCGTGGCTGGATTCGCTCGATGCACAGGTCTACATGCAGAACACCTCGGTGCGGCAGGACAGCGATCAGTACCGCCTGCCCGATCAAGCCACGCCGTTCGAATCGCTGCGCTGGCGGCGTTTCGAATTCGACGCCGATGCAGTAGGGGTTTCCCTGCTCGGCCAGTCGCGCAGCTCGGGCGACCGGATCGGGCACTGGCAGGTTTTCGGCATCGACATGGCGTTGCAACGCTACGAGGGTCTGCGCGACGGCCTGGAAACCAATCTTGCCACCGGCACGACAAGTTCGCTGGTGCTGGGCGAGCCGCTGCCGGTACGCGACTTTCCTAACACCGATGCCAACAGCCTGGCACTGTTCTGGCAAGACGAGATCAGCATCGGCGAACGTTTCGCGGTGATTCCCGGCCTGCGCGCCGAGCGTTATCGGCTGCGCGCCCGACCCGACGCGATCTTCACCGAGGACTTTCCCGACGCCAACCCGGCGGATGTGAACGAACAACAGATCACCCCGCGCGTGGGGTTGCGCTGGTCGCCGGGTGGTGGTCACAGCCTGTTCGCGCAGTACGCCCGCGGCTTCCGCGCGCCGCCGTTCGGCGACGTCAACATCGGCCTGCTGTTGCCGGTGTTCAACTACGAGGTCCGTGCCAACCCGGATTTGCGCCCGGAAAGCAGTCATGGCCTGGAGCTGGGCTGGCGCCACATCGGGCGGGACCTTCGCGCCAGCGTGTCGATCTACGAAAACCGCTATCGCGACCTGATCGAATCGCGTGCCAACCTCGGGGTCGAGCCGGGCACGGGCGTGCTGGTGTTCCAGTCGGTCAACCGTGATCGCGCCCGCATCCGCGGGCTGGAGGCCGATTTGCTCTGGCGCCTGCCCACGCACTCGCAGGGCGCCGGCGGCTGGCAATTGCATGGCGCCCTCGCCGCCTCCCAAGGCGATGACCTGCGGCGCGACCAGCCGCTCAACAGCATCAGCCCGGCACGTGCCACTCTCGGCCTGCGCTTCGAGGCCGACTCCGGCCTGTGGGGCATGGAGGCGGCGATGACCGGCACCCGGAAGAAAACCCGCATCGATCACACCGGTGGCCCGCTCTTCGCCACGCCCGGCTACGCCCGTGTCGATCTCTACGTCTGGTCGGAGCCTTGGCGCGGCGTGCGGTTCAACGCCGGGCTCATCAATCTCGGCGACCGACGCTATTGGGACTGGACCAGCGTGCGGGGCGTACGCGCAACCGATGCCGACATCGGCTTCTACACCCGCCCGGGCCGCAGCGTGGCCGTGAATATGGCAGTGGCATGGTGATTCCGGCATCCGACAGGTAACCATGCCCGCGACGGGGGGCTTCATGCCGGATAAAATGCCCGGATGAATCCAACAAGTTTCGTCCCGGGGCAGCGCTGGTTCTCCACCGCCGAGCCCGAATTGGGCCTGGGCACCGTGATGCGGCTGGCGGGCCGCTCGGTCCAGATCGTCTTCACCGGTACCGGCATCGTCCGTCAATACGCCTTCGATTCCGCGCCGCTTGCCCGCGCGGAGTTCCGCGTGGGCGACACGGTACGCATCGATGGCGCCGAGATGCTGGTCGAGGCAGTCACGCTGTGCGACGGCCTCATCACTTACAACGCGGCCGGGCAACCCTTCCACGAAGGCCAGCTCGACGCCCAGCAGCCGGTATCCCAGGCCGATGCACGTCTGATCTCCGGGCGCCTGGATCGCAGCGACCAGTTCGATTTCCGTCACGAACTCCTGCGCCGCCGCGCCGAGGCGCAACGGCATCCGGGCTGGGGCGTGCTGGCTGCGCGCATCGACGTGATCGCGCACCAGCTGCGCGTGGCCGAAGTGGCGGCCGAACGTCGCCCCCCGCGCCTGTTGCTGGCCGATGAAGTGGGCTTGGGCAAGACCATCGAGGCCGGCCTCATCATCGCCCAGCAGATGGCCGCCGGCCGCGCCGCGCGCGTGCTCGTGCTGGTGCCGGAAAGTCTGGTACACCAGTGGTTTGTCGAACTGCGGCGCCGCTTCAATCTGGACTTTGCCATCTTCGACGAGGAGCGCTGCGAATCCATCGAAATGAGCGGTGACGGACGCAATCCGTTCGAGGACGAACAAGGCGTCATCGCCGCCACGCGCTGGCTGGCGCACGACAGGAAGCGCGCCGCACAGGTACTTGAGGCTGGCTGGGACCTCATCGTCATCGACGAGGCTCACCATCTTGTCTGGGAGCCGGAAGCACCCAGTCCCGAATACGCACTGGCGCAGGCGCTCACCGCTCGCATTCCTGCGGCCATCCTGCTCACCGCCACGCCCGAGCAGCTGGGCCTTGGCGGCCACTTCGCGCGGCTGCGCCTGCTCGATCCGGCGCGCTACCGGGACTTGGCCGATTTCGAGGACGAGACTGCGCGCTTCGTCGGCTTGTCGGCCACGGTGGAAAAACTGCTCGACGGCACACCGCTCGATGTCACGGACACCACGGCGCTGCATGCCCTGCTTGGCGAGGACGGCGAGCATCTCCCCGCCTTGCTGGAGCGCATCGCCGCCGGCGACGCCGGTGCAACGGACCGGCTGGTGGACACCCTGATCGACCGTCATGGTACCGGCCGGGTGATGATCCGCAATCGCCGTGCCGCTGTCGGCGGCTTCCCGCAACGCGTGCGGCACCTGCACAGCATCGAAACCGATGTGCACGACCCGACACTCGATGGCCGCCTTCTGGCCGAGTTTCTGGCCGATGCCAATGTCCCCGGCCATCTGGAGCCGGAGCACGACTACAGTCACGACCCGCGCTTGGACTGGCTGGTGCACACGCTCGATGCGCTGGCGCCCGAGAAGGTACTGCTGCTGTGCCGTTCACGCGCCAAGGTCCAGGCGCTGGAAGATGCATTGCGCACCCGCAGCGGCATCGCGCTGGCACGTTTCCACGAAGACATGAACCTGCTCCAGCGCGATCGCAATGCGGCGTTTTTCGCCCAGCCCGATGGCGCGCGGTTGTTGATCGCCTCGGAGATCGGCGCGGAGGGCCGCAATTTCCAGTTCGCCCAGCACGTGCTGCTGTGGGACCTGCCGCTCGATCCGGATGTGCTGGAGCAGCGCATCGGCCGGCTGGATCGCATCGGCCAGCGCGGCGACGTGAACATCCACGTCGCCGCCGTGGCCGGCAGCGCACAGGAAACACTGCTGCGCTGGTACGACGAAGGCCTGGACGCCTTCACCCGTGTCTGTGCCGACGGGCGCGAACTGATGCGCCTGTTTTCCGGCCGGCTGCTCGAACTGGTCATCGATTACGGCCCCGGCGAAGCACGCGACGACGCCTTCGATGCGTTGCTTGAAGACACCCGCCGGGAGCATGCGCGACTTTCCGAGCTGATCTCGCGCGGCCGCGACCGGCTGCTGGAATTGGCCAGTCGGCGCGGTGCCGATCAAAGCCTGTTGCGCGACGCGCTGGCGCGCGACGATCGCTTCGCCGCCACTGACGATTTCTCCTGGCGGCTGCTGGAACAGTTCGGCGTGCAGCACGAATCCCTCGAACAGCACGTCGTCCTGCTGGATCCGGAATACCTCACGCTCGATGCCTTCGAAGAACTCAAGTCCGGCCCGCGCCAGGCCACACTCGACCGCGCCACTGCGCTGTCGCGCGACGACTTGCTCTACCTGCGCGACGACCACCCGATGCTGCGCTCGGCCGGCGACCTCCTGCTGTCCTCCGAAGCCGGCAATGCTGCCTGCCTGATCGACGATGCGTTACCCCCGCGCACGGTGCTGCTGGAAGCGGTCTTCGCGCTCGAATGCGTCGCCCAGCGCCACCTCAACGTGTCGCGCTATCTCCCCGCACTGCCGATCCGCAGCGTGGTCGACACCCGCATGACCGATCGCGCCGACTTCCAACCCGGTGCTCGCGCACTGCAACGTGCAGGCGAACGCCCCATCGACCTCACCCGCCACCGCAAGATCCTCAACACCCTGGTCCCTCCGATGCTCGAAGCAGCGAGACGCCTCGCCGCCAGGCAGGCCGAGGTTGCGACGACTCAGGCCATCGCGGATGCGGAAAGCCTGCTCGGTGACGAAATCGCGCGCCTGGAAGCGCTGGCCCGGGTAAACCCGGCGGTACACCCGGAAGAAATCGCCACGCTGCAGGAAGAGCGCGACGCACTGCGCGCCGCACTGCCGGGAGCTCACCTGCGGCTGGATGCCTTGCGCCTGGTGGCCAGCCCGGACTTCCTCGCACTGCGCGGATAACGTGCGACACCCCGAACCATGCTGCGCCCGGACCGATGTCGGGCGGAGCATGGTGAAACCGCATTCCAGATACCCGATCGCCCAATGAGCAACGGGCGCGACAGGGGACTCAGTCGATGCCGAGCTTCTTGAGCTTGTAGCGCAATGCGCGGAAGGTGATGCCGAGCTTCGCCGCTGCACGGGTCTTGTTGTAGCGACACTCTTCGAGCGCCTTGACGATGACGTCGCGCTCCATGCGCTCGATGTAATCGGGCAGATCCGCCGGAACGGCGGGCTGCTGGCCTGTGACATAAGCAGGGCGCGCGACGGCACCACTGTACGGGTCCGACTGCGCGCTCTCGGGAAGCGGAGTGCGTGCGCCACCAAACCCGGCGTCACGCTGACTGGGCAGACGCAGGTCGTCCGGGGTGATTTCACTGCCGTCGGAAAGCGCGAGCGCGCGTTCCAGCACGTTTTCCAGTTCGCGCACGTTGCCGGGGAAGAGATACCCGGATAACAGCGTCACCGCCTCTTCGGTGAGCCGTGGGGGTGGCTCGCCCAGATCCGCAGCCAGACGTGCGAGCACGCCGTGCGCCAGCATGGGAATGTCCCCACGCCGTTCACGCAGCGGTGGAACGATCAGTTCGATGACGTTGATGCGGTAGAACAGGTCGTGCCGGAAACGGCCCTCCTCCACCAGTTGCGCCAAGTTCTTGTGGGTGGCCGAGAGGATGCGCACATCCACCGGCGACTCGATGTTGGCGCCCACGGGGCGCACCGACTTTTCCTGGATCACGCGCAGCAGCTTCACCTGCATGTGCAGCGGCAGCTCGGCGACTTCGTCAAGGAACAAGGTGCCGCCATGGGCACTCTGGAACAGTCCTTCCTTGTCGCCACTGGCCCCGGTGAAACTGCCTTTCTTGTGGCCGAAGAATTCGCTTTCCATCAGTTCGGTCGGAATCGCGCCACAGTTGACCGGCACGAAAGCGCCACTGGCGCGAGGCCCCTGCTCATGGATCAGGCGCGCCACCAGCTCCTTGCCCACGCCGGATTCGCCGCTGATGTAAACCGGCGCCTGACTGCGCGCGACCTTCGCGATGGTGGCGCGCAGGGCCTGCATCGCGGGCGATTCGCCCTGCAACCGCCCCGTGCTGCCGGCCTGCCCCTGCTGGGCCTTGCGTTCTTCGCCCAGACGCAGGGCGTTCTGCACCAGGCGGCGCAACACGGCCAGATCAACGGGTTTGGAAACAAAGTCGAATGCCCCGGCTTTCAACGCATCCACGGCCGCGTCCACGTTGCCGTGAGCCGTGATCATCGCCACCGGGGTTTCCGGATAGCGCTGGGCGATCAACTCGATGATCGCTTGACCCGAGCCATCGGGCAGGCGCATGTCGGTGAAGCACAGGTCATAACGATTGGCGGCGAGCTGCTCGCGCGCCTGCGCTGCGTCGGCAGCGGTATCGACCCGCAGACCCATGCGTCCCAGTGTCAGAACCAGCAGTTCACGGATGTCGCGTTCATCATCGATGATCAGTGCGGTGCGGGGCGTGGTCATGGGAGAACGGGATGGGCCACATCGCAAGGGCAATGGTGGAAACCTTAACGGGTTGAAAGGTTTCTGCCAACTACCACCCGACGCCTACTGGCAGGCGATGCGGGATTTCCGCGAACATGGCGAATTCTTCATGCTGAAAAGGTGCATCGATGAGCGCTTACGTGTTTGCCGCCCCCATGATTCCCAGTGTCCCGGTGGAAAGCAGCGAGGCGCGTTTCCCCGTGCACCGGATCTACTGCGTCGGGCGCAATTTCGCCGAGCACGCCCGTGAGATGGGCGCCCCGGTGGAGCGCGGCACGCCGGTTTTTTTCATGAAGCCCGCCGATGCGGTGCTGCCGGGCGGCGGCGAGCAGCCCTACCCCTCCGCCACCGCCGACCTGCATCACGAGGTGGAGCTGGTGGTGGCCGTGGGACGCGATGCCCGAGGCACGATCCCACGTGAGCAGGCCGGCGACTACCTGTTCGGTCATGCCCTGGGGCTGGATCTGACCCGACGCGACCTGCAGTCTGCCGCGAAAGCCAAGGGGCTGCCGTGGGATATCGCCAAAGGCTTCGATCGCTCGGCCCCCATCAGCGCCATCGTGCCGGCAAGCCAGGGCATGCCGGCAAGCGATGCACTCCTGTGGCTGGAGGTGAATGGCACGAGGCGGCAAGCTGCCGCGCTGTCGGACATGATCTTTTCGGTAGCCGACATCCTGCACGAACTCTCGTTGCGCTTCGAGCTGCGTGCTGGCGATCTGATCTTCATGGGCACACCTGCCGGCGTCGGGGCGCTGCTGCCGGGTGATCGATGGACAGCGGGGATCGATGGCTTCACCACCCTCTCCGGCTGCATTACCGCAACGCCGCATCCGGTGTAGATTGTCCCGACGCGGCCATGAGCCGTGTTCGACAAACCCGTAACCTGACTTGTAAGGAGTGATGCACCGATGGGCATGCTGCAGGAGTTCAAGGATTTCGCGATGCGCGGCAACGTCATCGATCTGGCGGTCGGTGTCGTCATCGGCGGCGCGTTCGGAAAGATCGTCAGTTCCCTGGTGGATCAGGTCATCATGCCGCCGATCGGTTGGCTCATCGGTGGCGTGGACTTCTCCAGTTGGGTGATAACGCTCAAGGAAGCCGGTGTGGATGCGGCCGGGGCAGCGGTGCCGGCAGTGGTGATCGGCATCGGCGAGTTCATCAACACGCTGATCCAGTTCATCATCATCGCGTTCGCGATTTTCCTCGTGGTGAAGGTAATCAACTCCCTGCACCGCAAGAAGGAAGACGCGCCTGCCGCGCCGCCAGCACCGACGCCGGAGCAGGAGCTGCTCACCGAGATCCGCGATCTGCTGAAGCAACAATCCCGACCCGGCTGATCCTGTTTTCTTTGTTGGAGGCGGTGCTCTTGCGGCACCGCCTCGCGTTTTGGAGATCCTGATGAAAAAGTTGTTGGTCGCCAGCCTGCTGACGCTGGCCGTGCCGGCGATGGCCGATACCGCGCCTGCACGCCTTTCCGCGGAAACCCTCGCCACCGCCGCACAGCTGCGCGAACGCGCACTGGCGGGCAGCGGCGCGTATGACGTGGTCGAATCCTTGACGACCGAAGTGGGGCCGCGCATGGCCGGCACCGAAGCGGATGCCCGGGCGGTGGCATGGGCGGTGAAGAAGTTCGGCAGCATGGGCTTCGATGCGGTCCGTACCGAACCGGTACGCTTTCCCGTGTGGCGACGCGGGCATGAGCGGGCAGAAGTGGTATCACCGTTTCCCCAGCCGTTGCACCTGGTGGCACTGGGACGCAGCGTCGGCACCGGAGGAGCCCCCATTGAAGCCGAGGTGGTGGAATTCGCCACGCTGAAGGATCTGGAAAACGCCCCGGAAGGCACGTTGATCGGCAAGATCGCCTATGTCAGCAACCGGATGGAACGCTTCCGCGATGGCAGTGGCTACGGACCGGCGGTGGCAGCGCGTGGCCGGGGGGCATCGAGCGCGGCGCGGCACGGGGCGGTCGCCTACCTGCTGCGCTCCATCGGCACCGACAACGACCGCCTCGCCCACACCGGCATGATGAGCTATGCGGAGGACATACCGAAGATTCCGGCAGCAGCGCTGACCAATCCCGATGCAGACATCCTCTCCAACATGCTGCGGCGTGGCAAGCCGGTGACCGTGCGCCTGGACATCGACGCCGGCATCGGCGAAGAATACGAATCGGCCAACGTGATCGCGGAGGTCCGTGGCCGTGAAAAACCCGAGGAAATCGTGCTGCTGGGGGCGCACCTGGACTCATGGGATTTGGGTACCGGCGCCATCGACGACGCTGCTGGTGTGGCGATCACGATGCGCGCTGCCGCGTTGATCGCAGCACTTCCGCTGCGCCCCAGACGCACCATCCGCGTGGTGGCGTTCGCGAACGAAGAACAAGGCCTGATCGGCGGCCGGGCCTACGCTGCCGCTCATGGTGACAGCGTGACACAGCACATCCTCGCAGCCGAGAGCGATTTCGGCGCAGGACGCATCTACGCCTTTGCCACGAGCGAACCGCCGGATGCGGCCCGCCCCGTCATCGAACAAATCGCGCAGGCGCTGGCACCGCTCGGCATCGAATACACACCCGGCAAAGGCGGCGCGGGCCCGGATCTGATCCCGATGGCACAACGCGGCATGGCCTGGGCCTGGCTGGCACAGGATGGCACCGATTATTTCGACTACCACCACACCCACAACGACACGCTGGACAAGATCGAACCGGCAGCACTGGACCAGAACGTGGCTGCCTATGCGGTGTTTGCATGGATGGTGGCCGAATCCGATGTGGATTTCGGCAGCGCGGTGAAGCAATAGGCAACCGCGCCTGCCGTCGGAAGCGGGCCGGCATCCTCATTGCAGTGACTGCGGAGCACGCCGCAGTCACTGCAATGGGTCAGAACAGGAAGTATGCCGCCGCGCCTGCTGCCGCCAGCGCGGCGATCGTGGCCACGATCCAGCCCACAGCCGAACCGCTTTTCTGCGGCGCAGGTTCGTTGCCCTTGGCCAGACGCGATACCGAGGGGATTTCCACGCCCGGTGCCACCAGCAGGAAACGGATGTTGTCCAGCCGCAGCTCCTCGCCGGGAGCGAGCAGGCCTTCCTGTACGCGCTTCCCATTGATGAAGGTGCCGTTGGAAGACCCGAGATCCTCCACCTGCAACCCTGCCGGTGTCGGGCGCACCTGGGCGTGGCGGCGCGAGATTTCCTCGCTGGGAATGGCGATGTCGCAATCTGCCTGGCGACCGATCACTTGCGTGGTCGATACCGGATAGGTCTTGCCGAACGCCGCACCCGACACACCTCGCAGGACGAACCGCGGCACCGCCATGCGCACGCGGGTGGCGCCGTTGTCGTCCACCGGCGCAGGGCGCGCGGCTGGTGCGATACCCGCTTTCTCGACCTCCACCACGCGCACCTGGATCGCGGAAAACCCGATCAGATCGCCGGGTTTGATGAGCTTTTCGCCGCCGGCCACCAGCGCCTCGCCATTGACGCTAACCGCGCCTTCCAGCGCCCGCAGGGTCAGCACGTCGCCTGCCCGGATCAGTTCGGCATGCCGTTCCGCGATACCCGGAGACACCAACGCAATAGTCACGTCCGCGCCATTGCCTACCTGCAGCACACCCTGACCGATCAGTACCTGCGGATGTTCGCCATCGGGGAAGAAGAGTTTCATCGGTGCCTCATCATGGGTTCACTGGATTTCACGGACAACGCGAAAGCCGATGGTATTGAATCCGATGTCTGCCGGAAAGGCGCGCGTGCCGCCATCACCCACGGGCGAGGCCCAGCTCGCCCCGACCGCGATGCGTTCGCGGCAGGCGCTGTCGACGCAATCGGCACTCCATTCACGCACGTTGCCACCCGTATCGCGCAGGCCATTGCGTGCCGGCCGGAATGCGGAAACCGGCGAGGTGGCGGCATGACCGTCATCGCAGGCGGCACCCTCACGGCCTCCGTATGCGGCGCGATAGGCAGTATCGCGCACATTGCCCCCGCAGTCCTGCGCCATGCCCACGCCAACGGCGACCAGCTCGGCTGCAAGGGGGAGGCGATAGGCCTTGCCGCTGCGCTGCGAGAGCCAGCGCGCATAGTCGTCAGCCATGGCAGGAGTTATGCACACCACCGGATGGGGGTCGTTCTGGGCAAACCCGGGCTCGAGGAAGGTCCGGCGGCGCGAACCGCGAAACACCGACTCGCGATCCCGACAGTTCGGCAGGTTGTCCCCGAAACGCAGGGCGCCGGCGCTTTGCCAATAGTGCTGGAACTGGCTGACCGTAACTGGTGAGCGACTGAAGGCGAGCTGGTTGGCAATCACCATTTCCGGGCCGTTCCGAGCATCGATGACATCGTGGAAGGCGAAACCGGCACGGCCGATCCGACGCGCCTTCGTCAACCCGTCCTGCGCCCTGACGGCATCCGGAACGAGTGTCAGGGCACGTTCGTACAGCAATACCGCACGCTCCCGGTCCCATGCCGCCACCGCCGCATCGGCCTCCTGCATGATCTGCGCGAAACGCGCGTCGCGCCGCTCGATGACGCCTGCCGCAACCGCTTCCACATTGAATTGCCTCGCCAGATCGCCGGCACGCTGGACATGGCCAAGCCAGAGCGACACATCCTCATCGCCGGCATGTTCGTCGGCCAGGCGCAGATAGGTGGCCGCGATGCGCTCGATGCCGACGCGGGCCTGCACATTGGCCGGCTCGAAGCGTTGCACCAGGCGATAGCGCTCCAGCGCATTGCGCCCCGGCGGCGTGGTGTAACGACGGGCCGCGATGTCCTCATCGGCCTGTGCCAGCAGCACGGATACCGGATCGAATACCGTGTGATTCCATGCATCCTCGCCACCGGAAGCGTCGACCGCAGCGGACTCCAGGGCGACGACGGTACCGAGCGTCCCGACATCAGATTCATGCAATGACGGGGGATTCTGGCCTGTTGCAGCCGGAAGCATCGCGTCTCCAAGCGTGGCAGGCACGTGTTCCCACGGGCGCCAGAGGAACACCACCAGCACCGCGACAAGACCTGCCAGACCGGCCAGCGGCCCAAACCAACGCGAAGCGGGAGTGGCGTCATCCTCGATATCGGGTGGTGCCGGAACCAGATCGTGCGACGAGGCGCCCATCGCCCCCGAATCCGGAATGGCAGCGGCTGCCGCCACCGGATGCTCGGCGGATATCTCCGTCATCGGTCGCGGCTGGGACGTGCCGCGCCGGCGAAGCGAGAACGACTGTGGCTCCGTCACAAGCGCGGCAGGCGCGATACGGTGCAGCATGTCGATGAATTGGCCGCAATCCTGGAATCGTCCGTCCGGCATCTTGGCCAGGCATCGATCGATCAACGGCTGCCATCTGGCCAGTTCCGGCGGCAACGGCGGTACCGGTTCGTGCACATGCGAGTAAGCCACCGCGAAACCGTCCTCGCCATCGAACGGCGGCTTGCCGGTCAACGCTTCGTAGCACAGCACGCCGAGGCTGTAGATGTCCGAACGCGGGTCCACCTCCGCACCGCGCGCCTGCTCCGGGCTCATGTAGTGGCTTGTACCCACCGACAGCCCCGACGCGGTGATGCGCGAGGTCGCGGCCATCGCACGCGCAATGCCGAAATCGGTGAGGCGTGGCTCGTCTTCGGCATCGAACAGGACATTGGCCGGCGTCACGTCGCGGTGCACATAGCCCCGGGCATGGGCATAGGCCAGCGCATCGGCCACCGCCGCGAGCACTCGCACCACTTCGGATTCGCTCACGCCACGCTGCAGACGTGCCGTGAAATCACCGTTTTCCAGCAGTTGCATGGAGAAGTAGTGCGAGCCGTCGGGCGTCACGCCCACGTCGTACACCGGCACCACATGCGGGTGTTCGAGCGAGGCCAGCATCCGGGCTTCCTGGAGGAAACGCTGCGCGTTGGCCGGATCAGCAGCGAGTGCCGGAATCAGCACCTTCAGCGCGACCTCGCGATCCAGCATGACCTGACGCGCACGGTAAACCGTCGCCATGCCGCCACGGCCGATCTCGCAGATGACGCTGTAGCCCGGAAAATCCACTGCCCACCCGTCCCCGTTGCCGCCCGCCGGTCAGTATCCGGAACTGCGGAAAGGAGCGATTGTACCGACATGCCGCGGCAGCGGTGCCGCCCGACCAGGTCACGCCAACGCGAGCTGATGTGTTAAAAAAGCTGGCGGGACAGCCACGCAGGACCAAACATGCCTCACCGTACTGCGCTACGCTCCACTCCTTCCCCGAGTGAGGGCAACGAACTTCGCTTCTGCGGCACTTGTGCCTTTTCCCGCGCCTGCCTGGGCGAGGGCTTGGACAAAGCCGCATTGCGCGAACTGCAGTGCCTGGTCGAACACATCGGTCCTTTCCAGCCAGGCGAATACCTGTTCCGTGAAGGCGATCCATTCACTGCCATCGCAGCAGTGCGCACCGGTACCGTCAAGACCTTCAGCGTGGACAGCGTCGGTCGCGAGCAGGTGCTCGGCTTCTTCCTGCCTGGCGAAGTCATCGGATTCAACGCCATCCACGGCGCCCGATTCCCCTGCAGCGTGATGGCGCTGGATACGGTGATGCTGTGCCGCTTCTCCTTCCCCTCGATGGCCGCACTCGCCACTCGGATCAGCAGCCTGCAGAGCCTGCTGTTCCGCCTGCTGAGCCAGGAGATCAAGAAGGCCGCGCTGCTGGCGGGCGACTTCACCGCCGATGAGCGCGTGGCCGCCTTCCTGCTCGGATTTTCTCGTCACTACGCTTCGCGCGGCTACTCGGCACACCGCTTTACCCTCGCCATGCCACGCGCCGACATCGCCAACTATCTGCGCCTTGCCGCGGAAACCGTCTCGCGCGTGATGCGGCGCTTCCAGGACGAGGGACTGATCGCAGTCAACCGCCGCGAGGTTGAATTGCTCGACATCGAACGCCTGGAATATCTGGCACAACCGGTGTTGCGCTAGATGTACAGGAACGCGCCGAGCGGATGATGCGCACGCGCCACGCTGTACATGAAGCCGAACACCATCAGCGCCGCGAGATAGAACGACAGCCGCACACCGCGTCCCCGCGCGCGTTTGAGCGCGAGACTGCCCAACACCACGTAGATCACCAACAGCACCAGCTTGGTGGCCAACCACGCCGTGGTGAACGGATTGAGCTGCAGCGCCACCAACAACATCAATGCAGCGGTCAGCAGCGAGGTGTCGATGGCGTAACTCAGCCAGCGCAACGGCGCGGCCATCGCCCAGCCTTGCCCCAGCAACACCAGCAGCCCGCGCGCAGCGAACAGAAGACCACTGGCCAGCACCAACCCGATGTGGGCCAGCTTGATCTGCAGATAAAACTCGATCATCCCGTGTGCCCTTACCCCGGTTTTCCATCAGCGCGTGGTCGCAGATAGATCCATGCCGATCGAATCACCCACGGCAGGAACGCCAGAATCCAGCCTGCGGCCGCCATGCGGAAGCCCGTGTAAGGCGACGCCATCAGCTCCGCTGCCACCCGTGTCACCGCCGCAATCTGGATGCCGACAAATGCGATCAATGCCACCCTGCCCAATACCAGTGGCCTGCCCGAATGTCCCTGTGTCACGCGCGTCACCATCGCCACCAGCAGACTGCCGAACATCCCCACCGCCAGTGCATGCAGCGGCGCGCGTCCCATGACCCATTCCCCGGCGAGCAGCAGCCACAGGCTCTGGAACGCATAAAGCGCCAACGCGACCGGCAACCACGCATATCCCAGGAACAGCACCCGCAGCAGCGCCGGCATCGGTCCACGTGGCCACCAGTGCCACAGGCAGACCAACGACAAAGCCAGAAGCGGAAGATCCGACAGCCACATCCATGCCGTGGCCTGTGCCAGCTCCAGTCCCACATGCGCCAGCCACAACGGCCATTGCGCCGCCAGCAGCCACAGCGGACGCCAGGCGCGATAGCCCGCCACCACGTTGGCCGCGAAAAACGGAAACATGCGGTGTGCCACCGTGGCGTAGACCGGCAGCAATACTCCGAACGCACCGAGCCGCATCGCCGCCTGCCCCACGCGAAGGTCGAATCCGTGCAGGTACCAGGCGAACCCGCCCACGGCGGCAAAGCCGATCGCCAACGCGACACAGCAACTGACGGCATGCCACGTCCGGAAGCGATCACGAAGCAGGCCGTGCCCGAGCACTGCCAATCCCCAGCCCCAGCCCAGCAACGTCAGGCCCACGCCCAGACGCAACGCCACCGCACTGCCGGAAAAGGCGGCGACCAGACACGACACCTGTCCCATCAACAGCCCCACTCCGACAGGGACGTAGTGCCATCGAGTCGCCTCGGGCTGCCCCATCCAGCGCGGAAACACCGTGATGAGAAATCCGAACATGAAGCTCGGCAACATCTGGTACTGGAGCATGAACCCGTGCAGCCATCCCCCCATCACCCAGTTCACCGGCATCGGTACCGGGTCAAACAGCCACAGCGTCCACCAGAACATTGCCGCCAGCACGTTGAGTGCGCCGACAAAAAACAGCAGCCGATGCGGCGCGGCGGCCAGCACGGCCGGGGAAAATGGAAAGACGGGAGGGGATGCGCTGGACATGGTGCCACTGTGCCGCGCACGGATCAGAGGCACCATGACATGGATCAGCTCACGGGCCGCGCAGCAGAAAAAGCGATGCCGGCGGCCCCTGGCAGCCATGCCTTTGCATGGCACCTGCCCGGAAGCCGCCGGCCACCATCACATTGCGGGATTACGGCCGGACGATGAGATCGTTGTGCACGGCCGTGACACCTTTCACCGCGCGGGCGATCTCACCGGCACGGTTCTTCTCGCGTTGCGACTTGGCGAAACCGGAAAGCTGCACCACGCCCGCATCCATCGTCTTGACCCCGATGTTCAGCGCGGACGTTTCCGAATCCTCGGCGAGCTTGGCCTTGATTTCGGTCGTGATCGCCGCCCCATCGATGTATTCGCCCACGGTTTCCTGCTTGCGGGCCACCGAGCAGCCCGTGGCCAGGATCAACATCGGGGCGGAAAGAATGGCAGCCAGCAGAATGCGTTGAATGTTCATTTCGTTCTCCTGATCTTTGCGAGGGAAAGGCCGGTGTCAGGCGCGTGGCCGACGACCAGTGACCAGCGACACCAGAAACAGCACGATGAACACCACGAACAGGACCTTGGCGATCCACGCTGCAGTGCCGGCAATACCGAAGAAGCCCAGAAACCCTGCGATCAGGGCAATGACGAGAAACACGATCGCGTAATGAAGCATGTCGTTCTCCTTGGGATGACGGATGGAACAGGACAGCTGGCGACGATGCGCCTGAGCCGGATCCGGGGCGGTACTGCACCCCGGATCCGGGATTTCCCGGAATGGCGTCAGAGCGAATCGATGAAGTCGTTCACTTCCTTCTTCGCTTGATCCTTCGCCATGCCGTAACGCTGTTGAAGCTTGCCGGCCAGATACTCGGCGTTGCCTTCGCTCACACGCACGTCGTCATCGGTGAGCTTTCCCCATTGGGCCTTGACCTTGCCGCTGATCTGCTTCCATTGACCTTTGATGCGATCCTCGTTCATGACATGCCTCCTCAACCTGCGACCCGCAGAGCGGACGCATCGACCTGACGGACGCCCTCGACGCTGCGCGCGGCGGCAATGGCCTTCTTCACGGCCAGCTCGCTCGACAGCGCACCGGTCAAGGTGACAACGCCATCGACCGTCTTGACGGAGATGTCGGTGCTCGAGACACCGTCGGTAGTGGCGAGTTCGGCCTTCACCTTGGTGGTGATCCAGGTGTCATCCACCTTCTGGCCGAGCGTCGTGGATTCGCTGTCGTGGCGGTCGCTGGCCGCAACCTTGGCCGGATCACCGACCTTCAGGCCGGCAGCATCCACATCCAGCACGCCCTTGACACTGCGGGTGTGCGCGATGGCCGCATCGACGGAGGTGCGGGTCGGCAGCACACCGGTCAAGGTGACCACACCATCCACCGTGGTGACGGAAATATCGGTGCTCGAGACGCCATCGGCGATGGCCAGCTCGGCCTTCACCTTGGTGGTGATCCACGCATCACCGACCGCTTGCGTGGCGCTGGATGACTCGTCCTCGGCATGGCGCACATTGTCCGCCGCGAGGGCAATGCCGCCCCCCAGAGACAGCGAGATGGCCAGGGCGAGAGTAGTGATCTTCTTGGCGTTGTTCATGCTCTATCTCCTGTTGAGGTACTTCTGCGTTCGCATCGTCGCGATGCGCTGCGCGAAGGCAGGGAACCAACCGGCAAGGGAAAGATTCCTTTGCTGGCACCCGACTCGCGAAACGTGCCGGGCGGAAGCCATGTTAGGTATCGGGTTGCCATGCACGTAGTGATCGATGTACCAGTAGAACTGGTATCAATTGACCTTTTTTAACCAGCATTTAATGCGAGAATGAACCGCAACAAACCCCCCAGGGAAAACAGGGAAAGGCAATGACAACCAAACCACATGATCCACCGACCATGGGGCGCCGCCGCCTGCAACAGGTGATGACACACTTGAGCGAAGGCGTGATCCTGCTTGATCCGGCCGGCCCAATCCTCTGGGCCAACCACGCCGCGCTGGACATGCATGGCTGCGCTACGCTTGAAGAATTGGGTGAATCGACAAGCCAATACGCAAAGCGGTTCACCCTGTGCGAATCCGGCCAGCGCCAGCTCAAGACCGGCCAGACGCCACTCGCACGCCTCACTGCAGGCGACACGTTCAGCGGTTTGACGCTGGAGCTGACACGACGCGACGGGCAAGGAATCACCCGAACACTGATGTTCCGAGGAATGGTCCTTTCAGATGAGTCCAACCAGCCCGAGATGCTGGTGCTTTTCATCGTGGACACCACCGAAAAGGTCGGGTCGGACGAGCTATTCGACCGGTTCTTCTCCTCCAAGCCGTCGCCAGCCGCGATCCTGCGACTGGACGATTCGCGCTACATCCGCACCAATGACGGCTTCTGCGAAATGACGGGCTTTTCGGCCGAAGACATCCTCGGCCGGCCATTCCACGAGATCGATGTGCTGCACGATGCCCAGTGGCGCGACCAGGCCGTGCGTGCGCTGGCCACGCACACCGCGATCCGGCCACAGGAATCGCGCGTTCGTACCGCCGATGGCGACAGCAAGGCGGTCATGGTCGCGGGCCAACCCATCGTGGTCATGGGCCGCCCCTGCATGTTGTTTTCCTTCATCGATCTGGAAGCGCGCCGACGTGCGGAACAATCGCTGCGCCAGAGCGAGGAACGCTTCGCCAAGGCGTTCCGCATGGCGCCGGTGCCCATGGCGGTGTGCATCCAGTCGAACTGGTGCGTGATCGAAGCCAATGGCGCCTTCGTCACCGCCGTGGGTCGCTCCCGCAACGAGATCATCGGGCGCACGGTCACGTCCGCCGGCCTGCATCTGGACCAGGCCACGCTGCGCGACATCCGCGTGGCGCTGGACGCCAACCAGATGATCCGCAACCGCGACGCCCAGTTGCGCGCCTCCGACGGGCTGGTGATCGACGGGCTGCTGTCGGCCGAATCGGTGATGATCCAGGACGAGGCCTGCGCGCTGTTCGTCATTCAGGACATCACCGAACGCAAACGCACCGAAAGCGAACTGATCAGCGCCATCGAAGCCGTGATGAAGGACGCCTCCTGGTTCAGCCGCACGGTCATGGAGAAACTGGCGCAGGTTCGTCGCCCGCAGGTGGCGATGAGCGAGGTCGACACGCTGACGGCACGCGAACGCGAGGTGCTGGAATTGATCTGCAACGGACAGGGCGATGCGGAAATCGCGCAGCGCCTTCGACTGTCACGCAACACGGTGCGAAACCACGTCGCCACGCTCTACGGCAAGATCGGCGTCAACCGACGCAGCGCAGCGGTGATCTGGGGACGCGAGCGCGGCTTCGGAACCGATTGAGCGCGTGCGTCATTGCGCGGTCACATCGCCGGCCCGCCACTGCGCCTGCGCTTCGGCCACGGTCCAGTCCGCGACCTGCGGCAACGTCTGCGCGAGCGCATCGGAGAGCGCCGCCACCGCGTCGGTCACCTGCTGCCCCGCCGCCGGAATGCGAGCTTCGAACAGGCGACTGGCGACAAGGACGCCCCGAGGCTGGGCAATCAGGTTGGCCTTGATTCGCACTACCGCGACCGGACCTCCGGCCAGTTCGAGCTGGAAGTCGCGCAATTCGGTGGTCAGCTCGAAATCGTGATCCAGACCGGCACTGCTGCGTTCCAGCGAGCCAATGCGGCCATTGACCTCGAACGCCTGCATCAGCGCGTTGCCAACCAGGCCGGGCGCCGGCTCGCTCCATTCGGCCCGCGGGTAAATCTCGATCTCGTCCGGCGAAGGGCGCACCAGGATGCGAGGCGTGGCAAGTGGCCCACTCGCGATCGGGCGCGCCAACGCAAGCCGCCACGGCACCGATGCGCTCACGGACGCCGGAGCAAGCTCGAGCACAGGCGCATACAGCGCCACTGTCGGCCGGACCGGCAACACCGTGCAGGCCGACAGCCACGCCAGCAGCACCGTCATCCACAGGACTCGTTTCATCGCGGCTTGAACTCCCGGGGTTGTGGATTGCCGAGCAGGACGCTGTCCGAACGCGAAAGCCGATCGGACAGTTGCTGCACCGCCGCCAGCGTGGTTCGCAGCTCCTCCATCGCCGGCCCGATCTGTCGCAGGCCCTGCTGACTGAACCCCGACACGGCGGCACGATTTTCGCTCACCAGCCCATCGAGTTGCACCGTGAGCGCATCGAGCTTTTCCACGGCGACATTGGCGCTGGTCAGCAAGCCGCGGACTTCGCCATCCATCAGCCCGCGCACGCTGTCCGCGGCACCATCGATGCTGACCAACGTGGCCTGCAGCTGGCCCGAGGCGACGGAAAGTTGGCGGATGGCCTCGGCCAGCGTCTCGCGCTCACTGCCGATGGATGCAGCCAGTGAATCCACATTGCCAAGCACCGACTCCACCTTCGCCACGTTCTCCGGCGACAGCAGATCGGCCAGACGGGCTGCCACCTCGTTGATGTTGACCATGATGTCCTGCCCGGACGCAGTCAGCCTGGCCAACGGCGAGGGGCTGGCGACGATGCTCGGCACCTTGCCCTCTTCGTGCAGTCGCGGGCTCTGCAGCGAGCCGCCGGCGAGGCGGATGTCGGCCACCCCCGTGACAGCAGCGAAGCCGAGCGTGGCCTCGGTATCGCGCCGCACCAGATCGCGCCCGTTGATGCGGACCCGCACCACCACCCGAGCCAGATCCTTCGGATCGATCGTGAGCGAGGCCACCTCGCCCACCGGCACGCCGTTGTAGGACACAACCGAACCTTTCGACAGGCCGATCACCGACTCGCTGAAGACGATGTCGTACAGCGCGCTGTCGCGCTCGCCGCCGAACTTGCCCAGCCAGAGCAGGCATCCCAGGGTCAGCAGGACCACGGCGATCACGAAGCTGCCGATGAGAATGTGGTTGGCGCGGGTTTCCATGTCTACTCCCGATGGCGACCGGCGGATGCTTCGGCGGCTCGGCCACGCGGGCCGCAGAAGTATTCCTGTATCCACGGATCGGGATGCTGCGCCACCTGCGCCAGTGGCCCGATGGCGAGCACGCGCTTCTGCGCCAGTACCGCGACCCGGTCGCAGATGGTGTGCAGGGTATCCAGATCGTGGGTGATGAGGAATACCGTCAATCCGAGGCTGTCACGCAGGGTCAGGATCAGCTGGTCAAACGCGGCGGCTCCGATCGGATCCAGCCCGGCGGTGGGTTCGTCGAGAAACACCAGTTCCGGATCGAGCGCCAGCGCACGCGCCAGCGCGGCGCGCTTGACCATGCCTCCGGAAAGCTGGGAGGGGAACTTCGCCCCGGCGCTCGCCGGCAAACCGGCGAGCGCCAGTTTCAGCGCCGACAACCGCCGCATCAGCGACTCAGGAAGACAGCGCAGCTCGCGCATCGGCACTTCCACGTTCTCGGCCACGGAAAGCGAGGAGAACAGCGCACCGTTCTGGAACAGCACGCCGCAACGGCGATCGATGGCGGTACGCTGCTGCTGTGTCATCGCACTGACCTCCTCGCCAAGCATCCCTACCGTGCCTGCGGCAGGAACGTTCAGGCCGATGATCGAGCGCATCAACACGGACTTGCCGCTGCCCGAGCCCCCCACCACGCCGAGGATCTCTCCCCGGCACACCGAAAGATCGAGGTTTTCGTGCACCACCTGCGTGCCGAACTGGTTGCGCAGACCGCGCACGTCGATCACGTGACCTGCGCCACTCACCAGTCCATCTCCATGAAGAACACCGCCGCCAGCGCGTCGATCAGGATCACCACGAAGATCGCCTGCACCACGCTGGATGTAGTGTGTTTTCCCACCGACTCCGCGCTGCCGGCGACTTTGAAGCCTTCCAGACAGCCGATCAGCGCGATCATCACGGCGAACACCGGCGCCTTCGACAGCCCCACCCAGAAATGCCGCAGTTCCAGCGTGTCGTGGATACGCGAGAAATACATCGTCGGGGAAATATCCAGCGACAGCGCACACACCAGCGCACCGCCAAGGATGCCCGACAGCATCGCCAGCACCGTGAGCAGCGGCATCGACACCAGCAGCGCCAGCACGCGCGGCACCACCAGTACCTGCATCGGGTCCATGCCGAGCGTGCGGATCGCATCGATCTCCTCGCGTGACTTCATCGATCCCAGTTGCGCGGTGAAGGCGCTGCCCGACCGACCGGCCACCATGATCGCGGTGAGCAGCACCCCGAACTCGCGCAGGAACGAATAGGCGATCAAGTCGATGGTGTAGAGCGTGGCGCCGAACTCGCGCAACACGGTCGCACCGAGGAAAGCGATGACCGCACCGACGAGGAACGTCAGCAAGGTGATGATCGGCACCGCGTTCAAGCCCGTCTGGTGGATTTGCGTCACCCACGGCGCGATGCGCCAGTGGCGCGGCGACAGCACTACCTCCGGCAAGGTGGCGATCAGCTGGCCAAGAAAACCGATCAGCCGCACAGTGTCGCGCCAGATGCTGCGCACCGATGCACCGATATCGGCGACGAAGCCAGGCAGACCGCCTCGCGGCGGCAGGCCCATGGGCGGCGCGTCGGCCTGTGCCACCGTGGCGAGCAGGCGGGCAGAATGCGAAGGCAACTCGGCAAGCCGTCCAAGGTGACCGGATCCACCGATCAATTCCAGCAGCAGGCTCGCACCGGCAGTATCGAGCCGCCCGATCCGCGCAGCCGAATACGATGCGCCTTGGCCATGGGCCTGGCGAAAGGCAGCGACCTCCTGCGCCAGCACGGGGGCATGCAACAACGTCCAGTCGCCCGACAGCTCGACGCGACCGGTGGCATCGGGCGGCAGCAACGCGGGCGCGGTCATTTGAAACACCAGTGCCACGGCTCGTGGACGATGCCGTGGGGGTTGTCGCGCGGGTAGCTCATGGTGAATCCGAACGCCGCGGCACGCGCACACAGCCAAGCGAACGCGGGGGTCGCCTCGAAACTTTCTTCGGCTGGCGGCTCGCCGGGCGTGCCGATGTCGAGTGCTCGTCCGGAATGGTGCTCGCTGTAGCCGGGTGCAGCGTTCACCGCAAGGATGGCATCCAGCGCGATGCCGCGCGCCAGCTTGCGACGGAAAATGCCCAGCTGGTAGGCATGGCTGCGATACCCGGAGATGGCATCAAGCATCACGCCGTCGCGGGCTGCAGCGGTGCGCAGGCGCTGCCAGGCATCGGCGGCGGCACCGGTCAGCCAGAGCGGCCGGCGATATCGATCGACACCCGCAAATGCCAGACGCGCCGGTTCGGGCACGAGCGCCAATCCGCGTTCCGCACCATATCGGGCATTGACACCCAGTGCGGCCAGCATCGGCCGCAGGAATGTCAGCGGCAACGGCCTGTCTCGCCCCGGCACGTCTGCCCGCGCAAGCCGCGTCGATACCTCCGTCAACGTCATCCGTCCCAACTCGCGCTGCAACGCTCCCGGCAACAACGCCCTGATGTGCCCGTCCTTCACGACCGCGAGATAACGCCCGTCGGTCTTGCGGCGCAGAATCCAGCCGGCTCCCGCCACCGCCCGTGCCACCGCATTGCCGCGCCCACGCAACACCATCGCGGGCACGGCCTCGATGGGCTGGAAATTGACCAGTGGCGGAATGGAGCAGCGCATGCGGAAAGCTTAACCCGCATTTCCGGCAGCATTGCCGGACACTCAGGCGACCGTTCCGGCATGACACACGAAACCTGCATCCGCGGCGATGATGCGCCCCACCTCGCGCCATGCCTGCGGAGAGGCCAAGCGCATCGCTGTCGAACAGAAACCCCGAATTGACCTTCTTTCATCGCGATGAAGCGATAGAATGCTCGCCCCACTTCCCGCTCCACACCCCATGTCCGCCATCAGCTTCGAGTTCTATCCGCCCAAGACCGACGAGCAACAGGCCCAGCTGCAGCGTGCCGCCAGCCGACTCGCGCGCCTCTCCCCCGAGTATGTGTCAGTGACGTTCGGCGCGGGTGGCTCAACCCTGAGCTACACCCCCGAAACCGTCGCCATGCTGCGCAAGGACCACGGATTGGATGCCGCACCCCACCTTTCCTGCGTCGGCGGCACCCGTGCCGAGCTGGCCGGCT
The DNA here is from genome assembly GCA_026410415.1 of Denitratimonas yunnanensis (SeqCode). Taxonomy (GTDB): domain Bacteria; phylum Pseudomonadota; class Gammaproteobacteria; order Xanthomonadales; family Xanthomonadaceae; genus Denitratimonas. Next base: position 7,981 of record JAPMLR010000007.1, on the reverse strand, counting down.
TGCTCGATGTGTACCGCGCCCACGGCTGCCGACGCATCGTCGCGCTGCGTGGCGACCTGCCCTCGGGCATGGCCAGCCCTGGCGAATTCCGCTATGCCAGCGACCTGATCGAATTCATCCGCGCCCGCCACGGCGACCACTTCCGCATTGAAGTCGGGTGCTATCCCGAAGTCCATCCGCAGGCCGACGATGCGTTCTCCGATCTGGCGCACTTCCAGCGGAAAGTGGATGCCGGCGCGGATGCCGCGATCACCCAGTACTTCTACAACGCCGACGCCTACTTCCGCTTCGTCGATGACGCCCGCCGCCTCGGGATAGCCATCCCGATCGTGCCGGGCATCATGCCGATCTCCAATTTCAGCCAGCTGCGCCGCTTCTCCGAGCAATGCGGCGCGGAGATTCCGCGCTGGATGCAACGCCGCTTCATCGCCTTCGGCGACGACGTGGCAAGCATCCGGGACTTCGCCGCCGACACCGTGGCCGTACTGTGCCGCCGCCTGCTCGACGCCGGCGCGCCCGGCCTGCATTTCTACACTCTCAACCTGGCCAAGCCGACGCTCGCCGTACTGGAACGCCTCGGCCCGCGATAAGCTGCCGCAATGCGCGCGCACCTCGGCCTCCTGCTGCTTGCGACCCTCCTGCCATCGGCAGATGCCGAGGCGGCTGTGCGCCGTTGCATCGCGGCCGATGGCACGACGATTTATACCGACCGCCCCTGTGAACACTTCGATGCCCGCGACAGCGCCCCCCCATCGGAGCCGGAAGGCAACGCACCCGCACTGCCTCCGCGCCTGCCCGGCGAATCGCCGTTGAGCGCCTATGGTCCGGTCCACGCCGACTGCGCCCGCACACCGGAAGCCCTGCTGTTCACCCTGCGCCGCACACTCGAACACCGCGACATCAATGCGCTCGCCGGGCTCTATCACTGGCCGGGGATGGGGAGGTTCAGCGCCACCACCGTGATGAACCAGCTCGAAGCCCTGGCTGCCGACTCGGATGGCTCGGCCGATCTGATCTACCCCGACGCCGCCTTCGTCGTGCACGATCCGCAGGCCTATCCCGACCTGCCGCCGGAAGACCCGATCGGTGTGCGCCTGCCCGCGTTCCATGCGGGCGGCCTCAGCGAGGCAGCCCCCGATGCCGCCACGCTGCGTGTGGTGCGCCATGCCGGATGTTGGTGGCTGACGTTCTGATCCGGCCCAGGCCCGTCGCAGACGGGCCGGAAACAGAAATGAAAACGGCCCGAGAACGGGCCGTGACTGCATGATGCGGATGGTGGGCGGTACAAGGTTCGAACTTGTGACCCCTGCCGTGTGAAGGCAGTGCTCTACCGCTGAGCTAACCGCCCGGGAGGGCGCATCGAATGCCAAATCTGGTGCCCAAGAGAGGACTCGAACCTCCACGCCTCGCGGCGCTAGTACCTGAAACTAGTGCGTCTACCAATTCCGCCACCTGGGCAAGGTGTGAAACCGCCTCGGCGAACCGGGCGAGCCGCGCAATTTACGGCGCCTTGGCGAGACTGTCAATAGCCGGCATCACCAAAGGCCCATGGCGCCACGGCAAGCCACCGAATCCAGCCAGAGGACGAATCCGCATCGTTTGCACAAGCGCGTACTTACGTTGTCTACTTGCGATACCTCTAACGTACCCACATGCACAAAACAACCGTACGGGAGGCCTGTACAGACAAATCAGGAGGGAAGCCGTGAAAAGCATCGGAATCGCATCGAGGAGCGTGCTGTACGGCATGTGCCTCGCCCTGCTGCCTCTGGGCAGCGCAGAAGCGGCGAACTACCGCCTGGCCATCGAGCCCTCCTATCCACCCGACCAGGCCCAGGAGGTCTACAAGCCGCTGCTCGACTATCTGAGCCGCACGACCGGCCATCGTTTCCAGCTCGTCCTGGCACGCAACTACCACGCCTACTGGCGCGACCTGCGCGACAACGCTCCGGTGGACTTCGCCTTCGACGAAGCGCACTTCGTGGATTACCGCATTCAGTTCAACGGCTTCATTCCCATCGCACGCACCGCCGAACCCACTATCTACGCCTTGCTTGCGCAGCCGGAGTACGAAGGACAGGGCATCCGCGCACTGATCGGGCGGCCGACCGCCTGCATGCCTGCGCCAAGCCTGGGCTTCGCGATGCTCGCGGAAATGTATGAGGACAACCCGGTGGCGCAGCCGGACATCCGCTCCGAGCCCGGCTCATGGCGCGACGGCGTACAGATGCTTTTCGCCGGCGAAGTCGATGGCGCCATGGTGCCCGGCCATCTGGCCGAGGAGTTCTACAACCTGCCCACACTCGCGCGCACCAAGCCGTTGCCGGGACGCGCCTTCACCGCCTCGCCGTCGATTCCGGCCGAAGACGTGGCCGCCATCGCCAGTGCACTCGAATCCCTGCACGAACAACCCGATCTGTACGACGTTCTTGCCGAACTGGGTGCCACCCGTTTCGAACCGGCCACGGCCGCCGAGTACGCCGGCCACGAAAAGATCCTGAGCGGCTTCCACGGATATCGCCGAAACCCGAACCTGCCCGTCCCCGAACCGGCGGCAGAACCCGCGGCAGAAGCAGCAGAGGACGACGAATCGCCCTGATTCCAGCGACACGTCGTGGCGACGGCATTCGCGGTTACGCTGCCGCGGTGCAATCTGGCTGGCACCCGCCGCGCCGAATGCCCGAGCGGAAACGCCCAGGCCGAACCAGGAGTATCGCCATGAAACACCCCCCCAAGGTCCGTACCGAACGCGACAGCATGGGCGAACTGAAAGTGCCGGCCGACGCGCTCTACGGCGCGCAGACCCAGCGCGCGATGCAGAACTTTCCGATTTCCGGTCTGACCATGCCGCCGGCCTTCATCCACGCACTGGGTCAGGTGAAGGCCGCCGCCGCACGCGCCAACCACGGCCTCGGGCATCTGGATGCGGCACGCGCCAAGGCCATCGTCGCGGCCGCCACGCAGGTGGCCAGGGGCAAGGTCGATGCGCAGTTCCCGATCGACGTGTTCCAGACCGGCTCGGGCACCTCGACCAACATGAACGCGAACGAGGTCATCGCGCATCTGGCCAACGCCGAAGGCAAGGCGCAGGTGCATCCGAACGACCACGTCAACATGGGCCAAAGCTCCAATGACGTGATTCCGACCACGATCCAGGTGTCCGCCTGGGTTGAAGTCAACGCCAAACTGCTGCCCGCGCTGGCGCACCTGCGCAAGACCATCGAAACGCGCGCCAAGGAGCTGACGAAGGTGGTCAAGACCGGCCGCACCCATCTGATGGACGCCATGCCGATCACCTTCGGGCAGGAGCTGGCGGCCTGGGCGGCGCAAATCCGTTCGGCCGAATCGCGCCTCACCGATACCGGCAAACGCATCCGCCGCCTGCCGCAGGGCGGCACCGCCGTGGGCACCGGCATCAATGCCGATCCGCGTTTCGGCAAGCGTTTTGCCGAAGAACTCACCAAACTCACCGGCCTGCGCTTTGAAACCGCGCCCAACCTGTTCGAAGGCATCGCCTCGCAGGACGCCGCAGTGGAACTGTCCGGCCAGCTCAACACCTGGGCCGTGTCGCTGATGAAGATCGCCAACGACCTGCGCTGGATGAACTCCGGCCCGCTCGCCGGCCTGGGCGAAATCGAACTGCCGGCGCTGCAACCCGGCTCCTCGATCATGCCCGGCAAGGTCAACCCGGTGATTCCCGAAGCGGTGTGCATGGTCTGCGCCCAGGTCATGGGCAACCACACCGCGATCACCGTCGCCGGCCAGAGCGGCAACTTCCAGCTCAACGTGATGCTGCCGATGGTCGCCTACAACTTGCTGCAATCCATCGAACTGCTCGCCACCGCCAGCGTGCAACTGGCCGATGCCGCCATCGCCGGCTTCACCGTGCGCGAAGACCACGTCGCCGAAGCCGTGGCCCGCAACCCGATCCTCGTTACCGCGCTGAACCCGGTCATCGGCTACGAAAAAGGCGCCGCCACCGCCAAACAGGCCTACAAGGAAGGCCGCCCGATTCTCGATGTCGCACGCGAAACCACCGGTTTGTCCGACAAGCAACTGAAGAAACTGCTTGATCCGGCGAAACTGGCCAAGGGTGGGATTCATGGGGAAGCGAGTGGGGGTGGTTGACGTGCGGAAGTTTCACCCGCGTCGCTGATATGCAAGGCTGCGCCCGGCTCCTCCATTCGCGAAGGAGCCGGGCGGCTGATCGGCACGCCTGATGTCGCACTAACGGCGCCATTCCGTTCCAGCGACTTGGGCAGCCCGGGCGGTGGCATCACCGCCCCCACAAGCTTCTCAATCTGCATGCGACAAATCCTGTCGTATCGGGTTGGCAGGCTGGAGCACCCCCGATCCGCACAGGCGTTTGCTCCGATGCAAAACCCATCCGTTCCACCAACCCCGGCCCGCCACACATCGATCGATACCAGCCTGCGCCTGGTCCAGTTGTTGCGGCTGGTACCGCGCCAAGGCCGCAAGCCGGTGCGCCAGTTCCATCGCGAATTGGCTGATCTAGGCCACCACACCACGCTGCGCACGGTGCAACGCGATCTGGAAAAGCTGATGGCGCATTTTCCGATCGAAACCGACGGCACCAAGCCGGCCGGCTGGCGCTGGGCGCCCGGTGCGGCCGATATCTCCTTGCCTTTCATGGAGCCTTCGGTGGCGCTGACTCTGCTGATCCTGCAGAAGCACACCCAGCACCTGTTGCCGCCGCAGGTGCTGGAAGACCTGCAACCCCGGTTCGAAGAGGCCCGCAAGGTACTGGAGCGGCAACCCGAATCCGGCCTGCGGCGCTGGCCCCAGCGCATCGCCGTCACCAGCCGTTGGCTGCCGATGATCCCGCCGGATATCGATGCTGCAATCCAGCGCACGATATTCGACGCCCTGCTGCGGCGCCGCCAGCTTCAGGTCGGATACCGGCCCTACGCGAGTGATGCGGTCAACGCCCATGTGCTGCACCCGCAGGGTCTGATCGCGCGTGAAGGCATCATCTATCTGGTTGCGCTGGTACAGGATCATGAGGATCCGCGCCCGCTGGCGCTGCACCGGCTCATCGATGCCGCCGTTCTCGAACAGCCCGCGCGCGATCTGTCGAATTTCGACATCGAACAGTTCATCCGCGATGGCGGCATCTCGATTGCCAGCGGCGGCAACATCCGGCTGGAAGCAACGATCGCCCATCCGCGCGGCCACACCCTGACCGAACACCGCATCTCGCACGACCAGCAGATCGAGCCGGTGACATTGGCGGACGGCCGCCGCGCATACCAGCTCACCGCTACGCTGCCTGATACCGAACAACTGACGCGCTGGCTGCAATCCTTCGGCGCCGAACTGATCGAACACCGCAAGACGCCGGTGGCCTGAAGGCGACCGAATCCGGCTCGTTTGATTGCAGGGCGAAGTGTGCTCCTGATTGGCCGCATCGCTCAGCCGCGCTTTCCCTTCTCCCCTCGGGAGAAGGTGGCCCACAGGGCCGGATGGGGGTTTGGCCGATATGAGGTTTTGCGGGTTTATCCATAAATGCGCTGTACGAACCCTCGCCCCAACCCGTACCCCATCCAGCGCGCATGCAGGCGCGCTGGCGTTCGCAGGTTCCCAGCGTTGCAGTTCGAAAGCCCTGCTCATTCCGGTGGGAGAGAGGTTCCTTGCAGCTGAGCGATGCGGCCAATCAGGAGCGCCCTTGTTGTATCTGGCGCAGTTGGAAAACCGTCTGCGTCGCGCCACGGAATCACCCGCTCTGTTCTTATGCGACAACATATGTCGCATATGCATGTGTAAATGGTATCCAGCCCGATCCACGCTGGATCAGGCATCCCATTCGGAGATCGTTGAACGCATGAAAATCCGTATCCACCGTGGCACCCGTCAGATTGGCGGCACCTGCATCGAAGTTGCTGCCGAATCCGCCCCGGGCCGCATCGTGCTCGATCTTGGCCTGCCACTGGATGCCGATACGGATGCGCTGCACACCCTGATGCCGAATGTGCCCGGCCTGCACGATGCCGGCGACGATCTGCTCGGCGTGCTGATTTCCCACCCGCATCAGGATCACGTCGGTCTCGTGCATGACATCCACCCGACCATTCCCATCGGCATCGGTGCCGCCGGGCAGCGGATTCTGGATCGTGCTGCCGAATGGCTGGATCGCCCGAAGCTCGAAGGCCGCCCGCTGATCCACTGGCAATCCGGCCAACCCGTCACGCTCGGCCCGTTCACCATCACGCCGCTGCTTGTCGATCACTCCGCTTATGACGCCTATGCCTTGCTGATCGAGGCCGATGGTCAGCGACTGTTCTACAGCGGCGATTTCCGGGGCCACGGGCGCAAGGCCAAGCTGTTCGAGCGCCTTCTAGCCAATCCGCCGCGTGATATCGACGTGCTGATGATGGAAGGCACGGTCATCGGGCGTGATGGCGAAGGGGAGTCATTCCCCACCGAAGCAAAACTGGAGTGCGAGTGCGTCGATGCTTTCAACAGCGCCGAGGGACTTCGCCTGGTGTGGACATCCACCCAGAACATCGACCGCATCATCACCCTGTACCGCGCCGCCAAGCGCAGCGGCAAGCGGCTGGTGCTGGATGCCTTCACTGCCGAGATGCTGGCGGCTACGGAGAATCCGAATCTACCGCAGCCAGATTGGCCGAATATCGGCGTGTACGTTCCCGAATGGATGCGCCGCAAGATCGCTCGCGACAAAGCGTTCGACAAGCTGGAACCATTCAAGCCCAGCCGCGTGTATCTGGAGCAGCTCGACCCTGCTGCCGATATTCTGCTGTTCCGACCAGGCCTGCTGAAGGAATTGATCGCGAAAGCGCCGCTTGCGGGCGCACAGCTCGTCTATTCGAACTGGCTTGGTTATCTGGAGGACGACGCCAACCAGCCCGTCCGCGACTGGCTATCGAAAAATGCCATCCCGACGCGCTACATCCACACCTCCGGCCACGCCAGCGTGCCCGATCTGCGACGTTTCGCCGCCGCACTGGCTCCGAAAAAGCTGGTACCGATCCACTCATTCCACGGTGACCGCTTCGACGAACTGTTCGCCAATGTGGATCGGCGCGACGACGGGGAATGGTGGCCGGCAGGAAATAGGGAAAGTACGTCATGGAGGTCGTGATTCCAGAGCGCTGGAAGGGCCGATCCGTCGATCTCACACCGGACATGCAGCCACGGCTGGCATGGCTGAACAAGCAACTTTGCGCTGCCGAGTCCTGGCTCGATGATTGCGCGGACTGGTTCAAGCGCCTGACGGCAACGGACGTGCCAAACAAGCTCGACTTCAGCGGTTTTTCCCGAGACATGCAACGTCATGGGCATGGCGGCCTGCACAGGCCTGGTGATTGTTGAATGAACATTTATATTGATACCGAGCTCACCTCACTGGCTGATCCCCGTCTGATTTCGATTGGCGCGGTGACGGATTATGAGCGCAGCTTCTACGGAATTGTCTGTGACTTCCCCCGTAGCGCATGCACTGGATTTGTCAGAGAACAGGTGCTGCCTTGGCTGGACCTGTATCCAGCGGACGCGAATGAATCCTTGGGCGTGCTGGCCTTGCGATTTTGCGATTGGCTATCGGCAGTCTCGGCCTCATCGGTGCGCTCGTGCCGACTGATCGTCGATGACGAGGCTGACATTGAAATGGTGCGACAACTCTTGCGCAAAGGCGGCTGGGCGCCTGCCGATATTGAAGCCCGCTGTGTACTGCGCCCGCTATCTGTAGAAAATGGCACGCTTCCTGCTTTTCAGCACTGGTTCGATGAAAACCCTGCTCGCCGCCGGCACAATGCCCTGGACGATACACGGGCTTTCCGCCATGTGACTCATACGCCTTGCGGACCTGCACCGTGAGTTTTTCGCCTGCCAATCAGGAATCCTGATTAGCGTCGAACCTCAGCCAGCCGTCGCAGGATATGAGATGGGCTGAGTGCAAGGTGATGCCATGTTCCGAGGAGGAGGACGATCATGGCGATGA
>JAPMLR010000056.1 GCA_026410415.1 Denitratimonas yunnanensis (SeqCode) | reverse complement strand
AACTACAACACACCCTTTCGCTCGCCAATATTGAACTATTTCAGGGTAAAAACAAGAAACGTCGGTCCACTCCCAAATACGTTCATCATTCAAACGGTATGCTGCTGGCAATGTCTCTTTCATATTGTTAAACCTGAACCAAGGAGTCACGCCAATTAAGGTTGTTTCCTTCTCCTAAATACCAGCAATCTGCAACATTAAAAACTTCATAAGGAATACGCCACGCATAAGCGAAATCTGGAATCTCCGGTTTATGAGTGTAACCATAACGCTCGCCACTCGAATCTGTTGCAATATAATTAACAAATTCAGGAACATCTAAAGTTTCACCTTGATACTCTACACGCTTGAAGCCATCTTCCACTTCTTTCTCACCTTCTACCAGACAAGCAAGAAGTTTGATGTGAGGGCAAGTGAAATCTTGTCCTGGATAACGTGAACGGATATCAGTTAACAATGCGATCACAGCATCCGATAACTCTTTATAATCCTCATATCTCACAAATGTGCCTTCTGTCGGATCATCA
>JAPMLR010000055.1 GCA_026410415.1 Denitratimonas yunnanensis (SeqCode) | reverse complement strand
GTTAAGACTGGTAAACAATATGTTTTGGGTATTGACGGTCGTAAAGTTCCTACTCGTTCTGCTCACGCGATTCTTAACTCTCTGTTCCAAAGCGGTGGGGTTATCTGTGCTAAACGTGCAATGGTTATTTATGACGACATGATCGAAGAAGAAGGGCTAAGTGTTGACTTCTTTAAAGATGACTGGAAGAATAAAGACTTCGTGCAACAAATGATTGCATACCACGATGAAGCCCAGCTTGAAGTTTCTCGTAACCTTGTAGAATTCAAATGGTTTTCACCTGAATCATTAGGTTGGAAGAAAGTAGACGATCCTGAAGAACAAAAGAAAATTGATAAAGAATGCCTTGCTAAAGTCGAAGAATGGAAGCATAATAAGGAAAAAGAGACAGGGCAAATTTGGGCTAACATTCATGAATCTCCCAAAGGTGGATGGTTTACAGCTTATAGTCGGGCAGGTGAACTTGCTGCTTTAGCTGTTACTAAGGCTGGAGAATTTTACAATCTTAATGTTCAGCTTACTGCTGGATATG
>JAPMLR010000054.1 GCA_026410415.1 Denitratimonas yunnanensis (SeqCode) | reverse complement strand
GAATAAGGGTCGATAACAAGAATTGTTACTCCAAAATAGATGATCATCTCCAAAACTTTTTCTTTGATAGACTCCACATCTGCTCCACGATCATCACACACATAAAAACGTGGTGATCCATCTTCTCTTTCGTAAAAATCTAGGATTTTTTCTTTATTCTCTTCCAAGATTTGAAATTTCTCTTCCGGTGTTTTCCTGTGCAGAGGAATATGCAGGAACGAGGACAACAGGTTACGAGAGTATTTCTTATAAGTTGCTTCCAATGACAGAATACCGAGGGTATGTTCTGGGTGTGCAACGATAATATGTTTGGTGATCTCATTCACCATCAAAGTTTTACCGATACTCGTCTTTGCCAGAATGACTGTAATCTCTTCCTCTACTAAACCACCACCCAGCATATTTGCAGCAACACGCATAAAAGGAGGCAAGGTAATCATCTTGGATTCCAAGCATTCTAATGCAGCTTCATACAAGACATTAGAAGCATAAACACCTGCTGGGGTGTATAGACGAGCACTCCAAAAAGCTTTG
>JAPMLR010000053.1 GCA_026410415.1 Denitratimonas yunnanensis (SeqCode) | reverse complement strand
TCAAGGCATTGTAGAAGAATTGAATTTCTATCCAAAAATGACTTTTAAAGAATGTCTTGAAATGATGGGTATTTCTTTAGGGAACGATGCTAAATGGAATGTGGCTTCTATCGTAGCTAATGGCAAAACCTTGAAGGTGAATTGGATCAATAACTGGCACGACTTCACCCCTACTAAGTTTTTGTCGGGTGCTTGTTCCCTGAACATCTATCTACAAAGTTTGAAAGATGATGAAGTTGAAGCAATGGAAACCAACAGTTATGTTATCCTGGATGAAGATGGTGATCCACATATTGATCTATGTGCAACGGCGGATGGTCTAACTTGTGATCTGATTGAAGGTGGTAAGATTCTGGTTATGAGCACTACACCAGGAAACACTCTGCGAGTGGTGCTGGAGCCTGTAACACAACGTTCCACCACATTAGGTAGCGTGTTCTAATAAGTTGAGATTTATTAAACCCGCTTCGGCGGGTTTTGTTATATTGATTTTAGTCTAATAGAGAGGATCGTTAGAGATGGCAAAGACGTTAGAACAAT
>JAPMLR010000052.1 GCA_026410415.1 Denitratimonas yunnanensis (SeqCode) | reverse complement strand
TCCTCGTAGTAAGGCAAAGCTTTGATTAACTGTTCTGAAGTGCCATTCTCTGTCCATGTAACCCCGTTGTCAAGAGAAACAAACCCTTTCTTATCGATAAATTTACGGAGACAACCAGTGAACTTGTTTTTGTAGATCATTTCTTCTTTCCTTTCTTTAATTTGTTGTGACCTTTACCCTTATAAAGCTTGTGATTACGAGCAGATGGGTTATTTTGGTTCTCCAGTCGGCTAACAGGTGTATTCCAAAGATTTCCTGCTACAAAAGATGCTGCCACAAGTTCTTCCAGGTATACAAAATCCAAAGCAGGTATCTTTGTTTCCCTCATCTTGCGTTCTACATTAGACAACACGCCTTCTTCCTTACTGTCTTCTTTTTCAATTACAGACCAACCCTCTTCCTGCCAAGCTTCCCCTCTGAACCAAGTTTCCATGTTATAACCTTGTTCGTCGAGAATAACACCATCTCGCATCTCAAACCATTCACCACCGCAAAAATAACTGTGCTCAACACGTCTACCTTCCTTCATTGCTTCTTTAGC
>JAPMLR010000051.1 GCA_026410415.1 Denitratimonas yunnanensis (SeqCode) | reverse complement strand
CCAATATTCGAAAGCGATATTAATATCTGATGGCAAACCTTGTAACCATGATGCAAGTGCTTTAACAATACTATAATTAAAACGTGATTGGTTATCAGGGTACCAGTACTCGGAATTAAAACGGCGCATCAATTCCGCGATCTTCTCTTTTTCGGTTGTAATACCGTAATCATTAAAATCGATAGCGGCAAGGATGTACTCTTTAATTGCATTTTGTGCTTTCATGGTCTTTCTCTCTTTTTGAGCGGGAACTATTCCCGCCCTACGTGTAACAGTTTACTAAAAATTAAATCCGTGTCAAGCTTTATTTTGTTACTACCATTTGGTACCCTGTTTCAATGTTAGTAAATACTGTTATCCCGTCCTGGCGTTCACTCATTAGCATACAAGGCGCTAACATCCTTTCTACTGCCTTGCACTCATTGTAAACGGCGGTTATGTCTCCTGCGGCCTTGTCTTCTGTGGTGAATGTATCGTTTATGTAAACCTGACCAGCGACAACGGCGACAATAGCGAAAGTGATCATGATGTTTCCTTGTTAGTAG
>JAPMLR010000050.1 GCA_026410415.1 Denitratimonas yunnanensis (SeqCode) | reverse complement strand
TCCCGTCTCCAAGGAGATATCACCTACTGTGTTGGGAACCATGACTACAGCAAACACCGAGAAGTGCTTGCAGAGTATGGAGAAGTGGTGTATTATGACGAAGTGAAATATCAGAAGCTGTTCTTCGTCTTAAGCCATTACCCTATGGCCTCCTGGAATAAACAAGGTCGTGGATCAATCATGCTACACGGGCATTCCCACGGATCTTTCCCTGATGAAGCTTATGGTAAAATGTTAGATGTGGGTTGGGATGCACACGGAAAAATCTTGCATTTTGATGAGATAATTTCTATGATGAGTAAACGAGATATCGTGATTGTAGACCATCACAAAATAATCAAAGGAGAGTAATGTGGCTAAATTTAACTGCGACGATTTGGTTGAAAAAGGTTTAGTTCATAAGAAAACATATAAAGAAGGAGAGTATTCTGGTCTATCTGTTCTTAAGTATAAGAACAAAGTTTTCTGGGATAACTTATGGGGCATTGATTCTCGTCTTCTGGAATGTCGCGGAATCGTTGTTGACGCTGATGACAATGTTGTTATTTGGCCTT
>JAPMLR010000049.1 GCA_026410415.1 Denitratimonas yunnanensis (SeqCode) | reverse complement strand
TTGCTACTTCATTTTGTGAATAATACATTTGGTTCTCCTCTCACATTAAGACACGTTTTGTATCGATGGGTGCATTATCAAACATGTTAAGAACATTGTCAAGCAGTTTTACTAATTCATTTGTAATTTGTTCTTTTGAACGGGAGGAAGTGAGCACTTTGCTTTCACCAACGATATGCATAACTTTTATAGGAGCATCTAAAATAATGTTGTGCTGACGATCCTCTTCAAAAGAAGCCAACCATTTCTCGTTGTTACCGTGTAAGGCTACAATGACACCAAAACCGTTAATTGTCTCAGAAATATTCTTAGTTGCTAAAGTAATGTTCATCATCTACCTCTCTTGTTAATGTTCATATATGATACCTGAAAATAATTTCAGATCAAGTATTGACATGCTTTTTAGTCCTGTTAAGATCAACTCATACAAAACAAGAGGAGAAAACAAATGCAAAACATCAAACTAACTTGGACCGAAGCTAAAGAAGCAATGAAGGAAGGTAGACGTGTTGAGCACAGTTATTTTTGCGGTGGTGAATGGTTTGAGATGCGAGATGGTGTTATTCTC
>JAPMLR010000006.1:2134-142954 GCA_026410415.1 Denitratimonas yunnanensis (SeqCode) | reverse complement strand
GCGAGAGTAGGTCATCGCCAGGGCCTTACACCAAAAACCCCCGTCCAAAAACGGGGGTTTTTCTTTGCACCATGCGAAAAAACAACGGCAGGAGCGGGTTGTCTGACTCGTGTCCCTGTGGCAAGCTCGGGCACAGCAGTTTCAGGAGATCGTCCCATGATCGATCCGGACGGTTATCGACCCAACGTCGGCATCATCCTCATGCATTCCGATGGCCGTGTGTTCTGGGCCAGGCGCATGCGACGTGACGGGTGGCAGTTTCCGCAGGGCGGCATGCGCTCGGACGAGACGCCACTGGAAGCCATGTACCGTGAACTGGAAGAGGAAACCGGTCTGCGCCAGGAACACGTCGAAGTCCTCGCAGCTACGCCAGGCTGGTTGCGTTACCGTCTGCCGAGGCGCTTTCTCCGGCCGGGCCAGCGACCGATGTGCATCGGTCAGAAGCAGGTTTGGTTCCTGCTTCGGCTGGTTGCCGACGAGCAACACGTGCGTCTGGATCACAGTGATCATCCCGAGTTCGATCGCTGGCAGTGGGTGGATTTCTGGTATCCCTCCGAGCATGTTGTCGACTTCAAGCGCGAGGTCTATATCCGTGCATTGCACCACGTCGCACCCAAGGCGCAGGCGGTGGCGGCGAATGCAATGATCCTCGGGCGCGGGCCAATGATGCGCCATGCAGGTCGGTCGCCGCATTACCCCTCCAGATACGCGGCGCAACCCAGAATCGTGAACGCATCGATGGAGCAGTAGGCCGGTAACCGGTGGCAGCCGTGGGTACGTGACGATGGCCTGATAGAGTCCGCGTTGCCCCGTCCTGCCGGTTTGCCGATGTCATTGCGTGCCAAGCTCCTGCTGTTGGCTCTCTCCACGCTGGTTCTGCCCGTGTCCGGCTGGTCGTTGGTACGACAGTTCGAAGGACTGTTGCGCGAGGGGCAGGCTCAGGTCCAGATGGCTTCGGCACAGGTGCTGGCGCGTGCGTTGGTGCGACAGGCAGAGGCATTCCCAGCTGCCGGACCGGCATTGCTCGTCCAACGTGCAAATGCACCGTTGCTGCTGGATGGATATGACGGCGACTGGCAGGCACTGGGGCTGGACGCGCAGGTGCTGGCTGCGGGCTTACGGGTGTCTCTGGCCTGGTTCGATCGGCAGCTTCATTTGTTTGCCGATATTGCTGATCGCAGTCGGGTGCGGGCTGATGCGCACTGGCCTCAAGCGATCAATGCAGACCAGATCGTGCTCGTGATCGAAGACGATCTGGGAACCCATCGCTTGCGCCTGGCCAGCGCCGCGCCCGGCCCCTTGATTGCAAGCTCGTTGCATGAGAGCGATGCGCCTCGCCTGACTGGCGAGTGGCAGGAAGACCTGAAAGGTTATCGCGTGGAACTGCGCTTCCCCGTCGGCTACATGCCACAGCGCCTGGGCATGGATGTATTGGATTACGACGATCCGGCGCTGCCGCCACGGCGGTCGGGTACCGGCGCGGATCTTGCCGAAGGGCGCTGGGTGGTACAGCAGATGCCTGATGACCTGCAGGCGCTTCTGGCCCAACTGGTGCCGGACGGCGTGCGGGCGACTCTGACACAAGGGGATGGATTCGTGTTGGCGCGTGCCGGAGCATTTCCTGCGGAGGCTGCAGGGTCGCGTGCAGGCACTTGGCGACAACTGCTGTACCGCCTGGTGACTCCGGTCCCACCCGTGCCTGCGCCCGTGCGCGACACCGGGGTCACACTGGATATCCCGGAGTTGTGGCAGGCACTGTCCGATCGCCCGGCATTGACCTGGTATGGCCTGGATCATGGGCGCGGACTGCTGCTGGCGACGGCAGTGCCGGTTCACGTCGATGGTCGGGTCCGGGGAGCGTTGCTGCTGGAGCGTCCGAGCGAAACACTGTTGCTGGGTGGTCAGGCGCTGGCTGGTCTCTTGCTGGCAAGCATCGTCGCAATGTCTGCGGTGGGCTTGATCCTGTTCGGATTTGCAGGGCATCTGAGTGCGCGCATCCGGACGTTGAGCCGTGCTGCCGAGCGCGCCATCGCGCGGGAAGGCCGCCAAGCTCCTGAAGGCTTCGTGGCGTCGCAGGCGACGGATGAACTGGGTGACCTGTCGCGCAGTTTCGGTCGTCTGCTCGAAGAAGTGGGTGCGTATTCGGATTACCTGCGAGGCCTGGCCGGGACGCTGTCGCATGAACTGCACACGCCCATCGCCGTAGTGCGCTCGTCCCTGGAGAACCTCGAATCCGAACATGTCTCCGATGCGGCGCGCATCTATGTCGAACGCGCTCGCGCGGGAGTGGACCGACTCGGGGCGATAGTGCGCGCGATGAGCGAAGCGAGCCGGGTGGAGCGCGCCATCGCCACGACGGAAGGTGAGGATTTCGACTTGCGGGCCTTGATCGCCGACTGTGCCGAAGGCTACCGCACGCTGCTCGCACCGCGCACGTTGCAGACGATGCTGCCGACGCAGGCCGTGCCGTTCCATGGGGCCCCCGACCTGATCGTGCAGGCGCTGGACAAGTTGGTGGACAACGCGCGTGGCTTTTGTCCGCCAGACGGCTGGGTGCTGATCGCGCTGGCCCGGACCGCCAATGGTGTCGAAATCGTTGTCGCCAACGCCGGACCAGGCTTGCCCGACACCATGCAGGATCGCCTGTTCGATTCGCTTGTCAGCCTGCGCGGGGGCGCCCAGCGGAACGACGGCGCACCACATCTGGGATTCGGGCTGCATGTGGTGCGGCTGGTCGCACAGCGTCACGCAGGCCACGCCCGCGCAGCGAACCTGCCTCAGGGTGATGGCGTCGAGTTCCGCCTCGTGCTGCATGGCATGACTCGCGATGCATGAACTGCACCTCCGTGCCGCCTGCCTCCGGTGGCTCGGTGACCGGCGTTGTGACATGGCACGTCGAGGATTGGACGGGCGAGCGAATGAACGCGACGAGGGGATTCGGGTGAATACGCGACGGCGACGCCTCAGCGCAGGGCGTAGCCGAACTGCTGGCGGAACTGTTCGGAAAACTCTTCGTAGTCGAAACGCTGGTTCTGCGGGCCGAGGTGTTCGATCTTGAGCGCACCCATCAGCGACGCAATGCGTCCGGCGGTAGCCATGTCCATGCCATTCATCAAACCGAAGATCAGGCCCGCGCGGTACGCATCGCCGCAACCGGTGGGGTCGACCACGCGCATCGCACTTGCCGCCGGGATCAGCATTTCGCCGGTTTTGCTGTGCACTTCCGAGCCTTTGGGCCCACGCGTGATGATGTAGGCGCTGACCCGTTCGGCGATGTCGCGGGTGGAGAGGCCAGTGCGCTCCTGCAACAGCGAGGATTCGTAATCGTTGACGGTGACGTAGTTGGCCTGCTCGATCATCTGGGTCAGTTCCTTGCCGTTGAACAGCGGCATGGCCTGGCCCGGATCGAAGATGAAGGGGATGCCGCACTCGGCGAACTCCGTCGAATTCTGCAGCATCGCCTCGTAACCGTCCGGGCCGACGATGCCGAACTGCACGCCGGGCACATCGCGCACATGGTTCTCGTAGCTGCGCATCATCGCGCCGGGATGGAATGCGGTGATCTGATTGTCATCCAGATCGGTGGTGATGAACGCCTGCGCCGTGAACAGGTCGGGGATTTCCTTGACTCGCTCCAGGGAAATATCGCAGGCCTCGAAATGCTCGCGATAGGGACCGAAATCCTGTCCGACCGTCGCCATCGGTATCGGATCACCGCCCAGCAGCTTGAGGTTGTAGGCGATGTTGCCGGCACAGCCACCGAACTCGCGACGCATCCGCGGGACCAGAAACGACACATTCAGTACATGCACTTTGTCGGGCAGGATGTGGTTTTTGAACTGGTCGGGGAACACCATGATGGTGTCGTAGGCGAGGGAACCGCAAATCAGTGCCGACATGGGAAGTTCGGAGTGGCCAAGGTGGACCTGCAATCGTACCGGGAATGAGGGCTTGGTAGGTAACCGGGCTGGAAAGCTCGGCCCGTGGAACCGGGAAGCATCAACGGTTCAAGAGGCATGCACATCGGAACCGTCAGGGCGCTTGCCGGCCCGCATCGGGGCCGGGAGCACACTCAATCGGTCTCGAAGCCATCGCAGAATATGCCGTCGAAATTGCCGCAACGAGCCAGCCTCGGCGAGTACCAGGCATGGAGCGCACCCCAGCGAGTGCCGGTATTGAAGTTCGGGAAAATATCCGCACTGACCGCCACACGTGCACCGACAAACGCTACCGCCGCGCCGTAGTTGCTGTTGTTCGTGTGGCTGGAAGCCAATACCCCCCTTTCCTGCCACTGCCCGCTCCCGTTGCGGGTGAAGATGCTCGCGTACTGCCCGCCGACACCATTGCCATCGCGGTTGCCGCTGGCCCCCACCAGCAGCAGCCCATCCCGCAGGCGCAACGATGCGGAGAACTCATCGATGTACGAGGGTGTGCCGTAAAAGCGCCCGGCATGGCCCCACTGATTGCTGCCGCCCTGGTGGCGCTCGAAGACATGGAAGGCTCCGGTATTGGTCGGATCCGACGGCAGTGGCAGGACGAGGCAACGGGCGCAGCCGACAACAGCGGTATCGTTTTCCAGTGCCACCGACCAGCCGAAACTTCCAATGCTGCTGATGGGGTCGGCCAGCATTTTTGCCTGCTGCCAGGTGCTGCCCTGACGCTGGAACACATACGCACGGTTGCTGTTGGGGGCCCCCACCAGCAGAGTGTTTCCCCAGAGCGCGACGGCATCGCCGAATCCGGAGCTGGCCACCGGTGTGGCGGCCCGAACGGTCGCTTCATGCTGCCACTGGCCGTTGCTGGTGCGGCGGAACAGCACCACTGCGCCGGCGTTGTTCACCGGGCTGCTGGCCACTTCCGCATGTGCTGTGTTGTCGCCAACGGCCATCAGGTCGCCCACCATGGCCACGGCACTGCCCAGTCCTCGGACGGTGATGCCGGGCGTCGGGTTCACGTTGTTCAAGGTCAACAGTTGCACATTGTTCCATTGCGCTCCAGTGCGCCGGAACAGGCGCACGCGGTTGTATTCGCCCAGCGCAGCCCAATCGCCATCGGCGTCCAAGCCGGTGATGACGGAAGAAATGGGTGCAATGGTGGGCTGCAGGCCTTGGGGTGTGCCCAGAGTGCCGCTGGCGTGCCAATCGAAGGCATAGGCATACGGTGCGCTTGAAGCTTGCGGTGCCGTGGCCAGCAACTGGTGACCGGCGACGGCCAGATGACGACCGAGGCGGCCATTGCCGGTGGGGACGAAGTCGCGGTATTCAACTCTGTCTACCTCGGAAAACTCCTGTGCAGCACAGGGAGTGACGAACAGGATGCAGGTCAGAAAAGGCACCAGGATGCGTCTCATGGAGCGTGCTCCAGCAGGGATGGCATAGTCCGATACAGGATTGAGGGGCGGTTCCGGACAGGGGGGCCTGCGCCCGCATGTTCCTGACGCATTCACGAGGCCCTTTTAACGCCTGTCTAACACCGCGGAAATCCTTTGTTGCCGCGCTTTGCATGCGTTGCTAGGCTAGCCTGCTTTTCTGCCTCCAACTGGGCTGGATTCCGATGTTCAAGATGTTGCGCGGGCTGTTTTCCAACGATCTTTCGATCGATCTCGGCACCGCGAATACCCTCATTTACGTGCGCGGTCAGGGCATCGTGCTGAACGAGCCGTCCGTGGTGGCGATCCGCCAGGACCGCGGCCCCGGCTCACCCAAGCAGGTTGCGGCAGTGGGCCTGGACGCCAAGCGCATGCTGGGTCGCACCCCCGGCAACATCAACACGATCCGTCCCATGAAGGATGGCGTGATTGCCGATTTTTCCACCACCGAGGAAATGCTCAAGCACTTCATCCGACGCGTGCACAAGGCGCGCTTCCTGCGCCCCAGTCCGCGGGTGCTGATCTGCGTGCCGTGCGGCTCCACCCAGGTGGAACGCCGCGCGATCAAGGAATCGGCCGAAGAAGCGGGCGCACGCGAGGTGTTCCTGATCGAAGAACCGATGGCTGCCGCGATCGGCGCCGGCATCCCGATTCATGAAGCGCGTGGCGCGATGGTGCTGGACATCGGCGGCGGCACCTCGGAAGTGGCGGTGATCTCGCTCAATGGCATTGTCTATTCGCAGTCGGTGCGCATCGGCGGCGACCGCTTCGACGAGGCCATCATCAGCTACGTGCGACGCAATCACGGCACGTTGATCGGTGAAACCACGGCCGAGAAGATCAAGCTGGAAGTGGGTTGTGCGTTCCCGCAGGCCGAGATCAAGGAAATCGAAGTCTCCGGTCGCAACCTGGCCGAAGGCGTGCCGCGCAATTTCACGATCAACTCCAACGAAGTCCTCGAAGCCTTGCACGAGCCGTTGTCGGGCATCGTCAGCGCGGTGCGCGCAGCACTGGAGCAGACGCCGCCGGAGCTGTGTGCGGACGTGTACGAGCGCGGCATCGTGCTGACCGGCGGTGGCGCCCTGCTGCGCGATCTGGACAAGCTCGTTTCCGAGGAAACCGGTTTGTACGTGCACGTGGCCGACGACCCGCTGACCTGCGTGGCCCGCGGCGGCGGACGCGCACTGGATCTGATCGACATGCACGGCAACGATTTCTTCGCGCCGGAATAACGTGGTTCCGCGCACAAGGTCGTGCGCAAGTTGAGGATTCGTCCGAGTGGTCCAGTCCGGCAGCGCCAGCGGGAGCCTGTTCGCGGAAGGCGGCGTTGGCACGCTGAAGCTGTTGGCGTATCTGGCGCTGGCGACCATCTTGATGGTGGCCGATCATCACGGCGGCTATCTGGAATCCATTCGTCGTACGGCGGGCCTGATGACCGGGCCGTTGTATCGACTGGCCTCGGCACCGGCCGATCTGGCCCGAGGCCTGTCAGGCCACATGACGACCCAGCAGGCGCTGATCGCCGAAAACACCGCGTTGCGCGAGAATCTGCTGTTGGCCAACGCGCGCCTGGATCGCCTCGCCAGCGTGCAGGTGGAGAACCAGCGCCTGCGCGAGTTGTTGGGCGGCACGCGCGGCCTTCGACTCGAAGTTCAGCTCGCGAGCTTGATCGACATCGATCTGGACCCGTTCCGCCATCGATTGATGCTGGATGCCGGCAGCCGTCGCGGTGTGGAAGAAGGATTGGCGGTGATCGATGCGGAAGGGGTGATGGGACAAGTGCTGACGGTGACGCCGGCCCATTCGACCGTCATCCTGATTTCCGACCCGAGCCATGCCATTCCGGTTCAAGTGATGCGTACCGGACTGCGCGCGATCGCATATGGCACCGGGCGTACCGATCAGCTGGAAGTGCCCAGCATTCCGCTCAGCGCGGACCTCCGGGTCGGCGACGTGCTGGAAACGTCCGGCATTGGTGGTCGCTTCCCCGCCGGGTTCCGGGTGGGCACCATCGAACGTTTGCATCCGGACGATACCCGACTGTTCGTCGTGGCCGAGGTGCGGCCGGCAGCGCGCCTGGATCGCGGCGGTGAAGTGCTGTTGGTGTGGAACACGTCGACATCGGCGGATGCCGAGGACGTTGGCCCGCCACTGCCACCGGGATTCAGACAGGAAGCACCCGACACATCGCAGGAGATCGAGCCGTGAGCCGTCCACGTGCTGGTCTGGGACTGATTGCCGCCACCTTCGTGGTCGCGTTCGCGCTCGCGTTGTGGCCGCTGCCGGAATATCTCGCGCCTTTCCGGCCCAATTGGTTGGCCCTGGTGTTGTGCTACTGGTTGCTGGAAACACCGGAACGCGTGGGCCTGGGCGTGGCCTTTCTTCTCGGCTTGATGGCCGATCTGGTGTTCGGCACCTTGATCGGGGAGCAGGCGTTGCGCCTGACCGTGATCGCGTTCATCGTGCTGCGCTTTCGACCGCGTTTGCGCTTTTTCACGTTGTTGCAACAGGCATTCGCCCTGCTCGCGTTGTTGCTCAACGATCGTGTCGTCGTGCTGATGGTGCGCGCGCTGTCGGGCGAAGGCGTGCCGCCGCCGGCATTCTGGATCGCTCCGTGCATCGGTGCCTTGTGTTGGCCGTGGCTGTACCTGCTGCTCGATGACGTGCGCCTGCGACTGCGGATGCGCGAGTCGTCGCGATGAGGACGCGCTCACGGCCGATGCGCAATCCGCTCGTGGAAGCGAGCGTGCAGCGGCGTCGCGCGTTGATTGGTTTCATTCTGGCGTTCATGGGGCTGATGGTGCTGGCGGCGCGATTCGCGTACCTGCAGGTGGTCAGCTACGAGGAATTCCATACGCGTTCGGAGGCCAACCGGATCAAGGCACGACCTATCGTTCCGGCGCGCGGGTTGATATACGACCGCAATGGCCGGCTTCTGGCGGACAACATTCCGGCCTATCGCCTGGATGCGGTGCGCGAAGACATTGGCGATCTGGATGAAATGGTCGCCCGCCTGCGCGAAGTGATCGAACTCTCGGACGAAGACGCCGCCGCATTCATCGCCGCGTCGCGGGCGCGCCGTGCGTTCCAGCCGGTGACGGTGAAGTTGCGCCTGTCGGAAGCCGAAGTGGCGCGATTTGCAGTGGATCGGCACCGCTTTCCCGGTGTCGACGTGGTGCCGTATCTCAATCGGCGTTATCCCTACGGTGATCTGTTCGCGCACGTGATCGGCTACGTCGGACGCATCGATTCCGCCGATCTGGCACGTGTCGATGCGGCGCGCTACAGCGGTGCGACGCATATCGGCAAGGCCGGCGTCGAGCGTACCTATGAAGGCCGCCTGCATGGACAAGTCGGCATCGAGCAGGTGGAGGTCAATGCCGAAGGCCGCGTGTTGCGTGTGGTGGGGCGCGAGCCGGCACACGCCGGGCAGGATCTGTACCTGACGATCGACGCCGACCTGCAGCAGTCCGTCGTGGACGCCTTCGACGGGCAGCACGGTGCCGCGGTGGTGCTGGACCCACGCAATGGCGAAGTGCTGGCGATGGTCAGTTTGCCCAGCTACGACCCCAATCCTTTCGTCAGCGGTATCGGTCGTCTGGCCTACGCAAGCCTGCTGGACAATGTCTCCCGTCCACTGTTCAACCGGGCGCTGCAAGGAGGTTACGAGCCGGGATCGACACTCAAGCCCTTCGTCGCGATGGCCGGGCTGGACACCGGCTTGCGCACGCCGCGCGACACGACGTTTTCCAGCGGCGCGTTCCGCCTGCCCGGCCATGAGCGCGAATACCGCGACTGGCGCCGTGGCGGTCACGGGCACGTCAACCTCAACGAGGCGATGGCACAGTCGGTGAACACGTACTTCTTCCAGCTGGCCGTGGATCTGGGCATCGAGCGCTTCAGTGCCTACATGGCCCGGTTCGGATTCGGCGAACCCACCGGCATCGATCTTCAGGGCGAGGCCAGTGGCGTGCTGCCGACACCGCAATGGAAGCGTATCGCGCGCAACCAGCCGTGGTTTCCCGGCGAAACCGTCATTGCCGGCATCGGGCAGGGCTTCTGGGTGGTCACGCCGCTGCAGCTGGTCCAGGCCACGGCGATGCTCGCCAACGGGGGCATGCGGGTGAAGCCGCATCTGCTGCGTGCCAGTCAGAGCGGTTTCGATGTGCCGCCGGTGCTTGAATCGATGCCGGCGCCCGGTGCACCGGTGGTGGACCATCCCGAGCATCTGACTGCCGTGGCCGAGTCCATGGTTGCCGTACTGCACGGCCCCACCGGGACGGCGCGCGGGGTAATGGCGCAGTTCGACCTCGACTATCGCATCGCCGGCAAGACCGGCACCGCGCAGCGCATCACCCGGCGTACCGACGCATCGCTGGACGTGAGCGTGTTGCCGTTCGACCAGCGCCACAACGCGTTGTTCATTGCGTTCGCGCCGGTGGAAGCACCGCGCGTCGCGGTGATGGTGGTCGTGGAGCATGGCGGCTCCGGCTCGTCGGTGGCCGCGCCGGTGGCACTGCGCATCATCGATGCGTGGCTGCGGAAGAATCCGGCATGAACGCCGTGTTGAACCGTTGGCGCCACCTGCTTGGCCCGCCCCGGGTGGATATCCCGCTGTTGCTGGCGCTGCTGGCATTGGTCGTGGTCGGCTTGGTGGTGCTGCACAGTGCCGCCGCCGGCGACACGCGCGTGGTCTGGTCGCAGGCGGTGCGTAGTGGCGTCGGGTTGGCTGCGTTGCTCGCCTTGGCGCGTGTGCCGCAGGCGCGATTGCGGCAGTGGGCCCCTTGGGTGTACGTGGCGACCTTGGTGCTGTTGATGCTCGTGCCGGTGTTCGGAACCGGCCGCAGCGGCCGTCACTGGCTGTATCTGGGCGTGTTCTATGTCCAGCCGGCAGAGCTGATGAAGATTTCGGTCCCGCTGATGGTGGCGGCGTTCCTCAACGATCGCGTGCTGCCGCCGCGTTGGGGCGTTCTGGCCGTGTGTGGCGCCATCATTGGTGTTCCGGCCGCCCTGATCGCGATCCAGCCCGATCTGGGCACGGCCATGCTGGTCGGAGCCAGCGGCGCGTTCGTGGTGTTCTGTGCGGGCATGGCATGGTGGCGAATCGGGCTGCTGGCCGGATTGGCGGCGCTCGCCGCACCGCTGGGATGGAATCTGCTGCAGGAATACCACCGCCGACGCTTCATGGCGTTCCTCAATCCCGAGGCCGATCCGCTCGGCGACGGCTGGAACATCATCCAGTCCAAGATCGCCGTCGGCTCCGGCGGCATCTGGGGCAAAGGGTGGGGCGAGGGCACGCAGTCGCGCCTGGAGTTCCTGCCCGAACACACCACCGATTTCATTTTCGCCGTATTGGCGGAGGACTTCGGTTTCGTCGGCGTTTGCGTGGTTCTGGCGCTGTACCTTTTCATCATCGGACGCAGCTTGTGGATCGCCGCGAACGCGCGTGACGGCTTCGGGCGGATGCTCGGTTGTGCGCTGGCGTTGACGTTGTTCGTTTACGTGTTGGTCAACGGCGGCATGATTTCCGGCCTGCTCCCCGTGATCGGAGTACCGATGCCATTGATCAGCTACGGCGGCACCTCGGCCGTCACCTTGCTGGCGAGTTTCGGCATCGTGATGGCGTTGCAGGCACAGCGGCGGTTTCGCTCGTAGCGCGCAATCGGTGGCACCCGTCGCGCGCGCAGGCGCGACCTGCGGTGGGTCGCCGCGTATCCGTAGGTCGGGGTTACACCCCCGACGGAACGTCGATCCACCCCGCGCATGCCGGATTGCATTCTCCACGGCCAGGCATCACGCGGCCTGCGCCCATGCCGGTTCGACGCCGGCGATCAGCACGTAGGCGCGACCTACGGCAGGTTGTCGCGTATCCGTAGGCCGGGGTTACACCCCCGACATTGCGTGCGTATCGGCATCTTTGACATGGCATGTGTTTCGGCACATCACCACGTGCCGTCGCGCACGTAGGCGCGACCTGCGGTGGGTTGCCGCGTATCCGTAGGTCGGGGTTACACCCCCGACGGAACGTCGATCCACCCCGCGCATGCCGGATTGCATTCTCGACGGCCAGGCATCACGCGGCCTGCGCCCATGCCGGTTCGACGCCGGCGATCAGCGCGTCGAACCAGTCGGCGGTGATGTTGCGCTGCGCTTGTGCGTCCTGTGCGAGATTGACCACGGCGCGGAACGCGGCAGCTTCGGGTTGCTCCTTGGCGTACCAGCCCAGATGCTTTCGCGCGATGCGAACGCCGTGTTCTTCGCCGTAGAACGAGTACAGCGCATCCAGATGCCCCAGCAGGATGGTGCGCACCCGAGCGAGCGAGGGAGGCGGAAGCACCTCGCCCGTTGTCAGGTAATGCGAAATGCGTCCGAAGATCCACGGCGCACCCTGCGCTGCGCGACCGATCAGCAACCCGTCGACGCCGGTCTTGCGAAGCACGAACGCGGCCTTTTCCGGGGAGTCGATGTCGCCATTGGCCAGTACCGGAATCGACAGTTCGGATTTGATCCTGGCGATGGTGTCGTACTCGGCTTCGCCCTTGTACTGATCGGCTCGCGTCCGTCCGTGCACCGCAAGCGCCGCGATGCCCGCGTCTTGCGCGATGCGTGCAATGCGCGGGCCGTTGCGGTTCTCGTGGTTCCAGCCGGTGCGGATCTTGAGCGTCACCGGCACCGGCACCGCATTCACCACCGCATCGAGGATGCGCCCGACCAGCGCCTCGTCCTGCATCAGCGCCGAACCGGCCCAGACGTTGCACACCTTCTTGGCCGGACAGCCCATGTTGATGTCGATGATCTGGGCGCCGTGATCGACGTTGAAGCGCGCCGCATCGGCCAGCGTGACCGGATCGGCGCCGGCAATCTGCACGCTGATCGGCGCCGGCTCGCCCGCATGGTCCATGCGCCAGCGGCTCTTGCGCGTGCGCCACAAGCGCGCATCGGACGTGGTCATCTCCGATACCGCCAAGTCCGCGCCCAGTTGCTTGCACAGCAACCGGAACGGCTTGTCGGTGACACCGGCCATCGGGGCCAGCACCAGTGGCGTATTGAAGGAAAACGGCCCGATCTGCATCGGGCGATTTTACCTGCGCTGAGCCGAATCAGCCGAAACGCGCGTGAACCGCGGCCCGGGTGGGCATCGCGGAGGCGGCGCCGGGCGACTCGGTGGCAAGTCCGGCGACTCGGTTGGCGTGAGCGACGGCGGCGGAAAAGGCAGCGTCCTGCAACTCTGAGAGCGCGGCGGCGAGGGCGCCACTGAACGCATCGCCCGCCCCCGTCGTATCGCGCGGATGGACCGCTTCGGCGGGCATCCGATAGTACGGCGCGCTATCCGCCCAACGATGGCTTTCGCCATGCGAAACGAACACGCCGCCGCTGCCGAGCGTGAGCACCACGGTGGCTACCGGCAATCGACGCGCCAGCGCGTGCAACTCGGCATCGGTGAAGCCGAGGAGCAGGTTGGCGTCCACGTCCACGCCGGCGCAGCACGCCAGAAGATGGGCGAACTCGGTTTCGTTCGGCGTCAACACATCCACCAACGCCAGCAGTGCGCCGTCTTCCGACGGCAACGGCGGCGCCGGATTGAGGATCGTCGCCACGCCGGCGGTACGGGCGTGTTCGAGCGCGCGCCGCGTCGCGGCGGGAGTGACTTCGTGCTGGACCAAGGTCACGGCAGCGCTGGCGATGGCGTCGGCATGGGTTTCCACATGGGCAACCGACAAGGCCAGATTGGCGCCGGAGCCGACGATGATGAGGTTCTGGCCGCTGGCATCGAGCACGATGGCGGCGGTGCCGCTGGCCGCGTCGTCGCACCATTGCCAGCGTGCGTCGATGTTCTCCGTTTTCGCCAATGCCGCCGCGCCTTCGCCCACGGCATCGCGCCCGAGCGCGCCGATGAACGTCACCTGCGCGCCCTGACGTGCTGCGGCCACGGCTTGATTGAAGCCTTTGCCGCCGGGGCCGGTGGCAAAGCGCCCGAGCCGGGTTTCGCCCGGCACCGGGAAATGTTCGGTGCGCCAGATGAAATCCTGGTTGTACGAACCGACGATGGCGACGCGGGATTTCATGCCGGGCGGAGTCGTTGCGTGATCAATTGGCGGCGCAAGCCAGTGCCGAGGCGGTTTCCGAGGACACCTGCAACACGTAGATCACGCCGGCGATGGTGGCGGTCATGAACGTGGCGATGGAGCCGCCGAGCACCGCGCGCAGGCCGAAGCGGGCCAGATCCTGGCGCCGGTTCGGCGCGAGACCGCCGATGCCGCCGATCTGGATCGCGATGGAGCTGAAATTGGCGAATCCGCACAGCGCGTAGGTGGCGACCAGCACGGCCTGATTGGTCAGCATCGTGTCGGTCTTGCAGTTCACGATCTCGGCCAGATTGAGGTAGGCCACGAATTCGTTGATGACCACCTTTTGTCC
Source organism: Denitratimonas yunnanensis (SeqCode) (assembly GCA_026410415.1). Taxonomy (GTDB): domain Bacteria; phylum Pseudomonadota; class Gammaproteobacteria; order Xanthomonadales; family Xanthomonadaceae; genus Denitratimonas. The sequence continues at coordinate 129,168 of JAPMLR010000006.1, read as the reverse complement.
GATCAGGCCGCCAACGGCGGTGGCGTCCTGCCACGGCACGCCGATGATCCACGCTACAGGCGCAAGCACGTAGCCGAACAGGGTGGAAAGATCGGTCGGGCGGCCCAGCACGCCGGCCAAGCCGGTGACATCGCCCAGCCAGGTCAATGGCGCATTGATCAGCGCGATCAATGCGATGAACGCCAGCAGCATCGCGCCGATGTTGAGCGCCAGTTTCAGGCCATCGGCCGCGCCGGCGGCGGCGGCGTCGATAATGTTGCTGGAGGTTTTTTCCACTTCCATCTTCACGCTGCCGCGGGTCAGCGGCTCGCCGGTTTCCGGAATGAGGATCTTGGCGATCACCAGCGTCGCGGGCGCGGCCATGATGCTGGCGGCCAGCAGGTGCTTGGCGTAGAACACCTGTTGTGCTTCGTCGCCACCGCCGAGCAAGGCCACGTAAGCGGCGAGCACGCCGCCGGCGATGTGGGCCATGCCGCCGATCATCATCGTCAGGAGTTCGGATTGCGTCATCTTCTCGATGTACGGGCGCACCGTCAGCGGCGCCTCGGTCTGTCCGATGAACACGCTGGCGCAGACGCTGGTGGTTTCAGCGCCGGAAACCCGCATCACCTTGGTGATCGCCAGTGCCATCACGCGCACCACCCACTGCATCACGTTGAGGTGATACAGCACCGCCATCAGCGCAGCGAAGAAAATGATCGTCGGCAGCACCTGGAAAGCGAAGATGAAACCGTAGGTGCCGGTATCCATCAGGTTGCCGAAGATGAAGCGCGAACCGGCATCGACGAAGCCGAGCACCTTGACGAAGCCGTGCCCGAGCGCGTCGAACACGTCCTTGCCGCCCGGCACCACCAGCACGAGGACCGCGAAGGCGATCTGCAGGCCGATGCCGGTGAGCACGAGGGGCCAGTCGACCGCGCGCTTGTTGTTGGAAAAGAGGAGCGCCAACCCCACGAGGCAGGCCAGCCCGAACACGCCGAAAAGAATGTGCAACATGCGAAAGGGTTCCCTGGGGCGCGCGGTCCGCGAGCCGACATGCGAGCGTAGGCGGTCGGCGAGGCACGGCGCAAGCCGGCGCTGCCATCGGCACCTGGATGAATGCCGTTCCGCGCGCGTTCCTGGCCGCCCCGGATCGACCGGCTGGCGCTTCTCCGGCGCCGGCGCTGCGCACGCGTCCGGGTCGGCCCGGTCGCGTGACCCGGCCGCGCCGCGCAATGACTGTCTGCGCCGGATATACTGCGCGCCCTCCTCTGGGGAGTAGTCCCGGCACGCTTGTGTGCCGTCGCATCGTCAACACACTTGGCCGGCAGGCCATGGCGATGCGGATGCAGATCGGACGAGACCATGGGTTGATGCGGTGCCGCCATGCCGGGCGGGCGCCGTGTCGGCTCGTCGTCGCTCTCGCCCGGCCCAGGAAATCCATGGAAACCTTCCTCGTCTCCACCGTGGCCGTCGCGATCGCCGAGATCGGCGACAAGACCCAACTGCTCTCGCTGCTTCTGGCCGCGCGCTATCGGCGCTTCTGGCCGATCGCCTGGGGCATCCTGATCGCGACACTGCTCAATCACGCCGCCGCCGCGTGGATCGGCACGCTGGTGGCCGGCTGGTTCTCGCCGGAAGCCTTGCGATGGGCCGTGGCCGCGTCATTCATCGCGGTGGCGCTGTGGACGCTGGTGCCCGACAAGATCGACGACGATGCCGCGCCCGCGCCGCGTTTCGGCGCATTTCTCACCACCACCGTCGCGTTTTTCCTTGCCGAAATCGGCGACAAGACGCAAGTCGCCACCGTCGTGCTCGCCGCGCAATACACGCCGCTCTACTGGGTGGTCATCGGCACCACCGTTGGCATGATGCTCGCCAACCTTCCCGTCGTTGCGCTGGGCGCGAAGTTTGCCGATCGCCTGCCGCTCACGTACGCGCGCTGGGCGGCGGCGGCACTGTTTGCCTGCCTGGGCGTGTGGGTGCTGGTGTCGCCCTGGGTGTCGTCGAGCTGAATCGTGCCGCGTGGATGGCGCGCGCCGGATCGAGGGTATAGCGGTGCCGATGGATGCCTCGCGGGTGTTCTGAGATTACGCGGGAGACGCAATCGGAAGCGGGAATGCCCTTCAACGTGCCGATCCTCCTCATCGTCCCGCGCTGTGCTGCGGGACGATGAGTGGAGGGCGCTGCATCACTCGGGCTTCGCGTTCGCGACCAGGATCAGGTCGCGGTTCTTTTCGACGGTAGCCAGACCGATGCCTTTCACCTTGGCGAGCTGGTCGGCGCTCTTGAACGGACCATTGGCCTGACGGTACTCGACGATCGCTTGGGCCTTGGCCGGGCCGACGCCGTTGAGGCTGGCCGACAACGCCGCCGCGTCGGCGGTGTTGATGTTCACCGGGCCGGCGGCGAACGCCGAGAAGCTCAGGGCGAGCGACAGAAGCAGGGACTTGATGACGAGGGCGAAGGTGTTCATGGCGGTGTCTCCGAGAAAGTTGTAAGTGACTGGACATCCGTTCGGGAGTCATTCCCGGCCGGTGGAGACAGTCTCCGCATCGGGCGCATCGCACGGCATCCGCAAACCGCGCAGGTGCTCATCGGAGTTGCTGGGAACGTGGCGTAGGAATATTCCGAGGCCGTGTGCTCCGTTGGACTGACGGATCGCCCGCGCTGGTCGTATCACCTGATCCGTGACAGTCACCTGCCGTCATCGCCGCCATTCGCCATGCCGGCGCCCAGGCGCTTCGGGTGCGGTTTACGCACTGAAACTGCCGTCCGGTTCCGTGGCACGGCCGAGCGCGCCCAACATCTCCAGCAGTTTCGGCAGGCGTTTCTTCCCCAGCCCGCGGCGCGAGGCGCTGGCCGAGTCATGCCGGTCTGCGTTCAGTCCAGCAAGGGCAACTGTCCTCCTTGCTCGTCCCGCAGCACTTCCGCACGGCGCATCATCTGCTGGACTTCAGGCGTGGCATGGATGGCGACGAGCTCCACTTCCGGATGCGCGTTTGCGAACACACGGAAGATCTCGTCGGCGAACGCCTGCCCGATGCTGGCGACACCGGAAAAGTCGAGCACCACGCAGCGGAACCGATCCACACGTTGCAGCAGCCGCTTGGCCTGCGAGCGCGAGATCAGGTTCTCGTTCCCGACTTTCGCCAACCGCACCGGCACGATGGTCCTGGCGAAGCTGTAGTCGTCCGGGCCGCTGGAATACTCGTCGAAGACGGCTTTTAGGGTACGGGACGAATCGGTTGCGATACGCATTTCCACGCGCGTCCCGCTGTCAACCTCGTCCGCATCCACCAGCAGGTCGTCATCAAAATTGGCGTCATGGTCGAACACCAGGCCGGTCGATGCGATCCGGAAGACATCGAACACGCGCGACGTGAAGAAGATGCCCTCGCCGGAATGCCGGGCGGGATCGGTCGTCAGCTTTCCCTTGGACAACTCCAGCAGCGCCAGGCGCTCGTCCGGCAGAGCGAGCGCGCGGGTGATCTTGCGGAAAATGCCGATCCCATCGTCGGCCACCTCCAGCCATAGCTGAGCATCTCGGCGCTCCATCCGCACCAACACGGATTCGGCATCGGAATGATCGACCGCGTTGTTGACCATTTCCGTCACCCCGTAGTGGGCGATGTCGAGCACATTGCGCGGCAGATCATCCAGCAGCGGCAACAGGTGTTCGAACCAGACCGCATCTTCAGCCAGCCCGGCCCGGCGATAGCGCCGTTGGAAGCGGCGGTTCTGCCCCAGCGCGTAGGACGGGCGCGTCGTGCCCTGCTTGAGCAGATAGCCGCCGGCGACCAGGTCGCGAACCTCGATCCCGATGCGGGCCTTGGACAGGCCCAGCTGGGCCGCCACCATACCTACCAGATCGCGTGGATGCGTCGTGACGGCGTGCAGCAGGGCTGCCTGGATCTCTGGGAAGCGGTTCGGGCGAGCCATCGCCGGATTGTAAAATTAACCCGGCTTATTTGCTAGTTAAGTTGATTCAACTCGCTAGTTATCGCGAAGTGGTTGCGTAACCTATTGATTGGCAATGTTCCTTGAGCGGGCTGGATGGTGCGCGCAATCGGTTTGCGGACCAGACCGTCTGGAGCCAGTGGCGGCCACCTTCGATCACCCGGCCCCGTAGCGGCCTTCCTGTTCGCTGGCTCGGCCGAGAGCGACGAGCATGTCGAGCAGTTTCGGCAGGCGTTTTTTCCACGGGCCGCGTGCGCTGAAGCGTTCGGCGATGGCGTCCACGGACAGCGCGGCGGGGCTGGCCGCCAGCACGTCGGCGACGGCGCGGATCTGCTCGATGGTGTCCTTCGGCCACGGAACGGCCTTGATGGTTGCCGAAGGCGTGGCCGGCGTTTCGGCTGCCGCGTCGGAAGCATCGTCGGACTCGGGCGTGGTGGCGTCGAGATTGGCTTGCGATGGCGTGTGGGCGCTGGCCGGATTCTGGAACTCCGGGCGCAGCCAGCGCACCACGCCGCGGGCTTCCTCGGCGGCGCGTTCGGCATTGAGCGCGACGAGGCGTTCGAGGATGGCTTCATCGAAGGCGCGCTCGGCGTCGTCGCGCCCCTGGCCTTCGGATGGCGCCTCGTTGCCGTGCGCGACGCGCAGCAGCGGCAGCAAGTCGGACCAGCCGTAGGCGTCGAGCACGGCAGCGTCGAGCTCGTCGTGCAGCTGGCGCAGCACCGAGACCAGGCCGTGCTCGTGGACGGTGCGCTCCTTGGCGGTGAGCGGCTCCCCGCTGCGCAGCTTGTCCAGCACGTTGTACATGCCGGTCAGAGTGAGGTCGGGATGGGCGGCCTGCTGGCGCTTGCGGTGGGTGTCGAGTTGTTCGGCGAGAGTGGCGATGCGCACGGAGGCGTACTCGCCGATCACTGGGTTGGGGCGCACCGCGCCGTCCTGCGAGGTAATGGTGCCGCCGCCAATCGGGCCGCAGAACTTATCGAGGAAGTGGAAGTCAGGAAGGGGGAAGGTCTCAAAACACCGGGATTTGTTGTAGCGAGGATCGTTACCAACTCCCAACCGGCCGCCGAGAGCCAGTGACCAAATTGTGTGCAACTCACTCGAAAGCACACCTAACGTCTCGGCCCGCTCATCAGCCACCGTCACTAGCGAACTGTCCGGCGTCACGTCGATAGGCAGGAACACGAAGAACCGATGCTTCGATGTTTCCAAGGTCGCGATGTAGCGCGACAAGCCGGCCGTGGCAGTCCGGAATTGCTGCCGCGGATGCCCGATGACCCACCACCGATCCCGGAATATCGCATTGCGATTGAGGTCGCGCTCCGGCTTCGCTCTCTCCAAAAGGTGTTGATACGCCGCCGGATATCGCGCACGCACTTGATCGACTTCCAGTCCGAAGAAATCGATGACGTAGAGATTTCGCGGGCTCTGCGACACGTCGCGACCGTTTATATACGGCCGGATGTGGCGCTCCAGTTCAGGCACGACACCGAGTCCCAGCGCCATTGCCCGGTCGCGCTCAACCTGGAATGCGGCGCCGATGGTTTTCATTCCCACCGAGCACAGATCGGCGTTGGCGTGCAGCGGGACGGCTTGCGTCAGATCGACGCCCACCGTCAGATCGGCATTGATGCGTCCAGTTCGCGCTTCCGTTGAAATGACGAGGTCGTCGTTGCCTTCTTCCGCTTCGGCACGTTCCCCCATCACAGCGACGAGGCGACCCGACTTCCGCCCTGCTTCCCCAACGGTCATCGCGATGCGTACGGCGGCGCCGTCCTCGCTATCCACCCACGGGTGATCGGGCACGGCAAACACCAATGACAGCGGCGGATTGCCGTCCAGATACGGCTCCACAGCGCGTCGCACATAGGCTTGCCGCAAGCTGTTGGTGGTAATCAACCCGAACCGCTGCAACGCACCGCGCACCGTCAGCAGCGCCGCATGGTGCCACCAACGCATGACGAAATCGGTTGCCTGCGGAACTTCAGGCCATGCGTCCTGAATCGCGTCCACGTAGCCATCACCAAGCGCGTCGCGCATTCGCTTGGAACCAATAAACGGCGGATTCCCCACCACGAAATCCGCCGCCGGCCACGCGGCCTTGCGCGGGTTCACGTAGCGCTCCACCGGCTTGCGCGCGCTCTCGTCCGGAATCGGCTCGCCGGTCACCGGCGATGGCTTCATCGTCACCCCGTCCCAGCGCGTGACGGGCACGCCGTGTTCGTCGGTGACGGGTTCGATGCGGTCGTAGTCCAGCACCGCGTCGCGGTTCTGGATGTTGCGGAAGTCGCGGATCACCGGCACCGGCGGGTTCACGTCGCCGCGGGTGCGGAAGTGCCATTGCAGGTAGCCGATCCACAGCACCACTTCGGCGATCGCCGCGGCGCGCGGGTTGAGTTCGATGCCGAGCAGGTTGTGCGGATCGACGGTCTGGGCTTCGGTGGAAATGGCGCGTTCGGCGTCGATGTCCAGGCCGGTCTGTTCGACCACGCCGCGCGCGGAGAGGCCGAATTCCTCCAGCGTGTTCAGCACCTCGCCCTCCAGACGCTTGAGGTGTTCCAGCGTCACGTACAGGAAGTTGCCACTGCCGCAGGCGGGATCGAGCACGCGCACCGCACACAGGCGGCGATGGAAATCCAGCACGATGTCGCGCGCTTTGCCCAGTTCGATGTTGTATTGCTTGAGGCGTTCGGCATTGGATTTCAGGCCGGTGCTTTGCTGGCCGGCTTCGCGGGCCTGTTCGGCTTCGTCCAGTTGCACCAGAGCGGCGGCCTTGGCATCGCTCCATTCGGCGCGCAGCGGTTCGATCACCGTCGGCAACACCAGTCGTTCGACATAGGCGCGCGGCGTGTAGTGCGCGCCGAGCTTGTGCCGCTCTTTGGGATTGAGCGCGCGTTCCAGCAGCGTGCCGAAGATGGCCGGTTCGACGTGGCGCCAGTCGGCGCGCGCGGCGTCGATCAGCAGGTCGATCTGCGCGATGTCGAGTGGAAGCGTGTCGGGCTGCTTGAACAGCTTGCCGTTGAAGCGCAGCACGTCGTTGGCGAGCACGACGGAAAAACCGCCGCTGTCCATGTCGCGCCAGAGTGAGGCGAGCATGCGCATGGCGATATCGGGTTGTTCGCGGTGCGTGTTGAGCAGGTCGCGAAAGCTGTCGGGCGGCAGCAGGTGCACGTCCTCGGCAAACATGGTGAACAGGCAGCGCATCAGGAATTGCGCGACCGATTCGGCAGCGTGGCCACTGTGTTCCAGCGATTTGGCCAGTTCGGCCAGTTTGGCGGCGATGTCGCGGGTGACGCGGGCCGATTCGCGTGAAGGGTCGAGCGAGAGCGGATCCAGCCAGACCCGGCGCAGGCGTTCACGGATGGCCGGATCGGCCAGGTCGGAAAGCTCGATGCGATGGTGGCGCGGATCGGGAAACGGGACGTAGCTGCCGCCGCTGCGGGAAAACTCCGAATACAGCTCGATCCGGTGGCCGACATCGACCACAACGAGAAACGGCGGGCGGCCTTCGGAAGCGGGCAACGCGCGCGCGTAGTTCTGCGCCTGTGCATGGGCGCGCAACATCGCCTCGTCGAAACTGCGGGTGTGCGCACCGGCCTTGATCTTCTTGGATTCCAGCACGAAGGCGCCGCGTCGGTACAAGTCCACCCGGCCCGGACTGGTGCTGCCATCGGCATGCTGGAACGTCAGCGGTCGCTCGAACAGGTAGTCCTGCTCGGGCGCGGGATGCGGGCGCGGCACGCCGAGCAGTTCGCACAGTTCGATCAGGAAACTCTGCGAGGTGGAAAGCTCGGAAGCGGTGACGCCTTGCCATCGCGCGATGAAGGATTCGACATCAGTGTTTGATGGGTTCGCCTGATCCACGGCCATTTCAATGCTTTCCCCGTTGGCGCGAGGATAGCTCACTCCGACGTGTAGACCTTCCCGCCACGCTCGCGGAACTGGCGCGCCTGCTTCCATGCCTTTCGCCAGGCGGCATGCGTCTCTTACTTGGTGACAGCACCATCCCATTCGCGCAGGGCGTCGGCCGGGGTCAGGATGCGAAAGCCCACGATGGCGGAAAGATCGAGCAGATCGGCGTCGCCTGTGACCAACAGTGGTGCGTGTGCGGCGAGTGCGGCGCGGGTGAAATGGTCGTCGTCCGGGTCGCGGGACCAGGTTTGTTGGGCCAAGTCGGACGGAATCTCGACCCAGTCGGCAACGGCGCCCAAGTCATGCAGGATGCGCTGGCGCAACTCGATGCCGAGGTAACGATCGAACTTCGGTCGCCACAATCGCGATTCCAGTTCCGCGAATGTCGCTTCGGAGAAGACCGGACGGCGCGTCTCCAGGACCTGCCGTGCGACCAGTGCCGGGGCACCGGATGCCGACAGTGCCGAGCTGATCCAGACGTTGGTATCGACCACCACCCGGAGCAGATGCCGGGCGCTTTCAGCTCTCATCGGCCAGCAGGTTTGCCAGAACGTCTTCGTTCATTCCCGCACGCGCTGCCACGGCTGCGGATTCGTCCAGCGTTCGGTGCAAACGGTTGGCATAGAAGGCACGCATGGCTTCGTAGTCCTGGGCACTGACCATGACGCCAACAACCCGTTCGTGACGCATCACGCGCACCGGCTCGCGCTGAGCGCGGTCCAGGAACTCCCCGAAACGGGTCTTGGCTTCGTTGGCGGTGTAGGTGCGCATGGCGAAAATCTAGCCAAATCGAACGATTTGGTCAAATCGCGCGATCATTCCGGGCGATACACCTCGCCGCCCTGTTCGCGGAACTCCCTGGCCTTTTCGGCCATGCCCTTCGCCAGCGCCTCGGCGTCGGCGGCCACGCCTTTTTCGGCGGCGTAGTCGCGCACGTCCTGGGTGATCTTCATCGAGCAGAAGTGCGGGCCGCACATCGAGCAGAAGTGAGCGTGCTTGGCGGCGTCCTTGGGCAGGGTTTCGTCGTGGAATTCCTGGGCCTTGTCCGGGTCGAGCGACAGGTTGAACTGATCCTGCCAGCGGAACTCGAAGCGGGCTTTTGACAGCGCGTTGTCGCGGGCCTGTGCACCGGGATGGCCCTTGGCCAGATCCGCAGCGTGGGCGGCGAGTTTGTAGGTGATGATGCCGTCGCGCACGTCCTGCTTGTCGGGCAGGCCAAGGTGTTCCTTCGGTGTGACGTAGCAGAGCATGGCGGTGCCGTACCAGCCGATCATCGCCGCGCCAATCGCGCTGGTGATGTGGTCGTAGCCGGGTGCGATGTCGGTGGTCAGCGGGCCGAGGGTGTAGAACGGCGCTTCGCCGCATTCGGCCAGTTGCTTGTCCATGTTCTCCTTGATCAGGTGCATCGGCACGTGGCCGGGGCCTTCGACCATGGTCTGGACATCGTGTTTCCACGCGATCCTGGTCAACTCGCCGAGCGTTTCCAGTTCGGCGAATTGCGCGGCATCGTTGGCATCGGCGATGGAGCCAGGGCGCAGGCCGTCGCCGAGCGAGAAAGCCACGTCGTAGGCCTTCATGATCTCGCAGATTTCCTCGAAGTGGGTGTAAAGGAAGGATTCGCGGTGATGCGCCAGGCACCACTTGGCCATGATGCTGCCGCCGCGCGAGACGATGCCGGTAACGCGTTTGGCGGTGAGCGGAACGAACGGCAGGCGCACGCCGGCATGGATGGTGAAGTAGTCCACGCCCTGCTCAGCCTGTTCGATCAGGGTGTCGCGGAACAGTTCCCAGGTCAGCTCCTCGGCGCGGCCATCGACCTTTTCCAGCGCCTGATACAGCGGCACGGTGCCGATGGGCACTGGGCTGTTGCGCAGGATCCATTCGCGGGTTTCGTGGATGTGTTTGCCGGTGGAAAGATCCATCACGGTGTCCGCGCCCCAGCGGATCGCCCAGACCATTTTTTCCACTTCCTCGGCGATGGAGGACGTCACCGCGCTGTTGCCGATGTTGGCGTTGATCTTCACCAGGAAGTTGCGGCCGATGATCATCGGTTCGCTTTCCGGGTGGTTGATGTTGCACGGGATGATGGCGCGACCACGGGCGACTTCGTCGCGCACGAATTCGGGGGTGATGCATTTGGGAAGGTTGGCGCCGAACGATTCACCCGCATGCTGACGCAGCAGATGTGCTTCGCGGATGGCGTCGAGCTTCTGGTTTTCGCGGATCGCGATGAACTCCATCTCCGGCGTGATGATGCCGCGCCGGGCGTAGTGCATCTGACTGACGTTGGCGCCGGATTTGGCGCGGCGTGGTGCGCGCAGGGCGGGGAAGCGCACCGCATCGAGTTTCGAATTGGCCAGCTGTGCGCGGCCATAGTCGGAGGTGATGCCGGGGAGTTGTTCGCAATCGCCGCGTTCGGTGATCCACGGCGTGCGCAGTGCCGGCAGGCCGGTGCTGAGGTCGATGCGTGCGTCGGCATCGGTGTACGGGCCGGAAGTGTCGTACACGGTGAAGGGAGCGTTGGTTTCGGCGCCGAACAGTTTGGGTGTCTGTGCCAGTTCGATCTCGCGCATGGGGACGCGCAGGTCGGGACGTGATCCGGCGATGTAGACCTTGCGCGAGCCGGAAATCGGGCGCGTCACATCGTTGGAGAGCGCCTGGGTGCGCAGGATGAGATCGGAAGGCTGGGCGTTCATGGCGGGGATCCTCGATGCTTGTTGGGAAGGCCTGCACACGGATTGCAGGCAAGTGCGAAAGGATTCGCAACAAAGCAGAGGCACGCGCCGGCCCGATGGCCGCCGCATGAAGTCTCCCTACGCCGGTATCAACCGGATCAGGTTCCAAGGGACTCTCTCAGCCCGGCCAATGCCGGGCACCCCCGCTTCGTGGCGCGCATTCAAGCACGTTCGGCAGCCGGGTGCGAGCCGGGGAGCCGGATGCGTACCGATTTGCGCATTGATGGAGGAAAGCAGCCCGTTCGGATACAGGAGTTCATTGTCATGACCATTTCGCCGCGATCCTTCCCCGCACGTCGACCATTGGCATTGCTGACCCTGGGGCTCTGCGCCGCCGTTTCCCATGCGGGCGACACGGGGCAACAGGCCGCCGATCCTTCGGAGCGCGTGCTGCTGGCTGTTTCAGGAAGGGCCTTCGAGCATGATGGTTTCATCGTCCACTACCGCGACGATGTGGCACCGGAGGATTACACCAGTGTGCGTGCGCAGCGCATGCAGTGGCAGTTGCAGCGCGATCTGTCCCGCATCGGCAGCGTGCTCGGTATCCAGGCAAGCGTGGAGCGTCGGCTTGCCACCGGCGGGCATCTCCTGTCGGTGCAAGGCGGCATGCTGGATGTCGATCGCGCCAATCGTTTCATGCTCGAACTGGCAAGGAATCCGGACGTGGCATCGGTGGAGCCCAACCTGCGAATGCACCCGGCCGCCTTGCCGAATGATCCGCTTCTTTCCTACCAGTGGGGGTTGTGGGATCCGGCCGGGGGAATCAACGTGGAGCCTGCCTGGGGACTTGCAGGTCAGAACGGCGTCGTGATCGCGGTGATCGATACCGGACGCACCCTGCACGGCGATCTGGATGCCAAGACGCTGGCAGGCATGGACATGATCTCCAACGCGGCCAATGCGCGCGACGGCGACGGCCGTGACAGCGACCCTTCCGACGAGGGCGATTGGAATACCGCCGGGCAATGCGGCCAAGGTGCGCCACAGCGCGACTCTTCCTGGCATGGCACCCACGTCGCCGGAATTGCTGCCGCCATTACCCACAACAACGAGGGCATCGCCGGCACTGCGCCCGGAGCGTGGTTGCAACATGTGCGGGTGTTGGGTGCCTGTGGCGGCAATCTGGCGGACATCGCTGAAGGCATCATCTGGGCCAGTGGGGGCAACGTCGCCGGCTTGCCCGCCAACCCCACGCCGGCGCGTGTTCTCAACCTGAGTATCCAGGGCGTCAGTGCGTGCGGAACCACATATCAAAACGCCATCGACAGTGCCCGTTCACGTGGTTCGGTGCTGGTCGTGGCTGCAGGCAACCACGCGATTCCAGCCTCCGAATCCACGCCGGGCAATTGCCAGAGCGTCATCACCGTCGCTGCCAACGGGCCGAGCGGCACGCGTGCGGTGTATTCCAACTACGGGCCGGCGAACGATGTGTCCGCGCCGGGCGGGGACAGCAGCAACTCCGATCTGGACGGCATCCTTTCCACCATCAATCTCGGCACCACACTTCCCGCAGTCGGTGGTTACGACATGATGGATGGCACGTCGATGGCGACGCCGTATGTGGCCGGTGTCGCCGCCCTGATGCTGTCGCGCAACCCCGATCTGACCCCGGACCAGATCGCCACATTGCTGCGCAATACCGCGCGGCCGTTCCCCACGTACTTTGGCGGTGGCGGTGGTACCGGCATCGTGGACGCCGGTGCCGCCATGGCAGCGGTGGCCGGTGGCAGCATCAGCAGCTATCCGGTAAGTCTGGCACTGCTCGGTGTCGGTCAGGGCAACGTCACCAGCTCGCCTGCGCGGATCAACTGCGGCAGCAGCGGGGTTGCCTGTTCGGCACGCTTCAATGCCGGCGGCAGCGCCACACTGACCGCCGTACCTGCCGCCGGCCACACTTTTGCTGGCTGGTCAGGCGCCTGCACCGGCACCAACCCGATCTGTACTCTGACGATGAATCGTGGCCACGCCGCCCATGCCGTGTTCGTGCCCGCGACGGGTGGCGGGCACGGCATCTTTTGCGATGGCCTGGAGGCCCAGCCGCAGGCGTGTCCGTGAGGGCATGGCGGCGCACGTCCCGCCACGATCCGACCGCCGCGTGGCAACGAACGACGGCGGATTGCGCGACTCCATTGTCGGAAATGGCGGCACGAGAAGGGCTTGATGCCATCCCGGAGGAGCTGCGGCATCCATCGATGCCGCGCGAAGCGGCTTGTCCGGTCGCGAGGTGTGTCCACCGCCAGTTCGTCACTGCGCCTGGCATCGCACACCGCGGGCGCAGGTTGCGCTGATCCGATCACGCAGCGAGAACCTGCGGCGCACGAAGCAGGGATGCCGGGCGCGCGTTCGGGGCGGTCAGTCGGGCGGTGTCATGGCTGGCGCGTCAGACTCATGCCGGCGATGCGGTCGGCCTGCGGCCAGCTGCCATCGGCGTAGCGGCGCAACAACGAGCCTTCGCGAACGGCGTAGAACGCATGATCGGCGGCAGCGTCGAGCTGGATGTGGTTGCCGTCGTACGTCCACGAGAAGCTCCCGGATATCTGTTCGGGTTCGGTCTGGCGATCGATATGGCGGGTGGCGAGCTGATAGCTGCCGTCGTCGTTCAATGTCAGGCGCAGCTCGATGCCGGGACAGTCGGCGCAGGGCAGGGTGCCGGCATAGGTGCCGGGCCAGTCCAGTGCATTGCGGCTGGAATGTGCAGGATCAGGCGATGCGGGGGCGCGGTGGTGCGCGACGGATGGCACGGTGCTGCATGCGGCGAGGAGCAGCAGGGAGGTCAGGGCAGCCAGGCAGCGCATGGTTCAACCTTCATCGTCGCAGGACGGGACGGTAGCATGCCGGATGGTCCGCATGACGATCTGTGACGTGGACGGATACACGTTCGTCATGTTGCGATGCAATATTCACGGGTCATCATCGGCAGGAAGCACGGGAGTCGACATGGCTTGGCATCAGCGCATCGCTGCAACGGCAGCCCTTGGCATTTCACTGGCGGTCGCACCTGTGCGGGCGCAGGACGACATGGCACTGCGCACGGCGGAACAGGTGGGGACGACGCTTTACCAGATCGACCGCGCGGCCCGGATTGCGGCAAAGGAAGGCGATCGCTCGCGGGTGTTCCGCCGGGATGATCGCGTACAGGGCTGGGTGGCCGAGGTGCTCCCCGATGCCATCCGGATCATCTACGTCGGTTCCGGGAACGGGGTGCCGGTGGGCTTGTACCGCGTGGCGGTGGACCGTGCCGGCAAAGTGGTCGATGGCATCGAGCGTCTTGATGCCGAGCCGTTGCCGGCGCAACTGGCCGTCCAGCACATCGTCGGCGGCAGGGCGCGCGGTGTGGAGCGGACGATCTGCTCCAACGAGGTGGAAACCGTGGTGTTGCCGCAGGCCGAGGCATGGCGTGCGTATGTGCTGCCGCGTGCCGCTTTCCCTGATGTATACCTGCTGGGTGGCAGCTACCGCCTCGGATTCTCGGGCTCCGGCGAGGGGCCGACGGCGGTGGAGGCGCTGGCATCGGAATGCGTGATCGTCCAGAACCGGCCCGGTTCCGGCGCACTGTTGTTCGCGGAGGATCAGGCGCTTCACCCGAATGAACTGCATGTCTACATCAGCCGTCTGGCCGGCAAGCCGCTGTACGTCACCACGACGCCGAACGGGCGGACCTGGCTGATCCAGGACGGTCGCATCCACAGCGTGGAGGCAGTTCCCGCCGGTGCCGGATAGGCCCTTTCCGGTCAGCAAAAGCACGCCCATCCGTGTGTTTTGTCACAATCATTGCGGTGCGCCCTGTCAGTGAGCGGGGTATAGTGCAGTGATGCTGCAGTGCAGTATGTGGTCGAAAGGCCACTGCAATGCCATTTCTGGCCGGATGTTTGGCCGTGGCGACAGGAGGGTGGGAATGTCTATCGGTAAGGTAATCATGTGGTGCGTGCTGGCGTCGTCCGCGTTCGCGACGCAGGTGCAGGCGCAGGACGAGGCCGCATTGCGGGAGGCCGAACGTCTGGGGATGGCGTTGTTCGAGCTGGATCGCGCAGTGCAGGCGGCGCAGGAAGCAGGCCAGGAATTGCGCGCCTTTCGGCGCGATGACGATGTCCAGGGCTGGGTCGCCGAGCGGGCGGGCGACGGTTCACATGCGATCATGTTCGTTGGTGCTACTCGAAATGATGAAATCGTTGGCCGCTATCGCGTGTCGGTGAACCGTTCCGGACACGTGTTCGAAGAGATGGAACGCCTCGAGGATGTGCCGCTCAACGATCGACAACAGGCGCAATTTCTTGCCCGCCAGCGGGCTGCTTCCGTCGAACACACGGCGTGTTCGGGTACCTACGACACCGTGGTGCTGGCCGACACGATTCAAGGGGCTTCCGGATGGCGGGCCTATCTGTTGCCGCGCGCCGCGTTCCCGGACGTGCACTTGCTGGGAGGGACGTACCGCGCGGATTTGAACGCGCAAGGCACGACAGTGCGCTACTTCCAGCCGCTGGCATCGGGCTGTTCGGTGCTGCAGAACGTGGCCGATGCGCCGGCGCTGCAGTTTGCCGATGAAGCAGTTGCCGGGCCGAACGAGCTGCACGTTTACATCAGCCAGCGCCTCGACAAGCCGCTGTATGTCTCGGCCGGTGGCGGCGAAAACACCTGGCTGATTCAGGATGGGCGCATCCGTGCCGTCCAGGGCGTTCCCGGCCAGTGATCAGCGCAGCTGGCTGTCCTTGCTGCCGCGCCGGTTGTAGCCGCTGAACGCGGCCTCGGCGTCGTGTTCGCCCTGGCAGGCGATGCAGCGGCGCACACCCGGAATCGCGAGGCGGCGAGCCATCGGGATCGGTTCGCCGCAGTCCTCGCACTCGGACAGGCTGGGGCCTTTCGGCAGCTGATTGCGTGCGCGTCGCACGGCATCGTCGACCGTGCTGTCGATCTGGTCCTGAACCGCGCCGTCTTTTGCCCATCCGGTGGCCATGCCCCCAAGGATGGGGATGCGCGGCGCCAGGATCAATACACGTCGCGGCGATAGCGTCCGGATTCGATCAACTGCTGGACGCAGTCGTTGCCGAGAATGTCGCGCAACGCGGCATCCACGCCACCGGCCATGCCGGCCTGGCTGCCACAGACGTGAATCATGGCGCCGGCGTCGATCCACGCGCGCAGGCGGGATGCGTGTTCGATCAGTCGGTGTTGCACGTAGACCCGCTGTGGCGTGTCACGCGAGAAGGCCAGGTCGAGGTGGGCGAGCTGGCCCTGCGCGAGCGCGGCGTCGAGTTCGTCGCCATGAAGGAAGTCGCACGCGCGCTGGCGTTCGCCGAACACCAGCCAGTTGCGAGTCCGGGCCTGCGCGATGCGTTCGCGCAGCAGTGCGCGCAGCCCCGCCAATCCGGTGCCGTTGCCGATCAGGATCAGTGGAACGTCTGGCTCGGGGGCATGGAAGTTCGGGTTGGCGCGTACTCGCACCGCGATGTCGTCGCCGACGTGGGCGTATGCCGTGAGCCAGCCGGCGGCCAGACCCGGGCTGCCGTCGGGGCGATGGCCCTGGCGTATCAGCAGGTCGAGATGGCCGTCGGCGGGCAGGGAGGCGATCGAATAGTCGCGCGCCTGCAGTTCACGCAGCGCAGCGCCGACCTGCTGTTCGTCCTGTCCCGCGATTTCGGCAGGATGAGGTAGCTCGCTGCGGGCGAGGCGTTCCAGCAGGGTGTCGCCACCGACATCCACGTTGCCGTTCAGGCCGGTGTCCTGCAGCCAGCGCGTCAGTGCAGCGGCGCCGTTTCGTGGTTGGATTTCGGCGATGTCGCCAGCCCGCCATGCCGGCATCGTGCCGTCGGTCGGAACCAGCTCCAGATGGAATACGGGCTCGCCCAGACTGCCGGGATTGAGTTCGACGCGTCGTGCCAGGCGCCAAGCGCGAAACGGGGGTGTTTGCCAGACCGGAACGTCGTTGCCGTCGGTGAGTCCGACGAGTGACGCCTGCCAACGGGCGAGTGCATCGGGATCCGCATTGTCCACGTCGATCCGCGAAAACAACGCACGTGCGCCCTGCTGGCGCAACCATGTGTCGAGGTTCTGCCCGAAGGCACAGAAGTTGGCGTAGTGGCGATCGCCGAGCGCGAGCAGACCGTAGCGCAGGCCCGACAGCGGCAATGGCTGCGACAGAACGTGCCGCACGAACCGTGCCACGGTATCGGGCGGATCGCCTTCACCGGCGGTGCTGGCGATGAACAGCGCATGCGACAGGTTTCCCAGCATTTCCGCACTGGCCTGGTCCAGTGGCACGGCACGCGCAGGAACACCCGCCGCACCCAGGGATTCCGCGGTCTGTTCCGCGAGCGATTGGGCGTAGCCGGTCTGGCTGGCGAAAAACACGGGCAACGCATCAGTGCTGTCCCACGCTTGCCCCGTGCTGGCGCGACGCCGTCGCCGTACTCGCGCGCCGATGAACCAGGCGAGCGCGAAAACGACGGTGCTGGCCGCCGCCCACGCGATGCGCGCCGGATGCAGGTTCCATTGCCAGATCCCGTCGTTCAACGGCAGCAATGCCAGTGCCAATGCAGTCAGGGCCAGGCAGGTGAGCAGGTGGCCAGAAACATGTCGTCGTTTCATCGGGTTCGATACCGCTCGAATGCCGGGGTGCCGAGGCGCTGGTATCCGTCGGCCGTGCGCAGTGTGAACACTGCTGCCAGGTCGTGCGCCCGGGCAAACGCCATGCCGTCGACCGGGCCGAGCACCATCAGCGCGGCAGCGCGTGCATCGGCGGCCATCGCACTGCTGCCCACGACCGTCACGGCAGCGAGCGCGTGCTGCACCGGTTCGCCCGAACGCGGATCGATGGTGTGCGAATAGCGACGCCCTTCGTGGACGAAGCCGACGCGGTAGTCGCCCGAGGTGCCGAGGGCGGTGTCGGAAAGCGCGATGATCACGTCGTCATCGGAACGGGCGGCGAGATTCAGCCGCTCCACCGCAATTCGCCATGGTGTGCCATCGGGCTTGTGGCCGCGGGCGCGCATTTCTCCGCCCAGTTCCACGAGAAACACCTCCACACCGGCGTCGTCGAGCAGCTGCGCGATGGTATCCACCGCGAAACCGGGGGCAAGCGAATTGACGTCGAGCTGCATGTCGCCGGGTTGCAGGAGTTGGCGCTGTGCAGAGTCGAGCTGCAAGCGCGAGGCGCCGGTTCGGACCATCGCTGTCGCGATGTCGTCGGCAGAAGGAGGCCGGGTTCGCGGTTGGCCGTCCGGCCCGAAGCCCCACACGGCGACGAGAGGCGCGATGGTGGGATCGTAGGCGCCGCCGGTCTGCCCGGCGAGCGCGATGGCGTGCTCCACCACGACGAACAGTTCGGCGGGCAACGTCACCCATGTGCCGGCCGGCGCGCGATTGAACCGGTTCAGGTCCGAATCCGGTTCCCATGCGCTCATCTGCGCAACCAGCGTTTCCAGTTGCGCTTCGATGCGCGACTGCAGGTCCGACGCACGCGACGCTTCCGCGTAGGCGGTCACCTGCCACGTGGTACCCATCGATTCACCGTGCAGGCGCAACGGTTCCGGCGTGCTGCATCCGGCCAGGAGCAACAGGCCGAGCAAACGCATCGCGTATCTGGTGGCGAAGGCGGAAAAGGTCATCGGGGTTCGGCCGGGCGCCACGCGGACGGCCCGGTCATCGGCACGTCATTGCGGCAGCACTTCCAGCGTCGCCACGTACGAGGCACGCCGCGCTGTCGCTGGTGGCGCGGCCTTGTCGTCCTGCATCGAGGCTTCCAGCCAGTACATGCCGGGCGCGGGCCAAGTGATGCTGAACTGGCCATGCTCATCGGTCTTCACGATGATCTCGTTCTGGGCATCGCGATAGCGGGTGGCACCGGGAACGATTTCCACCGACACGTCGACGGCCGGTTCGCCATCGATCAACAGCCGGAAGCTCGCCGATTCGCCGGAGAACAAGTCATTGGGATGCGACACCGGAACCAGCTCCAACCCGGCGTTGGTGGGCTTCAGCGCGTCTGTCGTGGGTGCGCCATGGGTGACGAAGGTTTCCACCCGGCCGGCCGAGCGGGTGATCTGCAGCTTCTCGGCCGACGCGGGCACTTCCTTCTCGAAGGTTTCGGCATTGCCGCGCCAGCGCCTGGGCTGTCCGTTCTCTTCCCAGCTGGCGAACAGGCCGGCGTTGACGCTGGCGATGCGGTACGTGCCGGACTGCGCCAGTTCCACGTCGAACACGCTGCGGTACTTGCCGGTGTGCGCATTCTTCGCATCCACGCTGCTGCCATCGGGTGCGGTGATGACGAGCGATTCCAGACGCATCGGGACGTGGTCGGCGTAATAGAGATTGTTCGAGATGGCGCCATCCACCGTGACCCATGGCGTACCTCCGGAAACGACCGTCGCCGATGGCAGCAACCAGACTTTATGCGCGTGTGCTGCAAAAGGCACGGCGAGCGTCAGGGCCAACGCGGCACACAGCGGGCGGAGAAGTGCAGTGTTCATTGGGGATTCCTTGGGGAAGAGAGGAAACTCAGGGGGCGACACGGAGTTGGATGCGACCCAGTTCGGCCGTGCCCTGCGCGTTTTGCTGCGCAGGTTCGGTGGGCGGCCAAGCCAGCGGCAGCTTCAGAAGTTCGCGGCCACCCACTTCGCGGGCCGCCTCGATGACGACGTTGTACTGGCCTGCGCCCAGTGCATTCAGCGGAGCCGAATCGCTGGAAAATTGCAGCGTATGCGTGCCGACCGGGCGGGTGGCGCCGGTGACGCCATCGACTGGCAACGTGAGCGCACGACCGCTGCGTCGCCACCACTGGCGCAGGTCCGGCAGCCACTTGGTACCGCTCTCGCCGCGATTGTCGGGCTTGTCCTGCTGGTACCACACCGCGAGATTGGCCGCGACGCTGGCGTCCTCGCGCTCGATCCAGACGGCGACATAAGGGCGGTGGTACTCGGCCACCTCCAAACGCGGGATCTCCACGTCGAGCGACAGCTCGGCAGCATTCAACATCGGACTGCAGGGCAGGAGCAGCAGGGGAAGCAACAGTCGTTTCATGACGAAATCTCTCGGGAAAGTCAGTGGATCAGCAATAGCGCGATCAGCAGCGGTACCAGCGCACCGAGCCCCACCATCGGCCAGGTCAGGCCACGTTGGCGGGCGTGCAGCTGGAGCAGGACGAGGCCGGTAATCGAGAAGACCAGACAGGCCAGTGCGAACACATCGATGAACCAGCGCCATGCGGGGCCTGTGTTGCGCCCCTTGTGCAGGTCGTTGAAGTACGAGACCCAGCCGCGATCCGTGCTTTCGTGTTCGACCCGGCCGCTGCCCAGATCAATCGACAGCCAGCCATCGCCGCCTGGTCGTGGCAGCGACAGGTAGATCTCGTCGGCCGACCATTCCGCCTCGCGGGCGCCGACACGCAGATCGAAGGCATCGGCAATGAAGTCGCGCAGCGGCAATGGCAGCGGTGCGCGGTCATCGATGTCGTCGGCCATCGCCTGCAACGTGTCACGCAACGCGTCGGGAAGCTCGGTTTCAATGGTGGTCGTGGCAGGTGACGCAGGAATCTGCGACGCGTGGTTCAGCGTCACCCCGGTGATGGCGAACAGCAACAAACCGATCAGACACAGTGCCGAACTGATCCAGTGCCACTGATGCAAAGTTCGCAACCAGAACGCGCGGCGTTGCGGGTCCGGGGTTGGGTTGGATCGGGATGACGACATGCGGGAAGTAAGCCGGGCGCGAGGAGTCGGTGAGCCAAATAGGTGGAAATTTCCGCGGAACCAAGTGCTGGTGGCAACGCGCCGTGAACGATGTCGACATTCGATCCCCGATCAGGCCGGGCGCGATGGCTTCAGCGTTACCTCACGACGTGGCGTGATGGGTACGCGTCGCGCGGAACAGGACGTTGGTTCAGCTCGTGCCGCCATCAATATCACCCAATCGCGTGATGTCTGAACGTGATCAAGGGGGCAAATCTTGCCTGAGCAAGAAACATGTTGCAAATAGGAATGGTTATCACTAGCATTTCGTTTACTGGTTGGTGGTCGTCGCCGCGTGGCTCCCGATGTTCTCCGCCGCCAGCACTGCGGAATGTCGCCGCGACCCACAACAACACCGAACCCACAGCACTTCAGGCACACCATGTCTTCTTGCCCAGTTTCCGCCTTCACAGATTGCCGCCGCTTGCCTGCTCGTCGTCCCGTTGCCTTGGCACTTGCCTTGGCGCTCCCATTCACTGCGTCCGCCAATACCGCCTTGCTTGCGGATGCCACCACGCTGGACCAGGTGGTGGTCACTGCGGCCGGATTTGAACAGAAAATTGTCGATGCGCCTGCGAGCATCAGCGTGGTGACACGTGCCGATCTCGAAAAGCGTCCGTACATGACCCTGATCGACGCCGTGCGCGACCTGGAGGGCGTGGACGTGGGTGAAACCTCGGACAAGACCGGCCAGAAGACGATCTCGATGCGCGGCATGGGCCCGGACTACACCCTGATCCTGATCGACGGCCGTCGCCAGAACAACCACGGCGACATCTACCCCAACAGTTTCGGCGGCAACCAGTTCAACCACATTCCGCCGTTGGACATGATCGAGCGCATCGAGGTGATCCGTGGCCCGGCCTCCACCCTGTACGGTGCCGATGCGCTGGGCGGGGTGATCAACATCATCACCCGCAAGGTGTCCAACCGCTGGACCGGCTCGGCCACGCTCGGCCACAACATCCAGGAGAACAGCGACTTCGGCTCGGATACCACGCTCGACTTCGCCCTGTCCGGCCCGATCGTGCAGGACCTGCTCGGCATCTCGATCCGCGGCGCGCGCTACGAGCGCGATGCGTCAACGCCCGAGTACGGAATCATCACCGCCCCGGACGGCACCGAGTTCGAACGCTCGCTCGGCTTCGGCGGCGGCGGCAAGACGGTTGACAACACCAACCAGGAGCTGGGCATCACGCTGAGCTGGACCCCGACCGATTCGCAGAGCCTGCTGCTGGATTACGACACCTCGCGTCAGGTTTATGACAACACCCCCTTCATCAACAACCTCGGCACCGAAACCTATCCCTTGGGCACGGTGGATGGCCTCGAAGGGCTGTGGCGGGCCGCGCCGCGCGCCGGCTATGCCGCCGACCAGGAATTCGCCCGCGACCAGTGGGCAATCACCCATCACGGCGATTGGGAGTTCGGCCGCAGCTTCGTCTCGCTCTCCCGCGTGGAAACCGACAATCTGGGCCGTACTCTTCCGCTCACCGTGGCAGAGCGTCTGGTGCATCAGCAGATGTTCCGTGGCACCGGTCCCTATGCCGGCATGAGCGTCGAGGAGCGGCGCGCTTTGATGGTGGACACCTTTCTGCCGCGTCCGAAGCGGGCCCTTCAATCGAGCCAATACACGCTCGATGCCAAGATCGACATGCCGATGGGCGAGAACCATCACCTCGTGTTCGGCGGCCAGATGATCGATGGCGAGCTCGATGACGGCGTGTTCGGCATGGAGCAGGGCGGTGACGGCGCCGGTGTGGTGCAGGACCATGAAATGTGGTCGGTGTTCGTCGAGGACAACTGGACCCCAATCGATACACTGACCGTGACCGGTGGCGTGCGTTACGACGACCACAACATGTTCGGCGGGCATGTCAGCCCACGCCTGTATGCGGTGCAGAACCTCAACGAGAACTGGGTACTCAAGGGCGGCATCAGTACCGGCTTCAAGACGCCCAAGACCACCGACCTGTACGACGGCGTCACCGGATTCGGCGCCCAGGGCACCATACCGTTCATCGGCAACCCGTATCTGGAGCCGGAAACCAGCATGAACAGCGAGATCGCGCTCTACTGGACCTCGTCGACCGCCGGGCACAACGTCAACGTCACCGTGTTCAACAACGACTTCAAGGACAAGATTGCCCGCGGTGAAACCAACCTGAGCTGCGCCCAGACCGGCGGTGTCCGACCCTGCGCCAACCTCGGCGACTATGAGCTGCTCGGGTACGGCACCTACGCGCAGAACATCAACATCGACGAGGCTCGGGTGCGTGGCGTGGAGCTCGCAGGCCGTTACGAATTCAACGATGCGTTCTCGGTGCGGGCGAATTACACCTGGACCGACAGCGAACAGCTCAGCGGCGCGCAGAAGGGCCTGCCGCTGACCAACAGCGCCGAGCACATGTTCAACACCACGCTGGAATGGCTGGCGACCGAGCAGTTCAGCCTGCAGCTCATCGGTGAAGCACGTTCCGAGCGTTACCGCGATGTCGATGCCGATGGGGTGCCACGGTTCTACAAGGACTACACCGTGTTCCACCTCGGTGGCCAGTACCGCTTCAGCGACACCGTGGCGGTGTCCGCCCGCATCAACAATCTGTTGGACGAGGACTTCACGTCGTTCCAGACAGACTGGATCCAGAACCCGGACGGGAGCTACACCCCGAGCTATCTTGACGACTACAACAACAAGGACAAGTCCCGGAATCTCTGGCTCAGCCTGAACGTGCGGTTCTGATTCGAGAGAACCCATCAACGAGGGCGGGCTGAGTGATCAGCCCGCCCTTTTATTTCCCAAATGGCCTTCAGCGCGTGATGGCATCCACGGCGAGAGGAGCAGGAGGTCAGCCCGTGTAGTTCCCCAGTGCCAGTCGCAACCGGATCTGGGCCTCGTTGCGCAGGCTGGCCGGTTCGACGACGGTGGCGTCCGGGCCATAGCGCAGCACGTCCATCAGCAGCTCGCGCGAGTTGCTGTATGGCAGGCGAAGTTCGTAACCGCCGTCGGGAAGCAGGTGGCCTTGTTGCTGGCTGTGCCAGCGCTCTTCGGCGGCCCAGCGCGCGGCTTCAGGAGAGAAGCGGATCGTGGCCCAGGCCTTGGGCGGGCCGGAAAAAATGCCGTAGCTGGACGACAGGTGTTGGTCGAGATCGGTTTCGGCCACGTCGATGGCTGCTTCGTCCAGTGGCCTGGCACTGTCCAGGCGGTCGAGCGAGAAGCTGCGCAAGGCCGCGCGTTCGTGGTCGAAGGCGTCCAGATACCAGTTGTTGCGGTAATGGGTGAGGCGTTGCGGCGAGACGAGACGTTCGGTGGTCGCGCCGGTGGAACGGGCGCGGTAACGGAACGCAAGCCGTCGGCGCTGCAGTACGGCGCCGGCGGCCAGGCGGAATGCAGACTGGTCGGTGGTGCGAGTTCCGCTCGTCACCACGCGGATCCGTTCGACCGGCCAGCGTTTGCCGCCGGCCTGTTCGGAAAGCAGGCCGTCGATGCGTTCGCGCAAGGGCTGGAGCGCATCGGCGAGGAAGTCGCCGGGACCGGACTTGGCCAGCAGCTGCTGGGTGGCGAGCAGTGCATGCAATTCGTCGGGGCTCAGCCAGAGGCCGGGGAGTTCGAAGCGATCGGCCTCTGCGTTCGCATAACGAAAGCCGGGCGGGTCGTCGGAGATTTCCACCGGCGCGCCAAGAAAGTCGCGCAGGAAGCCCACGTCACGATAGACCGTGGCGCGCGAGCAGCGCAGTTCATCGATCAGTCGCTGCAGCGGCACCGGGTAGCGTGCGTTGCGCAAGGTGCGGTGCAGCAGGTTGATGCGTTCGTAGCGATCCATTGGCGATCAGTCGGACGTGGCGGAGGTTTCAGTCTGGCGCCGTGACAGCGTCCGGGCGACCACCAGCCCGACTTCGTACAGGATGCACATCGGAATGGCGAGCATCAGTTGGGAGATCACGTCCGGCGGGGTGATGATCGCGGCGATGACGAAGGCGCCGACAATCACATATGAGCGTGCCTCGCGCAGTTGTTCGACGCTGACCCAACCGAGCAGCACGAGGATCACCACGGCCACGGGCACCTCGAAGCTGAATCCGAAGGCCAGGAACAGCACCAGAACGAAGTCCAGATACCGGCTGATGTCGGTCATCACGGCAACACCTTCGGGCGCGATGCCGGTGAGGAAGCCGAACACTACCGGCAGCACGAGGAAATACGCGAACGCGCAGCCGGTGTAGAACAGCAGTACCGAGGAGGCCAGCAGCGGGCGTGCAAGCTTTTGCTCGTGCTTGTAAAGGCCGGGTGCGACGAAAGCCCACAACTGGTACAGCACCACCGGCATCGCCAGCATCAACGCAACAAAGAAGGCCAGCTTGATCGGGGTGAAGAACGGGCTGGCGACATCGATTGCCACCATCTGTGCGCCTTCAGGCAGCTTGGCGCGCAACGGCTCGGCGAGCACGGTGTAGATCCGGTTGGCGACAGGAATCAGGCAGATGAATACCGCCAGCACGGCCAGTACGGCACGGAGCAGGCGCGCGCGCAGTTCGACCAGGTGGCCGATCAGGCTTTGTTCGGTATCCGTTTCCGCGGAGCCCATGGCGTCAGTCGCGCACCGGGGGTGCATCCCTCGCGGCAGGTGGTTCGCCGGTGTCCGGGGCGGACGCAGGTGCCGCGTGGCTTTTCGGCGGCGCGAGCAGGCTGCGTTCGGTGTCCTTCATGGCACGCTTGAGGTCTTCGGCGGCCAGTTCGCGTTCGATGTCCGAACGGATCGAATACCAGCTCGCGCGAGCCTTGCGCAGGTACAGACCGGCAGTGCGCGCGGCGCGCGGCAGTTTCTCCGGGCCGAGCACCAGCAGCGCAACCAGCGCGATCACCGCGACTTCGACCATGCTGACGTCGAACATGGCAGCAGGCTCGCGTCAGTCGCCCTTGTCGGCGGCGGTTTTCTGCGCGGCGGCTTTCTCCGCATCGGCGAGGGAGGCGTCGAGCTTTTCCGGCTCGTCCTCCTGCAGGCCCTTGCGGAAGCTCTTGATCGCGCTGCCCAGATCCGAGCCGACATTGCGGAGTTTCTTGGTGCCGAACAGGAGCACCACGACCAGTAGCACGATCACCCAGTGCCAGATACTGAAGCTGCCCATGGTCATTGCCTCATGCAGGGAATGGAAAGTTCGGCAGCATAGCGCAGCCAGGCTCGTTCGGGCTCAGTCCTGCTGCGAGCTGTATTCCTCCAGCCGATCGCGGAAATCGACAACGGCAGGCGGTGCCTTGCGGACGCGGTTTTCGAATGCAGCCCGCGGCGTGGTGTTGCGGCCGTAGGCGTTGGCGTTGGTCCGATGGTCGATCGAGAGAACGGCTCCATCAAGGGCGACACCTGCGAACAGGCCGCGCGAGCGGGAATAGGAGTAGATCTCGGCCTTCAGTTGACCATCGGTCGACGCGGCGGCGGTACGACCCACCGGTCCTGCGGCGACGGCGGCATCGGCACCCAGGGTGAATTTTCCATTGACGATGGAATCCACGCCGCGCGGGGAGCGGAACACCAGAACCACGTCGGTGGCTTGCACGCCCGCCTGAAATCCGACGCTGCCGCCGGTCAGGCTGATGAAACTCGGCGTGCTCCAGGTGCCATCGGGCGAACGCACCGAGATCACGCCCTTGCCGTGGCGGCCACCGACGACGAGGCTGGCTTTCACCACGTTCGGGATCACCGCGATGGCGTAAGCGTCCGACAGCATCTTTCTCGGAATGGCATGCTCGGGCATGCGCATCACTTCGTCGAGCACTTCGACTGCGCGCTGGATGCGTTCGTTTTCTTCACCGCTGGCGGCGTGCACGGGCGCGCCTGCGGCAACGAGGCCGAGCGTCAGCAGCAGCGAAAGCAGAATTCGGGACATCGGTGTCTCCCAGCGTGTCGATGGTCAGGTCCGCACGAGTATGTGCGGGCCGCGATGAACCCTGGTTCAGCGACGCAGGCGGCGAGCGCCGATGCCTGCGGCCAAGAGACCGAGCAGGGTCAGGGCCGGCATCGCCGGACCGGGAACCTGTGCGATGAATGGCGCATCGATGGTGCCGCCGCCCGAATCGCAAGCGCGAGGAGCAGCGATGGCCATCCCGCGCACGCTGACGTTTTCGAGGATGCCCGAGATCGGGCCGATCACGCTGGCCGTGCCGCTGGCCAGGTCGACCCTGGCCAACCGGCTGGCACGATCAACATCGGGCGGCTGCGAGTCGAGTGTCGCCCAGAGCACGCCGCCAGCATCGAAGTCGGCGCCGCTGCTGCTCAGGGTGTCGTTGATGCCCAGGCTGCCGATGCGCTCGGCCTGGGCGGTGTCGGGGGTGATCCGGTACAGCGCCTGTTGGCTGCGGTTGCCGAACCCGTTCTGCACGCCAATGCCGAACAACTGCGCGCCGCGTCCGGCCAGGCCGCTGATGGGCGCACCCGTGTTGCCGGCTTCACGAACCTGGCCGTTTCGTGGATCGATTTCCCAGAGCAGGCCGGTCGTGTCCGAGGATGCCCAGAGCCGGCCATCGCAGGTGAAGGCAAGGCCATAATCGAGTTGGCCGGTCTCGTTGGGGCCGACGCCTGAAAGTCCTTCGAGCGGGCCGACCAGTGTGCCGATGCCGCTGCTGGTGTTGATCCGGATCAGGAAGTCGGTGATCTGGGAACCGGAGCCGGCACTGCCGTCGGCGACACCGTAAAGCGTACCATCGGGTGCGATCGCCAAGCCTTCAACGTCGTTGTAGCCGATGCCGCTGCCGATCGGGGTGGCGCGGGCGGTGGACAGATCGAGCCGGTAGAGTGTGTTCCAAGCCGAGACATAGGCATCCGTCGCAGCCGTTGCAGGCAGCGTCAGGAAACACATGAGCACGGCGGAAAGCCGGAGGCCGAACAGGGGACGCATCAATGTCGTCCTTCTAGTAGTATGGGGTCGTCGTCACTGCGCCTCTGTATATTGGAACGGCGGGCGCTGGGCGCGAGCATACCATTTCCCCGTCTTCGATCAACGCCGTGCCGGCCCGCGTGTCGCGGTGTGATTGTCTCCAGCCTGCGCCCGAGACGCCGTGATGTCCGATCATCCTTCCCGTGCCTGCCCGGCCGATTCCGCCCGCATCGGCGTGCTGCTGGTCAATCTTGGTACGCCATCTGCACCGAAAGCGTCGGCATTGAGACGTTATCTTGCAGAATTTCTCGCCGATCCTCGCGTTGTGGAGCTGCCGCGAGTGCTTTGGTATCCGATCCTGTACGGCATCATCCTGCCGTTCCGCGCGCCGCGTTCGGCGGCGCTGTACCGCAATGTCTGGACTGAACGCGGCTCGCCGCTGCGTTTCATCAGCGAAGACTTGGCGGCTGCCTTGGGTGAACGCCTGCAGGGGCGTGCCGATGTGGTGCTGGCGATGCGCTACGGCGAGCCCTCGGTCGCCACGCAATTGCGTGCCATGCGCGAGCGGGATATTCGCAAGTTGTTGATATTGCCAATATATCCGCAGTATTCGGCTACCACCACGGCGTCAGTCCTGGATGCCGTGATGGCGGAACTGGGGCGCTGGCGGTATTGGCCCGAGCTGCGCGTGATCAACCAATACCACGAAGAAACCAGCTGGATCGATGCCGTAGCCTCAAAGATCGATGAACATCGGAAGCAACGGACCGAATCTGCGCACCTGCTGTTTTCGTTCCATGGGATCCCGCAACGCTGCGTCGATCGCGGCGATCCCTATGCCACTCAGTGCGAGGCCAGTGCGCATGCCATCGCCCGGCGGCTGGGGTTGGGCGACGGAGAGTGGAGCCTGAGCTACCAGTCGCGTCTGGGCAAAGCCCAGTGGCTGATGCCGTACACCGATCAGACGGTACGCGAGTTGGCCCGTCGTGGCGTCACTCATCTGGACGTGGTGTGTCCCGGTTTCGCGGCGGATTGCCTGGAGACGCTGGAAGAAATCGCGATGGAAAATGCCGGCTTTTTCAAGGAAGCGGGTGGTCGGGAGTTGAACTACATCCCTGCGCTCAACGCCGATCCGGCTCACGTGGACGTCATGGGTGAATTGATCGAGCGGCATCTCGCCGGTTGGTGAGCGGACGCGCGGGGTTCGGTTACGGCGCCAGCAACCGGCGCAACTCGTGCTTCATTTCCATGCCTTCTTCCCGCAGCCAGCGCCGCTGCGTGCGCCAGTCGGGGAAACGATGTTCCACCTCGCGCCAGAAAGCGCGTGAGTGGTTGTGCTGGATCAGGTGGCACAGCTCGTGAACCAGCACGTATTCGAATGCTGCGGGAGGTGCGAGGACCAAGGCCATGTCGAGCGACATCGAACCCGAGGTGCTGAGTGAGCCCCAAAGCGATGCCAATGGCCGGATCCGCCATTCCCGTGGTGGTCGAGGCAAGTCCGGCAGATACCGCGGCAGCCAGCGGCTGACATCGGCCCGCGCCTGGGTGAGATAGAAATCACGCAAGATGCGGCCAAGTGCGCCGGGTCGGAGATCCGGTGGCAAGTGGATTGACAGGCGTTCGCCGTCGCGTGCCGCACGCAGGCAATGCGATTGG
Source organism: Denitratimonas yunnanensis (SeqCode) (assembly GCA_026410415.1). Classification (GTDB taxonomy): domain Bacteria; phylum Pseudomonadota; class Gammaproteobacteria; order Xanthomonadales; family Xanthomonadaceae; genus Denitratimonas. The sequence continues at coordinate 100,340 of JAPMLR010000006.1, read as the reverse complement.
CGCCACTCCAGTTCGATCCGCTCGCCACGCAGCGGGATCGTGCCGGGCTCGAAGGGTGAGAGCGGTGTGGCGGTGGCCACCGTGTTTGCAATGGCCTTCAACTGCTCGGCCAGCCAGGGCAGGTGCTGGATGAGGAAGCGCTCCGCTTCTGCTGCGCCTACGGCTGGCGGCACCGTCAGCCGTGGCCCGCGTGCGGAAACCAGCAGCCGCAATCGTCGCGCCCGGGGATCGACGACGCGCAGCAACTCGATGTCGCGCCCATCCGGCAGGCGCAGCGGCAGGGTGTCGCGCTGCTGCGGTCGGGGGCGACGCATGGGCTGTGGCTCAGGCCTCTGCCTTGCTCAAGGCGAATTCGGTTTCGAGGCGTTCCAGCAGCAGACGCAGCTCTCCGCTCATCAGCGCGAAGGTGGCGTCCACTTCCGCCTCGACCGACTGGCGATCGTCCTTCTCCAGCGACTCGGTGGCGGTTTCCAAAAACTTGAGCTTGCGGATCACCATGTCCTCGCCGAGCACGAACGACAAACGGTCGGCGAAGATCAGGCCGAGCTGGAAGCATTGCTTGCCGACCTTCAGATGCTCGCGCACCTCATCGGCGTCCAGTTCCTGACGGCGGCATTTGACGATGGCGCCTGAATCCACCGGATCGCGCAGCTCGCACTCATCACCCAGCGAAAAGCCTTCAGGCAAGGCCTCGCCACCCAGCCAGCCGGTCAGCAATGCACGCGGGCTGGATTCGGCATTGACCGGCAGCGCAGGGAACGATCCGAGCACTTCGCGAATGGCCGACACCAGCGTTTCGGCATTCTTGCGGCTGGAGGTATCCACCACCAGCCAGCCCAGCGACAGGTCGAGGTACGCGGGAGTGCGCGTCGGCTTGGAGAAGGCGCGTGGCAGCAGATCGGTGAGCACTTCGTCCTTGAGCCGCTTGCGCTCGCGTCCGCCGGGGCTGCGGCCTTCCTGTTCGCGAATGAGATCGAGCTTGTTGGCCAGCACTTCATTGATGACCGAGGCCGGCAGGATCTTGTCCTCGCCGCCCAGATTCAGCAGCACGCAGTCACCGACGCGGTGCGCCAGCGTTTCATGCCCGCGGCCGAAGGGCGACACGAAGCCGCGCGTGGAAAGTTCCAGCGAAGCGAGTGCCTTGAGCGCATGCTCGGGCAGTTTATCTTCGATGGATTCGAGCGCATTGCGGAGGGAAAGGGGAAAACGGAACAGCGTGAGATTGCGGAAGAGCATGAGGTCGGAAATCTTTCAGTCGAGTGATGTCGGGAGCCGAGTGCGACTCAGCCCATGAGGATGGAGAGGCCGTCGTCGGCTCGGGTGCGGGTACGCTGCCTTGCGGATGCATCGTCCTCGTCGTCGCGTGAACCGGCCGGCTCGCCAGCCAGCCAGGCGTGCGTGTCCGGCAGAGGCGCATCGCTGCGCCTGCCGAGTGCGTGGAAGTCGAACAGGTTGCGATCGGCCAGTTGCGAGGGACGCACATCGCCAAGTGCGCGGACGATCTGGTCGACCCGGCCCGGCGCGTCGCGATCCCATTCGGCCAGCAGCCGGCCTACCTGCTTGCGCTGCAGGTTCTCCTGCGAGCCGCACAGCGTGCAGGGAATGATCGGGAACTGGCGCCATTGCGCGTAACGGGTGATGTCGGCCTCCTTGCAATAGGCCAGCGGACGAATCACCACGTGCTTGCCGTCGTCGCTCAACAGCTTGGGCGGCATCGAGGCGAGCTTGGCGTGGAAAAACAGGTTCATCAGGAAGGTCGCGGCGAGATCGTCGCGATGATGACCGAGCGCGATCTTGGTGAACCCGTGCTGGGCGGCGAAGGTATAAAGCGCGCCGCGACGCAGGCGCGAGCACAGCGAGCACATGGTCTTGCCCTCGGGCACCACGCGCTTCACCACCGAATAGGTGTCCTGTTCGAGGATGGTGAAATCCACACCGAGCGAGCCCAGATACTCGGGAAGCACGTGCTCCGGAAAGCCCGGTTGTTTCTGGTCAAGGTTGACCGCCGTGATCGAGAACGACACCGGTGCGCACGCCTGCAGTTGCAGCAGGATGTCCAGCATGGTGTAGCTGTCCTTGCCACCCGACAGGCACACCATCACCTTGTCGCCTTCCTCGATCATGCCGAAATCGGCGATGGCCTGACCGACCTGACGGCGCAGGCGCTTGGCGAGCTTGTGGTTCTCGAAGTCCAGCTTTCGATCAATGGTGGTGGAGTGGGCAAGAGTCATGGCGGCCAGCCGGCGAAATGCCGGCAAATACGGGAAAGAGGGCGTGGCGCGGCAGCGCAGGCTGCCATTGTAGCCGGGCTTCCCCGCCGTGCAGGCCGCGCCGTAAAGTAGAAGACATCGCCAGGGGTTCACCATCCAGCCATGTCCGAAACCGCTGACATCGTTCAACAGATCGCTGCCTTGCGCGGCGAGCACCGCGAGTTGGATCAGGCCATTGCGCAGGCCTCGCAGGAAGTCTGGATCGATCAGATCGTGGTGACGCGGATGAAGAAGCGCAAGCTCAGGATCAAGGACATGATCGCGTATCTGGAAAGCAAGCTGATTCCCGATCTGGGAGCCTGATCGCTTCGGGACAAACCCCGATCCCTTCGTTGTCGCGTTGCAAGCCTTCGGTGTCCAGCCATGAAGGAGAACGCAATGCACCGCTCGACCCTCGAAGTACCGCACCCTTCTCCGCTGCGCATTGGTGCGGGAAGTGCCGTGATTGCCGCACATGTGGCACTGCTGCTGCTGATGAGCCTGGCCGTCCCGGAGGGATTTGCGCCGCAGGCGAAGAAGAGGCCCGGCCCGATCGAAGTAATCGACATCGTCGTGCGTGCACCCGCACCGCCGTTGCCGCCACCTCCGCCCATGCCTGTCGCACCGTCACGGCCGCATGCCGTGGTGACGCAAGCTCCGGTACAGGTGCGGGTGCCACCAATGCAATCCACGCTCGTTGCCGAAACGGTGCAGTCCGATCCGGTGGTGGATGGGCTTGCCGATCCGCGCGTGCTCGCAAGCGAAAGCGAGGGCGTGTTGCCCGGTGGCTTTGCGGGTCTTGCCTTGTTGCATGCACCCGATCCCCCCTATCCGGCACGGGCCAAGCGCCTGGGGTGGCAAGGTGAAGTCCTGTTGCGCATCCACGTGGGATCCGACGGGTTCCCGCGCGAAGTGCGCATCGTGCGTGGCAGCGGGCATGCCGAACTGGATCGCAGCGCACGTACGCATGTGCTGAGGCATTGGCGTTTCGTGCCACCACGGCGGGAGGCAACCGGCGAAGTGCCGATCCGGTTTGCCTTGTATTGAAAAAGAACGGGCCACGCGATCGCGTGGCCCGTTCCGTTCCGTGTGCCGGAAAATGTCCGTCAGTAACCGGGGCGATGGCGATGATAGCCGGGGCGCGGCGGTGGCGGTGCAGGGTGGTGGCGATGACTGCGCCCCTGGTGATGGCCGTACACCGGAGTCGGATGGTGATGCCGGTAGTGTGGGTAGTGCTGGCGCGGGGGGGGCGCAACGTAGTAGTACTGCGGCCCATGTGCTGCATGCACCACGCGCAGTGGATAGTGGTGATGGCGGTGGTACGGGCGGCCTGCGCTGAACATCACGTCGCCGAATGAAACGAACACGCGCACATCGCTGCCATGTGCCTGGGCAACGCCGCCGAAGCTCAGTCCCAGTGCGAGCACGGCGCCGGCAAGAAGGGGAAGGGGTCGCATCGCAAGTCCTCCAAGGTTCCACCGGACATCGGTGTGGTTCGAGATTCGGGCAAGGCATGTGAATCGCGATTCAACCGAACCGGGATTTCATGTCTGCCCGATGACTGGATACGGTTTCGCGAAGCGGGAACGGACAAGTCGGAAAGTGATGGACAGGGGAACCGTTCAGTCTGGAGCGGAGTTTTTCACCGACGCCAGAGCTTCCAGTTGCGCGATGGCCCGGGGAATCTGGGCGGGTGTATCGATGCGCTGCACATGCGGATCGTCGTCGGCCACGCCATGCTCCATTTCGTGTGCCCAGGTCACCGGATAGGGCATGTGGACGCCCCAGCCACCCAGTGCCAGCACTGGCTCGATGTCCGATCGCAGCGAATTGCCGACCATCGCGAATCGTGTCGGCGAAACACAGCATTCACGCAACACGCGGGCGTAGGCCGCCGGGTCCTTTTCGGTGACTATCTCGATCCGGGTGAACAGGTCGGCCAGCCCCGAGGCGGCGATCTTGGCTTCCTGATGGAACAGGTCGCCCTTGGTGATGAGAACGATGCGGTGGGTGGCAGCGACTTGCTCCACGGCGTTACGGATATCCGGGAGCAGTTCCACCGGATGGCTCAGGACGTCCTTGCCCAGAGCGAGAATGCGGCTCAGGGCGGTGGCGGAAATGCGCGCATCGGTCATCGTGATCGCTGTTTCCAGCATCGATAACGTCATGCCTTTCGCCCCGTATCCGAACAGCGCGATATTGGCGCGTTCGGTGGCAAGCAGGCGCTCGTGCAGGCGCTCGTCGGCCAGGTCAAGCCAGGGAGAGAGGATGCGCTCGTATTCGGCGTGCGCCGCCTGGAACCAGGTTTCGCTGTGCCAGAGCGTATCGTCGGCATCGAAGCCGACCAGTTCGATGGGGCGCGGGGGCAACGCAGGAGGGAAGCTGGGCGGTGCAGCCGTGGCGGATAAAGCGGGGACGGTCATCGGAGGAGTGGGTGGGGCGGGAGAGTTCGATCCACTCACTGAAGTGACGCTGGACGTCAGTCCGTTGCGTTCAGTGCGTCACTCCGCGTCGGTAATGCGGTCGGGGGCGGGATCGGAGCACAGTGTACCCTGCGCCGCGTGGCCCAGTGCCTGGCTGATGGCGGCGGCCCAGTCCAGCAATGGCAGGGTGAGTTTTTCGATGAGGAGGGGAGAGATCATGGCGGTTGCCCGGATCGAGTCGAGAATGGATGCGAAAAGGTGAAGCACGAATCGGGCCAGCCCCTGTCGGGCGCCGTACCGGACGATGCGGTGGATGATGTGCAGAGGGGCCGCCATGCCAGGCTCGCGTTGGTCATCGCGGTGGCCATGTCGTTGTTGCTGGTGGTCCTGCCGCGATTGTGGCCGGCGCTGGGTTGGTTGGCGTGGCCTCAGGCCCTGATCGCAACACTGGTGCACGAGCTGGGGCATGGAGTCGCCGCGTTGCTCTCGGGTGGTGGATTCGAGTCGCTGCGGTTGTATCCCGATGGCTCGGGTGTGGCGATGACGCGCAATTCCGCCGCAGGCCTGCAACGTGCCTTGATAGCGGCGGGCGGACCGTTCGGCCCACCGCTGGCTGCTTTGGGGTTGTTCATTGCGGCGCGTCGCGCGCGCGTGGCACGCGCAGCGCTCGCGCTGGTGGCGCTGGTGCTGGTGCTTGCCTTGCTGATGTGGGTGCGCAATCCGTTCGGAATCGGCTGGGTGGCGCTGTGCGCGCTGGTGGCTGGCCTGGCGGCTTGGCGTGTGTCGGCGATCGCAGCGCAGGCACTCACGTGCTTCGTCGCGGTGCAGCTGTGCCTGGCCAGTCTGGCGCGGGCGGACTACCTGTTTTCACGTGGGGCGAGCACCGGGGCGGGTGAATTCGCTTCGGATACCCAGCAGATCGCAGCCCATCTGGGCGGGCCGCACTGGTTCTGGGGTGGCCTGATCCTGCTCGTGGCGACACTTGTGATGGTGGTGGGCGTATGGGTGTTCCTGCGGACGCTGCGCACGAATCGCTGACCCCGGCCTTCGCGTCGCGGCTCAGGCCGGGGCATGGCATGGCATCACTTTTTCTTGTCACTCGCCTTTTTGGCAGGTGCTTTCTTTGCCGCGACTTTCTTTGCCGGAGTCTTCTTGGCGGCTGCTTTCTTTGCCGGGGCTTTTTTCACTGCGGCTTTTTTCGCGACGGCCTTCTTCGGTGCGACCTTCTTTGCCGGAGCTTTCTTGGCCACCGGTTTCTTGGCTGCGACCTTCTTGGCTGCCGCCTTGGTGGTGGCGACCTTCTTCACGGTTGCCTTGCGCGCCGATGCGACGCGCTTCTTGGCTGCGGCGGTTTCCTTCTTCACGGCTTTCTTGGTCGTCGCGACCTTCTTGTCCACTGCCTTTTTGGCAGCAGTGACTTTCTTTTCCACCGCCTTTCTGGCTGATGCAACCTTCTTCTTCGCCGTTGTTGCCGCCTTTTTCAACGACTTGCCTGCCGCGCTGGCCTTCTTTTCGATCGCGCTGCGGGCACCGGCGGCGGTTTCCTTCACCGCCTCGGCGGCGTTTGCAACGGCAGCTTTCGCGTCCGCTGCGATGTCCTGCACCTTTTCCGATACAACTTCCGCTGCATGGGAAATCGTCGCTGTCACACCGTTTCCACTGCTCATCGCGTGCCCCTCCTTCTGGTGGGCGTTGGGTACCGGATGCAAAATCTGCGCTTAGTTTCGGCATTGTGCAAGCGCTTTGCACGACATGAGAACACCAATGCCGCGACTTTCACGCAGGCTCTGTGGGAACATCGGGCGGTCCGGGCTGGTCGAAGGCCGCGATTGACGCTGAGAGGAGGTTTCATGGTTTCTCTGACTTCGTGGCGCGGCATCGCCTGCACCATCCTGTTCGCACTGTTTCCATGGCCCGCATCGGCCGCCTTGCCGGCCGAGGTGAATGGCGCACCCCTGCCTTCGCTTGCGCCGATGCTGGAGAAAGTCACTCCGGCCGTGGTGAACATCCACAGCAAGACGGTGGTGCGGGTGCGCAGTCCATTCGCCGACGATCCTTACTTCCGGCAATTCTTCGGCTTGCCCAACGCGCCTCAGGAACGCATCAAGCAGTCGCTGGGTTCGGGCGTGATCGTGGATGCGGCACGTGGTCTGATCCTGACCAACAACCACGTCATCGCGGGCGCGGATGACATTCAGGTGTTGCTTGCCGATGGTCGAACATTGACTGCGGAAGTGGTCGGCACGGATGAAGACACCGATGTAGGCGTCATTCGCGTGGAGGCGAAGGATCTGGTCGCGGTGAACGTGGCGCGCACGGACGGGTTGCGTGTGGGCGACTTCGTGGTCGCTGTCGGCAATCCGTTCGGACTGGGCCAAACCGTGACGTCCGGCATCGTTTCCGCGCTCGGGCGTCATGGTCTGCCCGGCCTCGGCTACCAGAACTTCATCCAGACCGATGCCAGCATCAATCCAGGCAATTCCGGCGGCGCGCTGGTGAATCTGCGGGGAGAGCTGATCGGTATCAACACCGCGATCTTCAATCCCGGCGGCAGTGCGGCCGGCAACATCGGCATCGGATTCGCGATTCCTTCGGATCTTGCGCTCGACGTGATGCGTCAGTTGCTCGACACCGGACAGGTGCGACGCGGCACGCTGGGTATCGAAACGCAGGACATCACTGCCGACATCAGCAGTGCGCTCGGTCTGCGCGGCACCCAGGGCGTCATCGTGACGCGCGTGCAGCCGGAGTCGCCGGCTGCGGCGGCCGGGCTGCGGATCGGTGATGCGATCACCGCGATCAACGGCAAGCCGGTGGCCAGCCGCCAGGAGCTGAGCAATCTGGAAGGCTTGTTGCCGGTAGGCGAACCCGTGGCGGTGTCTCTGCAGCGCGATGGCAAGGCGATGCAGGTGCGCGCCAGCCTGACGCCGCGCGTCACCGAAATCGACGGCGCCACCCTGGATGCCCGCCTCGGTGGAGCACGGTTTGGTGTGCTGCCCGAGCGGCTGCGGCGGCAAGGTGTCACGGGCGTCTTGGTGCTTGGGGTCGGCGAAGGCAGTCGCGCGTGGGCGAATGGCTTGCGTGAGGGCGATCTCGTCACGGGCCTCAATCGCCGCGAGGTGGTTGATCTGGCCGCACTCGAACGCGGATTGTCGCCGCGCCCGGCGCAGGTTCTGTTGACGCTGGTGCGCGGGCGCAGATCGTATTTCGCCGTGATGGAATAAGCGTTCAGGTTCACGTGATAGCGTGTAGCAGTCGGAACCTTTCGTTACCCCAAGGTCAAGGAGAGCGTCGATGAGCAAGCAGCCCAAGGTGGTACAGGAAACGAACGCGACGGCCGATCCGGTGGAAACCGCAGCGGCCGCGGTGGGGCATTTGTACGAAGCCAAGGAACGACTCAAGGATGCCGCCGTGGCGGCGGGTGATGCCGTCCGCAGTGCCGCATCGACGGCGGTGAAGGCGGCGCGAGATGATCTCAAGTCCGGCAAGGAAGCGATTGCCGATCCCTTGCACGACGCCGCTTCCGCCAGTCGTGCGGCGGCCAGCGAGGCCAAGGCTGCAGCCGGTGCCGAGTTCGATGTGCTCATGGACAAGGGCAAGGAGCTCTGGAGCAGTGCCGAGGGCGTGATCCGTCAACATCCGGTAGCCGCCTTCGGGGCGGCGCTTGCAGCCGGCTGGCTGATTGCCAGGTTGGTGCGGCGCGGCTGATGCAACCCGGCGACGCGCCAATGCCGCCGCCGGAGCAGCCGGATTCCCCGCATACCGACCCGCCGCCACTGGATGAGGCGGCGCGTCGCATCGGCGCAGCCGGCAAGGCACTCGGCCTTGAGCTCTGGACGGCCGTGCGGGCTTTCCGTGCGTTGTTCGTCGCGGAATTGGCGCTTTCCCGAAGCGCCATCCTCCGTGTGCTGGTGTACGCCACCGTGGCGACGGCACTCGGCGCCACCGCGTGGCTCTATCTGATGGCGATGGGGGTGCTCGGGCTGCGCGCGCTCGACCTGCCTTGGTGGGCTGCGGTGGCGATTCCCGCGCTCCTGTCGCTGGCGGGTGCGGGACTTTGCGTCTGGTTGGCGCTTCAAGCGCTCGAGGACACGCAGTTCAAGGCCACGCGGCGCCAGCTTGCCCGCTTCGGCATCGGGGATTCACCCGAGGACGTGGAAAGGGATCCGGAGAACGTGCCATGAAGTACCGAGCACTCAAGGCGCGCGTGGCTGCAGCCGAGCGCCGGGTTGGCGAACACCTGGATGATGCAGGACGGCAGATCGCCGTGATGCGTGCCACCACCGAGCAGTCGATGACCCCGCTGCGGATCATCGGGTCCGGCTTTGTGGGTGGTTTCCTGATCGGCTGGATTCGCCCGGTGAAGCATGCCGCTGCTTTGCCGTCGTTGATCCGATTGTTGACCGGCATCCCGCCTTTGTTGCTGGCGATCGAGCCTTGGTTGCAGCCGCGGCGTGCGCCGGAAGACTGACGCTGAGGGAGGGCGCTCAGCGGGTCGAAAGGCGTCGCATGCTATGGTTGCAGCCCTTTGACACGCCGCTTTTCCAGTGCCCATCCGCGCCATCACCCTCGATCTCGACGACACGCTGTGGCCCATCTGGCCGACGATCGTCCGGGCCGAACAGGCGCTGCATGACTGGCTGATGAGGCATGCGCCACGCACGGCGAAGCGCTATCCGGTGCCGGCCATGCGTCGTCTGCGCGACGCAATCGCCAGCGAGCAGCCGGCGATCATCCATGACTTCACCGCACAGCGGCGCCTGACGTTGGCTCGCGCGCTGGCGGACAGCGGTGACGACGAGGCGCTGGTGGAACCAGCCTTCGAGGTGTTCATCGAACATCGCAACATCGTCGACCTGTATCCGGATGCCGCCGCCGCGCTGGCGCGGCTGTCGGCGCGTTTCCCGGTCGCGGCACTGACCAACGGCAATGCCGATCTCTCGCGCATCGGCATCGGGAAGCACTTCGTGTTCCAGTTGGGTGCGCGCGAGCACGGCGTGGCCAAACCGCACTCCAGCATCTTCCACGCCGCCTGCGAGCGCCTCGGGTTGCAACCCGGCGACGTGCTGCATGTCGGCGACGATCCGGAGTTGGATGTGATCGGCGCCCAGCGCGCGGGTTTGCGCTGCGCCTGGCTCAATCGCGACGCCGGAACGTGGCAATTCGCCGATGCCGTGCCCGATTACGTTGTCCGCGATCTTCACGAGCTGGCCGAGAAGCTGGACGAAATCACGTTTTCCCCATGAGAAGCCCCATGTCACCCATGTCTTCCATCGAATTTGCCGCGCCCGCTGGCGCGATTCCGATCATTGCCGTGCGCGATGCATCGCTGCCTGATGTGCTGTCGACATTGGGCGCTCCCGCGCAACAGTGGGCGACTGTCAACGGATTCAGCGCAAAGCCCGGTACCTGGATCGCCCTGCCGAATGGCAACGGTGGCATCGGACACGTGCTGGCCGGCATCGAAGACGCATGCGACCCGCATTCATTTGGCAGCTTGCCGCATGCATTGCCGGAAGGACGCTACGCACTGCATCCGGAGATGGGTGAGCGCATCGAGCCGCCCGTCGCGCTGCTGGGCTGGGGCCTGGCTGCCTATCGATTCTCGCGTTACCGCGCATCCCGACGTGCTCCCGCCACCCTCGTCGTGGTGCCGGATGCCGCCGGGCTTGCCGAAGCGCAGGCCCTGCTTGAGGCGAGCGTGTTGGTGCGCGATCTGGTCAACACCCCCACGCAGGATATGGGACCGGAACACCTCGAACAGGCCGTGCGCGTGCTCGCGACGCGATACGGGGCGCAGGTACGCAGCATCGTCGGCGAAACCTTGCTGGAGGAAAACTTCCCCGCCATCCATGCGGTCGGCCGTGCCAGTCATCGTGCACCGCGGCTGATCGAGCTGACTTGGGGCGACAGCTCACACCCGCAGCTGGCCCTGGTCGGAAAAGGCGTGTGTTTCGACACCGGCGGACTCGACATCAAGCCATCCGACGGCATGCGCAACATGAAGAAAGACATGGGTGGCGCGGCGCACGCCATCGCACTGGCCGGTCTCGTCATGGACCAACGCCTGCCGCTGCACCTGCGCCTGCTGGTTCCGGCCGTCGAGAATGCCATTGGTCCGGATGCCTATCGCCCCGGCGAGGTGATCGCCACGCGCAAGGGCGTGAGCGTGGAGATCGACAACACCGATGCGGAAGGCCGCATCGTGTTGTGCGATGCATTGGCGTATGCCGCTGAAGCCTCGCCCGACCTGATCCTGGATTTCGCCACGCTCACTGGTGCGGCCCGCATCGCACTTGGCCCCGATCTGCCGGCACTGTTTTCCAATGACGACACGGTGTCTGCAGGGTGGATAGATGCGGGCGAGCGCCTGCGCGACCCGGTCTGGCGCATGCCGCTCTGGCGGCCTTACCTGCGCTATCTCAACAGTCATGTTGCCGATATCGCCAACGCCGGTTCGCGCATGGCCGGCGCGGTCACCGCTGCGTTGTATCTGGAGAAGTTCATTCCTGCCGGCCAGCGCTGGGCCCATCTGGATGTGTATGCCTGGAACGACTCGGACCGCCCCGGTCGCCCGCGTGGCGGCGAGGCCATGGCGCTGCGGTCAGCGTTCTCGATGCTGAAGTTGCGTTACAGCTGACTGTCCTCGCCCGGCTCGTGTTCCGCAGGGGGTGGCCTTGTCCGGGGCCGGCAGGAAATCGTGATCCAGCGTCTTCCTCCGAGGCGGCTGCAACGCCCGGGCCGGGAGTGATGGCATGCGCCACATGACCGATGGCCCACGGCATCGGATAGGGCTGCCACTACAATCCACGGCCTTTCGATCTGGCCTCGTGGAGTGACCTCTGATGCGTTTTCCCCGTACTACCCGCCTCGTCGCGGCGCTCGGCTTGATGCTGGCAGGCAGTCATGCCCTCGGAAAGACCCAAGTCGATATCCCCTACGGGGAGTTCACCTTGCCCAATGGTCTGCGCGTGATCGTGCACGAGGACCGCAAGGCGCCGGTGGTGGCCGTCAACATCTGGTATCACGTTGGCGCCAAGGATGAGCCGGTGGGCAAGAGTGGCTTCGCGCACCTGTTCGAACATCTCATGTTCCAGGGGTCGGAAAATTACAAGGGCGAGTTTTTCGTTCCGTTCGAACAGGTCGGCGCCACCAATCAGAACGGCACCACCAATCAGGATCGCACCAACTATTTCCAGAATGTTCCCACCACCGCGCTGGACATGGCGTTGTGGATGGAATCCGACCGCATGGGGCACTTTCTCGGCGCGATCGATCAATCCCTGCTCGACGAGCAGCGTGGTGTGGTCAAGAACGAGAAGCGCCAGGGAGAAAACCAGCCCTACGGACAGGTCTGGGATGCCCTGTCCCGCGCGAGCTATCCGAAGACCCACCCTTATCACCATTCGGTGATCGGTTCGATGGCCGATCTGGATGCTGCTTCGCTGGACGATGTGAAGAGTTGGTTCCGCGACTGGTATGGCCCCAACAACGCGGTGCTGGTGCTGGCCGGCGACATCGATGTCGCCATGGCAAAGGACAAGGTCACACGCTATTTCGGCGACATCCCGGCCAGCATCACCGTGCCGAAAATCGCGCCCGACCCCGCTCCGCGCAAGGCATCCACGCGAGAGACGATGAGCGACCGCGTGGCGCAGGCACGCATTTACCGTGTCTGGAACGTGCCGCAGTTCGGCACGGTCGAACTCAACCATCTCCAGCTCGTTGCGCAGACGCTTGGTGGCAGCAAATCCTCGCGTCTGGACAAGCGCCTGGTGCATGAAGAGAAGCTCGCCGACAGCGTCAGTGCCGGTGCGTGGGGCGGTGAACTGGGCTCGACGTTCGCGATCATCGTCAATGCCAGCGCGTCCGAGAACGTCGAGAAGATCGAGAAGATCCTCGACGAGGAGATGAAGCGCCTGATCGCCGAGGGCCCGACGGCGGAGGAACTGGAGCGTGCTCGTACGGTGTTCCACGCCGGCTTCGTGCGCGGCATCGAGCGGATCGGCGGCTTCGGCGGCAAGGCCGACGCGCTGGCGCAGTGCGCCACGTTCACCGGCAACCCGGGTTGCTTCCGCGACAGCCAGAAAGTGCTGGAGGCCGCCACCGTCGAGTCACTGCAATCGGCTGCCGCCACCTGGCTGGCACAGGGCGACCATACGTTGGTGGTGATGCCGGGCGATGCACCGCCGACGCCGGCGGAGGATGCGCCGCACGTCGCAACCGAAACCTCGCCGAATTCGGACAAGGTGCTGACGCCCGACCCTAAATACAGCACCGTCGCGAGCGATGTCGATCGTTCCAGGGGCGTGCCGGAAACCAAGAGCTACCCGGACCTCAGCTTCCCGGCGCTGCAGCGTGCCCGCCTCAAGAATGGCATCGAGGTGGTGCTCGCCGAGCGTCACGAGATCCCGGTGGTGCAGGTGAGCATGGAGTTCGCCGGCGGTTACACCGCAGACGTCGGGCGTACGCTGGGAACCGCCAGTTTCGCGATGGCGATGATGGACGAGAGTGCTGCCGGCATGGATGCCCTCGCGCTGGCCGACCGCGCCGAGGCGCTGGGTGCCAACATCGGCACCGGCGCATCGTTGGATGGCAGCAATGCCTACCTCTCTGCGCTGACAGACAAACTCGAACCATCGCTCGACTTGCTTGCCGACGTGGTATTGCGCCCTGACTTTTCCGGGAAGGAAATCGAACGTGTCCGGCAAGCGTGGCTGGCAGGCATCCGCCAGGAAAAGACGCGGCCCAATGGCGTCGCCAACCGTCTGCTGCCGCCACTGATGTACGGCGAGGGCCACCCTTACGCGATCCCGTTCAGCGGCACCGGCAACGAGGCATCGATCACCTCGCTCACGCGCGAGGAGCTGGTTGCCTTCCATCGCGACATCATTCGCCCGGACAACGCCACCATCATCGTCGTGGGCGACACGACGCTGGAACAGATCGTGCCATTGCTGGAGGCGCGATTCGGTACATGGAAAGCGCCGCGCAGCAAACTCAAGCTGCCGAAGGTGGGCACTGTCGCGTTGCCGGAAGCGCCGCGCGTGTACCTCGTGGACCAGCCCGGCGCCGTGCAGGCCAACATCCTCGTGGGCCAGCTGGTCAACTCCACGATGGACCCGAAGGTGATGGATTTCGATATCGCCAACGGTGTGCTCGGCGGCAAGTTCACTTCGCGCCTGAACATGAAGCTGCGCGAGGAAAAGCAATGGGCGTACGGTTCCTACAGCTACGCCAGTGGCGCCAGGGGACAGCGCCCATGGATTGCCTATGCGGCGGTGCAGATCGACAAGACCGCCGAATCCATCACCGAGTTGCGCAACGACATCGCGGCATTCGCGACCAACACACAGCCTGCAACCGAGGCGGAGATCGAGAACATCAAGGTGAACAACGTACGCAGCCTGCCGGGCGCCTATGAAACGGCTGGCTCCGTGATGGGAGCGATCGGCGGGATCGTGCGCTACCAGCGTCCGGACGATTACGTCACCACGCTGAAGCAGCGTACCGAAGCGGTCGATGTGGGTGCGGTGCGCGCTGCAGCCGGCCTCATCCAACCCAAGGCGCTGACCTGGGTGGTGGTGGGGGATCTTTCGAAGATCGAGGCACCGGTTCGCGCACTGGAAATCGGTGAGGTCGTGGTGCTGGACGCCGACGGCAATACGTTGCGCTGACGGTTCATTGCCCAGCCATGCGCAGCCACGGGCGGAGTGACATACTCCGCCCGTCTTTTTTCCGAACCTGCGGAGCCTGTCATGAAGTCGTTTTTCCCCGTTGTCGCTGCAGCCATGCTCACGCTCGGTGCCTGCACCTGGGTGAAGATGGAGCCCGATGGCGCGCGCATTCGCGTGCTGGCTGCTGACGCCGATACCGCCGGCTGCGTCGCGCGTGGGGAAATCGGGGTTTCGGTGAAGGACAAGGTGGGCCTGTACCGTCGCAACGAGATCAAGGTGCGCGATGAGTTGGAGACCATGGCGCGCAACGAAGCAGTCGGCCTTTCGGCCAATGCGATCAAGCCGCTGGACGAGCCGAGCTTCGGCGAACAGCGTTTCAGCGCCTACCGTTGCGGCAACGCTTTGCCTGGCACGTCAGCGCCGCGCACAACGCCTCCCGCCAGTCAGCCCCTGAAACTGGAAGAGGCCGAAACCTACCCGGTTCGGGAGGAGTAAACCCTGCGCAGGCAAGGTTGCCCGCTTCGGCGCCCGCCCGGATCAGAGGCGTGGCGTCCGAAGCCCGGATCGCTGGCTATTCCATGAACCCCAGATCCGTGCTGTCGTATTCGCCGATGCGCGGGAACAGCGTGGGGATCTCGCCCGACGGCACGCCAAACCATGTCGCCAGTGTGGCGGCGTACTGGTCGACGCCCGTGGTCGGGATGATCTGGCCATAACCGGCATCGTCCGGGTTGTCGTGTTGTGCCAGCGACGGCATGCGCCCGTAGAAGCGTCCACCGCGAACTGCGCCACCCAACACGAAATGATGGCCGCCCCAGCCGTGATCGGTGCCGTCTCCGTTGGTGGAGACGGTGCGACCGAAATCCGACGCGGTGAATGTCGTGACCTCCTCCGCGATGCCGAGTTGTTCCATCGCGGCGTGGAACGCCGCCAATGCCTGCGCCAATTGCTCCAGCAGCACGGGATGCATGCCCAGTTGGAGGTCGTGGGTGTCGTAGCCGCCCTGGTTGACGTGGAAAATCTGTCGGTTCATCGACAGCGCGGCAGGGCCGCGCAGGCTGATCAGGTTGGCCACCTGACGTAGCTGGCCGCCAAGATGGGTGGTGGGGAATGGCGTCGTCCACACCGGCACCGTGCCTAGCAGTCCGGACAGCACCTGATAGTTGTCGATCGCACGCCGGGTCGCTCGGCCGTAGGCGCGTTCGAACACGTGGGCCTGCACGCCATCGGCGATCAGCGCCTCGAAGGTCTGCGTGCCCAGGTCGTTCTGCCAGCCACCCAGGTAGTCGATGCGATCCACCGCGCAGTAGTCGCCGGCGCAACCGGGAAGAACGTATTGGTCGACGATGCTGCCGCGCTGGAACAGGCTCTGGCTGCCGAGAGACAAGGTCATCGGCAGTGGCGAATCGGGATTGGCGGCGTGCAGCAGATCGGCGATGCGGCCGCCCCAGCCGTCCGCGTTCGCATCGTCCGGGCGCGAGGTCTGCCAGAAATTGGCTTGATCCGAATGCGAGAACAATTGCGGTGGAGCCAGCGCCGGGTTGGCTTGGTACTCAGCCTTGGTGATGGGTCCGAGCAGCGTGCCAACATTGGCCACGATTGCCAGACGTTGCTGCTGAAACAGGGGATGCAGCGGCGCCAATGCCGGATGCAACCCATAGGAAGCCCCATCCCCGGGAAGGCCATCGGGCAGCGGCGCCAGCGTGAGTGCCTGTGCTTGCGCCAATGGCACTGCCAGTGCCGGTCGTGCGGCAAGGTAGGCAGCATGGTGTGATGGCGAAACCGGCACGACACTGTTGAAACTGTCGTTGCCGCCATGCAGGAAAATGCAGACCAGCGCGCGGTAGTCACCGAAGTTGCCGCGGTGGGCCACCTGCGCGGCGGCAGCCATCGCCTGGAGGCTGCCCGACAGGCTCGTGATTGCAACGCCACCCAGGGCGGTGCGGAGTGAACGGCGCAGGAAGGCGCGACGATCGATGTGCATGGCGCTCTCCTATTTCTGGATCGAAAATTCGGGCGAGGTGACGATCAGGTACAGCGCTTGCTGTACCCGGAACACCGCGCGTCGCTGTTCGGTGCTGCCGCCGCTCATGCCTGGAATGCTGTCCGGCAGCGGACCATTGAGGCGATCGATCAGCAGATCGCGCATGTAGCCGGACATCTGGCCGGACATCATCACCAGATCGAGATGGTCGACCAGCGCGGCAGGATCGGAGGACAGCGCACGCAGCGCCGAATAGTCCATCAACGTTTCCTCGTCGGCCTGTGCGACGGAGTAATTGCTTCCCTGCCAGAAGTAGAAGATGCGCCACCCCAGATAATTCGGTGCGCTGACCAGTTGGGTGTCGGTGTGGATCTGGAACTCGGGCGAGACCAGTCCCGTATCGCGGATCTCTCCGGGCTGGGCGAAGTCCGGCCGGAAGAAATTGAACACCGACGGGGCGCTCAGCGGCAGTTGCCCGAACTGGTCGGCCGGGTGCGACCACTGGAACACCCGCCCGTTGTCGGAGGCGCCCGGCGCAATGCGCCACAGGCGCACCAGACGCGTGATCGGTTCGCGCAGCTTGCCGAACGTGGCGGGTGAGGCCAGATGCCCCTGACGCGCCTCGCTGTCCAGCAGGATCGCGCGCACGACGGCGCGCAGATCGCCGCGCATGCCGAGGCCGTTGTCGTCGAATACGGCCGCCACGCGCTGCACGTAGGCGGGCGTGGGGTTGCTCGTCACCAGCCGCTGGATCAGCTGACGCACAATGAAGGGGCCGACGTTCGGATGATGGAAGATGTTGTCCAATGCTGCGGCCAGTTCGTCCCTTGCATCGCCGCCAGGGGCGAGCACGCCATCGGGCAGGCTCACGTCGGGATAGACCAGCAATTGCTTGGCCGAGGTGTTGTCGTGGAACGCTTCGATGGGCTGCATCGGCGTGCTCCACGACGGGTGCTCCGGCACGCCGCCGTGTTCGCAACTCTCGTACGTCTGCACGGTACAGCCGGTGAAGTTCCAGCCGGTGAACACGTGGGCGAAGCCGCGCACGACGTGCTGGTCATACGTCGGGACCGGTTGCACTCCCGGTGTAGCCGGATCGCCGTCCTTGACGCTGCCGTCCGGGTTCAGTTGCACCAGCCCGATCGAGAACAGCTGCAGCACCTCGCGCGCATAGTTTTCATCAGGACGGATATTGAGCCCGGCATCGGTCTTGCGATTGCCCAACATGCTCAGGTATCGCCCCATGGCCGGGTGCAGGGTCACGTGCTCCAGCAGTTGGCGGTAATTGCCGAAGGCGTTGCGCGCGAGCGTATCGTGATAGTCCGCCAGGGCCCACGGCTGATAGGTGAGCGCGGCGTTTCGGTCGGACACCACCATGATCTCGGACAGCGCGAACGCGACGCGCTGGCGCAGCTGGTCATCGTGCGGGTGCGAGGGATCGCTCGGATCAGCCAGCTGCGCGGCATGGATGAACCAGGCCTCGATGCGTGCGGGTTGATACACGCCTTGATTCTGTACGCGAATCCAGTCCAGATAGGGTTTCTGCAACGAGATCGGCGCCGCGAACTGCTGCTCCAGCCAGCCGTCGTAGCCCAGCGCACGTACCTGTGTGATGTCGGACAGGCGTCCGCCATAACTCGCTTGATCGAGGAAGCGGGCAGCGTCGGCGTCGGTGATTTCGGGTGGGGGCGATTCGAACCCGTCGCCAAAAATGACCGGATCCCCGGTCCATGCCGGCGACGCGGCGCATGAGGCGAGCAGCATCAGCCCCATTCCGATCTTTCCCGCCCAACCCGGGCGCCCCGCAGTTGCAGGTACAAGTTCCATGGCCACTCCGCTTTGCGGCGATCACCGCATCGTCGGATTCCCCGTGGGTACTGTGCAGGCGATGTGATTGGGTACAAAGCGTTGTCCGGGGGCATGTGTGAAATGCGTCACAAATTATTTCCGGGGTTGGAGCGATTTCACGCATGATTCCGGCGGCGGGCGAATATTGTGGATCAACCGAAGGAAGATCCGCGCCGTGGAGCACGGTGCCTTGCATGAACTCCGGACCGCATTTGCCTTGCACCGAAAGGCTGTTCCCTGTAGCGTTCTGCGGCTGTTTTCCTCATTTTCGGCAGGCTCATGCTGTTCCAGAACGTTTCCATCGCCAGCCTCGCGCACATCGATGCGCCGCGCACGCTCAGTTCTGTGGAAATCAACGAGCGTCTGCGCCCGACGCTGGACCGTCTGGGCATCCGCGCCGATGTGCTGGGTGATATCGCCGGCATCCATTCGCGCCGCTTCTGGGAAGACGGCACCGAGTCTTCCGATGCCGCCACGCTCGCGGCCGAGAAGGCGCTGGCCGAACTGGATGTCCCGCGCGAGAAGATCGGCCTGCTGATCAACACCTCGGTCAGCCGCGACTATCTGGAGCCGTCCACCGCCAGTATCGTCTGCGGCAACCTCGGCCTGTCCGACCAGTGCCAGAATTTCGACGTGGCCAACGCCTGTCTGGCCTTTCTCAACGGCATGGACATCGCCAGCCGCATGATCGAGCGCGGCGAGATCGAATACGCGCTGGTGGTCGATGGCGAAACCGCCAATCTGGCCTACGAAAAGACCATGGAGCGCCTGCTCGCCCCGGATGTCACCGACGAGCAGTTCCGCCAGGAGCTGGCCACGCTGACGCTTGGCTGCGGTGCCGTGGCGATGGTGCTGTCGCGCCGTGATCTGGCGCCGGACGCACCGCAGTACAAGGGCGGCATTTCGCGCGCGGCCACCGAGTGGAACACGCTGTGCCGCGGCAATCTGGACCGCATGGTCACCGACACCCGCATGCTGATGATCGAAGGCATGAAGCTGGCCGCCAAGACCTTCCAGGCGGCGCGCCAGGCGCTGGGCTGGGCGGTCGATGAACTGGACGAATTCGTGATCCATCAGGTCAGCCAAGTGCACACCAACACCTTGATCAAGACCATCGGCATCGATCCGAAGAAAGTCTTCACGATCTTCGCCGAGCACGGCAACATCGGCCCGGCGTCGGTACCGATCGTGCTGTCCAAGCTCAAGGAAATGGGCCGGCTGAAGAAAGGCAGTCGCATCGCGCTGCTGGGCATCGGTTCGGGCCTGAACTGCTCGATGGCCGAAGTGGTCTGGTGAATCCGGGCATCGACCTCCCGCCGCACGATGCGGTGCAGGCTGCGCTGGTGCGCTGCGGCGTCGGCATCGACGCGGCCGAGCTGCATGGTCTGGTGACCGGGTATATCGCCGCCGGCGCGTCGCTCGATGGCGATGACTGGCTTGCGCGCCTGCATGTCGATGCCGACAACGTCATGGCGCGGGCCGATACGACGCTTGATGCGTTGCGGGGTTCCAGCGCCACGATGCTGGCCGATCAGGACATGGGGTTCGCCTTGCTGCAGCCGGCTGACGACGCCCCGTTGGGCGAACGCATTGCGGCGCTGTTCGCGTGGTGTCGCGGCTTTCTTGCCGGATTTTCGCTTGCGCCCAATCGTCCGGCCTTGAGCGACGATGCGCAGGAAGCCTTTGCCGATCTCGCCAATATCGCCGGCTTCGTCGTGGATGACGATGACCAGGACGAACAGGCCTTGATGGAAATCGCCGAGTTCGCGCGTGTCGCCGTGCTGTTGATCCATGGCGACGCGTTGATCTCGCGACGCGATTCAGGGCGACTGCACTGAGGCAGCGCATGCGTCCACTGGTGATCGAACAGTCCGAATTTGCTCGCCGTCGGCGCCAGCTGATGCGCATGGCCGGCACGGATGCGATCCTGATCCTTCCGGCAGCCGCACAGCGCGTGCGCAGCAACGACACGCATTTCCCGTACCGTCAGGACAGCGACTTCTGGTATCTGACCGGCTTCGATGAACCCGAGGCCGTGCTGGTCCTTGTGCCGGGGCGTGCCGCCGGTGAAACCCTGTTGTTCTGCCGCGAGCGCGATCCCGAGCGCGAAGCGTGGGACGGGGCACGGCTCGGGCCCGAGGGCGCCGTCGACGTGCTCGGCATGGACGATGCGTATCCGTGGACCGACATGGATGAAATCCTGCCGTGCCTGATCGAGGGCCGGGGCCGGGTCTACTATCACTTCGGGCGCGATACCGACTTCGATCTCGCCCTGATCGGTTGGGTCAAGCGGGTGCGCTCCCAGATCAAGCAGGGTGCGCATCCACCGCATGAATTCCAGGAACTCGGACACCTGCTGCATGACTTGCGCTTGTTCAAGAGCCCGGCGGAACGTCGACTGATGGCCGAATCGGCGCGCATTGCCGCGCTGGCGCATGTGGATGCGATGCGTGCCGCGAAACCGGGCATGCACGAATACGAAATCGAGGCGGAGTTGCTGTATCGCTTCCGTCGTCATGGCACGGTGCCTTCCTATGAACCCATCGTGGGTTCCGGTGCCAATGCCTGTGTCCTGCATTACCGCGCCAACAATGCGCAGATGCAGGAGGGGGATCTGCTGCTGATCGATGCAGGTGCGGAACTCCAAGGCTACGCATCCGACATCACCCGGACTTTTCCCGTCAATGGTCGTTTCAGCAAGACCCAGCGTGCGTTGTACGACGTGGTTCTGGCAGCCAACGTCGCGGCACGCGAGGTGGTGCGGCCCGGCGTATCCTGGATCGCACCGCACGAGACGGCGGTAGAGGTGCTGACCGATGGCCTGTTGCGGCTGGGGCTGCTGAAGGGCACGCTCAGGCAGAATCTCAAGGATCACAGCTACCGTCGGTTCTACATGCACAAGACCGGTCACTGGCTCGGCCTGGATGTGCACGACGTGGGCGATTACCGCATCGATGGCGAATACCGCGTCCTGGAGCCGGACATGGTCTTCACGATCGAGCCCGGTCTTTACATTACCCCGGATGCGTCGGGTGTCTCCGCCAAATGGCGTGGCATCGGCATCCGGATCGAGGACGACGTGGTGGTGACGCGGCAAGGCTCCAAGACCCTTACCGATGAGGTTCCGCGCGATGCGGATGCCATCGAGGCGCTGATGGCACGCTGAATCCGCTCGGACGGACCGGAGCAGGGCACACGGCTTTCGCCACCGTTTCGCCGTGAACCGGGCGACCGGCTATGCTGCGCGCGACGCCGCTTCCGGTTTTTCCTGCCCCCCCCCATGCGCTGCCACGTCTACAAGAGCCGCACCCGGCCGGATACCTACATCTATCTCGCCGAGAAGGACGATTTCGATGCGCTGCCCGATGCCTTGCGGCAGCGGCTGGGTATGCTTGAGCCGGTGCTGGAGTTCGATTTGACGCCCGAGCGCCGGCTGGCACGCAGCGATGCGGCGACGGTGATCGCGGCATTGCAGGCACAGGGCTTTCATCTGCAATTGCCGCCGGGGCAGGCCGAAACCGCATGACCGCCGTGCACGCCTCGTCCGAACGATCCAGCCTGACGGCCCGGGTGGCTGCTTTCGCGCCACCGGTGGTACTGACGTTGCTGGCCTGGCTGCCGATGCACCCGGCGTTCGTGCTGGGCCCCGTGTTGGCGTTTCCGTTGTACTTGATCGCAGCCGCGACATGGCTCGGCATTCCCGCCGGCACGCGCTTCGCACCGCTTCTGCTGCGGCAAGTGCGCGGCGGCATCTGGCTGGCGCTGGCCATGCTTGCGGCGCTGGCGTCGACATTGGTGTGGCCGGCGATGCAGTTGACGAAAGGCGGAGGGCTTGTTGCCGTTCTATCGGGCAGTGCCATCATCGGACTGGCGTGGGTGCTGATCTGGCGGCGCGCGGTGGTGCTGGCGCTGTTGCTGGAGCCTGCTGACGAGCCGGTCTCGGCGCGGCGACATGCGTTGGGCGAGGCTGCCTGCATTGGCCTTGCGGGATGGATTTCCGCGATGTGTCTTCTGCTGTTGGCGCTGGCGACGCTGGGCATGGCCTGGGCACAGCCGTGGGCCGTGGAAATTCGTCATGTCGCCCTGTTGGCGCATGCGCTGCTGCTGGCTCCGGCGCTGGCCTGCGCCGCGCTGGCCGCCTCATGGCATCAGCTTGAACAGGCGCGCCATCGCGTCGTCGATGCGCTGACCACGCAGACACTCGCCACACCCCAGGCGCGAACCTACACCCCCGGTCCGAGTGTGGATGCTGCGGTGTATTCGGCCGCTCGTGCCGGACGGGTCGATGAAGCGCTGGCCTTGCTCGACATGGGAGCCAATCCTTATGCCATGCCGGCTCCCGATGCACGCGACCAGCGCACCTTGCCGATGCTCGCGGCGGTACTGTCCGATCTGCGTCTGTTGCGCGCATTGATCGCGGCCGGGGCCGACCTCAACCTCGCTCACGCCGGCCTTACGCCATTGATGGCCGCCGTGCGTGACAGCTACCACGGCCGCCCTGATGCGGTCCTGATGCTGCTCACCAACGGCGCCGATCCACGTCCGCCCGATGCCAGTGGCCAAACGCCGTTGCACGCTGCCGCCCGTGCTGCCGAACCGTCAATTGCCGCGTTGTTGCTGGATGCCGGTGCCCCGCTGGACGCGCTCGATGCGCAGGGAACCAGCCCGCTCGGCATCGCTGCGGGTCTGGGGAATCTGGATGTCGCCAAATACTTGATCGACCGCCGTGCCGCCTGCGAGCCCAAAGGCGGTGAACCGGCATTGCTGCTGGCCGCAGCGCGGGAAGACGACGATCCTGCGATGGTGAAATTGCTGTTGCGGCACAAGGCCAGGGTCGATGCACGCGGCAGGCTGGGTCGTACCGCGCTGCACGCCGCCTGTCTGAAGGGCAACCCGCGCATCGTCGATGCCCTGCTGCATGCCGGCGCGCATCCTGACCTGGCCGACGAGCACGGCGTCACGCCGCTGCTGGAGGCGGCCCGTGCCGGGGCAACCGCCTGTGTCGATCGACTGGCCACGCAAGGTGGCGTGGATCCATCGGTGCGCGATCATGTCGGTCGCAACGCGCTCGCCATTGCCTGCCAGGCCAGCCATTGCGACACCGACACGGTGAAGGCGTTGCTTGCCTTGGGTGTGGATCCGCAGCAAGCGGCGGCCGATGGTCGCCGCGCGATCGACCATGCGGTGGCGGCGGGACGCTGGGCCCATGTCGCCTTGCTCGATCCAGGTTACGTGTTGCCGGCGTGCCTGACCGAGAACGACGAGGAGTTGCAGGATGCCCCGCCGCTGATGCGGCTGCGTCTGGCGCTGGATCGCGAGAGTTTCTCGACGGCGCGCCAACTCCTGCCGATCGCCATCGGTAGCCAGGACGAATTGGCCGCGTTGTATCTCGATCTCGCGCCGCGTCTGGGCCGTGGCGCGGCCAACGTTCTCGCCGCGAACCTTGATTCGCATGCCACCGATACCGAAGGCTCGCCAATCATCTGGCACCTGCTGGCATTGGGTCCGGGTGCGCATCCGGCACTCTGGGCGATGCTGGAGCGCGGTGCCGCACCGGTGGGGCGTGGCAGCCTCGCGCGCTATCTCAACGCGGCGCTGCTGCACGCCGATACCCGCGCAGATGCGCAGCAGGTCGCATTGGCCCTGCTCGAACGTGGCGCGGACCCTTTCACGGCCGATGCCGATGGCAGCCCTCCGTTGCTCCAGGCGCTGCGCCTGAAATGGCCGCTCCTGCTTGATGCACTGCTGGCGCGCGGCGTCGATCCGGACACGCGCGACACCTTCGGCGCGACGGCGTTGATGCTGGCCTGCCAGTTCGACGATGAAGCCGCGGTGCGGCGCCTGATCATGCAGGGCGCGCAACCGTCGGCGCGAACGCCCGATGGTCAGACTGCGCGCGGCCTGGCGCTCTCGCTCGGGCGGCCGCACCTGTCGCGCTGGATGGACTGGTCGCAATGGCGCCTGCCGCGTCGCGCGCTGCGCGATGGCGATCTGGTTTCCGCGGCGCAGCGGGGCGACGCCGAGGCGGTCGAGCGCCTTCTCGATCTGGGGTTGGCGATCAATGCGGTTGATGCGCAAGGTTGTACCGCGCTGCTGCGCGCCTGCGGTGGCGGCCATGTCGGGCTGGTGCGGCATCTGCTGGCACGCGGGGCCGATGCGGGGGCTCCTGCGCATTCCGGTGCCACTTGCCTCAGCGTTGCGCTCACCGCACGCCAGATCGACGTGGTCTGGACGCTGGCCGAACATGGCATCGCGATCGACCAGCGCCTGCCTGGCGGCATCACGCCGCTGATGATCGCCGCCGCGCTCGGCCAGGACCAGGCCATTGGTGCATTGCTCGCACATGGTGCGGATCCGAAGGCGAGCGATGATCATGGCGGCAGTGTGCTGCATGCGCTTGCACAGTTCGGTTTTGGTGCGCGTGACCCGGTGCCGGTGGTCGCAGCCTGGAACGCATTGCTGGTGGCGGGTGCGGATGCCGACACGCTCAACGCCGTAGGCGAGACGCCACTGCTGCTGTTGCTCGGTGCCAGTTTCGAACCGGGCACCGCCTGTCGCGAAGACGTGCTGCTGGCGCAGCTGGATCTGCTGCTGCGCCACGGGGTCAACCTTCATGCCCGCGAGCGGCGCGGGTTCGGCCCGTTGCATCTGGCGGCACTGCATGGTCTTGCGCGCGTGGTACGGCGCCTGTTGGCCGCCGGAGCGGATCCAGACCTGCGCGATACCCTCAATCGCCGGCCGGCGGAAATCGCGCTGATGCGTGGCTATGTGGATATCGCGGCCGAGTTCACGCCCGATGAGCCGGCCCCGTCGATTGCACGTTTCCTGCGTGAGCCGGGCTCCTGACACAGGAGCGAACACCGGCCACATTGGCTTGGGTCACGTCCGGACCCTGCCGTTGACGGGAGCGATGCCGCAAGCCGGCTGATCAGCGGCCTCCACCACCGCCGCCACCGCCGCCGCCGCCGGAGGAACCACCGCCGCCACCGCCCGACGAGCTGCCCGGTGGTGTCGAGGCCGAGGCGATGCTGTTGCTGAGGCTGTTGCCGACGGCATTGGCAAGACTGCCGATCGAATCGAACGAGCCACCGCTGCACCAGGCCAGGCCGGCGGTGGTTGCGGCCGCCGCTGCCGCACCGACGGCGAGGGTGAAATGCTTCGTCCAGGCTTCCTCGACATCCAACGCCACGGCATAAGGCAGTAGGCGCTGGTAGCGCTCCGCGTCCAGCGGCGGTGCCGCGCCAGGGCCGGGAAGGTGCTTCAGTTCGTCGCGTTCGGCCACGCCCAGATAGCGGCGCAGGCCTTCGATCTCGTCGAGCAGTCGGCGGCCTTCGCGGGTGGGAGCAGGAATCAGCCGGGCGAAGACCATCAGGATGGAAAACATCACGCCGCACACCAGGATGATCAGAGGCGTGCCCGCGCCGCCGGACAGGGTGAAAGCCAGCACTCCGGAGGCCACCGCGATCAGGATCGCCATCCAGAGGCTGCCGCTGTTGCGGTGGAAGTGGTTCTGGTCGAGCCGTTGGTTCAGCGCACGCTTGTGGGCCGCAATCGCACCTTGCAGGGTGGGGTGGTTTTCCTGCTTGAACACCAATGTGCTCTCGGGTTGCGGAAGCAGCCCGTCCAACAGGGCGGCGGCGGTTGAAGCGCTGCGATGTGGCGACGCCAGACGTTTGACCGACCAAACCTTTTTGCTCTGTTGCAGCTTCTTCGCGAGCGACTTCATGACACCGGGAAGCGGCAGCGCCTCCAGTGCCTTGGACTGCTCTTCCGACAGCGGGCTGCCGTGCTGCAGCTGCACGTTGCCATCCACCGCCAGTTCGAGCAGGTCGGCGGTGAAGCAGCGGGTGTCGTAGTTGCAGCCACGCTTGAGAAAGCGCAGCTCTGCCGGGCAATGACCCTCGGGCGGGTCGTAGCGCACCACGATGATGCCGGCGCGCGGATCGCGGCCGATCTGCCACCAGCGCACGATACAGTAGACGAGCAATGCCAGCAGGCCGAACAGCGCGATCAGCACGCCACGGTTGTCCATCAACAGCCAGCCGATTCGCTGACTCTGGCTGGGCTCAGGCAACAGCCCCTTGGGAAAACCCAGCACGATGGTGAGGCCTTCCTGTGGTGCCAACGAGGTGGTCAGACGCCAGTGCGCAATCCCCGGTTCCAACACGCTGGCTACGTAGTTCTGGTCCTTGGCGCCTTGTGCTCCGGTATAGCCCTCCACGCTCATGCGCGCCATCGGTACTGGTTTGGGAAGGCGCACCTGCACCTGGGCCGCATCGATGGGGAAGGCCCAGCCAGTACCGATGGCATTCCAGTACAGCTCGTCGTGCTCGGGGAAGAAGCCGATCTGACGGGTGGTGCGATAGCGCAGGGTGAAACGGAACTCCGCCGGCACGGGAAGGAAATCGTCGTTGCCCGTGTTGATCCGGATGCCGTTGGAGAGGTTTTCGATGAACCACGGCTCGGGCGAACCATCGCGCGTCACTTCCAGCACGTCGATGTCCACCACCACGCGGTTGCCGGCGCGGTCGCGATAACGGGTGGGGAAGTCGCGGTAGATGCCGCGGCGGATGTTGGCACCTTCGGCCCGGACAGTGATGTGTTCGGTCACCTCCAGGCTGGCATCCGGCTGGACCTGGACGAGCACGGTGTAGTCGAGGATGCGCTCGTCCGCCATCGCCGACGCGATGGATCCGAGCCACAGGAGGAACATCCACGCAACGGTGCGAACAAAGGTGTGGAGTGCATTCATGGCAGGACCACCTCGACGGCACCGCGTGCGCCGCGGTCGGCCTGGAAGAATTCGCCTCCGGGGAATCCGAAGGCGCGCGCGATGAACAAGTCCGGCACCCGGCCGATACCGTCGTTGTAGTCACGCACCGCGCCGTTGTAGAAGCGCCGTGCGTACTGGAGCTGGTCTTCCACATCCACAAGATCGCGCTGCAACTGGGCAAAGTTCCCGCCGGCCTTGAGGTCGGGATAGGCCTCCCTCAATGCGAACAGCCGGCCCAGCGCGCGTTCCAGTTCCGACTCCACTTCGCCCAGTCGCGTCGGACTGTCCAGGCCTATCGCCCGGTTGCGCAGTTCGGTCACTGCCTCCAGTGCGGCACGCTCATGCCCGGCATAACCCTGCACCGCGGCCACCAGTTGCGGTACCAGGTCGTGGCGGCGCGAAAGCTGCACGTCGATGTCGGCCCAGGCCGTGCGCATCTGGTTGCGCAGCCGCACCAGACGGTTGAACGCGAACATGCCCCAGAACAGCAGACCGGCTGCCAGGGCCAGCAGAATCCATGTCATGCGCCACTCCCGCGGGGGTGTATGTGGTGGACGATCAGAGCGCGTCCGCGTCCAGTTCGCCGGTGCGGATGCGGATCACCTGTTCGAGCGGAGTGACGAAGATCTTGCCATCGCCGATCTTGCCGCTGTTGGCCGAGCGCTGGATTGCATCGACGACGCGTTCGAGCTGGTCTTCGGTGACCGCCACCTCGATTTTCACCTTGGGCAGGAAATCGACCACGTATTCAGCCCCGCGATACAGCTCGGTGTGACCCTTCTGGCGACCGAAGCCTTTGACTTCGGTCACCGTCACGCCGTTCACGCCGATTTCCGACAGCGCTTCGCGCACGTCGTCGAGCTTGAATGGCTTGATGATCGCCATCACCATTTTCATCGCGGACTCCTAGGATTTTTCTCAGGCGATTTTAGTGCGTCCTCCGACGGCGGCAATGCGTCCGACGTGGCAGGATGTGGTCACCCTATCAAGGAAAGCGATCTCATGATCAATCTGCACCTGGTCGACGACCTCGCCCGCCGTCTTGGCGCGCTCCTGCCACCGGGCCTTGCCGACGCCCGCGCCGATCTGGAGCAGAACTTCCGCGCCGCGTTGCAGGCCGGATTGCAGCGCCTGGATCTGGTCACCCGCGAGGAATTCGAGGTACAGCGGGCCGTGCTGCTGCGCACCCGCGAGAAGCTGGATGCACTCGAACGTGCCCTCGCCGCGCAGGCGGCCGATACGCCACCGCCGGCGCACTGACGCGCCGACCACTCCGCTTCGACGTTCCGTGGGTGCGCGATGCCCGCGACGCCGAAGGCTTGCCCGGAATTCCCGCCATGTCGCTTGCCCTCGTCCACAGCCGCGCCCAGTCCGGTGTCCATGCCCCGGAGGTGCGCATCGAAGTGCACCTGGCCGGAGGGTTGCCCGCGGTCAGCATCGTCGGGTTGCCCGATGCCGCGGTGCGCGAGAGCCGCGATCGGGTGCGTGCCGCATTGCAGTGTTCGCAACTGGAACTTCCGCAGCGCCGCATCACCATCAATCTGGCGCCGGCAGATGTACCCAAGGACGGCAGCCGTTTCGACCTGCCCATCGCGCTCGGCATCCTCGCCGCGTCTGGTCAGGTGCCACGCGAGGCGCTGCGTGGCATCGAATTTCATGGCGAGCTGGCGCTGACCGGCGAGCTGCGCCCCATCGACGGCGCATTGCCCGCCGTGCTCGCCGCCGCACGCGCCGGACGCGATATTGTGCTGCCGCTGGAAAACCGCGCCGAAGCCTCGCTCGCGCGCCATCCCGGCACGCACTTCGCGCGCACCCTGCTGGAAGTCTGCGCGCTGCTCCAGCAAGGCCGCGAATTGCCCGGTCCGATGCCTCTCGACGACATCGTGCCCGGTGTTGAAGGCGAACCCGATCTGGCCGATGTGCGCGGCCAGCCGCATGCCCGTCGCGCGCTCGAAGTGGCGGCGGCCGGAGCGCACAACCTGCTGATGGTCGGCCCGCCCGGCAGCGGCAAGTCCATGCTTGCGATGCGTTTGCCGACCCTGCTCCCCGCCATTGACGATGCGCAGGCGATTGAATGCGCGGCCATTGCCTCGCTTTGCGGCCAGACGTTCGATCCGGCGCGCTGGCGACGTCCGCGCTTTCGTGCCCCGCATCACACCGCGACCGCCGTCGCACTTACCGGAGGTGGCGGCGGAGCCACGTTGCGCCCGGGTGAAATCAGCCTGGCCCATCATGGCGTACTGTTTCTGGACGAGTTGCCCGAATGGGAGCGCCGCACCCTGGAAGTGCTGCGCGAGCCGCTCGAATCGGGCCGCATCGTCATCTCCCGCGCCGCCCGTCAGGCCGAATTTCCCGCGCGCTTCCAGCTGGTGGCTGCAATGAATCCCTGTCCGTGCGGGTGGGCCGGCGATCCGGCGGGACGCTGTCACTGCAGCAACGAACAGGTTGCACGCTACCGCAGCCGCATCTCCGGCCCGTTGCTGGACCGCATCGACATACAGATCGAGGTGCCGCGCGTCCCCGCCGCCGACCTGCGTCCTGATGGCCCGCGCGGTGAATCCAGCGCCACCGTTCGTCCCCGCGTCCACGCCGCACGCGAACGCCAGATGCAACGCGCCGGTGTACCCAACGCCGCGCTCCCGCAATCGCTCACCGAACGCGATTGCACACTGACTTCCAACGACCGCGCCCTGCTCGAACGTGCCATCGACAAACTCCACCTTTCCGCCCGTGCCAGCCAGCGCATCCTGCGCGTGGCCCGCACCATCGCCGATCTGGCCGGCAGCGACGCCATCGCCACCGCGCACCTGGCCGAGGCGATCGGGTATCGGCGGTTGGATGGGGGTGGGTGAACCTTGGGCCGGCAACGAGCCGCGCCAGCAATTCCATCATTCCCGCAGCGTATGCCGTTGCGCGTGCAGGCACGGCTGGCGGCGCACGGATCGGGCTTTCTCCCGCTCGACAGCATTTCCCGATACACCGCTTTGCAGGTCGGAGTGCGCTCCAGGTGTTCCGGCAGCATCGAGGCTTTCAGCATGGCGCATCCTGCCGCGACGAATCGGCAAGCCATCGCATCGCGCTGGAAGTTGGCGCGGCGTATGCCAGACTGGTTGAGGTCTACTCAGGAGCCTGCCATGTCTTCCCAACGCTCACTTTTCGATCTCGACGGAAAAACCGCGCTCATCACCGGTGGCTCGCGTGGCCTTGGCCTACAGATTGCCGAGGCGCTGGGCAGCTACGGCGCAAGACTGCTGCTCTCCGCCCGCAAGGGCGATGAGCTGGACGCCGCAAGAAGCCGCCTCTGCGGCATGGGCATCGATGCCAGCATCGCCATGGCCGACACCTCGCGCCCCGATCAGATCGAAGGACTGGCCGATGCCACGATGGCCACGCTTGGCCACGTCGATATCCTGGTCAACAACGCGGGCGCGAGCTGGGGCGCGCCGGCCGAAGATTACCCGCTGGATGCCTGGGACAAGGTGTTCAACCTCAACGTCCGCGGGCTGTTCCTGCTCAGCCAGCAGATCGCCCGACGCAGCATGATTCCACGAAAACATGGACGCATCCTCAACATCGCGTCGATTGCAGGATTGCGCGGCAATCCGCCCGGCTCGATGCAGACCGTGGCCTACAATGCCTCCAAGGGTGCCGTGATCAATCTCACCCGCGCCCTCGCCGGCGAATGGGGCAAGTACGGCATCACCGTCAATGCACTCGCACCTGGCTTCTTCCCGTCGAAAATGAGTGCCGGCCTGATCCAGCACCTTGGCGAGAAGGTTCTGATCGGCAATGCGCCGCTGCAGCGGCTCGGCGGCGAGCAGGATCTGAAAGGCCCGGCGCTGCTGTTCTGCTCGGACGCCGGCGCGTTTCTCACCGGGCAGGTGCTCGCCGTCGATGGGGGCTGGTCGGCGGTATGAGCATGACAAGCACGACCCGCCGCATCGAAAACCTCGCCATGCTGGCCGAGCTGGTCGGCCAGGAAGTCGGTGTCAGCGACTGGCGCAGGATCAGTCAGGCCGACATCGATGCCTTTGCCCTCGGCACCGGCGACGATCAGTGGATCCATGTCGATCCCGAACGCGCCGCACGCGAATCTCCGTTCGGCGTCGCGATCGCGCACGGCTTCCTGACCATCTCGCTGCTGCCGCGTCTGATGTTCGACAGCATCGATCTCGGCGGCATCTCGCTGGCCATCAACTACGGTCTCAACAAGGTGCGCCTGCCGGCGCCGGTGCCGGTGGGCAGCCGGCTCCGTGCCCACTTCAGCCTTGTCTCGCTGGAACCTGCCGGCACTGCGGTTCAGGCCATCTGGCAATGCACCGTGGAACGCGAGGGCGGCGACAAGCCCGTGTGCGTGGCGGAGTGGTTGATGCGTTACGTTCCGGCGTCCGGGTGACGATATCGGGCCAGTAACCACGCGCGTGTGCTCCGTCACCGGCCGCGCCTTTGCGCGTGACGGGGCCGCGAGGCGACGCCTGCTTCAGACAGGCGGCAGCCGCAGCGGCAGGCGTACCGTCACTTCGATGCCCTCGGCGGTGCGCTCGCTCGACACACCGGAACCGGCACCGTAGAGCTGTGCGATGCGGGCTGCGGCGTTGATGATGCCGATGCTGCGCGGCGACTGGTCTTCGCAATGGCTGTGGTCGCGTACCCGGATGACGAGACTTTCGTTTTCGGCGCGCACGGTCACGCGTACCGCCACCAGCGTCATCGCCGGGTCGTCGCCGTGGGCCAGCGCGTTTTCGACCAAGGGCTGCAACAGGAACCGAGGCACGGTGGCGCGTGCCAATTCCGGGGGGGCGTCCACCTGCACGAACAGACGTTCGGCATAGCGCAACCGCATCATTTCGAGGTACAGGTCCAGCACCCGCAGCTCGTCGGCAAGGGTGGTTTCGTGCGTCTTCTCGCTGTCGAGCGAGTGACGCAGCAGCGCGGTCATGCGCGCGATCATTTCTTCGGCGCCCTTGGGGTTGGCGTAAACCAGCTGCGCAATGGAGCGCAGCGAGCCGAACAGAAACTGCGGCTCGAGCTGGCGTTGCAATGCCAGCAATTGCGCTTGGGTGAGCTGGGCCCGCAGTTCGACCGCCTCCAGTTCGCGGTTGCGTGCGCCACGGTAGCGATCCACCACCAGCGTCAGGGCAACCACGACGGCGTACACGATGAATCCAGCCGGCAGTGCGAGAAGGTATCGGCGCGGGTCGAGGCTGTAGTCTCCGGCGCCGGCCAGTTCAGGCAGTGCGATCAGCAGATGGCGCAGCGCGGATGTGGCCGTGGTGTGGGTGAAGCCGACGGCAAGGGCGATCAGGACGTGCAACGGGATGTTGCGTTGCCATCGCGGACCGAACGGAGGCAGCTTGCGTGTTGCGTACACCATCACCGGAACCAGCAACGCAGCGACGTAGGTGGCGGTGGATTCCTCGATCAGGATACGCAGCCAGTCGGTGGTGCGGTCACTCGCCAGCCGGTCCAGATAACGGTCCAGGAACAGCAGCAGCGATACCGCCGTCGCCATCGCAAGCAGCCCGACCCAGAGCTGGGCAGGCGAGAAGCGGCGGGATTTCATCGTTGGCACGGATTGGGACGGCACGCGAAACACCGGAACAGGATCCGGGGCATTGTAGAGGGCCGGGCCGCGCTTGCCAGTGAACGGGATTGCCTCACTGCTTGACAGGGGCCCTTTCACCCGCATCCACCAGGAGCTTCAGCCGGTTTTCCGGTGGTGCGGTCGGGCACACCACGTGTCCGTTGAGCGCACATGGCGGGTTGTAGGCGCGGTTGAAGTCCAGCACCACATGGCCGTCCCGGGGTGGGTCGGCATAGAGGAAGCGGCCGCCGCCATAGGTGGTCTTGCCGGAGGTGCGGTCGGCGAACACGAAGAACAGGCTGCCGTCGTCGGTATCCATGGGCCAGAGCGTGAAGGTTTCGTCGCCACGTTCGAACACCGTCTGACCCGAGACCGTGCCCGAATCGGGCGTGCCCAGCACGGTGAGGTATTCCAGCGTGCGCGGTGGGTCGAACGGTTCCCAGCGTGCCTGGATGCGCCAGCCCGGATCGACCGGGAAATGCGGGATGCCGTCGAAGGCCAGACGCAGCGGCGATGCGGTGTCGCGCAGACGCCAGCCCACCATGTCGCCGGTACGCACCACGTAGAACCATGCGGTATCGAAATCGATCCGGGTGGGACCGTTTTCGTCGAGCTGGGTCTTCAGCGCAATCGCATCGAAGGGCTTGCCGCCGATGTGGCCACCACCTTCCGGTGCGGAGACAAAGTGCAGCGAGCCATCGGGCTTCAGCGTCAGCGTGCCCAGATGCGCCGGGCCTTTCGGCAGCACGATGTCGCTGTCCGATGCCGAACCCACGCGGCTCTCGCCTTCGGCCACCAGGCCCGATCCGATGAAGCTCAGGTAGCCATCGGGACGCTTCAGCGATTCGTAACGCCTGGCGCGCCAGGCCTCGGTGTCGGCGAGGAGGTCATCCGCCGGGGCAGTCGTGGACGACAGCAGCACGAGGGCAGCAAGGCAGGCGACAAAGGGCTTCATCGATACGGTTCCGCAAGGCAGGCAAGGGCGAAGATTAGCGCGCATGACCTGCCGATGATCTTTCATGGCCGTGCCATGCGGAAACATCCCGTTCGTCACGGGCGCCGCGGCAGATCCCGCGCCGCCCGTGAGCCGGACTCATTTCACCGTCACCCGTCTGCGGTTGTCGTTGGAATCACGGTCGATCAGCTTGTTGTACGGATCGATGCCGGCATCGTACGGTTCGCCATCCACGACGATTTCCAGCGTGGTTTCAGTGCCGGAGAACTGGTGCTTGGCCAGATACAGCACGGTTTCGTCGTCTTCCTTGCCACCCTTCGGACGAGCGAAGATGCCCACGTCGATGGCGTCGCGCAGTGTCGCGTCGGTTTCCTTGCCTTTGCCATCGGCTTCGAACTTGGCGGCGTGCAGTTTCAGCGTCACGGCGTACTTGCCGTCGTCGCGCTTCACCGCCGTGGCTTCCACCGCGCGGTTGTCGAAGAACACGATCTTCTCGAACAGGTCCTCGATCAGCGGGTGGAACGCAGGATCGGTGCCTTCACGCAGGTAGCTCAGAAATTCGCGAGAGGTGGTGTAAGGCGGGTTCTGGTAGCCCTTGTCTTGCAGGAAGCGCTTGAGCACGGCATTCAACGTTTCCTCGCCGATGTAATCGCGCAGTGCGTAAAACACCAGCGAGCCTTTCTGGTAGTGGATGTACTGCTGGTTTTCCACCAGCGCCAGCGGCAGTTCTTCGCGCAACTCGCTGGAGCGTGACATCAGGTAGCGGTCGAGCTCGTACTTGAGGAATTTGCGCATGCGGTGCGCGCCGTATTCCTTCTCCATCACCATCAGCGCGGAATACTGCGACAGCGATTCGGACAGCATCGTGGAACCCTGCACGTTCGCGCCGATCACCTGGTGCGCCCACCACTGGTGCGCCACTTCGTGCGCGGTGACGTAGAACACATAGTCGATCTTTTCCTGATTGCGCAGGTCGGCGACGAAGCCGATGTCTTCCGAATACGGCACGGTGTTGGCGAAGGCCTGCGCGAATCCGGCATAGCCGGGGAATTCCAGGATGCGCAACTGCTTGTGCTGGTACGGAGTGAAGTGGGTGTTGTAATAGTCGAACGACTTTTGCGCCGCTTCGATCATGCGCTGCACGTTCCAGGCGTGTTTGGGGTCGTGATACACCTCGATCGGCATGCCGTTCCAGTCGCCACGCGCGACGTCCCATCGCGCGGACAACCATGCCGCGAAGTTCAACATCGGCACGTCCATCGTGTAGTGGAAGTATCGGCGGCCGTTTTCTTCCCATTCGCGTTGCAGGTAGCCGGGCGCGAGGGCGATCTGGTCGGGTGCGGTGGAAACGGTGGTTTCGAAGTGCAGCCAGTCGGCATCGTTGCTGATGTAGGTGTTGGCGCGGGCGGCCTCGTCGTCGATGCTCGCCATGCGTGGGACTTCACCCAGATCGCGCTTGCGGCGTTCGTTGCGGTCGGTGATCTGCACGTTCTCGTTGTACCCGAACGAGGGGAACAGGCCGCTGTTGAAGAAGCTGCCGTTGTGCACGATCTGGGTCTGGCTCATGCCATTCGGGAACCCGTTCTGGCCGAGTTCCATCGTGAAGCGAAGATCCATTTCCGCGCCCGGCGCCAGCGGCTTGGCCAGACGGTAGATCGCATGGTTCAGGGTGTCGTCGAAGTGCTCGACATGGTGCTCGGGCAGTTCCAGGGCGATCTTGCTCTGCTTGAATCCAGCCATCGCGAAGATGTGCAGGTCCTGGATCGGCACATCGTGGCGATTCACCAGCCGGTAGTGCCCGCGGATCTTCGCGCGCAGGGTTTCCGGGTACAGATCCACATCCACCTTCATCGCGGTGATGCGCGGCTGCGGGATGTCCTTGTACTGGCGGTACTTCTGCTCGTACTCGGCACGGCGGTCCAGTTGCACGTCGCTCGGCACGTATTCGTTGAGGCGATGGGTGTTGTGGAAGATGAAGATGCCGCTGCCGATGAACACGGCCAATGCCGTGACGCTGGCGATGATCGGGCCCAAGGTAAAGCGGCGGCGTGCCTCACGCAGGCGCTCCGGGAACGTGGAACGGTTGCCGCGCACCCAGAACAGCAGGGCGGCGATGAACAACAATGCCGCGAACGCGCCCCAGTAGACCCGGAACCAGGTCCAACCAACGAGGAAGTGCCCGTAGCCGTTCATGTCCGAATAGGGTGTCGGCGAGGCGCCGAAGATGTTGTAGAGCCGGTCATCCAGGTCGAGAAAACCCATGACGCCGCGCAGCACCAGATACACCAGCATCAGCAGGTAGCCAATGAACTTGTTGTTGGTCAGCACCTGCAAGAACAGCGCCAGCACACCCATCAGCACGAAGCCGGAGATGTCCAGCAGCATGCGAGACAGGTACAGGCCCGGCTCGACGGACACGCCGCCCCGGATCAACTGGTTGATCACCGTGGCGACGATGCCGGTGGCGTAGAACGCGATCACCACCAGCACCAATGCGACCAGTTTGGACGCCAGCGGGATCCAGTCGGCATTGGGGTAAGCATCGGTGACTTCGGCGATGCGCGCGGTGCGCTCGCGGAACACCAGCTCGCCGGCATAGAACACCACGATGATGATCAGGAACAGCGCATAGGAGCCGGCGATCATCGACGTCATCGTCGCGGTGGTGGCATAGCGCGTGGTGCCGTACATCTGATCGCCGAAGATCAGGTTGACGATCAGGATCATCAGCCCGAACAGCAGCATCACCAGCAGCGGCACACCACGTAGTACACCCTTGGCGTCGAACTTCGCCTGATGGAAGAATTGGCGAAGCTGTGCGCCGAAACCGGTCTGCAACTGCGCCTTGGGCACGACGATGGTGGCGGTCGCGCCCGCCGTCGACGTACCGCCCACGGCGCCGGATTTGCGACGACGCCAGGTCCAGCCTTCACGATCGGTGCGGAACAGGCGATACGACGCCCACATCAGCAAGGCACCGACGCCGATCCACAAGGTGCGGTTGGCGAGCAACAGACCATCGAGCGGCGGCAGTTGCGAGTTGCGTTCGCTGATCGACCAGTAGCGCGTGGAGGCTTCCATCGCAGCTGCGCCGTAGGGATCGAGCAGGGCGCCGATCCAGCGTGCATCCAGATCGGCTGTCAGCACACCGGTGACTGTGTTGAGCACGATGAAGGCGATCACGCCGATGTACGTCACCAGCATCGAGCGCGTGGCCACCGCGAGGCAGAACAGCAACGCACCGATGAAGAACAGGTTGGGCAGGATGATGACCGTGAGGGCCCACAGGTACGGCACGGCGGATGTCGGGCCGAGGCGCTCGGGGTCGATCCACGGCATGAAGCCACCTGCCAGGATGCCTGCGGCCACGGCCAGCATGATGATCAGCGCGATCACGAAGCCGCCGCCGAAGCGACCGAGCAGGTAATCGCGCTTCTTCATCGGCGTGGCGAAGAACAGTTCGGCGGTGCGATTGTCGAAGTCCCTCAATGCCGCACCGCCGATGAAGATCACCGCCAGCAGCATGGTCAGCAGCGTGAACGCGCTGATCAGTTGCACGATCACGTAGGGCGCGTTGCGGTTGATGTTGCCGATGGCGCCACCGACCTGCACGGCGTCGGAGCTGGCCGCGCCGAAGGCCAGCAAGGCGAACACGCTGGCGATCACCCAGAACACCGGATTGCCGAACTGCTGGCGCAGCTCGAAACCGAAGATATGCCTGAACATGGGTTGCTCCTTATGCCGCCACGGCCGCATCGGCCGCCTGCGCGCGCAGGCGACCGAAATAGACGTCTTCCAGATTCGGCGCGATGGTCTCGAAGCCTTCCTCGGGCCGTGCATCGGCCAGCACGTGGATGACCGGTTGGCCGGCGACCAGGCGTGACGACAGCACGATGTGGTCTTGCTGGTAGCGCGGCAGATCGCTCTTCTGCACCGCCTTGCGCCATACCCGGCCATCCAGCGAGGCCATCGCCTCGCGTGGTTCGCCGGTCAGCAGCACCTGGCCGCGCGAAATGATTGCCATGCGCGGGCACAGGTCGGTCACGTCCTCGACGATATGCGTGGACAGGATCACGACGATGTTCTCGCCGATTTCCGATAGCAGGTTGAGGAAACGGTTGCGCTCTTCCGGGTCGAGGCCGGCGGTGGGCTCGTCGACGATGATCAGCTTGGGATCGCCCAGCAGCGCTTGCGCGATGCCGAAGCGCTGCCGCATGCCGCCGGAAAATCCGCCGAGCTTGTAGCCGCGCACCTCCCACAGGTTCACCTGTTTGAGCAGCGCTTCGACCGTTTCACGGCGCTCCTTTGCATCGACGATGCCTTTGAGCATCGCGAAGTGGTCCAGCATGGTGATCGCCGGTTCCTTCGGGTACACGCCGAATTCCTGCGGCAGGTAGCCCAGCCGGCGGCGTGCGGCGGGTTTGTCCGCGAGCACGTCGATGTCACCGAGGCGAATGCTGCCCGAATCGGGATCCTGCAATGTCGCGATGGTGCGCATCAGCGTGGACTTGCCGGCGCCATTGGGGCCGAGCAGGCCGAACATGCCGGTGGGGATGTCCAGCGAGACATCACGCAATGCGGTGACGCCGTTGGCGTAGGTCTTGGTGAGGTTTCGAATCGAAAGCATGGGAGGCCCTTGGCAAAGGTCGTGAAAGGACGGTTGCATGAACTGACGCAACGACGGCACAAGCGTGACATGCAGGGTCACGCTGGCGAAGTGGACAGGCAGGGTAGCGCACTGCCGCAGCCTGCGGCGGTGCCATTGGTATGGTGATGGCGGACTCTGGCCGGACGTGCGTCCGGCCAGAAACGGGTCAGCGTTCCAGGATGGCCGTGACGCCCATGCCGCCGGCCGTGCAGATCGAGATCAGGCCACGGCCGCTGCCCTTCTCCTGCAGAAGCTTCGCCAGCGTGGACACGATCCGACCGCCCGTGGCGGCGAATGGGTGTCCGAGCGCGAGCGAGGAACCGACGACGTTGAGCCTGGTCGGGTCGATGCTGCCCAGGGCCTTGTCCAATCCCAGCTTGTCGCGGCAGAAGCTCGCCGATTCCC
Organism: Denitratimonas yunnanensis (SeqCode); assembly: GCA_026410415.1. Lineage (GTDB taxonomy): Bacteria > Pseudomonadota > Gammaproteobacteria > Xanthomonadales > Xanthomonadaceae > Denitratimonas. The sequence goes on along the minus strand of JAPMLR010000006.1, from coordinate 61,794 downwards.
AGGCCCGCAACGTGCACAACACCTGCGCGGCGAAGGCTTCGTGGATTTCGTAGAAGTCGAAATCCTGCAGCGTGAGGCCGTGGCGCGCGAGCATCTGCGGCACGGCCCATGCGGGTGCCATCAACAGGCCTTCGCCGTGCACGTAATCCACCGCAGCCACCTGGGCATCGACGATGTACGCCTGCACGTCGAGACCACGCGCCTTGGCCCATTCGTCGGTACCCAGCAACACGGCGGACGCACCGTCCGTGAGCGGAGTCGAATTGCCGGCAGTGAGCGTGCCGTGGCCCGAGTGGCGGTCGAACGCCGGCTTGAGCGTGGCCAATTTCTCCGGCGTGGTTTCCGGGCGAAGGATGTTGTCGCGGGACACGCCACGGAACGGCACGATCAGGTCGTCGTAGAACCCCCGCTCGAACGCGGCGGCCGCTTTGCGGTGGGATTCGCAGGCCAGCAGATCCTGTTCGACACGCGGAATCTGCCATTCCTTCGCCATCATCTCGCAATGCTCGCCCATGCTCTTGCCGGTGCGCGGTTCGCCGACACCGGGGAACTCGGGCTTGAACTCGCGAAAGGAGAAGCCTTTGAACGCCTTGAGGCGCTCGCCGACACTGCGTGCGCGGTTGAGGTCGAGCAGCCGGCGACGCAGGGTCTTGTTGACCGCGATCGGCACGTCCGACGTGGTATCGGATCCGCCACCGATGCCGGCGTCGATCTGCCCGGTGGCGATCTTGTTGGCCACCGCGATGATGGTGTCCAGACTGGTGCCGCACGCCCGCTGCATCGTGATGCCCGGCGTTGTCGGCGCCAGACCGGAGGACAGCACGGCTTCGCGCGCCAGATTCCAATCCGAGGAGTGCTTTAGCACGGCGCCCATCGCCACTTCGCCGAGATGCTCGCCGTGCAGACCGAACCGTTCGACCAGCGCGCCCAGCGTGCGGATCGACATGCCCAAATTGCCTACATCGTGATACGCGGTGTTGTTGCGGCAGAATGGAATGCGCACGCCGCCGATCACGCCGACGGGCTGGAGGGAGCGGGTCTTGGCCATCGGAAGGCTCGCTTCTGGGCAAAGTTCAGGACAGGAAGAAATGATAGCGCAGTTCCATACGGGGGCGCACGGAACGATCAGCGCGGTGGCGCGAACCAGGCCGGCATGGCGCCCCAGAGAAAAAAGCCCCACGAACGCTCACGCAGCAGCCGTTGCCAATGATCGGCGATATGCTGCAACAGGCCGGGTTCGTCGGGATGATGCTGGCCGAACACCTCCAGCGTGCGGCGACCGGTGGCGATATCCAGCCCGAACGTGAACACCACCACCGGCACGTTGGCGCGGCGCGCGATCACCAGCAGACCTTCGGCGAAATGTGCGGGACGATCAAACAGCGTGACCGGTGATCCGAGCGCGGTTTCCGTGGGCGGCACGTCCGGCGTGCCGGCCACCCAACCGCCGCCGGCGAGCTGCGCCAACGACTTTTTGACAGTGCCCGGAGAGAAGATCAGCGGGCTGCCGGCGACACGCTGCAGTTCCTTCAGGCGGATGGCGCCGTAGATGTAGGCCAGCCATGCGCCGCCCATCGAGCGCTTGCTGAAATGTCCTGCCAGCACCGAGGTGTCCACGCCTTGTTCGCGCAGGGAGCGCATCGCCCACAAGCCGGGACACACATGGAAGAACACGCCCACCGCCGGCGTGTCGAGCTTGGGCCACGGCGCGACGACGTCCATGTGCCGGCGCAGCCAGCGACGCGAGCGGGTTTTGCTGATCCACAGATCGGCATGATCCACCAGCCGAACCAGCCGAAACTGCCGCGCCCAGAGCGCTTCATCCCCCACATCGGTGAATTGCCGGGCCTGAGCCAGCGCGCCGCGCCACTCCGCTTCGTACAGGGATTGGAATCGGGAAACGAAGCGCAACCAGCGGAACCCGAGTGGCCACGGCATCAGCGCGGGGAGGCCGGGGAGCAGGTACAGCTCCAGCAGGGCACGGAGTTCGAGGCGCAGCGAGGCGAGCATGGCGAGGAAGACGTCGTTTCGGGAGCGCGATGGTACTGTAGCGTCCCGCTTCCCGTGCCCGCTCCATGACCGATCCCTCCTGCACCTTTGGCGCGCTGGCGCTGGAATGTTCAGCGCCGTTCGCCAACACCACCCTGCCGCGTGATGCCGCCGCCGAGTTGGCGGGCCATGTCGCCGCCGATCTTGCCCGGCTGCTTCCCGGCGTGGATGCGCTGGATCTGGCGGTCGCCGCAGCGGGATTCGATCCGGCCGAATTGCTGCGTCCCGGTTGGCCCGTGCATGTCGCGTTGGCCGATTTGGCGCAACGTGCGCCGGGGAGAAACGGACCGCGTGTGCTCGGCTTCGGCAGCCACGACGGCGCGATGCCAGCACAGCTCACGCCCGATCCGGGCTTGCGCGACGGTCCGTTGCGGCTGGTGCCGTTCGTGCTGCACGGGGACGAAGGTGTCGTTGCCGCGATCGGACGCCAGATGGAAGACGTCCTGCTGGAAACCGGCATGGCGCAGGCCGCTACCGCGCTTTTTGCCCAGGAGGCGTTCGCTGCGCCGCTGGAGCATGCGCGTTATCTCAGTCTCAACGATCTCCTCGCGATCACCGCGATGCAATACGAACACGCCGGCATCGCGCCCCTGTGGCCCATCGTCGAGGCGGCGTTGCTGGCGCCCGGGCACGAGGAGTGGCTGGATGAACCGCCCGAGCCGCTGCTGCACTGGACGGGCAGCGAGGTGCGCGTGGCCATGATGGACATCAGTGCGTGGCTGGAAGCGGGATTCACACCCGCCGGTGTGGATGCGGGCCGAATGTCCCGGGCCTACGACCAGTTCCAGATGCGTCAGCGCCAGTTCGCCGCGGTGCTCGGCAGTCACGGCATTGCCGTGTGTTTCGATCATGTCGGCACCGGCCAGAGCCCGCGCGGCCGAGTCTGCGACTGACCTATTTCTCTTTCCCGATTCGCAGCCCGTCCGATGAGCCTGTCCACACTGCCCGACGCTTCCTTGATCGCCCTGCGCAATGCACAGGTATACGCACCCGAGCCGATGGGGTTGCGCCATGTGCTGCTGGGTGGCGGCAAGGTGTTGTGGATCGGAGAAACCTGGCAGGATTTGCCGGCAAACCTTGGTGTGCAAGTGATCGATCTGGAAGGTCGTCGCCTGATCCCGGGATTGATTGACGGCCATGTCCACGTCACTGGCGGCGGTGGGGAAGCGGGCTTTCGAACCCGCGTGCCGGCATTGCCCTTGTCGCACTTCACCAGTAGCGGCATCACCACTGTCGTGGGTTTGCTCGGCACCGATGATGTGGCGCGTGGGCCGCGCGATCTGCTCGCGACGATCCACGGTTTGCGCGAGGAAGGCCTTACCGCCTACGGCCACTGCGGTGGTTATCACGTGCCACCTGCCACGTTGACCGGATCGGTCCGCGGCGATCTGGTGTTTTTCGAGCCGCTGATCGGGATTGGCGAACTGGCGATCTCCGATCACCGTTCCAGCCAACCCACGCTCGACGAGCTGTTGCGACTGGCCTCCGATGCGCATGTGGCTGGCCTCATGACGGGCAAGGCCGGCATCGTCCATCTTCACCTCGGTGACGGACCGCGCGGGCTGGATCTGGTGCGGCGTGCCCTGGAGCAGAGCGAGCTGCCGGCACGTGTGTTCCAGCCGACTCACGTCAATCGTCGCCGTGCGCTGTTTGACGAAGCGCTGGTGCTTGCGCGACGTGGTGTACCCGTGGATGTCACCGCGTTCCCGGTGGAAGACGGCGAAGACGCCTGGAGCGCGGCCGATGCGTTTCTGCGCTATCACGACGACGGCGCGCCGGCCGGACGTCTCACCATCAGTTCCGATGCGGGCGGCTGCCTGCCGTGCTTCGATGCGCATGGCCACGTCTGCGGCATGGATGTGGGCAAGCCCGGTGCGCTGCTTGAGACGGTGTCGGAATTGATCGCGCGTGGCGTGCCGTTGGAGCGCGCATTGCCCCCATTCACCGCCAACGTCGCCACTGCGCTGCGATTGGCACGCAAGGGTCGAATCGCCGTGGGCGGGGATGCCGACTTGGTGTGTCTGGATGAACACGGCGGCGCATGGCATGTGATCGCCCAGGGCCGCGTACATCGCCGCGAGGGGCGAACGGTATTGGCAGGCACCTTCGAGCGTCTTGCTGATCGTGCCTGAGCGAGCGCATTTTCCGCCGGAACCCGTGGCCGCTTGAATACGTCACCTCCGGAATGACTTGGCAAGCGGGCCGATCGCGGCAAAAATGGTCGGCCGCCATCCGGCGGTCGACAGGCGGATAACGGGGGAATCAGACACCATGTGTCCCAGCAAGGTCGCGGAAGGCGACGAACGCGGCTGGATCGTGCCCATCGGCGGTGCCGAGGAAAAAGAGCACGATCCGCGCATCCTGAAGCGATTCGTTCGCCTGTGCGGTGGTCGCGACGCGGAGATCGTGGTGATCCCGACGGCCAGCCGCCTGGAGGATACCGGCGAGCGTTACGAAAAGATCTTCACCGAGATCGGCGCCGCGCGCGTTACCTCGCTCAATTTCGCCACGCGTGCCGATGGCGATCGCCAGGATTGGCTGGAGCGCATTGCCCATGCCACGGGCGTGTTCTTCACCGGCGGCAACCAACTGCGCCTGTCCACGATTCTCGGTGGCACGACGGCCGCGAAAATGATTCGCCAGGCCAATGCTGCCGGCGTCACCGTCGGCGGCACCAGTGCCGGCGCCAGCATTTTGTCCGAACACATGATCGCGTTCGGTACCGAAGGCGGCTCGCCGCGCGCCGACAGCGTGCGTCTGGCGCCGGGCCTGGGTCTGACCAACCGCTTCATCATCGACCAGCATTTCCGCCAGCGGGATCGCCTCGGGCGGCTGGTGACGGCGTTGGCCTACAACCCGTTCTCCGTCGGCATCGGGTTGGATGAAGACACCGCAGCGTTCATCGCGCCGGACAACACGCTGGACGTGGAAGGCTCTGGTGCCGTCACCGTCGTGGATGCGGATGGCGCCGAGTTCTCATCGATGGCGCAAGCCGACGAAAGCGATCCGGTGTGCCTGATTGGCCTGCGCGTCCATATTCTTGTGCGTGGCGCCACGTTCAACCTGCATACGCGCAAGGCTTCGGCCGGGTTGCTGGAGCGGCGCTGATCCGGCGTTTTTGTGCGCATCGGCACGGGTTGCTAGTCAGCCCCCCGCTGACCGGGAGCGGAGGCTGGTATGCGACACCGTAGTTTGCTGATCTTGACTTGCATCGCCTGTGCCGCGACGGCATCGGATTGGCGTGATGGCATCGTCCCGATGGAACAGTTGGCGCTGAACCCCGAGCCCTGTGCAGCAAGCTGCCTTCGGGAGCATCGCATCGGTTCGAACGCGTGGTGGTACATCATCGATGCAGAGGGCAAAACCCATTTGCAGTTTGCCGAGGATGCTGCCGGCGCTGCGGACTTCCCGGTGCAGCGCGCTTCCGATGGCACAGCCTCGATACGGTCTGTTGGCTTGGACGCCCTCGCTCCCGACGTGAGCGAGGCGACAGGGTGCGGTCGCGACGGATGGGGTTGGGACACGGGCGATCTGGTCGCCGGCGTCGATTTCGGCGACGTGGTCACGTCGGTGCGGTATAGCCACATTGGACTCGCCGTGCTCGTTTCCATGGATGCCGCGACCGGGGTGCCCATGGGGGAGCTGGTCAATTTGGCATCAGGTGTCAGGCGAGGTACGCCGCCTTCCTGTGCCAGCATACGCGACGAGGTTCTCGGGTGAGCTTCCGCACCGACGAGTGCCTGAAATCACGCTGAGGAGCTGGCAACGCTGTTTGTCCGCATCCAGGCGGAAACCGTGCGGCCGCTGCGAGGGCCTTCAACGGGTGATGCGTCGTTTCCATCGCTCACGCATGTGACAGTGTGTTCTGGCAGTGGCGATGAATTGGTTTCCCTGCGCGCCGGTTTTGTGCATCCTTCGACTCTTCCAGCGGCACAACAACCAAGGGGAGCTGCATGCGCATCATCGACCGTTCCGTCTACGTAGGGCCTTCGCTTTACGCCCATTTCCCGGTGATCCGGCTGGAACTGGATCTGGGCGAGCTGGAACAGTGGCCCTCGGCACGGCTCGGAGAAGATTTCATCCAGGGGTTGGTGAACGCGCTCCCCGGTCTGGCCGAACATGGGTGCTCCTACCGCGAGCCGGGAGGTTTCCTGCGCCGTCTGCGTGAAGGCGAGGGGACGTGGTTGGGCCACGTGCTTGAGCACGTCGCGATCGAACTGCAGAACGTCGCGGGCGAGGACGTCACCTTCGGCAAAACTCGCAGCATCGACGGCAAGCCGGGGGTGTACAGCGTGGTGTACGAGTACGCGCAGCGCGAGGAGGGCATCGCGGCGGGCGAGCTGGCGTTGAAGCTGATCGGTTCCTTGTTGCCCGAGGCGCTGCGCATGCACGTGGCGGTGACCAGCGATTTCAATTGGGAAACCGAACGCGACGATTTCATTCGCTACGCCCAGCGCCGTGCCCTCGGACCCTCTACCGCCTCGCTGGTGCAGGCTGCAGAGGCCCGCGGCATTCCGTGGCTGCGCCTGAATCAGCAATCGCTGGTGCAGCTCGGACACGGCAAATACCAGCAGCGCATCCAGGCCACCGTGACCGGGAAAACCCCGCACATCGCGGTGGAGCTGGCCTCGGACAAGGAGGAAACCAACAAGATCCTCGGCACGCTGGGTTTGCCGGTGCCGCGACAGGAGCTGGTGACCAGCGAGGATGGCGCGATACGCGCTGCGCGCCGTTTCGCCGGGCCAGTGGTGACCAAGCCCTACAACGGCAATCACGGGCGCGGCATCACCATCGGTATCGAGGAGCCGGACGATGTGCGCGAAGGATTCCGTGCGGCACGCGAGCACTCGCGTTCGGTGATCGTCGAAACGTTCCAGCCCGGCGACGACCATCGCCTGCTGGTGGTCAATGGCGAGCTGGTGGCCGCCACCCGTCGCACGCCGGGGCATGTCGTGGGCGATGGCAAGCACAGCATCGCCGAACTGGTCGACATCGTGAACCAGGATCCGCGCCGCGGCGTCGGGCATGAGAAGGTGCTGACCCGCATCGTGCTGGACGCTCAGGCCGAGCAGATGATGCACCGCGTGGGTTACACCGCCGAATCGATTCCGAAGCCGGACGAAGTGGTCTACCTGCGCTCCACCGCCAACCTTTCCACCGGCGGCACCGCGACCGATGTCACCGACATCATCCACCCGGACAACCGTGACATGGCAGTGCGTGCCGTGCGCGCGATCGGGCTGGACGTGGGCGGCGTGGATTTCATCACGCCCAACATCGCCGAGAGTTACAAGAAAATCGGTGGCGCGATATGCGAAGTGAATGCGGCACCGGGGTTCCGCATGCACGTGGCGCCCAGCGAAGGCACCCCGCGTGATGCTGCCGGCCCGGTGATCGACATGCTGTTCCCGCCTGGCGCACCGAGCCGCGTCCCCATCGCCGCGCTCACCGGCACCAACGGCAAGACCACGACGGCCCGCATGCTGGCGCACATCGTCAAGATGGCGGGATACACCCCCGGCCTCACCACCACCGACGGTGTCTACATCGATGGCCAGCGCACGGTGGAAGGCGACATGACCGGTCCGGTTTCGGCGCGCATGGTGTTGTCGGATCCGCAGATCGATCTGGCGGTGCTGGAGACGGCGCGGGGCGGTTTGTTGCGCGCCGGCATGGGCGTCACCCAGGTCAATGTCGGCGCGGTGCTGAACGTGCAGTCCGATCATCTCGGACTGAAGGGTATCGACACGCTCGAACAACTCGCCCAGGTGAAACGCATCGTGGTGGAAGTGGCCACCGATTGCGCCGTGCTCAATGCCGACGACCCGCTGGTGCTGAAGATGTCCGGTTACGTGGACGCCAAGACCATCTGCTACGTCAGCACCAATCCTTCGCATCCACTGGTGCGCGAGCACATCCGCGCCGGTGGCCGCGCCTGCGCGCTGGAGGCCGGCATCAATGGCCAGATGATCACGCTGTACGACAAGGGCAGCCATATCCCGCTGCTGTGGACGCATCTGGTGCCGGCGACGATGGAAGGCCGCGCCATGCACAACGTGCAGAACGCGATGTTCGCCGCCGCGATGGCGTTCTCGCTGGGGATCAAGCTGGATTCGATCCGCCAGGGCCTGCGTACTTTCGACACCACCTTCTTCCAGGCACCGGGCCGGATGAACGTGTTCGACGAGCACCCGTTCAAGGTGCTGTTCGATTACGGCCACAACGCCCATGCCATCGCCGCGATGGCCGATCTGGCGCAGCGTCTGGACGTCACCGGTCGCCGCATCGTGGTGCTGGCCGCACCCGGTGATCGGCGCGACGAGGACATCTTCGAGATCGCCCAGGCGGCGGCCGGCAAGTTCGACCACTACATCTGCCGGCGCGATGACAACACGCGCGGACGTGATGGTGACGAAGTGCCCCGTCTGCTGATGCGTGGCCTGGTCGAGGCTGGTGTGGACGCGGCCTGCATCGAGGAAATCCAGGACGAGCAACAGGCCATCGACCACGCCCTGCGCATGGCCCAGCCCGGCGATCTGCTGCTGGTGTTCGCCGATGCGCTGACACGCTCGTGGAAACAGATCATCAAGTTCCGTCCGGAGGGCATGCGGCCCAGGGCGGTGCCCGCGGAGGTGTCGTCCGAGACCAGTCTCGCGCCCGACCCGCAGACGCTGGCACGCGAGGCCGAGCTGCGGGCCTTGATGGAGGGCACGGTGCGTGACGAACGCGGCATCGTGTTCGCTCGCGAAAGCGACGATTGAGGCGCGCGTGATTGATCCGCCCTTCGAGGATTCGCGCCGCCTGACCGGTCCGAATCCGTATTTCGCCGCCACGGGTGCCGCACTGGAATGCGTCGGCATTCCGGTGGACGACGGGTTGCTTGCACGGTGGCGCAACAACGTCCGTTCAATGTGTCGGGCATTGGGTTGGCCGGAGGGCACGATCGTCGCGCGTCCGCATCGCGGTGGCGCGAGTCTGGCATTCGCGGCACCGCCGGATCGCTTGTTGTGCGCCACCGAAGTGAACGAATGGGCGATCGGCGCCGCGTGCGGCATTCCGATCGGTGCGTCACCGGGTCATCCAGCGACGTGGGATCACGACCAGGCCACACGCACCTTGCATGCGTTGGCGAACGAGGAGATCGTGCCGTCGCTGCTGACGTTGCTGGATGCCGCCTCCCGTCGCCGGATTCCGGCACTGCTTGGCGAGGATCAGGTGACGCTCGGCAGTGGCGCCGGTGGACGTGACTTTCCGCTGGATGCCCTGCCGTCGCCGGACGACGTGGCGTGGAGCGAGTTGTCAGCCGTGCCTGCGGCACTGGTCACCGGCTCCAACGGCAAGACGACCACGGTGCGCCTGATCGCGGCAATGCTGCGTGCGAGCGGCAAGCGCGTGGGCTATTCCTGCACCGATGGCCTGTTCATCGCGGCGGAAAAACTGGACACCGGCGATTACTCCGGTCCGGTCGGGGCGAGGACCGTGCTGCGTCGCCGCGACATCGACGCGGCCGTGCTGGAAACCGCACGGGGCGGCTTGCTGCGTCGCGGGCTGGCACTGGCGGATGCCGATGTTGCCGTGGTCACCAACGTCAGTGCCGATCACTTCGGCGAATACGGCGTGCATTCGCTGGCCGACCTCGCGGCGGTCAAGCTCACCGTGGCACGCGCGGTGCGGCACCGTGGCCTTCTGGTGCTCAATGCAGACGATGTCGTGCTGCGCGAGGCGGCGGCACAGGTGGACGCAAACATCGGTTGGTTCTCGCTCGACGCGGACAGCGTGTTTCTGCAGGAACACGCAGCGCGGTCGCCCGTTTGCATGGTTCGGGACGGTCGGCTGTGGCTGCACATGCAGGGCATCGCTGACGCAGGCCGGGATCTGGGTGCGGTCGCGGACATGCCGCTCAGCGTCGGTGGCGTTGCGCGTTACAACATCGCCAATCTCGCCGGCGCGGCACTGGCGGGTGCGGCGTTGGGTATCGAACCCATCCGGATCGCCGACGTGCTGGCCCGGTTCGGACGCGACAACGCGGACAATCGCGGCCGCCTGGAACGCTGGACCATCGGCGGTGTGCAGGTCGTCCTCGACTATGCCCACAATCCCGAAGGCCTCGCGGGTTTGCTGGATGTGGCGACGGCCAATAGCGCAGCGCGAACGGGTCGCCTCGGGTTGATTCTCGGGCATGCCGGCAACCGGCTGGACGAGGATATCCGCGCATTGGCCGACGTGGCCGCGCGCCATCGTCCCGACCGCGTCGTGTTGAAGAACATCGCCGGTTACGAACGTGGCCGCACGGCAGAGGAAATCGGCGCGCTGATTCGCGAGGTGCTTGAGGCGTACGGGCTGTCCGAGGCCAGCATCGATGCGATCCCCGAGGAAGTGGATGCCGTGCGCGATCTGCTCGATTGGGCCGAGCCGGGCGATTTGCTTGTGCTGCCGATCCATGGCTTTGCGGCCAAGGACACGATCATTCCGATGCTGGACGCGCTGGCGCGCCGATGACGCACCCTCTCCCGCGATGCACGGGAGAGGGCGGAACGGGGGTCAGGGTTTCACGAACTTCAGCGTCATGCGATCCGATTCGCCGATGGCGGCGTACTTCTCGCGGTCCTCGTCACCGAGCGCGAAGTTGGGCGGCAGCGTCCAGACGCCACGCGGGTGATCGGCGGTGTCGTTCGGATTGGCGTTGATCTCGCTGCGTTCCACGAGACGGAAGCCGGCACCGATGGCCAGGCCGATGATCTGCTCTTCGGTGACGTAGCCGGACTTGCCATCGGTGGCTGCATCGCCCTTGGCTCGGTGGTCGGTCACGCCGAGGATGCCGCCGGACTTCAGCACCTCGTGGAATGCGCTGAAGAACGCCGGCGCGGTGCCGTTGCCGATCCAGTTGTGGGCATTGCGGAAGGTCAGCACCACGTCGGCGGAGCCCGGTTTGCCGAAGATCGGCGCGGAAGGATCGAAGCGACGCAGTTCCGGTTCGCCGTAGACATCGGGTGCAGCAGCGAACTTCTCGTTCAGGCGGGTGTTGAGGCGGGCGTAGTATTCCGGCTGATCCGGCAGGGTGTCGTCCCAGATCGCGGCGACATAGGTGCCATTGGCGCGCAGGAAGGGAGCGAGGATGTCGGCATACCAGCCGGCACCGGGCGTGATTTCGATGACGGTCGCGCCGGGCGTCACGCCGAAGAAAGTCAGGGTCTCGACCGGATGGCGGTACGCATCGCGGGCCCGATCGGCGTCAGAACGGTGTTCGCCGGCAACGATGGCCTCGAGGCGCTGGTGTGTTTCCTGGGCGGCATCCACGACCGGAGCCGCGGGTTCGGCGACCGGTGCGGGAGCAGGAGCCGGTGTCGAGGTGTGCTCATTTTGCGGTGTCGAGGCGGGTTGGCAACCGGCAAGCACGGCAGCGCAGGCCAGAGCGAGAAGTGTCGTGGAGTGGCGCATCGGTATCTCCGGGATCAGGAAGGGAGTGCCAAGCATGGAGTATCCGGCAATCGGCGTCACCTGAGCCGGGCAGTGTCGGGGTAGGGCGTCACGTCCGCCGGGCCGTCGCGCCGCAGCGATTCCTGCAAGGCCGTCCACCAGCCCACGTCGAAGATGTCGCCGTGTTCGGCCAGCAGCGCCTCGCGTTGTTCATGGGTGAGGCCGAGGAACTGCGGGAACTGCTCGGGAAACACATCGGCCGGGTCGACGTAGTACCACGCGCCGTGATGCATTTCTTCGTCGTCGGTGCGTGCCTTGGGCAGGCGTTTGAAACGGCAGTCGCGCACCAGGCACAGTTCGTCGTAGTCGTAGAAAATCGCGCGGCGATTGCGGGTGACGCCGAAGTTCTTGAGCAACAGGTCGCCCGGAAAAATATCGCTGCGCGCCAGATCGCGAATCGCCTGGCCGTAATCGAGCACGGCGCGCAATGCGTCCTGTGGCGATACTTCCTTCAGATACAGGTTGAGCGGTCGCAGCCGGCGTTCGACATAGCAATGCGCGATGACGATGTCCTCGCCCTCGGCATAGACACTCTCCTTGCAGCCTTCCAGCAGTTCTTCCAGCAACTCGGGTGCGAACTGGGCGCGCGAGAAACGCAGGAACTTGAATTCCTGCGCATCCACGAGGCGCCCGGCGCGATCGTGGTGGGACACGATGCGGTACTTCTCCATCACCTCCTCGCGCGCCATTTCCTTGGGGTAGGCGAACTTGTCGCGGATCAGCTTGAACACCAACGGCCACGACGGCAGGGTGAACACCAGCATCACCATGCCGCGCTCGCCTTCGGCATGCACGAAACGCTCGTCCGGGCGTTGTGCCAGATGCCGGAAGAAGGCGCGGTAACGCTCGGTCTTGCCCTGCTTGGCGCGCCCGAGCACGGTGTAAAGCTCGTCCAGCGGTTTGTGTGGCAACAACGCGCGCAGGAACACCACCGCATCACCCACCGTGGGCAGATCGGCGAAAAAATAACTGCGGGTGAAACCGAACAATTGCGCGAGATGATCGCGGTCGGTGATCAGGGCATCGACGAAGATGCCGTCCGGCCCGTTGGCCAGCGCGATGGTGAACGGCGTATGGCGGAACTCCCCGAAAGCGCGGCCCACCAGATAGGCGCGCTGCTCGCGGTAGAACACCGTTTCCAGCAATTCGATCTGCACCAGCGGCGCGGCATCGCCCCAATGGGTGAAGCGTTCGTGCACGGTGCGGGCCATGGATTCGGCGCAGCGCCCGGGGTGTGCATACGGCGTATCGAACGAGTAGCCGGCCAGCACGCGCAAAAATACCGCTGCCAGATCGCCAGGAACGGCGTGGCTATGGCGTGCAACCGGATGGGAAATCTGATCCGTCGGCTCGATGTCGAGCGCGACGAACTCGATGTCCGGATCCACGCCACGGGTGCGGAAGAAGCGCCGGGTTAGGGTGTTGTAGAAGGTCTTGTAGAGCTCGCGGTCGAGCAGCTCGGTCACGGCTTCCGCATAGGCATTGCGGATGCAGCCCCACAGCGCGCGATCCTGTGCGCGCTCGCCCAGCACGTGTTCGAGCCAGTGCTGCATCTGGTCGATGCAGATGTCGTAGAGCTCGATGCGTTCGACCAGATCGGCCCGCATTCCGGAAACATCGCGCGCTTCGAAACGCGGTTTCGCACGCCGCGTGATCGCGGCGAAACGCGCGTGGTAATCGGAAAAACCATCGCGTATCCGTGTCGCCACGCCGCTGGCCAGTACCTGCATCGTCCGCTCCGGAAAAAGCCACGGGCGCATGGTAGACCGTACGGCCCTGCATGACGCACTACGGCGTGATCGGCGCGCCACGCCGCTGCTAGACTTTGGCCACTTTTCCGGAGCCAGCGGCCTTCGCCGGACGCTCCCGACCCTTGCAGGAATCCAGCTCATGAATGCACAACTCCAGGCCACCGCGGCCATCCCGACGGTGAAGCTTCTGATCGATGGCGCCTTCGTCGAGTCGCGCACCAGCGAATGGCGCGATGTCGTCAATCCCGCCACGCAGGAAGTGCTGGCACGCGCTCCTTTCGCCACGGCTGCCGAAGTCGATGCGGCGGTGACGGCGGCGCGTGAAGCCTTCAAGACCTGGCGCAAGACGCCGATCGGCACCCGCGCCCGCATCTTCCTCAAGTACCAGCAACTGATCCGCGAGAACATGAAAGAACTCGCGGCGCTGTTGACCGCCGAACAAGGCAAGACCTTGCCTGACGCCGAGGGCGACGTGTTCCGTGGCCTCGAAGTGGTGGAACACGCGGCCGCCATCGGCAATCTGCAATTGGGCGAGCTGGCCAACAACGTCGCCAATGGCGTGGACACGTACACCCTGCTGCAACCGCTCGGTGTGTGTGCCGGCATCACCCCGTTCAACTTCCCCGCGATGATTCCGCTGTGGATGTTCCCGATGGCGATTGCCACCGGCAATACCTTCGTGCTCAAGCCTTCCGAACAGGATCCGATGGTGACGATGCGCCTCGTCGAACTGGCGCTGGAAGCGGGCATTCCGAAGGGCGTGTTGAACGTGGTGCACGGCGGCCCCGACGTGGTGAACGCGATCTGCGATCACCCGGAGATCAAGGCGGTGTCGTTTGTCGGCTCGACGAAAGTGGGCACGCACGTCTACAACCGCGCTTCGCTCGCCGGCAAGCGCGTGCAATGCATGATGGGCGCGAAGAACCACGCCGTGGTGCTGCCCGATGCCAACAAGGAGCAGACCCTCAACGCGATTGCCGGCGCGGCCTTCGGTGCCGCCGGCCAGCGTTGCATGGCCGCTTCCACCTTGGTGTTGGTGGGCGAAGCACGACAGTGGGTGGCGGACATCGTCGCGAAGGCCAAAACCCTCAAGGTCAATGCCGGCACCGAGGCTGGCACCGATGTGGGGCCGGTGATTTCCTGCGCGGCCCGTGCCCGCATCGAATCGTTGATCGGAACCGGTGAGCAAGACGGCGCGAAGCTGGAACTGGATGGCCGCAACCCGAACGTGGCCGGTTACGAGAAGGGCAACTTCGTCGGCCCGACCATCTTCTCCGGCGTGAAGCCCGGCATGCGCGTCTACGACGAAGAAATCTTCGGGCCGGTGCTGATCATTCTCGATGTGGACACGCTGGACGATGCGATCAACCTGATCAACAGCAACCCGAACGGCAACGGCACCGCGATCTTCACCCAGAGCGGTGCAGCGGCGCGCAAGTTCCAGGAAGACATCGACGTCGGCCAGGTCGGCATCAACGTGCCGATTCCGGTGCCGGTGCCGCTGTTCTCGTTCACCGGGTCGCGTGCCTCCAAGCTCGGCGATCTGGGCCCTTACGGCAAGCAGGTAGTCATGTTCTACACCCAGACCAAGACGATCACGGCGCGCTGGTTCGATGACGAAACCGCGTCGCATGGCGTCAACACCACCATTTCGCTGAAGTGAGACGGTGACGTCATGGATTTGGAATTGAACGAGGAGCAGCAAGCCTTCCGCGACGCCGCGCGTGATTTCGCGGCGGCCAGCATGGCGCCGTTCGCGGCGCAGTGGGATGCCGAACATCACTTCCCAAAGGAGGTGATCGGTGCCGGTGGCGAGCTGGGTTTCTGCGGCCTGTATGCGCCTGAAGACATTGGCGGATTGAACGTGTCGCGCCTGTCCGCCGCCGTGGTGTTCGAGGAGCTGGCCACCGCCTGTCCGTCCACCGCCGCGTACTTCACCATCCACAACATGGCGACATGGATGCTGGGCCAGTGGGGCACGCCGGAGTTGAAAGCCGAATGGGGTGAGGCGCTCACGTCGGGCCGCAAGATCGGTTCGTATTGCCTGACCGAGCCAGGTTCCGGCTCGGATGCCGCGTCGCTGAAAACCCGCGCCGTGCGCGAGGGCGATGCGTACCTCATCAGCGGCAGCAAGGCCTTCATTTCCGGTGGCGGATTCAGTGATCTGCTGATCGTGATGGCACGCACCGGCGTCGATGGCCCGAAGGGCATCAGTGCTTTCGCGGTGCCGGCGGATGCGCCGGGCATCAGCTATGGCCGGCAGGAAGAAAAGATGGGCTGGCACAGTCAGCCGACCTGCGGCATCACCTTCGACAACGTGCGCGTGCCGGTGAAGTATCTGCTGGGCGAAGAAGGCCAGGGCTTCACCTTCGCGATGAAGGGCTTGGATGGCGGCCGCATCAACATCGCCTCGTGTTCGCTCGGCGGTGCGCAGGCGGCGCTGGATCAGGCGCGCAAGTACCTGGGTGAACGTCGCCAGTTCGGCAAGGCGTTGGCCGAGTTTCAGGCGCTGCAATTCCGCATCGCCGACATGGCGACCCACCTCGTTGCCGCGCGCCAGATGGTGCATACCGCTGCTGCGCGACTGGATGCCGGCAGCGCCGATGCCACGGCGTGGTGTGCGATGGCCAAGCGGTTCGCCACTGACACCTGTTTTTCCATCGTGGACGAAGCCCTGCAATTGCACGGCGGTTACGGCTACACCCGTGAGTTCCCGCTTGAACGCCTGCTGCGCGATTTGCGCGTGCACCGGATTCTGGAAGGCACCAATGAAGTGATGCGGATGATCATCGCGCGTCGCCTGCTCGGTTCGGAGGCCGCGTTGCGATGAGTGCGTCGGTATTGTTCGAGGAACGCGCCGCGGCCGGTGGCCGACGCATCGGCATCGCCACGCTGAACCAGCCGGCCACGCTCAATGGGCTGTCGCTGGAGATGGTCGATCTGCTCGCCGAACGGCTCGACGCCTGGGCGCAGGACGACGCCATCGCACTGGTGGTGTTGCAAGGCGCGGGCGGCAAGGCGTTCTGTGCTGGTGGCGACCTGCATGCGCTGCATCGCGCCATGTGCGCGTCCGATCAGGCGGCGGCGCTGACGTTTTTTTCGCGCGAGTATCGGCTCGATTACCTCATCCACGCTTATCCCAAGCCGGTGTTGTGTTGGGGCCATGGCATCGTCATGGGCGGCGGTATCGGCCTCATGGCCGGCGCCAGCCATCGCGTCGTCACTGAAGCCTCGCGGCTGGCTATGCCGGAAATCGGCATCGGCCTGTTTCCCGATGTCGGCGGCACCTGGATGCTGTCGCGCGCGCCCGGCGCGACCGGGCGTTTCCTGGCACTGACCGGTGCCAGCATCAATGCCGCCGATGCGCTGTACGCCGGTTTCGCCGATCACGCGGTAGCCAGCGAACGGCACGACGAATTGCTTGATGCGCTGGCCGCCACGGCATGGCGCGGCGAAGCAGGTGCCGATGCCGCCACGCTCGATGCGCTGTTGCGCGGTTTCGCGCTGACCGAACTTGCCGAAGGCTCGCTGCATCGGCTGCGCACCACGATCGATGCCTGCTGCGGCGGCGCGTCGCTCGAAGCCGCCATCGCCGCCATCGCGCAAACCGCACTCGATGATCCTTGGTGGCAGAAGGCGCAGGCGGCGCTGGCGCGTGGCTGTCCATCGGCGATCCGCTTGTCGTGGGAATTGCAACGTCGTGCCAGCCGGTTGTCGCTGGCCGAGGTGTTCGCGCTCGAACTCATCGCCGCCCTGGCCTGCACCGCGCATGGCGATTTCGCCGAGGGCATCCGCGCCCTGCTGATCGACAAGGACAAGAATCCGCAATGGAATCCGGCCACGTTGGAGGAAGCCGATGCGGCCTTCATCGAGCGCTTCTTCACCGCGCCGTGGCCGGCTTCGGCGCACCCACTCGCGGACTTGGGTCGTGATGATCCGCAGCGCGCACCGCTGCGATAGCGGCGTAATCTGAAAAAAAATCACGAAGGAACCGACATGAGCACCACATCGCATCCAGCCATCGCGTTCATCGGACTTGGCCACATGGGCGGGCCGATGGCCGCCAATCTGGTCAAGGCCGGCTATCCCGTCAGCGTGTTCGATCTTGTCCCATCGGCGCTGGAAGCTGCGGTGGCAGCGGGCGCCGTCTCCGCCGCCAGTGCCGTGGACGCGGTGAAAGGTGCGCAGGTGGTGATCACGATGTTGCCGGCCAGCCGTCACGTCGAAGGCGTGTATCTGGGCGACAACGGCATCCTTGGCGCGATCGCGCCGGGCGCATTGGTGATCGACAGCAGCACCATCGCACCGGCCACGGCGCGCAAGGTGGCTGAAGCGGCGGCCGCGCGCGGGCTGGCGATGATCGATGCGCCGGTTTCCGGCGGTACGGCGGGTGCGGCAGCCGGTACGCTGACCTTCATCGTTGGCGGTGATGCCGATGCGCTGGAGCGCGCCCGTCCGGTGCTTTCGGCGATGGGCAAAAACATTTTCCACATGGGCGCTGCGGGCGCAGGCCAGGTCGCCAAGCTGTGCAACAACATGGCGCTGGGCGTGATCATGGCGGCCACCGGCGAGGCGATCGCGCTGGGCGTGTCGCACGGGCTGGATGCGACGGCGTTGTCGCAGATGATGGCGGTGAGTACCAGCCGCAGTTGGGCAACCGAAGTGTGCAATCCGTGGCCCGGCGTGCTGGAGAACGCGCCTGCATCGCGCGGTTACAGCGGCGGATTCGGCAACGACCTGATGCTCAAGGATCTCGGGCTCGCTGCAGAAGCGGCGATGGGCGTGGGTGCATCGATTCCGCTCGGCGAACTGGCCCGCAATCTCTATGCGATGAACAGTCGTGCCGGGCGCGGTGGGTTGGATTTTTCCAGCGTGGTGAAGCTCTTGACCGCTGACGGCAACACCTGACCCGGGCTCGAAAAAAAGACCGACGCCACCAGCGCCGGTCTTTTTCATGCCGCGAAAGTCCGGATGGCTGCAATCAGGCTGGAAGCAGCTCCTTCACCAGCTTGATCAGCGCGCCCTCGTTGACCGGCTTGGTGAGGTATGCCTTGGCACCTTGCCGCATGCCCCAAACGCGATCGGTTTCCTGATCCTTGGTGGTGACCAGGATGATGGGGATGTGTGCCGTTTCCGGGTTCTTGGAAATGGAGCGGGTGGCCTGGAACCCGTTGAGATTGGGCATCACCACATCCATGAGAATCAGGTCCGGCAGTTCGCGCTTGGCGGCTTCAACGCCCAACGCACCATCTTCCGCAGTAAGGGTTTCATGCCCAAGGCGTTCGATGATGAGCTTCATGCCCATCAGTTGGGAAGGTGAATCATCGACGATCAGAACACGAGCCATAGGTCCCTCGAATGTGTTGCGGCCGCCCCGAACTGCGGGCGTCCCCCTGATGAAGGGCCGATTCTAGCGCCTTGCAGGGCCGGGTTGAAGGGTAAGGGTGCGGAATTGCGAAGTATGCCCTGCGGCCCACGCGCTGTTCCACAGGGTTTTTTTTCAACTGACTGATTATAAAGAGTTGATCTGGTGGTTCGATCAAAGTCGCACGACCGTGCGTCCCATCGCTTGCCCGTCCAGCAGAGTCTGGAATGTCCGGGGAAGCGTATCCAGATCGATTTCGCGGGTACAGATGGCTTCCAGATGAGCCGGACGCCACGTGGTCGCGAGCCGTTCCCACACCGTGTCGCGATCGGCACGGCAGGTGTTGGATGCCGAAAGCCCCACCAGCGAGATGCCGCGCAGGATGAAGGGCATCACCGTGGTGTGCAGCTCTATGCCTCCGGCCATGCCGTAGGAGGCGATGGCCCCGCCCGGGCCGATCACGCGGGTCAGGCCTTCGAGCATCTCGCCGCCCACGCCATCCAGTGCTCCGGCCCAATGGACCGTTTCCAGCGGACGCTGACCCCAGTACAGCTTCTCGCGTGAAATCACCTGCCGAGCACCGAGCATGGTCAGGAAGTCGAGTTGCTCGAGCTTGCCGGTGATGGCGTGTACCTCGTAGCCGGCACGGGTCAGGATGTCGATGGCGAGTGTGCCGACGCCGCCCGACGCACCGGTGACCACGATCGGTCCCTGTTCGGGGTGTTGCCCGAGGCGTTCCATCCGCAACAACGCCAAGGCTGCCGTGAATCCGGCGGTGCCCAGAATCATGGCCTCCCGCAAACTCAGGCCGATGGGCAATCGCACGACGCTGTCGGCGGCGGCGCGAACGAATCCGGCATACCCGCCGTCGCGCGTTTCCGACTGGCCGCAACCGGTGACGATGACTTCGTCACCCGGCGCGAAATCCGGGTTCTCGCTCGACACCACCGTGCCGGCGACATCGATGCCGCCGACCAACGGGAAGCGACGCAGGATCTTGCCGCGTCCCGTGCCGGCCAGTGCGTCCTTGTAGTTGACCGAGGAGTACGTCGCGCGGATGACCACGTCGCCGGGCGAGAGATCCTCCAGCGACAACGTTTCGATACCGGCGCGGTGGCCGGCATCGTCCTGCTGGATGCGGAAGGCGGAGAATGTGTCGGGAAGCGTGGTCATATCCGTCGTCCCTGCAAGGTCCGGTGCCCGGCGGGCAACCTGGTAGGCCGTGCGGCCCGGAGCGAAGGGCACGGCGGCGTCCGCTGCCGTGCCCGTGCGAACTGCAGTGTGCGTCAGTTGGCCTTGTGGATGGCGCGCTTGTCCACCGCCATCGCCGCATCATGGATGGCTTCGGAAAGCGTCGGATGCGCATGGCAAATGCGGGCAAGATCATCTGCGGAGCCGGAGAATTCCATTGTCAGCACGCCCTCGTGCACCAGCTCGGACGCGTTCGCGCCGATGATGTGCAGACCCAGCACGCGGTCGGTCTCGGCGTGCGCGATCACCTTGACGAAGCCGGTGGCCTCGGCCATCGCCACGGCGCGGCCGACAGCGGCAAACGGGAAACTGCCGGTCTTGTACGGCACGCCCTCGGCCTTGAGCTGTTGCTCGGTCTTGCCGACCCAGGCGATTTCCGGCGAGGTGTAGATCACCCACGGAATGGTGTCGAAGTTGACGTGGCCCGGCAGGCCGGCGATCAGCTCGGCGACCGCAATGCCTTCCTCGAAGCCCTTGTGCGCAAGCATCGGACCACGCACGCAGTCGCCGATCGCCCAGACGCCGTCCACGCCGGTGTGGCAGTGGTCGTCGACCACGATCTGGCCGCGCTCGTTGAGCTGCACGCCGGTGCCCTCGGCCAGCAGGCCCCTGGAGGCGGCGCGTCGGCCCACGGCCACCAGCAACTTGTCGACCACCAGGCTCTGCTCCTCGCCCTTGGCGTCGGTGTAGGTCAGGGCGACTTCCTTCTTCTTGCCCTTGCCGGTGACCTCGGCCCTGGAAACCTTGGCGCCCAGCTTGATGTCCAGGCCGGCCTTCTTGAATTCGCGCGCGGCGAGTTTGGCGACTTCGGCATCGGCGGCGGCCAGCAGCTCCGGCATGGCCTCGAGGATGGTCACTTCCGCGCCCAGGCGCTTCCACACGCTGCCCAACTCCAGTCCGATCACGCCGGCACCGATCACGGCCAGTCGCTGCGGCACGTCGGTGAAATCCAGCGCACCGACGTTGTCGACGATGTTCTCGCCGTCGAACTTGGCGAACGGCAGTTCGATCGAATCGGAGCCTGCGGCGAGGATGATGTTGCTTCCCGTCAGCTCGACCTCGCTGCCGTCGTGCTGCTTCACCTTCACCACGCGGTTCGGGTGCAGGGTGGCGAAGCCGTGGTAGGGCGTCACCTTGTTGGCCTTGAACAGCATGGCGATGCCGCCGGTGAACTGCTTCACGATGCCGTCCTTGCGGGCGACCATCTTGGCCACGTCAATCGCCGCATCCTTGAAGCTGATGCCGTGCTGATCGAACTTGTGCAGCATGTTCTCGTACTGGTGGGTCGAGTCCAGCAGTGCCTTGGACGGTACGCAGCCCACGCGCAGGCAGGTGCCGCCGAGGGCGGGCTTGCCGTCCTTGCCCAGCGCCGCATCGATGCAGGCCACCTTCTTGCCCAGTTGCGCAGCACGGATCGCTGCGTGATAGCCGGCGGGGCCGGCACCGATGACGACGACGTCGAATTGATCTGCCATGAGTGGAGCTCCTTACAGGCCCAGCAGCATGCGGTGCGGGTTTTCCAGCTGGTTCTTGATGTCCACCAGGAACAGCACCGCGTCCTTTCCATCGATGATGCGGTGGTCATAGGACAACGCGACGTACATCATCGGCGCCGCGATCACCTGGCCGTTCTCGACGATGGCGCGCTCCTTGATCGCGTGCATGCCGAGGATGGCCGACTGCGGCGGGTTGACGATCGGCGTGGAGAACAGCGAACCGAAGGTGCCGCCGTTGGTGATCGTGAAGGTGCCGCCCTGCAGGTCTTCCAGCTTCAGGCCGCCTTCGCGCGCTGCCTTGGCGTAGTCGGCAATGCCGCGTTCGACGTCGGCGAAGGTCATGCGCTCGGCGTTGCGAAGCACCGGTGTGACCAGACCTTTTTCCGTCGACACCGCGATCGAGATGTCGGCATAGCCGTGGTAGATGATGTCATCGCCATCGACCGAGGCATTGACGACCGGATGGCGCTTCAGTGCTTCGGCTGCGGCCTTCACGAAGAAGCTCATGAAGCCGAGCTTGATGCCGTTGGCCTTCTCGAACGATTCCTGCATTTCCTTGCGCAGCTGCATCACCTTGCCGAGGTTGATCTCGTTGAACGAGGTCAGCATCGCGATGGAATTCTTCGATTCCATCAGACGTTCGGCAATGCGCTTGCGGATGCGCGTCATCGGCACGCGCTCTTCGGGACGGGCACCGCCGCCGACGGGGGCGTTCTTGACGTGGTTGAGGATGTCTTCCTTCGTCACCGCGCCACGACGACCGGTTCCGGCGACATCCGCCGGATTGACCTGATTCACCTCGGCTGCGAAACGCGCGCCGGGCGGCAACGACGCCCCGGCGGACTTGGCCGGTGCAGCGGCAGCGGCGGGTGCGTCAGGCTTGGCGGCTTTGGGCGCTTCGGCCTTGGCCGGTGCGGCTGCAACGGCGCCTTCCTCGATGATGGCCAACACCTGATCCGAAGTGACGGTTGCACCGGATTCGAAGCGGATTTCCTTCAGCACGCCGTCCACCGGAGCGGGCACTTCCAGTACGACCTTGTCGGTTTCCAGATCGACGAGATTCTCGTCGCGGGAAATCGCATCGCCGGGCTTCTTGTGCCAGGTGGCGATGGTGGCGTCGGAGACCGATTCCGGCAGCACCGGGACTTTGACTTCGATGGACATGGCAGCGCGTCCTTTGATGGCGTGTTTGGGTTTGGAAAGGATGACTTATTCGGCGACGTGGCCGTCGCCGAGCTTGGCGACGAGCGCATCTTCGACCAGTTTCGCCTGTTCGGCGTTGTGCGTGGCCAAGTGCCCCGCCGCCGGTGCGGGCGAGCGGGTGCGTCCGGCATAACTGAGGTTCTGGTTGCCCTGCAGGCAGAAACGCAGGTGGTGCTGGATCTGATACCACGCCCCCTGGTTCTGCGGTTCCTCCTGACACCAGACCACATCGTTGGCCTTGGGGAAGCGCTTGAGCTCGGCGATGAGTTCTTCTCGCGGGAACGGATAGAGCTGTTCGACGCGCACCAGCGCGACATCGGTAATGCCGCGCTTACCGGCTTCGTCGAGCAGGTCGTAATAAACCTTGCCCGAGCACAGCACCACGCGCTTCACCTTGGACGGCTCGGCGGCCGTGGTGTCGGGGATCAGGCGCTGGAAGCTGCCCAACGCCAGTTCATCCAGCGTGGAAACCGCCAGCTTGTGGCGCAACAGCGACTTGGGCGTCATCACCACCAGCGGCACGCGCGTCGGCAGCTTCATCTGGCGACGGATCATGTGGAAGGCCTGCGCCGGGGTGGTCGGCACCACGACCTGCATGTTCGCCAGCGCGCACAGCTGGAGGAATCGCTCCAGGCGTGCCGAGCTGTGTTCGGGGCCCTGACCTTCATAGCCGTGAGGCAGGAACAGGGACAAGCCGCAGAGGCGCCCCCACTTGGATTGACCGGAACTGATGAACTGGTCGATCACCACCTGCGCACCGTTGGCGAAATCGCCGAACTGGGCTTCCCAGATGCCGAGGGTGTAGGGGTCGGAGGTCGAATAACCGTACTCGAACGCCATCACTGCCTCTTCGGAAAGCAGCGAGTCGATGATGGTGACGTCCTCGGCGCGCTTCGCCAGCTGACTCAGCGGCATGTAGGTGCGGCCACTGGTCTGGTCGTGCAACACGCCATGGCGATGGAAGAACGTGCCGCGGCCCGCATCCTGGCCAACAAGGCGCAGGCGATAGCCTTCCTTGATCAAGGTGGCGTAGGCCAGATTCTCGGCAAAGCCCCAGTCGCCCGGCAGCTCGCCTGCGGCCATCTTGAGACGATCCTCGTAAATCTTGGCGACACGCGGGTGCAGCGTGAGATCGTCCGGGACGGTGTTGATGGCCAATGCCAGTGCGTCGATGTCCTTGCGCAGCACGCCGGTGGCAACCGGGTCGGCGATGGAGCCGCCTAGGAAGGGTGTCCAATCGATCGTGACCAGGCCGTCGGTCGGCGGCGCCAGTTCGGTGGTGACCTCGCCCTTGTCGAGCTTGGCGCGGTAGTCCTGCACCATCTGCTGGGCCTGGCCGGCAGCGATTACGCCGGCGCTCTGGAGCTTGTCGGCATACAGCTCGCGCGTGGTCTTGCGGCTGCGGATGTTCTGGTACATCAGCGGCTGTGTCGCGGCCGGCTCATCAGCCTCGTTGTGGCCATGGCGGCGGTAGCAGACGAGGTCGATCACGACGTCGCGCTTGAACTGGCGACGGTAGTCGAAGGCGAGCCTGGCAACGAAGGCGACCGCCTCGGGGTCGTCAGCGTTGACGTGGAATACCGGCGCGCCGACGAATTTGGCCACGTCGGTGCAATACAGCGTGGAGCGCGCATCGTCCGGACGGCTGGTGGTGAAGCCGACCTGATTGTTGACCACGACATGCAGCGTGCCGCCGACCTTGAAGCCGCGTGCCTGCGACATCTGGAGCAGCTCCATCACCACGCCCTGGCCGGCGAAGGCCGCATCGCCGTGGATCAGGATCGGCATCGCCAATTCATGGGTGCCGTCCTCGTGCCGCACCTGTCGGGCCCGCACCGAACCGGCGACCACCGGATCGACGATTTCCAGATGCGACGGATTGAACGCCAGCGCCAGATGCACCGCGCCGCTCGGCGTCATCACATCGGACGAGAAGCCCATGTGGTACTTCACGTCGCCGGAATGGTCGGGCGAATCGGGATGGTCGAACTTGCCCTGGAATTCGTCGAACAACTTCGCCGGGGATTTGCCCAGCGTGTTCACCAGGACGTTCAAGCGGCCGCGATGGGCCATGCCGATGGCCAGTTCCTTGACACCGGCGGCGCCGGATTCGTGCACCAGCACATCCAGCAGCGGAATCAGGCTGTCGCCACCTTCCAGCGAAAAACGCTTCTGGCCGACGTACTTGGTGTGAAGGTAGCGCTCCAGCCCTTCGGCGGCGGTCAGGCGCTCGAGCAACCGGATGCGCTGTTGCGGGCCGAGGTCGAACTTGCCGCCGGCCTGTTCGATACGTTTGTAGATCCACTGGCGCTGCGTCGCATCGGAGATGTGCATGAACTCCGCGCCGATGGAGCTGCTGTAGGTTGACCGCAGCGCCGAAAGCAGGGCGCGCAGAGGCATGCGCTCCGGGCCGAAGAACGTGCCCGTGGTGAATTCCACGTCCAGATCGGCCTGGGAAAGGCCATGGAACGGGAGGTCCAGATCCGGCGCATCGGGAGCGGGAACCATGCCCAGCGGGTCCAGGTTTGCGGCGAGATGGCCACGGGAACGGTAGGCCGTGACCAGTTTGCGGACGCCGCCCTGACTTTCCGAGTAGCCATCGCTGACGACCGAGCTGGGGCCGAGCCGGGGAGCAATTTGTGCGGCCAGAGCGATACGCTCGATGGCCGCCGAATGAGGTACGTCGCCGGCCTCGCGGCCCTTGAACGTCTCAAAGTAGGTGCGCCATTCCGGCGATACCGCATTCGGATCGGCAAGCCAGGCTTCGTACCGGCTTTCGACATAATCGGCGTTGCCGCCGGCCAGAGGGGAGGATTGCTGGAATTTCTGGATCAGGCTGCTCACGATGGCCTTGCCGGAGCCGGCGTTGCCGGCGCTTTGAGTGGGGAGGTCGGGAGAGTAAACGGCCGCCGATGAAACACCGGCTGGCAACTGGAAATTATAGCTCGAGCCTCGTGCTTCCGAGTATTAGACTGAAGGCTTGGTTCAGATTGGTCGGGTTTTTCGCCGAAGCTCGGCCGGCTGCGGCAAAAAACGGTTCCGACGACGTCGTTGCGACGCCGCCGGAACGACTCCCCCTGCGGGAAAAACACTCAGATGGGGGTGATACTGCAGCAGTTGGCCGCTGCTGCAACCCCTTCAATTGCGGGGTTGCCAGGGCGTGCGGGCCTGGCGCGACATCCGCCACGCCAGCGCGACATGGATCGGTCCGAGCAGCACGATGAAGTCGCCGTTGTTCTGGATCCGAAACGGTAGGAATCGCAGGAACAGCGCGAAAACGGCGCAGGTTGCCACGATCATCCCCAGATGGCGCAGCCACGGGTGTGGCGTCGTGCCACGGGCCAGTGCCGGCAGTGCACCCAGCAGCAGGAGGCATAGCGGATTGAACAACAGCAGATTCTCGTTGCCGTAGGCCGCCACGTGCTCGGTCAACGCCCACAGCGCGATCAGGCACATGCCACCCAATCCGCACAGTGCGAGGAGGCCTCCGGCGAGCAAGGCGCCGCCGAGTCGCTGGAGACGTCCGGCGCGTTCGCGCAGGGACCACGCCAAAAAGAGCGCGGCACCCAGTCCGGTAAGCGCGAAGGGCCAGCGCAGATTCGATGCAGTCGCACGCTCGAGAGCGAGGCGGTCGGGCAGCAGGTTCTGGCGCGCGCGCACCAGCGGCTGGCCGTCGCTGTTGGTGGCGCGGTCGAGTGCATCGGCCAGGCGCTGCGGCACGAAGGCCTCGTCCCAGATCGACAACGGGCGATCTGCCGCAGGCCCCAGGCCTGCGTGCATGCCCAGAAGAAGCCACGGCACATCCGCACCCAGTCGCAGTGACTCGACGCGGTACGTCAGCCCGTGCGAGCGCCCCGACATCTGCCGCGACAACGCGCCATCGAGCGCTCGATCCAGTGCATCACGCACGCGTGTGGAGCAGTTGTCGGTGAAATAGTCGTAGCGGTACTCGGCATTCTCCGGCAGTGCGTTCCAGGCCAGGAAATCACTCAGCGCATGGGCCTGCTCGGGCCGAAGGTCGAGCCATTGCACGGATGCGCCGCGCCCATCGGAGGCGTAGCCGCGAAGGTCGTCCTCCAGCCGCATCAGCACGAGCCGGTAGCGCATCTGTCCGCGCAGGAAGCGTGCGAGAAAGCCGGGCTGGTCGAAGTCGAAGTAGCCGTAGTTGTAAGACAGGCGCACGCCGCTTGACGGGTCATCCACCACGATCGCGTTGTGGCCGAACCGAGCCCAGTATTCGCTACCCGGAGTCATCGTGACGATGCCGATCTGCGGCGCCGGCTCGGCCACTGGCGATTGGGCCAGAGCGAGACTGGTCAGCACGAAAAACAGCACGGCAGCGCACGCCCCGCGCACGCGGCTAAGCATCGCCTCGCACGATCACGTGGAGCGCGTGCACGCGCCGGGCGTCGGCGCGCGCGATGCGGAAATCGAAACGACCGATGCTGATTTCCTCGCCCGTTTCGGGCAGGTGCCCGATCGCTGCGGCCAGCATGCCGCCCAGCGTGTCGTATTCGCTGTCGTCGAAATGGGCGCCGAAACGCTGGTTGAAATCGTCGATCGGGGTGAGTGCGTCGATGACGTAGCGGCCGTCGGCCTGTGCCTGGATCAAGGTGTCGCCAGGCGCATCGTCGTATTCGTCGTCGATCTCGCCGACGATCTGTTCGAGCACGTCTTCGATGGTGACCAGGCCGGCGACGCCACCGTATTCGTCCACCACGATCGCCATGTGGTTGCGCGACAGGCGGAACTCCTTCAGCAGCACGTTGAGGCGCTTGGACTCGGGAATCAGGACGGCCGGACGCAGCAGTTCGCGGATGGTTTCGGGATGGCGGCCATCCACCAGCGCACGCAACAGGTCCTTGGCCAGCAGGATGCCGAGGATTTCGTCGCGGTCCTCGCCATGCACCGGAAAGCGCGAATGGCCGGACTCGACCGCGGTCCGGACCACATCCAGATACGGGGAATCGACATCAATGGATACCACTTGGGCCCGCGGCACCATCACATCCCCGACGCTTTGTTCGGAAACGGTGATTGCACCTTCCATCATCGCCAGCGTGTCGGCGGTCAGCAGGCCGTTGGCCTGGGCGGAACGCAGCTCTTCGAGCAGTTCCTCACGGTTGCGCGGCTCGTTCGAGAGTGCCTGGCCTATGCGTTCGAGCCAGGATCTGGGAGACGAGCCGCTACTACTACTTGGTTCCTCGGACATCGTGGAATCGGCAATGGCCGGTAGCGCAGGGGGCGCACGAGTCTAGCTCAAATCGTCCCCAGGCATGAACTGGCGGACTCACTCGCGGTACGGGTCGTCGATGTCGAGGCCAGCGAGGATCTGGCGTTCGAGAAACTCCATCGCCTCGGCCTCGCGTTCGTCTTCGTGGTCGAAGCCGAGCAAATGCAACACGCCGTGCACGGTCAGGTGAGCGTAATGATGATGCAGGCGTTTGCCTTGTTCGTGCGCCTCGCGTGCCACGACCGGGGCGCAGAGCACGATGTCGCCGAGCACCGGCAACTGCACGCCTTCGGGCAGGTCGGCGGGAAAACTCAGCACGTTGGTGGCGTAGTCCTTGCCGCGGTAATGCCGGTTGAGGGCCAGGCCTTCGCGCTCGTCGACGATGCGCAATGCCAGGTCGGCGCGCTTCACCCGGTCCTGCAAGGCGGCTGTTACCCAGCGGCGGAACGAACTGCTGGCCGGAAGGCCGCGCCGGGAGAGGGCATAACTGACGCCCAGATCCAGCTCCAGCGAAGGCCGCGCGCGCGTCATTCGTTGCCCCCGTCGCGTGCTTCGTACGCCCGAACAATGCGCGCCACCAGCGGGTGGCGCACCACGTCGTGCGCGGTGAAGAAAGTGAAGCTGATGCCGTCCACCGCGCGCAGCACCTCGATCGCATCGCGCAGGCCGGATTTCTGCGATTTCGGCAGGTCGGTCTGGGTGAGGTCGCCGGTCACGACGGCGGTCGAACCGAAGCCGATGCGGGTGAGGAACATCTTCATCTGCTCGATCGTGGTGTTCTGGGCTTCGTCCAGAATCACCCAGGCGTCGTTGAGCGTGCGTCCGCGCATGTAGGCCAGCGGCGCGACTTCGATCACGTTGCGCTCCATCAGCCTCATGACCTTGTCCACGCCGAGCATTTCATACAGTGCGTCGTACAGCGGGCGCAGATACGGATCCACTTTCTGGGTCAGATCGCCTGGCAGGAATCCGAGTTTCTCGCCCGCTTCCACGGCTGGACGCACCAGGATGAGGCGTTGCACCCGGGATTCATTCAGTGCTTCCACCGCGCTCGCCACGGCCAGGAAGGTCTTGCCGGTGCCGGCCGGGCCGATGCCGAAATTGATGTCGTGCGTGGCGATGGCGTGCAGGTAGCGGGACTGGTTCGGGCCCCGGCCGCGGATCGTGCCGCGCTTGACCTTGATCGCGACGTTCTGCACCGATGCTGCGGCGTCTGATTCCGCCTGCTGCTCGATGCGTTCAGCGCCGGATTCCTGCAGTGCCAAGTGCACATCGTGGGCTTCCAGCGTGGTGTTCCTGGCTTGATCGTAAAGCGAAAGAATGGTGCGTTCGGCCACGCGCGTGGCATCCGGATCACCGATGACCCGGAATACGAAGGCACGGTTGCCGATTTCCACGCCGAGCCGAAGTTCGATCTGGCGCAGGTGCTGGTCGAATGGCCCGCAGAGACTGGCCAATCGATCGTTGTCCTCGGGAGAAAGCGCGAAGTCGCGCTGGATTGGGGCGTTCATCGGGGTAAAGACTAACCTATCGGGGCACCGGCTTCCCAACGGCCAGCAGCGCCAATAGCGTGATCACCGCAGCGGCGGTGAGGTAGTGTCCCACCGATTCCAGACCATGATTCGTCGCCAGCCAGGTGGCGATGTACGGTGCCAGCGAAGCACCGAGAATGCCCGCGAGATTGAACGTCAGCGACGCGCCGGTGTAGCGGACTTCGGTCGGAAACAGTTCCGCCAGTGCGGCGCCGAGCGGGCCGTAGGTGAATCCCATCAGCACCAGTCCCAGGGACAGGAAGCCCACGGTGCCCAGCATGCTTCCGCTGGAAAACAACGGCGCGAACACCAGACCGAACAGCCCGATGGCGGCACTTGCCCAGACCAGTGTGCGGCGCCGGCCATGGCGGTCGGCGAGTATCGCGGATACCGGAATCGCGGCAGCGAAAAACAACACGCCGATCATCTGGAGCAGCAGGAACGCTTCGCGGGAGTATCCGAGACGACTGGTGCCCCAGCTCAGGGTGAACACCGTCATCAGGTAAAAAAGCACGAATGTCGCCACCGCGCCGAGCGTGCCGGCGATCAGCGTGCGGGGATGCCGGGTGATGACGGTGGCCATCGGCAGGCGCACGCGCGAGCCGGACGCCAGCGTCTTCCTGAAATCCGGGGTTTCCTCGATGCGCAGCCGGACCCACAACCCGACGAACACCAGTGCGGCACTGGCAATGAAGGGGGCGCGCCAACCCCAGGCGAAGAACGAGGCTTCGTCCAGAGTCCGTGCGAGCAGCAGAAAGCTGCCGGTGGACAGCAGGAAGCCGAGTGGCGCGCCAAGCTGCGGGAACATGCCGTACCACGCCTGCTTGCCGGGCGGGGCATTCTCGGTGGCCAGCAACACTGCGCCACCCCATTCACCACCCAGCCCGAGCCCCTGGCCGAATCGGCACAACGCAAGCAGTGCCGGGGCCGCGACACCGATGCTGGCGTACGTCGGCAGGAAGCCGATCAACACGGTCGAGATGCCCATGGTCAGCAGGGCCGCCACCAGCGTGGCCTTGCGACCGACGCGGTCACCGAAATGCCCGAACACCGCCGAGCCGACCGGGCGGGCAAAAAATGCCAGTGCGAACGTGGCAAGTGATTGGAGCGTGGCCGTGGTGGGATCGGAATCCGGGAAGAACAGCGCCGGGAACACCAGCACCGCGGCCGTCGCGTAGATGTAGAAATCGAAAAACTCGATCGTGGTGCCGATGAGGCTGGCAAACAGGACGCGTCTGGCCGAGTTGCGGGGTGGGACGAGGCTGCTCATGCAGTGCGGTTCATGCGATGGCCGGGGTTCGGCGATTCTGTCAGAACGTCGGAGCCGGTGGGGCATGCGACATGTCCGATCCCCCGTGCCATGACACGGTCCAATCCGCTCCGTTTCCGTCGGTCGCTCCGGTATCGGTGCGGTGGCGGGCGATGGTTCCGCCGGCCCGATTGCGCCCGGAAAACGCCATGTGGCTGTGAAAATCTGCGTGCCCCTGCCGAGAAGGAAACACCGATGAAACGTTGGATTGTTCTGTTGCTGGCGATGATGGTTTCGCCGGTTCGTGCCGAGTGGCAAGCACGTGCGGATTGGGCGGACTTTTTCAGGGAGGCCGGCGTGACAGGCACGCTTCTGGTTCATGCCGAACGCGACGATGCGTGGCTGGTGCACAACGCCGAGCGTGCGCATGTCGCTTATTCTCCCGCGTCCACGTTCAAGCTGTTCAATGCACTGGTGGCGCTGGAAACGGGCGTGCTGGCCGACGAGCACGACGTGTTGCGCTGGGATGGCGAGACACGGTGGTTGCCGATCTGGAATCGCGATCACTCGCTCGCCAGTGGCATGCGGTATTCGGTGGTGTGGCTCAACCAGGAAGTGGCGCGGCGGGTCGGACAGACCTGCATGGATGCATGGCTGCAACGTGTCGGTTACGGGAACGCCGAGTCCGGCGGCGGGATCGACCAGTTCTGGCTTCGCGGCGGCGCGCTCCGGATCACTGCCGAACAACAGATCGCGTTTGTGCGCTCGCTCGCTGCCGGCACGCTGCCATTCCGCCCGGAGGTGCAGGAAGCAGTGCGCCGGATCGCCTTGATGGAGGACGGTACAGATCACGCGATTCACGCCAAGACCGGATGGGCAAGTCGCGACAACGCGCCGGACATCGGTTGGCATGTCGGCTGGGTGGAGCGTGCCGGGGCGCGCTGGTTCTTCGCACTCAACATTGACATGGCGACGCCGGATGACACGCCCAAGCGCCTTGCGATCACCCGACGTGCGCTGGAAACGCTCGGGGCCCTGCCACGCTGACATCACGCCATGCCCGGCTTGATCTGGCGCAAGATCGTCCTGCCCCAGGCCGAGTAGCCTGCATGGGGCTGGCATCACGTCAAGGATGCCAACCGTCCGGTCCCCGACATGAAGGAGTGCTACCCATGGCTAAGATGATGAAGGCGGCGATATTCGTTGAGCCGGGCCGGATTGAATTGGCCGACAAGCCCATCCCGGACGTGGGGCCGAATGATGCGCTGATCCGCATTACCACCACGACGATTTGCGGCACCGACGTTCACATCCTCAAAGGGGAATATCCCGTTGCGCGCGGGCTGACCGTGGGCCACGAACCGGTGGGCGTGATCGAGAAGTTGGGCAGCGCCGTGACGGGTTACCACGAAGGTCAGCGCGTGGTGGCCGGAGCGATTTGCCCGAACTTCAATTCCTATGCAGCACAGGATGGCGTCGCGTCGCAGGACGGCAGTTACCTCACCGCATCCGGTCGTTGTGGTTGCCACGGTTACAAGGCGACCGCCGGTTGGCGCTTCGGCAACCTGATCGACGGCACCCAGGCCGAATACGTGCTGGTGCCGGACGCGCAGGCCAATCTCGCACCGATTCCCGAAGGACTGACCGACGAGCAGGTGCTGATGTGCCCGGACATCATGTCCACCGGCTTCAAGGGCGCGGAGAACGCCAACATCCGCATCGGCGACACGGTCGTGGTGTTTGCGCAGGGCCCGATCGGCCTGTGCGCCACCGCGGGTGCGCGTCTGCTCGGCGCGACCACTATCATCGCCGTCGACGGCAACGATCACCGCCTCGGGATCGCAAAGAAAATGGGCGCGGATGTGACTCTCAATTTCCGGAATTGCGATGTCGTGGACGAGGTGATGAAGCTCACCGGCGGCCGTGGTGCCGACTCGGCCATCGAAGCGCTCGGCACGCAGACGACGTTCGAGCAATCACTGCGTTGCCTGAAGCCGGGCGGCACGCTGTCCAGTCTCGGGGTCTACTCGGAGGATCTGACGATTCCGATCGGTGCATTTGCTGCAGGCCTCGGCGACCACCGAATCAATACGGCGTTGTGTCCGGGTGGCAAGGAGCGGATGCGCCGGCTGATGAACGTGATTGCTGCAGAACGGCTGGATCTCGGATTGCTGGTGACGCACCAGTACCCGCTCGACGACATCGTCGCGGCCTATGAGGTGTTCGCCAATCAGCGCGATGGCGTGCTCAAGATCGCGGTGAAGCCGGGCTGATCGACATCGCTCGCGGTGGGCGTGCTCGCGACGCCGTGCGATGTGTCGGGGTCAAACATTCCGGGCCTGAAGGTATGCGGTTTGCGGCGAGTTCGCGCAAACCGCCGCCGAACATTTCCGTCGCACGCAGGCGGCGGGTTGCCGTTACCCGCAGGTCGGGGTCACATTCCCCACAACTTCGATGGGTGCATCCTCGATGGCGCTCAGTGCGCGCGCGTTGCGGCGAAATCGGCCAAGCGGGCAAGTTCGCCGGTGTCAGCCGGCACGCGAGACAACGCGTTATCCATGCGTTGCGCCAATTCCGCGAGCAGCGCGCGCGATCCGTCGAGTCCGAGCAGCGCCGGGTAGGTGGGTTTGGCGTTGACGGCATCCTTGCCAGCGGTCTTGCCGATCAGGTCCGGATCACCTTCGACGTCGAGAATGTCGTCCCGGATCTGGAATGCCAGCCCGAGAGCGTCGGCAAAATCATCGAGCGCCGCGCATGCCGTGGCATCGGCGTTTGCCGTCAACGCGCCAAGTTGCACGGCGCAGCGGATCAACGCGCCCGTCTTGGCGCCGTGCATCTGGCGCAGCGCCTCCAGCGACATCGACTGGCCGACATGTGCCAAGTCTATCGACTGACCGGCAACCATGCCTTGCATTCCGGCGGCCCGTGCCAAGGTCTGCAGCATCGCCACGATCATGGGAGGCGCCATGGGAGCCTGACCGAGCAGTTCGAACGCCAGCGTCAACAGACCGTCGCCAGCTAGGATCGCCGTTGCTTCGTCGTAGGCCACGTGCACCGTGGGTTTGCCGCGACGCAGAGCATCGTCGTCCATTGCGGGCAGGTCATCGTGTACCAGCGAATAGGCGTGGATCAGCTCGATCGCAGCGGCCGGAATGTCCAGCGTGGATTCACTGGCGCCGAGCGCGGTGCCGGTCGCGTAAACCAGCAATGGACGCATGCGCTTGCCGCCATCCAGTGCGGCGTAGGCCATCGCCTCGGCCAATCGAGCGTCACCGTCGGCGCGCGAGTGGATCGCGTTGGCAAGGATGGATTCGCAGCGCTCGGCCCAGCGGTGCCAGTGGGGCGCCTGCTCAGTCGCCATCGTCGAAGGGTTCGGCGCTGTCGGGATCCAGCGGATCGGCCAGCAGGCGGACGCGCAGCTCGGCCTGTTCCAGTGCCGTCTGGCAACGCCGATACAGCCCCACGCCACGCTCGTACGCGGCGAGCGATTCATCGAGCGAAAGGTCGCCCTTTTCCATGCGCTGCACGAGGCTTTCCAGTTCGTCGAGCGACTGCTCGAACTGGGCGACGGCGTTCTGCGCGTTGGGGTCTGAAGTGTCCGGCGGGGTTGGCATGGCACGGAAGTGTGCGACAGCGGTGTCGAAAGGGTCAATCGTGACGCAGAGAAAAACGGCTGCCTTGGTCGGAAATCCACCGCGAAAACGCGTCGTCGTTCCACCGGCCGGCGATTGAGACGAGGGCGCCATCGTCAGTGAAAACGAGAGGCAACCGATCACGCTTCCAGGGAGGAACATCGCTTTCCTGGAGGATCTGCTTGACGCGACGTTGACGCCCGCGAAGCCGCAGCGTTTCACCCCCGAGACGCGGTCGAACGGTGAATGCATGAGGTTGGCGCAACGCCGGATCGAAGGCGAGCGTGCCCAGCCCGTCTGGAAGCACCAGCGGCGTCGTGCCATCCCACGTCAGCGACCAATGGCCTGTCGGCACGGGATGGCCGGCGTCGGCGTACAGCCGATCACGATGGCGACGCAGTCGCGCGCCTCGCCATTCCAGCACGGGAATCGCGTCAGGGCGGGCGTCCACGAGCGCGACGACGAGTTGCGACCAGACGCCCGGGGGAGGTCTCGGCAAGCCTTCTCCATCCAGCCACGCACCGACGACGCGACGCGCCATCGCAGGCGGCGTGTCGCGCAGCGCCGCACAGTGCAGGCTGCGATCGTCGCCGCGATGCCGGGCGAGGACGTCCAGCGCGATCGCATCCAGTGCATCGGCTTCGTCCCGCAAGCGCTGCGCAGCGGCGGCGATGCGGGCGCTGGCGCCGGGAAAGGCCGACTCCATCGCCGGAATCACCGCATGACGCAGTCGATTGCGCGTGTAGCGCGAATCGGCATTGGCCGGGTCGTCGATGAAGGGCAGCGCATGCGCGGCCGCATGGGCGGCCAGACCGCTGCGCGGACAATCGAGTAGCGGTCGCCACAGCCAGCGTGTTGCGTCGCCGCGTTGAAGGATGCGCAGTGAACGCATCCCGGCCAGACCTTCGTGGCCGGCGCCGTGCAACAGGCGCAGTAACAGGGTCTCTGTCTGATCGTCGCGATGGTGTGCGAGTGCGAGCACACCGGGCGAGGGCAGCAGGCGTGCGAATGCGGCATGGCGAGCCCGACGGGCTGCGGCTTCCAGGCCCCCCTCCTCGATGTTGAGCACCGACACGTCCGTGCGCTGGAACGGCACCCGCAGCGATTCGGCGAATCGGGCGCAGTGCGCTGCCCAATCGTCGGCGTCAGGATGCAGGCCGTGACACACATGCAGCGCGACCAGCCCCCGTGTGCGCGCTTCGGGCAACGCCGCCAACTGGTGCAGCAGGACCATGGAATCCATGCCGCCGCTGAAGCCCACCCACAGCGCCCCGGCGGGCAACGCGGCGATGCTCTCCCGCAGCGCGTTCACGTCACCGGCTGCCATTGCCCGTCGCGCAGGATCTGCAGCGCGGCAAAGCGTCGTTTGTAGTCCATCTTCGGGTGGCCGGGGAGCCAGTACCCCAGATAGACGAACGGCAATTCGCGCCTTGCCGCGAGCGCGAGCTGTTGCAGGATGGCGAACGTGCCGAGGCTGCGTTCCGGCAGGGCCGGTTCGTAGAAGGTGTAAACCGCCGACAAGCCCTGCGGCAGCGCGTCCGTGACCGCGACAGCGAGAAGCTCGTCACCACGACGCAGTTCAAGAAACAGCGTGCGGCTCCACATGCCGATCAGGAAACTTTCGAACTCTTCCGGCGTGGGATTGGCCATCGGACCGTCGCCATGGCGGGCGTCGAGGTAGCGCGCGTACAGCGCGAAATACTCGTCGGTCATGCGCGCCGGAGCGACCACCGTGTGCAGATCGGCATTGCGGTTCGTGCAGCGACGCTGGCTGCGATCCGGTCGGAAATCAGCCACCACGATGCGCGTCGGCGTGCAGGCGGTGCAGTCGGGACAATGGGGTCGGTAGACCTGATGGCTGGAGCGACGGAAGCCGTGATCGATGGCGTTGGGATAGGCCAGCGCGAGATACGGCGAAGCCGGATCGAGCACCAGACTGCGCGCCTGACGCTCCGGGTAGTAGCCGCAATCGTGCAGCTGCGTCTGGAACAGGCGGATCGGGATTTCCGGTGGCGTGTGCATTTTCACGGCACGATGATCCTGCAAGACGACGCCGATGCCTATCGGACGGAGACATGCGACTCCATTGCGACACTGCAAGTTCAGGCTCCGGATCGGTCTGTGCCTCCCGGCGACATCGCCCGGGCACCCGTCTCCGGGTGTGACGCGGGACTACTGCAGCATCGGCTCCAGGGTTTGCCACACATGCTCCAGCACCTTCGGCTGGGACTCGGCGGTGGGGTGGATGGTGTCGGGCAGGAACGCGGAAAGATCGGTGGCGATGGGTTCGAGCAGGAACGGGATGAAAGCCAGATCGTTTTCATGCGCCAGCGTGGCGAACATCGCACGGAAGGCGTTCGCATACTCCGGGCCGTAGTTGGGTGGAATTTCGATGCCGACCAGCAGCACCCTGGCGTTGGCGGCGTGCGCGGCGTCGATGATGCGCTGCAGATTGGCCTGCGCCGGTTGCAGCGGCAGGCCGCGCAAGGCGTCGTTGGCGCCCAGTTCCAGGATCACGATGTCCGGTGCGTGTTCTTCCAGCGTGCGTGGGAAACGTGCCGCGCCGCCGCCGGTGGTTTCGCCGCTGACGCTGGCGTTGACCACGCGCCAGCCCGGACGGGTTTCACCCAGGCGCTGGCCGAGCAGCGCGACCCAGCCCTGTTCCGGTGAAAGCCCGTAGGCGGCCGAGAGCGAGTCGCCCATCACCAGCACGGTGCGTTGCGATTCGGCCGCCAGCGCCGATGTCTGGACGATGAAGAAGAACGCGATCAGCAGCGCACACACCTTGCGCCAGGTCGATGGAGTCCGCATTGTGACGGGTCCCTTTTTGTTCAAGTGGAAGTGCCCATGACGGTTTCCGACGCCGCCACCCGTTCGCCTGTGCCTGCGAAAACCATCGCAGATACCGACACCGTGATGGTGCGTGCCCGTCAGTTGGGCAAGCGCGTGAGTCTGCCTTCGGGCCCGTTAACGATACTGGAAGGCGTGGATTTCTCGATCCGCGCCGGCGAGCGTGTGGCGATCGTTGGTGCCTCGGGTTCGGGCAAGTCCACGCTGCTGTCGCTGCTGGCTGGCCTGGACACGCCCAGCAGCGGCGATGTGGAACTGGCAGGCACCTGGCTGGCCGGCCTGGACGAGGATGGCCGCGCGAAGCTGCGCGGTGAACAGGTCGGCTTCGTATTCCAGGCGTTCCAGTTGCTGCCCTCGCTGACCGCGCTGGAGAACGCGATGCTGCCGCTGGAGCTACGCGGCGAGCGGGATGCGCGCGGGCCGGCGCAGGCCATTCTGGAGGCCGTTGGTCTGGGCGAACGGCTCAACCACTATCCGCGCCAACTTTCCGGCGGCGAACAGCAGCGCGTGGCGCTGGCACGCGCGTTCGTGGCGCGACCGCAGGTGCTGTTCGCCGATGAGCCCACCGGCAACCTCGACACCCACACCGGCGAGGCGGTGGTAAACCTGCTGTTCCGCATGAATGCCGAATCGGGCACCACGCTGGTGCTGGTCACGCACGATCCGGAACTTGCCGCGCGCTGCGACCGCGTACTGCACAT
The DNA here is from genome assembly GCA_026410415.1 of Denitratimonas yunnanensis (SeqCode). Taxonomy (GTDB): domain Bacteria; phylum Pseudomonadota; class Gammaproteobacteria; order Xanthomonadales; family Xanthomonadaceae; genus Denitratimonas. Next base: position 24,005 of record JAPMLR010000006.1, on the reverse strand, counting down.
CGACGCAGGTCGGCTGGTGGCGTCATGACCGGCTGGCGTCTGGCCTGGCGTTTCCTGCGACGCGATCTGCGCGCCGGCGAAGTGCGCGTGTTGCTGGCCGCGCTGGCACTGGCGGTGATGGCGGTGACGGCGGTGGCATTCGTCACCGAACGCGCCGAGCGCGCGCTGGCGCTGGAAGCCAACCGCCTGCTCGGTGGCGATGTGGTGCTGCGCGGCGATGAGGCGATTGGCGAAATGCCGCGCGAGCTGGCGCGCAATCTGGGCCTGCGCCAGACCGAAACCTGGTCGTTTCGCAGCATGCTGCGCGCCGGCGAAGGCCTGAGCCTGTCGGAAGTGCGTGCGTTGGGTGAGGGATTTCCGCTGCGTGGTCGCTACCGCATCGACGAAGGTAACGGCGAATACGAGGCCGACGGCCTGCCCGCACCGGGCAGCGTCTGGCTGACCCGTGCCGGCGCACAGGTGCTGGATGTGGCCGTGGGCGACACGGTGCGGCTCGGGCAATCGGAACTGCGCGTGGCCGCGCTGGTGGCGCAGGAGCCGGATGCGGCAATGGATTACTTCAATGTCGCGCCGCGCGTGTTCGTGCGGCTGGACGAGATCCACGCCACCGGTCTGGTGCAGGAAGGCAGCCGCATCACCCACCGTTTCATCGTCGCGTCCGACGATGGCGCGGCGCAGGGTTTCGTCGATGCGATGCAGAACCGGCTGGAGCGCGGCCAGCGGCTGGAAACCGTGGCCGATGCGCGCCCGGAAGTGCGGCGTGCGCTGGACCGCGCCGACCGTTTTCTCGGGCTGGCCTCGCTGGTCGCGGTGATCCTGGCCGCGATTGCGGTGGCGATGGCGGCGCGGCGTCACAGTGCGCGCCATCTGGACGGTTGCGCGGTGCTGCGCTGCCTGGGTGCCAGCCAACGCACGATTTCGATCATCCACATCGGTGAGTTGATGATGCTGGGCCTGATCGGCTGCGGCCTCGGTGTGCTGGGCGGCTGGGCGGTGCAATCGCTGTTGAGCGGCTGGCTGGCGCAGGTGATGAACATCGCGGTGCCGGCGGCGGGTTGGTTGCCGGTGGCCCAAGGTTTCGCCGTGGGTTTTGTTGTGCTGCTGGCGTTTGCGGTGCCGCCGGTAGTGGCCTTGCGCAAGGTGCCGGCGCTGCGTGTCCTGCGGCGCGATATCGGCGCGGTCGAGCCGGGCGCGCTGCTGGTGACGCTGGCCGGGCTGGGCGGCGTTGCGGCGTTGTTGTGGTGGAAGGCCGGTTCCCCGACGCTGGCGCTGACCATGCTCGGCGGCATCGCCGGCACCTTCGTGGTGCTGGCGCTGCTGGCGCTGGTGCTGGTGGCGGCGCTGACCCGGCTGCGCACGCGGATGCGCGGGCCGTGGCGTTATGGTCTGGCGAACGTCAGCCGCCGCCGTGCCGCCAGCATCGCGCAGATCGCCTCGCTTGGTCTGGGTCTGATGGCGATCCTGCTGCTGACGCTGGTGCGCAGCGACCTGCTCGGGCGCTGGCAGCAGTCGTTCCCGGAAGACGCGCCGAACCGTTTCATCGTCAACGTGCAGCCCGATCAGCTGGACGGCGTGCGCAACATCCTGCAACAGCACGGCGAACAGGCCCCGACCCTGTACCCGATGGTGCGCGCCCGTCTGGCCACGGTGAACGGCGAGCCGGTATCGGGCGAAACCTATGCCGCACGCGGTGACCGTGCGCGCCGTCTGGCCGAGCGCGAGTTCAACCTCAGCTCGGTCGCGACGCTGCGCGAGAGTGACAACGCCATCGTTGCTGGCAGGTTCTGGCAGCCGGGGGATTCCAGCCCGCAGCTTTCGGTGGAGCAGGGGATGGCTGACGGGTTCGGCTGGAAGGTCGGTGACGTGATCGGTTTCGATATTGCCGGCAGCCATTTCGAAGCGCCGATCACCAGCCTGCGCCGCGTGGACTGGGAGAGTTTCCGGCCCAATTTCTTCGTCGAAACCCCGCTCGGGCCGCTCGATGCGCACACCGCCAGTTACATCACCTCGGCGCGTGTGGAGCGCGGCGATCCGGCGCTGACGCGGGCGCTGGTGGAGGCGTATCCGAATCTGAGCGTCATCGATATCGACGCGGTCATCGACCAGGTCCGCAGCACCGCCGATCAGGTTGCCGGCGCGGTCGAATACGTTTTCTATTTCACCCTGCTGGCCGGCGTGCTGGTGTTGCTGGCCTCAATCAGCGCCAGCCAGGACGAGCGCCTGCTGGAAGGCGGCGTGATGCGCGTGCTGGGCGCGCGCACCGCGCAGTTGCGGCTGGCGCATGCGTCCGAATTCATCGCGATCGGCGCGATCGCCGGCGGCGTCGCCGCGATCGCCGCCAGCCTTGTGTCCGGTGCGATCGCGGTGCAGGTGTTCGAACAGAGCTGGGCGCCGGACTGGCGCGTGGCGCTGGCGGGTGGTGCGCTGGGTGTTCTGGTGGTCGCCGTCACCGGCCTGATCGCGACCCGGCGCATCGCGCGGATGCCTCCGGCGCAGACCTTGCGGGCGTTGGCGGGCTGACCGGCGTCAGTCCGCCAGCCGCTGCCGCACCACCGTCACCGTACACGGCGCATGTGCGGCAACCTGCCCAGAAACCGTGCCGAGCAAGGTGCGCAAGGCGGACGCGGCGCGTGCACCCATGACCACGTGATCGACCGGATTGGCGTGGACGTATTCGAGGATCGCATCCGCTGGCGAGACGGCCTCGAACACATGGCAGGTGAGCGCGATGTCGCCGAGCGGTGCCGCCCATTGACGCAGTTGCGCGAGACGGTGGGCGTGCTTGTTGCGGCCTGCATCGTCGAGTGAGCTGTCCAGTGCGATGCGATGCGTCTTGATCACATTGACGCAGGCCACGCGCGCCTGCGGGGCGTTGTCGAGCAGGCGGCGGACAGTGAGGCGCAGCGCCTGCGACAGCGCTTCCGAACCTTCGGACAAGTCGATGGCCACCACGACGATCGGCGACTGTGCCAGCCGCTGCATCGCCGTCTGGGGTTTGACGTGGAGGAAGTCCTGTGTATCGAAGCGGCGCCTGAAGGTGTCCAGCCAGCGATCGCGCCGGATCTTCTGCGCGCGAAGGGTGAGTGCGACGTTGGCCGGGTCGGTCAGATCGGCGGCCAGATGGGTCATGTTCGGGTAACGATTCGCCGGGTTCACGTCGAGGCAGCGCAGAATGACTTCCTGCAATGCCGGTGGCAGGTCGGGGCGGCGCTTGCGTGGTGGATCGGGATCACGCCAGATGCGTTTTTTCAGTCCCTTGAGCGATTGCGGATCGCCGAACGGCCGCACCCCGGTGGCGAAGAAATACAGCAGCGCGCCGAGCGCGAACTGGTCGCTGCGGAACTCGCTGCGATTGCCGAGCACCTGCTCGGGCGCCATGTAAGGCGCAGTGCCGTAGGGCAGGCGAAACTCCTCGTGCATCAGATCGGGCAATTGCATGTGACGCGCAAGGCCGTAGTCGATCAGCACGATGTGGCCGTCTTCGCGCATCAGGATGTTGGATGGCTTCACGTCCAGATGCACGACGTGCTGGCGGTGCAAGTCGGCCAAGGCATTGGCGATGCGCGCGCCGAGCGATGCCAGTTCGTCGGCGGGCAGCGGCAGGCGCTTGAGCATCGACAGCAACGACGTGCCGGCAACGCGCTCCATCACCAGGTAGGGCTGCACCGAGAAATCGCCGCTGGCGATGAATCGCGGCACATGCGGGCCATCGAGCCTGGGCAGGATCATCTGCTCCATCTCGAAGCTGACGATGGCAGCCGGATCGTCGCCCTCGCGCATCATCGGAACTTTCATCAGCAGCGGAGCGGCATGCTCGGGATGGCTGACCCGCCAGAGTTTGGCCATGCCTCCGATGTGCAACAGTTCCTCGATCCGGAATCCATCGAGGATTGCACCGGGCTGGACCTTGAAGACGACGCTGTTCACTTCAGTACCCTCCGGCCAGGCGCTGGGCGAGTACTTCCGGCAGCCCGGCGGCGCGGATCGATGCCATGGCGGTGTCGATGTCGTACGGCGTGCGCAGGAAGCGCAATGCATTGCGCGTGGTGTCCAGCAGGCACCACGCTGCCGAGCGATCGCCATCACGCGGCTGCCCGACTGAGCCGGCCACGGTCAGCCAGCGGCGGCGCGGCAGCAAGGGCAGCGGGTAGTCCGTGGCCGGGGCGAAGCGATTGACTCGCCTTTCGCCAGGCACCTGACTGTAAAGCGCCGGCCGATGCACGTGGCCGCAGAACGACAGCCTCGCCGGGCAGGCCGCAAAGTGCGCGCGCGCATCGTCGGGGTCTTCCACGTAGCGCCAGCGTGCAGGGGCACTGGCATCGGCGTGTACGTAGTAACGATCCTCGTCGAGATGTTCGAGCGGCAGCTCGCCGAGCCAGGCGCGCTGGGAAGCATCCAGCTGCGTGCGTGTCCAGAGTACCGACTGCCCGGCCACGCTCTGCATCGCCGAAATCTCCGCGCCACCACTGGCCACGGCGGCATCGTGATTGCCCCGGATGACGATCGCACCGTTCTCGTGCAGTCGTCGAACCCGATCCACGCACCAGGCAGGGTCGGCCCCGTAGCCGACGTAGTCGCCCAGCAGCACGAACTGCTCGGCATCGGCTGCCTCGGCCGCCGCCAGACAGGCTTCGAACGCCTGACGGTTGGCATGGATGTCCGCTAGCAGTGCGATGCGCACGACCTGACTGGCTCCCGAAGGGTCACATCAGGCTACATTGCCGTTGCCTGGACAATGCGTCCATTCGACTTAGATCCAGTCACGCCTTGCGTGACCGGTCGCAACGGGCAGCGAACGAGTCCGTCGTTTCGATCGCCAGATGCATCGGTGTTCCAGGCCAGCGTCGGCGCAACGAAGCCTGTGCCGCAGCCGTTGGATGCTTGGGCGAGGTCCGCAGGCAGGTTGTCGCTCACGGCCACGTCCGTTGCCACCGCCAACGAACTGCGCGTTGGCGCCGATGTCCGTTGTCGTCGATGAGCTGACTTCACCAGCGAAGTCGGAGGCCATCTCCGCAAGTGATGTACCCGCGTCGACCATCGGATGAGGTGATGCTTTCATGGCCCCAGAGCCCGAGCCAGCCATTCTGCCAATTCCGCAAGCCGTGGGTCAGCATGCTCGCGGGGTGTGCACAATACCCAGCGTGCGTCTGTGGGCAGGAAGCCCCATGGAGCGACGAGGCGCCCGACACGGATGTCTTCGCTCACCAGTGGCTCGGGCGCGATGGCGATGCCAAGGCCGGCGACCGCGGCTTCGAGCAGGTAGTAGAGATGTGCGAAGCCGGTGCCGTACTGCAGTGCGGCGGGGTCGAGATCGAACCGTGTGGCCCAGTCGGGCCACGCCTGCGGGCGCGAGGTGGTATGCAGCAGGGGATGTTCGAGAAGTGAGGCGGGCATCGCGTCGCGCAAGTCACCGGCGGCGGGATGGTGCGGTGCGAGTACCGGGCCGATTCGCTCGGGTGCCAGATCCCGGACGCGCCAACGCGCGGGCCAGGGTGGGGCCGCAAGCAGCAGTGCGGCATCCAGCCCGGTCAGAGTGGCATCGGGCAGGGTTTCCTGCGGCGAGAGATGAAGGCGCAGGTGCGGAAGATCGGCTTCCAGTTGCGAAAGGCGCGGAATGATCCAGCGCGCCATCACGCTGGCGGCGCAGCCGAGCACGATCGGTGCCTGTGCCGCGTCCTCGCGCAGGCGATGGCAGGCCTCCCGCAGTTGCGAGAAAGCCGAACTTGCGGATTCTGCGAGGCGCAGGCCTGCGGAAGTGGGTGTTATCCCTCGACCTTCGCGCCGGAACAGGGCGTGACCCAGTTCGTCCTCCAGCGCGTGCAGGTGGCGGCTGACAGCGCCGTGAGTGACGTGCAGTTCGGCCGCAGCGCGCGTGACGCTACCCAGTCGCACGATGGCTTCGAAGGCCCGGAGTGCGTTCAGCGAGGGAAGGGCGCGTGATGTTTTCATGTGAGTTTATCTGACATGTTGCGACGATTTTATGGCTTATCCATGTACATCTTCGCAAGTAGACTTGGCCACCTTCCTACTCTGCCCCAACGACGATGAGCCTGCCGAATCTCCCCGACTACACCACGTATCCCGATGCCCGCGGCCATTTCGGCCCGTTCGGCGGAAGCTTCGTGGCGGAAACGCTGATGAAGCCGTTGGAGGAACTCACGCAGGCGTGGCTGCGCTACCGCAATGATCCGGCCTTCCTTGCCGAGCTGGACGCGGATCTGCGCGACTACGTCGGGCGGCCGAGCCCGATCTATTTCGCCCGGCGTTTGACCGAGAAGGTCGGCGGCGCGCGCATCCTGCTCAAGCGTGAAGACCTCAACCACACCGGCGCGCACAAGATCAACAACACGGTCGGTCAGGCGATGCTGGCGCAGCGCATGGGCAAGACCCGCATCATCGCGGAAACCGGCGCCGGCCAGCACGGCGTGGCCAGCGCCACCGTTGCCGCACGGCTCGGGCTGGAATGCGTGGTCTACATGGGCGCGACCGACATCGAGCGTCAGAAGATCAACGTCTACCGCATGACTTTGCTCGGTGCGAAGGTGGTGCCGGTCACCAGTGGTTCGCAGACGCTCAAGGACGCGCTCAACGAAGCGATGCGCGACTGGGTGACCAACATCCACAACACGTTCTACATCATCGGCACCGTCGCTGGCCCGCATCCGTACCCGGCGATGGTGCGCGACTTCAATGCCGTGGTGGGGCGCGAAGCGCGCGCGCAGATGCTGTCGCAATACGGGCGCCTTCCCGATGCGATCACCGCCTGCGTGGGTGGTGGCAGCAACGCGATCGGTTTGTTCCACGCTTTCCTCAACGATCACGACGTGCGCATCGTCGGTGCGGAAGCGGCGGGGGATGGCATCGAGACGGGCCGCCACGCCGCATCGCTCGCCGCCGGGCGCCCCGGCGTGCTGCACGGCAATCGCACCTACCTGTTGTGCGACGACGATGGCCAGATCATCGAAACCCATTCCATTTCCGCGGGCCTGGACTATCCCGGTGTCGGGCCTGAACACAGTTTCCTGAAAGACACGGGGCGCGCGGAATACGTCGGTGTCACCGATGCCGAGGCGCTGGAGGCGTTTCATCTGTTGTGCCGTACCGAGGGCATCTTGCCGGCGCTCGAATCCAGTCATGCCGTGGCGCAGGCGATCAAACTGGCGCGTGAGTTGCCGAAGGACGGGATCGTGCTGTGCAACCTGTCCGGCCGTGGCGACAAGGACGTGCACACCATCGCGCAGCGCGAAGGCATCAAGCTCTGAGGTCTCGGCATGGATGCCTGCTCTCGCCTAGATTCGTCGCGCAATGGTTGGCAGTCCATTGCGCGGCGTCATCCCTTTGCTCCCGACGCGCGCAGCGAGGAAGGTCCAGCGATGTGCAGTGGCCGCCTCCGGTGCGGAATGTGATCGTGCCGCGCCGGGCCCTTGCTCAGTCAATCAACGAGACGCGTATCCGGCTTCTGTCCCGCATCCGCTGCTCTGGCAATTTCCATTTTCTTCATTGTGGCTCGCCATGAATCGAATCGATCGCCGTTTTTCTCAACTCAAATCCGCTGGCCGCACCGGTCTCATCCCGTTCATCACGGCGGGTGACCCTTCCATTGAAGCCACGGTGCCGGTGATGCACGCGTTGGTCGCAGCGGGTGCCGATGTGCTCGAGCTGGGCGTCCCCTTTTCCGATCCAATGGCCGATGGGCCCGTGATCCAGCAATCATCGGAGCGCGCTCTGGCGCGTGGCGTCGGTACCCGTCGCGTATTCGATTTCGTGCGTGTCTTCCGGGAAACCGACCAGCAGACACCGGTGGTGTTGATGGGCTATCTCAATCCGGTGGAAATCTACGGGCTGGAACGCTATGCGCAGGATGCCGCGGCAGCCGGCATCGATGGCCTTCTCTTGGTCGATTGTCCACCCGAGGAGGCCGGGCCGGTACAGGCCGCGTTGCGTGCGAACGGCCTGCACCAGATTTGTCTGGCCGCACCGACCAGCGGAGCTGAACGCCTCGCCAGACTGGTGGAGACCGGCCAGGGCTATTTGTATTACGTCTCCTTTGCCGGCGTCACCGGCGCCGCGCAACTCCAGACTACCGCCGTGCGCGAGCAGGTGGCCGCCCTCAAGGCCTTGGGTGATCTGCCGGTGGCCGTAGGTTTCGGCGTACGCGACGCCGAGTCGGCCAAAGCCATTGCCGAGGAAGCCGATGCGGTGGTGATCGGCAGTGCGCTGGTGCAGGTCTTGGCCGAAGCGGTGGATGCAGCCGATGCCGCACGGCGCGCGAATACCTTTCTCTCGCCCATTCGCACGGCGCTCGATGAAGGCTGACCGGCGGCGCCGATCCGCCTGCGTTGCTATCGGCAACATCCAGCAAAAAACCCCGCCGTGGCGGGGTTTTTTGTGGTCTGGCCGGACGCCGATGAACGGCTGCGGACAGTGTATTGGTGCACTGCCAGGAACAAGCCACGCCCATCGGCGAGCTTGTAAGGCTTTTCCTTGGCCTTGGCATTTGCGACGGCGGAAAGGGTCAGGGAGTCGGCATATCTGGGCACGGCTCGGCTTCCGAATGGGTACGTCGGTCCCCAAGGGGGGGACCTGATACCCGTTGAACGTACCCGAGAACGTACCCGTAAAATTGGGTGATATCAAATGATAAGCCGGGAATGCCAGTGAAGGCCGGACAACAAAAAACCCCGCAGGGGCGGGGTTCTTCGTTGGTTTTCGGGGGGATGCGGGAAACCCCGTGAACCGTCTTTGGTGCCCAAAGGGGGACTCGAACCCCCACGACTTGCGTCGCTACCACCTCAAGGTAGTGCGTCTACCAATTCCGCCATCTGGGCTGGATGTTCATCGCTGCGGCGACAGCCGCGCATCATATCAGGTTTCGCGTCACTCGGTGGTGGCTTCCGGCTCTTCGACCGGGGTCTCGCTGGCCGATGCCGCCGGGACGGAAGTTGGCTGAGGCGCGTCCGACGCAGGGACTTCGGTCGGCTCGGGCACGACGCTGGCCGGAGCCATGTTGCCCATGATGCCGAGATCCTCGATCTGGGAGCCGGAGCCGACGGTCTTGTGCAGAAAGATCGCCATGCCCAGTGCCATCAGGAAGAACACGGAGGCCAGAATCGCGGTGCTCTTGGACAGGAAATTCGCCGAGCCGCGTGCGCCGAACACCGTGGCCGATGCACCGGCGCCGAAGCCGGAACCTGCGGATGCACCCGCACCACGCTGCAACAGGATGAGCACGGTCATCGCGACCGCGACGAGAACGTAAACGACGTTGAATAGTGTATAGAGCATGGGTTCGATCTACCGCGCCGCAGCTGCAGCGATGGCAAGGAAATCCGGGGCGATGAGGGAAGCCCCACCGATCAGGCCGCCATCGATGTCCGGCTGGGAAAACAGCTCGGCGGCGTTGGCGGGCTTGACGCTTCCCCCGTACAGGATCGGAAGCGAGCTGGCAATCTTATCACCAACCTTGGCCAGTTCGCCACGTACCCAGGCATGCACCTCCTGCGCCTGCTCCGGGCTCGCGGTCAGACCGGTGCCGATGGCCCACACGGGTTCGTAGGCAATCAGGCATCCCTCCAGCTGTTCGGCACCGAGTGAAAGCACCGGCGCGAGCTGTGCGCGAAGCACATCGAATGTCGATCCTGATTCGCGCTGTGCGCGGGTTTCGCCGATGCAGAGGATTGGTGTCAGTCCCGATCCCCGAGCGAACCGGAACTTCTCGGCCACCAATTCATTGCCCTCGGCATGCAGCTCGCGGCGTTCGGAGTGGCCTGCGAGCACGTAGGTGGCGCCAATGTCGCGGAGCATGTTGCCGGCGACTTCGCCGGTGAATGCGCCCTGCTGGTGGATGTCCAGATTCTGCGCACCGAAGCGGATGTGGCTGTTTCCGTGACGCGTGATCAGCTCGGCCAGATAGGGCAGCGGCGGCAGCACGATCAAATCGACGTCATCCACGGGCCCGGTGGCGAGGATGCCCTCCACCAGCGCGTGGGCGAAGGCGCGGTCGCCATGCAGCTTCCAGTTCCCGGCCACGATCTTGCGGCGCATCGGCAGTCTCCAGCGTTCGGATGGGGCGCCAAGGATAGCGACGCACGCACGGGGCGGCTACGCTCGCCGCTCGCAAACGAAAGGAGTTCGCCATGGCTTCGCAAACCCACCATGCACTCGTCACCGGTGCGTCCAGCGGCATCGGGGCGGCGATCGCGCGGGAGTATGCGCGACGTGGCGTGCCGCTGGTGCTGACCGCGCGGCGCAAGGATCGTCTGGAGGCGTTGGCCGGCGAACTGGGTGCCCAAGTGGATTGTGTGGCTATTGCGGCCGATCTGGCCGATCCGGCGGCGCCGGGATATCTGTTCAACGCACTCGCGGAACGCGGCCTCCGAGTGGGAACGCTGGTCAACAACGCAGGTTACGGCGTGCCGGGGAATTACCTGTCCTCGTCGTGGGAGACCCACACTGCATTTCTTCGGGTGATGGTGACGGCCGCGAGTGAGTTGACCTGGCGCTTCTTGCCGCAGATTCGCGAGAGCGGCCGCGGCCGGATCCTCAATGTCGCTTCGTTTGCCGGCTTGATGCCCGGGTCGAACGGACAGACCTTGTATGCCGGTGCCAAGAGTTTCCTGATCCGCTTCACCGAGTCGCTGGCGCTGGAGAATGCTTCGCATGGCGTCAACGCCTGCGCGCTGTGTCCGGGGTTCACCCATTCGGAGTTCCATGACGTGACCGGAACTCGCGCCCTGGTGTCGAAGTTGCCCCGATGGATGTGGCTGGACACCGACGAGGTGGCACGGCTCGGCGTTGACGGCGTGGAGAGTGGGCGCGTCGTGGTGGTGCCCGGCACCGGATACAAACTCATGCGCTTTGCATGCAAGCATCTGCCCGATGCGTTGGTACGGCGGATGATGGAGAAGAAATCGGCGTCCATCCGTGATGGCCATTGACCGGATCGGCTTCATGTCGGAAGTGCGTCGGTGGGTGCAGCCGGGGCCGGATGTGCACGTGCCGCGAGGCACCGCATGTGGCGCCGTGCGCAATGACGCGATGACTTCCGCTTAGACTTCTCCCCCATGCCAGCATTCGCTTATCACGCCCTCGATGCCGACGGACGCACCCGCAAGGGTGTGCTGCAGGCCGATACCGCGCGCGCCGCGCGCGCCAGTCTTCGCGAGCGCGGGCTCAACGCGCTCGACGTGTCGCCGTTGTCCGATGCCGTATTGGCGGGAGAGGCGACGCGCGGCTTGTCGTCGGCGCAACTGGCACTGTTGACGCGCCAACTCTCCGCGCTGATCGGTTCGGGATTGCCGATCGACGAGGCGCTAGGCGCGCTGGCCGAAGGCAGCGAGGGCAAGCTGCGTTCGCGTCTGGTGGCGTTGCGTGCGCGGGTGATGGAGGGTGCGACGTTGGCAGCGGCGATGGCGGAATCGCCTGGCACGTTCCCGGTGCTGTATCGCGCCACCATTGCCGCGGGTGAAGCTTCGGGGCGGCTGGATACGGTATTGGCGCGCCTGGCGGATTACACCGAAAGTCGCGACGCGCTGCGCAGCAAGGTGATTCTGGCGCTGGCGTATCCGCTGCTGCTGACGTGCGTCGCGCTATTGGTGGTGGCGGGATTGATGGTGTGGGTGGTGCCGCAGGTCATCGGCGTATTCGATCAAGCGCAGCAGGCCCTGCCGTGGGCGACGCGTGTATTGATTTCCATCTCCGCCCTGATCGAGCGTTTCGGACTGTGGTGGCTGCTTTTGCCGGCGGTTGTTGCTCTGGCCATCGTCATCGTGGCGCGGACGCCATCGCTTCGTGCGGCCTGGCAGCGCGCCGTGTTGAAGCTGCCCGTCATCGGCAGGTTAGTCCGCGCCGCCGATACCGCCCGATTCGCCCGTACGCTGGCGTTGTTGGTCGGGAGCGCGGTGCCGCTTCTGGACGCGTTGAACATCGCATCACAGGTGGTCGGCAATGCGGCGTTGCGCGAGGCGCTGACGCGAGTTGCCGTGCGGGTACGGGAAGGTCAAGGTTTGGCGCGTTCGCTGGAAGAATCCGGCCAGTTCCCGCCAGTCGCATTGCGCTTGGTCGCCAGCGGCGAGAAGAGTGGCCGACTGGACACGATGCTGTTCGATGCGGCTACGCAACAGGAGCGGGAACTGGACACCGCGCTGGGAATCGCAACCACCGTGCTCGGCCCCGGCGTGATCCTGCTGGTGGGCGGGCTGGTCCTGTTCATCGTGCTGGCGATCCTGTTGCCGATCTTCTCGCTCAACACGCTGGTGCGATGAATGGTCAAGCCGCAGGCGCGATGCTAACGTGCGGCGGTTCGTCCGCTTCCGCATGTCCATGAGCCAGCTTCGATTCGATCACGTCAGCAAACGCTATCCAGGCGGGCACGAGGCGCTTTGCGATGTCAGCTTTGCGGTGGACGAAGGCGAGATGCTGTTCGTCACCGGTCACTCGGGCGCAGGCAAGAGCACCATGCTGCGATTGATCCACCTGAGCGAACGTCCCACGCGCGGCACGGTGTTCTTTGGCGAGCGCAACCTCGCGACGGTGAAGCGGCGTGGCTTGCCGGCGCATCGCCGCCGCGTCGGTGTGGTGTTCCAGGATCACCGCCTGCTGATGGATCGCAGTCTGTTCGACAACGTCGCGCTGCCATTGGTCATTGCGGGCGTTCCGCGTGCGGAGATCGGCAAGCGTGTTCGTGTGGTTCTGGAGAAGGTGGGGCTGGCGGAACGCGAGCGCGCGCTGCCGACGGCATTGTCCAGCGGCGAGCAGCAGCGCGTGGGCATCGCGCGCGCCGTGGTCGCGCGGCCGGACGTGCTGGTGGCCGATGAGCCGACCGGCAACCTCGATCCGCAACTGGCCGCCGAGATCATGGAGTTGTTCGCGACCTTGCCCTCGCAGGGCACCAGCGTGCTGGTCGCCAGCCACGACCTGCATCAGGTACGGCGCCTGAGAAAGCGCGTGCTGGTGCTCGATCATGGGCGTCTGATCGATGACTACCGCCCCGAGTCGGCCGATGGAGCGGGCGCATGAGTGGCAAGAGCGAGCGTCACTCCCGCAACGTGTCCAAACCCCCCGGCCCGGGACTGCGCGAGCGCCTGCGCGCGTGGCGTGATCTGCATTTGTACAGCCTGTTTTCCAGCATCGGCCGCATGATGCAGCGCCCGTGGGCCACGGCACTCACGGTGGGCGTGATGGCGGTGGCGTTGGTCCTTCCGCTGTGCCTGGCGATGCTGATCGGCAATATCGAACGGCTTTCCGGCAGCTTCCGCGAATCGCGCGAAGTCAGCCTGTTTCTGTCCACGGATGCGGGCACCGATGCCGCGCAGGTGCTCGCGAAGCAACTGCGTGCTGATTCACAGATCGAGCACGTGCTGGTGCGCACGCCGGAAGAAGGGCTGGCCGAGTTTCGGGAAATGGCGGATTTCGCCGATGCGCTGGCGCTGCTCGATGACAATCCGTTGCCGGCCGTCCTGGTGGCGACGCCCGTGATCGGAGTTGACCCGCTGGAGCTGACGCAACGGCTGCGTGCGTTGCCCGGCATCGACTTCGTGCAGCATGATGCGCAGTGGCGTTCGCGCCTGTCGGCGTGGCTGGATTTCGGGCGGCGGCTGGTGTGGGTGACGGCGGCGCTTCTGGGCGTTGGCGTCCTGCTGGTAGTGGGCAATACTGTGCGCCTGGACATTCAGGGTCGGGCCGAGGAGATTCAGACGGTGCAATTGCTGGGGGCAACCGATGGCTTCGTGCGACGGCCGTTCCTGTATCTGGGCGCATGGTATGGATTGTTCGCGGGCAGTCTGGCGCTGGCCGTCGCCGGGCTGGCGCCCTGGTTCCTGCGAACCCCCGTCGCTGCATTGGTGGAGAGTTACGGAAGCCACTACTCGATGAAAGGGCTGGATCCCATGCTGGCTATCTCCGCGCTGGCGGTTTCCATCGCGCTGGGTTGGCTGGGCGCCTGGCTGGCGGCTGGCCACCATTTGCGGCGAAGCAACGCGGAGGCGCAGGCATGAGTGCGTCGAGCATTACCCGGCACATCACCAGCGACACACCACGCATCATGGTGGTCGATGGTTCCCGCGTCGCGCGCAAGCTGATCGAGCAGGTGCTGGTCAAGGACGTGCCCGGGGTCACGGTGATTTCCTGCGAGAACGGCGAGGAAGCCAAGGTCGCGCTGCAGGAAGGCGTCGTCGATCTGGTCACGACCGCGTTGCGTCTGCCCGATATCGACGGTCTCGAGTTGGCGCATTACATCCGGGAGCATGCGCCGCAAGCCTACATCCCGATCATCGTGGTTTCCGGTGATGCGCAGGAGCGGCTGGTCAACCGCAGTTTCGGCGACGAAGTGACCGACTACTTCGACAAAGGGCTGGGATTCTCGGCGCTGTCGGCCTTCATTCAGGGCTATGTGCGTCCCGAGCCGGAAACCGGTGGCGAGGTGTTGTACGTGGAGGACAGCAAGGTTGTCGCCATGGCCACGCGTCGGATGATGGAAAAGCACGGGCTCAGGGTGACCCACGTCATCAGTGTCGAGGATGCACTGGCCCACTTGGACACGGCACGCGAGCAGGGCAACATTCCCGGCCCGGACGTGATTCTGACCGATGTGTATCTGAAGAGCGGCCTCACCGGAAAAGACCTGCTCGAACGCCTGCGCGGCCCCGAGTACGGGTATGGCAAGGGCTTGCTGCCGGTGCTGGTGATGACCGGAGACGACAATCCGGCCAATCAGAGCGCACTCATCAAGGTGGGGGCCAACGATCTGGTGCAGAAGCCCATCGAAGAACGCCTGCTCATCACCAAACTGATTTTCCAGCTGCGCGTGGGCCGCCTCATGCGTGAGCGCAGCACCGCCGCAGCGTCGTGAGCGCAGCGCAGGACCGCATCCGGCTTGAGCCAGGCTGGAAGTCGCGCCTCCGTGATGTTCTGGCGGATTCCACGATGGAGCGGCTGCGGCAATTCCTGCTGGACGAGCATTCGCGCGGCAAGGTGATCTATCCGCCGGCGCGGCAGATTTTCGCGGCGCTGGATGCCACGCCGTTCGATCAGGTCAAAGTCGTCATCCTCGGACAGGATCCTTACCACGGCCCCGGCCAGGCGCATGGCCTGTGCTTCTCGGTGTTGCCCGGCGTTCCGGTACCGCCCTCGCTGCAGAACATCTTCGCCGAGATCGATCGCGATCTGCGCATTTCCCGTCCCGACCACGGTTGCCTGCTGCCTTGGGCACGGCGTGGCGTGCTGCTGCTCAATGCGGTGCTGACGGTGGAGCGCGCCCGGGCTGGCTCGCATCAGGGGAAAGGTTGGGAGGGCTTCACCGATCAAGCCATCCGGCGGTTGGCCGAGGAGCGCGACCATCTGGTGTTCCTGCTTTGGGGCAGCTACGCGCAGAAGAAGGGGCAGTTCATCGATGCCCGCCGGCATCTGGTGCTGCGTGCGCCGCATCCTTCGCCGTTGTCGGCGCATCGCGGATTTCTGGGGTGCAGTCACTTTTCCGCCAGCAACAACTACCTGTCCAAGCATGGCATCGCACCGATCGACTGGAGCCTGCCCGACAGGACGCACGTCGAGGCGATGCTGTCCGCGAGCTGAACGAAATCGGTCCGCAGGCTGGCAAACCCAATCGCCGGGCCAATCTGGAATCGATTGCAACGGGAACTCCAGCCCGTCTTAGCACTCAAAGGCCCAGACTGCTAAACTTCCGGCAGCCCCACCGACAGGAACATTCAACATGAACAACACGCTGGTGGCGAACAACCTTCCCATCCCGAGCGCGCTGGGCTCGCTCGACGCCTATATCGGCGCGGTCAACCAGATTCCGGTGCTTTCCGTCGAGGAAGAACAGGATCTCGCGCACCGTTACATCCAGGATCAGGATCTCGCCGCGGCACGGTCGCTGGTGCTGTCCCACTTGCGCTTCGTCGTGCACGTCGCGCGTGGATACAGCGGCTATGGCCTGCAGATCGCCGACCTGATTCAGGAGGGCAACATCGGCTTGATGAAGGCGGTGAAGCGCTTCGACCCGACCCAGGGCGTGCGTCTGGTCAGCTTCGCCGTGCACTGGATCCGTGCCGAGATGCACGAGTTCATCCTGAAGAACTGGCGCATCGTCAAGGTCGCCACCACCAAGGCGCAGCGCAAGCTGTTCTTCAACCTGCGCAAGAGCCGCCAGCGCCTGGGTTGGATGAACCACGCCGAAGTGCAGGCTGTGGCGCGCGACCTCAACGTGCCCGAGTCCGAAGTGCTGGAAATGGAGGCGCGCCTCTCCGGCCGTGACATCGGCTTCGATGCGCCGGTGGACGAGAACGATGATGCTCCGCCCGCACCGACCGCTTACCTCATCGCCAACAACGCCGACCCGGCACAGATCCATGCCAGCGAGGATGAGGAGGGCAACCAGCTCGAACTTCTGCGCGAAGGGCTGGCGCGTCTGGATGCACGCTCCCGCGACATCATTCGCCGCCGTTGGCTCGATGACGAAAACAAGGCGACCTTGCAGGAACTGGCCGATGAATACGGTGTTTCGGCCGAACGCATCCGTCAGATCGAGGCCAACGCGATGAAGAAGATGAAGGCATTGCTCGTCGCCTGATCCATCTTCGCCGCCACGAACATGAAACGGCCCCGCTTGCGGGGCCGTTTTCGTTTGTGCTCCCGCCGCAACGTTCTCCTCAAAGCGCACTCCTCAAAGCGCGGTGCGCGCGTGCGAGCAAGCCGGCACTCCGCCGCAGCCTCGTGCTTGCCTGAGCGTCGGGATCGCACCCTCGTCGTCAAACGTCCATGCGTCAGACGCATGCCGAAATCAAGACAGACCCGCTTTGCGTCGGGATGAAAGAAAGCGTGACTAATCGATTTATAGCGTGAAATTATCTTATATTTCAATTATTTACGCTGTATTTCTTGTTTATTTCTTGAGCATTCGGGGTACGATTTCCGAGCCACATCAGGCCACACACCCCATCCGGGACATTGGTGCGGGAGAAGGGGCGTAACAGGGTAGGGGATGCACATGCACGCTCGATCCAGAACGACCTCTGGCTTCGTATCGAAGCTGGCATCGTGGCGCGCACCGCTGAGTGGTCGGGGATGCGTGTCTGTGGCGTAGCTGTATGTATGCCCTGCATGGGTTCGGAACTGTTCGTCGGGAACATTTAAGGAGACACCTTGGACACCTTGATAACTGATGCTCCAAAAGCATCGCGGATAGCTGGTCTTGCGCGCCTGTCGCGCAGGATGTTGTTTGCCGTACCGTTGATGGCGGCGGTGTTCGTCTCGCCCAGCCAGGCGCAGACCTGCGATCCCGAGAAGCTGTACGACATCATCACCAGCTCCTTCCACCAATCGGTGGCGCAGCGCACGGATGGTTCGTGGGCGGGCTGGGGAGAGCAGATGGGCGCCAGCGCCGGAAATGTTCTTTCGCCGCAAGACCTCAACGGGGTCAACTATTCGGCGCTGGGAACCGCGGCGCCGCTGTTGGTGACCAGCGGCAGCAATGTGACCAGCCACCAGACCATCATGCTTGCCACCGATGGCCTGTATGCATGGGGTGGCGCAGGCACGGTGATCAATGCCGGCATCAAGGCGGGTAATAATTTCCAGAAGTTCGCAGTCAACGGGAAAGCCGATGGCTTGCCGACGGGCGTGGTGCCCGACGATGTGGATCAACTTTTCGCCACCTACCGATTGCTGACCATCGTCACCAAGACGGGCGATGCTTGGGTGTTGGGGAACCAGAGCAGCAATGTCCCGGCCCTGCTGGGGGACAACAGTCCCGCAACCGACAATCAATGGCACCGGGTCCAGCGGCCGGCGGACCCGAGCCAGCCCTACAATGCAACCACCAATCCTCTGGTGCCGTTGCAAAACGTTTTCGCGCTCCGAGGGCAGAGGGGCACTGCAGCGGGTAGCGGCGCCATGATGGCGCTGACGAACACGGGCGGCGTGGTCGAAGCCTGGACGTGGGGGCCCGCTACCTTCCTCGGCGACGGCAGCGCAGTCGCCTCCCGCCCGCACGCCGTACGGATGACCCTGCCCGCCGCACCAGTACCCGGGGCGGTGCCGAAGATGATCGGCGTCACCGGACAAAGCGGCGCGAACACCAACTCCTACTTCGTTCTGTTCGACAGCGGCCACCTGTTCTCGATGGGCAGCAATGTCCAGCGCCAGTTGGGAGATTTCACCACCATCACAAGAACGAGTTGGGTGGCTGTGGAACGACCCGCCGTAGGCGATTCCAATGTTTCTGCTGGCGCGTTCACCGATGTCAAGTTCATCAGCGTGCAGGAGCACGACATTGGCGGAGGTAATGGCGGTGCCGCGGCCGCGCTGATCACCGATGGTGGTGTCCTTTACACATGGGGCTCGAACAGCGGAAGGATGATCGGGCGCAAGCATGGCCCGGGCTACGCCGCTGCGGATGCTTTGGCGGACGGCTGCACGCCAAACAGCGGTGCAGGCACTCCTCCCATAAGAGCGTGCCACCCCGGCATTCCTGAGGGTTTCCTGCCAGGCTCGCACTTCGCCAAGCTGGTGGAAGTAGGCGGCCATACCACCGTGTACATGCGTGAGCGCAGCGCCAAGTTTTGCTATGTCGGCCACAGAATCTCCGGCAGCATGGGTCATGGCGCGAATGACTCCGAGATGGACTTCGGACCCTTCAACTGCGAAGAAACCCCGGTTCTCAACATCTGTGGCTCCACCGGCTACGACTATGGCGATGCGCCCGCAATCTACGAAGCGGGCGGCGGCGGCAATCTCGCCTCGCACTTCTACATCGAACAGGAATACCCGAACCCGCCGCAGGTGGGTGTGGACCCTGAAAACCGCCTGTACCTGGGCGAAAACTGGCCGAGAGTGAATGACGACACACCGCACAGCGTGGTCATTTCCACCGACAACACCGCACCCTTGGGCGATTGCGGTGATTGGGGGCCCGGCGGTTGCGAGGAAGATGCGCCGACCAACCCGGCCCAGTTGACGCTGCCCGATACCGCAACCAGTCACGCTTTCGATATCCGGGTATTCAACGAGGCGCTCGACGCAGATGGCGATCCCGTGCCGGCGCGTCTGTATGCCTGGGTGGACTGGAACAACAACGGTGTTTTCGAGCCGGGCGAATACTTCGCCAACGGTGGGGCCAATGGCCTCGCCATCCCCCAGAATCCCGTCCCCGGCACCGGCCAGACGATAACGCTCAACTGGACCGGATTGTCCGGCCTGACGCCGGGCTGGCGCTATGTGCGCCTGCGCCTGACCACGGCGACCAATCTGGCTGACCTGCCCGCCACGCCGAACCTCGATGAGCGAGCGCTGCGGTTTGCCGGCGACGGTGAAATGGAAGACTTCCGGGTGTTGATCGTCGATGAAGACGCGCCGCCGAACGAACCGCCCGTCGCCATCGACGTACACGCCGATGCAGTAACGCCCACCGCCCCGCCTGCGCGGCTGCTGGTCGGCGGCCTGGATGCCGCACTGCAAGGCTGGGATGGCGATGGCACGGTGGTGTCGTACCGCGTCCAGACCTTGCCGGCGTGTCATGTTCCCGGCTCCGGGCCGCTGCCCGCCTATCCCGCTGGTGGATGCAGGCTGTACAAGCGCGTTGGCGTCACTCTGACTCCTTTGACCGCCGGTGAGCCGATCACCTTGGCTCAGGCGCAGGATCTGTGGTTCGAAACCAACCAGCCCACCGGTACCTCCTTCACCTTCCGCGCCATCGACGACGATGGCGACGAGTCGGTGAACATGGCGTGCGACAGTCTGGTCAACGATTGCGACAATACCGACCTTCTCCCACGCCCCGGAGTAATGGAGAGTCGCGACGCCATCTTCACCATCCCGGTGACGCAGCCGGTTCTTTCGATCGAAAAGACCGTCTCGGTTGATCCGGGCAACTTCGAGATCGGCGTGCCGGCCAGCTACACGCTGACGGTGACCAACACGAACGCGCCGACCTACGCCGACAGCGTCATCACCGACGTGATTCCCACTGGTCTCACCATCGGCACATTGCCGGCAGGTTGCGTCCTCAATCCGCCCGCCAGCCAGACCGTGGTCTGTACCATCCCGGCTCCGCTCGGCTACGGGCTGGTCGTGAATGACAACGTGGCCAGCTTCACCATTCCTGTCACCCCCACCGCTGGAATCAGCAGTCCGGTGACCAATACGGCAACCGTGACCGGTGGTGGCGATTCGAATTGCACACTGGACCCGGCCGATCCGGCGTGCAGCTCCACGGTCGTCACCGGCGTCGAAGGCGCGGACATGGAGCCGGTGTTCAGCGGCATTCCGGCCGTGCTGGAACCGGGTGAAGTCTTCGCCGGCACGCTCACGTGCGTCAACAACGGGCCAGGCAGCGCCGTTGCTGCGACCTGCGTGCCGAGCGTGGATGTGGGCACGATCAGCAACATCGTATGCGTGCCGACGCCACCTGCGAGCGTAGCCGTGGGCGATGCCATGGTTTGCACCTTCGACTACACCGCGCCGGGTACGCCGGGCGGCAGCGATACAGGGCCGACCGATGTGACTTTCACCGGTACCACCGGCGCGGACAACGATATCGACCCGAGCAACAACAGCACGGATGTGGAAGTGCCGATCATCGATGCGGTGGACGATGCGACCAGCGTACCGGGCGGCTCGACGGGCAACACCTTCGACCTGACCTCCAACGACGACTATCCGCCGGGCAGCACCTTCACCTACACCGGCGGCACCTGTGTCAACGGCAGCGTGAGCGCCGGTGGTACCGCGACCTTCGATGCCACGCCCAACCCCTGCACCGTGACCTATCAGGTCTGCGCCCCGGCCCCGAACCAGACGCAATGCGATACCGCAACCCTGACGGTGACGTCCGAGCTGGCCGACATGACGCCGGCCTTCGGCGGCATCCCGGCCGTGCTGGAACCGGGTGAGGTGGTGGCGGGTGCAACGCTGACCTGCACCAACGCCGGACCTTCGTCGGCGACGAACGCCACCTGCGTACCGAGCGTGGATGCGGGTGCGATCAGCAACCTCGTCTGTTTGCCGACGCCACCGACGAACGTGGCAATGGGCAATGCCATCATCTGCACCTTCGACTACACCGCGCCGGGTACGCCGGGCGGCAGCGATACAGGCCCGACCGATGTGACTTTCACCGGCACCACGGGTGCGGTGAATGATTCCAATGGCGGCACCGGAACGGGCGGCAACAACAGCACGGTGCTGAACCCGCCGATCATCGATGCGCTGGATGATGATTTCACCGGAACGCCCATCGATGGCGTCGCCGGCGGCACCACCCCTTCGGTCATCGGCAACGACACGCTGGGCAATGGCCCCACGGTAATTGGGGGCAATGCATCGCTGACGCCGGGCACCCCGTCCGACCCCGCGTTGGTGATGAATCCGGATGGCACCATCACCGTGCCGCCGTTGATGCCGCCGGGAACCTACACCTATCCGTACACCATCTGCATGGTGCCGGCGACGACGCCACCCACCTGCGATACCGCCACGGCAACCTTGGTCGTCGGAGAAACCTCGTCGCTCACCCTCGTCAAATCGGTGACCTCGACCGGTCCGTACACGGCGGGCGACGTGATCGCGTACAGCTTCGTGGTGACCAACACTGGCAACACGGTGCTGAGCGGCATCGCGATCAACGATCCGATCCTGGATGCCCCGGCCGTCTGCGCCGCGACCACGCTGGCTCCGGGTGCCTCGACCACCTGCACCGGCAGCTACACGGTGCAGCCGGGCGACGTGGACGCGGGCAACGTGCACAACGTGGCGACGGCCGAAGGCACGCCACCGGCGACGCCGACCAACCCGACGCCCGATCCGGTGCCTTCGGATCCCGATGACACCGATACGCCGATCCAGAACCCGAGCCTGACCTTGGTCAAGTCGGTGT
>JAPMLR010000006.1:0-2037 GCA_026410415.1 Denitratimonas yunnanensis (SeqCode) | reverse complement strand
TGACCTTGGTCAAGTCGGTGACCTCGACCGGTCCGTACACGGCGGGCGACGTGATCGCGTACAGCTTCGTGGTGACCAACACCGGCAACACGGTGCTGAGCGCCATCGCGATCAACGATCCGATCCTGGACGCCCCGGCCGTCTGCGCCGCGACCACGCTGGCTCCGGGTGCTTCGACCACCTGCACCGGCAGCTACACGGTGCAGCCGGCGGACGTGTCTGCGGGCAACGTGCACAACGTGGCGACGGCCGAAGGCACACCGCCGGCGACGCCGACCAACCCGACGCCCGATCCGGTGCCTTCGCCGCCGGACGAGGAAGACACGGAAATCCAGAACCCGAGCCTGACGCTGGTCAAATCGGTGACCTCGGCTGGCCCGTACGGTGCCGGCGACACGATTGCCTACCAGTTCGTGGTGACCAACACGGGCAACACGACGCTGACGAACGTCAATGTGACCGACCCGTTGCCCGGGCTGTCGGCACTGGTCTGCACCCCGTCGGCGCCTGCAACACTGGCTCCCACGGCCATCATGACCTGTACCGCCAGCTACACCGTCACCCCGACGGACGTGGAGGATGGAGGCGTGCTCAATACGGCGATCGCCGCAGGCACACCGCCGCCGACGCCGACGACGCCAACACCGACGCCGATCACCGACGAGGACGAAGTGATCACGCCCGTGGAGGTGCCGGCCCTGAGCATCAACAAGACGGGCCCTGCAGCCACGGCGCCTGGCGAGCAGGTCGTGTTCACCATCGTGGTGGCCAATGCCGGGCCGGTTGCAGCCAACAGTGTGACGGTCACCGATCCGACTCCGACTGGCCTCGTGTTCGTCTCCAATGCAGGCGATTGCATCACGGCGTTCCCCTGCTCACTGGGAACGCTGGTCGTGGGCGAAACACGCACCATCACGGTGACGATGATGGTGCCGACCAATTACAACGGCCCGAATGAAATCATCAACACCGCGACGGTAAGCAGTCCCTCCACCACCGAAACCCATTCGTCCACTGCGACGGTGCCGGTAAGGGGGGTCGAGTTCAAAATCCAGCGGATCCCGGTGGGCGCACCTTGGGCACTGCTGATGCTGGGTATGGGCATGCTGCTGTTGGGAGCTGGCGCGGTCCGTCGACAGCCTGGCTGATCGAAGCACCCGCGTTTGACGATGATCGGAAATCCGCCCGGAGCGATCCGGGCGGATTTCTTTTTTCATCCCAACAGATCGATGGGTTGCACCGGATCCGGCGACAGGCAATCCAGGTAAAGTCGAAGAGCGTCCCCGACTCCCTATTCCGGTGCGCCTGCCACCTTTTACGGGAGCGGCTTCAACCGGTGTTCTGGATCCCCGCGCTGATGCCGTTCACCGTGGCCACCAGCGCGCGGTAGTCGGCATCGTCCGGGCGGTCGGCCGAACGCCAACGCTTCAGCAGATCCTGTTGCAAGAGATTGATCGGATCGACGTAGGGATTACGCAGACGGATCGAGCGGCGCAGGCGAAGATCGTGCGAAAGCAGCTCGTCGGCGTCATGCAGGGCAAGCACCGCCTGACGCGCGCGTTGGAACTCGTCGGCGATGCGCGGATAGAACCGGGCATGATCCTCTTCACGGGCCAGGCGTGAATAGCCTTCGAAGATGGCCAGATCGGATTTGGCCAGCACCATGTCCAGGTCATCGATCAGTGCAGTGAAAAACGGCCAGTCGTTCGCCATTTCCATCATTGCGTCCCGACCGAACGCAGCGATGCCGTGAGCCAAACCGGTTCCCGCGCCATACCATGCGGTGAGGTTGCAGCGCGTCTGCGACCAGGCGAACACCCATGGAATCGCCCGCAGGGATGAAATGTCGCCACTGCCGGCGCGCTTGGCCGGGCGCGAGCCGAGGCGCAGGCGCTCGATCAGGTCGATCGGCGTGGCGTCGCGGAAATAGCCGCTAAACGCCGCGTCCCCGTGCACCAGCGCACGGTAGGCATCGCGCGACACGGCGGCCATCTCGCGTGCCCACTCCCGCCAGCGCGCCTCGCGCGGCTCGGCCGG
>JAPMLR010000047.1 GCA_026410415.1 Denitratimonas yunnanensis (SeqCode) | reverse complement strand
TTTCGACATCGCGGGGCCACGCAGCGGCTCAGTGCGTAGCCATTTCTCACCGAATCCCGGCACAGGGCCGAGCGCAGCCCTGCGGGGTCGTGGCCGCATCGGATCGGACTCTGGCTTGGCTGCCGGCTGTGTGGCCGGCACCTCGTCACGCGGCCGGCGGCGGCGCGCGCGCTGCGGGCCGGTAGTGCGCTTGCTCCAGCGCGCCGTGCTTCTCGAAGTGGGCGAGGATGGCGCGGATGGCGGTGGGTTCCTCGATGCTGGCGACGATCCGTACCGCGCCGCCGCAGTGGGCGCAGGTGGTGATGTCGATGGAAAAGACCCGCTTGAGCCGTTGCGCCCAGCTCATCGCACGGCGCTTCTGCTCGGGGCTGCGCGGCTCGTCGTGGGCGCTGACGTCCACTGGCGCCGCATCGCCCGCAGGCCGCTTGCCGCGCCCCGAGGGCGTCAGCTGCGCACGCAGGTTTGCATTCGGGGCGAATACGCCGTGGAAGCGGGTGAGATGCGCGCGAGGTGGCGGGACCAGTGCCGCCAGCTTGGCGATGAAGTCCACCGCATCCCATTCGACATG
>JAPMLR010000046.1 GCA_026410415.1 Denitratimonas yunnanensis (SeqCode) | reverse complement strand
CGTCAGCAGGATGAAAAGCCAGAATCACATGCCGTGAAGCTGCTGCTTCACAAAACCCTGCCGGATGGGATTGACAGGGGAGTCCATACACGAATTGTTAGGGGGCGGGCTCGCGTTCTGCAAAACGCTGGTTGAGATAGCCCAGGAGAACCCCTACTGGGATGAAAAAGAAGACATTGGCAAGCGGTGCGCCAAGGTAAGCCAGCCCGGCGGTAGAAGATTGCGGGCTGACGAACACGGAATGGTATGTGATCGCGTCACCGGCAATGCATGCCAGCGCTGACCAGAACCCGTAATTGGGATGCCCCCACCGCGCAATCGCCAGGCAGACGACGTATGGGATGCAGCCCCATGCGAAAAACCCCACATGGCCCGCTCCAAGCGGGCTGGAAGCCTTCCAGAACATAACGAAGGCTTGACCCGCAACGCCAGCCAGAACAGCCGCCACGGCTATTGGAAACGGAAACCAACGTCGGTCCATGCCGCCCCCTAACGCCTGAATTAAGCCGCGCCGCGAAGCGGCGTCGGCTTGAATGATCGAATGGACTCCCCCCGCGTCGCCACACGGCTTCGATGAGCCAGACTGAAGG
>JAPMLR010000045.1 GCA_026410415.1 Denitratimonas yunnanensis (SeqCode) | reverse complement strand
GGGTATAGGAATTTCAAACGCCCTTTTCGGGAAGTCTGGCGGGTAGGTTGCGGCCGCGCAAGCGCCGGTTGGGGCTCGGGTCGGTGGTCCGCGCGCGGGGTTTCGGCTTCGCGGGGCGGCGCAGTGGCGCAGTCCGGGGGTATTTCCCACCAATTCCCGGCAGCAGGCCGAGCGCAGCCCTGCGGGGTCGTGGCCGCATCGTGGCGTTTTCCAGTTTTCGCCCTCGGCATCGTGACCGGCGGGAGGTCACGCGGCTTCCCCAGGCGGCGCGCGCGCCGCGGGCCGGTAGTGCGCTTCTTCCCGCGCACCGTGCTTCTCGAAGTGGGCCAGGATGGCGCGGATGGCGGTGGGTTCCTCGATGCTGGCGACGATCCGTACCGCGCCGCCGCAGTGAACGCAGGTGGTCACGTCGATGCCAAACACGCGCTTGAGGCGTTGCGCCCAACTCATCGCACGGCGCTTCTCCTCGGGGCTGCGCGGCTCGTCGTTGGCGCTTGCGTCAACCGGCGCGGCATCGGGCGCCGGCCGCTTGCCGCGCCCCGATGGCGTCAACTGCGCGCGCAGATTCGCGTTCGGGGCGAATACGCCGTGGAAGCGGGT
>JAPMLR010000044.1 GCA_026410415.1 Denitratimonas yunnanensis (SeqCode) | reverse complement strand
TCCGATCTGCAGTTATTTACTCTCTACGGTACAGAAGTTCTCCTGCTCTTACTCCTGGCAGGCCATCATGGCGTGGGTGATGTCCTGGGGCATGGGGGCGATCTTGCTCATGGCGAGCGTGGTGGCGCTCTCGTAGTGGTAGAAGTGGTGGCCCTTGTACACGTTGACGCCGTGAGAGTCGCACGAACCCGCGTCGATGTCTGCGATGGGCAGAGGCGTGGTCTTGGTGATGGCGCGGGGCGTGGCCGACAGGTCCACGTCCACCAGATTCGTTCCTTGGATGATATGAACTGTGTTTTCAGCAGGACAGACAAAAGCAGCGTCCACGTGTCCCTCCACGCCCAGCTCCTCCTTCAGGGTTTTAGGGTAACCTTCCACCAGCGTGTAGGGAGCCGCTCCTTTGTAGATGAACACGTTGTCGTCCTTGATCAGGTAGATTTTGTGGTCGTAGGAGAAGGCGGCGTCCACGCCCGTCTGCACCTCCTTCCACTGGCGAGTGATGGAGAAGGAGTGGAGGCCATCACGCTCCGTGTCCAGACGCATGTAGAGCGCCCCTGCGAACATGTAGCTTTTGCCGTCATCGTCGGTGGTGATGGCGTCTAGTTTCA
>JAPMLR010000043.1 GCA_026410415.1 Denitratimonas yunnanensis (SeqCode) | reverse complement strand
ATGGTCACGGATGGAACGGGAGCGGCATTATCGCGCCGATCGGCGAATGCCGTGCGTTGACGCGGAAGTGCGTCGGGGGCGTAGCCCCGACCTACAGCGGTAGGTCGCGCTTGGATGCGCGACGTCAGGTTTCCGCCCAACACGGCACATCGACGAGCGGTAGGTCGCGCCTACGTGCGCGACGGACCCCATGGTCACGGATGGAACGGGAGCGGCATTATCGCGCCGATCGGCGAATGCCGTGCGTTGACGCGGAAGTGCGTCGGGGGCGTAGCCCCGACCTACAGCGGTAGGTCGCGCTTGGATGCGCGACGTCAGGTTTCCGCCCAACACGGCACATCGACGAGCGGTAGGTCGCGCCTACGTGCGCGACGGACCCCATGGTCACGGATGGAACGGGAGCGGCATTATCGCGCCGATAGGCGAATGCCGTGCGTTGACGCGGAGGTGCGTCGGGGGCGTAGCCCCGACCTACAGCGGTAGGTCGCGCTTGGATGCGCGACGTCAGGTTTCCGCCCAACACGGCACATCGACGAGCGGTAGGTCGCGCCTACGTGCGCGACGGACCCCATGGTCACGGATGGAACGGGAGCGGCATTATCGCGCCGAT
>JAPMLR010000042.1 GCA_026410415.1 Denitratimonas yunnanensis (SeqCode) | reverse complement strand
TTGGTGATGCGCCCGAGTTTGCGCTGGCCGCCGCTGGAGTATTCGCGCGGGGTCAGGCCCAGTGCGCTGGCGAAGTGCCGGCCACTGGGGAATCGGGCAAAGTCGCCGATACCGGCGCTCATCGCGGTGGCGGTGATCAGGCCGATACCGCTGGCGGCCATCAGGCGCTGGCTGCGGGTATCACGTTGGACGATGTCGGCCAGCTGTTTTTCGATGGCGGTCATCGCTTCCTGGCAGGACACGATCCGATCCAGCAGCCCGGCCAGTGCGTGACGCAGGTCCATCGGAATATCGTTGTCGCCATCTTCCAGTGCCGCCAGCACGGCGGGACGCACCTTGTCGGCACCGGCGGGAATGGCGAATCCGAACTCGCGCAGCAGGCCACGCACGGTGTTGATCGCGGCGGTGCGCTCGGCCTTGTGGTGTTCGCGGATGCGGTGCAGACCTTGGGTGCCTTGTTGTTCCGGTGATTTGACCGGCACCGGGCGGATATCGCCGCAGCGCGCCGCTTCCAGCAAGCCGGCGGCATCGGCGCGGTCGGTCTTGTTGCGCCGGACATACGGGCGCACATGCTGCGCCGGCAACAGTTCCACCGAATGACCGAGCCGCACGAAGCG
>JAPMLR010000041.1 GCA_026410415.1 Denitratimonas yunnanensis (SeqCode) | reverse complement strand
TCAACCGGCGCGGCATCGGGCGCCGGCCGCTTGCCGCGCCCCGATGGCGTCAACTGCGCGCGCAGATTCGCGTTCGGGGCGAATACGCCGTGGAAGCGGGTCAGATGGGAACGCGGCGGCGGGACCAGCGCCGCGAGTTTGGCGATGAACTCGATGGGCTCGAAGTCGACGTGCGTGGTGCCGTTTTTCCACGGCGTCTTGAGCGCGTAGCGCACCCTGCCCTGCGGTGAGATCGACAGCCGCTTCTCGCTGATCGCCGGGCGCGTGATGTACCGGCACAGCTTTTCCAGCTTGCGGCTCTCGTGGGCCTCCGCGGCCACGCCGGCATGCAGCGAGAAGCCGCCGACCTTGCCGGCATCGCCCTCCAGCGAGCCTGCGTCACCGGGCAGTGTTTGCAGCGTGACGACCTTGCGGCCAGCGTCGCGGCCGGTGGCGATGCGGTAGGTGATCGAGCTCATCCGCAGCGCGTCCATGCCGTCGTCGCCTGCCGCGCTGTCCGACAGGAAGGCCGATTCGTCCTCGCCTTCGAGCCAGCCGCGGCGCGCCAGGTGCCGGCACACGCGATGCGCGATGGTGCCGGCCAGTGCCGTCAGTTGCGCGGAGGTGGGCGCGCGGGTTCG
>JAPMLR010000005.1 GCA_026410415.1 Denitratimonas yunnanensis (SeqCode) | reverse complement strand
TGTCGCTCTGCGCCAGGCTCGCGGTCACCGCATGCACGGTCCCGTAAGCGCCAGACAGCGGCGCGAACTGCACCGTGCCGGTGGCCTTGGTGATGGTCAGCATGTTGCTGGCGGCACCGAAGTGGTTCGGGCCTTCGCAGGTCACTGTGACAAAGTAGCTGCCCACCGTGTTCGGCAGCGACGCGCCACCGTTGATGCTGACATCGCAGGCGATGCCTTCGGCACCGGCAGCCGGATCGGCAATGAACGTTACGGGCCAGTCGCTGCCGTCGAACACCTGACTGGTGCCACCGGCGACGAATTCGATGCCGCTGATGTCCACCGACTCGCCACCGATGACGATGGCTCCGGTGATCAGGTCGGCCTCGTAGTCGGCATGTGACAGCGTAGCCACGACCGTGTAGCTGCCGGCATTGCTGGGTGCGACCGAATCACCGTTGTAGGTGATGGTGACATCGTCTTCCAGGCCAACCGGGTCGGTCTCGACCACAGCCTCGCGGATTGAACCGTCCCAGGCAAACGCGCCGATGGTGCTGGCATCGAATGCCAAGGTCGCCTCGCCCTTGCCGACCGTCAGCGCCAGGTTGTCGGCGGCGTAGGTAGCCAAGCCATCGGTATCCGGTATCGCGTCCTCGATCACCGTGCCGATGCTGTAAACGCCGGCATGGCTGAAGGTGAACTCGAAGCAAACAGCCACTTCCATGCCTTCGGTCAACGACTGCGGGCTGGTGGAAATGCTCAGGGTGTTGCCCGTGTCCGTGAACTCGGATTCTGCAACCGCGACGATGCCCACCGCCGTATCCGTGTCGCATACCCCGGTGGCGCCGGGCAGGAACCAGTAGCGCGCGACCAGATCATCGGTCTGGATGTCGAACCCGGCGCCGACGGTGAAGCTCGCCTGCACCTGGTCGGCTACCGGGCCGCCGTTGTTGACCAGATCGGCTCGCACCACCATGGACTCGTCGACACGTGCGACAACCAGCGTGTCGTCCTCGCCATTGAACGGGCCGGACAGATCCAACTCCACATCCGGGTCGGCCTCGATCACGTCGGTGGCGATGTTGTCGCCCGCGTAGAGCGCGACGCCATCGGTGTCAGCAGACGCGTCCACCACCGTTGCCGCAATCTGGAAGGTGTGCGGTGCCACGTTATAGACGATGCGCAGGTTTTCGAGGATACCGACCGGCGTCGTGCTGCCGTCGTCCAGCGTGTACGGGCCAATGCTGGTGCTCAACTCAGCCACGCCAACGATCAACGGCAGCAGCACATAGTCATCGGTATCGGAGTCGTAGTAGTACACTTTGTCGATATCGCCGGCAGTGATGCCACCCCCGCGCGTGAACACGAGTTCGATCCGTACCTCATCGGCCACTGCCGCTTCGGTATTGCTCAACAGCAGGTTGTACTCGGCATTCGCTCCCTTCTCCACACCGGCCACCGGGCCCTGCAGATCCAGACTGACACCGGCATGCTCGTCGATGACTTCGGTGTGCACGGAATCGATCGCGTACACCGTGCCCGACACGGCACCGACCACTTCGATCTGCGCCTGGTACAGGCCCGGGCGTGCATACATCGCAGCCAGGTTCTGCAACGACTCGAACACGGTCGCAGGGGACACAGGCCGGATATCCAGCGAAGTCAGAACCCCACCGGTGGCATCCGCCGGGAATTGGGCACTCAATTCGCCCGGGAAGGGCTGCGAAAGCGGCCAGCCCAGCGCCAGCGGGCTGCCATTGATCGGGTGGAATGCGTTCAGAAGCACATCATCGGCGGCCAGAGGAATCGGCGCCGACGCATCATCGGTAGCCGAAACGCGAATGCGCAGGTACACCTCTTCCAACGCCGGATCATTGTTGGACAAGGTGCCGGCATAGGCCACCGTCTCGCCCACCTTCACACCGGCCACCGGGCCATCGATGTCGAACAGCACCTGGTAGTTGGCGAGATTGGTGAGCACGTACGAAAGGTCGGCGACAGCTGTGCTGCTTGCCACCACGTTGTAGCTGCCGGCGTAGTTGTTGGCGGTAGCGCTTGCGCGCACCTCGCCGTTGAAATCCGTCGCCTGCACCGCCGGACTCGGCGGGTTCAGCGTGGCGGAAGTGCCCGATGCAGGCGATGTCAGCGTCACGTCGGCATTCACCACCGCGCCGCCCAATGCGTCCTGGAGACGCGCGACCAAATCGGAACCAAACGGCTGATTGACGTTGGCATCCTGCGGAGTACCCGAAATCGCGATCAGCGTGGCAGGCGTGTTGTTGCCGCAATCCGTGGTATTGAGCACGGGATTGGCATCGAGCGGATCGGCGATCAATGTGCCGGCGACCACCGGTGCGCCTGCACCGTTGTACCAGTTCGAACCCACCAGAGTCTGGCCAGCATGGCCGTTCACCAGCGCTGCCGTGGAGGCCAGGATGGCGTTGTGGAAGACATTCGCCACATGCGTGCTGCCGCTGGAGTGGAAGTAGACGCCGCGGTGGTTGCTTGCCTCGATGACGTTGCACGACACAACCGCGTCGACACCGCCATAGATGCGGATCGCGGCGCGGTCTGCACTACCGCTGGTGTCGGCACTAGCTAGCGTATTGCGGCTGATCACGATGTCGCTGCCGCCACCGATGTTGATGCCGCCGTGGACGGTGCCCTCAATACGATTGGCAAGCAGTTGGGCACCCAGGTTGGAACCGCCGAGCTGGATGCCCTGATAAGCAATGTTGCTGAAGCTGTTGCCGATCACCCGAAGGTCATTTGAGGCCTCGGTTCTCACACCGTTGAAGCTGCCGCCGGAGATATCGGCAAAACGGTTTTGCTCAATCAGGATGTCCTGCGTCAACGTGTTGCTCAGGTACACACCATGGCCGTTGATGTCGATGATGCGGTTGTTGCGCACCTTCACACCGGAAGCGGTGATGCTGAACGCCGAACTGCTCCCAGGGGCGGTCGCGCTGGAGCCTGTGATGGTGAAGCCATCCACCTCGGCACCGGAGCCCGTCGCCGGAATGCCAATTCGCACTGGCGCATCGGGCGATATGATGGTTTCGCCTCCAGCCCGCGCCCCGACGGCATTCTTTGCATCTACGCCTGCCTGGGCGCCGAGCAGGCGCACAGGCTTGTTGACAGTCACGGTCTGGGCAAAGCTGCCAGCCTCGACCTGGACCACAGCATCGGTGGAGGCCGCCCCCGCGATACCGTTGTTGATGCTGCCAGCCGCGACGGCGTGCAGGCCGCCATGTTCATCAGGACCGCCCCAGACGTTACTTGCCTGTGCGGCCCTGACACGAACCAGTCCGGCTCCGGTCTCGCCGTCCGCGGTGCCCAGGGTGGCATCCGGCCCGGCCAACGTCACCGGCCACGTCGCCCCCAGGAAGTTGTTGCCGCTACCCAGCGACAGCCGGGCGTTGCCGGTGTGCGTGGTGTCTTCCACGTAGAGGGCAGCATCGACACCTGTGAAGGTAACGTCCCGGACCACGAAATCGTTGACCGGACCTCGGTAGTAGCCGGCGTCTGTCGCCAGCACGCCGACATCGACGTTGCTGACGGAACCGCCGCTGATGAAGCGCGTGGTCGCTGCCGCCGTACTGGTGATGTTGTTCAGGTAGTAGCCAATGCGGGTACGCCCCGCCAGGCCACTGCCATTGATGTGGTTGTCCGTGATCTGGATCTGGCGGGAGCCGGTCAGCCCCTGGATCCATATCGCCTGCCATGGCTCGACCATCCCCGCAGCGGCGACGGGGCTGAAGCTGTTGCCTTCGATGCGATGGCTGGTCGCCACCGAGCCGCCGTTCTGGTTGAGGAACACGCCACGGTACTGGACGCGGAACTCGTTGCGCAGGACGGCCGGCTCCAGCGTCCCGGGATTGGCGAGATTGAGCAGGTTGCTGTGCACGCCGACGCGCACACCGTCGAACAGGTTGTCGCGGATCTGTGCGTACCAGTGCGTGGTCGAAAGCACACCGACACCCCACTCCGAGGGCGCCGCAATGTTGCTGAAGCGGTTGAACTCGATGATGTTGTCGCCGACATGGGCGTAACCGAACACACCACCGGACTGCATGTTGCGGATGATGTTGTTGCGGACCTCCAATCCGGCCGAACTGCCGGAGGCGAGGATGCCAGCGGTGGCGTCAATGTCGGCGCCATTGAGGCTGACACCGGACGTGAGGTCCGGATTGTCGCCATCGAGCACGAATCCGTCGATAACCACGGCCGCACCGCCGATGCCGATCAAGCGACTGGTGAAGTAGGAGCCCATGCTGATGGTCGGGTCGGTTGTCGCCGGCAGCAGCACCGACTCACCGCTGTCCAGGTTGTCGCTGTTGCGATCGCGGCCATCAACACCTGCCTGGGCACCAAGCAGGGTCACCTTCTTGCCGATGGTCAGCCTCTCGGGGTAGGTGCCCGGGCAAACCAGGATGGTTGTTCCAGCCGGCACCGTGTTGATCGCGTCCTGGATGGAGCTGAAGTCCGGCGCACCGCAGGTGGCGCCGGCCGGCAGGATTTCGCCAGCAGCGACGTTGTCATTGACGGTGACGGCGCCGTCGACGCGGACATTGAAGTCCACGATCTGGTTGTCGAGCGACGCACTCAGGAAGGCATAGCCGGAGACGTGCTGGTAAAGCGTCGTATCGCCGTTTTCACCCGCATTGGTTACCACATCCGTCACATCCAGCGGATCGTCAGCGTGGAACGAACCCTTCGTCGTGGTCAGGTCGATGGTGGTGGCGGGGAAGCTGGTGGCAACGTTGCCGCTGCTGGTGCTGACCAGTTCTATCAGGATGCCGGACTCCGTCGTTGTCGGCGGGTCGAGCACATCCGGGGTGGCGGTGGCCTTGAGTTGCAGCCACGAAGCCGGAAGGTCGGCCAGCCCACTCTGCGTGGCGCAGCCGAGGCCACCGTCCAGACCGGCATTGCAGCCCCACCAGTTGTCGTCGATGCTCGCTGCTGCTGAAGTGCCAGTCGCGGCATTCAGGAAACCCTGGCCACCAACAATGCGGTTGGAGTGCGCATTCAACCCAACATCCACACCGATGCTGCGGATCGCTGTCTGATTGTTGACGAAGGTGTTGCCGACCAGCACCGCACCTTCACCGTTACCGGCGGCCATCGAGAAACCGACGATATCGGAAGCCATGTAGGTAAACCCGAAGCCCCAGCCGTCCACTTCGTTCGCAACCACCGAAAGGTTGTCGGAGGCGTGGTTTGGCATGATCGCAACGCGGCGATGACGATAGTCTGGATCGGTAACTGCCGGAATCTGGACAATACGATTCCCGACAATCTCCATGAGACCATTGCCGTTGGCGGTGTTCTCCCAGATCGCGACAACTCGCTCGGGCACCCCGGTGCCTTCCTCCCAGCCGACCTGAATCAGGTTGTCGTTGATCTGCAGGCCGGCGTAGGACGACCCACCGGTCGTGTAGTTCATGAAGCCGTAGGTTGAACGCCCAGTCTCGTGGTAGCGATCACCGGCAATCACGAGATGATTGCCATTCAAATGAATGTCATCGCCTGGCCCGAAGCTGACCGCCATGTTTGACGAGGTCGCAGTCGTGCGCTGGCTCGACATTTCGATACGGTTGCCGGTGATCGTCAATCCCGACATGGCATCAATCGGGGCACCCGGGTACGGCCCGTCGCCATCCGCCCACGAAACCATCGAGATCGGACGCTCGAAGCCGACGAGACGAAGGTCGATGATCGCCCAGCCTTGGTAACTTCCGTTCAGCGCCCGAATGAAGCGCACCGGCCGGTTCACTCCGATACCGGTTGTGTCGGCGATTACCGAAGCGCTGTAGGTATCGTCCTTGATGTCGCTGGGCGTACCTTCATCGTCGCGAGTGCCCCTGATGGTGACATTCGCATATCCCGGCGGGGCTGCAATTTGATAATTGTTGTTTTCCCAACTCGCCATCGCAAACGGCTCGTCCCAATGGAACGTGCCTTCCAGCAGCAGCGTGGTGCCCGTAGTCAGCAACTGCACGGCGCGGTTGATGCGGGTGTAGTCGTTGTCGAGGGCGGTGGGTTCGATATATCCGACGTCGCCCGGCTCCAGCTCTCCGTTGCTGGCGGAGATGGACTGGACGAGTACGGTGGGTGTCGGGTCATCCAGCAGGGTGAGGATATCGATGCTGACGGTCTGCCCGTCCACCGTGGCGTTGACGGCGGCCACGCCTTGCGCGGCGGGGGTGTAGGTGGCTTCGTCGGCACCGGGGGTGGTGCCGGTGAAGTCCAGGGTCGATTGGGATACGCCGCCCGGCCCGACCACAGCGAGCGAGTTGGGCTTGCTGTCCGTATAGGCGGGGTCGGTGTAACTCGCGAGCGGGAGGAAATCGAAATCTTCGTAGGTATCCGCCGGCGTGGCGGAGCTGACGAAGCGGACGGTGATGTCGCTTTCGTCACCCGGGCCAATCGCGGCACCTGCGTCGATGGTGGTCGGGTTGGCTTCGATCACCAATTGCAGGTGGCTTGCCGGCGTTACGCCATCGACATAACCGGCGGGGATGGTGTTGGTGCCCCACCAGTTGTCGTTGGCGGTGATGGTGGCCGGCGAGGTGCGCTGATCGTGGAAGCCTTTGCTTCCGCCGACGATGCGGTTGTTGGAAATCGCGGCATGCAGGGCATTGCGCGCATTCGAGGCAACATGCACGGCGACATCGTTGTCGAGCAAGGTGTTGCGGGTGATGGCTACACCACCCGCAACGATGCAACTGGGGGATGGGTCGGATGCTTCATCGGACCAGCCCAACGCCACGGACGAATCGGTGATGAGGTTGTCCGTAACATTCACCTTGCAGGACGACAGGCGCACGCCGATCTGACCAGTGCCAGCTGCGGTGCCATGGAAACGGTTGTTCGCAATGTGAAGTTCCCCGCTGGCATTTGCGTTGGCGTTATCCCAGATGCCAATGAGTTCTCCACCGGAGCTACCCAGCGGCGTGATGATGTTTCCGGCAATGGCGGTTCCATCGACGAAAGTTCCGTCTCCTCCGACGTAGACCAGTTCGATACCCACCGAGCGCGAGCCGCTGTAGTGGGGCCACGGCGATGTTTCATACGTGCCTGCGGCACCGCCACCAGCCAGCCAGATCCGGTTGTTGGAGAGCGTGGCATTGGCCGTATGACCAGCCACGATGGCGCGGTTGTAAGCAAATCCGGCAAGAGAGTCCGGAGCCTCTTCAACATCGGCCTCATCCGCAGGAACGACAAACTCGTTGCCGCTGATGCTCAGATTGAGGAACCCGCCCGCAGGGTTGGGGGCATCGTTCTTGAACAGGTACAGGCCGATCTCGAAACCTTCGATGCGCAGGTTGGTGATGCTGAGGTTCTTGTTGGCGCGGAAGGACAGGAAACGCTCAAGGAACTCGTCCGGATCATCCACGCCTGGGCCTTTGATCGTTGCGCCGCAGGTGACTACATCATCACCGGAACACGCCACAGCCGAGGTGATGAGCAGGTTGTCCACGTCCGCGGGCACGGTAAGGCTGTAGCGGTTGGAGATATGGGGGACAGCAGAAACGATGGTTGCGCCGGTGCCATCGGAGCCGAACTGCCAGGCAAAATGCGCCCCTGGGTTGGAGGCACTCCAATCGAACTCACCGGCCAGTTCCAGCGCATCGTCGGTCTGCAACTGCTGCACAGCGAGGTTGATGCGGGTGTAGTCGTTGCTGATGTTTTCGTCGAAGCTGAAGCCGGTTGCGCTCTGCGAGCGGATTTTGAAGGTGTTGCGGCCAGACTGCTCGATGCCTGCGACGGTGGTGACGTAGCCGACGGTGGTGTCGTAAGTGATGGCGGGCGAGATGCCGCCCGATGCCGAACTGACAGCCTTGAACTGGAGGTGGTAGATGTCGCTGGCGGTGAAATCGGCGTTGATGGTGTGTATTGCAGTGTCACCGTCGGCAATGGTAAAGGGGCCGTAGGTGAACTCGACTGCGCCAGCGCCGGCACCCGATGTGATCACTTCACAAGTGGGCGTAAAGGACGTAACGCTCAACGACAGCGCGGCGCAAGTCAGTTCATCCTGACCAAAGACGCGAACCTTGACATCGAGATTCTCGGTTGCGCCGCCGTTGGTGTTGTCCAGGGTCAGCGTGTAGGTGGCGTCGGTGCCTGCGCCGCCGACATTGGCTGCGCGCGCCGGGCCGGTTGCGGTCAGCTCGACCGCGCCCACGCGGGTGTCGATGGTGCCGGTGGCGTAGGTGCGCTCGGGCGTGCCGGACAGGCTGACCACCTCGAAGGCGTAGGTGTAGTGATCGCCAATGGCGAAATCGACGGTCATGGTGTGGCTGACGCTGCCGCCTGCGGCGACGGTGAAGCCTGCACCGCCGTTGTCGAAGGTGCAGAGCAGGTCATCATTGTCGACTACGCAGTCGTTCTCGCCCGCGTAGGTGAGTGCGAGATCGGTTGCCACCATTGCATCGTCGCCACTCACACGAATCCGCACCGCCAGCGGCTCGGTGACGGCACCGTCGGTGTTGGCGATGGCGATGGTGTAGGTGGCCGGGTCGTGGGTGCCGGCAAGATCGGCGGCGCTGGGGCCGTCAATGGAGAGGGTGAGGTCGGCGACGTTGATGGTGTCGGTGTCGACGGCGCCGTAGAGGTCTTCGGTTTCCTTGCCGATCAGGCGGGTTTCCACGGTGTACTGGCCGCCGCGGGTGAAGCGCAGGCGGGTGCCGGCGAGGAGGTTGTCTGTTTCGTTGGCTTCGATGGCGACTGGCGCGGCGTCGATGTTGCCGGCGGGCACCGGCATGCGGCCGACGAGGATTTCGTCTTCGAGGACAAACGAGATGACATCGCCCGCACCGGTGGCGGGGGTGGTTTCGTAGTCGAGTACGACATTGCCGGCTTCGATGGCCTCATCGCCCGTGCCGCGCGTAATGCGGAACTCGATGGAGGTGTGTTCCGGCACGGCGGTGCCGCCATCGTTGGTCAGGCTGAGTTGGTAGCAGCCGGTGTGGTTCTCGCTGTTGTCGCAGGCTTCAAACGTCGCATCGGGAGCCTTGGGCAGGAAGAAGGCCGGGGTGCGGTCATCGCTCAGCGAGTAGGCCGCATTTTCGTCGCCAAAGACGATGACGCCGATGGCGGTGTTGGCAAGGCCGAGCGCGACATGGTCGCGGCGATCCTGGGTTTTGGCGTTGATGGCGACCAGTTCAGCGACGGTAGCGGCAGCGCTGCTTGGAACGCTGCCGAAGCTATTGTCTGGCGCGGTGACATTGCCGGCGAAGGGGACGACCGGGGTGCCGACCATGGTGGCGGAGGCGGCGATGTAGGAGGTGGCAGTTGGGCAGGGGGCGGCGTTGCTGCTTGCGCAAACAAGTTCGCTGAGTGCGATGTAGTGGCCGAGATTGCCATCGAAGGTGTTGTCTTCAAGCAGGATCGTGCCGTAGTAGCCGCCAACCGGCTCGGCCTGTGCGTTGTCGTTGAGCAGGTAAACGCCTGTGCCGTCCGTGCCGTTGAAGGTATTGCCGGTGGCGGTGAGCGCCAGTGCGTTGGCGATGGGCGCAGGCGCTGCGCCGCTGAACAGTTCCTTGTTGCTCAGGCGCACATGCTGGAAGGTGGTGGAGCCTGCGAGCGGGGTGAACTCATTGCCGGCAAGGGTAACGCCGGGGAAGTTCTGGATCAGGATGCCGCGCTGGTAGCCGGTGAAGGTGTTGTCGGAAATGGCGACGGTCTGGCCGACGGCGTTGTGGATCAGGCGTGTCGCGGCGAAGTCGCCGTCGGTGTCGTTCGATGGCACGTTGCCGCCGAGGTCGGCGGCGGCGGTGAAGGTGTTGTTCTGGATCGTCGCGGTGCCTGCGCCGCTGGCGGGGGCGTAGTAGGAGACGCCGTAGCCGCGGAAGGTGTTGGCATCGCCCGGGTCCGGGCCGCCGATGGTGACGGCTTGGCCTGCCGGGTGGCCGACGACGTAGATGTCGTGGTTGACGGAACGGATGGTGTTGCCGATGGCGAGGAGGCCGGCGTTGCGGGCGTCGATGCCGGCGCGGAACCAGATGGACTGTGCGGGCGTGCCTTCGATATGGCTGCCGGTCACGACAGCCGAAAAAGCGCCTGCCGCCGCCGTGGGATTGATCCAGATGGCGTTGCGTTGGCCGTAGTTGACGGTATTTGGAGAAAGCTGTCTCGCACGGATGCGAACATTCTCGACTTCAAGATCGTCGCCCGATTCGACGCGGATGCCTTGGTAGGCATTGTTGAAGTTCACGTCGAGGTAGAGATTCTGAATGGTGACGCCAGTAGCGTTCACCGTAATCAGTGCCGGAAGGCTGTTGTCCGGCGCGACGATGGAAGCCGAACTCCCCGGCACATCGGGATTGTTGCCAAATCCGCCCTCAGCACGGATGGTGATGCCCGCCTTGTTGA
Source organism: Denitratimonas yunnanensis (SeqCode) (assembly GCA_026410415.1). Taxonomy (GTDB): domain Bacteria; phylum Pseudomonadota; class Gammaproteobacteria; order Xanthomonadales; family Xanthomonadaceae; genus Denitratimonas. The sequence goes on along the minus strand of JAPMLR010000005.1, from coordinate 198,607 downwards.
TGGCAACGTGTTCGCTGAAGGTGACGTGGCCTGACTGGCCATAGCCAATGATGATCGTGTCGCCCGGGTTGGCTTCCGACAGCGCATGGGCAATCGTTCGGCAGGTGGAAACCGTGCAGTCGTTACCGCTGTCGCTGCCAGTTGTGGCTACGCGCCGATCCTGCGCCTGCGCATCGAAACCGGCCAGCCCCAACCCCACCCACGCCACAAGCGCAAGCATCAGATGGGAGAGCCAGCGCCCGGTGCGAGCGGCGGGGATGGATGCGGGAGGATTGCATTCAGTGGAGGACATGGCGGCTACCCTGTGATGCGAGACGACGGAAAGATGGGAAAGGCTGGAAACGACGGATGCCCCGGCACCGGCAACACGCCGGGCCAGGGACACATAGCGAAAAAGCGTGCGCGAAAGGATCATGCGCGTTGCGTGCGGCGCAGCGGTGTCCGCAGCGGGGGCGCTGTCGCCCGGCTCGGCAGGGGAAGCGGGATGATCCGCGAGGGCATCGTCCTGGCCGGGAGAGTGGGCATCGGGGACACCTCCGGCGTCGGCCGATGATGGGGTCCGGAGTTCCCCAAGCGTGCGGCGCGGCGCGGGATAGGACGTGCTGGGACGGGAAGAATCACCTTCCGCGTCGCTTGCCATCGGCGCGCCAGCACGGGGCGAAGTTTCCGAAAAATCCGGCAAGTCGCTGTAAATAAAGGATTCTTCCCTCATTCCCCCTCTCCTGGTTCTGGAGTGCAAGCGCATCTCCAATCCGATTCCCCGTCGGCTGTGTGTGCACCATACCCCACTTCCATCCGTTAATTCATCCCCCATTTAGGGTATGGATGTGGAATAAACGCAAATATTTGCACTTCCCAACCTGCTCTGACGGATGCGACACCGGGGTGACGGCTCGTGCGGCCCTGGATCACCCGCCGGCGAACTCGCACGGCAGCCGGAAATGACACCGGACCGGTGTCGCACCGTGACTTTCCGGTGCTGCGAGAACAGTGCCTGGTTTCGGGCGCACAGCATTGCAGGCGCGGCATACAATCGCCGGCCAACACTATTTCGGGAGAGCACGGCATGGATCGGAACGATGTACGCGCGGTGGTGAGCGGCGGTGCGTCCGGATTGGGGCTGGCGACAGCACGCCGAATCGTGGAGGACGGCGGCAAGGTGGTGCTGCTCGACCTCAACGACGAGAAAGGCGCGGTCGCCGCTGCGGAACTGGGCAAAGCCGCCAGCTACCTGCATCTGGACGTGACCGACGAGGCGGCGGCGGTAACGGCTTTGGAGGAAGCCAGGAGGCTCATGGGCGGACTGAACGCGGCGGTGTGCTGCGCCGGCATTCTTGGTGCAGGCCGGGCTTTGGGCCGTGACGGCGCCATGCCGCTCGGCCAGTTCGCCTCCACGGTGAAGGTGAACCTGATCGGCAGTTTCAATCTGGCCAAGGCGGCAGCCGAACTGATGCAGCACAACGCGCCCGGGCCGGACGGCGAGCGCGGCGCGATCGTGTTCACCGCCTCGATCGCGGCGTTCGAAGGGCAGATCGGTCAGGTGGCGTATTCGGCCAGCAAGGGCGGCGTGGTCGGCATGACGCTGCCGTTGGCGCGCGAGTTCACGCGTATCGGCGTGCGGGTGATGACCGTGGCGCCGGGGGTGTTCCACACGCCGATGGTGGATGGGATGCCCGAAGCGGTGTACCAGTCGCTCTGCGCGCAGGTGCCGTTTCCGTCACGGCTCGGCGATCCGGCCGAATTCGCCGACACGGTGGCGTTCATCCTCGGCAATGGTTACCTCAACGGCAGCGTGATCCGGGTGGATGGCGCGATCCGGCTGCAGCCGAAGTAAGCCTCAGCGCCGCCACCACGCGCGCAACGCCGCCAGCGGAAACCGGCCCATCAGGCCAGCCACGACGATGCCGCGCAACCAGAACGGGCTGGTAGCGGCATCGAATTTGCGGAAATAGCGCCACATGCCCCGATGTTTCTGCCACTCCACCCAGATCGGCCGCCCGCGGCTCGACGTGCCCTTGTGGTGAATCACCGGCACATCGGTGGCCACGGCGATGCGTTGGCCCGCCTGCAGCACGCGACGACAGAGGTCGAGGTCTTCGCAGTGCAGGATGTAGCCGGTATCGAAGCCGCCCAGCCGTTCGAACAGTTCGCGCGGGATCAGCATCAATGCGCCCGAGGTGGCCTCGACGTCGATCAGGCCCGGCCCGGCAAGGCGTCCGGCCTCGCAGTCGCGGGATCGAAGCCCGAGCGACTGAGCGATGGCGCGGCCCGGCGACGGAGTGCGGCGCCGGGCCGCACACTGCGGGCTGCCATCGGGGTTCTGCAGGGCCGCACCAAGCAGGCCGATGTCCGGGTTCGCCTCCAGATGCCGGCACAGACGCGACACGGTATCGGACGGCAGGCGGCAATCCGGATTCACGAACAGCAGGTACGCCGCCCGGCTGCGGGCCGCGCCCTGATTGCAGGCTGCACCGAAACCGGGATTGCCGGCGTTGCGCAGTATTTCCAGCCCGGGGGCGTTCGGTAGTCGATCGGGCGCGCCATCGCGCGAGGCATTGTCCACCACGACCACCCGCACCGGCATGTCCTGCGCCAGCAGATCGGCGATGCAAGCGCGCAGGTACTCGCCACTGTCGTGACTGACAACGATGGCAGTGACGTCGAACGCTTGCGACATGCGGGCGTGCAGGTCAGGCGGAGAGCGCGTCGCGCCAGGCGGCGCTTTGCGATCGGGCGATGGCGAAGGCAGCAGGCCAGGCGCGCAGGCCCGCCGCCAGACCACGCAATTCGTTTCGGAATGCCGCAACGCACGCCGCGCCATCGGCATCCACCGGCCATCCGGCCAGGCGCGGCACTTCGCCGCCTGCCAGCGCCTTGCCTTGCGCTTCCACCGCAGCGCGCAGATCGGCCAGCCAATACACCGGTGGCGAAGCCGTTCCGGCAAACGCCTGCTGCATGCGTTCCACGACGCTGGAGCGGTGATAGGCGAGGTATTCCACCAGGTAGGTGTTCAGCGTGCTGTCGCTGGCCGCGGCCATGTCTTCGAGCTTGGCGGCCAGCACGCCGAGGCGATGCGCCGGATCGGCGGCGTAGACGTCCTGCGCGACATGTGCGGCAAGACCTGCCAGGCACTGCGCGCTGTCCGGCCGACCCAACGCGTCGTCGGCTCCGACGCCGGGGGCGATCTGCATGAGAGCAAACGGGAAATCGAGATCGACGCCATCCGGGTGCGCCAGGCGCAGCAGTTCGACCTGAAGCTGGCTGGCCGAACGCGCGCCAGGCAAGGTGCAGGGAACCATCCGGCTGGCATCGAAAGCCAGGGGCGCAAGGCCGTCACCCAGCCCCGCAGCAAAGTGGCTCGTGCCCTGCCACAGTGCAGGTGTGCGATAGGTGGCCAGATAGGTTTCGCGCGTGGCGACCATGCCGGCACGCTCGTCGGCAGCCAACTGGAATGGCAGCGTGGGGTCGGCAGGAGCGAACTGTCCGACACGGCCCACCGCCGTGAAACTCACCCGATGCTCGGGGCGCAACCACGGCGCACGCGCGGCAATCACACCACGCAGGTTGTCGCGCTGCGGCATGGCGTCCGGCTGCATCGCACACGCCTCGCCCAGCGTGAGGCCGCACAGGGCCAAGTGTTCTGCCAGCGGATCGGCTTCGGATGCAACACCCGCCGCCTGCGCGCTCTGCGCCGATTCGAAACTTCGCACCGCCAGCGCGCGGCCGTCGGCATACAGGCCACGCGAGAACTCGGGATGGCGGAGCAACGGCAATGCGGTATCCGAATCCAGAAACAGGTACCGCGTCCCGGCCGCCAGCAACGCCACCAGGTTGCGCGCCGCGCCGGTGCTGCCGGGCACGGGCGTGAACAGCCAGCGTACCGCATCCGCCTGTTCGGGCAGTTCGGCGACAAGCGCATCGACGATCCGCGCGACATCGTTCGCCGTGACATGCCGAAGGCGGATGCCGGTGTCACGCACGAACCCGGCGAGCGCCGTGGCGTGTTCGCTGGCGAGTGCGGCATCGCCATTCAGATCGACGACGTACACCGGCCACGCCAACCCGAAACGCTGCGCGTGGGTGCGCAAACCCTCAAGCATGAGGCGCAACTGCCCGGAAACCACCGGGGCGCACAGGAACACGCCGGATACCGGTGCCTGCGTGCTGGACGTCGCTGCGGCAAAGCGCGCGATGAATTGCGTATCGGTTTGCATCAGGCCCCGCGCCACGAACATTTCCAGCACCCGTTGCACCGCCGCTCCCTGCCCTTTCAGGGAGGGCAGCGCTTCCATGATGCGGGTGACGTGTTCGGCCATCGGCAGGAACGCCCGACACAGCTCGAAAGCCCGCGCGACATCGCCGGTCATCACATGACTGCGCCCGCTCCGTGTCTCGAAAAACACCGCCTCGCCCGCGCCAAGGCCCGCCATGCGGCCATCGACGGACGCATAGAGCGTGGATGAATCGTTCGTGGCGGGAGGCATCTGATTGGCGGACATGATGGAAAGAGCATTCCTTTGGCTGGATTTTCGTCGCCACCTGCGTCGTGCGCGGGCGTGACGATGTGTTGCTCCGCAAGGAGATGCACCCCGCATCTGCTGCGTTCCTCTCACCCAACTGGGTGCGAGAGCGAACGACAAGAAGGCGTGGACGCGCACCTCATCCGGGCGGAAACAATTCTCGCTGGGTGCCTCCGCCATCGCCTGCCTGCTGCGGCGCAGCGGCGAGTGCGGCAACGATGCGCTCACGCAACGGCGCCAGCGGATCGCGCAGGATGAAGTCGGCAACCTGCGCATTGTAGTGCGGATAACGCGCCGTGAGCCGCGCCAGGTTCTCCCCGCCCGGCCGGTGGCCTTCGGGCCCGAACGAGGCGCCACCGCGATGCACCACGTAGGCCGCGTCGCACAGTACGTTGCGCCAGTCATGGCCGGCAGCGCGCTGGCAGAAATCGTTTTCCTCGCCATAGCCGCGACCGAAGGTGGCCGCGTCGAAATCGCCCAACGCACTCAGCGCGGCGCGGCGCACGAACATGCAGAACCCCACGCCGGTCGGCAACTCCGGATAAGCCGGCGACCCGGCGTTGCGCACGGTGCGGGCAATGCGGTCGGCCTCGGCCTCGGAAGGTACGGGTGCGGCGCGGCAGAAATCGGGCAGGGAGCAGATCTCCGCGTTGTTGGACCACGGCGTGATCGTGGCGATGCGCCCATCGGAGGCGGCACACGCCATCATCGCCTCGTACCAGCCGGGCGTGGCCCACGCGTCGGAGTTGAACAGGATCACATCGTCCGGTGCGGTTTCGGCGAAGGCGCGATTGACGTTGCCGACGAAGCCGAGGTTGGTCTCGCGCCGCACTGCCTCGATCTGCAAGCGACCGGAAGCGACATGGCGCGCGATGCATTGCGGCACGGCGGGATCAGGCGAGGCATCGTCGGCGACGAACACGCGCGTGCCTGCCGGCAACGTGCGCTCCAGGGCGGTCAGACAGCGGTCCAGATCCTCGACAGCCTGATACACCGGAACGATGATCGTCGCGCGCACGTCACTCATCCCCAGACGCGCTCGAATGCGACGCTGCCCAGGTGCCGCGATGCGCCACGTATCGTCACCCCGCGCTCAACGGTATCGAACAGACGCATCCCTTCGGGGTCCATCGCGTGCAGTCGCAACGTGTAGCTGGCCGGCAGCAGGGGCAGCTTCGGAAAGCGCAGGCGGAAACGCCAATGTGTCTCGTCGATCCGCTCCGGCAACGCCTCATCGAACTGGCTGGTGGTGCCGAACAGGCCGCTGCCATCGCTGCGCACCACGCCCACCGCCAGCACCGGCATGCGCCCATCGGGAGAGTAGACGTCCGCCTCGATGTCCACATCCGTGCCACTGGAAAGCAGGTGCGGAACCTCGTCCTCGCTGCCCTGCACAAGGGCGCGGACGACACGGTAGGCCTCGCCGGCGTAATCGCGGTCCAGCACAGGCCCCTGTTCGGCCGCCTGCTTGCGTTCGTGGAAAGCAAGATAATCCTGGGTCACGTCGAACACGTCGCCGTAAGCCTGCACACGTCCCTCGTTCAACCACAGCGCCTGTCGGCACAGCTTCTGGACGTGATACATCGAATGCGACACCAGCAGCAACGTGCCGCCCTCTTCCAGATAACCTTCGATCCAGCGAATGCATTTCTTCTGGAAGGACTCGTCGCCTACGGCCAGCACTTCGTCGGTGATGAGAAGGTCGGGCCTGACCGCGGCGATCACCGCAAAGCCGAGTCGCACCACCATGCCCGAGGAATAGTGCTTCACCGGTTCCTCGATATAGCGCCCGATATCGGCAAAGGCGACGATTTCCTCGTAGCGCTCGCGCACCTGGGCGCCATTCCACCCCATGAAGCCGGCGGCAATCGCGATGTTCTCGCGTCCGGTGCGTTCCAGATCGAAGCCCGCCCCCAACTCCAGCAATGCCCCCATCGTGCCCTGCCGCTCGATGGTGCCCGAGCTGGGCAGGAGCACCCCGGAAATCAATTTCAGCAACGTGGACTTGCCTGCGCCGTTCTCGCCGATGATCCCGAGCGATTCGCCCCGGCGCACGGTGAATCCCACATCGTGCAGCACATCCCACTGGGCGAAGCGCATGCCCAGCAGGATGCGCCCGAACGCACCCAGCCGCGTGCGTGCGTCGCCACTGCGCGGATAGGCTTTGCCCAGCCGTTCTGCATGCAGCAACACGTCGCTCACAGGAACTCCCGCACGTGGGGACGGAAGCGGCGGTGCATCGCCCACGCCAGAAGCAGCGCCACCGCGGCGACAATCAACGAAGCGAAGGGAAACACTGCGCCAGCCTCGCGCCACAGCAGCGGATCGCGGATGGCCGCGATCAGCCCCGCCATCGGGTTGATCTGCATCCACGGCTCGAACATCGCCGGCACGAGACTGCGGGCGTAGAGGATCGGCGTCAGGAACATCCACGCGGTGAGCAGGTAATTGAGGATTTGCTGGGTATCACGCGCGAACACGTTGCAGATGGCTCCGATCTGCGCCAGCGCCAGCGCCAGCGCGAACATGCCGATCCACGCAGGCAGGGTCAGCGGCCACCAGCCCAGGCTTACCTGGCCCTGCCATACCGTCAGCAGCACCGCGACCAGAACGAAGCCCACGCCGTGCACGATGAAGGCCGAGATCACCCGCGCCGCCACCACCAGCCAAGTCGATACGGCCACCTTGCCAAGCAGGCCGGCGCTGTCGGTCAGCGCGGTCGCACCGCGTGCCACGGCTTCGGAGAACGCGAACCACGGCCACATGCCCAGCGCCAGAAACGCCACGTAACCGCGCTCGTCCAGCCCCGGCACCCGCGCCTTGAAGATGTGCACGAACACCAGCGCGAACACCAGCAACTGCAACAGCGGAGCAAGCACCGCCCACGCCGCCCCCAGCACGTTTCCGGTGAAACGCTGGCGCAAATCCTGTTGCACGAGCAACCAGAGCATGGGGATGAGGAGGGCCTTCAGGGAATCCGGCAGATCATTCCCCCTGCTCCATCACGGAGCAAGGGGATGTGGAGCACGCGGGACAGTCACCCCGGATCAGGGCTCTGCCGTGGGCAGCTTCGTCATGGTGTCGTCGTTGAGCTCCAGCGGCAGCGAAAGGAAGCGATCAATGTACGCCTCACGCGCCCCGGTGCGGAATTCCGTCCGGATCTGGGCAAGGATCTGGTCCTTGACTTCCTCGAAGGCCGGCGTGTGGCCCGGAACTTCGCCTTCGTAACGGATGATGTGATAGCCGTAGGCCGTCAACACCGGCTCGGAGATTTCGCCCTCTTCCTTCATCTCGAACACGGTTTCGGCAAATGCCGGTTCGAATTTCTTCTTGTCCACACCCCGCACCCAGCCGTTCAACTCCTTGTTCGGGTCGTCCGAGTACTCCCGGAACACGTCGTCGAAGTCCGCTCCGCCCACGAGCGCCTCGTGCGCCTTGTCGGCGATGGCCTTGGCTTCTTCCAAGCTCTTCTCGCGGTCAACCAGGACGAGGATATGGCGCACGTTGCGTGTCACCGGCGTGGAGAACTCTTCCTTCCTGCCGATGTAGCGCTCCTGTGCAAGCAGCTCGTAATCGGGCTCATCGAGCCCATCCAGGTAGTTGGAAACGAACCTTCTTGCCACGAGCTCTTCGGCATAGCGCCGCACCTCGGCCTCAATCTCGGGATCCTTGTCGAACCCGGTTTTGCGGGCCTCCTCGGCGATCTGGCGCGTCACCAGAAGCTCGTTGATCAGGCCGGAAACCTTCTTGGGATCGGCAAAGAAGTTCTTCCGCGCGTCACCGGAAAGACCCACACGAATTTTCGTCCGCATGTCGCCGACGGTGATGGCAACACCTCCCCGCTCGGCAACGACCGCCTCGTCTTCCAGAGGGGTTGGTTGTTCTGTCGTCTCACTTGAAAACGCACTGCCGGAAAACATCAATCCAAGCAGAATGCCAGCAAAAAACTTTTCCATCACACGCACCTTGAAGACATTGGGAGTATGGGAGCCGCACTGAAGCAGCGACCTCCGCCACCAGGAAGGCGGATCCGCAACACCTGCTCCATGAAGGGAAGGAATGACACTGCGCCGACTGCGGCGCACTGTCACCCGATGATACGGTGCTCCCGCGCAGTGACGGGAGCACGATTGCCTTTATTTGCTGAGGGACGGGCCGGAACCACAGTATTCGCTCGAGCCGCAGGCATCTGACGGCAACGTGGCCGCAGTACCGGACTCATACATGTTGCGCAGCGCGACATTGATGTACATCGTGGTATCGGCCGGCGAAGGACACCACAGAGTAGTGGGCGCCGAGCCGGCTCGCACCGCACCGACCGTCGAATATTCCTTCCTGCACTGGATCCTGTTGACGTACGGATCCGTGCTGTCCCCATCCTGGGGCCGGAAATCGCCGGGGCACGGGCTGATCGTCACGATGATGTTGTGCTCGACGCCAGCACCGATAGGCGGCGTGAAGCTCATCGAGAACTTGCCGCTGTTGACGGCGTTGGCAAGCGGGAGCGAGAACGACAACGCCAGATACTGGGCATCCTGGAGCATCCCCGGCAGCACAGGTGGGCTGCTGCCAATCAATCCCGTGTTCACGCCGAGCGTCTTCTGGGTATGTGCGGTAAAGGTTTTCTCGACCTTGGTGAAGCCACGCTGATTTGCATCGTAGGCGTCATAGTGCGCCTTTTCTGCAGGACTGAGCGAGGCCAGATAGCTCGAACAACTGCCGGCTGGCGGCGGTGGCGGCGGGGTGGTGCCAGACGGTGCCAGCGTCACTTGATAGGTGCTGTCGGTATAGGCCACCACTGGCGTGGCGCCCATCGTGGCGGTACCGATGGAATAGCAGCGCAACGTGAAGTTGTAGATGGTGTCGTTATTGGCGTCGCGGGTCAGATTGCCCACTTGGAATCCGTTGGAGCCGGTGGTGCCTGTGGCCCACTCCTTGGTCCATCCGCTCACGCCCGAAGGTGCGGCAAGGCCATAACAGGTGCGCGCATTGCTGGTAGTCCAATGCAGGCGTGCGGTGGTGTCATTGGCGGCAACGGTAGCCGTCGGGCCATTGAAGGTGATCGTGGGCTGTGTCAGCGAACCACTGCTGCCTGCCCCGATGTTCGAACAACCCGTGCCATGCGTGCCGGTCTGGCAAGTCACCACGATGTTGCCGCTAGGGTCTACCTGCGCATTGCCCTGCACCGGAATGGCTGCTTTCGGCTGCCCACCCTGAGTGACCTGCGCCTGCCCGCTGACCGCATCCACATTGGACAGAACCACATACTTCTGTTGCGCTTCCGCAGCAGGCTGCCAACCTGCCAATGCACCCGTTACTGCGACCAGCAGCAAGTTGCGTGACTTCATGTCGAGTACTCCTTGAGATGTGATGACTTGCCGTTTACTTGCACGCAGGAGGACCTGCCTGTCAGGTACAGACGCGGAATGTTGCCAGACTGCGCATATCCGGGCCTGAACGACAACTGCAGAACCATGCCGGACAGCGGGCAAATACGCGAACAACCGCGCTGCCAACCTTGCCATGTTCCTGCAAACCATCGGCGGCGGCAACCTTTTTGTCCGTCTCCGTCGGAGGATCGCGGATGAACGGTTGCGCTCGAAACCATGAAACCGACATCCCAAGGTCCCGCCGAACGCTTGAGCTAAACAGCTTGACGGGAGACTGAGTAGAACCTTTTGAACAGACTGGCGCAACTCGCGGCCAAGCAACCGCCGCGACCATGCCACGCATGAAGAAATGATTTCAGCCGCTCAAAAAACATTGGGGCCTTGCGGCCCCAATGTCTTGCTTCATTGTGTTGGCAGTCAGACTTACGGAGCAGTCTGCGTGTCAACAGCGATGTCGCGCGTCACACGGTGACGGTGGATCAGGTTGTAGTACGCGGTGATGTCCGGACCCGCGAACGCATTGACGTGCTTGGCTGCCCAGAAGCCGATCACCGGCAGGCCGTTGATGCGCCATGCCCCGGTTTCAGCACCCGGAACCACGTCCTGAGCCGGAACGTTCATGTACTGCTTCTGGAAGCCAATACGTGCCCAACCGCTTTCGAACGCAGCTTCCAACGGGAAGGTGTAGCCACCGCCGGCCACGCCCAGAGGCGCGGACAGAACGGTCTCAGCCGTGGTGTCTTCCGTGTAGAACGTCAACACGTTGGCTTCGGCACCAAACGCGAAGACCTGCTGCTGACCCGGAGGCGGCAGCGGCGAGACATCACCCGGATTCGGCGGGGTGAACGGCTCGAGCTCTTCACGATCCCAGTAGCTCAGCTCATACTCTTCAGGCCAGTAGCCGTCGAAGATGTTGTCGCCAACGGCACCGTTGCGGCCTGCACCCTGGGCGCAGCTGAACGGACGGGTACCGGTCGGCTGGCTGCAAGGGCCCGTACGCGGACGGTAGGTATGGAGCTGCTTGGTCGGGAAGGTGACCACCCAGTCAGAGGTCGCGGACGAGAAGCCGTTGACGGCGTACTCGTTCATGATGTAACGGGCGCTCAGCACGGCGGAAACCGCGTCCGGCGAAGGCAGACCAACGGCCGTCGGAGCGGTCGGGTCGATGGCGGCGCGCTGGAAGGCAAACGTCAGAGCGTTGCCCAGAGCGTCGAACACCGTCGAGGTCGACCAGTAGGACTCGGTCGCTATGTCGTAGTAGTTCGCCGCCTGCCACAGTGCCGGATAGACCGTACCCGGAGCATGGTGCAGGTTGGTGTCTTCGAGAAAGTCCGTATCGCGCTCGTCGATGGTCAGGAAGCCGTTGAGGGCCTCGGCGTTGTAGCTGAACGCAGTACCGTCAGCAACGTTGACGATGTAGGCCGAACCGAACAGGCCACCCGCACCCGGACGACGACGATCTTCACCGGTCACCAGCTCCGGCATCGGGCCATCGCTCCAGTAGACCGAACCCGGGGAAGCGACGTAGCTCTGGGCGCGACCGAAGTTGTTGCCGTCGGCTGCGTTGCTGCTTCCACTCTGGTACAACCAGGTCGGATTGGCAGCGCTGCCCGGGGTGAACCACTGAGCCTGGAACCAGCCGCAGTTTTCCGGACGCCACTCACCACCGTGCGTGCCGTGCAGGGCATAGCGATGAGCAAAGCCATAGAGGTCACCCATTTCGATGACTTCAATGTGACCCTGGGCCTTACGCGAGATATTGTTCGCGGAGGCAGTCAGGCCGAGACGATCCGGGCGCCAGTAGCCGAATTCGAAATCGAGGAATTCGGTGAAACGGACGTTGCCTTCAGCGTCGGGCATCACGCGGTTCGGCACGATGCAGGACTTGTCGGGGGTGACGATACCGACCTTGCCTTCTGCGTTCTCGTGGATGTTGGCGGTCCACACGTCGTACGGCGACATATACAGGTTGAAGTCGAGGACTTCCTTCGAGTTCAGCGACTCAAGGAAGCGGACCTTGACGGCCTTGCCGACGTCGGAGGTGTTGACCACCTGGATCAGCGTGGTGTTGCCACCATTGGTGGTGTAGTACGGGTACAGGAGGACCTGACCGATGCCGTCAGCATTGAGGTTGACGGCATGAGCCACGCCCGCCAAGCCTGCAACGCCGGCAACGCCGGCGATGATGGCTGTGGTCAGCGAATTCTTTTTCATCACAACACTCCTAAGAGTTTCAAATCACAGGGCTTTTTTTCTGCCCACACCTCCTGCGGAGAGCACGGCGATACATTGCCACGCGTTCCACCGGGGTGCAGCGGGTGGGAGTATAAGCATACTGCTCCACTCGATGCAACATCCGCCAAGCCCCTTGCTGCGGATGCTGCCGTTGCCAAATCCGGCCAGCCGCTCACGTTGCGCGCCAAACCGGGAACGTGTCAGCGGCCAGTCTTGTCCGGGAGGTAGTACCACTGTCCGCCCGTGCGGATCCATTGCTCCTCGACTGGGCTGTACCCTTCGATCTCGCCCGTGCCGGACTGCGCCGGGCGCACCTTGTAAGTGATGTACAGCCTGGCGGTGCATACATCCGGATCGTTGCACTCGACCTTCTCGATGCGGGCCTTGGTCCAGCGGATCATCACACCGAGAAAACGTTGGCGGTACGCATCGAAAGGCGTGGTGGCCCGGGTTCCGGGGGTGAGGTACTCATAGGCAGCATTGAGATCCCTGTCGATGATCGCGTTCCAGCGTGCCAAGGCGTTCGCGGAGACGATTTCCACGGGCGTCCCTTCAACCCCCTTGGTGCGGGTCTGGGTACTGGTGGCTGCGCCGCAAGCCGTCAGGACGACGGCAATGGCGGCGATGGCGATATGGCGAAAGCGCATGGAAAGCTCCTCGATCATTCGTGGTCGTTGTGGTTGTCTGCCGGATACACGGCGGGAAGGCGCGCATCGCCGTCATTGCCGACGGGAGCGATGCCCTGGGCGCGCAGCGGCTCCAGCGCGCGGAACTGGGCGGAGTACTCATCAGTGAGACGACGGGCATCATCACCGTTGCGGATCACGACAGGAGTAAGCATGACGAGCAGCTCCTGTCGCTGCATCTGCTGGTTCTTGCCGCCGAACAGCCCGCCGACGACCGGAATCCGGTGCAGGCCGGGCACACCGCTGGAAGCCTTGGTGTCGGTCTGCTTGATGAGACCACCCAGCAGGACGGTCTGGCCGGATTGTACGGCGATTTCGGTCTGGATCTTGCGCTGGTCCACGGGCACGTTGCCGTTGACCGCATCGGCAGATGCGCCGGGGGTGCTGTCCTGCTGGTCGATTTCCATGAACACCAGTCCGCCGGGATTGACACGCGGGGTGACGCTGAGCGTGATGCCGGTGTCGCGGAACTGGACGTAGGTCTGGCTGCTGCTGTTGCCGATGCCGGTATTGATGAAGCTGCTGTTGACCGGAATCTGCGTGCCGACATTGATCGTGGCCTGCTTGTTGTTGAGCACCACCACGGACGGCGCGGACAACACATGCACGGTGGAGACCGAATCGAGGGTGTTGATGAGGGCGGCAATGTTGGGACCGATGAAGGTCCAACCCAGGTTGCCGCCACTGATGCTGCCGGCGTAATCACGCCAGCCACGGGCCGCGCCGGCCAGCTCCTGCAGGGCCGAACCCGCGCCTTCGATGCCGCCGATGGCATTCTCGAAGTACCACTGCACGCCGTAGCGCAGCTGGTCGTTGAGGGTGACCTGGAGGATCTTGGCTTCGATGTGCACCTGCAGCGGAATGGTGTCCAGGCGTTCGATCACCCGCCGGATCGATTCCCACTGCGAAGACGTGGCCAGGACGAGTACGGAATTGCTCTCCTCCACCGCGGACACGCGAATCTCGTCGGTCGCGCCAAGCGCGATGCCACCGCTGCCATCCACCACCGGCGCGCCATCTCCGAGAGCGGCGGCAAACTGTGCGTCGTCACCCCGACGCGAGCGATTGGAGTTCTGGCGATCGCTTGCCTGCTGACCCGGGTTGCCGCGCATGTTGGGGGGCGTGACGCTTCCGTCGGCACCCACACCGCGCACCTGCACGGACTCCAGGCCCGGCGCAACACTGCCGCCCGACGAGCTGCGGCTCGTGGGAGCCGGGCTGCCGAACACATCGGACAAGGTGGTGGCCAGGTCGATGGCCTTGACGTTCTTCACTGCATACAGATACAGGCGCGGGCCCGCCTGGCCTCCGCCGAGATCGAAACGCTCGACCCACTCGCGAATCCGGACCAGATAGCGCGGCTGCGGCGTGATGACCAGAATGGCATTGATGCCTTCCAGCGGCATGAAGCGGAACATGCCGGCCATCGGCGTGTTGCTGCCCTCACCGAAAATCTTCTCCAGCTCGGCAACGGTTTTGGAAGCTTCTGTCTGGGTCAGGTTGAACACGCCGACGGACATGCCTTCCAGCCAGTCGATGTCAAACACCGAAACGGTATGCAGGTAGTTGTCCAGTTCCGCACGCGAGCCGGCGAGCACGAGCATGTTGCGCGCGGTATCGACGTTCACCACCGCCTCCGGCTTGGCGTACGGCTTGAGCAGTTTCTCCATTTCGACCGCGGAAATGAACTGCAACGGCACGGCGCGCACTTCGTAGCCGCGCATGTTCTGCAACGCGCCGGAGCGCGGCGTGAGGTTGCCCGGCAATGCCTGGGCCACCGGCAGGATGGTGTAGCGGCCGTCCTGCCAGACCATCGTGGTGTTGTTCCAGCGCAGCAGCATTTCCAGGATCGACAGGGCCTGATCGCCACGCAGCGGCTTGGCGGTGGAGAAGGTCACATTGCCCTGCACGCCCGGCGCGATGACGTAGTTCTGCTGCAGGAAGTCGCCAAGGATGGCCTTGACCACGGCATGCAGCGATTCCCCTTCGAAATTGAAGGAGACCTCGCCCGTGGGGCCAGGCCCCGGGGGCGTGCGACTGGCTGCCGCTTCGTTGATGAAGGTTCCGGTGCCGGGCTGGGTGACGTCACTGCGATCCTCGATCGGCGCGGCACTGGCTTCCGTCTCGTCCGGCGGCAACTCGCCACGTGCGGCGAGGCGTTGCATTTCCTCGGAATAGGAATCGAACGGCCTGAACACCGGTCGCGGCTCGCGCGCCGTGCAGCCGGCCAGCATTACCGCCAACGCGACAAGCATCAGAATGTATGACGGGCGCCATCCGCGCCTGGGCGCGGGCGTGGTGCCGGTGACTGGTTTGATCGCTTTCACCTGGTGAAGTCCTACCTGTTGTTGGCGCGTTCTGCTTCTTCGCGCATCTGACGCCTGCGCTCTTCGATACGGCGCCGGATCATTTCGGCACGGGCCTCCGGCGTCATGGCCTCGACCTTGCCGGTTTCGGCCGGAGCGGCGCCCTGCTCTGCCACCTGTGGCACACCGTCGTCGCCCCGCACCTCCTGCGCCTGCACCACGGGAGCCGGCGTGGGAGCCTGCCCACCCGCACCGTCGAACACGCGCAGATCCACGGAGGAGGCGCCACCGGGGCCAGTGAAGACCGCCTTTCGCGCTTCCAGTTCCGCCAATTTCCAGCCGGACTGCTCGCCTTCAAGCACATCGCCGATCTTGAGCGACTGGCTCTTGCCGCTGCGATTGTCGGTGATGATGGCAATCTTGACCTGCGGGGTCATGATGATGCTGGTGACGGCGATGTCCAGTGGAGTCGGTGGCACCACCGGTTCTTCGGATGTGGCCTCGCCGCCCTGATCCTCCTCGATCGGAACAGGCTTGCGGTCCGGATTGAACAGCGGGCGCTCGCCGATATCGGCGTAAGTTTCCACTGGCTGCAACGGACTGCGCGCTTGCGAGAGATCCAGCGCGGGAAGTGGCGGTATCCGGGACGGATCATCCGGATGCACGCCATAACGCCCACCCAGCCCAGCCAGCGCGGCAACGCAAAAGATGAGAGCCCAGAGCGCCACGACGGCGATCAGCAGGGCCGGCAAGCGCTGCGAAGGCGTGAGATGGAGGCCGGTCATGATTTGCCTCCGGGACTGCGGCGCAAGTAGCCGTAGAGATCGAAGGATTGATCGAGCGTGCTCGCCGCGGCCTGGGATCGCTGCCCCGGGCGGGTCGATCGTGTCGCGGCACCGCTGCCGCGCCGGCTGGTGATGGTGAGGTCGGAGACGAACAGTTGCGGACTGCCGCTTTCCAGCCCATGCAGCAGCGGGCCGAAATATTCCATCTCGCAAAACATGCGGACCTTGATCGTGACCTTCTCGAACGGCTCGGAGGCCGAGGCCGCGGCACGCGCGTTCTGGTTTCCGCGAAACGGCGTGCGGCTGATCAGCTTGCAGCTCTCCCCGGCCTGGAGCATGTCGATCTGCTCCTGCAGGCGCTGGATCAGCGCGGATGCGGCCAGATCGAAATTGGCTTCGGTCAGGAAGCCGGGGTTTTCACTCTCGAACTGACGCACCTGAGTCAATGCCTCGCGAATCGCATCGCGCTGCTGGGCGATCGCCCGGAATCGTGCTTCCTCGTCGCGCAACTCGATCATCTCCTGGCGCGATTGCACCAGCGGCGACACGAACCACCAGTGCACGCCGACCAGATAACCGAGCAGCAGCACGATCAACAGCAAGATCACCGCAAGCGCGCGCCCCTTCTTAGCGTCCGGCATCAGGCGCATCGCCATCCTCCGATTGCGCGCCGAACTGGGCGGCGATGTTGAAACGATCCTTGCCGGAGCGGCTGTCAGGCTGGATCGGGCCACTCAACGATGGCGAGCGGAAGGTCTTGCTGTCCTGGAGCAATTCCACCAGCTTGGGTGCCTGACTGCTTTGGCCGGCCAGCGTCAACTCGCCACGCGTCACGCTGAGGCGCTCCAGGAAGGTGTCGTCCGGAAGGAGTCTCGTCAAATCCTCCAGCAACAAAAGCATCGACGGCTGACGGAACTTTTCGACGGCGAGGAAGTTGGCGCCCGCTGCAGCGGTGTCCAGTTCGTCCCGAAGGCGCGTCACGGCACGGGCTTCGTCGCGCTGCGCATCGACCTCGGCCTGCAGCCGCACGATGGCCTCGGCACGGTTGTCGATGATCCGGTTCATGCCAAGCCAGAGGAAAAACAGCGTGGCCACCGCCAGCCCGGCCATGAGCCAGCCAAAGGTGTGATTGCGGCGCGCGCGCTGCTCGGGCGGAAGAAAGTTGAAGCCAGCCCGGCCGCCGCCGGCCTCGTCGGCATCCACTGCGCTGAGGGTGGAGGCCAGGCCGTCGATGCCCGCCAGTTCCTCTGCCAGGCGCTGACGCGTGATCAGCGCCAGCTGCACGGATGTCTGGCGGGCATCCGGTTCATGCGGGAGCACGCGACTGTCGTAGTAGACCTGATCGGCCCGGAATGGCGTCTGCCGGTCCAGCTCGAACCCAAGTACGCTGGAGAGATTCTCAAGCGCCGCAACCGGCAGTTGCAGGGTGCGGCGCAGCACAGCCCGGGACGGAATCAAGAGGACGCGGCGGGCTTCACGGCTGTCTTCGTCGAGAAGTTCGTTCAACGCGGCGGGAAGCGATTCGGGCGGCGTGGCAGGAAGCCGACCCAGTTCCTCGCTCGCGCCTTCGCGCTGGGCGAGCGCAATCAGTTCGTCGCCTTCGAGACGCAGCAGGATCGATCGCTCGGATACACGGAACCGTCGCCGCCAGCGCAACGGCAGGCAGGCACGCAACTCGCCGCCCCACCACGCCAGAAAGGCCGGAATCGGACTCTGGGCGTAGCGCGCGGTGAGACGGCTCAACGACTGGGCGAGTTGGTCGGAAATCGTGGGCATGCAATCGTCAGAGGGAATCGCCGTCCTGCCAGCGCAGAACGGTGTAGGCCATGCCGGAGACTCCGCCGCCGCCAAGCCGGATCGTGGCATCCACCTGCGTCCAAGCTCCATTCGGGAGCGTGGCGCGGGACTCGATACTATACGTGCCGGTGCCGCCCTGCGCCATCAGCGGCGACCCATCAGGCAACACGGGCGGCGGCATGCCGCTGGATGGATCCCATGCGTGCCGGTCGGCGATGATCTGCTGGGCAAGTTCGGGAGTCATGCCGGGAATGGCGAGGATGATCTCGTAAGGCGCAAACGCAAGGTTGGGGCGCGACTGGCCGGAATACACCGTCACGGCCGTTTCCATCTGGCGATAGATGTCCGGGGTCATGCCGAGCACTTGCAGCAATTCGGAGACCATGTCGAACGGCGCGTTTTTCGGACCCCATGGCACGCCTTCGCCGGCGTACTCGTTGTCTTCGGCGCCATTGGGAGAAACCAGATCATCTGCATCGCGCCAATCCTGGATCGCCGCCGCCAATGCGGCAGCCTGATCCAGTTCGACGCCAATCCCCTCAAAGAGTTCCGTCAACGCGGTCATATCGGCAGCATTGAGGTCGATGAGACCTGATTCGTCGGTGATCCGGATCTGGATTTCCGCATCGTCGAAGGCGAACGCGTACTCCCGCCCATCGGGGATCCAGCGAAGCTGCGGATCGGGTATGGAAAGAAAGTAAGTAGCCTGATTGATCCCCGCCTCGGCGGCGT
The DNA here is from genome assembly GCA_026410415.1 of Denitratimonas yunnanensis (SeqCode). Lineage (GTDB taxonomy): Bacteria > Pseudomonadota > Gammaproteobacteria > Xanthomonadales > Xanthomonadaceae > Denitratimonas. The sequence goes on along the minus strand of JAPMLR010000005.1, from coordinate 180,156 downwards.
AACGGGCCACGGTCGCGTCATACAGATGGCGTGCCTGCATGCCCTCGGTTCGGGCGATCAGCGCAAACGCCCCGAGCAGCACCACCAGCAATGCCATCAACCAGATCACGATGATGAAGGCAACCCCACGCTGGCGGCGCCCTCCGGACACGAGGCGGGTGGCGGTCACTCGACACCCCCTTGGTCCGGCGGAACCTGATCCTCCATCATGCGCCGCCTTGCGAACATGAAGGGCATGTTGGTTCCCGCCAGTACCGCGATTTCCAGGTCGGGCCAGTCGCGGTTGTCCTCGTCGAACTCCAGCACCAGCCGCACCAACAACGGCAACTGTTGCACGTTTTCCCACTCGCGCGACCAGTCCCCCAACTCGCCGTTCTCGTCCAGGCCGCGGTACTCGAAATGGGCACTGGCAAACCCTTCCATCAACAATACCGGGTCACGCGGATTGTTGGCTTTGGGATCTGCGTGATCGTACCCGTTGAGCTGCGCGTGATCGAACAGGATCTGGTCGCCGGCGATGACGATCCACTGCACATGCGGGCCGCCATTGGCCAGATGACCGGGCAGCGGCGCAACGAAACGCAGTTCGCTGCCGTCGGCCTCGAAGACGCGATTCTCGCCGATGTCATCCATGCGCTCGAACGGAATCGCCATCGCATGCCCGAGTTGACGCCGCAGAAACTCCTGCACGGTACGGGTCTGGTTGGTCCAGTTGACGGTGCGCTCGCCACTGCGCGTGGCGCTCACCGCACCACGCAAGGTACTGAAGGCCATGCCCATCAACAGTGCCAGCAGGGTGATGGCAATCAGCACCTCCAGCAGGGTGAAGCCGGCGTCCTTGCGGCTTGGTCGAACAGTTCGCTGACTCATTGCGGCGTCAACGCGCGCAGCGTGGCGAACCGGGCCTCATGCACATGCCGGCCACGCGACCAGCGGACGCGCAGGTCGAGGCGATACAACTCCACCGGAGCCAAGGCCGGATCGAGCGGCGCATCACTGGGCACCTCGTACGGCGTCACCTCCAGCTCCCAGTCATATCGGTCACCGAACTGACCCGAATCTCCGCCCTCCTCCAGCCGCTCGCCCACGCCGTAGGTATCCAGCAGCGACTTGGCGTGGAGCGAGGCCTCGGTGAACTCGGCGGCATTGCGCGCCTGGCGCAACGAACTGACCGCGATCTGCATCGTCGCGCCCAACCCCACTGCCAGCAGGGCGAACGCGGCGACCACTTCGATCAGACTGAAGCCTTGCTGGCGACGAGAAGCGGACATCTCAGCGGTTCCGGTCCTTGGGATCGATGACCACGACCTCTCCGGTCAACCAGTTGATTTCGATGCGCCAGACCGCCTCGCCCAGAGACAGCTCGACATTGCCCCCGGTGGAGGCGCCATCGGGAAAGAAGCGGATTCGGCCAATGCTTTCCGACTCCATTTCCGAGCGTGCGGTTTCCAGCGCCATTTCCATGTTGCGGGGAAGCTCGACCCATTTGCGGCCGGGCGCACGATAGCGGCGCCCGTCCACATCGATCGACAATGCTTGCGACTCGCGCTTGACGATGGCCTGGCCGCGCGTATAACGCAACGCGGCCACCAAGTCGCGGCTGGCGGACTTGACCCGCGCGCCGGCAAGCCCGTCGCCGATCGTGACGGCCACCAGCGTCATCGCCAGCGCAATCAACGCGACGACGGCGAGGATTTCGACCAGCGTGAACCCGCGAACGGCGCGCGTGAGGGTCATGACGGGAGCCTGAGCCGACCTGACGGCCGGGCACCGGCTTACTCGTTGGTGATGTCCGCGTCCACACCGGTACCACCGGGCTTGCGGTCGGCACCGTAACTGGTGATGGTGAAGCTGCGGTCGCCGCTGTTGCGGTACTCGTAGGGCGTGTTCCACGGATCCTTGAGTTCGCTCTCTTTGGAATACGGCCCCAGCCAGCCTTTTGCGTTGCCGGGTGACGTCACCAGTTCATCGAGGCGCTGAGGCAGGCTGCCGGTGTCGTTCTCGAACTCCGACACCTTGCCGGAAAGCGCGGCAATCTGGCCCTGCGCGATGCGGACGTTGGCGCGATCCTTTCCGCCGAATACCTGGTTGGCGACCATGCCTGCGATCACCGCGATCAGCGCGACGACGATGAGGATTTCGATCAGGCTGAAGCCGCGCTGCGCGCGGGAATACAGGGTGGAAGTGCGTTCTGCGTTCATCGGTTCGTTTCCATTGCGTTGATTGATTCAGCCCATTGCATTGGTGAGGCTGAAGATCGGGATCAGGATAGCCATCATGATGAGGGCAACCACGATGGCCATGAACACCGTCACCGTCGGCACCAGGGCCGCGAGCAGGCGTTCGACCGTGTTCTTGACCTCGACATCGAAGGTGTCGGCCACCTTGGTCAACATCGTGTCCAGTTCACCCGACTCCTCACCCACCGCGATCATCTGCAGCGCGAGGCGCGGGAACAGCTTGCTTCGGCCCAGCGCCAGCGACAAGCCGCCACCGGTCTTCACCTCGCCCGAGGCCGTTTCCACGGCATCGGACAATGCCAGATTGCCCATCACGTTGCGCGCGATCGACAACGCGGTGAGCAATGGAACGCCGTTGTGGACCAAAGTTCCCAGCGTGCGGGCCAGGCGGGCTGTCTCCATCCTTGCGATCAGGCTGCCGAGGAGCCCGCGCCGCAGTATCCAGACATCGAAACCGCGCCGTTTCTCCGGGTCCTGCAGGCGCTTGCGGAACAACAACAGGCCGCCGACGAGCAGCATGAGGATCAACCACCAGTAACCGCTGACCACATTGCCCGAGGCCATCACGATGCGGGTGAGGAGCGGCATCTCCACATCCATGTCCTCGAACAGCGGCAGGAACTGCGGTACCACGTAACCCAGCAGCAACAGCAGCGCGCCGAATACCATCAGCACCAGAATACTCGGATAGATCAGCGCATTGATGACCGACTCGCGCAAGGCCTTGCTGCGTTCGAGGTAATCCGCCAGACGCCTCAGGGTATCGTCGAGCGACCCACCCACTTCGCCGGCGCGGACCATGTTGACGTACAGCCGGGAGAATACGTTTTCCTGCTGCTCCAGCGCCTGCGACAACGGCGTCCCCCCGCGCACCGCATCGCGGATGCGCTCGATCACGCGCCGAGCCTCGTTGGAATCGGGCAGATCCAGCAGGATCTGCAGGCCGCGATCCAGCGGCTGGCCGGCACCGAGCAGCGTGGCAAGTTGCTGGGTGAACTGGAGCACCTGCGCGCCATTCATCGCCGAGCGTCGGAACATCGAGCCCAACCCGCCGCCACGCACTTCGTCGGCAGGCCGCGCATCCAGCGGCAAGTTGCCGGCATCCTGCAGCCGCGCAACCACTTCCTCCGCACTGGCCGCTTCCATGACGCCCTCGATGGGATCCCCGGCGGCGCTCAGGGCCTTGTAACGGAACTGGGGCATCTCAGTTTTCCTGCGTCACGCGCAGGACTTCCTCGATCGTGGTGACGCCCTGCATCGCCTTGACCAGACCATCCTCGTACATGGTGCGCATGCCGAGCCTGCGCGCTTCCTCTTCGATGGCGTTGGTATCGGCGTGCTTCATCACCATGCGACGGATCGGCTCGGACACCACCAAAAACTCCATGATCGTGGTGCGGCCAAGGTAGCCGGTAGGCGTCAACGCCGAGGGCACTGCACGATACAAATAGATCGTGCCCTCGGGCTGGAATTTGCGCAGGCCGAACTCCTCGATCACTTCCGGCGAAGGTTCGTACCGCTCGGCATGCGCGGGTTCAAGACGACGCACCAGACGCTGCGCCAGGATGCCGTTCACCGTGGAGGTGAGCAGGTAGTCCTCCACGCCCATGTCCAGCAATCGGGTTACGCCGCCGGCCGCATTGTTGGTGTGAAGCGTGGACAGCACCATGTGCCCGGTCAGCGCCGACTGGATCGCGATCTTGGCGGTTTCCAGATCGCGCATTTCGCCGATCATGATGATGTCCGGGTCCTGACGCACGATGGAGCGCAATGCATGGGCGAAGTCCAAACCGATCTGCGGCTTGGCCTGTATCTGGTTGACGCCTTCCAGCTGGTATTCGACCGGGTCCTCGACGGTGATGATCTTCACGTCGGGCGTGTTGAGCTGGGAAAGCGCGGTGTAGAGCGTGGTGGTTTTGCCAGAACCGGTCGGGCCGGTGACCAGCAAGATGCCGTGCGGCTGTTCCAGCACCTTCATGAAGGAAGCCAGGAACTGATCGGTGAAGCCGAGCTTCTTGAAGTCGAACACGATGGATTCGCGATCGAGGATACGCATCACCACCGATTCGCCGTGCGAGGTCGGCACGGTGGAAACGCGCAAGTCCAGCTCCTTGCCCTGCACCCGGATCATGATGCGGCCGTCCTGCGGCAGGCGTCGCTCGGCGATGTTGAGCTTGGCCATGATCTTGATGCGCGAAATGACCGCGGCGGTCAGGTTGGCAGGCGGGGATTCGGCCTCCTCCAACACGCCGTCGATGCGGTAGCGGACCTTCAGGCGGTTCTCGAACGGTTCGATGTGGATGTCCGAAGTGCGCTGCTCGACCGCGCGCTGGATGATCAGGTTCACCAGACGGATCACCGGCGCCTCGGAAGCCAGATCGCGCAGGTGTTCGACATCGTCCTCGTCACGGGTTTCCGAACCGTCGCCCAGATCCTCGACGATGGTGCCCATGGCCGAACGACCGGTGCCGAAATAACGCTCGATCAGGTCATCGATCTCCGAACGCACACCGACCTTCACCACGACCTCGCGCCCGGTCGCCATGCGGATCGCCTCGACCGGGTAATTGTCGGCCGGATCGGCGACGAGCAGCTCGATGCGCTCTTCGGTTTCACCCAGTGGACAGACGTGCTGCTGCTTCAGGAAGCGCGTGGAAATCTGCACCGCAGGCGGATTTTCGGGAAAGTCCTTCGACAGCAACAACGGCAAATCGAATACTTCGGCACTGGCCTCGGCCACATCGCGCTCGGAAACCAGTCCGATCCGGGTCATCAACGAGATCAGACTGCCGCCCGACTCCTCGTGCAGACGGCCGGCGCGGATAAAATCGGCATCCTTGAGCCGGCCACGCGCAAGCAGCTGCCGACAGATGCGATCCTCTCGCTGATCCAGCGAGGCCTCGGCAGCATCAGGCAACGTCGCGGCATCGATCAGGTCGTTCAAGGTGATTCTCCGGGTGGGGCAACGCCGCTTGGACCGGATGCAGCGGCACAGGTTTCATCGTCCCAGCCGACCAAGCCTTCCAGAAAGCGGCGATTGAGCAGGATCCACATGACTACGGGCACCACCGGGGGCAGGATCAAGTAAGCGAACTGACGCAACAGCGCGATCAGATCGGCACTGATGCCAAGCGCATCGAAGCGTTGCGCAACGAAGGCGTTGGCCGCCTGCCCGGCATGTACAGCCAGCACGCCGTATCCTTCGTCCGTCAGTGCCGCGGTGACGGCATTGCCGGTGCCGTTGCGGATCGAATAAAGCACCTCGCAACTCACCCCGATGGTGCAGGCCAGGACCAGCACCGCGAGCCCGATGCCCCATTGCAGGAACGTGCGGCTCCAGCTCAGCGGGCTGGCTGCCACCAGACCGCAGAACAACGGCATGCTGTAGGCATAGATCAAAATATTGACGCTCTGTTCATCGATCAGCAGCTTGCTCGCCGGCAGGCCGGGCAGACCGGCGATCTCCACCGCGTAGGAATACGCGAACCGCGCATAGTCCTGCCCGGCCTCGTAGAGCAACCCGGGCATGAAACCATCGATCAGGAGATGGCTCAGGCGCACTACCGGGAACGCGACGACCGAACTCAGCGCGAACCACAGCGCAAACATCAGCGGCAGCCACAGCATGGCTGACAGGACGAACTCCCGAAGCGGCGATATCTTCATCAATCCACCCAAACACGTGCGTTACGGAACATCCGAAGCCACGGGCTGTCTTCACCCCAGCCCGATGGATGCCACGACAACTGTACCGTGCGGAACACGCGCTCGGGATGCGGCATCATCAACGTCGCCCGCCCGTCCTGACTCGCCAGACCCGCGATGGCGTCCACCGAACCATTGGGATTGAACGGGTAGGCCGGATCGGGAGTTCCGTCGGGGCCAACATAGCGCAACGCAACCTTGGCCTGTACCGCGTCCGCAGCCTCCCGGAACACCGCGCGCCCCTCGCCATGAGACACCGCCACCGGGATGCGCGCGCCCTCCATGCCGTCGAGGAAAATGGACGGCGACCGGACCACTTCCAGCATCGCCAGGCGAGCTTCGAAGCGCCCGGAGGCGTTGTGCAGGAAGGCAGGCCAATGCGCCGCCCCGGGAATCAGCTCCCGGAGCTGGCTCAGCATCTGACAGCCATTGCACACGCCCAGACTGAAACTGTCCTCGCGCTCGAAAAACGCACGGAACGCATCGCGCAGCGGCGCGCGTTCCAGGATCGACGCGGCCCAACCGCGCCCCGCCCCGAGCACGTCGCCGTAACTGAATCCGCCGCAAGCTGCCAGCCCCTTGAAGCCGTCGAGCGCGACGCGTCCTTCGATCAGGTCCGTCATGTGCACATCCACGGCATCGAAGCCGGCACGATGGAACGCCGCGGCCATCTCGATCTGGCCGTTGACGCCCTGCTCTCGCAGGATCGCCACGCGCGGACGTGCGCCACTGGCGATGTACGGCGCGGCGATGTCCTCCTGCGGATCGAAGGGCAACTTGGGCATCAGTGGTGGCGCGGTGAAATCGGCACGCACGATACGCTCGGCCTCGGCGCTTTCCGGCGTATCGCGCAATGTCTGCATCGCATGCGTCACCTGCCACCACGCGTCGAACAGCTCCTGCCAACTCCATTCGGCCAGAATTTTCTGGTTCGCGCTGACGCGCACCCGGGGTGCCGCGAGTGGGCGGCCGATGCGTTGCGCGCAATGGGTCAGCCCGTGACGATCCACCAGATCGGCAAATGCGGCGCGATCCTCCGTGGCAACCTGCAGGATGGCGCCCAGCTCCTCGCAGAACAGCGTGCTGAACGGGTTGTCGCCCCAGCGGTCCAGCTGCAACTCGAAACCGCAGTGCGAGGCGAAGGCCATCTCGCACAACGATGCGAACGCTCCGCCGTCACTGCGATCGTGATAGGCCAACAGCAATTCCGCTTCGCGCGCGTCTCGCACCAATTCGAACAAGCCGCGCAGCAATGCGGGATCATCGAGGTCCGGCGCCTCGCCGCCAAAGGCACCATGCACCTGCGCGAGTATCGATCCGCCCAGGCGGCGTTTGCCGCCGCCCAGTCCGATCAACCACAGCTCGGTATCGCCGTCGCGCGACAACACCGGCGTCAGCGCGGTGCGCACATCGGCGACACGCGCAAACGCGGAAACCACCAGCGAGACCGGCGATACCACCTGGACCGGATCGCCCTCATGGCTGAAACGCGCCTGCATCGACAGCGAATCCTTGCCCACAGGAATCGACACGTCGAGTGCCGGACACAGCTCCATGCCCACCGCGCGCACCGCGTCGTACAACCGCGCGTCTTCGTCACCATGACCACAGGCCGCCATCCAGTTGGCCGAAAGCCTGATCTCGTCCAGACCTGCGACCGGCGCCGCAGCAAGGTTCGTTATCGCCTCGCCCACCGCCATGCGTGCCGCTGCGGCCGAATCGAGCAGCGCCAACGGCGCCCGTTCGCCCAGTGCAAGTGCCTGCCCGCTGTAACCGGAAAAATCGTCCAGCGTGATCGCGCAATCGGCCAGCGGCAGTTGCCACGGCCCCACCATCTGATCGCGCGCCACCAGGCCACCCACGGTGCGATCGCCGATCGTGACCAGGTAGTTCTTGCTCGCCACACTGGGATGACCGAGCACACGCAGGCCGGCTTCGCGCAAATCCAGCGCAGCGAGGTTCAGCTTGGGCCATGGGGCGTTGGGGGCACGGTCGGCCACGCGATGCATCTTCGGCGCCTTGCCGAACAACAGATCCATCGGAATCGCGATGGGGGCATCCGGCTTCTTGCCTTCGGCGACGATCAGGTCCTGCTCGGACGTCGCCACGCCAACCACCGCGTACGGACACCGCTCGCGGCGACAAATGGCCTCGAACGCGGTCAGATGCTCGGCGCCGATGCCCAGCACGTACCGTTCCTGAGACTCGTTGCACCACAACTGCATTGGCGAGAGCGAAGCATCGTCGCGTGGAATCGCGTTCAAATCGATGACGCCACCGACGCTGGAATCGTGCAGCAACTCCGGAATCGCGTTCGACAGACCGCCGGCGCCGACGTCATGCGCACTCCGGACCGGATTGGCATCCCCCAGGCCAATGCAGGCGTCGATCACTTCCTGGCATCGCCGTTGCATCTCCGGGTTGTCGCGCTGCACCGAGGCAAAATCCAGTTGCTCGGAACTTTCGCCGCTCGCGACGGAACTGGCTGCGCCGCCGCCCAAACCGATCAACATGGCCGGCCCGCCAAGGACCACCACGGCATCACCGGGGCGCAACATCAACTTTTCCACCTGGCACGGATCAATCGCCCCCACGCCGCCGGCGAGCATGATCGGCTTGTCATAGCCCCGCAGCACGCCCGAATCGGGTGTCGCCAGCTCGAAACTGCGGAAATAGCCGGCCACGGCCGGACGTCCGAATTCATTGTTGAAGGCCGCCGCGCCCAGCGGACCTTCGATCATGATCTGGTACGCCGAAGCCATGCGCGGGTTGAGCGGGCGATCGCTTTCCCACGGCTGCGGCAGCGTCGGAATGCGGAGGTGCGATACGGAAAAGCCGGTCAATCCAGCCTTCGGCTTTCCACCGCGGCCCGTGGCGCCCTCATCGCGGATTTCGCCTCCCGCGCCGGTGGATGCACCGGGAAACGGCGCGATGGCCGTGGGATGGTTGTGCGTTTCCACTTTGATCGCGTACGCACCGGGCGCGGACGCGGCTTCCTGGTAACGCCGCGTCTGCGGATCCGGGCGGAAGCGACGCAGGGCGTGCCCCTCGATCACGGCCGCATTGTCCTTGTACGCCGACAGCGTGTGCTCCGGCGACTTGGCGTGGGTGTTGCGGATCATCGAGAACAAGCTGCGCGACTGATCCACGCCATCCAGCGTGAAACTGGCATTGAAAATCTTGTGGCGACAGTGCTCTGAGTTGGCCTGCGCGAACATCATCAGTTCGGCATCGGACGGATCACGCCCCAACGTGCCGTAGCGCTCGCGCAAGTAGGCGATCTCGTCCTCCGACAGGGCCAGTCCGAGGTCGGCATTGGCCTGTTCGATTGCATCGACTGCAATCCGGGCAACGCCACCGGGCGCGGGAACCACGAACACGTTCTTCGCCGCCGACAGGTCATTCAGCAACGACTGGGTCATCGGATCGTGCAGCAGTGCGGAGACTGCTGGCCATTCGGCCTCGCCCACGCCGGAAATCGCAAAATGCTGCCCGCGCTCGGCACGCTGCACCGGGAGACCGGCACCGCGCAGGATCTCGCTGGCTTTGCTCGACCACGGCGAAATCGTGCCCAGACGCGGCAACACCAGACGCCCGGCAGGCAAGGCCTGCCCAAGCACATCCGCATCGAGGATCCGCGCCACGTCTTTCACGTCGGGCATTTGGCCGGGCACCGGTTGAACGAAGAACAACTCGCGCACCTCACCGAGCACGATGCCTTCCGAAACCGCGGTCAAGCGCGCCTCAAGGCGTGCCCGCACATGCGGGGGCATCGATGTCCGAGCCAGAAAAACCAACATGTCCGTCATTCGCCCCGCGCGTGAAAAGGGGCGCATTTTAGCCTATGGCCAAAGGGAAGGGCCGGAGGAACCCCGATGCCACAACGGACCGGAGCGTTCCACGCGCCAGCGCGTCTACCGCCCAAACGAGCCACGGGCCGGATCAGCGTCCTTTCGCCAGAAACGGAAAAGCCCGCCGGCGCGCCGCACCGACGGGCTGATGCGGTGATCGTGCGACGCCTCAGCGCGCCGCGCCGGAACTCAAACGCTGGAGCATCTGCTCCGGCGGCAGATAGCCGCCCAGCTGGGTGCCCTCGACGGTATAGACCGCCGGCGTCCCGGTGACGTTGATCTTCTGACCCAGTTCGTAATCGTGCGCAACCGGGTTGTCGCAGGTCTTGGCGGGCACGTCGCGACCGGCCTTGGCGGCGTCCATCGCCTTCTGGCGATCGTCCGCACACCACACCGACACCGCCTTGTCGTACGACTCCGAACCGACGCCCGCGCGCGGGAAGAACAGGTACTCGATGGTGATGCCGCGCTCGTTGTACTGCGGGATCTCCTGATGCAGCCGACGGCAGTAGCCGCAGTCGATGTCGGTGAACACCGTGACCGCGTACTTCTCGTCCTTGGCCTTGTAGATGATGCGCTGCTCCGGGCCGACCGATGCCAGCGCGTTGCGCCGGATGCTCGAACGTGCGGTTTCGGTGAGATCGGTCTTGCTCTCGATGTCGAACACCGAGCCCTGGATCAGAAACTTCCCGTCGGCGCTGACATAAACCACCTGCCCCTGCAGCACGACCTGAAAGAAACCGGGCACCTGCGATTCGGCGATGCTGTCGATCTTGGCGCCGGGCACCAGCGAGGCGATGGCGGCCTCGACCTTGGCATCGTCGGCCGATGCGGAAAACGCGAGTGCGCCAAGCAGGGCGGCAATCAGGAAACGACTCATGGAAATTCCTCTGGAGGAGCGGTGAAAGTGTCGGGACGGGCGGGTGAAAGTGTCGGGACGGGCGTTTGACCGACCCTTGATGCGAAAGTTCAAGGATACGGAAGCCAGGCGCCGACGGCCACAGATTGCCCCTTATCCGCGCGGGTGATGCTGCTCGTGCATGCGTTGCAGACGCTCTTTCGCCACCGCCGTGTAGATCTGCGTGGTGGACAGGCTGGCATGTCCGAGCAGCATCTGGAGCGAACGCAGATCGGCCCCATGATTGAGCAGGTGCGTGGCAAACGCGTGGCGCAAGCCGTGCGGCGTGACACGCCCCGAATCGATGCCGGCTACCGTTGCCAAACGCTTGATGCCGTGCCAGAACAGTTGCCGGCTCACTCCCGCGCCACGGCGGGTGAGAAACAGCGGCTCACGCATCTTTCCGGCGGCGAGTGCCGGACGGGCCTCGGCGAGGTACCGTTCCAGCCAATGCTGCGCCTCCTGTCCGATCGGCACCAGGCGCTCCTTGCCTCCCTTGCCCGTCACGCGCAGCGCTCCCTGCCGCAGGTTGATCCCACCCAAGGTCAGCATCGTCAGCTCGGAAACGCGCAACCCCGAGCCGTACATCAATTCGAGCATCGCCCGATCTCTCAACCCCAGCACGGTATCGACATCCGGCGCGGCCATCAGCGCATCGATCTCGCTTTCCAGCAGCGTTCGCGGCAACTTGCGCCGCGGCTTGGGCCGCTGCACCAATGCGGTCGGATCGGCATCGATCTGGCGCAATCGCAGAAGCTGGACGTAGAACGCGCGCAAGCTCGACATCAGGCGGGCATTGCTGCGCCCGTCATATCCTGCCTCGGTCCGCCAGGCCAGATAGTCGAACAATCGAGCCCGATCCACGGCAGTCAGTGGTGTGGACTCGCCGAGCCAGCGTGCGAGCCCTTCCAGATCGCGGCGATAACTTTCCAGCGTCAGCCGGGAAAGGCCGCGCTCCGCCCAGATTCGGTCGAGGAACGACTCGATCAGCGTCGCGGCTGCCGCCGGCACGGGCGGCATCGCACGGGCACGCAACCGGCGTCGGGTGATGGCTTCGGATTCCATCGGCACAGCATACCGGCGCGTGCGCCCCTATCCTTGCATCATGGACACTTCGACTTCTGCCCCCACCGCCACTCCGGCGGCACTGCCTTACCGCCTGCTCGCCATCGTCTACGACCTGCTGCCCCTGCTGGCGCTCTGGTTCGCAGTCGCCGCGATCGCATTGCTGGTGCGCGGCGGCGTTCCGGTAACGCCGAACAGCCCTGCGGCGTTCGTGGAGTTCGCATGCATGCTGCTGGTGGCCTTCGCCTATCTCTGCATCAGCTGGCGTCGCGGCGGCCAGACACTCGGAATGCGCGCGTGGCGGCTGCGCCTCCTGCGCGCCGATGGACGTACCGACATTCCCTGGGCGTCATTGGCTTTGCGGTACGCCGTGGCACCGCTGTCGCTCGGCGCATTCGGGCTGGGTTTTCTCTGGTCCATGATCGATGCAGAACGTCGGACCTGGCATGACCTGGCCTCCGGCACGGTCATGGTCAGGATGCCGAAGCCCGGGAAAATCAAACCCGCCGCCTGAAGTGAAGCCACGAGGCCAATGCCACCAGCAATGGCGGCAGCGCGTACCCGAGGCGCAGATCGATGTGGTAGACCTGCGCCAGATTCACTGCCAGCGTCTGCGCGGTGAACATCCCGACGCCCAGCACGATGCCGATGAAGAGGCGTTTTCCGAACCCGCCCGATCGCAACGTGCCGAACGCGAAAGGCAGCGCGGCCAGACACAGCGCGATGGTGCCCAGGGGATAGAAGATTCTCGACCAGTAGGCGGTGACGAACTCGCCTTGATCGAGTTGATTGCGTTCCAGGTAATCCAGACTGCTGCGCAACTCGGCCAGACGCAGATATCGAGGCTTCGCCACACCGAGCTTGAGCACATCTGGATTGAGCGATGACGCCCAATGCTCTTCCTCGATCAGCTCGCTGACGACCTCGCGCGGATGCAGCACGGAGCGACGGATGTTGTGCAACGACCAGCCGCCGCCGCGATGCACGGCGCGCTCCACCTGCGCGATGGAGCCCAGCCTGCCTTCCTCGTCGAATTCGTACAGCGTCACGCCGGTGAGTTCGATGGTCGCCCCTGCCCCCCGTCCCACCACGTTGCCTTGTCGCGCATTGAGGAAGATGTTGCCTTCGCGCGCCCACAATCCGGACCAGCGCGACGATGCCACATCGGAGGATTTGGCCTGCATGGCCAGGCTTTGAGCCCGTTGCTCACCCGCCGGACCGATGGTTTCGCCCACGATCATCATCAGCAGCGTCAGCCCGACAATGACCACGGCGGCAGACGCGCAGATGCGAACGCGCGACAGGCCGATGGCTCGCAACGCAGTCAGTTCCGAAGAGGCCGCGAGCGCCCCCAAGCCAAGCAGCGACCCGATCACCGCTGCGGTGGGAAACAGCGTGTAGGCACGACGCGGAAGGGTGTAGGCGGTGTACACCAGCGTCTGCGCGAAACCGTACTCGCCTTCGCCGACATCGCCCAGCTCTTCCACCAGCGCAGTGATGGCATCGAACCCCACCAGCACCATCCACACGGCGGCGAGCGCCGCCAGCACACGTGCGGCAATCATCCGGTCAGCGGTACGCGGCACCAGGATCATGCCGCTTCCCGCGGGCGAGGCAGGCGTTCATCGCGCCAGAGCAGGTACAAAGCGATGACCACGACGGGCAGATGCACCCACCACAGACCGGCCCAGGCGGGCAGCGTGCCGCTGGCCAGCATCGCCCGCCCCAGTGCCAGCAGATTGAGGTACACAAGGTAGGCCAGCAGCGCCGTCAACACGCGTCCGTAGCGGGCATTGCGCGGCGGCGAATGCGCCAGCGGCAGGGCCAGCAATGCCAGTACCAGCGTCGCCAGCGGCGTGGCCAGCCTCCAGTGCAACTCGGCCCGCTCCACCGGCGCGTCCACGCGCGCCAGCTCCGGTGTCGTCATCCGCTGCTCCGTCCGCCCGACGCTGCCGGCCTCGACGTCCGGGAGCCGGATATCGTTCCCGGCAAACCGCATCATCCGGAATGCGTCGCTGCCCAGTGCGCCCTCCACGCGAAAGCCGTCGGTCAGGCGCAGATAGCGTTCATCGCCCTGACTCTCCTGAAACAATTCGCCGGCCTGGGCCGTCACCACGTCGATCCGGCCATCGCGCTCGCCATGCACGAACAAACGCTGGAAGGTGCGACCTTCCTCGTCCATCTGGCTGATGTAGACGACGCCGTTGCGTCCGGGAATCTCGACGAACCGCCCCGGCTCCAGCCCGGCGACCAGAAGCGATTTGTTGGCCGCCTCGATCATCGCTTGCGAGGTGCGCAATGCGGCCGGCGACAACCACAACGACGTCAGTCCCACGCCGATCGCGACCGGCACCGCAAGCCACGCCAACGGACGTGCCAAGCGGCGGATACCCAGGCCCGCCGCAGCCAGCACTGCCATCTCGCTGTCACGGTACATGCGTCCGTAAGCCAGCAGCACGGACAGGAACAGCGACAGGGGAAGCAGCAGCGGCAGAAAATCGAGCGCACGAAGCCCGAGCTGGGAAATCAGCAGGCCAGGCGGCAGCTTGCCGCGTGCGATCTTGCTGAGCAGATCCGCGACCAAGCCGCCCATGCTGACCAGCACCAGCACCACAAGGCAGGCAATGAACGCCGCTGCCAACTGACCGAACAGGTAACGGTCGATGATCGGCCAACGCACCTTGCCGCTCATCCCTGCCTCCGGCACGACATGCGACTTAACGCGCTCTGGCAGTATGGGTTCGGGGCGGGGAAGGTATGCACTAGAATCGTGGTTTCCATCGCGTCCGCTGCCTGTGCGCCGACGCTTTCTGGGCGCCGAAGTATCGCCCGTCCTCCCCTTGCAGGAAAACCATGAGCCTGAACCTGAGTCTGCTGCGCGCCCATCCCGCCCACATCGACACCGACGCCGTCGTCGCTGCGGTTTTCGAAGACACCGGCCTGTCGCCCGCCGCGCAGCAACTGGACGAAGCCTGTGGCGGCCGCATTGCCCGGCTTCTGGAAAGTGGCGACGTATCCGGCAAAGCCGGCCGCTGCGCGCTCCTTCTGGCACTGGACGGGATCCACGCACCCCGCGTTCTTCTGGTCGGCGTGGGCGAATCTTCGAAGGTTGATGCAGGCCGCTTCCTCAAGGCGGCAGCCGAATCCATCCGTGCGCTGAAGGGTGGCCCGGTCACGCGCATCCACAGCGCGCTCACGGAGATCGACGTGGTCGGGCGCGACGCGGACTGGAAGCTCCGTCAGGCCGCGCTCGCGGCGTTTCATGCCAGCTACACCTACACCACGACGAAGAAGTCCGCCAAGGCATCGCCGCTGACCGCACTGAGTCTCTCTGGCGACGATGCCGCCGCCGACCAGCTCCGCATTGCTGCTGGCATCGCCGATGGCGTCACGCTGGCGCGGGAACTGGGCAACCTTCCTCCCAATATCTGTAATCCCGCCTATCTGGCCGAACAGGCCGGCCATATCGCCGCAAGCAATGACAAGGTCTCGTTGGAGGTGCTGGATCGAGAACAGATGCAAGCACTCGGCATGGGGTCATTGCTCGGGGTGGCTCAGGGCAGCGCCAATCCGCCCAAACTGATCGTGCTTCGATATGACGGCGCCGCTACGGATCAACGGCCGCATGTACTCGTGGGTAAAGGCATCACCTTTGATACGGGTGGCATCTCCATCAAGCCCGGCCCCGGCATGGAAGAAATGAAGTTCGACATGTGCGGTGCAGCGAGCGTTCTCGGCGCCTTCCTCAGCGCAGTGCAGCTGGGTTTGCGCATCAACCTGATCGCGATTGCAGCGGCAGTGGAAAACATGCCCGACGGCGCGTCCTATCGCCCCGGCGATGTGCTCACCTCGATGTCCGGCAAGACCATCGAAGTGCTCAACACCGACGCCGAAGGTCGCCTGATTCTCTGCGACGCGCTGACCTATGCTCAGCGTTTCAACCCCGCCACCCTGATCGACGTCGCCACCTTGACCGGCGCCTGTGTCGTTGCCCTCGGCAAGCACGCGCACGGCCTGATGAGCCGCGACGATGCGCTCGCCGCGGAGTTGCTGGCTGCCGGCGACGCCAGCCACGACCGCGCATGGCGGCTCCCGATCTGGGACGACTACCAGCCCATGCTCGACTCCGTCGCGGCCGACATGGCCAACATCGGCGGCAAGTGGGCGGGCGCGATCACGGCGGGCTGCTTTCTCGCACGCTTCACCGAAGGCCAGCAGCGCTGGGCCCATCTGGACATCGCCGGCACCGCATGGGACGAGGGCCGCAAGGGTCTGGCAACGGGTCGGCCGGTGAACCTCCTCGTGGAATGGCTGATCGGTCGCCAGTGACATGCCCCGCGCGGATTTCTACCTGATCGCCAAGCCGCGTTTCGCGGAGGATCCGCTGCTGCTGGTGTGCGAACTGGCCAAACGTTGCTTCGCTGCCGACAAACCCACGCTCATCCTCGCGCGCGACGCCATGCAGGCCGATCTGATCGACGGCCTGCTCTGGGAATTCGAGGACGATGCCTACCTGCCCCACCAGATCGCGGGGCAGGACGAAGACGATGCGGAAACGCCCATCCTCATCGTGCCGCCCGACGCAGACACCCCCGACCGCCCGTACATCATCAACCTGCGCGATGACCCATTCCGCGGCACCTGCGAGCGGGTGCTCGAAGTCGTGCCCGCAGATCCGGCTGCGCGCGATCCGCTACGGCAACGGTGGCGTGACTATCAGGCGCGCGGCTTCGAGATGCTCAAGCACGACATGTAGTGGTTGCGCCTTCGGGCGCAGCGGTCAGCTCGTCGCGCAATGCCTCCAGCCGCGCCACCGCCGCCTGGAGGTTCTCCATGGAATTCGCCGCCGAGAAGCGCACGAATCGCGCCGTCTCCGCCTGGCCGAAATCACGCCCCGGCGTCAGTGCGACATGAGTGCGCCGGAGCAGTTCGAACACGAAGTCCCAACTGTCCCGAACGCCGAGTCGGTCGAACCAGGCAGACGCATCGGCCCAGACGTAGAACGCACCATCCGGCCGGATCGGCACGTGGAAGCCCAACCGCTCCAGTGCAGGCGCCAACCACTCGCATCGCGCCTTGAACTGGGCTCGGCGACGTTCGTACTCGAGGATGCTGCCGCGCTCGAAACAGGCCAGCGCCGCGTGCTGGGCCACGGTGCTCGGGCAGATGAAGAAATTCTGCGCGAGCCGTTCGATGGGCGGCACCAGCGCTTCCGGCACCACCAGCCACCCCAGGCGCCAGCCGGTCATGCAGAAGTATTTCGAAAAACTGTTGATCGCGATCACCTGATCATCCAGCGCCAGTCCGCTCTGCCCGAAGGCCTCGTCATGGCTCAGGCCGAGGTAGATCTCGTCCAGCAAGGTGATCCCGCCGCGTTCCCGGACAAACCCGTGGATGCGTGCCAGCTCATCGGAGGCGATCGACGTGCCCGTGGGATTGGACGGAGATGCCAGCAAGACGCCGCGAGTTGCATCGCTCCAGCGATCGCGCACCCTCTCGGCGCTGAGCTGGTAACGCGTGCCGGAGGTTGTCGGAACCAGCACCGGCGTTCCTTCCGCCGCCGTCACGAAATGCCGGTTGCAGGGATAGCACGGGTCCGGCATCAGCACCTCGTCACCCGTGTCGACCAGCGCCAGACACGCCAACTGCAATGCCGCCGATGCGCCCGCCGTCACCACGATCCGGTGCGCAGGCACCTCGATGCCGAAGCGCTGCCGGTACCAGCCGGAAATGCGTTCGCGCAATTCCGGCAAACCCAGCGCCGGGGTGTATTGGGTCGCTCCATCGCGCACCGCGCGCTGCGCGGCTTCCTGCACCAGCGGCGGCGCGGTGAAATCCGGCTCGCCGATGTTGAGCGCAAGCACCGGTCGCTCCCGAGCGGCGGCAGACCGCGCCAGCTCGGCGGCGACCTTGCCCACTTCCATGACATAGAACGGTTCGATACGCTCGGCGCGTGCGGCCAGTTTCATGCAGCAGGTTCCCGTTGGATTCGTCCCGCCACGATGCCCGCTGTCGCACGACGAGGCAATCGCTCGCGCAAAGGACGGGACACTACAGCACCAGCTCGCGCTGCGTTTCCCGGTTCGACGAGCGTGCTCTGGCGAAATCGAGCAGATCGGCCAGCCGCGCGCCGCGTTCGCGCCATTCGAAGAACACCGCCTCGCCCACCAGCGCGTAATGCCATTCGCAACCGTCGCGCAGCTCCCCGGGTAGCGCATTGATCCGCTCACACCAGTTCGCCGCCGCCCGCAGCTTGCGCTGCACGTTTGGATGGCTCACCTGCTGCTGCGCCTTGGTTTCCACCAGGTACACGCGATCACCGGCACGCACGAGGAAATCCGGGCTGTAGCTGGCTGCCAAACCATCGCTCTTCACGTAACGCAGACACACGAAGTCGTGGCGCTGCTCATGCACCTTGCAGAACGCCGCGATGCCGGCATCCGTATCCGCCCATTCGATGAACGCACGCTCCAATCCCCCATTGCGCGACGGATACGGCAGACGTGGATAGATGCACTTGTTCACCTCCAGTGAGCTGCTTTCGCGCACCACGATGTGCGGCACTTCGGACAGCATGCGCTATCCTGCCACCCTCGTTTTCATGGACTGTTCCGATGTCGTTGCGCTTTTGCCGCCTTGCCGTCCTGCTTTGCCTCTCACTCACCATCAGCCCGACATTCGCAGGCAGTTTTGCCGGCACTTCCGCAGGCGCCTCGTCCGGTGGCACCTCGGGCACGACCGGCAGCAGCTCCGGTGATGACAAGGTGATCGTGGAAGCGCGGCGCGATGCAGCGGCATTTGTCGCCAGCGATGGCGCCATTCGGGGCGTGCGGCTGGAAGCGGCGCTGCGGCATCTGCGCACCCTGCCCGATGCCGATGCGCACGCCAGCGATCTGGCGCTGGCGAAGGCGATTCTGGTGCGGTGAACGTGCGCTGCCTGCGGCGTGGGTTTGTCGGTACGCTGCTGGGTTTTGCCTCGCTGTCGGCCTCGGCAGCATGGCCGCCGGTGCTGGATGCCGGAACGCTGACGCCCACGGAACGCATCGCCGCAACGGCGCTGATCGAACGCACGGGCGAGCATTTGCCCGCCGCGATGGCGGATCACCTTCCGGCGCTGACACTTTCCTTTTCCGATGCCCTGCCCGATGCGGTTCATGGCCGCATCCGCGGCCGGCGCATCCGACTCGCGCGCGATCTGCTGCACGATGGCGACGACGCACCGGCCATTGCCGCGCTGCTGCACGAGCTGGCGCACGCGCTCGACCGACGCGCAGGGCTTTCGCGCGATCCGCGCCTGCTCGATCTGGCGGGATGGCAGGTGAAGCCGCGCCGTTTCGGCCTGCGCAATTCACGCAGCCGCCTGCGCGACCGCTCGCCGGACATCTACGAACTGGCCTCGCCGCGCGAATTCGTCGCGGTCAATGTCGAACATTTTCTGCGCGACGCCGACTACGCCTGCCGCCGCCCGGCGCTGCATCGATTCCTCGCCGAACGCATCGGCATGCCGCGCCACGCCAATGCGCCGCAGTGCGCGCCAGGTTTTTCCTTCGTCGTTCCGGCCAGCGACCCCTCGCTGGAGACGCTCGATCCGGCCCGCGTCCACGCCATCGAATACCTGCTCGCCGAACCCACCGATGCGCCGATGAGCCGCTGGGGCCACAGCATGCTGCGGCTGGTGATCTGCGCACCGGGCCGCGTACCGGGACCGGACTGCCGCTTCGACCTGGAGCACCACCGTGTGCTCTCGTTCCGCGCCTTCGTCGACGACGTCCAGACATCCGGTTGGCGCGGCCTCACCGGACGCTATCCCTCGCGCCTGTTCGTGCTGCCGCTGACGCAGGTGATCGAGGAATACACCGCGATCGAACTGCGCGGCCTGCGCTCGGTGCCACTGCGTTTATCCGACGAGGAAAAGGCCAGCCTCATCGAACGCGCCGCGCAACTGCACTGGAGCTACGACGGGCGCTACACCTTCCTCGGCAACAATTGCGCGAGCGAAACCTTCAAGCTGCTGCACGATGGCGTGCCGCGCCTTGCCGGCGAACCCATCGGCGCCATCGCGCCGACCGCGTTGCTGCGAAGGCTCGAACGCGCCGGCATCGCCGATGCTGCGCCGCTGGCGAGCGAGGATGCGGTGCGTCTGGGTTACTACTTCCCTTCCGCCGACAGCCACTACGCCGATCTGTTCGCCATCGCGCGAGCCGCGCTCGCCCTGCCCGCGCGCGACGCTCGTGCATGGCTTGATCTGGCTCCGGAACAACGCGCGCCATGGGTGGAAGCGGGCGACCTGCGCGCCAGCGCCGCGCTGCTGGTGCTGGAAGAAGCCGCGTTGCGTCGCGCGCACCTGCGCGCCCGCGATGCGATCAAGCGCCGGCTGCTCCAGCGCGACAACCACGCCCGCGCGTCCCGCGTCCTGCTCGACGAGCACCTCGCACTGGAAGCCAGCCTGATTCGCCCGGCGGCGCTGCTGGCCGACACACCCGGTTACGGCTTGCCGCAGGCCGATGAACGCGCCCTGCTCGCCGTACGCGGCAACAGATTGTCGGCGGACTGGCGCACGCGCGGGGAGCGCTTCCGCGAACATACGCTGGAGGTGTTGTCGCCGGCGCTGCATCGGCTGCTCGCCGACACGACCGACAACCTCGATCGAATTTCGGCGCATCTGCGCCGGATGTCGTCCGACTGAACCCGTGAGGGCAGCGCAGGCAACCGGCAACTTCCGCCAGCCGCGCGACACGGGCATCTTCCCACCGGACAAATGAGCCGCCCGCCGATGCCCTCGGGGCTTGGCGCACCCGTATCGCGTCGCGCAGCGTTTACAATCGCCGGCTTCCCCTCACGATCCTAGGCCCGCACCGGCCGCCAAGCGCATGAGCACACTCTTCAACACGAGCTTCGAGCCAGGTCAGTTCGAGACCCGCTGGTACGCCCACTGGGAACAAAGCGGCGCATTTGCCCCGAGCGGCACGGGCACGCCCTATTCCATCCTGCTGCCACCGCCCAATGTCACCGGCACGCTGCACATGGGCCATGCCTTCCAGCACACCTTGATGGATGCCCTGATCCGCCATCAGCGCATGCGCGGTTGCGACACGTTGTGGCAAATGGGCACCGATCATGCCGGCATCGCCACCGAAATGGTGGTTTCGCGCAACCTCGCCATCGAGGGCAAAGGCGAAACTCGCGATTCGCTCGGACGCGACGGCTTCATCGGCAAAGTCTGGGAATGGAAGCAGACATCGGGCGACACCATCGAGCGCCAGATGCGCCGCATGGGTGCCTCCGGCGACTGGTCGCGGCGCGTGTTCACGATGGACGAGATGCCGTCCAAGGCCGTGATCGAAGCCTTCGTGAAACTGCATGAGGACGGCCTGATCTATCGCGGCCAGCGCTTGGTGAACTGGGATCCGGTGCTGAAAACCGCGATTTCCGATCTGGAAGTGGTGAGCGAGGAGGAAGACGGTTTCCTCTGGTCGATCCGCTATCCACTCGCCGCTGGCGTGAGCTACGAACATGTCGAACGCGACGAGGAGGGCGTTGAAACCCTGCGCGAAACCCGCGACTACCTGATCGTGGCCACCACCCGCCCGGAAACCCTGCTCGGCGACGTGGCCGTGATGGTGCATCCGGAAGATCCGCGCTACGCCGGCCTGATCGGAAAATCCGTGACGCTGCCACTGACCGGGCGCACCATCCCGGTGATCGCCGATGACTACGTCGATCGCGCCTTCGGCACCGGCGTGGTGAAGGTCACGCCAGCACATGACTTCAACGATTACGCAGTGGGTCAGCGTCACAACCTGCCGACCATCAACCTGTTCACACCCGAAGCCGCGCTCAACGACAATGCGCCGGAAAAATATCGCGGGCAGGATCGTTACGAAGCGCGCAAGACCGTGCTGGCCGATCTTGAAGCCGCCGATCTGCTGGTCGAAGCCAAGCCGCACAAGCTGCAAGTGCCACGCGGTGATCGCACCGGCCAGGTGATCGAGCCGTATCTGACCGACCAGTGGTTCGTGAAGATGGACACTCTCGGCGCGCGTGGGCTGGAACTGGTCGAGAAGGGCGACGTGAAGTTCGTGCCGCCCAACTGGATCAACACCTACCGCCATTGGATGGACAACATCCAGGACTGGTGCATCAGCCGCCAGCTCTGGTGGGGCCACCGCATCCCGGCGTGGTATGACGACTCCGGCAAGGTCTACGTGGGCCGCGATGAAGCCGAAGTCCGCGCCAAGCACCAGCTCGGCGCAGATGTGACGCTCTCGCAGGACAGCGACGTGCTGGAAACCTGGTTCTCCTCCGCCATGTGGCCGTTCTCCACCCTCGGCTGGCCGGACGAGGCCGCGATGGACGAGCGCGGATTCGAGCGCTACCTGCCTTCCAGCGTGCTGGTGACCGGCTTCGACATCATCTTCTTCTGGGTCGCCCGAATGGTGATGATGACCGACCATTTCACCGGGAAAGTGCCCTTCCACGACGTTTACATCACCGGTTTGGTACGCGACAAGGACGGACAGAAGATGTCCAAGTCCAAGGGCAACGTGCTCGATCCGATCGACATAATCGACGGCATCAGCGCCGACACGCTGGTCGCCAAGCGCACCGCCGGCCTGATGCAACCGAAGATGGCCGAGAAGATCGAAAAGGCCACGCGCAAGGAATTCCCCAAAGGCATCGCCGCCTACGGCGCCGACGCCTTGCGCTTCACCTTCGCCAGCCTCGCCACCCACGGCCGCGACATCAAGTTCGATCTGGCACGCTGCGAGGGCTACAAGAATTTCTGCAACAAGCTGTGGAACGCCGCGCGTTTCGTGCTGGGCACGCTGCCGGAAAGCGGCGTGATCGCGAAACCTGCAAACTGGCCCGCCGCCCCGTTCGAGCGCGCACTGCTGGCACGTTTCGACGCGCTCGTGACCGAAGTGGATGCGCAGTTCGCCGCCTACCGCTTCGACCTGGTATCGCAAGCCGTCTACGAATTCGTCTGGAACGAGTTCTGCGACTGGTCGATCGAGTTCTCCAAGCCCTTCCTGAACCCGGAAGCCGGCAGCACCATCGACGCCGGCGCCAGCGAATCGGTGCGCCACACCCTGCTTTGCGTGCTCGAAGCCAGCCTGCGCCTGCTGCACCCGCTGATTCCATTCGTCACCGAGGAAATCTGGCAAAACATCGCACCGCGCCTCGGCATTTCCGGCGACAGCATCATGCGCCAGCCTTGGCCCGTGGCCTTCGGCATCGGCAACACCGCCAACGATATCGCCGATGTGGATTGGCTCAAGGACGCCATCACCAAACTGCGCTCGGTGCGCAGCACGCTCGGCATTTCGCCGTCGCGCCGCGTGCCGCTGCTGGCCGGCGGCGGCGATGGCAACGATGCCGCGCGCCTTGCACGTTTCTCCGATGCGTTGCGCTTCCTCGCCCGCATCGAAAGCATTGCCCCGCTCGTCGGCGAACCTCCGGCCTGCGCCTCGGCCGTGCTGGGCGAATTGCGCCTGTTGATTCCACTCGAAGGCCTGATCGATCTGGACGCCGAACGCGCCCGCCTCGCCAAGGAAGTCGCCCGTGTCGCGGTGGAAAAGGAAAAGAGCGAAGCCAAGCTCGCCAAGTTCACCGACAAGGTGCCGCCTGCCGTAGTGGAACAGGAGCGGCAGCGGCTGGCAGAGTGGTCAGTGCAGTTGGACGGCTTGAAGGAGCAGCAGGCGCGGCTGGGCTGATAAGCCATTCCCGCTCCGCCACCGAGCCGACCTGCAACAGGCATAAAAAACCCCGCACCCGGTCAAAACCGGATGCAGGGCGGGTTGGTTCCAACAAGCGTTACCGAGTTGCCGCGTCGACCTCGATCCGCAGCGCGCGGGCACGGGTTTCGAGCAATCCCAGGCGAGCCTGATCGTTCAGGCTCAGATCGCGCAGTTCATACGGTGCGGCCAAGCCGGACTTGCTCGCCAGATCGCCGAAATCCAGCGTGATGCCTTCTCCCTTGCCCGGCTCCAGCCAGCGCGCCGAATGGGCGATGGCGAACGGCTGCAAGCTGCCGTCCTTCGCGGTGCCGTAGAGCACGCCACGCAACTCGTAGCGACCAGCTGCGCCCACTTCCAGCGGCAATGTCACCTTGACGTTGCCGGATTTGGACATCACCGGTTCCGCACCGCCCGACAAACGGGCCGTCGGCAAGGACACCGACAGACTGGTCTTGGCGTCGCGAGGAATGGCACCGCTCTTGTCACTGGCCACGGCAAACGTATGCATTTCCCACAGCGCCATCCCGGTGCCGGCGTCGGCCGGGAGTTTCACCTTGGCAACGTAGTCGCCCGTCATCGAACGATCGAATTCGACCGGAATGCTGTGTCCCTTCGGCGACGTCAGCACGCCGCCGATGCTGCTCGGGCGCGAGCCGCGCGCGTTGTCATCCCACGTTGCCTTCAGTGTGATCGTGTCACCCGCCAGCGCACGGTCGCGATCGGCGCCGAGCTTCAGCGACACCGGACTCTCGGGTTCGTACACGTGCAGCAGGTAGTCGCCCCGGGCGCTCTTGGCTGCCAGCTCCATCTGACCTTTGCCGACATCGGGCGCGAGTCGGAACACCAGCGTGCCTTCCCCGAAGTCCACGCCGGCAGCCTTCATCTGGGCGGCATCGACCGCGACACGAATATCCCGCGAGGGATCGAGTCGTTTGCCATCGACACGCAGATCCAGATCGGAGAGCTGCAAGTTGGCGCGCTTGCTGCCGTCGGACGGACTCAGGCGAACCAGCGCGCCGGGCGCGGTGGTCTGGAAGCGATAGCCCTTCTGCAACTGGCGTGCGTCCAGCGTTGTCCAGAATTCACGACTATCGGCAACGTAGGGCGCTTCGCGGGAAAGCGGCTGGGAAGGATCCAGCGCCCACGCGAAATCCACCGGCGCGCGTTCGATGTCGGCCGGCAGTGCCGACTTCTCCATCGTCACGCGGGTGGCGACCAGATCGCCATCGCCGGCGGGCAGAAGCTGTGTGAGGGATTCCGCCGCAAGCAGGGCAGGGCTGAAAAGGATGCCGCTGAGCGCGACGAAAATGAGGTTTTTCATGGTCGGCTCCGGGCTCACAGGTCGTTGCGAAGGATCACGTCGAGGTTGAAGCACTTTTTCCGGCTCTGGTTGTGGCTGAGCGGTTCTTTCCCCGCGGTGCGCTGGGTGTCGTAGAACCACACGGAGCCGGCGCCGGCCTGACTGGTGCAATTGAGGAAGCCGTCCGAACAGCTGTTGAGCCAGGCCTGGGTGATCTCCAGCCCGAGGTTGAGGTGGTAGCCACCGCAGTAGCTGTCCGAATCCCAGACCGCGGTTTCAACGTCCTGCCCCACCACCGACCAGAAGCCGCGCGGCAGCGCCGGACGCCCGCTGGTTCCGTACAGATTGTTGGCGTTGTACTGCGCCATCCAGCTTTGCTGCTGCATGCGCACCGCATCGTTTTTGTAGCCCAGCAGCCAGCCGAGTGCGGATTCGAACACGTTGCCTGCCATCACCGCGTCGGCCAGCGGCGTGCCGCGCGAGGACGGTGCCAGCGCGTTGACCCAGCGGATCTTGTTGATGATGTTCGGATAGCGGCTGTCGTAGGTCGGATTGCTCATGATCCAGCGCATCACGTTGCCACCGTTGGAGTGGGTGATGACCACCAGATCGGTGATGCCGCGTGAATTGATGAAGCTGGTGAGCTGCCCCGCTGCGCAACCGGCGGCGCGCGAATCCCACATGTACTGCTCGAAATCGCAGTTGATGACGGTGTAGTTGGCCTGGTTGGGCAGGCCCTGTCGCACCGAGTTGATGAAATCGGCTCCCCAATAGTCGGCCGTCGCGTTGGTGTGCTTGCTGGTGCCGTGCACGAACGCGACGCCGGTATTGGCGAACGCGAGCACGGGCGCGAATGCCAGCACGCAGCCGGCAAGGTATTTGAACATCGTTGAATCTCCCCAATCGAGAGGCCCCGATGCGCACGCCTCCGGCATGGCACGAAACCCTGATACCCGGCGACCCCTGTCTCCCTTCGCCAGCGTATGGTAAGGATACGCACGTCCGCAGACGTGCGCATGTCGCAATGCGGCAATCAAGGTTGTGTCGGCGGGTCGTACCGTGTGTGAGTCATCCCGACCTGCGCCCAGTGCCGTGGCCTCCGTTCAATCGGCCAGCAGGTGTCGCAAGGTCTTGCCGTATTCCCGCGCGATGGCCTCGTGCCGGCAATGCCGACCGCCTTCGACCACGCGCTCGCCGCCCACGAACACGCGCTCGATCATCGACCGGTTGCCGGCGAACACGAAGCGATCCAGTACATCGCCATCACGCGCGCCAGCCAGCGCCGGAGCCTCGGCATCTAGCACGATCCAGTCGGCGGCTTGCGCCATTTCCAACCTGCCAAGCGACATGCCGCAACCTTGCGCGCCGCTGGCCCATGCATGCTCCAGCAACACCGCCGCCGTGCTCGGCTGCTGCAACGATGCGACGATGTTGCGGCGCTGCGCACGCAGTCGCTGACCGTATTCGAGCCAGCGCAACTCCTCCACCGGCGACACCGACACATGTGAATCGCTGCCGATGGAAAAACGCCCGCCGGCATCGAGAAAATCGCGCAAGGGGAACAAGCCATCACCGAGATTGGCCTCGGTGGTGGGACAGATCGACACGCTCGCCCCGCTGGCAGCGATGCCCGTCACTTCGTCATCGGACAGATGCGTGGCGTGGACGAGCGTCCAGCGTGCATCGACCGGAGCATGATCAAGCAGCCAGCGCACCGGACGGGCGCCGCGCACGGCAAGACATTGCTCGACCTCGGCCACTTGCTCGGCGATGTGGATGTGAATCGGGAAATCCTCAGCCGCGATGGCATCGAGCAAGGCCGGCATCGCCGTCTCCGGCACCGCACGCAGACTGTGCAACGCCATGCCGATGCGCAGACGCGGGTTTTCGTCGGCACGCAACGATTGCACCAGCGCGAGGAAATCGTCGAGCGCATGACCGAAACGCCGCTGACGCGGCTCCAACGCACGACCGTCGAACCCCGCGCTCATGTAAAGCACCGGCAGCAGCGTCATGCGTATTCCGGTATCGGCGGCCGCGGCGATCAACGCGCGCGACATCGCTGCCGGATCGGCATATGGCGTGCCATCCGGCTGATGGTGCAGGTAGTGGAACTCGCAGACGGCGGTGTAGCCGGCCTCCAACATCTCGGCATAAAGCTGCGACGCGATGGCGTACTGCGAATCCGGATCAAGCCGTGCCGCGAAGCGATACATCAACTCGCGCCACGTCCAGAAACTGTCGGCGGGATCGCCCATGCGCTCGGCCAGCCCGGCCATGGCACGCTGGAATGCATGTGAATGGGTATTGGGAATGCCCGGCAAGGCCCAAGACGCGGATGCGTCAACAGGCTCAAGGCTCGCAATGGCGCCATCGGCATCAGCACCACAGTGCGCGGTTTGCCAACCGGAAGGCGTCAGAAAACGGAAAGGAAGCGGCGTATTCATGCGCGCCACGATACCCGGAAAACAAGAAGGGCCGGCATTGCTGCCGACCCTTCCAGAACTTGGCGCCCGAAGTTGGACTCGAACCAACGACCCCCTGATTAACAGTCAAGTGCTCTAACCGGCTGAGCTATTCGGGCGGGCCGCCTATTTTAGCGACTGTCGGGAGCAGGTCAAGCCGTGCGCGACACGGAGTTCAGCCACACCCCGGCAACGCGGCCAGTTCATCCGCATTCGCGGCACGGGCACGCCCCGTATTGCTGAGCACCACTGCTGCCTGGGCGCTTCCATCGGCACAGATGCGCAGGGTCAGATTGGTCCCGCCGGCCAGTCCGCTCGGGCGGAACGTGGCACGCGGACGACCTGCGCCGCTACTCGCCTGCAGGCCGGAGGGAATCGCGCCCTCGCTGCGCACCAGGGTATCGCCCAGATCCAGCCGGCCGTTGCCGTTGCGGTCCACGAACACGATCCAGCCATCGCTCCAGAGCCCATCGCTGCGGCAACCGGCCTCGCTGCTGCCGGGACAGATCGTGGTCAGGTGACGGTAAGTGATGGCGTGATGGCGTGCGGTGGCGAAGCTGGACATCAACAGGTTGTGCGTCGCCGTGGACGCAGATCGCGTTTTCAGTGCCGCCATCGAGGGCGCCGCAACGGCAAGCAGGATAGCCAGCATGACGAGGGTGATCAGCAACTCGATCAAGGTGAAACCAGTGGAACGGGATGGCATGGCGACAACTCCGTGGAAGGGAGTGACAGCGTCGCGCCGACGGGTCGATCAACCCATCGGAGGATACTGGCCTGTCGCCTAGGAAAACGCCGCGATCAGGGATCGGACTTGTCAATCATCGTCATCGTCATCGTCATCGCCACCGGCTCCGTCGCCAAGGCATGCAGTGCCTGCCGTGTCACCGAGGAAATTCCGCCCCGAACCGGTCACTCAGGCAACGCAACACATGGGAAGCAGCGCATTTTCGGCAGCCACGGCATCTTCGATTGACGGATCCGGGCAATCCATCCTCCGCTGGCTATACTTCCGGCGTCATGACTCAAGACACCGAACGCTTCCAGCTCGTTTCCCCTTTCGCACCCTCCGGCGACCAACCTCAGGCCATCGACAAGCTGGTCGAAGGTTTCGAGGCCGGGCTGGCGCATCAAACGGTGCTGGGTGTCACCGGCTCGGGCAAGACGTTCACCATCGCCAACGTGGTACAGCAGGTGCAGCGCCCGACCCTGGTGCTGGCGCCGAACAAGACGCTCGCTGCGCAACTTTATGGCGAGTTCAAACAGTTCTTCCCGAACAACGCCGTGGAGTACTTCGTCAGTTATTACGACTACTACCAGCCGGAGGCCTACATCGCCTCCACCGACACCTACATCGAGAAAGACAGCTCGATCAACGATCACATCGAGCAGATGCGTCTGGCGGCGACCAAGGCGCTGCTGAGTCGCCGCGACGCGCTGATCGTGGGCACGGTTTCGGCGATCTACGGACTGGGCGATCCGGAGGATTACCTGTCGCTGCGCCTCATCATCCAGCGCGGCGAGCGGCTCGATACGCGCGCCCTGATCCGCCACCTCACCGAGCTGCAATACACCCGCAACGAATACGAGCTGCATCGCGGCACCTTCCGCGTGCGTGGCGAAAACATCGACGTGTTTCCGGCGGAAAGCGACACCGAGGCGCTGCGCATCGAAGTCTTCGATGGCGAGATCGAAAACATGTCGCTGTTCGACCCGCTCACCGGCGAAACCCAGCGCCGCGTGCAGCGCTACACCATCTATCCGAAAACCCATTACGCCACCACGCGCGAACGCGTGCTGGCCGCCATCGAAACCATCAAGGACGAACTGCGGGAACGGCTCGAACAGCTCTACGCCCAGAACAAACTGGTGGAAGCGCAGCGCCTGCAACAACGCACCACCTTCGACATCGAAATGATGGCCGAAGTGGGCTATTGCTCCGGCATCGAGAACTACAGCCGCCACCTCACCGGCAAGGCGCCCGGCGAGCCACCGCCGACGTTGTTCGATTACCTGCCGCCCGATGCGCTGCTGGTGATCGACGAATCGCACGTCACCATTCCGCAGCTCGGTGCGATGTACAAAGGCGATCGCTCGCGCAAGGAAAATCTCGTCGAATTCGGCTTTCGCCTGCCGTCGGCGTTGGACAATCGGCCGCTGCGCTTCGAAGAATGGGAAGCGCGCGCGCCACGCACCATCTTCGTTTCCGCCACGCCGGGGCGTTACGAACTGGGCAAGACCGAACACAGCATTGTCGAACTGGTGGTGCGCCCGACCGGCCTGATCGACCCGGACGTGGAAATCCGTCCAGTCGCGACGCAGGTGGATGACTTGATGTCGGAAGCACGCCTCCGCATCGCGCAGGGTGATCGCGTGCTGGTCACCACATTGACCAAACGCATGGCCGAAAACCTCACCGAATACCTCGGCGAACACGGCATCAAGGTGCGCTACCTGCACTCGGACATCGACACCGTGGAACGCGTGGAAATCCTGCGCGACCTGCGCCTGGGCGTGTTCGATGTATTGGTCGGCATCAACCTGTTGCGCGAAGGCTTGGACATGCCGGAAGTGTCGCTGGTGGCGATCCTGGATGCCGACAAGGAAGGCTTCCTGCGCTCGGAAGGCTCCTTGATCCAGACTATCGGCCGCGCCGCCCGCAACGTGCGCGGCAAGGCGATCCTGTATGCCGATCGCATCACCCGTTCGATGCAGGCGGCCATCGACGAAACCGATCGCCGCCGTGCACGCCAGGTCGAATACAACACCGAACATGGCATCGTGCCGCGCAGCATCGTCCGGCCCGTCACCGACATCCTCGAAGGTGCGCGCGACGATGGCGCCGCCAGCGCGATGCCCTCACGCGGCAAAGCGGCGCGCAAGGTGGCCGAGGCGCGTGCCGATTACCGCGCACTCACGCCGGATCAGGCCGCGGCGCAGATCAAAAAGTTGGAACAGAAGATGTACCAGCACGCCAAGGATCTGGAATTCGAAGACGCCGCACGGGTGCGCGACGAAATCCGCATCATCAAGGCCCGCGCCTTCGCCAGCTGAGCAAGGCGAGCGTGACGGCGGCATCGCGCACGCCTTCTCGGTCAGACCTGGAAGAAGGCGTGCGGAAAACCAGCATCACGGCTCAACCATTTCCCGGCCCGAGCGCACGACGCGGGAATGGCGGGGGTGCCGGCGTTTTCGGTGGCGTGGCAGGAAGCTGCTTCATCAGCACCTCGATGGCGCGATCCAGTTGCGGATCGCGTCCGGCATTGACCTCCGCCGGCCATTGCTCCACTTCGATGTCCGGCGCCACGCCGACGTTCTCGATGGCATAGCCGTCTTCCGTCCAGATCGCCAGATTGGGTGAGGTGATGCTGCCGCCATCCATCAACACCGGGAACCCGAGGATGCCCACCAAGCCGCCCCACGTCCGCTTGCCGATCACCGGGCCTAGCTTGAAACGCTGGAACATCCACGGCAGCAAATCGCCACCAGAGCCGGCGGTTTCATCAGTCAGCATCACCTTCGGCCCGAAGATCGCACCGCGTGGCGTGACGCTCGGTTCGCCGTAGCGCAGCACCCAGCGCGAGACGAAGGGGCGACGCAGGATGTCGATGTAGTAATCGGCCACCTGTCCACCGCCGTTGTATCGCTCGTCCACGATGATCGCCTCGCGGTGCGACTGCGGATAGAAATAGCGCTTGAAACTGGTGTGGCCACCGCCAGCGGTGTCGGGCACATGCACGTAGGCCACGCGCCCGCCGGTCTTCTCGGTGACGTAGTTCAGATTGCCTTCCACCCAGGCGCGATAACGCAGGGCGACTTCGCTGTCGATCGGCTCCACCACCACCTCGCGCGCGCCATTGCCGTTCGCGTTCGGCCCGATGCGGACGCGCACCTGACGGCCCACCCGGTTCTCGAACGCGGCATAAGGATTGTCGGTGGCACTCAATGGGCGACCATCCACTGCCAGCAGGAACTCGCCATCGCGCACATCGATGCCCGGCGCACGCAGCGGTGCGCGCAGGTTCGGTTCCCAGTTCAAGCCACCATACACCCGGCTGAATTGCCACTTGCCATCCTTGATCGCGTAGTCGGCACCCAGCAGGCCCACGCCCACCTTGGCTGGCGCGTGAATCGACTCACCCAGGCCGATGTAGCTGTGTCCGACCGACAACTCGCTGAGCATCCACTGGATCAACCGATCCACATCGAAGCGCGTGGCGGCGTGCGGCAGCAGCGCGCGGTATTTTTCGCGCATCGCCGGCCAATCGGCACCGTGGAAGTTGGTGGCGTAGAAGTAATCGCGATTGATGCGCCAGACCTCGTCGAGAATCTGCGCCCACTCGGCCCGCGGCGCCACATCCACGCTGACCTTGGCCAGATCGACCTTGCCCTTGCCGCCTTCGAGCTTGTCGCCCACCTCGGTGACGAACCAATCTTCCTTGACCTTGTAGACGATCTTCTTGCCATCGTTGGAAAGTGCGAAGAACTCCACGCCATCGGCCAGGGTTTTGGTGTCGCGCTTGTCCAGGCTGTAGCGCTTGAGCGCGCCGGGACCGTCGAAAGCGCCGAAGCTCAGTCGCCCGACGGTTTCGATGAAATAGAGCTCACCGCTCGCGCCCACGGCGAGATTGCGCCGCGTCGCGCTGCCCAGCGGCAAGGCCACGATGCGATCGCCGATGCGATCAAAATCGATCCGCACCGGCTTCATCGCGGGCGTGACGTCGTTCTTTTCGCCCTTCTTCTCCGCCGCCTCGCTCTTTGCCGCCTCGCCCGGCTCATCGCTCTGTGGCGGCAGCGGATGCGGCCCATCGCTGCGCAGCGTCACCGCATGCAGCGAATAGGTATGGCCCATGTCGGCACTGGATTGGGCGAACCAATCCTTCACCGGCCCGGCATCGGTGGAGGCGAGCAGATAAAGGAACTCGCCCTTCGGATCGAACACTGGCTCGATGGCTTCGGACAACCCATCGGAAATCTGCGTGCTGCGCCCGGTTTCGAGCGAATACACGTTCACCGTCTGGATCAGGCCGGCGTTTTGCACGGTGTACGCCAGCCAACGCGCATCAGGCGACCAACTCGCACGCATCAGGTTGAGCGGGGTGTAGACGGGTTCGCTGGCGATCTTGGTGGTCTTGCCGCTGGCGAGTGTGATGATCCAGAGCGACTGGCTGTTGTCGCGGAAGGACAGATGCCTGCCATCCGGCGACCAAGCGAGTTGATCGTAGAAACCGGCCCCGTCGAGCACATGCCGCCGGGTTTCGCCACGACCGTCCTGGCGGGCGACATGCAGCGCGTACTCGCCACCGGCATCGGAGAACCACGCCACCTGCTTGCCATCGGCCGACCATGCCGGGCTGCGATCGTGCGCGCCGGGGCTGTTGCTGAGATTGCGCGGATCGCCCTTTTCCGCCGGCACGGTGACGATCTCGCCACGATATTCCAACGCCAGGCGCTTGAGATCCGGTGAAGGCGCCGCGTCACGCACCCACTTCGCACCACTGGCGATGCGCGGGCGGGTTTCGGTGAGATCGGATACCGCGCTTACCGCCAGTTGCGTCGATGCCGATGCACCGGCATCGAGCCGATGCAGCGCCCCGCCATGCTCGAACACCACGCTGCCATCGCTGCCGATGGAAGGCGACAGCACGGGAAAATCACGCAGCGCGGTCAATGCCACCGGCGCACTCTCGCCCGGCATCCACGCATACAGATTGAACTCGCCATCGCGGTCGGAGGAAAACAGCAGCCGCTCGCCCTGCCACATCGGATCGGTGTCGTTGCTGCCGCTGGCCGGCTTGGGCACTTCGGTGACCGCAAAACTGGACAGATCCATGATCCAGATACGGCTCTGGGTGCCGCCGCGATAGTGCTTCCACTGGTTGAAGCGCTCGCCCAGCGGCGTGTACGCGATGCGCCGACCATCCGGCGAGATGGCCGCTTTGCTGCCACTGGGAATGGGCAAGCGCTGCGCCACGCCACCCTCCACCGGCACCGTATACAGATGGGTGTGGCGATTGGTATGCACACTGCGCGGGCTGCTGAACAGCACCGCCTTGCCATCCGGCGTGAAACCCCGCACCAGATCGGCACCGGGATGCCAGGTCAGCCGCTTCGCCTCGCCGCCACCGGCCGGCATCACGTAGACATCGGTGTTGCCGTGGTAATCGGCGGAAAACGCCAGCCACTGACCATCGGGCGAAAACACCGGCAATTGCTCACGCCCGGCGGCCGAGGTCAGCCGTCGCGCCGTTCCACCCTCGCGCCCTGCGAGCCACAGGTCATTGTCGTAGACGAAGGCGATGCGTGCGCCGCCATTGGCGGGCTCGCGCACCATGCGGGTGTCGGCGGGATCGGTGGCAAGTGAGGCCTGCGCAAAAAGCACGAGCGCTACCGGAAAA
This sequence comes from Denitratimonas yunnanensis (SeqCode), assembly GCA_026410415.1. Classification (GTDB taxonomy): domain Bacteria; phylum Pseudomonadota; class Gammaproteobacteria; order Xanthomonadales; family Xanthomonadaceae; genus Denitratimonas. The sequence goes on along the minus strand of JAPMLR010000005.1, from coordinate 146,496 downwards.
AGGATCGGACGGGAGGGCATGGCGGGCTTCTCGCTGCGTGAGATACGGCGAGTATAGGCAGTGGCAAATCCGCCTGCGCGTGCCATGCATTCCTTTTCCCACATGGTTCCGCAAGGAGCGGGAAACGCAGAATTGCGCCTGGCCTCAGCGCCGCAGAATCGCCAGCAACACGTTGTGGAACCGCGCTGGCGCCTCGATGTGCGGCGAATGGCCGAGATCCTCGAACGGCACCAATGTCGCGTAGGGAATCGCGCGGGAAGCTCGCAACCCCAGCGCAGGGTAATCCCCCAGCCGTTCGCGCAAAGCCGGCGATGCCAGATCACGCCCGATGGCGGTTCGGTCGCGCTGGCCGATGAACAGCGTGGTGGAGGCACGGATGGCGGGGAACTCGTACACCACCGGCTGGGTGAACACCATGTCCGAGGTCTGAGCCTGATTCCACGCCACGCGCTCGGCCTCCGGGCCGGCGTACATGCCAGCGAGCATCTCGACCCAGCGGTCGTACTCGGGTTTCCAATCGCCGTTGAAATACACCTCGCGCTGGTAGTCGCGGATCGATTCGGCCGTGGTGGCTTTCTCGCGCACAAACCAATCGTCCACGCTGCGCCATGGCACGCCCAGCGCCTTCCAGTCTTCCAGTCCGATGGGGTTGAGCATCAACAACTGCGCCGTGGCATCCGGATACATCAGCGCGTAACGCGCCGCCAGCATCCCGCCCATCGAATGCCCGAGCACATGGGTTTTCTCGATGCCCAGGCTGCCCAGCAGCGCCCGCGTGTTGGCCGCGAGCTGGTGCAGGGTGAACTGGTAATGCTCGGGCTTGGAGGACTTGCAGAAGCCGATCTGATCCATCGCCACGACACGGAAACCGGCATCGGCCAGCGCCGTGATCGTCGCCTCCCACGTCGCCGCGCAATAATTCTTGCCGTGCAGCAGCAACACGGTTTCGCCGTTGGGCGTCTCCGGCTCCACGTCCATGTAGGCCATTTCCAGCGTCTGGCCTTGGCTGTCGAAAGCGAAGGTATTCACCGGATGCGGATAGTCGAAACCCTCCAGACGCCCTCCGTATTCCGCAGCGGCAACAGGCAGCGCAAATGCGAGGAGGAGCAGCGTGGCAATCTGTCGGATCGTGGGCATGGCGGCTCCCCGATGGAATGAATCGCAGAGCGTAACAGCGTCAATCGTGGGGGGATAACGCCGCTGGCTCGGGACGACGCCCATGTCTGGCGTGCGCCGACAGGCAAGACACCACGCTCGCCACAACCAGCGCAAAGGCCATCGCCTCCAGCACGGTCGGTCCGCGCGACTCCCAGATGAAACCGTAAATCAGCGCGAACAAGGTCTCGAACACGATCATCTGGCCCACCAGCGTCAACGGCAGCAACCGACTCATGCGATTCCACAGGCCATTGCCGATCATCGATGCAAGCACCGCCACGCCGGCGGAAACGGCGATCAGTCGCCCCCACACGTCCAGCCCATGCGACTGGGCGAAAAAAACCAGTGCAATGGGCACCAGCAACAGGGTCTGAGCGCACGTCATCACCCCGGTCAACAGATTCCATTCGTGCGAGGACACGCCTTCCAGCCGCTGCAGCCAATGGCGATTCCGCAGCGCATACACCGTCCATGACGCCAACGCGCCGATGGCGCACAGCAGCCCGCCCAACTGCGTGGCAACCGATACACCTTCCGGCACGTCGATCGCCTGCCAGCCGATGCACAGCGCACCGGCGATGAACAACACGATGGACGGCATCAGCTGTCGCAGCGGCACGGCACTGCGGTGCCGGCTCCCGATGATGGTCACGACCACGGGCAGGAATCCCATCACCAGCGAGGCCATCGCGATGCCGCCCATCTGCACGGCGCTGGAAAGCAGGAGGAAATAGAACACATTCCCGAAGAATGCGAGCCAGGCCAGGGCAATCCATTCACGCCGCCCCAGCAATGGCACCAGCCGCCGCCACGCCGGCGCAATCAGGCATGCCGAAAACAGCCCGTAGAAAAGGTATCGGCCGATGGTCAGCCAGATCGGACTGACCTCGTGCACCAGTGCAGGCGCGAGGAACACCAGCCCCCAGAGCGCGCCCGCGCCGATGCCGCAGGCCATGCCCGTGAGGATTCGTTTTCTGTCAGACATGTGGATGACGACGTGGTGATACCTGATCGAGGAATCGAAACCGACCGCGAACAGGGATGAGGAAGGGGAGTCGTGACCGGGCTGCGCGCGGTGAGCGCGTCATTTCCCGGATCAGGGAAGACACCCGGCGGTGCCGACCTTCATTGTCTCACGTCGTCAGGCCGGACTCAGCACTCGATCACGTTCACCGCCAGCCCGCCGCGCGAGGTTTCCTTGTACTTGTCCATCATGTCGCGGCCCGTATCGCGCATGGTCTTGATGACCTTGTCCAGGCTCACCTTGTGCTTGCCGTCGCCACGGAAGGCCATGCGCGAAGCGTTGATGGCCTTGACCGACCCCATCGCGTTGCGTTCGATGCAGGGGATCTGCACCAACCCGCCGATGGGGTCGCAGGTCAGGCCCAGATTGTGTTCCATGCCGATCTCGGCGGCATTCTCGATCTGGCTGGGCGTGCCGCCGAGCGCGGCAGTGAGGCCGCCGGCAGCCATCGAACAGGCCACGCCGACTTCGCCCTGGCAACCGACTTCGGCCCCGGAAATGCTGGCGTTTTCCTTGTAGAGGATGCCGATGGCGGCAGCCGTGAGGAGAAAGTCGAACACGCCCTGTTCGTTGCTGCCCGGACAGAAGCGGTCGTAGTAATGCAGCACCGCCGGAATGATGCCGGCCGCGCCATTGGTGGGCGCGGTGACGACGCGACCGCCGGCGGCGTTTTCCTCGTTCACGGCGAGCGCGTAGAGGTTGACCCAGTCGAGGATGGTGAGCGGATCGCGCATGCCCGCTTCCGGCCGTGAGGACAACTCACGATGCAGCGCCGGAGCGCGGCGCGACACATGCAGACCACCGGGCAAGGTGCCTTCGGAACGGATGCCGCGCGTCACGCAATGCTGCATCGCGCCCCACAGTTCGCGCAGACCGGCGCGGATGTCCTCGGGCGACCGCCACGCCTGTTCGTTGGCGAACATCATCTGCGCGATGGAAAGACCGCTTTCGTTTGCCTGCTGCAGAAGTTGCGCGCCGCTCGAGAAAGGATAGGGCAACGGGGTTTCATCCGGCACGATGCGGTCGGCCGCGGCTTCGTCCTGATTGACCACGAACCCGCCACCGACAGAGTAGTAATCGCGCGTCGTGAGCACATCCCCTGTGGCATCGAAGGCAGTGAAGCGCATCCCGTTGGTGTGAAACGGCAACTTCTGGCGCTTGTTCATCGCCAAATCGCGCTTTTCCTCGAAGCCGATGCGATGCGTGCCGCCCAGCATCAATGCACACTCGCTGCGGATGCGATCGAGCGTGGCGGGCACGATGTCCGGATCGATCCGGTTCGGCTCGTTGCCTTCCAGCCCCAGCAACAGAGCGGTATCGGTACCGTGGCCGCGTCCGGTCAGCGCGAGCGAACCGAACACCTCGGCCCGTACCCGCGCCACCTGCGACAGGATGCCTGCCTCTTTCAGGCGATGGGCCACGAAGCGCGCCGCAGCGCGCATCGGCCCCACGGTGTGTGAGCTCGACGGCCCGATGCCGATCTTGAACAGGTCGAAGGTGCTGACGGCCATGCATGGACTCCTCGCTAAGCCCGCTATTCTAGGCCGTCCACTCGCGAAGCTCGCGCTGCACTGCCATATGCCTCTCATCCTCTACCAACGCGACGATTGCCACCTGTGCGATCTGGCGCTCGATGTTCTCGCCACCGCACGCGTTCCGGAGTTCGACAGCGTTTTCATCGATGGGGACATCGCGCTGGAAGCCTGCTACGGGATGCGCGTTCCCGTGTTGCGCGATGATGCCCGCGGCGTCGAGTTGGACTGGCCATTCGATGCGTCCACTGTCGCAGGGTGGCTTGCCCGCGATTGAGCGCAAGGTTTCGGCCGAAACGCGGTCACGCCCGATGATAGGGATGATTGGCGAGGATGCTCGCGGCGCGATACAGCTGCTCGGCCACGATCAGGCGCACCAGCATGTGAGGCAGGGTCGCCGGCCCCAACGCCCATGATTCCGCCGCCGCGGCGCGCACTTCGGACGCGTGCCCCTCGGGGCCACCGATCAGGAACGCGAGGTCCTGCCCGCCGGCACGCCAATGCTCCAGCCGCACGGCCAACTGCTCCGAGCTGTACGGCCTGCCGCCACCATCGAGCATCACGATGCGCGCACCCTTCGGCACGGCGGCCAATACCCGCGCGCCTTCATCCTGCATCGCACGCTGTGGATCACGCCCCTTGCCACGCAGACCGGGCGTGATCTCGACCAACCCCAGCGGAAGCCAATGCGAGAGCCGCTTGCGGTATTCGGCGAAACCTTCCGCGACCCAACCTGGCGCGCTCTCGCCCACGGCGATCAGGCGCGCCTTCATCGCAGCATCCCGGGTTGCTCAGGCCGATTCGGGTGCCGCATCGCCATGAGGATGCCGGGGTACGTCACCGCCCCACAGCTTTTCCAGCATGTACAGGTCGCGCATGCGCGGCAGCATGATGTGGACGATGGCATCGCCCAGGTCCACGAGCACCCATTCGGCCTCGCGCTCGCCTTCAACGCCGATCGGCGGGTTGCCGATCCGGCGCGCGCGACGCTGGACTTCGTCGGCGATCGATTTCACGTGACGTGTGGACGTACCCGACGCGATGACCATGTAGTCGGTGACGCCGGTCTTGCCGCGCACGTCGATGTCCCGGATGTCGATGGCCTTCAGATGCTCCAGCGCATCGTGGACTTCGCGCAGGAGGCGCTCGGCAGGGACGGGAGCGGCAGCGGCAGCAACGGGGGCAGTACTCAAACGGGGGAACCCTGGTCAGTGGAGGGGGAGGCCGCCGTGGCGGCGGACCCAGTATACGCCGGTCGGGTCATGCCGGCCGGTACAGCCCATGCCGGGCGATGTAACCGGCCACGGATGCAGGCAACCAACCCTCCAAGGCCTGCGATGCGGCGATACGGGCACGGATGGCGCTGGATGACTGGGGGTGCAATGGCAGCGGCAACCGGAAAACCCGACCACTGGATGTCCGATGCAGTGCCGCCGGATCGTCGGCGGCGCGCCCGACAATGCGTTCGGCCAACACCTCCGGAACAGGTGCCGATTGCGGTCGGCAGGCAATCACGATGTGGGCCAGATCGAAAAGATCGCGCCAGCGATGCCACGTCGGAAACCCGGCAAACGCGTCATCGCCGACGATCATCGCCAGCGGAACGTCTGCACCGTGCTCGCCACGCAACTCTTCCAGCGTATCCACGCTGAAACTGGGGCCGCTTCGCATCAACTCGCGCGGATCAATCCGCAGACGCGGCTCGTCGGCGATGGCCAGTTCCAGCATCGCCAGCCGCTGGGCCGCGTTGGCATGGGCCGGTGCACGATGGCGCGGGTCACCCGTGGGAACCAGCGCGACATCGGCCTCCAGCACGTCGCGCGCTGCCCGAGCAACAGCGAGATGCCCGTCATGCACCGGATCGAAGGCGCCACCGTAGATTGCCAGCAATCCCATGCGAATCAGGCCGGCAAGGCGCGCGGCGCGGCGAGACCGACGATCAATCGCTCCATTTCACGCCACGGATCGCCCTCACTCCGCCCCTTGGAAAGACGATCCAGGCTTGCGCAGGCCACCATCAATCGCTCGAAATCCGGCAGGCCGCCACGAGCCAGAGCACGCTTGAACGCCTGCTCCTTGCTTTGCCAGAGACCAGCCTTTTGCATCGCCTGTGCCAGATTGCCGCCGCGTGCGGCGGTGTCGGCAAGTTTCACCAGAATCACGATTTGCGAGGCCACCCAGGACAGCATCCCCGGGATCTGCGCACCTTCACCGCGGAGGCCGGCCAGTATCCGCAGGGCGTGTGCCGCATCGCCCGCAAGCGCGGCATCGACCAGACCGAAGATGTCGTAGCGCGCACTGTCGGCAACCAGCGACTGCATCGTTGCTGCGTCCAGCGTGGCGCCCGGATGCAGCAACGCCAGTTTGTCGACTTCCTGGGCGGCAGCGAGCAAGTTGCCTTCCACCCGTTCCGCCAGCATCGCGGTGGCCTGCGCATCGGCACGCAGACCGCGCGATGACAGACGTTGACCAATCCACCGCGGCAACTCCGCGGGCTTCACAGGCCACATCGGCACGAACCAACCCGTCTTCTCGATCGATTTCACCCAAGCGGTCTCATGCGCGCGACTCCACTGCGCGGCCTGGACGAGCAAGATCACATCGGGCGCCGGATCCTCGGCGAACGAGGCGAGCACCTCGCCACCTTCCTTGCCCGGTTTTCCCGTGGGCAGGCGCACTTCGACCAGACGGCGCGAGGCGAACAACGACAGGCTGGAAAAACCCATCGTGACGTCGCTCCAGTCAAACCCGGTGTCGACATCGAACACGCTGCGCTCGGCATAGCCCAGCGCGCGAGCGCGGCTGCGAACCGAATCCGCCGCTTCCAGCAGGAGCAGCGGTTCCGAGCTGGCCAGCAACACCACCGATGGCAGCGCATCACGCGCCAACCGCTGTTCGAATTGTGGCGCCGTCAACGGCACTTCATCGCCCGGACAATACCGCGTCGACCCGACGCAGAATGGCTTGTGCCATGTCGCGCTCCAGTTCGGCGCGCACGACTTCTTCCTCACCCGGCGTGCCTTGCGCGCGAATGGTTTCAAACTGGTAGGTGCGTTCGAGCTGGATATCCTGCCGCGGCACCACCGGTGCGCCGCCGGCATCGACCAACTGCATCGTCACCTCGTAACGCATGCTGTATTCCTGCACGCGTCCGGTACGGCCCACCGACAACGGCCAACGCGAGATGCGATTCCTGGAAATGCGCAACACCGCACTGCGCTCGTTGCCTGCCGGAGCGCGTGCGCCCGAACGCGCGAGCGCCTGTTCAAGGTTGCGCTGCAAAGGGGAAAATTGATCCGCCACCTGCACCCGAATGATGGTCAATTCCGGCGGCAACACCATCTCGCTTCGCAACTTGAAACCGCATGCCGTCAACACGGCGAGTGCGCATGCCATCAGTACCCATCGCAGCATCGCGTTCATGCAGCCTCTCCGGAGAAAATCTGGGATGGGGTGGCGAACCCCGGCAACGCCTCGATCCGTGCCTGCCAGGAGGCCACCGGTTCGGGCAGTTCGGCAAACAGTCCGTGCGCTTGCGCGTAGGGCAACCAGGCGTAGCAGGCGATGTCGGCGATCGTCACGGTATCGCCCACGAGGAACCGATGCGTGGCCAGTGCCTTGGCGATCCGTTCGATGTCCTTGGCTGCACGCATGTCGTACCAGGCCAGAACCTCGGGCGGATGCCTGCCGAAATCGCGACCGGCGCAGCAGTGCGCGAGGTCGAGGCCGATGCGTTCGGCCTCCCAGAACAGCCATTCACGCACCACCAGTCGCTGACTTTCATCGCCTTCATGCAGTGCGCTCTGGCGCCGTGCGAGGTACTCGCAGATCGCATTGGACTGGCACAGCGCATGTCCATCGATCAGCAAGGTCGGCACCTCGTCGAAGCGCGCGACATCACGGAAGCTGCCAGGCCGTTCGTCTCGCCGAACAGACAGATCCACCACACGCAAATCGCAGGGCAGCCCCAGAAGGCGCAGCGTCAACGCCACCTTGTAGGCGAAGCCGGACAACGGGGCCGCGTACAGGACGGGCGTTTCGCTCTTGAGAGTCGGCGTCATGTGATGCTCCGGGCGAGATCGGTTCAGGCCGCGACGATGTTGACGATCTTGCCGGGCACGACGATCACCTTGCGGATCTCCTTGCCCTGCAGGAACGCCGCCACGGCCGGCTCGCCCAGCGCAGCCGCTTCGACAGCCTCGCGTGACGCGGTGACGGGCAGTTCGATGGTGCCGCGCAACTTGCCGTTGACCTGGATCGCCATCGTGACCGCATCACGCGCCAACGCGTCCGGATCGGCCTGCGGGAACGGCACATCGTCCAGCAGCGTGCGCGACTCGCCGAGCGCTTGCCACAGCGCGAACGAGGCGTGCGGCGTGATCGGGTTGAGCAGCAGCACCACGGTGCGCAGTGCCTCATGCCGCAGCGCACGACCGTTCGGCGTGGCCTCGTCGAACTTCGAGAGCGCGTTGAGGAATTCCATCACGGCCGCAATCGCCGTATTGAACGCAAGGCGCCGACCATAGTCGTCCGACACCTTCTGGATCGTCTCGTGCAACTGGCGGCGCAATGTCTTTTGCGCGGGCGTCAACGCAGCGAGGTCGAGCGCTTCCACCGGCCCCTGCTCCACATGGCGTGCAACTTGCGCCCACAGCCTGCGCAGGAAGCGGCTCATGCCCTCCACACCTGCCTCGTTCCATTCCAGCGACAGCTCGGGCGGCGCCGCGAACATGGAGAACAGGCGCACCGTATCGGCACCGAACTTCGCGATCATCGATTGTGGATCGACACCGTTGTTCTTGGACTTGGCCATCTTCTCGACGCCGCCGATCTGCACCGGCTGCCCGTCGGATTGCAGCGCGGCACCGACGATGCGTCCGCGCTCATCCCGCGCAATCGCCACGTCGGCGGGATTGAACCAATCCTTCGAACCGTCTTCGTTTTGCCGATAGAACGTCTCGGCGATCACCATGCCCTGACAGAGCAGATTGGTGGCCGGCTCGTCGGTTTTGACGAAGCCGGTATCGCGCAGCAATTTGTGGAAGAAACGGAAATACAACAGGTGCAGGATGGCGTGTTCGATGCCGCCGATGTATTGATCCACCGGCAACCAGTAGTTGGCGCGCGCGTCCACCATGTCCGGCGCACCGGGCGAGGTGTAGCGGGCGTAGTACCAGCTCGATTCCATGAAGGTATCGAAGGTGTCGGTTTCACGTTCGGCCGGCTTGCCGCATTTTGGGCAGGTGGTCTTGCGCCAGTTCGGATCGGCCTTGATCGGCGACACAACGCCGGAGAAGGCCACGTCTTCGGGCAACACCACCGGCAACTGGTCTTCAGGCACCGGCACGGCATCGCAGGTCGGGCAATAGATCACCGGGATCGGGCAACCCCAATAGCGCTGTCGGCTGACGCCCCAATCGCGCAAGCGGTAATTGACCCGGCGTGCGCCGGTTCCTTGCTGCTCGAAACGCGATGCCAGCGCGGCGAATGCACCATCAAAGTCCAGTCCGTCGTACTCGCCCGAGTTCACCAGCGTGCCGTGTTCGGTGTACGCGCCCTCTTCCAGGATGCGCTGTTCGAACTGCGACACGGTGCGTACCGCTTCATCGGTCGAGTACACGTCCAGCGGCGCGCCCTCACCCAAGGCCGCGGCCATCGGATCGGCATGCGACGCCACGTCATGCTGCACTTCGCGCAACGCCTCTGCCGTTTCGGCATCGACGATGACCATCCTGATCGGCAGGTCGTACTTCTGCGCGAATTCCCAATCGCGCTCGTCGTGCGCCGGCACCGCCATCACCGCGCCGGTGCCGTAGCCCATCAGCACGAAGTTCGCGGCCCAGATCGGCACGCGCTCGCCGCTCACCGGATGGATCGCATAGCGGCCCGTGAACACGCCGCGCTTGTCCTGGGTTTCAAGATCCGCCGCCGTCGTGCTGCCCTGGCGACATTCCTCGATGAAGTAGCGCAGCTCGTCGTATCCCTGCGCTGCCGCCAGCGCGATGGGATGTTCGGCGGCCACGGAAATGAAGGTGACGCCCATCAGCGTGTCGGGGCGCGTGGTGTAGACGCGCAGTTCTTCGGCCGAATCCTCCAGCTTGAAGGCGATTTCCAAGCCTTCCGAGCGTCCGATCCAGTTGCGCTGCATGGTTTTGACCGCCTCTGGCCAACCCGGCAGCGCGTCCAGCCCATCCAGAAGTTCCTGCGCGTAATCGGTGATCTTGAGGAACCACTGCGGAATCTCTCGTTTTTCCACCAGCGCGCCCGAGCGCCAACCGCGCCCGTCGATGACCTGCTCGTTGGCGAGCACGGTCTGATCCACCGGATCCCAGTTCACCACCGAATTCTTGCGGTACACCAACCCCTTTTCGAACAACCGCACGAACATGCGCTGCTCGTGCACGTAGTAGTCCGGCCGACAGGTAGCGAACTCGCGCGACCAGTCGATGGCGTAACCCAGCGCCTGCAACTGCGAGCGCATGTGCTCGATGTTGGCATAGGTCCACTTCGCCGGCGCGGTACGGTTCTTGATCGCGGCGTTCTCCGCCGGCAAGCCGAACGCATCCCAACCCATCGGTTGCAACACATTGTGCCCGGTCATCCGCTTGTAGCGGCTGATCACGTCGCCGATCGTGTAGTTGCGCACATGCCCCATGTGCAGCGCACCGGAGGGATACGGCAGCATGGAAAGGCAGAAGAATTTCGGACGGGACGCATCCTCGACCACCTCATAGGCGCGAGTGTCGGTCCAGAACTGCTGCGCGGCGGCTTCCACCGTCTTGGGATCGTAGGTTTCGTGCATGACGGGATGCGGCAATGGCAATGCGCCAGACTACCGCAGGGGCATGATCGGGCTCAATCGGAGCGATGCGGCGATCCATGTCTGGAAGCACCGCGGAGCACCGCCAACACCAGCCAGCAGCATCGCTGCCGGCCTGCAAGGGCATTCTGACCACGCCTGCCGGAACCGCATGAAAGCCCCCATGCCCCACGACAACGTCCGCACGGCTAACCGCCTGCGCGAATTCGCTCGATCAGCAAACGCGTCACCGGATCGCCGACCGCCTTCATCGGGTCGACAAGCGCCTCCATCAGGCCAGAGGCAAGCGTCTTGCCCAGCTCCACCCCCCATTGGTCGAACGGGTTGATGCCCCAGATCGTCGCCTGCGCATAGACACTGTGCTCGTACATCGCCAGCAACGCCCCGAGTGATTCGGGCGACAGATCGTCCAGCAGGATCACGCTGGACGGCCGGTTGCCGGCATAGGCTTTCTGCGGATCATCGCTGGGCGTGCCGTTGGCAAAGGCTTCGGATTGGGCCAGCAGGTTGGACATCTGTGCACGATGCAGATCCTGATATCCGCCCTCCACACGGACAGTGCCGATGAAATCCATCGGCACGACATCGGTGCCCTGATGCAGCGCCTGGAAGAATGAATGCTGCACATCGGTGCCGGCGCCCCCCCAGATCACCGGACTGGTACCGCAACCAACCGGCCTGCCGTCCTGCGTCACGGACTTGCCGAGGCTTTCCATCACCAGTTGCTGGAGATAGGCCGGCAAGCGCGCCAGACGTTCGTCGTAAGGCAGGACGGCATGAGTGTCATGCCCCATGGCGTTGCGATTCCACACAGCGACCAGCGCGTGACGGATGGCGAGATTGGATTCCACCGGGGCATGCAGGACGTGCTCGTCCATCGCCGCCGCACCGGCGAGCAGGCGCTCGAACACGTCCAGCCCCAAGGCTGCCGCAACGACGAAGCCAACCGCCGACCACAACGAATAGCGCCCACCCACCCAATCCCACATCGGCAGTGTGCGCCCGGGCACGATGCCGAATGCGGCCGCGCGATCGGTGTTGGCAGTGACGGCGTAGAGACGTTCGTCCGCGCCGAGCCAGTCGCGTACGGCCTGTCCGTTGAGCAGGGTTTCCTGCGTGCCGAAGCTCTTGGACACCAGAATGGCTGCCGTTTTCGCGGGATCGAGCTCCCCCAGAAGGCGGGAGACGGCGTGACCATCCGCGGTACTCAGGAAGTGCACGCGGAACCGGCCCGCATCGACATCGCGCAACGCATCGAGCGCCAGGCGAGGCCCGAGATCGGAGCCGCCGATACCGATGTTGATGAGGTCGGTGACGTCGGAGGCGCGTAGCGCATCGACCAGGCGGCCCATGGCGTGGAAGGTTTCGCGCGCCTGCGCATGCGCAGCCTTGGCAACGGCCGTGCGGCCCAGGCTCGAACGCAATGCGACATGCAGCGCCGGGCGCTGCTCGGAACGATTGACTGGCGCACCGTCATGCAGCGCAGTGAAGGCCGCCTTGATGTCGCGTTCGCGGGCGAGATCCAGCAGCGCCGCCTGCGCAGCGGCATCGATGCGCTGACGTGCAAAACAGGCATGGACCGGACCGACCTGAAGCGTGCTGGCACCGATCCTGTCTGGATCGGAAACGAACAAGTCACGCAAGGACTGATCGACCATGCGCACGGCATGGGGCATGAGGCGTTCCAGCCACGCGGGGGTGTGCATCGATTCGGATTCCGTCATGTTGCTAAAAGGCAACAGCCGATCTGGCGACTGTTGGGGCCATGCTAGCAAATGCCCTTCCCGATCTGATGGCGTAGCCACGCAGTCACGACATCCCATTGATTTCAATGAAATCCTGAAGGCATCAGGACAAAAAAAAACCCCGCCGGAATTTCCCGACGGGGTTGTAACGGAGTGACGATTACCCAAAAATGCGCCCTGCATTACCTCCCGGCGGTGCGCGGTTCGCAGCACGGAGCTGGGAGGCGTGGCCAATCTACCACAGGCTTTGCGGAAAAGCTACAACCCAAACAGGGGGCCTCGATCCAGCCCTGCACTGCCCCGAACCAGGCAAGGCATCACATTTCCAGATTGTCGATCAATCGGGTACTGCCCAGTCGGGCGGCGACCAGTGCGATCAAACCGACGCGCTCGGCCGCAGCGGGACGGGCCAGGTCATGAATGCGTCGGATTTGCGCGTAATCGGGCTGGAAGCCGCAACGGTTCAGCCGATCCATCGCATCGGTTTCGATTTTCACCAGCGGCGTGCCGTCACGCAAGGCAGCCTGCATCGCGAGCAGGGTGTGATGCAACTCCGACGCAATCGCGCGCTCGGCCGGCGAGAGATACTGATTGCGTGAACTGAGCGCCAGCCCGTCGGCATCGCGGCAGATCGGCGCGGGCACGATGGCGATGGGCAACGAGAGCTCCCGCACCAGATAGTCGATCACGCGCAACTGCTGGAAATCCTTGCGCCCGAACACGGCCGAGTCGGGTTGCACCATGTTGAACAAGCGCAACACCACCGTGGCCACGCCATCGAAATGCCCCGGCCGCGCCGCGCCATCCAGCTCGTCGGTCAGTCCCGGCACCCGGACCGTGACGCAACGGTCCGCACCAAACGGATACATTTCCTCCACCGTCGGGCGGAAGACCAGATCGCAGCCTGCCTCGGCAAGTCCAGCTTCATCGGCCTCCGGCGTGCGCGGATAGCGGGCGAAGTCCTCGTTCGGGCCGAATTGGGTGGGGTTGACGAAAATGCTCGCCACCACGCGATCCGCCTGCTCACGCGCCAGCGCGATCAACGAGTAGTGCCCGGCATGAAGATTTCCCATCGTCGGCACGAATGCGATGCGATCACCGACCTGACGCCACCGGGCAACCTGCGCACGCAGCGCGTCGATCCGATCGACACTGCGCATCTCAATCGAACCCGTGCGCCTGGGCAGGGAAGCTGCCATCGCGGACGGCAGCGACATAGGCCGCAAATGCATCCTCCACGCTGTCCGACTCGGCAAGGAAGTCCTTGACGAAGCGCGGCGTGCGATGACGGCCGCGCAGGCCGAGCAGGTCATGCATGACCAGCACCTGGCCATCACACTGCGCGCCCGCCCCGATTCCGATCGTGGGAATACGCAACGAAGCAGTGATCTCGGCAGCCAGCATACGCGGCACGCATTCGAGCACGAGCAGATCGGCACCCGCCTCCTGCACCGCCAGCGCATCGGCGCGCAGGCGCTGCGCAGCAACGGCCTCGCGCCCCTGCACCCGGAAGCCGCCAAGCTTCATCACCGATTGCGGCGTCAGTCCCAGATGCGCGCAGACCGGCACGTCACGCTGGGCCAGAGTGGCGATCGTCTCCAACATCGGCCCTGCGCCTTCGAGCTTGACCATCGCCGCACCACCCTCGCCCATCAACCGGCGAGATGCATCCAGTGCACGCCCGGGCGTGGCGTAGCTAAGAAATGGCAGGTCAGCCACCAGCAAGGCGCGCGACAGACCTCGCGCAACCGCAGCGGCGTGGTAGACGATGTGGTCGACGGTCACTGGCAAGGTGCTGTCGCAGCCCTGCACCACCATGCCGAGTGAATCGCCGACAAGGACCGTATCCACCCCGGCATGATCCATCGCGAACGCAAACGTGGCGTCATAGCACGTCAGCATCGAGATGCGCCGGCCGTCGGCTTTCATCTGATGCAAGGCCGGCACGGTGACCGGCGGGATACGGGTGGACTGGGTAGTCATCGCGTCATTCTCATTCGGAATCCAGCCGGTGCACGCCTGCGCTGCCGATGCGCGCCAGCGCCTCGGTCACACTGCCGTGTTCGCCCAACACCAACGCCGGCGCCAGTTCAGCCAGCGGCACCAGCACGAAAGCCCGCTGGTGCATGCGCGGGTGCGGAAGCTGCAAGTCTGGTGTGTCACGCATGACTTCACCGTAAAGCAGCAGATCCAGATCCAGCGTGCGCGGCCCCCAACGTCGATCACGCCGCCGTCCGGCCGTTGCCTCGATGCCGCGCAACGCACCAAGCAGGTCCTCCGGCGAAAGCATGGTATCGATCGCGGCGACGGCATTGAAGAAATCCGGCTGATCGGTGTCACCCCAAGGCGCGGTGCGGTAGGTCGAGGACACCTCCCGCAATACGGTGCCCGGCAGGCCGGCGAGCGCAGCCAATGCGCGCTCGAGCTGCGCGTGCGGATCGCCGAGGTTGCTGCCCAGGCCAATGAAGGCCCGAACCGGCCTGACGTTCATTCCCCCGTCCCGGCCGAAGGTCGCCGCCGCCGACGACGCCTCGCGCGTGGCTTGTTCTTGTCCTCGTCCGGAGCCGCCTCCCTGTTGACGGCAGGCGGGGTTTTCCCGGGCAGCTGCGCCGCGAGTTGATCCGGAGGCAAGGTCTGCGCCTGCGCCCACCAGTCCGATTCGGCACGCAACTCGGGCACCACGCTGGCGCGAAGCTGCAGGAAATCGAATGCGGCCCGGAATCGGGGATGCTCCATCAGTCGGAAAACACGCTTGCGCTGGCGCACCGCGAAGCGCGACTGCATCCACCAGATCTCGTGCATCGGCAGACTGAAGCGCCGAGGTATGGCGATGCGGCTGCCTTGCCGCAAAGTGACATGGTCGGCAGCACGCTGCTCCGCCACCACCATGTCATGGCCCTGTTGCAACAGGGCCTGCAAATCTTGCGCATACGCAGGCCACAACAAGGCGGCGAACAGGAACGCCGGCGTCACCGACTTGTCTTCAGCCACGCGCGCATCGCTGCCGTGCAGCGCAGCCATGACCAGATCGCGACACAGACCGCTGCCATCCAGCGCCAGCGCAGCGGCCGTATCGGGAAGAAAATCCGTGAGCAGGCCGTGGTGTTCGAGAAGTTCGAACGAACGCGCGCCGTGTCCGGCCATGAACAGCTTCAGTGCCTCATCGAACAACCGCGCATTGGATGCCTCGGCCAGCAACGGTGCCAGGGCGGGAATCGGCTCGGCACTGGCGGAATCAATGGAAAACCCCAGTTTGGCCGCCAAGCGCACCGCCCGCAGCATTCGCACGGGATCTTCACGATAGCGCTCGGCAGGCTCACCGATCAGACGCAGCGTACGCGCCATCACGTCATCGTAGCCGCCGACATAGTCGCGTACGGCAAAATCGCTGACGCCGTAATACAGCGCATTCGCGGTGAAATCGCGCCGCACCGCATCGTGCTCGATCGTGCCGTAGACGTTGTCGCGCACCAGCCTGCCGTTTTCGACGGCGCGGTCGCCCGATCCGTCGTCGTCGTTGGCCCGGAACGTGGCAACCTCGATGATCTCCGCGCCATACACCACGTGCGCGAGGCGGAACCGCCGACCGATCAACCGACAGTTGCGGAACAGGCGCTTGACCTGTTCAGGCGTGGCGTCGGTGGCCACATCGTAGTCCTTCGGGCTCTGGCCCAGCAGGAGGTCGCGCACCGCACCGCCCACCAGGTAGGCGCCAAACCCCGCCTCGTTGAGCCGATAAAGCACCCTCAGCGCATTCGGGCTGATGTTCTTGCGTGAGATGGGATGCTGGTCGCGCGGAATGATGCGGAGTGCTGGTGGACTAGGTTGCACGTGCTCGCCGATGTCGGAGGAAGGGCCAATTGCCTGTAGCGGCCTAGCCCCCTATACTACCTGTTCGGCTGAACACAGCTCAACGCGCTCCCTTCGTCTAGTGGCCCAGGACACCGCCCTCTCAAGGCGGGAACACGAGTTCGAACCTCGTAGGGAGCGCCACTTCTTCCCCCGGACGCCCTTTCGATGCCTTTCGTCGTCACCGAGAACTGCATCCGTTGCAAATACACGGATTGCGTCGAAGTTTGCCCCGTGGACTGCTTCCACGCCGGCCCCAATTTCCTGGTGATCGATCCGGACGAGTGCATCGACTGCACCCTCTGCGAACCGGAGTGCCCGGCCAACGCGATCTTCCCCGAGGACGACGTTCCCGCCGGGCAGGAAGGCTTCATCGCGCTCAACGCCGAGCTATCCAAGCAGTGGCCCGTACTCAGCGTGCGGCAGGACCCCCTGCCCGATGCGGCCGAGTGGGATGGCGTACCGGACAAGCTCAAGCACCTGCAGCGCTGAAGCGCAAGCGTCCGCTCCACCGTGCGCGACCAGGCATAGGGTTACGCCAGCGGCAGCAAGCTGTCGATGTCGTGATCGCGGGCGCTGGGCAGACAGATCAGTACGTCGGCAAGTCACACGCGCGGTTCGATGCCGTTGGCGTTGACGTTAGCGATCAGATTACTGCTGACCGCAACTCCGCAGCCAACACTTTCCAAGCCGGAAAAGATCGGCTCGAAAAGGCTGTTGGCAGACGAACGAAACACGCTCCATCGCATTGCCGCCCAACGCACTATCGACTCCCAGAACATGCGCACCAGCACTGCTCAGCGCCGGCGGATATAGCGATGCCGCTGGTACCCAGCGTGTGTTGATCGACTCCATGATACTGGAAACTCCCGAACCCAGAGTCATCAAATCAGAAGTTGATACTCCATCTTTCGATATATCCGGTATCCCCGTTAGCCATGTCGCGAACGCGTAGTCGCCATGTGCCATTGATCGGGACTCCCGTCCATACATCCCCTCCGATCAGCCAACCTCCATCCAGATTATCCTCCGAACCCCCGGCACGGTTGTGGTAATTCCTTACTGTTCCATCGGGAGCGATCAAATCGACCACCAGATCGCCCCGATAGGTGTGGACGATTCGCAGACTCACCGATATCCAATGGGCGTTTCCATATCGCCCCGAGATGGTGATCGGACTATCCACCGTCGCATTGTCGTGGATCGGATAGATACTGGCATTGGTATAGGTGTACCTGCCGACAAATCCAGAAAGCCAGGTTCCAATCCAATTATCCTGGGTCGTGCCGTCGCCAAGCTGACCATACTGATTGCCGCCAAAGCACAACACCCAACTGTCGCTTCGCACGACACAGGTGTGCGCGCCTCCGGTGCTGACCTCCTGCACACGCCCCATCCCTTGTATCGCGACTGGCACCAGCCGATTCGTGCTCGTGCCATCCCCAAGCTGACCCTTGTCATTGCCACCCCAGCAAAACAATTCACCGAAATATCTCACCGCGCAACTATGAACTCCGCCCGCACTGACCTCCCGTACATCAGTCAGGCCATGCACAGGCTGTGGCGTCAGGTAGAACGGGAAGGTCGCATTTATTCCAAGCTGGCCATAGCCGTTATATCCCCAGCAATGCACTGCGCCTGCTGTGGTCACGGCGCAGGTATGATCCATCCCGGCACTGATCGCCCGGACACCACTGGATAGATTGACCACGGGTTGCGGTGCCCGCCGATTCGTTTGCGTGCCATCTCCAAGCTGACCTGCGCCATTTGAACCCCAGCAGCGAACCGCGCCTGCAGTGGTCAGGGCACAGGTGTGATGTCGCCCGGCACTGATCGCCTGCACTCCGGCCAGTCCCTGTACAGGCCAAGGCGTCAAACGTGTCGTGGTCGAATTGTCTCCAAGCTGACCGGCAACATTGTAACCCCAGCACTGAACGGTGCCATTGGCCAACAAGGCGCAGGTGTGGCCTGAACCGGCAGCTATGTCCTGCACGCCGCCAGAAAGGCCCGAAACCGCCACTGGCATACTGCGATTTTCCCGACCACCGTCGCCAAGTTCGCCATTCGCTCCACCTCCCCAGCAATATACGCCGCCTTCGTTCGTCAGCGCGCAGGTATGACTGCTACCTACGCTGATTTCCCGCACACCACTGGAGAACCCCACAACAGGAGTTGGCGTCAGCCTGTTATCTGAACTGCCATCGCCGAGTTGGAAGTTACCGTTGTATCCCCAACACCACACCGCCCCTGCCGTGGTCAGCGTGCAAGAGTGGCCTCCCGGGGCGACGAACCCGCCGCCACCGGCACTGATTTTACGCGCCCTTCGCTCGATATTAACGAACTCAGCCCCCACATGCTTTGCCGCATTCATCGGCAGCGTGCAGGTGGGTGCCGTACCACTGCATGCCCCGGTCCATCCGGTAAATAACGAACTCCCTCCGCTGGTGATGGCGGCAGCGGTGGCAGTCAAGGTTACAGTGGTGTTGCTCGAAAAACTGGCGGAACAGGTCGATCCGCAATTGATGCCCGACGGGCTGCTGGTTATCGTGCCCGTGCCGGCACCGGACTTTTGCACCGTCAGAGCGTGGCCGACAACAGGGGTACTGATGTTCAGCGTGATGACCGGACTGGTCAGACCATTGGAACACCACAGATAAAGCTGCCTCGCGCCGGCGGCCCAGGTGTTGATGTTGTTGTCGGTGTAGGTACCGCCGGAAATGGGTGACACGCCTTTCTTCCAATCGTGATTGGGCAGGCGGCGAATCTGGCAGGCGGTGCCTTGCCGCAAATTGCTGGTTTGCCACGCGAAGCGCACCGGCGCACCCGAATTGCGCACGATGGATTTCGTCGTGGGACCGTTGGCGCTATCAAACCGAAATTTTACGGATGGAATTTGCCCGGCATTCTGGACTATATCCAGATATATCTCCGGGCTGGTTGTTCCATCGGAGCACCACAAATAGAAGGGCCTGGTTCCCGTGGCCCAGGCATGGATACCGGTATCGGTATAGGTGCCTTGCGATACCGGCGAAACACCTTTCTTCCAGTCGTGGTTGGGCAGGCGGCGAATCTGGCAAGTTGTCCCAGCAGGCAGATTCTGAGTACGCCATGCGAACCGCACCGCCGTACCGGAGTTGCGCACGAGGGGCTTGTATGTCGAGCCATTGACGCTATCGAAAAATAGCGCCGCTGATCTTGTGCCACCACCCTCTTCCTGGAAGTAGACCGTGGCATTGCGGTTCTGCGAGATCGAAATACGGCAGACATTGCCTTCGGAAACTCCACTGCATCCTCCGCCCCATTGCTTGAAACGCCAGCCGGCGGCAGGCGTGGCCGTGAGCCTGACCTGTGTTCCTTTTGCGAACGTGCCCTGACAGGTGCTGCCGCAATTGATGCCGCCGGGCGAACTGGTCACCGTGCCGGAACCGTAGCGGGTCAGGTTCAAGGTGTGACTGGTCGTCCCACCCGGAATCTGTTCGAAATGGACCGTGGCATTGCGATTCTGAGAGATCGAGATACGGCAGATATTGCCTTCGGAAACGCCGCTGCATCCCCCTCCCCATTGCTTGAAACGCCAGCCGGCGGCAGGCGTGGCCGTGAGCGTGACCTGCGTGCCTTTTGCGAACGTGCTTTGACAGGCGCTGCCGCAGTTGATGCCGCTGGGCGAACTGGTCACGGTGCCGGAGCCGTTCCGGGCGAGTGTCAGGGTGTGGTTCGTGGTGCTGGTGGATACGAAGTAAGCGCTCACATCCCGAGCCTGATTCATCGAGACGGTGCAGGTGGTGGCAGAGCCGGTGCATGCGCCGCCCCATCGGTCGAAACGATGACCGGATGTCGGGGAAGCTCTCAGCGTTACCTGAGTGCCGGAGCCGAAATAGGCTTCGCAGCTACCACCGCAGGCAATGCCGGACGGAGTACTTGAGACGGTTCCATTACCGGCACGCTCAACCCGAAGGCGATAGGAAACCGACCCGCCGGTGCTCTCGAAATTTGCCGTCGCCGAGCGCGACTGACTCATGTTTACCGTACACGATGGCGAGTCACCGGAACAATCACCACCCAGACCCCATTTCTCAAAACGATGCCCTTGTGCCGGATGCGCCGTAAGTACCACCGTTTGTCCGGCCGGGAAAGTGGCGGCACATGTACCCGGGCAATTGATGCCGGCAGGTATGCTGGTAATGGAGCCACTGCCCCATGTGGTTACGGTCAGTTCGGGTGTCGTCGTGCAACTGTTGGCACCCACAGGTCCGGAATAGACGCAAACGGCCTCGATCCGGGTATTGATCGTGCGGCAAGCCTCACCTTCGCACCACACCCCAATGACCTGGGGCGATGGCGACGGACGTACCCGCCCGACATCCAGCCATTGGCCTGCCACCTTGACCTTGATGTAATAAGCCTCGCCAACACACCCCAACGAGAACCCGTTGTACTGCTGCTTATAATACCTGTTTACCTCGAACCCCTCATCCCTGCTGTCGAGCTGGAATGCAAAAAGGACATTATTTCTCGCAGGGTAGCCTGATGGCGATGTATTCAAGCAAGTACGATGTTCGCCTACAACCTGAGGACTAAACGGAGCCGCACTGGTGACGCACGAAGAAAACAGGTCGGGATCGTTCAATCCTTCGCAAGCTGACCGATACAGGCCCAACAAGACCTGCCCTTCATCCAAAAAGGCCCCCACCCCCTCATATTGCGCGGAAGCCACAGGAGAACACCACAGCATGAAGCTTGGGAGAGCCGCCCGGAACACGACCCAGAGAGCGAAAACACGAGCCCTGTTCACGAGACACCTCCAAGAAGATTAAATCTCGAATAAAGTGAAACACACGAAATTGCAGATACTTCAACAGGAAAATCAAAACCCTCACCTAATCCGACCTTCACTCTTTGGGGGGGGGCATGCCTGATGCAATCCATCACTCCGGCGAATGCAAAGCGAAAGACAAAGCCGGGATGCCGGGATTGGGCACAAGATGAAAATATCCCCAGAGAAAGCTAAACCAACGCCAGCGGGATGTCTTACCCCAAAATGGGTAGAAAACCGCACAAAATGCGCCACCAGTGCAGCGATGCGGGCCGTCAGCCCTGCCCCACCCCGAGCAACCGATCCAGCATCAGCAGCATGTCGCTGCTGCGCGAGACGCCCAATTTCGAGTGGATGCTCTTGACGTGGGTGCGCACGGTGGCGGGCTGAAGGCCAAGCGCCGCAGCGGCGGTGGCGACTTCGACGTGTTGCAGCAGGGCGAAGGCGACACGCGCTTCGGCGTGGCTCAGACCGAGCGTGGTGTGGATGACGTGCTCGGCCCATTGCGGGAAGCGCTCGCGGCGCAACTCGGCGATGAAACCGAGCACGCTGGCGCGGCCATCGAAGCCGGAAAGGGTGCCGCAAGGTATGCGGCACAGGTGCAGCGCGATGGAGGTGCGCACGCCTTTGGCATCATGCAGTGGCAGGGTGCGCGGCTTGGCAGTGGCGCAGGCGAAGGTCGCCAGTGCCGCAAGAAAGTCCTGCTGTGTCTGCGAATGGGTGAAATGCAGGAGCCCTTCGGCGTTGCAACGGGCCAGTTGACTGGCGAGCAGACATTCTTCGGCGCGGTCGTTGACTTCCAGCGCGCGACCTGCCGCGTCCAGTATCAGCATGCCCAACGGCGCGCGCTCGAATCCGGCGCGCAGCGACTCCACCCGGCCTTCCAGGCGAGCGATGCGCCGGTAGATGGCATAGGCATTCACCATGTGCGGGCGAATGGCGTGGATGGTGCGGATGTCGTCGGGACCAAAGCCGCGCTCGCCGTGGCCGCGATGGAAAGAGGCCACCGCCATGTTCAGCGCATCGCCGCTCCATATCTGGATGCCCAGGCCATAGCGGATATCCAGCGGTTTGAGGAAATGGCGGTAATACGCCGATTGACGCAATTCGTGCCCGCTGACCACGGCATCGCCGTGCTGGTAACCCTGCTGCTGGAATCCTCCCAGGCTGCGCTCCATCCACAGGTTGCTGCCATTCCAGCGGTGGGTGTAGGCATCGGTCAGGCGGACATATTCGTCGGCGGTGACGTCGCCCACCAGTGTGAGGCGACCGCGATGCGCACCGAAATCCTCGGTGTGCACACCGGAGATGCTGGAGCGGAACACCGCGCCGAGGCGGTGCATGATCTGATCGAAACGGACTTCTTCGGAGAGCGATCCGTACATGTCACGGATCGAATCGTCAATCGAAGGGCTGGCCCTGTTTCCCGAACGTCGCCCCATCCCCTTCCCTCATCGAAAGCGAACACGCAATACGTTGACGTTCCGGTTGCGGCTGGTCAACCCAAACGCTGGCGCAACAGGCCGACCAGTTTCGATCCGGCGCCGCTGCCGATCTCCCGGCCTTCGGCGGTAACGGCGGAAATGCGTGCCCCATCGCCCTGCGGGGCGATACGGATGAGGAACGTCTCGCCTTCGTAGCTGACCGTATAGACGGTCAAAAGCTGCGAGCTTTCGCTGATGGAGACGCCCTCGATGCGGCCCAGTGCGATGCCGATGCGTTCGAAGGCGCTCGCCGGCGTGTCCTGAAGGGTGAACGCCTGAGTCTCGACACCCCGCTGGCTCGCGGCAACGCCGGGAATGCGCAATGCCCCGTCATTCGACGGCGCGTTCAAATCCGGTGGAATCTCCAGAGGACGCGATTCGGGACTCAACTCGTACCCGGTCTTGGCGCGAAACCAGCTGCAGCCGGATGTTGCCAGAAGCGCCACCGCCACCGCGGCAAAGATCAGGCCGCGTCCATTGCTATTGAGACTGCTCATCAAAAACTCTCGCTTCATGTTCAAGGATGTCAGGACGCGCGACCCGGCCCGAATCGGGCCTCGACCGCGCGGAAAAGCCCGAGCGCGGCTTCCACTTCAGGGCGAAAGCGCGAGGATAGCGGCAGCAGCGGCAGGCGCAAGCGGTCATGGCACCGTCCCAGCGCGGCCAGAACCGCCTTGACCGGGATCGGGTTGGGCTCCAGCCCCATCGTGGCATACAACGGTGACAACTCGGCATCGAGGGCGCGCGCCGCCTCGGCGTCGCCTGTTCGAGCCAGATCGCACAAATGGCGGAACGCCGCGGGAATGGCGTTGGACACCACGGAAACCACTCCGTCGGCGCCACTCGACAGCGCCTCGCAGGCACTGCCGTCGTCTCCGCTGAGGATGGCGAATCCGGGGGTGCGCAATGGCAGCAGCGCAGCCATCCGCGCAGGATCGGAGACGGCCTCCTTGATGCCGACGATGCGCGGATGCGGCGCCAGCATCGCGACGGTTTCCGGCAGAAGATCGACACCGGTGCGCGACGGCACGTTGTACAGAATCAGCGGCGCATCCAGCGCATCGGCGAGGGTTTCGTAGTGGTGGCGCAGGCCATCCTGCGTCGGGCGCACGTACGGCGGCGTCACCACCAGCACGCCATCGGCACCCGCATCAAGCGCACGAAGACATTGGGAGAGGGCTTTTTCCGTGCCAGACAGTCCGGCGCCAGCCAGCACCGGCACGCGGCCACCCACCACGCCGGTGGCCGATTGGATCAGTTCGGAGAATTCGGCATCCGACAGCATCGCTGCCTCACCGGTGGAACCGGCGACGATCAGGCCCTGCGTGCCCGCCTCGACCTGCCAGGCCACCAGTGTTCGCCAAGCCGCGATGTCGAGCGCGCCCGACGACGCGAACGGTGTCGCCAACGCAGTGATGCTGCCATGCAATTGCAAGGGAAAGCCCGGTTCGGGAAGGCCGGGGATGTTACTTGCGGCCCCAAAGCACGGGCAAGTATGCTGGCCTCACGGTTGTCCACGCTTCATGCAACACCGCAAACCATTGCCCCCTTCAGCGCCACGCGCTTTTGTCGGAATGTCGCCTTGACCGACCCGCAGCAACGCCCCAACACCAACGAGAACTATCTCCTGATCAACGCCTTCGCGACGCATCCGGAGTCGCCGTTGCTGGCCGTCTCCCGTCGCATCGCCGACAGTGGCTGCAATCTGGTGGATGCGCGTCTGTCCACGGTCGGTCGCGATGTTTCGGTGTTGGCGTTGGCACTGGGCTCGTGGGATGCGGTGGCCAAGCTCGAATCCGGCCTCTCCCGGCTGGAGCGAGAGGATGGTTTCCGGCTGGTGTGGTATCGCACCGGCCCCAAGCCGCCGTTGAGCAACCTGCTGCCCTATCTGGTCGAGGTGATCGCCGCCGACAAGCCCGGCATCCTGTTCCAGCTTGCCGATTTCTTCGATCGTCAGGGCATCACGATCGAGAACCTGCACAGCTCGCGCTACCGGGCGATGCAGACCGGCGCGGACATGTTTTCGGCCCAGCTGACGGTCGGCATTCCGGCCTCCATGCACATCGCCGCATTGCGCGATGATTTCCTGGAATTCTGCGACCACCTCAACCTGGACGCGATCCTGGACCCGATGAAGTTCTGATGCAGATGATCGAAACCGGCGACACGCTCCCCGACCTTTCCTTCACCTTGTCCGACGGTGGTACCGCGCGCTTTTCCGACTACGCCGGCCGGTGGCTGGTGTTGTACTTCTACCCGAAAGACAGCACGCCCGGATGCACCACCGAAGCCGGCGATTTCCGCGACCTGGCCGACGCCTTCGCCGATGCGGGCACAACCATCCTCGGCGTGTCGCGTGACTCGGTGAAATCCCACCAGAACTTCATCGCGAAGCAGTCGTTGCCATTCGCACTGATTTCCGACACCGATGAGGCCGTGTGTCAGGCCTTCGGCGTGATCCAGGAAAAGAACATGTATGGCCGCAAGGTCATGGGTATCGTTCGAAGCACCTTTCTGATCGATCCAAACGGACGCATCGCGCACGCCTGGCGTGGCGTCAAGGTCCCCGGCCATGCCTTGGCCGTACTGGACCAGATCAAGGCACTCGCCTGACCCCCACTGGAACCTCCATGACCTCGAACCCGCGCATCTACGCTCTGGACACGAACGTGCTGATGCACGATCCAACCGCGCTGTTCAAATTCGAGGAACACGACGTTTTCCTTCCGATGACGGTGCTGGAAGAACTGGACGCCAACAAGAAAGGCATGTCCGAGGCCAGCCGCAACGCGCGTCAGGTCAGCCGATTCATCAACGAACTGATCGAGGCCAACGGCACCGACGGCATCGCCACCGGCCTGCGCCTGCGCCGTCCCGATGGCTTGCAGCTCCGCACCGCAGAGCGCAGCGGCGTGCTGCTTTTCCAGACATCGGCGGCCGATCCCAAACGCAGCTTCGGCAAGGTTGCGCCGGACAACCAGATCCTCTCCGCGATCCTCGCACTGAGCGAAGAACGCAGCGATCGCGAAGTGGTGCTCGTCTCCAAGGACATCAACCTTCGCATCAAGGCCCACATCGCGGGCCTGCCGGCGGAGGATTACGAGAACGACCGCGCGCTGGACGACTTCAACCTGCTCTATACCGGCGCCAACGCCCTGCCGGAAAACTTCTGGGAACGTCACGAAAAAGACCTGCGCTCCTGGACCGAGCGCGGCCACAGTTTCTACGAAGTCCAGCGCCTGCCGGATGAAAACTGGCATCCCAACCAGTTCCTCTACCTGCCCGGCGCGGAAGAACTGGAATTCCGTGTCACCCGCATCAACGGCGACAACGGCGTACTCCAGGTGATCGACGATTTCCGCAGCCATGGCCACCAGGTCTGGGGCATCAGCGCGCGCAATCGCGAACAGAACTTCGCGCTCAACGCATTGATGGATCCGGACGTGGATTTCGTCACGCTGCTGGGCACTGCCGGCACCGGCAAGACCCTGCTCGCGCTGGCCGCGGGCCTGGCGCAGACCATGGACCAGCAACGCTACCGAGAGATCATCATGACCCGCGCCACCGTCTCCGTCGGCGAGGACATCGGCTTCCTGCCCGGCACCGAGGAAGAGAAGATGACGCCATGGATGGGCGCGCTCACCGACAACCTCGAAGTGCTCACCCATACGCCCCAGGAAGGCGGCGCCTGGGGCCGCGCCGCTACCAACGACCTGCTTGCCAGCCGCATCAAGATCCGCGCGATGAACTTCATGCGCGGCCGCACCTTCCTCAACCGTTACGTCATCATCGACGAGGCCCAGAACCTCTCGCCCAAGCAGATGAAGACCCTGCTGACCCGCGCCGGCCCCGGCACCAAGATGATCTGCCTGGGCAATGTCGAACAGATCGACACGCCCTACCTCACAGAAACCACGTCCGGCCTGACCTACGCGGTGGATCGCTTCAAGCACTGGCCGCACAGCGCGCATATCACGCTGCGCCGTGGCGAACGCTCCCGCCTGGCGGATTTCGCCTCCGAAGCGCTGTAAGCGACGGGTCTTCTCCTGACCTGATCGAGGGCCGGCCCCGGAAGGTACCGGCCCTCGTTCTTCGCATCCGCCACATTTCGCCCTGCCTGCCCCGGCATTGGCGCTGCGGAACGCGTACGCGGGGCAGCGGATGCCAGCAGCACCATGATTTGCATGCCGCTGCGGGATAGCCGGCCACGCCACACCATCACACTCGACACGGCTGACTTCCGGCACACATCCGGCCATCCATGGCGTGTTATCTTGTAACAGTTAAGTTATCTTATAACACTCCCTGTTACCACCCGAATCCGGAATTCCCATGTCGCACCGCTTCCATCCCCTCAGCGTGGCCGTTTCCCTGTCGCTGTGCTGCGCCGTCACGGCCACTGCCGCCCACGGCAGCGCCGATGCCCTTTCCGATACGGCACTGGACGCCGCCGACCCGGCCCGCCTGAGCACCATCGTGGTCTCGGCGCTGGGCGTGGGCGAGGACGAAACCCAGGTCGCCGCGCCGTTCAGCCTCGTCGAAGGCGAAGCCATCCTGCAAAAGGGTGAAGGCACACTCGGCGATGCGCTCAACGGCCTGCCCGGCGTGCACTCGGATACCTTCGGCGGCGGCGCCAGCCGCCCGGTGATCCGCGGCCAGGGTGCGCCGCGCGTGAAGGTACTCAGCGATGGCGCTTCGCTGCTGGATGCCTCGGACATCTCGCCCGACCACGCCGTCAGCGCTGATCCGCTGTTGCTGCAGCGGGTCGAAGTACTGCGCGGCCCGGCCACGCTACTGTATGGCAGCGGCGCCGTCGGCGGCGTGGTAAACCTGCTGGACAACCGCATCCCGACCGAACTGCCTGAAGACGGTTTCGACGGCAGCATCGCGCTGCGCGGCAATACCGTGGCCAACGAGCGCGCTGTCGCAGCCACCCTGACCAGCGCGATCAGCGACCGCCTGGCCACGCATGCGGAGTTTTCGACCCGCGACGCCGATGACTACCGCGTTCCCGGCTGGAGCGAACGGCGCGTGGAAGGCAGCTTCTCCGAATCCACCAACGCCGCCGTCGGCCTGTCATGGATCACCGACACCGGCCATATCGGACTGGCGTATTCCAGGCGCGACGACGATTACGGCCTGCCCGGTCATGACCACGAATACGGCGACTGTCATCCGCATGCTGCCAGCCTGCACTGTGGTGGCCATGATCATGATCACGGGCATGACCACACCGATGAGCATGATCGTGACCACGCCGATGCGCCGACGATCGATCTGGAAAGTCGCCGCTTCGACCTGCGCGGCGAGTTCAACGATCCATTCATCGGCATCCGTCGCATCCGCTTCCGTGCCAGCCACACCGACTATTTCCATCACGAGATCGAGCACGGCCGGATCGCCACCACGTTTCGCAACACCGGCCACGAGGAACGCATCGAAGTGCAACACGAGCCGCTGCGCAACTGGACCGGCATCTTCGGCATCCAGCACTCGGATACCCGCTTCAGCGCCGAGGGCGTCGAGGCTTTCCTGCCGACGGTGGACACCCGCAGCACCGGCCTGTTCCTGATCGAGCATCTGGATTTCAGCGACCGATGGCATTTCGAAGTCGGTGCCCGGCACGAATGGATCAAGCACGACCCGCGCAACGATCCGCGTGCACGACCCGGCGTCGATGGCTCGGCCACCTCGTTCTCCGGCGCGGCGATCTGGAGCTTCGCACCGGACACCTCGCTGAGCTTGGCGCTGACGCGTTCGGAACGCCTGCCGCATGCGCAGGAGCTGTATGCGCGCGGCATCCATCTGGCCACCAATACTTGGGAGTGCGGCCTGCTGCCCAACGCCTTCACCTGCGGCGGCGCCGGCAACGATGCCGCGCTGGAAACCGAAACCTCGCGCAATGCCGAGCTGACACTGCGCCGCACCACCGGTCCGCTGACCTACAGCGTGGGCGCCTTCATCAACCATGTGGATGACTACATCCACGCCCGCACCCTGGACCAGGACGGGGATTTCCGCCTGATCAAGTACAGCCAGCGCGACGCGGAATTCACCGGCTTCGAGATGGAAGTCGGCTACCGTTTTTCCGAACAGTTCAGCGGCACGCTGTTCGCGGACCGGGTGCGGGCCGAGTTAGAAGATGACGGAGCGCCGTTGCCGCGGATTCCCGCCTCACGCATCGGCGGACGACTGAACGGTGAATGGCGGGCGTTTTCCGGAGAGATCGAGTACTACGCTATCGCCGCACAGGAGCGTCTGGCCGAGTTCGAAACCCGCACTCCGGCCCACAACATGCTCAACCTGAGCCTGCGCTACGCCTTCGGCAGCGAAGGCCGGACCAGCCTCTTCTTGCGCGGCAGCAACCTGCTGGACGAGCAGATATGGAACCACGCCTCATTCCTGGCCAATGTGGTCCCGCTGCCGGGCCGTAACATCTCGATGGGTCTCACCCACCGCTTCTGAACGGCGCGCGATCGCGCCTTCGGACCATGGACAGGCCTGCTGATTCAGCAGCCGGCACCACCCGCCATGCTGCATGCGCGAAACCGCCTGTCGTGATTCTCCGAGCTCACAACGCCGCGTGGCCGCACAAGGCGGCCACGCGGGAAACGGCTTTCAGGGATATGACGCATCCGGTTATGGCCGGCGTGCCAGCTCCGCATCGTCGCGCACCTTCGGGATCAGATCTTCCTTCGTCGTGCCCATCCAGTAGAGCAGCGGACAGGCGATGAAGATGGACGACGCGGTACCGATGACAATGCCGAACATCTGCGATTCGGCCATGCCCTTCAACGAATCGCCACCATACAGATACAGCGCCAGCACGGTCAGCAACGCCACCACCGAGGTGATCACGGTACGCGACAGGGTCTGGTTGACCGAACGGTTGAGGATCTCGGCCGTGTTCAGCTTGTGCAGCGTCTTGAAGTTCTCGCGCACGCGGTCGAACACCACGATGGTGTCGTTGATCGAGTAGCCCATCACCGACATGACGCCGGCCATCACGGTCAGGTCGAACTCGCGCTGGGTCAAGGCGAACAGGCCCGTGGTCACCACCAGATCGAAGGCAGTGGTGATGATCGCCGCGACCGCGAACTTCCACTCGAATCGCATCGAAATGTAGATCACGAAGCCCAGCATCACGAACACCGATGCCAGGATGCCGTTCTGGGCCAGCTCCTTGCCGACCTGCGGCCCGACGAAGTCGCTGCGTACCAGCGTGGCCGGATTCTCCGAGGTACTTAGCGTGGTGAGGACAGCATCGCCGGTCTGGGTGATGTTGGCCGCATCCTCGCTGGACTGGAGCCGGACCATCACGTCCATTTCCGAACCGAAGGCCTGCACCACGGCACCGGCATAGCCGGCGGCATCGAGTTTGTCGCGCAGTTCGTCCAGATCGGCGGGGTGTTCGAACTTCAGCTCGGCCACCGTGCCACCAGTGAAGTCCAAGGCGTAGTTCAACCCGCGCGTGCCGAGCAGCACGAAGGTGCCGATCAACATGAAGGCGGCGATCGCCATCGCGATATGGCGAAGACGCAGAAAATTGATGTTGCTGTCGATGGGAATGATGTTCACGTTGGTCGCCTCCCGTCAGACCAGAACGCGCTTGATCTTGCGGCGACGGGAGCCGTAGATCAGGGTAGCGACGCCGCGCGAGACGGAGACCGCGGTATAGATCGAAGTGATGATGCCGAGGCACAGCGTCACGGCGAAGCCCTTGACCGGGCCGGTGCCGAAGGCAAACAGCGCGACGCCGGCCAAGAGGGCGGTGACGTTCGCGTCCCAGATCGTGCCCGATGCCTTGTCGTAGCCCTCGGCGATGGCTGCCTGCGGAGGCAAGCCTCGTCGCAACTCCTCGCGGATGCGCTCGTTGATCAGCACGTTGGCGTCGACCGAGAGGCCCACAGTCAAGGCAATGCCGGCCAAGCCAGGCAGGGTGAGGGTGGCGCCCATCAGCGACATCGCCGCCACCACCAGCAAGAGGTTCAGCAGCAGCGCGATGTTGGTCACGACGCCGAACACCTTGTAGTAGAAGATGAAGAAGATCAGCACGAAGACGAAGGCGTAGCTCACCGCCGTCCAACCGCGCTCGATGTTCTCCTTGCCCAGGCTCGGGCCGATGATCCGCTCCTCGACGATGTCCACCGGCGCGGCCAGCGAACCGGCGCGCAGCAGCAACGCCAGCTCAGCCGCTTCGCTGGAGCTGCCCAGGCCGGTTGTCTGGAACTTGCGACCGAACACGCCGTTGACGCGGGCGTAATTGATGACTTCCTCGGTCACGCGCGTGGTGCGGATTTCCTCGCCGTTGACGATACGGCTCTCGGGCAAGCGCTCGACGTAGACCACGCCCATGAAACGCCCGACATTGTCGCGGGTGAACTCGTTCATGCGCGCGCCGGCGGCGGCGTTCAACGTCACCGACACCATCGGCGAACCGGACTGCTGGTCGAAACCCGAGCGCGCATCGACAAGTTGGTCACCCGAGGCAATGATGCGGCGCGACAGCAGGATCGGACGGTGCGTACCACGTTCGTAGTAGAGGCGCGCATCGGCGGGTACGCGCCCGGTCTGCGCGGCTTCGACCGCATTGCCGTCCACGGCGGCGCGGTATTCCAGCGTCGCGGTGGCACCAAGGATCTTCTTGGCCTGCGCCGTGTCCTGCACACCAGGCAACTGCACCACGATGCGGTGGGCACCCTGACGCTGGATCACGGGATCGGCCACACCCAACTCGTTGATGCGGTTGCGCAACGTGCCGATGTTCTGCTCGACCGCGTTGTCGATGATGGTCTTCAGCTCGGTTTCGCGCAGGTGTGCCACCAGCACGCCCGGCTCGGCGCCGTTCTCCACCAGAAGTTGCGGCACATCGCGTCCGATCAGGCCGGCCGCCGCATCGCGGTCCGTGGCATCGCGCAGGCGGATGATGATGCCGTTGGCACCGCGATCCACGCCTGCATAGGCAATGCGGCTTTCCCGCAGCACGCCGCGCACGTCTTCGACGAAACCGGTTTCACGCTTCTCCAGCGCGGCCTTCTGGTCCACCTCCATCAGGAAGTGCACGCCGCCCTGCAAGTCCAGACCCAGCAGCATCGGCGTGGCGCCGATGGATGTGAGCCAATCCGGCACGGTGGAGGCCAGATTCAGCGCCACCACGTAGCCCTGACCCACCTCACCACGGATGGTATCGGCGGCACGGATCTGAAGGTTGGGATCGGACAGGCGCACGAGCAGGTTGTCGTTTTCGAACCCGATCGACTTGAAGCCGATCTGGTTGCGTTCGAGCACCCCTTGCACGCGCTCCTTGAGCGCCTGATCCACCTGACCGCCCCGCGTCGCGGAAATCTGGACGGCGGTGTCCTGCGGGTAGATGTTGGGCAATGAGTAGATCGTGGCAACGATCAGGACGATCACTGCCACGACGTATTTCCAGCGAGCGTATTCGAGCATGCGGGCTACACCACGGAACGGAGCACTCCCGGCGGCATCCGCCCGGAGCGCGGGAAACGGAAGGAAACGGCGCCGATCAGGAGGCTTTCAGCGTACCCTTGGGCAACACCGCAGCGATGGCATGTTTCTGGACTCGGATAACCACCTTGTCGGCGATCTCGATGGACAGGAAGGCATCGCCCACTTCATCCACGCGCCCCAGGATGCCGCCATTGGTGACCACTTCGTCGCCCTTGGCGATGGCCGAGACCATGTTGCGGTGATCCTTGGCGCGCTTCATCTGCGGACGGATCACGAAGAAAAAGAACACTGCCACGAACACCAGCATCATGAGCAGCGGCGACCACGGCGAAGGCTGGGCAGCACCGGCAGCCTGGGCGTAGGCGGAGGAAATCAGAAAATCCATGGAAAGGCTCGCTTTGTTTCGAGGAATGCACCGGCGTCGGGCCGGCAAAGGGCGGGAATTATGCCACGCGGGCGAAAGGCCTGTATGGGGCCATTATCGCCGGGCACAAGCCCTGCACATTCATCCGTGCGTTCCCGAGGGGGGATACCTCGCAGCTAGCCCGCATCCGGGCCACGCTCCAGCGCTTGGCGGATTTCATCCAGTGCCCCGGGATCGTCCAGTGTGGACAAGTCTCCTGGGTCGCGCTGCTCGGCCAGCGCCTGCAGCGATCGCCGCAGCAGCTTGCCCGAGCGCGTCTTGGGCAGGGCATTGACCACGTAGATCCGAGCCGGCCGTGCGACACCGCCGAGTTGCTCCACCACGCGCTGCCCCATCTCGCTGGCAGAGGTCGCCACACTGCCATCCCCTGGCTTGAGCGTGGCGAACACCACGGGTACCTGCCCCTTGACCTCGTCATGGACGCCGACCACCGCCGCTTCCGCCACGCCGGGATGCGACGCCACCGACTCCTCGATCTCGCGCGTGCCCAGACGATGACCCGCCACGTTGATCACGTCGTCGGTACGGCCGAGGATGAAGGTGTAGCCGTCGTCGTCCCGCACCGCCCAATCGAGCGAGCTGTAGAGCAATTCCTTGAAGTGGCTGAAGTAGCTGGCGAGAAAGCGGTCGTCATTCCCCCACACCGTGGTCATGCATCCCGGCGGCAGGGGCGGCTCGATCACGAGTACGCCTTTCTCGTTGGGGGCGGCATCGTTTCCGGTCATCTCATCGATCACGCGCAGCCTGTATCCCAGGTTCGGCAGGCCGGGCGAGCCGAGCTTGACCGGCTTCAGATCCAGGCCTGGCTGCAAGGTCAGGACCGGCCAGCCGGTTTCGGTTTGCCAGTAATTGTCGATGACCGGCTTGCCAAGCGCCGACTCGATCCAGGCCGCAGTCGGTTCGTCGAGCGGTTCGCCGGCGAGGAAAAGCCAGCTTAGCGCGGACAGATCGTGACGCTTCAACCACGTCACGTCCTGCTTTTTCAGCACGCGGATCGCGGTCGGCGATGAAAACAGGGTGCGGACACCGTAATCGGCACAGATCTTCCACCAGATGCCCGGATCGGGCGCAGTCGGCAGGCCTTCATAGAGGATCGACGTGGCGCCGACGATCAGCGGGCCGTACACGTTGTAGCTGTGCCCCACCACCCAGCCGATGTCGGAGGTGGAAAACATCACCTGCCCCGGCCCCACGTCATAGACGGTTTGCATCGACAGCGCGAGCGCGACCGCATAGCCACCCACGTCACGCTGGACGCCCTTCGGCTTCCCGGTGGTTCCCGAGGTGTAAAGGATGTAACTGGGCTCGTTGGATTCCAGCCAGGTGACCGGGACGTCGGCGTCTTCGCATCCGGCTCGCGCGACCGAGAAATCGACATCGCGGCCACGCGTCATCGGCACCGCCGGGTCCAGTCGCCGATTGACCACCAGCACGTGCTGCGGCGGAAACCGGGACTCTTCCAGTGCGGCATCCACCAGCGGTTTGTAGGGGATGACCTTGCCGCTGCGCATGCCGGCATCGGCACAGATCAGCACACACGGTTTCGCATCATCGATGCGCAACGCCAGGTTGTGCGAGGCAAAGCCACCGAACACGACCGAATGGATCGCCCCCAGACGCGCACAAGCCAGCATCGCCACGGCGGCTTCGACCGTGTGCGGCATGTAGATCACCACGCGATCGCCCTTGCCCACACCAAGATTGCACAGCACCTGCGCGAACACGTTGACCTCGCGATGCAGCACGCGATAGGTCAGCTCGCGCGTCAGGCCGGTTTCCGTGGAAACCCCCACCAGCGCGAGCTGATCGGGGCGCTCGTCGAGGTGCCGATCCACCGCGTTGTGACAGAGATTGGTCTGGCCGCCAACGAACCAGCGGCGGAACGGTGGACGCTCATATTCGAGCGTACGCTGCGGCGGCACATGCCAATCGATGCGCCTGGCCTGCTCCGCCCAGAAGCCTTCCGGATCGTCGGTGGACCAGCGGTACATGTCGTCGTAGGTCATGGCGCCCTCCATTGTTCTTCGCACAGCCTAACCGTCGCAGGCGCCTTGCCAATTCCACCTTGGTCGACCCGCGTGCTCGACAGTCCGACTGCGGTCCCGGATCATCGTCCGGCACTCCCGCACGAACCTGCACCCACCCGATGACTTCCGCTGCCGCATTCGATCTCTGCCTCATCAACGCACGCCTCGCCACACTGGAAGGCGAATCGGGCTATGGACTGTTGGAGGATGGTGCAGTCGCCTGCCGCGGTGGACGCATCGCATTCGCCGGGCTGCGTTCCGCGCTGCCCGACGCAGCCCTCACCGCTCACAACGTCCTGGATTGCGGCGGTGCACTGGTCACGCCGGCGCTGATCGACTGCCATACCCACCTGGTGTTCGGCGGCGACCGGGCCGGCGAGTTCGAGCAGCGCCTCAACGGTGCCAGCTACGAGGAGATCGCGCGTGCCGGTGGCGGTATCGCCTCCAGCATGCGAGCTACCCGTGCAGCAAGCGAGGACGACCTGTTGGCGTTGGCCCTGCCGCGCGCCCGCGCGCTGATGCGCGATGGGGTGGCGACGCTGGAAATCAAATCCGGCTACGGCCTCGACCACGACAGCGAACTGCGCATGTTGCGCGTCGCGCGCAGGCTCGGACAGGTACTCGGCATCACGGTGAAGACTACCTTTCTCGCCGCCCACGCGCTGCCGCCCGAATATGCCGGACGGGCCGACGACTACATCGCCTTCATCTGCGATGAACTGCTGCCTGCGGCCGCAGCACAGGGGCTGGTGGATGCCGTCGACGCGTTCTGCGAACGCATCGCTTTCTCACCCAAACAAACCGCCCGGGTGTTTTCCACCGCGCGCGCGCTCGGCCTTCCGGTGAAGCTGCACGCCGATCAACTCGGCGATTCCGGCGGCGCCGCACTGGTGGCACGGTTCGACGGACTCTCGGCCGATCACGTCGAATACACGAGCGAGGACGGCGTGCGGGCGATGGCCAATCGCGGCACGGTCGCCGTGCTGCTGCCCGGAGCCTTTCTGTGCCTGCGCGAAACCAGACAGCCGCCCGTCGACAGATTCCGTGTCCACGGCGTCCCCATGGCGGTGGCGACCGATGCCAATCCCGGCACCTCCCCGCTTCTCAGCTTGCGGCTGGCCATGGCGTTGGCCTGCATCCAGTTCCGCCTGACGCCGGAGGAGGCGCTGCGTGGCGCCACCTGTCACGCTGCCCGTGCGCTCGGACTGCCTGATCGAGGCCGGATCGTGCCCGGCTTGCGCGCGGACCTGGCGCTCTGGAACGTCGGGCAGCCAGCGGAGTTGTGCTACTGGCTGGGCGGCGATCTGCTCCAGAAGCTGATCGTGAGTGGGCGGTGCATCGGATGAAGGTCGCATACGAAAACGCCCCGCATCGCGGGACGTTTTCTCAGCGGCGACGCGTCTGCAATCACGCTTTCTTCTTGGCAGCCGCTTTCTTGACGACTGGCGCCTTCGGCGTGGCCGCAGCCGGAGCCACGATGCTGGACTTGCCACGCTGACGCGAATTGCCGTAACTGCTGGAATAACGTTTGCCTTTGGCGGTCCTGCGGTCACCCTTGCCCATCTGTTCTCTCCTGCTCTGTTGGCTGTACTGATCGCGCGAGGCGCGCGGCCGACTAGCCTATCATCGCCTGCCCTTGCCGAACACTGCTGCCCGACTGTCCCCTCGGCGGCTAGGCGCCGCGCGGCAAGAAACGATGCGTCAGGCGCAGATTGACCAGATGCGCCGCAGCGATCAGCAGACCGCCGATGGTCATCATCACCGCATGCCACAGGGAGTGGTCATGCAGCACGGTGAAGGTATTGACCCAGACCAGCGCCAGACCTGCCAGCAGGAATGCCCAAGCGGCAAACCCCCGATGCCGGCGGTAGCCCATCGTCAATGTGGTGACACCCAGCACAGTCGCAAAAACGACGAAGGCCTGATCGATATCGACCAGCGAAAATGCCCCCAATCCCAGCGTAGGCATGAGCGCCAGCGCCAGCGGCAACAGCGCGCAATGCAACGCGCAGGCGAACGAAGCCCACATGCCGACGCGATCACCGGCACGCTGGAAACTGTCGTCCTGAGTCTGAGATCCCGGCAGGCTGGACGCCATGGGAATGGCCCTATCTTCAATCCAATTGAAACACTATAACATGCCGGGGCGAGCAGGTTGCTTCACCGTACCCGTCACCTTCCCCATGCTCGGGACACCACCTCACCCAGCGGACCGCCCGCACTGCAACACCTGTCCCGGTGCGGCACCGGCCGAACAAGCGGCAACCTCACGCCAGCTCAAGCCACTCCGACTCCAGTTCGTCCTGTTCGCGCGCCAGTTGCGCCTGCTGGAATCCAAGCTCGGCGATACGCTGCGCACCGGCGTTTTCGTACAGCATCGGATCACCCAGTTCGGCTTCCACCACCTCGCGGGCGACACGAATCTCTTCGAGACGGGCCTCGATGCGCTTGATCCGACGGCTGACGGTCGGGTCGATGGCCTTGCGCGGGGCGGGTCCGGTTTTCGCTGCGCTCCTGACCGACGGCTTCTTGGCATCCGTGTCGTTCTCGCCGTTGCGACTGCGCAGCCACGCGGCATAGGCGTCCAGATCACCGTCGAACTCCTCGACCTTGCCACCGGCCACGCGCCAGAACGTGTCGCAAACCAGTCCGATCAGGTGGCGATCATGGCTCACCAGCACGATCGCACCGGGAAAGTCGGACAGGGCCTCGGCCAGCGCTTCGCGCATGTCCAGATCCAGATGATTGGTCGGCTCGTCGAGCAGCAGCACGTTCGGGCGTTGCCAAGCGATCAGTGCCAGCGCCAGCCGCGCGCGCTCGCCGCCGGAGAAGCCGTCGACCGACTCGAATGCGCGATCGCCGGGGAAATTCCAGCGCCCGAGGAAATCGCGGAACGCCTGCTGCGATTCGCCGGGCGCGATGTCCTGCAGATGATTGATCGGACTCGCCCCTTCCCGCAGCGACTCCACCGTGTGTTGAGCGAAGTAGCCGATGCGCAAGTCCGGGTGTGCGTTGCGCTCGCCCGCCAGCAGCGGCAACTCGCCGACCAGCGACTTCACCAACGTGGACTTGCCCGCGCCGTTGGGACCGAGCAACCCGATGCGGTCGCCGGACTCCAGCCCGAATCCCACGCCGCGCAGGATCGGGAGAGGCCCGCCATCGGCCTCGCCGTGATAACCGCATTCGCCCTGCCCAATACGGATCAACGAAGTGGGCAGCTTCAAGGGCTCGCCGAACGCAATGTGCAGCGCACGCTCGGCTCGCACCGCCTCGGTGCCGGCGAGCTTTTCCAATCGCTTCATGCGCGACTGGGCCTGCCTGGCCTTGCTGGCCTTGGCCTTGAATCGATCGATGAATTTCTGAAGGTGCGCGCGCTCGACCTGCTCCTTCTCGAACGCGATTTGCTGCTGGCGCAACTGCTCGGCGCGCTGGCGCTCGAAACTGGTGTAGTCGCCGCTGTAGAGCTTCGCGCGGCCTTCGTGCAGGTGCAGGGTGTGGGTGGAAATGCCATCGAGAAACTCGCGGTCGTGGCTGATGACCAGCAATGTGCCGGGGTACTTGAGCAGCCACTGCTCCAGCCACAACACGGCATCCAGATCGAGGTGATTGGTTGGCTCGTCGAGCAACAGAAGGTCGCTCGGCATCATCAGGGCGCGTGCCAGATTCAGGCGCACACGCCAGCCGCCGGAGAACGTGGAAACCGCCCGGTCGTGGGTATCAGGAGTGAATCCGAGCCCGTGCAGCAGGCGACCGGCACGGGCCGGCGCGTCATAGCCGTTCATTTCGGCCAGGCGCTGATGCGCCTGCGCCACGGCCTCGAAGTCCTCGCGCGTCATCGCATCGGCCTCGGCCCGCAGCACATTCGCCACCTCGGCATCGCCCGAGAGCACGAAATCCAGTGCCGAATCCGGCAACGCCGGCGTTTCCTGCGCCACCGAGGCAATGCGCACACGCGCCGGCAGGTCCAGATCGCCCGCATCCGGCTCCAACTCTCCCATCAGCGCCGCGAAAAGGCTCGACTTGCCACAGCCGTTGCGACCGACCACACCCACGCGCCAGCCTGCATGCAGTGCGATGTCCATCTGCGAAAGCAGCAGGCGCTGACCACGCCGCAAGGAGAAATTGCGAAAGGAAATCATCGTGGGATATGTGTCGGAGGGCACGGCGGAAGCGGCACATTGTAATGAACGCTTGCGAATATGGGCGCCAACCCTCTAATGTTTCTGGCCTTCCCGCCCGTGCCGACACGATGACCGACACCGACGCCACCGCCGATGCCGATCTCGAAACCGACGCCCTGCGCCTGACCGCGATCGAGGCCAGAGTTCTCGGCTGTCTGATCGAGAAGGAGGCCACCACGCCGGATCAGTACCCGCTCACCGAGAATGCGCTGACCGTTGCGTGCAACCAGAAGACCAGCCGCGATCCAGTGATGGAACTCTCCCCCGGAGAAGTCGGACACGCGCTACGCCGACTCGAACCACGCCATCTCGTACGCAGCCAGCATGCCGCCCGGGCGCAGCGCTGGGCACACCGGTTCGCTCAGGCCTTTGGCGTCACTGTCCAACAGCAGGCCGCGCTTTGCGTGTTGATGCTGCGCGGCCCCCAGACACTGAGCGAGATTCTCACCCGCAGCGAACGCATCGGCCGTTTTGCCGATGTGGATGAAGTGCGCCATGCGCTCGAACGGCTGGCTCAACGTGAACCGGCACTGGCGTTGCAGCTGCCCCGCGCGTCTGGCCAGAGGGAAGATCGCTGGACGCACCTGCTGTGCGGCCCGGTGGATGTGGAAAAACTTCAGGCGGCCGTGCGCCTGACCGCAGCATCGACACAGACACCTGCATCCATTGCCGCGCTCGAAGCACGCATCGACGCACTGGAAGCGCGAATCGCAGCACTGGAAGCGGAGCGGGCATCGGCCGCGCCGCACCTGCCCTGATCGCGGGTCAGGCTGGAACACTCCCGATGCCGTGGCATGTCGCGCGGACGGCATGCACCGGACCAGAGACCGCCAGCGTTTGAGCTGCATGCGTGAATGCCCGGCATGTGCTGCGACACACATCACCGGCACGAACCGAACCCCGCCGCACCCCCGTCGTGGGTGGGCCTAGATGAGAGAGACAATGCTGTACCTGTTGCTGGCAACGCCGTTCATCGCGTCCCTGATCGTGGCCCTCGCCTACCGCGCGCCGCGACGGCTGATCGCATGGCTGGCCGGAGGCGCTCCGCTGGTCGGACTGTTGCTGCTGATCCCCTTCACCCCGGCGGTGATGCGCGGCGAGATCCCCAAGTCGGTCATGCCCTGGGCATCGGAGGCGGGGCTGGAGCTTGCGGTGCGACTCGACGGTTTGGCGTGGATGTATGCCGCGATGGTGCTGGCCATCGGCGTCTTGGTGGTGATGTATGCACGCTATTACCTGAGCAGCAAGGACAGCGTCGCGCGGTTCTTCTCGTTCCTGCTGCTGTTCATGGGTGCGATGCTCGGCATGGTGTTGTCGGGCAACCTGTTGATGATGGTGGTGTTCTGGGAGTTGACCAGCATCAGCTCCTTCCTGCTGATCGGGTTCTGGTCGCAACGTGAGGACGCGCGTGAGGGTGCGCGCATGGCACTGGCGATCACCGGCGGAGGCGGACTGGCACTGATGGCCGGCGCCGTGATGATCGGAAAACTCGTGGGGAGCTATGACCTGGACGTGGTGCTCGCCTCGGGCGATGTGATTCGCGAGAGCGCGCAGTACCCGTGGATCCTCGGACTGGTCCTGCTCGGCATCTTCACCAAGAGTGCCCAGTTCCCCTTCCACTTCTGGCTGCCGCACGCGATGGCGGCGCCGACGCCGGTGTCGGCTTACCTGCACTCGGCCACGATGGTGAAGGCCGGGGTGTTCCTGCTGGCGCGCCTGCATCCGGCACTGTCCGGCACCGATCTGTTCTTTTACGTGGTCAGCGGCATCGGTGCGACCACGCTGCTGCTGGGGGCGTGGTACGCCATCTTCCAGCACGACATCAAGGGCCTGCTGGCCTATTCGACGATTTCGCACCTGGGCCTGATCACCCTGCTGTTCGGCCTGTCCACGCCGCTGGCAGTGGTGGCCGGATTGTTCCATACGCTCAACCACGCCACCTTCAAAGCGTCGCTGTTCATGGCGGCCGGCGTCATCGATCACGAGACCGGCACACGCGACATGCGCCGGCTCGGCAATCTGCGCCGCTTCATGCCGTTCACCAGCGCTCTGGCGATCATCGCCTCGCTGGCCATGGCCGGCGTTCCACTGCTCAATGGCTTCCTCAGCAAGGAAATGTTCTTCGCCCAGGCGCTTGAAATCGAAGGCCACGCCGGCATGCGCGACCTGATGACCGTTGCCGCGGTGCTGGCCGCGATGTTCGGCGTTGCCTACAGCCTGCGTTTCGTGCTCGACACGTTCTTCGGGAAAGGCCCGCGCGCGCTCGAAGAAGCGCCATACGAACCACCGCGCTGGATGAAGATCCCGATCGAAGTGCTGGTGGTCACGTGCCTTGCGGTCGGCATCGCCCCGGCCTGGACTGTGGCCCCGGTATTGAACGCCGCTGCGTACGGCGTGCTGGGCGACAACATGCCGCAGTACAGCCTGTCGATCTGGCACGGTTTCAACCTTCCGTTCCTGATGAGCCTCGCCGGCCTGCTGGGCGGTATCGCACTGTACTTCGGCCTGCGTCGACTGCTCGACCTGCACGCCATCGTGCGCGAATCCCTCGGACGGCGGATCTTCCGGCTCAACGTCGAGCGACTCTATGCACTGGCCGACCGGTTCACTCGCGCCATCGCCAACGGCAGCGTGCAACGCAGCCTGTTCCTGTTGGTTCTTGCAGCCATCGTGCTGGCGATTTCACCCATGCTGGGGCACTGGTCGCTGCCTGCCGCCAGCATACTCACGCCCGCCCCTCCAATGGTCTGGCTGGGCTGGCTGATCCTGGTGATCGGCACTTTCGCCACGCTGGCGGCGTACCGTGAGCGTCTGCGCGCGATCATCGTGGTCGGCTCGGTCGGGCTGATGGTCAGCCTGACCTTCGTCTACCTCTCCGCGCCGGACCTGGCGTTGACCCAGCTGCTGGTCGAGATGGTAACCATCTGCCTGATG
Source organism: Denitratimonas yunnanensis (SeqCode) (assembly GCA_026410415.1). GTDB lineage: Bacteria > Pseudomonadota > Gammaproteobacteria > Xanthomonadales > Xanthomonadaceae > Denitratimonas. The sequence continues at coordinate 105,034 of JAPMLR010000005.1, read as the reverse complement.
CTGCTGGCGCTCAATTACCTGCCCAAGGAATCCATGCCCGAACGCTCGCAACTGCGACGCTGGCGCGACATCGGCATCGCGGCGACCGCGGGATGCGGCGTCGCCGGGCTGGCCTACGCGATGATGACCCGCCCCAGCCACACCATCGCCGAGGAATTGCTGGCGCGCTCACTGCCTGAGGCTTATGGCAGCAATGTAGTGAATGTGATCCTGGTGGACTTCCGCGGATTCGACACGTTCGGCGAGATCACCGTGTTCGGCATCGCCGGCCTGATCGTGCACGCCCTGCTCAAACGCGCCCGCATGGCTCCGGAAGAAAAAGTCGAAGGTGAGCCCATTCTGCTGCCGATGGCTGCGGATCTTTCCCAGGTTCTGTTTCCACTGGCCCTGACGGTATCCATCTATCTGTTCCTGCGTGGTCACAATGCGCCCGGCGGAGGTTTCATCGCCGGTCTCGTGCTGGTGATCCCGGTGCTGCTCCAGTACATCATCCAGGGGATGGGTGCCTTCGAGCGGCAGCTGGGCGTGGATTACGTCAAGTGCATTGGTGTGGGCCTGCTGTTCGCCCTCGTCACTGGTCTGGCGCCATTGCTGTGGGGCTACCCGTTCCTGACCAGCGGTCATGCCGAACCCACGCTGCCGTTGATCGGCAGCATCCCTCTGGCCAGCGCCATCGGCTTCGACATCGGCGTGTATCTGGCGGTGTTCGGCGGCGCGATGCTGATTCTCTCGACAATGGGAGGGATCAAGCCATCGATGACCCGCGATACCTGGCGTGCTTCGATCCTGCGGCCCGATCCGGCCCGTTTCCGCGGGAGGCGCGCCTGATGGAAATCGCTCTGGCCAGTGGTATCGGCGTGCTCGTCGCCGCCGGCATCTATCTTCTGCTGCGTGCGCGCAGCTTCGACGTGATCCTTGGACTGACGCTTCTTTCCTATGCCACCAATCTGCTGATCTTTTCCGCCGGCCGCCTGGTGCCGGGGAAGCCGCCGGTGCTTCGCGACGGCGTCGCTCCGGTGCTCGAGAACTACGTCGATCCGTTGCCACAGGCCCTCGTGTTGACCGCCATCGTGATCTCCTTCGCGATGACCGCCGTGGCTCTTGTTCTGGCAATGCGCGGCCGGCACGACAATCGCGTGGATCACGTCGATGGCAGCGAGCCGAAGGACCGCGACCGATGAGCGCGCATCTTCCCATCCTGCCCATCGCGCTGCCGATGCTGATCGGAGCGCTGCAACTCCTGCTCGAGCGTCGTGGCATCGTCCTCCAGCGCACTCTCGCCTGGATCGGCCTGGCCGGACTGCTCTGCCTTTCCATCGCCCTGCTCGGGCTGGCCGACGGCGACACTGTCGTGGCCTACCTGGTCGGCGACTGGCCGGCACGCCTGGGTATCACCCTGGTGGTGGATCGTCTCTCGGCCTGGATGGTGCTGACCACCACCCTGCTCGCCACTGCCTGCCTGTTGCACGCAGGCAGTGGCTGGGACCGGCGCGCTCCGCACTTCCATGCTCTGCTCCAGTTCCTGTTGATGGGCCTCAACGGTGCGTACCTGACTGGCGACCTGTTCAACCTGTTCGTGTTCTTCGAAATATTGCTGGCGGCATCCTACGGGTTGCTGCTGAGCGGCGGACGCGGCGGGCGGATGCGGGTGGGATTCCATTACCTGGTCTTCAACATCACCGCGTCGACGCTGTTCCTGATCGCACTCGGGCTGATCTACGGCCTGCTGGGCACCCTCAACATGGCCGAACTGGCGGTGCGGGTTTCCGACGTTGCACCACAGGATCGCGCGCTGGTGCAGTCGGTCGCGGGGCTTCTTCTGGTCGTGTTCTGTGCCAAGGGCGCGATCCTGCCGCTGTACCTGTGGTTGCCCGCCACCTACGGTCGCGCCCAACCGGCGGTCTCGGCACTGTTCGTGATCATGACCAAGGTCGGGCTGTATTCGGTACTGCGCGTATACACCCTGCTGTTTGGCGAAACCGCCGGCGAACTCTCCGGCTTCGCCTGGACCTGGCTGCTGCCGGCCGGCATCGCCACATCGCTGATGGCGGCGCTGGGCACCCTGGCTGCGGTGCGGCTGCGCATCCTCGCCGGGTATCTGGTGCTGGTGTCGGCTGGCACGCTGTTCGTCGCCTTCGCGCTGGCGCGTGCGGACAGCATCGGTGCAGGCTTGTATTATCTGGCGCACAGCACCTTCACTGGCGCCGCACTGTTCCTGATCGTGGAACTCGTGCGCCAGCGCCGCATCACCGATCGCATGAACGTGGTTCTTCCGATGGCCCGGCAGGCCGTTCCCGGCACCTTGTACATCCTCACGGCCATCGCTGCGATCGGGCTGCCGCCATTGTCCGGCTTCATCGGCAAATTCACTCTCCTGGCAGCCGTCCCGGAGGAGCGCATCGGCTGGGTCTGGAGCACGATCCTTCTGTCGAGCTTCTTTGTCATGGTGGCGATGGCGCGGGCCGGCAGCAAGCTGTTCTGGATCCAGCCTCCACCCGGCAGCCCGTCGCCCGGTTCATCGATCAAACCACGCATGGGGCATCGCAGCGAACTGGCCGCCATCATCCTGTTGCTGGCCTACTGCGTTGCAATGACCGTGGCCGCAGGTCCGGCGCTGCGTTACACGATGGCGACCGGCGAGCAACTCGTCGATCCCGGCAACTACATTCAGGCGGTGCGCGACAAGACACCTGCCTTGCGGGATCCGTAAGCCATGAAGAAGCGCCTGCGCATCCTTGTTCCTTCCATTCCATTGAGCGTGACGGTCTTCGTCTTCGGCCTGCTGCTGCCGGATCACATCAATGCGGCCTATTTCACGCTGGCCCTGGTGCTGGCCCTGCTGATTCCGCAGGCGGCCAGACGTCTGGAGCGCGAGTTCGCCTATGTCGCCACGGTGCGGCCGTTGCCACGCCTGATCGCCATCGTGTTGTACGACATCGTGCGCTCCAACATCCACGTGGCGCGGCTGGTGCTGGGGCCGGAGTCGGCGATCAAGCCCGGCTGGGTCTGGGTGCCGCTGGATCTGACCAACATCCACGGCATCACCGCACTGGCCAGCCTCATCACCCTGACTCCCGGCACGGTATCGGCCGAACTTTCCGACGACCGCCGCTACCTGCTGATCCACGCGCTCGACCTGCAGGATCCGGAGGCCCTGATCGACGAGATCAAGTCCCGCTACGAGGCGCCGCTCAAGGAGATCTTCCCGTGATCGACATCGCCATCCTCATTTCCCTGCACGTGGTCGGCATCGCCATGCTGCTCTCGTTGTGGCGACTGGTGCGGGGTCCCGGCGTGCCGGACCGCATCCTGGCGCTTGACACGCTCAACATCAACGCCATCGCGCTGCTTATCCTGGACGGCATGTACCTCAAGTCGGAAATCTATTTCGAGGCTGCGCTGGTGATCGCGATGCTTGGCTTCGTCGGCACCGTGGTGCTGAGCAAGTACGTGTTGCGCCGGGACATCGTCGAATGAATCCGGTCATCGAAGCCCTGCTGGCGGCGCTGCTGCTGGTCGCAAGTTTCTTCACCCTGGTCGGATCGCTTGGCCTGGTGAAGCTGTCGGAGTTCTTTCGCCGGCTGCATGGCCCGACCAAGTCCACGACGATGGGCGTGGGCTGCGTGCTGATCGTCTCGATCTTCTACCACGCCATGGTCGGCAACAGCTTCCACCCGCGCGAGTTGCTCATCAGCGTGTTCCTGTTCATCACCGCACCGATCAGTGCACACATGATGGCCAAGGCGGCGCTCTCGCTGCGCCTCAAGAAGCGTCCGCAGTGCCCTGCCGACGAGACCCCCGATCCCAGCGAAGACGACAGCACCCAGAAGTCCGAGCCGATCTAGCGCGCTGGAAAACACTTGGCATCACACCGCTTCGCCCCAATACTTGGGCGGTTGACCCGTGCCAAGGCTTGCGGATGGAGCACCACACCGACCTGATCGACATCGTCGCCATTGGCTTGGGTCTGGCGTTCGTGCTCGGATTTCTGGCGAACAAGCTCAAGTTGTCGCCACTGGTCGGTTATCTGCTCGCGGGCATCATCGTCGGCCCTCACACGCCCGGATTCGTCGGCGATGCCGACATGGCCGTCCAACTGTCCGAAATCGGCGTGATGCTGCTGATGTTCGGTGTCGGCCTGCACTTCTCGCTCGACGACCTGATGGAGGTGAAATGGATCGCCATCCCGGGCGCGGTCGTGCAAATCGGCGCGGCCACGGTGCTGGGATGGGGATTGGCCTGGCTTCTTGGCTGGTCGACGATAGAAGGATTGATGTTCGGCTTTTGCCTGGCTACCGCCAGTACGGTCGTGCTGCTGCGCGCGATGGAGGAACGTCGCCTGCTCGATACCCAGCGCGGACGCATCGCGGTGGGTTGGCTGATCGTCGAGGATCTGGCCTGCGTCCTGGCACTGGTACTGCTGCCCGTGGTCGCCGCCATCTTCAAGGACGAAGCCGGGGCTGCCGACATTTCCCTCGGCGGGCTATTCACCACGCTTGGAGTCACGTTGCTCCAGGTGGGCGCGTTCGTGGCCATCATGCTGGTGGTCGGCCGCCGGGTTATCCCGTGGATGCTGGAGCGCACCGCCGGCACCGGCTCACGCGAACTGTTCACCCTGTCGGTGCTGGCCATCGCATTGGGCGTGGCGTTCGGCTCGGCCACGCTGTTCGGCGTATCGTTCGCACTGGGCGCTTTTTTCGCGGGCATGGTGCTCAACGGTTCCGAACTCAGCCACAAGGCGGCGAACGATTCCTTGCCGCTGCGTGATGCCTTCGCGGTGCTGTTCTTCGTCTCCGTGGGCATGCTCTTCGATCCCGGCATCGTGCTCGAGCATCCACTGCACGTGCTGGCGACTACTTTCATCATCATCTTCGGAAAGTCGGTGGCCGCCTACCTGATCGTCCGTGCCTTCGGCCATCCGAACCGGACGGCATTGACGATCTCGTGCAGCCTCGCGCAGATCGGCGAGTTCGCCTTCATTCTCGCCGGACTGGGCATCGCGCTCCAGATTCTTCCGCAGGAAGGCCGTGACCTGGTGCTGGCCGGCGCATTGATCTCGATCATCGCCAACCCGCTGATCTTCGCCGGACTGGATCGCTGGGAGGCACGCCAGACGGCCGAGGCCGAGCGCAATGCCGTGCCCGTTCCGACACCGGAGTTGCCGCCCGGCCCCACACTCGAGCCGGGCTGCCACGCGATCATCGTGGGTTATGGCCGGGTCGGCTCGCAACTGGCGGCGCTGCTGCAAGAGCGCAAGGTGGCGGTGGTGGTGGTGGATACCAGCGTGGAGCGGGTGCAGAAAGCGCACCAGGCCGGGCTCCCGGCCATCCGAGGCAACGCCGCAGCCGAGCGCGTGCTGGCCGAGGCACAACCGGAAAGCGCGCAGATCGCAATCATCGCGATCCCGCAGGCGCTGGAAGCCGGCGAGGTGGCAGCACGCCTGCGCGCCGCCAATCCCGCACTGACGATCTTCGCCCGTGCCCACTCCGACGCTGAAGTCAAACACCTGATCCAGCATGGTGCCGATGGCGCAGTGATCGCCGAGCGCGAACTGGCTTTCAGCATGGTCGAGATGGTCATGTCCACGCCGGTTTACCGCAACTGGCCCAACGATTTCGTGCCCGAATCCGCATCGCGTACTGCATCGCACTGAACCTTGCCCGCCGGACGTGGTCTACTTCCGGCTTCGCTCCACCCCTGTCCACGGAGACATCCCGATGTTCCACCGCCTCGTATCCCTTTTTCTCCTCGCCTTCGTCGCCTGTGCCGGCACAGTCCACGCGCAGCCTGCGGCGCCGGTCGAAGGTCAGGACTACACCCTGATCGACCCGGCGGTGCCGACCTTGAGCGGCGATCGCATCGAAGTGGTCGAAGTGTTCGGCTATTCCTGCGTGCACTGCGCCACCTTCGCGCCAGTGATCTCGGCGTGGAAGAAAAAGCAGCCCGATGATGTGCGGGTGGAGTACGTGCCTGCCGTGTTCGGTGGCATCTGGGAGGTCTATGGCCGGGTGTTCTATACGGCCGAAACCATGGGCGTGCTCGACCTCACCCACGACGCGCTGTTCGAAGCGCTCCACACCGAGCGTCGCCCGGTCAACAAGATCGAGGACATCGCCGATTTCTACGCTGAGCACGGGGTCGACAAGGAGCAGTTCCTGGCCACGCTCGACAGCTTTCCGGTGAACGCCAAGCTCGCCAAGGCGCGTGAGCGCGCGATGGGATGGGGCATCGATGCCACTCCCACGATGATCGTGGCCGGCAAGTACAAGGTCATGGCCCCGCGTCACGGCGGCTTCGAGCGCATGCTGGAAATCGTCGACGCGCTGGTCGAGCGCGAACGCACGCCCCCCGCCACCAAGGCCGAATGACCCCCGCTTGCCCTGGCGCCGGAGCGGCCCCACCTGCCTCTCATGCGAAAGTCTGATCCACACTTGGTCAACAGGAGCGCCGCGTCCGATGCGACCCGGCGACTGAGCCTTCTGAGCGCCAACATCCAGGCCGGCCACGCCACCGGCCGCTATCGCGATTACGTGACCGGCTCGTGGAACCATGTCCTGCCGAGCGGACGCAAGCGTGGCAATCTGGATGCACTGGCAGAAAAAGTATCGGACTTCGACATCGTCGGGCTTCAGGAGGCGGACGCAGGCTCGCTGCGCTCGGGCTTCGTCAACCAGACTCACTATCTGGCCGAACGCGCCGGCTTCCCCTACTGGAGCCACCAGCCCAACCGCCGCCTGGCCGGTATCGCCGCCAGCGCCAACGGGCTGCTGTGCCGGCTGGAGCCGGACGAAGTCGTCGATTACGTACTGCCCAGCCGAATTCCCGGGCGCGGCGCCCTGCTGGCACGCTACGGCGATGGCAACGACTCGCTGACCGTTGCCATCGCCCACCTCTCGCTTTCGCCCAAGGCGCGAAACGCCCAACTGGCCTTTCTCGGCGAGCTCCTGAGCGGCCCCGGACACAAGGTGCTGATGGGCGACTTCAACTGCGAATCGGACTCCTGCGAAATGGATGCGCTGTATCGCCGAACGCCACTGCGCCCCCCGGAACAGCGCATCCTCTCGTTCCCGAGTTGGCAGCCACGCCGTGCCATCGACCACATTCTCGTGTCCGACGGCGTGGATGTGGAACGGCGCTGGACCCTGCCCGACCTGTCCTCGGATCATCTCGCGGTGGCCGCGCAGATCGCGCTGCCCGGTGATGCAGACACGAGGCGTTGAACCGCGCCCGTGGTACGCCACGGGTGCGGGATACACTGTGCCGATGCAGCTTCGCCACCCGCACCCGCTCCGCAATACCGTCCGGCTGTTCATACTGGCAGCCATCGCGCTCGGCCTGCTCACGCCGAGCTTCGCGGCCGACACCGACACGCGTCGCGTCGGCTTCACGCGGGCACTCGATGCAGCGGAAAAACGGCCATTGGCCGAATTTGCCTCAACCGCACACCCGTATGCCGATCACCCGCTGGCCGCCTATCTGGATTACGCCGCGCTGCGCCGGCAACTCGATCATGTCGATGCGTCGAGCATCGTCGCCTTCGTCGAGCGGCATGCCGATATTCCCATTGCGGCAACACTGCGCAACGAGGCACTGCGCGCACTGGCCAGGCGAGAGGACTGGCCGGGCTTCCGCCAGCTCTACAAAGGAAGCAGCGACGTTGCATTGCGCTGCGGCGATCTGCTGTCGCGACGCCTTCCCGCCCCCGATGCAGCATGGCTGGACAGCGCACTGCAACTCTGGCTGAGCGGCACATCGCAACCGTCGCAATGCGATGCCGTGTTCGACACCCTGCGTCGATCTGGCCAACTCACCCCGATCCGCCATTGGGAGCGCATCGAGCTGGCTGCGGTCGAAACCAACCTGGGCCTGATGCGTTGGCTTGCCCGCGCCCTGCCGGCAGCCGAAGCCGCTCTCGCGCAAAGCTACGCCGCGTATCTGGAAGCACCAACCCAGGCACCGACTGCCAGTTGGCCCGCCGATGCGCGCAGCCGTCGCATCGGCGCACTCGGCATCGTGCGGATGGCACAACGCGATCCGGGTGCGGCCGAGGCACTGCTGGGCTCGCTGCAGGGTCGCCTCGGCTTCGAAGCCACGCAGCGTGGCGAAATGCTGAATCACATCGCGCTGTGGAGTGCCGCCTCCTACTTGCCTGACAGCACGCGCCGCTTCGCCAACGTACCCGCCGAGGCCTGGGATGCACGGCTGCACGAATGGCAGGTGCGCGAAGCGCTGGCACGAGGCGATGACACCGCTGCGATCGCCGCCATCGAACGGATGCCCGCCGATCAGCGCGCCGAACCACGCTGGCGCTACTTCCACGCACGCCTGCGCGAACGCGGCGGTGATGCGGCGGCCCGCCTTGCCTTCGCCGAACTCGCCACCGAACCGACCTACTTCGGCTTTCTCGCCGCCGATCGCCTCGGCGCTCCCTACGCACTGTGCCCGCTGGAGGCCAATGATGTCGCCGCAACGCGTCGCGTTCAGGCCAACCCCGGCTTCGTGCGCGCGATGGAATTGCATGCGATCGGGCGCGTTTCCTGGGCGCGGCGCGAATGGGAAGCACTGCGCGCTACCCTGCCGGACGACGAACGCCGCGCGGCCGTCGCCCTCATCGATGCCGCAGGCTGGCATGAGCGTGCAGCCTCCACGCTCAATGCCGGCGACGACCTGCGCCACTACACCTTGCGATTCCCCCTGCCGCACCAGCGCCAGATCCTGCGCGAGGCAAGGCGACATGGCCTCGACCCGGCCTGGATCGCCGCGCTGATCCGCGCCGAAAGCGCCTGGGCGCCGGATGCCCGTTCACACGCCGACGCCCGTGGTTTGATGCAGCTGCTTCCCGCCACCGCACGAATGGAAGCCAGGAAGCGTGGCCTGCGATATCCGGGCGATTCGGGCCTGTATGACCCGCGCGAAAACCTCGCGCTCGGCATCGCGCATCTGGCTTCGATGCTGGAAAAACACGGCGGCCAGCCCTTTCTCGCCACGGCCGCCTACAACGCCGGCCCGACCCCGGTCGCACGCTGGCTGGCGCAACGCCCGCCGCAGGACATCGACCTGTGGATCGAAACGATTCCGTACCGCGAAACCCGCGAGTACGTCGCCCGCATCCTCGCCTTCGCGGCGATCTACGATTGGCGACTGGACGGCAAGGCGGTGCCGATCAGCGCGCGGGCGCAAGGGCATCGAACGCCCGTTGCTGCCCGCCGCGACTTCGCCTGCCCTGCCGCTGCTCCGGAGAAGACCCCATGACATCCCTCCCTCCCGATACCGACCCAGGCCACGACACCTCCCTGGCGAGACAGGAAACCCCGGGGCCGGCCATGCCGCCTCGCATCGTGGTTTTCGGTGGCACCGGCTTCGTTGGCCAGCGCCTGATCGCCCGTATCGCGCGTGGCAACCGCCGCATCGTCGTTCCCAGCCGCAACCGCAATCGCCAGCGCGACCTGTTCGTCATTCCTGATGTCCGGGTGACGGATATCGACCCGTACTCGCCAGACGACCTTCGCCGTGTCCTCGAAGGTGCGCATGCGGTGATCAATCTGGTCGGAATACTCAACGAACCCGGTCGTGACGGTGCAGGTTTCCGACGCGCCCACGTGGAACTGACCGAAAAAATCATCGCTGCCTGCCAGGCGACCGGCACGCGTCGGCTGCTGCAGATGAGCGCACTCAATGCCGGGCGAGGTACGAGCCACTATCTGCGCACGCGCGGCGAGGCAGAGGCCCGTGTGCGGGCGTCCGGCCTGGACTGGACAATCTTCCAGCCCTCGGTGATCTTCGGCCCCGGAGACGGCCTGTTCGAACGCTTCGCCTCGCTGCTGAAGCTGACGCCGGTGCTGCCGCTGGCCCGTGCCGACGCCAAGTTCGCCCCGGTCTACGTGGGTGACGTGGCGGAAGCATTCGCCCGATCGCTGGACGATCCGACCACCTTCGGCCAGACCTACGAACTCTATGGCCGGCAAGCAATGACGCTGGCCGGGATCGTGCGCTACACCGCACGCCATCTCGGCCTGCACCGCGCCATCGTGCCGTTGCCCGATGCACTCGCACGCGTGCAGGCGGCGATCTTCGATCACGTCCCCGGCAAGCCGTTCTCGACCGACAACTACCTCTCGCTCAAGACCGACTCGGTCGGCGGCATCGACGGCCTGCACCGCCTCGGCATCGAAGCAACCCCGCTGGACGCCATCGTGCCGGCACAGCTCGGCCTGCAGGTACGCCAGCACCGTCTCGACGCCTACCGCCGGGCACGCTCTGGATGAAAACGTATCTGGTCGGTGGCGCAGTACGCGATGCTCTGCTCGGCCGACCCTGCGGCGATCGCGACTTCGTCGTGGTCGGCGCCACCCCCGAACAGATGACGGCACGGGGATTTCGCCCGGTGGGGCGCGATTTCCCGGTATTCCTGCATCCGCAAACCCACGAGGAACACGCGCTGGCGCGCTGCGAGCGCAAGGCAGGACGCGGCTATCGCGGCTTCACCGTGCTGTCCACGCCCGATATCACGCTGGAACAGGATCTGGCGCGGCGCGACTTCACCATCAACGCCATTGCGCAAGACGACGATGGCACGCTCGTCGACCCGTTCAACGGCCTTGCCGATCTGCGGGCACGTCGCTTGCGCCATGTCTCGGAGGCGTTCGTCGAAGACCCGGTGCGGATCCTGCGCGCGGCGCGCTTCATGGCACGCTGGAGCACGCTCGGCTTCACGATCGCGCCGGAAACCATGGCACTGATGCGGCGCATGGTGGCTGAGGGCGAGGTCGATCACCTGGTCTCCGAGCGCGTGTTCCAGGAGTTGTCGCGCGCACTCACCGAGCCGACCCCGTCCGCATTCCTTCGAACGCTGCGCGGCTGTGGTGCGCTGGCGCGTGTGCTGGGAGAAGTGGATGCGCTGTACGGCGTCCCGCAACGCGCCGAATTCCACCCGGAAATCGACACCGGCATCCATGTCGAACTGTCACTGGACATCGCCGCACATCTCGCCCCCGGCGATGCTCTGGTCGGCTTCTGCGTGCTCACCCACGATCTCGGCAAGGCGCTCACGCCGGCACGGGAATTGCCCGCGCACCGACAGCATGAACACACCGGGCTCGCGCCGCTGCGCGCCCTGTGCGAGCGCCTGCGGGTGCCTGCCGAATTCGCCGCACAGGCCGCGATCGGCTGTCGCGAACACCTCAACGTGCATCGTATCGCCGAACTCAAACCCGTCACCGTGCACGATCTCATCGCGCGCTGCGACGGTTTCCGCAAACCCGAACGCATCGTCCGTCTCGGCATGGTGTGTGAAGCAGACAAGCGTGGTCGCCTCAGCCACGCCGAAGCACCTTACCCACAGCGCCATCATCTCGCGGCCCTGCATGCAGCTGCACTGGCGATCAAACCGCGCGATCTCGACCTTGCCGGACTGTCCGGCGAGAAGATCGGTGAAAAGATTCGCCAAGCGCGAGTTTCAGCGATCTCGCTGATCAAAGCAGGCCCCGGTTCGACCACGACTTGGCAGCATGACATCACCCGCGAGCGTTGATCCTGCCGAAACAGAATGGCATCCGCATCACCGTGGCGTTCCACGCCCGCTTCAGAATGGCGGGCTGAGATTGAACCGACGAACACCGCCCGCGCATGTTCGCGGGTGGTGAGAAACCGCACTCGAGAACATCACTTCAATGGCTCTGCTGCAGCGCTCTTGGCAGCGGCAAGCCACTCTCGAAGCCATCACCGAACAACTCGCTGCCTGGCGTCACCGTGGTTGCATCGTGGAACAGACCGACTGCCGAGATCGTGGTGATGCCATCGATCACAGCGCCGCTCGCCAACGCAAAACGCCAGAGACTGGAGACGCCGCTGGCTCCCGTCCCTGCCACCACCCAATCACCTGCAACCGGATCAATGGCACTGCTGCCGGCCAGCACGAAGCAGCATCCCTCCACGCCCGTACCGCGTATTTCCACGTTCAGGAGTGCATCGAACGCCACCAGACGGGTTCGGTCGATGCTGGCCGAATACGCCAGGCCGAACACCTGACCACTGCCGGCCACGGCCAGCTCCAGAACCGCCAGATCGGCATCCAGGAGCACCGAGGCAACGGTGGGAACGGCACCCAACCCGAAACGGAAAATCCGGTCCCGATTTTCACCATCGACTCGGCCCACGAGAAACAGACTGTCATCGCTGGCGCGATAAGCCGAGACGCCGGCGCGAAACGTGCAGCAATCGAACTGCGGCATGCCCAGATCGACAAGCTCTCCTCCCTGGAACCGGATCAGCGTGGCTGCCTCGTCAGCAATGCGCAGCCCCACCCCAACGAGTCGCTGCGTGCCGCTGCCATCCCATTCCAGATGGGTGACGCGCAAGCCATCGGGCAGGGCGGCACTCTCCACGCCCGACACCAAACCGTAGCTGATGGCATGCAGCGTCTGTTCGTCGCCCTTGTTGGTCACGAAGAAAACCCGGTTACCCGTTGCATCGGCGGTCACGCTGCCCACCTGCACCCCGAGGCCAACGCTCGGCAGGGAGGCCGCCGAGCCAATGCCGCTGTCGTCATATACCCGCAACCTCTGCGCCGCCTCATCGTGCGATAGCGAGAAAACGGCGGCCTGTGCCCCGGAAGCCAACGCTGGCACGACTACCAGCAACAACAGCAAGAGACGTGTCATGGCACGGAACTCAGCGCAACAATCGCGCTTCGATCTCGGTCAATCGTTGTTCCAGCATCTCGATTTTCCGATCACGCTCGTCCACTTCCTGCTGCAACGCCTTGACCGCTGCCAGCGCCACCCCAGCCAGGTCTGCCGGGGCGATCATGCTGTCGCTCGCGCCCAGACCAAAGGCCGCATGAAACTCCTCCGCCACAGGCCCGACATGCCGGGTCTCGCTGGTCAGGTAACTCCAGGTTGTCACCGGCAGGGCGCGCAACCGCGCCAGCAACCAGTCGCCATCAATGGCATCGAATGCGTGCTTGGCATGGCGACTGGAGAGCTGGGAAATCGTGCCTCGCGCCAGCACATTGCCGTTGCTGTCAACCTCGAAGCGCGTGCGTGCCTCGGCGTCGGGATAAGCCAGATTGGACACCCGCAACATCGACACCGCCGGATCGGCGAAATCCTGATTGAAACTTACCTCCAGTCGGCTCGCTGGTGCAGCCGTGCCGATGCCGATGGCACCACTGGCGGAAACATCCAGACTCGACGTCGGCGCACCCGACCGGATGCGGAACGGCAGGCGCGATCCAGCCGTCACATCACGAACGAAGAAGTTCTCCTCGTTGCCGGCGATGTCCCAGATCTGTGGGCTCCATCCTTGCAAACCATCCTGATCCAGACGCATGGCAGGCGTGTCGCCCGTGGTCACATGCAGATCGAGCACCGGACTGGCGGTGCGGAAACCGACTTTCCCGTCGGCGGCTACACGGATGGCATCGTTCGGTGCCAGACCATCGATGCGGAAAGGCGTGCTCACGGGTGAATTGCTGCCGCTGGCAGCCTCGGCTCCCAACCAATCGATGGAAAAATGATCCGTCCCGCCCGATTGATTGTCGTTGGCGCGTAGTTGCCAATCGCCTGACGGAAATGTATCCACAGAGGTGTCAATGAAGGTCAAGCGGGGGTTGTTTTCCTTCAGCCGCATCGTATCGAAGCCGAAACTCTCGTTGTCGGCGCAATCAATGCCAGTGCAAACGCTGCCCTGCACGATCAGGTCATCGGGGATGACCTGATCGCGCGCACCAGAATCCTGACGATCAATGGCGTGATCCTTGGCCATGTTTGATACCGGTGGTGGAATCACCCTGACCGGCACGGTCGGCGTCACTGTCGGTCGTGCTGCGACATCGCGCCCGTCCACCCCCATTCCATTCGCCTGTGCCACGGCACCGTCCCATGCCACCGGCGCAATCATCACCATCAGCGCGGCAGAAAAGATCTTCCGGTCCATCTCCCTACTCCCCAATTTATGCGCTTCAGCAGTGTCACTCCTTCGTGGTGAATGATGCAACCCAGCTCCACCGACGGGCACTGCTCAGACAGCCACGCTCTGCGCGTGCTCGCGAGTCGCTTGGAACGCCACCGCCGGTGCACGTTCCTGGGCCAGCTGAAGATTGACGCGGGTCGGCGCGAGGTAGACCAGATGACCGGACGCATCGAGTGCGAGATTCATCGCGTTCTTGTCGCGGAACTCCTCGAGCTTCTTATCGTCATCACAGTAGACCCAGCGCGCCGTGGCCACCGATACCGGCTCGAAAATCGCCTCCACCCCGTACTCGTCCTTGAGTCGGTAGGCCACCACATCGAACTGCAGCGTGCCGACCGCACCGAGAATCAGGTCGTTGCTCATCAATGGCCGGAAGAACTGCGTGGCGCCTTCTTCACTGAGCTGGGCAAGGCCCTTCTGCAGTTGCTTGAGCTTGAGCGGATCCTTCAACCGTGCCCGGCGGAACAGCTCCGGTGCGAAGTTCGGGATGCCGGTGAAGGCCAGTTTCTCGCCCTCGGTGAACGTGTCTCCGATGGAAATCGTGCCGTGGTTGTGGATGCCGATCACGTCGCCGGACCACGCCTCCTCCGCCAGCTCTCGATCCGACGCCATGAAGGTCAGCGCGTTGGCGAGCTTCATCTCCTTGCCGGTACGCACATGAAAGGCCTTCATGCCGGCGACGAAGCGGCCGGAACATACCCGCATGAATGCGACGCGGTCACGGTGCTGCGGGTCCATGTTGGCCTGGATCTTGAACACGAAGCCGGTCAACTTTTCCTCGCAAGAGTCGACGCGGCGGGTGGTGGTGGCACGCGCTTGCGGCGACGGCGCATGTTCGACGAAGAAATCCAGCAGCGGCTGCACGCCGAAGTTGTTGACCGCCGAGCCGAAGAACACCGGCGTCTGGCGGCCAGCGAGATATTCCTGCAGATCGAACGCATGCGATGCGCCCTGCACCAGCTCCAGCTCGTCGCGCAGCTCCGCGAGCATCTGCGCACCGATGCGCGACTCCAGGCGGGAGTCATCGATGCTGGTGTAGATCGTCGAGTCCTGGCGGGTGAAGTTGCGCCCCGCCTCGTAGATGTGCACCTCGCCGGTGATCAGGTGCACCACGCCCTTGAGGCGCTGCCCCATGCCGATCGGCCAGGTCACCGGCGCGCACTGGATGCCGAGCACCGTTTCCACTTCATCGAGCAGATCGATCGGGTCCTTGCCCTCGCGGTCGAGCTTGTTGATGAAGGTCATGATCGGGGTATCGCGCAGCCGGCAGACCTCCATCAGCTTGATCGTGCGTTCCTCGACGCCCTTGGCCACGTCGATGACCATCAACGCGCTGTCCACCGCGGTGAGCACGCGGTAGGTGTCCTCGCCGAAGTCGGCGTGGCCCGGCGTGTCGAGCAGGTTGACGATGCGTCCTTCATACGGGAACTGCATCACCGAGCTGGTCACCGAAATGCCGCGCTCCTGTTCCAGCGCCATCCAGTCGGAAGTCGCGTGGCGATTGGTCTTTCGCGATTTCACCGAGCCGGCCATCTGGATCGCACCACCGAACAGCAGCAACTTTTCGGTCAACGTGGTTTTGCCCGCGTCCGGATGGGAGATGATCGCGAAGGTGCGGCGGCGGCGCGCCTGCATGGAAACGTCGGACATGGGAACTGCACCCGTTCGGGTGCCCGGGAAGCGGGGAAGACCGCGAATTATAGCGGCGGGATGTCGCCCGATGTCGGCGGGTCGAGCCGCCCGCAATGCGCCCGGATGCGTTGCCCGCCGTCGCGACTTTCCCGGCGCATCCTCACCTCATGACCCTGACCGGAATGCAGGAACGCAGCGCCGGACGAATCACGACTCATCGCCAAGGAAGGGCTGCCCCGGCGAACTTTCGAAGCCATCGCAAAAGATCCCGTCGATGCCATGGTTGGCGCAGTAGCCCACCAGATCGAGCATCAGGATCGCGCACTGTCCCAGCCCGGGACTGGCCGCGCAGACATTCAGCCGCGACGCATTGCCGCCGGGCTCCGGGCTGATCTCGAACAGCACCGGCACTTCGGCAGGCACCTCGACACCTCCGGAAAACCTGACGTTCAGCGACTCGAGGAACGACGGAGAGTGCGCAGGAATGACCACAGGGCGCAGGCAGACCAGCGTCTGACCGGCAGCGACACTCCCCGAAGCGGTGCAGGACATCGCACTGCCGCCAGCCACACCCAGATATTCCAGCCCGGCCGGCAGACGCAACTGCAGCGTGGACTGATTGGCGGCTCCCGTCCCCCGATTGGCGAAACGCATCGTCAAGGTGGTGGTCTGGCCGGGCGCCAGGGTTTCCGGCCCTGCCCAGACCCGCGGATTGCCTTCGAACACAAGCAGCGGGGTTCCAGCTGCCGGCGCAATGATGTCGATCGGATGACTGGCGCAGTTGGGATGCATGGGCGATGCCGCACAACTGCTTGGCGCGGGCTGATACACGTCATCGAAGATCGCATCGACGATGACCGTGGACGGTGCGGCGATATCGGGACTCACGTCCACGTACAGGGTCGCGAGCATCATCCCCGACAGGGCCTGCGAGCAGCGCACCAGTTCGCCGTCCGGCCCGGTGACGAGCTTGTCGCAGGTGACCCCGAATGGCAACGGGAAGATCGGGTTGAGACGCCAATGCAGGCCCGGTGGCAATCGAACGTAGATATCGGCCGGCGGCGTATACCCGCCGGTATCGCATCCGATCGTTCCGACCCGGTTGCCGCAGTCGTATTGCAACCGGACGAGGCCGAACCCTGCCGGCCGCATCGGGGCATTGTTTTGCGTGTTCGGCGCAGGGGACGCGCCGTGAGTGAAGCTGTTCAGCACGATGACCGGCCGATTCACCCAGACGAAATTCGATGAACACGTGGTCACCGAATTCCCGCTGCAGGTGGCCGGGGCCGGGTTCACCGGCACTTGTGCGTTGCCGGCATGGAATCTCAGGGGCACGGTGCCGTCGAGTGGTGGCACGAAGTCGTCGTTGACCCGGAAAAGCAGGTTCACCTCGGCAGCATCGGCCTGATAGACCAACGGCTTGGAATATGCACACGTGAGTGCCTGCCCGACGGTCGTGCAGCTCCAATCCGATTCCTGCCCCGCAGCCACCGTGTACGAATCGAGCCGCACGCCCTCCGGAAGCGCGCTTGTCACGGTGATCGGCGGGTTCAATGTCACGGCATTGTTGGTGCGCAGCCATACCCTGACAGGCTGGTCCGAAGGCGCGGGCGGAAAGCCTGGCGCAGGCACCAGAATCGATCCGGTGAAGGTCTGCAGGCGCAACTGCGGGCTTTGGGCCCAGGCCGACGAAAGAGTCGACGACAGCACCCACACCGCACACGCCATCAGAAATCGAGTCATTGCCGTCGCTCCACGCACGTTGTCACCGCAACAGCCATTGTGTTCGCGGCCTCGCCAATCCCACACCCCCGCAAACACGGGATGGGCAGGCGCGCACGCTTGCGCATCCGCGCCTGTGGCACGATTCAGCCGATTCGCAAGCCGGAGGCTCCTCGGTGCAGGATTCCACGCTCAAACTCGACGATACCCCGCCCATGACACTGCTGCCCGATCGCATCGGCCCCTATCAGGTGCTTGGATTGCTGGGCGAAGGCGGCATGGGGCGGGTCTATCTGGCGCGCGAAAGCCATCCGCCACGCGATGTCGCGCTGAAGGTCGTGCGCGGGCTTTCCGGACATGCGCTGGCGCGCTTCCGGCGCGAGATCGAACTGCTCGCCCAACTCGAACACCCCGGTATCGGGCGACTCTATGCCGCAGGCGAGGACATCATCGGCGGGATGCCACTGCCGTGGCTGGCACTCGAACTGATCCGCGGGCACGATCTTCGGACCCACGTCGAACGCATCCGGCCGGATCTGACGCAACGATTGCAGTTGCTGATCGCGATTTGCCGCGCGGTGCAGCACGCGCACGAGCGCGGCGTGATCCATCGCGACCTCAAGCCCGGCAATATCCTCATCGATGCGGGCGGCCAGCCCAAAGTGCTGGATTTCGGCGTTGCACGCCTGCGCGACGATCAGGACGAGATGACCCAGGCCGGCCAGGTGGTCGGCACCTTGCCTTACATGAGCCCCGAGCAGCTCGCCGGTCGCGGCCATCAGATCGATGCACGCAGCGATGTATATGCGCTGGGCACGATTGCCTATGAACTGGTCAGCGGCCGACTGCCGCACCCCCGCCTTACGACATCCACACTGTTCGAGGCATTGGACATCGTGCGGCGCGAGGATCCGCCCCGCTTGCGCAGCCTGACGCCACAGGCTCGTGGCGATCTGGACAAGGTGGTGATGAAGGCGCTGGCAAGCGATCCGGCGCAACGTTACGCCAGTGCCGGCGAGTTCGCCGACGACCTGCAGCGGCTGATCGACCATCGCCCGGTGCTGGCACGCTCGCCGACCCTGGCCTACCGCGCCAGCCGCTTCGTGCGCCGGCATCGCGCGCTGAGTGTTGCCGCGAGCATCGTGTTCCTCGCACTCGTCGCCACCACGGCGATCAGCACACTGGCGGCGCAGCGCGCCCGGCTCGCCCAGGTGGACGCCGAAGCGAGGGCCCAGGAACTGGCTGCGGTGAACGACTTCGTCGAACGCATGCTGACCGATGCCGACCCTGAGCTCGGTGGCTCGCCGGACATGCCGTTGCGCCAGGTTCTCGAGGGTGCTGCGCTTGCATTGGACACGGCGGC
The DNA here is from genome assembly GCA_026410415.1 of Denitratimonas yunnanensis (SeqCode). Taxonomy (GTDB): domain Bacteria; phylum Pseudomonadota; class Gammaproteobacteria; order Xanthomonadales; family Xanthomonadaceae; genus Denitratimonas. The sequence continues at coordinate 86,346 of JAPMLR010000005.1, read as the reverse complement.
ATCGCGACCCCGCACCGCAGGACAGGTCGCCCTCCTGCTGGGACGAACCTGGAGCGGATTGGGGGAAAGCGGCACCGCCCAAGGATTTTTCGATCAGGCACAGAACTGGCTGGATCAGGGTTTCGGCCCTGCCAGCCGGGAAGCAGCCGAAGCGCAATTTGCCCGCATCCAGGATTTTGCGCGTGGCGGCAAGCCCGCCGATGCGGTGGAACAAGCCTGGGCGCTGGAGGCAACCCTTGCCCAATCCAACGCGGAGTGGGCCGCGCACCTGGCTCTGCGGGTCCGGGTGGTGCGCGCCCAGGCGCTGGAAGAAGTGGGAGACGTCGAAGCTGCGGTCGAACTCGATCGCTCCCTGCTTGCCGATCCATTGCTCGCACATCTGGATGACAGCGACATCATCACCGACGTGCTCCGCCACAATCTGGCCTACGCGCTGCTGCAAACCGGTGGCTTCGTCGAAGCCGAAAGCCTGATCCGCCAGACGCTCGACTCGGAATCCACCCGCCTCGGACAAGACCACCCGCAGACGCTCTACACCAAGAAGGTGCTCGGCCAGACCCTGCATCGCCAGGGGCGACTGGAGGAAGCCGCCCAATGGTATGCCGAGGTTTACGAAAAGCGGCGCGTCCGGTATGGCGACGACCATCCGCTGACGCTGGGTTCCGGGGCACAACTGGCCGCCGCATACAATTCGCTGGATCGTCCCGCAGAAGCCGAGCCCCTGTTGCGCCGGGCACTGGACACCCGCATCGCACGCGGCGAAGGCGACTCGCATGATGCCCTGGTCGATCGGGTCATGTTCATTCCGACACTCGACAAACTCGGCCGCGCCGAAGAAGCCCTGGCACTGGCCGACGAAGTCATCGCCATGGAGCGCGGCACACCGAACCGCGACACCCTGATGGCGCGCAGTGCGCGCGGCACGCTTTTGCTCAAGGCCGGTCGAGTCGTCGAGTCACGAGCCGCTTTTGCCGAATTGCTGCGCCTGGCACCGGACATCCTCGGCCCCAACTTCCCGAACTGGCCGGTCATGCTCTCCAACGCCGCCGCTGCCGACCTTGCAGCCGGAGATGTCCATGCCGCACGCGACAAACTCGAACCCGCACTGGCCTTGCTTCGGGCTCGCCAAGGCCCGAGTCATCCACGCACCCGGGAGGCGTCCACACGTTTGATTGATGCGTACCAACGATTGGGCATGGAAAAACAGGCCGCCGCACTTCAGGCTGAAGCCGCCACCGCCACGCAGTAGAAATTCGCGTGTGCTTCAACCAACCCACACCGGCATCGGCGGCATGCTGCCAGCATCGCCGCCACCCATCGCCCATCCTGCCGGCATACCGGCAGGCCTGGACTCATGGCACGGGCAAGGGTCGGGAAGCCTCGGACCGGTCGATGTGGATGAGGACGTCGTACCGCTCCAACATGGCCTCCAGGTCGTAATACGCGCCAGGAGGAAGTTCGGGCTGATAGACCGAGCCCACCTGCAGGAAATATCGCGGCTGCATCAGCCAGGTGCGCAGATCCGAAGCGGGCAACGCCCCGAGGTCCAGAATGTACTGGCCCTCACGGGCCGAATGCAGCAGTTCATTGATCGATCCGGCCAGCGGCGGCAGCGGATGGCTGTGCTTCGCCAACCCGACACCGGGCGCCTGGGCCATGAATTCACCGTGTGTCCACGAGAAACCGATCGCCTGGTATTCGTCCCCCAGCGTCTCGCGCAGGAAGCTGCCCATGGTCGGGAAACCCTCGCCGTGGGGGCTGGTGGTCACGTGCAGATTGTGTCCCCACAGCGCCACCCGGATGCCCGGCTCGGTGAGGGCTTCCAGCCGCAGGACGTTGTTGGCCAGGCTCCGTTCCCGGTGATATGACTGATCGATCCACGCCGCGTTGCGGGCCATGAACATGGCGGCGTGGGAATCCAGCAGGTTCCCCAGCAAATACATGTGCAGTTCGAAATCCGGTTCCGAACCGGCCTCCACCAGTTCGGTGCGCCGCTCCAGCAGGGTGTCCGACAGCTCTTCCAGACCGTTTCGCAAGGTGTCGTACTGGTCCTGGTCCATCCCGGCATACAGCTCCCAGGCGCCCATCATCGACACGCGCAATGGCCCGACCGCCTCCTCGGCGGCATCGAGCAGATCGGGCGCGGTCCGGGTCAGATATTCGATCAGCAGGTCGGGCTGCAAACCCACCGTGGCCGAATCCACCCCGATGTAGCGCAGCCGTTCCTGCTCCGGCCGGCCGGCGTTGTAATCGGCCATCCACTGGATCAGGTCGCGCACCTCCTCGGTGTACCAGGGCCAGTAATGCATGCGCGCCAGCATGATGGCCTCCAGATCGCCTTCGCCGCTCTGCACGTAACGGTCCAGGTAAATGCCCTCGGCCACGTCCGATTCCATCGCGAACACACGCACGCCGTGCTCCTGGACCAGCCAGCGGAAGATGCGATGCTTCATCCGGAAGAACTGGCGCGTTCCATGCGTGCCCTCGCCCATGCCCACGACCCGCGCCTGGGCCACGCGCGACAGCGGTGCCAGATCGGCCAGGCTCGCGGCAGGGTCGGTGGTCTGCAACGGATGCAGCGCACTGTCGAGTTGCGTGGTACGGATTTCGGCCGGGCTGGGCGTTGCCGGTGGCGGACTGGCGGGCGGCGGCGGACTGGAGTTGGAGGAGCCACCGCAACTGGCCAGCAGCAATAGAAACACCGGCAGCATGCGTTGTACTACCCGATTGCTGCAGACAGTGGCTTGATGGGGATTGCCGACCATCATGGTCTCCTGACATTGAGTGGATCGGGCCGACGAGTGTAATGCAGCCTCACGATGATTCAGGCCGGCCACGGCTCGCCACGCGCGTTGCCTCGGATGCCGACGTTCTCTCTCCGGAAAGCTGTAGAGGCAGCAACCGACCGGCATCATGACGACGGCGTCACTGGTGCATGGACGAACACCTCAAAGGACGTACGCAGGCGACGAAGTTGCCTCGGCGCGATTCATCCCGACACGACCCGCCTCAGCGCAATATCGAATCCGGCATGGCGCCACAGGCAAACACGAGGAACTGCTGGAAAGCATAGGCCACCGGTGGAAGCTGCCGGTCGCGACGCGAAACCAGACCCACCTCCATCGGCGGCACCATATCCGCGACGACACGGCTATCGATGCGACGGCCTTCCAGTGACCAGGGCCGATACACGATGTCGGACAGGATGGTGACGCCGAACCCGTGCGCCACCAAGCCTCGCAGCGCCTCCAGCGTCGAGGTTCGAAATGCGATGTTCGGCATCACGCCCGCTGCATTCCAGTAACGCAGCGCGGAGCTCTCGCCTTCATCCACGGTCAGCATGATGTAAGGGTGTGCGGCGATGTCGGTCAGGCTCACGCGCGGCAATGCAGCGAGCGGGTGGTTCTGCGCCAGCCACAACTGGCGACGCGACGTAGCCAGCACTTGGCGACGCAGCTCGGGCGACGCATCCATGTTCGAGGTGATGCACAGGCCAAGATCGAGATCGCCATCGGTCACGCCACGCTGGATGCTCGGGCGATCCATGTCGATCAGGTCGAAATCCACTTTCGGATAGTCGCGCCGAAAGCGCGCCAGCAGGCCCGGCAGGAAATACCCGAGCACGGTGTACGACGCGCCCACGCGCACCACGCCTTCGAGATCGTCGCCAAGGAACAGCGGCTCGGCCAAGGCGTCCTGCAGGGTGTCCAGCGCATGCTTCACGTGCTGATAGAAGCGGTGTCCGGCCGGTGTCAGCGCCACGCCGTAAGGCAAGCGCTGGAACAGGTCGGCACCGACCAGCGATTCGAGCTGACCGATGGCCGTCGTGACCACGGACTGCGACACATGCAGTTGACGCGCCGCCAGCGAGAACTGCCCCAGCTCCGCGGCGGCCGCGAAATAGCGCAGTTGCTTGAGCGAAAGACCGCCTGGAAATGACATCTGTTTTACAGATACCTGAATGGACTAATAAGCGATTTACGATAGCGGAAAGACGTCCTAGACTCCACCGGATCGCGCGCGCTTCGACCATCCCGCTCCGGCGATGGTCGACAGCCAGCGCCGTTTCGATGCCGCAAGGCATCCCCGAGCCAAGGATTTCCGCCATGAGCGACACCACGCCCTTGCGCCTGCACGTCCCCGAGCCCAGCGCCCGACCGGGACAGCGCACCGATTTTTCCTACATCAAACTCAGCCCCGCCGGCGCCCTGCCCGCGCTGCCGCTGGAGGTTTGCTCGCAGCAAACGGCGAGCTACACCCAAGGCCTGATCCGGGTACTGGATGACGACGGCAACGCCGTCGGCGACTGGGCCAAGGACATTCCCGACGAACTCCTGCTGCGCGCCCTGCACGCCATGCTCAAGACACGCGCCTACGATGCGCGCCTGCTGATCGCCCAGCGCCAGAAGAAGACCTCGTTCTACATCCAATGCCTCGGCGAAGAAGCCATCGCGGTCGGCCAGACGCTGGCCCTGCGTGATGGCGACATGCATTTCCCCACCTATCGCCAACAAGGCATCCTCATTTCCAAGGGCGTGTCGCTGGTGGAAATGATGTGCCAAGTGCTGTCCAACGCCGCCGACCCGCTCAAGGGCCGGCAGTTGCCGATCATGTATTCGTACAAGCAGCATGGCTTCTTCTCGATCTCCGGCAACCTCACCACCCAGTACATTCAGGCGGTGGGTTGGGCGATGGCCTCGGCGATCAAGGGCGACACCAAGATCGCCGCCGCATGGGTGGGCGATGGCGCCACCGCCGAAGGCGACTTCCACGCCGCGCTGACCTTTGCACAGGTCTATCGCGCGCCGGTGATCCTCAACGTGGTCAACAACCAATGGGCCATTTCCACCTTCCAGGCCATTGCCGGCGGCGAGAACACCACGCTGGCCACGCGCGGCCTCGGCTACGGCATTCCTTCGGTGCGCGTGGATGGCAACGACGTCCTCGCGGTGTACACGGTCTCGCGCTGGGCCGCCGCTCGCGCCCGCGCCAACCTCGGCCCCACCCTGATCGAATGGATCACCTATCGCGCCGGCCCGCACTCCACCTCGGATGACCCATCCAAGTACCGCCCGGCCGACGATGCCCAGCACTTCCCGCTTGGCGATCCGATCGAACGCCTGAAGAAGCACCTGATCGTGCGCGGCCTGTGGAGCGAGGAAAAGCACGAACAAACCCGTGCCGAACTGGATGCCGAAATGTCTGCTGCACTGAAGGAAGCCGAAACCCACGGCGCCCTCGGCAGCGACAACCGTCCCGGCGCCGCCGACATGTTCGAGGACGTCTACAAGGAGATGCCCGAACACCTGCGCCGCCAACGCCAGCAATTGGGAGTGTGAGATGAGTGATACCAACCTTCCCGCCGCAGGCGCGCCGATGACGATGATTCAGGCGCTGCGCTCGGCCATGGACGTGATGCTGGAGCGTGACGACAACGTGGTCATCTTCGGCGAAGACGTGGGCTATTTCGGCGGCGTGTTCCGCTGCACCGATGGCCTGCAAGCCAAGTACGGCAAGCACCGCGTGTTCGACGCACCGATCTCCGAGGCAGGCATCGCCGGCGCGGCCATCGGCATGGGCGCCTACGGCCTGCGTCCGATCGCCGAGATCCAGTTCGCCGACTACATCTACCCGGCCTACGACCAGATCGTGTCCGAGGCCGCACGCTTGCGTTATCGCTCGTGCGGACAGTTCACCTCGCCCATCGTGTTCCGCACGCCATGTGGTGGCGGCATCTACGGCGGCCAGACCCACAGCCAGAGCCCGGAGGCGATCTTCACCCACGTCGCCGGCCTGCGCACGGTGATGCCGTCCAATCCGTATGACGCCAAGGGCCTGCTGATCTCCTCGATCGAGAACGACGATCCGGTGATCTTTCTCGAACCCAAACGCCTCTACAACGGCCCCTTCGACGGCCATCACGAGCGCCCCGTCGTGGCGTGGGGCAAGCATCCCGGCAACGCCGTGCCCGAGGGCTACTACACCGTGCCGCTGGACAAGGCCGCGATCGCGCGCGAAGGCAAGGCCGTGACCATCCTCACCTACGGCACCACGGTCTGGGTGGCGCTCGCCGCCGCGCAGGATGCAGGCATCGACGCCGAAGTGATCGACCTGCGCAGCCTGTGGCCGCTGGACTTCGACACCATCGTGGACTCGGTGAAGAAAACCCGCCGCTGCATCGTGCTGCACGAAGCCACCCGCACCTGCGGTTTCGGCGCCGAACTGGTGTCGCTGGTGCAGGAGCATTGTTTCTATCACCTGGAAGCCCCGGTCGAGCGCGTCACCGGCTGGGACACGCCCTACCCGCATGCGCAGGAATGGGATTATTTCCCCGGCCCCGCCCGGGTCATCGACGCCATGCGTCGCGTGCTGGAGGACTGAACATGGGACAGCATGTCATCAAGATGCCCGACATTGGCGAAGGCATCGCGGAAGTGGAACTGATCGCGTGGAAAGTCGTCGTCGGCGGCCCCGTGAGCGAAGACGAAGTGATCGCCGAGGTGATGACCGACAAGGCCATGGTGGAAATCCCATCGCCCGTCAACGGCACCGTGATCTCCTTCGGCGGGCAGCCCGGCCAGATGATGGCGGTGGGCAGCGAGTTGATTCGCCTCGAAGTGGCAGGCCAAGGCAATGTCGGCGCCAACGACATCGCGCCGCCTGCACCACCGGCGGTTGAAAAACCTGCGGCCGAAAAACCCGCCGTGGCGGCGGCACCATCGGCGCCGGCGCGCACCGTGGAAGCAAAGCCTGAAGCCACCTCGGCCAAACCCGCACCTGCCTGCGCCGCCACCGCCGAACGCGGCCCGGCGACGCGCAGCGTGCTGGCTGCGGGTGAAGCTCCGCTGGCCTCGCCGGCCGTGCGGCGGCGTGCATGGGACATGGGCATCGAACTGCGCTATGTCACGCCCACAGGTTCCGGCGGACGCATCACGCATGCCGATCTGGACGCTTACGCGGCCAACGGTGGCGCGACCCAAACCAACACCGGCAGCGGCAGCACCTATGCGCGCCGCGACGGTCAAACCCAGATTCCGATCATGGGGTTGCGCCGCAAGATCGCGCAGAAGATGCAGGATTCCTGGACGCGCATTCCGCACATCACCTACGTCGAGGAAATCGACGTGACCGAAGTGGAAAACCTGCGTGCCCAACTCAATGCACGCTGGGGCAAGGAACGCGGCAAGCTCACCCTGCTGCCGTTCCTGGCACGGGCCATCGTGCTGGCATTGCGTCAGTTCCCGCAGATGAATACGCGTTACGACGACGAGGCCAACATCGTCACCCGCCATGAAGGCGTGCAACTGGGCATCGCCACGCAAAGCGACATCGGCCTTTCGGTGCCGGTGGTTGCGCACGCCGAAGCACTGGATCTGTGGCAAACCGCCACCGAAATCGCCCGACTTTCCAGCGCGGTTCGCGCCGGCAAGGCCACGCGCGAAGAACTGAGCGGCTCCACCATCACCATCTCCAGCCTCGGCCCGATTGGCGGCATCGCTTCCACGCCGATCATCAATCATCCGGAAGTGGCCATCGTTGGCGTCAACCGCATCATCGAGCGCCCCTGCTTCCGCGAAGGCCATGTGGTGGCGCGCAAGCTGATGAACCTGTCCTCGTCGTTCGACCATCGCATCGTCGATGGCATGGAAGCGGCTGAATTCGTGCAGGCGATCCGTCGCCTGCTCGAATCGCCGGCCTTGTTGTTCGTGGAGTAAGCCGTGGCACAGACACTCGAAACCCAACTGCTCATTCTGGGCGGCGGCCCCGGCGGTTACGTTGCCGGTATCCGCGCCGGCCAACTCGGCATCAAGACCGTACTGGTGGAAGGCGCCACGCCCGGCGGCACCTGCCTCAACATCGGCTGCATTCCATCCAAGGCGCTGATCCACGCCGCCGAAGAGTTCTCCAAGCTGGCCGGCTTTGCCGCCGGCACCTCGGCCCTCGGCATCGGCGTGCAATCGCCGACGCTGGACATTTCCAAGACCGTGGCGTGGAAGGATGGCATCGTCAAACGCCTCACCGGCGGCGTCGGCGCCTTGCTGAAAAAGCACGGCGTGCGCGTAGTGAACGGCTGGGGCCGGATCACCGATGGCAAAACCGTCGATGTGGTCGGTGCGGGTGATGGCGGGCAACTGCTGCGCATCCGCTGCGAACACCTGTTGCTGGCCACCGGCTCGGTGCCGGTGGAGCTGCCCTTCCTGCCATTCGGCGGCAAGGTGGTTTCCTCCACCGAAGCGCTCTCGCCTGAAACACTGCCCAAGCACCTGATCGTGGTGGGCGGCGGCTACATCGGGCTGGAATTGGGCACGGTGTATCGCAAGCTCGGCTGCGAAGTCACCGTGGTGGAAGCGCAGGATCGCATCCTGCCGGCCTACGATGCCGAGCTCACCAAACCCGTGGCGCAACACCTGGAAAAATCCGGCGTAAAACTGCTCACCGGACATCGCGTACTGGGCCTTTCCGATTCCGGCGCGCTGCGCGTGGCCGATGCGAATGGCACGGAGCTTTCACTGGATGCCGACCGCATCCTCGTGGCCGTGGGGCGCCGCGCGAAAACCGACGGCTTCAAGCTCGAAGCACTGCAACTGGACCTGACCGGCCACGCCATCAAGATCGACGATCAGTGCCGCACCTCGATGCGCAACGTCTGGGCCATCGGCGATGTCGTCGGCGAACCGATGCTGGCGCACCGCGCCATGGCACAAGGCGAAATGGTGGCCGAGATCATCAGCGGCAAGAAGCGTCGCTTCGTGCCTGCCGCCATCCCGGCGGTGTGCTTCACCGATCCGGAAGTCGTCGTCGTGGGCCTGTCGCCAGATGAAGCCAAGGCGCAAGGCATCGCGATCAAGGCCGCGCTGTTCCCGTTCGCCGCCAATGGCCGCGCGATGACGCTGGAATCCACCGATGGCTTCGTGCGCGTGGTCGCACGCGAGAGTGATCACCGCATCCTCGGCTGGCAGGCCGTGGGCGCCTCGGTGTCCGAGCTGTCCATCGCCTTCGTGCAATCCATCGAAATGGGCGCCACGCTGGAAGACATTGCCGCCACCATCCATCCACATCCCACCCTCGGCGAAGCCGTGCAGGAAGCGGCGCTGCGTGCACTCGGCCACGCCCTGCACATCTGACCGCCACCCCGTCTCTCCCCCATTTCGCGAGACCGCCATGAGCATCCCGTTCCAGACCCTTCCTTCCGCCCATCCCAAATCCGATGCCGAGCGCACTGCCTGCCTCGCCAATCCCGGTTTCGGCCAGTTCTTCACCGATCACATGGTCAGCATTGATTGGGATACCGAACAGCAATGGCACAACGCCCAAGTCCACGCCTACGGCCCGCTCACGCTGGATCCGGCCGCCTCGGTGCTGCACTACGGCCAGGAAATCTTCGAAGGACTGAAGGCCTTCCGTCACGCCGATGGCTCGATCTGGAGTTTCCGCCCCGAAGCCAATGGCGAGCGCCTGCAACGCTCGGCGCGTCGCCTCGCGCTGCCGGAACTGCCCGTGGATACCTTCGTGGAATCGATCCGCCAACTGGTGAAAACCGATGCGGCCTGGGTGCCGTCGGGCGGCGAATCCAGCCTCTATCTGCGTCCCTTCATGATCGCCAACGAAGCCTTCCTCGGCGTGCGTGCCGCACAGAAGGCGGCGTACTACGTCATCGCCAGCCCGGCGGGCGCGTACTTCAAGGGCGGCGTGAAGCCGGTTTCGATCTGGCTCTCGCGTGACTATTCCCGCGCCGGCCGTGGCGGCACCGGCGCAGCCAAGTGCGGCGGCAACTACGCCGCCTCGCTGTTGCCGCAGAAGGAAGCCTCTGCCAACGGTTGCGCCCAGGTGCTGTTCCTCGATGGCGAGCAAGGCAAATACATCGAAGAACTCGGCGGCATGAACGTGTTCCTGGTGAAGCGTGATGGCAGCGTCATCACGCCCGAGCTATCCGGCAGCATTCTGGAAGGCATCACCCGTCTGTCGGTGATCCAGTTGCTGCGTGATCGCGGCGTTTCCATCACCGAGCGTCGCATCGACGTGCAGGAATGGATCGACGGCGTGGCATCCGGCGACATCGTGGAAACCTTCGCCTGCGGCACCGCCGCCAGCATCTCACCCATCGGCGTGCTCAAGGGCAAGGACTTCTGCGTCGGCAACGCCGATGCGGCGCCGGGTGAACTCACCATGTCGATCCGCGCCGAATTGCTCGATATCCAATATGGCCGCAAGCCCGATGTGCATGGCTGGCTGACGCGCCTCGTCTGACGCAGAGTGTCATCCCCGCCATGCTGCGGGGGGATGACTTCCGGAAACACGCAAGATTCCGACAGCACTCCGGAAGGTTCCGGCGGCCATCACGCGCCGCCGGAACCTCGCCTCATCGCTCAGGCGCGCTGCCTGACCAACACGGCGAATCCGAAGATCGCCAAAGCCAGCAGCAACAAGCTCGGCGCTCCGCCTGCCGGCACCAACACGGCAGCGGGCTGGAGTCCACTGCCGGTCAGCACCACCGTCACCTCGCCCACGTCGGACGACACCATCACCGCCTGACTGTACTCCACCGGCGACGTCGGGATGAAACCGTAGAGCACCGTGCAACTTGAGCCCGCCAGCAGCGTGAACGTGGGCGTGCCGCAGCTGCCACCTGGAATCTGTGCGAAAGGTGCCGCGACCGCACTGATACCGGCCACATCCAGCGGACCACTGCCGGTGTTGGTGATGGTCAGCACCAATTGCGTCTCGGTACCGAGTGCCTGATCGCCGAAATCCAGCGTGGCATCCAGCACGCCGATCGCGCCTTCCACGCCTTCGCCGGTCAGGGCGATGCTGCCGGAACCCGGCACATCGGCAGTCACCGTCAACGTCTGGTTCGACACACCGGTCGCGCCGGGATTGAAGGTGTAGCTCAGCGTGCAGCTGGCACCACCGGCAATCGTGATCGGCACCGCGCCGCAGGTACCGCCGGACAACGCGAACGGCGCCGTGGCTGCGGTCAGTGCCGTGACCTGCAACGATGCATCACCGGTGTTGGCCAGCGTCACCGCCTGAGCTGCACTTGAGCTACCCACTGCCACAGCGCCGAAATCCAGGCTCGTCGGCGTGATGGACAGGCTGCCCTGCACACCCGTGCCATTCAGGCTGATCGAGCCACTGCCCGGGGCATCCGCCGTCACCGTCAGCAACTGGTTGGCCGCACCTGCCGCGCTGGGCGTGAAGGAGTAGCTCACCGTGCAGCTGGCACCACCGGCAATCGTGATGGGCACCGCGCCGCAGGTGCCGCCGGACAATGCGAACGGTACGGTGGCTGCGGTCAGTGCCGTGACCTGCAGTGAAATGTCACCCGTGTTGGCGAGCGTCACCGATTGCGCGGCGCTGCTGGATCCCACCGGCACCGACCCGAACGCCAGGCTCGCGGGCGTGATCGCCAGGTTGCCAGGTGCCAGCACCGTGTCGGTGTCCGTGGCCGCGTTGTTGCCCGGCGCCGGATCCGTCACGCCCGCTGGCGCAGCCACTGTCGCCGTGTTGCTCAGAGTGCCGCTCGCGCTACCAGAGATGGCGCAACTTGCGGTGTAGGTCACGCTGCCGCCGGCCGGCAGGTTGACGGTATCGCTGATGTTGCCGCTGCCGACGGCCGTGCAGGTACCGCCGCCGGCGCCCATGCAGGTCCAGGTGCAGGTCAGCGCGGCAGGGAACGCGTCCGCCACCGTCGCACCCGGTGCATTGCTCGGGCCGTTGTTGCTCGCCGTGATCGTGTACGTCGTGCTGCCGCCCGGCGTGACGGTGGTCACGCCATCGGTCTTGGTGATCGACAGATCCGCCTGCGGCGTCAACGTGTCGGTGTCGGTGGCACTGTTGTTGGCCGGCGTCGGGTCGGTGATCGAGCTGGACACCGTGGCGGTGTTGCTCAGTGTTCCGGTGGCCGACGCGCTGATGGTGCAGGTTGCGGTGTGGGTGGCGCTGCCGCCGACCGGCAGATTGACCGTATCGTTGATGTTGCCGCTGCCCGCCGCCGTGCAGGTGCCACCGCCGGCCCCGACGCAGGTCCAGGTGCAGGTCAGCGACGCAGGGAAGGTATCTGCGACGGTCGCACCGGCGACAGGATCCGGCCCCGTATTGCTCGAGGTGATCGTGTAGGTCGTGCTGCCGCCCGGGGTTGATGTAGTCACGCCGTTGGTCTTGGTGATCGCAAGATCCGCACTCATGGCGCGACAGGCCGTCACCGACACGTCGTCGATGGCGACGCCGGCGTAGTTGACCGAGCCGTCACTGTCGACATGGAACACCAGTTCGGTGTTCAGCCCGGCCAGCGCATCGGCCCGTACCACCTTCTGGCCCCAGCCGGAGGCCGCGGGAATATTCACCGCCGGATTGCCGGCCGGGTTGCTCATGCTGCCGTCGCGCCATTCAAACAGCCGCACTGGGCTGGCGCCGCCGACCTGCCGGAAGTCAACGTGATAGCGATCGAAGCTCGCGTTCTCCATTTGGTAGCGATGCGACCAGCGCACCAGCACCGGCGGCTGCAGACCGGCCAGGTTGATGTTCGGCGACAGCAGATCCTGCGAGCTGTTGGCGTCATAGGTGCCATCCAGATCGGTCTTCCAGCAGTTGGTGCCGCTGGCGCAGCTGTTGAAGGCCGCGACCGGGGGGACGGCGCTGGTGGGGATGGTAGCTGGCAGGCCCAGCTCCCATTCGTTGGCCGTACCGCTGCTGGTGAAGCCGGCGGCGCCGGACTCGAAGTCCGTGCTGTACACCGTGACTGGCGTGAAGCCGGCGGCGCAGGTTGGCGGCGGCGGCGGTTCGCAGATGCGCATGCTCCAGCCGGTCAGGGTGCCGCCGCTGGCATTGGTCGCGTCGTCGCGCAGGTCCAGCGTCCAGGTGCCGCCGGCGTTCTCGCCATCGAACCAGGACAGGCGGTAATTCAGTTCCGGCTTGAGTGACAGGCCGCGCAGTACGGTGAAGGTCGGCGGGATCGCTGCTTCATCGTCGAACACCGTGTCCATCTGGCTCTGGCCGCCGGTGGCGTTAGCGCCGATGTCGGTGAACAGGCCCACATCGTTGCCTGAGGGCGAACGCAGGCTCACGTCCAGATCCTGCATCAGTGCGTGGTTCAGCTGAATGCTGACGTCGATGTCGGCGATGCGTGGGTTGCCCGGCACGGTGATGGTCGAACTGGCCAGGCCCGCACCAGGCCCAAGTGTGACGGGCACATTGGTGCTGGTGTAGGTCGTGCAGTTGACCCCTTCGTCGGCCGCCGGATGCACGGTGACACTCAGGTGATAGGTGGCGGTCGGACCGCCGACTGCCGCACTTGCCGAGTCGACGAAGGCGAAATAAGTGCCGGCTTCCTTGACGGTGATGAATAGCGCCTCGGACAGTGGATTGGCCGCAGAACCGGTGGAGAGGTCATTGACCACCAGAATCTGGTTGCTGGCATCGCCGAACAGCGCGAAGCCCAGACGGCCGTCCCACTGCACGTTGTCACGTTCGGGATCGGCGTCCAGCGACAGGAAGACGCTATCGCCCGCATTGAGGCTCAGGCTGTACCAGTCCTGCTCGGTGGCGGCTGCCGGGCTGCGAGTGCCGCTGACCCAGCCGTTGGCAGGCAGCGGGTTGGCCGTTGCAGGCGTGTCGTTGGGTTCGACCTCCGGCGTCGGCGTGCCGGATTGCAGTCGGTAGTGCAGTTCGTACGGCCGGATTGTGGTGGTCGTGCTGAAAGCGTTGACCTGAAGGTAGTAGGTGCCGGTGGCAGGCAGCGTCGCTCCGGCGATCGAGGATGATTGCGCCGCCATCGAACCATCGTCTTCGTCGAACTCGATCACGGTGGTGCCGTCGGAGGCCAGCACGCGCAGTTGCGTGTCGTTAGTGCCGCTGGTCGAGAACGAGGTTAGGGTCGCCGCATAGATGCGGTCGCCGGCATTGGCCTGGATGGCATAGACGTCGACATCGGCAGCGGGCCAGACATCAGCGCGGATCACACCCTGGCGACCGTCGAGCGGAGTTGCGGTTGCCGACGTGCCGTTGGGCTCCACCTCGCCACCATACCCTTGCCCCATCGGCACGTACGGTAGCGCAGAAGAAACCGCCGCGATGGCGGGAACCGCGTGCGGCTTTCCTGCATCCATCTCGCCCCTCAAGTAAGCGCCCGGCTGCATCGTGACGATTTCGTATGGCAGCCCTTCCGCTGCTGCCGTGGGCAAGCCACCCCCAACACCGATGACGGCCCCGGCCAGAAGACCGAGACCCACTCTGGATATCTTGTTCATTCCCCAACCCCGAAGAAAGCAGTTCGCCGCCGGCAGGCGGATTTGTTCACAGAAACACACTATACGCTTGCCCGATGGGTCCGGTCATCGGACGCACACACCCCCGCACGCACCCAAAAGCAGCGATTCGCACCCACTCTCGCGGCGGCACTGCGCACGATTGCCGGAACAACCACCTGCACGCGCCTTTCCACTGCCACATCGGACAGAATGAGGGTCGATCCTCCATCGACAAGGCATCCCCATGCCCTCATCTGCAACGCCCTCTGACAAGCTTGCCATGCTGCGCAACCGCACCTTCGACGAATTGGGCACGCAAGACAGCGCCTGCATCGAGCGGGTGCTGACGCGTGAAGACATCCTCGCATTCGCTGCACTGTCAGGTGATGCAGGCATAGAGCAGCAATCCAACCCATCGGGCGGTGCGGCACTCAGCCTGTGGGGCAGCGCGCTGATCGGCGTATTGATCGACACGCGCCTGCCGGGCCCCGGCACCATTCATCTCGCGCACGATCTGAGTTTCCACGCACCACTGCGCATCGGTGACACCTTGAAGGCTCATGTCAGCGTGGAGGCACTTGATGTTGCCACCCGGCAAGTCGTGCTGAGCTGCACCTGCATCAATCAGGAAGGCGTCACCGCAATCAGTGGACTGGCGCGTGTCATCGCGCCCAGCGAACGCATCGAAAGGCCCCGCTCCAGCCTGCCGGACATCCAGCACGATGCCCACGGCAACGACGGTCTCGCCCGCCTGCTCGCGCATGTGGCGACATTGCCGGCGATTCGCGTGGCCGTGGTTCATCCCTGTGATGCACCCAGCCTCGGTGCAGCCCTCGATGCCCGCACTACGGGTCTGATCGAGCCGGTGCTGGTCGGTCCACGTGCACGCATCGAAGCGGTTGCTGCGCAGGAGGGTTTCGATCTTTCCGGGCTCGTCATCGATGACACGCCACACAGCCACGCTGCGGCCGCACACGCGGCAGAACTGGCCCGCACGGGCAAGGTCGAGGCGCTGATGAAAGGCAGCCTGCATACCGATGAGCTGATGTCCGCCGTGGTGGCACGCGATGCCGGTTTGCGCACCAAGCGCCGCGTCAGCCATTGCTTCGTGTTGCAGACACCGCATTATCCGCGGCCGTTCATTGTCACCGATGCCGCGATCAACCTCACACCCGATCTGATGCAGAAGGCCGACATCGTGCAGAACGCGATCGATCTGGCGCACGTGATCGGCGTGCCGGCGCCGAAGGTTGCGATTCTTGCCGCCGTGGAAACCGTGATGCCGTCGATGCCGGCCACGCTCGATGCCGCCGCCCTGTGCAAGATGGCCGACCGTGGCCAGATCACCGGCGGCATGCTGGACGGCCCGCTCGCGTTCGACAACGCCGTTTCCCTCGCCGCCGCGCGCACCAAGGGCATCGTTTCGCCGGTCGCAGGACAGGCCGACATCCTCGTCGTGCCCGATCTGGAAAGCGGCAACATGCTCGCCAAGCAGCTGATGTATCTCGGCCAGGCCGCCAGCGCCGGCATCGTGATGGGCGCCAAGGTGCCGGTGATCCTGACCAGCCGCGCCGATACCCACGAAGCCCGCATCGCCTCCTGCGCGATCGCGCTGATGCTGGCGCACCGCTACCGCATCAGCCCGCCGTGAGCCGAGTCATCTTTTTTCCATACCGATTTCCTTTCCGGGCCGAGGACACCGCATTCGGGTTCAGCGCCGAAGGCACTCGGCACTGGTCGGCCTGCCGGCGGAGACGACCAGCTTCATGGCCGGCGCCGCGCTGCTCCTGGATAGCAACGAGACCGCATGCCAGCAAACACGTCCACCGCTGTCGAAGCGCTCCCGTGGGGCGCGATCATGATCCGAGGCGGGTTGCCTGCGCCTTGCTGCGATTGCGATCCACCAGCCAGGCTACGGACTGACAGCGCCCCCCGAACCACCCGACACCGAAACCGCCATGTCCTCAAATGACCTGATCCTCGTCCTCAACTGCGGTTCCTCCAGCATCAAGTTCGCGCTGTTTCCCGCCGCCGCCGAGCCGCTGCCGCGCACCCCGCTGTGGAACGGCAAGGTGCAGGGCATCGGCGGGCCGACACCCGATTTTGGCGAAACCGGCGGCGAGCCGTTTGCTGTGACACTCGACGCCGAGCATCCGCACACCGCCGCGCTGGCGCTGATCCGCGAACGTGTCATGCAACGCCTGGACGGGCGGAAGATCGCCGCGGTCGCACATCGTGTCGTGCACGGTGGCAGCAAGTACTTCGCCCCCACCCGCGTCGATGCTGCCCTGATCGACGAATTGCGCGAACTGATTCCGCTTGCGCCGCTGCACCAGCCGTTCCCTCTAAAGGCCATGAGCCTGCTGCTGGAGCAGTATCCGGGCATGCCGCAGGTGGCCTGCTTCGATACCGGCTTCCACCACACGCTGCCGAAGGTGGAACAAGTACTGCCGCTGCCCTACTCGGCCTGGGAGCGTGGCCTGCGCCGCTACGGTTTCCACGGCCTGTCCTATGCCTACATGGCCACCGCGCTGCCCGAGCGCCACGGCGATATCGCGCGCGGACGCACCGTGGTCGCGCACCTGGGCAGCGGCGCCAGCCTGTGCGCGATGCGGAATCTTGAAAGCGTCGCCACCACGATGGGCTTTTCCGCGCTCGACGGCCTGATGATGGGCACCCGCACCGGCGCACTGGATCCGGGCGCGCTGCTGTACCTGATGGAGATCGAGAAACTCTCGCTGCAACAGGTCGGCCAGATGCTCTACCACCGCTCCGGCCTGCTGGGCGTGTCCGGCATCTCGCCCGAGCCGCGCGTGATCGTGCGCCACGAGGACGATCCCGGCGAAAACGGCGAACGTGCGCGCCTGGCACTGGGGCTGTACGTACGCCGCATCGTGCGCGAAATCGGTGCGCTGGCCGCCGTGCTCGGCGGACTGGATCTGCTGGTGTTCACCGCCGGTGTCGGCGAACACAACGCCTTCATCCGCGAGCGTGTCTGCCGCGATCTGGCCTTTCTCGGCATCGCGCTGGACGAGGGCGCCAACCGTGCGAATGCGACGACGATTTCGTCGACCGCAAGCCGTGTCCTGGTCGGCGTGGAACCGACCAACGAGGAGTGGATCGCCGCGCGGCAGGCGCAATCGTTGTCAACCCGTTGAACCCGCGACGCACCCACCGGCACGCTCTTCCACGAAAAGAAGCAGCAATGGCAGCGGAGACATCAAGCACGCACATGTATTCGCATGGCCACGACATACTGCCCGAGGGCCCTACCCAGCACGAACCATCGCCGTTCGCTTCATCGGACACAGGCAGGCCCGGCGCCATGCTGCCCGAACGCACGCCTCGACCACGACCACTGGCGGATCCGCGGAAACAGACCCTGCATGGAGAATCCCGATGACCACCTCCACCGATCCACGCGCCCGCTGGTTCGCCGGCCACGGTCCGATCGCGCACCGCGAAGAAACCGTCGCACGCATCGAGGCACTGGTGGAAAGACTCGTGCGCGATGGTCGCATGGCCAACGTCGATGCCGCCTGGAACCTGCTGGCCGCCGCCGACCGACTGACCTGCGCGGCGCTGAACGTGGTCGCGCACATGACCTACGCGCAGCGCTTCGACCCATCCGGCGCGCCGCTGGCGGCGGAAGACTTCAAACCGATGCCGGAAGGCCACACCGGCGGCGCACTGAACATGGTGCAAGCCTTCGTCGGCTATCTGCTGGCCAATGCGCTGACCGCCACTACGCGCGGCTGGATCATGGGCCAAGGCCACTGCGTGGCCGCGATCGAGGCGATCAATGCGCTGACCGGCGATGTCTCGCCTGCCCAGCGCGGCCGCTACGACCGCAGCGCCGAGGGCCTGTCGCGCCTGTGCGCCGACTTCTATTCCTATGCCATCGACGGCGACGGCAACCCGGCCGTGCCGCTGGGTAGCCATGCCGGCCCGAATACCGCCGGCGCGGTGTCCGAAGGCGGTTATCTGGGTTTCGCCGAACTGCAATACGTGCACATGCCGCTGCCCGGCGAATCGCTGATCGCCTTCCTCAGCGATGGCGCCTTCGAGGAACAGCGCGGCGCGGACTGGGCGCCGCGCTGGTGGCGTGCCAACGACAGCGGCTTCGTGGTGCCAGTGATGATTCTCAACGGCCGCCGCATCGAGCAGCGCACCCAGATCGTGCAGCAAGGCGGTGCGCCGTGGCTGGCCGAGGACGTGCGCCACAACGGCTTCGAGCCGTGGATCGTCGATGGCCGTGATCCGGCGGCCATCGCTTGGGGCATCATCGAGGGCGAAGATCTGCTGCGCCGGTTCGCTACCGATCCCGAGCGCCGCTATCCCGCGCCACTGCCCTACGTCATTGCCGAGACGGAAAAAGGCTTCGGCTTCCCCGGCGCCGGGGCCAATGCCGCGCACAATCTGCCGCTGGTCGGCAATCCGCACCACGATGCCGCGATCCGCGAGCTGTTCAATCGCGCCGCCGCCGCGCTGCACGTGCCGCCGGCCGAACTTGACGCCGCGCTGGCCGCTTTCGCCGTGCATGCCGATCAGCAACGCGCGGCGGAAAGCCGGCACCCGATGGCGCACCGTCATCCGCCCGCGCCGAACCTGCCGACACCGGCCTGGGCCGCACCCGGCAGCGAAGACAGTGCGATGTCCGCGCTGGATCGCTGGTTCGTCGCCTTCGTGCAGGCCAACCCCGCACTGCGCGTTCGCATCGGCAATCCGGACGAAATGGCCAGCAACAAGATGGGCGACACCCTCGCGCTGCTCAAGCACCGGGTCAACGAGCCCGAGCCCGGCGTGCCCGAGGACCTGCACGGCGCCGTCATCACCGCGCTCAACGAGGAAGCCGTCGCCGCCGCCGCACTAGGCAACAAGGGCGGTCTGAACCTGATCGTCAGCTACGAGGCCTTCGCGATGAAGATGCTCGGCCTGCTGCGCCAGGAGATCATCTTCGCCCGCCACCAGCGTCAGGTCGGGCAGGCGCCCGACTGGCTGCCGGTACCGCTGATCGTCACCTCGCACACCTGGGAGAACAGCAAGAACGAGCAATCGCACCAGGACCCGAGCATAGGCGAAGCCCTGCTCGGGGAAATGTCCGACACCGCCCGTGTGCTGTTCCCGGTGGACGGGAACACGGCCGTCGCCGCGTTGCGCGATGTCTACGCCGGGCGCGGCCAACTCGCCTGCCTGATCGTCTCCAAGCGCGATGTGGAAAATCGCTTCGACGCCCACGCCGCGCAGGCGCTGGTACGCGCCGGCGCGGCGCATCTGATCGGTGATCCCGCCAGTGCCCAGGTGCAATTGATCGCGATCGGCGCCTACCAACTCGACGAGGCGATCAAGGCGCACGAACACCTCGCCGATCACGGCAAGCGATCCTGCGTCACGGTGATCCTGGAGCCGGGGCGCCTGCGCATCCCGCGCGACGAGCTGGAAACGGCCTTCGTCGACGACGATGCCACCGTCGATGCGCTGTTCCCGCCCGGCCTGCCGCGCGTGATCCTGACCCACACCCGGCCCGAACCGATGCTCGGCCTGTTGCGCCGCATCGACAGCGGTCCGGCGAAAACCCGCGCCTTGGGCTACATCAGCCGTGGCGGCACGCTGGATGTACCCGGCATGCTCATCGCCAACTGCTGCACGTGGCGGCATGCGGTCAAGGCCGCTGCCGCAGTGGCCGGCTGGCGGCTGCTCGAAATACCCGATGAACATGGTTGACTTCCCGCACCGCAGGCCGGGATCGCATCCCGGCTACGCGGACATGCCCGGAACCGCTGCGCCGCGGGCGTAGCCCCGACGCGAAAAGGAACCACGGGACCCGGGCCTTCGAGACGTTCTGGCGTTGGTGCCCGGCGTATTCGCCAACCGGTGAACGACGCTCAGCGCCGCGCATCCAGCTCCTTGCCGACGCGCGCCGGCAACGGGATGAATTCGCTGTTGTCCAGATCCGGCAACTTCATCCGGCCTGCCGCCCAGTCAGCGCGTGCCTGCTCGATGCGCTCCTTCGAGGATGAGACGAAGTTCCAGTCGATGTAGCGTGGACCCACCGGCTCGCCGCCGAGCGCCATGACCACGGCATCACTGTGCGCCGTGATGGTGACGGCCCGCCCAGGCATCAACACCGCCATGCTGCCCACGTCGACGGGTCGGCCATCCACATCCACCTCGCCAGACGCGACGTACACCGCGCGCTCCGGATAATCAGCCGGCAACGAAACACGTGCGCCGGCGCGCAACTGCCAGTGCACATAGAACTGCGGCGAATCGATCGCCACCGGCGACGCCAATCCGCCCAGACATCCCGCGATCAGGCGCCCATGCACCCCCTCCTCGCGGAACTCCGGCAGCGTGTCGCCGGAGTAATGCCAGAAGCCCGGATCGCACTCCTCGCGATCTTCCGGCAATGCCACCCACGCCTGCAGGCCATCCAGCCTGCCACCGTTTCCACGCAAGTGTTCGAAACGCTCCGAATGGGTGATGCCGCGCCCGGCCGTCATCCAGTTCACCTCACCAGGCCGAATCGGTTGCTCGAACCCCAGACTGTCGCGATGCGTGATCTCGCCATCGAACAGATAGGTGATCGTGGACAGACCGATGTGCGGGTGCGGGCGGACATCGGCCTCCCGCGGCAGACCGGGCGCGATGTCCTTGGGGCCCATCCGGTCGAAAAAAATGTACGGCCCCACCATGCGTCGCGGCGCGGAAGGCAGCACGCGCCCGACGACGAATGCCCCCAGATCGCGCTGACGCTGGGCAATGACGAGTTCGATCACGACAAACCTCCGGATGACCTGCGCACGGACTGCCACTATGGCACCACCTGGAAGAAGGCGCATCGACGTGCTCCGGCCGGGCGCTATGATGCGCATGCAGAACGCACCACCTCCGATGTCGGGGTGCCCTTCCACTTGCCGTATGGCGAACGCATGCTCTCACTCACCTTTCTGGGCGGTGCCGGCTCGGTCACCGGCTCAAAGCATCTCCTGAGCTTCGGAGACACGCGCATCCTGGTGGACTGCGGCCTGTTTCAAGGCATGAAGAATCTGCGCGAGCTGAACTGGCAGCGCCTGTCGGTGGAACCGCGCGACATCGACGCGGTGGTGTTGACGCATGCTCACCTGGATCACTGCGGCTACCTGCCGAGGCTGATGCTGGATGGCTTCCGGGGCAGGATCCATGCCACCCCGGCCACACGCGAAGTGGCACGACTGATCCTGCTCGACAGCGCGTGGATCCAGGAGAAAGATGCCGAATTCGCCAACCGCAAGGGCTTCTCGAAGCATTCGCCGGCCCTGCCGCTGTACCGCGTAAAAGATGCCGAGCGCGCCCTCGAGCGTTTCACCGATGTCCCGTTGCATCAGGAGACCACGCTGCCCGGCGGTGCGCGCCTGCTGTTGCGCCGTGCCGGACACATTCTGGGCGCGACCTCGGCCCAGATCGATCTGGGCGGTGTGCGATTCGCATTCTCCGGCGATCTGGGGCGCTACGACGACCCGGTGATGCATGACCCCGAGCCGATTCCCGAGGCCGACGTCGTCGTCGTCGAATCCACCTACGGCAACCGCCTGCACGAGCGCAGCGACCGGGTCGCCTCGCTCGGCGACATCATCGATCGCACCGTGCAGCGCGGCGGCACCGTGGTGATTCCCGCGTTCGCCGTCGGGCGCGCGCAGTCGCTGATCCATGACCTGTGGCTGCTGCGCGAGCGTGGCCGCCTGCGCAACGTGCCGGTGTATCTGGACAGCCCGATGGCAACCAGTGCCAGCGAACTTCTGCACGCCTACCCGGACGAGCACCGTTTGAAACCGGACGACTACGAGGCCGCCTGCGATGCGGTGACCTACGTGCGCGACGTCGAGGAGTCCAAGGCGCTGTCGGCCAATCGCTATCCGAAAGTCATCATCTCCGCGAGCGGCATGGCAACCGGCGGCCGCGTGCTGCATCACATCGTCGCGTTCGCCGCCGACCATCGCAACACGCTGCTGTTCTCGGGCTATCAGGCGGCCGGAACGCGCGGGCGCAAGTTGCTCGATGGCGCCCGCGAAGTGAAGATCCACGGCCAGTGGTTGCCGGTGAATGCCGAAGTCACCAACCTTCCGTCATTGTCCGCGCATGCCGACAGCGATGAGCTGATGCGCTGGCTCTCCGGCTTCCGCCGCAAACCGCGCCGCGTCTTCATCGTGCATGGCGAGCCGGATGCCGCCGAGGCACTGCGCGAGCGCATTGGCCGGGAATTGGGTTGGCATGCGGACGTGCCACTGCAGAACCAGTCTTTCGGGCTGTAGTCCACTTCGCCCCGGCCGGACAGGCGCGGCGCGAGAATCAGCCCTCACTGCGTCCCGTTGCCCTTCATCCTGCTCTGTTGATACAGCGGCAAACCGAGCATGCGGATCAGGCGCAACTGTTTTTCCAGCCAGTAGGCGTGGTCCTCCTCGGTGTCCTTGAGCTGGGCGACGAGAATCTCGCGGCTGACATAATCGCCGTGCTTTTCACACAGCGCGACACCATCCGCCAGCCGCTGCCGCACGGCGTATTCGGTGGCCAGATCCTTTTCCAGCATCTCCTCCACGTCGCTGCCCGGCGTGAATGCCTCCGGATGCATGTCCGGCGTGCCTTCGAGGAACAGGATGCGACGCAGCAGCGCGTCGGCGTGCTGGGTTTCCTCTTCCATCTCGTGATGCAGGCGATCGTGCAATGCATGCAGACCGAGATCCTCGTAGCAGCGCGAGTGGACGAAATATTGATCGCGCGCGGCCAGTTCACCACGCAGCAGGAAATTGAGGTAATCAACGATTTCAGGGTGGCCTTTCATCGGGTTCCATCCGCTCAGACAAGGGCGTCAGTATGCCCCTGTCGGGCAAAACATGGTCGGATGCGAACCGTTTCATTTCGCATTCTCATGTCGGCGCGACCTCCGTCGCTTCCTCGCTGCTCAACCGGCGCAGCTCACGCAGCGAGGATGGCTCATCGGCACGCGCCATCGCCTGACTCAGGTGATGGATGATGCGGTCCACATAGCCCAGATCGTTCATCAGCGATCCGGTGCGCAACCCGTCCAGTTCACCGCGCCGCACCATCGCGAACAAGCGCTGGCGGAAGCTGGCCTGGAATTGTGCCGCGTCATCGCCCAATCCGGCGAGACGCTCGCGCATCGCCTCTTCGGGCATGTCCACCAGGGCGTAGAGGCGATGCAGCATCGCGAAAAGTTGCCGCCACAGCACCAGATACGCGTCGCGCGCGGGCGAATCGGGTTCGCGCAGGGTGCGGCGAAGGTTCTTCTGCAGGTGTTTGGCATCCTTCACCGCGTTCACCAAATCCAGCGCGATGAGCTGACTCTGCGCCCAGAAGCGCTGGTGGGCCTCGTCCAAAGGCGCATCCCACTGGCCCATGAAGCTCAACAGATCGGCATAGACGCCTTTGACGTGGTGCTGGTAGAGGGCTTCGGCATCCTCGTCCGACATTTCCAGCGCCGGTTGCACGGCCAAGGCCTCGGGCAGAGGCTGCGCGAGCGTCTCCACTGGATACAGCAGCGCACGACAGATGGTTTCCACGCACAACCGGCCGAGGTGGCGAAGTTCGCAGACGATGGCGGCAGCAGCGGCATCGACCGACTCGCGCGCTTGCGCGGTGAGGTGACGGGCCTTGATGCGCTCGGATGTCGTGACAGACTCGGCCAGCAGCACTTCCGGCACCGGTGGATCCGGCAGCCAGCGCGTCAGCGTGGCGGCAAGCTGCGCCTGCCAAGGCCAGAACAACGCCACGCCGATGGCATTGAACAGGGTGTGGAACAGAGCCAGCTTGAGCAGATCGTTGTCCCCGAAACCGGCCACATCGGCCACCCCGCCCACCAGCCAGGTCAACGGCACCAGCAATGCCAGCGCGAGCAGGGCCGTGCTCACATTGAAAATCATGTGCGCCAGTGCCAACCGCTGACCACTGCGATTGCCACCGAGCATCCCGACCATGCCGGTGCTGATGCTGCTGCCCACGTTCGCACCGATGGCCACGGCCAGTGCCTGGGCCAGCCCCAGATGACCGGAGGCGATGGCGGTCAGAATGAGAATCAACGTGGCATGGCTGGACTGCAGCACCACCGTGACTGCCGTGCCGATGGCAGCGAACAGCAGGGTACCGGCCACTCCGTCGATCCGGATCGTCGCCAGATCCGCATCGCCCCCCAACCCGGCGAACCCTTCCTTGAGCTGGTCGATGCCCAGGAAGATGAACGCCACGCCCAGGACCACACGCCCGGCGGCCTTGCTCTTTTCCCCGAGAAATCCGGCAAGAACGCCAAACACCAGCAACGGCAAGGCCAGTGCCGAGAGGCTGAAATCCTGACCGGCCAGCGCCAGCAGCCAGATGCCGCTGGTGGCTCCAAGGTTGGCACCGAACACCACCGCGATGCCGCCGGCCAGATGGATCAGGCCAGTACTGACGAACGCGATCGTGAGCAGCGACACCAGCGTGCTCGATTGCAGCAGCATGGTGCCGCCGATGCCGAAGGCCAACCCACGCAACGGCGTGCCGGTGCTGCGCGCCAGCCAGCGCTCCAGCCGGCCTCCCGCCAGTTGTCGCAAGCCTTCCTCCAGCAATTGCATGCCGAACAGGAACATCGCCAGTCCGGCGCAGAGCTGCAGCCAGGCCGCGCTGCGCCAGAACGACCAGACCAGCAGCGCCGCCACTGCGATCACGGCGAAGTTGCGTGGCTTCATCAAGGCATCGTCTCCGGCGGGAAAGCGGCCATTAGATCGCGGAACGGAATCAACGGGAATCCGGCAGCGTGACGCTTCCGGGTTAAACTTCCGTACTTTCCTTCACCCCGCAGCCCCATGTCCGACGCCACTCCCGAACGCAACGACTTCATCCGCCAGATCGTCCGCGAGGATCTGGCTTCGGGCAAGCACGGCGCGATCCAGACGCGCTTCCCGCCCGAACCTAACGGTTACCTGCACATCGGCCACGCCAAGGCGATCTGTCTGGACTTCGGCATCGCGCAGGAGTTTTCCGGCCGCTGCAACCTGCGCTTCGACGACACCAATCCGGCCAAGGAAGACCCCGAATACGTTCAGGCGATCCAGGATGACGTGCGCTGGCTCGGCTTCGAGTGGTCCGACCTGCGCCACGCCTCGGACTACTTCGAGGTGTACTACCTGGCCTGCGAGAAGCTCATCCGCCAAGGCGATGCCTTCGTCTGCGACCTGACGGCCGAAGAACTGCGCGACTACCGCGGCAGCCTGACCGAGCCGGGCCGGGAATCGCCCTACCGCAACCGAAGCGTGGAGGAAAACCTCGACCTGTTCCGGCGCATGCGCGCGGGTGAGTTCCCGGACGGCAGCCGCACCTTGCGCGCCAAGATCGACATGGCGTCGGGCAACGTCAATCTGCGCGATCCGGCGCTGTACCGGATCAAGCACGTCGAACACCAGAACACCGGCAACGCATGGTGCATCTACCCGATGTACGACATGGCCCATGCGCTCGGTGATGCGATCGAAGGCATCACCCACTCGCTGTGCACGCTGGAGTTCGAAGACCACCGCCCGTTGTATGACTGGTGCGTGGACAAGGTCGACCTCGCCGGCTCACCGGAATTGATGGCGCCGCTGGTCGCCAAGGGCATCCCCAATACCGCTGCCAAGCCGCGCCAGATCGAGTTCTCGCGCCTGAATCTCAATTACCTGGTGATGAGCAAGCGCAAGCTGCTGGCGATGGTCAACGACGGCCTCGTCGATGGTTGGGACGACCCGCGCATGCCGACCCTGCAAGGCATCCGCCGCCGCGGCGCAACGCCGGCGGCGCTGCACTTGTTCGTGGAGCGGATCGGCATTTCCAAGCAGAACTCGCTGATCGACTATTCCGTGCTCGAAGGCTGCATCCGCGAAGACCTGGATTCGGTGGCCGAACGGCGTCTGGCCGTGGTGGAGCCGCTGAAACTGGTGCTCACCAACCTGCCAGAAGGGCATGAGGAAATCCTCGAATTCCCCAACCACCCGAAGGACGACACCCGCGGCACGCGGCAGGTGCCGTTCTCGCGCGAGGTGTGGATCGAGCGCGAGGATTTCGCCGAAGTGCCGCCCAAGGGCTGGAAACGGTTGATTCCCGGCGGCGAAGTCCGCCTGCGCGGCGTCGGAATCATTCGCTGCGACGAGGTGATCAAGGATGGCGACACCGTCGTCGAGTTGCGCGGCACGCTCGACACCGACACCCGTCCCGGCGGCAGCGCGGTGGACCGCAAGGTCAAGGGCACGATCCACTGGGTCAGTGCCCGGCACGCCGTGGTCGCTGAAATCCGCCTGTACGACCGCCTGTTCTCGGTGCCGGACCCGGATGCGGAAACCGATGGCAAGACCTATCGCGACTACATCAACCCCGAGTCGCGCCGCGTCGTGCAAGGTGTGATCGAACCGGCCGCTGCACAGGCCGCACCTGAAACCCGGTACCAGTTCGAGCGCACCGGCTACTTCGTCGCCGACCGCTACGACCACAGCTCCGAGCAACCGGTATTCAACCGCGTGGTGACACTGCGCGACACCTGGACCACGAAATCATGAACCTGCGCGCCGTCGTCATCGGATTGCTTCTGAGCCTCCTTCTCGGCTGCACCCCGGCACGCGACGTCGCAGCGCCGGTGATGCCGGATGAGGCGGTGCAGACGGATGCACCGGACAAGGGTTCCCGGGGCGAATCCAAGGCACCCGGCCAGCCGGTTTCCAGCCCGGCGAAGGAACCGGGAAAGGTGGATTATTCCTGCGCCAGCGATGACCAGTGCACGGTGAAGGACGTGGGTAACTGCTGCGGGTATTACCCGGCCTGTGTCAACGTCGCCAGCCCCACCTTTCCCGAGCAGGTCAAGGCGGCCTGTGCCGAATCGGACATGGCCGGCATCTGCGGTTTCCCGTCCATCAGCGCCTGCCAGTGCGTCGAAGGCCGCTGCGAGAGTGTGTCCGGCGCGATCCGGGTGGATTGATCTTCGGAATCGGCGCTGTCCGCCCGGCACCGATCAGTGGCCTGGCCCAGCCACCGACCGTCGGTCAGCCGGAGAATCCACCCGCGTCCAGAAACGCCTGCTCTTCCGGCGTGGTGTCACGGCCAAGCGCCGCATTGCGGTGTGGAAACCGGCCAAATCGCTCGATCACGTCGCAATGCACGCGGGCGTAGTCGGCGTATTGGCCACCGAGCGGCGCACAGCGCTCCACCGCGATACGCTGGTCGTCCAGCACTTCGCTGTGTTCGAAGGCGAGATAGAAGAACAGCCGCAGGTCCCCGGCCACGGCCAGGTCGAACCCTTTCGCCAACGCGCGACGTGCCAGCGCCAGTGCCAACGCATCGGTGGCGAACATGTGCGCCGTGCCTCGAAACGCGTTGCGGGGAAATTGATCCAGCAGGATCTGCAACGCGAGCGCGCCCTCGGCACTGTCCATCCAATGATCCAGCTCGCGCCGCGCCGCAGCGAAGTGCGCGTCACCGAAGGCATCATGGAAGCGTTGATCGAACACCGCGTCCTTGCCGAACCAGCGTGCCGGCCCGGCATCGCGCCAGAAAGCGACCACGTCGTCAGGCGTGATCGAAACCGAGGGCGAAGTCGACATGTGAAGTTCCTGATGGCGAGGCGAAGCGTCAAGCGTACCAAGTCGATTCACCCCGAGCCTTTGTTGCCATGCACCAAACAGAACGATATCGTCCGCGCCTTGAAATGGGCAGATGCCGGCAAGGTGACCCGATTTGCCCGCAAATCGCCCTTTGTTTTCCGCCGCTTGCGTTAGTCTGGCGTCGTCCATCACCCCCTCCCTCCCCAAGTCCGTCCTCATGTCGCCTTCCCGCACCATTCCTACCCGCCAACGCCTTTCACAAGTCCGCTACGAGATCCGCGGCGAACTGGCGCGGCGAGCGCGCGACATGGAGGCGCAGGGCCGCAAGCTGATCAAGCTCAACATCGGCAATCCCGGCGCGTTCGGCTTTCGTGCGCCCGAGCACCTCCAGCAGGCGATCGCCGCGCACATCGCCGAGAGCGACCCATATTGCCACCAGCAGGGCTTGCCCGAACTGCGCGAGGCCATCGCGGCCAAGCTCGTGGCGCGCGGCGCGCGCGGCGTGACCGCCGCGCACGTGTTCATGGGCAACGGCGTTTCCGAATTGATCGACATGGCCTTGCGCGCCTTGCTCAATCCGGGCGACGAGGTATTGTTGCCCAGTCCCGACTACCCGCTGTGGAGCGCCGCGACCATCCTCAACGACGGCGTGCCGGCGTACTACGACTGCAAGCCGGAAAACGGGTTTCAGCCCGATCCCGAACAGATCGAATCCCTGATCACGCCGCGCACCCGTGCGCTGGTGCTGATCAACCCCAACAATCCGTCGGGCGCGGTGTATTCACGTGAAACCCTTCAGGCACTGGTCGAGGTCGCCGAACGCCACCGCCTGCTGCTGATGGTCGACGAGATCTACGACGAGATCGTCTACGACGAAGCGAAATTCGTCCCGCTGGCGCCGCTGGCAGGTGACGTGCCGTGCCTGACTTTCAGCGGCCTGTCGAAGGTGCATCGGGCATGCGGTTATCGCGTCGGTTGGGCGGTATTGTCGGGCGATCCGATCCGCAGCGGTGACTATCACCATGCCCTCGACCTGCTCGGCGCTCTGCGCCTGTGCGCCAACGTGCCCGGCCAGTGGGCCGCGCTTGCCGCGCTGACCGGCCCCAACACCATCGACACGCTGACCGCACCAGGCGGCCGCCTGCATGAAGCGCGTCGCGCCGTGATCGATGCCTGCGCCGCCAGCGGACGCGTATCGGTCGTCGCGCCGCAGGGCGCGTTGTACGCTTTCCCCGGCATCGATACGCGCGACCTGCCGGATTTCGACGACCACCGTTTCGCGCTCGACTTGCTGACGCACGAAGGCGTGCTCGTGGTGCCCGGCTCCAGCTTCAATGTGACCTACCGCAACCACCTGCGCGTCACGCTGTTGCCCGAGCCCGCGCAGATCGGCGATGTGTTTGCCCGCATCGAACACGCGCTGGATCGCTGGACGCGCCAATCCGGCACCGCACGCCTCGCCACGGCCTGAGCTGGGCACCATGCGCTACCTCGCGCTCGGTGACAGCTACAGCATCGGCGAAGGCGTTCCCGAAAATGGTCGCTGGCCCATGCAGCTTTCGGCGCGACTTCGCGCGCAAGGCATCCGGATCGACGATCCGTGCATCATCGCGCGCACCGGCTGGACTACCGACGAACTGGCCGCCGCGATGGACGAGGCCGAGCCCTTGGGTCAATGGGACCGCGTCTCGCTGCTGATCGGCGTCAACAATCAATACCGCAGTCGCGCGCTGGACGAATATCGCGAACACTTTTCTGCCCTGCTCGACCGAGCCATCGCGCTGGCTGACGGCGTCGCCAGCCACGTGCTCGTTCTCTCCATTCCAGACTGGGGCGTGACGCCGTTCGCGGCGGACCGCGACAGCGCAGCCATCGCGCGCGAGATCGACGCATTCAATGCCGCCGCATCGCGCATCTGCACCTCGCACGGCGTCGACTTCATCGACATCACGCCCACCAGCCGCGATCGGGGCAACGACGCCGGGATGATTGCCCAGGACGGATTGCATCCCTCGGCCACGATGTATTCACGCTGGGTGGACGTGCTGCTTGAACGGCCACTCGCGTGGTTTCGTCAGTCGCCTTCCAGCGAAGGCACCCGCTGCCAACCGCCAGCATCGGCGGAATGACGCCACGCCACCTCCCCGCGTGATGTGCCGCCCGGGCCGAAACTTCGTTCGACCAGTCGGATCTCTCCGTCATCACGCATGTCGAGCCAGGTACTGGCGCGGGTTCCGTACGCATCGCCCTCGATGAAGATGGGTGACAGCAAACGCTCGCGCTCCAGACCGATGCCGGTGTCGGGCAACTGCTCGTCGGCCGGGCGGGCTCGGTCGCGCAGCAGGTCGATCAGCCGAGCCTCGTCGCTGCCCTGTTCCAGCGCCGACCGCACCTGCATGCGCAGGCGACGCGCTTTCGGCCATTCGACATCCAGCGGGCCATTTCCGATCAGGTGCAGCCCATCGGCCAAGACACGTACACGCTGGGTGGAGCCGTCCAGCGCGTAAACGCCGGTGACATCACCGAGAACCAGATTGAACGGAGCGAACTGGGGAAGATCGGCAAGCACGTGATCCAGACAGGAGGACGCCGACGCGTTGCCGCGCAGGAACCCGCTCACCAGATCCCCACGCGAACGCGGCGCAACCCTCGGCTCTCCGTTGCGCAGATTCGTCACCGCAGCAAAACGGCCATCGTCACGTACCGCCAGCCACGTACCGCCGGCGCGCAGGTCGCGGCCTCCGAGCAAGCCCGGGGCATCGCTCCACGGCGCGGCCGCTGCCGCTGGACGGGCATGGAACTCGTCTCGATTGGCCAGGAGCATCACGCGACTTCCGGCGCGTGCATTGACCCCGACAAGGATCAGGCACATGCCCAGCACGCTCGCTGGCGTATGCCGGCGGATAACGCCTGCTTGCGTTCCGCCGGCAATGGCCTCCTCATCCCAGCAACAGCGCGTTCATGCGACGAACGAATGCGGCGGGATCTTCCAACTGCGCACCTTCTGCCAGTTGCGCTTGCTCGAACAGCAGCAGGGCCAATTCGTCACGACGGTTCGCGTCGGATTCGCCGTCCAGACGTTGCAGCAATGGATGCGCCGGATTGATCTCCAACGTCGGCTTGCCGGCAGACACATCATGACCGGCGGCCTTGAGCAGACGTTGCATGTGCAGCGCCATGTCGTATTCGGACAGCACAAGGCAGGACGGCGAATCGGTAAGACGCTGACTGACCCGCACATCGCTCACGCGGTCGCCCAGCGCGCTTTTGAGCTTCTCGACCAACCCGGCAGCCGCCTTGACGGTTTCGTCTTGCGTCGTCGACTCGTTGGCACCCTCGCCCAATTCGGCGCTACCCAACTCGCCTTTCGCGATGTTGCGCAGCTTCTTGCCTTCGTATTCGGTCAGGTAGCCGATCATCCATTCGTCGATGCGCTCGTGCAGCAACATCACCTCCACGCCCCGCGCCTTGAGGGCTTCCAGCTGCGGACTGTGGCGGGCCGCGTTCCAGCCATCGGCAGTGAGATAATTGATCGTCTCCTGGCCAGGCTTCATGCGGCCGATGTAGTCGTCCAGCGACACCAGCGCATCGCGCTCGCCCGTGTGGGTGGACGCGAAGCGCAGCAGCTTGGCGATGCGCGCCGTGCTGGATGGATCTTCCGCAAGTCCCTCCTTGAGCACATTACCGAACTCGTGCCAGAAACCGGCGTACTTCTCCGGTTCCTCGCGTGCGATCCTTTCAAGCAGGTCGAGCACCCGGCGCGTCAACGCGCTCTTGAGCTTCTCGACCTGGCGGCTGTTCTGCAGGATCTCTCGGCTGACGTTGAGGGGTAGATCATCGGAATCGATCACGCCACGCACGAAACGCAGGTAATTCGGCAGCATCTGCTCGGCCGCGTCCATGATGAAGACGCGCTTGATGTAGAGCTTGAGCCCCTTGCGCGTGTCGCGCTCCATGCCGAAATCGAACGGCGCCTTCGATGGCACAAAAAGCAACGAGGTGAAGTTCTGGTTGCCCTCCACCCGGTTGTGGCTCCATGCGAGCGCGTCGTTGAAATCGTGGCTGACGTGCTTGTAGAACTGCTGGTAGTCCTCGTCCGTCAGCTCGCTCTTGGGCCGTGTCCACAACGCGGCAGCCTGATTGACGGCCTCCCATTCCCCGGTCGGCTGTCCTTCCTTCTCCACCGGCATGCGGATCGGAAAACCGATGTGGTCCGAATAGGTTCGGACCAACGAACGCAGCGTCCAACCATCGAGGAACTCGTCCTCGCCGTCTTTCAGGTGCAGGACGATGCGCGTGCCGCGCTCAACCTGGTCGGACGGCTCCAGTGTGAAGCGACCGTCACCCGCGGATTCCCACGCGAACGCCTCGTCACTTCCGGCGCGGCGACTGCTGACATGGACCTTGTCGGCCACGATGAACGCGGCATAGAAACCCACACCGAACTGACCGATGAGCTGGGCATCGGCCTTCTTGCCCTCTTCCAGTGCATCAAGAAACTGGCGAGTACCCGAACGGGCGATGGTGCCGAGGTTGTCGACCAGCTCCTGACGCGACATGCCGATGCCGGTGTCGGCAATCGTCAGGGTGCGGGCGTCCTTGTCCCAGGACATGTCGATGCGCAGATCCGGCTGATCTCCGTACAGCGTGGGATCGTTCAGTGCCATGAATCGCAGCTTGTCGCAGGCATCGGATGCGTTGGAGACCAGCTCGCGCAGGAAGATGTTCTTGTTGGAATACAGCGAGTGCACCACCAGGCGAAGCACCTGCTGGACATCGGACTGGAACTCGTAACTCTGGGTTTCGGCGGTCATGGCATGGCCTCGGGATGACAAAAGGTTGCTCGCCAAATGGGGCACCGACGGCCATTTATCAAGGCGCGGAAACGCCGATGGCCGCTTGCGCGGCCATCGGGTGAACCCTGTGGTTTGGTTCGAATGCTGCGATATGGCGGATCAACCCGCCTTGGCGGTCGCGGCCAGATCTTCCTTGATGCGCGCGGCCTTGCCTTCGAGATTGCGCAGGTAGTACAGCTTGGCAGCGCGCACGGCGCCACGACGCTTGACCTGAACCGACTCGATCGTCGGCGAGAAGGTCTGGAACACGCGCTCCACGCCCGTGCCGTGCGAGATCTTGCGCACCGTGAAGGCCGAGTTCAGGCCGCGGTTGCGCTTGGCGATGACCACGCCTTCATAGGCCTGGACACGCTCGCGATTGCCTTCCTTCACCTTGACGTTGACGATGACGGTGTCGCCCGGGCCGAAGTCCGGCAACTGGCGCTGGGCCTGCTCGGCCTCGAATTCCTGGATGATCTTGTTGGTCATGATGGCACCGGCCCGATGTGCGGGATTGGGTTGTGGATCGTGGTGTGGCCCGATGGCTCGGGCAGGAGCGGCCATTGCGGCCGGTTGCCCTGCGGGCAGTCGCGCATTATAGCCTGCTCGTCGAAAAATACCAAGCGGCCGTCAATCGTGCACATCGCTGGCGCAACAGCCTGTGCTGCTGCGAAAGCCTATGTTGCTATTGGTGCCGAAGTTGCTATGGTTCCGCACCATTCACGAAATTGGCTCAGGGGAAACTGAAATGCGTGGAGCTATCGCGATCAGGGGCGCGATGCCGCTTCTGTGTGCGTTGTTGCTGGCAGCCTGCCTGGCACCTCGTGCCGCAGGGGCCCAAAGCGTGGACATCGAGGGTGGCGCAGTCTGGCGACTCGATGGAGCGAGCATGGATCTCGACTGCGCCGCGCTGCGCATCGAGGGTGCGGTCGACGCCGCAGACGGCCAGATTGCCGGGGTCGGACATCTTGACCTTGCCGGGCAGCTTGCTGCGACGACGGCATCGTTGGAGGTGGGCGGCGACTGGAATAACCATGGCAGCTTTCAGGCCGGAAGCGGAACCGTCGTCTTCAGCGACCGCTGCAACCAGTCCCAGTCTACGCTCCAAGGCAACACCACCTTCGCCACCTTGGTCATCGAAAGCGCACGAGGCAAGACCTATCAGTTCCCGTCGGGCGCGACCCAAGATGTGAGCTCAGCGCTCCGCCTGAGCGGCGTGGCGGGCCAGCGCATGTCAATTCGCAGCACGACACCAGGTAGCCGAGCCAACGTGGCGCTGGACAACGCCGGCAGCCAGCAAATTGCTTGGGTGGATGTGGCTGATATGGCAGCCCCCTCCAGCGCGGCATGGCTCGCCCCCGGGTTGCCAACCGCCTTCAACGCCATCGACTCAGGCAACAACCAGCGCTGGTTCGCCCTCGCCTCCGTGGCGCCTGTCATGGTGCCGGCAACGTCCATCTGGGCACTGCTGGGCCTCGCGGTTCTGACCCTTCTGCCTGCATGGCGCCGATTACCTGCAAGGTGAGTGTCTCTGGCGCGGCATCTGCTTCGTCAAGTATCGCGTTGTCTCACCTTTTCGACTCCTTCCCGCATCCCTCAGGGGGAACACAATGAACTACCGCACTGTCCGCCTCACTACTTGCCCCCACGCCCTTGCAACGAGCGTGTTGCTGGCGCTTTCGCTTCCTGTCACCGCACAAGTCGTCGTGACACCGAAGGCTGGATCCAGCTTCGAGATTCAAGCTCAAGACACCACCCCCGTTCTGCGGGTGGAAGAGGCTGGAAATGTTCTTCTTCCGCGTCTTCCTTCCGCTACTTCCGGCGATAGCGTGCTTTGCTTCGATGCCGCCTCGGGCCTGCTTGGACCATGCGCCGCAGGCGTAGCGGTCGGACCGACGGGCCCTACCGGCGCCACCGGGGATGTAGGCCCTGTCGGCCCGACAGGTGCCACGGGTGCGAACGGACTGATCGGCCCTACCGGCGCCACTGGGGATGTAGGCCCTGTCGGCCCGACAGGTGCCACGGGTGCGAACGGACTGATCGGCCCTACCGGCGCCACTGGGGAAGCTGGCCCGGCAGGTGCGACCGGCCCCACCGGCGCGACCGGGCCCGCCGGTGCTCCGGCAAGCTTCCAGCATTACCACGCCTATGGCACCGCCGGGCGCCTCGGGGTGACAAGCAACGTCGCAACGGTACAGCCTGGACTGTCCCAGACATTCACCTTGGACAATCCCTCTACCCTGATCGTCTGGGCAACGATCGGAGCACGCACCACTATCACGACTTCCGGCGCATACGCCAGTGTGGATGCGGTCATCTATGTCAACGGCAACTTCTTGCCCGACGGCGGCTGGAACCGATTCAACGTCGTCAACGGAACCAACATCAACAGTTTCGCCACCACGGCAATCAATACGATGCTCTCGCTACCAGCCGGTACGCATACCGTCGACCTGCGTACCCTTCGCGGCCTCAGCTCCACTTCCCCAGTCGATATAGGAGGCAACTCTTCGACCGATATCAATCCTGGCGAGTTGACGATCCTGGTCATGAGTGGCCCGCCCACTAGCCCGATTATCGGCAGTGCGACCTCACGACAGGCCCGACAATAGCTTCTGGCCGGCGCTCGTCAGAGAGCGCCGGGCTATCGCAACACACGCTCGGCGAGGCGTTGTTCGGCGAAAGCCAGATTTTCGCAAACCCGCGTTTGCTGTTCGGCCGGCAGCGCGGGATCATCGAGCAGTTCCAAGCACATGCGGCGGCACGTGGCGGCATCGCCAACCCAGTAACTGGCAATGGCAAATTCATCGCGGCAACGCCAGTGATACCAGGATTCGTCAACGAACAACGCATCCGCTACCGGCAACGGAAATTCCATTGCTTGCGCCGCAAACAACCGCGCACTCGCAAATCGCCTGGATTCGCGGCACCACCGCGCCAGTTGACCAAGCACCTCGCCGCCGCGATGTGGGCGGTACTCAAAGGCAACCAGATAGTGCTGGATCACCTCACCCGGCGAGCGCCCCAGCGACTCCGCCAACAATGCGGTCTGATACAGCGAGTACCAGATCTCCTCGTCCCAGCCCCCCATCGCCGCACGACGCTCATATTGAACGAGCGCAGCCTCTCGCTCACCGGCATCGCGGTAGCTCTGCGCCAGATAGAACACATAGCGGCGGTTGCCCGGATCCACGGCCAGCGCCGCCTCCAGCACGCGCGCATCCGCGGCGTACTTGACTGCCACATCCTGCTGGCTGCGTGCGCCGTCACTGTAGACATGGACGCGCGGCCCTTTCAGTGCCTGACGCTCGAACGCCCGGTCGCAGACCAGATATTCATGCAGCACGCCCTCCCACCGCCAAGGGATATGGTTGGCGACCAGACACACCCGCTGATAGCGCGTTGCGCCATAACTGACCTGCAGTGCATAAGCATCGCTTCCAAGCACGGGGCGCTGGAATGTCTGGGGCAGCTCCAGCACTTCGTCGGCATCGATGAAGAACAGATAGTCACCACGTCCACGCGCAAGCGTGATGGCCTCACTCCGGTTATGGCCAAAATCCCTCCATGGGCGCTCATGCAGTTCGCCGGGCAAATCTGCGAGCAGTTCACGCACAATGTCCTGAGTACCGTCACTGGAACCGGTATCGACGATCACCCAGGCATCGATGAAAGGACGCACCGAAGCCAGACAGCGCCCGATCACCTTCGCCTCATCCTTGACGATCATGTTCAAGCAGATGCGCGGCGAACTCATTCAACTACTCGCATATCCAGCCATTGGCGACTGAATTCTTCCAGGAGGCGACGATCCTCGCGTGTCAGCGTCATCCTGGCCAGCAGATCCGGCCGGCGCAGCCAGGTTCGGCCAAGCGCCTGTTGGCGGCGCCAGCGTGCGATGGCGGCGTGGTCACCGGAGAGCAGCACGGCCGGCACGGCATCGCCGTTGGCATCAACCTCCGGCCGGGTGTAATGCGGGCAATCGAGCAGGCCCGCTTCGAAGGAATCCTGCGCGGCGCTGGCATCATCGTTGAGCGCCCCCTGCTGCACACGGCCCACCGCATCCACCACCACCGCCGCCGCCAGTTCGCCACCGGAAAGCACGTAGTCACCGATGGAAATTTCTTCGTCGATCTCGCGTGCCACGAGGCGCTCATCGATGCCCTCGTAACGCCCGCAGACCAGCACCAGGCGCGGCAACGCGGCCAGCTCGCGCACCCGCCGCTGGGTCAGTTGCGTGCCCTGCGGGGTGAGGTAAACGACATGCGCAGGCAGCGGCGCTGCGGCACGAATGGCGGCCAGGCAATCCCGCAACGGCTGGGTGGACATGACCATGCCGGGGCCGCCACCGAAGGTGCGCTCATCCACGCGGCGGTAATTGTCATGGGTGAAGTCGCGTGGATTCCACGCTTGCACGTCGATCAGGCCACGCTGCTGCGCACGCCCGACCACACCAACCGCCGCGGCGGCGGAGATGAACTCGGGGAACAGGGTGAGAACGTCGATGCGCATGGGCGGATGACCCCGGCGCGGGTCAGAACTCCGGATCCCAATCGACTTCGATCAGGCCTGCGTCCAGATCCACGCGCTTGACGACATCGTCGCGCAGAAACGGAATCAGCCGTTCGCGCTCGCCGATGACCGACATGACGTCGTTGGAGCCTGTCGAAAACAAGTGCGAGACGCGACCGAAGGCAAAGCCATCCGCGCCCACCACGTGCAGGCCTTCCAGATCGACCCAGTAGTATTCGCCCGGGCGGGGCGGCGGCAACGCATCGCGCGGCACCCAGATTTCCGCACCGATCATGGCCTCGGCGTGGTTGCGGGTTTCCAGTGCCGGCCAGTGTCCGACAAGGCCTTTGCCCTGCTCGCGCCCCTCCACCGCCTCGACCACATGCTCGACACCACGATGACGCAGTGTCCACGGCAGGTAACGGAAGATATTGCGGCGCGGCTGGGTGTGGGATTCGATCTTGACCCAGCCTTGCACGCCATGCGCGCCGGCGATGCGGCCCAGCAGGATACGGCGCTCGCCGCTCATGCCGGCACGTCGCTCAAATTCAGGCGGCGGCTTGAGCCGGCGCAGCCTTGAGGGCTTCGCGGTAAAGCTGGTCGACCTTTTCGGTCAGCTGTGCGCCAACGCCGATCCAGTGCTTGATGCGGTCGGTGTCGAGCTGGACGCGCGGCTCCTGACCCTTGGCAACCGGGTTGTAGAAGCCGATACGCTCGATCGCGCGGCCATCACGCTTGTTGCGCTGGTCGGTGACGATGACGTGGTAGAAGGGGCGCTTCTTGGCGCCGCCGCGGGTGAGGCGGATCTTGACCATGAGGTTTGCTCGGTGTTGCCCAGCGGCCGGAATGGCCGGGTGAGCCGGAAAGTGTACCTTGATATCGGCCTGCGGCCAAGTGGGGCCGGATCGAACCGGCAGCACGCGCTATTTAGCAGCCAGCGTGCAGCGATCTCGACCATCCCGCTTGCTGAGGTACAGCGCCGCATCGGCACGTTGCAGCAACGATTGCGCCGTGTCGCCCTCCGAGGCCACGGCGATTCCGATGCTGATCGTCACCGGCCGCAACGGCCACGGATGCGTGCGGAACGCGTCCAGCACGCGCTGCGCCACGCGCCCGGCACCTGCCGCGTCGGCGCCCGGCAGCAGAATCGCGAACTCTTCGCCGCCATAGCGCGCCACCATGTCGTGCGGGCGTATCGCGCCACGCAGCAACCGCCCGGTTTCGCGCAGCACTTCATCGCCGGCCGGATGGCCGAAACTGTCGTTGAACGACTTGAACCGATCCAGATCGAGCAGCAGCAAAGCTCCGGAAGCATCGTCATCGAGCGCTCTCGCCAAAGCCGTGTCGAAGGCACGACGATTGGCCACACCGGTCAATGCATCGGTCGTGGCATCGGTGCGCAATACGTGCACGGCATGCCGCTGGCGCTCGCTGCGATCGAGCAAAAAGGCCACCCAAACGACCATCAGCGCCACTGCACCGCCGCCCGCCACGGCCGCCAGTGCCAGCGCCAGTGACTCGGGCATGTCGAGCCACACCTGCACCATCTTGAAGGCAAAGGTGAACAGCAGGGGCAACAACAAGGAAGGCAGGATCAAGCGCCGAGCGAAGGCGCCGCCGATGCTGTCGGCAACGGCAATGCGGGTAAGGCCGGTGGTGGGCGCCGAAGACAGCCACCCCAGTGCCAACAGCAACAGCAAGGCTGCACTCATGATCGGCATGCGACGCTGCAGCTCGCCGCCATCGCCCGCCAGGATCAGCCCCCAGAGTGCGCCGGATGCCATTGCCGTAGCCACCACCGCCAATGCGGCGGCATCGCGCGCCCATGTCATGCGTGCCTGCACCGACGCTATACCCACACATCCCATCATCACGAAGGACAGTGCCGTCAGCAGCGTCATGTGCTCCAGCGGCCGTTCCGGCCATGCCGGCAAGCTGGCGCCGATACGCGACCAGTCCAGAGCGCCGGTGCCCAGTCCGTAATACGCCAACTCGCTGATGCCCAGCGCCAGCACCATCAGCGACAGCCCGATGCTGACACGCGGCGCTTTGTAGCAAAGCAGCAGGGCGATGGCGGCGATCAGCAGTCCCAGGGCTGTTCCAGCGCGGGCGCTGATGCCCGATTGCACGAACCCGTGCAACGGCCCCGCGCCGGTCATCCAGGTCAGCAGTACTGCGAGCGCGGCCAGTGCGAGTAAAACACCGACACAGCGTGCGAACACGATGAAACCGCGTACCACCGCCGGGTTGAAGCGAATGTCCTCGCCCGTCGCGTTCACGGTTGCATCGTCCGTCAGCGCATCGGAAAGCCGCCGGGGCCGCGTCCGCCCATCATGCCCTTCATGCCGCGCAGCATGCCCTTGATGCCGCCGCTGGAGAGCTTGGACATCATCTTTTCCATGCCCTGGTACTGCTTGAGCAGGCGATTCACATCGGCCGGCGTGGTGCCGGAACCTTTCGCCACGCGGGCACGACGCGAGCCATTGAGCAACGCCGGATGGCGACGCTCCTTTTTCGTCATCGAGTTGATGATGGCGATCATGCGCGGCACTTCCTTGCCGGTGACCTGATTCTTCATCTGCTCGGGCACCTGGCCCATGCCTGGCAGCTTGTCCATCAAGGCGTGGATGCCACCCATGTTTTGCATCTGTTCGAGCTGGTCGCGCATGTCGTTGAGGTCGAACTTCTTGCCCTTGGCGACCTTCTCGGCGAGCTTGGCGGCCTTTTCCTGATCCACATCGCGTTCGACCTGCTCCACCAGCGAGAGCACGTCGCCCATGTCGAGGATGCGGCTGGCGATGCGGTCGGGATGAAACACATCCAGACCGTCCATCTTTTCCGAAGTACCGATGAACTTGATCGGGCGGCCCGTGATGTAACGCACCGACAATGCTGCGCCACCGCGCGCATCGCCATCGGTCTTGGTCAGCACCACGCCGGTCAGCGGCAGTGCCTCGGCGAACGCCTTGGCGGTGACGGCGGCATCCTGGCCGGTCATCGCATCGACCACGAACAAGGTTTCAACCGGATTCACGGCCGCGTACAGCGCCTTGATCTCGGCCATCATCGCCTCGTCGATGGCAAGGCGACCGGCGGTGTCCACCAGCAGCACATCGACAAAGCTCTTTTTCGCATCGGCGATGGCGGCATTGACGATGTCCACCGGCTTTTGCGAAGGATCGGACGGGAAGAACAGCACGCCGGTCTGCTCGGCCAGTGTCTTCAATTGCTCGATCGCCGCCGGGCGGTAAACGTCGGCGGAAACCACCATCACCTTTTTCTTGCGCCGCTCCTTGAGCAGCTTGGCCAGCTTGCCGACGGTGGTGGTCTTGCCCGCACCCTGCAAACCAGCCATCAGCACCACGGCCGGCGCCGGCACGTTGAGATTCAGCTCGGCGCTCTGGGCACCCATCACCGCAGTGAGCTCGTCGCGCACCACCTTGATCAGGGCCTGGCCCGGCGTCAGGCTCTTCAGCACATCCTGACCGACCGCGCGCACCTTGATGCGCTGGATCACCGCCTGCACCACCGGCAGTGCCACATCGGCTTCCAGCAATGCCACGCGCACCTCGCGGGTGGCCTCGCGGATGTTTTCCTCGGTCAACCGGCCACGCCCGCGCAGGCGCTGGATCGTGGAGGAAAGGCGTTGGCTCAGGGAATCGAACATGGTGGCCGTGAATGGAGAAACGGCCGGAAAGTATAAAGCGTGTCATGCCTTCACGCCTGCCCGCGCTGCCAAGCACCTCCGGCCTGTGCCAAACTTGCTCGATGCCCATCGTGTTAGCCAGCACTGCCATCGCCGCCTACATCGCCGCCGCCCTGTGGCAGGCGCACGAGCTGGCAAAGGCCTCGGGGGAAGCGCGCGCTCCTGCCGGCATGGCGCTGATCGCGGCGCTGCTGCACGTCAGCGCGCACATCGTGTCATGGCATGTTTCCGGCGGGATCGAGCTGCATTTTTTCACTGCGCTTTCGCTGATCGGTCTAGGTACCGCCGCGCTCACTGCCGGGCTCGCCCTCTCCCGTGCCATTGGCGCGCTGGGCGTCACGGCCTACCCCATCGCGGCCGTGATGCTGGCGCTGTACGCCTACCTGCCTTTCGCTCCACGCACTGCACAGGCACTGGGCTGGCAGATCCAGCTGCACGCCGGCCTTGCACTGCTGGCCTATGCCGCATTGAGTCTGGCGGCGCTGCTCGCCATTGCGCTGTGGCTGCAGGAGCGTGCGCTCCGGCAACGACGCCTGGGTGCGATGCTGCGGGCATTCCCGCCCTTGACACTGGTGGAAACGCTGATGTTCCGCCTGATCTTCGCCGGTTTCGCGCTGTTGACACTGGCATTGATGACGGGCGTGGTCTTCGTCGAAAACCTGTTCGCCCAGCACCTGGTGCACAAGACCGTGCTCTCGCTGCTGGCCTGGGGGATATTCGGAGCGCTGCTGATGGGGAGAGTCTTCCACGGATGGCGTGGCAGGCGCGCGGTGCGCCTCACGCTGACGGCCATGGTCCTGCTTGGCATGGCATTCTTCGGAAGCAAGTTTGTCCTTGAACTGGTTCTGGCGCGGAGCGGATGAGCATCCAAGACCCCATCGCCATCCCGATGACCGACGCAGCGCAGCGCCGGTTCCATCGCTTCCCCGTCGAAGGCAGTGCACGGCTGTATTCGGGCAGTGCGATGTGGAACACGCAGCTGCTGGACCTGTCGCTCTCCGGGGTCCTGGTGGAGCGCCCGGAAAACTGGAACGGCGCGGTGGCCAACCGTTACCGCCTCGATCTGCGGCTGGAAGGGGGCATCCTGATAAGCATGGGCGTCGAACTGGCGCGCATCGTCGAAGGTGTCGGTCTGGGCTTCACCTGCATCAAGATCGACCTGGGCAGCTTCGCCCAGCTCAAGCGGCTGATCGAACTGAATCTGGGAAATCACCGGACGCTGCAGCACGAATTGTCGGTGTTGAGGGATTAGCGTCCCGACGGCATCGCGCCCCACGCGGCCAGCGAACTGGCCTGGACTATACTCCCGACGGTTTGCCGAAACCGCGAAGAAATCATGCTCGACAACGATCTGAGGACACTGATCGACGCAGCCGGCAGCGCCGCCTCGGCAGGACGCTGGCAAGAGGCCGAGCGTCTGTGGGCGCAGGTCCGCGCGATTGATCCGAACCACGTGCAAGCTCTTTTCAGCCTTGGCGTGCACGCATTCCAGCGTGGCGACCGCGATGGCGCGATCGAACTGCTCCAGGCTGCGCAGCAGCGGGCGCCGCGCGACCCGATGATCCCGCTCAGCATCGCGCGGGTGCATCGCGACGCAGGGCGCAGCGCTCCGCAATGGAACGCCATCGTCGCCAGCCTGACGATCGATCCGTACTTCCTCCCTGGTCTGCTCGAAAAGGCAGAGTTTCTCGAACGCGAGCACCAACCGCGCGAAGCGGCGAGCGTGTTCCGCAATGCACTCAAGGTAGCGCCGGACGAACCGCACTGGCCACCTGCGCTGCGCCGGCGCCTGGAACATGCGCGCGACGTCGTGCAGCGCGACAGCGACGAACTGATCGAGTTCTTGCGGCACATGGTCACTGCCGAACGTTCCGGCGTGGAGGCAGCATTGAACGGGCGCTGGGACGAGGCGATTTCGATCCTCGCCGGAAAGACCAAGCCCTACCCATCCACCTGCAACCAACTGCATGTGCCGCGCCTGCCCGCGCTCACGTTTTACGACAACGCACATTTCCCGTGGATGGCCGAACTCGAATCGCGCACCGATGCGATCAAGG
This sequence comes from Denitratimonas yunnanensis (SeqCode), assembly GCA_026410415.1. GTDB lineage: Bacteria > Pseudomonadota > Gammaproteobacteria > Xanthomonadales > Xanthomonadaceae > Denitratimonas. The sequence continues at coordinate 43,395 of JAPMLR010000005.1, read as the reverse complement.
CCGAATTGCAGGCCATGCTCGCCCAACGCGGCGACGAGTTCGTGCCCTACATCCAGTACGGCCCCGACGATCCGGTGAACCAGTGGGACAAGCTCAACCACTCGCGCAACTGGACCGGCTTCCACCTGTACGCGCATGGCAGCCCGGTGCACGAGCACTTGTCGCAATGCCCCCGCACCGCGGAGGCCTTGGCACTGGTGGACGCGGTGAACATCCCCGGCCTGTGCCCGAATGCGATGTTCTCCGCATTGGCTCCCGGCGCCCACATCCCGCCGCACACCGGCGAAACCAACGCGCGTCTGGTGGCGCACCTGCCGCTGGTGGTGCCGGAAAACTGCCACTTCCGCGTCGGCTACGACTGGAAGCCATGGCGCGAGGGCAAATGCTGGGTGTTCGACGACACCATCGAACACGAGGCGCGCAACGACAGCGGCCAGACACGCGTGATCCTGATGTTCGACGTATGGAATCCGCTGCTGTCGGTGGCCGAGCGCGAAATGGCTGCCGCGCTTGCGGGCGCGATGAGCAAGTGGCGCACGGCAGGCTGACGCATCCATCCTTCGCGGATCAGAAGCTGACGCGCTGAATCCGCCGCATCGCCAGCGGCTTTCATCAGCCGCCCATGGAAACCTGACCCCATGGCGGCGCAGCGCGAAATCGCAGGGTATGCTGTCCTCGTCTGTCCCATCCGTCGAACCCGATGCGCTCGCTTTCGATCTTGCTGATTTGCCTGCTGGCTCCACCCTTGTCGGCAGAAACCGGCCGCCATCCATGCGCCAAGGTCCCTGATCCCTCGACACGGCTGGCCTGCTACGACAATGCGTTTCCACCCGATCCGGACACGATCAGCGGCGCTGCCGACACAGCCCGAGGCGACTTCGGCCTGGAAAAGCCCACTGAGCCTGAGCATGTCGAAAGCCGCGTACTGTCGGTGGATTACGGGCGCGGCGGATCACGCAGTTTCGCACTTGAAAATGGCCAGCTCTGGGTCCAGACCGATGCGAAGACCAACGGCCACGTGAAAACCGGAGACACCGTCACCGTGCGCCGCGGCATCGTCGGAAATTACGTTTTGACAACCTCCAACGGCGTGTTCTTGCGCGTGCGCCGCGTGCGCTGAGGCCAGACGGGTGGTGCTGCACAATCAGCCATTGAATGCGTCGCAGGCGGAACGCTTCAGGCAGGCACAGAGGCTGCTGCAATCGCGGCAACCTGCGCAGGCCCTGCCCATTGCCGAAACACTGGCCGAGCAGGCACCACACGCAGCGGACGCGTGGCAGTTGCTGGGCATGTGCCTGGCCGACACTGGCCATCCGCAGCAGGCCGAGACGGCGTTCGAACGCGCCCTGGCCTTGCTGCCGGGCAACACGATGGTGAGACGGAATTACGCCGTCGCCCTTGCCCAGCACGGCAAGGCCCTGCGTACCCAGGACCAACTGGAAGCGGCGGAGCCCGTGCTGCGCAAGGCACTGCTCCTGGCGCCGGATCTGCTGTCCGCATGGATCGATCTGGGCGTGGTGCTGCGCTTGCTGGGGCGTATCGACGAGGCACTGGCCGCGTATCGGACGGCGGAGCGCATGTTGCAACAACGCGGCTCCCGGATGCCCGAATTGCAGGACGCCATCAACGGCGTGCTGGCCGACGCCGGTCGTCCGGCGGAAGCGGTTGCTGGCGCACGCACGCTGGTCGCCCTGCATCCGGCGCATGTGCCTGCGCATGAAACCCTCAGCCATCTCCTGTGGGAAAACGACTCGGAACGCGCGCCGGGAGAAGACCCGTTCGGCGAGTTTCGCGCGGCGGCCCGGCGGCAGCCGGACAATCGTGCGTTGCAACTGGCGTTCGCGCGCATGTTGCTGGCGACAAAGCGCGCGGACGAAGCCCTGGCGCTGCTGGAGCCGCTGCGCCGACGCGAACCTGAGGATGCGTTGCTGGCCTGGTTCGCCGCCGATGCACTGGATGCACTGCAACAACACGATCAGGCAGCAGCCCTGTATGCGATGGCGGCGCGCGGCGGTCTGGACATGCTGCCGGAGTTTCTCAATGCGCGCGCCAGGCACGCGTTCCGCATCCGGGATTTCGAACTGGCCACGTGTTGTGCGGAAAAGACGGTGGAACTCGATCCGAACAACCAGGAAGGCTGGAGCCACCTGGGTACGGCCTGGCGGCTGGCCGGCGACGAGCGCGAGCATTGGCTGTGCGATTACGACAGGCTGGTGGGCTTTGCGGAAATCGCGCCGCCGCCGGGGTTTGACGACCTGTCCGCGTTCCTCCAAACCCTGACCGACACGCTGGATCGCATGCACAACGCCAACCGAGAGCCGGTGAATCAAAGCGTGCGTGGCGGCACGCAAACGGCAGGCCGCCTGTTTGGGCGCGACGATGGTGTCATCCGTGCGGCGGAAGACGCCTTGCGCACCACCGTCGAACACTGGCTTGCCATGCTGCCGGGCGATGCAGCGCATCCATTCCTGTCACGCAAGCAGCGCAGCGTGCGTTTCGTCGGTTCCTGGTCGGTAAGGCTTGCGTCGTCCGGGCATCACTCCAATCACATCCACAACAACGGCTGGGGCAGCTCGGCCTTCTATGTCGCACTACCCGGCAGCGTGCTTGCATCCGGCAGTGCATCCCGTGCCGGATGGATCCAGTTCGGTCAGCCTCTGGAAGAGCTGGGACTGGACCTGCCGCCACGCCGCCTCATCCAGCCCAAGCCAGGCCATCTGGCACTGTTTCCTTCCTATCTGTGGCACGGCACGGTGCCCTTCGATGACCCGCAATCGCGGCTGACCATCGCCTTCGACATGCAGCCCAGAGGCTGATCAATGCGTTGAGCTGCCCCCCACCCTGCAGGCACGGTGCGGAAACGAGCCTGACCGCGACCATGTGCTCGCAAGTCCTGCATCAATGCGGCGCCCAAAAAAGCGGCGGGCCGAAGCCCGCCGCCGAAGTTGTGCCAATGAAACGTTCCGAATGGATCAGAAGTTCACGTTGATGCTGCCGAAGATGTAACGGCCCGCTTGGTCGTAACCGCCCAGCGAGTTCGCATGGGAACCGAATCCACCGTCGGCATCGCCCACGAACGGCGGCTCCTTGTCGAAGATGTTGTTGATGCCCAGCGACACCGTGGCAGGACCGACGCTCACGCTACCGTTCAGATCGAGGTAGTTGTAAGACGACACGCCCGTGCCCAGCCAGATGACGTCGGTCAGCTGTGAGCCGTCCGCGTCCTTGTAGTCCACCCCGCCGATATGACGCCAGCGCAGACCCAGGGCGTAGCGATCCCACGAATACCGCGCTTGGGCGATGTGGCGCCACTTGGGTGTCTGGCACCCTTGGGTGTCGTTGACCAGCCCCTTGCACTCGTAACCGGTGCTGGGGTCCGACGCCAGTGCCATGGTGTACTCGGACAGGACGTAATTGCCCACGAAGGTCGTGCTCAAGCGGCCTGGTCCGAGGTCCCACGTGTAGCCCGCGCTGAAGTCCAGCCCCTCACGCTCGTCCACACCGATGTTGCCCGCCAGGTTGCGGATGTGGCCGGTGCCTGGATCTGCCGCCAGACCGATCCACAGGTCGTAATCGCCGAAGCGACCATCGCGCTGGATCCTGTCGCAATACAGTCCCTGCTCCATGCAGAGGAGCTGGATGTTGTTGTAACCAATGCCACCGATCGCGTCTTCGATCTTGATGCTGTACCAGTCCAGCGCCAGAGTCAGGTCCTTGATCGGCTCGATTGCGAAACCGACGGTGTAGGTGTCGGCGATTTCCGGCAGGAGGTCGGGGTTACCGCCAGTCAGTGCGTTGTACTGGTTGGCCGGGCTTGCCGGAACGTTGCCATAGGCCGAGGTCGGCAGGCCGGTGCGCGCGCACTGTTCTGCGGTGAACTCCGGATTCGGGCCGGCGCAGAAGTCGCGGGTTCCCCCAAGGACGATACGCTGCGGGTAATACATGTCGTTCAAGCTCGGGGAACGCACGGCGCGGTTGTAGCCGGCGCGCAGCAGCAGCTTGCTGTCCCAGAACAGGGCCGACAGACCCAGCTTGTAGGTATCGTTTGAACCGGAGGTGTCGTCGTCCGAATAGCGATAGCCCAACGAGGCATCGAAACGATTCATCGCGCCGTTGCCGACATAGATCGGCAAGCCGGCCTCGAAGAAGAGGTCGGTCACGGAGTTGTCGGCGTTCACCGGCAAGTCGGCCGCACCGGCACCGGCGAAGTTGCCGGCGGAAGAGTCGGTGTCGTAGACGCTGGAGTAGGAATAGGAGCGACGCTCCGCACCCACGGCCAGGCCGATGCGCTCGCCATCCGCACCCGGAAAACCGAAGCCCAGTTCACCACTGGCCACTGCGGACAGCGCGGTGTAGCTGTTCTTGTAGATGGCAAAGCTGGTACCGGCCATCGCGGCGGCGGCTTCAGCGGTGATGTTGTCGTTCCAGATGTCCCAGAGTTGGCAACCACCGAACGAGCCATAGACAGGATCCGTACACCCCGTTGCCGCAGCAGCGATACGGCTGATGAGGAAGTCGTTGGTGCCGATATCGGTGGTCTTGTACCGGCCCGACGACGCAGAAATGTCATAGGTCCAGGTGGAGGCATCCAGGATCGCACCCTTCACGCCGGCGGTGAGTCGGTAGGTGCTGTCGTCGGAGCCGTGGTGGCGCGGACCACCTTCGACGTTGCGCTTCCACATGGTGATGCGTGTCTGCTCCGTGGTGACACCGGCGTCGGCGCAGAGGGTGCCGATCAGCGGGTTGTTGCAGTTCACCGTGATCGGAACACCGAACGCACCGGATTCGGCGATCTGCATTTCGGAACGGCGCTCCAGGAACATCGCCTCGACATACGGCGTGAAGTGATCGTTGATCTCGTAGCTCGCGGTGAAACCCGCCGTGATGCGCTTGTCCGGGCGCTGGAAGAAGTTGACCGGTGCGTAGTTGTAAAGGTGAACACCCGGCTCATAGCCTGAACCGTTGTAGATGAAGTTGCCCAGATTCGCGCCGCCGACTTCGGCAACGGTGAAACGGCCCGGATCCGCGGTACCCGAACCACCGCACACAGGCTCGTCGTACCACACCGAACAGTGGGTGTAGTCGCGCTGACCGTGGTAGAGCGCATCATTTTCGCGCCAGGTGACCCAGCCCACGGCATGACCACGGTCACCGGCAAAACTGCCGCCGACGATCAGGTCGGCGTTGCGGCTGATGCCATCGAAGCCGGAACTGCCGGTAGGTGCTTCGTAGCCCGCCTCATCGTTGAGGCGCTGCATTTCCTTGTTGTCGTTGTTGTGCTGGTACGCCGAATAGCCGTAGGTGAGGCTGATGCCCTCGAACTTGTCGTCGAGCATGAAGTTGACCACACCTGCCACGGCGTCGGCACCGTAGATGGCCGAGGCACCGCCGGTCAGGATGTCGACACGCTTGATCAGTGCCGGCGGCACGATGGACGTATCGGCAAGCTCATTCCGGCTGGACGGCAGGCGGCGGCCATTCACCAGGGTCAGCGTGCGCGCCGGCCCCAACGAGCGCAGCGAAACCACCGAGTGGCCGTAGGATGGATTGTTCTGGAAGTTGTCGAAATACAGGTCGACCTGCGGATACTGATTGACCAGGTCCTCGACCGTGGTGGCACCGTAGTACTTGAACTCCTCGGGACTGATTTCCGTGATTGGTGCGGACTCGGTCATGGTCTGGCTCTTGATGCGGGTACCGGTGACGGTGACCGCGTCGAGCCTGATTTCGGCGCTCTCCTCTTCCTGGGCAAACACCATGCCGCTGGCGGCAAGCGACATCGCACCCAGCGCAAGCGAAGAAACGATCGCCTCACGCAGCTTTGCTCTTTTCAACTTCATTTTTGCTCTCCAATATGGCCCGAAATTTTCAACGGCAGCCCCATCCCCTGACCAGAACGGCCCATGTGCTTAACGGGGCTGGTTCCGATTCTATCCAAACTTTACGAATTATTAAAATTGCCTTAACAAGACGAAAAGGCAGCTATTGCGTCGGAGGCGAACCGGCAAGCCTCCTGCGTCGCGCGATTCGCACGCATGCCCGGGATTTCCGACTCGTGCGTCGGAACTATCGGCTTGCCGCCGAAGGAGGCGAGGCGGCCCTGTCTATTGCGCCGCTTCGAGCGCATCCCCCAAGCGCTCGACGGCAATCACCTGCAGTTCGCCGAGACGCTTCTTGGGAGCATTGGCACGTGGCACGATGGCGCGCCTGAAACCATGCGTGGCGGCTTCACGCAGGCGCTCCTCGCCATTGGGTACCGGCCGGATCTCTCCGGACAACCCGACTTCGCCGAACGCCACGGTCGGCGTTTCCAGCGCACGCCCGCGGAAGCTGGACAGGATCGCCAGCAGCACCGGCAGGTCCGCAGCGGTTTCCTGGATGCGGATGCCGCCGACGACATTGACGAACACGTCCTGATCGTAGACGCCGACACCCCCATGGCGATGCATCACCGCCAGCAGCATCGCCATGCGGTTCTGCTCCAGTCCCAGTGCAACACGACGCGGATTGGCCAGCGGGCTGTGATCGACCAACGCCTGCACTTCGACCAGCAACGGCCGCGTGCCTTCTCGCGTCACCATCACGCAGCTTCCTGGCTGCGGCTCCCGACTGCCTGAGAGAAAGATGGCCGACGGATTCGGCACTTCTTTCAATCCGCCCTCGCTCATCGCGAACACGCCAAGCTCGTTGACCGCACCAAACCGGTTCTTGAAGGCCCTCAGCACGCGAAAGCGGCTGCCACTCTCACCCTCGAAATACAACACGGCATCGACCATGTGTTCGAGCACCCGCGGGCCGGCAATGCCGCCTTCCTTGGTGACGTGGCCGACCAGGAACACGCTGGTTCCGGTTTCCTTGGCAAAGCGCACCAGTTTTGCCGCGCTCTCGCGCACCTGGCTGACCGATCCCGGTGCCGCGGTGATCTGGTCCGAATACATCGTCTGGATCGAATCGATCACCAACAGGCGCGGCTTTTCCTGCACCAGCTGCGGCACGATGCGCTCGATGCAGGTCTCGGTGAGACACCGCAAACCGCCCAATTGCAGCCCCAGCCGCGCCGCTCGCGCGCTGACCTGCCCGAGGCTTTCCTCACCGGTGACATACAGGCCGGGAAGACGCGGCTCGAGTGCAGCCAGCGTTTGCAGCAACAGCGTGGACTTCCCGATGCCCGGGTCGCCACCGATCAGCACCACCGAACCTTCCACCAAACCACCACCCAGCACGCGGTCCAGCTCGCCGATGCCCGTGGCCTGACGCGACTCGGAGCCTTGGGACACCTCCGCCAGGCGCGTCACCTTCGCTGCGTCGCCGACGCCTGCGTAGCCGGCACGCGCACCGCGTGCCTTGGCCGCGGAAGCCGGTTCCACGGCAAACTCGGTCAGGGTGTTCCAGACGCCGCACTCGGGGCATTGCCCCTGCCACTTGTTCGCAGTCGCGCCACACTCGGTACACACATAGGCAGTTCGGGATCTGGACATTCGAGGAGCGCTCCGACGTGGTGGTCAGCGGGTGTGAAGACCGGCACTTTCCAGCAATCGCTGGAGCGGTTCGAGCGCGTCACCGTAACGCTTCCAGCGTTGCATCGCACTGCGATAGAGTGGCTCACGCACCTGCGCGGAACTGGCCGTGACAACCGGTGCCTGATTGCGGTCGAACGCCAGACAGGCCGGATCCCATTCCAGATGGCAGAAATCCAGCAGCGCCCGCGTGCTGCCTTCCTGATCGTTCACCACGTCCTCGTACCAGACATCGAAGATCCGGCCCGGCGCAACCTCATGCCAGTGCTGCATGAGTTTGCGGAAGCCGATGTAGTACTCGCCGGTGTGCAGCAGGTCGTAGCTGTAATCGAAATACGGTGATTCCGGCGCGAACAACTGACGGAAATTGGAAAGACAGGTGTCCATCGGATCACGCAGCACGCAGATGATCCTGGCGCGCGGCAGCGCGGCAGCGATCAGCCCGGCGTAGAGGAAGTTGTGTGGCAACTTGTCGGTGAAATGCCGCGTTTTGCCGGTGAGCGGCCGAGTGCTTTCCACATAACTGCTGCCGATCGCGGCCCAATCCAGATCGCGCACCCGACCCAGATCCTCGGGAGAAAACAGGTTGAACGCCTGCCCACCGGCAGTGCGCTTCAACGCCGATGCGAAATGATGAAGCTCGCCTGCCGAAGTCACCTGCGGGTGACTGGAAAGAATCCGATCGACCAGTGTGGTGCCGGTACGCGGCATGCCGAGAATGAAAATCGGCTCGTCCGAATCGCAGCCCTGCGCCGCAGCTGCCGTCGGCAACGGGATGCCGCGCAGAGCATCGAACAAGGCCCGATCCTTGGCGGGATCGTGGCGAAGCAGTTGGCGCGGGCCATTTTTGGCTTGGGTGAGATGATGGAACGATCCAGCGTAATCGCCAAGATCCTCCAGCTCCTTCGCGAGCGCCATGCCGACGTAGAGCGAGGCGGTGACCCTCCCTTGCAGACGCTGCAGCGTCGCCTCGAGACGGGCGACATGGTTGTCGTCCTTGCTTCGACGGCGCAGGTAGGAAAGCGCGTGATGGGCACGCCAATGCATCGGATCCATGCCAATGCAGGCTTCCAGCTGCTCCTCGGCCTCGGCGAGATTGCCATGCGCGATATGCGCGGTGGCGAGGTTGTAGCGCACGCCGACATGGCGCGGCGCCAGTTCGATCGCGCGTCGGAATGCCTCCAGCGCGCGCTCATGCTGGCCGCAATCGGTGAAGATCACGCCGGCGGTGTCCTGCACGAACGGATCCTGCGGCGCCAATGCCTGCGCCTGTTCCGCGTGGGCGATGGCCTCGGGCAAGCGCTGCATCATCGCGAATGCGCGCGCGAGGTGGACGCGGGCTGGAATCCGCAGTGGCGCGAAATCCAGCACGTTTTCCAGATGCGACACCGCCGCAACCGGATTTTTCTGCTCCAATGCGGCCACCCCTGCGACAAAGTGCATCGGCGGCTGTGCCGAATCACGCGCCAGGGCTTCCTGCGCGAGCGCGGCCGCCGCCCTGAAGTCGCCGCGCTCCAGCGCGGAAAATGCCATGTCCTGGGTAGGGCGAGCTGCGTTCATCCCAACATCCTGCAAGTTTGTCCGAGTGTGCCCGGAGCGTGACGCGCGTCGGTCGCACGATTTCAGTCGCTGAAAAAACTGCGGCCCCTTTCGGGGCCGCAGCGGTCACACGATACAGCAGTCTCAGCCTATCAGAAGCGCTGGTCGTACTTGACGTAAGTGAAGCGACCGAAGTCGTAGCCACCGTAGTACGAGAAGCCCGAGTTCGGCTGGGTGTACATGATCGGACCGTACTTCTCGAACACGTTGTTCGCACCGACCGAGATCGTTGCATTCCACGGCGCATTCCAACGCACCTGGAGGTCGTTGAACGTGGTGGAACCCACCTTGTTCATCGGAACGACGTTGCCCTGGGTCCACGGAGCCTGGTAGTTCGGGATGTTGCAGAACTCGTCGAAGTAGCAGTCTTCCTTCACCGAGGAGAAGTAACGTGCATTCCAGCTCACGCCGAAGTCACCGAAGTTCCAGGTGACGCCCGCGTTGGAGCGGACACGGAAGCGGGAGTAGAAACCAACCGCCGGTGCCGGGATCACGTCAGGATCGTTGGTGGAGGTCGAGAGGTACTTGGAGAAGTACGTCGTATCCCAGTTGAACAGGAAGCTGCCGAGGTTGTCGGTTTCGAAACGGTAAGCCAAGCCCAGATCGAAACCTTCGATTTCCGTCCAGCCCGAGTTGCGCAGGCCATAGGTCAGGTTGTTGACGATGCCCAGGGCCGGATCACGCGTGAACAGCTGGCAACGGCTTTCGATCAGGGCGACATAGCAGTCGCTCACGATCGCGTTGGCGGTGTCGCTGACCATGGTGTTCTCGACGCGAATCTTCCACCAGTCCAACGAGGCGTTGAAGCCGTCGAAGAAGCTCGGGCTCCACACCAGACCGGCGGTCCAGGAGGTCGAGGATTCCGGCTGCAGGAACGGGTTGGAGCCGCTGAAGAACGGCACCGGCGTCTGCGCACCCGGGGTTTCGGTCGGAACAAAGCCTTGCTGCAACTGGCGGTAGCCGGGGCCGACATCCTGCAAGCAGCGCGGGGTGTTGGCTGCGACACCGAAACGCGTATCGCACGGATCAACGAAGCCGGTCACGAAGCTCTGCGAACCGCCACCGTACAGGTTGCTGATGGTCGGAGCGCGGAAACCTTCCGCCCAGGTGGCGCGGACCAGCAGGTCGTCGATCGGCTTCCAGGTGAAACCGGCCTTGCTGTTGGTGGTGTCGCCGAACGAGCTGTAGTCCGAGTAGCGCGACGCCAGGCTCAAGGTCAGATCCTGGAAACCGGTGACGCCGGACAGCAGCGGCACGTTGAGCTCGGCGTAGACTTCATCCACGTCGTACTCGCCGCGGGTCGGGCCGGAGCCCAGGTCGGTCGAGGCGTTGGTGTACTGCAGCACGTCAGGAACGAACGTACCCTTCTCCTTGCGACGCTCGAAGCCCACGGCGTAGGTCAGGTCGCCCGCCGGCAGCGCGAAGGCGTTGCCGCTGAAGTTGGCGAAGTAGTTGTAGGTCTTCGTTTCGCCGAGAGCATGGCTTTCGAAGAAGACGAAGTTCTGCACGTTCGGATCGGCCAGCGAGTTCTCGACCGCACCCGCACCGTAACCGGCGAACGGGTTGAACGGAACGCACGCGGTGACGGGAATCGGGTTGGCCGGTGTACCGCACTGGACGACGCCCTGGGCGTTCAGGAACGACGGACCCGTGGCGAGGTTGAGGCGGGCAAGGTTGAAGTTGCCGGTGCCGGTGATGTTGAGATCGTTATCGGCGTACATCATGCCGACGTCCCAATCCATGTAGTGGGTTTCGCCGAAGTTGAAGCTGCCTTCCAGCGCGGTGGTGAAACGCCAGCTCTTCAGGTCGCGGTTGTTGCCACGCGGCACGTCCCAACCACGACGCCACCAGCTGACGTTGGTGCCGACCGGGTTGAAGTAGCTGTTCGCGTCCAGCTGATAGGCGGCCGGTGCGGAGATGAGGCCACCGCGGGCCTGCGTGCCCTGCAACGGGTAACCGGCGATCTGCGACTGGGCGATGCGGTTGCTGTAACCGATGTCGGTGACCAGACGGATGCTGTCGCTCAGGTCGTAGCCGGCGCTGATCGACAGCGTGCGGGCTTCCAGCGGGGTCAGCCAGTGCATCTGCTCGCTGGGGTAGCTGCGATCGTTGGCGGTCTGAACGTGGAAGTTCTCGAAGCCGATCGCCGGACCCGGACGGTCGGCCACCCAACGCGAACCGTTGTAGATGAAGCCGCCGTACTGGCCGACCGTGGTCCAGCCGTACTGCGGGAAGCCGGGGTAGGACACCTCGGAGAACCAGCGGTCCTTGGCCCACACGCCGTCTTCCTGGCGGTATTCCATGCCGAGGGTGATGTAGCCGCGGTCGTTGCTGGCGCCGATCGTGCCCGACAGACGCTCCTTGATGCCGTCGCCTTCGTCGTACTGACCGTAGTAGCCGCCGACTTCAAGACCGTTGAACTGCTTGCGGGTGATGATGTTGACCACGCCGGCGATCGCGTCCGAACCGTAGATCGACGATGCGCCATCCTTCTGGATGTCGATGCGCTCGACCATCGTGGCCGGGATCGCGGAGACGTCCTGCAGGCCGGAGGTGGTGATCGGCAGGCGACGACCGTTGACCAGCACCAGAGTGCGCTGTGCACCCAGGTCGCGCAGATCGATGTAGACACCACCGACGTTCTCACCAGCGGAGAGCGGGGCGGTACGGCTGATGGGCGGGCTGCCGGCAACCGTCAGGTTGGTCAGGATGTCGCCGACGGAGGCGAAGCCCTGATTGATGATGTCCTCACGGGAAATCGAGAACACCGGCTGCGCCGTCTCGACGTCGGCCGAACGGATGCGCGAACCGGTAACCTCGACGCGTTCCAGCGTCTGGCTGGGTTCTTCCTGCGCGAAGGCAGGGGCTGCGGTGAAGCCAAGCACACCGACAGCACCCAGCGCAAGGCAGGTGCGAACGGCGTCGCTCAGCATGTTTCGGGTGAGCTTCATTACTCTTCTCTCCAAGTGTACAAAGTCGTTGTCGATCGTCCGGGACCGGGAATTCCCTTCCTTTTCAATACATTGCCGCCGACACAGAAGCGAACAGCCCCCCTATCCTGCAGCAGCGCCGGATCATAGCAACAAAATTTTAATGCGGGAAGTGGCGATGAACGGACACACAACACATGTTGCTTTCTTGCAACACCCGGCAATCATCCGCACAGGTGCCTTCCTGCAGCACCGAAGGCAGTGATGTCCGCGCCCCCATCCGCTCCGATGAGGCGCTCAGCTCCGTCCTCGCAGCCTCCCATTTCCGAGTGGCACGCACCCCGGCAGTCGGCCGACCCGCTATCGTAAGACGTCCGCCAATGACAGCTCCCTCGATGAATCCGAACACATCCGACCCGCAACACCTCTACGCACAAGCCGTCTCGGCATTGAACCAGAGCCGCTGGATCGACGCGGCACGGCTGGCCGATCGCCTGATGGAAACGGCACCACCGCATGCCGGTGTGCAATTCATTGCCGGTGTCGCCGCCCTGCAGATGCATCGCGTGGCCCAGGCGGTGGCGCACCTGGATGTCGCCACGGCGATGAACCCGACCCGGGCCGACTACGCCATCCAGTACGCGCGCGCGCTGGCTACCGGACGCATGCTGCGCGAGGCCGTACAGGTTGCCGACAAGGCGCTTGCGTTGGGCCCTTCCGATGCGCTGTCCCTCGACACGCTGGGCGTGATCTACACCCAGGCCAATGCGCATGACCAAGCCGTCACGCTGTTCCAGCGCGCGGTGGACAAGGAACCCACGCGCGCGAGCTATCGCTTCAATCTGGCCACGGCACTGACGTTCCAGGGGGAGCTGGATGCCTCCGAGCGCGAATACGAGGCCTGCCTTGCCATCGATCCAGCCTATTGGAAAGTCCACCTCGCCCTCTCGCAGCTGCGCCGCCAGACGCCTGAAAGCAATCATCTCGAACGGTTGCGCAGCCTTCTCGCTCAGCACACGGACAGTCCTCCGGCCCAGCTCTACCTGAACCTCGCACTCGCCAAGGAGCTGGAAGACCTGCGGGAGTTTCCGCAGTCATTCGCGCACCTCACCGCCGGAAAGTCATCACAACGCAATCTGCGCAACTACTCCTCGCGTCGCGACGAGGCGCTGTTCAACGCATTGATGCAGGAGTTTTCCGCGCCACGGGATGATCCGGATCGGGATGGCCACGACTCGGCCGAGCCGATCTTCATCGTGGGCATGCCGCGCTCCGGAACCACGCTGGTGGACCGGATACTGTCGAACCATTCGCAGGTCCATTCGGCCGGCGAACTCCAGACCTTTGCAGTGCAACTCAAGCGCTTGTCGGGCAGCCGCACGCCGCCCCTGCTGGATCCGGACACGGTGGCGCGCTCGCGACGCATCGACTGGAAGCAACTCGGCGCCAGCTATATCGACAACACCCGTCCAGGCACCGGCCACACGCCACGATTTGTCGACAAGCTCCCGCACAATTTCCTGTATCTGGGCCACATCGCGCGCGCGTTGCCCAACGCGAAGATCGTCTGCCTCCGCAGGGATCCGCTGGATACCTGCCTGTCCAACTTCCGGCAATTGTTCGCGCTGACCACGCCGTTCTACGACTACTCGTTCGACATTCTCGACATCGGGCGCTATTACGTCCTGTTCGATCGGCTGATGGCGCACTGGCAACGTGTCCTGCCCGGGCGCATTCTCGAGGTCCGTTACGAAACACTCGTGGATGCGCAGGAGGAATGCACGCGGCAACTGCTCGACTTCTGCGGGCTGCCATGGGAAGACGCCTGCCTGAGGTTCGAGGAGAACGACGCGCCGGTTGCCACGGCCAGCGCAGTCCAGGTCAGGGCACCGCTGTTCCGATCCTCGTTGAATCGCTGGAAAAACTACGCATCCGAGCTGGAACCGTTGAAGGCGCTGCTCGCATCGGAAGGCATCCCGCTTGCGGAAACCGATCGCTGAAAAAAAACGGCCCCGTCATGAAGACGGGGCCGTTGAACTGAAGCCTGGCCATCAGGCCAGAAATTGCATCAGCGTCCTGCACCACCGAAGCGATAACGTGCCTCGATGTACACGGCGCGACCGAACGGGTTGAAGTTGTAGCTGTTGTACGGAGAACCGTTGGTTGCCGGACGGGTGCGATCCAGCGGCGGATCGCGATCAAACAGATTGTTGACCAACACCGATACCGACAGTGGCTCGATCGGATTGTAGCTCACGCTCCAGTTGTACGTGGTGAAGGAGCCAAGCATGCCTGCGACCGCATCCGGGCTCGTATCCGGCATGGCCAGCCACGGATCATCCAGACCGCCGACCACCAGCGCGCGGTAGTTCGGGGTCTTGTCGAACCAGTTGGCGTACAGGGTCGAGCTCCAGCGTCCCTTGTACCAGCCCAGCGAGGCGTCGCCCTTGCGCTTCGGGTCGCTGCTCCACGCGTAGTCGTTGATCAGATCGACGTAGTCGTCGCCCGCGTACTGCTGGTACTGATGGCTGATCTTCTGCGTGTAGTTCACCCGCGCCATGAAGTCACCGACGATACCGGCCGAGAAGCCATAGCTGATGGCCGCATTGAAGGCTTCAAGCTGCTGGTTGGACACGTTCACCTTGGGCGTGTAGATCTCGGTGACGTTGCCGGCGGCGTTGCGGGTGATCCAGGACAGCGTGGTCTGGCACAGCGCCGAGTTGATGTCGTACTCACCGGTACGGCAGCGCCACTCGTCCATCATCAAGCCATCGGAGCTCTGCTGGGTGACTTCGTCGGAGATGTCCCAGTTGAAGTAGTCGACCGAGATCGACATTTTCTCGATCGGCGCCCAGACAAAACCCACGCTCCACACGTCGGCGTTGATCGGCTGCAGCGACGTGTTGCCGGACTGCGTGCCGAACACCTGACGGTTGGACTGCTGCGCCGGGCAGTTGATCGCTTCGGACGGATCAAAACCGAGCTGGCTGCAGTTGTAGTAGTCGGTGATGTAGGTGTAGAAACCACTGACGCCCTGGAACTGGTCGGACAGCGTCGGTGCACGGAACGCGGTGCCGTACTTGCCTCGAATGAGCAGCGTGTCGAGCGGACGGAATTCGAGGCCGGCCGCGTAGGTCGGCTTGTCGATCGTCTCGCCGCCATCGGGCTTGTAGGCGTCATAGCGGCCGGACAGCGATACCGTCAGCATGTCCCATACCGGCAGGCGCAACTCGCTGGTCACTGCGTAACGGTCACGCTCGCCGCCGCCGGACACCGCGGTGGTGCCCCACACTTCGCCATTCAGATAACCCGCGTACGGATCGTACGACCAGTCCTGCTTGCCCCATTCCGCCACCACCGCGAGACCGGCATCGCCACCAGGCATCGAGAACAGCGCCGCGTTGGTCAGCTGAGCGCGGATCGTGTCGTCGGACGTCTTGGCGCGGTTGACGGCACGACCGGTGAAGCTGGCGAACTGCTCGGGCGTGAGCATGTTGTAGAACGCCGCGTAGTCGGGGCGGTACACCGGATAGGCGTTGTAGTACGGATCCCAACCCAGTTGCGGTCCGAGGACGTTTTGCTGGAAGTAGGCCTCGATCGGATCGGCCCAACGCACGAAACCATCTTCGTCGAGCTTGTACTCGGTACGGGTGTAGTTGACGTCGTACTCCCAGTCCGAACCGCCGAACACACCATTGAGGCCCAAGGTGACGTGATGCGCCTTGGACTTGTTGAGCTCCATGATGTTTTCGTAACCGCCCGGCCCGATGTCCTCAGGCATGAACACGCGCTGCAGGTTCATCAGGTCGTCGAAGTCCGGATCGTAGAAATACGCATTCGGACCGGCGGAGGTGCCCCACCACGTGTAGTTCGAACCGACGTGGTATTCGACTTCCTCGTCGCTGTACAGCACGTCCGCGTAAAGCTGGGCGTTGTCGCTGACATCGAAGGTGACGTGGCCGTAAACCTGACGCGCCTCCTTGCCATTGAGCAGCGTGCGCCAGCCGGGGCTGTTGAACGAACCGCAGTAGGTGGCATCGCCAAAACCGGGGCGCTCGCGCTGGTCGACGCCGCCATTGAAGCCGCTCGTCACGCGATCGCAACTGGCGCCATCGGCCCAGCGATAGCTGGTGAAGTAGCCACTGACCAGAAAATCTCGGCTGGCGGCCGGTGCGACCGGATTGCCGAGACGATTGATCGAACCCTCGAAGTAACGCGAGGTGAGATCGCGCTGGAAACCCCAGATCGGGTCGCGCTCTTCGTACTGCGCGCCCAGCAGGACGTTCAGACGACCATCGGCGCCACTGAGGCCACCGGCGAGCGAAATGCGTCCGCTGTCGCCGCCCGGCTCCTTGTAGCTGCCGCCACGGACGCTGACCACCGCACCATCCATGCGCTTCTTCAGAATGAAATTGACCACGCCGGCGATCGCGTCGGAGCCGTACAGGGAGGACTGACCACCCGGAAGGATTTCGATGCGGTCGACCAGGTCGATCGGAATGCCACTGATGTTGTTGAAGGTGTCGCTGCCGTTGTACAGCGCGGGGTAATTGGCCATAGGACGGCCATCGATGAGGTACTTCACGTATCCCGGCGGCAAGCCGAACATGCTCATCGTCTCGGCACCCTGGGTGAACGAGGCAGAGGTCTGGCCGCCCTGCACGCCACCCGTCGAGAACGACGACTGCTGAAGCACTTCGGCAACGCTGGCAAAGCCGCGCGCCTGGATGTCCTCAGCGGTGATGACCGTCACCGGAACGAAGGTTTCCACCTGGCTCTGCGGAATCAGCGAGCCGGTGACGGTGATGCGGTCGAGCTGGGCCGCCGATTCTTTGTCCTGAGTCTCGGTTTCCTGCGCAAAGGCAGTTGAGCCCAAGGGGAGCACCAACGCGGCCAACAACGCAGCATTGAGGCGGCTCGGCTTTGGCGCAAAGCCCAGCCGGCCGACGGGTGACTTTCGTCCTTTCATGTGATCTATCCCTAGATATGTATTGGAGCGAGGTGCTCCGGATGCCCGGAACTGGGGCCATTGGCAAGTCGCGCGGAGAACGCCGTGCCTCTCCCGACGCTAACACAACTTTAATAATCCCGTCGACTGCATGTCGGCCTGTCGGGCCGCTTTACTCACGCGGAATCAGCGTCGCCATGACGTGGTCGACATAGGCTTCGAACTCGGCGTGTTGCAGCCGGGGCTGGCCCAGCTGGAGGGACAGCTGGAGGAAGCCGACGTATGCGGCATAGGTGAGATGGGCGCGGTGCTGGGCCTCGCCGCGCGGCATGCCGACCTGACGGAAGGCGAGCATCAGGTAATCCAGGCGACGCTTGGAAACGCGCTGCATCACCGGCTGGACGACCGGGTGATCCAATGTCTTGAGCAGTTCGGAGTAGATGACGTGCGAGCGCACCTCGTGCGCGACGCGACGGAACAACTCGCGCATCCGCTGGCGCGGATCGACGATGGCCTCGAGCTGGGCGAAAACCTCATCCAGTTCAACCTGCTCCCAGCGCTCCAGCGCAGCACGCAGCAGGGCGTCGCGCGAAGGGAAGTGCCAGTAGAAGCTGCCTTTGGTGACACCCAAACGGCGCGCCAACGGCTCGACCGCCACGGCATGCACACCTTCCTCAGCTATGAGGTCCAGAGCAGCCTGTGCCCAGTCGTTGGCGCTCAGGCGGTTGTTGCGTTCGGATTTTGGAGCGGCGGAGGTCATCAGCAAGAGCCTAGCGGAAAATGACGGGAAGCAACGGGACCGGGGAGGAGACGACCCGCGGGACAGAAAGACACCATACGCATACGTATTGACACAGGACAGCCCGAACACCATACTGAAACGTATGGTAGCGCAAGTTTCCCCTCCGACCCTCCAGCACTCCGGACCACTGGCACTGGACCGGTTCATCGGGCATACCCAGTCCTCGGCGCAACCACAGCCGGCACTGTTGTTTGCGCACGGATTCGGGCAGACCAGGCTGGCGTGGGCCCGCGCTGCACAGCGCTTGGCGGCACAGGGGTTTCCCGGAATCAGCTTCGATGCGCGCGGACACGGCGGCAGCCGCTGGAACGCACCGGAAGAAGACTATGCCTTCGACCAGTTCGTCGATGACATGACCAGGCTCGCGAGGGCGCAGGAGACTCCGCCGATCCTGATAGGCGCCTCGATGGGCGGCCTCCTCGGGATGTATGCGCAAGGCCATCGCGACCCGCCGCCGTTCCATGCACTGGTGCTGGTGGACATCACGCCGCGCTGGGATGCTGCCGGCGTGGAGCGCATCCTGGGTTTCATGACCGCACACCCGGAAGGCTTCGAGGATCTGGAGCATGCCGCCGATGCGATCGCCCGTTACCTGCCGCACCGTGCCCAGCGCAAATCGTCCCGGGAACTGGAGAAACTGCTGGTGCAACAACCCAATGGCCGCTGGCGCTGGCACTGGGATCCCCGCCTGATCGACTCGGTCGGCCGGCGGGGCGAGGAATACCAGGCACGCCTGCTGGACGCCGCGCAACGCATCACCGTGCCAACCTTGCTCATCAGTGGTGGACGCAGCGATCTGGTGAACGACGACCACGTCGCCGAATTCCTCGCACTCGTCCCGCACGCCCGACATGTCCGCCTGCCGGAAGCCACGCACATGGTGGCGGGTGACGACAATGACGCATTTACTCGAACGATTCTTGATTTCCTTGTGACGTTGCCCACCGCAACATCCTTTCCGCCGGAGTAAGACCATGAGCATTCTCCTTCCCTTCCTCGCGCTGCTGGCAGCCGGCATGGCTGCCGCGTACTTCCGGGTATCGCTCAAGGCCTGGGTCAGCATCAGCGCCGCCGCGCTGATTGTCGCCCTGCTGCTGAAGGCCAGCCTCGTGGCCACGTTGGTGGCGGCACTGCTGCTGGTGGTAGTCGCGACGCCACTGCTGCTGACCGGCGTCCGGCGCAGCCGCATTTCCGCGCCTTTGCTGAAGATCTACACCAAGATGCTGCCGACGCTGTCGGAGACCGAGCAGACCGCGTTGGATGCCGGCACCGTCGGCTTCGAAGGTGAGCTGTTCTCCGGCATGCCGAAGTGGAAAGACCTGCTGGCCCAGCCGAAGCCGGAACTGACTCCCGAAGAACAGGCTTTCCTCGACGGTCCGGTCGAAGAGGTCTGCAGGATGACCAACGACTGGGACATCACCCACGTTCGCGCCGACCTGCCGCCGGAAATCTGGGAATTCCTCGGCACGCACAAGTTCTTCGGCATGATCATCCCGAAGGAATACGGCGGCCTGGGCTTCTCGGCCACGGCGCACTCGCGCGTGATCGCCAAGCTGGCGTCGATTTCCAGCGTGCTGTCCTCCACCGTCGGCGTGCCCAACTCGCTCGGCCCGGCGGAGTTGCTGCTGCATTACGGCACCGACGAGCAGAAGAACCATTACCTGCCACGACTGGCAGTGGGCAAGGAGATTCCATGCTTTGCACTCACCGGCCCGACCGCCGGTTCCGACGCCACATCGATTCCCGATCACGGCATTGTCTGCGAGGGCGAATGGAACGGTGCCAAGGTGCTCGGCGTGAAACTGACATTCGACAAGCGCTACATCACGCTCGCCCCGGTCGCCACCGTGATCGGCCTGGCCTTCCGCCTTTACGACCCCGAAAAATTGCTCGGCGACAAGGAGGACCGCGGCATCACGCTCGCGCTGATGCCGCGTGATACCGCCGGCCTCGAAATCGGGCGCCGCCATTTCCCGCTCAATTGCACGTTCCAGAACGGCCCGGTGCGCGGCAAAGACGTGTTCCTGCCGCTGTCAGCGCTGATCGGCGGCGAGGATTACATCGGCCATGGCTGGCGCATGCTGGTCGAATGCCTCTCGGTCGGTCGCGCCATCACCCTGCCCTCCACCGCCACGGGCGGCATGAAGGCCGGCGCGTTGGTGACCGGCGCGTACGCCCGCATTCGCAAGCAGTTCGGTCTGTCGATCGGTCGTTTCGAAGGTGTGGAAGAAGCGCTCGCACGCATCGCCGGCAATGCCTACTCCGGCAGCGCACTGTCGCAAGCCACGGCAGCCGCGGTGGACCGCGGCGAGAAACCGGCGGTGCCTTCGGCCATCGCCAAGTACCACTGCACCGAGAAAGGCCGTGAAACCATCCGCGACGTGATGGACGTGCTCGGCGGCAAGGGCGTGATTCTGGGGCCGAAGAACTTTGCCGGACGGAGCTGGCAAGCCGCCCCCATCTCGATCACGGTGGAAGGCGCCAACATCATGACGCGCTGCCTGATGATCTTCGGTCAGGGCGCGATCCGCTGCCATCCCTGGGTGCTTCAGGAAATCCAGGCCGCGCGCCATCCGGATCCGGAAACCCGCGTGCGCGAATTCGACCGCACCCTGTTCGGCCACATCGGCTTCGCCGTTTCCAACGCGGTGCGCAGTCTGGTGCTGGGCCTGACGGGTGCGGCATTCGGCAAGGTGCCGGGCGATTCCTACACCCGCCGTTACTACCGCAAGCTCAACCGCTACTCGGCCAACCTGGCGCTGGTGTCCGACGTTTCGATGCTCACCCTCGGCGGCAAACTCAAGTTCAAGGAACGCCTTTCCGGCCGCCTGGGTGACGTACTGAGCCAGCTCTACATCGCCAGCGCCATGCTGAAGCGTTACGAGGATCAGGATCGCCCCGCCGGGGATCGTCCGCTGCTGGCCTGGGCCTTCCACGACTGCGCCCACAAGATCGAACTGGCGCTGTCCGAAGCCCTGCGCAACTTCCCGATCAAGCCGGTCGGCTGGCTGCTGTGGATGCTGGTGTTCCCGTGGGGCCGCCGCGCCCATGCACCGGGCGATCGCCTTGGCCATCGCGTGGCCGCGCTGCTGCTGACGCCAAGCGACACCCGCGACCGTCTCGGCGAAGGCGCCTTCCTGACACCCTGCGCCAACAACCCCGGCGGTCGCATCAACGCCGCACTGCCCAAGGTGATCGCGGCCGAGCCGGTGGAGCGCAAGTTCCAGAAAGCGATCAAGGCAGGTCAGATCGACGCACTTACTGTCGAGGCACAGCTGCAGGAGGCCCAGCTCAAGGGCATCCTCACTGCGAGCGAAGTGGAGATGCTGAAGGAGTTGCAGGAGCTGACGCTGGATGCGATCAGCGTCGACGACTTCGATCCATCCGAGCTGGTGGCCGCAAGCTTCGCGCAGAAGCCTGCGGCAAGGCACCAGGCCGCCTGACCCTTCCGGCACGGGCAGGAGCACGGTCATGAGCGACCACCTCCTGCTCGCGCTGTGCGCTGCGCACAGTCTCCTTTTCGCAGCGTTCCATCTGGCGTTCTGGAGACTGTTTCGCTGGCGCGAGTCGTTGCCCCGCATGAAGCGGGTCGATCGCGCCATCCTCCAGATCCTCAACCTGCGCCTGTCCTATGTGTTTCTCGGCATCGGAGGGCTGTGTCTGTGTTTCCCGAATGAATTGGTCGACACCGCACTCGGCCGTACCGTGATGCTGGGCATGACGGGCTTCTGGCTCGGGCGGCTTGTCGAGCAATTCGTCTTCCTCCGCGTGAACCACGCCGGCGTGCACGCACTGAGCGCACTGATGGTGCTGGGCACCCTCCTGTTCGCATGGCCGCCGCTGCGCGCCTTGCTGATTGCCTGATGGAGTACCTGAATGTCGCAGCCCCGCATCCTTGCCCTGTTCGTGAAGCTCTGCCGCTGGCCAGCCGGCGACAGGCTGTTCAGTCGCTTGGCCTGTTTCAAGGCGCCCTACTTCAACACCATCCGTCCTCGCATCACCGTGCTGGAACCGGGTCGCTGCGTCGCGACAATGCGGGACCGACGCGCCGTCCGCAATCACCTCGGCACGGTGCATGCCATCGCCATGTGCAACCTGGCCGAACTGGCCGGCGGCCTGATGACCGACGCCACCATCCCTTCGTCGATGCGCTGGATTCCCAAGGGCATGAGCGTGGACTATCTGAAGAAGGCCGAGGGCCCGCTTTGCGCCACCGCCACCCCGAGCGGCAACGTGATCGCGTCGGACACCGGCTACGACCTGCCCGTGAGCGTGGATATCCGCGACCAATCCGGCGAAAGCGTGTTCCGAGCCAGTATCCGGATGTGGGTTTCACCCCGACGCTCGCGCCCGGCCAACTGATGCCGCAAGGCCCAAGGCAGCGGACCACCCCGACCGCTCTCGATACATTCCGTCACTACACGCCGCATGGCCGAAGGCCTCAGGCCGGCCCGGCTTCAACTACCTTCGCTGCCGGCGTTTCCGGAAGGTGCTTCTGCGCCCTCACCACGCGCCAGGCGCCCAGCCCCATGCCGAACGCGACGCCGACACCGACCAGGAACACGACGTGCGAGCCGAAGCCCGACAGCAGCTTGTGCAACCAGACGAAGCTCAAGTCACCGCCACGGTAGACCGCGGTATCGATCACCGCCTTGGCCTTGTAGCGCGCTTCCCGTTCGACCCGGGTGTACAGCGTCTCGCGCGCCGGCTTGGCGAGCGAGAACTCGCTGGCGCGGGTCATCACCTGCACCACCCAGATCAGAGCCGGCAACGGTGAGGCCGAGAGCAGCGCGAAACCGAGCAGGATCGCCCCGGCGGGAATCAGCAGTAGTGGGGCGACGCCGAATCGACGCAACAGCCAGCGCGTGAGGAACACCTGGATCACGATGGTCAACAGGTTCACGCCCCAGTCCAGGCGCGCGTAATACGCGGTGCGGGCGGCATCCACGCCGAGCTGACGCGCGATCGCGGCCTGTTCGTTGTACAGCAGCGTACCGACCCCGACGCCGAAGAACATCAGCATCGCCAGCGCGCGCAGCAGCGGGTCCTGCCACACCAGCCGCAACCCGGCGAGCACCGAGCCACCCATCGCGGTTTCGCCACTGGCCTCGCGATTGCGTTGCTCACGCTGGATCGCCCAGGGCCGCAACCGCAGGATGCACCACAGGCACACCCCCAGGAATCCGGCCGACACCAGCAGCAGATTGGCCACGCCGATGCGTTCCACCAGCAGGCTGGTGATGGTGGGTCCCGTCAGCGCGCCAATGGTGCCGCCGGCGCCGATGTAGCCGTAGACCTTCTTGGCGTCCTCGTTGTCGAAGACGTCGGCCATGTAGCTCCAGAACACGCTGACCGCGAACAGGTTGAACACCGCCACCCAGATGAAGAACGCCGCACCCCGCCCCGGCATTGCGCTGTCGAAAGCCCAGTAGAAACCCAGCAGGCAGGCGATGAAGACCAGATACACCAGCGGCAGGAACACGCGCCGCGGGAAGCGCGACACCAGTGCGCCATACAGCGGCTGCAGCAGCACCATGCAGATGAAGGTGCCGGTGAACAGTACCTGCAAGGTGAAGTCACCCAGATTGAAGCCCATGCCCTGGGCCCAGGCGATCAGGCCCGGCGGGAACACCGCTTGTGCATCGGCCGAGGCGCCCATCGCGTCGCGCACCGGACGCAGCACGTAGTAGCCGGTCAGCAGTGCGAAGAAATACAGCAGCGACCACCACAAAGCGGGGGTATCCACGCCAAGTGCGCGGATGGTCTGCCGGAATCTGCCGACGGCATGGGGACGGGAAATGGATTGCCTGATCACGCGCTGGAGGTCTTGGCCTGTTCCACGGGAGGCACCGGATTGGATGAAGCCGGCGCCGCGCAAGGTATCCGATGCACTGCAACATCGCCAGCATTTCCTTCCACCCGCGACATGCACGGTGATCGATGACACAGCAACAGGAAGAAGTCGCCGGCCCTGAGCATTTGCTCTATGCCGCGCCGCTACGTTCCAACAAAGGACAGGCCTTCTTCCTGCCGGGAATTCTCACGTGTACGACTACATCGTGATCGGTGCCGGATCCGCCGGTTGCGTGCTCGCCAACCGGCTCAGTGCCGATCCCGCCCTCCGCGTGCTGCTGCTCGAAGCCGGCCCGCGCGACTGGCACCCGTTCATCCACATGCCCGCCGGCATCGCCAAGCTGGTGCACCAGCGCGCGATCAACTGGGATTACTGGACCGAACCCGAAGCCGCCTTGAACGGGCGCCGCCTCTGGTGGCCGCGCGGCAAAGTGCTGGGCGGCTCCAGCTCGATCAATGCGATGTGCTACCTGCGTGGCCATCCTCACGATTACGACGAATGGGCCGCCAATGCCCCCGGCTGGGATTGGAACACGGTGCTGCCGTGGTTCCGCCATGCCGAGGACAACGTCCGCGGCGCGGACGAATTCCATGGCACCGGCGGCCCGCTCGCGGTCAGCGACCTGAAGTACCGCAACCCGATCTCCGCAGCCTTCATCGAAGCCGGCCAGCAGGCCGGCCATCCTCACAACCCCGACTTCAACGGCCCACACCAGCCCGGGTTCGGCTGGTATCAAGTCACCCAGCGCGATGGTTCGCGCTGCTCCGCCGCGGCGGCCTATCTGACACCGGTGCGCAAGCGCCCGAACCTGACGATCGTCACCGGCGCGCAGGCCAACCGGGTACTGATCGAAAACGGTCGCGCCACCGGGGTGGTCTACCGCGCCGGCGGCAAGGCGGTGGCGCAGACTGCGCAGCGCGAAGTCATCCTGTGCGGCGGCGCGATCAACTCGCCGCAGCTCCTGATGCTTTCGGGTATCGGCCCGGCCGAGGAACTGCGGCGACACGGCATCACCGTGCATGTCGATGCACCCGGTGTCGGCAGCAACCTCCAGGATCACCTGGATATCTGCACCCTGACGCGCAGCCGAAGCGCGGACACCTACGACCGCATCAACGAACTGGCCGCCGGCTGGAACTGGTTCGTGCATCGGCGCGGGCCGGGCACCAGCAATGTTGCCGAGGCCGGCGGCTTCGTGCGCAGCCCGCTCGCACCGGATGATCGTGCCGATGTGCAGTTCCATTTCGTGCCGGCACAACTCGACGACCACGGCCGCAACCGGCTCGACGGCAACGGCTACACGGTGCACGCCTGCGCACTGCGCCCGCGCAGTCGAGGCCGCCTGAAGCTCGCTTCTCCGAGTGCCGGGGACAAGGTGCTGATCGAAGCCGATTACCTGTCCGATGCGGAGGGTTTCGACCTTCGCTGCATGATCGAAGCCGTTCGCCTGACCCGCGATGTCCTGTCCCAGGCCGCACTCGCGCCGTGGCGTGGTGACGAGCGATTCCCCGGCAGCGACGCACGCAGTGACGCGGAACTCGCCGCGTTCGTCCGTGCCAAGGCCGAAACCATCTATCACCCGATCGGCACCTGCCGCATGGGCGAGGACGATGCCGCCGTCGTGGATCCGCAGTTGCGGGTCCGCGGTGTCGATGGCCTTCGCGTGGTCGATGCCTCGGTCATGCCCAACCTGATCGGCGGCAACACCAACGCGCCGACGATCATGATGGCGGAGCGGACCGCAAACCTCGTGCTTGGCGGAGATGGCCGCGCGCCATCGCGCCGCCGGGATTGATTGCCATGACCACGTATCAAACCGTCCGACGCAGCCTGCGCGTCGTCTCGGCCGACGGTGCCGAGGCTGCGCTGGAGCTGGTATCGCCACTCGGCGTACCCGTGCGGGAAGCGCTGTTGTTTCTGCCTGCGCTCGGCGTGGGGGTGAATCCCAACCTGCGCTTCGCCACGGCGATGGCGAGCACGGGCATCGCCACCGCCGTCATGGAATGGCGCGGCATCGGCAGCAGCAACCAGCGCGCCGGCAGGAAGTGCGACTGGAACTACCGCCACATTCTCGATCTGGACATTCCGGCTGCGCTTGCGGCGGCGGAACGCACGATTCCCGACGTGCGCTGGAGCATCGGCGGGCACAGCATCGGTGGCCAGTTCTCACTGATGTTTGCCGGCCAGCGGCCCGATCCATTCCAACGCGTCGTGTTGATAGGAAGCGGGCATCCTTACTGGCGCGGATTCGAGCGGGCGTGGCTGCTGCGAGGGTTCGCCACCACCCTTCCAGCCATCACCACGCTGGCCGGGCACTTCCCCGGCACACGTCTTGGTTTCGCAGGGCGCGAGGCACGCGGATTGATGCGTGACTGGGCGCTGACCGCGCGGCGCGGCAACTACCGCATCCCGCATCTCGGCGACCGCCTGCACGAGAGCATGCAACGCTTCGACGGCACGGTGTGCGCCGTGGCCTTCGCGCACGACTGGCTCGCGCCACCCGCGTCACTCGCCAACCTGAAGCGACTGGTTCCCAATGCGAACTGGAGCGAAACCACCCTCGCCCACGACGCCTTCCAGAAAGCCAAAGCCGATCATTTCGGCTGGCTCAAGGAGCCAGACCCGGTTGTGCGGGCGCTGGATCTCATTTCATCGCAGCCACATCCCTGACACAGAGCGTTTTGCCCGCTACGCAACCGCATCGAGATTGGCTCCACCGCTGTTGCTGCGCAAACACGGCTGCCACCTCCCTTCGTTGACACGGTCATGTCGTTTGGAGCCTTGCATGAAAGTGGCAGATTGATCTGTTGCTGGATGCTTTCCGGCCTCACCCGCGAACAACAGCTTCACGCACACTCGGCACCGCTTCGCCGATGCCGGAATCGATCCCACCCCCTCCGGGTGATGCACTGACTGCATCAAACGCGAGCACAACGCACGGTAGTCCACAACACCGTGCCCGCTCAGCGCGCCTCGCGCGACAGCACGTGCCCCGCTGCATCGGTGACGATGCGATAGCGGCGCTCGCCGTGCCAGAAGCTCAGCCGGTATTGACCGAACTCGGCGCCGGTGCCGCGCTCGGAGAGAGTGCGGATGCGCCCGCTGTCCATCAGCTGCTGGAACACACGGAGCGACAGACCGAGCGCCTGCGCCACGGCCGCCGGATCGACCTCGATCTCCGGCAGCGGTTGCGGCGCCAGCGGATCAGCCACTGCAGCCGCCGCAGCAATCGGAAGGCAGCAGCTTGATCGACTCGGTGCCGATATTCATGCCCGCCGCGCCCGCCAGACCGTGCAGCTCGCCATGCGACAGGCAGGTCGACAACCGGATCGCCGGCGCGCCCGGCACCTGATCGAGCACGGCGCCCGGATCCTCGGCCACGATCAACTCGGCGAAGCGACGGGGATCCGACGGCTCGGACGGCAAGGTGATGACGTACTGCATGGGAACTCCTTGGTAGTGATCTGTCGGGGCGTGGCTGCGCCATGCACCGGCGACGCCGCGGCGCGCGCCACCGCCACACGGTGAGCGTGACGACTGCTTCGGGAGAAATCGATGATCCGGATCAAGCCACACGACCTCGCTGGTGGCTGCACCACCTGCCCGAGTGGTGGCGTTCCGACAACCTTCCCAAACAGCTCGAATTGCCCGGCACACTCTGTCGTGACGGCACGACTCCTCTCCCTCAGCATAGATGACTGAATCGAAAGGAAAATCACGCCGTCGCCACTTCTATCTCATGCAATTTCCGGGCTAGGCAGGCTCCATGGCGCCTGCCCTGTGCCTGGCAGGCGCCGGCGTTTCGACTCAGTAGGTGGACCAGCGCAGGCTGAATCCGATGCTGCGCTCGGGGGCCAGCGCCGACAGCTCGTCGGGCGTCGCGAAATAGGTCTTGTCCAGCGCGTTGCGGGCGTACAGCTGCAGGTTCCAGTGCTTGCCCAGCGGCAGCTTGTAGTCGAGGTCGACCAGGTCCACCGATGCACGCTCGACTTCCTCGAAGCCGGGGCGATCCATGCGTGCGCGGTGCTGGTAGAGCAGGCCCAGTGAGCCCGGGCCCAGCGCATGGCGTGCGTCGAAGGTCCAGGTGACCGGCGGCGCGCCATACAAGGGATCGCCGGTCAGTTCGTTCTTGCTGCGGACGATGGCGGCGCTGGCAGACAGCTGCAGCGCCTCGGTGGCCTGCAGGCCGACGCTGAGCTCGAAGCCATGCAGCTGTGCCTCGCCGATGTTGGTGTAGCCGTTGACGCCGGGTGCGAGCTCGTAGAGCTGGATCAGGTCGTCGACATCGGTGCGCCACAGGTTGGCCTGAACCTTCCAGCGACCCAGCCTGATGCCGTAACCGATGTCGATTCCGAGCGAGTGCTCCGAGCCCAGGTTCGGATTGCCGACGATTTCGCCCTGCGGGGTGACGCCGCTGAAGAAGCGTTCTTCCAGGGTCGGGAAGCGATAGCCGGAGGCGAGGTTCAGGCTGAGCCGCTGCATCGAATCCAGATTCCAGACCGCACCGAGATTGAAGGCGGTGTCGGAACTGCTGGAGCTCGCGCCGCTCAGCGACTGGCTGACGCGGCTGGCACGCGCGCCGGCCTCCACCTTCAGCCTGTCGTCGAGTTGCCAGTCGGCGATGGCGAAGGCCGACCACAGGTTCTCGCTGGCATCGTGCAGACTGTAGGTGCGATTGGACGGCGTTTCCCGCGCGTCGTAGCCGGTGACGTCGCGGCGGCCGAGATACTCGATCCCAGCATTGAACGCGAATGCGTCGGCCTGCCAGGTGTGCTGTGCGGTCAGGCCGTAATCGGTGCTTTCGATGTACGCCCAGGTGTCCGGCGAGCCGGGACGCTGGTTCCAGGTCAGCAGCGACTGGTCGTGGCCAGACACGCGCAGGTCGAATCCGCCCGCATGGCTCAGATGCAGGCTGGCGAGGGTGTGGCGGTCTTCGGGATAGGTGGAGTCACGCTGCGGGAAGCGGCTGTTGGACTTGCCGATATCGGTCGTGCGCGACGGCAGCAGGGAGGCGTCGAACTGGAAGTCGCCGAAGGCGCGCTGCCACTGCAGGCTGGCGCTGTCACGACGGTAACTGGTGTTCAGCGGCGTGCCGTCGGCGGCTTGGCCATCACCCGCGCGGCGGCGCGCCACGCCGATCGAGAACGACTCGTTACCATGGCCAGCCATCAGCAGGGTTTCGTCGCCGGCATCGGCATAACCCGCGGTGAACTCGCTGCCGTCGAACCAGTGCGGTTCGATCGAGATCGCGCCGCCCAGCGCACCTGGGCCGAAGTGCACGGTAGACGGACCGCGGGTCACGCTGAGCGCGCCCAGCAGGGCCGGGTCGATGAAGGAGATCGGTACGCCAGCACGGCGTTGCGCGGTGATCGGCATGCCGCCGAGCAGCACGAGGATGCCGTTGGCGCCGCTGCCGCGGATCGAGAAGGTTTCGAAGGCACCGTTCTGGCCGGTGGCACCGACGCCGGGAATGCGCACCAGCAGATCCTGCACGTCGCCCGGCGCGCCGGGCGTGTCGCGCCAGCTGATCAGATCGGTGCTGAGCGTGTCGGGGACATCCGATGCCGTGCCGCGTGCGACGACCTCGATGCCGTCTAGTTTCTGGCTTTCGTAGCGGCTGGGAATGCCGCCGTCGATGCTGACATCCGTGGATGTGTCGGCAGATGCCTGACTCAGCAGGGGCAGAGCGAGCAGGGCGTGGGCGGCGAGCAGGGCGTGGGGCAAGGGTTTCAGGCGCATGGTCCAGACACTCTGGGTAAACGACCGAGGAGTCTAGAAGTGCGATCCGTACCTGACATCCGCCTCAAGGATGATTTGCACGGCGGATGGCGTTGGCTGCCGGTTGTTGCGGCGATGCCCGCTCGGGCTATGCTGGACGGTGCTGCACATCGGGTGTGGCGACTACCGGGATGTCGGAACGGGTGTGAAAGGTCTTCGTCTGCAGCTGGCTGTGTTCTACATACTGCTGTCGCTACCGGCGCTGCTGCTGATCGAACGCGCGGTATTCGGATGGAAGTTCGAGAACATGCTGCTGCAGCTGGGCGACGGTCGCGTCGAGGCGCTGCTGCAGCGTGAGGCCGCCGCACTCGACGAGGCGTTGGCTGCCGGTGCGCGCCCCGAAGAACTGAAGCTGCGATTGCAGCACTTGGTGCTGCGGCTTGAAAGACCGCGCGAAAGCCTCGGCACCTCGGCCGCCTTCGTGTTGCTGGAGCTGACGCCGCATCCGTTCGAGGCGCGACTGCGCACCGATGCCGGCGAGCTTGTCGCTGCCGACGCACCGCGGCAGGAAGCACCGGACTGGCTGCACCGCGCCTGGTCGATGCCCTTGCCCGAACGTGCCGGGCGCGCACCGTTGCGGCTCGATGTCGATCTGGCCGTGCCGACACCGTGGCGGTTGTCGCTGGAAGCGGTGAGTTTCGAATGGCGATTGGCGGTCGCCTATCTGGTCATCTTCCTGCTGGGCTCGGCCTGGTTCCTGCGCTGGCGTGTGCTGGGCCGTGTCTCGCGCATGGCGGAAGCGGCGGGCGCCTGGGCGCGCGGCGACTTCAGCGTGGTGCTGGCCGATCGCAGCAGCGATGAGCTGGGTCGTCTGGCGCAGGCGCTGGATCGCATGACCGCGGATGTGCAGGCGCTGGTCGGCGCCCGTGCGCGCCTGGCCAGCCTGGAGGAACGCCAGCGGCTGGCGCGCGACCTGCACGACACCGTCAAGCAGAAGGCCTTCGCGCTGTCCTTGCAGCTGTCCGCGGCGCGCGACAGTGCCAGCGAAGCCGCGCGCCAGCAGCGCCTGCAGGAAGCGCAGGACCTGATGGCCGAGATCCAGCACGAACTGGCCGAGTTGCTTCAGGACATGCGCGGCGAAGCCGCCGATGCGGCGACGCGCGCGGCAGCGATGGACCTGGTGCCGGCGTTGTCCTCGCGACTGGACGACTTCACGCGGCGCAGCGGACTCGTCGGCGAGGCACACCTGCCCGAGGCGGCTGCGGTGCCGGCGGACATCGCCGATGCCGTGCTGCGCGTCTACGACGAGGCGCTCAGCAATGTCTGGCGACACGCAGCTGCGCATCATGTGCGCGTGCAACTGTCGGTGCAGCCGGAAGGATGGGCCTTGAGCGTCGAGGACGACGGCCGCGGACTCGGTGCGGCCAGCCGGGATGGCATGGGCATGAACAACATGCGCGAACGGGCGCGCTCGATCGCTGCACGCTTCGAAGTAAGCAGCGGGGCCGAAGGCGGCACGCGGCTGCTGCTGGTGTTCCCGCAGCGGGGTTCGACGCCATGAGTGCAACCTCGCTGAAAGTGCTTCTGGTCGATGACCACGCCGTGGTGCGGCAGGGCCTGCGCGCCTATCTGGAACTGCAGCCGGGCATCGAAGTCTGCGCCGAGGCCGACAGCACGCGCCAGGCAGCCGAACAGGCCCTGCGCTGCCAGCCCGATGTCGCCCTGGTTGATCTGGTCCTGCCCGACGAGGACGGCATCCAGGCCACGCGCCGGATCCGCAGCGTCAGCCCTCGCACGCAAGTGCTGGTGCTGACATCGAGCCTCGGTCTCGACGAGGTGCAGCTCGCTTTCGATGCCGGCGCGTCCGGCTACCAGTTGAAGGAAATCGGCGGCGCCGAACTGCTCGACAGCCTGTGGCGGGTCGCGCGCGGCGAACGCGTGCTGCACCCTCGCCTGGGCGCGAGCGCACCGCAGCCGCGCAGCCGCAACGAATTCACGACCTCCGCCGTCGCCGCGCTCAGTGCGCGCGAGCGCGAAGTGCTGCTGCTGCTGGCCGAAGGCCTGTCCAACACCGAGATCACCGAACGCCTGCAGATCGGCGAGGCCACGGTGAAGACGCATGTCGGCAACGTACTGGGCAAACTGGGCCTGTCCGATCGCACCCAGGCGGCGGTCTGGGCCTGGCGCCAGGGCCTCGCACGCTAGGCGGCTGATTCCGTTCGCAGCGGCCGCGCAGCACTCCGGCCACTGGCACAGCATCGATAAAGGTTGAAGCAGATCGGAGTCTGCCGATCGACGCTTCGCCATCTCGGGCAGCATCGGCCAGCCCGATGCCACCGCCAGCGACCTGCTCTTCGTCGCCCGCGACGTAGCGTGCATACCGGGCTTCCCTGACAACGCTGGAAAACCACCCGTCACAGACCGGGGGCGGTGATCCTGCCCCCGTTTCACGGACACCCGGTTAAGCGGTTTGCCTCGCAGGATGCGCTGACCGGCATCGTCAACCGGCGTGAATTCAACCAGCGCCTGCTGGAAGCTTGGCAACATCAGGCCGAGAACGATGAGGCGCTGGCGGTATTGCTGGTCGACGTGGACGAGTTCAAGGCTTACAACGACGCCCACGGCCACCTCGCCGGTGATGCAGCGCTGGCTCAAGTGGCATCGATCATCGCCACGCGGGTAGGCGACGGCGGACGCTTGGCCGCGCTACGGCGGCGAGGAATTTGCCGCGCTGCTGCCCGGCTGCGACCACGACACCGCCACCGCGCTGGCCAACGAACTCGTCACTGCCACCCATTCGGCAGAACACCGCGATCCAGCGGATCCATGCCTTCCGACGGCTGGCACGCCGTTCCGTCCCCGGATCGCACCGGGCAAGCCTTCCGGTGCGATGCCTCGATGCTGCCTGGACCACGCAGGAAGTCCACAAAGACGTCGGATTCAGGCTGCGCGGTGCATTCCGTTACCGTCGATATTCCATGCTAGAGTCGACCACTGGGTGCTATCGGGACGGGCAGTCTCGGTCGCCCCAGAAACGAGGCTCCGGCTGCGGGGAGTTGGGGCGATTGTGGTACTTCACGAGGAGTACGTGCGGGCGTAACACGCTAGATTTGGTGGGCGAATCGTTGATCCAGCGTCGCACGCGCAATCAGCTGCCTCATGAAGCAGGCATGCGTCGATGTGCTTCGTGTGGAGGCCACCAGATCCCCCCAGTGTCGGCAAAGTCATTGACCGACGTGCACCTGGATCGATCAGGAGCAGGTCAGCGACATCGGCTCGGCACGGCGTGCGACGTCGTCGATGACTGCTCAGTTGAGTGCAAGTACCCGAAACTACCACGAAACACTTTAATCAGGTAAAGGGAGGGGACATGCTTTCGCTATTGAAATGGGCGGCACTGGCCGCAATGGCTTTGGGTATTGGATTGGCACAGGCGCAGCCCGATCCGAATTTCGTTCCTCAACAATCCCTCGGTGTCGACTCTCGGGTCGACTACCACTCGCTGATTAAGTTGGGACCTTGGGACGACCGAAACTACGAGCTACGCAAAGAAGATCTGGCGATTCTCCCGGCCAACGATGCCTACCGTCCCGGTGTGCCCGTGTTCTTCAAAATCCTGAAGCGACGCGAGATGGCCGAGCAAGGCTTTCCTCTGGTCGACGACCTGTACCCGCGAGAGTTCGACAAGGAATTCCAGTACCGCTTCGGCGGCCTCAAGCAGGGCGGCGTCCTGCACTTGACCGAGCGCGGCAAGCATCACTACACCGGACCCGGCGCAGCCACCGATGTGAAGCCCCAGCGCTGGGCCACGGATCCCGTGGCGCGAGGCATCGACTCCGCCAAGGCCGTGGTCATCGGCCAGGGACCCTTCGACGGAACCCTCAGCAACAACGAGACCACGATCGAGTACCACCCGACGAATCCGAACATCGTCATTGCCGGTTCGAATGGTTCGGGCGGGCAGCGCATGTCCTATTCGACCGATGGCGGTGTGACTTGGGGCAATTCGGGCGCCCTTCCGGGCACCTGTTGCGATCCGGCGGTCGAGTTCACTTCGGACGGCAGCATCGCCTTTGCCGCCACCCTGGGGCAATCCGGTAGCGGATGTCCCTTCGGCTTGTGCTCCACGGTGTACTGGTCCTTTGACGGCGGTCAGCTCTGGCAAGGTCCGGTGCACACCTCCACGGCTTCGTCGGACAAGGAGTTCATCCATGTCGACAAGTCGCCCTCGTCCCCCTATCGCGATCGCGTCTACGTGACCTGGCATCAGGGTAACGTGATGCAGTTCGCCCGTTCCTCGGCGCTGCCGGTGAGCGGCGTCAGTCCCCTTGTGTTCGCGCCAACGATCAGTTTCGCCCAGGATGAGCGAGGCATCGGCAGCGACATCGCTACCGATCGCGAGGGGCGCATCTATTACGTTTACCCCAGCACCACCAGCAACTCGGCGGAAATTCGCCTGCTGCGCTCGGACGATGGCGGCGACACTTGGCTCGATCTGAACGGAGCCACGGCGGGCCTCGCCTCCATGGTGTACGACCTGCATGGACGCTTCGATTTTGCCATCCCGGCGATGGAGTCGCGCCGCGTGTTCATCTACGCCGTGGTCGACGTCGACATGACCGGCGGCCCCTACGATGGTCGTGTGTACGTGGCGTTCACCGATGAAAACGCGGCGGCCGGAAGCCCGGGCAACGGCAGCGGGTCGGCCAGTGCGAGCCATGCGTGGATTCGGGTCGTGTATTCCGACGACCAGGGCTTGACCTGGAACGTGGCGGCGACCCCGCACTCGACCCTGGACCAGACCACGGTCGATCGCTTCCAGCCGTGGATGAAGATCGACGCGACGGGCAATGTGCACATTGGCTGGCAGGACACCCGCAACTCAGGCGCGGGTCAACGCAACAAGTCTGACTGGTACTACGCGATGTCGGTCGACGGTGGCGCGAGCTGGATCGAGGAGACCCGCGTGTCCTCGGTGGTGTCCGAGAACATCAACAACGGTCAGGAATGGGGCGATTACAACGGTCTGGCGGTGTCGCCCGACAACACCGTAGTCGGCATGACCTGGACCGACAATCGCATCATCACGCCGCCGTCCACGACCTCCCAGCGCTCGTTCGTGGGGCGCGTGGAGAACGCCGGCGCGGGTCCGTCCTACCAGATGATCTCCACACCGAACACCTTCATCGCGTGCGCAGGCGGTACGATTCCCCCGATCAACGTGGCCCTGACGGCCACCGGCGGGTTCGCCGACCCGGTGACGCTGACCACGCCCGGATTGGACGCTGGCGTGTTCCCGTCAGCGGTGTTCACCCCCAACCCCGTCACACCTTTGCCCGGCGGGGCGGTTTCCGAGCTGCAGCTGCAGTTGAATCCGACCGCCAGTGCGGGGGTGTATGAGGTGACCGTGGAAGCTTCCGACGGTGGTGCTCCGCCCTTGGTGCGCACCAACAGTATTGCCTTCGATGTCTCGGACGCGATTCCGAGTGCCGCAGCTGCACTGCTGAGCCCGGCCGATGACTCAACTGGGGTATCCACCTCGCCGTCACTGAACTGGAGCGCGGTAACAGGGGCTTCGACGTATCTTGTCGAGATCGCCAGCGATGGCGCATTCAGCACCGTCGTATACAGCGCCACCGTCTCGGGCACCACGCATACGGTTGCGTCGGCCCTACCCAACAACACGGAACTGTTCTGGCGCGTCACCGCCAGCAACGCCTGCGGCGACGGTGATGTCTCGGCGGTCTTCAGCTTCACCACCGCCAACATCATCTGCGTGACGCCGAACGCGCCCATTCCCGACAGTAGTCCGGCCGGACTGAACTCGGAAATCGTGATCGCCAACGGAGGCTCCATCGACGATCTGGACGTCGCGATCAACATTACGCACACTTGGGTCGGCGATATCATTGCCCGCCTGACGCACGTCGAGACTGGCACTTCGGTCGCGATGATCGATCGGATCGGCACGACCAGCAGCAGCAGCTTCGGCTGCTCGGCCGACAACATCGATGCGATCCTGGACGACGAAGGCTCTGCGGGTCCGGTGGAGACCGCGTGCCCCCCCAACGGCGGCCAGCGTTACACGCCCAACTTCGCACTTTCCGCCTTTGACACTGAAAGTCTCGCAGGCACTTGGCGCCTGAACGTGTCCGACAACGCCAGCGGAGATACCGGTACGCTGAACAGCTGGTGCCTGATGCCGTCGACCGAGACCGGACCCGTCGACGATTTCATTTTCGCAGACGGCTTCGAGGACTGAAGGCGCGGGCGTCAGCCCTGTCCTTGATGCAACAACGACGGCCACCTCCGGGTGGCCGTCGTCTTTTCCGACCTGCGGCATCCGCCTTTGGGCAGCTGCAATGCCGCGGATTCGGCACGAGGACATTGGTTGTGGCCGCAGCCCCATGATCCGGCGACAGGCGCACTCCCTGCTGGCGCCCACCGGGCAAGGTCGAAGCACTCCAACCCAGTGCGCTCTGACGCCAGCGCTCGCGGCACTGTGGCAAAGAAAAACTCCGCCGAAGCGGGGTTATTCTCTGGAACTTTCCTTTCGCACCGGGCGATGTCAGAAGTCCCAGCGGCCGGTCAACGTCACCGGCATCGAGACGCGACTGCCGGTGTCATTGATCGTCGCCAAGCCGAGCCCGGCGATCGCGGAGTCATCGTCGGACAGATCGCCGATGTAATTCAGCCCGGCGGTGAAGGTCATGCTGAAGCGCTTGGTGAACGGGAACAGCACGCCGGCATCGAGCCCGCCGCTCACCGCCCAGCCCTTGTCGTAGAAGGGCGCGTTCGGGATCGTGATCGCGGCGTCGGGAATCTCGAAGGTGGCCGTGATGACATCGGTCTCGGTCGCGCCCAGTCGCGCCGCGACGAACGGTCGGACCTTGCCCGTGTCGCCGAAGAAGTGCCGGTAACCGACCTCCCACGTGTAGGCGTCGTAGCCAGAGAATCTGCCGAACACGTCAAGCTCGGTATTGAGCGCTGGCACGAAGGCGGCACCGACCCGGACCCGGCCGTCGCCGGCGCTGGTCTCGCGGGCCTGCAGGAATACTTCGCCCCGGTCGCTCAGGCCATAGCCCAGCTCCAGGCCCACCGACGTGGCGGTACCGAAGATCTCGTCGTGATCGCGCGACTGGATGCGCAGTTCCGCATCGACTCCGGCCAAGGCCGGATTGAGCGGGCCGAGGTCAGGCACAGCCGCAATCGCACCGCCATGGACGTCGCCGCTGAGCGGCTTGTCGGCACCACCGAGTACGGACAGGGAAAAACGACCGCTCTCGGGGGCGGCCAACGCAGGGGAGGCCAGCACGCACAGCGCGGCGCAGAGCATCAGCTTGTTCATTACGTGTTCTCCAGGGAAAGTTGGGTGCGGGGGATCAGGGCATCAGCACGCGATCGACGACATGCACGACGCCGTTGCCGGCGGCGAGGTTCGCCGCGGTCACGACCGCCTTGCCGCCCTTGGCGTCGGTCACCAGGACGCGATCACCGTCGAGGCTCGCGACCAGCGTTCCGCCCTGTACGGTGGTCAGCTCGGCCTGACCGCCACCGGCTTGGATCTGCGATACCAGCGTGGCGGCATCGACCCGGCCGGACACCACGTGATAGGTCAGGATGCTGGTGAGCGTACCCTTGCTCTCCGGCTTGAGCAGGCTGTCGACGGTACCTGCGGGCAACGCCTCGAAGGCGCCATTGGTGGGCGCGAAGACCGTGAAGGGACCGGCCGACGACAGCGTGCCCGCCAGATCGGCCGCGCCGACCGCGGCGACGAGGGTGGTGTGATCGGGCGATCCCGCGGCGACGTCGACGACTGTCGTCTGAGTGGCCGGAGTGGAGGCGGAACCGGGAGCGTCGGCGTGCGCGATCAGAGGCAGCGGCGCGAGCAGGGCGAGCGAGAGAGCGAGAGCGAGGCGACGAGTGATCATGGTGGGTCCTCAAGGCGATGTAAGGGATGGCTGCAATCGCAGCACCCATTACTACGCAGGACACAGCCATTCGGATTCATCACGCCACGCACACCAGTCAACGGCCCGCTGGAGGTTCTCGCCGCAGACGCCGCGCAAAGCACGAAGCCCGGCACGGGGCCGGGCTTTGTGGTGTTGCTTGATGAAACGTGGAAGACCGGATCAGAAATCCATGCCGCCCATGCCACCCATGCCACCACCTGCCGGCATGGCGGGCTCTTCCTTCTTCGGCGCCTCGGCCACCATCGCTTCGGTGGTGATCATCAGGCCTGCGATCGACGCAGCGTTCTGCAGCGCGGTGCGGGTCACCTTGGTCGGATCCAGGATGCCGAAGGCCACCATGTCGCCGAACTCGCCATTGGCGGCGTTGTAGCCGAAGTTGCCCGAACCGGCCTTCACCTGGTTGACGATGACCGACGGCTCTTCGCCCGCATTGGCGACGATCTCACGCAGCGGCGCTTCCATCGCGCGCAGGGCGATCTGGATGCCGTGGTTCTGGTCCTCGTTGGCGCCCTTGAGGTTCTCGACCGCCGACTTGGCGCGGATCAGGGCCACGCCACCACCCGGCACCACGCCTTCTTCCACCGCTGCACGGGTCGCGTGCAGGGCGTCTTCGACGCGCGCCTTCTTTGTGAGCATTGGAGCTTGCTCGACTTGGAATATGCAGTAGCGGAGCGGAGCAAGCTCCGCTCGACAGACTGCAGCGACACACCCGTTCCAAATCTTGCCTCACATGTCGCCCTACCTCTCGCCCCTTGCCCGCGCCCTCTCCGCCGCCGGCACCGTGAGCAGGCCCGATCCGGTTTCGAAGCCATCGGCAAAGATGCCCACCGGCACGATCAGCACCGATGCGGTAGAGCTGTTGTCGTCACCATCGGGATCGGTCATGCCCACAGGCACCGCCACGTTCGCGGTGTTCTCGACCTGCGCACCGATCACAGCCTGCACCGTACCCGACAGGTCGTAGCGCAGATGCGCACCGGCGGGCAGATTCACCAGCACGCTCATCGCGCCCTCGCCCGCATCGTTCGGCGCAGCCGGGCACGCGATGCTCGATGCCGACAGAACGCAGGTCCATTCCACATCCACCAACGTCCCCGGCGGATTGTCGATCACGCTGGCCCCAACCACATCATTTGGTCCGACATTCGACACCACGATGGAATACACCACCGTATCCCCGACCAACGCCGTTGTCCGGTTCGCATCCTTGGCGATTTCCAGGTCGGCCTTCGGCGTTACCGTCACATCCACCGTCGCGGTTGCCGCTAGATGATTGGCATCTGCCGCCTTGGTCGCCGTTACCGTGCAGGTGCCAAGGCCGATGCCGGTCAGCGTGTTACCCGTCACGTCGCAGATCAACCCGCCTGCCGTCACGGCATAGCTCACCGCACCTCCACCCGAGCCACCACTGGTGCTCAAGCTGCTGGTTTCGTTGAACAGGATGCTGCCGGGAGTAGCGCTGGCGACAAGCGTCGCCTGTGTCGCCTTGTGGATGGTGAAAACGGCACCGTGGAAGGTGATGGCGTAGTTGTCGCCAGCGGTCAGGCTGCCTTGCAGGATGTCGTATACACCCGCGTTCTCACCCGGCTCGCGCGTGAGGTTGCCGCTGAATGAGTCGCCATTCACCAGTGCCGGAGTAACGCCATAAGTCAGCGGCGGATCGCTTTCGCCGTAAGTCTTGCTGGTAGCATTGGCCGTCACGGTGATCGCCAGTGGCGTGATCTGCACCGTCTGGGTTACCTCCGGCGCGGGGTTGTAGTTGGCATCGCCGGGTTGGTTGGCGGTGATGATGCAATTGCCCACGGCCAGCGTGGTGATTGCGCCGGTGCTGGCGTTCACCGCACACAGCGTTTCCGAACCTGCGGCAACGCCGTAACCCACGCCCAGGCCACTGTCGGCGCTGGCCGATACGGAGGCGGAGGTGTCGCCATAGGTCACCGGGCCGGGATGGGTACCGAAGGTGATGAGCTGATCGAGCCTCCCGGTGGTGGTGACGAAATCCCCGGTAACCCCGCCGATGATGAGGGTGGTGGTGGTGGCTACGCCAGCCGTAGCCGCGCTGGTGTGGCGCACCCGCACCATGTCGCCATTCTTCACCACGCCGGGGGCGCTGGTGAAATCGACATCGAGCGTGGAATTGATGGAATAGCTCGAACCGGCTGCACCGCTCACATCGATGCCCGTTACCGTGGCCAACCCCGATACCGCGACCGGAGCGGAGGTGCGTTGGGAGGAAACCGGCACATCGTTCTGATCGACGGGGTCGAAGGCATCCGGCGTGGCGTTGTGTTCAGAGGAAAAAGGGTCAAGCCACTGTCCGCCTCGCACCAACCGGACTGCGAAGTTGAAGAGCTTGCCGTTGGCGTTGAGGCTGCCGTCGCCGAAGTCGACGTACCAAGCGCCGGACGCATCGAGAGCGGAAGTGCTCGAAGACCACACCTGGCTCGTGGTCGAGACGGGATTGGGAAACATCGTGGTGTTGATGGCCGGGCCGTAACAGCCCGACTCCACCAGCGATTGCAATTCGATGGCGTTGGGCAACCGCCAGTCGCCGAAGCCGGCGTGGGTGCTGGCACCGGCTGCCGTCAGTGCGGCACTCCAGGTCATCGTGCTGGC
Source organism: Denitratimonas yunnanensis (SeqCode) (assembly GCA_026410415.1). Classification (GTDB taxonomy): domain Bacteria; phylum Pseudomonadota; class Gammaproteobacteria; order Xanthomonadales; family Xanthomonadaceae; genus Denitratimonas. Next base: position 3,438 of record JAPMLR010000005.1, on the reverse strand, counting down.
CGTGCCGGTGCAGGTAGCGCCGGACTGGCCTTCACGGCACTGCTTCCACATCAGGCCGGTCCGGGTGTCGGTGACGACGGCTTCACCCGCAGGGCCAGGTGCGGTCACCGTATAGCGTGTATCCGGCGCAACGCGCCGATTGTTTGTTGGGCAGGTCTGCGCCAGTGCCGTGCCGCTGGCTGCCAGCAGCAGCCATGTCATGCTGGCTGCCAGCCAGGGATTCATCGGGAAGTTCGTTGCCATTGCCCTGTTCTCCGTTGCGTTGCTCAATATCTGTCGTTCAATGCCGTCAGCACGCGCCGGCGCTTGCCATCGCGCCGCCTGCGTGCGCGTCGGCCCGCACGATGCGGCCCTGCGCGCTCAGCCACCACCAGCGTTTCCACCTGCACCAGCCAGAAGCGCGCGCCGTTGAGGCGCGAACCAGCCCATGCGGCCCGATGATGTCGCCGGTGCCCAATGCTCACGACTCAGGGCCGAAAGCGCCGTCGTCCCGGCGCAGGCTGGGATGACGAGACGGCGTTCTGCGCAGGCATCGCGTTGTGGGCATTGCGCCGAGGCAGGCTTTGCCGTGCCTGCGATGTCCGACCCGCGCAGCGAGCGCATCATCGCCTGCAAGCGGTTCACTGCCGCGTGCGTGCCCTTACCGCGGCGGTTGGCGTAGCTGTCGAAAATGAAGACCGGCTCGTAAAGCCTCTCCCACTGCTGCACCAGCAGATGGTGAACAACCCGATCGCCAAACGGCGCGGCATGGATTTCGCGCAGCTTTGGCCGGGTGCAGACGAAGGCGCGCGAGCGTGACGGTTTCCAGGAGAAACCGGCAAGCGCATCGCGGGTAGCGAGGAGGTGGTCGAGCAGGTGCGCCGCATAGCGTATCGTCTCGTCCGTGGTCTTCTTGCCACGCCGGCAGGCATCGAACGGCTGCACCAGCGAGCGCAGATCGAAGGACGGGGCGGCGGGAGGATTCCCGCCGGACGCAGCCTGAGCGAAATCGTTGAAACTGGCGAAAACACGTACCTCGCGCGCCAGGGCCAGTTGGGTCTTGACCTGTTCCACGATCAACACCAGCCGTTCCAGCTCTGCGGTGCGGGTTTCGCGCGCGCTGGCGCAGCGCATGATCGCGCCCAGCAGACTTTGCGCACCGCGCCGCAACTCCGTACCGAGCGTGTATTTGTGATAACGCGGAAAACGCGCCACGCTGCGTTCCAGATGCACGGCAAGCCGCATGGCGTCGTGCCATATCGGCAAATGCTCGTATCGGGCCACGTCGCCTCCCGGCTGTGCCTGGGCTCAACAAAGGGTCAAGTCACTGTCCGCCTCGCACCAACCGGACTGCGTGGCTGAGGCCCTTGTTGCTGCCGATGATGTGGCCGCTGTTGAAGTAGACGACCCAAGCTCTGGACGCATTGGGAGCGTAGTTGTCGCCAGTCCAGTAGGCGTTAGAGAAATTCGTATTGGGAAAATACGTCGCGTCGATGTAAGGCGCGGCGCCTGCGCCGTAATCCACCAGCGATTGCAGTTCCAGCCACGTGGGCATGCGCCAGCCGGTGGCGCCGCACAGGCGATTTGCCCCGGCCAGTGCATTGACTGCCGCGCGGAAGGCGCTGGTGTTGCAGAAGTTGCCGGGCAAGGGGGCATTGCAGCCGGTGCCGCCGGTGCTGCCGGCATTGCCGCCGTTGATGGCGGTATTGGTGTCGTACCAGGCGTATCTGTGCTCGTAATGGCGCAGGTGAGCTGGGTTGTTGACCTTTACTTCCCAGATCAGGCCGGTGAGGTTGTCGCGGGTACAGGCCCAGTCGGTGGGGCCGCTGCCCAGCATGGCGCTGGCGGGCAATTCGCTGCCGTCGTTGGCGATCTTGGTGTAGTCGCGGCCCGGTGTCGTGGATGCGCCTATCTTGACCATCTTGCCCATGGCATCGGCGGCGGCGGCACCACGGGTGCAGTCCTGTGCGTTGAAGCCGGCTGTTTCAGGATCAGGCGTGGCGGGGGCAACCGTGCCGGTGCTGGTGTAGTTGTAGCAGGTGATCTGGCCGGTGTCGTTGAGCGGGGTGCTCTGGGCGCATACGAGACCGGTGCAGGCCAGCAGGGCGAACAGAGCGGTGATGCGCTGGAGTGCCCGGGTGAGCGTGTCAGCAGGGGCTACCCTCCCCGGACTTCCATTCAACAGGCTGATTTCAATGGAATGTTTCCATTTGAATGGCTGATTTCGTGCACAGCGCGCGGGCGATGCGGCATGGGTCGGTATGGCGTGCATGAGGGTTCCCCTGTTCGGTACCGCGCTGGTGTGCTGTGTCGGTTCTGTGATGAAACAGTGGGCCGAGGCTTCCGCCATGCGCCCGGTGCGTGGTCATTTTTTATGCGTGAGGGTCGGAATCTTGCCACCAGACATGGTCTGTTGGCGAGTTTACGTCTGGGAGGAATCCGCGCAATTCCCGAAAATGGGGTGTGAGGGAATGACACTTACTTTAGCGCTGATGCCCTTGCAGCCAACCGGAAGTGCTCGAAAGAAAAGAGGATGGCTGACCCCGGATCGATAGGATGATCGCGCAAACCAAAGTGAGCCATCGGCCAGAGCGCATCGAACCACGCATGCGAAAACGACGGCCCAAACCCTATCCCTGGCTGAAGACACCCAGGGCCACGCTCGCAGCCAGGTCAAGCGCTACGGACATGATTGGGCGACAAAGCAAGTGCCATTCGGGTGTGCGGCGGTTTTTTCCGTGTGGATGCGGTGTGAAGCCGTCGGCTCCGCCGCTTTGCCGCTTGAGCCGACGTACTGGGTATGCGTTTTGAGTTCGTACCTCATCCTCCTCTCGACGCGGGCAGGAGGTTTCGGCCTCGGCGCCCCAAAGCACAAAGCCCGGCACGGGGCCGGGCTTTGTGGTGTTGCTTGATGAAACGTGGAAGACCGGATCAGAAATCCATACCGCCCATGCCACCCATGCCACCACCTGCCGGCATGGCGGGCTCTTCCTTCTTCGGCGCCTCGGCCACCATCGCTTCGGTGGTGATCATCAGGCCCGCGATGGAGGCCGCGTTCTGCAGCGCGGTGCGGGTGACCTTGGTCGGATCCAGGATGCCGAAGGCCACCATGTCGCCGAACTGGCCGTTGGCGGCGTTGTAGCCGAAGTTGCCGGAACCGGCCTTCACCTGGTTGACGATGACCGACGGCTCTTCGCCCGCATTGGCGACGATCTCACGCAGCGGCGCTTCCATCGCGCGCAGGGCGATCTGGATGCCGTGGTTCTGGTCCTCGTTGGCGCCCTTGAGGTTCTCGACCGCCGACTTGGCGCGGATCAGCGCCACGCCGCCGCCCGGCACCACGCCTTCTTCCACCGCCGCACGGGTCGCGTGCAGGGCGTCTTCGACGCGCGCCTTCTTTTCCTTCATCTCGACTTCGGTGGCTGCGCCGACCTTGATGACGGCCACGCCGCCGGCCAG
>JAPMLR010000040.1 GCA_026410415.1 Denitratimonas yunnanensis (SeqCode) | reverse complement strand
TCTGCAAAGCTATGCCCAGTGGATAAAATGTTACCATCCCAGTCAACTTTACGTCCTAGACGATCTATAATCCATTCAACGTCCCACTGATCTCCATATTCTTTCCAGTTGGTTGAACCATCTGGGTTAGTTGCATAAACTGTTGCGTTAACGGAGTTCCAACCAAGATTGCCATTGAAAGCAAACCAAGCTTTATCTAAGTATTCCCCCCAATGCGGTGCACCTTTAGGAATAACAGTCCTTCCGTTAATCCAAGTCATCATGCTACCTTTGAACCCACCGTGCGTAGGATACCCATCATCTGTGAGAGGGTAATGTGCTAAACGTGGTTCTTTACCATTGATGATCCAGTTGGGACGATATTTAGCCGGAGGATCAGGAATAGGTTGGCCCCCGAAGAAGTGATCTATATAGGCTTGCCAATACTTCTCGGCAGATTCAAGATATTTTTTATCCCCTGTAGCCAAATATGCGTAGGCAAAACCAGTGATAAGCACAGATTGACCTTCGGTAGTAGCGTCACCGTTTGGTTGCCCTTCCTGCGCTGTCCAGTTAATAAAGTGTCTGTTGTTCGCCAATACGTTTTGTGGGTTGATAATGTAATGCTGAACCGTAGGATCTATGGTAAGCCCAGTATT
>JAPMLR010000039.1 GCA_026410415.1 Denitratimonas yunnanensis (SeqCode) | reverse complement strand
TCATCGCCATGATCGTCCTCCTCCTCGGAACATGGCATCACCTTGCACTCAGCCCATCTCATATCCTGCGACGGCTGGCTGAGGTTCGACGCTAATCAGGAAATACTTTCGACGCGATGGCAAATCGGGTAGAAGAAATATGTCTAATACACCCTGTAGTAACTTATTAAAGCCAACGCCATTACTTTTCTTAAGATCGCCATCCTGACGACTATTCCTTGATGATCCATCAGTCTTCAACTCGACGAGAACCACCTCATCACCGTCATCCGTCAGGGCAACGTAGTCAATTTTTATTGACCCATAAACATTATCCTGATAACCAATAACCCCCTTTCTGACAGGAAACTCAGGAACAACACCCCTCATCTTTTTCCCAATTTTCTCTTCTAGAACCTCCGTTAGATATAATGAAAAAAACAAATCAGCACGTCGCTCAAGTTGATAGCTTGGAAGGTGTCGCCAAGCATCCAGCCGATCAAAGATTTTGTTGATTTTCTCCATCAACCCGTCTCCGTATAAATAAAAACATATCAAAACGCCCCAGCTAAGCGCAATATGGAACCTGATTAGCGTCGAACCTCAGCTGCCCGCGCCGGGCGGAAATGACCGTCCTGTGCGGCTCATGTGGTGATGCTCGCCAGTTTTCTGTGGCAGTACGACG
>JAPMLR010000038.1 GCA_026410415.1 Denitratimonas yunnanensis (SeqCode) | reverse complement strand
CGTCAGCAGGATGAAAAGCCAGAATCACATGCCGTGAAGCTGCTGCTTCACAAAACCCTGCCGGATGGGATTGACAGGGGAGTCCATACATGAATTGTTAGCTCTCTACTAGCGTGATCTGTGCGGCGTCAGTGACGTTTACATGAGTCTGGTAGTAATATTTCTCGGTGGCGCGCCCATTCACGAGGAAGTAAATCTTCGTACGGACGGCGGTGCCTTGTAGGAGGATGTCTTTGTCCTTCAGCGCCGCAAGCGGTTCCGCGCCTAGACGCTGCGCCAGCTGCTGCACGACCGTGGCGCTCATGGCCACCGTCAGATTGCGCTGATCCCGGTAGTCCTGTTCGGAGTTCAAGAAGAATCGGCCTCCTTGGCTCCCGGTTGCTCGAACGCGCATGAAGAAGGTCCCCGGGACACCCTGCGGCGCAGCGTTTGCCGCAGCGAAGACCGCCTGTTCGGGTGTAACCCAGTCCGTCCGTGCGGCGGGCGGTTGGGCCTGCGGTTGAGTAGTTACGCAGCCAGTGAGCAGCGCGAGCGCCAAGAGCCCAGAGGACAGTACACCCTTCTCCATGATCACGATTCCTTTCATTAGAGAGCTAACGCCTGAATTAAGCCGCGCCGCGAAGCGGCGTCGGCTTGAATGATCGAATGGACTCCCCCCGCGTCGCCACACGGCTTCGATGAGCCAGACTGAAGGTGTTCGCCATCAGGACACGGG
>JAPMLR010000037.1 GCA_026410415.1 Denitratimonas yunnanensis (SeqCode) | reverse complement strand
AAATAGCCTCTTTCTCTAAAACAACTCTTTGGATCACAACATCTTCAATGTTTGCCAAACAATGACCCAAAGTCAATCCCGCCTTGAAAGGTGCTTGTAGTTTGGATTCGGCTTCTACGCGAACAGAATGTTCCGCTCCGCACATGGTGTAATCTACACGGTAAACGTTTAAACCTAAGAACATAGATTCTTCTTCCTCACAACAAGGATTGAGTTCAGCCCATTCCCAAGCATCTCCTTCTAAAGCAAATGGAGTATTGTAATTGAAGAAAGTGCAGCGCGGATATTCCCCGTTGAAAGAATCTTTCAGCAGAATATATTTCTTACCGTTTGCATGGAAGAGTTCTCCTTTGATAACTTTACCTACAAGGATATCACTGTTAGTGGAACGGGTGCAAATAAACTTTTTCATGATTTTCTCCTCTCTGTTTCGATGAGATGATTATGACAAAGACAGATCCTTCTGTCAACCAATTATTTCTTCTGCTACACGTTCTTTTACCCAGTTCACACGATCCACATTCAAATGACAACGGCTTTTTTCCGCTTCTAAGGTGTACTCTCCAAAATTACTGTTGAAAGGCAACACCATAACCAAATCTTTGAGGTAGAACTGCTCATGCATTTCATCCAGTACAGGTTCGTATCGTTCGCTTTCTCCCATGTCGTAAAAATTATAGAGGTTCGTGCACAAACCTGTGCAACGGGTGAACGGTT
>JAPMLR010000036.1 GCA_026410415.1 Denitratimonas yunnanensis (SeqCode) | reverse complement strand
CTTTCAGAGAAGACTGTCACTTCTTGGATCTGTACATCCAACACAACCGCAGACATGAATGCAAAATATGCCTTGGCACTGATCCTCACTCTGCAGGTCTCCATGTGCCTGTGTGATCTTCCTACACCAGCAGCGGATCTTGTTGAAAAGTATGATGGCATGAAGGCTGTGTTCTACCAGAGGATCCTGAATGCTTACACCAAGCTGCAGGCTGCCGCTGCTCCCATGATTGAGCAGGCTGGTACCAGCGAACGTGCAACTGCCGCCAAAGATTACATGGAGACCCTGCAGACCAAGCCTGAGTTCCAAGCCCTGGTCAAGGTTGCCGCTAACGTGGGCCAGGAGGCCGGTCCCATTATTGACAAGGCCCGCACAACACTGCTGGGTCTGTACGGACACTACGTGCGCCCCCGCTTCGGCAACCAGCTGAGCGACGCCATCGACGGCATCAAGGTCTACCTGGACCAGTACCTGCCTGCTCAGTAAAGAACACAAACTGGAGCAAGCCACCTGGCAGCAGCCTGTAATAGATGATAGAGCATAGAAAGTACACCAGTTTAGGCTGAGAAGAGTAATGCACAATGCAAATTCAATCCTTTGCCTCTTTTTCAAATTAAGATCTTTGCCAAATAATGCAAAAAGTTAAAAGAAGTGCGAACAACACCTGTGCAAATTGTG
>JAPMLR010000035.1 GCA_026410415.1 Denitratimonas yunnanensis (SeqCode) | reverse complement strand
TACGATAGGATCACTATCCTATAGTATTGTTTCTGTGTCAAGCCTTAGCGCAGAAAAACTTCTCATATTCAGATTTTGTTACGATTGTGGGGCAATCTTTTGTTCCATCCTCGATAACAGGGGCTTCTACCATTCTGGTGTTGAATAAGCAATAAGTTCCACGCATGTAAATACCCAGTTTTGTTTCTACGATGTGCTCTTTACTTACACTTGAAAACTTAATCTCACCATCGGAGTCTCTTATAGCAATAAGAGCATGTTCAGGCCAATCTTTTCCTTTTGCTCCTAAAGCATTATACAATTCTTGAACGAGTTCCATATGACCTCCTTATTAAATAACAAATTTTTCTTCTTCTGGTATCGTAATCAACCTTTAAAATTTCCGCGACCTTTACGTGGACAGTTGAATGTGCGAGCTTGATGATCCCCAAAAGATTTCCCACAATGCATACATTTAAAATCAGTGCGTTTAGTCATGCCATATCTCCTTTTAAAAGGCTGCACCTATTGAAGATGCAGCTTTGATAGATTATTTAGATGAGTCTAAAATGTCTTTTACTTTTGCCGTGATAACGTCTTGATATTTGTTAATAAGATAGCCTACAACTACACCTACGATAAATGAAACCATTATTTCTCCTTACTTAAGTGGTGAGAGAACAATCTCTCGGTTTTTTAAGAACCAAAGCATGTCATCTTGATCATAGTCTGATCCCTCTGTAGTAGAATTTTTGATAGAATCAAAAAAC
>JAPMLR010000004.1 GCA_026410415.1 Denitratimonas yunnanensis (SeqCode) | reverse complement strand
CCTTGTTGTTCCGGTGATTTGACCGGCACCGGGCGGATATCGCCGCAGCGCGCCGCTTCCAGCAAGCCGGCGGCATCGGCGCGGTCGGTCTTGTTGCGCCGCACATACGGGCGCACATGCTGCGCCGGCAACAGTTCCACCGAATGACCGAGCCGCACGAAGCGCCGCGCCCAGGCGTGCGCCGAACCGCAGGCTTCCATCACGATGCGCAATGGCGCGCGGTTTTGCAGACGGCCTCCTTTACCCTAAGTGTGCTGACACTCGTTTGCTCCCGCGACCCGCCCCCCCCCAGATGGACAGCTCGCCAACCATGAACATACTCTGCGAAGACGTATTCCAGATGCCCGCCAACCTACAAACTTTAGTCGAGGGGAGCCAACAGTACGCGCACACGCAAATTTGGATCATGTAATGCAGTTTGGCAGGATTGTTCGAAGCAGCGCAGAAATTTTTACTTTGCCATGCCAGATGAAAATTGATTCTTTCACGTACGCAGCTCGCGCTCTTGGTCGGCGATCTCGTCCGGCTGCAACTCCAGCGCGCCATTGCTCATCCCCTCCAGCACGTCGCGTAGGCGTACCGAGCAGGCAATGGTCGGCGGCTCGAACTCATAGCCGCGGGCGATCATTTCTGCGGCGACTTTCTCAGTGATGAAAAACGGCTCGCCTGTATCGTCACGCTTCATGCGTTATGGCTCCGATAGTCGCTGATCTGATTCTTCACTGCGCTTGCGCTATCACTGATAGTCATCTGCCAGACTACTGCTGAACAACCCTTCAGCATCGACGGCGGAGGCAATCGCATCCTGTACTTCTTGGCGTTTCAAGTCGAGCACCCGCAGCTTGTCGCTACCCTTAACCTTGGCAATGGACTCGATCCGTCGATAAGCATCGGAGTGGTTAGCAGCATACAGAGCCAAACCTTGCAGCTTAGCAAGCGCGTCGCTTAAATGCAGGCCGTGCGGGTCAACCAGATCGACTACGAGCGTGCCATCCTGCTCGGCGAAGAACAGGAAGTCTGGACGGACGGTTCCATATTGCTCGGCCTTCTTATAGGCGATACCCAGCGACGACTGCCCTGGCTGCTGCGGGTTGCGATACCAGAATGAGAACCCAGGCTTGGCCGACTCAGCCTCGACCACCGTCCGCTCCCAGTCATTCAGTTCAGCGGGGTACTTGCCGTCATCGTTGCACAGCAAGTGGTTATCCCAGACAGGGAGCGCCTTTATCTTTCCGTTTTCGTTCACCTTGGTAGCTTCATAACGGGCCTCAGGCTTGAGTAAGCCCACATCCTGCGGCTCCGTGCTCATTTCGATGATCTGCCTATAGGACTCGCGTCGATCATCGCTTAGCGCCTTGATCTGCGCCCCATACTTGGCCAGCCAGTCCTTTGCCAGCTTATCGGCCTCGGCGTCAAAATAAGCCTGCGCCTCCATCACCAGCCCCAAACCCGCCACGGTTACGCGAGCATCCATGATGGCCTCAAGAAAGCCTTCTGGGTCTTCGTCGCGGTCGGCTTCCTGGCTGGCGAGATGATCAACATAAGAATGAGCAATCGCCGGGCTGAAGATACGCGCCGCACGGCGATAGGCATCGTCGATGACTGCCACATCGGCGTCTTCCCAGAATTGTTCCAAACTCCGGCCTTGACCCAGCATGTCAGCTTTTACGGTCTTGCCGTCCACAACCAATACGGACTGCCGCTTGGCCTTGATCTTGGCGTCGTTGCCGGCCTGAAAAGCATCCAAGGCGGCGTGCATCTCGGCGTGTGCCAGTCTGCCTGCGCCGGACAGAATATCGTCGGACGCCAATTCATGCGCCAACGAAGTCAACCTGATCGCCGGCCTGGCACCACGTTGCGGCCGCGTTTGTGATGGCAACGCCTCGAATACTTCCCACACGGCAGGCGCGGCAGCAGGGTTCGGCTGCACCTCGATGTAGTCGATCAACACGCGTCCAGGCGTTGCCGCCTCGTTGCCAGTTGTCAGCTCATCGACCACCTGCTCCACGGCCTTGCGATTGAATTTCGGCAGCAAGCAGTCCACCGCGTTCAGGCGGTCGTTGCCAGGAATACGGCGGGCCAACGGCGAACGCACCAGACGACCCAGCAACTGCGTAATGTGCGTCTTGTCGCTGGCCGCACGGAACGACACCATGACCTCGGCACGCGGGCAATCCCAGCCGGTGCTAATGGCATCTTTGGCGATGAGCACCCGCACCCAGGTTGATTCTTGAACCCGCTGCGGCTCGATGTAGGGCACGTCGCGGTTACCGAAGCGCTGTGTGGTGTGATCCCCGAAAACGTGCGCCACGCTGGCAGAGGGCAGCTCAGGGTAGCGCTCGAAAATGGTATCCAGCGCCCGCCCGATTTCATCGGGGTCAGGCGTGTTGGGAACCTGCAAAACCATCAACGGCACGACAACATGGGCTTCCTGTTGCTGCTTGGAATAAGCGTCCCACGCAAGACTGGACTCCTTCAATTTATCGGTCGCACGCCGCACCAGCACGGTATCGAAATTGCCAGCATTATCTGGAATATCCAGCAGGATGGTGTCCTTGATCAGGCCGGACTCCTGCACCTTGGACGCATCAACTTCCACATTGGGCAGTTTGATGTGCTTGCCAGCCGACTCAATCGCCTTGTTGAACCGCTCCACCGTGGCTGAAATACCCCAGACAGCAGGAATACCGGGCACGCTGCCCACGCCATTGATGAGCCGCTGCACAATCGTGCTTTTGTCGTTCTGACTGGCTGCCGTCTGCGCGCCCATACCACGGTGCGCCTCATCCAGCACCAGATAAAGCGTCAAATCAGGGTCTTCAATGGTGTTCTGGATGGTGTCCCAAATCGTGTAGGCCCGCAGGTCAGGTCGCATGTCCGGGAACGTGCCATCCAACTTGGCGGCCATTTCTTCAGGATCACGGCCGCGCACCAGCAAGCTGTTCTTGCTGAGCTTCTGGGTATTGAGAAAGTAGATTTTCCCCGCTTGGAATTTCGGTCTGTTGAAGGTGTTTTCCACCACCACCAGGTCGGTGTAGTTGATGCGGTCGCTGGCCTCGATAAAACGAAAGCGGGTCTGTTCGTTCAGCGAAGGGTCGTCGCTGAACCAGATCACCACCGCGCCGGGGTCAGCATCGAAACTGAACTCATCATCACCGTGGAATAGCGCCTCAAAAGTGGCGGCGGCCATCACGGTCTTACCCGCGCCGGTTACCGCAGTCAATGAAAACGCAGTCCTGTCGCCCTCGCCATGCCACAGGCGACGAGCCTTACCCAGATTGTTCAAGGATTCGCGGACGGCGTCGCGCTGGTAGTCTTTGAGCGTGAACTTCATCCGTTACTCTCCGTTGGTGAAGCTAAAATTGGTCAGATACGACTCGTACAAGCGCACCGGCTCGATGCCATCAGGCAAGCGCTTGGCAATGGCCTGAAAACGGCGGTCGTCGTCAGTCACGATATAGGCAATACGAATTCCGGCAGCCTTATTCAGAGTCTTGATAAAGGGCGTGGCTGCATCGACATTGTTCAGCACTCCATAGGCATCGGCTACCGCCCAGCCATCAGCTGGCAGCTTGTCAATACGACTACCCTGCGCTCCAGCCCGCAGCCACAGCAAGGGCGCAATCCGGTTGAATGCTAGGTTGTAATTGACCGATACCGGCGTTTCATACGTCAGCGTAAAGAATTCGGCGTTTTCCTCGAAGCCTTCGCTGATGGGGAGCTTTTCTTCTTCGCGCACGATCATTGGGCCGAGCAGCCCTATTACCTGTTCTTTGAGCTGGTCAAAACCCCTTTTGCCTGGCGTAACGATGTAGAAGTCCGTGATGTGCTCCTGCCCATCCAGAGATTGCAGCCATTCGTCCGCAGCTTCAGGATCGAATAGCACGCTGGCAGTGTGATCTTCACTGACGATAAAATGGCAAGAGCCTCTCACCAGCGATTGTGGCAGACCATCAATCAGTGCCACGAGCTGCTTCTTTTTTGTTGCAGTATCGAACATGGCCGGCTCGACAAAGCCAAGGTGTATAAAGCGGCGCGGTGTTTCCTTCTCGACCGTTCTCCTTGTCAGATAATCCCCTTCAATGGGTTCGCCGTCGGGGGTTTTACCCGTGATGGCTGCTGCGATTCGCGGCTTGGTGATGTGCTCGCAGATACCCCATTTTTCCCACTCGACATCGCCGGGACGCAAACCCTGTTCACGCAACATCTTTTGCTCATCGGAAGCGACTTCGTTATTAGTCACGCTGATGCACTGGCGGCGTCCGCCGTCCTCCTTATTGAGGCGCATCACGGCGTGAGCAGTCGTTCCTGAACCGGAGAAAAAGTCTAAAATGACAGCGTCGGGCTTATTTGCAACAAAAAATCGCAATGTATCTTCAACAGCATATAGCGATTTAGGAAATGGGAATTTGCGGCCCGGAATAAAAGCTCGAAGCAAAGTCGATCCATACACGCTTGCGTTGTGGGATCGCTTATTCCAGACCGTTCGCGGCCATGCCACAGAGGATGTCATGACTTGGTATATGGGATACCCATAGTCATCCTTTCCTGTCTCGACAATCTCGCCCTTCTCTATTTGCGACCGCGCCCCACCCTTCAAGTAAGTAATGGCATAGGAACGTCCGACCCTAGCCATTCCGTTTTTTAGCACGTTTTCAAAAGTATCTCGGCCAAGTTGCCAGCGCCCTTCCGATCCATCCGTTCGAATGGGCCATTTCACCATAAGATTTGAATCAGGATCTTCCTCGAATGAAATTGGGTTGCCTGTACCAGGTGGGTAGCCAACCTCAACAACTTTGCGCGTCTTTTTGTCGATCGTAATCGGATAAAACATATCTTCTCGGGATGCTCTAGTCGCATCAGTACCACGACGCATTAAACTATCCCATGTCACTTTTTCCTCTCGGGCTGCGCCACCATCTTCGTTCTCACTATCATCTGTAGTTGCGATCATGGCGTCACCCGTCGGTACGGCGATGCTTTCACCAAAAAAACCGCAAAAAATATATTCTTCGATGCGGGAAAAACGGCCAGGACGTTGTGAGCCTTGAGGAGCAATCACAGTACTAGTCATTTGGAAAGTCGCTTCTGGGAAAAGCTGCTCCAGCAATAACCCCAATCGTAAATATTCCTTCTCGTCGATTGTTACGATCAGCACAGAACTGGCTGGATTTAACAGTTCCCTCGCCACAAGTAAGCGACGCTCCATCATCGCCAGCCATTTACTATGTCGGTACGAGTCGTCCTTCTCGACATAATCGTTATTGTATTTCCAGTCCTTCGCTCCACTGTTGTACGGTGGGTCGATGTAGATGGCATCCACCTTGCCCCGATGGGTATAGGTCAGCGCCTTGAGAACGTGGTAGTTCTCACCATTGATGACCGAGTGAAACGGCTTATCGCCACCATGTGACACCCTGCCGGTGCTGACTAGGCCCGGATAGATGGTGTCGCGGAACTCGGCCACCACCACCAGATCATCCAGCGCCACGGTCTGCGTTTCGACCTCTGCCGTACCCAGCAACTCCAGGTCAGCCGTTTTCTTCGCCTTGTGGATGGTCTTCACCTGCCACAACCGCTGATCGCCTTTTCGAGTTGTGCCACGCTCCGGCAACACGCGCACCTTGTCGCCCTTGCGTATCGGGCGCAGCGGCAGCTCTACCGCTTCGGGACTATGCCTCTCGAAGTTCAGGCCAAAGGGAAGGCGCGAAGAGAGAATCTTGAACTCCCGATCCAACTCGGCCCCCAGGACCGAATCTTTGGCTTTTGCCTTGGCAATCAAATCTGTCAGTCTGGACACGGAATTACTTCTCTCTTCGTTATTGATGGCGCGGTTGTACGACGCCGCAATGCTTATAAATCGTTGTTCTCGACACGCCATAATCACGTGCCACTTCCGCTACGCTGGTGTTTGGATCGCGAAGCAATGCCTTGATCTGGCGTATCTGTTTTGCGTCCAGCTTCGGTTTGCGACCTCCCGCCGGCAAACGGGAGCGGTTGCATTCGTGTATTCGGCTTTGCGGTGGGCTTTGCCCGAGCCATCATTCCGGCCAGTCCGCTTGCATGAGGACTGATGGCAACAGACGGCAGCATCTCTACACCGCTGCGGAACAGGCGCTACAGCGCCCTGTCAGCCGGATCAAAGCCTCGCCTCCACCGCCTCACGCGGCAGCAGGTATTTCACGTCGAAGACGATACCGCCGGGTTTGAGCAGGGCGCGGATGCCGTCTGCGCCCAGTTCGCGGAATTGGCGGTGGGCGACGGCGATCAGTACGGCGTCGTAGTGGCCGGGTTCGGGTTGGACGATGGGTTCGATGCCGCATTCGGCCTGGCATTGGACCGCGTCCACCCAGGGGTCGTAAGCGTCCACCTGTGCGTGGCAATCGCGCAGCTCGGCGATGACGCCGGCGACCTGGCTGTTGCGCAGGTCCGGGCAGTTTTCCTTGAAGGTGACGCCCATCACCAGAACCCGCGCGCCCACGGCGCTGATCCGCGCTTTCGCCATCGCGCGCAGCAGGCGTGCGACCACATGGCTGGCCATGCCGTCGTTGATGCGCCGCGCGGCCATCACCAGCTCCGGGTGGTAGCCGGCTTCCTGCGCCTTGTGGATCAGGTAATACGGGTCCACGCCGATGCAGTGGCCGCCGACCAGGCCGGGGCGGAACGGCAGGAAGTTCCATTTGGTGCCGGCCGCTTCCAGCACGGCTTCGGTGTCCATGCCCAGGCGCGCGAACATGCCGGCAAATTCGTTCATCAGCGCGATGTTGACGTCGCGTTGGGTGTTTTCTATCGCCTTGGCGGCCTCGGCGGTGCGGATGTCGGGTGCCAGATGCGTGCCGGCGCGGACGATGCGCCGATACAGCGCATCGACGAAGGCCGCGGCCTCCGGCGTGGAACCGGAGGTAACCTTGACGATGTCCGGCAGGCGGCGCGTGTGGTCGCCGGGATTGATCCGTTCCGGACTGTACCCGACGAAGAAATCCCGATTGAAGACCAACCCGGAGGTGCGTTCCAGCACAGGAATACAGACCTCCTCGGTCGCGCCTGGATAGACGGTGGATTCGAACACCACGACGTTGCCGGGGCGAAGCACTCGGCCCACCGATTCGCTCGCGGTAACCAACGGGGAAAGATCCGGCCACTTGTGCCGAGTGACCGGTGTGGGGACGGCAACGATGTAAACGTCATTCCCCGCCAGCGCCTTCGCATCGGTGGACAGTCGCAGCTTCGCGAGCCACGGTGCGTCCTCCTGCCCGGTTTCTCCGGTTGCGTCCTCGCCCCGCTGCAGCGCGTCGATCCGGCCTGGATCCAGGTCGAATCCAAGCACATCGAATTCCCGGGCAAAGGCGAGCGCCAAGGGCAGCCCGACATAGCCCAGCCCCACAACGGCGATGCCAGCGTGGTCGAGCGACGGCAATGTGACAGCGGAATATTCGTTCATCGTCGCAATGATGCCGTCCGCTCACGGCCGAGCGCCACTATCGCCGCCAGCGCGAACCATGACAGATGGATCGCGAACACCACCCGCTGCGCATGCCCGACGCGCCCTTCCAGCATGGGCAGCCACGCTTGCGGCGGCTGCGCCAGGAAAACCAGCAACACGCCCGCCAGCGCCGGCCCGAATCGCGTCAGCACCCGCCATCCGGCCACGCGCCGCAGACTGGCGGCGACGAGCAACGCGCCTGCCATCAAACCGAGTATCGCGAAGGCCAGCGTCGACGCATGACGTTGTGATGTCAGGCCTTCCGGTTCATCCGGATCGAACGGAAACACGCCTTGAGCCGCGAATGCCACGGAGGAAATCATCAGCAACCCCGTCCCGAGCCGTCCCGCGCGGCCCGCCCCGTCACGTGTCATGACCTTTTCCAGCGCCACGGCGAACACCAGCATCAACACGCCGGGAATCACGAAACCGGCGATGTTGAACAATGCCGCACGAGGCGCGTCCACCGCGCCCAGATCGCCCACCGCACGCAACGCCGGGTCGTACCCGATGCGCAATCCGGCAAGCCAGACCGCCAGCGCAAACCACAGCGGCGCGATCCATCCCGCATGCAGGCATCCCATCCAAGCGCGTGTCATTCCCTCTCCTCTCATCATCACGCCCCGGCCTCACGGGCAGACGCAGCTCCCTGCACGTGGCGTCCCGATCGGTGATGTTGCCTTGCATCGACCACAGTCGTCACCATCTAGGGTTGAACCTATCCATTTCCGTCCCCGTGCGGACCCTTCCGATGACTGCCCAATCTTCTGCGACACCCTCCTTTGTCTTTGATGCCGGTGTGGAAACCTTCCAGCAAGACGTGCTGGAGCGTTCCCTCACCACGCCGATCCTGCTCGACTTCTGGGCCACCTGGTGCGGGCCGTGCAAACAATTCGGGCCCGTGCTCGAGAAGCTCGCCGCGGACTACCACGGCACCTTCCTGCTCGCGAAGGTGGACGTCGATGCGCAACAGCAGTTGGCGGCGTACTTCGGCATCCGGTCGGTACCCACCGTGATTCTGGTCAAGGACGGACAGATCGCCGATGGCTTCCCCGGTGTGATTCCCGAAGGCCAGCTTCGCCAGTTTCTGGCGCAGCATGGCATCGAGCCCGCAGAACCGGCTGCCGCCGAGACGATCGAACCGCCCTCGCCCGCGGAGGAAATCATCCGTTTGCGCGCCGACATCGACGCCAATCCGGGCAATGATTCGCTCAAACTCGATCTGGCCCTCGCGCTCGCCCGCACCGGAGAAACCGAGGAAGCGAGCACGCTGATCGCCGCGCTGCCGGCCAATCTCGGTGCCGACGAGCGGGCACGCAATGCCGGCGTGTTGATCGCCAATGCCGCTCGCCTCAACGATGCACCGAGTCGCGCCGAACTCGCGCAGCGCGTCGCCAGCGCACCGGACGACCTCACCGCTCGCCACCTTCTTGGCCTGCGCCTTCTGGGCGATGGCCAGACGGAGGCGGCCCTTGAACAGTTCCTCGACATGCTCGCGCGCAATCGCGACTTCGAGGACGGTTTGCCGCGCCGCGCGCTGATCGAAGCGTTCAATGTGATCCCGGATGCCGAACTGGTCAGCCGCTACCGTCGCCGCATGGCCGCGCTGCTCTTCTGACCCGACGCGCCTTCTTCGGCCCCCACTGCAAAGGCCACGGCGCCCGACAGAGCCTGCGCATCCGCCCTTCCCGGGCGTGTCGCAGCCGGCCAGCGCGTACGTCGCCCCTTTGACGCCCCCCGAATGAAACCATCAACCCTTTGCCGCGTCTTCAATCTCTGGCCACCGTTCCTGTTCGCCGGCATTCGCGTTCGCTCGATCTCGCCGGACTGGCGATGCGCCAGCGTCCAACTGAAGCTGACCTGGTACAACCGCAACTATGTGCGTGCGCATTTCGGCGGCAATCTGTTTTCGATGACCGATCCGTTCTGGATGATTCTGGTCATGCACACGCTGGGGCGTGAGTATCTGGTCTGGGACAAGGCCGGCGAAATCGAATTCGTCACGCCTGGCCGCGAAGACGTGTACGCCGAATTCCGGCTGGATGATGCTGTCCTCGACGAGCTGCGCGCCGCCGCAGCGGATGGCGGCAAGGTGCTTCGCTGGTTTGAGGTGGACGTCAAAACCGCGAGTGGCGATGTCGTGGCCAAGGTTCGCAAGCAGCTCTACGTTCGCCTGAAGCCCGAATTCCGGCCCGCTGCGGCAGCGCCCGAGTGAACAGGCCGATTCAAGCTTTCACGGGCTGAAGCCTCGAGCGCGCACGAAACGCCAGTGTACGGTCCGGATCGCCGCAACCGCGATGCCGCGCAACGATGGCGTTACAATCGTCCCTCATGAACACCCCATCCACGATGATCGCCGCGGCGTTTTACCACTTCGCCACCCTGCCCGATTTCGCCGACAAACGCGCGCCGTTGCTGGCACTGTGCGAACAGCACAATGTCTACGGAACGGTGCTGCTGGCAGCTGAGGGGGTCAATGGCACCATTGCCGGCGAACCCGGCGGCGTCCGCGCCGTGCTGCAATTTCTTCGCAGCGACCCGCGCCTGGCATCGCTGGAGCACAAGGAATCACCCGCCGCCCGCCAGCCGTTCCATCGCATGAAGGTCCGGCTCAAGCGCGAGATCGTGACGCTGGGGGTGCCGGAACTGGATCCCGCATCGCAGGCCGGCACCTACGTGGAGCCCTCGGACTGGAACGCGTTGATCGCCGATCCCGATGTCGTCCTCGTGGACACGCGCAACGACTACGAAGTGGCGATCGGGACGTTCCCGGGGGCGTTGAATCCCGCGACGCAGACGTTCCGGGAATTTCCCGAGTGGCTGGAGCAGCACCCGGAGCTGCGCGGCAAGAAAGTCGCGATGTTCTGCACGGGCGGCATTCGCTGCGAGAAATCCACCGCCCTGCTGCGTTCGCGCGGGTTCGACGCGGTGTATCACCTCAAGGGCGGCATCCTGAAGTATCTGGAAACGGTGCCTGCCGAGGAAAACCGCTGGCAAGGCGAGTGCTTCGTGTTCGACGAACGCGTCTCCGTGGGCCATGGGCTGGCACCGGGCAGCCATACCCTGTGTCGTTCCTGCCGCCATCCGCTGAGCGCGGAAGATCGCGCGTCGCCGCTGTTCGAGGAAGGTGTCTCCTGCGCGCGCTGTCATCACACGCTTGATGACGAGCGTCGTGCTGCGCTGGCCGAACGCCAGCGCCAGTCCGTTCTCGCCGAACAGCGTGGCCAGCGTCACGTGGGCGCCCGAGTCGCCACCTCGCGTCAGCACTGATCACATTCGCCCCAAACGACGCTGCCTCCGGTGATCGCGCATCGGAGACAGCGTGAACGCGGCGCGTCGGACGGACGAGTCCTCAGTTGCGCTCGATCCAGCCGCCGCCAAGCACCTTGTAAAGCGACACCCGGTTGGCCTGCTCCGCCAATCGCACCGCCACCATCTGCTGCTGCGCCGCGTACAACGTACGCTGCGCGTCGAGGCGAATCAGATTGCTGTCCAATCCGGCGTCATGGCGCGCCTGGGCGAGACGCTCGGCGTTGGCAGCGGCATCCAGAAGCGCCTGGCTGGCATCCACCTGTTCGGCCAATGTCGCGGAGAGTGCCAGCGCGTCTGCGACCTCGCGAAAGCCGTTCTGGATGGCCTTTTCGTACTGCGCCAGTGCGATATCGCGATCGGCCTCGGCCATTCCGAGCGCGGCACGCAGCCGCCCACCCTGGAAGATCGGGATGTTGATCTGCGGAATGAAGCTCCACATCGTCGTGTTGCTCTCGAACAGACCAGACAGCTCCGTGCTGACCGTGCCGAAACTCCCCGTCAGCCGAATCGACGGGAAAAATGCAGCACGCGCCGCGGCGATATTGGCGTTGGCGGCGATCAGGCGATGTTCCGCCGCGATGAGATCGGGACGACGCAGCAACACGTCGGCAGGCAGTGCGGCGGGAACGTTCCCCAGCCCCACCACGTCTTCGGACAATCCCTCGGGCAGCAGACCCGAATCCAGCGTGACGCCGGCCAGCAGGTTCAAGGCATTGATGTCGCGCTGCACCTGTCCGGAGAGCCGCGCCACGTCGCCACGTGCCGTGGCAACCTGAGTCCGAGTCTGTTCCAACACCAGTTGCGACACGGCACCCAACTCGCGACGCGCCTGATTCAACGTCAGCGATTCTTCGTGCGTCGCCAGTGTCGCTTCAGCGATCC
Organism: Denitratimonas yunnanensis (SeqCode); assembly: GCA_026410415.1. GTDB lineage: Bacteria > Pseudomonadota > Gammaproteobacteria > Xanthomonadales > Xanthomonadaceae > Denitratimonas. Next base: position 207,153 of record JAPMLR010000004.1, on the reverse strand, counting down.
GCAGCTGGTCGCGATCGGCCGCCAACGCCAACCAAAGATGGGCCACTTCGGCCACCAGCGATAGCTGCGCACTGCGCTGCGATGCTTCCGTCGCCAGATACTGCTGCAAGGCGGCCTGGCTGAGATTGCGAACACGACCGAACAGATCCAACTCGAACGCCGTCAGGCCCAGGCCCACGCTGTAGGTTTCCGACTCCAGCGCCGGATTGTCGGCGCCGATGCGCTCCATCTGGGCGTTCACACCGACGCTGGGCACGCGATCCGCGCGCTGGATGCGGTACTGGGCACGTGCGCGCTCGACGTTGAGCATCGCCACGCGCAGGTCGCGGTTGTTCTCCAACGCCAGTGCGACGACATCTTGCAAACGCGCATCGGCAAAGAAGTCGCGCCAGCCGATATCGGGCAGTGCCAGCGCGGCGTCAGCCACTGGCGTGGTCGCCGGCAACGGCCACGTCGCTGGAATCACGCCGTCCAGGTTTGCCGCGCTTTCACGCGACTGGAACGACGCGCATCCTGACGTCGACACGATGGCCGCAATCGCCAATGCAAGCGCGATGGTCTGGAACTTACTCATGGTTCGAGCCTCCGTCCGAGACGAGTGCCGCTTGCGGCGCCTTGCGTTTGAAGATCATCTGGATCACCACGAAGAACAGCGGGATGAAGAACACGCCCAAGCCGGTACCCACGATCATGCCGCCCAGCACGCCGGTACCGATCGCGCGTTGCGCGCCGGAACCCGCACCACTCGCGATGGCCAGCGGCAGCACGCCGAGGCCGAATGCCAGCGAAGTCATGATGATCGGGCGCAGGCGGTCGCGGACGGCCTGCATCGTCGCGGCGACAAGCTCCATGCCGTTCTCCAGATTGGCCTTGGCGAACTCGACGATCAGGATGCCGTTCTTGCTGGTCAGGCCCACGGTGGTCAGCATCGCGACCTGGAAGTAGACGTCGCGTTCCATGCCGCGGAACGTGTTGGCCATCACCGCACCGAGGATGCCGAGCGGCGCCACCAGAAGTACGGCGGTCGGCACCGCCCAGCTTTCGTACAGGGCCGCCAGGCACAGGAACACGATCAGCAGCGACAGCGCATACAGCAACGGCGTCTGTGCGCCGGCTTCGCGCTCCTGATACGACACCGCCGTCCACTCGATGCCGAAACCCGGTGGCAATTCCGCGGCCAGACGCTCGATCTCCAGCATCGCATCACCCGAGGCCACGCCCGGTGCCGCTTCGCCCTGGATTTCCACAGCGGGCACGCCGTTGTAACGCTCCAGTCGCGGCGATCCCCAGTCCCAGCGCGAGCTGCCGAACGCACTGAACGGCACCATCTCGCCCTGATTGTTCTTCACCGACCACAGGTTGAAATCCTCCGGGGTCATGCGGAACGGCGCATCGGCTTGAATGTACACACGCTTGATCCGTCCGCGATCGATGAAATCGTCGATGTACTGACCACCCCACCCTGCGGACAGCGTGGCATTGATGGAGTCCTGGGCCAGACCCAACGCACCGGCCTTGGCCACGTCGACCTCGATCCGAAGCTGCGGCGTGTCTTCCTGACCGTTGGGACGCACGTTGGCGAGCAAGCCGCTCTGGCCGGCCATGCCCAGCATCTGGTTACGCGCCGCGATGAGCGCATCGTGCCCCTGACCGGCGTTGTCCTTGAGATAGAACGTGTAGCCGCTGGCCACGCCCAACTCCGGCATCGCCGGCGGGGCGAACACGAAAATGAATGCGTCCTTGATCTGGCTCAGCGCGCCCATGCCGCGACCAGCCACTGCAGCGGCTCCCTTTTCCGGGGCCTTACGTTCACCCCAGTCGGTCAGCTTGATGAACGCCATGCCGGTGTTCTGGCCCATGCCCGCGAAACTGAATCCCTGCACCGAGAACACCGACTCCACGAGTTCCGCTTCGTTTTCGAGGAAGTGCTTCTCCAGTTGTTCGATCGACTGGAGCGTCCGCTGCTGGGTGGAGCCCACGGGCGCCTGGACCATGGCCATCAATACACCCTGGTCTTCGGCAGGCAGGAACGAACTCGGCAGGCGCACGAACATCACCGCCATCGCCACGGCAAGCGCGGCGAAGATCGCCATGAATCGCCATGGGCGCCCGAGGATTCCGCGCACGCCGCGCTGGTAACCGGTGCTGCTCCGATTGAAGTTGTGGTTGAACCAGCGAAAGAAACGCGCGAACAGCCCATTGCCCAAGTCGTGGTGCTCGCCCTTTTTCAACGGTTTGAGCATCGTCGCGCAGAGCGCCGGCGTCAGCACGATCGCGACCAGTACCGAGAGCAGCATCGCCGACACGATCGTGGCGGAGAACTGACGGTAGATCACGCCGGTGGAGCCCGACATGAAGGCCATCGGCACGAACACCGCCGACAACACCAGGCCGATGCCGACCAGGGCGCCGGTGATCTGATCCATCGACTTGCGCGTGGCTTCCAGTGGGGAGAGCCCCTCTTCGCTCATGATGCGCTCGACGTTTTCCACCACCACGATGGCGTCGTCCACCAACAGGCCGATCGCGAGCACCATCGCGAACATGGTCAGCATGTTGATCGAAAAGCCAAGCGCAGCGAGCACACCGAAGGTACCCAACAGCACCACCGGCACCGCGATCGTCGGAATGATCGTGGCGCGGAAGTTCTGCAGGAAGAGATACATGACCAGGAACACCAGCACGATCGCCTCGAGCAGGGTCTGGACCACTCCCTGGATCGATACCCTGACGAAGGGCGTGGTATCGAACGGCACCACCGATTTCATGCCCGGCGGAAAAAAGGGCTCCAGCTCCGCCAGCGCCGCCTTCACCGCAGCAGCAGTCTCCAGCGCGTTGGCACCGGTAGCCAGAGAGATCGCCACGCCGGTGGCGGGCTGGCCGTTGTAGCGCGACTGGAACTCATAGGACTCGGTGCCCATCTCCACCCGCGCGATATCGCTCAGGCGCAACACCGATCCGTCCGGATTGCTGCGCACGATGATGTCGCGGAATTGCTCGGGAGTTTCGAGCCGGTCCTGACCATTGATCGTGGCGTTGATCTGCTGCCCGTCGATCGCCGGCGCACCGCCCAGCAGGCCCACGGCCACCTGCGCATTCTGGGCGCGGATCGCCGCAGTCACTTCGGGAATCGACAATTTGTACGCATGCAGCTTGTTCGGATCGAGCCAGATGCGCATCGCATACTTGCCGCCGAACACCTGGATGCTGCCCACGCCCGGCACGCGACTGAGCGGCTCCACGATGTTTGCGCCGACGTAATCGGAGATATCGATGCGGTCCATGCTGCCGTCTTCGGACACGAAGCCGATCACCTGCAGGAAGCCGCTCATCGACTTGGCGACATTGACGCCCTGGCGCTGCACATCCTGTGGCAACAGCGGCATCGCCAGCTGCAGCTTGTTCTGCACCTGGACCTGGGCGATGTCCGGATCGGTACCGCTCTCGAAAGTCAGCTTCACCGTCGCCATGCCGTTGGAAGACGACTGCGACGAGAAATACATCAGCCCATCCAGGCCGGTCATGTTCTGCTCGATGACCTGGGTCACCGAATCCTCCAGCACCTGCGCCGAAGCGCCAGGGTAGGTGGCGCGGATCTCGACTGCGGGCGGTGCCACGCTTGGGTACATCGATACCGGCAGGTTGCTGATCGACAACAGGCCGGCAAGCATGATGATGATCGCGATCACCCACGCGAAGATGGGACGATCAATGAAGAAGCGAGCCATGGATGGTTACTCCCGACCGACCGGAGCGGCGTTCACCGACTCGGCAATTTCCACCTTGGCACCGGGTGCGATCTTCTGCAGACCGGCGATGACCACGCGCTCACCCGCCGCAAGCCCCGACTCCACCAGCCACTGGTCGCCGATGGTGCGGCTGACCACCACGGATCGCTGTTCGATCACGTCGCTGGCATCGACCACCATGACCGACGTGCCTCCCTTCGGATCGCGCGCGACGGCACGCTGCGGCACCAGCACCGCATTGCTGCGGACTCCGGCGCCGAGCACGGCACGCACATACATGCCGGGCATCAGCAGCTGGTCGGGATTCGGAACTTCGATTCGCAGCGCGAAACTGCCGGTACTCGGATCCACCGACACCTCGGAGAACTTGAGCGCCCCCTCATGCGGAAACGTGCTGCCGTCCTCCAGCAGGATCGTCACCGGCATGGTTTCGTCCCCGCGCGTCAGACGGCCTTCGGCCAGCGAACGGCGCAATTCCAGCAATTCGGTGCTGGACTGAGTGAGGTCAACATAGATCGGATCCAGCTGCTGCACCGTCGCCAGCGCCTGCGGCTGGTTGGCGGTGACCAGTGCGCCCTGGGTCACGCTGGAGCGCCCGATCCGGCCACTGATCGGCGAGGTGATGCGCGCGTACCCCAACGTCACGTTGGCGGCATCCAGCGCAGCACGAGCCACACCCACGTCCGCTTCGGCTTGCGCCAACGCTGCTGCAGCGTTGTCATTGTCCTGCACGCTCACCGCGTCAATCCTGGCCAGCTGTGCAACGCGCTCGGCTGTCAAACGCGCGGTCTTGAGCGTGGCTTGCGCGCGAGCGAGTTGCGCCCGCGCGCTGTTCGCCGCCGCACGGTAACTCGCATCGTCGATCTGATAGAGCGGCTGCCCCTCCTTGACCAGCCCGCCTTCGGTGAAAAGTCGCTCGGAAACCAGCCCGCTGACCTGCGGACGAACTTCGGCCACCAACCACGCGCTGGTTCTGCCGGGAAGTTCTCGCGTGAGGGTGACATCCTGTGCGCCCAGCACGGCAACGCTGACTGCCGGTGCAGGCATGGGGCCACCGGCTCCTTGTTCTTTGCTGCAGCCCGCCATGGCGAGGGCGAGGGCGGCAATCAGCGGCAGGGCGAGGCTTCGGGGAAACGTGGCCATGGGGGGCTACCTTCTTTTTTGAACGCTGGGAAAGGCGAACGCCCAGAGCGGAAATCCAGCGCTGGGCGTGCGGTTGTCGATTGATGTAATATACATACATGTATGTATGTTGGTCAAGAACGATTCGTATCACGCTGTTCAGGAGAGATTGACGATGGCACGAAAAACCAAGGAAGACGCGCAGGAGACTCGCGAGGCCATCCTCGATGCAGCCGAGGACTGCTTGCTCGAATCCGGCGTCGCGCGAACCAGCCTGGAGGCGATCGCGAGCCGCGCCGGCGTGACGCGGGGAGCGGTCTACTGGCACTTCAAGAACAAAGCCGAAGTCGTGGATGCGGTCATCAACCGCGTCAGCGTGCCTTTCTATCACGGTCTTGAACGGGTTTCGCGTGCCGATGGCACCACCCCGCTGCGCGACCTGCGCGAGATGCTGCGGGCTTCGTTTTCCGACCTGGCCAACACCCCGCGCGTGCGCTGCGTGATCGAGGTGATCGAGCTGCGCTGCGAGGTGCCGGTGGAGGGCGATGCGATCAGTGAATTGCGCAAGGCCGGAATGCGCAAGACACACGCCCACATCTCGGCGGCTTTCGCGCGCGCTGCCGCGCTGGGTCAGATGCGCCCGGACATGGATCCGGAAAGCTGCGCCCGCAGCCTGCACTTCGTGATATTCGGCGCGCTGCGGATGTACCTGCTGGACCCCGAACACATCGATCTCAAGCGCGACGGCCTGGCCGCAATCGATCTGGCGCTGCGCGCCGTCGCACGCGATCCGGCACAATTGGAAGCCGGCGCCTGACGCTCCCACGGCGGACGCGCCCTGCTCGAACCGCCGGGAATGGTGCCTTCTTCACACTCAGGTTTCGGCAAACACCTCGGCCAGATAGTCGATCATCGCCCGTACCTTGGCCGGCGGCCGGCGATCGGGCGGATACAGCACGTGGATGCCGCCCAGATCCATCGCTGGCCGGTCCAGATCCAGCACCACCAGTTCACCGCGCGCCACGGCATCGCCGACGATGAAGCGCGGCTGGTAGATCACGCCCTGACCGCGCACGGCGGCGGCCAGCAACGCATCGCCGTTATTGGCGATCAGGTTGCCGCTGACCGGCACCTTGTGTTCACCATTGATGCCAAATGACCACTGTTTGCCCTGCATCGCGCTGAGGGTGTAGCCAAGGCAGTTGTGCCGGGTCAGGTCGCCGATCTGGCGCGGCACGCCGCGTCGATCCAGATAGTCCGGCGAGGCGCAGACCAGCATCGGGCTGTCGCCCAGCTTGCGCGCCTGCAACGGGCTGTCGGCAAGGCGACCGATGCGGATCGCCAGATCCCAGCTGCCGGCGATGATGTCCAGCGCCGCATCGGACAAACCCAGCTCCACCGTGACTTCCGGGTGACGCCGACAGAATTCGGGAATCAGCGGCGCCACGAGACAGCGCCCGAACGAGAGCGGCACGTTCATCCGCAACAGGCCGGTGGCCTTGATCCGTTGCGAGGAGGCGGCAGCTTCGGCTTCGTCGATTTCGGGCAGGATGCGCTGGCAAGCTTCGAGGTAATCGCTGCCGGCGCCGGTCAACGTCAGACTGCGGGTGGTGCGATGAAACAGCTTGACCCCCAGCCGGACCTCCAGCGCATCGACGTGCTTGGTCGCCATCGCCGGCGACATGCCCATATGCCGCGCGGCGGCCGAAAGGCTGCCATCAGTCGCGGCACGCACGAACACACGCATGCTGGTGATCCGGTCCATGCCGGCAAATCTAGCAGCATCAACCGGCGCACCGGGGGCTTATCCGCGCTCGATTCCCGGTTCAGCCAGCTCGGCGTCGGCGAACACGCGCGAGCGTTTCTGGTAGAACGCCGATGGCGCGCTGCACACCGCCACTACCACCGATGGCGGCACCACCCGGGAGAAGTACGTCTACGACGCCCACGGCCAACACACGCTGTCGCTTCACTCAACTGGGTGCGTGTCCGTTGAACGCCTGCAGCACGGCAACAACATTGGTGCCGATTTCCTTCACTGCGTAGCCGCCCTCCGGCACCAGTTCGGCGACCAGTGCGCGTACAGGCTCTCCAGCTCCTGCGGCGTCTTGAAGCCCGCCGTCAGCTCCTCCAGCAGCGCCTTGCCCAGTTCCATGTCCCTGCTCCTCCCGGTCAGGTCGGTATCGTCTCAATGGGCAGATACACGGTTCAATTTACAGACTCCGCAGTGAAGGCGCCTCTGCCAACAGCCACAGCGGTTCGCAGGTGTCTACGACATACCGGGATATTCAACGGTATTTCCCCGACCAATCTGACACCAATGGTGCGAACTGTACGGCGATTTCACTCGGTTCCAACACTCAGGTATTCAATCCATCATGCCTGCATGGACCTTTTCAGCACTTCCGTCATGCAAGCCAACCCTCCCAAAATCACTTCCACCCGGATGCCGGTGCTGTTTGTTCCGCACGGCGCCGGCCCCTGCTTTTTCATGGACTGGAACCCGCCCGGCACCTGGGATCGCCTGGCTGCGTTTCTTCAGGGCATCGCTGTGACGTTGCCGGCCAGACCGCACGCGATCGTGCTGGTTTCCGGCCACTGGCTGGAAATGGATTTTCGCGTGACCGGCCACCCGCGCCCACCGCTGATCTACGACTATCACGGCTTCCCGTCGCATACCTACGAATTGACCTATCCGGCGCAGGGTGAGCCGGCGCTGGCCGGAAGGCTGTGCCAGCGGCTGCAACACGCCGGCCTGGAAGCATCCACTGATGCGGCGAGCGGCTATGACCACGGCATGTTCATTCCGCTGAAGCTGATGTTTCCGCAGGCCGATATTCCGGTGATCCAGTTGTCGCTGCGACAGGACATGGACCCGGCGGCGCATATCGAGGCTGGCCGGGCGCTGGCGGCGCTGCGTGACGAGGGTGTGCTGATCATCGGCAGCGGCATGAGTTTCCACAATATGCGCGGTTACGGAGACCCGCGCTTCACCCCGATATCGGCGGAATTCGACGACTGGCTGGGCGCCGCCGTCGAGGCCGCACCGGAACAACGTACAACCCTGCTGCGCGACTGGACCGCCGCACCGCATGCGCGTCTGTGCCACCCGCCACGTGCCGAGGAACACCTGCTGCCGCTGCTGGTCGCCGCTGGCGCCGCTGCCGACTCGCCGGGCCGCAAGGTGTATTCGGAAGTCCTGATGGCCACGTCGATTTCCGCTTTCCGCTTCGGCTGAGCGCCCGTGATCGGGAAACCATTCATTACTATTCAAGGAGATACGAAATGAACATCGATCTTTCCGGCAAGGCCGCGATTGTCACCGGCGCCAGCGGCGGCATCGGTCTGGCGATCGCCACCGGCCTGTCGAAGGCCGGCGCCCGCGTCACCCTTGTGGGCCGCTCGCAGGCGGGCCTGGATCAAGCCATTGCCACGCTGCGCAAGGACGGTGGCGGTGATGACGCCAGCGGCGTGGTTGCCGATCCGGGCACGGCCGAAGGCTGCGCCGCGCTGATCGCCGCACGCCCGGACGCCGACATCCTGGTCAACAATCTGGGCATCTACGGTGCGTGCGACTTCTTCGACATCGACGACGCGCTGTGGGACGAGTTCTGGCGGGTCAACGTGATGTCCGGCGTGCGGCTGGCGCGCCACTACGCGCAAGGCATGCGCGAGCGCGGCTGGGGCCGAATCCAGTTCATCTCCAGCGAATCGGCGCTCAACATCCCGACCGAAATGATCCATTACGGCGTCAGCAAGGCCGCCGTGCAGGGGCTTTCGCGCGGGCTGGCGAAGGCGTTGGCCGGCAGTGGTGTTACCGTCAACACGATTCTGCCCGGTCCGACGCGCACCTCGGGGGCGGTGCAGATGATGGCCGACCTGGCTGCGGAGCGCGGTGTCAGCGCCCGGGACATGGAGGCCGTCTTCCTGGCCGAAAACCGCCCTTCCAACCTGCTCGGCCGCTTCGCCGATCCGCAGGAAGTGGCGAACCTGGCGGTCTACGCAGCCTCGCCGCAGGCCAGCGCGACCACCGGCTCGGCCTTGCGCGTGGATGGCGGCACGGTGGAATCCATCGCCTGACACATGGGCCCACGACAATCACCACCTGCGAGAGGTTTTCACCATGAACAAGCGTCAGCTCGGCCAAAGCGGCCTTCACATCGCGCCGCTGGTATTCGGCGGCAATGTCTTCGGCTGGACCGCCGATGAAGCCACGTCCTTCAAGCTGCTGGACCGCTTCGTCGAGCGCGGATTCAACGCCATCGACACCGCCGATGTGTATTCGGCCTGGGGGCCGGGACTTTCCGGTGGCGAATCGGAAACGGTGATCGGCAACTGGCTGGCCAGCCGCGGCCGCCGCGACGACATCGTGCTGATGACCAAGGTCGGCATGTGGGAGGCGCGCAAGGGCCTGTCGGCGGCCAACATCGCCGCTGCCGTCGATGATTCGCTGAAGCGCCTGAAGACCGACCACATCGACGTCTATTTCGCGCATCTGGACGACACCGACACGCCGCTGGATGAAACCTTGGGCGCGTTCGGAAAACTGGTCGAAGCCGGCAAGGTGCGCGCATTGGGCGCGTCCAACCACAGCATTGATCGTCTGCGTCAGGCGCTGGCCATTTCCAGCGACAGGAATCTGCCGCGCTACGAGATCGTGCAGCCGCCGTACAACCTTCACGACCGCAGTTTCGAGGACGGGCTGGCGGCGATGGTGCAGGAACAGAGTCTGGGCGCGGTCAGCTATTTCTCGCTGGCCAGCGGCTTCCTGACCGGCAAGTACCGCAGTGTCGAAGATTTGGAGGGTGCCGCACGCGAAGGCTTCCTCAAGAATTATTTCGACGAGCGCGGGCTGAGGCTGCTGGATGCCTTGCGCCAGGTCGCCGCCGAACTCGATGCCACCCCGGCACAGGTCTCGCTGGCCTGGCTGATGGCGCGCCCCGGCTTGAGCGCGCCGATCGCCAGTGCCACCAGCCTTGAACAGCTCCATGACATCCTCGGCGCGGCGCAGCTTTCGTTGCCGGACGCCGCCATCGCGGCACTGGACGCAGTCAGCGTCTGATTCGCATGAACTCCGGTGCGCCCGTCGTCACCGCAGCTCCCGCATCAGCGTGTGGGCCGGTATTGTGCGAGCTGCAGCGCCTTGATCCATCCACAGGCCGCGCTCGCCACCTCGCCGGCTCCCCGCATGTTCCACCTGCACAGGAGAATCCCATGCTCCGCGACACGCACGAACGCTACGGCATCGTTTCCCGCCTGTTCCATTGGGGCATGGCCCTGCTGGTGATCTGGCAGGCGATGAAGTTCTTCGACCGCATCGACGAAGGCGAGCATTGGATCGGGCAGACACTGGTGCCGTGGCATGTTTCCGTCGGCAGCCTGCTGTTGCTGCTGGTGCTGCTGCGGGCGGTCTGGGCACTGCGACAGCGCAGCAACCGGCCGGTAGCGCCGCCACCGCCGCTGATGGCCTTCCTTGCCAGCGCCGGGCATGTGCTGCTGTATGCCGCGCTGGTGTTGATGCCGCTGACCGGCATCGCGATCCTGCTCGGCAACGGCTATCCGCTGACCGCGTTCGGCATCACGCTGGTACCGGGCGGCGAGGAAATCCCCTGGTTGGCCACTCTCGGCGGCAGCCTGCATTCACCCGTCGCCTGGCTGCTGCTGATCATGATCATCGGCCACGTCGGCATGGCCCTGGTGCATCACTTCATCAAGAAGGACGACGTGCTGCACCGCATGCTTTGAGCGCTCGACCGCGCGCCGCGCACCGGTTCCGGGTCCGACAAGCGACGCGTCTCCGTCGATCCGAGTGCATCGCACGAGGTTGCGGGGCGTATGTGCCTCGCGTGGCGCCGGGCACGCCAGAGACATAGGCGCACGCTATCGAATCGAGAACATCAATCAATTATCTCATGACAACGACGTACTGATAGTCTGATCTCCCTTCAACGCGAGGACGCCGCCATGAGCCACCCCAGCGATACCGACAAGAAGTGCCCGGTCACCCATTTGACCACCCAGTTCGGCGCCCCTGTGCCGGACAACCAGAACAGCCTGACCGCCGGCCCGCGCGGCCCGCTGCTGTCGCAGGACGTGTGGCTCAACGAGAAGCTGGCCAACTTCGTGCGCGAGGTGATCCCGGAGCGGCGCATGCACGCCAAGGGCTCCGGCGCCTTCGGCACCTTCACCGTGACCCACGACATCACGAAATACACCCGCGCGGCGATCTTCTCCCAGGTCGGCAAGAAGACCGAGATGTTCGCCCGCTTCACCACCGTGGCCGGCGAGCGCGGCGCGGCCGATGCCGAGCGCGACATCCGCGGCTTCGCGCTGAAGTTCTACACCGAGGAAGGCAACTGGGACATGGTGGGCAACAACACCCCGGTGTTCTTCATCCGCGATCCGCGCAAGTTCCCCGACCTCAACAAGGCGGTGAAGCGCGACCCGCGCACCAACCTGCGCTCGGCCACCAACAACTGGGACTGGTGGACCCTGCTGCCCGAAGCACTGCACCAGGTCACGATCGTGATGAGCGACCGCGGCATCCCCGCAAGCTATCGCCACATGCACGGCTTCGGCTCGCACACCTACAGCTTCTGGAATGCGCAGGGTGAGCGCTTCTGGGTGAAGTTCCACTTCCGCACCCAGCAGGGCATCAAGAACCTGTCCGATGCCGAGGCGGCCGGGATCGTCGGCAATGATCGCGAGAGCCACCAGCGCGACCTGTACGAGGCCATCGAACGCGGCGATTTCCCGAAGTGGACGATGTACATCCAGGTCATGCCGGAAACCGACGCCGAGAAGGTGCCGTACCACCCCTTCGACCTGACCAAGGTATGGCCCAAGGGCGATTACCCGCTGATCGAGGTCGGCGAGTTCGAGCTCAACCGCAATCCGGAGAATTTCCACGCTGACGTCGAGCAGAGCGCCTTCGCGCCGTCCAACCTGGTGCCGGGTATTGCTCCTTCGCCGGACAAGATGCTGCAGGCGCGCCTGTTCAACTACGCCGACGCGCAGCGCTACCGGCTGGGCGTGAACTACCACCAGATCCCGGTCAACGCCGCGCGCTGCCCGGTCAACAGCAACCACCGCGACGGCGTCGGCCGCGCCGATGGCAACTACGGCCGCCTGCCGCACTACGAGCCCAACAGCTTCAACCAGTGGCAGGAGCAGCCGCAGTTCCGTGAGCCGCCGCTGAAGATCAGCGGCAACGTGGCCGACTGGTTCAACTTCCGCGAAGACGACGCCGACTACTACAAGCAGCCCGGCGACCTGTTCCGGCTGATGACCCCGGACAAGCAGCAGCTGCTGTTCGACAACACCGCACGAGCCATGGGCGATGCCCCGGACTTCATCAAGCGCCGCCACGTCGAAAACTGTCGCAAAGCCGATCCAGCCTACGGTGCCGGCGTAGAGGCGGCGTTGCGCAAGCTGGGAGCATTCGCCGGCGAGTGATGTTGCAACGCCTTCCCTTCGGTGTTGGGAAGGCACATCGCAGGTATCAAAACGGGTCCGCACCACGGGCCCGTTTTTTTTGCGCGCATCGAGGGAAGGACAGCGCATCTCGATCCACCTGATCTGATCATCGGCGAATCGACTTCCATTTTTTGTTCCGGGAGTCTGGAATTTTTCATCGCCCTCTATAATAGTCACGAGCTTCACTTCGCAGGAAGTCGTACGTGAGCGCATGGGGCCTCGCGATGTGTGGACTCGTCATGTCCACCTCATCGTTTGCAGAATTCGAATTGACTCGACTCGTCATCTCGAGCGGTGGTGGCTATTCGGAAGGGGGCGCGTGGTCGTCGACCGGAACCCTCGGCCAAGCCGACGCTGCAGCGGCACCGTTGTGCTCGGAGGATGGTGCATCTCCCGGCGCCTGTGAAGGATCGTCGTTCGAGTTGGTTGGTGGCTTCTGGGCGGGGCAGTCACGTAGCGCCGCCCATTCCAGCTGTGGCGAGCAGATCGATTGCCTCTTTCGCGACGGATTCGAGGCCGACCAGTAGCCACCGCAGACACTCAGGATTCCATTGGCATCGTCCATGACCATTCGGTAGATCAATACCTCCCGCGCTAACTGACACACGAGACGTTTCATGTTCAAACCTTTGCTAGTCGCCGCTGCCCTCGCCTTGTTGTCCAGCGGCACCGCACCGTTGCAAGCCGCGCCGCAAACCACCGGCTTCACCTATCAGGGTGAACTCAAACATCAAGGCGTCCCCTTTTCTGGCTTGGTGGACCTGGAGTTCCGCTTGTGGGATGCACCGGTCGCCGGAAATGCGATCGCCGCAGCGGTGACGCAGGACGACGTCCCCGTGCAAGACGGAATCTTCACCGTGCAAATCGATTTCGGTCAGGTATTTGGCACCGAGCAGCGCTGGATCGAAGTCGTTGCCAACGGCACGCCACTGTTGCCGCGACAACCTGTCACGTCCTCTCCGGTGGCGTTGTACGCACTGTCGGGCAACCCGGGCCCCACGGGGCCGGCAGGAACCACCGGACAATTCGGGAACACGGTCCTGAGCACCGGCCAACTCGTATTGACTGCGGCAACTAACTCGTACACGTTGATACCGGGCCTGACACAAACCATATCCGTACCGACCAATGCGAAAGTGTTCGTGTCGACCGACGGCGGCCTCCAGAACGCCAGCAATGGAACAACCTACGGTGTGGCGGACATCGCGATTTTCCTCGACGGCAGTGCCAGCACGATCCAGCGCCAAGTCGTCGTCTCCAACACGCCGGCTTTAGGACAGATCATTTCTCAGTGGTCACTTTCCGGCGTATTCGAACTTGCTCCCGGCACGCACACCATTCAGGTTCGTGCCAAGGATGGCGGCGGAACCTCCGATGTGAATGTGTCCGGTACCAACCCGCTGATTCGGGGCAACCTGTCCGTGTTGATCCTCAAACACTGATTACCGGCTGATCGGCGTTTCGCAGCGTTACTGCCCTGCCCGGCTCAACGCTGCGCCGAGCACATTGGCGGTGGCCTGCACCATGGGAATCACCCGCTCGTAAGCCATGCGGGTGGGCCCAATGACCCCTAGAACACCGAGCACTCGCCCATCGGCCATATAGGGTGCGGTAACCACGCTGCACTGCCCGAGCGGCGCCACGCCGCTTTCTTCGCCAATGAAAAGACGCACGCCGCGTGCGTGCGCACAGCCCTCGAGCAACTGCAGCAGTTCAGTCTTGCGTGAAAACGTCTCGAACAGCTCGCGAAGGCGATCCAGATCCGAGAGGTCTTGCACCCCCATGAGATGGGTCTGTCCGGCGACCAGAACGTCATCCTCGTTGGCCGGAACGAAGGCACCTTCGGCCATGTCCGCAGCCACTTCCATCATGCGATCCAGCTGACGCCGGGTTTCCCTCAGTTCCGCCACCAGGCGCTCCCGGATCGACGGCAGCGGCAATCCGGCGAATTGCTGATTGAGGTAGTTGGCCGTCTGTTCCAGTTCGGAGGCCGAGTAGGCCCGGCGGGTATGCACGATGCGGTTCTGCACCTCGTTGTCGGTGAACACCAGGATCACCAGGACACGATTGGCATCCAATCCCACGAAATCGATGTGCCGAAGCGCGAACTGGTCCCGCCGCGGCACCGTCACCAAACCGACGAAATGCGTCATCGCCGACAGCACCTCGGAAACATTGCTGATCAACCCCTGAGTGCCCAGCTGCGGGGACAGGCGCTGCCCGATCCGGGCCATCTGCTCCTCGCCCAGCGGCTCCACCTGAAGCAGGCTGTCCACGAACAAGCGATAGCCCTGCGCCGTGGGAACGCGTCCCGCCGACGTATGTGGCGTAGCGACCAACCCGATATCTTCCAGATCGGCCATGACATTGCGGATAGTCGCCGGCGACACATCCAGGCCGGCGCTGCGCGAGAGCGTGCGCGACCCCACAGGCACGCCGTCGCGGATGTACTGCGAGATCAGAGCCTGAAGCAGATGGCGGGCGCGGGGATCGAGGGTGACGTTCACGAAGGGGGATCGTAAAAGAATTCCGTGTTGAAGTGTGGGCGCCACGACGTGGTAACAAGCGTTGGCGACGGTGCCGCATCATGCTAGCGTGCAGCCCGCCGCGCGCCCGACTGCCGCGCCCTATCACGACCTTGCCCCGATGCTGGTTTCCCTGTACGTCAAGGATTTCGCGATCATCCGCGAAGTGGAGTTCACGCCCGCCAACGGGCTGACCGTGGTATCCGGCGAAACCGGCGCCGGCAAGTCGTTGCTGGTCGATGCGCTGATGCTGCTGACCGGCGCACGCGCCGATGCCGGCGCGGTGCGCCACGGCGCCGAGCGTGCCGAGCTCGTCGCGCGCTTCGTGCCACCGGCCAGCGCTTCGGAGTGGCTTGGCGAGGCGGCACTGGACGAGGACGGCGAATGTCAGCTGCGGCGCGTGATTCGTGCCGATGGCGGTTCGCGCGCATGGATCAACGGCCGCCCGGCCACGCTCGCGCAACTCGCCGAACTCGGTGCGATGCTGGTGGAGATCCACGGCCAGCACGAACATCAGGCACTGCTCGACCGACGCCATCAGCTCGCGTTGCTGGATGGCTTCGCGCAGCACCCGGACGATCTGGCCACGATGCGCGAGAGCGCGCGCGACTGGCAGCGCGCGAGCCAGGCCATCGCGGCGATCGAGCAGCGTGGCGACACCCACGAGCGGCGCCAGTATCTTTCCCATCAACTGGATGAACTGATGGCGGAAAACCTCGCTCCCGAAGCCATCGAGAGCCTCATTTCCGAACATCGCCGCCAGAGCCACGCCACCGACCTTCTCGAAGGTTGCGCACGCATCGGCACGGCGCTCGAATCCGATCTACCCGGCCTGCTTCGCCGACTGCGGCAGGAATTGGCGCGTCTCTCCGAACACGAACCCGCCTTGTCCGACGTGGATGCCCTGCTCGACGGCGCTCAGATCCAGATCGACGAAGCCGCCACCGCGCTGGAACGCCTGCGCGATGGTTTCGAACTCGATCCCGAGCGCCTCCACGACCTGGAGAACCGCCTGACCCGCCTGCACGATCTGGCGCGAAAGCACCGTGTCGTACCGAATGAACTGGCCCAGCGTTGCGACCAGTTGCAGAAGGAACTCGACGAACTGGGCGACAGCGACGCCCGCCTGGAGGCCCTGCGCCATGCACGCGATGCCGCCGCCAAGCGCTGGAAATCGGCCAGCCAGCGTGTCAGTGCCACGCGCCAGCGCAGCGCGGTAACGCTGTCCCATGCCATCAGCGCGCTGATGGACGAACTCGGCATGGAAGGCGGACGCTTCCTCGCCTCACTGGAACCCCACGGCAGCAACGAGCCACACCCCGACGGTGCCGAACGCACCGAGTTTCTCGTCGCCGCCAACGCCGGCCAGCCGCCACGCGCACTGCGCAAGGTCGCCTCAGGCGGCGAGCTCTCGCGCATCAGCCTGGCCATCGAGGTCGCCGCGATGGGATTGGACTCGGTGCCAACGCTGGTGTTCGATGAAGTGGACACAGGCATCGGCGGCGCCGTGGCCGAAGTCGTGGGACAGAAATTGCGCGAACTGGGCAAAGATCGCCAAGTGCTGTGTGTCACCCATCTGCCGCAAGTCGCCGCACAAGGCCACCACCATCTGCACGTGAGCAAGAGCGACGATGGCGACGGCACGCGCAGCCGCATCGACATCCTGGACGCGCAGGCCCGCACCGACGAACTGGCGCGCATGCTGGGCGGTGTTGAAATCACCGAGGCCACACGGGTGCATGCACGGCAGATGCTCGAATACGCCCAGCGCGGATGAAAAAGCGGCCATCCCGCAACGGGATGGCCGAAACCCGGTTTTTCAGCATCCGGACATGGAGAGTGGCGCGCGTGCAACGCAACCGTGGTGCACGATCACATGAGCGCGTGACATCAGCGTGACGGTGCTTCCGCCAATGCGGCAAACGCCGAGCGCAATGCCTTCACGCGTTCCGCACGCAGGTCCGGGGCATGGGTTCGCGGCGGCTGGCGTCCCCATACCGGCGCCGGCCATGCCGGATCGCCGACATGCCGTGCGATCACATGCACATGCAATTGCTCGACCACATTGCCCAGAGCAGCGACATTGAGCTTGTCCGGGCGATACAGCGACAACAGGACATGCGAGGCCAACGCGACTTCATCGTCGAGCCGGTGTCGATCCGGACGTGGCAGATCGACCAGTTCCCGCAGGCTGGTGCGGCGCGGCACCAGGATCAACCAAGGCCATGTGATGTCATCCATCAGAAGGACGCGGCTGAGCCCAAGATCGCATACCGTTGCAGTATCGGCTGCCAGACGCGGATGCAGTTCGAAGTCCGTCCCGCTCATGGATGCAGCACCTTCTCGAAGAATCGCAAGGTGCGCTGGAACGCTTCCTGCGCCGCGCTTTCGTCGTAATCGGCGCGTTGATCGCAATTGAAGCCGTGACCGGCATCGTAGACGTGGATGTGCGCGCCGGCGAGCGCATCACGATGCGCCTGAATGTGCTCGGGCGGAATCAGCGGATCGCGCTCCCCGAAATGCAGCATCAGCGGCGCACGCGGGCGCTCGTGCAGGAATGGCACGGTCCGCCCGCCGTAGTAACTCGCCGCCGGCAACCCAAGCCGGGTATTCGCCAGGAAGGCGATGGTGCCGCCCCAGCAGTAACCCACCACGCCCACCTTGTCCACACTGCCCGAAAGCGACTTCGCCGCCGCCTCCACATCCACCACTGCCCGGTCGAAACCCAACTCGGCGACCCGTTCGCGACCGTTGGCGATGCCGGCTTCATCGTAGTCCAGCTCGATCCCCGCCCCGAAGTGGTCGAACAGGCACGGTGCGATCGCGATGAAGCCATGTGCAGCGAAACGGTCGACCACCGACCGGATGTGGCGATTCACTCCGAAGATCTCCTGCACCACGACGATGCCACCGCGTGGCTCGTTGTGGGGATCGGCCCGGTAGCCGCCAATCAGCCCGCTGGGCGTGTCCAGCCTCACCGGATGCATCGTTCTCTCCTCGCCATGATGCCGGCTCCGGCACCTTCGACACATTGTGATGCCGGCAGACCGGCATCCGGCAAGCGGCTGCACAGCATTGCCCCCGTATAATCGCCGCCTTTTCGCATTTCCGGCCCGCCATGTCTTCCAGCCAGCCCAAAGTAGGATTCGTCAGTCTTGGATGTCCCAAGGCCTTGGTGGACTCCGAACGCATCCTCACCCAGCTCCGCGTCGAAGGCTACGAGGTGGTCAATCGCTACGACGCCGCCGACGTGGTGGTGGTCAACACCTGTGGATTCATCGACTCGGCCGTGGACGAATCGCTCGATGCAATCGGCGAAGCGCTCGCGGAAAACGGCAAAGTGATCGTCACCGGCTGCCTCGGCAAGCGCCCGGAACGCATCCTCCAGACGCATCCGGATGTGTTGTCCGTCAGCGGGCCGCAGGACTACGCCAGCGTGATGACTGCGGTGCACCAGGCGTTGCCACCCAGGCACGATCCGTTCATCGACCTGGTGCCCGACTACGGCATCAAGCTGACGCCGAAGCACTACGCGTACCTCAAGATCTCGGAAGGCTGCAATCACCGTTGCAGCTTCTGCATCATTCCTTCGATGCGCGGCGATCTGGTGTCGCGTCCGGTGGACGACGTGTTGCGCGAGGCGGAAAGGCTGGTTCGCGGCGGCGTGCGCGAGCTGCTGGTCGTGTCTCAGGACACCAGCGCTTACGGCGTGGATTTGCGCTACGCCGAACGCGAATGGCACGGAAAAACCTACGCCACGCGGATGAAATCCATGTGCGAAGGCCTCGCCGAACTGGGTGTGTGGACGCGCCTGCATTACGTCTATCCGTACCCGCACGTGGATGACGTGATCGAACTGATGACCCATCGCCACGAGAATGGAACCCCCTTCCTGCTGCCGTATCTGGACATCCCGTTTCAGCACGCCAGCCCGCGCATCCTGAAGCTCATGAAGCGGCCAGGTGCGGTCGAAAAAACGCTGGAACGCATCCATAACTGGCGCCGGATCTGTCCGGACATCACCCTGCGCAGCACCTTCATCGTCGGCTTCCCCGGTGAAACCGAGGCGGAGTTCGAGGAGCTGCTGGATTTCATCGAAGAAGCCCAACTCGACCGCGTCGGCGCATTCGCCTACTCGCCGGTGGAAGGTGCCGCGGCCAACGCCCTGCCCGACCCGGTGCCGGAAGAGGTCAAACAGGAGCGCCTCGCGCGCTTCATGGCGCTGCAGGCCGAAATCAGCGCCGACAAACTCGAAGCCAAGGTCGGCACGGTGCAAACCGTCATCGTCGATGCTGTCGATGGCGATTTGGCCTACGCGCGCAGCATGGCCGACGCGCCGCAGATCGATGGTTGCGTGCAGATCCAGGACGGCTACGAAGCCGGCCTGCAGCCCGGCCAGTTCGCCCAGGTGCATATCCTCGGCAGCGACGAGCACGACCTCTACGGCTGCATCACGCCACCGGATGATTTCGACGACTGACGCATGGCGCGCACCCGCTTCATCGCGCCGGCGCGCGAAAGTATCGTCCCGAGCGTGTTCGACCACCCCATCCACGCCGGATATGCCTGCCATCGCGACTTGCTCGAAGGCCCGGAGTGGCCGTCACTGGAGCTCCTGAACGATCGACTCGGCGCGCCCGATCTGCGCTTCGTTGATCAAGACGAGACGCTGCTTCAGGACGGCAAGCATTACGAATCCCGCATCCATTCGCAGGGCTGCATCGCGACACGGACACGAAACTGGCACGACCTGTTCAACGCGCTGGTCTGGATTCAACACGCGCCGCTGAAACGGGCGTTGAATGCACGCCAATGCGCCGACATCGCGCGTCACGGCCCACGCACCCGAAGCCGTGCGCAATGTGCACTGACGCATTTCGATGAGGCAGGCGTGGTGGTCTGGGTCGATTCGCCCGAGTTGATCACCGCGTGGGACTCGCACGATTGGCGCGTCTGGTTCGGCCAGAGTGAGGCTTTCGCAAGCGGCCGGATCCGACTCCACGTCTTCGGCCACGCCCTGCTGGAACACGCGCTTCGACCGGGACACCTGCCCACAGCCAAGGCCCTGGTGGTGTGTGGCGGCGAACCGGACCACGCGTGCACGGCGTTGGCCGAGGCGATTGACTCAAGCCTGGTCCTCCTTGACCCGCAAGAGTTGCGACCACTTCCACTTGCCGGCCTGCCCGGCTGGTCACCAAGCCAGCATGAGCCGTGTTTCTTCGATGCCGACGCCTTTCGCCCGCTGCGGCCGGGGCGGCGCTATCCCGCACCGTGGTTTATCGAATAGATCGATCCCCGGCGCCGGCGCCGCACCAACGCCGATGCGCCAGACGGCACCGCGGGCCGTTCGAGCAGCGACGACCACGCCGGGCGGTCGAACGACGACGCCGGCTTCAACCCTTGGCGCAATCTGAACCTGAAGGGTCACGGACTGCCTCCGGCAGGTTGAGCTGGACTCAATCCTCGAAACCATCCGCGAAAATCGTTCCACCAGGTGCAGGCGGCATGCGGCATGCCCCCTTAATTCAAGTGCCCGAAGTGCACGGCGCGGAATGATGGTGTAGCGTTGGGGCAGTTGTCAGTGCAAGGCACGTAGGAGCGCGCCAGCCGTGGGGCAGGATTCGAACCTGCGACAACACACCTTGCTCGGGGCTGTAATTACCTGCTGCGTTCACCGCTCTACATCCGCCACGGCTGACGCTGCAGAATTGTGGTTTGCTTGGCGTTGTGGGCGCAATGGGGTGTGCCACACGCCTGGCAGGTGTCCGCAAGGCGCAACCCGCCACGGATAGCCCGACGGGGCGACAAGCGCGGTTCCTTCGCCGTGTTTCCGTGGCGATCTTTTCCAAAGGTGTGGAGAAGGCCGCAATGAGTTATTCGCGTCCTGCTTTTCTGCGGTGCGTCCCCGGTGCTGTTGCGGAAGTCTGGGTTGATCTTGCCAACTTCGCCAAGGAGCATGGAGGCGCGTTCGCCGGCCAAGGGGATGCCCTATCCAGACGCGGCAACGAGGTCAGGAAGAACGATGCCGCGAAATCGGTGGCGAGCAGAGACGGCAACAACATCGAAGCAGGCCACCGGACCAATCGCCTCGGCCGCGACCGCATCGGCTACCCTGACGCCCGGATGCCGCCGCTTCGCGTGCCTGCGCGCGAGGTCAGCGGATGATGGTCGACTGCGTCCCCACCCCGCGGCGCCGTCGTTCCAGCCTCGCTCGATGCCTCATCGCGAGGCAGAATGTGGCGCCATTGCGGTGCCGGCAGGCCGACCCGCCCACGTTCAAGCGATTCACGCGGCGGCGAATGCGGCAGCCCGGCACCGCCACCACATTGATCCCGGATCCGACGAGGCCAACCCAGTGCGACCCGACCTTCCCACGATGGCACCACTTCACAGCGGCGGCACGGCGCGGCTTTCGGGCCGTGATGCCATTGCCTTCGCCCAGTCCCAGTTCGCCAATGACGTGAGTCTGCTGTCCGATGGGCAGTGGCAATGGAATTGCTGGCTCTCGGTCAAGGGTCGCGTGATCGCGTTGTTCGCCCTGCTTCGCTCCCGCGCGGACGAGCTGGTCCTGTGGCTGCCGGATGCTTCCGCGGCAGCCCTGGTGGAACAGCTGCTGCGCTTCCGTTTCCGCAGCAAGGTCGTGATCGAGGTGGCCGGGGATCTCGCCGCCTCCGGCGCCTTCGCGGCACCTGCCGATCTGGGCCTGGACGCCAATGGCAACCGCGCCGAGATGATGCGCGGCGAAGATGATCGAATCCTCCGGATCGCGCTGGACATGAGTGGCGCCACACCCCGCACGCTGCTGCTGGAATCCGGCCGGCCCGCGTCCGGCGTTGCCCCGGATTTCGACGCCCGCTGGAAGCGGGACGACATCGCCCATGGCCTGCCACGGCTTGCCGAATCGCAGGCGGAAGCCTTCACCCCGCAGATGCTCGGACTGCAGCATCTGTCCGCCTTCAGCGTGAAAAAAGGCTGCTATCCCGGTCAGGAAATCGTTGCCCGCACCCATTTTCTCGGCCAGGCCAAGCGCAGCACGGCCGGTCTGGCGCTGAACGTCCCGGCCGAGCCCGGAACGCGCCTGTTGTCAGCCAGTGGCGCGATCGCCGAGTTGATATCCATCAGCTCCGTGGACAGTGCGACCGTCGCCCTTGCCATCGTTCCGCGGGAGCACGGCAACGATGCCTTCACCAGCGAGGATGGCCTGATCGAGGCCACCCCGCTGCCACTGCTGGACGGCCTGGCCCGCGCATGAATGCTCCCGCACGGATCCTCGTCATCAAGCTCGGCGCACTGGGAGACATCCTGCTCGCCGAAGGCGCGTTCCGGGACATACGGACACGTCATCCGGATGCGCGCATCTCGATCCTCACGCGGCGCCCGTTCAAGTCACTGCTCGTGCACTGCCCCTGGGTGGATGAAGCATTGGTTGACGACAATCGACCGCGTTGGCGACTGGATGCAATGTGGAAACTGCGGAAACTGCTCCGGGCCAGGCGATTCGATCTCGTCTACGACCTCCAGAATTCGCGCCGAAGCGCGTTCTACCTTCGAACGCTGCTGGGCAATCGGGTGCCGTCCGCGGGCATGCCACCGAAACGCCTGGTGCCGCCGAACAAGCATCTTCCCGTACTTGAACGCCACGCCAGACAGCTGGTGGCAGCCGGGACCCCCGTCACGCATACGCCGCATCCTGGTGCCGACTGGATGGTGACCGAGGTCGGCGAACTGCTCGCAGCCAACGGCATCCGCCCGCCCTACGTCGTCCTTCTTCCCGGATCATCGGCCCGCGGCGCGGCCAAGCGATGGCCGCATTACGCCGAGCTGGCCACGCGCCTGCATGAGCGCGGACTGATGCCCGTGACCGTGCCCGGCCCGGACGAACTGGACCAGTTCGACCATCTGCCAGGCGTATCCCTGCGTACCGCAGAGGGGCGTGCGCTGGACCTTTTCGCGCTCGCTGGCGTCCTTCGCCACGCCAGCGCCGTGGTCGGAAACGACAGCGGCCCGACCCATCTGGCCGCCAACCTGAACGTGCCGGGCATCGCGCTCTTCGGCACCGATGCCCGGCAAGCGGAGCGTACCCGCCTTGGCCGAGGCCGGATGCGGACACTGGTGGCACCGGGATTCGACGGCCTGGATGCCGAGGCCGTCGAATCCGAGTTGCTGGAGACACTGGCGCGTTGATCCGTCAGGCCACCCGGTAGTTGTCCTGCATCGGATAACGCCGTGCATACAACCCGAACGCGGCCGCCGCCACGAACGCGAAACCGGCGAAGAAGAACATCAGGAACGCCGGCTCGCTCAACCCGCTCTGCGCGATGACCGCCTTGAAGCCGTCGTTGCGCACCCCGGCATTGGTCAGCAGCACCCACAGGCTGCCGAAGGTGCTGGTGAGATACCAGAACGCCATGATCACGCCTTTCATCGCGTGCGGCGCCTGGCTGTACGCGAACTCCAGCGCAGTGGCCGAGACCAGCACTTCGCCGAACGTCAGCAGCAGGTACGGCACGCTTTGCCAGGCCAGCGACACCTCGGCCCCGCCGTCGATCCACAACTGCAAGCCGCCGGCCACGATCCACGACACACCGGAAATCGCGATGCCCCAACCCATGCGGCGTAGCGGCGTGGGATTGAAACCGATCTTGCGCAGCAGCGGATACAGCACCAGGTTGTTGAACGGAATCAGCAGCATCACCAGCAGCGGATTGAGTGCCTGCATTTGCGCGGCATCCTTGATCAGCCAGCTCGGCCACCACCACGCCTCATGCGGAATCACCATCGAACCGCCCTGAATCACCCAGGTGCTGGCCTTCTGGTCAAACAGCGACCAGAACGGCGTGACCAGCGCGAACACGATCAGGATGCGCAGCACCGCACGCACGCCATCGACTGCGGCATCCGGATGCCGGCCACGGGCGCGCTCCAGCTCCATCGACGCGCCCCAGCCGCCGAACGCGATCAGCACGCCCAGCGCCAGACAGGCGGTAATGATGAAACCGAATGCCTCAGGCCACCACGGCGTCGCCGCCGCCGGATTGGCGAACTGAACAGCGGCGGCCGCCGCCCAAAGCAGCAACATCGTCGCGGCCAACGCGATGCCGAACCAGGCGATCAACTTGCCCATGCTCTGCTGGCGCAGCGCGGTTTTCACCACATTGAGGAAAGAGTTCGGGTCGGCGCCCGAGGGCGGCACGTTGACGTATTTGTGTCGGCCCATCCAGAAGATCGCCGTGGCGATGAACATCAGCACGCCGGGAATGCCGAACGCCACTGCCGGGCCATAGCTGCGCAGCAGCAAGGGCGCGAACAACGAGGCGAAGAACGAGCCGAAGTTGATGATCCAGTAGAACGCGTCGAAGACAACCCGTGCCTTGTCCTTGTTGGTCTGATCGAACTGGTCGCCACAGAAACTCACCACCAGGGGCTTGATGCCACCCGAGCCAAGCGCGATCAGGAACAAGCCGGTGTAAAAGCCGCTGCGGCTACCTTCAAACAAGGCCAGGCAAGCATGACCGGCGCAGTAGATCAGCGAGAACCACAGCACCGTGTTGTATTTGCCGAAATAGCGATCCGACAACCAACCACCGAGCAGCGGGAAGAAATACACGCCGATGACGAAGCTGTGGAAGACATCCTTGGCTGCCGCACCGCGCTCGGATTCGGGCAGGTAAGCCAACAACACCGAGGAAATCAGGAACGGCACCAAGATGTTGCGCATGCCGTAAAAACTGAAGCGTTCGCAGGCTTCGTTGCCGATGATGTAGGGAATCTGGCGCGGCAGGCGCGCGCCTGGGGCGGCTGCGGTTGAGCTCATGCGGGGAGGTCCATCACGCGGGAAAGCGCAGCAGTGTGCCCAAATCGCAGTCAAAGCCCAAGCGGCAACGCACATCGAAGGATGCGGAGACCACCAGGAAAACAGCCCGCCGCGCCTTGTCGCGATCACCCACGGCTGGCTCATCGCCGCCTGGCACGACGGTCCCGCGGATACCTGGAACATCCGGCGAACTGTGACCCGGGAAGCATCTGTGGCACGCGAATCCCGCCAACAGCAGCAAAGCCCGTCGATCGCCTTGCGGGGGCGGATCGGCACGGCGATGATCGGGGTCTTTGACCGGAATCAGGAAAGCGCGTGCCGGAATCGAGCCCGAACACCGCCACCCCAACGCCCGGCCCGATGCCGTGGACATTCATGGGCGGGCTGTTGCTGGGCGCCTTGTTGCTGCTGTTCGCGCTGAACACCCTGATGGACACCGGCGCGCGCGTCGACGATCCCGGCGTGCTGCGTTTCGACACCGCGTTGCGCGGCATCGACGGCGATGGACGGGAGACCGGGCCAGTGCCGATGCGGTTGCCGAGCAATTGCCATTCACAGAGCGAGTGCAGGCACAGTTACCGGATCAGGTTCGAGCACCATCCGACCGCCGATGACCCGTTCGCGCTCTACGTGCCGCAGTTCACCGGGCGCATCCAGGTCACGTTCAACGGCGTGCCGATGCTCGACAGCACGCTGGCCGAAACCTCGTTGCGCCAGGGTCAGGGCGCGCCGCAGATCGCCACCATTCCGGAACATCTGTTGCAGTCGGGCCGCAACGAGATCGGCTTGGTGCTGGCCGGGCGCATGGGTTCGGGTGCGGTCGGCCCGGTGTTCTTCGGCCCGGAAGAACAACTGCGCGACGATTACGAAGCGGCGCATTTCCTGGTCGTGGTGCTGTCGCGGCTGATGGATGGCGCGCTGCTGGCGATCGGTTCGATCCTGCTGCTGATCTGGTTGGCGCGCCGTCAGGATCAGCTGTATCTGCTGTGCGCGACGATTTCATTGAGTTTCGCGCTGACCTCGCTGTCGCCATTGATCGCCAGCGCCTTCGGCAGTTTCCTGCTGGTGCCTGCGAACACGCTGCGCTTCGTCGCCGCCTGCCTGTTGCTGCCCTTCGTCTGGCAACTGACCGGACGCACGCCGCCGCTACGCACCCGCTGGTTTCTGCTGCCCGCCGCGCTGATGGTGCTCGCCTTCCTGCTGCTGCCGGCGGTCTGGGCGACGCGCCTGGTCTCGCTGCTCTTCGTGCCGCTGGCGCTGGTGCTCGCGGCGCTGGCGCTGTGGGAACTGTGGCGCGCCGGCGTGCGGGGCCGGGATCGCACTGCGCTGGTGTTGCTGGTCGCGATCGGCGTGCTGATGGCGCTTGCGGTGCGCGATCAGGTGATGCTGGGCACCGGCATCGGCCGCGCGCATGTGCTGCTGGCGCGTTTCAACGGGCCGATCCTGGTGTTCATCATGGGCGCCATCGTGCTGCGCGGCTTCGCCGAAGGGTTGTCGTTGCTGGAGGATTTCAACGCCCGCCTGCAGCACGAAGTCGCGGCCGCACGGCTGAAACTGCAACAGGCGTTCGAGCGCGAACAGGCGCAGGCGCGGCGCGAGACGCTGGCCACAGAACGCATGCGGCTGATGGGCGATCTGCACGACGGCATCGCCGGGCAGCTGGTATCCATCGTGTCGCTGAGCGAACGCGGCAGCGGCCCGGTGGCCGAGGAAGTGGCGCGCGCCAGCCACAGCGCGCTGACCGACCTGCGCCTGGTGGTGGACTCGATGGAGGATTTCGGCGACGACCTGGGCATGATGCTGGTCGCCTTCCGCGACCGGATCGAACCGCAGCTGCGCCGTTCCGGGCTGCGCCTGGAATGGAAGGTGCACAACCTGCCCGACCTGCCGGGCCTGTCACCCACGCATACGCTGAACCTGTTTCGCCTGCTGCAGGAGGCGGTGAACAATGCCGCGCGGCATTCCGGCTCGGACGTGGTGCGGATCGAGTCGCCGCACCGGCCCGGGTACGGTGTGCGCCTGATCGTGCGCGACCACGGCAAGGGCGGCGCGCAAGCAAAGCGCGGGCATTACGGCATGGCCAACATGCAGCGCCGCGCACACGCGCTGGGCGCCGAACTCAGCGTGGAAAGTGATGCCTCGGGCACGCGCGTGATCGTGGATCTGCCGCAGCACCTGGGCGGCGGGCACGATGCCGCCGTCACAGCGTGATGAGCTTGCGCGACACTGCCTCGAACACCGCCTCGCCGCGGCTGTTGACTTCGAGTTTGCGGTAGATGCTCTTGATGTAATTGGGCAGGGTCTTGCGCGAAATGCCCAGGCTGTCGGCGATTTCGTTGTAACTCATGCCCTTGGCGATGCCCCACAGGATGTCGGTTTCGCGCCCGGTCAGATCCAGCGCGGGCCGGGCCGCCTGTTCCGCGCCGGCCGTCGCTGCCGGTTGCAGGCGGCGCAGCAGGTAACGTGCGATGCCGGCCGACAGCGGCGATTGCCCATCCAGCACCTGACGCACGGTGTTGCCAATGTCCTCGGGCAGCGCGTCCTTGACGATATAGCCGCTGGCGCCAGCCGCGATCGCCGCGACCACATTGGCCTCGTCGCACAGCACCGAGATCACCAGGATTTCCACCTGCGGATGCGCGGCATGCACTTCGGCGGTGAGGTCGGCGCCGTGGCCATCGGGCAGTTCCAGATCGGTCAGCAGCACCTGCGGCAGTTCACGCTCAATGGCGGCGCGTGCTGCGGCAAGGCTGTCGACCGCTTCAACCGAAAAGCCCGGATCGGCAGCCAGCGCATCGTGCAGCCGCCGGCGCGTCGGGGCGTCGTCTTCAAGCAGCAGGATTCGTATCGTTTCCATCACCGCGCCATCGTGCTCGCAAGCCCTGCATCAAGTCGACCCCGGAAACTGTCCACGAGGCCGGCGCGGACCAACGCGCCGGCCGGCATCGGACGGGACGAACATCGACGGGTGGCCGGATTCACATGGAGCTCGCCAGACTCGGGCTGCCAATCATCGTGCAGGCGCGGAGCATCACCCATGCCATATTCATGGTGTTCCCCAATCCGGTGGCAGGCGCTCTGATGGCGGGCATCACGTCCAGGCCCCGGGGGACCACATGAAGCGCCTGCCTTGCTCGCTGAAAGTTCCGGTCGCACTGTTGTCGATCCTGCTGCTGTCTACGCAGGCCATGGCCGGCGATGACGACGCCATATTCGCTGATGGTTTCGAAAGCGATGACAGCGCCCGGCCGCCCAACATCCTGTTCATCGTCATCGACGATCTCGGCCTGGACCAGCTCGACTTCTACGGCCATGGCGGGCTGGTGCCGCCGCGCACGCCGAACCTTGCAGCGATTGCCGAGGCCGGGCTCAAGTTCCGCAACGCCTGGTCGATGCCGACCTGCACGCCGACGCGCGCGACCTTCTTCACCGGGCGCTATCCGTCCACCACCAACATCCTCAACGCAGTGGTGCAGACCGATCTGGCCAATTCGGAAATCTCGCCCTACGAAATGACCCTGCCGAAGCTGCTGAAAACCGCCGACTACACCAACGCGATGATCGGCAAAATGCATCTGACCGGCACCAATCTGGGCACCTCGGCGAACCTGCCCTACGGCCTGCAAACCATGTGGAAGCTCGGCTGGGACCACTTCGATGGCTATCTGGATGGCGCGCCCTATCCGATCGACACCCGCGCCGGTCTGCGCAGCTTCGGCGATGACGTCACCGCCGGCCCGCACAAATGCGGCTTCGTCTCCAACACCACGATGGACGGCACCCACGGCGCCGATCAGGGCGCCTGCTATTTCGTCGACAACAGCTGCGAGCAGATCGTGCGCGACGATGCTGGCGGCCTGCACACACCGGGCCGTGCCTGTCTGGAACGCGGCGGCATCTTCGATCCGAACCAGTTCTGCCAGGCCGGTACGCCGGCGCATATCGATTTCGAGGCGCAGAACGGCTACTACACCGGCAAGTTCGTCTGGAGCGACAGCGATGGCAACGCCGGCGAAGTGCTGGCCACCGACGCCTCGGCACGCGGCTACCGCAGCACCATGGAAACCGACCGCGCCATCGCCTGGGCGAACGCGCAGCCTGCCGACAAGCCGTGGATGATGTCGCTGGGCTATTCGGCCGTGCACACACCGTTGCAGGTACCGCCGCTGGCGCTGATCGCGCCGGACACGCCCGGCCGCAATGACAATCTGGTCTGCTCGCCGCTGTCGGATGTGGAAGGTGCGCCGGGACAGATCATCGGCATGATCGACGACCACCTGATCACCAATCTGATGGTCGAAGCGATGGACCGGGAAATCGGTCGTCTGCTGGTGGAAACCGGGCTGGCCGAATGGAACAGCGACGGCACGCTGGACTACGACCCGGCCCGCAGCAACACCGTGGTGGTGGTGATGGGCGACAACGGCACTTACGTCAACAGTGTCAAGTTCACCCAGCCGGGCCGCTTCGATCCAGCCCGCGCCAAGGGTTC
Organism: Denitratimonas yunnanensis (SeqCode); assembly: GCA_026410415.1. Taxonomy (GTDB): domain Bacteria; phylum Pseudomonadota; class Gammaproteobacteria; order Xanthomonadales; family Xanthomonadaceae; genus Denitratimonas. The sequence continues at coordinate 177,975 of JAPMLR010000004.1, read as the reverse complement.
GGCCTATCAGACCGGCGTCGGCGTACCGCTGCTGGTGGCCGGCCCGATGGTCGCCGCGCCGGGCCGCGAGGTGCAGCATCAGGTCAGTTCGCCCGATCTGTACCGCCTGTTCGCCGATCTGGTCGGCGCCGACATCGACGCGCACATCCCGGCCGAACGCCCGATCGACGCGCAGCCGATGCTGGCCTATCTGACCGACCCGGCGCACACCGCACTGCGCACGATCAACTTCACCGAAATGGGCACCAACTTCCCCAACCCGGCCGCCGGGATCGTCGCCCAGCCCTGCGTGGTGGAGGCCGCCGACACCTGCTTCGTGATCTTCCCGAACAAGGCGCTGTGTGGCGATCAGGGCGGGGTCTGGTACGGCGCCGACTCAGGCCTGACGGGCGTGCCTGCCGCCGGCTTCGAGCACTGCGGGCAGGTCATGTCCTACCGCAAGGCGCTGAACCCGGCCGATGCGACCAAGGTGCTGCCCGACTCGTCCAAGGCCGCCAGCGATGGCGTGCACAAGCTGGTGCGGCTGAACCGCAAGACCTTCACCGAGGATCTGGCCAATCCGGTCAATTCCGTCTACACCGGCGTCAACAGCAATATCGACGAGCTGTACCGGATCGACATGCTGGCGCAGCCCAATCCGGTGCTGGACAAGGAAGGCAGCGAGCTTGCGATCGGTCCCGCGCCGCTGGATGTTTCCGGCCTCGCCCCCGACGCCCAGGCCGCGTACGGCGTGCTTTCCGCCGAACTGGACCAGCGCGATGCGGTGGCCGCCTACCACTACAACTACGACCAGATCCATTGCCCCGGCGATGGCAACCGCGACTTCCGGGTGGACCAGACCGATCTGGACAACTGGGCCGAACTGAGCACATTGAACCAACACAATGGCGCCGGCCAGTCGACCTGGTACGACTTCAACCACGATGGCCGCACCGATGACGCGGATCTGGCCATCATCGTCGCCCACCTCGGCGCCAGCTGCGTGCCACCGGCACTGCGCTGAGATGGAGATCACGACCATGCACCGTTTCTCGCACGTATTGCTCCCCGCGCTGCTGGCGCTGTTCCTGCTGCCGATGATCGCCTGCTCGCCGGCGGGTGCCACGATCTTCGCCGATGGCTTCGAGAGCAGCGACGGCGGCCCGCCGCCCAACATCCTGTTCATCGTCATGGACGATGTCGGCATCGACCAGATGGCCGCATTCGGCTATGGCGGCCTCACCCCGCCGCCGATGCCCAATATCGAGGCGATAGCCGAGGCCGGGGTGAAGTTCCGCAACACCTGGTCGATGCCCGAATGCTCGCCCGGACGGGCTGCCTTCTTCACCGGACGCTTCCCGCTGCGCACCGACATGTACCAGGCGCTGGGGCCGAACGATCTGGCCAATTCGCAGATATCCCCTTTCGACCTGACCGTGCCCAAGCTGCTGAAGAAAGCCGGCTACGAAAGCGCGATGTTCGGCAAATTCCATCTGGCCGGGCCCGAGCACAACGAGGCCGGCAACGCCACCCCGGCGGTGCTGGGCTGGGATCGCTTCCACGGCTGGGTCGGCGGCCTGCCCGGTTCGGTCGATACCACGGCCGGCGGAGTACACGAGGCCGGGGAATGGCGCTGCGGCTTCTATCCGCACCATCTGGCCGGCGCCTGCCATTTCAGCGACGGCGCCTGCACGTCCCTGCCCGCGCCACCGGTGCTCGGCCACGACAGCAGCGGCATGGCCTGCATGGCCCAGGGCGGCATCTTCGTGCGCGAGCAGGACGATTGCGATGCACCGCTGCCGGACGGCGTGACGCTGGACTTCAACCGGGAAAACGCCTTCTATGTCTCGCCATTGGTGATCGTGGACAACGGCAACGTCGAAGAAGTGCCACTGAGCGATCCGCGTGCGCGCGGCTACCGCACCACGATCGAAACCGATGCCGCGATCCAGTGGATCAATTCACGTCCAGGCGATGCCCCGTGGATGGCCACGGTCAGTTATTCGGCCGCGCATACGCCATGGCAACCGGCACCGATGCATCTGACGCCGCAAAGCGGTCCCCTGATCGCACAACTGCTGCCGGACTCGCCTGATTTTTCCGGCAACCTGCTGGACTGCACCAACACCGTGCACGGACGCATCATCCAGAACCAGATGACCGAGGCCATGGATACCGAGATCGGCCGGCTGCTGCTGGAAACCGGCCTGGCCACGCACGATGGCCTCGGCAACCTGGTCTACGACCCGCAGGCCAGCAATACCGTGATCGTGATCGTCGGCGACAACGGTTCGCTCGGCTTTGCGGTCAAGGCGCCCTTCAACCCGGTACTGGCCAAGGGCGGTTCCTACCAGACCGGCGTGTGGGTGCCGCTGATCGTCGCCGGGCCACACGTGGCGCAGCCGGGCCGCAGCGTGGAGCACATGGTCAATGCCGTGGACCTGTTCCAGTTCTTCGGCGAGCTGGCCGGCCTGGATGCACAGCAGGAATCACCGCGCACCATCGATTCGGTGGCGCTGCTGCCGTATCTGCGCAATCCCGCACAGGCCAGCCTGCGCACGATCAACTTCACCCAGGCCGGCGTCAACATCCAGGCCGACAATGGGCGCAACGGCCCCTGCGTCATGAGCCGCAGCGCCACGGCTGGGGGCAGCTGCACCCAGATTCCCACCTCCAAGAGCGTGTGCGAAGACAATCTCGGAGTCTGGTGGGGCCCGGCATACACTGATGCCTCGGTGGTGGACAACGGTGGCGCCGGCTATGCGCAATGCTGGCAAGTGAACCAGGCCATCTTCGCAGCCGATCCGCTGGCACTGCCGGTCGAAGTGCTGCCGGAAAGCTCGCTCGCGATCCGCGATGACGATTACAAGATCGTGCACAACACCACAATCAACTACGACAGCGCCGCCGATGCTGCCCGTCAGGACGTGAGTGTCGAATTCTACCGGGTTGACCAGGCCACGCCGGTGCCGATGCTGGAAGATCCGGCCGGCAACAACCTGCTCGACGGCCCCCTGACCACCGAACAGCAGACAGCCTACGACCATCTGACGGCCCGGCTGGACGAACTGCTCGCCTCCCAGCCCGACTGCCCGGGCGATGGCAACAAGGACGGTGTGGTGGACTCGACGGATCTGGCCGAGTGGAAACGCATCGCCGGCCAGTGGGGCCTGTCCAGCGTCTACGATTTCCTCGTCGAGGGTTCCTTCGACGGCCATACCGACGCCACCGACGGCATCGTCATCCTGTCCAACTACAACACCACCTGCCCTGCCAGCCATGCTGTCCATTGATTCCATCCCGCGTCGAAAACTGCTGCTTGGCGGCATCACCCTGGTCGCCGCGGCCGCCGCCGGCGGCGTACTCGGCGGGCGCCTGCTGGCGCGCCCGCAAGTACACCGGATCCTCATCGGCGATGGCAGCAACGGCCCGCTGGGCATGGCCTGGGTTCCGGGCGGCCGCTTCCTGATGGGCAGCGACCACAGGTTGGCGCAGTTGAACGAACGACCGACGCATGCGGTGCACGTGGATGGCTTCTGGATGGACATCACCCACGTCACCAACGACCAGTTTGCGGAGTTCGTGCGCCAGACCGGTCATGTCACCACCGCCGAACGCAAACCCGACTGGGACACCATCCGCGTGCAACTGCCGCCGGGCGTGCCACGACCACCGGATGAGCTGCTGGTGCCCGGCGCGATGGTGTTCACCGGCAGCAGCGCGCCGCAGCGGCTGGACGACTATTCGCGCTGGTGGAGCTATGTGCCCGGCGCGCAGTGGCGGCACCCGCAAGGCCCGGGCAGCACGATCGAAGGCAAGGGTTCGCACCCGGTGGTGCAGGTCAGCCACGAGGACGCACTGGTCTATGCACGCTGGGCCGGCAAGCGGCTGCCGACCGAAGCCGAATGGGAGTTCGCCGCACGCGGTGGACTGGAACAGGCCACCTACGCCTGGGGCGACGAACTGACCGGAGCCGACGGCGCGCCACTGGCCAATTACTGGGATGTGAAGCAGCGTCCTTTCCCGGTGGTCAGCGCGCGTGCCGGCGGCGCGGTGGGAACCTCGGCCGCCCGCACCTTCCCGGCCAACGGCTACGGCCTGTATGACATGACCGGCAATGCCTGGCAATGGGTGGCCGACTGGTACCGCGCCGACTACTTCACGCAGCAGGCGCGGAATGCAGACACCCCGATCGACAACCCCGCCGGGCCCAGCGACTGCTACGACCCGTCCGAGCCAGGAGTGCCGCCCCACGCACCGAAACGTGTCATCCGTGGCGGCTCCTTCCTCTGCAACGAGGACTATTGCCTGTCCTATCGCCCCAGCGCACGGCGCGGCTGTGATCCATACAGCCCGATGTCGCATCTGGGCTTCCGGCTGGTCCGCGCGGCGTGATGCCCGGCGGCTTCGCCGCACCCCGAAACGATCCGCTCAAACCTGAGTCCCGGAATCCCGCCGCCGCAGGGCCGGGATTGCCCGTGAAGGAAACTGCGCCCATCTTCCGCCCCGAGCGACGGCATCCTGCCGGCCGGAACGAGCCGGCCCCGCACTCGGCACCGCCCCACCGGTTGTGGCAAGTGCATCCTGGGCGGGCCACGTGACCAGGACAGAACCACCGATCCCGCTCCCGTTCCGCTGCACTGCGGCTCAACGGCATCCCGGCTAGAATGGTCGGCTGAATATCCTGATCGGAGCCATCATGTCGCACGCCCTCCTGCAATCCCTCGGCCTTGCCCAGACCAACCCCGGCACCTATCTGGGCCGTGGCGAATGGTCCAGCGCCACCGGTGCCGGCCTGATCCAGCCGCGCAACCCGACCACCGGCGAGGTCATCGCCACGGTCGAGGCCACCACGCAAGCCGATTACGAAACCGTGATCGCGCGTGCGCAGGAGGCCTACAAGATCTGGCGCACCACACCGGCACCGCGCCGTGGCGAGGCGATTCGCCTGTGTGGCGAAGCCCTGCGCAAGCACAAGGACGCGCTGGGTTCGCTGGTGGCGCTGGAAATGGGCAAGTCCAAGCCGGAAGGCGACGGCGAAGTGCAGGAAATGATCGACATCGCCGACTTCGCCGTCGGACAGAGCCGCATGCTGTACGGCTACACCATGCATTCCGAGCGCCCCGGCCATCGCATGTACGAGCAGTACCACCCGATCGGCCTGGTCGGCATCATCAGCGCCTTCAACTTCCCGGTCGCGGTGTGGAGCTGGAACTCGTTCCTGGCCGCGATCTGCGGTGATGTCTGCATCTGGAAGCCGTCCAACAAGACCCCGCTGACCGCGATCGCCAGCATGAAGATCTGCAACGAGGCACTGCGCGAGGCCGGCTTCCCGGACATCTTCTTCCTGATCAACGATGCCGGCACCGCGCTGTCGGAAAAACTGGTCGACGACCGTCGCGTGCCGCTGATCTCGTTCACCGGCTCCACCCAGATCGGCCGCATCGTCAACCAGAAGGTCGCCGCCCGCTTGGGCCGCTGTCTGCTGGAACTGGGCGGCAACAACGCCATCATCCTGGACGAAAGCGCCGACCTGAAGCTGGCCATTCCCGGCATCGTGTTCGGCGCGGTCGGCACCGCCGGCCAGCGCTGCACCACGACTCGCCGCCTGATCGTGCACGAGTCGATCCACGACACCGTGCTCGACACCCTGGTCAAGGCCTACAAGCAGGTCGAAGGCAAGATCGGCGATCCACTCGATGCAGCCAACCTGATGGGCCCGCTCAACAGCCCGGAAGCGGTCGAGCAGTTCCTCGCCTCGATCGAAAAGGCCAAGGCCGCCGGCGGCACCGTCGTCACCGGTGGTGCGCGCATCGACCGCCCCGGCAACTTCGTGCTGCCCACGATCATCACCGGGCTGAAGAACAGCGACGACATCGTGCAGCACGAAACCTTCGCGCCGATCCTCTACGTGATGAAGTATTCGACCCTGGACGAGGCCATCGACATGCAGAACGGCGTGCCGCAGGGCCTGTCCTCGTCGATCTTCACGCAGAATCTGAAGGCGGCGGAGAAGTTCCTCTCGCCGGCCGGCAGCGACTGCGGCATCGCCAACGTCAACATCGGCACTTCCGGTGCGGAAATCGGCGGCGCCTTCGGTGGCGAAAAGGACACCGGCGGCGGGCGTGAATCCGGTTCGGATGCGTGGAAGGTCTACATGCGTCGCCAGACCAACACCATCAACTACTCCGATTCGCTGCCGCTGGCACAGGGCATCAAGTTCGATTTCTGAGGACACGCAATGAACCTCTCCGTTCCGGCCCGCCAGACCAGCGCACTCGCCATCGTCAGCCTGATCTGTGGCGTGGTGTCGTGGGTCCTGCTGCCACTGCTGGGCGCCATCGTGGCCGTCGTCACCGGCCACATGGCGCGCAGCGAGATCCGTGGCGCGCCGGAACGGCTTGAGGGCGATGGCCTGGCGATCGCCGGCATGGTGCTGGGGTACCTGCAGCTCGCGTTGCTGTTGCTGGGCGTGTTGTTCATCGTGGCGATCCTCCTGTTTTTCGGCGGTCTGGCCGCGTTGTCCCTCTGACGACCATGTATCGCCTCCTGCGCCCGCTGTTTTTCACCGGCGACCCCGAAAGCGCCCACGCACGTGCGTTGCGCTGGGCCGAGCGGGCGCGCCGCTGCGGGCTGCTGGGACTCGCCACCCATGGTGTGCCCGACCTGCCGACGCAAGCTTTCGGGCTGACGTTCCGGAACCCGGTCGGTCTGGCCGCCGGGCTGGACAAGAACGGCGCCTACATCGATGCGCTCGCCACGTTTGGCTTCGGATTCATCGAAGTGGGAACGGTCACGCCACGCCTGCAGCCGGGTAATCCCATGCCACGCCTGTTCCGGCTGCCGGAAAAACAGGCAGTGATCAATCGGATGGGGTTCAACAACGACGGCATCGACGCTCTCGTCCGCAATGTCGAACGTGCCCGCTGGAGAGGCGTCATCGGCGTCAACATCGGCAAGAACAAGGACACGCCGAACGAGGACGCCCTGGCCGACTACGTGCACTGTCTGGAACGCGCCTGGGACGTGGCCTCATACATCGTCGTCAACATCTCTTCACCCAATACGGCAGGATTGCGTGCGCTCCAGCTCGGCGAGCCGCTGCGCGCACTCGCCGGCGGACTGCGCGAGGCTCAGGAACGTCTGGCCGCACAGCGCGGCATCCGGCGCCCGTTGTTGCTCAAGATCGCGCCCGACCTCTCCGAACAGGACATCGACGCACTGGGTGCCACGCTCGATACGATCGGCATCGACGGCGTCATCGCCACCAATACCACCCTGGACCGCTTCGAGGTTGCCGGCCTGCCTCATGCCGAAGAAGCCGGAGGCCTCTCCGGCGCACCGCTCTACGGCATGTCCACGGCGGTACTTCGCCATCTGCGCGGCGTGTTGTCGAAGCAGACACCGCTGATCGGGGTCGGCGGCATCCTCAGTGGCGCCGACGCCGCCGGCAAACTGGCCGCCGGCGCTGCGCTGGTGCAGTGTTACAGCGGCCTGGTCTATCGCGGGCCGGCATTGATCGGCGAATGCGTGGAAGCCTTGCGGCGACGCCGTGAACAGGGCACCACGCGCCGATGAGCGCGGCCTACACGCTCACCGAAAACGCCTCGCTGCTGGCACGCAATGGCTTCCGCGTACCGGCGCGGTCGGAGCTGCTCGTGGATGTGCGTCGGCCCGACGGACTGGACGAACTGTTTTCGCTGCCATGGATGCGCACGGCTCCCGTTCTTGTTCTGGGTGAAGGCAGCAACACCTTGATCGTGGGCGACGTGCCCGGCGCGACGATCTGTGTCGGCGCACTCGAACGCCGCATCGTTTCGGACGACGGCGAGAGCGTGCTGGTGCGCGTGGGCGCAGGCGAGCACTGGGACGACGTGGTGCGCTGGAGTCTGGGACTGGGCCTCGCCGGGCTGGAGAACCTCGCGCTGATCCCGGGCACGGCCGGCGCCGCGCCGATCCAGAACATCGGCGCCTACGGCACCGAAGTCGGCGAATTCATCGAGACCGTCGAAGCCTTCGATCGGCAGGTCCTCCGCAACGTGCGGCTGACAGCAGCCGAATGTGCCTTCGGGTACCGCGACAGCCTCTTCAAGCGTGACCCCTCGCGTTGGCTCGTGACGGCGATCGAACTGCGCCTGCCACGCCATCGCGCACCACGCATCGACTACCCCGGCCTGCGTGACGAACTGGCCGTGCTCGGTGCCGGCGATTCACCACGCCCGGCCCACGTCGCCGAAGCCGTGACCCGCCTGCGTACCCGCAAGCTGCCGAACCCGACACTGCTGCCCAACGTCGGCAGTTTCTTCCGCAACCCGATCATCCCGGCGACGCTGGCCGAAGAATTGCTGCGCGATGAGGCCGGCTTGCCCGTGTTTCCAGCCGGCGACGAGTCGCTGCGCAAGCTCCCTGCCGCATGGCTGATCGAACGCGCCGGCTGGAAAGGCCATCGCGACGGCGATGCCGGCGTGGCTGCGCAACATGCGCTGGTGCTGGTCAACCACGGCACGGCCAGCGGCACGCAAATGCTCGATCTGGCCCGTCGCATCGCCGCCTCCGTGCGTGAGCGCTTCGGCGTGACGCTGGAACCGGAAGCCCGCATCATCGGCGCGACGTTCTGAGCACGACCGCCCTCCGGCCCGCGCCGGTGGCATGCCGAACCGGACAATCGACGGCTCCCGCGACGCCCCCTGAACGACAACGTCCGAGCATGCCTAAAGGCCCTCGCCTGCCCGGCTTCCGACACCCATAGTGTTATCACCATGTCTTCCGAACCTCTTGCGAGCCCTTCTTCCGCCCAGCGTGACCTGCGCCGCGCCATCCTGCTGATGCTTGGCAGCACCGTCATGTTCGGCAGCATGGCCGTGACGATCCGCTACGCTTCGGCGCAACTGCATCCGTTCGAGATCGCGTTTTTCCGCAACCTGTTCGGCTTCGCATTCGCGCTGCCTCTGCTGTTCCGGCACGGCCCCGGCCTGCTGCGCACCAGCAAGCTGCCGCTGTATGTGGTGCGCTGTGCCGTCGGGATATGTTCGATGCTGTGCGGCTTCTGGGCCATTGTGCACCTGCCGCTGGCGCAGGCAGTTTCGATCTCCTACGCTACACCGCTGTTCGTCACCATCGGCGCAGTGCTGATTCTTGGCGAGGTGGTGCGCGTCCGTCGCTGGAGTGCGGTCATCATCGGCTTCATAGGCGTGCTGGTGATCGTCCGACCCGGCGCAACATCCTTCAGCATGCACGCGCTGATCGCCTTGGCAGCCGCCGCGTTGAGCGGCTGGGTGGCCATCAGCATCAAGCTGCTCTCGCGCACGGAGAAAGCCGATGCCATCGTGCTTTACACCTCGCTGCTGTGGATACCGATGTCGTTGCTGCCGGCACTGTGGGTGTGGGAGTGGCCCCAGGGCATCACCTGGCTGTGGATCATCCTCGCCGGATTCTTCGGCACGTCCGGCCACATGCTCTGGACCCGTGCGCTCAAACTCGGCGATGCGTCGCTGCTGACTCCGATCACCTTCGTGCAGGTACTGGTGGTCGGGTTCTATGGTTGGCTTCTGTTCGGTGAAATCGTGGATCGCTGGACCGTGATCGGCGCCGCCATCGTGCTCGGATCGAACTATTACATCGCGCTGCGGGAAGCGAAACTCGCGCGCCAGACGATCACCGATCCGGAAGTCGGCTCGCACAGCAAACTTTCCGGGTAAGAAGCCCTTCCCGGTTGCGGCGTCGGAAAACCGCGTCGGGGGTGTGACCCCGACCTGCGGATGCGACAACCTGCCGCAGGTCGCGCCTGCGTGCGCGACGGGACGTCTTGGCGCGCGTAACGAATCCGGCTCGCCATGACGATCGGTTTTGCGCGATGATTCCCCCTTCACTAGCGTACTCTTCCGCATGGACCCGCGCGACCCCGACACCACTCAGCGCACGATCCTGTCCTCCGGCCCGAATCGGCCCGAGGCGCAGGCGGCCTGCCTTGTCGTGATCCACGGCGAGGGCTTGGGCAAACGTGTGGATATCCTCGATGTGCCCATCGTCGTGGGTCGAGACCATGCCTGCGACTTGCACATCCTGCATGCATCGGTGTCACGCAGGCATTGCGAGATCTGGGCCGAGAACAACCGCTATCGCGTTCGCGATCTGGGTTCGACCAATGCGACCCGACTCAACGATCGCATGGTCGAAGTCGCCGATCTCGCCGATGGCGACCACCTCACCATCGGCGAAAGCATCCTCAAGTTCATCGGCGACGCCAGCGTCGAGGCGCGTTATCACGAGGAAGTCCACCAACTCGCCAGCCACGACGAGCTGACCGGGTTCTACAATCGCCGCCAGTTCATCGAAATCCTCGAACGCGAACTGGTCCGCGCCATCCGCAACCAGTTGCCATTGGCGCTCGCCATACTCGACGTGGATCTGTTCAAGCGCATCAACGACACCCATGGCCACCAAACAGGCGATCAGGTGCTGCGTCAGGTCGCCCGCACGATCCGCCACAACATGCATACGCAGGATGTCGCAGGCCGCATCGGTGGCGAGGAATTCGCATTGCTGATTCCAGAACTGTCCCGCGAGGAAGCCCTCGCGCACATGCAGGCGATGCGTCAGGCAGTGGAAACCATCACGTACTCTCACGTCGGCATCAGCAGCCCGATCACCATCAGCATCGGTCTGGCTCAGCACGGCACCGCCCTCCCCGACCGCCCGTCGCTGATGCGCGCCGCCGACAAAGCGCTCTACCGCGCCAAACAAAGCGGTCGGAATCGGGTGGTGACGGCCTAGATCGCGCTTGTGCGCACGCCCTCACCGGCAGCACGATCCGATTCGCGCGACATCAGCGCACAGCCTCGAGCACTCACTCCATTCCCGGCCTGTAGCGCGTTTTCACGTAATCGTCGATCAGGGCGACGAACTCCTGGGCAATATTCTCGCCACGCAGTGTCACCGCCTTCTCGCCATCGATGAACACCGGCGCGGTCGGAGCCTCGCCCGTGCCCGGCAGCGAAATGCCGATGTTGGCATACCGCGATTCGCCCGGGCCGTTGACGATGCAACCCATCACCGCCAAGGTCATGTTTTCCGCCCCGGGATGGGCAATCTTCCACACCGGCATCTGTTCGCGCACATGCTCCTGCACCGTCTTGGCCAGGTGCTGGAAGAAGGTGGATGTCGTGCGCCCGCAGCCCGGACACGCCGTCACTTGCGGCGTGAACGCACGCAGACCCATCGTCTGGAGCAGTTCCTGCGCCACGATCACTTCCTGGGTGCGCGACTGCTCCGGCTCGGGTGTGAGCGAAATGCGGATGGTATCGCCGATACCTTCCTGCAACAGCACCGCCAATGCCGCGGTAGAAGCCACGATCCCCTTGCTGCCCAAGCCGGCTTCGGTAAGACCCAGATGCAGCGGATAGGCGCAACGCGACGCAAGGTCGCGATACACCGCAATCAGATCCTGCACCCCGGAAACCTTGCACGACAGCACGATCCGCTCCGGCGCCAGCCCCAACTCCACCGCACGTTCCGCAGAATCCAGGGCGGAACGAATCAGCGCCTCGCGCAAGACCGCAGCGGCCTCCCAAGGTTGCGAACGTTGTGCGTTCTCGTCCATCAGACGCGCCGCCAAGGCCTGATCCAGCGAGCCCCAGTTCGCACCGATGCGCACTGGCTTGTTGTATCGGCATGCCAGTTCGATCAGCGTCGCGAACTGCGTGTCGCGCTTGCGCCCGAAACCGACATTGCCCGGATTGATGCGGTACTTGGCCAGCGCTTCGGCGGCGGCCGGCTCATCCGTCAGCAACTGATGGCCGTTGTAGTGGAAATCGCCGATCAGCGGCACCTCCACCCCCATCATCGCCAACTTGTCACGGATACGCGGTACCGCTGCAGCCGCCTCCGCATTGTTGACCGTCAGCCGAACCAACTCGGAACCGGCGCGCCACAGCTGCGCCACCTGCTTCACTGTCGATGCGATATCGGCGGTATCGGTATTGGTCATCGACTGCACGACCACCGGCGCATCGCCACCTACCGCAACACCACCCACAACGGCCTTCAGCGTGCGCCTGCGCACAGGAACAAATGCTGCACTCATCACTCACTCGCCTCATCCGCGCGCGGGAGCGGCGCGGTGCAATGGGCATTATCGTTGATCGGGTTCGTATCTGCCCATATACCCAAAAGCAAAGCCCGGCTTGCGCCGGGCCGGAAAGGAACATGCGGAAGCCCACAGTGCGCTACCAGCAACTGCCTTCATCGGCGGTTTTCGTTCCAGCCTGATTGATGCTCATGGTTCCACATTTGTCACCGCTCTGCCCCCCGGTTGGTTCGGCCTGAAGAGTGAACGCTGTTGCGGTTGGATCTGCGACAAAAGATATCGTGTAGAAGGTCGCTTGAGAGCTGCTGATATCTGAAAATCCAGCGTATGAGTTTCGAGCCGAGAAGTAACGCTCGGCCTTCTGCACTGTCTCCATCATGTCTGATTGCGCCTGGGTTCTCCGCGCCTTCCTGACGTATTCCATATAGGACGGATAGGCAATGGCCGCAAGAATGCTAATGATCGCTACCACCACCATCAACTCTATTAGCGTAAACCCATGTCTCTGGGCCCGCGTTGCAAAATTACGATGCACCTGCCGCACTCCTTTGATTGAACATCTAATCGGTCACAAAGCCGGCAATACTGCCGGCTCTGAATCGCGCCGTGCTCTATTGAAGCTGACGCCAGGACTGCCGACCGCACGATAGTCGGAGTAAAGGATTCAAGCCCACAGCGGTCAGCATATCCACACTGACGATACATCCACGAGGGGTGGCCAGCCCCAGATCAGTATCATTCTCCCCATCTCCATCGCCGTCCGTAGGGCCGGGCTCCACGCAGCTTTCGTCACCCGGCGCACACCCTCCAGTTCCCTCGTCGCCACCGGTTCTGCCGGTGACGATCGTGATCGCACTCATGATTGGACCGCTGGAACCGGTCAATGGCTGAGAGGCGCCACCATTCCCCAGCCCACCCATGCCTGAGGTAGCCCATAGAGAATTGATCCAATTCGTGCCGCCTGGCTCACACTCATCTCCCTGGGACACGAAGCTGGTAAAGAACACACGCCCCAGTGCCACAGTCGGCTGGCCGATGAAGCGTTCGCCGTTCCCGGATCCGCCCGTCATCAAATCGATGTACCAGCCCTTATGGATACCCCAACTCACGGTATTGCTGGACGTACCCCTCCCCCCTGGAGCACTGATGAAGGTTTGCTCCACGAGACTGTCACGCGATACCGCCGCCCCGTTGTCGTCCCAGATGGCATAAAAACTTTGAACCTGATCGGACGCCACAGGTGCAGCATTGTCGCCCTCAAGCATGTAGCGCCCTGTCCCGAAGAATACCAACTGCCCACGCACCGGATGTATGGAGGCAGTCACGCCACCCGTGATGGGCTGCCGAACCTTGTTGGCCGTCGCGTCACTAACAGTATCGACAGCAGTGAACAGCTTCCTGCTCGCAACATTCAACGTCGTCCCGGATGCCGTCAGATCGAACTTCCACAAGTTTCCATAATAGTCGCCTGCATAAACGATATCCGTAATGCCATCACCATTGAGGTCAATGACGGACGGTGTGGCGAGACCATTGGGAAGGTCGTCGGTCCCTTCGTCATTGACCGCGATCTTCTGTATTAAATCGCCGGTCTCGAGATCGACGATATACAGGTGAGCCTTATTGTTGGTCGTTGCATACCCGGTACCGCCGAAGATCGCCGCCCATTTACCATTGGGCAAGCGCGCTATCTTCGGCGAACCCATCGTCAGCCCAAGATCGGCTTCCGAATACTCCCACAGCACATCCCAGCCGGCTTCGCCATTCGCCGGATCGGTCACATCCAGTGCATAGACCGAGCGGCCACCGGCACCCAGCGAACCAACTAAGACCGTTTTCCAAGCCCCACCCAGATAGGCATCACCTTGGGTGGGGGAACCATCCACGTAGAAGCGATGGGCATAGGAGGGGCTGCCCAACTGAGCCATGTTACTCAATACGCCAAACGGTGCAATGGCAAAAAGTTCGCGACCTCCGTTGGCGGCGTCATCACTCGCATTGAACGCGTGCAGGTAGCCATCGTTGGATGCGACGAAAGCTACCGCAACACGATCCTCCTTGCCGGCAACAAACGCTTCATAATCGCTACCTTCGTCACCGGGGAGGTAGGTGTATCCATACGACGCCTTATCCAGCACCACCGGCTGAGAGAATATATCACCAATGCGTGAACTCCTGTTACGGAACGGACCACCGTTCGCCTGCTCCCTGCGATGGTCGCCACGCAGATAATTCACCCAGTCCTCAGTCGAAGCGCCGGCCAAAGCAGTAACGGCGTCGATACCCAACTTTACCGGAACGTCCGCATCCACTCCCAAGCCTGAGCCACCCACCAAAAAATCTTTTCGCTGATTTTCGGTGGCGTCGATATAATACACCTTTCGCCCCACTTGGCTCGTAATGGCGCTATTTGAAATGCTCTCGAGCTTTGCTTTAGCGCTCCAGAGCATCGGCCGCAACGCACCGGTTGCCGGATCCAGTTTGTGTGCTCTCAGGTCACCAGTCCAGTCGGTAGTCGTGTACTCAGGCACGTAGGCCATGAGATCCACCGTCGCGCGTGCTCCACTGGCCGCGACACCGCCGCTGTTCTGAGTATCCTGGATGATCTGCGCAAACGCCTTGTCGAGCTGATCCTTCAATGTATTCGCATTGGTGACAAGGAAATAATTATCTGGTGTCCCATCATTATCTTCATCCCAATCATGCTCTGCGGGACGTCCATATTTAGCTGCGTACCAAAGCGGAGACTCCAGCAACTCTGCCGCCCCTCCAGCACTTGGCAAGAACTCCCTTACACTGTCAAGACCAAGGTTGTTGCAATCACTCGGGCGCGGGCCCACCGGGGGGTCACAGTACCCAGGATCCCGTCCCTGGGGAGTATTGAGCCGATATGAAACCGGCGTCCCCGTATCGGAGTCCTTGACGTCGATATAAACGCCATCCTTGGTGCTGCCGGAAACCACATAGCCCATGTATTGATGGATTCCGCCAGCAGCAAATGTCGATCGCAACGTAACCCTCAGTCGATCATTGAGTTTTTCAAAGGTATAACGGGTAACGGCATCCAGATCGTGGTCGGCGCCCTGCTCGGTATCTTCGTAGTTGATGCTGAAGACCATGCGATTCTCGCTCAGCTCCTCGACGTAATAGTCGACGATCTGGTTGGTGGGCTGAAAGTTCGAATTCGGATCGATGGTTCCGCCCCATGTGCCGCTTGTTGATTTCGCGAAAGGAACCACTGTGATGGTTCGCTTGTTCTGACCTTCACCAAAATCGAATTTCCATGTGGGAAGCGGAGAGGACAATGCAACAACGTAACTCATCAATCGCTTGTCGCCACCGATTTCATTGGTCGCACCAAACCTCGAAACCGCCGCCGAATAATAGGTACCCATTTTGCTCGGTTCCTCCGGCGACAACCCGCGGAGGCTGCTGAAGTTGGACGCCGACTTGGGCGTGGGTGCGTTGTTGCCGCCCCCCCCGGACTCTCCAATGAATACGTTCTTTGTACCGCCACCCTCCAGTTGCCAGATCTGATCCACCACGGTGGACACATTCAGCGAGTTGACTGGGGCCGGGTCGGAAGCACCACTGATTGGATCCCACCGACTGCCGGGAAGTTGGCCGTCATACGAGGGATTGATATCGCTGATCACGGTCATGACAGGCGTGGCACAACGCAGGTAGCCATTTCCGTCATTGCCTCCGCCCTCGCCGGAGGAATACGGCCGCTGCCACGACGGGAGAGGCAAGCTCAATGGTGCCTGTGAATCAACTGCGTTTGCAGCGATGTTGAATTCCGTCCGTGGAGAACCCGCGCCCGCGAAATAACGCAATGTTTCATACATCATTTCCGCGATCGGATTGCCCCACATCAAGCACTCGCCATTGTTGATGGGCCTGTTGTTGACCCAACCGCGATTCGGGCTGCTCAATCCACAGTCGATGTTGTAGGTGAATCCACTCCCGAGCCCGATGACACGGAAATTGTTGATCGTCTTGACGATTCCGTTGACCGCGGAATTGAATGTTCCATCCGCCGCGTTGACTTCGTTCGAGAAGCTGGACATGTTCTTGCGCAACACGCCACCTTGCGTGTTGCTGGCGTAGGACCCAGTCAACAACCCGAACATCATCCGGTCTTCCTCACCGTATTGATGAAGAATCCCCACTGGCTTGTAATTGCCGTTGGGATACTGCTTGCATCCCGCGCCAGCCTGATCGCACGCAACAACTCTTGCCACATAATCCTTAATAACAGACTGCCCCTGAGCAGGCCTCAAGTTATAAAAACTCACTGAAAATCTAGCATGATTTGTTGTTTTATTGTTTGCCGCGTTGGAATTGCGATCAAACACTTGCCAGTCAAACGCCCTATTTGGACCTGTCTTTCGCCACCACAAGCGGAAGCCTTCCCCCCCGTCCATCTCTTCATGCCGAAATTTGATGTTGTATGTGCTGTTTCTGGCAAGAGCAATCGCACCTGTTGAACGCCCCGCCGGGGGATTTCCAGTGCAATGATTGCCCAACCCATGCCCGCCGTAATATCCCGCGCTACCGAGCACGACTCCATTCGCGCTGGAAATCTGGACATCTACTGCGTCATCGCCATCGACGCAGAACTCGTAACTGCCTGCCGCCTGGTTATGGTCAACAGTCGTAAAACTAGCCGTCGCTACAGTGAGGAAATTATCCTGCGTCCCAGCACCCGAGGTATTGCAATTCGATGAACAGTCAATGGTATTTGTTTGCGCTGCACCGAACCGATTGTCCGCGACTGCGTATTCGGTCTCTATGCCATCAAACTCAATTCGATTTCCTGGATGTCCTGGGTGAGGCCGACTACCGCCGGCGGAAGCACAAGGTGACGACGTACTCACGCCACAATTGGTATCCGAAACACCAGTATCCGAACTCCAACGCCCCGACCAATCCCAGACGCGCCAACTGGTGTCATTCAGAACTCGAAGCAACGGCCCCCTGTTCGCGTTGTTCAACAAGGTTACGTTGGTGAACAAATGACGCCGTCCTTCGAAGGGCTGGGTCAAAGGTGCGTAATTTGCGATGTCATAGCCATCCACTGCCGTGCTTGTATATTCCTTGCCCCAGGAATGGGACTCCTGTGGAATGTATGCACGCTCCAGAACGGTGAGGCTGGCCGTGTCGGTGGATCGATAGCCGCCGTAAAGCACTTTGCGCACGGCATCCATTCGGGATGTCGTGAGATAGTTCAGGAAGTCACCGCTCCACTGCCCGGCCCCCGGGCATGTCTTGTTCGGAGCCGCAGCCCCCGGCTCAAACCTCAACGAACCCTCTGCATAGGTATAACACCGATACGAGTCGAAATAACCGTAGTAATCAATCCCGCCTTGATTGGCGAGGAGGTAGCCTTTGTAGCCCACGTCGATGATGCCATCGCCATTCAAATCCGACGCATCGTTGTAGGCTTCGTAATACAGCTTGTGATCGCGCCCCATGACCAGCATGTTGAGCGGTGGTGCCGCCTGCCCAACACCTACACTCAAGGGCTCCTGGGATACTGGTGGCGCGTCGGCCAATGCGGGCGAGGACACTCCCGTCATGAACACCAGTGCCGCAATGAACGACGTCAGTAGCAATGGATTCTTGAAGAAATTCATGTCGATAGGCCTTTTCTTTCGCCCGTTACGGTACGTAAATGGACTGAACGATGGTGTGTGCATTTCTGGCGACAGAGTCGTCGTGCGCCTGCGCACTCACTTGCAGGAACAGGCAATTCTTGTCGCCTATTTCCCTAGCGATGCCTGCTTCGAGTGTTCCAGCCACGCTCATGAAACTGCCGCCGCGACTGAGATTCTCGACTACCGTCCCCGTACCTGCACTAGCCTGCCAAGGCGCAGTGCGTGCGGTGCCCTGATAGTACTCTTCACACACCACATTCTGGGCGGCACTGGAAATCGTAGTCTCTCTTTCTCTTTCGGCCAACAGACTTTCCGCATTCTCGAAAGCAATACGATCAGAGCGATACACCGCTGACATCCGCTCCTGCAGAGTGGTTACCTGTGCCGCAGACAAGCCAAGCAAGGTCAAGACGATCAGCACCATCAGAGCAACGAAAAACACTGCACCCCGTTGGCGGGTTGCGGCTGAAAAAGACACTCTTGCATTCCTGCCAATCATGACCCTCACCCTCTGTTCCGATTGCGGAAAGACACTTGGGTTTCATATACGAAGCGCAACTGTCTGTCGGTAGCTCCCACTGTGACGTTGGTTCCGGCCACATTGTGGCTCTCCTGATCGCTGCCGGCCTGCTGGCTTCGCATCAAAAGGCCGACCCGGGAGCTGACCACGCTTCTCAAGCGCGCCTCAGCATCCGGCGAACCTGTTCCCCACGTGGTGCTCGACAAGTTATCGGCCGTCATGTACGCGGTTGGCTGATCTGCATTGCGAGGATAGTTCCTGTTCGCCACACCGAGCACTACCTGCATCGATTCAACGCCCGGCACGAGTTCTTCCCTGCTTCCCAGCCCATTGGTTGCGGCAGGGTCCAGACGCCGGCGGAACAGCGATGGGCCGCCATCGGCACCCAGTGCAACGTAATAGATCACCATTTCGTAACGATGTACGGGCAGCAGGCTGCCATAATCGGCCGAGTTTTCGATTTCGCCACTTGCACCCAAGGGCGGCGTGGTAACCCAATCCAGGGTATTCAGCCCGCCAAGCGCCGTAGCACTCGCTTCGCCGCCTGCCGGCGTACCGACAGTTGTCACCTGAAAAAGACTGATTGCCCTGGCATTGGAAAATGCGTAAATACCACCGCTCTGAATGAATCCAGGGTTGCCTCCGGTCAACCAGAAGAACCTTCCCGTAGCTGAGTCAAAAGGAATATTTGCGCTGATCGCCAAGCCGTCTGGTCGCGGACCTGAATTGACCAAGGTGACGAATTCCGCACTGAGATAGCGCATAACGATGATATCGCTACCTGTCAGTGCTTCGCTTGCAAGAGAAGCCAGCGGTGTACCTGCAAGTGAAGGAGACCAATTGCCTCCCGTGCCTCCATCCACGATGGGTGAGGCTGGCAGAATCAATGTCTGACCCATGCCTGTACCATTGTACTCATGCGCCTGAAATGGTATGTCCAAGCGATACGCCCACGGTGCGCTGGCGGGACGCCGAGGAGTGGCACCACTAGCGACCGCCAAATGATTGAACAGGAGATTGCCGGCAGGATCTTCAGCGGCACCAGGACGCGCCCCCTGTTCATTCCTCATACCCAAGTGAGCAACCATCCGCAAATCTTCATTGAGAAATCTCAAGGCAAAACGCGAGTTCTCCTGGGCGCGTGCGAGGGCGATGTTGGTGTTGAATGCTTGCTTGGTGCTGATCAATATTTGTGTCAAACCAATGCCTACGATGGAAGCAATGACGAGCGCTACCATCATTTCCACAAGTGATATGCCCTGCTGTCTGCCGCCATAGCGATGCAGCGTGGTCACGCATACTAACGGCCCAGCCGGGAGCAGCGAATTATTCCACAGTTTCATATCCTGCTCCTCAGCCAGAGCGCATTATTGTCCCAACTGGTGGCACCGCCGTCCGGGCCGACAGATGCTTGCCCGTATCCTTCACTCGCGCCGCTGCAATCATCGGTTGGGGACACATCCTGGCGACGGTCGTCGGTCCAGCATATTTCCACCGTGATCTGACCTGATGGCGGACCCTCGAACACGATGCGTGCCCGGCCTCCTGGCAACTGGGTGCGTAGTGCGTTGAACCACCGGGCGCGATCACAGCGTAGCGGATCGGGAGAGCCCCCCATGCAATCGACTGCCACGGAGGAAAAACTCCCTCCGTCGGAGAAGTTACTCAGTCCCGCTACCAGCCGGCGAATATTGGGGTGATTACGAGCATCTTCGCCAATCTGGCCAGCCCCACGGTAACTTTTTGCGATATCCATAAACTGCTGTGCGAGATTCGTAGCCTGGGTGCGGTGATTGGCACTCAGGTTGTAGCGCATCGAATAAGCCTGCAATCCAGCCAGACCGAGCAGGCCAATGGACAACACCAGCATGGCGATCAGCACTTCCAGAAGGCTGAAACCGAGCATTTTCCTTCCTGCATGTGTCTTCACGGGGGGCATGCTCCTTCTTTGGATGTCACTGAGCCTGTAACGGAAACATAAAGACATCGTTGCAGCTCCTGGTACTTCTCGCCTGCCGGCTTGTAGGTCAATTTGCCATCGCTGGAACCGAACCCGCGACTGTTAAATGTAATGTTGTCAAAATTGCCAACCAGCGTATTCCTTGTACTCATTTTACCGACGCGGATCGGGATAACGGCTGGCGACATGCCCGTACCTGTGGAATAGACCAGATAGCCGCCATCCCAGTCGGATTCACAGCTGGTGCCATTGCTGCTGGCGCAGACACCTACGGTGCTTCCGCGCCGAATGGCCTCCGTGCGCGCTAGGTTCACTGCAGCAATGAACTCGTTGACGCCCGAAGCCAAGCTATTGCTCGCGATCACCCGTGCAAAGCTTGGTACAGCAATGGTCGCGAGGATGGCCAGAATGGCGACAGTGATGACCAATTCCACCAGCGTGTAACCACGTACTGGCTGTGTTGATGCTCGCCGGGGATTCATGTCGAACTCCTGTTATGACTTCGATAACGTATTTGAAGCAGATCCGCCATGCCACTGTGGGCCGATGGCCGGCTGAGGGGCGCCGATGATCGCGTGAGATGCGAGCTGGCTTTGCCAAGTTCATACCGAGCCAAGGAAGCTCTATCCCGGCGCGGTTTGCGTCGCGCGCGTAAATGCGACCTACGGTGTTTGAGGTGCACGGCGCCGTTGGTTGCGGGATGCCGATGGCCACATGCGACGCAGCCTGTAGGACGTAGGTCGGGGTTACATCCCCGACGCCTCCCCCCCCGACGCGGCATCCCGTCGCACGCGCAGGCGCGAGCTGCGGTGGGTTGCGGGGTTTATCGCCCGCTCGCGTGGCGGACAAAGAACCGCTTGAGCGGCGGGAGTTTGTCCACCAGCCCCAGGGCCGGGCCGCGCAGCAGGGTGGGAAGCACGGCGTCGGTGCCGAACAGGCGCTCGATGCCATCGAAGGCGTACCCGGCCATCGTGGTGTCGCTCTTGCGGCGGCGGGCATAGCGGGAGAGCACGCTGGGTGCGCCGATGTCCTGCCCGGCGGCGTGGGCGGTGCGGACCAGTTGCAGCAACTCGGTCACATCCTGAAAGCCGAGATTCACACCCTGCCCCGCCAGTGGGTGCACCCCGTGGGCGGCATCGCCGACAAGTACGGCGCGATCGGCGGCGTAACGTTCGGCCAGCTTCAGGCGCAGCGGGAAACCGGCGCGCGGGGAAATCGGTGTCATCGTGCCGAGGCGGCTGCCGAAGGCGCGTTCCAGCTCACGCGCGAAGTCGGTGTCGTCGAGCGCGAGCACGCGCTGCGCCTCGACGTCCGGCAAGGTCCAGACGATCGAACTGCGCGCCTCGGTGAACGGCAGCACGGCGAGCGGCCCGCTCGGCTGGAAGCGTTGCCAGGCAGTGTCCTCGTGCGGGCGCGCGGTGCGGATGAAGCCGACCACGCCTTGCGCACCATAGTCACGACCACGCGTGACGATGCCGAGGCGCTCGCGCAACGGCGAGGCACTCCCGTCGGCGCCAACCAGGATGGTCGCTGAAAGGCGGCTGCCATCCTGCAGCTCCACGTCGATGCCACGCTGGGTGTGTTCGATGCCGACGACGCGCGCCGGGCAGTGGCGTGCGATGCCGGGCTCGGCCAGAATCGCGTGCCACAGGGACGTTTGAATCAGTGACTGTTCGACGATGTGGCCAAGGTGGGGCGCGCCAACGTCCTGGCTGCGGAAGGTGACGGACGCATCCGGCGCCGCGGCATCCCAGACGTGCATGCGGCGATAAGGAGCCGCACGCGCGGCGACAACGGCGGGCCAGACGCCAAGTTCGGCAAGCAGGTCGCTGGACGCTGGCGAGATCGCGAAAACCCGCAGATCCGATGGCGCATCATCACGCCATGCCCTGGGCTGTGCGGCCTCGACGATGGCGACGCGCAAGCCGATGCGCGCCAGGCCCAGCGCGGCAGCCGCGCCGACCAGGCCCGCCCCTACCACGATGGCATCCAGTCCACGACGGCTCATGCGACACGCTCCCCGGCCCAGTGCGAAACATCGTGCCCGAATCCCATGGCATCGGACACCAGGCCATCGGCGAGACCCGGCAGGCGGTCGAGCGCGACGAAACCGGCCGAGCGCAGCATGCGCAGCGGTGCGAGCGTATTGGCGAACAGGCGGATCAGGCCATCGCTCATCGCCAAGGTCGCGGCACGGTCCGGCGCACGCCGTGCGGCATAGGTCGAGAGCAGTTCCGACGAGGCGATGTCGTGCCCTTCATCGGCAGCCTGGATGACGAGTTCGGCCAGAGTGAGAGCGTCGCGCAGGCCAAGGTTGAAACCCTGCGCACCGATCGGATGCAGGGTCTGCGCGGCATTTCCGACAAGTACCACCCGCGACGCAACCAACTGCTGTGCGGCAACCTTGTGCATCGCATAACGGCTGCGTTTGCCGATGCGGGAAAAGCGCCCGGCGCGCCAGCCGAAGCGTTGCTGGAGAAACGCCAGATACGCCGCATCGTCGAGCGCCGCGACGGCGTCGGCCTGCGCCGCAGGCACGGTGCAGACACTGCCGAGTTTGCCGCCGGAAAGCGGCAGCAACGCGACCGGGCCATCGGGGGTGAAGCGCTCGTATGCGGTCGCCGGAGGCGCCTTGGCCGCTTGAACCACGGCAACGAACAAGGTCTGTTCGTAATCATGCACATCGGCGCCCACACCGATGGCCGCACGCACCGCCGAATCGGTGCCGTCGGCGGCAACCAGCAGGCGCGCGTGGCAGGTGGTGGCGCCAGCGTCGCGCTCGATCCGGGCAACGACGCCGTCAGTCTGGATCTCGATGCCGTTGACGCGCACCGGACGCAGGCGTGTCGTGTCGCGCAACCCGGCAAGGCGAGCTTCCAGCGCCTGTCCCAGTTCTCGCGCGATGACGACATGGCCGAAGGCATCCAGCCCCCGTGCTGCCGCATCCAGACGCACCGCACCGAAATCGCCGCGACTCGAAACATGGATGTGGCGGATCGGCGCAGGCGGCGAAGCAATGTGCTGCCACACGCCCAGTGCCGTGAGCGCATTGACGCTGGCACGGGCCAACGCAAGGTTGCGTTCGTCGAAGCTCGGCGGTGCGGCGGCAACGGGCGGCGTGGCTTCGGCCAGCGTCACGCGCAGGCCGGCTCCTTCGAGCGCACAGGCCAGACTGCTGCCAACCAGGCCGCTACCGACAATCAGAACGTCACAGGTGGTTTCCATCAGGACAATGATACCCGGGCGAGAAACGGCGTCGGGGGTGTAACCCCGACCTACCGCATCACAAGCCGCGCCGCACGATCCACGTAGGCCACGCCTACGTGCGCGACGGTACGCATCGCAAGGAAACCGCGGCGGAAACCCCGCCGGGGATGCGACCCCGACCTGCCGTATCCCAGCCTCAGCCCGGACCCACGGCCAGTGGAATGGTCAGGCGATCGCCGACCTTTACCACATCGCCCTTGATGGCATTGGCCGAACGCAGGCTGGCGAGAGTTACGCCATGACGCTGTGCGATCAGGCTCAGGGTTTCGCCGCGACTCACCACATGATGTCGCTGGCGCGGCTTCGCGTTGCTCGCGAGCCAGGTACCGGGCGGCGGCTGCACGGAGAAATAATCGCGTACACCCTCGACGATGGCGGCCGCGAGCTTGCCGCGATGGGTGGGATCATTGAGCTTCTTTTCTTCATCCGGATTGCTGATGAACGCGGTCTCCACCAGCATCGAGGGCACATCCGGCGACCGCAGCACGACGAAGTTGGCGCGCTCCACGTGGGGTTTGTGGGTCTTGCCCAGCCGCTTCATCGCCTCGAGTACGTGGTTGGCAGCGTCATCGGAGGCTTTGAGCGTGGCGCTCTGCGACAAATCCAGCAGCACCGCTGCGAGGGTATTGTCCTTGTCTTCCAGCGAAACGCCGCCGACCAGGTCGGACTTGTTCTCGCTCGCCGCCAACCAGCGTGCGGCTTCGTTCGAGGCCCCGCGCGTGGACAGCACGAATACCGACGATCCGGACGCCGCCGCCTTGTGGAAGGCATCGGCGTGGATCGAGACGAACAAGTCGGCCCGCGCTTCGCGCGCTTTCTGGTAACGCTGCTGCAGCGGGATGAAGTAGTCGCCGTCGCGGATCAGCACCGCTTCCATGCCCGGCTGGGCGTCGACCTGGCGCTTGAGTTCGCGCGCCACGGCCAAGGTGATGTGCTTTTCCCAGGTCTTGCCGGAAGCACCGCGTGCACCGGGATCCTCCCCGCCATGACCGGCGTCGATGGCGATCACGACGTTGCGTTCGGTCGCCGGCACGGCCTGCTGCACGGTGCGCACCACCGACGCAGTCCTGGCGTTTTGCGGGTGCAGATCGATGACCAGGCGATGCCCCAGCTTGTCGGCGGGTGGTAACAGGAAGCTCTTCGGGCGCACGCCTTCGGTCAGATCGAATACCACTCGCACGTCGCGTTCGCCCTGCTTCCCGGTGCGAACGCCGCCCAGCAAGCCAACCGCCTCCGGCGTGGAGAACCCCTGGACCAGCGACGAGCCATTGATGTCCAGCACCAGCCGGTGCGGATTGTCGAGACTGAAAATCCGGTAATCGAGCGGCCCGGACACATCGAATACGGCACGGGTGTGGTCCGGCCCGGCCCAGACGCGCAAGGCCTTGATTTCGGCCGCCTGCACCATGCCAAGGCTCGCCGTTGCGGCGAAAAGGCACGTAAACACATGCACAGCGAGGGCAGCAATCCGTGTCATGACGCGGATTCAACCACTAATCGGGCGCAAAGCGCAAGAACTTTCCCCTGATAAACCATGATCTTAAATGGACTTCCTAACCCTGCGGAAAGGATACGCCCGCAATTTGTCCAGAAGCTGAATCCGTGAGGGGTTGCGGAAAGCCCTCATCCGGGGTCGGGACCGTCCTGGTTTCCTTCCGACACGGTCATCGCATGATGTACGGTCTCGGCCCATCGCCGGCCTTCGGGCGAAGTGGCATCCAGTTCCGCACGGCGGCCGGCACCTTCGACGCTCAACCGCAAGACCAGGTCCGGCGCAGGCAACGCGCCTTCTCCGCGCCGTGCCCATTCAACCAGCCACAGACGGGCGCGATCGGCCAGCTCGTCGAGCGCGAGGTATTCCAGTTCTTCCGGATCGGCGATGCGGTAAAGATCCAGATGCGCCACTTCGCCACAGGCCGTGTCATAACGCTCGATCAGGGTGTATGTCGGACTGCGCACCGCGCCGGTCACGCCAAGCGCATGCAGCAGGGCACGTGCGGTCGTAGTCTTGCCGGCGCCCAGATCACCATCGAGATACATCACTGCAGGCCGATCAGGCAGATGGCGCGCCAGCAACTGGCCCAGACGTTCCGTGGCCTCCGGCGTGGGCAGCGCAAGCGGGCTCATGGATTGGCCAACCGGCGCAGATGCGGGAACAGGTCGGACGCCAGCAAGCCGCGTTCGCCGCTCTCGCGCGCAGCGGCATCGGCCGCGGCTGAATGCAGCAACGCTCCCGCGCAGGCGGCATCGAATGGTGCAAGTCCTTGCGCACGCAGCGCCGCGATCGCTCCAGTGAGCACATCGCCCATGCCGCCGCTGGCCATGCCCGGATTGCCGGCACCGATCACCACCGGCGTTTCTCCGGGTGCGGCGACGATGCTGCCGGCGCCCTTCAGCACCACCACGGCGTCGAAACGCTCCACCAAGGCCTGGGCGGCGGCGAAGCGGTCGCGTTCTATCGAGGGCACATCGGTGCCGAGGAGGCGCGCCGCCTCGCCCGGATGCGGACTCAATACCGCGCCCGGCACACGCGTTTGGGTGATGGCGAGGAGGTTCAGGCCGTCGGCATCGATCACCGACGGCACGCCAAACCCGACCGCGGCGTGAAACAGCACCTGCGACCACTCGCTCCGCCCCAGGCCGGGCCCGAGC
Source organism: Denitratimonas yunnanensis (SeqCode) (assembly GCA_026410415.1). Lineage (GTDB taxonomy): Bacteria > Pseudomonadota > Gammaproteobacteria > Xanthomonadales > Xanthomonadaceae > Denitratimonas. Next base: position 151,852 of record JAPMLR010000004.1, on the reverse strand, counting down.
GCGAGTACGTCGGCGTGCCGAGCAAGCGCACTCAGCGCAAGCGCATCGTTCACCGTGTGCGGCATTGCCTCGGGCCGTGCCGCCAGCATCGGCGCGACATGGCTCTCGCGGGTGGCAACCGTCACCAGACCCGCACCACACCGCAAGGCGCTTTCCGCGCACAGCCGGATCGCACCGCCGTAACCGTGATCGCCGCCGATGGCCAGGACGCGGCCATGGTCGCCCTTGTGTGCGTCGCGTTCGCGCGGACGCAGCCAGCGTCCGAGTTGACCACCGGCCACCAGCCAAGCCGCGGGGGAGCGTGCGGTACGCGTAGGCAGCGGCACATCGAGCGTGGCCAGCTCCACCGGCCCGGCCAATGCCCGTCCGCGCCCCGTGAACAGACCACGCTTGTGGGCGATGAACGACACCGTGCGCGTGGCCTTCACCGCTACATCGGTGGCACTGCCGCTGTCGGCATCCAGGCCGGACGGCACATCGATGGCGAGCACGGGCCGAGCGGACACGTTGATCGCGCCGATCAGCGCCGCACCGATGCCTTCGGGCAGGCGCGACAGACCGATGCCGAACAGTGCATCCACGATCACGTCCGCGTCGGGCAAGGCATCTCCGGGAGAAAAAACGATCTCCTCTCCGCCGGTTTCACGCCAATGCGAGAACGCGCGTGCCGCAGGCTCCACCATGGGCGGTTCGCTGGTGCCTACCACGACGGCTACCTGCATTCCGGCCATGCGCGCCAGACGTGCAAGCACGAAACCATCGCCGCCGTTGTTGCCGCGACCGCAGACCACGCAAACCCGGCGCGCCATCGGCCAGTCCAGCTTCATCCGCGCGAACGCGGCAGCCGCGGCACGGCTCATCAACGCATAAGCGTCGATGCCATCGTGTTGCATCGCATACGCCTCGAAAGCGCGCACGTCCTCGCAGCGGTAGAGCGGCAGGGGCTTGTCCATGGGGAAAGGATTTTAGAGGACCGGGGCAGCAACCGTCATTGCGAGTGGCGTTCCGTCGCGCGCGCAGGCGCGATCTGTGCGGTTTGCGCAAATTGCGCGGCATGGTTCGTGATGCGGTAGGTCGGGGTTACATCCCCGACGTGGTTTGCGATGCGACCCCCGCCGCGATGCGCTCCGTCGCGCGCGCAGGCGCGACCTGGGCGGTTTGCGCGGCATGGTTGTCGTACGGCATGGCGTGCATCGCTTCACTCGCAATGACGTATCGGGCCGCATGGCGGGATTCGACTGGCCGAAGAGGGTTTGTTCGCGGCCAAAGCCGCTCCTACCATTCCCACCATGCCGCTCGCCTCCACCACCGATCTTGCCGAACTTGCCACCGAGTTGCGCCTCTGGGCCACCGAGCTCGGCTTCCAGCAGCTGGGTATCGCCGACACCGGCCTGCGTGCCGACGCCGCGCACCTGGAACGCTGGCTGGCCGACGGCATGCATGGGGAAATGGACTACATGGCGCGCAATACGGAACTGCGCGCCCACCCCGAACGTCTGGTGGAAGGCACGCTGCGGGTGATCTCGGTGCGGATGGACTATGGCGAAGCCGATCCGGACAAAGCCTGGGCCACACTGCAGGATGGCGAGCGCGCCTATGTCGCGCGCTACGCACTGGGGCGCGACTATCACAAGCTGATTCGCAACCGCCTGCAGAAGCTTGCCAGCCGGCTGACAGAACGCATCGGCCCGTTCGGCTACCGCGCCTTCACCGACTCGGCGCCGGTGCTGGAACGCGCGCTGGCCCGCAACGGCGGCCTGGGCTGGATCGGCAAGCACACCTGCCTGATCAACCGCCACGCCGGTTCATGGTTCTTCCTGGGCGAGCTGTTCACCGATCTGCCGCTGCCCACCGATGCCGAACCCAGCGCGCACTGCGGCACCTGCACCCGCTGCATCGATGTCTGCCCCACGCAGGCGATCATCGCGCCGTATCGCGTCGATGCGCGACGCTGCATCAGCTACCTGACGATCGAACTGCGCGGCGCGATTCCGGAAGACCTGCGAGCGCCGATGGGCAACCGCATCTTCGGCTGCGACGACTGCCAGTTGGTGTGCCCGTGGAACAAGTTCGCGCAGCGCCACGACGAACCGGATTTCCGCGTGCGCAACGCTCTGGACCACGCCACGCTGGCCGAGCTGTTCGCCTGGGAAGAGGTTGAATTCCTGCGCCGCACCGAAGGCTCGGCCATCCGCCGCACCGGCCACATCGGCTGGCTGCGCAACATCGCCGTGGCGCTGGGCAATGCGCCGACCACGCCGGAAGTGCTCGCCGCGCTGCAATCACGCGAAAGCCATCCCTCCGAACTGGTACGCGAACACGTGGCCTGGGCATTGGCCCGGCATGCGTCACGGCGATAACGGAATCCCCAGCGCATCGACCAGATTCGCCAGCCAACGCAGTTGCACGCCATTCCGCGTGTCGTAATCGGCGCCGGAGTAACCCCACCAGTCCCAGCAACCCTTCGGATTGAGCGGCATGAAGCTGGCCCGCGTCTGCGGATAAACCACCACCAGATCATGGGCATCCGCCCAACGGTTCAGGCCGATGTCCCGAACGAATCGATCACCCAGTGCATCCGCGTTCTGTTCGCAACCATGGAACGCGATGACCAGGCCGCACGACTCGCCATCACTGCACTGCGGCGGGGCATAGAGAAACCCTTCGTCGGCCAGAAATGCGTCTTCGCCGTCGGGGCGGAATTTGTTCTGATCGAAACGATGTACTGCGCCACCCGCCTCGGTGGCCTCGCGCGGTGCCTCGCCGTAGAGCGAGCGAAGCATCTCGCCAGCGGCATCGAAACCACATGCCGCGATGTAGGGCGCCTGCGTCACCGCGCATTCCTGCCCTGCCTCGCGCGTGGGCCAGGCATGGCCAAAGTCGCGGTCGTCGTCCCAGACCAGAGTCATGCCCTTGACCGGCGGCGTTGCCGCTTCACGTTGCACGGCGGTGTAGATCGAATAGGACGCGCGTGCCACGGCGGCATCGACGGTGGCGTCGGCGCGACCATGCAGCACGTAAACGCGGTCGCCATCCAGTCCCGAAAGCGGCGCGATCCTCCCGGCGTCCGCCAAGGTACGGGCACGCTCGGCCAGTTTCACCGCATCCGGCGCGTCCGGCTGCGCCTTCATGCACCGACCCAGCGCAATGCCCAGATCGCCTTCCGCACATCCCAGCGGCGGGCCGGCGATGAGCCCGGCGCCGATGAACTTGTCCGACCAGGCGAAATGCACCTGCTGCGCCATCGCGGCGCCGGAGGACAATCCGACCACGCTGACCCGATCCGCATCGAGGGTGAACTCGGGAAGCGCGGACTCGGCCGCTTGGGTGCCACATCCGGCCAGTAGCACCGTGCTCAACATGGCCAGAACGAGGGGGCGCATCCGTTGCATCGTCTTGCTCCTCAAAAAGCGGGCCGCTCACGCGGCCCGGAAACACATCGAACAACGGAGAGATCAGAAGTTGTAGCGTGCCGACAGGTACCAGTTGCGGCGCCAGCCATAGTAGGCGGTCTGGATGTTGCCGACGCTGGCGAACTCCTGGCCATCGATCTTGTAAACCTCGTCGGTCAGGTTGCGGATGCCGGCGCGCACCTGCCACGTGTACTGCGGAGAATCCCACACCGTGTAGAGACCCATCAGGGTGTAGGCGTCCTGACTCAACACATCGCGATTGTCGACCGAAAGCCAAGTCTTGCCGCGGTAGGACACATCGCCGCCCACCGCAAGCGCCGAGCCGTTGGCCAGCGAGAAGGTGTGATTCAGCGCAACGCGCGCGGTCCAGTCCGGCGAGAACGGCACGTGGTCGTGATTCACGTTCAGATCGAAACCCGGATAGGTCGGATCGAGGCGGAAATCGTCGAAACGCTTGTACTCGGCGTCCAGCCAGCCGATCTGCGCGGAGAGCGAGGTGGCCTCGCCGATGAACGCGGCGCCTTCCAGCTCGAAGCCCTTGATGTCGAGCTCTGCGGCGTTGAGCACCGGGAAGCTGCCCACGTCCTGCGATACGCGCGCCTGGAAGTCGCTGTAGTCGCTGACGAACACCGACGCACCACCACGGAAGCGACCGTCGGCCGACGTACCCTTCAAGCCCGCTTCGTAGGTCCACACGAACTCCGGATCGAACACCGGATTGGCGGCATCGACCGCACTGTTCGCACGCCCGTTGAAGCCGCCGGACTTGAAGCCGCGGTTGGCCGACACATAACCCATCACGCGATCGCTGAAGTCCTTCTGCACGCTGATCGACGGCGTCCAGGCGGACCAGCTGGCCTTGCCGTCGAACGCCACCGTTTCATTCAGCGCGGCAAACAACGGGCCCCAGTAGGTGCTGGTGGTGCGGTCATAAGTCTTTTCGTCACGCGAGTAACGCAGGCCGGCGGCCAGCGTCCACGTCGGCGCGAATTCCCAGTTGACGTGCGCGAACGCCGCCAGGCTCTTGCTGGTCAGGTCGTCGTCGATGGTGCGGAGGAAGTCGATCGGCGTGCCCGCCAGACCGAACAGATCATCGGCATAGGCTTCCTGATGCGACGGCACGTTCTCCTTCATGTAGAACAGCCCGAACGTCGACTGCACATTCGAACCGTTGTCGAACTGCCACTGGAATTCCTGACTGGTCTGCTGCTGATCGATCGCGACCAGCACGTCGCCCAGCTCGTACTCGGAGGCATCGATGTCGATGAAGGAATGGGTATCCAGACGGCGGTGACCGGTGATGCTCTTGAACAGCCAGCTGTCGCTCAGATCCCATTCCATCGCCAGTGTCAGGCCCTGATGCTTCAGATCCTGCCCCTGATCCGGCGAGAACGAGGTGCGCGAGTGGAAGTCGAACTCGCCGGTCGACGCAGGCCTCAGCACCACCGGCCCCAACGCCAGATCGGTACGGATCAGCGGGGCCATGGGCCGCCCCATGGTCAGGGCGGCATCCTGCTTGGTGTGATCGATGGCGAAGGTGGCGCGGAACGTGTCGCTGGGGCGAAACGCCAGCTTGGCGCGCAGCGCCTTGGTGTCATCGTCGTTGAACTTCCGACCGCTGACCGGATCGGACACATAGCCGTCATGCGTCAGCCATGCACCCGCGACGCTGGCCGCGATGGTATCGCTGAGCTGGCCGGCAGCATAGACGCGCCCCTCGGCACGCCCGAAGTTGCCCATGCTCAACTCGACCGCGCCGCCCTCGTCGTCGAACGGGTTCTTGGTCGTGACCTTGATCGCGCCACCGGTGGAATTCTTGCCGTACAGCGTCCCTTGCGGGCCGCGCAGGACTTCGACCTGCTGCACGTCGAACAGCGAGAACAGTGCGCCGTTGATGCGCGAATAGTAGATGTCGTCCACGTACATGCCGACGCCCGGATCGAACGTCTGCAGCGCATCCGGCTGGCCGATGCCGCGAATGAACACGTTCGCGCTGTTGGCCGAACCGCGGCCCTGCACGATGTTGAGGTTGGGCACCGCTCCCTGCAACCCGTCGATGGACACGGCCTGCTTCTCGATCAAGTCCGACTCGCCGAAGGCGCTGACAGAAACCGGCACGTCGAAGATGGATTCCTCGCGCCGGCGGGCAGTCACCGTCACGTTGTCCAGCCGCTGCGCCTCCTCGCTACCTTCCGTGCCCGCTTGTCCCGGACTCTGGGCCTGTGCCTGCGCGGACGCGGCGAGACCCAGCAGCATGCCGATGGCCACACTCAGATGGGTACGTTTCATTACGGAGCTTCCTTCGTTGTCGTTGTCAGCAGCCCCTGCGGCCGCTTTTCGTGTGCGGCGCATAGTGGGGAATCGCCCTCGTGCAGGCACTTGTACCTTCGTACAGTGGGCTGCCACGACACCGCCTCATCACACTCCCGGCCTGAAAATCCTTGCGGAATCCGCCCATGGCTTTCCTGATCGTTCTGGCCTCGCTGTGCTTCCTGATGTTCGTGGCCTACCGAGGCTACAGCGTCATCCTGTTCGCACCCGTGGCCGCGCTCGGCGCGGTGTTGCTGACCGACCCTTCGTTGGTGGCCCCGATGTTCACCGGCTTGTTCATGGACAAGATGGTCGGATTCCTCAAGCTCTACTTCCCCGTGTTCGTGCTCGGCGCGGTATTCGGCAAGGTCATCGAGCTGTCGGGGTTTTCCAAGGCGATCGTCAGCGCCACCATCCGCATCGTCGGAGCACAACGCGCGATGCTGTCGATCGTGCTGGTCTGCGCGCTGCTGACCTATGGCGGGGTGTCGCTGTTCGTGGTGGTGTTCGCGGTGTACCCGTTTGCCGCCGAACTGTTCCGTCAGGGCGACATCCCCAAGCGCCTGATCCCCGGCACCATCGCGCTGGGTGCATTCACTTTCACGATGGATGCGTTGCCGGGCACACCCCAGATCCAGAACATCATCCCGACCACGTTCTTCGGCACCAATACCTGGGCGGCACCGATCCTCGGCACACTCGGCGGCGTGTTCATTCTGGTGCTCGGGATGCTGTATCTGGAGTGGCGCCGCCGCGCCGCGTATCGCCTCGGCGAAGGCTATGGCGATGCCGCCACACTGGTGAACGAACCCGCCGCCTATTCCGGCGGCAAACTCCCCCATCCGCTGATCGCGCTGCTGCCGCTGGTGCTGGTGGGCGTGAGCAACATCGTGTTCACCTGGTGGATTCCGCAAGTCTACGGCGCAAGCCACAGCTTCGTGCCCGCCGTGATCGGAAATCCTGCGCCAGTGGTGCAGGAAGTGGCGCGCATCACCGCGATCTGGGCGGTCATGGGCGCGCTGCTGGTGGGCATCCTGACGGTGTTGGCATTTGCGTGGAAGCCGGTGCTGACGAGCTTTGCCGAAGGCTCCAAGGCCGCTGTCGGCGGGGCGTTGCTGGCGGCCGGCAACACCGCGTCCGAGTATGGCTTCGGTGCCGTGATCGCCGCGCTGCCCGGCTTTCTGGTGGTCGCCAATGCACTCGGTTCGATTCCGAACCCGCTGATCAACGAGGCCATCACCGTGACCGCGCTCGCCGGCATCACCGGCTCGGCCTCCGGCGGCATGAGCATCGCGCTGGCGGCGATGGCCGACACCTTCATCGCCAACGCCAACGCCGCCGGCATCTCGATGGAGGTATTGCACCGCGTGGCTTCGATGGCCTCCGGCGGCATGGACACATTGCCGCACAACGGCGCCGTGATCACCCTGCTTGCGGTGACCGGCCTGACCCACCGCCAGAGTTACAAGGACATCTTCGCGATTACCGTCATCAAGACGATGGCGGTGTTCTTCATCATCGCGATGTTCTACGCCACCGGATGGGTGTAGGCGCGGGCGCGGCAACCAGGTGTTGCACCGACCCGCCCCATCGATGAGCCGCTGACGATGAGCCGTTGAAGACTTCCCGCCGCGGCAGCGGGGCCTGCCTCCGCGAAGGCGGTATCATCGCCGCTCCATGCATGCAGCGGCATTTTCCGCCTCGTTGCGACATGGCCACAGGGGGACGACATGCTGAATCCAGACGATTGGGCGCGCTTGGACGATCTTTTTCATCGTGCCTGCACCCTGCCAGCGCCCGAGCGGATTGCCTTTGCTCATGCACAGGCCGATGACCATCCCGAGTTGCTGCGCGAACTTCTGAAGATGCTGGATGCCGAGGCGGCAGCCACCGAAGCAGTCCGGAAGCCATTGCGCGAACTGGGAACATCACTCCCTGCCGATCCGGAAATCCTGCCTCCGGGCACTCGCTTCGGGCCGTGGCAGGTGGGGCACCTGATCGGCAAAGGCGGCATGGGCCAGGTCTACCTGGGCCATCGCGCCGACGGCGCCTACGACATGAAGGTGGCGATCAAGGTGATCGGCATCCACACAGGTGATCGCGAGCGCCGCCACTATTTCGAATTCGAGCGCCAGATGCTGGCGCACATGCAGCACCCTGCGATCGCCCAGATCATGGATGCCGGAAACGACGACAGGGGTCGCCTGTATCTGGTGATGGAATACATCGAGGGCCAGTCGCTCACGCGCTGGTGCAGCGAACACAAACTCAGCCTGCGCGAGCGTGTGAAGCTGCTTATCCGTGTGACCGAAGGCGTGCAACATGCACACCAGAAGGGCGTGATCCATCGCGACCTCAAGCCGGGCAACATCCTGATTGGCGATACCGGTGGCGAACCGATGCCGAAGATCATCGATTTCGGCATCGCCGCACGCACCGGTGCCGGCCATCAGATGCTGGCCGCCGGCACGCCTGGCTACATGAGCCCCGAGCAGATCACCGCGAGCTCGGACATCGACAGCCGCAGCGATGTCTACTCGCTCGGCGCGATCCTGTACGAACTCGTTTCCGGCAAGCGCCCACGCGGCTCCCGCGCCAGCGGCGACAGCAGCAGCGACCCGCTGCGCCCCTCCGATGAGCTGGCCACCCTTTCTCCCGAGGAAATGTCGGACCTGGCAGCGAGGCTGCGCACGCCACCTCAGCGCCTGCGGCGTGTGCTGCGTCACGACCTCGACTGGATCGTGGCGCGCGCCACCCAGCCGGACCGCAACCTCAGGTATCCGAGCGCCGTGTCTTTCGCCGAAGACCTGAAACGCTGGCTCGATGGCTACCCCCCGCAGGCCGCACCGCACCGCCGTCTTCGTGCCCTGCGCAAATTCGTGCGTCGCAACCGCCTCGCCGTGGCCGCCTGCGCGGCGTTTGCTGCGGCAATGCTCGGCGGATTGGTGATCACATCCTGGGCGCTGCATCGCGCAGAACAGGCAATGCTCCGGGAAAAGGCGAGCCACCGCTTCCTCAGCGACGTACTGACCAGCGCGGACCCGTCCGTCAGTTTCGAACTGGACCAGACGCTGATGCGCCGCGTGCTGGATCGCGCCTCCGACCGTATCCGCACCGATCTGACCGAGCATCCCCAGGCGCAGGTGGAGATCGAAACCACGCTCGCCCAGACCTACTTCAATCTCGGCGACCAGAAACGCGCACTGGCGCATCTGGAAACCGCGCTGGAAACCGCCCGGGCGCATCTGTCACCCGACTCGCTCGAAACCCAGCAGGCTGTCATGGAGCTGGGTCACCACCTCACCAATGGAGGTGACCTGAAGCGTGCGGAAACCCTGATGCGCGACAATCTGCCCTACGCACGCAAACTCTCCCGCATCGCCCCGGAACTCGCGCCCCGGATGCAGTCGCGCCTGGGCTGGAACCTCTACAATCAGGGTCGCGACAAGGAAGCTCTTCCCTTGCTGCAAGAGGCCTACGAGACACTGCTGGCGCGTGTCGGCGCGGACCACCAGCGTGCGCTCGATGCGGGACAGTACTACGCCATCGTTCTGGGGGAGTCCGGCCAACGGGAGCCAGCCATCGCGCTGATGCAGGACCTGGTGCAGCGCCAGGTCCGGGTGCTGGGCGAGGACCACCCGCAGACACTGGCCCTGCGCAACAGCCTTGCCGGACTCCACGCCGCCAACAAGGACCTGGCCTCGGCCGAGGCCGAGCAGCGCACCATACTCGCGGTGCTGTCCCGACAGCACGGCACCGGCTCACGCATGCTGCCGATACTGCAGTTCAATCTGGCTGTCACGCTGCATCAAAGTGGTGATCCGGAAAAGCTGGAGGAGGCCGGCCCGCTTTTCGAGGCCGCACTGCATGTCATCACCGAAAAGACCGGGCCGGATGCGCCCAATACCATCACCATGCGTCGCCGACATGCGCTCTGGCTCGCCGACACCGGACAGACGGAAGCGGCCCGCGACCTGCTGGAACTGACACTGGCCAGCGCCCACCGCGCCTTCGGCGAGAACCACCCGGCCACCGCACAGCTGCTCGAGGCTCTGGCCCGGCAGGAACTTGCATTGGGCAACATCGACCAGGCCGGGCAGCACGCAGAGGCTGCGTTGCGCGTGCTGGAGACACTGGAAGGCAATCAGGAGCAGCCCACACGCGCCATGCGCGAACTGTTGGCGAAGATCGCCGAAACCCGATCCCGGCCGTGAGCACGGAGCACACATCCCCACACATCGGCCTGGTCGGCAGCGAGGGCGCCTACGGACGCTGGCTGCGGCGCTTCTTCGAGCAGCGCATGGGTTTGCAGGTACTCGGTGCCGATCCGGGCCATGTCGATACGCAAACGCCGGAAGCCCTGATCGAACACTGCCAGGTGCTGCTGTTCTGCACCCCGATACGCCACACCCCAGCGATCATCACCGATTACATCGAACGCGCCGCCGGGCGAGAAAAACACCAGCTCTGGCTCGACATCACCTCGGTCAAGAACGAGCCGGTGGCCGCGATGCTGCACTCACAGGCCGAAGTCGTCGGCCTGCACCCGATGACCGCCGCGCCCAAGGCGCCGACCCTGAAGGGCCGCGTACTGGTGGTCTGCGAAGCACGCCTGCAATACTGGCGTGCATGGTTCGAAACTTTTCTTGCCGCGCTGCAGGCGCAATGCGTGGCCAGCACGCCCGAGCGCCACGACCACATCATGGCGCTGGTGCAGGCGATGGTGCACGCCACGCATCTGGCCCAGGGCGGCGTGCTGCGCGAATACGCCGAAGAACTCGGCGGCCTGGACGCCCTGCTGCCGTTCCGCTCGGCCTCGTTCGAACTGGACAGCGCGATCCTTTCGCGAATTCTCGCGATGAACCCGGCGATCTACGAAGACATCCAGTTCGGCAACCCACACGTGATCCCGATGCTGGAACGGCTGCAAACCCAGCTGGCCGAATTGAAAACCAGCGTGGAACGCAACGACGACACCGGCCGCGCCGCCTTCCGCCGGCAATTTCTCGACGCTGCGCGTGAAACTCTCGGAGAAACGGCCGTCGCCGCCGGAAACTACAGCTTCGAACGCGTTGGCTACCTGCTCGCCGATCTGGCAGGCGAACGCAGTATTTCAGTGCATTTGCCCGAGGACCAACCAGGATCGCTGCGTCGTCTGTTGCACGTATTCGAGCGACACAACGTCAACATCACTTCGATCCACTCGTCCCGGACGCCGGCAGGCGAGGTGCATTTCCGTCTTGGTTTCGAGAGCGATGTGGATGCCGGTCGTATTGCACCGGCGCTGGCAGCCATCGTGGACGAGGACATCGGTCGACTGTTGGAGCGATCCACGGACCTGTGCTGACCGGAATGAGCGCGCCACGCAAGATCGTTCACGTGGACATGGATGCGTTCTACGCCTCCGTGGAGCAGCGCGATGCGCCGGAATTGCGCGGACGACCGGTGGTGGTGGCGTGGCGCGGGGCGCGTTCGGTGGTGTGTGCGGCCAGTTACGAGGCGCGACGTTTCGGGGTACGTTCGGCGATGCCGGCGATGACCGCCGAGCGGCTGTGTCCGCAGGCGGTGTTCGTGCCGCCGGATTTCCCGCGTTACAAGGCCGTCTCCCGCCAGGTGCGCGATATCTTCGCGCGGCATACCGATCTGATCGAGCCGCTGTCGCTGGATGAAGCCTACCTCGACGTCACCCGACCACTCAGCGGCCTGCCGTCAGCCACTGCGGTGGCCGAGGCCATCCGTGCGGCGATCCGCGAGGAAACCGCGCTCACCGCCTCGGCGGGTGTTGCGCCCAACAAGTTCCTCGCCAAGATCGCCTCGGACTGGAACAAGCCCGATGGCCTGTTCGTGATCCGTCCGGCAATGGTGGAAGCCTTTCTCGAACCGCTACCGGTGGGCCGCCTGCCAGGCGTGGGCAAGGTGATGGCGGCGAAGCTGGAAGCCCTGGGTGTACGCACCGTGGGCGAACTGCATGCGCTCGGCGCGCCGCGACTGGAGGCCCAGTTCGGGCGCTGGGGGCTGCGTCTGCATGAGCTCTCGCAGGGTATCGACGAACATCCGGTACAACCGGATCGCCCGACGCTGCAAATCTCCACCGAAGATACCTTTCCGGAAGACCTGCCACTGGAAACCCTCGAACCGCACGTGCGCGAACTGGCGGCGCGCACCTGGGCCGGTTACCTGCACGAGCGCGAACGCGAACCGACACGGATCGCACGCACCGTGGTGCTGAAACTCAAGACCTCCGAATTCCGCATCCTGACACGCAGCCTCACACCCGTATCGCTGCCCGATTCAGCACAGGCGCTGGGCGATCTGGCCTGGGGCCTCAGTGCGCGCGTGAACCTGCCTGAGGCCACGCGTTATCGGCTGGCGGGTGTTGGGCTGGGCGGGTTCACCGATGCCGACCACCATGCGGCGCAACGGGGACTGTTCGAGGCCCGGCCGTAGCCAGTCATGCTCGCGTTCGCAGCCCGTCATGCTCGCACGGGAAAAATCCATCCCGACGCCAGCCGCCCCTGCCTCGACCGCCATCCCTGCGTCCGGCGCGAAGCCCGCGCCGGCCACACAGGACCGAACTGCAGGGTGCATCCTGGCTGTCGTGCGTCAGGAGCCCAATAACGCGCCGATCCCTTCCAAGGCCGAGGCCACCGTCTGCCGGCGCACCGCGTCGCGGTCGCCATCGAAATGAAACAGCGTGGCCTTGGGGTAACCGCCACGACGCTTCCACGCGATCCAGACGCTGCCGACCGGCTTGTCCGGCGTGCCGCCGCCGGGTCCGGCGATGCCGGTGACGGCAACGGCCACCGTCGCACCGGAGTGGATCAATGCCCCGGAGACCATTTCCAGCGCGGTTTCCTCACTCACCGCGCCGAACTTCATCAGCGTTTCCGGGCGAACGCCGAGCAGCGCCTGTTTGGCCTCGTAGCTGTACGCCGCCATGCCGGCCTCGAACCACGCCGAACACCCGGCCACGTCGGTGATGGTCTTGGCAATCCAACCACCGGTACAGCTTTCGGCGGTGACGATGGAGTGATGCGATGCCAATGCCGCCGCGCCGATGGCTTCGGCCTGGGCGAGCAATTGGGCGTCGGTGGGGATGGAAACGCTCATGCGCAAAGCGTAACGAGGCAGCGACGCGATTGCCACGCATTCGTGGCAACCGGAACGATGCGCCGTCTATTCGTCGTCGGGCCAGCGCGACGCGGTCGGTGCCATCGCCTTCGGCGCGGAAGTGCGCGTCCGCACCGCGTCCCACACCCTCAACGCATCGCGCATCGGGGCCACATCGTGGACGCGCAGCAGCATCGCGCCACGCTGCGCTGCAATCAGGTGCGCAGCGACGGAACCAACGGCGCGCTCGCGAATGCCTCGACCGGTGAGTTCGCCGATCATGCGCTTGCGTGACATGCCGGCCAGAAGCGGCACGCCCAAGTCGGCGAAACGCTCCAACCCCGCCAACAGCAGCAGATTGTGCTCCAGCGTCTTGCCGAAGCCGAATCCGGGATCGACCACAAGTCGGGATTTCGGAATGCCGGCCAACTCGCAGGCAAAGAGGCGATCAGCCAGGAAGCGGCGCACTTCCCCCATCACGTCATCGTACTGCGGCGCCTCCTGCATCGATCGCGGCTCGCCCTGCATGTGCATGAGGATCACCGGCACCCCCAGATCGCGTGCCGCCTCCAGTGCACCATCGCGGCGCAATGCGAAGACGTCGTTGATGATGCCGGCCCCGGCAGCGATTGCGGCGCGCATCACGTCGGGCTTCGAGGAGTCGATCGCGATCGGCACCGTGGTTTCACGCACGAGGCGCTCTATCACAGGGACCACGCGCGCGATCTCCAGCTCGACCGGCACCTCGGCTGCACCCGGCCGGGTCGATTCCCCTCCGACGTCAAGTGCATCCGCCCCTTCCGACACCAGTTGGAGCCCGTGCGCCACCGCTGCATCGACGTCATCGTGAGCACCACCGTCGGAAAACGAATCCGGCGTGACATTGACGACACCCAGGATGCGCGGGCGATCCAGCTTCAGCAGACGCCCGGCACAATCGAGCGCGGGGATGGTATCGAACATGGCGTCTCCTGCAACCCTGGATGATCAGTCCGTGATGATGCCTGCGCGATACCTGTTCCGACCAGCCCGGAGCAATTGCAGGGGCGTGTCGCCTGATCGCGCCACAGCGCCCCCACGAACAGGAACAGGGAGTGTCCCGACAAGAAAAAGGCCGGGAAAAGCCCGGCCTTTGCATGCGATCCGTCGTCAACAGGGGTTTACAGCTGTGGTGCCGGCCCGCCCACCACCGGCGTCAGCGGCGAGCCGCCACCATCGGTGCCTTTGTCCGGTGCGCCGGGCTTCCCGGTCCAGCCTGCCGGCGGCGATGGTTTGCGGCCTTCCATGATGGCCTTGACCTGCTCGGCATCGATGGTTTCCCACTCGAGCAAAGCTGCCGTCATGGCCTCGACGATGTCGCGCTTCTCTTCCAGGATCGATCGCGCCACGGCGTACTGCTCGTCGAGGAGTCGGCGAATTTCCGCATCGACCTTCTGCTGCGTGGCCTCGGAGATGGTCTTGTTGTGCACGCCGAAGCCGGCATCCTGATCCGCATAGACCATCGTGCCCAATACGTCGGACATGCCGTAACGCGTGACCATGGCCCGGGCCAACGCCGTAGCACGCTCGAAATCGTTGGACGCGCCGGTAGACACTTGCCCGACGAAAATCTCCTCGGCGATACGGCCACCGAACAGGATGGAGAGCTCCTCCAGCATCTTGTCCTTGTAGTTGCTCAGGCGATCATGCTCGGGCAACTGCCAGGTCAAGCCGAGTGCCCAGCCGCGCGGCATGATCGTCACCTTGTGCACCGGGTCGGCCTTCGGAAGCGACGCAGCCACCACCGCATGCCCGGACTCGTGATAGGCCGTCGCGCGACGCTCTTCCTCGCGCATGACCATGCTCTTGCGCTCCGGCCCCATGTAGATCTTGTCCTTCGCGTCTTCGAAGTCCTGCATGTCGACCGCGCGCTTGTTGCGGCGCGCGGCGAAAAGCGCCGCCTCGTTCACCAGGTTGGCCAGATCCGCACCGGAAAAACCGGGGGTGCCCCGAGCCAGCACGTCCGGACGCACATCGTCGGCCAGCGGCACCTTGCGCATGTGCACCTTGAGGATCTGCTCGCGACCCTTGATGTCGGGCAAGCCAACCATGACCTGGCGATCGAAGCGGCCCGGGCGCAGCAGCGCCTTGTCGAGCACGTCGGGACGGTTGGTCGCGGCAATGACGATCACGCCTTCGCCACCCTCGAAACCATCCATCTCGACCAGCATCTGGTTGAGAGTCTGCTCGCGCTCGTCATGGCCACCGCCCATGCCCGAACCGCGATGCCGTCCGACCGCATCGATTTCATCGATGAAGATGATGCATGGCGCGTGCTTCTTGGCCGTCTCGAACATGTCGCGCACGCGCGAGGCGCCGACGCCGACGAACATTTCGACGAAATCCGAACCTGAAATGGAAAAGAACGGCACTTTGGCTTCGCCGGCGATCGCACGCGCCAGCAAGGTCTTGCCGGTACCGGGCGGGCCGACCATCAGCACGCCACGCGGAATCTTGCCGCCGAGCTTCTGGAAGCGCGACGGGTCGCGCAGGAACTCGACCAGCTCGCCGACCTCTTCCTTGGCTTCGTCGCAGCCGGCGACATCGGCGAACGTGATCTTGACCTGATCCTCGCTCTGCATCTTGGCACGCGACTTGCCGAAGCTCATCGCGCCACGCCCGCCCGCACCGGCCTGCAGTTGGCGCATGAAAAAGATGAAGATGCCGATGAAGATGATGTACGGCAGCAGATTCAGCAGGATGTAGGTGAGCGACGGTCCGGTGGCGATCGGCGTCTGCACGATCTTCACGCCTTTGGTCACCAGGTCGTCGATCAGCTTGGGATCGTTCGGCGGCAAGGCCACGGCAAACTTGCCACCATCCTTGGTGGTGCCACTCAGTTCGCGCCCGTTCTCCGAATAAACCACTTCGCTGACGCGCGAATCCCGGACCTGGGCCAGAAATTCCGAATACGACAATGCCTGCGCCCCACCCTGACGCGGGGTGAAACTCTGGAACACCGCCATCAGCACCACGGCGATGATCACCCACAACACCAGATTCTTGGCCAGATCGTTCATTCCATTGTCCTGCAACTATCGTTTGTCGGTCGCCAACGCATAGACCTCGGAGGATCGGCTGCGTGACGCTTCGGGCTTGCGTACCTTCACCTGCCGGTACCGGCTGCGCAAGTCACGGATGTAATCGTCGAATCCGGTGCCCTGGAACAACTTGATGAGAAAGCTGCCACCCGGGCGCAGATGCTGCTGTGCAAAATCCCTTGCCAGTTCAGCCAGATACATCGAGCGCGGCTGATCCACCGCGTCCACTCCCGACATATTGGGCGCCATGTCCGAAAGCACAAGGTCTACCGGTTGACCGGCGAGCGTGGCTTCCAGCTGTGCCAGCGGTTCAGCTTCGCGGAAATCACCGCAGATGAACTCCACGCCGGCAAGCGATGGCATGTCCAGAATGTCGAGCGCGATCACGCGGCCCGAATCACCCAGCTCACGCCGGACCAATTGCGACCAGCCACCAGGCGCGGCCCCCAAGTCGACGACCACCATTCCCGGCTTGAGGAGACGATCCCGCTCCAGCAGCTCTTCAAGCTTGTAGGCGGCGCGCGAGCGCAATCCCTCGGCCTGGGCCTTCTTCACGAAACGGTCGGAAAAATGTTCGCGCAACCAGCGCTGGCTGCTCCTGCTGCGGGCCATGTGTCATGCATCGGATCCAAGAGGCGCACATGTTACCCTGTGCGGCCTCAATCGCCTGATGCATTCGTTCATGTCCGCAACGCTGTCCGCCAATCAGAAACGCTACCTGCGCGGCCTTGCGCATCCGCTCAAGCCGGTGATCCTGATGGGAGCGAAGGGACTGACTGACTCCCTGCTCGCCGAACTCGACCTGGCGCTCGAACACCATGAACTGGTGAAGGTTCGCATCACCGCCGAAGATCGTGAAGCGCGTGATGCGCTGGTCGCGGAGCTGGCGCAACGTGCGAATGCACAGTTGGTGCAGCGCATCGGCAACATCGCCTGCCTGTACCGGCGCAATCAGGAAGCGCCCCAGATCCCGTTGCCACGCTGAGGCGTGTTGCCGTGCATCTGGTCCAGGAAACCAACGAAGGCCTCTATTTGATAAGGCGCGTCGGAAGCGACGGCATCCAGATTGGCGACCGCGTGTTTTCCAGCAGTTTTCTTCTGTCGCCCAGCCAGTATGTCGAGGGCCTGAGGGCGCGTGCACTGCCGGATTTCGACGAAAGCACCGTCGCAGCAGTACTTGCACTCGAACCGTCACTGGTTCTGATCGGCACCGGACAGCGCCAGCAACTGGCGTCGCCGGCGCTGATGGCCGCATTTCTGACCCGTGGCGTCGGCATCGAGGCAATGGACAGCGCGGCAGCGGCACGCACCTTCAATCTTCTCGCCAGCGAAGGTCGCCGGGTGGTTGCCGCCTTCCTGCTATAGCTCCCGGACGGCTCCCGCCATCCACGGCTTGACCTGTCTGGCCATATCGGCACTCCAGACAACAAGAAGCCCGGCATCGCCGGGCTTCTTTGTGTCACGTGCCGCTGGAATCACATGCGGGATTCGACGACGTCGATCTTGGCCTCGCGACGCAGTGCCTTGATCAGCTCGGTCGACTCCAGCGTCGCAATGGCCTGATCCAGCTGGCCTCTCAACATGTCGCGCTGACTGGCATCCACCTTGGTCAGATCGGCATCGTGAACCTGGGTCAGCGCTATCACCGCACTCGCACCGCCGATCAAATGTGCACTGCCGATGCTGGCCCCACCTTCGCCGGGATGCGGCAATCCGAACGAGGCCTTGGCGATGGCGGGATCGACGGTTGCACTGGTACGGCCAACGCTTTCGGCCGTGCGCACTTCCAGCGCGTTCGCCTCTGCGTAGGATTTCAGTGCATCCAGAGAGTCGATCACGGCAAGCGCCTCGTCCAGCTTCGCCTGACCCAGTTCGGCCAGACGTTCGGCGCGCACAGCGGCCGTCACCTGATCACGCACCTCGTCCAGCGGACGCGTTGCCGCCGGAACATGCTGGGAGACCCGCAAGGCGATGCCATGGCCGTGCCTGGTTTCGATCAAGTCGCTGACCAGACCTTCCACCAAGACGCTATCGGAAAACACGGCACGCACCACGTCGGGATTGGAGAACACCCCCGGGCCACCGGCACGCGAGAACGGGCCTGCGCGCTGCACTGCCAGACCCAGTTCGGCAGCGGCGTTGTCCAGCGTGCTGGGATCGCGGTAGATCGCGTCGATCAGGCGACCTGCAGCATCGCTGTAGGCGCGCTCGCGCTCGGATTCCAGGTACTCGTTTTCGAGCTCGGCGCGTACCTGCTCGAACGACTTGCCGCTTTCTTGCTGGATTTCGCGCAACCAGATCACATGCCATCCGTCGCTGCCCTTGACCGGATCGCCGACACCCGGGGACATCGAGAACAGGGCCTCCTCGAATGTCGCATCGGTGACACCACGCTCGATCCAGCCCAGATCGCCACCCATCGCCTTCGAGCCAGGATCCTCCGAATGCTCCCGTGCCAGCGCCGCAAAATCAGCCCCCTCCTCGCGCGCCTTGGCGGCCAGCTCAGCGGCCCTGGCCTGCGCCGCCTGCACGGTCTGCGCATCGGCGTTGGCCGGTGTCTGGATCAGAATATGCGAGACCAGTCGCTGCTCGGGCTCGACATAGCGCCCCTTGCTTTCCTCGTAACGATCACGCAACGTGGTTTCGTCCGCAGCCTCGGCGACTTCCAACTTGGATCCGTCGAGTTCGACGTACTCGACCGATACGGTTTCCTGACTCTGGTAAAGCGCGGAATGGGTCTCGTAGTACGCGACGATGGCCTCTTCCGTGATCTCGCCCAGCTGCTCATCTCCCGGCACGGGCAGCAGCACGTAGTCGAAGCTGCGGGTCTGGTCCCGCAATGCCAGATAGCCATCCACATACATGTCAGTGACCAGGCCAGTGGCACTCACGGCGCGCGGCAAGGCACGGGTGACCAGATCCTTGGCCATGCGGCTCTCGAAGATGCGCGGATTCATGCGCGCCCCGGCCAACACCAGTCGATACTGCTCGGAGTCGAAGCGACCGTTGACATGGAAGGCATCGATTGCGGCGATTTCCTTCTGCAATGC
Source organism: Denitratimonas yunnanensis (SeqCode) (assembly GCA_026410415.1). Taxonomy (GTDB): domain Bacteria; phylum Pseudomonadota; class Gammaproteobacteria; order Xanthomonadales; family Xanthomonadaceae; genus Denitratimonas. The sequence continues at coordinate 132,889 of JAPMLR010000004.1, read as the reverse complement.
ATCCGGCGACACGACCAGACCGTGCTTTTCGGCGGCTTGGCGCAGCACTTCCTCGTCGATCAGGCTCTCCAGCACCTGGCGCTTGACGATGGGCGTGTCGAATTCGCGCGCGTCATAACGATCTCCCAGCATCTGCCGCATGCGGTTTCGGTAGTCCTCGAAACGTTCGCGGAACTGATCCTGACCGATTTCGACATCGTTGACCTTGGCAACGTAGGTTGGCACCTGCTGCTGGAAGTAGTTTTCCACACCAAAGAAGGCGAACGGGACGGCAAGGACGATCAGGATCACGACCGCCACCCAGCCGGTGGTCTTTTCACGGAGTGTCTGCAACATCGGACGGAATCTTCGCTAGCTTGGAGTGGGCCGCGCGCCTGCAACGACGCGATCGAGACAGTAAAAAAAAGAGGGCGCCTGAAATCAGGCGCCCTCGGCATAGTGGCGGAGTGGACGGGACTCGAACCCGCGACCCCCGGCGTGACAGGCCGGTATTCTAACCGACTGAACTACCACTCCGCGCTTTGACGCTGCATGGTGCTTTGGTGGGTGCTGAGGGTTTCGAACCCCCGACCCTCGCCTTGTAAGGGCGACGCTCTACCGCTGAGCTAAGCACCCTGCGAAGACGATCAGTTTACAGCATCCTTAAGGGCTTTGCCAGCCTTAAATGAAGGAATTTTCGATGCCTTGATCTTGATGGTCTCACCGGTGCGCGGATTGCGACCGGTACGGGCCGCGCGCTTGCGCACTTCGAAGGTACCGAAGCCCACCAGCGAAACGCTGTCGCCCTTCTTGAGAGCCTTCTTGATCACCTCGATCACGGCATCCACTGCGTTGCCGGCATCGGTCTTGGAGAGTTCGGCGCTGGCAGCCACTGCAGTAATGAATTCAGCCTTGTTCATTTGATATGTCACTCCAGAGTTACGAGTTCAGGTTCTCGTCGTTATCTTCGTCCGGCGGGTGCAGCCTCCGGAAGGAGGCGCAGCGCCCGGTCATTTCCACCGGACTGTGCATCCTGCACCGGCCCGCGGGTGGGCTGGATTTATACCAGCGCCAACCACCATGCGCAACACGATTTTTCGCTGTGCCATGCGGTTTCAGGGGGATTTTCGGCAACTTCCACAAGACTTCCTGCAAGTCAACCTTCGTGATCATCCGGAGCGGTTTCAATGTGCCCGTGAAACAGCCCCTTCCTCCGCCGCCACACCCGTGTCGAGCGGTGCGGCATGTGGATGCGAGGCAGCGGGCGCGATGGGCTCCACGAGAGCCAGATCCAGCACTTCATCGATCCAGCGTACCGGCACGACCTTCAGCGCCTTCAGCACCTCACCCGGAATTTCCGCCAGATCTTTCTCGTTGTCCTGCGGGATCAGTACCGTGCGCACACCGCCACGCAGTGCCGCGAGCAGCTTTTCCTTCAGCCCGCCGATCGGCAACACGCGACCGCGCAGGGTGATCTCGCCCGTCATCGCCACGTCGGCCTTCACCGGCACTCGGGTCAACGCGGATACCAATGCGGTGCACATCGCGATTCCGGCACTCGGACCATCCTTGGGTGTCGCGCCTTCAGGCACGTGCACATGGATGTCGTGCTTCTGGTGGAACTGCGGGTCCAGACCGAGACGCTCGGCACGTGAGCGCACCACGCTCAGAGCAGCCTTGACCGACTCCTGCATCACATCACCCAACTGGCCGGTGTGCTGAAGGTTGCCCTTGCCCGGCATCAGCGTCGCCTCGATCTGGAGCAGGTCACCGCCCACTTCGGTCCACGCAAGGCCGGTCACCAAGCCAACTTCGGCCTGCTCCTCCGCACGCCCGAAATCGAAACGTCGAACACCGAGGTAGGCATGAATGTTCGCCGGCGTGATCTTGATGCCGGAGCTCTTGCGACGACTCTTGCGCTCGGGCTTCGGGCCAGCCAGCGCGATCTCCTTCACCACCTTGCGGCAGATCTTGGAAATTTCGCGTTCCAGATTGCGAACACCCGACTCACGCGTGTAGTAGCGCACGATCTCCCTGATCGCATCAGTGCCCACGGCGATTTCCTCGGGTTTCAGTCCGTTGGCCTTGACCTGCTTGGGCAGAAGATAGTTGACGGCAATGGCGATCTTTTCGTCCTCGGTATAACCGGGAATGCGGATGACCTCCATGCGATCCAGCAGCGGTCCCGGGATGTTGAGCGAGTTGGCCGTCGCCACGAACATCACTTCGGAAAGGTCCAGATCCACTTCCAGGTAGTGATCGTTGAAGCTGTGGTTCTGCTCGGGATCGAGCACTTCCAGCAGTGCCGAGGCCGGATCGCCGCGGAAGTCCTGGCTCATCTTGTCGATCTCGTCGAGCACGAACAGCGGGTTCTTCGTGCCCGCCTTGCTGAGGTTCTGCACCAACCGCCCGGGCATCGAACCGATATAGGTGCGACGGTGCCCCCGGATCTCGGCCTCGTCGCGCACGCCACCCAGGCTCATGCGCACGAACTTGCGGCCCGTGGCCTTGGCGATCGATTGCCCGAGCGAGGTCTTGCCCACACCTGGCGGGCCGACCAGACACAGGATTGGCCCTTTCATCTGCTTCACGCGCGTCTGCACCGCGAGGTATTCGAGGATGCGCTCCTTGACCTTCTCCAGACCGTAGTGGTCGGCATCGAGCACGTCCTGCGCCTGTTTGAGGTCGCGCCGAACCTTGCTGCGCTTGCTCCATGGCACACCGACCAGCCAGTCGATGTAATTGCGCACCACGGTGGCCTCGGCCGACATCGGCGACATCTGCTTGAGCTTGTTGAGTTCGGCCTTGGCCTTGGCCTCGACCTCCTTGGGCATCCTGGCCGCGGCGATCTTGCGGGCAAGATCCTCCTGCTCGCTGGGCTGCTCGTCGAGATCGCCCAGCTCCTTCTGGATGGCCTTCATCTGTTCGTTGAGGTAGTACTCGCGCTGGCTCTTTTCCATCTGCGACTTGACCCGGCCGCGGATGCGCTTTTCCATCTGCTGCACATCGATTTCGCCGTCAACGAAACCGATCAGCATTTCCAGCCGCGCCCCCACATCCAGGGTTTCCAGCAAAGTCTGCTTGTCGGCCAGACGGATCGCCAGATGTGCTGCGATGGTGTCGGCGACGCGCCCCGGATCGTCCATGCCGGACAGGGTCGCCAACAGTTCGGGTGGAATCTTGCGATTCATCTTGACGTACTGCTCGAACAACGAAAGCAGCGAGCGCAGCATGACTTCGATCTCGCGCGGCTCGCGCCCGCTCATCGACTCGCATGGCTCGGCCATTGCCACCAGCGCGCCATCAACTTCCTCGCAGGAGGACACTTTCGCACGCTCAGCCCCCTCGACCAGTACCTTGATTGTTCCGTCGGGCAACTTCAGGAGCTGAAGCACCTGGGCCACGGTACCCATCGGGTAAAGATCGCCAGAGCCGGGGTCGTCTATCTCCGGACCGGTCTGCGCCACCAGCAGGATGCGCTTGTCCTGCTCCATCGCAGATTCCAGCGCACGCATGGATTTGTCCCGCCCGACGAACAACGGGATCACCATGTGCGGATAGACCACCACATCGCGCAGCGGCAACACTGGCAGCAGGGGGCGGTCGGCGGGCAAGGTGTCGGACATCACGAACTCTCCATGTCGCATGAACGCTCGGCATGAGCGTCGCAGTTAAGTGGGGACGATACCACCGCGCGCAAGGCCCTCGTGCAGCAAACACCCACACAAAAGAACGGCCCCGTTGCCGGAGCCGCAAATGCCTGTGAATGAAAAGCGGTGATGAAGTCCGGCCGGAGCCGGCATCAGAGCGAGAGCGGCACGATCCAGAACGCCTCGAACTCGGCGACCGCGCCACGGGAAAAGGTGCGAGGAGTGAAAACGGGGCCGGGGCCAAGAAACGCCATCGAAGGGGCATAGCTGGCAGTGAATGCCATCTCTCCCCACCCATTCAGGCCACGACGGTAGCCCAAGGTGAAGTTGGTGCCGGCATACTCGGATTCGATTGCGCGACGGTACAGCTCTGCCGTGGGGGAAGGTTGCTGACGCGTGGTGTAGCGCAGCATCCACTGCCCCTGCCAGCGGTCGGAAAGCCGACTCTCCGCCGAGTAGACGGTGAGATCCTGCCAAGCAAACGACGGCGCGCCGCCATCTGCCATCAGCGACAACAGGCGCGCCGGCAGTGCGGCACTGGTGAACGGCGAAATGTCACCGTAGTAGACCCGCTCCATGCCCAACGCGAGCGCGAAATTCTTGCGGACAAACCACTCCATCTGCACACCGAAGCGTGCAGGCAGATCGAAGTCGCCAGGCTCCGCATGGATGCCGTAGACCGAATCGAAGGTATCCATTTCCAGCTTCGATTGCGCCGCCCAACGCCATGCAAACCGCTCGCCCATCGGCAGGCGGTAATCAAGACGGACGCCGTGTCCGGCGGCCGTTTCGGTGACGCGATCCTTCCTTGTCAGGGACGGCTGCTGGAAGCCCATGGCCAGGCCGAACCCCGGCGTCGCGAACTGCTGCTGGGCAATCAGCGCGGACACTCCGAGACGCCCGTAGGCACCAGCATCCTGCTCGAACGTGGTACCCAGCAATTGACTGCTCATGGGCGAAAGCCGGCTCTGGAAATCCGGCACGCCAGCGGACATGACCGAGCCGGACGCCGCACCCGTGTCGACAGTCGCGTCGAGCGCCACCGTCAGGCTACGCTGCACGCCGGAACGCGCCGCGGAGAATGACAGCGTGATCGCATTGGCGCGTGCACCCAGCGCGGCCTTGCGCAGCGTCGGTGCCAAATCCTGCGCCGACGGCGCATCGTTCCAGCTGTAATCGGGCATCATGTTGCGACGCGCGAACTCGCGCCAGGATTCAACACCTTGGCCAGCTGCCTGTACCGGCAACCCCATCGAAAGCCCCAGACAGCAAGCCAGCGCGAGCGCGGCCCGCCTGGATGGAATCGAAGTCGGAAGGATGTTCATTTGACCAAGGTCAGCCCCAATTGACGGAAAGTATGGCGAACAAACAACACTGCGTCAACGAAGCACCCCTAGAAACAACGCCACTCGTCGGCTAAAAGAACCCTTTTCGCCACACCCGCATCGGACGACTGTTGCAATGACACAACACACCGGCGACACCCGCCCACCTTCCGTACTCACCATCGCCGGATCCGACTCGGGCGGTGGCGCCGGCATTCAGGCCGACTTGAAAACCTTCGCGGCCTTCGGCGTCCATGGATTGAGCGCGATCGCCGCCCTCACGGCACAGAACACACGAGGCGTAACTGCAGTGCATGTCCCGCCTGTCGCCTTCCTGCGCGAACAGATCGATGTGCTGTTCGCCGATTTCCGCATCGAATCGGTGAAGTTGGGCATGCTGGCCAATGCGGAGGTGATCGAGGTGGTAGCTGATGCCCTGGCGGCGCATGCCCCGGCGCATGTGGTGATTGATCCGGTGATGGTCTCCACCTCCGGCGCACGGTTGCTGGATGAGGATGCGCTTGATGCGTTGCATGGACGTCTGTTCCCGCTTGCCACCTTGTTGACGCCCAACCTGCATGAAGCCGAGCTGCTGCTCGGCGAACGCATTCCCGATGGCGAAGCCATGGCCGCCGCCGCCCGCAATCTGCATGAGCAAAGCGGAGCCGCCGTACTGATGAAGGGCGGGCACCTGCCCGGCACCGAAGTGATCGACATGCTGTTCGACGGCGAGCAACACATTCGGTTTTGCCATCCACGCCTGGACGTGAACGGCCATGGCACCGGCTGCACCTTGTCGGCAGCGATTGCCGCGAAGTTTGCGCAAGGCTGGGATTTGGAAGCCGCCTGCCGCGATGCCGCCGACTATGTCTTCGGCGCGTTGCGTCACGCCTTGCGCCCGGGAACAGGCGGGGTGGCCGTACTGGATCACGGCTGGCGACTTGCAGAATCGCTCAGGCCGGGCTGATGCATCACCCGGCCCGAGTGTTCGAGCGTCAATCGTTGACGCGGGCCGCGATGGCGCGGGCGAACTCCATCGTCGACCCGCTGCCACCCAGATCCGCCGTCAGGTGGTCGCGCGCTTCCATCGTGTTGATGATCGCCCGACGCAGCCGCCGTGCCGCCGGCTCCATGTTGATGTGGCCGAGCATCTGGGTGGTGCCAAGCAGCAGTGCGACCGGGTTGGCGATGCCGCGCCCGGCGATGTCCGGTGCCGTGCCGTGCACGGCTTCGAAAATCGCCGCGTCCTTGCCGATGTTGGCACCCGGCGCCAGACCAAGACCACCGACCAGCCCCGCGCACAGGTCGGAAATGATGTCGCCGAACAGGTTGGTGGTGACGATCACATCGAACTGCTCCGGCCGCATCACCAGCTGCATGCAGGTGTTGTCCACGATCATTTCGTTGAAATCGATGTCCGGGTACTGCGCCGCGACCTCGCGCGCCACACGCAGGAACAAGCCCGACGTGGTCTTGAGGATGTTGGCCTTGTGCACCACGGTGACTTTCTTGCGTGCTGCCGAGCGCGCCAGTTCGAAGGCATAGCGAACGATGCGCTCCGAGCCCTTGCGCGTGATCTTCTGGGTCAGCGTCGCGGTCTCGCCGTCAGCGGACAGGGCCTGCCCTTCGCCGATGTAGGCACCTTCCGTGTTCTCGCGCACCGTGATGATGTCGATGCCCTGATAGCGAGCTTTGGTGTTCGGGAAGGAGATCGCGGGTCGCACATTGGCGTAAAGATCGAAGCGACGTCGCAGCGCCACGTTGATCGAGGAAAAGCCCTCTCCCACCGGCGTGGTCAGCGGGCTCTTCAGCGCCACACCCAGCCGGGCGATGGTTTCCAGGGTCTTTTCCGGCAGCAATTCGCCTTCTTTCTCGTAAGCGGCGAGACCCGCCTCGACGAACTCGTAATTCAACCCCAGCCCCATCGCTTCGAGGACGTGCAGCGTGGCGTCCATGATTTCCGGGCCGATACCGTCGCCCCGGATCACTGCAATCGTCGGATTCATCGTAAGTGGGTCCTGTGAAATATTGAGCCGCCCATTATCGGCGATGCCGTGCATGGGGTACAGTTGCGCCCATGCGACTTTGGGCCAACTCCTTCCTTGCGTTCACGATTCTGGCAGCTTTCGGGCCGGCGGCGGACGCATTCGAGCCCGCACGGCTCGCGCTGGCCAGTACCCAAGACGATGAGGTCTATTTCGACGTGGCCGGAATCTGGCCAGACACCTGCCCGCCGCAGCTGCGCGAGGTTTCTTCCCGGGGGCACGAGATTCGTTTGACGGCAACGCGGGAGACGACAGGTTGTCGCGCCAGCCCCACCCCATACGCATTTTTCAGCCCCGCACTGCCACGCGACCAGCTGCTTACCGGGAATGGCGTCCATCGGGTCCGATTCGAAATCGATGGCGCACCGGGAGAAGATCCGCTCCTTGCCGGATTCGCGTTGGTCCGTGCAGGTGATGCCATCTCCGGAATGTCCTTGGAAAGCGGCTTCTGGTGGGCCGAACAAGGTGGTGAATTCGGCGCAGGACCGGGGCTGGGACTCTCGGTGGAAACGCAGGGCAGCCTCATCAGCCTGAGCGTGATGGGCTATGGCGCCCATGGCGCCCCGGCCTGGTATTTCGGTGCGGGCGAATTGGCCGATGGCATCGCGCATCTGGATCTTGGGCAGTTCGAAGGTGGCGCAGGCCCGTTCGCGCGCTACGCGGCACCGGAGGAGATCCGGTTGAGTGGCGTCGTCGACGTGGAAACCCTCACGCCATCACGCGCCATCCTGTGGTTTTCCCGGGCCGATGCCGGCACCGGCGCCATTGATCTGCGCCCCCTGTCGATCATGCGGTTCAGCTTCGCACAGGAGCCCGGCGATGCGCTGCTCGGACGCTGGCTCGTGGCCGGTGCGGAAAGCGGCACGCGCGACACCCGCTGGATCGAGTTCGTGCGCAGCGAATCGCTCGCGGGCGGCTTCGTGCTTTACGACGCGGACGACACGGCGGCACTGCATTGCGATACGCCTCCCGGACACCCCGGCTCGCCTCCCGCCATCTGCCGGATGGAGATCAGTGGTGGCGACGCCATCGAGTTCACCGATGTCGCATTTCGCCGACTTTCCGGCTGGGACTCGGAAGCTCGCCGCACCATCGCTTTCCGTCTCGACTGATCGGGCAGGCCCGACTCAAGCCTCTGCCAGCAACGGATCCAGCCCACCCGCACGATCCAGCGCCACCATGTCGTCGAAACCGCCCACATGGGTGTCCCCGATGAAAATCTGTGGCACCGAGGTGCGCTTGGCCCGTTGGAGCATCTCGACACGGCGCTCGGGGTCCTCGTCGATCCGGATCTCCTCCACCGCCGTCACCCCCTTGCGTGTCAGGAACTGCTTGGCGGAAATGCAGTAGGGGCATATCCGCGTGGTGTACATCACGACCTTGCTCATCCGAAAACTCCAAAGTCCGAGAGCGCCATTGTCCCGCACCCGGTGAAGGGCGGCCAGTCACCCGACGCCAGGCAAACCCGTAGCGGAAATGGCGCGTGAAAGCCGCACGCCGAACCAGTTGCACACACCACGCCTGAGCGGGCACATGCTGCCGGTGTGCCGACCGGGCACTGTTTGCCGCATGGCACCACCCCGGGGCGCGTCCGTCGGTGGCATGCACTGTGATCAATCTGATGCGATGCGTCTGACCGGCCAGGCCCCGGAAACGGCACGAGCAACGGTGCTGGCAACCTCCGGTGTCACGACGCAACATGGCCCGGCCAGATACGCGTTTGCGTTTCCCATGATGTCCGGATCGAAGCAACCGCATCGTGAATTCCAATCTCCTGTCTCCCGACCGACTGCTTGGCATCGCACTGCTGGTGTTGCTGGTCACTCTGGCGATCTGGCGTTCTGCCGCCGGCACGCGACTGGACAGCCTCACCATCGACGAGCCATGGCACATCGTTGCCGGCACGGTCTACGCGCGGACCGGCGATTTCAGCCTGAACCCCGAGCATCCGCCGCTCACGAAACTCTGGGTCGGCGCCATGATGCCGGCCAGCTTCATCGTTCCGCCACGCCCGGTGTTGCAGGAAAAGTCGCAAGAGCGCCACCCGATCACCACCGGCAGCGCATGGCGCACACCGCCCCAGATGCCGCCGGAGCCGATCTGGGCAATGGCACCGGCATCCGCATCAATGGCGGCTTCAACCTGATCCGAGGCAACCGCATCGACCACAACGCGGTGGACGGCATCCTGCTGTCCGGCGCCGACGCCGAGGGCAACCGGATCGAAGACAACCTGATCGGTGGTGGTGTGGCAACCGTCGGATTTGCCACCGGCAACGGGCGCATGGGCGTGATGGTGCAGTCCGAGGCGTACGACAACGAAATCCGCGACAACACCATCGGGTGCAATGGTGACGATGGAGTACGCATCATGCCTTCAGCGGGCGGACGAAACACCGTGGCCGGCAACCGCATCGCGCGCAACAGCACGCTGGGCATCGACCTGGGCACGAACGGGGTCAGCGGCAACGACAACGATCCGGCGATCTGCGACCCGGCTCTGGGCTGTGCCGCCAATCGCGGACAGAACTTCCCGGTGCTGGACAGCGCCGAACGGCGCCACAGCGGAATGATACCTATCGGACGACCGGTCAGGGTGCAAGGCACCTTGCGTTCCATCGCGGGTGGCCCCTACCGCCTCGAAGTCTTCGGAGGCGACAGCTGCGAAGCCAACGGCCATGGCGAAGGCCAGCGTCCGTTGGGAGCGCAGACGCTGACCATCACCACTGCACCTTATTGCCCGCCCGGCAACGGTTTCTGCATCCAGTGCGTCAACTTCAATTGCACCGCGCCGTTCACCCTCTGGCTGCCGGAAATCGATGTCATGCCCGGCAATGCAATCACCATCACCGCGACCAGCCCGAACGGCGACACCTCGGAGTTTTCCGCCTGCATGACCCTGACCGAGGAACCGGGGCAGCCGGGCGGCGATGCGATCTTCGCCGACGGATTCGAGGACTGAACGCGGCCATGTTCGACGGCGGCCCGCAGTGCCCGCCGTCGAACCATCGGAGCGCTGTGCATTTGACGGCCAGTTAACACCGATTCCTGCATCACGCGCCATCATCGGGGCTTCGTGCCCAGATCCTGCCATACCCCGATGAAGCGCCGCTTCCTGCATGCCCTCCTCTGCACCGCCCTGTTCGCCCCCCATCTCGCCTCCGCCCAGGACGTGGCAGCCCTGCCGGACATGGGCTCGTCCGCCGGCGAACTGCTGACGCCAGCGCAGGAGCATGCCTACGGGGCAATGATGGTGCGCCAGCTCCGCGGCTATGGAATGGTGCTCGACGACCCGTTGCTGGAGGGCTACATCGAAGGGCTGGGCTATCGCCTCGCATCGCGCAGCGACCGGCCGAATCAGCCGTTCACGTTCTTTCTGATGCGGTCGCGCCAGATAAACGCGTTCGCGACGATCGGTGGCTTCATCGGCGTGAATGCCGGCCTGGTCCTCACCGCCGAGCGCGAGGACGAAGTTGCCGCCGTGCTCTCGCACGAGATCGCCCATGTCACCCAACGCCATGTGCTTCGGGCCGTGGAGCGGGCTCAACGCGACCAGCTGCCGATCATGCTGGGCATGCTCGGCGCGATCCTCGCCGCCTCTCAGGCCGGCAGCGGCGATGGGGTACAGGCCGCCATGATCGGCGGCATGTCGCTGATGCAACAGCGCCAGATCGACTACACCCGCTCCAACGAACACGAAGCCGACCGCCTCGGCATCCAGACCCTTGCCCGTGCCGGTTACGAGCCGTTGGCGATGGCCGACTTCTTCGGCCGCATGGAGCGGCAGATGCGCGGCAATCTCGGCGGCGCCCAAGTACCCGAGTACCTGCGCTCGCACCCGGTCACCACCACCCGCATCAGCGAGGCCAAGGCACGCGCCGAGCAGATCGGCGAAATCGCGCGCTGCGCCAACCGCTGGGAGTCACGCCCTGCCGTACCCGGCGGCACTCTCACCGCCGAATGCGACAGCGCCAGTTTGCCCATTCGCCCGCTGCGCAATCCGCTGTTGCCGGACTACGTCGCTGGCGCCATCGACGACACCAGCCCCTCGCACGAACTGTTCGACCTGGCACGCGAGCGTCTGCGCGTGCTGTCGGCCACCAATCCGCTCGATGCGGTCAACGAGTACCAGCGCCAGCGCCGCGCCAACCCATCGGCCTTCACGCCGGCGCAACGCTATGGCCTTGCATTGGCACGCAGTCTGGCTGGCCAGACCGTAGCGGCCGAAACCGAACTGGAGGAGCTGTCGCAGCAATTCCCGTCGCTGTACTGGATCGCACTGGCGCAGGCCGAAACCGAACACCGCGCCGGCCGCCGCAACGCCTCCAGAGCCCACTACGAGGCATTGCTGCGCGAGCGCCCGCACAACACTGCCGTGGTGCTGAGCTACGCGGCCAGTCTGGCGGAATATGGCAACGCCGACGCCGCCCGTACCGCGCAGGATCTGTTGCGGCCGTTGCTGGCCACGCATGGCGAGGATCCGGGTTTTCAGCGTACCTTCGCACGCGCCAGCGAAGTCGCCGGCGATACGGTTCGCGCGGCCGAAGCCTATGCCGAGGTGGCGTGGCTCAACGGGCGCGCCGACGATGCCCTTGGCCAGCTCGAACGTCTGCGCAAATCGCCTGATCTGGACTTCTACCAGCGTTCGCGCATCGACGCGCGCATCGCCACGATCACGCCCGATGCACTCGAGATGCGCCGCCAGAGCCAGCGCGAAGCTGCTTCACGACTGGGCGTGGCGCCCGGCTCCGGCCCGTGACGCGGTAACATCCTTGCAACAAAACTGTCGTTTACTGCGCATCTTCCGCCAATTCCGGCATTCTGGATCGGGACATGCAGAAACGCATTCTCATCGTTGACGACGAACCTGCCATCCGCGACATGGTTGCCTTTGCGCTGCGCAAGGCTGATTACCTGCCAGTGCATGCCGGCGATCAGAGGGAGGCGGACTTGGCCATCGCCGAGAGGATTCCCGACCTGGTCCTGCTGGACTGGATGCTGCCTGGCGTCAGCGGCATCGATCTGGTCCGACGCTGGCGACGCGAGGACAACACGCGCGATGTGCCGATCATCATGCTCACGGCACGCGGCGAGGAGAACGACCGCGTGCTCGGACTCGAGTCCGGCGTGGACGACTACGTCATCAAGCCGTTCTCGGCGCGCGAACTGCTGGCGCGCATCCGTGCCGTGCTGCGACGCGGCTCGGATGCGGACGAGCACGGCAACCTGAGCGTCGGTCCGCTCCGTATCGATGGCGCGGCGCACCGCGTTTTCGCCAGCGATGCCCCGGTCGCGATCGGCCCTACCGAATACCGCCTGCTGCACTTCTTCATGAGCCACCCCGATCGCGTCTACAGCCGCGCGCAACTGCTCGACCGGGTGTGGGGCGGGAACGTGTACGTGGAAGAGCGGACTGTCGATGTCCACATCCGTCGCCTGCGCAAGACGCTGGAGCCGTCCGGCCTGGACGGGCTGGTCCAGACCGTGCGTGGTGCGGGCTATCGTTTCTCGCAGAGCCTGTGACAACGCCTCCGCCCGAGCCTGACCTCGTTCCCCGCGACACCGTGTCCGGCCCCTTTCGCCCGTGGCTGCGCATCGGCCTGCCGATAATCGCTGCCTGCCTCACAGGAGCCATTGCCGGCATGGTGATCGGCCAGTCCGGCGCAGGGCTGGCACTCGCACTGGCCGGCATCGTGGCGTGGCAGTTCTGGCAGGCATATCGGATCGGGCAGGTAGTCCGCGGCGAACAATCGCCTTCCAGCCTGCCGCGGCAGGGCGCCTTTGGCGGGTTGGCCCGGGACATCCTCCTGCACACCCGCCAGCAACAGCAGCGCGCAGCACGCAGTCATGCGGCGCTGGCCGGCTTTCGTCGTACCGCGATGGAGTTCCCCGACCCGTTGGTGCTGATCGACAAGACCGACTCCCGGGTCCGCTGGTTCAATCGCGCCGCCGGACGCCTGCTTGGTCTGTCACGCCAGAACGACATCGGCTCGCCGCTGCAGGCGTTGAACGCACACGCGCAGGCCACGGTCTGGCTGGCCGAGCCGGGGCAGGATGCGCTCGAACTGCAATCGCCCGCAGACCCGGCGCTGCGCCTGACGCTGCGCCTGATACCCTTCTCCGCCGAACAGAACCTGCTGGTGGGCGAAGACATCACCCGAATCACCCGGCTCGAACAGGTGCGTCGGGACTTCGTGGCCAATGTATCGCACGAACTTCGCACCCCGCTGACCGTGATCCACGGCTATCTGGACATGCTGTCTCCGGAAGATTACCCGGAACTTGCGCCCATCCTCCCGGAGATGCGCAGCCAGTCGCAGCGCATGACGCGGATTGTCGAAGACCTGCTGACCATATCGCGGCTGGAAGCACAGCAGACTCTGGACGAGGAGCGCGTGGCGATGGTTCCGATGCTCGATTCACTGCAGCGCGAAGCGTGTGCCCTGAGTCGCAACCAGCATCGGATCGTCCACGAAGACTCCCTCGGGCTGGACCTGCTCGGCTCACCGCCCGATCTGCACAGTGCCTTCTCCAATCTCGTATCCAATGCGGTGCGATACACGCCTGCCGGCGGCACGATCACGATCCGCCTCGAGCGCCATGGCGATGGCGCGCGCCTGGCGGTGAGCGACACCGGTCACGGCATCCCGGCCGCACACCTGCCGCGTCTGGCCGAACGCTTCTACAGAGTGTCCGCGAGCCGCTCGCGCGAGCGTGGCGGGACCGGTCTGGGGCTGTCCATCGTCAAGCATGTGCTGCATCTGCACGGCGCACGGCTTACGATCGAAAGCGATGTCGGGCGCGGCAGCACGTTTTCCTGCCAGTTCGACGCCTGTCGACTCATCCCACGCACCGACGATTGATATCCTTGCCCGATGCCGCGCAAACATTCCCAAGCCCTTCCGCCTGTCGTGCAGTCCGACTTGCACGACCCTGCCTTCTACCTGAACCGCGAACTGTCGCAACTGGAGTTCAACTTCCGTGTTCTGGCGCAGGCCATGGACGAACGCGTTCCGCTACTGGAGCGTCTGCGCTACCTGTGCATCTCCTGCACCAACCTCGATGAATTTTTCGAAATCCGCGTGGCCGGCGTGCATCACATGCTGGAATTCGGCACCCCCCTGCCGCCCGACGCCATCCCGCCGGCCACGCTGCTCAACCTGATCCATGAGCGATCCGGTGTTCTGGTGGAACAGCAGTACCGCTACTGGCGCGAAGTGCTGCGCCCGGCACTGGCCGATGCCGGCATCCGGATACTTTCACCGGAAACCTGGAATGCGCGCCAGAAACGCTGGCTCAAGCACTTCTTCACCAGCAACATCCTGCCCGTGCTGTCGCCGCTTGGCCTGGATCCGGCGCATCCGTTCCCGCGCATCCTCAACAAGAGCCTCAACGTGGCCGTGGTCGTGCAGGGCAAGGACGCCTTCGGCCGCGCCGGCAAAATGGCGATCGTGCGCGCACCGCGCTCGTTGCCGCGCATCATCCACCTGCCGCCGGAGGTCTCCGGCGGGACGCACGACTTCGTGCTGCTGTCGGCGGTGCTGTCCAGTTTCGTCGACGAACTGTTCCCCGGCATGCACGTCAAGGGCGCCTACCAGTTCCGCGTGACGCGCAATTCGGAACTGTTCGTGGACGAAGACGAGGTGGAGAACATCGCACATGCGGTGCAGGACGAGCTGCGCGGACGCGGTTTCGCGCGCGCAATGCGGCTGGAGATCGCCGACAGTTGTCCAAAACCCATCGTCAAGCAGTTGCTGGACAATTTCGAACTGTCGTCGAACGCGGTCTACCGCATCAACGGCCCGGTGAACCTCAACCGCGTCACCGCGATCTACGACCTGGTGGATCGCCCGGACCTCAAGTTCCCTCCGTTCAAGCCACGCAAGCACCCGGACGTGGAGGAGGAGCAGTTGTTCGAGACGATCCGCAACGGCGATGTGCTGCTGCATCACCCCTTCGACTCTTTCAATGCGGTGGTGTCGTTGATCAAGGCGGCCAGCCGCGATCCGGAGGTGCTGGCGATCAAGCAGACGCTCTATCGTGCGGGCAAGGATTCGGTCCTCGTCGATCATCTGGTGGAAGCGGCACGCAACGGCAAGGACGTGACCGTGGTGATCGAGCTGCGTGCCCGCTTCGACGAGGAAGCCAACCTGCGCCTGGCCGACCAATTGCAGGAAGCAGGGGTCCAGGTGGTCTACGGCGTGGTGGGTTACAAGACCCACGCCAAGATGCTCCTGATCGTGCGGCGCGAAGGCCGCCGCCTGCAGCGTTACGTCCACATGGGCACCGGCAACTACCACACCGGCACCGCGCGGGTTTACACCGACATCGGCCTGATGACGGCCAACCCGGAAGTGGGCGAGGACGTGCACCGCATCTTCCAGCAACTGTCCGGACTGGTGCCCTCGTTCAAGCTGAACTGGCTGTTGCAGTCGCCCTTCACCCTGCACAAGGCGATTCTGGACAAGATCGAGCGGGAGGCAGAGAACGCCCGGCAAGGCCTGCCGGCGCGCATCGTCGCGAAGATGAACGCACTCAACGAACCGCAAGTGATGCGCGCGTTGTATCAGGCCTCCAAGGCTGGCGTATCCATCGACCTCATCGTGCGTGGCGCGTGCAGCCTCCGCCCCGGAATCGCCGATGTCTCGGACAACATACGGGTGCGCTCGGTGGTCGGGCGGTTCCTCGAACACAGCCGGGTCTACTGGTTCGGCAACAATGGTCAACCGGAGATATTCTGTTCCAGTGCCGACTGGCTGGAACGCAACCTGCTGCGCCGCATCGAGACCTGTTTCCCGATTCTCGATCCGGTACTGGCACAGCGCGTCTACGACGAGGAACTGGCCAACTACCTGGCCGACAATACCCAGTCCTGGCAACTCGGCAACGACGGCAGTTACACCCGCGTCGCACCTGGCGAGGACGACATGCCCCATTCGGCCCAGAACGCCCTGGTTGCCCACCTATGTCGATGACAGACACCGCGCTGCGCGACGGCGAACTGATGGCGGCCATCGACATCGGTTCCAACAGCTTCCACATGGTGGTCGCACGCAATGTCCTCGGCCAGCTGCGCATCGTCGATCGGCTGCGCGAAACCGTGCGCATTGCCTCGGGTCTGCGCGGCAATGGCGATCTTGATCCGGCGGCACGCGAACGCGCGCTGATCTGCCTGGCCCGCTTCGGCGAGCGCATCCACAGCCTGCCATCCAACCGGGTACGGGCGATCGCCACCAACACCGTGCGGCAACTGCGCAATCCCGCGGCCTTCCTGATTCCCGCCGAAACGGCGCTGGGACATGGCATCGAAGTGGTCTCCGGGCGCGAGGAAGCGCGCCTGATCTACCTCGGCGTGGCGCACGGCATGCCGCCCACCGATGCGCGTCGTCTGGTGATCGACATTGGCGGAGGCTCCACGGAGTTCATCATCGGCAGCGGCTTCCAGCCACTGGAACGCGAAAGTCTGCAAATGGGCTGCATCGCCACCACGCGGCGATTTTTCCCCGATGGCAAGCTCTCGCGCAAACGCTGGCAGGCCGGCAAGCTGGAACTGGCGTTGCAGTTCCAGCAATTCACCACGCCATACCGTGCTCTGGGCTGGCAGGAAACGATTGGATCTTCCGGCACCGCCAAAGCCATCTCGGAAATGCTTTCCAGTCCGGATCTGCCCGCCGGCACCATTACCCGTGATGGGCTGGATGCCGCCTGTGATCGTATCCTGGACTTCAAGCACATCGACGACATCCGGCTCGACGGCATTTCCGCCGACCGACGCCCGATCATCGCGGGCGGCCTGCTGGTGATGCAAACCTGCTTCCATGAGCTGGACCTGGAGCGGATGCGAGTCTGCGAAACCGCAATGCGCGAGGGCGTACTCCACGACATGCTCGGTCGTGCCCAGCAGCGCGACCCGCGCGACGCCGCCATCGCAGCACTGGCCATCCGCTATGGCGTGGATGCCGAGCATGCCCAGCGCGTGGAAGACACCGCCTTGATGCTTTTCGACCAGATCGCCGAGTCCTGGGAACTGGAGCCTGACGACCGCCTGATGCTGACCTGGGCCGCCCGCCTGCACGAACTGGGGCTAGCGATCTCGCACAGCCAGCACCAGAAACACGGCGCTTATGTCGTCGCCAATTCCGACATCGATGGTTTCTCGCGTCAGGAACAAAGTGTGCTGGCGGCATTGGTACGCTGCCAGCGCCGCAGCATCAGCCACGGCATGCTCGCCACTCTGCCCGGGCGCATGGCGCACGCCGCGCTGCGCAACATCGTTCTGCTGCGGCTGGCCATCCTGCTTCACCGCAGCCACGACCGCAGCCCGCCTCCACCGATGCGGCTATGCGCAAACGGAGACGACGTACACTTGAAGCTCCCGGAAACCTGGCTGGCCAGCCATGCGTTGACGCATGCCGACCTCGCTACCGAGCGCGACGAACTGGCCGCGATCGGACTGGACTTCTCGGTGGGTGCACTGGACTGACCTCTGCCCGAAATGCAACGGGCCACCCGTCATCCGGGCGGCCCGTTGAAGAAGCGCACGCCTGGACGGATCAGTCGCCCATCAGCTTCTGCCGATGCTCCCAGCGCTCCTGCGCATCGAAGCACAACGTGGCGATGGGACGCGCTTCAAGGCGATCCAGGCCGATCTCCTCGCCGGTTTCCTCGCAGTAGCCGTACTCGCCATCGTCGATGCGCTTGAGCGCCTTGTCGATCTTGGAAATCAGCTTGCGGTAACGATCACGGGTACGCAGTTCCAGCGAATTTTCCGTCTCGCGCGTGGCACGCTCGGCGTCGTCCCCGACGTCGCGCACCTCTTCGCGCAGGTTGTCGATGGTCTGCTTGGACTCTTCGACAAGATCGGCGCGCCACTTGAGCAGCTTCTGGCGGAAATACTCGAGCTGTTCCGCGCTCATGTATTCCTCGCCGGGCTTGGGGTGATAGCCGATGGGAAGCGCGGGACGATCCGGCAATGCACTGACATCGCCGTTTGGCACGGGAGGAGTGGACGTCCTGTCCTTGGATTTTTTAGCGGGTGCAACGTTGCTCATCGTGTTCCTTGCAGATGCAGCCCCGGTGCGCGTGGCCGCGTCGATCTTGATCGGCGCAGCGGGTGCCCGGGGGATATTTTTTCCAGGTTTTCCAGCAGGCTGGGGAGCCTTGCCAGTGGTCGACACCTTCGACGCCACCGGCTTGACGGACTTGGGCTTGACCAGATTCACCAGTGATTCGGCCACGCGCTTGATCGCGCTCTTGGCCTTGACCGGTGCAGCCACGAGTTTCTTCGCGGGTGCCTTCTTGGCCACCGCCTTCTTGACCGGAGCCTTCTTCGCCACGGTCTTCGCAACCGGCTTGCGCACGGCTGCAACCTTTTTTGCCACGGCCTTTTTCGCCACCGACTTCGTCGCGGGGGCGGCTTTGGCGGCAACCTTCTTCACAGCCACCTTGGCAGGGGCTTTCTTGACGGATGCCTTCTTGACCGGAGCCTTCTTCACCACAGCCTTTGCGGCTGGTTTGCGCGCAGCCGCAGCCTTGCCCGATGTTTTCGCTTTCGTTGCCACGATGGTATCCCTCACGCCAATGCGTTGAGAAAACGCAGTCGCGTGTTATAGCTTAGTCCCCCCCATGCGGCAAGCATGTTGCATCCACTCTCATGCCTTCTCCGATTCTGTTCCTGCTGCGCGGCTACAAGCGCTTCATCAGCCCTCTGCTGGGCCAACATTGCCGTTTCCATCCGAGTTGCTCGGAATACGCGATGGAAGCCATCCAGGTGCATGGCCACTTTCGCGGCGGCTGGCTGGCGGTCAAGCGTCTGGCGCGCTGCCAGCCTTTCTGCGAGGGCGGGCTGGATCCGGTACCACCACGCAATCACTGAATCCGGATACACACGTATCAATCAGGATGCGGAGGCCCCTGGTTGGCGCAATGCCGGGCCGGTTCACGGCGGCTGCGCGGGCAACTCGTCCAACAGCAGCGCCTCGCCACTCCCGGAAACGCTCACCAGGCGATAGGCCGCGTTCGCGTCGTAGTCGCGCACGTAGGCATCGAATCCGCTCTTCCGGTGCAGCAATCGCCGGTATCCGCCCACGCTGCGGAAGCTGAATTCGGCAAAGCCGGCGACACGATTCCGCCCATCCAGCACCAGCAACACCCCATCGCGCGGAATGGCCGCCATTCCGGCCTCGACCACACCCTCGATCCGGCCCCCTCGACGCTCGCCGCCGCGCAGATCATCCACGGTGCGACGCCAATGCGTCGCGACGCGGACTTCCGGTACGGGCAGCGGAGTGCTCGGCAGCTGCCGTCCCAGCCACTGCGCCTCGGGTGCGGCGAACATCGCCAGGCGGTGCTGACGCAACAACGCCAGAGCATGGAGCTTGTCCTCCAGCGTCACCGAGGTGTCGTTGCGCAACAGGACATCGGCGTCGAACACATCCGTCCGTGCCGCCGCCGCGCTTGCGCGGTTGTCGCGGTACACCGTCTCGCCCCACCCCATCCACAAGGCGTGCGTGGGCCAAGCCACGAGGGGCAGAGCCACGACGACCGCCAGTACGGCCGCACCCAGCCAGCGACTGCCCCGCACCATGCCGGGCATGGCAAGCATCACGCCCAGCCAGAACAGGCATGGCCACACCTGATAGCGGTCTGCGAATACCTGATCAGGATGGCTCTGGAAATATCCGTGACGCGCCAGTGCAATCAGCACGGCTGTCGCGGCTCCGAACGACATCAGCACCAGTGCCAGTGCATCCACTTGCGTCAAGGGCGTGCGTTGCCGCCACGCCCGCAC
The DNA here is from genome assembly GCA_026410415.1 of Denitratimonas yunnanensis (SeqCode). Taxonomy (GTDB): domain Bacteria; phylum Pseudomonadota; class Gammaproteobacteria; order Xanthomonadales; family Xanthomonadaceae; genus Denitratimonas. The sequence goes on along the minus strand of JAPMLR010000004.1, from coordinate 113,101 downwards.
CAGCGCGATCCCCAACACCCCGAATCCGGCCATGCCGATCAGCACGGCAATGCCGTTTCCGGCACGGAGTCCCAGAAGGGACTGCACCACGTTCGCCGAACCCACGAGTAGACCGTGGTTACGGCCGGCCATGATTCCTGCAGCGACCGGGTTCAGTGGCGGATCCGCGAAGCCCAGCCAAGCCGTGATCCATGGCGAGGCAATCCAGCGTGCCGCCAGCACCGGGGTTTCGTGCAGCGAAAACGCCAGTGCCCCGCGCACCGTCTCGTCATCCGGGAGCACGAACAGATACAGCGCCGCACAGAAGAGGCCGCCCAGCACGGGCAGCAGTACCGCGCGCCATGGAACACCCGCCAGAATCGCCACCAGCATCACTGCCGGAAACAGGGCCAGTCCCGGCCCGAAACAGAACGTCGCCACCACCCCGCACGCCGTGCTCGCCGCCATCCATGGCCAGGGCTTGCTCCTGGCCCGCCAGACGCACAGCGCCGCCAACACCACGCTCAAGGTCAGCAGATAGGTATGCACCAACTCGTTGCCATGCAGCAGCATGCGGGCATTGCCGAACCAGAACACCGCCATCACCGCCAGCATGCCCCCGGCCAGACGCACGACCACCCCCGAACGCGGATCGCACAACGCCACGCCAGCGATGCACGCGACCGTCGCCAACGCACACAGTGCGCCGACACCGATCTGCAGCGACTGGTCGGCGGCCAACCAGTGGATTTCCAGCACACGAATCAGGCCGGGAATGATCGGCCGGTGTCCGTTCTCCCACTGCAGCACATTCTCCGGAAACGGCAGTTCCAGATAGATCCGGTAAAGACGGAACTGGTCCAGCATCGGTTGCGGCCAGGCGAACGCCACGATCATGCCCGACGCGGTGCCCAGATAGGCCAAGCCGGCCAGGACAAACCACAGGCCCAGGGCGATGCGCCACACATCTGTCCGATTCGTCATCTTCAGCATCGCGCCCACCTGACCTGATCCGGACAATCCGCCCCAAGCGCGAATCCATCGCGTCGCGGGGCTGGCCCATATGCACACCCGGCGATGATAATGCGCAGCACGCGTCCGGCTGCCACGCCGACTCTCGCGCACTTCCTTGTTATTCACCGGACCGCCCGATGGCCGACGCCGACCGCCACGACAAGACCGCCAGGCAGCTTCGGCTGCTGTCGGATGCGCTTGATTCCGGCCGCCTCGGCCCGGTGCGGCGGCTGATCAACACGCTCTCGCCGGCCGAGATCGCCAACCTCCTGGAATCCCTGCCCACACCCAAGCGTTCGGTGGTGTGGGGTCTGGTCGATCCGGAGGACGATGGCGAGGTGCTGGTGCACGTGGGCGAGGACGTGCGCGAAAGCCTGATCGCGGAAATGGATCAGGACGAACTGGTCGCCGCGGTCGAAGACCTCGATATCGACGATCTGGCCGACATCGCCGAGGATCTCCCCGACCAGGTGATCGAGGAAGTCCTGCGTTCGATGGATCGCGAGAATCGCGACCGGCTCGAACAGGTACTCTCCTTCCCAGAAGGCAGCGCCGGGCGCCTGATGAATCCCGACGTGGTGACGGTGCGCGCCGACACCACCGTGGACGTGGTGTTGCGCTACCTGCGCCTGCGCGGCGAACTGCCCGACCACACCGACTACCTGTTCGCCGTCAGCCGACGGCACCAGTACCTGGGCCGGATCTCGCTCACCGCGTTGCTCACCCACGAGGCCTCCACCCCGATCAATGAGCTGCTGGACAACGAGCAGTCGGCCATTCCCGCAGGCACCAGCGAGCGCGAGGTGGCCAACCAGTTCTCCGACCACGACTGGGTATCGGCCCCGGTGGTGGACGACAACAACATCCTGCTCGGACGCATCACCATCGACGACGTGGTGGACATCATCCGCGAGCAGGCCGAACACCAGGCCCTGGGCGCGGCCGGCTTGGGCGAGGACGAGGACTTGTTCAGCCCGGTCGGGCGCGCAATGCGACGCCGGCTGGTATGGCTGTTCGTCAACCTGTGCACCGCCTTCATCGCAGCCAACGTGGTAGGCCAGTTCGAAGGCACCATCGACAAGCTGGTGGCGCTCGCGGTGCTCATGCCGATGGTCGCGGGCCTCGGCGGCAACGCCGGCACCCAGGTCCTGGCGCTCACGATCCGCGGCCTGGCGCTGGGCCAGGTCGGCGCGTCCAACGTGATGATCCTGCTGTGGAAGGAACTGCGCGTGGCGCTGTTCAACGGGCTCCTGATGGGCGCGGTGCTGGGCTTGATCGTGTACGCCTGGTTCCAGAACCCGGGACTGTCGCTGGTGATCTTCGTGGCGCTGACCGCCAACCTCCTGCTGGCCGCCATGGTGGGCGTGACGATCCCGCTGCTGCTCAAGCGCATGGGCTTCGACCCGGCGCTGGGCAGCGGAATCTTCCTCACCGCGCTGACCGATTCGCTCGGGTTCTTCACTTTCCTGGGGCTGGCGACGCTGGTGCTGATGGGCTGAAGACCCGGCCTTCACGCGCCGTCTGACGACTTTCATAGCCACGCCAGCACGAAACCACCGCTTACCCCACATCAACCCGATGCCGCACCAACAGCTGCACGCCACAACGGTCGCGGAAATCGTCGGTTTCCAGCTGGTAGGCCAGATGCACGCGCGAAGCCGGCGGGGTGCCGTCGAAACCGCTGAAGTGGATGGCATCGATCGGCGCGCCGGAAGCGGCATGGCGCAACTGCATCTTCAAATGGCCGCTGCCGACCACGCGCCAACCCGTGACGGTGAATTCGTCGTCGAACACCGGCTCGGGAAAGCCCTGCCCCCACGGGCCGCCGTCGCGCAGTTGCTCGGCCAGGTCGCGGCTCAAATCCTGCGCGGCGAGTGCGCCGTCGCTCAGGAGTTCTGCGCGCAGGATGCCGGCATCGAGGCGCTCAGCGGCAAGTGCGATGAAGGCGACTCGGAAGGCTTCGAGGTTTTCCGGCGCAAGGCTCAAACCGGCCGCCATCGCGTGACCGCCGAAACGCGCAATCAAGCCTGGATGCATGGCTGCGACATCGGCCAGCGCGTCGCGGATGTGGAAACCGGGAATCGAACGTGCGGAGCCACGCAAGAAACCATCCTCACCGCCCGGCGCGAACGCAATGGTCGGGCGATGCACGCGTTCTTTCAAACGCGAGGCGACGAGGCCGACGACGCCGGGATGCCAGTCGGCATCGAAGACGCACAGCGCCGCATCGCCCATGCCACCGGATTCGATCACGGCGATGCAGCCTGCGGCCATGGCTTCGGCCTGTTGCAGCATCTGGCCCTGGAGATCGCGCCGTTCGCGGTTGATGGCATCGAGCTGCGTCGCCAGCCGCAGTGCAGCGGCCTGGTCGTCGGCGAGCAGGCATTCGATGCCGAGCGCCATGTCCTCCAGCCGACCGGCCGCGTTGATGCGCGGGCCGAGGGCGAAGCCAAGGTCGGCACTGCCGAGCTTCTCGGGCGGCCGCCCTGCCACCTGCAGCAAAGCACGCAATCCGGGCTGTGCCAGACCGGCGCGCATGCGTTTCAATCCAGCCGCCACCAGGATGCGGTTGTTCTCGTCCAGCGAGACCATGTCGGCGACGGTGCCCACCGCCACCAGGTCGAGCAGTGACGACAGATCCGGTTCGGCGACCGAGAACTTCCCCTGCAATCGAAGGTGGGCACGAAGCGCCAGCAGGAGGTAGAACATCACGCCCACCCCGGCCAGCGACTTGCTGGGAAATCCGTCATCGCGCAGGTTCGGATTCACGATGGCGTCGGCCTCGGGCAGCATCGCACCGGGCAGGTGATGATCGGTCACGATGACGCGCATGCCTGCTGCGCGCGCAGCCGCCACGCCCTCGACGCACGCGATGCCGCTGTCCACGGTGACGAGCAGGTCCGGCGAGATATCGGCCAGATCGGCGACCAATGCAGGCGACAGTCCATAGCCGTGGGTCAAGCGATGCGGCACCCGAAAGCGCACGTCGCGCGCACCCAGCAGTCGAAGACCACGCACCGCGACGGCGGTACCGGTGGCCCCGTCGGCGTCGAAATCGCCGATCACGCAGATGCGAAGGTCGCGCGCAATGGCTTCGGCGAGCAGCTCCACGGCGCGATCCAGCCCGCCAAGCAACGTCGGCGGCAACAGACCGCCCAGACGATGGCGGACCTGGCTCAACTCCGTGACGCCGCGCGCGGCATACACGCGCCGCAATACCGGATGCACATGGTCCGGCCAGCCATCGGGCACCCGCACCTCCCGACGTCGGATGGTCGTGCTGCGGCTCACGCCGGAAGTTGCCTGCGCCAGATTCGCCAACGATGCGCAGGCTTCCAGTGCAACGCCATGCCGTCGCCGAAGTCCAGATCGAGCACATCAAGCTCTCCCCGCTGTGCGCGCTGCAACAACGGATGGATCCAATGACTGTCGAGCAGATCGACCCGAGTGACATTGCGCAGGTCGATCAACGCACCCGCCTGCACCGTCTCGGCCCGGTCATCGGTGCTGCATGCCACGTTCGCCCGCGCCGCCAGCGCGCGCAGCACCACATCGCTGCTGCGCAATTGGGTCATGCTGCTGCGCACGTGGTCGGGAAGTCGTCCGTCTCCCCAAAACCACAAGGTATTGACGGGCAGCTTGCCGGCTTCGATGCGCTGCGCGTTGAGCGGGTGGTTGTGCAGGATCACCTGCGCCTCATTCAGAAGGCGGCGCCAGCGCCGGCCCAGATTGCCGTCGGGGAGATGCGCGAGCAGATCGTCGCCGAGCACCTCCTGCGGCGGAGCGAACGATGGCAGGTGCGCCTCCGGCGGGAGACAGAGATACCAGCGCGATGCAACCGGCGCGGAAATCGGGAAGCCTTCATCGCCAAACAGCGGTTTGAGAGGTCTCAGCAATGCCTCGCACTCGTCCGGCGAGAGATCCAGATCGCCGCAGGCCATCAATCGCACCGTCGCCATGTCCGGGCGCACGTAGCCGGGATCGGCACGCAACCAGGTGAAATGCATCGCATCGCCAGCATCGAGCTGCCGCGTCAGCGCAGCAACCGGCAGGCCACGCGGCAGGATGTCGAAACTGCGCGCAAGACGTGCCGCATCACCCGGCTCCACCGACACACGCTCGGCGCGGCAGGCCAGACGATGCAATGCCAGCGTCGGGGTGAGTTGCGAACGCAGCTGCTCCCATGCCGGCAGCCAGAGCCTGACGACGCGCGTCGTGACGGTCATGTCCAAGGCGTCGAAGGATCGATCAGGCGATGTAGCGCACCGAGACGATCTCGTAGCTGCGCTTGCCGCTGGGTGCATCGATCTCGATCACGTCGCCCTCGTGTCGACCGATCAACGCACGCGCGATCGGCGCAGAGACGGAAATGCGGGCGTGTTTGATGTCCGACTCGAGGTCGCCCACGATCTGATAGGTGACCGTGTCGCCACTGTCTTCATCGGCCAGTTCCACCGTCGCCCCGAACACCACCCGATCGCCGGCGTTGAGGGTGCCGACATCGATCAACTGCGCGTTCGACAGCGCGGCCTCCAGCTCCTGGATGCGGCCCTCGATGAATCCCTGCTGCTCGCGCGCCGCGTGATATTCGGCGTTCTCCTTGAGGTCCCCATGTGCGCGCGCCTCGGCGATCGCGGCGATCACTTCGGGACGCTTGACGGACTTCAGGTTTTCCAGTTCCTGCCGCAGGCGCTGTGCGCCCTGCGTGGTCATCGGTGCTCTCATTTCCTTTCTCCGCTGCCGGCGGCTTTCAGTGCGCCGTGCAGCTCCTGCAATGACGAAACCCCGCCTGCACCGCGATGGGCGAGCGAGTTGACCAGCGCCAACGCACCCGAGACAGTCGTCGAATAGGTGACTTTCTGCTGCAGCGCGCCACGGCGGATCGAGAACGAATCCGCGATCGCCTGGCGGCCTTCGGTGGTGTTGACGATATACACGATTTCGCCGTTCTTGATGAGATCGACGACGTGCGGGCGGCCCTCGGCCACCTTGTTGACCTGCTCGCAGGCAAAGCCCGCGTCGTTGAGCACCTGGGCCGTACCGCTGGTGGCCACGAGCGTGAATCCGTGCTCGACCAGCGCACGCGCCAGCGGTACCAGACGCGCCTTGTCGGGATCGCGTACCGAGACGAATGCCTTGCCCTTGGGTGGCACCCCGATGTTGGCGGCTTCCTGGGCCCGTGCGAAGGCTTCGCCGAACGTCGCCCCCACACCCATCACCTCGCCGGTGGAACGCATTTCCGGGCCGAGAATCGGATCGACGTTCTGGAACTTGGCGAACGGGAACACCGCCTCCTTCACCGAGGTGTAGGACGGAACGACTTCATGCGTGGCGCCCTGCGACGCGAGCGACTGCCCCACCATGCAGCGCGCGGCGATCTTCGCCAGCGCGACGCCCGTGGCCTTGGACACGAACGGTACCGTCCGCGACGCGCGCGGATTCACCTCGAGCACGTAAATGTTCTCGTCCTGGATCGCGAACTGGGTATTCATCAGGCCAACGACCCGAAGCCCGCGCGCCATCGCGGCCACTTGCTCGCGCATGCTGTCCTGCAACTCGGCCGACAGCGAGTACGGCGGCAACGAGCACGACGAGTCGCCCGAATGCACGCCGGCCTCCTCGATGTGCTGCATGATGCCGCCGATCAGGACGTTGCCTTCCGCGTCGGCCACGATGTCCACGTCCACCTCGATCGCCTTGTCGAGGAAGTGGTCGAGCAGCACCGGCGAGTCGTTGGATACCTTCACCGCGTCGCGGATGTAACGCGACAGATCGGCATCGGAATAGACCACCTCCATGGCACGACCACCGAGCACGTAGCTCGGACGCACCACCAGCGGATAACCGATCTCGCGCGCCGCGGCGAGCGCTTCCTCCGGCGTGCGTGCAGTGCGGTTCGGCGGCTGGCTCAGGCCGAGCGACTGGATCAATTGCTGGAAACGCTCGCGATCTTCCGCGAGGTCGATGGAATCGGGCGAGGTGCCGATGACCGGCACGCCGGCCGCTTCCAGCGCGCGCGCCAGTTTCAGCGGCGTCTGGCCGCCGTACTGCACGATCACGCCCCTGGGCTTCTCCATCTCGACGATCTCGAGCACGTCCTCCAACGTCAGCGGTTCGAAGTACAGGCGGTCCGAGGTGTCATAGTCGGTCGAAACCGTTTCCGGGTTGCAGTTGACCATGATGGTTTCGTAACCATCCTCGCGCAGCGCCAGTGCGGCATGCACGCAGCAGTAGTCGAACTCGATGCCCTGGCCGATGCGGTTGGGGCCACCGCCCAGCACGATGATCTTGTCGCGGTCGCTCGGGTTGGCCTCGCACTCGTCTTCGTAGGTCGAATACAGGTACGCCGTATCGGTGGCGAACTCGGCCGCACACGAATCCACGCGCTTGTAGACCGGCTTGAGGTCGAAGGCGCGACGCAGCGCGCGGATCGCGGCTTCGTCGGTACCGAGCAACTGCGCGATGCGCGCGTCGGAGAAACCCAGACGCTTGAGCTGGCGCAGACGGGCGCGATCAAGCGCCGCCAAGCCGGCAGCGGCAACCTCGTCCTCCATCCGGATCAGGTTCTGGATCAGTCGCAGGAACCACGGGTCGATGGCGGACAGTGACTGGACTTCGTCCAGCGTCAGCCCCGCACGGAAGGCATCGCCGACATAGAACAACCGCTCCGGGCCCGGCTCGCGCAGATTGCGACGCAGTACGACCATATCCTCATCGGATGCCAGGTCGAGCCCGGTGGGATCCAACCCGACTTTTCCGGTTTCCAGACCGCGCAGCGCCTTCTGCAGCGATTCGGGGAAGCTGCGGCCGATCGCCATCACCTCGCCCACCGATTTCATCTGCGTGGTCAGGCGCGAGTCGGCCTGCGGAAATTTCTCGAACGCGAAACGCGGAATCTTGGTCACGACATAGTCGATGGCCGGCTCGAACGAGGCCGGCGTGCGCGCGCCGGTGATGTCGTTGCGCAGCTCGTCCAGCGTATAGCCCACGGCGAGCTTGGCCGCGATCTTGGCTATCGGGAATCCGGTGGCCTTGGACGCCAGTGCCGACGAACGCGACACGCGCGGATTCATCTCGATCACGACGACGCGGCCGTTTTCCGGGTTGATGCCGAACTGCACATTGCTGCCGCCGGTATCCACGCCGATCTTGCGCAATACGGCGATGGAGGCGTCGCGCAGGCGCTGGTATTCACGGTCGGTCAACGTCTGTGCCGGAGCGACGGTGATCGAGTCGCCGGTGTGCACGCCCATCGGGTCGATGTTCTCGATGCTGCACACGATGATGCAGTTGTCCGCCGTGTCGCGGACCACTTCCATCTCGAATTCCTTCCAGCCCAGCACCGACTCTTCCACCAGCACCTCGCTGGTCGGCGACAGTTCCAGGCCGCGCTTGACGATCTCTTCGAACTCTTCGATGTTGTAGGCGATGCCGCCGCCGCTGCCGCCAAGCGTGAAGCTGGGGCGAATGATCGTGGGGTACCCGACCCTGGCCTGGATATCGATGGCCTCGTCGTAGGTTCTGGCGACACCGGCCTTGGGACATTCCAGGCCGATTTCCCCCATCGCCACGCGGAACAGCTCGCGGTCCTCGGCCATGCGGATGGCCTCGCGCTTGGCGCCGATCAGCTCCACGCCGTACTTTTCCAGCACGCCGTTGTCGGCCAGATCGAGCGCGCAGTTCAGCGCGGTCTGGCCGCCCATCGTCGGGAGCAGCGCATCCGGGCGTTCCCTGGCGATGATCTTCTCGACCATCTGCCAGTTGATCGGCTCGATGTACACCGCATCGGCGGTGTCGGGGTCGGTCATGATCGTGGCCGGATTGGAGTTGACCAGGATCGTCCGGAACCCTTCGGCTTTCAGCGCCTTGCAGGCCTGGGCGCCGGAATAGTCGAACTCGCAGGCCTGACCGATGACGATCGGCCCGGCGCCGAGGATGAGGATGGTTTTCAGGTCGGTGCGTTTGGGCATGTCAGCGTTCCGATGCTGCCGGTGCCTGACCGGCGAAGAAGGTGTGTTGAATGAGGTGTCGCGTGGGACCGTCGAGGTGAACGCGCGCCACCGGCCACACCGTGTCCACGAGCGCGCTGCCCTGGCTCGGCTGGCCATGGCGTGCAAGCGCCAATGCGTAGTCGCAGGCGCAGGTAGCCAGTGCCGACCAGACCGCCGAGAGGCGCGCATGCTCGGAAAATCCGCCGAGTGCGCGCGAGAAAGCCTCGCGCCCGTCCTCGCCGGCCTGCTCCTGCAACAAGGCCCGGGTCCAGGCATGGAAGCTCGCCGCCATCACCGGCAGCGATGCGGCATCGATATCGGCAAGCAGCGCGTGCGCATTGTCCGGATTGCCACAGCGCGCTTCGGCCAGTGCCGCATCGAGCGCACGACTGGAATCACGTCCGCTCTCCTCCCAAGCGTCACGCATCCCTTGCACGAAGCCTGCCGCATCACCGGCCGCCAGATGCAGCAACGCGGCACGCGCCGAGAACAGGCCGGATGCACGCTGGTCCAGGTCCAGCGCCTCGCGCAGCGGCTCGACTTGCGCCATGGCCGCTTCGATGCCCTGCTCGCGCGCCACGAACTCGGCCTCGCGCATCGCCAGATCGAAACGCATCGCCGGATCGGCCACGGCGCGCCCCAGCAGTTGCGCAAGACGCGCCATCTCCTCGCGTCGGCCGAATGCGGCGGCACGCAGGTAAGCCTCGTATCGCGCCGCGTGGCGGTAACTCAGGCCCGACAGGACAAACGGCAACCCGAGCATCGCGATGCCCAGGATCGCCAGGAACCCGCTGCGCACCCACAGCCCGTACGCGGCCATCAACGCCGCCAACGCCAGCCACCAGCGCGCGCCACGGAGCACCTGCCGCCAGACCGACCACAACCCGTAACCAGGCCGCCGTACCGCAGCTTGCAGGCGCGCCACGTCATCGGCCGCACGGCCCTCCAGCACAGGCGTCGCCCCATCGCGCAATCCGGCATCGAGCGGCGCGCCGAGCAGCTGCACGCAGGTGAAGCCTCGCTCGCCCAGCATCGCGACGGCCTCGCGGGCGCTGACAGCGTCCACGACGTCCTCGACCGGCAGGCCCGCCGGATCGATGGCGCGATAGAGGATGCGAGGCATCGGCGTGCGCTCAGGCAGCCATCGACGCCACGAAGCGATCGAACAAGCCGGACACGTCGTGCGGCCCGGGACTGGCTTCCGGATGGCCCTGAAAACTGAACGCCGGCGCATCGGTCAGAGCGATGCCCTGATTGGTGCCATCGAACAGCGACCGATGCGTGACCCGGACGTTGGCCGGAAGGGACGCCTCGTCGATCGCGAAACCGTGGTTCTGGCTGGAAATCATCACCCGCCCGGTATCCAGGTCGATCACCGGATGGTTTGCTCCGTGATGCCCGAACTTCATCTTCTGCGTTTTTGCACCTGCGGCCAGGCCCAGCAACTGGTGGCCGAGACAAATGCCGAACAGCGGAATCCGGGCCGCAATGAATTCACGAATGGCCGCGATGGCGTAATCGCACGGCGCAGGATCACCCGGTCCGTTCGACAGGAACACGCCATCGGGCTGCATCGCCAACACCTCATTCGCGGGGGTTTGCGCGGGCACCACGGTGAGGCGGCAGCCACGGTCGACGAGCATGCGCAGGATGTTGCGCTTGACCCCGAAATCGTAGGCCACCACGTGGAAACGCGCCGGCACCGACGCAAACGCGTTGCTGGCAAGGTCGAACGAACCTTCGACCCAGTCGTAGCGCGAGGCGGTGGTGACCTCTTTCGCCAGATCCATCCCGGAAAGGCCCGGGAACGCGCGCGCCGCCGCGAGGGCTGCCTCGGCATTGGCGTCCGGCCCGGCCATCAGACAACCGTTCTGGGCACCCGCGTCTCGCAGGATCCGGGTGAGCTTGCGGGTATCGATATCGGCGATGGCCACCACGTCGCGCGCGACCAGCCAATCGGCGAGATCCGATTCGCTGCGCCAGTTGCTGGCCGGTGTGGGGACCTCGCGCACCACCAGGCCGGCGAGGTGCAAGTCTCGCGCCTCGTCGTCGGCAGGCATGCAGCCGGTGTTGCCGATGTGGGGATAGGTCAGCGTGACGATCTGCCGGGCGTAGGACGGATCGGTCAGGATTTCCTGATAGCCGGTCATCGCGGTGTTGAACACCACTTCGCCGGCACGCAGCCCGGCAGCGCCGATGGAGGTACCGTGGAAGACGGTGCCATCGGCGAGAGCAAGAATGGCAGTTTGGGACACAGGACTCGCCTCGTGTTGGGACGTCATCCCAGCGCAGCGGGCCGGACGCAGTGTTCGGCCGTGCGAAAACATGCCGCCGGCGCGGGGCTGGCCGCAGCTGGGTAATGGGGGATTGGGCGAGCGCGGATTTTACTGGGCGAACCCGGCAGCGTCCACAAGAATCGGCTCGACAAAAAAACGGCCGGGGTTTCCCCCGGCCGTTGAACCACACTTCGTGATGCTTGCGCTATCAGAAGCTGTACTTGAACGTGGCCATCACCGACCAGCGCGACACACCGGTGTTGCCCTTGTCGTTGTTGTTTTCCTGGATCGCCTGGGAATCGGTGTTTCCAGTGAAGTGGTAGACGTACTTGCCGGTGTCCGGATCGATACCGGCGTAGTTGGCAACGCGCATGGTCTGGTAGAAGCCGTAGTCTTCGATCAGGCCCCACTTCTTGTTCAGCAGGTTGCCGATGTTCATGATGTCGAAGGTGAACTCGGCCTTGTGGCCCTCGAAGAACGACGGGATCTGCTGGCTGATGCGCACGTCGAAGTTGTTGATCCACTTCGAACGACCGCTGTTGGCCGGAACCACCTGGCCTGCATAACGGGCCAGGTCCGGATTCTGCGCCAGCCAGTCGAAGAACGCGTTCTCCATGGCCGCACCACCGGTGAACAACACGTCGCCACGGCCCGTCGGCACGTAGAACAGGTCGTTGGTGCTGGCACCGTCACCGTTGATGTCGTTGTAGTAGATGTAGCTGAACGGCAGACCGGAACGGCCTTCATAGAACAGACCGAAGGTGGTGGTGTTGTCGCCGAAGAACTCATTGGAGTAGGTCAGCACGCCGGTGAAGCGGTCACGGATGGCGTAGCGCGAGTTGTAGGCGACGTTCTCGTTGACCTGGTAGATCGTCGTGCCGTTCCAGTTGGAGGTGTTCTGCGAGCTGGCCATCGGGCTGACCTGGGTGGCATCGGTGAAGGTGTAACCCACCGTCCATGCCCAGTGATCTTCCGCACGCATCGGCTTGGACAGCGCCAGCGTGAGCTGGGTGCTGTCGCCCTTCTTGGTGTTGCGCGCGATGATGACCTGGTCGATGTTGCCCGGGCGATTGGCGCGGTTGCCGGCAGAACCGCCATGAGTACCCTGGCCGTTCTGGATGCCGGTGCTGGCGTTGGCATTGAGCGGGTTACGACCTGCCGCATTCCAATAGATCATGCGGCCGTCCTGGCCCTGGAACGTCGGCGCACCCACATCCAACGACTCCATGTAGATGTCGTTCTTGGTGCTGAGCATCAGCAACTCGGCCGAGGCCACGATGCCGTACCACGGCAGCTCGTGATCGAACGCGAGGTTGGCCTTCCACACCGACGGCAGCGCCAGACCCGGCTCCATCAGGTCCACGCGCAGACGCGCGTCCAGCGGATTGGCCGGCACGTAGGGCGGATTCACGCCCGGGGTGAAGATCGCACCCGGATTACGCATGTCATAGGCGACGAAGTTCAGACCGGTGTTCTGGAAGGCACCCGCCAACCAGACGCTCGGGGCAGCACCTTGGAACAGACCCACGCCACCGCGCAACTGCGTGGAGCGCTCGCTGTCGAAGGTGTAGTTGAAGCCAAAGCGCGGCTGCCAGAGCTTCTTGTCGATCGTGGTGCGGTTGTCGTAACCGTACATGTCCAGGATGGTCTGGTTGAACAGCGGCTCGCGGTCGAACTTCGGAATGTCCACGCGCACACCGAGCATCAGGCTCAGGTTGTAGTTCACCATCCAGTTGTCCTGGAGGAAGAGACCGGTGTTCTTGGAAACATAGGTGGCCGGAATGTCGCTGTAGTCGCGACCCGGGCGCGGCGTGCGCACGGTGTACTGGCTCGGGGTGCCGGCGGCGAAGTCGGCCAGCGACTGGAACGTGTACGTGCCGAAGATGTCGCGGCCGTAGTAGTTCATGATGTCGTTTTCGGCGTAATCGACACCGAACTTCAGCGCGTGATCGCCCAGGTAGTAGGTACCGGCGGCGAACAGGTTCTTCTCGGTGGTGTCGACGACGTTGGCGTGGCTGTTGATTTCGGTACCGAACAGCAGGCCCTGGTTGCCGAAGTTGACGCGAATCTGCGGCAGGTTGGCCGTGGTGGCGCGGACCGAGGCGTAGTCGCGGTAGGACACCTTGACCTCGGTGGAGAAGTTGTCGGACCAGTCGCTGTACAGCTGACCCACCCAGCTCTCGAAGGTCTTCGGCTGGTTGTACCAGTGCGTGCTCAGCGAGACGGTGCCGGTACCGATGCCCGGCTGGCGCAGCACGCTCTGCTCGAGCTTGCTGTAGCGCAGCGAGGCGCGGTGGTCGTCGCTGATGTTCCAGTCCAGCTTGACCGCGTATTCCTCGATCTCGGTCTTGTTGTTGGCGCTGCTGGCCAGCGAGCCGGCGTCGAAGCCCCACACGTCACGTGCGATGCGGACCGCTTCGTTGATGTCCGCGTCGGTGATCTGGTTGCGGCCATACGGGGTGTTGGCCAGGCTGGTGCCCGGCGCGGTGCGCTCGTACTTCTCGTAGTTGGCGAAGAAGAACAGACGATCCTTGACCAGCGCGCCGCCGAAGGTGCCGCCGAAGGTGGTCTCGTCATTGAAGCCGTTGAACTCGACGCCCTGCAGGTCCTTGCGCACCCAGTCCTTGTCGCGGTAGGCGTAGTACACCGAGCCGTGGAAATCGTTGGTACCCGAGCGGGTCACGGCGTTGACGACGGCGCCGGTAGCACCGGCCGTGGTCACGTCGTAGTTGGCGAGGGCGATATTCACTTCTTCGATGGCGTCCATCGACACCGGCTGACGCTCGGTCGGCAGGCCGTTGGATTCCAGGCCGAAGGGGTCGTTGGTGGACACGCCGTCGATGCGGATCAGGTTGTAGCGCGAATGCTGACCGCCAGCAGAAATGCGGCCGTCGGCCTTGCTGGTCTGCGAGATGCGCGGATCGATGCGGATGATGTCCTGGATGTTGCGACCGGCGGACGGCAGCGCAGCGATTTCGCTGGCCGAGACCACTGTGCCAGTGCCCATGTTGTCCGGCGAGAACACCGATCCACCCGCCGAGGCATAGACCTCGACCGCGTCCAGCGACGTGGCGGCGGTATCCAGATCCACGTTCAACGCGGAGGTTTCGCCCAGCGCGAGATAGACGTTCTCGGTGGCCTCACCCTTGAAGCCGTCGCGAGTGACGGTGACGATGTACGGACCGCCAACGCGCAGACCGCGTGCGGTGTAACGACCCTGTGCGTCGGTGACGGCGCGGCTGGTCGTACCCGACGGGGAGTGCACGATGATGACTTCCGCACCGGCAAGCGGCGCACCCTCATTGTCGGTCACGCGACCGGCAAGATTCGAAGAAGTCTGCTGCGCGTAGACCGGCGCAGTCATGAGGAGGATGGCGAGTGCGCCAGCGAGACGCTTTACGCGGATCTGCTTTTTCATGTGGTATGCCCTGAATTGCCTGACGTTTGACGTTGGGTGCGCGGTTGCGCCGCAAAAAACTCATGTCCGACATCGACGCGTGAGCACCGGTGCCGGTCATTCCTTCGAACCCGCTAGTTGCTTCATGTGCGCCCGAACCCGGCTGGGAGCCGATTCCGGTGCGTCTTTAACAACAGTTTAACCGATCTTTATGACGAAATTGCTACTTCGCTGCACAGATCGGCAACTTCACCGCTCCCCAAGCGGCTCGTCACGGAAACTCCCCACGTCCCCGACTGGTCGAGCATGCCACAAATCATGGCGGAGCCGATCAGCCCCCCAGATAGATCCGCACCCCATCCAGCAGCATCTGTACCGACAGCGCCACCAGCAGCATCCCCATCAGGCGCTCCACCGCCGTCAGCACCTGGTGCCCCAACACCTTGTAGAGGAAGGTGGCCGAAAACAGGATGGCGGCCGTGGCGGCCCAGGCGATGAACAGGGCCAGCGACCAGTCGCCGAGCCGATCCGGCTCGTTGCTCGCCATGAGGATCACCGCCGCCATGCCGGACGGCCCCGCGATCAGCGGAATGGCCATCGGCACGATGAAGGGCTCGCCTTGCCCGGGCGGACCGGCGAGACCATCGCGCCCCGGAAAGATCATCTTCAGGCCGATCAGGAACAGCACGATGCCGCCAGCGATCGACACCGATTCCTGACGCAGATGCATGGCCGAGAGGATGGCCTTGCCGGCGAACAGGAACAGGAACAGCACGCCCAAGGCAATCAGCAGCTCGCGTGCCAGCACATAGCGCTGCCGCTTGGGCGGCAGTCCGCGCAGAAGGCTCAGGAACACCGGCACGTTGCCGAGCGGATCGAGAATCAGGAACAGCAGAATGGCAGCAGAGAGGGTGGTCATGCGACTGATTCCAAGCACATCCGACGCTGCCGGAAAACCAGACGCCCGGAGCCATGACTCCGGGCGTCCCAGTCATTGCAGCGGGCGGGATTACTTCAGCCGGCTGGCGACGAAGTCCCAGTTCACCAGATTCCAGAAGTGCTCCAGATACTTGGGGCGGGCGTTGCGGTAGTCGATGTAGTAGGCGTGTTCCCACACGTCGCAGGTCAGCAACGGAGTGTCTTCGCCGGTGATCGGGGTGCCGGCGTTGGAAGTACTGACCAGACCGAGCGAACCGTCCTGGCGCTGCACCAGCCACCCCCAGCCGGAACCGAACGTGCCGATGGAGAGCTTGGTGAACTCATCCTTGAAGGCATCGAACGAGCCAAATGCCTTGTCGATGGCCTCGGCCAGCTTGCCGGTGGGCGCACCACCACCGTTGGGTGCGAGGCACAGCCAGTAGAAGTTGTGGTTCCAGACCTGGGCGGCGTTATTGAACATGCCGCCCTGCGCCTTGCGCACGATGGTTTCCAGCGGGGCGTCTTCCAGCTCGGTGCCCTTGATCTGGTTGTTCAGGTTGGTGACGTAGGCCTGGTGATGCTTGCCGTAATGGAAGTCGATGGTTTCCGCGGAAATATGCGGTTCCAGTGCGTCGCGGGCATAGGGCAGCGGGGGAAGTTCGATCGCCATGTCGGCTCTCCTTCAATGAGGTTGGCTAGGGTGCGCGCGCGGCGCGCGGCGGTGTCGGCTACAATTCTAGCTTACTCGGCACCCGGCATTGCGCCTGCGCGGTGCCTGCTTCCGGAGCAAAGGAAACGATGAGCGCGAACGACCGCATCCGCGCCGAACTGGAGTCGCATCCAGTGGTGCTGTTCATGAAGGGCACGCCGGAATACCCGATGTGTGGCTACTCGGCCCGCGCCGCCCAGGCGCTGGAAGCGTGTGCCTTGCCCTATCGCGCAGTGAATGTTCTGGCCGATCCGGAAATCCGCGCGCACCTGCCTCGCTACTCCAACTGGCCCACGTTCCCGCAGCTTTTCATCGAGGGCGAGCTCATCGGCGGCTGCGACATCGTCGTCGAACTGCACGAACAGGGCGAACTGGCTCGCATGCTCGCCGACGCGGGCAAGGTAAGTTGATGCCCGCCATCCCCTTGCCCGCAGCGGATGCGCTTGCGGACAGAACGATCCTCATCACCGGCGTCAATGGCGGGCTGGGCGAGACGCTGACGCATGCCTGCGCGAAAGCTGGCGCCCAGGTGATTCTGGTCGGTCGCCGCCTGCCGAAACTCACCCGACTGTACGATGCACTGGTGGTCGAAGGCGCGCGTGATCCAGCGCTCTACCCGATGGACCTCACCGGAGCCGCGCCAGACGACTACGAGACGCTCGCCACGTCGATCGGCAACGAATGCGGCCGGCTCGACGGCATCGTGCACTGTGCCGCCGAGTTCAAGGGTCTGGCTTCGCTGGAAAACATGCCGCTGGAGGACTGGTTCACCGGCCTGCATGTCAACCTGACCGCACCGTTCCTGCTCACCCGCGCCTGCCTCGGGCTGCTGCGCCAGCGCCAGGATGCCAGTGTGCTGTTCCTGCTGGACGATCCGGACCGCACCACGCGCGCGTTCTGGAACAGCTACGGCGTCGCCAAGCAGGCGCTGCGTGGCCTGGTGTCGACCCTGCATGCGGAACTGGAGCGCTCACCGGTGCGCGTTTACGGCGTACAACCCGGCCCGATGCGCACCGTGCTGCGAAGCCGTGCGTACTTCGCCGAAGACCCATCGCAGATCCCGCACCCAAGCGCCTACGCGCCCGCCTGCGTTGCCCTGCTCGGGCCGCAAGGCAAGGCGATTCCGGAGGCGTTCGTGACGCTCCAGCCCGGCATTGCGAAGGCTCCACGCCCACTCGGGTTGACCACGATCTCGCGCTGACCCGCTCACAGATCGCGCGCCACCCGGAAGCCCACGCGAGCACTGACCGTATCGACCGCCGCACGAATGCGGAAGGCCGAGCGCGCCTGTCCGGGCGAACTGGCCCACGATGCGCCACGAACCACGCGTTGCGCACAGCCCGGATTGACCCAGGCACTGCCATCGCGCGGGGCACGCGAATAGCTGTCGTGCCAGCAATCTTCCACCCACTCGGAAACGTTGCCGTTCAGGTCGTTGACACCGAAAACATTGCTCGCGAACCGCGCCACCGGCGCTGGCCCCCAGAAGCCGTCACCATAGCCGGCGAAGGCGTTGCTCCAGCGTCGTCCGTTCGGTGACTGGTCGAGCCCGCCGGTGAGGTTTTCCGTACCCGGCGGCGGAATGTCGTCGCCCCAGGGATAGATCGAGGTGCTGCCGGCACGCAAGGCGTATTCGAATTCGGTTTCGCTCGGCAAGCGGTACGGCGCACCGGTCTGCTGAGCCAGCCATTGCGCATAGGCACGGGCGTCATCCCAGGAGACATGCAGCACCGGCGCGTCATCGGCCGCGATCTGGCCGGCGTAATCGTCGCGCCACGTGATCCGGCGGCGTTCCACCAGCGCTCCACTGCGCTCGTCGTATACCAGCGATCGTCGTGCCTTCTGTGCCGTGGTGCGATATCCCGTGGCGTCGACGAAGGTGCGGAACTGCGCCACCGTGGTCTCGGTCCGCGCCAGCGCAAAACCGCGCGTGATGCGCACTGTGTGGCGCGGCCCCTCGTTGGACTGGCGCCCGGCCTCGCCGCGCGGGCTGCCCATCGCGAAACGTCCAACCGGCATCACCACCATGCCCGGCCCGAGGCCGCCGCTGGCCAGAGGATCTGCCAGCAGCATGCCTGCGTCGTAAGCGCCGTAGTGCCTGACCCGCTCGATGTCGGCACGTGCGGCGGTGCTGTCACGCTCATCGAGAACAATCGCATCGAGCGATGGAAGAAGCGCCTCCGCCCCGACGATGTCGCCTGCAGCCAGCCTGTCGCCGATCTGGATCCGCCAGCGCTCGACATGGCGCTCGCGCACCTCCACCACGCGTGCGGCCATGTCCTGCACCCGTGCGGAATCGGCACGCACCCGGCCGGCATCGGCCAGCAGCGTCTCTGCACGATCGAACGCCTCCTCCTGCGCCGCGGCAAACGCCTGCTGCAACAGGGTTGTCTCGATCCGCTCCAGGCGACGCTGTACCCCGGCATGCGCCGGATCCAGTTGCAAAGCCCGGTGCAATTGCGCGCTGGCATTGTCCTGATCGGGCCCCACCAGGTGGCCTGCCGACGCCAGTCGATCGGCCCGCTCGAGGGCTGCGACGAGGCGCTGCACGCGATCCAGTTCCGTGGCGAGCGACAGTACCTGCGGGTCATCGGCATGCCAGCGCCGCAGCAACGGCAAGTCGCGGGTGGCCGCCCCCGGCGCATCGTGTTCCAGCGCCAAGCGATCCCACTCGATCAGCGTGGCGGCGGCACGTGCGGCCAGCGTGAGCGTGAGATCCTCGCTGTCGCCGGCATCACGCGCATCCAGCAGGATGCGCAAGGCACGCCGTGATGCCATGCGCTTGCCCGAAGCCAGCAGGGACTCCGCGCGGGCGTGGAGCGCCACGGTGGAGTCACCCGCGGGTTCGGCTGCGTCATCCTCGCTCTCCGCATCGCCTGGCGTGGTTTCTCGCACCGACGCCGGTTCGAACGCAACGACCGATACAGGCGCGGAGGGTCCGTCGGCCGCCATGGGCAGCACCACTTCCGCCGGAGCCTCCTCGGGCGGCGCATGCCCTGCCTCGCCGCAGCCAGCCAGCAGCGCGAGCGCAACCCATACCGGCCAGCATGGTCGGAACCGCCTCAACACCCTTCATCGCTCCCTGTGAACCTGAACCCGCGGCCTGTGTGTCCGCCCGGCAGGCGCGACGGTAGTGCAGTGCCCCGTCATCGGCAACAGGCAGCGGCGGATCGGCTATCGTTGCCACCCGCCAACAGCGAAACAGACCGATGAGCCACTGGGTTTCTCAACCTCGACAACTGGAGGCCCTCGCCGAGCGACTGGACACCGCCCCGATCGCGCTGGATACCGAGTTCATCCGCGAACGCACCTATTACCCCAGACTGGCGCTGGTGCAGCTGCGCGCGCCAAACGACGACGAGCACCTGATCGACCCACTGGCGCTGCCGGAGGCCGGCGCGCTCGCGCCAGCCCTGCAGGGCACGGCGATCAAGATCATGCACAGCCCGAGCGAGGACATGCAGGCCTTCCTTTGTGGATGGAATCTCGTGGTCGAACCTGTGTTCGACACCCAACTCGCCGCCGCCATGGTTGGACTGGGCGCGGGGCTGAGTTATCAGGCTCTGGTAGAAAAACTGCTGGGCATCCATCTGGAAAAAGGCGAAACCCGCTCGGACTGGCTGCAGCGCCCACTGACCGAGTCCCAGCGCCACTATGCCGCGGAAGACGTGCGCCACCTGCATGCGCTGCACGAAATCCTGGATCGACGTCTGACCGATCTGGGCCGGCGCGACTGGCTGACGCAGGACGGTGCCCGCCTGATCGCCGCTACGCGCGACGATGCCATCGACCCGAATCCGCACCTCACTGCACGCAGCGCCCAACGCATGGAGCGTGATGCGCAAATTCGCCTGCGCCGCCTGCTGCTCTGGCGTGAAGCCATTGCACGCAACCGCGACAAGCCGCGCAGCTGGATTCTGGACAACGAAGTGGTTGCACTGCTCGCACACCGCATCCCGGATCGCACCGCCTTCGACACCCTGATCGACAGCAACCCGCGCTCGCCGCGCCGGATGCGCGACGAGCTCTGGGAAACGCTCAGCAGCCCGCTCACCGAGGAAGAGCATGCCATCCCTCTGGCCTCGGCAGCGCCGGACCCGACGCAGCGAAAAATCCTCAAGGCGATGCAGGCATGCGTTGCTGAACATGCCGCCGCACTCGATCTGCCGGAGGGGCTGCTCTGCGCTCGCCGCCACCTTGAAACCCTGCTTTCCACGCGACGCTGGCCCGAGGCCCTGGAAGGCTGGCGCGCAGACATCCTGCAACAGGACCTGATGCGCCTGCTCCCCTGATCGCGGGCTGCGGACCCGGTCTGCGCCTCATGTAGAATCGCTGCCGCAAGCGCCACTGCAACGGCCCCGTAGCTCAGCTGGATAGAGCGTCCCCCTCCTAAGGGGAAGGTCACACGTTCGAATCGTGTCGGGGTCGCCAACCCTCCGGTGCCGTGTTGCCCCTTGGTCGCACTGCCGCTGCCCGGCACTTCTGCCAGAATGCGTGACCCCCTCCCCGGTCGGCAGCGTGCTGCTGTCGCCATGTTCCCAAGGAGTTTCCCCATGAGCGCCGTCGTCATCGCAGGTGCCAAGCGCACCGCCATCGGTTCCTTCCTCGGCCAGTTCACCGGCGTGCCCGCAACCACGCTTGGTGCCACCGCCATCAAGGCCGCACTCGAACACGCCGGCATCGATGCCGACCAGGTGGACGAAGCCATCATCGGCTGCGTACTGCCGGCGGGTTTGGGCCAGGCACCGGCGCGCCAAGCTGTGCTCGCCGCCGGTCTGCCCACGTCCACCACCTGCACCACGATCAACAAGGTCTGCGGCTCGGGCATGAAGGCGATCATGCTGGGCAGCGATCTGATTCGTGCCGGTTCGGCCAAAGTGATCGTGGCGGGCGGCATGGAGTCGATGACCAACGCGCCGCACCTGCTGAACGGTTCGCGCACCGGCACGCGCTACGGCAGTGCGGAAATGCTCGATCACATGGCCTTCGACGGCCTGACCAATGCCTACGACGGCAAGTCGATGGGCATCTTCGCCGACGCCACCTCGGAGAAATACGGCTTCAGCCGCGAGGATCAAGACGCCTTCGCCGCCGAAAGCGTGCGCCGCGCGCTGGCCGCACAGGCCGCCAATGCCTTTGCCGACGAAATCGCGCCGGTCACCGTGGCTGGTCGCAAAGGCGATGTCGTGCATGCTGCCGACGAACAGCCGGGTCGCTGCAACATCGAGAAGATCCCCAGCCTGCGCCCGGCTTTCAACAAGGATGGCACCGTCACGGCAGCCAGTTCTTCTTCCATTTCCGACGGCGCCGCCGCCGTGGTGCTGCTTTCGGCCGATGACGCCAAGGCTCGCGGCATCACGCCACTGGCCCGCATCGTGGCGCACGCCAGCCACGCGCAGGAGCCGCAGTGGTTCACCACCGCGCCGGTCGCCGCGATCCGCAACGTGCTGGACAAGGCCGGCTGGTCGGTCGGCGATGTCGATCTTTTCGAGATCAACGAGGCCTTTGCCTGCGTCGCGATGGCGCCAATCAAGGATCTCGGCATCCCGCACGAAAAGCTCAACGTCAACGGCGGCGCTTGCGCACTGGGTCATCCGATCGGCGCCACCGGCGCGCGCATCGTCGTGACGCTGCTGCATGCACTGATCCGCAGCGGCGGCAAGCGCGGCGTGGCGGCGCTTTGCATCGGCGGCGGCGAAGCCACCGCGATCGCGATCGAACTGGTCTGATCCAGCGACCCTGAAACAGCCACCCTGATCAGGCCATCTTGATCAAGCCATCCTGAAATAGCGGAATCCGTGCGATGCGGATTCCGCTGTGGGAATCATCTCCCGCGTTCTTCGCAACTCCGCCTTGCCACGGCATCAAGGCGCAAAACATGGCGATTCGCATGGCGGACCGGCACAGATCCGCCATCCCCCGCAGGCTTCGCCGCGCTAGGATTTCTTCGCCAACCCCACCCGCCATTGCCCTTGCGCGGCCTGCTGTACTTCCAGCAGATCGTAGCTGCGCAGCATGTCCAGCAGGCCGGAATGGCCGTAGGTCTTGGGGCTGAAGTCGGGGTTGGTGCGGCGCAGGTAGTTGCCCAAGGCGCCCAGATCGACGGTGCCGTCGGAGGCATCGCCGGCCAGCATCGAGACCGCATCCACGATCAGCCGTGGACGGCGCTTGGACTGGGAGCGGCTGCTGTCGTCGCTGTCCGCGCGTTTCGGGCTGGCGCGGCCTTCGGTTTTTTCCGGCGTACCACTGTCGTCATCGCCACTGTCCATATCCAGCGACCATTCGAAAAAATGATCGCTGGCATTGCGCAGCGCCTTCGGAGTCTTGGCCTCGCCGGCGATGCACAGCACCGAACCGCGTTCGCGTAGCTTGCGGCACAGATAGGCGAAATCCGAATCGCTGGTGACCAGGCAGAAGGTGTCCACGCGCTCGTCGAACAGCAACTCCATCGCGTCCAGCGCCAGCGCGATGTCGGCAGTGTTCTTGCCGCTGGCGTACTGATATTGCAGGCACGGGGTGAAGGCCAGTTCCACCAGGGTGTCCTTCCAGCGCCCGGACAGCGTGCCGGGGTTGCCGTAGCCACGCCGCACCACGACGCGCCCGAACTGCGCGACGAAACGCAGCGCGTGTTCGACGATCTCCGGCTGCACATTGTCGCAGTCCACCAGTACTGCCACCCGGCCTTCGCTGGACTCGGCTTCCATCATCGTCGTGCTCCCTTGTCGCCCTGCTGGATCAGGTCGCGACGATACCACCGTGCTGCGGCCACACGGGACATCAGCCGCCGTGGCGCTGTCGCAGCACGCCCACCGCATCATCAAGCGACAGACCGGACGCGCGCAGCAGCACGATCAGGTGGTAGAGCAGATCGGCGGCTTCGTTTTTCAGTTCTTCGGTATCTCGCACGGTGGCGGCCAGCGCGGTTTCCACGCCTTCCTCGCCGACTTTCTGGGCGATGCGTTTGATGCCCGATTCGAACAGTTTCGTCGTGTAACTGCCTTCAGGCCGCTCGCGTTCGCGTTGCGCGATGAGGGCGTCCAGTTCAGCCAGAAAATCGCACGGCGCGTCGGGAAAGCAACTGGCGCGCCCGAGGTGGCAGGTCGGGCCGGCCGGATGTGCCTGCACCAGCAGTGTGTCCGCGTCGCAATCGGTTTCGATGCGGACAAGCCGCAGGAAATGGCCGGAACTTTCGCCCTTGGTCCACAGCCGCTGCTTGCTGCGACTGAAGAAGGTGACGCGTCCGCTTTCCCGCGTCGCGGCCAGCGCTGCGCGGTCCATGTAGCCGAGCATCAGCACGCGCCGGTTGTCCGCGTCCTGCACGATCACCGGCAACAGGCCGCCCTGCTTGTCCCAGGCCAGCGCATCGGGATCAAACGGCGCGGGAATTTCATTCGACATCGCGCACCTCAACGCCAGCGTCGGCCAGTTCGCGTTTGAGTTGTGGAATCGCCACCGCGCCGGAATGGAACACGCTGGCGGCCAGCGCCCCGTCTACATCGGCGCGCTGGAAAACCTGGGTGAAGTGCGCCATCACCCCAGCACCACCAGATGCCACCAGCGGCACCCGGCACACCGCACGCGCGGCGGTGAGCTGCTCGATGTCGTAGCCGTTGCGCACGCCATCGGAAGCCATGCAGTTGAGCACGATCTCCCCGGCCCCGCGCTGCTGCGCTTCGGTGATCCACTCCAGCGTGGTGCGCGCATGACTGCGGGTCGCATCCGGGTCACCGGTATGGCTGCGCACACGCCATTGCCCATCGGCGTCGCGCAGGCTGTCGATGCCCACCACCACGCATTGCACACCGAAGGCACCGGCCAGTTCGGAAATCAGCTCCGGCCGCTCCAGCGCCGGGGTGTTGATCGAAATCTTGTCGGCACCGGCATGCAGTGCGGCACGCGCATCGCCCACGCTGCGGATGCCGCCTGCGACGCAGAACGGAATGTCGATCAGGCGCGCCACGCGCTCGATCCAGGCGCGGTCGACGCTGCGTCCCTGCGGGCTGGCGGTGATGTCGTAGAACACCAATTCGTCCGCGCCTTGATCCCGATAGCGCGCGGCCAGTTCCTCGATGCCGCCGATGTCGACGTGATCGCGGAAACGCACGCCCTTGACCACGCGGCCATCGCGCACGTCCAGACAGGGAATGATCCTTCGGCTCAACATGCGAGGGCATCCTTGAGGTCGAACCGCGCTTCCAGCAGGGCCTTGCCGAGGATCGCCCCCCGGCATCCGACGGCACGCGAAGCGACGATGTCCGCGATGTCGCGAATGCCGCCGGAGGCCTGCACGGCCACATCGGGAATCATGCTGCACAGCTCCGCGTAAAGCGTGGTGTTCGGCCCGGCCAACATGCCGTCGCGGCCGATGTCCGTGCACAACAGATGTTTCATGCCGGCCTCGGCGAACTGTGACGCCAGCCCGGCGAGCGTGCGTTCGGACACGTGTGTCCAGCCATGCAACGGCAAACGCCACTGGCCATCGATCTGGCGTGCATCCAACGCCACGGTGATGCGCTCCGCACCGAAGTCGGCAATCCAACCCGCGACGGACTCGGGATCGCGCACCGCGATGCTGCCCACCACCACGCGTGCGGCACCGGCATCCAGAATGCGGGCGACATCCTCGCGCCGACGGACACCCCCGCCCGTCTGAACCTGCAATGCCGTGCTGTGCGCGATCTCGCCCAGCAACGGCGAGAGCGTATAGCCGCCATCCCGCGCTGCATCCAGATCCACCAAATGCAGCCACCGGGCGCCCTCGGACGCATACCGCTGCGCCAATGCCAAAGGCGCCGTGTCGTAGCCGGTTTGCTGCGCGTAATCGCCTTGCCTGAGGCGAACCACACGCCCGTCGCGCACATCGATCGCAGGATAGATTTGCCAGCTCATGCGATCTCTCCGCACACGAAGTTCTGCAACAGACGCGCGCCCGTCGCTCCCGAGCGCTCGGGGTGGAACTGCGCACCAGCGATATTTCCCCGCTGCACCAGCGCCGCGAACGGCACGCCATGCGCGCTGGACGCGATGCAGTCCGCCGTCACGGGCGCGGCGTAGCTGTGCACGAAATAGCACGAGTCACCACTGGCGATGCCTCCGAGCAACGGGCTTTCGCGTCGCAGCACAAGCTGGTTCCATCCCATGTGCGGGATACGCACGCCCGGCGCTTCCGGCAACTTCGTCACCCGCCCCGGCAATAGCCCCAAGGTCTGCACCTCGCCCTCCTCCGAGGACTCGAACAGCAACTGCATGCCGAGGCAGATGCCCAGCACCGGCTGGGTCAAACTGCGAAGGGTGTCGATCAGGCCCAGCTCGTGCAACCGCGCCATCGCGATCGCCGCCGCGCCGACACCAGGCAGGATCACTCGCTCGCTTTCACCGATGACGTTTGCATCGGATGTGAGGATCGACGCCACGCCGAGCCGGTCCAGCGCATAGCGCACCGAGCCGATGTTGGCACCGCCGGAATCAATGACAGCCACGCGCATCACAGTGCTCCCTTGGTGCTTGGCACGTCGTGTCCCTGCCGGCGAATGGCTTGGCGCAGCGCACGTGCGAACGCCTTGAAGCAGGCCTCGACCATGTGATGCGCATTTTCACCCCGCACCGACAGATGCAGATTGAGGCCGGCCGTTTCGCACAGCGAACGGAAGAAATGCGCGACCAGTTCGGTCGGCAGCTCGCCCACACGCTCGCGCGGGAATACGCCATCGAACACGAAGTACGGACGCCCGGAGAAATCCAGTGCCGCGCGTGCCAGGGTTTCATCCATCGGCAGCACGATGCTGCCCTGCAGCGCATCCCGCTCGCCGCCAGTGGCATCGGCGACTTCAGCGGAAGCGCCATAGCGCCCGATGCCGCGCTTGTCGCCGATGGCCTGGCGCAGCGCCTGTCCCAGTGCCAAGGCACTGTCCTCGATGGTGTGGTGTTCGTCGATGTGCAGATCACCATCACAGCGCAGCGAGAGAAAAAAGCCTCCGTGCTTGCCGATCTGGTCGAGCATGTGGTCGAAATAGCCGAGCCCGGTGTGGATGTCCGCCGTGCCGGAGCGATCCAGATCCAGCTCCACCCGGATCCGGGTTTCCTTCGTGTTGCGCTCGACCACGGCGGTGCGCGGCGCATCGACCAACGCGTGCGCGATCGATTCCCAGGTTTCCAATCCCGGGCCGAGCTTGAAACCACGGATACCCAGATTCCGCGCGAATTCGATGTCGGTGTCACGATCGCCGACCATCGCCGAGCCGTCCAGATCGATCGAACGATCGCGCAGGTAGTGCAGCGCAAGATCGATGCCCGGCTTGCGCGTGGGCTTGTTCTCGTGCGGGAAACTCTCGTCGATCAGCACTTCGCGGAAGCGGATGCCCTGCGAAGCGAACACCTGCATCATCAATTCATGCGGACCGATGAAGTGCTCGCGCGGAAAACTCTCGGTGCCAAGGCCATCCTGGTTGGTGACGATGACGAACTCGAAACCCGCGTCGCGCAACCTCAGCATCGCCGGAATCACGCCAGGCACGAAGCGCAGTTTTGCGTAGGCATCGATCTGGAAATCGGCGGGCTCTTCGATCAGCGTGCCATCGCGATCAACGAACAGAATGCGAGTCATGCGGTGGCGTCCTTGTTGTTCGACAGTGCGGCGATCACTGCATCGTTTTCTTCCGGCGACCCGACGCTGATGCGCAACGCATCGTGCAGCTGCAGCGCGGCGCGTTGGTCGCGCACCACCACACCGGCGGCGAGCAATCGATCGAATGCCGACTGTGCGTCATCAAAGCGCACCAACACGAAATTGCCTTGCGATGGATACACGCGACGTACGCCCGGACGCGCTGCCAACGCCGCCGACAGCCGCGCGCGTTCGGCACGCGCCACGGTGATGCGTCGGTGCGTCTCCTCCAGCACGTCGGGTGCCAGCGCAGCCAGCGCGAGATCGACGCATGGCGTCGGCAAGGGATACGGTGCCTGACAGTTGCGCAGCACGGCGATCAGCTCGGGAGCCGAGATCAAGGTACCGATGCGGGCTGCCGCGAGTGCATGCGCCTTCGACAGCGTCCGCAGTACGGCAAGATTCGCGTGTTCCTGCAACAGCGTTGTCACCGAAGGCAGGTCGGAGAACTCGCCGTAGGCCTCGTCCACCACGACGATCGCCTGACCCTCAAGACGCGCAGCCAGCGCGGCGATATCGTCCAGCGCGATGACGTCGCCCGTCGGATTGCCCGGCGAGCACAGGAACACCAGGCGCGCGCCCTGTTGCTCTGCAGCCCGAGCGATGGCGTC
The DNA here is from genome assembly GCA_026410415.1 of Denitratimonas yunnanensis (SeqCode). Taxonomy (GTDB): domain Bacteria; phylum Pseudomonadota; class Gammaproteobacteria; order Xanthomonadales; family Xanthomonadaceae; genus Denitratimonas. The sequence continues at coordinate 85,543 of JAPMLR010000004.1, read as the reverse complement.
CAGATCCGCAGCAAATCCGGCAGCAACGTCCCGGAGGGGCACTTCGATCAGCGGCGCGTTCTGCAGCCGCGCGCTGACGGCATACATGCCGAACACCGGCGGCGAAATCACCACCGCATCGCGCTCCGGTCGACACGAGGCACGCACCAGCAGATCGATGGCCTCATCGCTGCCGCGTCCGATCAGCAACTGCTCCGGCGTCACGCCGTACAGTGCCGCCAACGCAACACGCAAGGTCTCCGGTTGCGGCGATGGATAGCGATTGCAGCGCGCGCCGGCATCGGCCGGACTGGGCCACGGGCTTTCATTGGCATTGAGCCACACTCGACCGCTGGCACCGGTTCGACGCGCCGAACTGTAACCGGCGAACGCGCGCAGATCCGGTCGCACCAAATCCAGCACGCTCACGTTGCACTCCCGATCGAAGCCAGCCGCCGCGACACCGCTTGCGCGTGCGCCTCCAGCTGTTCGGCCTGCGCCAACGTGACGGCATCCGGGCCGATGCAAGCCAATCCCGCCGCCGAGACCTCCTGCACCGTGATCGTCTTCTGGAAGCTGGCCACCGACACGCCGCTCCACGCCCGCGCCGCACCGTAAGTCGGCAACACATGATTGGTGCCGCTGCAATAATCGCCAAGCGCTTCCGGCGCGTAATCGCCCAGGAAAATCGATCCGGCACTGGTCACGCGATCCAGCCAAGGGCGCGGTTCGCGCAACGACAAGATCAAGTGCTCTGGCGCGTACGCATTGGAGATCGCGATGGCTTCCCCGATGTCCGCCACCCGGATCAGGCGTGCATGCGTCAACGCACGGCCGACGATGTCGCGTCGTGGCAATGACGCAGCCTGCTGCTGCACTTCGGACTTCACCCGTTCGAGCAACGCGACGTCATCGGACAACAAAATCACTTGCGAGTCGGGACCGTGTTCGGCTTGAGACAAGAGATCCGCGGCCACGAATTCCGCGTTGGCACCCGCATCGGCAATGACAAGGACTTCCGACGGTCCGGCGGGCATGTCGATCGCTGCACCTTGCGGATCGTTGGCCACGTGCTGCTTGGCCTGCGTGACGTAACTGTTGCCCGGGCCGAACAATTTGTCGCAATGCGGCACGCCGCCCACGCCATACGCCATCGCGGCGATCGCCTGCACGCCACCGAGCAGGAACACGGTATCGATGCCGCAGGCCTGCGCCGCCACCAGCACGGCGGGGTCGGCCGTTCCATCGGCTCGCGGCGGCGTGCACAGCACGACCTCCGGACAACCCGCCAACTGCGCCGGCACGCCCAGCATCAACGCGGTGGACGGCAGCGGCGCGGAACCGGCCGGAACGTACAGGCCGACGCGCTGAATGGGGCGCAACACACGCTCGCAGCGTACCCCCGGCGCGGTGTCGAGCGCATACGGCTGCGTCATCCCCGCACGGTGGAATAGCGCAATGCGCTCTTTCGCGGCAAGGATCGCGGCGCGAAGTCGATCGGACACCTGCGCGTTCGCGGCGGCAAAGGCATCCTGGCCGACGCGGAAGTCATCCAGCTCGCAGCCGTCGAAGCGTGTCGTCAGCTCGCGCAATGCATCGCGTCCTTCCTTGCGGACCTTCGCAATCAACTCCGCGACGGCCGCACGGAGCGCAGCGTCATCCACCAGTGCGGGCCGCTGCATCAACGCAATACGTTGCTCGGCATCCAGTTGACTCCACTCGTGAATCGTCATGGTTTCGCCCTCACGCCAGCATCTGTTCGACGGGCAACACGAGCATCGACCGTGCGCCCGCGCGTTTGAGGTCTTCGAGGTGCTGCCAGGTGATTTCGCCGTCGCACACCACGTGCAACGCCACGACATCGGCGCGTCCTTCGATGCAGCTGACGGTTGGCAACGCACCTCCGGGCAACAACGCGGTGACATCCGCCAACGTGCTGCGATCGGTTTGAAGGAGCAGCAGCCGGGCATCGCGCACCTTGAGCACGCCATCCAGCCGCCTCAGCAGCAAATCCGCGAGTGCAGCGCGCTCATCGGAGAACGCCTGCGCCGGCCCCACCAGCACCGCTTCACTCTCCAGGATCGTCGCCACCTCGCGCAATTGGTTGGCCGCGAGCGTGGCCCCGGACGACACCAGATCGCATACCGCCTCGGCCTTGCCCAGACGCGGCGCGATTTCAACCGAGCCGGACAACATCACGACCTCGGCCTGCACGCCGTTCCTGTCCAGCCAGTCGGCCAGCAGATTCGGATACGAAGTCGCGATGCGCAGCCCGGCCAGGGTCTGCGGACCGTTCCATTCCTGTTCCTGCGGCAAGGCGATCGAGAGCCGGCAGTGGCCGAATCCGAGCGCGCGCAGTTCGGCAAACGCAGGTTCGCGGCCTTCGCGGATTTCGCCCAGACGCAGTTCCTCCAGCACATTGCGGCCGACGAAACCCAGATCGCAGGTGCCTTCGGCGATGAGGCCGGGAATGTCGTCGTCGCGCACCAGCAACAGGTCGATCGGCAGCGCTTCGCCATAGCAGAACAGCCGGTCACGGCTTTCGCGGAACGACAGCCCGGAACGGGTCAACAATTCGCGCCCCGGCGCGGAGAGGCGCCCGGATTTCTGCGTCGCGATGCGCAGGCGGTCACGTGGTTTCATGGGATACCGGAAAAGTTGAGGAACAAGCCAGGGGTTGGATCGGAATGCGCGTATCAGGACGTTGCCCGATGTCGCTCCAGGCCCAATGCCTTGGCCGCATGCAGGTAGCCGCCTGCGCCGTGCGTGAGACAACGCGCCACCCGCCCGATGGTGGTGACGCTGACCCCGGTGCGCTCGTGGATGTCCCGATACGGGACGCCACCGAGCAGCAGCGGCACCACCTGCCAGCGATCGGACAGGGCTTCCAGTTCCGCCGGCGTGCACAGATCGATCAGCATCGCCCGCATCTCGTCGCCGGACCGCAAGCCAAGCAACGCCTCGACCAGACGGTCGAGTGCGGCATCGCGATCGGCGGAACTGCGGACAGGGAGGCGTTTCATGGAGGTGCTGAATTCAATGTAATAACGTGTTATTACATTTGAACACGGACAAGAGGCTCATCGCAAGCCACCCGGCCTTCCGAAAGCGGGATCGCGGCATCGCACAAGGGGCCAGGCCGGCCTCGCGCCGATCCCCGAGGCCGGCCTGAGGCGCGTTTGAAACCGACCGCGAGGCGCTATTGCCTCATCGCAACAACCACCCCGCAAACGCAGCCCCGATGGCCAGCGCCAGCACGAGCGCAAGCCAACGCCAGGCGCGCAGCGACGATGGCGTTGCGTCGACACCATAAGTGCGTGGCAGGCCTTCGTCGCGGGGCGCAGGGTCAAGCACCGCCGCTTCGGGCGAGGCGAGACGCAAGGACGCCAGCATGTCCAGAAGCGCACCGGTATCATCGGGGCGTTCGGCGGGGTCTTCGGCAAGCAGCGTGTCCAGCAGCGGTTGCAGCCAGTGGACCCGATCCGGCAGACGGGGAATCGCCCGATGCGACGGCAACTCGCCATTTCCGTCCCGAAGTGGAACGCAGCCGACAAGCATTTCGTGCAAGGTCACCCCGAGACTGTAGAAGTCCGACCGCCCGTCGATGACTCCGCCCCTGGCCTGCTCGGGGCTCATGTAGTCGGGCGTGCCGCCTTGCATGGTTGTACGTCCGTCGGTCGCGAAAACGGCGACGCCGTAATCCACCAGAACCGCATCGTTCGCAGTGCGGGGATCACGCCCGCCCCGGAACAGCACATTGGCGGGTTTCACGTCGCCATGGACGATGCCGCGCGCATGCACATGACCCAGCCCGCGCGCGATGTCGCACACCACGTCCAACACCTGTGCCAGCGGCATGCGCATGGCGATGCGCTGGGACAAGGTGCCACCGGCAAGGAATTCGCACGCCAGCCAGCGCTGATCCCCGTAGTCGCCGATGGCATGGATCCGGGCGAGGTTGCGATGGCGCAGCGATGCGGCAACCCGGCGCTCGCGATCCACGTCCTCCGGTCGTGTCGCGTCGGGATGATCCACCGGCTCGAACAACTTGAGTGCGACCTCGCGGTCGGTGCCCTCCTGGATGGCGTGGAACACGGTACCGCTGGCACCCGCACCAAGCCTGCGCAGGATGCGATAACCGGGAATCGCCGGAAGCGGCGGAGCGAGCACGGCTCACGCTTCCAAGGCATCCGGCCACAGCGACCGGCCAGACAGTGTCGCAATCACCTCGACACGCGCTTGGTGGACGGCCTGCTCCTCCGGGCTGGCTCGGACCACCCGAACCTCGCGATGCACTGTCTCGATGCAGCTCGATGCCGAGCCGGAGCGCTCGGCGCTGGCATCCCCTCCCAACGCCAGATCGAATTGTCCGGACGTCAGTGCGATGTAGACATCCAGCAGCAAGCCGGCATCCAGCAACGCACCGTGCAAGGACCGCCCCGAGTTGTCGATGCCAAAACGCTTGCACAGCACATCCAGGCTTGAGCGCTGCCCGGGGTACAGCTCGCGTGCCAGGAGGAGCGTGTCCACGACGCCTGCGACATGGTCGGCAAGCGCGCCGTAGCGGGCGCCACACCGCTCCAGCTCGGCATCGAGAAAGCCCACGTCGAAGGATGCGTTGTGAATGATGAGTTCCGCACCCCGGACAAAATCGAGAAATTCATCCACGACTTCGATGAATCGGGGCTTGTCGGAAAGAAACTCCGTCGTGAGCCCATGCACCTCGAGGGCCTTGGGATGACTGTCACGATCGGGATTGAGATAGCAGTGGAACTTGCGGCCGCTCGGACGGCGGTCGAGCAACTCCAGACAGCCAATCTCGATGACGCGATCGCCTTGCACATGTTCGGTGCCGGTGGTTTCCGTATCCAGAACGATTTGACGCACGCCTCAATCTCCTGCGCTTCTGATGGCCTCGGCAGCCGTGCGGGCGAGCAGGTCCACGCGCTCGTTGTCCGGATCGCCATTGTGACCGCGCACCCACTCCCACTGGATGGCATGGCGTGCAGCGGCAGCGGCAAGACGCTCCCACAAATCGCGATTCTTCACGACCCCGCCGCCCGCGGTGCGCCAGCCCTTGGCGATCCAGCGGGGCATCCACTCGGTGATGCCCTGGCGCACATACTGGGAATCGGTTCGCAACCGGACGGTGCAGGGCCGCGTGAGCGCCTCGAGTGCCGCAATCGCAGCCATCAACTCCATCCGGTTGTTGGTGGTGTCTTTCTCCCCACCCGACAACTCCCGCTCGGTACCGCGGAAATGCAGCAGCGCCGCCCAGCCACCCGGGCCGGGATTGCCCAGGCAGGCTCCGTCGGTATGGATCAACACCTCGTCCACGGCGCTCATGCGTTCGGCGCTTGAATCAGGGCAGAAGACAGGGCCTTGCCTCCCGCCAAGGTCATTCCCGGTTCGGGTTTGCGGGCACGGATGACATAGGCACGGAATGGCAACCACGCGGGCAAGCGCCAGTTGTGGCGCAGCAACATGCCACTGGAATCAGACGACGTGCGCGGGCGCAGCGCATAACTCGCCCCGACCTCCAGGCCGCACCCGTCAACCAGCGCGCGCAGGCGTCGCAACGGCATCGCGTCCATGCCGAGATCGCGCCACTGCCGGCGGTATGGTCCCCAGGGATTGAACTCGACGAAGAAAACCGTGCCGCCGGGGGCCAGCATGCGCTGGATCGCCGCCAACCGCGGCAGCGGTTCGGGCAGGGTCCCGACGACATGCATGGCCACCACCAGATCGACGCTGTGCGCTGGCACGCCGGGGATATCCCGCGCCGGCTCCTCACCGGCATGCCAGCCTTCGGCGTCGCACCACAACCGGTCGGAATTCGGCATCAGCATCGGTGGCGCATGAGCGGCGGCATTGGCCGTTGGCAGGACATGGCAGACCCGACTGCCGGGACAGCGCACCAACAGCGGCATCAGCAACCCGTGCTCATCCGCCAGTACGGCCCTGCCCTGTGGCGTATCGAACCACGCAAGCGGACGATCTGGTTGACGCGGTGGGGAAGCTGCCGGCATGGTTCGCGCGCTAAAAGCAATCGATGCCCAGTTTACCCCGCCACCGATGCCTTCCCCTACTGCCCTGCCCGCGCTGCGCGACAACTACATCTGGACGCTGGCCGGCGCGAACGGCCGCGCAGTGGTCGTCGACCCCGGCGAAGCCGCGCCGGTGCTGACAGCGATGGAACAGGGCCTGCGCCCGTGCGCGATTCTTCTGACCCACCACCATGCCGACCATATCGGTGCGGCGGCGGAACTGGCCGAACGGTGCGGGGTACCGGTGTACGCCCCCGAGGACATGCGCATCGATTGCGCGAGCAGCCGCGTCGGCGAGGGCGACGCGGTCGACCTGCCGGCTGCCGGTCTGCGCTTCACCGTGATGCAGGTTCCCGGGCACACACTGACTCACATCGTCTACGTCGGAGAAGGTGTGGTGTTCACTGGCGACACGCTTTTCAGTCTGGGCTGCGGCCGACTGTTCGAGGGTTCGCCAGCGCAGATGTTCGATTCGCTGCAGCGAATCGCCGCGTTGCCGGGAGATCTGCAGCTGTGTTGCGGCCACGAATACACCCTCGCCAATGCGGCCTTTGCGCAGGTGGTCGATCCGACCAATCCCGCACTGGCCCATCGCATCGGACAGGCCCGCGCCGCCCGCGCGCTGAAGCGCCCGACGCTGCCGGTTTTGCTCGCCACCGAACTGGCCACCAATCCTTTCCTGCGTTGCGACGACCCGCAGGTTGCCGCCAGCGTTGCCGCGCAGTGCGGATCACAGGCATCGGACGCGCTGGACACCTTCGCCGCGCTGCGACGCTGGAAAGACGGTTTCGTCGCCCCATGAACGCGGCGCTTCGACTGTTCGCGGCACTGGCCGTGCTGGCCCTCATCGGCTGCCAATCTCAGCCGTTGCGTCCGCCCACCGAGCCTGCCCCAACCGCAACACCACCGACTCCTCGCAGTGACTCGGCAGCGCAGCCTTCCGCCGCACCAGTCGCGGAAAACCCTTACGTCCACATCTCGCCAGAGCCGGCACCGCCAACCTCGGCAGCACAAGTCCTTCAGCGCCTGCGCGAACGCATGGTCGACCTGCCCTGCGTCGATCATCCCCGCGTGCGTCACTGGCAAGGGCGCTATGCCGGATCTCCGCAACGCTTTGCCAACCAGATCGACACCATCGCGCCGTTCATGGCACTGGTGCTGGACGAACTGGATCGCTATCGCCTGCCCGGCGAATACGCGCTGCTGCCCATCGCCGAAAGCTGGTACCGGCCCGATGCGCGCGGTGCTGGCGACCACGTCGGCTTGTGGCAGTTCGGCCGATCCACCGCGAGCTTTCTCGGTTTGCCGGTGACCCCGGCCTACGACGGCCGGATGGACGCGCTGGCCTCCACCGGCGCAGCCATGCGCTATCTGGCGCAGATGCACAATCGATTCGGCGACTGGAAGCTGGCCACTGCGGCGTTCAATGCCGGGCCGCAGCGCCTGCAACGGCTGGTGGACACCCGGCCCGACGTTGCGTTCTCGCTGTTCGAGCGGGAGCCCAGCGGCCTGCCCGACACCACCTTCGAACACCTCGCCAAACTGAAGGCGCTCGCGTGCCTGCTCGGTCAGCCGGAACGATTCGGCATACCGGTTTCGACGGAGACGATCGACCCTCTGGTCCCCGTGCGCCTGCCACCAGGTCAATCTTCGTTGGCCGCGCTCGCCGAGCGCCAGGACGTGCCACGCGACATTCTCGCGACACTCAATCCCGCATTCCGCAAGGGGTTCATCGCGAACAACGCCCCGCGTGACTTGCTCGCGCCGTTGTCTCTGGCTGATCGGCTCGCGATCGAGGCGTTGCCACCGGCAACGCCTCCACCGGAAATCGGCAGCACGTCCTCGGACGTTTACGTCGTGCGGCGCGGCGACACCCTCGGCGCCATCGCGAAGCGCAACGGCGTGAAGTTGCAGACCTTGTTCCAACTCAATGGCCTGACAGGACGCTCCGTGCTTCGTCCCGGCCAGCGGCTGCGCCTGGTGCCCTGATCGAATCCATCCCGTCGAGCGCAGCCAGCGCGCGGCACGACGGCAAGGCCAGACTGGCGCGCCGGCCTATCAGGCATCACACTTCGCCATCTTTCCCCGACCACCACGCAGGCTCGTCCTGCGCTCGTTCCAGGAGACAGCACACATGGGTTTTCTTGCAGGCAAACGCGCCCTGATCGTCGGCATCGCCAGCCAGCGCTCCATCGCCAACGGCATCGCCGAGGCAATGCGCCGCGAAGGCGCGGAACTGGCGTTCACCTATCAGAACGACAAACTGAAGTCGCGCGTCGAAGAAGCGGCGGCGGAATACGGTTCGGATATCGTCCTGCCGCTGGACGTCGCCGACGATGCCCAGATCGACGCGGTGTTCTCCGCGCTCCGCGAGCGCTGGGACGGCTTCGACATCCTCGTCCACTCGGTGGGTTTTGCCCCGCGCGAGACGCTGGATGGCGGTTTCATCGACAACCTCACCCGCGAAAGCTTCGGCATTGCACTCGACGTGTCGGCCTACAGCCTCGCAGCACTCGCCAAGGCCGCGCGGCCGATGATGCAGGGGCGCAATGGATCGATCCTGACGCTGACCTACCTGGGCTCGGTCAAGGCGCTGCCGAACTACAACGTCATGGGCGTCGCCAAGGCCGCACTGGAATCGGCCGTGCGTTATCTGGCGATGAACCTCGGTCCGGAAGGCACTCGCGTCAACGCCATTTCCGCCGGCCCGATCAAGACACTCGCCGCCTCGGGTGTGGGCAATCTGCGCAAAATGCTCACCCACGTCGAAGAACAGGCACCGCTGCGGCGCAATGTCACCATCGAAGATGTCGGCAACGTCGGCGCGTTCCTGTGTTCGGACCTCGCCGCCGGTGTCACCGGTGAGGTGACCTACGTGGATTGCGGCTACAACATCCTCGGCATGACGGGCCTGGATTGAATCCTTGCGTCGGGGTCGCAGCCCCGACCTGCGGATTCATGTACGGGCACGGGCTCAGCGCGCCGGCAGGAACGGCAACGGATCGACCGGCTTGCCGTTCTTGCGGATCTCGAAATGCAGCATGTCGCGACTGGCGCCGCTGCGCCCCATTTCGGCGATCTGCTGGCCAGCCTTCACTTTCTGCCCCTCGCTGACCAGACGCTGGCGATTGTGGCCATAGGCGGAAAGGAATGTATCGGAATGGCGCACGATGATCAGTTCGCCGTAGCCGATGAGTCCCGATCCCGAATACACCACCTCGCCGTCGGCGGTGGCCACGACGGCCTGCCCGGCGTTGCCGGCGACCCCGATGCCCTGCCGGGTCGGCTCACCGCCCACGAAGCGACTGATGATCTGCCCGCTCGTCGGCCATCGCCAGCTGATGCCTTCGACCGTGCGACTGCCACCGGTTGCCACGATGGGGGTTGTCGCGGCACCTGAGGTGCGCGTCGTCGCCGGTGTCGAGGACACCGGCGCGGCAGGTGCTGCCGGCGGCATCGACGTGGCTGGCTGCGTGGCCGACACCGTGGTGCTGGAAGCCGTCGATGTTGACGTGGACGGCGCCTGCGGGGTCGAGCTTGCGGGCTTGGTCTGACTGGTCGCGGGACGTGTCGATGGCGTGGCAGCCGCTGTCGCAGTGGGCGGTCGGCTCGACGTTGCCGGCTGCTGCCGGGTCGCGTGTTGACGCGTCGCGGCGACCGATTCAGGTGGCGCCAGACGCAGACGTTGCCCCGGATAAATGGTGTACGGCGACGCGATGCCGTTCCAGCGCGCCACGTCGCGGTAATCCAGTGAGTTGCGGAACGCGATGCCGTAGAGCGTGTCTCCTCGCACCACCACATGGTCGCGTGTCGCAGTCGCGGTGCGTGACGACGACGCGCCCGAGGTGTTGACCACGCCTGGATCCTGCTTCACCACCGTACGCGGACGCACGCCGCAACCGGCAATCAGTGCCGGCATCAGCAATATCCACACGGCCCGATGCAATCTCATGCGCTTCCTCCGGAAAAGACCAGGTAAGCGATCGCGCCCACCAGCAATACCAGTGCGACCCATCCTATCGGTTCAATGTGCTTGCGCAGCATCGCTTCGGCTTTCGCCCCGCCGAGCCGGATCGCCCACGCCACCAGGAACACCCGCTTGCCACGCCCGATCAACGCACCGAAAAAGAACGGCAGCAGCGGCATCCCGATCGCACCGGACGCCAATGTGAACACCTTGAACGGCACCGGCGTGAAACCGGCCAGCAACAGCAGCCAGAAGCCATTCTCCGCTGCCTGTCGCTTGATCTCCTCGAACTGCGCGGCATAACCGAACCGCTCCAGCAGAGGCATCGCCAGTTCGATCGCGAAATGCCCGATCGCATAGCCCACGAACATGCCCAGCATCGAGGCCACCAGGCTGATCGTGGCGAACCAGTACGCCCGCTTCGGCTCCGCCAGCGACATCGGCGCAAGCATCACTTCGGGCGGAATCGGAAACACGATGGCTTCGAAAAAGCTCACCCCGCCCAACAGCGCCGGCGCGTGACGATGCCGCGACCAGCCCAGCATGCGCTCGTACAACGGTGCAAAAATCTTCACGCCGTGCCTCCCAGCAGCGGCACGAACGACACCGCACCGAGCACCTCCGGCTGCCAGCCGTCGTTGTCGGCGCGCCAACGCATCAACTGCTGCACCCCACCCGCTTCGCCCACCGGCGCCACCAACACGCCACGCGGCGAGAGCTGACGCAGGAGCTCTGGATCGAACGCGCTGGCAGCCGCCGTGACGAGGATGCCATCGTAGGGCGCATGCTCGGCCCATCCGATGCGGCCATCGCTGTAGCGGCAATGGATGTTGCGATAGCCCAGCTTGCGGAAACAGCGGCGCGCGGCGCGTTGCAATTCGTCGATGCGCTCGACGGTATAAACATGCTCCACCAGCTGCGACAACACCGCCGCCTGATAGCCCGAGCCGGTGCCGATTTCCAGCACGTTGCCACGCACGCCGGCCTCAAGCAGCGCCTCGGTCATGCGCGCCACCACCCACGGCTGGGAAATCGTCTGGCCGCGTCCGATGGGCAAGGCCGTGTCTTCGTATGCGCGGCTGGCCAATGCTTCGTCGATGAAAAGGTGACGCGGCACGTTACGCATCGTTTCAAGCACGCGCTCATCGCGAATGTCGTTGCGACGCAGGTTTTCCACCAGCCGCTCGCGGGCGCGCTGCGAGGTCATTCCCACGCCACTGGCTTCCGGCGACAAACGGGCTCGCATCACCGCGACAACTCCATCGCGGCGGTCAAGCCTTCGACCCAGCCCGCCACCTTCTCCAACGCCTGATAACGGGTGAGATCGACATGGATCGGCGTGATCGCAACGCAACGCGAGCGAATGGCATGGAAATCCGTGCCCGGTCCGGCGTCCTGCTCCGGCCCGGCCATGCCGATCCACCAGATGCGCCGCCCGCGCGGGTCCTCCTGCGGGATGCAGCGCTCGGCACGATGGCGGTTGCCTAGACGCGTCACCTCGAAACCGCGCAGATCCTCATACGCCACATTCGGCACGTTCACGTTGAGAATGGTATTGGCCGGCAGCGGATCGACCAGCAGACGCGCCGTCAGCTCCACTGCGACGCGCGCAGCGGTAGCGTAATGGCTCTGCGCCTCACCCTGTTGCACCAGCGACATCGCGATCGCCGGCAATCCGAGAAAGCGCCCTTCCATCGCCGCCGCCACGGTACCCGAATAAATCACGTCGTCGCCGAGGTTGGCGTGCGTGTTGATGCCCGACACCACGATGTCCGGCTCCACGTCGAGCAGCCCGGCCAGCGCCAGATGCACGCAATCGGTCGGCGTGCCGACCACGCACCACGTGTCGCCATCGACCTCCCGCACCCGCAACGGGCGATCCAGCGTCAACGAATTCGACGCCCCGGAGCGATCCCGATCCGGCGCAACGGTGACCACCTCGTGTCCGGCCTCGCGCAACCCGCGGGCCAATACCTTGATGCCCGGCGCATCCACCCCGTCGTCGTTGCTGACCAGTACCCGCATGTGCTTGTCCGATGTCCGTTTGGAACAGCCCCTCATGATAGCGGATGGCGAACCGGGCATCCGCCACGGCAGCCCTCGTGATGGCGCCCTGTCTCGCCGAACATCCGGACATTCCCTGCGACGACGAACGCGTTGCCGAAATCGTCCGCCACGCACTGCCGTCGGCCCTCACACACATTACCCTGAACTGCCTCATCACCGTCCACGCCGCACTGTTGTGCTTCCACCCATCACACGCGATCGCACACTTCGCACGCACTGCACGCTGGCGTGCTGCTGACACGCATCACCGAACGAACCCGATGCGCGCCACCGCCCCGCCCGGCTTGAGGCGCAACTCCGCCTCCACCAGATCCAGCAACGTGCCTATCTCCGGCACCTGCCCCAACACCCGCAACTGCCGCAGCGCGTTCGCCATGTCGCCGGGTGTAAAGCGATCCAGCCGTTCGATCCGATGCAAACTGGCAGCATCGAGCGCATCCTCGTCCAGCACACGGCGGAACAAGGCCACACGTTGCGCCGCGCCCAGATAATCGAAACGCAGCTTGAAATCGAAACGCCGCAGACTCGCCGCATCGAGCGAATCGACCAGATTGGTGGACGCAATGAAAATGCCCTCGAATGCCTCCATCTGCGTCAGCATTTCATTGACCTGACTCACCTCCCAGCTCCGCTGCGCACGGCTGCGATCCTGAAGAAAACTGTCGGCCTCGTCGATCAACAGGATTGCGCCCTCATCGCCCGCCTCCAGAAACGCCTGCGCCAGATTCTTCTCGGTTTCGCCCACCCACATGCTCACCAGATCGGACGCGCGCTTGACGTGCAGCGGGCGATCCAGCACCTGCGCCAGGTGATGCCCGAGCGCCGTCTTGCCCGTGCCGGGCGGCCCGAACAGACACAGCCGCGCCGCCCGCCCGGCACGCAAACCCTCGATCAGCGCGGAAAGATCGCGATCGGTATTGAGAAACGCCGGATCGTAATGCGGCGGCAACCCGGCGGTTTTCCTCGCCGTGGAATGCCCCATCGCCCGCAACGACATCTCCACGATGCGTTTGGCCTGCGCATCGCGCTCATCGCGACGCTTGCTGCCCAGCGCCTTCACCACCTTGGCGGCACGTTCGATTTGTGCAGGCGGCAAGGCTTCCAATTCACTCAAGGCCGCAACGCCGGTTTCAGACAACAGCGCATCCGGAAAATAACGCTCCACGATACGCTCACGCACCTTGCGCGGCGGTGTGCGGAACTGTGCGACCAGATCGAAACGCCGCAGATACGCCGGATCAACCGCACGGATGTCGTTGCACACCCATATAGCGGGTACAGAATTGGATTCCAGAGTCAGATTGATCCAGCCCTTCGCAAGACTTTCCGGGTCGCGCCCTTGCTTGCCCACCAGCGCCGAGAGCAGCGTCGCACCACCGCTGCCGAATACATCTTCCACCTCGTCGAACAAAAGCAACTGCCCGCGATTGCGCGCAAGCAGGCGTTGCGCCAGCGTGTAGGCACGAAAGCGCACCTCGCCGGAAATCGGATCGCGGTCTTCGTCCTCCACTGGCACCTCGTCCAGCCGTGCTCCGAGCGATAGCGCCAGCGCGCGCACGAACTCCGTCTTGCCGGTTCCCGGATCGCCGTGGATCAATATATTCACCCCGCGACTGCGCCGCTTCAATGCGCAAGCCATGTAATTGACGATCATCGCGGCTTCTGGCTGGTGGCAAAAATCCTCCAACGAAAGCGCCGCCGCAGGCGCGGGTCGCAGCAGGCTGCGCTGGATACTCTCCAGATCGAACGAGGGCGACAACAGATCGACCGCCAAGGTGTCGCGCATTTCCAGCGGATGGTTATGCCGATCCAGATCGAACCTGCCGAACACACCGATGCGCCGCAGCGTGCATCCCGACCCCAGCGCCGTCGCGATGCCACGCACCCGCCTGCCAAGCGCGTGGTGAACCAGCGCGAAGAACTGCATCGGCGTGGCAACCCAGCGTTGCAGCAGGTCATCGCAACCGTCCACACTTTTCGCCACCACGGCCAAGCGCAACACCGCGCACTCGGTGCCCGAAAGCCGCAGCGCCTTGCCCAGCTTTTCGATATTGCGATCCAGCGCCGGAATCGCCGGCTCGCCGCGTGCCTCCAGCCGTTCACGTTGTTTGGCAAGCGCACGTTCCACTGACCAGGGCGAAACCTCCGACAGCCTGACCTCGCCTTGCAACTCCAATCCAGAAAGCCGCAGCAAGCCCAGGGACTCGCCCTTGGCAATCTGATCGTAAGGACGAACGCGCGCCATCATCCGAACCGCATACAAGGCGGCACAGCGCTCCAGCGCCGTTTCCAGCCGCCGCGCCCGGAATACCGGCACTTTCTGCGGCACAGCCACAGGCGCGATATCCGGCTGCGGCTCGCGACGATTGGATTTCTGATTGCGCAACATGGGCAGTCCTCGTGCTTGGTGAGGACATTGTGTTCTTGCGATACGACATATGCTGTCGCACACGGCATGCACGCAACCACCATCGGCCACACCACGCGCTACGACAACAGATGTCGCCTTCAAGCCTACGCTGTGCCGGGCATCACCACACAGACACGCACATGAGCGACCAACCCGAAACCTCCACCCCATCAACCCCATCCATCGCGCAGCGGCTGAAATCCCGTGAGCCTTGGCTTCTGATCGGCGAAGGCAACTGCACGGAAGCCGATCCCCTGACGATCCTCGACACCGACAATCACGTCGCACTGGAACACTTCATCGCGCAACTGCTGATGGAGGAAGAAGGACTGGAGTTCAGGTTCTTCGAGCAGTCATTCATTCCGTATGACGAGCGATTCATCGACAAGCTGACGTTCGATGTGAAACCGGAAGGTGCCTCCGAATGGCAGGAACAGAGGCACTTCCACTTCGACATCACCGATGGTTTCAACGCACTGCACGCACGCCTGAACCGTGACGCCTCAGCCTGAACGAGCAGGGTGCGTCAGTAATGAATGATTCGTTACCACCTCCGCTTATGTGCAACCTTAACTTTAGGAAGGTCTAAACAAGTCTCACAGCGTCATCCCGGCAAAAGCCGGGATCTCGCTTTTCCAATGACTTACCGAAGATCTGGATTCCGGCTTTCGCCGGAATGACGCCTTACTCAGATGCTCCTTTATGAGCATGGAGCCGGAAGCACAAGGTGAAATCAAAGATCACAGAATAGGCAGAGCATCATGAATTCCACCACCGCCGGAAAAATGGTATAACCATTTGCAGTGCCACAAGCCTGCGAGGCAGGAGAGGCATCCTGCTCAGCCATCCTGCCGCACCAGATGTCAAAAGTGCTGACACGGGCTATTTTAAGACTAAGACATAGACACGGATGATGCTATGAAATTTTATGAGCAGTACCCAATGATGAAGCCGCATGTAGGCAGCAAATACGGCTGCGGCAATGCCCCCAGGCTTCTCCTTATTGGTGAAAGCCACTATCTTCCAGATGAAGCCACACAACACCTGGATACGGAAACGTGGTATGGAAAAAACAGCAGCACCCTGAACCCAGAAGAGAAGGACCATATTGATACAGCAGGAGTTGTTAAATCTGCCTGTGATGAAAATTTCGCAAATCCATCATTTTCCATTTTTGCAAACTCGTTCTGGGAGATAAATGAAAATGGCCCACATTTCCCCGAATACAAGCACGTGGCAGATCATGTTGTATTTTACAACTTCTTCTTGCGCCCCGGACTAAATGGGGAGTCCTTGAAAGCAACACCAAAGGACGTTGAATTTGCCAACCAGGCATTTAATTTCCTGATTAGCGTCGAACCTCAGCTGCCCGCGCCGGGCGGAAATGACCGTCCTGTGCGGCTCATGTGGTGATGCTCGCCAGTTTTCTGTGGCAGTACGACGAAAAGTCACGAAACCGCATGGTGCCGCGCCCTCCTGAAATTTGCGGCTGAGGTTCGACACTAATCAGGTTTAATTTTCATCACGACAAGTTCAAACCAACCGCCATCATCTTCCTCTCCATGCTATCATTTTGGAACTTCAATCAGACCACGCCAATTTCTGCGCCAGTGATTGCAACACCACACCCTGGTTGCGCATGGTGGAACAAAATCGCCAAAAGTTATGGCAACAAAAGAGGGCGCGATATTCTTGCAGATTTCATTAAAACTACAAACTGGGAACGGTGAATGGCTTTTGCTTTAGGGAAGCTCTGAACAACCCCCTTGTTCGCGCGACAATGGCGCATCTGTTCTGGAAGCCCTGTGATACAACTGACGTTCGGCGACGCGGAAGACCTGTGCCAGCGCAAACAAACGCGGCGCGAGATATTCCTGTCGCAGATGGATCGCGTGGTGCCGTGGCAGGCGCTGCTGAAGCTGATCGCACCGCATTATCCGACGCTGGGCCGTCCGGATCGGCAGCCGTATGCACTGGCGACGATGCTGCGCATCCACTTCCTGCAACAGTGGTACGCATTGAGCGATCCTGCGATGGAAGAAGCCTTGCACGACACGCCGGTGATGCGCCGCTTTGCACAACCATGTGAGTGGCGCAAGCCGATGCTTCGTCGTCGCCGATGCGCAAGGCGTGGTGTATGGCTACTACGCACTGGCTGCGGGTAGCCTGACGCATGAACTTGCCACGGGCGGGGTGAGGCGCAACATGCCGGACCCGATTCCCGTGATGGTACTGGCCCGGCTTGCCGTGGATCGGCGTGCGCAAGGAATCCAACTCGGCGGCGCGCTGCTGAAAGATGCGGTGAAACGCACTGCCGATATCGCACAGCACGCTGGCGTGCGCGCCTTGCTGGTACACACCTTCGACGAATCGGCCAAGCAGTTCTACGAACACTACGGGTTCCGGGAATCCCCACAAAGCCGGATGACCTTGATGTCGAAGGTCACGGGCACGTCGTGAATGCGGGCGACAATCTTTGTCGCAGGTGAGGCGCAACCTGCCGCCTCATTTGCCCTGGAACCCGCCCGCCATGCCCACCATCGACCAAGCCAAACGCCTCGTCCAGAACCGCAGCAACATCGTCGTCCTCACCGGCGCGGGCATGTCTGCCGAGAGCGGTATCCCGACGTTCCGGCAAGCCCCGCGCGGCTTGTGGGCGGAGTATTCGCCCGAACACCTGGCAACGCCGGAGGCATGGCAGGCCGATCCGGCGCTGGTGTGGGGCTGGTATCTGTGGCGCATGGGGCTGGTTCGCGCGGCGGTGCCCAATGCCGGGCATGTGGCGCTGGCGATGGCTGCGGAGACGCACACCATCCGCATCGTCACGCAGAACGTCGATGACCTGCACGAACGCGCCGGAAGCGGTGATGTGCTGCATCTGCATGGCGGCCTGTTCGCCCATCGCTGCTTCGCCTGCGCGCGGCCGCATGGCGAGGTGGCGATTCCTGATTCCGGCACCACACCGATGCGCGTGGAACCGCCGCGCTGCGCGCATTGCGGCGGGCTGATCCGTCCGGGCGTGGTGTGGTTCGGCGAGAACCTGCCGGAGGCGGCTTTCACGCAGGCGGTGGCGGCATCGGCGGCGTGCGATCTGATGCTGGTGGTCGGCACGTCCGGCATCGTGCATCCGGCGGCGGGATTGCCCTTGGTGGCGCGCGACGCGGGGGCGGCGGTGGTGGAAATCAATCCGCTGGAAACCGAACTTTCCGCCGTGGCGCATGTGTGCGTGCGCGGGAGTGCGGCGGCGGTGTTGCCGGAAGTGCTGGGTTGAAAAGAACGGGATTCGGGCACACGCCACCGTGATGGAGAAAAGGACGACAGCCGCTGTCGTATGCTGCGGCCAATCCGAACCGGCCGCTCCCATGTCCGACACCACGCTTCGCCATCTGGAAACCCTGCGCGCCATCCCGCGCCATCCGCGCAAAGTCACGGCGGGCGATGTGCATGCGCATCTGCTCGGTGCGGGTTTCGAGATCGACAAGCGCAGCGTCGAGCGCGATCTGCACAAGCTCTCGACGCGTTATCCCATCGTCTGCGATGAGAGTGGGCGGCCTGCGGGGTGGTGCTGGCAGGCGGGTGCGGCGGATCTGATCGCACCGGGGTTGACCACGGGTGAGGCGCTGGAACTGGAATTGCTGGCGCGCTATCTGAAACCGTTATTGCCATCGGGCGCGTGGGCCAGTTTGCAGCCGCGGCTTTCGTCGGCGAAGGCAACGCTGAAGACGCTGGCCGATGCGCCGCTGGCACGCTGGCGCAAGCGGGTGGCGGTGATCGAGGATGGACCGCCGTTGCAGGTACCCGAGGTCGCGCCCGACACGCTCGCTGCGGTGCATGAGGGGTTGCTGCACTGCCGCGTCGTCGCGGTGGACTACCGCGCGGCGGAAGCAGAGAAGGCGCGCCGTTTCGATCTCCATCCGGTAGCGCTGGTGTACATGGGCCAGGTCGGCTATCTGGTCGCCATGGTGTGGCAATACGACGACCTGCGGCTTCTGGCGCTGCATCGGATGAGCAAGCCCGAACTGCTCGACGTGCCTGCCAGACAACCTGCGGATTTCGATCTGGCCGCCTATCTGCGCGAGCAATCGCCACTCGATTTTCCCGGCACCGGGGAGCTGCATCTGCAACTGCGTGTACACGGCTGGCTGGCACGACATCTGGAAGAGCGGCGGCTGTCGAAGGATCAGCGCATCGCGCCGGAAGGCGAGGGTTCGGATACGTGGTTGGTGCAGGCGACGGTACGCGAGAGCGAACGGCTGGTGTGGTGGCTGCGCAGTCATGGCACCGCACTGGAAGTACTGGCACCGGCATCGCTTCGGCAGCGTCTGGCCGAGGAGTTTTCCGCGCTGTCGGCGCGGTATTCAGAGGACAACGCATGACGCACCGGCTGTTCGCCCTCATTTTCGGCGTCGCGATGGCCGCTCCGGTTTCGGCGCTGACCATCCACGAAGTGACGTACGCCTCGCAGGCCGATCTGAAGGTGTATCGCGTGCGCTACGCCTCACAGGCCGATCTGCGCATCCACTGGGTGACATACCGCAGCGAGGCCAAGGGCGATGCGATGTGGTGGCGCGCGCGCCACGCTTCGGATGCGCAGGTCAAAGTGTTTTTTGTTCCCTATGCCTCGCAGGCCGATATCAAGGTGTTCGAGGCCGATTACGCCAGTCAGGCCGGATGGAACGGGCCGCCGCGGGGGTTGGGGATGCGGTGAGCACGTCCGTCGGGGGTGTAACCCCGACCTACCAGCGTCGGGGGTGTAACCCTGACCTGCCGCCGTCGGGGGTGTAACCCCGACCTACGGGATGTGGCTGCGGTCTGGCTGTGCATGTTTGCGACGAACGTCTCCACGCACATCGTGCTGCACCGCAGTAGAATCGTTCTCTTGCGCTTCTGGAGCCATCCCATGCTGTACGCCCTGCACGAAATGCAACGCGCCTTGATGTCGCCGTACACCTATCTGGCGGAAGCCGGATCGCGGATTTTTTCCGAGCCCGGGAGCCTGTACGCACACCTGCCCGGCGCGTCGCGCATGGCGGCCGATTACGAGCTGGCGTACCGCATCGGCAAGGACTACGAAAAGCCGGAGTTCGGGCTGACCCAGGTGCCGGCGCACGGCACCGAGGTCGCGGTATTGCAGCGCACGGTGAAGGAAACGCCGTTCTGCAAGCTCTTGCGCTTCAAGCGTTTTTCCGACGATGCCGCCTGCATCAGCGCACTCAAGGATGACCCGACCGTGCTGGTAGTCGCGCCCCTGTCCGGCCATCACTCCACCCTGCTGCGCGACACCGTGCGCACCCTGCTCCACGATCACAAGGTCTACATCACCGACTGGGTGGACGCGCGCATGGTGCCCACCTCCGAAGGCACCTTCTCGCTCGCCGACTACATCGACACGGTGCAGGATTTCATCCGCCACATCGGCGCACGCAACCTGCACGTGATCTCGGTTTGCCAACCCACCGTGCCGGTGATGGCGGCGGTGTCGTTGATGGCCTCGGCAGGCGAGGACACGCCGCTGTCGCTGACGATGATGGGCGGTCCGATCGACCCGCGCCGCAGTCCGACCCAGGTCAATTCGCTGGCGACGACCAAGCCGCTGTACTGGTTCAAGAACAACGTCATCCACGAGGTGCCGCCAAACTATCCGGGACACGGTCGCAAGGTGTATCCGGGGTTCTTGCAGCATGCCGGATTCATCGCGATGAACCCGGGCCGGCATTTCCAGTCGCACTGGGATTTCTACAAGGACCTGCTGCGCGGCGACATGGAGGATGCCGAATCGCATCGCCGTTTCTATGACGAATACAACGCCGTGCTGGACATGGATGCGGCGTTTTATCTGGACACCATCGAAATCGTGTTCCAGAAGCATCTGCTGCCGAAAGGCGAGTGGCATGTGCGCGATCGGCGCGTCGCACCGGAAGACATCCGCAGCTCTGCCCTGCTCACCATCGAGGGCGAACTGGACGACATCTCCGGACTCGGCCAGACCGAGGCGGCGCAGGATCTGTGCAGCGGGATTCCGGCCGCGCGCAAGCAGCATCTGGTGGTGGAAGGCGCCGGCCACTACGGCATTTTCAGCGGCCGTCGCTGGCGCGAAACGGTGTATCCGCAAGTGCGCGACTTCATCCGGGCGCACAATGCGCCGGTAGCCGCATCACGTTCGCGGGAGCGAAAGAAAACACCGTAGTCCGCCCCGGGAGCGCGACTTTTCCGGCCGCGCCTGCGTGCCAAGCCCGCGGCTTCTTCATCTCACTCCGCGCCGATGATGGCGTACGGTCCGCCGCGCTCCAGCGCGCGGCGGTAGGCCGGGCGCGCATGGATGCGCTGCAGAAAGGCCGCGATACGGCTGTGGCGCTTGCCCAGCCCCACGCGCGCGGCGGCGGCCTCGAGTGGAAAACTCATCATGATGTCGGCGGCAGAGAACCGCTCCCCGGCGAACCAGGGCATCTTCGCCAGTTCGTCATCGATATACGCCAGTTGATCGTCGATCTGCGGCGTGATCAGCAACTTTCCGACCTTGTCGGCCACGCCACGCAGGATGGGCTTGACGAAAAACGGCGTGCGGGTGCGACGAATGCGGTCGAACACCAGCTTCATCAGCAGTGGCGGCATCGCCGAGCCTTCGGCGAAGTGCAGCCAGTACAGCGAGCGCGCCCATTCGGTGCTGCCCGGCTCCAGCCAGAGCGTATCCTTGCCATGGCGTTGCACGAGGATTTCGCAGATCGCGGCCGATTCGGCCAGCATGTCGCCTGCGTCCTCCACCACCGGCGATTTGCCGAGCGGATGGATCGCGCGCAATGCCGGCGGTGCCAGCATCGTCTCGGGGTCGCGCGCGTAGTGCACCACCTCGTACTCCAGACCGAGTTCCTCCAGCAGCCAGAGGATGCGTTGCGAACGGGAGTTTTCCAGATGGTGGACACGGATCATGGGGCTGCTCCTGAGGGGAGGCCAAGCATAGCCCGACTGGCATTTCCCGGCTCCGTGCCATACATCACGATCCATACCTCACCTTCACCCATCGCCACGAAGAGCTTTCCATGCACACCGGAAAACCACCCCGCGACCTGGCACCCGCATCCCCCTGCCGCGGATCGAAGAAACCCGAACCCGCGCCGCCTGAAGGCAAGTGCGGCGAAGGACGCTGCGGGGCGGCAATGAGGCCGGAAACTTCCGGGGAAGCCGCGCCCGCCGTGCACGCCTGTTGCCACGGCCACACGTCCAAACCTGTCGCCGGCCCGATCCCCGACGACGCGCAATGGACCTGCCCGATGCACCCGGAAATCGTCCGCGACGGCCCCGCTTCCTGTCCGATCTGCGGCATGGCGCTGGAGCCGATGCTGCCCAGCGCCGACGACGGCCATGCCAAAGCCGAGATCGCCTCGGTACGCAACCGCTTCTGGATCAGCGCGACCTTCGCCTTGCCGGTGATGCTGGTGGCGATGGTTCCACATGTCCTCGGTACGCATCCCCCCGCTTGGGGCAAGTGGATCGAGTTCGCGCTGTCCACGGTGGTGGTGATGTGGGGCGCGGCACCGCTGTTCCGGCGCTTCGCCGATTCGCTGCGAGCACGCAATCCGAACATGTATACGCTGATCGGGCTGGGTGTGGGCGTGGCCTATGGCTACAGCGTCGTCGCCACGCTGGCGCCGCAGCTATTCCCCGCTGCTTTCCGTGATGCGCACGGCCAGGTCGGGCTGTATTTCGAGGCCGCCGCCGTCATCGTCGCGCTGGTGCTGCTGGGCGAATGGCTGGAACTGCGCGCCCGCCACCGCACCGGCGCGGCCTTGCGTGCGCTGCTCGATCTGGCACCGAAAACCGCACGCCGCATCGACGCCGCCGGCGACGAGCGCGATGTGCCACTGGACGAAGTGGCAGTCGGCGATCTGCTGCGCGTGTTGCCCGGCGCCAAGGTGCCGGTGGACGGTACCGTCGTCGAGGGCGGAAGCAGCTTCGACGAATCCATGTTGACCGGCGAATCCATCCCGCAGCCGCGTGGCCCCGGCGACGCGCTGCGCGCCGGCACGCTCAACACCACCGGCAGTGTCGTGATGCGCGCGGACAAGATCGGGGCCGACACCCAGCTTGCCCGCATCGTGCAACTGGTGGCAGAGGCGCAGCGTTCGCGCGCGCCGTTGCAACGCATCGCCGACCGCGTGGCCGGTTGGTTCGTGCCTGCCGTGGTCGCGATCTCTCTGCTCACCTTCGTACTGTGGGCCGTGTTCGGCCCCGAGCCGCGCTTCGGCCTGGCGCTGGTCAATGCGGTGGCCGTGCTCATCATCGCCTGCCCCTGCGCGCTCGGGCTGGCGACGCCGATCTCGATCATGGTCGCGACCGGGCGCGGTGCGCAGATGGGCGTGCTGTTCCGCAATGCCGAAGCCATCGAAACGCTGGGGAAAATCGATACGCTGGTGTTGGACAAGACCGGCACGTTGACGCTGGGCAAACCGGTGCTCACCGATGTCCTCGCCCGCGATGCCCACGGGAACGCGACTGATAGCCAAAATACCGTGCTCGCGCTGGCTGCGGCGCTGGAGAGTGGCAGCGAACACCCGCTCGCCCATGCCATCGTCACGGCGGCGCGCGATCGCGGGCTTGCCGTGGATGCAGTGACCGATTTCGTCTCGCATACCGGCATCGGCATCGAAGGCACCGTGCGGGGCCGGCATGTATTGCTCGGCAATCATGCGCTGATGCGCCGCGCAGGCGTGGAGACATGCCACCTTGATGCGCAGCTCGCCCAGCTTCAGGCTCAGGGCAAGACAGCAGTGATGCTCGCCGTGGATGGTGCACCCGCGGGCGCGCTGGCGGTGGCCGACCCGATCAAGCCCACCACAGCCGAGGCACTCGCCCGCCTTCGCGCCGATGGCATCGAGATCGTGATGCTGACCGGTGACAACCGCACCACCGCACAGGTTGTCGCCGATACGCTCGACATCGCGCGGGTGGAGGCGGAGGTCACGCCCGAAGGCAAGGCTCGTATCGTTTCCGAACTGCGCGCCCGGGGCCACGTCGTGGCGATGGCCGGCGACGGCGTCAACGACGCGCCGGCACTGGCCATCGCGCACGTCGGCATCGCCATGGGTCACGGTACCGATGTGGCGATGGAAAGCGCCCAGGTCACGCTGGTGGAAGGCGACCTGCGTGGCATCGCGCGCGCGCGGACACTGTCACGCGCGACGGTGCGCAACATCCGCCAGAACCTCGGTTTCGCATTTGGCTACAACGCACTCGGCATTCCGATCGCAGCGGGTATGCTCTACCCGGTGTTCGGCTGGTTGCTGAGTCCGGCGCTTGCCGCGCTGGCGATGAGCCTGAGTTCGGTATCGGTGATAAGCAACGCGCTGCGCTTGCGACGGGTGACGCTGTAGCGCGGTCCAAACGATCACAATCCCAGCCGGCGCATCACCGAGCGCAGCGCCAACGGCCTGAGCGGCTTGTGCAGCAGCAACAACCCGCGCGCCTCGACCGCCTCGCGCACCGCTTCGCTGCGATCGGCGGTGATCACGATGGCCGGGCTGGTGCTGGCCAGTGCCACATGTGCGTCCAGCCCGGTGGTGTCGCCATCGAGGTGGTAATCGAGCAGCAGCAAATCCACCGGATGAGCGGCCAGCACGGCACGGGCGCTGTCGATGTCGTGCGCGGCGTGGACGCACCAACTCCAGCCTTCCAGCAATTCACGCATCGCTTCCCGCACCACCGCATCGTTGTCGAGCACCAGCACCGTGCTGCGCGTCAGCAGATCCGGCGCTTCCGGAAGGGTTGCAGGGGCCTGCTCCAGCCGGCCGGGAGCCGCGCGCGGCACGCTGACGGAGAACACGCTGCCATGTCCGGGCCAGCTGCGCAGTCTCAATGGATGGCCGAGCAGTCGCGCGGTACGCTCGGCAATCGCCAGCCCCAGACCTAGACCCTGTCCGCGCGCCTGATCGCCACGCCGGAACTCGTCGAATATCGCGCGACGCTCGCGCTCGGCAATGCCCGGCCCGGTATCCCAGACCTCGATGCGCAACGTATTCCCGCGTCGCCGGGAACCGATCACGATGCGGCCTCGTTCGGTGTAGCGCACCGCATTGGAAACAAAGTTCATCAACACCCGACGCAGCAATTGCGGATCGCTGCGCACCCAGGCTGCGCTGGGAACCAGATCCAGCACGACACCACGTTCGGCTGCCATCACCTCGAACTCGGCCGCCATGGGCTCGAGCAGTTGCGCCAACGGGAAGTCCTGCACGTCGATTGGCTGGCGACCGGCATCGAGCCGGGAAATGTCGAGCAGCCCGCCGAGCAGCGCTTCGGTCGAATCAAGCGCGCCATGGATGTTGTCCACCAACGCACGGTATTGCTCATGCTGCAACCTCTCGCCCAGTGCATGAGTGAACAGTTGCGCGGCGTGCAACGGCTGCAACAGATCATGACTGATCGCAGCGAGGAATCGGCTTTTGGCCTCGTTCGCCCGCTCCGCGGCGCGGCGGGCCTGGTCGAGCTCGCGGGTGCGTTCGTCGACACGCATTTCCAGCGTTTCGTTGGCACGGGTCAGCTCCGCCTCGGCGCGGCGAAACTGGGTGACATCGGTGAAGGTGGCGACGAAGCCGCCACCCGGCATCGGGTTGCCGCGAATTTCAACGACGGTGCCATCGGGGAAGCGACGCTCGGAAAGGTGTGGCGTACCCGCACGCATGTGTTCGATGCGCCGCGAGACGGCTTGCTCCAGCTGCTCCCTTCCGCTGCCGAAGCCCCGCGACAACGCCCAATGCGCCAGTGTTTCCACCGGCTGGCCGACATGCAACAGCTCCGAGGGAAAACCGAACAATTCGGCGTACCTGCGGTTCCACGCCACCAGCCGCTGATCACGATCGACCACGCTGATGCCCTGACTCATGTTTTCGAGCGCCGCCTCCAGCAGACGCTGGTTGAAGCGCGACACCTGCGATGCCTCGCCCACGATGGCCGCGACGGTTTCAAGATCCGGCCCGAGGTCGGTGCGCGCGGTATCGATCAGCAACCGGGTGGAGGCGGCACCGAGTACCGAGGCCAGTTCGCGTTCGACCGTGGACTGCAGGCGCGCGGAGGCATAACCGTCGCCATTCGCGCCCTCGAACAACTGCTCCATCCGCAGCGGATGCAGGAAGCGCCCCGCCAGATCCTGCAACGCGGCGACAGGAATCGGGCCTGCCGCACCAGTATCCGGCTTGCGCCGCCACAGCCAATCGATCAACAACGGCAGCAGTGTGGCCACGACCAGACTCGTCACCACCGCACGAAGCACGCGGCTCCAGCCGGTCAACCCGAGGAAGCCGTCAGGCGCGAGGAAGGCCAGACCGACAGGCCCCCGCTCCAGCCATGCCGCATCGGGAACCGCCAGCGGCCAGAGGGTTGGCAGCAGCAAGGTCCAGACCCACACCCCCACACCGAACAACATGCCCACGAGGACGGCGAGTGGCGACGTGCGCGGGCGCCACATCGCAAAACCAAGCGCCGGGGCAATCGTGGAAAGCGCCGAAAAAGATACTGCGCCGATGTCGGCGAGGGCTTCGCTCCCTGCGATCGCACGGCTGTAAAGCCAAGCCAGCAATACCACGGCGAGGATGCCGACGCGGCGCTGCAAGAGCACCTCGCCGCGACGATTCGGGCCACCGGGCTGGGCCCATGCGCCGCGCACACGCAACGGCGCGAGCCAGTGATTGCCGATCATCAGGCTCAACGACAGTGTTGCCAGAATCACCATGCCGGTGGCCGCGCTCAAGCCACCAAGAAACGCGAGCAACGCCAACCCGCCCTGGCCCTGCGACAGGGGCAAGGCCAGCACATACAAATCGGAGGGCACGCCCAGTGGCGCGAGCTGCGCCAACCCCACGCGTGCCAGCGGCAGCAGCGGCAACGCGATCAACACCATGTACAGCGGAAACATCCATCGCGCGGTGTGCAGGTGGCGCTCGTCACGGCACTCCACCACTCCCACATGGAACTGATGCGGCAGGGTGAACATCACCAGCACGCCCAGCATGATCAGTGCCGGGAACCCTTCCGCGCCACCCGGCTCGGGCGTCAACGGGGGGGCCGGCCAATGCGGCCCGAACACCACGAACGCCCCCAGCGCGAGCATAACGCCGAGCTTGAACAGCGACTCCACCGCCACCGCCAGCACCAGCCCGCGATTGTGCTCCACCGCCGATGCGCTGCGCGTCCCGAACAGCATCGCGAACACCGCCATCGCCAGCGCCACGTAGAGCGCACTGTCACCCCAGACCGGCGGCGACAGCTCCGACGCACGCGTCAACATGCTGTAACTCATCGCCACGGCCTTGAGCTGCAGCGCCACATAGGGAATCAGGCCGAGCAGCGCCACGCCCGTCACGGTCGCCGCCAGCCAGGAGTTGCGCCCGAGACGGGTGGCAATCAGATCGGCGATCGAACTGCTGTTGTGTTCCCGCGACAGCCGAATCAGGCGGACCAGCAACCCGGCACCGAAGACGTACAACAGGATGGTGCCGACGAAGGTCGGCGGCAGCGGCCAGCCCGAGCGCGCCGCCTGCGTGACGGTGCCGTAGAACGTCCACGAAGTGCAGTACACCGCCAGCGACAACGCGTAGACCGTGCCCCAATGCCGATCCAGTTTCCAGCCACGCCGCTCGCCCCACACCGCGGCGCCGAACAGGAGGCCCAACCAGGCCAGACTCGCGGCAACGACAATGGTATCGGTCAACATGGGGCGGCCTGTCCGGATTCCATTCCCGTGCCGGGAAGGCGGCCTAACCTAACAGTGCGACGATGTCCTTTTCCAGCTTGGCCGGGGCATCGTTCGGCGCAAAGCGCCGCACCACGCGGCCGTCGCGATCGACCAGGAACTTGGTGAAGTTCCACTTGATCGCCTCGGTGCCGAGAAAGCCGGCCTTCTCGGCCTTGAGCCAACGGTAAAGCGGCTCGGCCTCCGGCCCGTTGACCTGGATCTTGGCGAACAACGGGAAGCTGACATCGTAGGTCAGCGAGCAGAAGTTCTTGATCTCTTCCGCATCGCCCGGCTCCTGATGGCCGAACTGGTCACACGGGAAGGCCAGCACCTCGAAACCGGCATCGCGATGCGCCCGGCAGAGTTTTTCCAGCCCTTCGTACTGGGGTGTGAACCCGCATTTTGACGCGACGTTGACGATCAGCAGCACCTTGCCGCGATACGCCTCCAGAGCGCGTGGCTGGCCGTCGATATCCTCGACGGTGAAATCGTAAAGCGAGGCCATGTCCTGATCCCTTGCGACAACGTGGAACGGCAGATTACCCGAGGCGAGTGAACCGTGGGCAAGCATCCGGCATGAGCTGATGCCCGACAGCGCACTCATTGTCCATCGTCGGTGACATTCCCTTCCGGACCGGATCCGTCAGCTCCGGCCTTCTTCGTCAGATCGGGCATCGGCAACCACGCCCTTCCGAGCATGAAGGCGCCCCAGCACGCGGCGACAAACACGCCCGCCGACAGCAGTCCGACGCGTGAAATCATCGGCCAAGGCCATATCGACGCCATCACCATGTTCTTCAGCGAATCGGCGCTGAATCCGATCAGGACCTGGACGATCTGCCCTTCGACGAAATCCCAGCCGGAGAACAGTCCCGCCTCCGGGTCGAACAGCGACTCCACTTCCAGACCGACGAACACCGACAACGCGACCATGCCGTAGAAACCGCCCCCGCTCTCGTCGCGGACCCAGCGATCGAGCACGCGGTCCAGACGCCGGGAAATCCACTCGTCCGGCAAGCTGCCGGCCGCGACCACGCCCGCGTAAGTCAGCAGGAACAGGCCAAACGCAGCAGGCAACGATCTGGACCCGGCGAAGACCAGAGTGCCCAGCCACAGCATCGCGCCCGCACCCGCCGCGATGGCGAGAATGCCCCATTGGGTCCGGGTCAACCGGCTGCCGGAAGGCAGTGCACGCTGGACGGTATCGACAATCTCCCGACGCAAATCCATCGAACGCCCCTCAATCACCCTGCGGAAAATCCGCCTTCAACAGGACGTGTCAGCCCTCTTCACGTGACCTGCTCAGTTCGCCACGCGCTGACGCACCGCCTCGAACAGCGCGATGCCGGTGGCAACCGACACATTCAAGCTCTCGATTTGCCCTGGCATGGGAATCTTCGCCAGATAGTCGCAGTGCTCGCGTGTCAGCCGCCGCATGCCTTCGCCCTCGCCGCCCATGACGATACCGACTGCGCCCTTCAGATCGATCGCATACACACTCTGGTCGGCCTCGCCCGCCAGCCCGACCAGCCACACCCCCGCTTGCTTCAGCGTGTCCAACGCCCGCGCCAGGTTGGTGACGCGCACCACCGGAATGCGGTCGGCCGCACCCGCCGAGGTCTTGCGCACGGTCGCATTGACCGGCGCAGACTTGTCCTTCGGGATCACGACGGCGGTGACTCCCGCGGCCGCTGCGCTGCGCAGACAGGCACCCAGGTTGTGCGGGTCCTGCACCCCATCGAGGATCAGGAAAAACGGCGTGTCCGCGGCCTCCACCAAGGTCGCCAGATCGTCCTCGTCGAAACTGCACGCCGCAGAGTAATGCGCCACGATGCCCTGATGCCTCACGCCGCCGGACACGCGCTCCAGCACATCGGGCGACACGGTGCGCACCGCGATGCCCTGCGCGCGCGCCAACTCGGTCAGCTCGGTCAGGCGGGGATTGCGCGCTCGTGCCTCGATCATCATCTCGCGCACATTGACCGGATCATTCTCCAGCGCCGAAGCCACGGCGTTGATGCCGGCGATCCAGTGTTCGTTGTCGTGTCGTGTCATGAAGGTGCGTGCATGCAGCGGGATGCAAAGTTTCGCACACCTGCATCGCCAGGACTTTTCCTGGCGCACATTCCGAAGATGTCCGATGGAGTCAGGGTGCAGCGGCAACGATGCTGGCGTCACGCCCCATCGGAAGCTGCACATGAACCCGGCCCTCTGGAACCTCTGCCAACGCGATCAGCTGATCGCACTGCGCGACCAGGCGCGTCGACATCGCGCCACCGGCAATGCGCAGGCGGCGCACGTCGTGGCATGGATGAACGCCTTCTCGACGGTCGCCACGCGTCCATATTCGACGCCCCGCCCGGGGCCGCTCACGTCAATCCCGCGTCAGCAACACCAGGACGGCACCGCTTCCCCCGTCCTTCATCTGGGCCGATGCGAATGCGATGACGTCGGCACGCAGGCGCAACATCCGATCCACCAGTGCCTTGAGGACTGGCCCCGGATCGCCCGAACGCAGCCCCTTGCCATGCACGATGCGTACGCAGCGTCGACCTTCGCGCCGTCCCCGGGCAAGAAACTCGCGCAGCAGCGCTTCTGCCTGCATCTGCGTGAGTCGATGCAGGTCGATCTCGTCCTGCACCGCGTACTGGCCGCGCTTCAGCTGTCGCAGCAAGCGCGGTGGATAGCCATCACGCAGATATTCGAGCGTATCGCCCGGCCCAAGGGGCGACGCCGCGAATGGCTCGAACCGCGATTGGAACAAGGCTTCGGCTTCATCCCGTTCGTGCGATCGGGGACGCGGTGCAGGCAGTGCAGGTCGCGCAGGCTCGGGAACGGGTTCCGGTAATTTGCGCACCGGCCCAATCGCCTCGTGAAACAACGCGATATCGTCAGATGATGGAGGGGGTGAGCGGCGTTTGGGCATGCTGGGTCATGGATGGCGTGCGTGACGGGGGCGGGCGTCATCCAGTGCCCGACAACCAAGGAACCGACCCGGGACCATCGCCTCCGCGTGGGCCGTGCTGAAGCTCATCGGCAGTGACAACGCGACAAGGGAGAAAATCAGACACATGCGTTCCCCGCAGTCCGGCATCGATCAGGTGTTCTCATACCTCACCCGGCGCGTCAGGCCACAGGTCAGCTCGTAGCTGATCGTGCCCGCCGCAGCGGCAATTTCCTCCACCGCCAACCCGTCGCCCCACAGCACCACTTCGTCGCCCACCTGCGCATGCGGAACCGGCGTCAGGTCGATCGTGACCAAATCCATCGAGACACGTCCGATCAGCTCGCACCGCACACCGTCGATCAGAACCGGCGTTCCCGGTGGGGCATGGCGCGGATAGCCGTCTCCATACCCGATGGCAGCGACGCCAACACGCAGCGTGTCCCGACAGATGTAGGTGCCGCCATAACCGACGGCGGCGCCCGCCGGCTTGTCGCGCACCGCGATCAGGCGCGTCGACAGCCGCATGGCCGGCCGCAATCCATCGTCGCTCGCGGCATGTCCGGGCTTGGTGGTCAAGCCGTACAGTGCGCCGCCGGGTCGAACCCAGTCATCGTGGGTATCGGGGTGATCGAGCACGGCACAGGAGTTGGCCAGCGACACCGGCAACCCGAGCCCGGCGGTGGCGTCACGAAACGCCGAGACCTGCCTGGCGACACTATCGCTTCCAGGTTCATCGGACGCGGCGAAATGCGACATCAGCACGATTTCCGACGAGACATTGGGCAAACGCCGCAATCGCGCCAGTGCGTCGGGCACCTCGTCCGGAGGAAAGCCAAGACGATTCATGCCGCTGTCGATCTTGAACCAGACATGCAACGGCCCGGTGTCGTGCTGCGCTTCGAGCATCGCGATCTGGGCCGGATGATGCAGTGCCGGCCGCACATTCATCTGCACGAGCTTGGCGATGTCGCCGGGCGCGTCGAAGCCGCCGAACAACACGATGGGCTGTTCCAACCCAGCGGCACGCAGGCGCTCCGCCTCGATCTGCGCCGCCACGCCGAAGGCCTCGGCACGGCGCAGGGCGCGGGCGGCTGTTTCCAGCCCATGGCCATACGCGTCGGACTTGAGCACCGCAAGCACGCGGCTGCCCGACGCGCTGCGTTGCAGCAGCGCGTGATTGTCCGCGATCGCCTGAGTATCGATCCGGGCAATGACTTCCCGACTCACTCCATGACTCCCGAATAGGGTTGGGCGGTGTAGTTGTCAAAGCGCGTGAAGCGCCCATTGAACACGAGCTTGAACGTATCGGTGGGGCCATTTCGGTGCTTGCCGATGATGATTTCGGCAAGGCCCTTGTCGGGCGAATTTTCCTTGTTGTAGTACTCGTCGCGGTAAATGAAGACGATCATGTCCGCATCCTGCTCGATGGCGCCCGATTCACGCAGGTCGGCCATCACCGGGCGTTTGTCGGTACGACTTTCCAGCGAGCGGTTGAGCTGCGAGAGCGCGATGACCGGCACATTGAGCTCCTTGGCCAGCGCCTTGAGCGAGCGGCTGATCTCGGAAATTTCGGTAGCGCGGTTTTCCTTGTTGCCGGGCACCTGCATCAGCTGCAGGTAGTCGATCACGATCAGCCCCAGATCGTGTTCGCGTGCCATGCGGCGAGCGCGCGAACGCAGCTCAACCGGCGACAGCGCCGGCGTGTCGTCGATGAATATCCTGGTATCGGCGAGCAGCGTGATGGCGCTGGTGACGTTGGTCCAGTCCTGATCCTCGAGCTGCCCGGTTTTCAGGTGTTGCTGGTCGACGCGACCGAGCGATGAAATGAGACGGAACGCGAGCTGGCTGGCCGACATTTCCATCGAAAACACCGCCACCGCCTTGCGCGCCTTGATCGCGGCCGACTCGGCGATGTTCAACGCGAACGAGGTCTTGCCCATCGCCGGACGCGCCGCAAGGATGATCAGATCGGAAGGCTGCAGGCCGGCGGTAAGCGCGTCGAAATCGAAAAAGCCGGTGGGAAGGCCGGTAATGGCGCCCTTGTTTTCGAAGCGTTTGGTCAGGATGTTGAAGGCTTCCCTGACCGCCCCCGTCATAGGAAGCAGGCCGGTGCGCCCGCGCGCGCCGGCCTCGGCGATCTTGAACACGGCCTGTTCCGCGCTCTCGAGCACTTCGCGACTGTTGCGACCGGCTGGCTGGAACGCATCGTTCACGATCTGCGTGCCGACATCGATCAGGTTCCGCAGGATCGACTTTTCCCGCACGATGTCGGCGTAGGCCATGATGTTGGCCGCACTGGGCGTCGTGCTGGCCAGCTCGATGACATAGGAACTGCCACCGACCTGTTCGCTCAGGCCCTGGGCCTCGAACCACTCGCCCAGCGTGATCGCGTCACACGGCTGCCCCTGACCCGCCAGTTGCCCGATGGCGCGAAAAATCAGCTGATGGTCGCGACGGTAGAAGTCCTCCTCGGTGAGACGATCGGCCACTTTGTCCCACGCTTCGGTGGACAACATGAGACCACCGAGCACAGCCTGCTCCGCGTCGATGGAGTGAGGTGGCACACGCAATGCATCGATACGCGGGTCACGTTCGGGAGAGCGGGGAAATACGACAGCCATCACGCGCCTGCCTGCAATCTGCAACAAGGGGTCATGATACGGGCATGGCCCCGGAAGCGCAGGGGACATCCCTGTGGAAAACCCGGGGAAAACCCTGCGAACCCGGTCTGGAAATGACGACGGGCACCGAAGTGCCCGTCGTGAACACTCACGATGACGTGGCGATCGCTCAGGCTTCCGCCTCGACGATGACCTTCACCGGCACTTCCACATCGGCGTGCAGGTGCAACAGCACTTCGAACTCGCCGGTGCGGCGCAACGAGCCTTCGCCCATGATGACCTCGCTCTTCTCCAGCGGCAGGCCGGCGGCGGTGAACGCCTCGGCGATATCGCGCGGTCCGACCGAGCCATACAGCTTGCCTTCGGTGGAAGCATTGGCCTGAAGCGTGACGCTGGCATTGACGAAACGGGCCTTGCGGGCCTCGGCGCCGCCCAGCAACGCGGCAGCCTTGGCCTCGTACTCGGCGCGACGTGCCTCGAAGCTGGCGATGTTGGCCGCAGTGGCCGGCACGGCCTTGCCCTGCGGCACGAGGAAGTTGCGACCGTAGCCCGGCTTCACGCTGACTTTGTCACCGAGGGCGCCGAGGTTGGTTACTTTCTGAAGAAGAATGAGTTCCACGATGAATCTCCGGGTTCGTTAGCGGCGCACTGCACCGCAACTGGTGGCTGTCCGAACTGCTGCGGGCGCGGACATGCCGCCGCGCCCTGCTGGATCAGAAGTGATTGTCGGTGTAAGGCAACAGCGCCAAGTAGCGCGCACGCTTGATGGCCGTGCAGAGCTGACGCTGGTACTTGGCCTTGGTGCCGGTGATGCGGCTGGGCACGATCTTGCCGTTCTCGGTGATGTACTGACGGAGAGTGGCCAGATCCTTGTAATCGATCTCGGTCACGCCCTCGGCGGTGAACTTGCAGAACTTGCGGCGGCGGAAGAACTTGGACATGGGTAGGTGCTCCAGTAGTCAGGCAATCAGGCTTCGACGTCTTCGCCGGAATCCGCTTCGGCGGGGGTCTCGGCCTCTTCGGAGGTGTTGCCGGACTCGGCATCGTCGTCACGACGACGACGCTCGGGCTTTTCATCCTTGGTCTTGAGGATGAACGAGGCTTCGGTATCCGGACCGTCGCGGCGGATCACCATGTGACGCAGCACCGCATCGTTGAAGCGGAAGCCGGAAACCAGTTCCTCCAACACCGTCTCGGAGGTTTCGATGTTGAACATCACGTAGTGGGCCTTGACCAGATTCTCGATGGAATAGGCCAGTTGGCGACGACCCCAATCTTCGAGGCGGTGGATCTTGCCGCCATCGCTTTCGATCAGCGTCTTGTAGCGCTCGATCATCGCAGGCACTTGCTCGCTCTGGTCCGGGTGGACCAGAAACACGACTTCATAATGACGCATGGTGGTTTCCTTGTGGATGACGCCGGCGACAAGCCGGCGAACAGCCTCCCGCGGTGACGGCAATGCATCTGCGGTGAGGCAAGGGGCCTCGCTTCAACAGAAACGAGGGGGCGCAAATTCTAGTCCAGCCAAGCACTTTCCGCAACCTGGATGCCGACGTGGCTACATCCGATTCAGGCTGCCCGGCTATCATCTCGTCCCAATCCGCAGGAGGACGACCTCCCCCGCACATCGCGGGCAGCCATTCGGGACGGCCCGGCAGGTGCGGGAGCGTTGCAATGGCATGGTTTCTTCTTGTTGTCGCCGGTCTGCTCGAAGTGCTGTGGGCATTCTCGATGAAACGCTCGGAAGGCTTCAGCCGACTCACCCCGAGCGTGATCACCGTGATCGCCATGATCGCCAGCTTCGCTTTGCTGGCACGCGCGATGCGCGATCTGCCGCTGGGCACTGCCTACACGATCTGGACCGGCATCGGCGCCGTCGGCGCGTTCGTTCTGGGGATCGTCGCACTGGGCGAACAAGCCTCGCCCATGCGGATTCTGGCAGCGTGCCTGATCGTGGGAGGGCTGGTGCTGATGAAGCTTTCCGAGGCCTGACGGATCAGACGCCTTCCGCGGTCGTGAAACTCTCGCCGCAACCACAGGCCGCGGTTGCATTGGGGTTGTCGAACACGAACTCCTGATTCAGCCCGCGCTTCACGAAATCCACTGTCATGCCATCCAGCAGCACCAGGCTGTGCGGATCGATCACGAGCGCGACACCGCCCTGATCGAACACGCTGTCATCCTGCGCAGCCTCATGCGCCACATCCACCACGTACCCCCAACCTGAACAACCGGTTTTCTTCACCCCCAGCCGCAGACCGATGGCGGCAGGGTCGGCAGAGACGAATCGGCGGGCGCGTTCCAGCGCGGCGGGGGTCAACTGGATGGTCATGAGGAATCAAACCGGAAGAATGCGGGTGGCACGACGGTCACGGTAACGCGGACGATGGAGTACGTCCATGTCGTGCGGCAAGCTGTTTAGCTATCATTGCCAACCCCCATGTAAGCGCCACGGCGCGGAGATTCAAGGCAATGTCAGTGGTCAGCGTGCAGAAGGCACTGTCGGGCGACATCAGCGCCGGCAGCGATGTCACCGTCCGTGGCTGGGTACGCACCCGGCGCGACTCCAAGGCCGGCCTGAGCTTCGTCAATCTCAGCGATGGCTCCTGCTTTGCGCCGATTCAAGTCGTTGCGCCGTCCACATTGCCCAACTACGAATCCGAGGTGAAGCGCCTCACCGCCGGCTGCGGCGTGATCGCCTCCGGCACGCTGACGCCTTCGCAGGGTGCAGGCCAGGCCTTCGAGCTGCAGGCGACGTCGATCGAGGTCACCGGGTTCGTCGACGACCCGGAAACCTATCCGATCCAGCCCAAGGCGCACTCGCTCGAGTTCCTGCGCGAAGTCGCACACCTGCGCCCGCGCACCAACCTGTTCGGCGCGGTCACGCGCATCCGGCATTGTCTGGCCCAGGCGGTGCACCGCTTTTTCCACGAACGCGGTTTCTACTGGATCTCCACGCCCATCGTCACCACGTCCGATGCCGAGGGCGCGGGCGAGATGTTCCGTGTTTCCACGCTGGATCTGGCCAACCTGCCGCGCGACGACAAGGGCAATGTGGATTTCTCGCGCGATTTCTTCGGCAAGGAAACCTTCCTCACGGTGTCCGGCCAGCTCAACGTCGAGGCGTACTGCCTCGCGCTGAGCAAGGTCTACACCTTCGGGCCAACGTTCCGCGCCGAGCACAGCCACACCACGCGCCACCTGGCCGAGTTCTGGATGATCGAGCCGGAGATCGCCTTCGCCGACCTCGACGACGACGCCGATCTGGCCGAGGATTTCCTCAAGTACCTGTTCCGCGCCGTCCTTGCCGAGCGCGGCGACGACATGGCTTTCATCGCCGAGCGGGTGCAGCCGGACGCGGTCACGCGGCTGGAGAAATTCGTCTCGGCCCCCTTCGAACGCCTGGAGTACGGCGAAGCCATCCGCTTGCTGCAGAACAGTGGCCAGAAGTTCGACTACCCGGTCGAATGGGGCCTTGACCTGCAGACCGAGCACGAGCGTTGGCTCACCGAGCAGCATGTCGGCCGCCCGGTGGTGGTGGCGAACTATCCCGAACACATCAAGGCGTTCTACATGCGCCTGAACGACGATGGCAAAACCGTCGCCGCGATGGACGTGCTCGCGCCCGGCATCGGCGAGATCATCGGCGGCAGCCAACGCGAGGAGCGCCTCGACGTACTCGATGCGCGCATGGATCAATTCGGACTGGATCGCGAGCACTACAGCTGGTATCGCGATTTCCGGCGCTACGGCAGCGTGCCGCATGCCGGTTTCGGCCTGGGCTTCGAGCGCCTGATCGTTTACGTCTGCGGCCTGTCCAACATCCGCGACGCCATCCCCTACCCGCGCGCACCGGGCCAGGCCGAGTTCTGACGGTGGGAATGTTCCTTGCCCTCACCGCGTTTGCGGTCGCGATTTCCGGCGCGCTGGCCTTCGTGCTGTTCTGGCCGATGGCCTTGGTTCACCTGCGCGACCGTCATTCCGGACTGCTGCGCAGTTTCGGCAGCTTCGCCTTCATCTCTCCCGTCGCGTTGCGCTGGCTTCTGGGTGGACATTACCGCGGCCTCTCGGACCGCTCACTCGACGGCCTGGCGACACCGGCACGACTGGCGCTGTGGTGCACGATCCTGGCGCTCATCGCGTCCGGCGTGCTGTGGCTGATCTACCGCTGAGGACCCGCGAATGAGCGACGAAAGCACTGAGCACTGGTGGCTCGCCCGCATCGGCGACCTTCTGATCTGGAGCCGCTTGCGGATCCGCCCGTCCGGCACCGCCGAGGTTCTGGACAACAGCGGCAATCTGCTCAATTACGACAGCGAGGACAGCGCCCGATCCGCGCTCATGGATGCCGAGTTTCGTGCGCTCGACGGTCTGGACGACGACGATGCGCTCGCATTCGGCCTGCCCCTGTCCGAACTCGTGCCGCCTCAGGGCGACGACGCCACGCTGCCCGAGCGCATGGCACAGCCGGTTCCTGCGCGGCACTGACATGTTCCTGCCGCCCGTATTCGCGGAAACCGATCCGGCGAGACTCGACGCACTGATCGCGCACGATCCCTTCGTCTCGCTCATCACCTCCGATGCCGACGGTCTGCCGTTCGCCACACATCTTCCGGTACTGTACCGCCGCGACGGCGATCGCGTGCTGATCGAGGGCCACTGGGCCAAAGCCAATCCGCAAGCCCGACACGCCGGCCCCGCGCTGATGATCGTGCGCGGGCCGCACGCCTACATCTCGGCGAGCTGGTATCCGGACAAGGAAACGGCGGCACGCGTGCCGACCTGGAATTACGCAGTGGCGCACCTGCACGGCGATATCGAACCGGTGGAAGACGAAACCCGCCTGATCGATCTGCTCTCGCGCACCAGTGCCCGTTTCGAAGCCAGCGTCGGTGCGTCCTGGCGATTCGAACCGGACCAGAACGCGCAGCGTCGCCAAGTCGCCGGCATCGTCGGATTCCGCTTCGTACCTGCACGCATCGAGATGAAGTTCAAGCTCAACCAGAACCACCCGGCGGCCAACCGCGAGGCGGTTTCCGA
This sequence comes from Denitratimonas yunnanensis (SeqCode), assembly GCA_026410415.1. Lineage (GTDB taxonomy): Bacteria > Pseudomonadota > Gammaproteobacteria > Xanthomonadales > Xanthomonadaceae > Denitratimonas. The sequence goes on along the minus strand of JAPMLR010000004.1, from coordinate 47,741 downwards.
TGCTCTCGATACGCTCGGCGGCGAAAACGCCACGGCGATTGCCGCGATGATGCGCGATGCCTGAATCACGTGCAGGGCAATTCGAATCCGTCGTCTTTCAGCCAGACGCCGGCTCAATCACTCCACCACGGCACTCGCTCCATCCAGTTTTCAAGTGCATCCGGTGGCACACAAGCTCCACTCGTAGCCGCAGCCAGTACGCCAAACGCATGCACGATGGCGCTGAAGTACGAGACACCTCATTGCAGTGCCTTTGCAGGCCTCAACCCAACTCCAGCAACCCGCCCCGCTTCACCGCCGCATCCAGCTCCTTCATCGTGGCCAGGAGCGCTTCCATCTTGTCGAGTGGCCAGGCATTGGGGCCATCGGACAGCGCCTTGTCCGGGTCCGGGTGGGTTTCCATGAATACGCCGGACACGCCCGCCGCGATCGCCGCGCGTGCCAATACCGGCACGAACTCCCGCTGGCCACCGGACTTTCCGTCTGCACCGCCGGGCAACTGCACCGAATGGGTGGCATCGAACACCACCGGGCAGCCGGTATCGCGCATCACCGCGATCGAGCGCATGTCAGAAACCAGATTGTTGTAACCAAAGCTCGCGCCGCGCTCGCACACCATGATCTGCTCGTTGCCGGTGGCCTTGGCCTTGGCAGCAACGTGCTTCATTTCCCACGGTGAAAGGAACTGGCCTTTCTTGATGTTGACCGGCCTGCCCGCGGCGCAGACGGCGGTAATGAAATCGGTCTGCCGACAGAGGAAGGCCGGCGTCTGGAGCACGTCCACCACGGCGGCCACTTCGTCCATAGGGGTGTACTCGTGTACGTCGGTCAGCACCGGCACGCCCACCTGGCGCTTCACTTCGGCCAGTACCTTGAGTCCGGCCGCCATGCCGGGGCCGCGAAAGCTCGCGCCCGAGGTGCGGTTGGCCTTGTCGAAGCTCGATTTGAAGATGAAGGGAATGCCGAGCCTGTCGGCGATCTCCTTAAGCGTGCCGGCCGTGTCTATCTGCAACTGCATCGACTCGATCACGCAGGGGCCGGCGATCAGGAAGAACGGCCGGTCCAACCCGACCTCGAAACCGCACAGGTTCATGCTTGTGTCTCCTCGCCGCGGCGGGTGTGGTTTTCGTGCGCAGCACGGATGAAATCGACGAACAACGGGTGGGGATCACGCGGCGTGGACAGGAATTCGGGATGAAACTGCGCCGCGATGAACCATGGATGCTGCGGGATCTCGATCGCCTCGACCAGAAGGTCATCCATCGACCTGCCCGAGAACATCAGCCCCGCCTCCTTGAGCGCAGTGCGGTAGTGGTTGTTGAACTCGTAGCGATGCCGGTGCCGCTCGACGATCACGTCCTGGCCGTAGATGTCGCGCACCCGCGAGCCGGGCTTGAGGCGGCATTCCTGCGCGCCCAGACGCATCGTGCCGCCCAAGTCGGATGCCTCGTCGCGCTGCTCGACGCCTCCTCCGCTGGTACGCCATTCGGTGATGAGCCCGATCACCGGCTCGGGCGTGTCGCGCTCGTTCTCGGTGCTGTTGGCGCGCGACAATCCCGCGACGTTGCGTGCGAACTCCACGACGGCCGCCTGCATGCCGTAACAGATGCCGAAATACGGCACGCCGTTCTCGCGCGCGAACCGTGCCGCCAGAACCTTGCCTTCGAACCCGCGATCGCCGAAACCACCCGGTACCAGAATGCCATCGGCACCGGCCAGAAGCCCCACTCCATCCGTTTCCAGCGAGGCTGCCTCGATCCAGCGCAGGTTCACCCGCGTGCGACGCGGCAGACCACCGTGTTTGAGCGCCTCGGACAGCGACTTGTACGCATCGCGATGATCGATGTACTTGCCAACCACGGCGATGGTGACCTCGCCATCGGGATGCTCCATCGCATCCACCACACCCATCCAATCGGACAGATCGGCCTCGCCTGCGTCCGACAGGTGCAGACGTTCGACCACGATCCGGTCCAGTCCCTGTTCATGCAGCCACACCGGGATCTTGTAGATGTTGTCCAGGTCGATCGCGTTGATCACCGCATGCTCCGGCACATTCGTGAACAACGCAATCTTGCGCCGTTCGCTCTCGGGCAACGGCTGCTCGCTGCGGCAAAGAAGAATGTCTGGCTGGATGCCGATGGAACGCAGTTCCTTCACCGAGTGCTGCGTCGGCTTGGTCTTGAGCTCTCCCGCTGCCGCGATCCAGGGCACCAGCGTCAGGTGCATGAACAGCACCTTCTCGGCACCGCGCTCGGTACGGATCTGGCGGATGGCCTCCAGGAAAGGCAACGACTCGATGTCGCCCACCGTGCCGCCGATCTCCACCAGCGCCACGTCGAAACCTTCGGTGGCCACGTCGATGCAGTGCTTGATCTCGTCGGTGATGTGCGGAATCACCTGGACCGTGCCACCGAGATAGTCGCCCCGGCGTTCCTTCCTGATGACGTTATCGTAGATGCGCCCGGTGGTGACCGAGTTGCGACGCGTCATGCGGGTGCGCACGAAGCGCTCGTAGTGCCCGAGATCCAGATCGGTCTCGGCACCATCGTCGGTGACATAGACCTCGCCGTGCTGGAACGGGCTCATCGTGCCCGGATCGACGTTGATGTACGGGTCCAGCTTCATCAGCGTGACCTTCAGGCCACGCGATTCGAGGATGGACGCAAGCGATGCGGCGGCGATGCCCTTGCCAAGCGAGGACACGACACCGCCGGTGACGAAAATGAGGGGAGTCATGGAGAGAGGTTGCAGCCGGAAAGCGCAATTCTACCGGCTGTGAGGCGCGGGGAGCGAGGCGGCGGCTGAACAGCAATACCCACCTGCGCCTGTGTTTGGCACCAAGAGCTGCTTCGATCCTTATCCGATCCGGCTTGCGCCAACGAAAAAGCGGGCCGAAGCCCGCTTTTTCGCGTCTGACATGGCCGAGGCGACGATCAGCCTTCGGAGGGATCGTCCACCGCCTTCATCGACAGGCGGATGCGGCCCTGCTTGTCCACTTCCAGCACCTTGACCTTCACCACGTCGCCTTCCTTGAGCTTGTCCGAGACTTTCTCGACGCGCTCGTTGGAAATCTGCGAGACATGGACCAGGCCGTCCTTGCCGGGGGCGATGGTGACGAACGCACCAAAGTCCATGATCTTGGCGACCTTGCCTTCATAGATGCGGCCCGGCTCCACGTCGCTGGTGATCTGCTCGATGCGGGCCTTGGCGGCCTGGGCGGCGGCGTTGTTGACCGAAGCGATGACGATGGTGCCGTCGTCCTGGATGTCGATCTGGGTGCCGGTTTCCTTGGTGATGCCCTGAATCGTGGCACCACCCTTGCCGATCACTTCGCGGATCTTGTCCGGATGGATCTTGATGGTGAGCAGGCGCGGGGCGTACTCGGAAAGCTCCGAGCGCGGCGTGGTGAGCGCCTTGCTCATTTCATCGAGGATATGCAGGCGGCCGGCCTTGGCCTGAGCCAATGCTGCCTTCATGATTTCTTCGGTGATACCGTCGATCTTGATGTCCATCTGCAAGGCGGAAATGCCTTCGGCGGAACCGGCCACCTTGAAATCCATGTCGCCCAGATGATCTTCGTCGCCGAGGATGTCGGACAGGACCACGTACTTGTCGCCTTCCTTGACCAGGCCCATCGCGATGCCCGCGACCGGGGCTTTCACCGGCACACCGGCATCCATCAGCGCCAGCGAGGAACCGCAGACCGAGGCCATCGACGAGGAGCCGTTGGATTCGGTGATTTCAGACACCACGCGCACGGTGTAGGGGAACTCCTCCAGCGACGGCATCACTGCCATCACGCCACGCTTGGCCAAACGGCCGTGGCCGATCTCGCGGCGCTTGGGCGCGCCGAAGCGACCACACTCGCCCACCGAAAACGGCGGGAAGTTGTAGTGGAACAGGAAGTTGTCCTTGTACTCGCCGGCGATGGAATCGATGATCTGGCCGTCACGCGCGGTGCCGAGCGTGGTGACGACGATGGCTTGGGTTTCGCCACGGGTGAACAGGGCCGAACCGTGGGTGCGCGGCAGCACGCCGGCCTTGACGACGATGGGGCGCACGGTATCGAGCGCGCGCCCGTCGATACGGACTTTAGTGTCCAGCACCGAATCGCGCATGGTGCGGTATTCCAGTTCGCCGAACTCCTTGGACAGTTCCGCCCTGTCCCAACCCTCGGCTTCAATGCGGCCGGCCAGTTGCTCCAGCACGTCCTTCTTGATCGCGGCTATGGTGTCGCGGCGCTGGAGCTTGTCGATGATCTTGAACGCATCGGCCAGCTTGCCACCGACGGCGTCCTTGAGCGCAGTGATCAGTGCATCGTTCTTGGCCGGGGCGGCCCAATCGGACTTCTTCGCGCCGGCTTCGGCGGTCAGTTCGTTGATCGCGTTGATGACCTTCTGCATCTCGCGGTGACCAAAAGTCACCGCGCCGAGCATCACTTCCTCGGACAGCAGTGCAGCTTCGGATTCGACCATCAGCACGGCATTGGAGGTGCCGGCGACAACCAGTTCGAGCTGCGACTCCTTCAACGCCGAAACAGTGGGGTTGAGGATGTACTGACCGTCCTTATAGCCGACCTTGGCGGCGCCGATCGGGCCCTGGAACGGGGTGCCGGCCAGCGACAACGCGGCGGATGCGCCGATCAATGCGGGGATGTCGCCATCCACTTCCGGGTTCAACGAGATCACCTGGGCGATGATCTGCACTTCGTTCTTGTATTCCTCGGGGAACAGCGGGCGGATCGGGCGATCGATCAGGCGCGAGATCAGCGTCTCTTTCTCGGTCGGCCGGCCCTCGCGCTTGAAGAAGCCACCGGGGATGCGGCCGCCGGCGTAGAACTTCTCGACGTAATCAACCGTCAGCGGGAAGAAGTCCTGGCCTTCGCGCGCGCTCTTGGCGGCGACGGCGGTGACGAGCACCACGGTGCCGTCCACATTCACCAACACGGCACCACTGGCCTGCCGGGCGATCTCGCCGGTTTCCAGGATGACCTGGTGATTGCCGTACTGGAATGACTTGCTTACTTTCGCCACGATTCTGGATTCCTTGAAGCGGTCTGGATGGCACCGCAACGGCACCCTTGCCGCTGCGGAAATCCGGCGCGTTCACGCCGGTAGAAACGACTGCGGCGCATTTCTGCGCCGCAGGGTAGTGCACGGGGATCAGCGGCGCAGGCCGAGACGCTCGATCAGCGTCTTGTAGCGCTCGTTGTCCTTGTTCTTGAGATAGCCCAGCAGGCTGCGGCGCTGATTCACCAGCATCAACAGGCCGCGACGGCTGTGGTGGTCCTGCTTGTGGGTCTTGAAGTGACCGGTCAGCTGCTCGATGCGGGCCGAAAGAAGGGCAACCTGCACTTCCGGGGAGCCGGTGTCGTTGGGACCGCGCTTGAATTCTTCGATGATTTTGCTGGTGTCGATGGACATGATGACCTCATGGACGCGGGGCCCGCAGGAACGCCGATCGTCATGACCGCGCACCGCCTGACCCGCCATTGGGAAAGCCGCCTCGGGGGCGGAAACGGAATGCTTCGAGAAAACAAAGCCGCAGGATTATATTCCCGACGGCGATTTCCCTCAAGTTGAACCTGAACCACCCTGAAGAGGCTGGAACAACCGACGAGCCGCCATCGAGCCATCGCCCAGCACCTCGGTCAGCCCGATGGCCTCGCCGTCAGCCGACATCGCCAGCACGGGTCCGGCGGCGGTGTTCACCTGTGGCCGCTGTCCATGGCGCAGGCACCGGACCTGACTTTCGTCCAGCACCACCTGACGCCAATCCGGCAATCCGGATTGAATCGGCATCAACAAGGCATCCAGTGCGGACGCCCCGTCACCGGCCAGCTCGGTCAGCTGATCCAGCGTGACCATCACCGGGGAGCGGAATGGATCCACCCAAAGTCGACGCAAGCTGGCGATGTGCCCGCCACACTCCAGCGCATCACCGATATCCCGGGCCAGACTGCGGATGTACGTGCCGGAACCACATTCGACTTCCACTTCCAGCCAGTCTGGACCGAGCTCCAGCAAGTCGATGCGAATGACGTCGACCTCGCGCGCCGGAACATCGAACGTTTCGCCGCGGCGCGCGCGCAAATAAAGCGGCTCGCCGTCGCGCTTGAGTGCGGAGTAGCGCGGTGGCACCTGCAGGATCCGTCCGGTGAACTGCGGCAAGACCGCCGCCACCACATCGCGATCGAGCGCGGGCACAGCGCGCCGACGCACGATTTGCCCCTCGGCATCATCGGTATCGGTCTCCGCTCCCAATTGCACGCGCGCTCGGTAGGCCTTGGATTCGGAAAGAAGCAGACCCGCGATCTTCGTGGCTTCGCCGAGACAGATCGGCAACAGGCCGGTGGCCAGCGGATCCAGTGCGCCGGTGTGACCTGCCTTGGTCGCGTTGTAAAGACTGCGAACCTTCTGCAAAGCCTGATTCGAGCTCAGGCCCAGCGGCTTGTCGAGCAGCAGGATGCCCCTCACCTCGCGGGTTGGAGGGCGGCGATATTGGGACTTTCTGGCCATGGTCGGCACGGCGCGAACGATCGCACCGACTCCTCACTGGGTATCGCGCAGCAACTGCTCGATGCGCTCACCACGATCAACCGAATCGTCGTAGTGGAAATGCAGTTCGGGAACGCTGCGCATGCGCACGCGCCGCCCCAGTTCGAAACGCAGCTCGCGAGCAAGCTCCTTCAACGCTGCCAACGCCTCCGGCGCACGGGCGGCATCGAGTGCCGTGACGAAAACCTTGGCATGGGCCAGATCGCGGGTGACTTCCACGTCGGACACGCTGACCGAAGGCAGTCCATGGTCGCGCACGGCCGCATGGACCAGCTCGCCCAGATCGCGGCGAAGCTGAGCGGAGATGCGGTCGGTGCGTTGGAACGTCTTCGGCATTGGGTCTGGCCACTCTCGTTCAAGAAGGGAATCCGGCGATGAAGGCTCGGGAAAAACCCCCGAGCCTGCGATGCCGTTGAGGCTTACAGCGTGCGTGCCACTTCGATGCGTTCGAAACACTCGATCTGGTCGCCCGGCTGCACATCGTTGTACTGCTTGACCGCGATACCGCACTCGGTACCGGAACGCACTTCGTCCACGATGTCCTTGTAGCGGCGCAACGATTCCAGCTCGCCTTCGAAGATCACGGTGTTGTCGCGCAGCACGCGGATCGGCTTGTTGCGCTTGACTGTGCCCTCGACAACCATCGAACCCGCCACGGCGCCGAACTTGGAGCTGCGGAACACCTCGCGAACTTCCGCGATACCGAGGATTTCTTCGCGCACTTCCTTGCCGAGCAGGCCGGATGCCACCTGCTTCACCTGGTCGATCACGTCATAGATGATCGAGAAGTAACGAAGGTCCAGGTTGTTGGATTCGATCACCTTGCGTGCCGACGCATCGGCGCGGACGTTGAAGCCGATGATCGTGGCCTTTGCGGTGGCGGCGGCGTTGGCATCGGATTCGGTGATGCCGCCCACGCCCGAAGTGATGACGTTGATCTTGATGAGGTCGTTGGACAGCGCGGTCAGCGACTGGCGCAGCGCCTCGACCGAACCCTGCACGTCCGCCTTGATGACCAGGTTCAGCTGCTGCGGCTGGCCTTCAGTCTGGCCCATCTGCGCCAGCACGTCTTCCATGCGGTTTCCGGCCTGCTTGACCAGGCGGGTTTCGCGACGCTTGGCTTCGCGCTGCTGCGCCACGTCCTTGGCCAGACGCTCGTCCTCGACCACGACGAAGTCGTCGCCCGCATCCGGCACGCCGGACAGTCCGAGCACCACCACCGGAATGGACGGCGAGGCCTCGGGCACCTGACGGCCGGTCTCGTCGAAGAGCGCGCGCACGCGGCCGTACTGAATGCCGCAGACCAGATAATCGCCCTTCTTGAGCGTGCCTTGCTGCACCAGCACCGTGGCGACCGGGCCGCGGCCCTTGTCGAGTGCGGATTCGATCACCACGCCACTGGCGCGGGCATCGCGCACTGCACGCAGTTCCAGCACTTCGGCCTGCAGCAGGATGGCATCGAGCAGATCGTCGATACCCGTGCCCTGCTTGGCCGAGACCGGCACCATCTGCACCTCGCCGCCGAACTCTTCGGCGAGCACGTCGTGCTGGATGAGCTCCTGCTTGACCTTGTCGGGGTTGGCGTCGGACTTGTCGATCTTGTTGATCGCCACCACCAGCGGCACGCCGGAAGCGCGGGCGTGCTGGATGGCTTCCACCGTCTGCGGTTTGACGCCGTCATCGGCAGCCACCACCAGCACGATCACGTCGGTCAGCTTGGCACCACGGGCGCGCATCGCGGAGAACGCGGCGTGACCCGGGGTATCGAGGAAGCTGATCACGCCCTTGGGCGTTTCGACATGGTAGGCGCCGATGTGCTGCGTGATGCCGCCCGCCTCGCCCGAGGCGATCTTGGTGCGGCGCAGGTAGTCCAGCAGCGAGGTCTTGCCGTGGTCGACGTGACCCATGATCGTGACCACGGGCGGACGTACTTCGGCATCGCCCTGTACCTCGCCGGTGAGCGCGATCAGCGCGGTCTCGGCATCATTGTCCGAGGCCCGCACCGCGGCATGACCGAGTTCCTCGACCACCAGCACCGCAGTGTCGTGGTCGATGGCCTGATTGATCGTGGCCATCACGCCCATCTTGAACAGGGCCTTGACCACTTCGCCTCCCTTGAGCGCAAGCTTGTTCGCGAGATCGGCGACAACGATGGAATCACCGATCGCCACTTCCCGTACCACTGGCGCATTCGGGCGCGAGAAGCTGTGCTGGCCGGCAGGCCCGCCGCGGCCGGTCTCACGCCGGAGCGGCTTCTTGCGCGCACCGCGCCGCGCCGAGTTCGCATCGGAAAGATGCAACTCGCCGCGCGAGAAACGTCCGCTGCTGGCATCTTCATCTCGCCCGCCAGCCTTGCCTGGACGTGCGGGGCGCGCACCCGGCTTGTCGGTGCGCGGCGGCGGCGTGGCTTCGACCACGCGGGGCGGCTCAACCACACGCGCCTCGCGACGCCCGATGAGCGAAGGACCTCCCTCCTGTCCCTCGCGTCGCGGTTGGCGGACGACAACCGGAGCTGCCGGCTCGACGACCGGCGTCTCCTCGATGGCGACAGGTTCGATCTCTTCGACAACCTGGCCTGCGTCCTTCTCCGCCACTTCGGCCTTTTCAGCCTCCTCGGCTTCACGACGGGCGCGCTCGGCAGACGCTTCCGCTTCGGCAGCAAGACGTGCAGCTTCTTCACGACGCTTCTGATCGGCATCGTCCAGCGCCGCCTTTTCGGCCTCGTTGCGCGCCTTGGATTCAGCCAGCTTGCGCTGTGCCTCCTCGCGCTCGTCGTCGGCCGGCACTTCGATTTCGGCGCGCTTCACGTAGGTGCGCTTCTGGCGCACTTCCACATTCACCGTGGTCTTGCTCTTGCCGGCAGCGACGGTGAGCTCCTCGTGCTTGCGACGCTTGAGCGTGATCTGACGCGGCGCGGCATCATCGGCCTGCGCTTCGCTGCGGCCATGGGTGCGGCGCAGGAAGCCCAGCAGCTTCATCTTCTCGGTCGGCGTCACCACCTGATCGGGGCTGCTGAAGTTCATGCCGGCCTCCGCCAGCTGCACCAGCAGCTTGTCGACCGGGGTGCCGACCAACGTGGCGAGGGTTCGTACTGTGACTTCGGACATTGTGTTATTACCGCCGGGATTCGAAATTGGGGTCGGGAGTTCAGTTGAACGGATCGGATCGGACATCCGGGCACCGAGATGGCCTTGATCCATCCCCTGTCCGGGTACTGCATTGCATCACTCGAACCAGTGCTTGCGCGCTTCCATGATGAGGACGGCAGCACGCTCGGCATCGAGTCCTTCGATGTCCTGGATTTCGTCCACCGCCATGTCGGCCAGATCGTCGCGGGTGAGAACGCCGCGCCGCGCCAGCTCGAATGCCAGTGCATCGTCCATGCCGTCGAGCCCGAGCAGATCGTCGGCCGGCCGATTGCCTTCCAGTTCCTCTTCCACCGCAAGCGCCTCGTTCAGCAGCGCATCGCGGGCACGGGCACGGAGCTCCTCGACGATGTCTTCGTCGAAGCCTTCGATCGCCAGCAGCTCGCCGGTGGGCACATAAGCGATTTCTTCGACCGTGGAGAAACCTTCGGACACCAGGATGCCCGCGATTTCTTCGTCCACCTCAAGCTTGTCGATGAACACCTTGCGCGCGCTGGCCTGCTCGGCTTCGCTCTTGGCGGCGACCTGATCCTGAGTCATCACGTTGAGCTGCCAGCCGGTCAGCTTGCTGGCCAGACGCACGTTCTGGCCGCCACGACCAATCGCCTGGGCGAGCTTGTCCTCGGCCACGGCGATGTCCATCGAATGCTTTTCTTCATCGACTATGATCGACTGGACTTCGGCCGGCGCCATCGCGTTGATGACGAACTGGGCCGGGTTGTCGGACCACAGCACGATGTCGATGCGCTCGCCGTTGAGCTCGTTGCTGACCGCCTGCACGCGCGAGCCGCGCATGCCGATGCAGGCGCCGATCGGATCGGTGCGGTGGTCGTGGGCCAGCACCGCGATCTTGGCGCGATCGCCCGGATCGCGCGCGGCGGCCTTGATCTCGACCAAGCCCTGGCCAACCTCGGGCACTTCGAGCTTGAACAGCTCGATCATGAATTCCGGTGCGGTGCGCGACATGAACAGCTGCGGCCCGCGCTGTTCCGAACGCACTTCGGCCAGATAACCACGCACGCGGTCACCGGCACGCATGGTGTCGCGCGGGATCGCCTTGTCGCGGGCGATGTAGGCCTCTGCATTGCCGCCCAGATCCACGTAAACGCTGCCGCGCTCGACGCGCTTGACCACACCGGTGAGCAGTTCGCCGACGCGATCCGCATAGGCATCGACCACCTGGGCACGCTCGGCCTCGCGCACGCGCTGCACGATCACCTGCTTGGCGGCCTGCGCGGCGATGCGCCCGAACTCGGCGTTCTCGACCTGTTCCTCGATGAAATCACCGACCTGTGCATCGGCGCGCACATCAAGCGCATCCATCAGGCGAACCTGCCGCGAAGGCGATTCCATCACCACGTCGTCGGCCACGATCTCCCAACGGCGGAAAGTCTCGTATTCGCCGCTGCGTGCATCGATCTTGACCCGCATCGAGACATCTTCGTCCGGATAGCGCTTCTTGGCCGCCGACGCCAGGGCGGCTTCCATCGCTTCGACGATGACTTGGCGCGCCACACCTTTTTCGTGTGCCACGGCCTCAACGACGTTCAACAGTTCCTTGCTCATCTGCATCGTTCCGACGGGCCGACTGCGACCCTGTAGAGTTGACGAAATATCCGGACGGGCCTTCAGGCGCCGCGTTTTTTCCTGCCACTGCCTGCCGCATCCCGGCCCGGCTTCGCGGGCATCTCGAACACCGGCACCAGCTTGGCCTTCTGCATCGCCGAACAAGACAGCGCCACCGGCTGGCCATCCTGTTCGATCGTCACCACATCACCGTCGACAGCGAGGATACGACCCTGGAATCGCCGACGCCCGTCCTGCGGGAACTCCAGCGCGATTTTCGCGCTTTCACCGATGAAACGGGCAAAGTGCGCCGGCTTGAACAGCGGACGATCAACACCCGGAGAGGACACTTCCAGAGTGTAGTGACTGTCGATCGGATCATTCACGTCCATGATCGCGCTGACCTGCCGACTGACCGCCTCGCAATCATCCAGCGTCACGCCCCCTTCGCGCTCGGGCGCATCGATGTAGAGACGTAACAGCGCATTCCCGACACCAGGCCGGAACTCCAGCCCCAACAGCTCCAGCCCGAGCGACTCGATCACCGGAGCAAGCAGGGCTTCAATGTCGTTTCCGATCTGGGACATGGCGTCGCGCGATCAACCTTGATTGAGAGCAAAAGAAAAGGGGCACGAGGCCCCTTACGTTCCAGTTCGGTTGCGCAGAGGCCCATCGACCTTCGGCGGTTCGGCAAGCGAAAGAGCCTCAGTAGAGGCTCTTTCGCGACCGAACTGGTAGCGGGGGCAGGATTTGAACCTGCGACCTTCGGGTTATGAGCCCGACGAGCTGCCAGACTGCTCCACCCCGCAGCAGCGAGACGAGTATCTTAACAGCAAATCGAATCATTGCAAGCTGAGTGGCCCGACACCTTCATCCCGCAGGCGGTGCGATGATGTGGCGACGCCAACCCACCGGACACGCCATGCGCCGTTACGCCCCTATCTTGCTCGCTTTGTTGCCCGCTACCGCCTGGACTGCGGAGGAAAGCCCGCCCGCACCCGTGACCATGGCGCAGGTTCTCGCCGAATCGACTCCGGCCGACTGGCGTCGGCCATCGCCCGAAGACACCTTGTATCTGGACATTCCCGGCGGCCGCGTCGTGATCGAACTGGCGCCACAGTTCGCCCCCGAACACGTCGCCAACATCCGCACTCTGGCGCGACAGCATTACTGGGACGGACTGGCGATCCTCAGGGTCCAGGACAACTACGTGGTGCAGTGGGGTGATCCACAGGCTGGAAATCCCGAGCGCCGGAGATCGCTGGGAGAGGCCGAACCGCACGTGCCGGCCGAGTTCGAGCGCGACGTCGATGCACTGGCTTTCACGCCCATCGACAGCCGCGACGCTTACGCATCACAGGTCGGCTTCGTCGGCGGTTTCCCCGCCGCCCGCGACCCTGCACGCGCCAAGGCATGGATGACCCACTGCTACGGCCTGCTTGGCGCTGGCCGCGACAATGCCGCAGACAGCAGCAACGGCGCGGAACTGTACGTGGTCATCGGTCACGCGCCACGCCATCTGGACCGCAACATCACGCCGGTCGGGCGGGTGTTGTCGGGAATCGAACTGCTTTCCGCGCTATCCCGCGGCCCCGCACCGATGGGCTTTTTCGAGGATCCGGCGCACCGGATTCCGATCACGTCCATCCGCCTGGCGGCCGACCTGCCGGAGAGCAAGCGTGTGCACATCGAAGTATTCCGCACCGATACGCCAGCGTTCCAGCGACTGGTGCAGGCGCGTCGCGAACGACGCGAGGACTGGTTCGCGGACCCGGTCGGTCGCATCGAACTGTGCAACGTGCCGGTGCCAGTACGGCTGCCGCCGACCGGCACCTGACTCATCAGAACGGCTTGGCCAGCACCAACCAGACGATGGGCACCAGTGCCAGCAGCGGCAATTCATTGAACAGACGCATGGCGCGCGGGTCGGGCAATGCGCCACCACCGGCAATACGCTTGAGGCGACGCCCCGCGATCACGTAGTACACGAAAAGCGCGACGACCAGAGCCAACTTGGCATGCACCCACCCGGTCCCGAGCGCCACCATCGTCGGGAAATCCGGCAGGACGCGGTAACCCAACCACAACACCAGCCCCAGAACGAAGGAAACGCCGAACATCACATGACCGAACCGATACAGCCGCCGCCCCATCAGCACCAGTCGTTCACGCACCGCGGGTTGATTGCCGGCCTCGCCAAGGTTCACCAGCAGGCGCGGCAGATAGAACACCGACGCCATGAAGGCGATCACGAATACGAGATGGAAGGTCTTGATCCACAGATACAGCGTCATCGGTATCGTCTCCGGTCCACTTTTATTGAAGGAGACAGTGTAAGCGATTGCCGTGGCAGCAAAATGCCGTTATGATTCGCGGTCTTTGTTGCCCGCCATCGAGGTTTTCGCCATGAAAGTGCTGTCTTCGCTGAAGTCGGCCAAGTCCCGGCACCGCGACTGCAAGGTCGTACGTCGCCGTGGCAAGGTCTTTGTGATCTGCAAGAGCAATCCGCGTTTCAAGGCGCGCCAGCGCTGAGATCGACGCATCCGCCTCGGCGGATCGCAGTTGAAAAGGCCGCTTGATGCGGCCTTTTTGCTTTGTCGCATCCGTCCCGCCCCATCCCGCGGGATTTGATGGGCCGCCCCGAATGTGACACATTGTGTCCCTTCTGCTTGCGCACCGGAGTTCTCATGAGCCGCATTGCCTTTTCCGTGATCGCCGTTGCCGCCTTCGCGCTGGGATCCCAGGCCGTTGCGCAGCAGCGAGCCGATACGCTGCTGGTGGAACGCGCGGCGGCCAGCAAGTCCCTTGTCGGCCCGACGCGTGGCAGTTCGATGTCGCAGGTGGAGGCCAGTTTCGGCGCCCCCGAGCAGAAACTGGAGCCGCGCGGCGGCCAGCAGCCGCAGTGGCCCGTGATCCATCGCTGGGTATATCCGGAGTTCATCGTATTCTTCGAAAAATCCCACGTCATCGATGTGGTGGCACGCCAAGCAACCCCTGGAGAGATCGGTCCCAAGCCGGCCCGCTGACTCCGCTATCATTTCCGGCCCGACGTGTCGGGCCGTTCAACACCGGCCACGTGCGCATCGCGTTCGTGGCCGTTTCTTTGAGGATTCCTACGCATGTCGCAGTGGCGCTTTCCCGCCGAATGGGAACCCCAGGCCGCAATCCTGCTGGCTTGGCCACACGCCGGAACCGACTGGGCCGCACGCCTCGACGAGGTCGAGCGCACCTACGCCGCTCTCATCGGTGCGATCACCCGGTTCCAGTCCGCCTTGTTGTGCGTCGCGTCGCCGCAGATCGAGCAACAGGCGCGGGACGCGCTGTCCCACTGCGGCGTCGATCTTGGTCGCGTGCACTTCATCGCGATCGATTATGACGACACGTGGTTGCGTGACTCTGGCCCGATCACCCTGATGGGTGCAAATGGCGATCCGCGCTTCCTCGACTTCCGATTCACTGGTTGGGGCGGCAAGTTCGAAGCCGGACGTGATGACGCACTGGTTACAGGTTTGGCGGAGCGCGGTGTGCTCGATGCCGAGTCGGTCGAGCGCATCGACTTCGCATTGGAAGGTGGCGCGATCGAAACCGACGGTCAGGGAACCCTGCTGAGCACCTGGCGCTGCCTCGCAGAACGCCACGGCGACGACGCACGTGAAGCCGTCACCCAAACCTTGTCCGAATCGCTGCGACAGCAACGCGTGTTGTGGCTCGACCACGGCCATCTCGAAGGCGATGACACCGACGCGCACATCGACACGTTGGCGCGCCTGGCTCCGGACGACGCCATCGTGTTCCAAGCCTGTGACGACCCCAACGACGCGCACTACGATGAACTGGCCGCGATGGCTGAGGAAATCGCGGCCCTGCGCACCACGGACGGTCGCCCTTATCGATTGTTCCCGCTCCCGTGGCCGCAGCCAGTACTCGACGAAGATCGGCGCCTGGCAGCTTCCTACGCCAATTTCCTCATCATCAATGGTGCCGTGCTGATGCCGGCCTACGACGACCCGGCCGATGCACGTGCCGCCGCTGTTCTGGCCCAGGCCTTCCCGGATCGCGAGATCATCCAGGTGCCGTGCCGTGCATTGATATGGCAGAACGGCAGTCTCCATTGCGTCACCATGCAGATTCCCTGTGGAGCTCTTTCCGATGCGTGATACCCGTACCCTCACCGTCGCCCTCGTGCAGGAGCGCAACCAGGGCAGCGCCGAGGCCAACCTCGCCCTGATCGAAACCCGTGTGGCGCAGGCCGCCGAAGCGGGTGCGAAACTCGTTTTGTTGCAGGAACTGCACAACGGACCGTACTTCTGCCAACACGAGTCGGTGGACGAGTTCGATCTGGCCGAATCCATCCCCGGCCCCAGCACCGAGCGCCTTGGTGCGCTCGCGAAGCGATACGGCGTGGTGATCGTCGGATCACTGTTCGAGAAGCGTGCCACGGGCCTGTACCACAACACCGCCGTGGTGCTTGAAGCCGATGGCCGACTCGTGGGCAAGTACCGCAAGATGCACATTCCGGATGACCCGGGCTTCTACGAAAAGTTCTACTTCACCCCCGGCGACCTCGGTTTCGAACCGATCGATACCAGCGTCGGACGCCTCGGCGTGCTGGTGTGCTGGGACCAGTGGTATCCGGAAGCGGCACGGCTGATGGCGCTGGCCGGCGCCGAACTGCTGCTCTATCCCACCGCCATCGGCTGGGATCCGTCGGACGATCAAGCCGAGAAGGACCGCCAGCGCGATGCGTGGGTCCTCAGTCATCGCGGCCACGCGGTCGCAAATGGCCTCCCGGTCCTCAGCTGCAATCGCGTCGGGCACGAGCCTTCGCCGCTGGGCGCAGCAGGCATCGACTTCTGGGGCACCAGCCACGTCCTCGGTCCGCAGGGCGAATTCATCGCGGAAGCCGGCCACGAACCGACGCTGCTGATCTGCGATGTCGACCTCACCCGGAGCGAGCATGTGCGCCGCATCTGGCCGTTCCTGCGCGATCGCCGCATCGATGCCTATGGCGACCTGCTGCGCCGCTATCGCGACTGATCCGACCGATGAACCACGACTCCAATACACCCGCTTCCGAGGCAACTCCGGCCGCCCCCGCCGTATCCGATGCGATCGCCGGACAACCACTGGTGGAGATCGAACGCGACGGCGTGCATTACATCCTTCTGGGCACCGCGCATGTTTCTCAAGCCAGCGCCGACGCGGTTCGCGCCTTGATCAGCGACCGCCCGTTCGATGCGGTCGCCGTCGAGTTGTGCGAGACCCGCCATCGCGCGATGACAACGCCCGAGGCGATGTCCAAGCTGGATATCTTCCAGGTGATCCGCGACGGAAAAATCGGTTTGGTGGCGGCCAACCTCGCGCTCTCCGCCTACCAGCGCCGGCTCGCCGAACAGCTCGGCGTCGAGCCGGGCGCGGAAATGCGCGCGGCGATCGATGCCTCGGCGGAAAAATCGCTGCCGGTCTGGTGCATCGACCGGGATATCGGCATCACCCTGAAACGCACTTACGCCGCGGTCGGCTTCTGGCGCAGGATGACCTTGATGAGCGGTCTGGCGATGAGCCTGATCGTGAAGGACGAAGTCGATGCCGAGGAAATCGAGCGCCTCAAGGAGGGCGATATCCTCGAAAGCAGCTTCCATGAGTTCGCCAGCCGCGACGAAACTCTCTACGCCGCGCTGATCGACGAACGTGACCGCTACATGGCCGCCAGGCTGCGCGACGGTGGCGCGACACCGGGGCAACGCGTGCTGGCAGTCGTCGGCGCAGGCCACCTTGCGGGGCTGGCCAAGTATCTGGCGGAGGAAACCCGCGACCCGACCTCCGAAACCATCGCACTGAGGCAGCTTCCACCACCCAAGCCGTGGGGCACGTGGATCGGCATCGCACTCACGGTGTTCCTGCTCGGCGGCTTTGCCTGGAGCCTGTCTCAGGGCGTGGACGTCGCCGCACAATTCGCGTTGCGCTGGATACTGTTCACCGGCATCGGCGGCGCCATCGGCTGCCTGCTTGCCGGCGGGCATCCGTTGAGCATCCTCACCGCCATTGTCGTGTCTCCCATCACCCCTCTGCATCCCGCGCTGTCATCGGGAATGGTGAGTGCTTGGGTCGAAGCATGGTTCCGGCGCCCCAAAGTCGCGGACTTCGCGGATTTGCGCGATGATGTCGGCAGTCTGGGAGGCTGGTGGCGCAATCGAGTGGCGCGGGTTTTCATCAACTTCTTCCTGACCAATCTTGGAACGGCAGCAGGGGCCGCCGCGTTCTACGTGGGCAGTTGGAGCTTCCTGAAGAAGCTGCTCTGACATGGACGCCGGGCTGACGCAGGACACCGGGGAAACGGGATCGATGAAATCGGCATTGGTGGCGGAGGCCTCTCCAACGCGACGGCGTGCGCTGGCCTCCCTGCTGGGTCAACGCGGCTGGGATGTGATCGCGCCGACCAGCCCCCAGGCCTGCTGCGACGTTCTGGCGCATGCCGCCCACCGCGGTCTCCAGATCGAAGCCGTGGTCGTGGGGTGGCCGGAAAGGCTGGAGCGGCCAGACCATGACCTGCTCGAGCTGCTGCACGCCGAACACCTTCAGCATGTCCCGGTCGTGGTATTCGCCGACGTGGGTACCGACACCATCGCGCAATGGCGGATGGCGCGCCCGCGCACCTCGCTTCTGATGTGGAGCGAATACACCCAGGTCGCCCGCCAGATCGAACAGGCCAGCGTTCAGCAGATCCTTCCCACCCCACCCTTGCCGCGCCCGCAGAGTGCGCAGCGCGTCCTGCTGGTGGACGATTCGCCGACCGTCCGCACCGCCTTCAAGCGGCTGATGCAAAAGCATGGCTACGAGGTGGAAATCGCCGAAAGCGCCGAGAGCGGCCTCAAGCTGGCTCTGGCGCGACCGTTCGACATCGCGATCGTGGATTACTTCATGCCGGGCCAGAACGGCACCGCCCTGATCGCCGCCTTGCGACGCTATCCGCAGACCCGTCACATACTGGCCGCGATCATCACCGGCACCTACTCGGACGAGGTCATCGTCGAATCACTCGCTTCCGGCGCGGTGGAATGCCTGTTCAAGAGCGAGACCAAGGATCTGTTCGTCGCACGCCTGGCCTCCCTGGCACGCACCGTGCACGACCGCAAGGCCATCGACGCCGAACGCCGCCGCCTCGAGGGCATTCTCGCGGCAGTGGGCGACGGCGTGTTCGGCGTGGAGGCCGATGGCACGATCCTGTTCGTCAATCCGGCCGCAGTCCAGATCCTCGGCTATCAGGACGCACGCTTCTTGATCGGCCGCTCCGCCGGCGAAGCGATCCACCCCGGGCCCAACGGCGAATGGAATCCCGAGGTGCCGGGCGAGCTCTCGCTCGCCTATCGCAACGGCGAGATTCTGACGCAATGGCAATCGGTGTTCTGGACCGCCTCGCGCCTGCCGATCCCGGTCGAGGGCACGGTCTATCCGCTGCATGTCGACGGCACCCGGCGCGGCTCGGTAGTCGCGTTCCGTGATGTCTCGGCACAGCGCAAGCTGGAAGAACAGCTGCGCTGGCAAGCCGAGCACGACAGCCTGACCCAGTTGCACAACCGCGCCTGGTTCGAACGCCAGCTCGATCTGGAGCTGCAGCGCTTGCGCCAGCAGAATGACGCTGGCGCGCTGCTGTTCGTCGACCTGGATCGGTTCAAGTACATCAACGACACCGCCGGCCACAGCGCCGGCGACGAGCTCCTGATCGAAGTCAGCAAGCGCATCCGCTCGCAACTGCGCCCCGGCGACCAGATTGCGCGCATGGGCGGCGACGAATACGCCATCCTCCTGCGCAACGTTCCGGCCGAAGACATCGGCACGCTGGCCGACAGCATCCGCACCGCCATCAGCAACGCGCCCTTCATTCATGGCGGCAAGGCATACCGCATCACCCTGTCGATCGGTGCAACCGCCATCGATCACCTCACTCCTTCGCCCGAAGCAGCCATGGCGCAGGCCGATCTTGCCTGCTACCAGTCCAAGAACGCCGGCCGCGCCCGTTGTCACGTCTACAACCCCGAACAGGACGCGTTGGCCACGATGACCGAGGAGCTGGGCTGGTCCAGTCGCCTTCAGGACGCGCTTGTGCAGGATCGTTTCGAGCTGGTCTACCAGCCCATCGTGCCGCTGCGCGGCATCGAGAACGAGACCGGCGAACAGCCGCCGACCGACCTGTGGCAACGCCAATTCCTGCGCAATCCCGATGAGCCGATGATCTTCGAGGCGCTGTTGCGCCTGCGCGGCAACGAGGGAGACCTGATTCCGCCTTCGGTGTTCCTCCCGTCTGCGGAACGCTTCGGCCTGATGGCCGACATCGACCGCTGGGTGATCGCACGCGCGATCCGCGCCCTGCAGGACACGCGCGACTACCACCGCCCCGTGTCGCTGACACTCAATCTGTCCGCCGAGAGCCTGGCCGACGACTCGCTGGTGGATTTCGTCACCGATTGTCTGGTGCGCCACGATGTCGATCCCGGCGCGCTGATCTTCGAGATCACCGAATCGCGCACCCTGGAAGACATCGTGGGTGTACGCGCGCTGCTCACACGCCTGCGACTGCTCGGCTGCCACATCGCCATCGACGATTTCGGCACCGGCTTCTCCACCTTCGCCTACCTGCGTCAGCTCGATGCCGATTTCCTCAAGATCGACGGCAGCATCGTTCAGGGCCTGCCCAACGATGCGCTGGACCGCACCGTGATCGCCGCACTGGCCAGCATCGCGGAGATCACCGGGAAACGCACCGTGGCCGAGTGGGCGGAGAGCATCGAAACCCTGCATGTGCTGCACGAATGCGGGGTGGATTTCGCCCAAGGCTTCGCCATCGGGCACCCTCGACTGCAACTCCTGCCCAGCGCATCCAGGCACCTGCGGACATCGACTGCACGAATCGCTCCACAAGCGAGCGCACACACGAGCGACAACGTGACGCGCCTGGACGTGGCGTCGCGTCGCTGAACCGGAGCGCGTAATGTCGCAATTCCTCTGGTACGACTTGGAAACCTTCGGTCGTGACCCGCGCCGCAGCCGGATCGCACAATTCGGCGCAATCCGCACCGATGCCAATCTCGATCCGGTCGAGGATCCGGTGATGCTGTTTTGCCGACCGGCCGATGATCTGCTGCCCTCTCCCGGTGCCTGCCTGATCACCGGCATCACGCCACAGCAGGCACGCGCAGAAGGCCTGCCGGAAGCGGAATTCGCTGCCCGTATCCACGAGGAGATGTCCCGACCTCATACCTGCGTGGCCGGTTACAACAGCTTCCGATTCGATGACGAGTTCATTCGCAACCTGTTCTACCGGGATTTTTTGGATCCGTACGAGCGCGAGTGGCGCAACGGCAATTCGCGCTGGGATCTGATCGATGTCATGCGCATGGCGCAGGCCCTGCGTCCCGACGGCGTCACCTGGCCGCGACGGGAAGACGGCGCACCGAGTTTCAAGCTGGAGCAACTCGCCGCCGCAAACGGCCTCGTCCACACCCGCGCACATGATGCGCTGTCCGACGTGGAAGCGACGATCGCGTTGGCGCGGCGCTTGCGCGAGGCACAGCCTAAACTGTTCGACTACGCGTTCGGACTGCGGGACAAGAAGCGCGTCGCCAGCCTGCTCGACTACGTGAACATGACACCGGTGCTGCATATTTCGCAGCGCTACCCCGCAACGCACGGCTGCGGCAAGCTGGTGCTTCCGCTGTGTCCGCACCCGCAGGTCGCCAATCAGATCATCGTCTGCGACCTGTCCGATGATCCCGAACCGCTCATCGAGCTACCCGCCGACGAGATCATCGACCGCCTCTACACCCCGCGCGCCGACCTCCCCGAGGGCGTCATCCGCGTTGGCCTCAAGCAGGTGCACCTCAATCGCGCGCCGGTGTTGATCGAACTTCGCCATCTGAGCGACGCGCAACGGGCCGTGTTCGGAATCGATCTCGACCGCGAGTTGGCCCACGCCAGCCGACTCCGCGAAAGTCCCGGACTGGTGGACAAAGTCCGGAAAGTCTTCGGCCGGGCACGCCCGACCGAAGACTCACTGGATTCCGAGCTTGCGTTGTATGCCGGCTTTCCCGATCCGCACGACAAGCGCTTGTTTTCCGAGGTGCGCCGGCAGCGCGATCGCGCGCCGGATCGAGGCGTCTTCGGATTTCATGACCCACGCTACGAGGAACTCGCATTCCGTTACCGGGCCCGCAACTTTCCCGATGCGCTGTCACTCGCCGAGCAGGAGCGCTGGCACGCCTATCGCACACACCGACTCTCCGCGGGTAGCGACCTCTCCGAATATGACCTCGCCAGTTACCGTGCCGAGATAGCGAGCCTGCGCGCCCAGCCCAACCTGAGCTCGGAAGGGCACCGCATTCTCGACGCACTGGAAGACTGGGGCCGCGATGTGGAGGCCTCACTGTAGGTTGCAGAACGCCAGTCCGGCGCTCCTATTGACCAGCTCAGCCAGCGGAACGGACCGGCAGCACCCAGCCAAGAGCTGCCGCCCGCAACATGTCTGAGGCAGACGGTTCTGTTGTGGGCCAGGCTTCGAGCGCTTTCGAATTGGAATCCGATGAGGCCCCGCATTTCAGGTTGGCGATGCGCAGCAGCCCACGCTGCACATCGATTGCGCCCACGTCCGCCATCCGGCGATTGCCCCCGACACAGAGAGCGGCAAGGGCGCCTGAAATCAAGTCAGGCAAGCGAATGGCCTGGTCTCAATCCGCCAGTCCGATGCGCAGGATTTTCCCGTCCGCTTCCGACAGCACATACAGGTAGCCATCCGGTCCCTGCCGGACATCACGCACACGGGTTTTTCGATCCCCGAGCAGACGTTCTTCCGCCACCACGGCATCGCCATCCAGTTGCAACCGGATCAGATCCATCGTGGCCAACCCACCGAGGAAGAGGCTGCCTTTCCAGGCAGGGAAACGTTCGTGGGTATAGAACGCCATGCCCGACAGGCCGGGAGACCGTTCGAAGTAGTAATGCGGTTGTTCGGTATCGGGGGCGGCCGTTCCGATCGCCTCGGGGATCGGCTGACCCGAATAGTTGATGCCATAGGTCGCCAGCGGCCAGCCGTAGTTCTTTCCGGCCCGGGGAATGTTCACCTCGTCGCCACCGCGCGGACCATGCTCGCTGGTCCAGAGCATGCCGGTCATTGGATGCAACGCCGCGCCCTGCTGGTTGCGGTGGCCATACGACCATATCTCGGGCCGCGCATTGTCGTGTCCGACAAAAGGGTTGTCTTGCGGCACCGAGCCGTCCGCATGCAGCCGAATCACTTTGCCCTGCAGGTGATCGAGCTTCTGGGAGGTGGGTCGATCATTGTTTTCGCCGAGCGCCAGGAACAGATATCCCTCGCGGTCGAAAACGATACGCGAGCCGAAATGGTGGCCACTGGCCAGTCGCGGCTCCTGGCGGAATATCACTTCCCAGTCCTCGAGCCGATCGCCGGCCAATCGACCGCGACCCAGCGCCGTGGTGGCCTTGTCCTCGCCACCGGGCTCGGCAAAGCTGAGATACACCAGTGAATCCTCGGCAAACCCCGGAGACAGCGCCACATCCAGCAGCCCGCCTTGTCCTTGTGCGTGGACGTCCGGCACACCCGCCAGCGGGTCAGACAACACGCCATCCGCGGATACGAACCTCAGACGACCCACACGTTCGGTCACCAGCATTCGTCCATCGGGAAGGAATGTCAGCGACCACGGCACTTCAAGGCCGCTCGCCACCTCGGTGACCGAAATACTGGATGCCTGATCAGGCGCGGGCGCAGCGTGAGGCGCACGCACACCGTCGGAGACTTGCGGCAACGACGTGATCGTGGGCTCCGGGGCCGCGGGAGCTTCCTGCGCGGACGGGGCCACGGAAGCCTCCGGTTTTTGACAGGCCACCAGCGTCACCGCCACAGCCGCCAGCGACATCCACTTGAGCATCTGCTTGGACATTGCACGTTCCTTGAATCGGCAGGTCAGACGGTCATGGTGCCAGCATGCGGCGCACGATGTCGAAGTACAGTGCCGGCAACCGTTCGAGATCCTCGACCGACACACATTCGTCGATCTTGTGGATGGACGCATTCACCGGCCCCAGTTCCACCACTTGAGCACCCAGTGGTGCGATGAAGCGGCCGTCCGACGTGCCGCCGGCAGTGTTTTCCTCCGGCACCCGCCCCATAGCCATCCGCACCGCCTCACGCACGGCCTGCCGAAACACGCCGTCCGGGGTATGGAACGGCTCGCCCGACAGATGCCAGTGGATATCGAACCGGGCCTCGGTCGCGCGCACAATGGACTCCACCGCATCGCGCAGCGCATCGGCCTGCCAGATTGGCGCGTAACGGAAATTGAAATCCACCGTCAGCACGCCGGGAATGACGTTGCTGGCCCCGGTGCCGGCCGCGATGCTGGATATCTGGAAACTGGTGGGCGGGAAATCGGCACTGCCTGCGTCCCAGTGCCGCTGCGTCAGCGCCGTCAACGCCGGCAGCACGCGATGGACCGGATTGTCTGCCAGGTGCGGGTAAGCCACGTGCCCCTGCGTCCCGTGCACCGACAGACGCCCCGAGAGCGAACCGCGGCGACCGATGCGTACCGTGTCGCCCAGACTGGCCGTGGCGGTGGGTTCACCGACCAGGCAATGGTCGATCCTCTGCCCTTCCCGACGGAACGTTTCGGCCACCGCACGGACACCATCGATGGCATCGCCTTCCTCATCGGAGGTGAGCAGCAATGCGATGGTGCCCGGATGCCGTGGATGAGCGGCCACGAAGGCCTCCAACGCCAGCACCATCGCGGCGACCGAGCCCTTCATGTCCGCCGTGCCACGGCCGTACAGGAACCCGTCACGGATGACGGGAACGAACGGCGCGCTGGTCCACGCATCGACCGGACCACTCGGCACGACATCGGTGTGCCCGAGGAAGCAGAACACCGGGCCACCATCGCCATGAGTGGCCCAGAGGTTCTCCACCTGGCCGGATGGCAGGTACCGGATCGCGAAGCCCGCACGCTCCAGGCGGTGCGCCACCAGTGGCTGGCAGCCGCCGTCCCCGGGCGTCACCGAGGCGCGGCGAACCAGCTCGCAAGTCAGTTCGAGCACGCCGGACATCGCGTTGCCTACTTCGTGATGCCGAAGCGCTGGGTGTAGGTCGTGTCGTTGAAACCCACCGACACGACGCCGTCATCGGTGACGGTCACTGGCCGCTTCATCAGTTGCGGGTACTCCTTCAGCAACAGCTGCCATTCCGGATCCGATCCTGGCGCCTTTCGATTCGACGGCAGGTTTCTCCATGTCGTGGAGGCTCGGTTGATCAGCCGGTCCCAACCACCCAGCTGGGTGGCCCAAGTCTTCAGTGTGGCGGCGTCGAGGCGATGGGCACGGTAATCGGTGAACTGGTGCGGGATGTTGAAACGCGTCAGCCAGTTCCTTGCCTTCCGGCAGGTGTCGCAGTTGTCCAGGCCATAGAGCTGCACCGTCATGTCTCGCTCCGGAGAAGTTCGTTGATCGACGTCTTGGCACGCGTCTTCTCGTCGACTTTCTTGACGATCACCGCGCAATACAGCGAGTGACTGCCATCGGCCGCCGGCAGCGATCCGGCCACCACCACGCTGCCTGCTGGCACGCGGCCATAGCTGATCTCGCCCGTAGCGCGGTCGTGGATTTTCGTGGACTGGCCGAGGAAAACGCCCATGCCGATGACGCTGCCACGTTCCACGACCACTCCCTCCACCACTTCCGAGCGGGCACCGATGAAGCAATCATCCTCGATGATCGTGGGGGCCGCCTGCAGCGGCTCCAGCACGCCGCCGATACCGACACCGCCGGAAAGATGGCAACGCGCACCAATCTGCGCGCAGGAGCCCACCGTTGCCCAGGTATCGACCATCGTGCCCGCACCGACATGGGCCCCGATGTTGACGAAGCTCGGCATCAGCACCACGTCGCGACCGATGTATGCGCCGCGCCGCACCACGGCACCGGGCACCACGCGCGCGCCGACGTCACGGAACGCAGCCTCGTCGAAACCGGAAAAGCGCAACGGCACCTTGTCCCAGAACGGGGCAGGTGCCGACGCCATCAATGCGCTGTCGTTGACCCGGAACGACAGCAGCACGGCCTTTTTCAACCACGCGTTGACCTGCCAGCCGGCGTCGGACGGTTCAGCGATGCGTAATTCGCCATGCTCGATGGCGCCAAGCACTTCATCCACCAGCGGGCGCGTCACCTCGTCGATCTCGGCGGTACCAAGATCCGCGCGACGCTGCCAAGCGTCCTCGATGGCAGTCCGCCAAACGGCGTACTGCGAATTGTCCTGCGGCATGAAAAATGTTCCTTGCGAAAACCGCGCAAGACTAGCTCAAATGCGACATCCCCGGATCCACACCTTCCCTCGTCACCGTAACATCGTGATCTCTTTTCGACCTTGCCTTGCCCGCACGGACTCATGACCACCTCTCGTTCCCCCGTCGAACCCTTCTGGAACCGCTTGCCCGACATCGCCCGCTACCCGTTCCGCGGCGGTGCGCTCGTCAGCCTCTTCGTGTTTTCGCTGGGCGGCCTGCTCGGCCTTTTGCCGGGCCTGATCGGGCTGATCCTGGGACTGGTGGTCTGGGTGGCCTCGTATCGTTACGCGTTCGAGATTCTGGTGCGAACCGCCAACGGCCAGATGGATGCGCCGGAAATCGCCACGCACACCGACAGCGGCGTGGTCTGGCGATTCATCCTGCTGTGGCTCCTGTACGTGGTCCTTTTCGTGGCCTGCCTGCTGATCGGGGGCATCGCCCTGGGTACGGTGGCGATGCTGCTGCTCTGCCTGCTGCTGCCCGGCGCGATCATTTCGCTGGCGATGGAGGGTTCCCTCGGCAAGGCGATCGACCCCTCCACGCCTTTCGCGATCATGTCCCGCATCGGCGCACCCTACTTCGCCGCCTTTGGTCTGCTGTTCGTGATCCAGATCAGTGCCGCCACAGCCAGTGGCTGGCTGACACATTTCATTCCCGCGATCCTGGCTGACCTGCTGGTGATGGCAACCACACTGTGGGGCTTGTTCGCGACGTTTCACCTGATGGGCTATCTGGTGTTCCAGTATCACGAAGCGCTCGGCTTCGATCCGGGCGGTGCTCACGAGAAGCCCGCGCTGCGGACTCGGGATACGGATTTGATGGATGCAGTGGAAGCAAAGGTCGCCGATGGCAACGTCGACGCCGCGCTTGCCCAACTCACCTCCGAAATGCGTGACCGGGCGGTTCCGGGGAAAACGCATGAGCTGTACCGCAAATTGTTGCGCAGCAGAAATGACGCCACGGCACTGCTCGAACACGCCGGCCTGTACCTGAACCTGCTGATGCTGGAGAAGCAGGAACGGCGTGCGCTGGCGCTGGCACGGGAATCGCTCGACCTCGATCGCACATTCACCCCGCAGCAGTCCGAGGATGGCCATCGTCTGGCCCTGCGCGGAAAGGATCTGGGCCAGACGCAGCTCGCCATTGACCTCTGGCTGGCCATGCTCAAGCGATGGCCACGTGATCGGGCGCGGGTGGACTGGGCGCTTGCCGTCGCCCCGCTGCTGGTGCAGCGCGACCGCATCCCGCTCGCCCGCCAGATACTCGAATACGTCGCGCGCGATGTGGATGCCGAGCCGAAGGCACGGATCGAGGCGACCTTGGCGCAATTGCCGGCGGTCTGACCGCCTCAGACCGCGCCGAGCAGAAACCGCGCCTTGGTCGCTTCGGGTGCGGCGGGAAAGTTCGTGGAAACATGGGTGAGCAAGCGATGGAAACTCGCCTGATCGCCGGCATCGCGCTGACGCAAGGCCAGCTCGAACCAGTGCGCGGCATCGGCCTCGTCGGCCAGCCAACGTTCGAGCAATACCTCCACCTGCGCGAACTGACCCAGCATCAGCCAGCGCCGTCGCAACGCATCGCGCCACCGGCCAGGCGGAACGGGCCGGTCCAACGGCAGGCATTCTTCCAGCACGGCCCGTTGCAGGGCCACATCGCCGACATTGGCGGCGGGAAGTTCCAGTGCGCTGAGTGCATGGCGTACGGCATCGCTGCGCCGGCCAGCGAGCGCGGCGGCACGGTGGCGCGCGAGGGCCACGTCCAGGCGCTGCGGCTCGCGCTCGGCAAGTTCGTCAAGCCGGACTTCGGCTGCAGCCAGGTCCATGCGCCCCATCAGGGTACGGATGGCAGCCAGTTCGGCGTCGATGTCCGGGACCTCGTCGGTCTCGTCGAGGAAATCGTGGCGCACCTGATCGGTTTTCACGCAGGCCCAGCCGGCCAGCGCGCCGACGATCAGCCCGCCCAGATGTGCATCGAAGCCGACGCCGGCCTCGCGGTTGAACAGCATGTTGAACGCCTCCCAGCCGATCCACGCCGGCAGCAGCCAGATGGCGGGCTTTCTCACGTAGTCGAACAACACGAAAAACCACCAGAAAAACCGTACCGGGCGTGTACCCCAGAGCATGCAGAACGCGCCCATCAGGGCGGCGATCGCGCCGGACGCACCCAGTCCGCCGCCCGGCGTGCCCCAATTCCACGCTGCCGAGAACAGGCCTGCGCCCGCCACACCGACGAGGTACAACGCCACGAAGCGCCACGGCCCGAGCGCGCCCTCCACCAGGAGACCGAGGGCCGCGAGGAAAAACATGTTGCCGACGAGGTGCATGACGTCGCCGTGCAGGAAGGCGTGCGCGACAAGGCGCACCGGATCGAGTTCGGAGTGGCGTTGCACGAAGCGGTAGGTGACGATCTTGCCGGCGCGTTCATCGTAGTCGCGCTGCAGGCCGACCAGTTCGACGGCGGCTTCGCCGCGCGCCCGCGCCTCATCGCGCAGAAAACTCTCCAATCGCACATCCATCAGCCGCGCCTGGAACAGCATCGCGCCGCGCCCACCCTCATCCAGCGCCTGCGCGTTCTGGCGTTCGTCGTGGTTGCCCTGGTTTTCCAGATACCGCAGGTAATCCGGCCATTCCAGTTGCGCCAGACCGGAGCTTCGATACCACTCGTCCAGCGCCGCCACCCGCGCGCCGTCACCGCTTTGAAACAGCGCGAACACGACGACATTGACGAAGACCAGCGCGGCGCTGACGAAGGGAAAGGTGGCGCGGGTGAGCGGACGATGCAGGGGCAGGATGAGCATGTTGCGGGATCACGAAATGCGGGCGGGCCCATCGGCAAGCACCGACCGGACAACGGATTGACGGCCAGCGTACCCGATCCCCTTGCCATGCCCGCGTGATTTGCGACACGCTTGCCCGTTTCCCGCTACTCGTTGTTGTTCCATGTCCCGTTGGCGTCCTCCATCCGCTGCATCCACCGCTGTCATCACACGCGCCGGCTTCGAGCGCTTGCGCGACGAGTTGAATCTGCTGTGGAAGCAACGACGACCGGAAGTGGTCAAGGCGTTGACCGCCGCCGCCGCGGAGGGCGACCGTTCGGAAAACGCCGAGTACACCTACCGCAAGAAGCAACTGGGCGAGATCGACCGGCGCGTACGCTACCTGAGCAAGCGTCTGGAAATCCTGAAAGTGGTCGAGACTCGGCCAAGCGATCCGGATGCGGTGTATTTCGGCGCCAGCGTCGAAGTGGAGGATGAGACATCGGGCGAGGTTTCGCACTATCGTCTGGTGGGCCCGGACGAAACCGATGCGCGCGCCGCCTGGATCAGCATCGACTCCCCCCTCGCACGGGCGATGCTGGGCAAGCGGATCGACGACGTGTTCGAAGTGGATCTGCCGGCAGGACGCCGCCGGCTTCTCGTGCTGGCGGTGTCTTACCCCCCCTGATCCCGTCGCGTCGCGGCCAGATCGCCGAGGACCTGCCAGGACCGCAACTCGCGCCCGCCCAGATGGTGAAGCAACACGCCACGCATCAATCGACGCAACTCGCGCAGGGTGGCCGCATCGGGCATCGCGTCGTCGCGCAGCGCGATCAGCGCCGCACCGGAAATGCTGCCGGGAACGGCACGTTCACCAGCGATGCGACGCGGACCGGACTCGGGATCGAAGTGATAGCGTGCCGACACGTCAAGCGGTTCGCCCTCCCCGCTGTCGCCGGAAAGCGCGAGCGCATAGCCCAGCGCATCCAGCAGATCACGCTCGAAGCGA
The DNA here is from genome assembly GCA_026410415.1 of Denitratimonas yunnanensis (SeqCode). Classification (GTDB taxonomy): domain Bacteria; phylum Pseudomonadota; class Gammaproteobacteria; order Xanthomonadales; family Xanthomonadaceae; genus Denitratimonas. Next base: position 18,354 of record JAPMLR010000004.1, on the reverse strand, counting down.
CGCAGTTCCCACGCCGGCGGCGCTCCCGCCGCCAGCGCGTTCAAGCATTCGGCATAACGCCAGAACAGCACAGCGTGCGGATCGTGGCGCGGCAGCAGGCGCAGCAGTACCTCGTTGAGATAGAAGCCCGACAGCAACGCATCGCCACGCAAACCCAGGGCGATACCTGCCGTGTCGGTCGTGGTGAGCTGGAACAATTCGCCCTGCCCGCGCCACGAGAGCATCTGGGGCTGGAATGGCTGAAGCGCCGCACGTGTCGCCTGTCCACGCGGGCCACGCACGCCACGCGCGATCAGTCCGACACGCCCATGGTCGCGAGTGAACACATCCAGCAGCAGACTGGTCTCGCGATAAGCGCGAGCGTGCAGCACATAGGCGGGCTGAAGATCCACCGATTACTCGTAACCCAGACCCCGCAGCGCCGTCTCGTTGTCCGACCACGCCTCGCGCACCTTGCACCACAACTCCAGGAACACCTTGCGCTCGAACTGCTGTTCGATCGCGATGCGCGCGGATTGGCCGATGGAGCGCATGCGGCTGCCACCAGCTCCGATGACGATGGCCTTTTGGCCATCCCGCTCGACATGGATGGTCGCGGCAATCCGCAGCAGCCTGCCCTCGTCTTCAAACTTGTCGATAGTGACGGTCGTGGCATAGGGCAGCTCCGCACCCAGCTGACGCATCAGCTGCTCGCGAATCAGCTCGGCCACGAGAAAACGCTCGCTCCGATCCGTGATCTCGTCCTCGCCAAACAACGGCTCGGACTCGGGCAGGAGCGCGATCAGGCCGCGCCTCAAGTCATCCAGGCCCACGTCCTTTTCGGCGGAAACCGGAAACACCTCGGTGAAATCGCGCCCCTGGGTCACCTGTGCGATGAAGGGCAGCAGTTCGGACTTGTCGCGGATCCGATCAACTTTGTTGATGATCAGAACACGCGGCAGGCCACTCTCGGCCAGCACCGCGAACGCGGCCTCGTCCTCATCGCGCCATTGTCCTGCCTCGATCACCAGCGCACCGAGCTGCACATCCGCCAGCGCACCGCGCGCGGCACGATTCATGTACCGATTGATGGCGCGCTTGCCATCGCTGTGCAGGCCCGGCGTGTCGACGAAAACGATCTGCCCCGCCGCCCTGGTGTCGATGCCGAGAATTCGGTGGCGGGTCGTCTGCGCCTTGGGTGAGACGATGCTGACCTTGTAGCCGACGACGGCATTGATCAGCGTCGACTTGCCGACGTTCGGTCGACCGATGACGGCGACCAGCCCGGCACGATGGATTGTTTCGCTCATGATGGCCAAAGATATTCCGGGTAGTTCAGACAGGAAGCCGTTCGAGAATGGCCCGCGCAGCACGTTGTTCCGCTTGGCGCCGGGAACTTCCGTCGCCCGATGCCTCCATCGCCGGTGTGTCGAGACGACACGCGACATCGAACATTCGATCATGCTCCTCGCCGCGAGTGTCAAGCAGCACATACTCGGGCAATGGCAGGCCACGTGCCTGAAGCCATTCCTGCAATCGCGTCTTGGCATCCTTTTCGGTGCCCGATACGGCCAGACTGGCAAAGCGCGGCTCGAACCAGATGAGCACGGTACGCCGGCAGGTTTCGAAACCGGCGTCCAGATGTATCGCGCCGATCATGGCCTCCAGTGCGTCGGCAAGAATCGAATCCCGCCGATAGCCGCCACTCTTGAGTTCACCCGGCCCCAGCTCCAGCTGATCGCCGAGCAACAGTTCACGCGCGATGCCGGCCAGCGATTCTTCCCGGACGAGCTGGGCACGGGCACGGGTCAACCAGCCTTCGTCCGCATGGGGAAACCGGTGGAAGAGTGCCTCGGCAACGATCAGGTTGACCAGCCCGTCACCGAGGAACTCCAACCGCTCGTTGTTGCGTGCCCCTGCGCTGCGGTGGGTCAACGCCCGCCGGCGCAGCGAAGGATCGGCAAAGCAATGGCCGACGCGATCAGTCAACGTCCTTGCCGCCCAGCTCGACGGTCTTGTCAAAGACCGCGACGAAATCGAGGTTGTACATCAGATTGCGCCGGACTTCGTAGGCAATCGTCAGCTGATATCCATCCTTGCGCTCGATCTTGATGTGATGCGGCTTCACCGAGTCGATGTAGCTGATATCGAAGCGTTTGCGCAGGCGTTCACGCACCTGTTCGGGAGACAACTGTTTCACACCGGGCTCTTCCGCCAGTCCCTTCATGTTGCTGACCACCGAGTAGTACTCCGAATACACCGGGAACAACTTCATCCCGACGAAGATGAAGAAACCCGCCACCACCAGCACGATCAGGAAGCTCATCAACGTGAGGCCGGACTGCTTCTGGACTGACTTCATGGAATCCCCCGAAAAAGGTGTGGTTCATTGGTGCCGCCGTTCCGGCGGCGGTGCCATTAGTGTATGACGGTTCCGATCCGGGAAAAATCGATGCCGCCGTTCTTCCCGTCCCAGTTCATCCAGATGAAGAAAGCGCGGCCGACCAGGTTTTCCTCGGGCACGAAGCCCCAGAAGCGGCTGTCCTGACTGTTGTCGCGATTGTCGCCCATGACGAAATAATGCCCTTCGGGTACACGCCAGGTCGCTTCGCCATCGGGCCGGCTGCGCAGGCGCGGATCGACCAGGATCTTGTGGGCAACGTTGCCGAGTTGCTCATGCAGCAACGCCGCACCGGTCATCTCGCGTCCCGAACCCACGCCAACAAACGATCCTTCCGGCGTGGCAGGCACGCGTTCACCATTCACGCTCAGCACCTTGTTGCGATACTCCACCACATCCCCCGGCAATGCGATGACGCGCTTGATGTAATCCTGCCTCGGGTCAACCGGATAGCGGAACACCACCACGTCTCCCCGCTCTGGCTCACCCAGCGGAATCACCTTGGTTTCAGTCACCGGCAGGCGGATGCCGTAGCTGAACTTGTTGACCAGAATGAAGTCGCCGGTCAGCAGGGTCGGCATCATCGAGTTGGACGGAATGCGAAACGGTTCTGCGATGAACGATCGAACCACCAGCACGATCAACAGCACCGGAAAGAACGACCGGGCGTATTCGACCAGCATCGGCTCCTTGCCTTCGCCGCGCGAGGAAGCGAAGGCCAATCGGTCGATCAGCCAGATGATCCCGGTCAGGGCGGTGGCGAGCACGAGAAACGCGGCAAAATCGAAATGCACGGGATAGTCCTGTGTAGGAACCGGAGTGGAGGATGCTGCTCGGAGCCTTCGGCTTACTTGCTGTCCTGCTGAAGCACGGCGAGAAAGGCCTCCTGCGGAATGTCGACGCGACCGACCGATTTCATCCGCTTCTTGCCTTCCTTCTGCTTCTCCAGCAGCTTCTTCTTGCGCGTGGCGTCGCCGCCGTAGCACTTGGCCAGCACGTTCTTGCGCATCGCCTTGACCGTGGAACGCGCGATGATCTGCGCCCCCACGGTCGCCTGGATCGCAACGTCGAACATCTGGCGTGGAATCAACTCCTTCATCTTTTCGCAGATCTCGCGCCCGCGGCGTTCCGCGTAGGCACGGTGGCAGATGATCGACAGCGCATCGACGCGGTCGCCGTTGATGAGGATGTCCAGACGCACGAACGGGCCGGCGCTGAATCGCACGAAATGATAATCGAGCGAGGCGTAGCCGCGGCTGACGGACTTCAGCTTGTCGAAGAAATCCAGTACCACCTCGGCCATCGGCAACTCGTAGCTGACCTGCACCTGGCTGCCCATGTACTGGATGCCGGCCTGCACCCCACGCTTTTCTTCGCACAGCTTGATGACGTTGCCGACGTAGTCGGGCGGCGTCAGGATGTTGGCGAGAATGATCGGCTCGCGAATCTCGGCGATCCTGGTCGGCGGCGGCAAGTGCGCCGGGTTGTCGAGCGACAGCACGGCACCCTCGACATCCAGCACCTCGTAGATCACGGTCGGGGCCGTGGTGATCAGGTTGAGGTCGTACTCACGCTCGAGCCGCTCCTGCACGATTTCCATGTGCAGCATGCCGAGGAAGCCGCAACGGAAGCCGAAGCCCATCGCTTCCGAGCTTTCCGGCTCGAAGCGCAGCGCAGCATCGTTCAAGCGGAGTTTTTCCAATGCCTCGCGCAAGTCCGGGTAATCGTCCGCATCGACCGGGAACAGCCCGGCGAACACGCGCGGCTGCATTTCCTGAAAACCCGGCAACGGCGAGAGTGCCGGCAAGGCTGCATGAGTCAGCGTATCGCCGACCGGCGCGCCATGCACATCCTTGATGCTGGCCGTCATCCAGCCCACTTCGCCTGCACCGAGCGTCGGATTGACCTTGCGCTTGGGGGTGAATACGCCCACCTGATCGACCTGATGGGTGCGGCCGGTACTCATCACCAGAATCTTGTCGCCCGCCTTGAGTTCGCCTTGCATCACCCGAACCAGCGAGACCACGCCAAGATAGTTGTCGAACCAGGAGTCCACGATCAACGCCTGCAGGCGATCCGTATCACGCGGCTGAGGCGCCGGGATGCGGCTGACGATTGCTTCCAGCACCGCACGCACGTTCAGGCCGGTCTTGGCGCTGACTTCGACCGCATCGCTCGCATCGATGCCGATAACCGCCTCGATTTCCTCGCGCACCCGCGCCGGGTCGGCGGTGGGCAGGTCGATCTTGTTGAGCACCGGAATCACTTCCAGCCCCATTTCCACGGCGGTGTAGCAGTTGGCGACCGATTGCGCCTCCACCCCCTGTGCCGCATCCACCACCAGCAGCGCGCCTTCGCAAGCAGCCAGCGAGCGACTGACCTCGTAGGAAAAGTCCACGTGACCCGGCGTGTCGATGAAATTGAGCTGATAGACAGTCCCGTCCAGCGCGGTATACGGGAGCGACACCGACTTGGCCTTGATCGTGATGCCGCGCTCGCGCTCGATCGGATTGGAGTCAAGCACTTGCGCCTCCATCTCGCGCTCGGTCAGGCCTTCGCAGAGCTGGATGATGCGGTCGGCCAACGTCGACTTGCCGTGATCGACGTGCGCGATGATGGAAAAGTTGCGGATACGCTGCATGAAAAATCCGTGAGAGCCGGCAAACACCGGGCATGAAACCCGGAATTATGCCATGCCCCGGGAAACCAGGGGACTGTCTGCTCCCTCGGCACTTGGCCGGTGGAGCAGACAGTCATCATCATTTGCGTTCGCCGACCGGTGGCGTCACGGTGACGAACTGGGTGACATCGCCGCGGCGCACCAGCAACATCACCGGCTCGCCCGCCTTCGCATTTTTCGCGACCTGATTGAACTGGGCCACGCTCCCGACTTTGGTCTTGCCGACCATCAGGATCACGTCACCTGCCCGCAGTCGCTGGGCCACACTGCCGCCGACGCGCGTCACCACGACGCCCTCGTCCTCTCCCAAACCGAGCGCTTCGCGCTGCGCAGCAGACAGGTCATCGACGCCGAACCCCAAAGGATTCGTGCCCACGGCGGCTGCATCTTCGCTTCCCGCGACCGAGGCCGTGGAACGAGGCGCCTCGCCCACCGTGACGACCAATGTCTGCTCCTTGCCATCACGGAAGATGCGCACCGGCACCTTGCTGCCCGGATCGGTGGCACCCACCAGCGGCGGCAACTGCGCCGAACCTGCCACTGTCTGGCCATCGAAGGCAAGAATGACGTCCTGAACCTTGATTCCCGCCTTGTCCGCGGCACTGCCCGGCTCGACGCGGAAAACCAGAGCGCCCGAAGAACGCGGCAAGCCGAGGCTGCGAGCCACATCGCGCGTGACATCCTGAATGTTGACGCCAAGCAGGCCACGCGACACGTACCCGTGCTTTTTCAGCTGGTCGACCGAACGCATTGCCGTCTCGATGGGAATCGCGAACGACACACCCATGAATCCCCCTGTGTTGGAGAAGATCTGCGAGTTGATGCCGACCACTTTCCCGTCGATATCCAGCAGCGGACCACCGGAATTCCCCCGATTGATCGCCACGTCGGTCTGGATGAAGGGAACGTATTGCTGCCCGGCGATTTGTGAGCTGCGCCCGGTGGCACTGACGATGCCGGCAGTGACCGAATGATCGAATCCGAACGGCGACCCGATGGCAACCACCCACTGCCCCGGCTTCAATGTGCCCGAATCCCCGAGCTTGACAGCCGGCAATCGCGACTCCTCCACCTTCAGCAAGGCGACGTCGGTTTCCGCATCGCTGCCCACCAACGTGGCACTCAATTCACGACGATCAGTCAGCTGCACGTGAATCTCGTCAGCCCCGTCGATGACGTGGTGATTGGTCAGGATGTACCCGTCGGAGGAAATGATGAAACCGGTACCCAACGAGGTGCGATCCTGCGGCGTTTGCGGCCCGGGCATGCCCGGCTGACCGAAAAAGCGCCGGAAGAACTCCTGCATCTCCGCGTCCTGATCGTCCATCGGGGTGCCACGCGACCGCGACTGAGCATCGGCGGTGCGTGTGGCCATCACACTGACCACACTCGGACTGGCGTCCGCCACCAGGCCAGTGAAATCGGGCAGTTGCGCATGCGCTGCACCTGCCACGAAGAACACCAGCAAGAACCACAGCATGCGATGACGAATGGGATTCATGAAACCTCCATTGTGTAGCGTAGAAATGGGAATACCTCAGACAGCGGCAAGCCGCACATGCTGGAAGCCGTACTCATTGATGGGTGGACTGGGCGCGCGACGGCGGGCGGGAAACCGGCCACGCACCGGAATTCAATGCGGATTGGATGAAGGCTCGGCGACATCCGTCCGGAGTGGTGCCAACCACGGCGCGATGGTTTCGCCGGTGCGCCCGCTCACAGCCTGCTGATGGCGTAGCCAGTAAGCCTCATTCGCAGGGTCGAAACGGATCTGTTGTGCGCCGAATCGGCCTGCCTGCGCCGATACCGTCTGTGCATCGAAACGATAGGGCGGACGCAAGTCCTGTTCACGATAGGGCGAGGGCGCCACCACCGATGGCCCTGCGACATCAGTCGCGGGCGCTGGCTGACTGGCGATCTCATTGCCCGTGACTGGTACAGACAACGTCGCATCCGGGCGCGTCAACAGCAACGCAGCGAGCGCCACCGACGCGGCTACCGCGAAACCACCACCCCAACGCAAGGCATGGGAGTACCTGGGCACGACGGGGGCCGCGACGGTTTCCTCGTCCAGCCGCTCGGCGATGGAGCGGGCGAAATCCTTGCGCAAGGGCAAAGCCGCGCCTCGCATCGCCTCGCCGACGAAATGCCAGCGCTGCCACAACGCCACCAGCTCGCCATCATGTTCGGCGCGCTTGAGCAGAAAACGCGCGCGATCGCGATCCAGCTCGTTGTCGATCAAAGCCGACAATTGTTCACGGATTTCAGGGTTCGTCATGATGCTCTCCCGCTTCGCTCTTTCCTGCCGACATCGCCCATCAGCGGGCGCAGTTTCTGATCGATCGCATCGCGGGCGCGGAAGATGCGCGAACGCACCGTGCCGATCGGGCAACCCATCGCCTCTGCGATCTCCTCGTAACTCAAACCATCGACCTCGCGCAGCGTGATCGCCACGCGCAGCTCTTCCGGCAAGGCTTCGACCGTGCGCGCGACGGTTTGTTCAATTTCCTGTCGCATCGCCTCGTTCTCCGGCGTGCCCGCATCCCGCAGGCGCACGCCGCTCTCGAACTGAACGGCATCCTGCGCGTCGATGTCATCCATCGGCGGCCTGCGCCCCAATGCCACCAGATGGTTCTTGGCGGTATTGACCGCGATCTTGTAGAGCCAGGTGTAGAACTGGCTGTCGCCGCGAAAGTTCGGCAGCGCGCGATAGGCGCGGATGAAGGCTTCCTGGGCCACATCCTGGCACTCGGCCCAGTCATGGATGTATCGGGAGATGATCCCCACGACCTTGTGCTGATACTTGAGCACGAGCAGATCGAAGGCGCGTTTGTCGCCTTCCTGCACGCGTTTGATCAGTGCCTGGTCCACGTCGTTCTCACCCATTCGGGCCTGCCTCTGGAAATGTGGGCGGCTCGCTTCCGAACCGAATGGACTATGTCTCTGGCGGGAAAGTTCCCGCCCGCACTTCAACGATTCGGGCGCCACCATACTGTGGCGCATTGACCGCATGCCGACTTGCCCCGGATGATAGCCACTTTCGCTTGAACGCGGCCCGGCCGCACAGGAGAACCCCATGTTCGACGGATTGCGTTTTCGCCACTGGCGTACCGAGTCCCGCACCGATGGTGTGCTGGTATTGACCTTTGACCGGGCTGGCACACCCGTCAACGCGCTCTCGCAGGCGGTGCTGGAAGAACTGGATGCGATCATTGAACGCATCGAGATCGGCAAGCCCAAAGCCGTGGTGATCCAGTCCGGCAAAAGCGCCGGCTTCATCGCCGGCGCCGACATCAAGGAATTCCAGGAATTCGATGCGCGTGGCACGGTGATGGAAGCGATCCGCCGCGGCCAGCTGGTGTTCGAGCGCCTGCATCGTTTGCCGTGCCCTACCGTGGTCGCCATCCACGGCCACTGCATGGGCGGCGGCACCGAACTGTCGCTGGCGTGTCGCTATCGCGTGGCATCGAGCGATGACTCCACCCGCATCGGTCTGCCGGAAGTGAAACTCGGCATCTTCCCCGGCTGGGGTGGCTCGGTGCGCTTGCCGCGATTGGTGGGCGCGCCGGCAGCCATGGACATGATGTTGACCGGACGGGCGCTTTCGGCAAAAAACGCCCGTGCCATCGGATTGGTGGACAAGGTCGTGGAACCCGCCGTGCTGCTGGATTCGGCCATCGAACTGGCCAAGCGCGGCACACAACGCCCGCTCAAGCAGCGCGCGCTGGCCTGGGCCACGAATCTTTGGCCAACGCGCCAGGCACTCGCGCCGATGCTGGTCAAACAGGTCGCGCGCAAGGCGAAAAAGGCGCACTACCCCGCACCATTCGCATTGATCGAGAGCTGGAAGCGCAGCGGCGGCGGCACCGATGCCCTGCTGAAATCCGAAGCTCGCGCCGTGGTGAAGCTGGCCAGTGGCACCACCGCGCGCAATCTGATCCGGGTGTTCTTCCTGATGGAACGCCTCAAAGGCCTCGGCGGCAAGGATCACGGCATCTCGCACGTGCATGTGGTCGGCGCCGGCGTGATGGGCGGGGACATCGCGGCGTGGTGCGCCCTGCGCGGCTTCAGCGTCACCTTGCAGGATCGTGAAATGCAGTACATCCAGCCCGCACTGGATCGCGCCCACGCGCTGTTCGGCAAGAAAATCCGGGATGAAGCCAAGCGCGCCGCGGCAATTTCCCGCCTGAATGCCGATGTGGAAGGCGCCGGCGTGGCGAAGGCCGATCTGGTGATCGAGGCGATCTACGAAAACCTCGAGGCCAAGAAGGCGCTGTACGCGCACATCGAACCACAGCTCAAGCCCGATGCCCTGCTCGTCACCAACACCAGTTCACTGGCCTTGACCGAACTGCGCGAAGGCCTCGCCCATCCGGATCGTTTCGCCGGCCTGCACTATTTCAATCCCGTTGCGCTGATGCCGCTGGTGGAAATCGTCCAGCACGATGCCATGGCCGAGGAAACCGAACGCCGTCTGGCCGCATTCTGCAAAGCCATCGACAAGTTCCCGGTGCCGGTGGCCGGCACGCCCGGCTTCCTCGTGAACCGCATCCTCGCGCCCTACATGGAAGAGGCCATCCTCGCCTTCCGCGAAGGTATCCCGGGCCGTGCCATCGACAAGGCCGCCGTGGACTTCGGCATGCCGATGGGGCCGATCGAACTGGTCGATACCGTCGGCCTCGACGTGGCCGCCAGCGTGGGCAGGATCATGGCGCAGTTCCACGGCACCACGCCGCCTGACTTTGCCTTCGAATCGAACGCGCGTGGCAAGAAGGACGGCAAGGGCCTGTACGAGTGGCAGGAAGGCAAGCCGGTGAAACCCGCGCTTCCGGACGGCTACCGTGCCCCGGACGACCTCACCGACCGCCTCGTGCTGCGTCTGCTCAACGAAGCCGTCGCCTGCCTGCACGATGGCGTGGTCGCCGATGCCGACCTGCTCGATGCCGGCGTGATCTTCGGCACCGGCTTCGCACCGTTCCACGGCGGGCCGATCCAGTACATCCGCAGTGAAGGCGCGGACAAGCTGAAGAAGCGGCTGGAGCAACTGGCCACGCGCCATGGCGAGCGCTTCACGCCGCGCCCCGGCTGGGACGCGTTGTCGGGCTGATGCCCGCGCCTCCGAAAGAGCCTCGCTGCCCCTTCAACGGCCAACGAGGCTCGCTCCAGCGCCATGAAGCGACGGCTTACGGAGCTGTTACCTCATAACCACGAGCGACCAGTTTCTCCAGATAGCCGTCGGCCGCCACCAGGCGGCTGATCGGCAATGCCGCGAAACTGGTCTCGTGCTCGGCAATGATCCTTTCCGCCGCCTCCAGCCAAGCCGCCTCGAGGCGCTCCGGCAGATCCTCGATGCCCTGCTCCTTCGCGAAACGCGACTCCAGCACGGCATCCATGCACGCCTGGCTCTGGTCCTCGTAGGTGATTTCGCGCAGGGTGAGCATGTCGCCACGCGCCCATGCGTTGGCACGGATCCGCATCTTTTCGAGATCGGCATCGAGATGATCGAGGGTCTTGCGAAAACACTCGACATCGTCGATCGCGGTCTGGCGGAACGCCCGGATTGCCGCCCTCGGATCGGCAATCGCGATTTCGATGCGCGGACGGTGCGAGGCAATGCCATGGCGCTTGGTGACCTTCTCGATCAGAGGCGACACCATCCCCTTGAATTGCAGGCCACTCTTTTCGACGGCGGCGTTGTACAGCTCCTGCGCAGCGAAGATCGGACGGCGCTTTTCCACGCCGCGATCGCGACCGAGGTATTTCTTCTTCAGCGTCAGCCAGCGTGCGTAGTCGACGGCAGGGACGTGCTCGACGAGCTTCTCGCCGTCGGGATTCTTGCGTGCGCCCATCATCGAGGGCACCAGCATCAGGGTGCGGAAGCGTCCCATGCCCAGATCGAACTTCGCCGAGGGCGGCCACAGGATCTGGCTGGACGCCGCAATCTGGCGCTCGACCGTGCCCGACTCCCATTCCATCCGCCGCGCCACCGGCTGGAGCGTGCCGAGGATCCACATGGTGTGGCCGTCGCGATGCACCTTCCACATGCCCGGCCCCGGCATCGTGCCGCTGACCACCAGCGTTTCCAGCACGATCGCCTCGTCGCGCGAGGGCAGTGCGTCGGTGCTGCTTGCGGGCACCGTTTCCGGTTCCCGGGTGTCTTCCACGGCCTCCCCGGCCTTTGCCGGTGCCATCGCCAGCGCCGCAGCGAGCAACAGCCCGCCGCATCGGTAGTCCAGTCTGTGCATGTGGTGCCTGCTCATTGGGTCAGCCAGCGCCGGATGCTAACGGCATCCGACGCTGGCACTGAGCCTGCATCGATGGGACATTCATGCCCGATTCGGGCGTTGCCCGACGTTCGCCGATGTCTTACTCGAAACCGTTGGCGAAGATGTCTGCCGTAAGGATGCTGCCGTAAAGCTTGAACGGGAGCGCGACCGGAACGGAGGGCGGCGTGATCGGCGCCCCAACATCGACCAGCTCCACCCATACACCCGTATTGTCTCGCTGCTGCGCGTTGTCCCCAGGCTGCGAGCGGATGCCCGGGAGGGTGACCGTCGGGGTGAAATGGTTTGCCATGCCGGGGATGCGGGAGTTCCAGTCGAGCCAGTACGTGCCCGCGCCGAAGAAGCCCGTGCCTGCGCAGGCCGCAGGAATCGCTGCCTTCATCGCCCAGATGCGCCGTGTTGAACTTGGTGTTGACCCGGCAATGGAGTTGAATACCCGCAACAAGCCCATCTCGTGCGCCCCCAGGTAAACGTTCGTGGCCTCGTCGCCGCACAGCAACTGGCTGCCCGGTGCCGTAGGCGGGCCATCCCAGATGCGCAAGCTCAGGAAGTCGAAGGGCGCGGCAGCACCGCCGTAGCCGCTCTGGTAGGCGGGAAACTCCGCATGCGTCAGCGTCCATGCCTGGTCAGGCGGCACGGTGAAGTCGTCCGCTACCCGGAAAACGGTTCCAGCGATGATCGCGCTGCTAAAGCCGGCGTTCGTATTGGCCACGCCGGGGTTGGAATCGTCCTGCTGCAATTCACTCCAGTGGTAGCCAGCAGGTGCCGCCACGCCACTGTCTGTGGTGGCACCTGTGCTCATCGGGCCGTTGTCGTAGATCGCGCTGCCGCCTTCCCGGTAGTGGATGCGCAGTGTTGCAGCGCCCACGCCGCCGGTATCGCCCCCACCACTGTCCGTCACCCGCAGTATCCAGGTTCCCTGCATCTGCCACGGCTGCATCCCCGCGAACCTTGCCACCAGCGAGGTGGGGGGCATCGGATTGACGGCACCTTCACCGCCAGAATCGGTGGTGAAATAGCTGCCTGCGGGAATCTGGCTCGCGCCGCCGGCGGCCTGTGCAGCCTGCCACAGCCCGCCGGATGGCGGTGTCGCCGCATCGCTGAAGATGTAAGGTCCGGCAAGGTCTGCACCATGACCGCACGCGGCGGCAGTGATCGCGCCGAGTCGCCCGAACAAGGTGTGCTGCCGCAGGCCGCCGGGTGAAATCAGCACCGCCGTAACGTCGCTGCCCCAGGTGTGTACTGGCGAGAAATGCAGTTCCACATCCAGATCCACCAGTTCGCCGGCCAGCGCCGGCAAGGTGAAGCCGATGTCCAGCGGTGTGCCGGCAGAACCGCAGGATGTCGGGGTGCCGGGACCATCGGGGATCATGCCGACGCCCGTGCCGGCGACGGTGAATGTATGGAGCGGCACACCTCGCGTGGAAATTCCTTGCTGGACCGTGGAGACACCTCCTGCCGGATTCGTGGCGGATGCCGCAGGCAGGGTGACAGCCAGGAGACTGATCGCCAATGCGAATGCAGACGAGTACTTCATGAGCGGCATTGTTCTCTTCCTGAAACAAGACATGGACCCATGAGTACTGGAAAGCGCACGCGAACCGGACACGAGCCCGTCTGGTCCTGAAACAGATGTTCAGAACAACTCGCCCTGCGGCGACGACGGGCGCGGCGGCATGAAGCGCGTGGTATCCAGATCGAGCGCCTCGCGCCCCCGGTTCAGGCCGAACTTGCGGCAAGCCACGGCAAAACGCTGGCGCAACAGATCGGCATAGGCACCCTGCCCGCGCATGCGGCTGCCGAAATCCGGATCGTTGTCGCGCCCGCCGCGCATGTCGCGGATCACGTTCATCACGTGCGCGGCACGCTCGGGCAGGTGCAGCGCGAGCCATTGACGCATCAGATCCTTCACTTCGTGCGGCAGCCGCAGCACGCTGTATCCGGCCACGCGCGCGCCTGCGGCGGCGGCGTGTTCGAGGATGCTTTCCATGAACTGGTCGGTGACGAAGGGAATCACCGGCGCCACCATCACCCCGCACGGCACTCCGGCGGCGCTGAGTGTTTCCACCGTTTGCAAGCGGCGATGCGGCGCGGTGGCGCGTGGTTCCAGCGTGGCCGACAGGCGGTTGTCGAGCGTGGTGACGGAAACGAACACATGCACCAGACGGCGTTTGGCCATATCGGCGAGCAGGTCGATGTCACGTTCCACCAGCGCGTTCTTGGTGACGATGGTGGTCGGGTGCTGCGTTTCCGACAGCACCTCCAGCACGCTGCGGGTGATCGCGTGGCGGCGCTCGATCGGCTGGTAGGGATCGGTGTTCGCGCCAAGATTGATCGGCGAGCAGACGTAGCCGCGCTTGCCCAGCTCGGCACGCAGCAGATCCGCCGCATTGGCCTTGGCGAACAGCTTCGTCTCGAAATCCAGCCCGGCGGACAGATTCAGATAGCCGTGCGAAGGCCGCGCGTAGCAATACACACAACCGTGCTCACATCCTCGATAAGGATTGATCGACTGATCGAAGCCGAGATCCGGCGAATCGTTGCGGCTGATGATGCTGCGCGCGGTTTCCAGCGTGACCTGTGTTTTCGGGCGCGCGGGCGGCTCCAGCAGTTCCTCCGGGGCCCAGCCATCGTCCTCGCGCACGTGACGGATCGATTCGAAGCGCCCGGCCGGATTCGACGCCGCGCCACGCCCCTTGTGCCGGGTCGGGCCGGTCAGCGGTTCGGTGGGCGCATCATGAATGGAAGGCGGCAATTTCATGCTGCCAGTATGCGTCTGCCCGTCTCACCGGCTGAGACGCAGACTGAATCTCATTGCACCGCGCCGACCGTCTCGCGTCGCGCACGTCGGTTCAGCCAGTACACGAACCCCGCCGCTACTGGATACATCAGCACCGCATACACCGCCGCTGGAATCGCGATGCGTTCGTTGCCCAGCACCTGCAGCGCCAGGATGATCGCCAGCGTGCTGTTGTGGATGCTGATCTCGAAGCCGATCGCGATCGCCTGCGGCCGGCCGAGGCGGGTGACCAGCCCGGCGAAATAGCCGGAGAACAGGCTGATCAGGTTGAAGCCCAGGCAGGCCAGCCCGACCACGGCGGCGTAATTGCGCAGCACCTCGAACTCGCTGACGATCGCCAGCGCTATCAGCACCACCAGCAACAGCGTGGACATCGCCCGCACCGGCCTTTCGGCAGCATCGGCCAGATTCGGTTTCCAGGCACGCAACACCATGCCCAGCACCACCGGCACCACCACGATCACCGCCACCTCCAGCAGCTTGCGCAACGGCGGCGGCACCGCACTTTCGCTGTCCATGAACAGTTGCAATGCCAGCCCCGTCCACAGCGGCAGCGTGACAAGCGCGAGCGCGCTGTTCACCGCCGTCAATGTGACGTTCAATGCAACGTCGCCGCGTGCCAAGTGGCTGAAGATGTTGGCCGTGACCCCGCCGGGCGAAGCCGACAACAGAACCAGTCCCACTGCCAGCTCAGGCGGCAGCCCGAGCATCCATGCCAACCCGAATGCCACCGGCGGCAGCAGCAGCGATTGCACCGCCAGCGCCACCAGCACCGCACGCGGCTGCCGCGCCACCCTGGCGAAATCAGCCAGGGTCAGATGCAGACCCAAGCCTGCCATCAAGATCGCGAGCGCGAGAGGAAGGAAGATGGTCAGTACGGTGTTGTCAGCCATGTGTCTTGAACCGGGTCGGTGCGGATCGAACGGATCCGATCAGTAATACCAGCGCAGCGTCGCCTCGAATCCGGCATTTCCCTCCATGCGCCGGTACAGCGTACCCAGCGCCACACGCGGATGGACATGGAACACCGGCCCGGCCACATACTCGGTCGTTTGCCAGCCAAGCACGTTGCTGCGTGAGCCGCTGCCGATCACCTCCAGCCATGGCCGGAAACGGTGGCGGATCTCCAGAATCATGCTGGTGCCATCGTCCTTCACGGTTTCCCCGGTCGGCCTGTCGAACTGCGCCCGGATCAGGGCGAACTTGACGGCCACGAGCGTGTGCTCGCCGAAGAGATATCGCCCGCCGAGCCCGAGCCGCAATGCACGGCTGTCTTGCCACAACGGATTGCCGTACGCACCGGCATCGCCCCAGGAACCGAAAACATGCAGGTGTTCACCCAGCTCGTGATGCATGCCGAAAACATCGTTGCTGGCCCGCCCATTGTCGGTATCCACCTCCTGATGACTGAGGTAGGCGTAGTCGTAACTGAGCGGCTCGGCGCAGGATGCGCCCGCCCACGACAAGACGACCAGACAACACGACAGCACGCGCATACCCCACCCCTTCGTCGACCCTCGGTGCGATGGTGGCCGCCTCCGCAGCGCACCGCAAGCCCGGCGTGTCGCAGGCGGCGTCGAGACTGCACGGCTTTGCAGTATCGCGCGGGGGATTTAGACTGCCAGCCCGCTTCCCTGACGATGCCCGCCGTGTTCAAGCTCCCCTTTTCCGCTTCACTCCTGGCCACCTGCCTCCTTGCTGCCGGTGCCGTGTCAACGGCTTCCGCACAATCGTTTTCGACCCTGGAAGAGCGCATGAGCGCGGCACAGTTCCGCACCGCCGGCCTGGACAAGCTCAGCCCCGAGGAACTGGCGGCACTCAACGCCTGGCTGCAACAGAACCTCGACATGCCGCAGACGGTGGCACCGATGCCCTACGGCTCCGGCCGTGGCGCGCCGGGCGGGGATGGCGGAACCGTCCGCAGTCGTCTGATCGGCGAATTTCGCGGCTGGAGTGGCAAGACCACGTTCCAGCTGGAGAACGGACAGGTCTGGCAGCAAACCAACAACGAAACCTGGTCCGGGGTGAAGCTCGACAGCCCCGGCATCACCATCGAACCGGGCTTCATGGGCAGTCATCTGCTCAAGGTAGAGGGCTACAACGCGTCTACCAAAGTCAAGCGAATCCGCTGAGCAAGCCCGCTTCGGGAGCGTGTCCGGATCCGGACACGCCGCCGCAGCACAGGCTCAGTAATGCGCCTGGAAGGTCGAGACGACTTTGTTCATGCCCGTGCGCCAACGCTCCAGAAGTGCATCGCTGGACTGAGGATCGACTTCGTCGACTGTCCTGACCAGGCTGTCTACCCAGTAGCGGTACAGCGATGGCGGCACCGGCACACTGCCCTTGCGCGAATGGGTATCGGCCATCTGGTTCATCGTGCGCTCTGCCAGACGACTCCCGTTGGCATGCTCGATCGCAACGCTGATTCCCCGCCGCAAGGCAAAACGCTGCGTGTTGAAGTCCGTCTTTTCGAACATCGGGGCGATGTCCGGATGGCTGGCCAGAAAAATCTCGTAGAAGCGTTCGATGAAGTTCTTCTCGCGCAGGCAGCGGCCATAGCTTTGCTGGAGGTCGTCAAAGGTTTCCAAAGAGGGTTCGTCCTTTTATTTTAGAGAACCCTGAATTATAGGGCTGCCCGTAGTTCCGCCAAGCCCGCCTCCCCTTGTCGATTTCCCGGCGTGGCTCATGGGATCCAGCCAAAGCGGTTCACGATGCGGGGGAGCGTACTTGGGAAGGTGCGGTGCGTGCAGTTCAGGAAGTGAACTTGGCTCCGTTTTCAATGGAGCCACTATCGAGTAATCAGTCGAATTGCACTCGGCCCCGCCACCTCAATGGCAACCTCTCTGCATGAAGCAAAACGCAGCAAGTTGCCTCCATTGGATGCGTCGCTGCGAACCACGCCGGTTACTTCGACATATCGACCGTCAAGTGACGGATCAAGCGAGTCGTAATTGATCAGTGAGATGCAATGCACGGTCTCCCAGTTCTCGTGATCCTGCCGCGTCGCCCATAGGTTCTTGTCTTCATGCCGCAGCGTGATCCATGCCCTGACAACAATCTCCTGCCCCTCAAAATCCGATGGGGACATGGCCACCTTCAAGAACAAGGGGTCGGCAGCTTCATGGCGAATCGCCGCTGACGTACAGGCGGAGACAGAAATAATGGTCGCCATCAGCATGATGAAGTAACGCATCTTCATGGCCTGTCTCTTGGCAATATGAAACCCGGCTGGCCTTGCTGCCTGTCCAAACTTCTTTGGAGACCTCGCACCTCGCGAGGCGTCATGTTGCCATCAAGCACCCTGAATTGCAGGCGGCCATTGACGATTTCAGTAACGCCAACGCGCCCCTCGCTGACAACGCCGTTCGGCAAGTTACTTTTCAGCGGGCCTGCATCGGCAGGACTGATGAAGCCATCTGATCTTGCCCCTGCTCGACGGACACCCGGTTAAGTGACTCACAATCACAATCCGAGGTGAAGCATGAGCAGGAAGAAAGTGGAGAGCAAGGGCAAGCGTCAGCGTTTCAGTGCGGAGTTCAAGCAGGCCGCCCTGGTTCGAGCGGAGAAGGACGGGGCCGAAGATGTCCCGGGTGACGATCCGTCGCCGGTGTGAACGGTAGCGGATGAGTCGGACGGTGCAGGAAGTGGTGGCGTTCACGATACGGGGAGCGTACTCGGAAAGGTGCGGTGCGTGCAGTTCAGGAAGTGAATTGGCTGAAATTGTCTCTGGCACCTTTCTCTTGCGATCACGGACGACGGCTATGCCGAACTGCGCCAGGCCATTGCCGATGATGGGCTGCGGGCACTGGTCGGGTTGGAGCGGCATCTGGGCCTGCGGGCGATGGCGGCCATTCGGGGGCGCGACAGTCTGGTGCAGTGGGAACGGCGATTGGCGGATGGGCACGGCAGCATCGAGGTGGTGTTCGGCACCAAGGGCGGCAAGGTGCGGACCACGCATCTGCCGAACCCGGCCAACGCGCTGGCGGCGGTGCGCGAGGCGATCAACGTGCTCGGCACTCAACGTCGGCTGGCGCAGGGCAAGACGCTCAAGCAGGCCGAGGCGTGGTATCGCAATGCGATGCATCGGCTCGGCGTGCAGGGCCACAGCCTGCGCTATGCCTTTGCGCGGGAGCGGGTGGACGCCTACCTCGCTGCCGGCATCCCGATGGCCGAGGCGCTGGCGCGGACCAGCATGGATCTGGGACATGGC
>JAPMLR010000034.1:265-775 GCA_026410415.1 Denitratimonas yunnanensis (SeqCode) | reverse complement strand
ATGTTGCACATACACGTTGTATTAAATGTCTGCAATGGAACCGAACTGTTCAAGAGATTTTAGACATGCATCGTTTAGGTAAGAGCACGGCTCCTATATCTGAAGAAGATAAGCTTATAGCTGCCCTTGCTCGTAAGATTAATCAAATCAGAGAGGATCGTTAAATGGCAGGGTATCACATAACAGACATTAAGAAACAACCTTATGGCAGCATAGAAAAGATTAAAGAGGAAGTAGAAGAACTTTTTGATGCTGTTGAGCAGGATTGCAAAATAATGCAACTTGTTGAATTGTCAGATATTATAGGGGCTGTCGAGGGAGTTTTAGAACAACAGTTCCCAGATATGACTTTACAAGATTTAATCATTATGTCCAACATTACTAAACGCGCTTTCCGCACAGGAGGAAGGTCATGAACACAGGTGTGATTGCCGAAGCCATCCAGAGTTATGGACGCTTTGCTGAAATGTTAGATGTTCCTTATTTAGTGGATGCAGATATTTTGGCATT
>JAPMLR010000034.1:0-255 GCA_026410415.1 Denitratimonas yunnanensis (SeqCode) | reverse complement strand
ACTGCCACCTGGCAAAGAAGATGCTCCTTTGGGGCATCCTAATGGGAAGTTTTATGTTGCCAGTGCCGAGCAATCATTCTTGCAAATGGAAAA
Organism: Denitratimonas yunnanensis (SeqCode); assembly: GCA_026410415.1. Lineage (GTDB taxonomy): Bacteria > Pseudomonadota > Gammaproteobacteria > Xanthomonadales > Xanthomonadaceae > Denitratimonas. The sequence continues at coordinate 162 of JAPMLR010000034.1, read as the reverse complement.
GGATGGCTACAAGTTTATCGCTGGTCATCCCTACATGGCCCTGACACCATGTTACCGCACAGAGGAAGTGTTGGATGATTCTCACTTCAACATCTTCTTGAAGCTGGAGTTGATTGAGTTCTATCCCAGCTTTGGTGAAGTGAAAGAGTATGCCGAAGAAAT
>JAPMLR010000033.1 GCA_026410415.1 Denitratimonas yunnanensis (SeqCode) | reverse complement strand
CGGGCTCCAAACCTGGGACCAAAGTACTGCCCGGAGCTCACTGATCATGGGCTGGTTCCCCTGCGCTGCGGCTGTGCTAGGGAGCCCAAACGCCCAGGGGAAGCCCGCACAGCACATCCACCTGCCTCTAGGCGGGAGGACAGCTCCAGGGAAGGCCCGGTCTGGCAGGCGCTTTCTGGGCACAAACGGAGCAACACTCTGGCTGTGGAGCTGCCTCCCCAAGCCAGGGGCACCGGGACCCTGATTCCCTCCGTGCGGCGCTTAGTCTGGGCGGGGAAGCACCAGCTTGGGAATGCAGCCTGGGGCGCTTCCTTTCCCTCGGAAAGAGCTCTCCCCGCGGGAGGCTTTGGCAGTGTGCACACCCCCAGCCCCTAAGCCCTCTGCAAGGACGCCTGGCTCCTAGGTCCGAAGGGAAGGCGAGAGCTGAGCTGAGGCACCAGTCAGGCACCACTCACGGCTCCCACACTCCCGCAGCCTGCTCCTTCCCGGGCGCGAACGCTAGAAGCTGGGCAGGGCTTGGGGAGGCTCGCCCAGCACAGAGCAGCCTCTCGGCCGGGGCTCTGTGCTATCGCGCCTGGGCGCAGAGCTGGAGCTCCGCCGGTGTGGAAGCTCACTCGGTCCTTCCCAGTACAGGCTTGCAAGCACCCGCCGGCAGCCAGCCTCTTCTCTCCCGCGTTCCGGGCATTGGGCTCCAAACCTGGGACCAAAGTAACTGCCCGGAGCTCACTGATCATGGGCTGGTTCCCCTGCGCTGCGGCTCTGCTAGGGAGCCCAAACGCCCAGGGGAAGCCCGCACA
>JAPMLR010000032.1 GCA_026410415.1 Denitratimonas yunnanensis (SeqCode) | reverse complement strand
TGCGCTATGCCTTTGCGCGGGAGCGGGTGGACGCCTACCTCGCTGCCGGCATCCCGATGGCCGAGGCGCTGGCGCGGACCAGCATGGATCTGGGACATGGCGATGAGCGGGGGCGGTGGGTGAAGATGGTTTATTTGCGGTGACGGAGCGATGACGGCAAAGGACAAGGCCCGCCGAATGGCGGGCCTTGGGGGTGACAGGCGGATGGTGCAGAGCGGTCAAGCGATGGGGTTCGCAAGCTCACCCCAACCTACCGCGCTTGCTCTCGGTTACTCGCTTTGATCGCGAGCTAGCGGGATGGGCGCTGATTCGAGCTTGCCGAAGATATAGCTGCCGCCCTGTAGAAGAACGCATGGCGTTGGATACTCTACGAGAACACGTTGGGGCATTGATCCGCGGACAGTTACGAACTCACCTGCAACCGGAAAATCAAAGCGGGAGACTAGTTGCCCTCCAACGTAAGGCTGAACGGGAAACCTATTGCGGATATTCTCACAATCGACTACTACGATCGAGAAATAGATCTCGCGATCCTTGATTGCCTTTGCATCACTTGACCGAAGGATGACCTCAACAATCTCCGCATCATCGCTCCCCCTAACGTGTGCCGCGATCAAACTGGGCCGCAATGTACAACCTGTGATCGCAACAAGTGCAACCGCAATCAGCGAGCATTTTGCTACGGTCATGGCTCGTGCTTCCGCTGTTGATACGAAGCATCAATTTTCGTCTGAGCGCCGCTACTCGACATCATCGAAGGGAATTCGGCGTGATTAGTATTCAGCGTTTGAGAGTCCGCCCCAGAGGTCGCAGTCGATCCGAACAACGTCCTGCCGGCGCTAGCAACCGTATCTGACGAGTTGCGATCCGACGGGGCGGCGAGCACGTTTGTCCATG
>JAPMLR010000031.1 GCA_026410415.1 Denitratimonas yunnanensis (SeqCode) | reverse complement strand
TGCACCTTTTAACCCCAACTGGAAAACCATGTTGATTATTCCCAATTTACGAGTATCACTAACCTTATCATAGATTGGTGATAAGATAGTACTGTTTTTTATGTCTCTCTTCACTTTTGCAACATCGTCAGCAAAGATTTGACGGGCTTCTTTTTCTGTAATAACTCCATTAGTCTTACGACCAAGAAGATTATCTAAGATTTGAATAGCCTTTGCTTTATCTTTTATTTTAGTCAGAAGGTGTCCTATGCCGACTGTCCAATAACCAAGATGGTCTTGATAAACAGTAAGCTTCAGTCCTTCATCGACTCGTAGCATATCAAACTCATCTACTACTTTAGCCATTTACTTCCTATTCATCGTCTCCTACTCCGTGATCCAACTCGTTAAACAACAGATGTTCTGGAGAAGTTTCACGTTTTGGTTTCGTTTTCTTTATGTTGGACTTCAGCTCATTTGCCAAAGCACGAGAAAAGATCTTACGTTTCTGTTTACTTTTCATAATTGTTACTCCGCAATTTGAGCCATGAGATCACGCAGTTCGGTAAAACCGCCTACGTATGTTACCTCCCCGTTCACTTCAGACAGAATTTGTGGAAATGTGCGTGGAGGAACTCCGGTAAGATCAACAACTGTTTTAGTCATTGATTCAAACTGTTTATTGCGCATGGTTAATAGTTGTTTTGACATTTCGCAAAATTGACAGTTAGGTTTACCAAAAATTACAAATTCCATTACCTCTCCTTATTAAGTAATACTGCTAAAGACTGTTCAATACCTTTATTTAAATCTGATTTTGTAAGGTAGTGACTGGTTACTAGTTGTGACTTCACCGGACGTGCTGCTGGAGCATTATAGGTTGAAGCTGATACCGCCGATATCTTAACAGGTTCTGGCATCTGTGTCAAGATCTTTTCC
>JAPMLR010000030.1 GCA_026410415.1 Denitratimonas yunnanensis (SeqCode) | reverse complement strand
GCCGACTACGTGAAGAACATGATCACGGGTGCGGCGCAGATGGACGGTGCGATTCTGGTGTGTTCGGCCGCTGACGGCCCGATGCCGCAGACGCGCGAGCACATCCTGCTGTCGCGCCAGGTCGGTGTGCCGTACATCGTGGTGTTCCTGAACAAGGCCGACATGGTGGACGATGCCGAGCTGCTGGAGCTGGTCGAGATGGAAGTGCGCGAGCTGCTGAGCAAGTACGACTTCCCGGGCGACGACACCCCGATCATTGCCGGTTCGGCGCTGAAGGCGCTGGAAGGCGACCAGAGCGAGATCGGCGTGCCTGCGATCATCAAGCTGGTTGACGCGCTGGACACCTGGATTCCGGAGCCGCAGCGTGACATCGACAAGGCGTTCCTGATGCCGGTGGAAGACGTGTTCTCGATCTCGGGTCGCGGCACCGTGGTGACCGGTCGCATCGAGCGCGGCATCATCAAGGTGGGCGACGAAGTGGAAATCGTCGGCATCCGTCCGACCCAGAAGACCACGGTCACGGGTGTGGAGATGTTCCGGAAGTTGCTTGATCAGGGTCAGGCAGGTGATAATGCCGGACTTCTGCTTCGCGGCACGAAGCGTGACGACGTGGAGCGCGGTCAGGTGTTGGCGAAGCCGGGCACGATCACGCCGCACACCGAGTTCGAGGCGGAAGTGTACGTGTTGAGCAAGGACGAAGGTGGCCGTCATACGCCGTTCCTGCGTGGTTATCGTCCGCAGTTTTATTTCCGCACGACGGACGTGACTGGCGCGTGCCAGTTGCCGGAAGGTGTGGAGATGGTGATGCCGGGCGACAACGTGAAGATGGTGGTCACGCTGATTGCTCCGATCGCGATGGATGAAGGCCTGCGTTTTGCGATCCGCGAGGGTGGCCGCACCGTCGGCGCCGGCGTGGTGGCCAAGGTCATCAAGTAA
>JAPMLR010000028.1 GCA_026410415.1 Denitratimonas yunnanensis (SeqCode) | reverse complement strand
TCCTGATTAGCGTCGAACCTCAGCCAGCCGTCGCAGGATATGAGATGGGCTGAGTGCAAGGTGATGCCATGTTCCGAGGAGGAGGACGATCATGGCGATGAATCGGGTGCAATTCCAACAAGGGCTGTCGATGGCTGATTTCCTTGATCGCTACGGCACACAAGCCAAGTGCTACCGGGCGCTGTACAAGGCGCGCTGGCCGCAGGGCTTCCGCTGCCCGTGCTGCAACGGCAGGGCGCGTTCGCGCTTCCGTCGCGAGGGCCGCATCTACTACCAGTGCCGGGCATGCCGGCATCAGAACACGCTTACCAGCGGGACGCTGTTTGAAGCCTCGAAGGTGCCATTGACGACGTGGTACCTGGCGATGCATCTGCTCACCTGTAGCAAGACCAACCTGTCGGCGCTGGAACTCAAGCGTCACCTTGGGGTGTGCTACCGCACCGCCTGGCGGATGAAGCAGAAGATCATGGAAGCGATGACGCAACGTGAGGAAGGGCGCCAGCTTGCGGGCTTCGTGCAGGTTGATGACGCCTACCTGGGCGGTGAACGCAACGGCGGCAAGCGGGGGCGTGGCTCGGAAAACAAGCAGCCCTTCGTGATCGCCGTGAGCACCGAGGAGACGCTGGAGCGACCGACCTTGGCTGTCATCGAACCGGTCAGGAGCTTCAGCAACGACGCGATGCTGGATTGGGCACGACGGCGTCTGGCCCCCGACGCTGAAGTCTTCAGTGACGGCCTGGCCTGCTTTGGCCGCTTCGCTGACCTGGATCATGCCCATACCGTGCTCGACACCGGGGGCGGCCGTGCCGCCACCGAGGCGAGGGGCGCACGCTGGGCTAACGTGGTGCTCGGCAACGTCAAGCGTGCCATCAGTGGCTGCTATCACGCCGTCCGCCAGGCGAAGTACGCGCGTCGTTACCTGGCCGAAGCCGCGTGGCGATTCAATCGTCGATTTCACCTGCCCTCCATGCTGCCGCGACTCGTTCAGGCCATGATGATCTGCAGACCTTGCCCAGAATCACGGCTGCGAAATGAAACCAATTTTCTCGGCTGAGGTTCGACGCTAATCAGG
>JAPMLR010000003.1 GCA_026410415.1 Denitratimonas yunnanensis (SeqCode) | reverse complement strand
CGCCCCAGAGGTCGCAGTCGATCCGAACAACGTCCTGCCGGCGCTAGCAACCGTATCTGACGAGTTGCGATCCGACGGGGCGGCGAGCACGTTTGTCCATGCCTCAACATTGGAGGGCTTCGCGCCGTTACCGGCACTGCCTACTGGATCAATGGTGACCAAATTGGTGATCTTGGCTTCGGTGCTGTTGGCCTGCTTTATGGCCTCTCTGCCACCCAAGCTATGCCCGATCACGTTTAATGGTTCACCCTCTTTAAGCGGTGCACTGATCGCCGCTGAGATCGCCGCTTTCTCCCGATAACTAAAGTACTGGACGTCCCGGCCTGGATTCAACTTCTTCTGGGCACCGGCGTAATCCTGGACAATCCGAGTACGGTCCTTATCCGCCCCACCGCCGATGTAAATGCTTCGCCTGCCATCCGGATCCGTGAACTTGTAAGGGTTGTTATTGGCATACCAATACCGATTGAAATTGCTCCCGTCAGTTGCGCTCACGTGAACCGGGTCCGGGCTGAGAAACCTCAACGCCACCGGGTCGTAATACCGCTGCTGCATGTAGGTCAGGTTGGTCTGCGTATCGGTCGCATGTCCGCCAAAGCCCGGCCCTTCGCGGTAGATGCCGTTGTACGGATCGCCGTAGGGAGCGCGCAGGCTGCGGTAGGTTTGGGTGCCGCTGGTATTGGTTTCGACGTTGGCGCTTTGGATGTGGTCGGTGTGGTGGTAGGTGACCGTCGCCGTGCTGGTGCTGATCGGCCGGCTGCGCTGGGCCACCAGTTTGCCGCCCAGGTGGATGTAGTCGATGCGCTGGTTGTCTCTTGTGTCCTCCACATAGAGCAACTGCCCTGCGCGGTTGTAGACCTGATGCCGCGTGGTGCCGGTGTTGCGGGTGCTGAGCGTGCGCCGGCCGTGGGCGTCGTAGGTGTAGGTTTCCCACGTGGTACCGGCGTAGACCTGCTGGCCTTGGGTCATTCTTCCTGGGGCGTTCCACTGGTAGCTCCAGTTCTTGCCGTTCCCGGCGCGGGTCAGGGTTTCGCCGAAGGTGTTGTGGGTGAAGCCCCATTGCTGGGTTCCCGCTGCGTTGTCGATGCGGTACAGGCGGTGATTGGCGTCGTAGAGGTAGCGGTAGTCCTGCACGTAGCCGCCCAGACCGTCGGGGGTCATGGCGGCGCGGCGTACGTTGTCCAGGATGTCGTAGTCGTAGAGTTCCGCGCCGGCCTGGTTCGGGGCCGTGGCCTGGGTCATGCGGTCGCGGGCGTCGTACTGGAGGCTGCGGTTTTCCTTGTTGGTGGCCACGCCGTCGGCAATGGCGGTGATGTTGGCGTGCTTGTCGTAGGTGTAGGTGTAGTCCAGCCGCGATGCGCCGGCGCTGGTGCGGTCGCGCAAGCGCAGCGGCAGGCCACGGCTGGTGAGGCTCTGGCTGTGGATCAGGGTGTTGCCGTAGGTGAAGCCGGGTACGGCACTTCTCCAACGCCGTTGTCTAAGACGGCAACAAGCTGGAAGCGATTGCGGGGCGGGAAAGGATATGACGGCACCAGCCTAACCCGGATGGCATCAACGGTGCGTGAGGTGTTGCATGTGCCGGGCAAGACGCTCAAGCAGGCCCGAGGGGTGGTATTGCAATGCGATGCATCGGCTCGGGGTGCAGGGCCACAGCCTGCGCTATGCCTTTGCGCGGGAACGGGTGGAGGCCTATCTGCAAAACGGCATGCCGATGGCCGAAGCCTCGCACGCACCAGCATGGATCTGGGACACGGTGATGGGAGTGGGCGGTGGGTCAAGATGGTTTATTTGCGGTGACGGCCTGCTCGGCATCATCGACACCTTCATCGCCGCGCATCAGTGACGTGGCGGCGAACGGCAAAAAGCACAAGGCCCGCCGATGGCGGGCCTTGTGTTGTCATCGGATGCAATGGCCAACTTATTGGACTGGCCACGCTTCGCCGGAAGCCGAACGCAGAGTGTCCACGTAGATGCCTAAGCCGTGGTCGCACATGCCGGTCGCAAGTTTCCGGTCTTTCTCGGCATACCAACTCAGTACGCCAATATCTGTTTCGGTGTTCGGTTGAAGGAACGCTCGTCCTTCTACCTCTACCGTTTTTTTATGCCATCGCTCGCGTAAGGGCTTGGTGTAAAACCCATCGGGCAATGCCAGCTTCGCACACAGGTCGCCGCTCGACAGAACAGCCGCACCTGCTGGCTCGCCGGGGAACAGCTCCAGTTTTCCTTTCAGCGTGCATGTGCTGCTGGCTGCACAGGTATCAAATCCACCGCGCTTGATGCCGTTGGCGCATCCCGTCAGAAGCAGCGCGGCAAGCAGAAAGGTCAACAACTTCCTGGAGTAGTTGTGCATGAGACTCCCGAGCCTCCCTTGTGTTGGTTCCAACCGTTGATTGTGGCTCGCATTTCACGTCGCTCGGCACCCGTGGGTCTTACAGACCGTACCCAATCGAGGCGTGGAGTGATTACCACATAACGGAAGGAAAAGCCTGAACCTCCCAGCGTCGCGCCCGCCTGCAGCTGGACGAATGGATGGCACGTATCGGCACGAAAATGACCAATGGCAGCAGAAAGCAGCGCCGCCAGACCGGATAATGCCGGCCTCTTTCCAGGGATCCCGAGCATGATCAAGCGACTCTTCAAGTGGGCGTCGGCGCTGCTGGTGGCGCTGGCGTTGGCCGTGTCGGCGCTGGCCGCCCACACGTGGTACTTCAAGCCGCTCAACATCGAGTGGTTCTACACCCGCGTATTCCTGCAGTTCGCGTTGGACAACCCGGAAATGCTGACCCAGATCCGGCTGCTTGAGCCGCTCGGAATCAAGGGGCACAACGCGGAACTGGCCGACGCCTCGCTGGCGCGCGAGGATGAGCTGATGGCACGCCTGGAGCGTGACTACGCGACCTTCCAACGCTACAAGCGCGAGGACTACAGCGGCCAGCAGCGCCTTTCCTACGACATCTTCGAGAGCTTCCTCGGAGATCAAGTGCGCGAAGGCAAACGCTTCCGTTACCACAACTTCCCGATCAACCAGATGTTCGGCGCACAGAGTTCGCTGCCGAATTTCATGATCAACAGCCACTTCATCGAGAGCGAACGCGACGCGCGCGACTTCATCAGCCGCGTCGGCCAGTTCGAGCGCCGTTTCGATCAGATCATCGAGGGCCTGGAGAAACGCGAATCGCTGGGCATCCTGCCGCCGCGCTTCACGGTGGAGAAAGTGCTGGATCAGATGCGCGACTTCATCGCGATGCCGGTGGAAGAGCACATGCTCCATGTCGGCTTCGGCGAGAAACTGGACAAGATTCCCGCCGAAAAACTGGCCGAGGACCGTCGCGCCGAACTGCGTGCCGAACTGGCGCGCGCCATCGAAACCTCGGTCTATCCCGCCTACCGCAAGCTGATCGCCCATCACGAGACCCTGCTGCCCAAAGCCACCAGCAGCGATGGCGTCTGGCGCCTCCCCGACGGCGAAGACTTCTATGCATGGAGGGTGCGGAACCAGACCACCACCACCATGAGTGCGGAGCAAATCCATCGCATCGGCGTCGCCGAAGTCGAACGCATCGCCGCCGAGATGAATGCCATCCTGCAGGGAGAAGGACTGGTCGAAGGCAGCATCGGCGACCGCGTGCAGCAGATCGCCAAACGCGAGGACCAGCTCTACCCCGACACCGATGAAGGTCGCGAGCAGATTCTCGCCGATTACCAAGCCATCATCGACGAGATAAGCGCCGGCCTCGGTGATTGGTTCGGGCGCATGCCATCTTCGCGTGTCGAAGTGCGGCGCGTGCCTGCATTCTCCGAAAAGACCGCGCCGGGCGCGTACTACCAGGGACCGTCGCTCGACGGAAAGCGCCCTGGCGTGTTCTTCGCCAACTTGCGCAATGTGGGCGAAATCCCCCGTTTCGGCATGCGCACCCTGGCCTATCACGAGGCCGTGCCTGGCCATCACTTCCAGATCGCGCTGGCGCAGGAACTGGAGGGATTGCCGATCTTCCGTCGGTTCCTGCCGTTCACCGTGTACTCCGAGGGCTGGGCGCTTTACTCGGAGCAAGTGGCATGGGAAGCCGGATTCCAGAGCAATCCGCTCGACAACCTGGGCAGGCTCCAGGCTGAAATGTTCCGCGCCGTGCGCCTCGTGGTGGACACGGGCATGCATTCGCAACGCTGGAGCCGCGAACAGGCGATCGACTACATGCGTGAATATACCGGCATGGGCGAGGACGAGGTCACCGCCGAGATCGAGCGCTACCTGGTGAACCCCGGACAGGCATTGGCATACAAAGTCGGCATGCTGAAGTTCGTCGAACTGCGACAGAAGGCCGAGCGGGAGCTGGGTGATCGCTTCGACATTCGTGCCTTCCACGATGTCGTGCTGGGCTCCGGCTCGGTGCCTATCTTCGTGCTGGAGCGTCTGGTCGACGAGTGGATCGAGCAACGCAAGGGCTGACGATTCGTGCCGGCAGCCTCAGGGCTGCCGGCTCCGGCAAGTGTGTGTACGTGGCGTTAGTTGCTTGCTTGCTCGCGCGGGCAGCCATGCCCGCAAGCCGAAACGTCAACTTGCCGACGGGAGTGGGCAGCACGAAGCGATGGACCGGATCACGGGAAAGTGGCACCACCACTGCGTCATGCCGGCGTCGGCAGATCCATCGACGCCGCTGCTTTTTCATCTTTCCCGCTCCGACGACGGTACAACAGGGGTCGCCCACGACGGACACCTTCTCCATCACGTCATGCTCGAACGCGAGCCGGACCGACACCCATCGGCGCCAGCCTTCCTCTCCCGGGCAGGGAGACGATCACGGCCGCACGCATCTGTTCCATTGACCACGCTTTGACGCAAGAATGGTTGTTCCGACTCCGGAACACGAAACGATGCCCGAGCCCCGTACGCGCTGGCGCCCCTGGTTCATTCCCCTCCTGATGGTTGCCGCGCTCGTTGCCATCTGGGGGCTCGACAGGATTCACGGCCCGGTACTGCCGGGCTATGACGTCCAAGCCGGGCGACTGGTCCAGAACGTCGTCGCGACCGGACGCGTGGCAACGCCTCTGCGGGTGCAGGTCGGTGCGGAGATTTCCGGGCTCGTTCTGGAACGCACCGTCATCGAAGGCGACCGTGTCGAACCCGGCGAATTGCTGGTCCGCCTGCGTGCGCGCGACTTGGAAGCGCGCCGCGACCAGGCGCAGGCGGCCCTCGTCGCCTTGCGACAGGTCGAGTTGCCCGATGCGCAGGCGCGTCTCCGTCAGGCCCGCGCGCAGCTGTCGCAAGCCGAGCAGGAGTTCGCGCGCAGACGGGAACTGGGCGAACGTGGCGTGATCGCGCGCGAAAACGTCGAGCAGGCCGAACAGGCAGTGATCACCGCACGCGCGACCGCCGAACAGGCACGCCTTGCCGTGACCGCGCTAGCCGGCGGCGCACGCGAAGCCCAGGCTGTCGAGGAACTGGCCGCCATCGAGGCGACGCTCGCGCATGCCGAGATCCGTGCAACGGTCGCCGGCACGGTGCTCAGTCGCCATGTCGAACCCGGTGACACGGTGAATCCCGGCGACGTGCTGCTGGTGATCGCCGGCGACGCACCGGGCGAGATCCTCGTCCCGGTCGACGAGAAGAATCTCGGGCGTCTGGCAGTAGGCCAGTTGGTCACCTGCATCGCCGATGCCTTCCCGGAACGCCCGTTCAGTGCCACGGTGCATCACATCGCGCCAGGCATCGATCCGACGCGCGGCACCGTCGACCTGCGCCTGCGCATCGATCCGGCAGCCGACTTCGTGCGTCAGGACATGACCGTCACCGCGACCATCCTGACGGGCGAGCGCGAGCAGGCGCTGGTGGTTCCCAATGATGCGCTGATCGACGCCCGCGACGGCAGCGACCGTGCGCAGGTGCTGGTCGTGCGCGATGGCCGCGTGCAGCGCACCGATGTCACGCTGGGACTGCGCGGGCTGGCCAGCAGTGAAGTCGTTGAAGGCGTCCGCTCGGGCGATGCCGTCATCGCCGCCGGGGCTCTGGCGGTGGACACATTGCCGGCGGATGGCAGCCGCGTACGCATCAAGGGCCAGCCGGCGCCGACGCAGGACGCCTCGACACGAGGTGAACTGCCCGTGCGCCTGGACTGAGCGATGTGGATCGAAAGCACCATCGCCCTGCGCTTCCTGCGCCAGGGCAAGGCGCAGACGCTGCTGATCCTCGTCGGCATCGCCGTCGGCGTCGCCGTCATCGTTTTCGTGGTGGCACTGATCGCCGGCCTGCAGGCGAATATCATCGAACGCACGCTGGGCACCCAGGCCCATATCAAGGTCGAAGCACCCGATGAGGTGAATCGCATCGCGCCGGCCCCGGCCGGCACACTGCAACTCGTGCTGGAAGACCGGCGTGCGCAGACGCTGCGTCCGATCAACAACTGGCAGCAGGTCCGCGATGTCCTGGATCAACTGCCCGAGGTCCGCGCCGTTTCCCCTGTCGTGTCGGGCCCGGCGTTCGGTCGCCGCGGCGATGCGGTGGAGTCGGTGGCGCTGGTCGGGATGGACCTGTCGCGTTACCTGCGCGTGATCCCGCTGGAGCGCAGCATGGTCGATGGCCGCCTCGATGTCGGTTCCGGGAATGCCGTGATCGGGCGGCAGCTCGCACGCGACCTCGGCCTGCGCACCGGCGGCAAGCTCCGCCTGGAAGCCGGCGACGGCCGCGACGCCATCGTCAACGTTGCCGGCATTTTCGAATTGGGGGTGCGCGAACTCGATGCCCGTTATGTCTACCTCGACATCAAGCAGGCGCAATCGCTGCTCGGCCTGCCTGGCGGCGTCACCGTCATCGACGTCACCGTCGACGAGCTGTTCGCCGCGGACCAGATCGCCGCGCGCATCGCAGGGCTTACCGGCGTGCATGCCGAGAGCTGGATGGAGAGCAACGCCCAACTGATGAACGCCCTCAGCTCGCAGAGCATGTCCACCAACATGATCAGCTTCTTCGTCGCCATCTCGGTGGCACTGGGCATTGCCAGCGTGCTGGCCGTCAGCGTCAGCCAGCGCACGCGCGAGATCGGCATCCTGCGCGCCATGGGCACGCGTCGCGGCCAGATGCTGCGCGTATTCCTCGTACAGGGCGCGGTGCTCGGGCTGATCGGCTCCGCCATCGGCGCGCTCGCCGGCTGGAGCCTGGTGTCGGCGTTCAATACGTTCGGACCGGGCTTGTTCTACATCGGAATGCCGGTATCGCTGATCCCGGCGGCCATGGCACTCGCCACGGTGGCCGGCGTGGTCGCAGCCGCGGTCCCCGCATCGCGTGCGGCGCGACTCGATCCGGTGGAGGCGATCCGCTATGGCTGAGCCTCGTGAAGTCATGCGGCTACAGGGCCTGCGCAAGTCCTACAACGTCGGGCGACCGAACGAAGTCGAAGTCCTGCACGGCATCGACCTGCGCGTCGACAGCAACGACTTCGCTGCGCTGGTCGGTCCTTCCGGCTCAGGCAAGAGCACGCTGCTCAACCAGATCGGCCTGCTCGACACACCGAGCAGCGGCGAGCTGTTCCTTCTTGGCAAACCGACCAGCCGCATGGACGACCACGAGCGCACTGCGGCGCGGGGAAAACATCTGGGCTTCGTGTTCCAGTTCCACCACCTGATCAGCGCGTTCACGGCGCTGGAAAACGTCATGATGCCGATGATGGTGAGCCACGGTCGACCCGACCGGGAAACCGTCGATCGTGCGCGCGGCCTGCTCGCCGATGTCGGCCTGGAAAAGTTCGCCGACCGCACGCCGACCGAACTGTCCGGCGGCCAGCAGCAACGCGTCGCCATTGCGCGTGCGCTGGTGACACGGCCTGCCCTGCTGCTCGCCGACGAACCCACCGGCAACCTCGACACGAAAACCGCTGCCGATGTCTTCAGACTGTTCCGTCGTTTCCACGAAACGCACGGCTGCGCGGTCCTGCTGGTCACCCACGACCCGCGCCTGGCGGACACCTGTGACCGCATGATTGTCCTCGTCGACGGCAAGGTCGAATCGTGATTGCGGAAACAAGCCACGTCAGGACGCTACCAGCGATGACTCGGCGCAGATTGGAAACCATCCAAGCCCCGATTGATTCTGGAAGAATGCCTCAGGCGGTGGGCTTCCAGGCCCGGCCACCACCGCATCCGTTTTGATCTATCGCCTCTCCGCTTGATTCATCCCGCTGGGGCCGCCATCCTGCGCGGCTGCCGTTTCACGGAATTCCGCTGCAACCATGAGCTCCCGCTACGACGCCGCCGACATCGAAGTTCTCTCCGGCCTTGATCCGGTCAAACGCCGCCCCGGCATGTACACCGACACAGCGCGCCCGAATCATCTGGCGCAGGAAGTGATCGACAACTCGGTGGACGAAGCCCTCGCCGGGCATGCCAAAAGCATCGAGGTGACGCTGCATGCCGACGGCAGTTGCGAAGTGGCTGATGATGGTCGCGGCATGCCGGTGGATATCCACCCCGACGAAGGCATTCCCGGTGTCGAACTGATCCTTACCCGGCTGCATGCCGGCGGCAAGTTCAGTGGCAAGAACTACACCTTCTCCGGTGGCCTGCACGGCGTGGGCGTGTCGGTGGTGAATGCGCTGTCCACCCGGCTGGATGTGTACATCAAACGGGAAGGCATCGAGCACCACATGGCGTTCCGCGACGGACTGGCGGACAGCACGCTCACGCAGGTGGGCACCGTGGGCCGCCGCAACACCGGCACGCGGCTGCGCTTCTGGCCTGATCCGAAATACTTCGACAGCCCCAAGTTCAACCTGCGCCAGTTGCGCCACGTTCTGCGCGCCAAGGCCGTGCTCTGCCCGGGCCTGCAGGTGTCGCTGTTCGACGAAGCCAGCGGCGAGCGCAACGAATGGTTCTACGAAAACGGTCTGCGCGACTACCTGCGCGGCATGTTGGCCGACAACGACTATTTGCCACCGGACCTGTTCCTCGCATCGCAATCGCGCGAAGCCGAGGCCTGCGAATTCGCGGTGTGCTGGGTCCCGCCGCCGGAATCGGGCGTGGTGGAACTGGTACAGGAAAGCTACGTCAATCTGATCCCGACGGCGCAGGGCGGCACTCACGTCAACGGCTTGCGATCGGGCCTGACCGAGGCGCTGCGCGAGTTCTGCGATTTCCGCAATCTGCTGCCGCGTGGCGTGAAGCTGGCGCCGGAAGACGTGTGGGACCGGGTCAGCTACGTCCTCAGTGCCAAATTGTCAGATCCGCAATTCTCCGGTCAGACCAAGGAGCGCCTGTCGTCACGGCAGGCGGCGGGTTTCGTCGAGAGCGTGGCACATGATGCGTTTTCGCTCTGGTTGAACCAGAACGTCGAGCTCGGCCTCAAGATCGCGCAGCTCGCCATCGACCGTGCCGCCGCGCGCCTGAAAACGGAAAAACAGGTCGTCCGCAAGAAGATCACCCAAGGCCCGGCCCTGCCCGGCAAGCTGGCCGACTGCGCCTCGCAGGATCTGTCGCGCACCGAGCTGTTCCTGGTCGAAGGCGACTCGGCCGGCGGCAGCGCACGGCAAGCGCGCGACAAGGATTTCCAGGCCATCCTGCCGTTGCGCGGAAAAATCCTGAACACGTGGGAAGTGGCCAGCTCCGGCGTGCTCGCCTCGCAGGAGGTGCACGATCTGGCGGTGGCGATCGGCTGTGATCCAGGATCGGACAACCTGGACGGGCTGCGCTACGGCAAGGTCATCATTCTCGCCGACGCCGATTCCGACGGTCTCCATATCGCCACGCTGCTGTCGGCACTGTTCCTGAAGCACTTCCCGGCCCTGGTCCGCGCCGGCCACATCTTCGTCGCGATGCCGCCACTGTTCCGCATCGACGTGGGCAAGCAGGTGTTCTACGCGCTGGACGAGGAGGAACGCCGCATCCTGCTCGACCGGATCGAGCGGGAAAAAATCAAAGGCCAGGTGAGCGTCACCCGATTCAAGGGCTTGGGCGAAATGAATCCGTCGCAGCTTCGGGAATCCACGGTGCATCCCGACACCCGCCGCCTCGTCCAGCTCACGGTCGAAGACGGCGATGGCACCACATCGCTGATGGACATGCTGCTGTCCAAGAAGCGGGCCCCGGATCGCAAGCACTGGCTGGAAACCAAGGGCGATCTGGCGACGCTGGAAGCCTGACTCCTGCCCCGCGCGGCGAGTCGCCTCACAACCCGCGCCTTCCAGCACCATGCCCCGGCACCCATGAAGAACGGGGCGGAAATCCGCCCCGTTCATCGTCTCGCCACCGGCAACGCTTACAGCAGATGCGCGACGCCCGAACGCTCTTCTTCCAGTTCGGCGAGCGTATCGGCAATTTCTGCCTTGCTCAGTTCGTCGCTCAGATCCAGGCCTTGAACGATCGTGTACTCGCCATTCTCGGTGGTCACCGGGAATCCGAACATCACGCCTTCCGGGATGCCATAGGAGCCATCCGACGGGATACCCATGGTGACCCACTTGCCGTTGCTGCCCAGCACCCAGTCGCGGATATGGTCGATGGCGGCATTCGCGGCTGACGCTGCCGACGACAAGCCACGCGCCTCGATGATCGCGGCGCCACGCTTGCCGACCTTGGGAATGAACTCGTCCTTGTTCCAGGCCACGTCGTTGATCTTGTCCTTCAGCGAGGCGCCGTTGACGGTGGCGAAGCGATAGTCCGGATACATCGTCGGGCTGTGGTTGCCCCACACCACCAGCTTTTCGATGTCGCCCACGGCCACAGCGGCCTTGCTGGCGAGCTGGCTCAGCGCGCGGTTGTGGTCGAGCCGCAGCATCGCGGTGAAGTTCCTGGCCGGCAGGTCCGGAGCCGACTTCATCGCGATGTAGGCATTGGTGTTGGCCGGGTTGCCGACCACCAGCACCTTCACGTTGCGGCTGGCGACCTTGTTCAGGGCACGTCCCTGCACGGTGAAGATCTCGGCATTCTTCAGCAGCAGGTCCTTGCGCTCCATGCCCGGGCCGCGCGGCATCGCGCCGACCAACAGAGCAACATCCGCGTCCTTGAACGCCACTTCCGGATCATCGGTGCCGATCATGCCGGCGAGCAGCGGGAAGGCGCAGTCCTCGAGCTCCATCATCACGCCGCGCAGCGCGGCCTGCGGCTTCTCGAACGGGACTTCGAGCAACTGCAGGATGACGGGCTGGTCTTTTCCGAGCATTTCGCCCGAGGCGATACGGAACAGCAGCGAATAGCCGATCTGGCCGGCAGCACCGGTGACGGCGACGCGAACGGGAGTTTTCATGGGGAGGTCTCCAGTGGGAACGGATCGGTGCGCATGTGGGACGCACCGGGTGATTTCGTCAGGCTCGGCCACACCAAACGGATGGCTCGGAAGCCGTACATCCCGAGCCTGACGAGGGGACGCACGACGGATCGGAAAGTGTCGTCAGTCCAGCTCGGCGAAGAACGCCTGAATGCGACGCAGACCTTCGGCCAACGGGGCGTCGTCACAGGTGTAGGAAATGCGCAATGCGCGCGGCTCGCCGAACGCCGATCCGGGCACGCAGGCCACCGCCTTGGATTCCAGCAACGTGCTGCAGAAGTCCACATCATTGGCGATGGTGGCACCACTCGGGCCGTGGCGGCGTCCGAATGCCACGGAGATATCCGGGAATACGTAGAACGCGCCTTCCGGACGCGGACAACGCACGCCCGGAATATCCGCCAATGCCGCGAGTACCACATCGCGCTTGGCCGAGAATTCGGCGCACTTCTGCGTCGGCACGTCCTGCGGGCCGTTCAGTGCCGCCGCCGCCGCGGCGGCCACCACTTCCGGCACGCTGGTGATATGGTTGGAATTGAGCGTCACCAACGCCTGCGCCACGGACTCGGGTGCTGCCGCGAACCCCACGCGCCAGCCCGGCATGCCGTAGGTCTTGGAAATCGAATCGACGACGATCGTGCGGTCGCGCAGTTCCGGACGGAAATGCAGCACGTTGTGGTAGCCGATGTCGTCGAAAACGAGGCGGTTGTAGATGTCATCCAGGATGATCCACGTGTCGGGATGACGCACCAGCACGTCGGCCAGCGCCGCGATCTCGTCGCGGTGATACACCATGCCGGTGGGATTGGACGGGTTGTTGAACAGGAACACCTTCGGCTTCTGCGCGAGTGCTGCGTCGAGTTGTTCGGGCATCAGCTTGTAGTCGCGCTCGGGCGGGCATTCCAGCCGCAGCACCTTGGCGTCGACGAATTCCGCGATGTCGACATAGGTGGTCCAGTACGGCGTCGCGAAGGCAATGGTGTCGCCTGGATCGAGCAGGGCTTCGGCCAGGTTGTAGAGCACCTGCTTGGCGCCGATGCCCACGCACAGGTTGCGGCGCGTGTAGCCGGCAAGTCCGTTGCACTCAAGGTGACCAAGGAAAGCGTCCAGCAGCGCATCGGCACCACGGTTGGAGCCGTATTGACCCGAGTCGGCTTCGAGCGCGGCGCGCGCGGCGGCGTAGACATGCTCGCCCGGCAGGAAGTTGGGCACGCCGATCGAGAAGCTGATGACATCGCGCCCCTGCGCCTTCAGTGCCCTGGCCTTTTCGGCCACCAGCATGATCGCACTGGGCTTGGCGCGCCCCATGCGCTGAGCCAACTGTGGCATCGACGTCGTCCTCGTTGTGAAAAGTGCCGGATTGGCCTGCCATTTTAGCCCGGATCACGTCCCGGCATCCCATGGCCGGCCGCACTCTTCGACCAAGGTCCAGAGATCGTCGCGGCCCCGCAAACAGGAGAGGGATGCCCGGCTGGCCATCCCTTCCGGAGCCTGTTGGTGCGGGGGCGGCAGGATCAGCCGCGATCCAGCGCGCTGTTCCACTGCGCCACGCGTTCCTTCTGCGCTTCCAGCAGGCCGCTGGCGTCACCGACGATGCGGATGGTTTCGATGCTGTCGCCACCCTGAACGGCATCCACCACCTTCTGGTCGTCAGGCGAGACGATCTTGCCGAACACGGTGTGCTTTCCGTCCAGCCAGGAACACGGCACGTGGGTGATGAAGAACTGGCTGCCATTGGTACCGGGGCCGGCATTGGCCATCGACAGCACGCCACGCTCGTGCCGCAGTGCCGCGGTGCATTCGTCCTCGAAGCGATAACCGGGACCACCGTTGCCGATGCCGTTCGGGCAACCGCCCTGGATCATGAAATCCGGGATCACGCGGTGGAAGGTCAAGCCGTCGTAGAAACCGCGCTGTGCAAGGTTGACGAAGTTGGCCACCGTCACCGGGGTCTGATCCGGCGTCAGGGTGAGGTGGATGGTGCCGCGAGAGGTGACGATTTCGGCGCGCAGGTCGGACATGGAAGCTTCCTCGATGATGGGCCGCACATGGTAGCGCGGCGCGCTCAGGCCGGCAGCACGAGGCGCGCGCGCAGCCCATCCAACGGGCTTCGCGTGAGTTCCAGCCGACCACCGTAGGTTTCGGCGATGTCGGCCGTGATGGCCAGACCCAGCCCGCTCCCCTCGACACTCTCGTCGAAACGCTGTCCGCGACGCGCTGCGCGGACCTGCTGCGCTTCGGAAAGTCCCGGGCCGTCATCGTCGATAGTGATGACCACATCGTCCTTCATGCGCGCGGCGTTTACCCGCACATGGCTGCTCGCCCACTTGCCGGCGTTGTCCATCAGGTTTCCAAGCATTTCCTCAAGATCGGTGACTTCGCCACGCCAGACCAGATCGGCCGGAACCTGCAGCTCCCACCGGAGACCGCGATTGGCGTGCAGTTGCCGCATCAGTCCCAGCAGCTCGCCCAGACGGGATGCGACGCCGACCGGACGGCGTTCTCCTGCACCGCTGCCGGCACGTGCCAGATGGCGATCGATGAGCCGGGTCATGTCCTGCACCTGACCACGCACCTGCGCCGATGGCACCAAGACATCGGCATCGGCATCGCTGCGCAGCAAGGCCAGTGGCTTTTTCAGCGCATGCGCCAGGTCAGCCGCATGGCTGCGAGCGCGGGCCACGATCCGAGCATTGCGTTCCAGCAGGTCATCCATCTCGATGGCGAGCGGATCGAGGTCCGGCCCGTAGCCCGTGCCCAGGCGCTCGCGCGCGCCGCTTCGTGCCTGTGCCAGGGCATCCCGCAATCGTGCCAGCGGGCGCAATCCGAATCGGGCCTGGACCACTGCGGTCAGCGCCATCGCGAGCAACAGGAAGGCGAAGATGGCCACCAGCAGGCGATCGAAGGCACGCAATTCCTCCAGCAGTGACGCAGCAGGCCCGTAGATCTCGAGCCGCACCGACTGATCATTCAACGTCACGTCCCGGGCAATGCCCATCAGCGCTTCGCCGCGTGGTCCGACCGCGCTGAGCCCGGATGAGCCAACCGGCCCGATGTCGTCCACGTCTGCATCCCACAGCGAGCGCGAGCGCAGCGCCACACTTTCGCCGCTCAATCGCCAGTACCACCCGGAAAAGATCCGGCTGAATTCGTCACCGCTGCGCGGCTCGGTGTAAGCGACCGAAGCTCCTCCCGATGCAGAATCCGGCCCCGGGGAGAAGCGCGAAATCACGGTATCGACGCGTTCGGCCAGGCGTTGCTCGAAGCTGTGCTGCATCGCCGATTGCAAACCGGAACGCAGCAGCCAGCCGCCGACCAACGCGATCAGGCACGCCGACAGCAGGCCGAGCGCGATCAGCCGACCTGCCAGCCCCCTCGCCATCATGTCGCGCCGTCGGAGAGGCGGAAGCCGAGCCCGCGCTCGGTGCGTATCAACGGGTGTCCCAGTTTTTTCCGAATGCGCCCGATCAACACGTCCACGGTGTTGGAATCGGGCTCGAGATCGCGCTGATACACATGCTCGGCAATCTCGCTGCGACTCACGACCTGGCCTGCATGATGCATCAGGTAGGAAAGGATGCGTTGTTCCTGCGCGGTGAGCTGGAGGGGTTCGTCATCCACCGAGAAACGCGAATTCACGGTATCGAATCGCAGCGGCCCGACGGTCAACACGGCATCGGAGTGACCACGCACGCGGCGCATCAGCGCGCGCAAGCGCAGCACCACTTCTTCGAGCTGGAACGGTTTGGTGAGGTAATCGTCGGCGCCTGCGCCGAAACCCGCGAGTTTGTCGCTCCAGCGATTGCGCGCGGTCAGGATCAGCACCGGGAAGTCACGGCCCTGCTCGCGCCAGTGGCGAATCAACGAAACGCCATCGCGACCGGGCAGACCGAGGTCCACTACGGCTGCGTCGTAGCTCTCCGTCGCGCCGAGGAACTCCGCATCGCCGCCATCGCCGCAGATTTCCGGCAACAGCCCGGCCTGCTCCACCACCTGCGCGATGCGCCGCGCCAGCTGCGCATCGTCTTCGACGATCAGCACGCGCATCAATCCTCCTCCTCGCGCAACACCTCACCGCTGAGGGCATCCACATGCAATGTAACGGTTTCTTCGTCCTGGCTCTGGATCTCGAACTCGTAGTAGTAGTCGCCGTCCGATCCACGCTCCAGTTCGCCTTCGAGCACCGTGCCGGGATACCGCAGGAGTAACGCCTCCAACACCCGGGCCATTGGCAGCATGCGCCCGAAGTGGGCGTTGCGCTCGTCCTCCCGGACGATGCTGCCGTCGACCGGATCCACGCTCGCCTGCACATGGGTGCCATCGGCGCGCACCACCTCGATCCGATAGAGGCCATGCTCGAACTCCGCATCGATGACATGCCCGGGATGCCGCGCCAGCACACGGTCGAGCAACACTGGCAACGCGTGGAAGTGGCTGGCGTCGACGCCTTCGGCCTCGCTTTCCAGCACCGTGCCGGAGGCGCCATCCACTTTGATTTCATGCTTGCGACGGTGCTCATCCAGGATTTCGATCTCGTAGACATAGCGACCGCCGCCGCGGCGTTCGAGATCCACATCCACCACGCGCCCGGGATAACGCGCCTGTACCAGAGCGATGATCTCGGTCAGCGGGCGCAAGCGCCCTTCCTCCACCGCGCGGCGTACCGCCGTCTGATCGTCGGCGAGCGCGCCGGTGGCGAGCCAAAGCAACGGCAGCAATATCCATCGTTTCATGGGCGGCGATGCTCTCCGGGATCGAATAAATGCCTCGTTAACGCGGCCATCAAAACGCGTTTAGACATGAGGAAGCAAAGTGCGCTGCGTCGGCAACCGGCCGATTGTCATCCCCACCACAAGGAGCTTCATCATGCGTCACTCCAAGACACTGATCGCCGCACTGGCCTTTGCGCTCGTCTCGTCACCGGCATTCTCCGCACAGCCGGTCATCGACGCCAGCGTCGCGTTGGATCGGATCGCCGCCGCCGGACACGCGGCCCCGTTTGAACTGGAATATCGCCACGGTTACTGGACCGCCGAGGCCACCACTGCCGAAGGCTTGCGTGTCGACCTGCTGGTCGATACCGACAGCGGAGAAGTGCGTGCGTTCGATGCGCGCGGCAACGGCGCCATCAGCGCTGAAGAAGTCCGTCGCATCGTCCTTGCCGCAGACTACGTGAAGATCAAGGAAATCGAGTTCGATGACGGCTTCTGGGAAGTGGAAGCGATCGATGGCTACGGTCGCGAGATCGACCTCACTCTGCACCCGATCACCGGAGCCATTCTCGATGCACCGCAACAGACACCGGGGGCCACGCCATTGGCCGCAATCGACATCCAGGCCAAACTGAAGACTGCCGGCTATTCCCGAATCCGCGACCTGGAATTCGACGATGGGTATTGGGAAGCGGACGCCATCAACGCTCGCAGCCAGCCTGTGGAACTGCGCATCGACGCCTACAGTGGTGCCGTGATTCGCGAGTCGCTCGACGACTGATCACGCCGATATCCTCCGAGACCAACAAAGCCGCGTGTAACTACGCGGCTTTGTTTTTTGCGCCTTGCGGATGAAGGCCATTGGCATCACACCTATTCGGATCGCTGGTGCGCAGAGGAGCGCAGGCTTCGGGAGACAAGAAAAAACGGGCCGAAGGGCGGCGCCGACAACGGCAGCCGCGCCGCACCTCGACCCGCCAGCCCAGCTTACGCCGATGTGGTTTCCGCGGGTGCGGTGGTACGAATCAGATGGTCGAATGCAGCGAGTGCCGCCGTCGCGCCGCCACCGACGGCAACGACGATCTGCTTGTACGGCGTCGTGGTCACATCGCCGGCCGCGAACACACCCGGCACCGAGGTACGACCGTGCGCATCGATGACGATCTCGCCGCGCGGCGTCAGTTCCACGCCGCTGTCCTTGAGCCAATCGGTCACAGGCAACAGGCCGATCTGGACGAACACGCCAGCCAGATCGATCGTACGCACCTCGCCCGATGCCCGATCCTTGTAGCTGAGTCCGGTCACCCTGTTGCCATCGCCCACCACTTCCGTGGTCTGCGCATAACGGATCACCTCGACGTTCGGCAGGCTGTAGAGCTTTCGCTGCAGCACCGCATCGGCGCGCAGCTCCGGCATGAACTCGATCAGGGTGACGTGCGCCACCACGCCGGCCAGGTCGATTGCCGCTTCGACACCGGAATTTCCGCCGCCGATGACCGCCACCTTCTTGCCCTTGAACAAAGGGCCATCGCAATGCGGGCAGTAAGTCACGCCCTTGGTGCGGTACTCCTGCTCGCCGGGCACGCCCATGTCCCGCCAACGCGCGCCAGTCGCCAGAATCACCGTGCGGCTGCGCAGTGACCCGCCATTCGCAAACTGCACCTCGTGGACGCCGTCCGTTCCGGGAACCAGCTTCTGCGCGCGTTGCAGATTCATCACGTCCACGTCATACACGCGGACATGCTCTTCCAGCGCAGTGGCCAGACGCGGGCCTTCGGTTTCCTTCACCGAAATGAAGTTCTCGATCGACAGCGTATCCAGCACCTGACCACCGAAACGCTCGGCCGCGACACCGGTACGGATACCCTTGCGCGCCGCGTAGATGGCCGCCGAGGCACCGGCCGGTCCGCCACCGATGACGAGCACGTCGAATGGGTCTTTGTTACTCAGCTTCGCGGCTTCACGCGCATCGGAATTGGTATCGAGCCTGGCGACGATCTCCTCGACGCCCATGCGCCCCTGACCAAAGCGCTCGCCGTTGAGGAAAATCGTCGGCACCGTCATCACCTCGCGTGCTTCCACTTCCTCGGGGAAGTACGCGCCGTCGATGGCGACGTGCTTGATGCGCGGGTTAAGCACGCTCATCAAGTTCAGCGCCTGCACCACATCCGGGCAGCTCTGGCACGACTGCGAGAAGTAGGTCTGGAACTCGAAGTCGCCGTCGAGCGCCTGCACCTGCTCGATGATTTCCGCATCGATCTTGGGCGGATAGCCGCCCACCTGCAGCAGCGCCAGAACCAGCGAGGTGAACTCGTGCCCCATGGGCAGGCCGGCAAAGCGCAGCGAGATGTCCTCGCCGGGACTGGTCAGGGCGAACGACGGTACATGCACACCATCGCCCTCGCGTACCTCCAGCGTGATCCGCGCCGAAGCGGCCACGATGTCGTCCAGCAGGCCACGAACTTCGCTCGATGCCGTGCCGTCGTCCAGCGCAGCGACGATGTGGATCGGACGCACGATGCGTTCCAGATAAGCCGCCAATTGGGCCTTGAGAGCGTCGTCCAGCATGGTGCGACTCCTTTTTTCGGAATGAACGGAAGGATGACGACCCGACGCTGCGGATCGCCCGGATGCATTGCGTGGGAACAAATCGGAGACGCCGCAAACAGCACCTCGGATTTGTTCCCACCCCCGCACGACGCGGGGATGGGAACCGGTCAGTTCAACCGGGAAATCAGATCTTGCCGACCAGGTCCAGCGACGGAGCGATGGTCTTGGCGCCTTCCTTCCACTTGGCGGGGCACACTTCACCCGGATGGGCGGCGGTGTACTGGGCAGCCTTGAGCTTGCGCACGGTCTCGGAGACGTCACGCGCGATCTCGTTGGAGTGGATTTCCACGGTCTTGATCACGCCTTCCGGGTTGATCACGAAGGTGCCGCGCAGGGCCAGGCCTTCTTCCGGAATATGCACACCGAAGGCGTTGGTCAGCTGATGGGTCGGGTCGCCGACCAGCGGGAACCTGGCCTTGCCCACGGCCGGCGAGGTTTCGTGCCACACCTTGTGCGAGAAGTGCGTGTCGGTGGTGACGATGTAGACCTCGGCCCCCATCTTCTCGAACTCGGCGTAATGCTCGGCCGCGTCCTCGATTTCGGTCGGGCAGTTGAAGGTGAAGGCTGCCGGCATGAAGATCAGCACCGACCACTTGCCCTTCAGGCTTTCCTCGGTGACTTCGATGAACTTGCCGTTGTGGAAGGCGTTGGCCTTGAACGGCTGGACCTGGGTGTTGATAAGGGACATCGGATGACTCCTTGGGGTGACAGGTTGGGGGTGAAAACGAAGGCGCTCGGGCACCGACTCCGGACATTGTAGGCGGCCCAAACAAATAGTCAAAATTGATTGTTTTTATAGTTTTGATATACAAAAACTATCGAATCAATCGAGCCGCCAAGCCGTTGGAAGCAGATGGCGTCGATTTCGCTCGATCACAAGTCTGCGACCACGTGCGCAATGGCCAGCCAGCCCGTATAATGCGCCGCAACATGACCACCCTCCGCGCGGACGATCCACGATCGCCCGCGCTTTCGTGTTCCCGCTGGAACACCGGCCATCCTGCCTTCCCATCAACGGCCCGTCATTCCGGCCCGCCTACATAGCCCGTGCCCATGTCCATCGAAAATCTCCGCAACATCGCCATCGTCGCCCACGTCGACCACGGCAAGACCACTCTTGTCGACCAGCTGCTGAAGCAATCCGGCACCCTGTCCGAACGCACCGTGCTGGCCGAGCGCGTGATGGACAGCAACGATCAGGAAAAGGAACGCGGCATCACCATCCTGGCCAAGAACACCGCCATCTCCTGGCGCGGCAACCGCATCAACATCGTCGATACCCCTGGCCACGCCGATTTCGGTGGCGAAGTGGAGCGCGTACTGTCGATGGTCGACTCGGTGCTGCTGCTGGTCGACGCGATGGACGGCCCGATGCCACAGACGCGTTTCGTCACGCAGAAGGCGTTCGCGATGGGCTTCAAGCCGATCGTGGTGATCAACAAGGTGGATCGCCCCGGCGCACGCCCGGAATGGGTCGTCGAGCAGGTATGGGATCTGTTCGACCGCCTCGGCGCCACGCCTGAGCAGATGGATTTCCCGATCATCTATGCCTCCGGCCTGAACGGCTACGCCGGCCTCACCGATGACGTGCGCTCGGGCGACATGACGCCGCTGTACGAGGCCATCATGCAGCACGTGCCCAAGCCGCCGGTGGATCAGGAAGGGCCGTTCCAGATGCGCATCAGCCAGTTGGACTACAACAATTTCGTCGGCGTGATCGGCATCGGCCGCATCCAGCGCGGCACGCTGAAGAGAGGCATGCCGGTCGCGGTGATCGACCGCGAAGGCAAGAAGCGTCAGGGCAAAGTGTTGCAGGTACTGGGGTTCATGGGTCTGGAACGGATCGAGCAGGACAGCGCCGAGGCCGGCGACATCGTGGCCATTTCCGGCATCCCGGAATTGACCATCTCCGATACCATCACCGCACTGGAAGCCCCCGAGGCACTGCCCGCGCTGACCGTGGACGAGCCCACCATCTCCATGACCTTCCAGGTCAACAACTCGCCGTTCGCCGGCAACAAGGATTTGTCCGGCGGCAAGTTCCTGACCAGCCGCCAACTCAAGGATCGCCTGGAGCGCGAGACCGTGCACAACGTGGCGCTGAAGGTCGAACAGCTCGAAGACGCCGACAAGTTCCTGGTGTCGGGACGCGGCGAACTGCACCTCTCGGTGCTGATCGAGAACATGCGCCGCGAAGGCTTCGAGCTGGCCGTCTCGCGCCCGGAAGTGATCATCAAGGAAATCGATGGCCAGTTGATGGAACCCATCGAGCAGCTCGTTGTGGACGTGGAAGAAATCCACCAGGGCGGCGTCATGGAAAAGCTCGGCAGCCGCAAGGGCCAACTCAAGGGCATGGAGCCGGATGGCAAGGGCCGCGTGCGCCTCGAGTACCAGATTCCGGCGCGTGGCCTGATCGGCTTCCAGAACGAGTTCAAGACGCTGACGCAAGGCTCGGGCCTGCTGTTCCACGTGTTCGATCACTACGGCCCGAAGGAACAAGGGCCGATTGCCAAGCGCATCAACGGCGTCATGATCGCCAACGCTGCCGGCACCACGCCGGCCTATTCGCTCGGGCCGTTGCAGGAGCGCGGCAAGCTGTTTGCCGCCGAAGGCGACAATGTCTATGAAGGCCAACTGGTGGGCATCCACTCCAAGGACAACGATCTCACCGTCAATGCCATCAAGCCCAAGCCGCTGACCAACATGCGCGCCTCGGGCAAGGACGATGCCATCCAGCTCACCCCGGCGATCAAGTTCTCGCTGGAGCAGGCGCTGGACTTCATCGACGACGATGAACTGGTGGAAATCACCCCCAAGGAAATCCGCCTGCGCAAGAAGCACCTGACCGAAAACGATCGCAAGCGCGCCTCGCGTTCGAACTGAACCCGGCGATCAACCGCGCTCCAGCTCCAGCAACGCCTGCTTGCGTTGGAGCCCGCCGGCATAACCGGTCAACGAGCCATCGCTGCCCAGCACGCGATGGCACGGCACGATGATGCTCAAGGGATTGCGGCCAATCGCGGCAGCCACCGATCGCGCAGCCGTTGGCCGCCCCATCGACGTGGCCAGCGCGGCATAACTGGTCGTGCTGCCGTACGGAATAGCGAGCAATGCCTTCCAGACATGCTGCTGAGCCGGTGTTCCGTGCGAAAGATCCAGCGCGAGATCGAACGCACGACGTACGCCAGTGAAGTACTCGGCCAACTGCGTTGCGGCTGCATTCAACAGCGGATTGTCGACGCTCTCCGCTGCCCCGCTCAGCTCGGGAAAATGCCGCTGCCCCTCGAACCACATCCCTCGCAGCCCGAGAGGACTGGCAGCCAGCGTGACGACACCCAGTGGCGTGTCGCATCGGATGATGCCGTCATCGTTTGAAAGTGCTCGAGTCCCCATGCTTCCTCCTCCCGCCCGGATCCTCCCCTGCCAGCACAAGATAGTGCCCGGACTGGGTCACCATGGATAGCAGCGCTGACGTATCCGGTGGCGCCGTCGCAGCCGCAAGACAACCGCTCCCGAAGCGCATGATGGTGAGGAAACGCATCGACTGCGCTTCACGTCGCCTCGCGCCCTGTCCGGGAATGCATCGACCATCCCCATTCTGCCTGTAGCATTCCGGACCACGCTGTCTCGACGCAGGCACCACGGATGAATCCTCGTTTCCTATTCCTGACATTTCTCGTGTTGGCGACGAGTGCCGACGCCAAACCTGTGCGCTACGAATTGGACCCGGTCCATTCACGCATCGTGTTCAGCGTCGGCCACGACGGATACTCCAGTGCCCTAGGAACCCTTTCCCGCCCACAGGGCGAATTGTGGTTCGATCCGGATGACTGGCGGAGCGCACGGCTGGAGGTGTGCATCGATCTGACGACACTGGATCTCGGCAATGGCGACATCAACGCGCGGATCGCCCGGCGCGACTATCTCGACACGCAGCGACATCCTTACGCGCGCTTCGTTTCCAGTTCCGTGGAGCCCAGGACCGCAACCCGCGCAGACGTGCATGGCACGCTGTCGCTGCGCGGCAACGAGGTTCCGGTGACACTGGAGGTCACGCTCAACCGGATCGCGCGAAGCGCCTACACCCTGCGCCGCACCGCCGGGTTTTCCGCCAAGGCGACACTGCGTCGCTCCGCCTTCGGCATGACTGCCCACCCCCGGGCAGTGGACGACAGCGTGCATCTGCGCATCGAGGCCGAGGCAGTCCGTCGGCGCGGGCAGGCAGAAGCTCCGACGCCACACCGGAAGCTCGACGGGCAGCCGGCGGACGGTGCAATCACCGAGTCCAGCGCTGCCGCAGGACGACTGCCGGCCTGTACACCTGCTGGATCGCCCGCCGATCCGATGCCTGAAGCCTGAAATCCCTCGATCAAGTGGACATCCATGCTGACGCCCTGCGGGCCGGCGCGGCCAGCCCGCCCTCGCCCGTGGTGTCAGGACAGCGCGCACTCCGAACCACTCCCGCCGACGGATGATGTCTCGACCTTGGCATCGCGCACCAAGTCGCCTTTCAACGCGGGAATGACCAGCGTGGTGAATTCCTTGTAATGCGCGTCCGGCAAATCGCACAGACGCAGCGCCTCGGCGCGGAAACTGTCGATCGGCAGTTGCGCCGCCTCGTAGAGAATCACCTCGTGATCCGGCGGATACCAACGCTGCAGCTTGGTGACCAGGGCCTGCAACCCCTCACGCTCGGCGTGCAGGCGACGGCATGACCAGTCACCCGCCAGAGCCACCTGCCACAACAGCACCAGTCCCTGCGGGTCCGGCTGCCGGTCGTAGTAGAGGAAGTGCGTTGCCTCCAGCGATTGCACGCCGCGCTGCCCGGGGTCGATGCCAAGATCGGCGTAGAGGCATGCCTCGGCCGAGATTCCAGGCTCCATGCGGGCCGCCAAGCCGGCGGCGCGTGTCTTGCGGATCACCCGGTGCGGCACGTCGGCGAATACACCGGGATGACCATAGAACACGGCGCAAACCGCCTTGCCGGCAAGCACCTCGCACATGATCGCCGTGTCGATTTCGCGGTAGGTATCGCGTCGGTCCTTGCCGGGCGCGTAGTACGTGCCCAGGTTGATCACGTCGGGACGAAGACTGCTGATCATCGCCAATGCGAACGGATCCGCCAGACAGAAAACCACTTCGGCCTGCTGGATTTCCGACAGCGTGCGCTCACTGACATGACGCCCGAATTGGATCCCGCTCCCTACCACCACAAGACTGCCTGCCGAAGCGGGCACCTCGGGCAGCTCGTCCTGCCAGCACACAGAGCGATCGCGACCTTGCTGCTTGGCGCGGTAGAGCGCCTGATCGGCCTGGTGCAGCAACTGCGCCAGTGACGCCGTCTTCGCATCGGCCTGACAGATGCCGGCACTGACCGTGATGCGGAAGGTCCGGTCATGCGCGGTGATCGGAGTGATCCGCTCACGCAAGCGTTGCAGCATGGTCCGAGCCTGCTGTTGATCAGCATTGAGCAGGATCATGAATTCGTCGCCGCCGCGCCGTGCCGCAATGCCGCGGCTGCCCACCGCACTCCTGATCCAGACTCCCAGGGATTGCAACGCCGTGTCGCCTGCGGCATGACCGTGGCTGTCATTGATCTGCTTGAACAGATCAATGTCGAGTGCGACCGCAGTGAACGGAGCCGACTGTTGCGTGGCGTTCGAAAACGCCGTGGTGCCGAGCTTGTACAGGTGTTGCTGGTTGATCAGTCCCGTCAGTCCGTCGTGTTCGGCCTCCCAGCGATAGCGTTGACGATCGCGCAGGGTTCGTCGCAACAGCAACGAGAGCAGGATTGCGGTGACAAGCAGGCCGGCGACACTGATGCCCAGCAACAACTGGCGCCGGTGCGCAGCCATCGAGGTGGCCTCGGCCAACGCCTTTTCGGTTTCCAGCAGGGAAATCTGCTGCTCCTTGAGCTGGGTGCTGAATTGGATTTGGAAGTAAGCCAGTTGCCGTGCGCGCATGCCGCGATCGGTTTCCCGCTCGTGCTTCATCGCCTCGCGCAGGTGTCTGGCGCTTGCTTCCATTTCGCCACGCAACTGGGTCAGGTCGGCCCACATCATTTCGACTTCGGCCAGGCTCTGGATGAAGTTGTGTTCGCGGTAGGTGCTGGAGAGGCTGGCCAACAGCGTCTCGACTCGCGGAAGATCCTGACGCAGCGCGATCAGGCTCCGGGCGATGATTTCCCGGGCATTGTTCGCACCGGCTTCATAGTTG
Organism: Denitratimonas yunnanensis (SeqCode); assembly: GCA_026410415.1. GTDB lineage: Bacteria > Pseudomonadota > Gammaproteobacteria > Xanthomonadales > Xanthomonadaceae > Denitratimonas. The sequence goes on along the minus strand of JAPMLR010000003.1, from coordinate 413,799 downwards.
TGCGCCAAATGATCGGCCAGCGCTTTTTCGCCCCACTCCAGCGCCTCGGCGTAACGGCCCTGCATTGACAGGATCTTGCTCAGGCCGAACTCGCCATTGGCGATGAACAGGGGATCGTTGGCACGCTTGCAATAGTCGATCTGACGCTCTCGCCATTGCTGCCCCAGAACCGGGGTGTCGCCAGCTTCATGGGCGAAGGCCAAGGCCGCAGCGGCACGGCAGATCTGGAAATCGTTGCGACTGGCTTCAGCGATCTGAACCGCATCCTTCGCCAACTCCACCGCACGCTCGATGTCGCCAACCTGGGTGTGCAAGTGACTGGCAGCCCCCATCAGCACGGAGGCATTTTCCGGCGCTGCGGGCAGGTGCTCCATGGACTCGTTGAGCAGGGCAAAGGCCGTCGGCCATTCCTCGATATTGGTCGCCACGCTGATGGCCGTGACGTAGACGCGCATCCGCAGTTCGGCGGGCATCTCGCTCTCGAGCAAGTCGATCAATCCCCGCAGCGCACCGACCTGGTCGCCAGCAATCGCCAGTCTGCGCAAGCGCAAATAGGTTTCCTCGCTCCCGGCGGCATCCAGCCGCCCGGCGTCATCGGGCAACACAGAACCCGACAGAGCCGACAGGCCGCCTTCCTTTTCCGCATCCGTGACGAAAGTCTCCGCAGGTCTCGGTGCACCTCGGACATCCGCCAGGAGGACAACACCCGAAACCAACAGAAGCGCCGCACTCACGGCATGGAATAGTCTGGCCATGCGGAGGTGCCCGTGCGAGGGCCGGTTACTCGTCGTAGGCCCGGATGACCTGATTGGTGGCGAACTGACCATCCCTCAGCCCGGTAAGACGCTTGATCGCCTCGTAGTCCTTTTCACGCAACGCGCGGCACTCGTCGTCCGAGAGACCGGCATTCTTCATCACCGTATCCGGATCGACCTTGTACTCATCGGCAAGCGCGGCGTTCCGCCCCAGTTCGCGCATCAGCTCCAACAGTTTCGACATGCTTGAATCCCCCGGCATTGATGATGATGGCTTTGCGCTGCGCCGCTTCAACAGGCGCAGCGCCAGCAGCGCCTAAGCGCAATCGTACCGAGCCCTCCCACCTCGGGCTGCAGCACATCGGGAAAGGTAGCATGGAACGCATGGCCATTGGCGAGGCGCGAGCTGAAATCTGCCAGCAATCGACGACAGGGCGCAAGAAAAATCCGGCATCGCTCCGGTCAATCGTGGAGTGCCGTGATATCAACGGTGTAGGCAACTGCCTCGGAGCTGGCCATTCGGACAGACCGCGGCGGGCTATGCACCGGCATCGACTGACTTGCCATGCCGACCCACATTGTCTTCATCCCATGACCGATCGTCACAAGCGAGCGCCATGAACAGCCACGATGCGCGTATCGATACCCTATATCGCCCGGCAGGCCGCGTTTGCCCGACCGATTCTGAAAGAATTGCGCCACCGCGTGCACGACGCCTGCCCCGCAGTGGTGAAGGCCTGCTGACGCGAAGCGCCTGGCACAGGCGATCGACTGGATCCAGGAAGGCAAAGCGCGGAACTGGAAGTACGAGTGCCGCTGATCCGCGATGAGGCACAGCATCTCAATCACGCAACCGGGCGTCGGCCTTCAGGTCAGCCCCCGGGCAGCAAGCGCCAACTGTCGACTCTCCCTTCGGACAATATGGAGAGGGTGGCACCGAACCGATCACTCACGGGTACCCGACCGCCACAAGCCCAGAGGTCTATTTCGCCACTTTGCGCTGCACGATGGAGAGCCACTGTCACAGAATTTTCGGAGACCCCAAAGCAAAAGGGCCAACAAGCGCTAACTTGTTGACCCTTTCAACTTTCATATGGCGCGCCCGGAAGGGTGAGCCGTTGCGGCTTGCGAAGCACTGCTTCGCGCAATGGCGAACGCCCGCCGCGCTGCGGCGGGCCGGAAATTCGACAGGCGCACAAAAAAAACCGGCCCAAAGGCCGGTTTTTCATGAAATGGCGCGCCCGGAAGGATTCGAACCTCCGACCCCCAAGTTCGTAGCCTGGTGCTCTATCCAGCTGAGCTACGGGCGCGTTAGAAGCGGAATTATCTTGAGTTGCGGCCTTGCCGTCAATACCCGGATTCCACTTTTTTGCCGTCTTCCACATCGACCAAGCATTGCACGCCGGTTGCGGCAAAGGCTGGCGGAGTGAGAGGGATTCGAACCCTCGATAGAGCTTTTGACCCTATACTCCCTTAGCAGGGGAGCCCCTTCGGCCTCTCGGGCATCACTCCGTTTCATCGCACGTCCACTCGGACGACTTCGCCCGCAGTAGACGGACAAGCATAGCGGCTCAGCGCGATCCGGTAAAGACCAAATCGGCCGTGCTGCCCATTGGATCAGTCGATCCGTGCCTCGATCAGCAGGGTTTCCTCGGTTTCCACGCGCTGGATGCGTTGGAAAATTTCCTCGCGATGGACCGAAACATCCTTGGGCGCACTGATGCCCACACGCACCTGATTGCCTTTGACCCCCAGAACGGTCACGGTCACCTGCTCGCCAATCATCAGGGTTTCCCCTACGCGGCGGGTAAGAATCAACATCGCATACACTCCTTGTGACGCCCGATCCGCATCTGCGGATCCCCCAGGGCGGCATCGCGGATGCGATGCAGCCGATCCATGGCACGCACCTGAACCGTGCGTGAAAACAATGTCAGATACTATCGCAAGCGCGGAATAGCCTGCAAACCCTGCGCTCGCACGCACCGCCCACGGAAATCGCCATCAGGCGCCTAGCTTTTCCGCCAGATAGCCCCCCATGCCGGCCAAGACTGCCGGCAACCGGGCATCGTCCTCACCGCCGCCCTGGGCCATGTCCGGGCGGCCACCACCCTTTCCGCCAATCTGGCTGGCAACATGGGCCACGACTTCGCCGGCCTTGATCTTCTGCAGCGCCCTGCCCTGCACGCCTGCCACCAGGGAGGCCTTTGCGCCATCGCCGGACGCCAGCAGGATCACCGCGTCGGGCAGCTTCTGCTTGAGCTGGTCGACGCTGTCGCGCAGCGATTTGGCGTCCAGCCCGTCCAGACGCGCTGCCACGATCTTGATGCCGTCGATGTCCAGCGCAGCGGCTGCCAGATCGCTGGCGGCACCGGCAGCGGCCTTGGCTTTGAGCGACTCCAGTTCCTTTTCCACCTTCTTCTGGCGCTCGAACAGCTGGCGCAACTTGTCGACCACATCGCCACGACTGCCACCGAGCAGATCGGCGACCTGCTCCAGGCGGCGCTCTTCTTCTGCGATGTAGTCCAGCGCACCCTGCCCGCTCACCGCCTCGATGCGGCGGATACCCGCCGCCACGCCGGCTTCGGAGACGATCTTGAAAAGACCGATGTCGCCCGTGGCCTGCACATGGGTGCCACCACATAGCTCGGTGGAAAACTCACCCATGCGCAGCACACGGACTTCGTCGCCGTATTTTTCGCCGAACAGCGCCATCGCGCCGAACTCCAGCGCCTCGTCCATCGCCATGTGGCGGATTTCCGCCTCGGCATTGCCACGGATGCGGGCGTTGACCATGGCTTCGATCTGCGCCAACTGGGCGCTGTCGATGGCCTGGAAGTGGGAGAAGTCGAAGCGCAGCCGATCCGGTGCGACCAACGATCCTTTTTGCGCCACATGCGTGCCCAGCACTTCGCGCAGCACCGCGTGCAGCAGGTGGGTGGCGGAATGGTTGAGCACGATGGCCTGACGGCGCTGGGCGTCGATGTTCGCCTTCACGCTGTCGCCAACCTTCAGCGTGCCAGCCTTCAGCGTGCCGACGTGGCCGTGGTAGCTGCCGGACAGCTTCTGCGTATCGGACACGGTGAACAGCACATCGCCTGCGCTCAGCTCACCGGTATCACCGACCTGGCCGCCGGATTCGGCGTAGAACGGCGTGGTGTCCAGAATCACGGTGCCGATTTCGCCGGCCGCCAGCGCCTGCACCGGGCTGCCGTCGCGCAGGATCGCGAGCACCTTGCTGGCATCCAGCCGACTCTGTTCGTAGCCGACAAAACGGGTCGGCGCGAGGGTGGCGACCAGATCGGCCGGCAACATGCCGCTGCCGGCAAACTTGCTGGCGGCGCGTGCCTGTTCGCGCTGACGCTCCATTTCCGCCTCGAAGCCGTCCATGTCCACGCTCCAGCCGTGCTCGCGCGCGACATCGGCGGTGAGATCGACCGGGAAACCGTAGGTGTCGTACAGCGTGAACGCGGTCTTGCCCGGCACCTGACGCTGCTTTGCCGCCAGCGAGCCTTCGTCGCGCAACACCGAACCCAGCAGCTTCATACCGTGTTCGAGGGTTTCAGCGAAGCGCTCTTCTTCGTTCTTCAGCGCGTTCTGGATCGTGTCGCGCTGCTCTGCCAACACCGGATAAGCCTCACCCATCTGTTCGATCAGCGTGTCCAGCATGCGATGGAAGAATGGTTCACGCGTACCCAGCATCCAGCCATGACGCAGCGCGCGGCGGATGATCCGGCGCAACACGTAGCCACGGCCCTCGTTTGAAGGCAGCACGCGGTCGGCTATCAAGAAGGCGCAGGCGCGGATGTGGTCGGCAATCACCCGCAGCGAGTTGTTTCCGAGGTCAGCGGTGCCGGTCAGTTCCGCAGCCTTGCGAATCAGGGCCTGAAACAGGTCGATCTCGTAATTGGAATGCACGCCCTGCAGGATCGCCGCCAGGCGCTCCAGACCCATGCCGGTATCCACGCACGGCGCCGGCAGCGGCACCAGACTGCCATCGGGCTGGCGGTCGAACTGCATGAACACCAAGTTCCAGATCTCGATGAAACGGTCGCCATCCTCGTCCGGGGATCCGGGCGGGCCACCGGCGATGTGATCACCGTGGTCGTAGAAGATTTCGGTGCATGGGCCGCAGGGGCCGGTGTCGGCCATCTGCCAGAAGTTGTCCGAGGCGTACGGCGCGCCTTTGTTGTCGCCGATGCGCACGATGCGGTCTTCCGGCACGCCGATCATGTCGCGCCACAGCGCGTAGGCTTCGTCGTCGGTGTGATAGACAGTGACCAGCAGGCGCTGTGCCGGGATGTTCCAGACCTGCGTCAGCAGTTCCCATGCCCAGAGGATGGCGTCACGCTTGAAATAGTCGCCGAACGACCAATTGCCGAGCATCTCGAAGAAGGTGTGGTGGCGCGCGGTATAACCGACCGAATCCAGATCGTTGTGCTTGCCGCCGGCACGCAGGCAGCGCTGCACGTCGGCCACGCGCGGCGCGACAGGCTTCTCGCTGCCGAGAAAGGCGTTCTTGAACTGCACCATGCCCGAGTTGGTGAACAGCAGGGTCGGGTCGTTGGCCGGCACCAGCGGCGCGGACGGCACGATGCGATGGTCCTTGCTGCGGAAGAAGTCGAGAAAGTCTTGACGGATTTCGGCGCTGGTTTTCATGGAGTGGCGGGCTGAAAGGCAGATGGGCACGAATTCGGGCAGGCAAAGATGCGGCGCTGCACCACGACCGGCAAGAATATCAGTTTGTCGCGTGGTGGCGTTGCAGTGGGGCTGATTGAACGCCCAGGAGGCTTGGGGAACCGCCCCAAGAGAGCAGCAGCACCATCCCTGCCGAATATTTGCCGGTGCGAGCAACCCGAGACCCGAGCACACAGCAGCCAGTACGGAAGCTGGCACGCCGAGCCATACCCCATGAGAGGAGAAAGCAAGGAAAGCAGCAGCGAACCTCCCGGCAGTCACAATCTGGCCCATGCATCGGCTCTTCGTTGAGCGCGCGACAGGCCATTCCTGCGACGCAATCTGGCCTAATCCTTGCACTGCGACAGCGCGTGGCGGATCGCATCCAGATCGAATCCACGCCGTTGCAGGAAGGCGCCGCGCCTGGCGGTTTCCTGGCGGGATGGCGCTTCGCCACCGCCGAAGCGCCGCCGCAGCAGATCGGCGGCGTGTTCGTTCCAATCCACCTCGCAAGCCGCCAGTGCAGCCTCGACGCCATCCTCGCCAATGCCGTGCTGACGCAGCTCGGCGCGGATACGCAACGGACCTTGTCCTGCGAGCATGCGGCTACGGGCAAGTGCGCAAGCGAAGCGGCCATCGTCCTGGAAGCCGCGTTCGGCCATGTCCTGCACCACAAGGCTGGCAGCCTCGGCATCGAAACCGCGATCTGTCAGCTTGCGGGTCAACTCCCGGCGCGAATGCTCGCGCCGGGTGAGCAGTTCCAACGCCTTGCGGCGCGGATCAGGCGTGGCGCGGGAGCCGCTCACGCGTCCTCGGCTTCCTCGACTTCGTCGCCCTGGTTGATTTCAGGGACGAACTTCTCGCGCAGCCTGGATTCCAGTTCCGCCGCGATTTCCGGGTGTTCGCGCAGATACTGGCGAGCATTGTCCTTGCCTTGCCCGATGCGGACATCGCCGTAGCTGTACCACGCGCCGGCCTTGTCCACGAGTTTGGCGTCCACCCCCATGTCGATCAGCTCACCTTCGCGACTGATGCCTTCACCGTAGAGGATCTCGGTGATGATCTGCTTGAACGGCGGCGCCATCTTGTTCTTGACCACCTTGATCTTGGTCTGGTTGCCGATGATCTCCTCGCCCTTCTTCACGGCGCCGATGCGGCGGATGTCCAGGCGCACCGAGGCGTAGAACTTCAGCGCGTTGCCGCCGGTGGTGGTTTCCGGACTCTGGCCCGGCATCATCACGCCGATCTTCATGCGCAGCTGGTTGATGAAGATCACCAGGCAGTTGCTGCGCTTGATGTTGCCGGTCAGCTTGCGCAGCGCCTGACTCATCAGGCGGGCCTGCAGGCCAGGCAACTGATCGCCCATGTCGCCTTCGATTTCGGCACGTGGCGTGAGGGCGGCGACCGAGTCGATGACGACCATGTCCACGGCATTGGAACGCACCAGCATGTCGGCGATTTCCAGTGCCTGCTCGCCCGTATCCGGCTGGCTGACGAGCAGGTCTTCCACGTTGACGCCGAGCTTGGCGGCATAGGTGGGATCAAGCGCATGTTCGGCGTCGACGAATGCGGCTGTACCACCGGCCTTCTGACACTGGGCGATGGCCTGCAACGTCAGCGTGGTTTTGCCTGAAGACTCGGGGCCATAGATCTCCACCACGCGCCCCTTGGGCAGGCCACCGATGCCCAGTGCGATATCGAGCATCAACGAGCCGGTGCTGATCACTTCAGCAGCTTCGGCCACCTTGTCGCCCATGCGCATTACCGCGCCCTTGCCGAACTGCTTCTCGATCTGGGAAAGGGCCGCCGAGAGTGCCCGCTTCTTGTTGTCGTCCATGGGATGTCCTTCGCGTATGAGGTGGGAGTGGGGTCAATCTATCGGGGAGCCATCTCAAATTCTGAGACGGCACCCCGGTGTGGGAAGAATGGTGCGCGGAGTGTCGCGGCGACATCGGCGAGCACCCGAACGCGGCATCGGAGAACGGCGCATCGGCGGGCAGGAAAACCGCTCATCGGCGCGGCCGCACCAGGCCGCAGTACAGCCCCTCGAGCGCGAAATCTGCATCGGGCGGGACCTGGATCGGCTCGTAACCGGCATTGCATGGGAGCAGACGGATGCCGTCGCGCGTGTGTTCGAGCACCTTGATGGTGATCTCCTCGTCCACCCGCGCGACGACGATCTGGCCGTTTCGGGCCTGGGAGGTTCGGTGCACACCGACCAGATCGCCATCGAGGATACCTTCCCCGCGCATCGAATCGCCTTCCACGCGCAACAGATAATCGGGGGAGGGATGGAACAAGCTGCGGTCGAGCACGATGGCGTCGCCATCGTGCGCATCGGCACCCGAACCGATCGGGGCACCCGCCGCCACACGGCCGAGGATTGCCAGGCGCACGATGGCATCGTCCGGCGCGGAAGCGAGCGGCAGCGAGGCCTGCATCGCAGGCGGCACCTGCTTCAGGCGAAGCCCTCGGGCTCGTCCGGGCAAGCGCTCGATCGCCCCGGCCGCTTCCAGCGCTTCCAGGTGGTACTGCGCGGCACGCACGCTCCTGAAACCGAGGGCACGGGCGATTTCAGTCTGTGACGGCGGCAGGCCCTCGGTCTGGATTCGCTCGGCGATGAGCGCAAGGATCGCGTGTTGGGTATCGGTCAGCTGCATGGCGCGTATTAGTATTACTACCAACACCGCAAGTCAAGCTGCCACGCCACCTGCGGCCCATGACAGCCGCCAGCTCGATGTCAATCGACAGTCCGGTCCAGCCGGTTCAATCTGGCAAGGGTGCGCCGCCAGGCACGAGCCTCGCGCGCGGGGATGCTTGATCCGTAGGTGCCCGATTCACGGATGGAGTGGGTGACCAGCGACATCGCCTGAACCACCACCTTGTCGGCGATTTCGATGTGTCCGGCGATGCCTGCGGCACCGCCGATCAGACAGTAGCGGCCGATTTTCGCGGAGCCGGCCACGGCGACGCATCCAGCCATCGCGGTATGTGCGCCAATGGTCGCGTTGTGGCCGATCTGGATCTGGTTATCCAGCCGCACATCCTCTTCAAGCACGGTGTCGTCGAGAGCGCCGCGGTCAATGGTGGTGTTCGCGCCGATTTCGCAGTCGGCACCGATACGGACACCGCCGAGCTGAGGCACCTTGATCCAGTGACCTTCGTGCATCGCAAGACCGAATCCGTCCGCCCCCAGGACCGCCCCGGGATGGATGCGTACGCGCGGTCCAAGCCGCACCCGGCACACCAGCGTCACCCGTGCCACCAACTCACAGTCTTCGCCGACATCGCAATCTTCGCCAATGACGCATCCAGGCCCGATCCGCGCGCCAGCCGCGACGCGGCTGCGTGCCCCGATACTGACGTGCGGACCGATGCTGGCCGCTGGATCGATCCGCGCATCCGGCGCGATCACGGCACCGGGCTGGATGCCCGGCACAGCTGTCTCGCGCGGCTCGAACAACGCGGCGATCCGGGCAAAGGCGGAATACGGGTCGCGCGCGATCAGTGCATCGCCGTGCCAATGCTCGACATCCTCTGCGCGCAATACCAATGCACCCGCCGCCGTGCCTGCCAGTTCGCGCCGATAACGCGGGTTGGCCAGGAAACCGAGTTGCCGGGGTCCGGCACTGGCGAGCGTGCCCACGCCCTCGACGGAACGACCGGTGTCACCGCGAACCTCCAGACCGGCGTGCCGTGCCAGTTCCGCCAGCGTGTACGAGACCATCTCAGCGTTCTCCGGCACGGTGCCAACGCGCAAGGCGTTCCAGGACATCATCGGTCACGTCGATGCGGCCACTGACATAGGCTACCGGGCTGGTGACGATGAGATCGTACCCCTGCTCGCGTCCGTGTTCGGCAATGGCATCGTTGATCTGTGGCCAGGCCTTTTCGGTTTCCTCGTCCACGCGTGACGCCAGCTCGTCGCGCAGGCGCTGACGGGTTCGCTCTATCGAACGCCGCAATGCCTCTGCCTGTCGCAGGAGTACGGCGCGATCTTCATCGTTCGTGGCTTTGGAGGCCCCCAGATCCAGCTCGGCCAGCCGGGCCTCATCGACACGCAGTTCGGCATCGCGTGCGTCGAACTCGCGCTGCATCCGGTGTCGCGCATCCAGAATCTGCGGTGCGTGGGTCAAGAGCCGCTGCATGTCCACGTAACCGATCCGTGAACCACCTTGCGCCCACGTTGCGGATGCCGCCAGCACGAACCAGCCTGCCAACGCCACGCTCCACACTACCGACCACGGAAGCCGTTGCAACCGGTGCGGGCGGAAAGGCACGAGCATGGCGGCGTGGCTCCCGCACCACTCAGAACTGGGTTCCGAACGAGAACTGCAGACGCTCGGTGCGATCATCGCGATCGGTCAGGAACGGATACGCCAGGTTCAGCACGATCGGTCCCACCGGCGCCTGCCATTGCAACGAGACACCCGCCGAGGCGCGGTATTCGCGGAACTCGAAATCATCGGCGTTGCGGTAGACGTTGCCGAAGTCGATGAAGGCCGATAGCCGAGCCTGATCGGTATCGAACAGGGTCGGGAAGATCGCCTCGATCGTGCCGGTGGTCTTGAGTGCGCCACCCAACGGTTGACGGTAGCTGCTGAACGGCGTTGTGGTGTAAGGACCAAGGGTGTTGTCCTCGAAGCCACGGATCGAGCGCACGCCACCGGCGTAGAAGTTTTCGAAGAATGGCAATCCATCCGCAACCACCGTGCGGTTGACGGTGCCATCCTGGTTGTAGATGACGCGGGTAACCTTGTCGCCGTAGCTGTCGCCGTAACCCAGTTCGAAGTTGGTCAGCAACACCAGCGCCCGGTGTACCGGCCAATAGCGGGCATACTGGTACTGCAGTTTGTAGTACTCCACCGAAGAACCGGGAAGCGTCACTTCGGCGGCGACACGCTGGTAACTGCCACGGGTCGGATTCCAGTACGCGTTGCGCGAATCGCGTGCCCACGAGAGTTCGGTGCGCCACGCGTGGAAGGTGCGCCGCTCCAGCGCATGGATGTAGTCGATGATCGGCTGCGGGGTGTAGCCGTCGACCGGCGTGATGGTGTTGAAATCGACACCGAAGCTCAGGCCGACGATATCGGTCTCGGTCAACGGCAGGCCGAAGATGGCACGGACTGAGCCGGCATCGTTGTAATAGCTGGCGATGTTGAAGTTGCTGTAATCGGATTCGCTGTAGGTCAGGTTGTAGCCCAACGAGATCCCGTCACGGGTGAAGTACGGATCGAAATAGTTGATGTCGTAGCGTTTGGAATAGTCGTTGTGCTGCACGGCCAGGCCAACGCGGTTGCCCGTACCCAGGAAGTTGTTCTGGGTCACCGAAAGCGAGGTGATCAAGCCGGCGAGCTGCGAATAGCCCAGGCCGATCATGAAGTTGCCCGAGGTGGTTTCCGTGACCTTGAACACCACGTCCACCAAGTCGTCCGAGCCCGGCACCTCCGGTGTCTCGACTTCCACCTCGCTGAAGAAGCCCAGGCGATTGAGTCGAACCTTGGATCGGTCGATGGCGGCCTGCGAGTACCAGCTTCCCTCGAACTGACGCAGTTCGCGCCGCATCACCTCGTCGCCAGTGCGGGTGTTGCCGGTGAAGCGGATCTGGCGCACCTGCACGCGCTTGCCAGGTTCCACATAGAAGTTGATTTTGACCGTCCGCTTCTCGCGGTCGACCGTCGGGACCGGAGTGACGTTGGCAAAGGCATAGCCGATGTTGCCCAGCAGCGCGGTCATGGCGTCCGCGGTCAGCTCCAGGAGGCGGCGCGAGAACACCTGTCCCTCGCTGACGAACACCAGCTTCTCCATTTCCTCGTGCGGGATCACCGTGTCACCGGTCACGATGACTTCGGAAATGGTGAAGATCTCGCCCTCGCGGACATTGGTGGTCAGGTGGATGTCGCGGCGGTCCGGCGTGATCGAGACCTGCGTGGACTCCACATCGAAATCCACGTAACCGCGATCCAGGTAGTAGGAATTGAGCTTTTCCAGGTCGCCGGAGAGCTTTTCGCGCGAGTACTGGTCATCGCGGCGGTACCAGGACAACCAGTTGGTCGTGCTTGACTCCCAGCCCTCGCGCAAGTCCTTCTGCGGGAAGGTCTCGTTGCCGACGAGGTTGATGTGGCGGATCTTGGCCGCGCGACCTTCCTTGACGTCGATCTGGACGTCCACGCGATTGCGGTCCAGTTGCGTCACCGAGGGCTGGATCGAGACGTTGTACTTGCCGCGGTTGTTGTAAGCACGGGTGAGCTCCAGCACCACGCGATCCAGCTGCAGGCGATCGAAGGTCTCGCCTTCCGACAGGCCGATTTCCTTGAGGTTCTTGGTCAGCTCCTCGGTCTTGATGTCCTTGTTGCCGACCAGAGTGATCTTGTTGATCGCCGGACGCTCGGTCACGGTCACCACGAGGATGTCGCCCTGGCGATCGAGCTTGATATCGTTGAAGAACCCGGTACGGAACAGCGCCCGAATCGCGCGCGCCGCAGCGGCCTTGTCGACCGTATCCCCACGCTCCAGCGGCATGTAGGTGAACACGGTGCCCGCGGAAATGCGTTGCAGGCCATCGACGCGGATATCGCTGATGGTGAACGGCTCGAAGCTCTGCGCATGCAGGGGTGAGGCCAGCGCCAGCGCGGCGAGCAGTGAGACGGCGGCGAAACGCTTCATCGTGACAATATCCGGGTGCAGGGCGACGCGGCGCGTCGCGGGATGAGGAAAACGGGAGTACGACGCAGGCACGGCGAGCCGGGGCAATCGGCGGAGATCGACGGAGTTGGCCTTCGTGCGGTGGTCGTCATCGGGCTAAGAGTACCGGCAGCGGGGGTCAGGAGGACACCAGCCGCAAAATATCGTTGTAGAACGCCAGTCCCATGAGGCCAACGAGGAGGGCCATGCCCACGAACTGGCCCACGATCATCGTGCGCTCGCCCACCGGGCTGCCCTTGACCATCTCGATAAGGTAATACAGGAGGTGCCCCCCGTCCAAGACAGGGATCGGCAACAGGTTCATGATGCAGAGACTGAGGCTCAGCATCGCCAGAAAGGAGAGGAACCACGCCAATCCCATCTGGGCGGAGGCATCCGCATACTGGGCGATTGAAATCGGGCCGTTGAGGTTGCTCAACGACATCGCCCCGCGAATCATGCGCCACACCATCCCGAGCGTGGCACCGGTCAGGCGCCAGGTCTCGTCAAGTGCCGCCCCGACCGCATCGATCGGACCATAGCGCAACAGCGCATCGTGCCGAGCCGTGCCACGCGGCGCTCCGATACCCAGAAGCCAGCGCGGTGGTGTCTGCGCCGCGTCGTAACGGGGCTGGATGTCCACTTCATGGCGATTGCCATCGCGCTCGTAGGCAACCCGCAACGGGACGCCCTCACGCGCCAATGCCTGCACCGCAGCACCAATTTCGTCCCAACTGCGCACGACTCGAGAGCCGATGGACAGCAGTCGATCGCCACTGGAAAGGCCGGCCTGCTCGGCCGCGCCACCCACCGCGACTTCGCCCACCAACGGGTCGAGCAGGAACTGCCGCGGCACGATGCCGATGTCACGCAGTGCGCTGGCCGGCTCCGGCGCCTTGGCGAACGTGGAGAGGTCCAGTCGCAGCGACGCGCTGTCACCGGTTCCGCGCAACACGTCCAGCTGAACAGGCCGGCGATCCACGGCAGCAGTGGCGAGCGCGATCTGCGCGTGCGTCCACGTATCCATGCGTTGACCATCAATGGCAAGGATACGGTCATCCATGCGCAGACCGGCCTGTGCCGCGATGCCCTGGGTCTGCCCGACCAGTGGCAGGAAATCGGCCTTGCCGACCACGAACATCGCCCACAACAACGCCACGCACAGGATCAAATTGAACACCGGCCCGGCCAGGACGATGGCAAAGCGCTGATGAACGCTCTTCCGGTTGAACGCCTGCGCGGCCAGCGCTTCGGGCACATCCGCCTCGCGTTCGTCAAGCATCCGCACATAGCCACCCAGGGGAATCCAGCCGACCACGAATTCGGTGCCATCGCGGCCCGTACGACGGAGGATCGGTCGACCAAAGCCCACGGAAAACCGCAGCACCTTGACCCCGCAACGACGCGCGACCCAGTAATGACCAAATTCGTGGAAGGTGACCAGGATGCCCAGGCTGACAATCAGCCACCAGATCCAGCCTGCGTACTGCAACATGCGCGTCTATGCCTCGTGTCGAATCAGTGAGTCCGCCAGTCGGCGCGCCTGCTTGTCCAGCTCCAGCAGGGAAGGAAGGTCGCCCGCTCCACGCTCATGCAGCCGTGCCAACGTGGACTGGAGAACCTCGGGAATGCCAAGGAAACGCAAACCGCCCTGAAGAAAGGCTGAAACCGCCACTTCGTTGGCTGCGTTCAGCACCGTGGTTGCACCCGGCCCTTCGCGCAACGCCTCGCGCGCCAGCCGTAGACAAGGAAACGCGCGCTCGTCCGGTGGCTGGAACTCCAATCGTCCGATGGCCGCCAGATCGAGCGGCGGCACGCCTGCCTCGATGCGTTCCGGCCACGCCAGCCCGTAAGCCAGCGCAGTGCGCATGTCCGGGTTGCCGAGTTGGGCCAGAGTGGAACCATCCACATAATCCACCAGCGAGTGCACGATGCTCTGAGGATGCACCACCACTTCGATCGCGTCGGGCGCGGCATTGAACAGCCAGTGCGCCTCGATCACTTCGAGCCCCTTGTTCATCAAGGTGGCTGAATCCACGGAAATCTTCCGCCCCATGCGCCAGTTCGGGTGCGCGCACGCCTGCTCGGGGGTCACATTGGCAAGCTGTTCGCGGCGCCAGCCACGAAACGGTCCGCCCGATGCCGTCAGCACGACCCGCCGCACGCCTGGCCGCGCGGCGGCGCCGATCGCCGGTGTGGGGAGGCACTGGTAGATCGCGTTGTGCTCGCTGTCCACCGGCAGCAACTCCGCACCCGACTCGGCGACCGCGCGCATCAACAACGCGCCCGCCACCACGATCGATTCCTTGTTGGCCAGGAGGATGCGCTTGCCGGCCCGCGCTGCAGCCAGCGTGGACCCAAGCCCTGCCGCACCCACGATGGCCGCAACCACGGTGTCGCAGGCATCCGAACCGGCGACATCGGACAATGCCTGCGAACCAGCCATCGGACGCGTCCCCAGACCCGCCTGCGCCAGCCCGTCACGCAAGGCCGTGTAGTGCGCCTCGCTGGCAATGATCGCGATGTCAGGGCGAAAGCGGACGCACAGCGCGATCAAGCCCTCCACGTCCTGATGGGCACTCAACACACTGGCACGAAATCGCGACGGGTGCCGCGCGATCACGTCCAGCGTACTGGCACCGATCGACCCGGTCGCCCCGAAAACGGCGATACGCCCCCGTGCCTGTTCCTGATCCAGGTGCATGCTACACCGCGACCAGCAAGGAACCGGGAAAAGGAAAAGCGGGACGATACCCCTCGGGACGCAGGCGAGCGATGATGGCGCACCGCGTCTTGCCGGCCCGGCCCGACGGATGGCCGTGCGGCGGCCATGTGGCGCATGTCGGGATCCTCACAGGCCGAACCACGCCTTGAAGATCGCGAACACCGGCAATGCCGCGAGGATGCTGTCGATGCGATCCAGCATGCCACCATGCCCCGGCAGCAATGCGCCGGAGTCTTTCGCACCGGCATGACGCTTGATCAGGCTCTCGAACAGATCACCCAGCACCGATGCCAGCCCAGCCACCAGACTGATCGCCACAAATGCCGGCAATTGCGCCACCGCGACACCAAGCACCGGCGCCATGGCCAAAGCCAGCACCACGACCCCGAACAGCCCGCCCCAGAATCCGGCCCAGGTCTTGCCCGGACTGATCGATGGTGCCAGCTTCGCGCCACCGAAACGGCGCCCGGAAAAATACGCGAAGGTATCGGCCGCCCAGACCAGCATCAGACCGTAGAGCGCCCATGCCGCACTCTCGGCATGGAGCAACGCGAACGCGCACCATGCCGGAATCACCAGCAACGCCACCACACCGAGTTTGAGGGCGCGATTGGCCAGTGACTGCGCCTTGCCGAAGGCCGGAAAGCGCAGCCACAGCAGCGCCAGCCCCCACCACACCACACCTGCCAGCGCCACCCACGGAAACAATGCCGGCCAACCGTACCAGGCCAGCCACGCCATCGGCGCCGCATGTGCCAGAAGAATCAGCGCGCGGCCGCTGTGGCTGCCGATACCGACCAGTCGCGTCCACTCCCAGACGCCCCCCAGCAGGGCGGCAGCGACCAGCGCCATCAATGCAGCCGTCGGAAGCCACAGGATGCCGGCCAGAACCAGAGGCGCCAGCAGCAGCGCAGTGATGACACGTTGTTTCATGGGAAGGGCTCCTCGCCGAGCTGTTCGGAGAGCATGCCGAAACGACGCTCCCGCCGCGCAAAATCATCCAACGCATGGGTGAGGGCCGCAGCATCGAAATCCGGCCACAGGGTATCGGTGAAATACAGCTCGCAGTAGGCCAACTGCCAGAGCAGGAAATTGCTGATGCGCAGTTCGCCGCCGGTCCGGATGAACAGGTCCGGCGCGGGCAGATCGTGCAGCGAGAAGCAGCCGGCCAGCCTTGCCTCGTCGATATCCTCCGGGGCGAGGTTTCCAGCCGCCACCGCGTGCGCGACGGCACGCGCCGCCTGGACCATGTCCCAGCGCCCGCCGTAATCAGCCGCGATGCTGAGGTGCAGCCGGCTGTTGCCCTGCGTCAGGTTTTCGGCACGGGCCATGCGCGTGCGGATGTCTTCCCCGAACGCCTCGCGCGCACCGATGAAGCGCACCCGCACGCCACGCCGGTGAAGTTCATCCACCTCCCGATCCAGGGCACGCAGGAACAGCTGCATGAGTGCGCCGACTTCCTCGGGCGGGCGTTGCCAGTTCTCGCTGGAAAACGCAAACAGCGTCAGCGCCTCGATGCCCTTGACCAGGCACGCGTCGATGCACGCGTTGACGGCACGTGCGCCGGCACGGTGCCCGATGCTGCGCGGGCGGTGGCGTGCTTTGGCCCAGCGGCCATTGCCATCCATGATGATGGCGATGTGGCGCGGGAGCCGGACGTCAGGGGGCTGGAATCGGGAATAGTTCAAGGGCAGTCCATGCGCCGTGTCGCGGGCCGGAAGGGAAAGCGGCACGGAGCTGGGCTGCCTCCGCTTCCGTTCCGGACATTCAGACCGCCATCAACTCGTCTTCCTTGGCCTTGACCACGGCATCCACGTCCTTGACCGCCTTGTCGGTCAGTTTCTGGATGTCTTCTTCGGCGCGACGCTCGTCGTCCTCACCGATGGCTTTCGCCTTCTGCAACTCTTTCACCTGCTGCAGCGCATCGCGGCGGACGTTTCGGATGGCGACCTTGGCATTCTCGCCCTCGGCATGAACGAGCTTGGTCAGTTCGCGGCGACGCTCCTCGGTCAGCGGCGGCAGGTTGATGCGGATCACGGTACCGGCGGTGTTGGGCGTCAAGCCCAGATCCGATGCGTAGATGGCCTTCTCGACCGCACCGACCATGCCCTTTTCCCACGGCGTGATCGTGAGGGTGCGGGCATCGGCCACCACGACGGTAGCCACCTGCGACAGCGGCATGTCCGAGCCGTAATAGGGCACCTTGAGGTTATCGACCAGCGCGCTGCTGGCTCGCCCGGTGCGCACCTTGGTCAGGTCGGAGCGAAGGGCCTCGACCGACTTGGCCATGCGAGTCTGGGCGTCGTTCTTGATGTCGTTGAGCATGGACCGGAGTTCCGTACAAAGGAGGGCGACCGGAAATTATAGCCAACCCGGATACGCAACGCTGATGCAACGCCGCATCCGATCCTTTCCGACACGCCGGGCCACGGCTGACGGCATCTTCAAACCTGCCGCGCCAACGGTTCGGCCAACCCGACATAGTCCGCCGGCGTCAACACCAGCAAACGCCGCTTCGCATCCGCCGGCAACTGCAACGCATCGATGAAAGCACGCATCGACGTCTCGGTGATGCCTTGGCCACGCGTCAGCGCCTTGAGCTGTTCATAGGGATTGGGCAACCCGTGACGCCGCATGACCGTCTGGACCGCTTCGGCGAGCACTTCCCACGCGGCGTCAAGATCTGCGGCGAGGCGGTCGGGATTGACCTCCAGCTTGCCCAACCCCTTGGTCAGCGAATCCATCGCGATCCGGGTGTGGCCGAAGGCGGTACCGAGTGCGCGCAGGACCGTTGAATCGGTCAAGTCGCGCTGCCAGCGACTGATCGGCAATTTCGCCGAGAAATGCTCGAACAACGCATTGGCCAATCCGAAATTGCCTTCGGCGTTCTCGAAATCGATCGGATTCACCTTGTGCGGCATCGTGCTGGAGCCTACCTCGCCCTCCTTCAGCCGCTGCTTGAAGTAGCCCAGCGAGATGTAACCCCACACGTCACGGCAGAAATCGATCAGCACCGTATTGGCGCGGCGCATCGCGTCGCCGATCTCGGCGACGCAGTCGTGCGGTTCGATTTGCGTGGTGTAAGGATTGAACGAAAGCCCCAGGCCCTCGACGAATCGCCGCGAAAACGCCGGCCAATCCAGCTCCGGATACGCGATGCAATGGGCGTTGTAGTTACCCACCGCCCCGTTGATCTTGCCGCTCAGCTCGACACCGGCCACGTGGCGACGCTGACGTTCCAACCGAGCCACGACATTGGCGATCTCCTTGCCGAGCGTGGTGGGCGAGGCGGTCTGCCCATGCGTGCGCGACAACATCGGCCGAGCCGCTTCGGCATGAGCCAATGCGCGCAACGACGCACTGATGCCATCCAGCGCTGGCAATGCCACCCCCTCGCGCGCTTCGCGCAGCATCAGGCCGTAGGCCAGATTGTTGATGTCCTCGGAGGTGCAGGCAAAGTGCACGAACTCCTTGGCCTGACCGAGTTCCGGATGATCGGCGATGCGCTCCTTGATGAAATACTCCACCGCTTTCACATCATGGTTGGTGGTGCGCTCGATCGCCTTGATGCGCTCGCCATCCGCCTCGGAAAACCCGTCGGCGATGGCTTGAAGAAAGGCCCGAGCCGCTCCGGAAAGCGCCGGCACTTCGACGATCCCGGGCTCGTCGGCCAGCGCGATCAGCCACGCGATCTCCACCTGCACGCGACAACGCATCAAGCCGAATTCGCTGAAGATCGGGCGCAATGCCTCCACCTTGGCGGCGTAACGACCATCCAGCGGTGACAGGGCAGTGATGGTTGAAGTCATGGCAGTCATCAAGCGGGAGAGGGAGCCGGCGATTTTACCTGCTCCCACTCGCCGCCGCGTCCGGATGGCGTCGCGGCGGGATTCGCCAATCACCTCCCGACGCGTCAGGACGCGGCGACGTTGCCGCCGAAGGCCTGTGCCAACTCGCGGTAGGCACGCCGCTGCACCTCATCCGTGGGCGTGGGCGCCTGTACCTCCAGCACGACGAACTGATCACCCGGCGGTTGCCCGGGCATGCCTCGTCCACGGAGACGCAGCCGCCTGCCGGTGTCCGACCCGGCGGGCACGTTGAGATTCACTGGGCCGGCCAGCGTCGGCACCTCGAGGGTGGCACCCAAAGCCGCCTCCCAGGGGGCGATTCGCCGCTGGACGATCACGTCGCGTCCGTCCAGTGAATACACCGGATGCGGGCGATAGCCGATTTCGATCAACAGGTCGCGCCCCTGACCGCCCTGCCCCTTCAGGCGGATACTCCTGCCTGCGGCAATGCCGGCAGGGATCGCGATTTCCAATGTCCTGCCGTTGACATCCACACGCCGCTTTCCACCCGAGAACACGGTTTCCAGATCGACATCCAGATGCGCGCGCACCTCCATCGGCGCGCGCGGACCACGTCCCGCGCCAGTGCCGCCCTGCGCCCGCGCACCGAACAGCGACTCGAAGAAATCACTGAAGCCACTCTCTCCGAAGCCCTCGGAGCCCTGCCCACGAACACCCCAGCCAGATGGCTCGAAATTGTCACCCGGTCTCCAGCCACCGGCCCGGACGCGGTCGTATTCGGCGCGCCTGGCCGGATCTCCCAGCACCTCATGGGCCTCGTTGGCGGCCTTGAACCTTTCTTCGGCGTCCGGCTCCTTGCTCACGTCCGGATGGAATTTCCGCGCCAGGCGCCGGTAGGCCGACTTGATTGCCTTTTCGTCGGCGTCCGGTGCGACGCCGAGCACCTCGTAGTAATCCTTGAACTGCATGTTTCACCCTGCTGCCCGTCCGGCAAGCGCCGGTTTCGATGATAGCCGTCACGCGAAAACACGTGCGGCCCGCGAGGACATCCATCGCGGGCCGCACGGGCAACGCGACGCAAGCGCCGCGGATGCTGTTGCTGCTTACTTCACCTGAATGCGGCGCGGCGTGGTTTCCGGCTTCTTGGGAATGCTGATTTCCAGCACGCCATTGCGACCCGATGCCGAAATGGCGTCGGCATCGGCGCTGTCAGGCAGCGAGAATCGACGATGGAACACCCCCTGCGCCCTTTCGACCCGGGAGAAACGGACATTCTCCTCGTCACTGATCGTCTTGCGTTCACCCTTGATGGTCAGGATGCCCTTGTCCATGTGGATTTCGATATCCGCCGGCTCCACACCCGGAACATCGGCATAGATCACGAAGCGGCCATCGTCCTCCTTGATGTCCACGCGCGGCGCCCACTGACTGGTGACGACGTTGCTCTGGTCGCCGTCGGCATCATGCAGCACGCGCTCGAACAGTTGCTTGACCTCGGCGGGCCAGCCGTACTGGGAGGCCAGGCGGGCGAGCGGATTGGAATGTGTGCTCACGGGATTTCTCCTTGGTGTTTGTGGATGGCGCCTCAGCGCCGCTTGCCGGTATCTGGTTTCTGCCGCCGAACAAATCAAGTCTCGACATCGCGCCCGCAAAGAACGTTTCGCCTCGCTTCAGCTTGTCGCTACCATGCCCGCAATCCTTCCCTGCTGGAGCTCCGCCATGATCGCGATCGGCAACACCCTGCCCGACCTGCCCTTGAGCACACCTCGCGATGGCTCGCCCACGCCCATCGATTCCCGCGAGGTATTCGCGGGCAAGCGCGTGGTACTGACTGCCGTGCCAGGTGCGTTCACGCCCACCTGTTCCGCCCGGCACCTTCCCGGCTACATCGAACGCATCGAGGATTTCCGCGCACGCGGCATCGACGTTGCCTTCATCTCGGTCAACGACGCTTTCGTGCTCGACGCCTGGGGAAAGTCGCAGAACGCTCCCGACGACATCCTGATGCTGGCCGACGGCAACGCCGAATTCACCCGCGCGCTGGGCCTGGAAATGGATGCCAGCGCCTACGGCATGGGCGTGCGCTCGCGTCGCTACGCGCTTTACGCGGAGGATGGCGTGGTCAAGGCGCTGTTCGTGGAAGCGCCCGGCGAATTCAGCGCATCAAGTGCCGACGCGGTGCTGGCGGCACTCGCAGAGTAAGGCTACGCCGTATCGCAAAGCCGGCGCAGGGTGTCCTGCGCATCGGCCGGATCGACCGGCGTTTCCCAGTCCTCCATCAGCACCGAATACAGCAGCATCTCGAACTGCTGCGCGAAGCGGCTGGTGACACAGCCCGGATCGGGTATCGACTTGGCGTCCGCGATCAGGCCGAAATGCACGCGACCCTGGTAGCTCAGGATCGACAGGCCCACACCGATGCTGCCGGTCTGCGGCACCCAGAACATCAACTCGCTGATGCGGGCGCCAGCCATGTACAACGGCATCTGCGGGCCGGGCACATTGGTGGCCACGGTGGTGGCCTTGCGGCTGAACAGGTCCAGTGCCATGCGCTGGACCGGCGTGGGCGTCATGCCCAGCGCGGCAAGTGCGCCGAAGGTCATGACCGCCTGCCGCGAGGACTTGATCCGATCCATGTTGTCGGCCACGTGGCGCACGCGCGCCACCGGATTGGGCTCGCCTACCGGCAACTCAAGGAACACCAGACCGAAGTGGTTGCCCAATTTCTTCGCATGTTCGAGCGGGCGCAGGTTCACCGGCACGGTGGCACGCAAGACCAGGCCATCCACGTCTTCGCCGCACTCGATCAGGTAATGCCGCAGTGCACCGGCCGCGCAGGCCAGCAACACATCATTGACGGTGCAGCCAATTGCGCGGCTGACCGCCTTGACTTCGTCCAGCCGCAATGGCTCGGCCCACGCACAGCGCTTGATCACGCCAAGAGGGGCTTTCAGTGGCGTTACCGGGTCATCGCTGAGCGCCAGCGCCTGCACCAGCTCGCGCGTGATCTCGCCGCCCTCGCGCGCCAGCACCGAGGCGAGCCCGGGATCGCGGTACAGCGCCATGCTGCCGTCGATCATCTTGCCGCCAAGCTTCATGGCCTGATCGATCTGGCGCTGGCCCGGATAGAAGAAGCGTCGCGTGATCCGTTCGCCATCCTTCTTGAGCCAGGCATCGGCAAGTGTCTCGCCCTGAGCAGGCTCGGGCGAGACGTCGGTGAGCGAGAGCAGCACCTGGATCAGCGCGATGCCGTCGGCATAGCAATGATGCACGCGTGCGATCAGCGCACTCCCGCCATTGAAATTCTCCACCAGATGGAATTGCCAGAGCGGCTTGGAGTGGTCGAGCGCGGTGGACGCAAGCTGGCTGGCGAGACGCTGCAACTCCGACTTGCCCGCCCCGCCCGGCAATGCGGTCAGCCGTACATGCCACTCCAGGTCGAAATCGGCATCGGTTTCCCAATAGCAGGCCCTCCCGGTGTCCACTGCCTTCTGGCGAAACCGCCGGAATGCGAGGAACCGCTCGGCGATCAGCCGGCGCAAGACCTCGATCGACAGACGCTGCTCGAACATCAGCACGCCGGTGATCATCATCAGGTTGGTCGGTTTTTCCATCCGCAGCCAAGCCGTGTCCACCTTGGACATGGGCTCGCGTCGCTTGCCATCCTGGATCATGCGTACCCCACCTCGCAACACGCGTCCGGGCATGGTGCCCGTGCGGCTGTCAGGGCGTCAACGCGGAAGGGACTCACAGCATCGGTTCCCAGCTGGCGTGGATCAGTTGCCAGCCGTCGGAGCCATCGCGCCACCCAGTCGTCACGGCCCATGGCCTGGCACTGTCCGGCACCAGGCCGCCGCTGCCGCCGGCAAGGACGGCGGAGAACTTCACCGTGGCGCGCTCACCATGAAGCTCGATGTCCAGTGGACCGAGCGTCACGCCGATACGCGCGTTGCGCAACACCTGCGCACGCATCAGATTGTGCGCGCCCTCCCTGTCCAGCCCGGATTCACCGCTGAAATCGTCCGCCACGCCGGCAATGAAGTCCGACGGCCGCCGTTCCTCCAGCGCCACCTGCATCTCGGCGATGCGTTCGCGCAGACGTTGCTCGGGCGGGGTACGGGCACAGGCAGCGATACCGGCCAACCACACCAGGCACAACGCGACCAACGCGCATC
Source organism: Denitratimonas yunnanensis (SeqCode) (assembly GCA_026410415.1). GTDB lineage: Bacteria > Pseudomonadota > Gammaproteobacteria > Xanthomonadales > Xanthomonadaceae > Denitratimonas. The sequence continues at coordinate 390,974 of JAPMLR010000003.1, read as the reverse complement.
GCCCGATCCTGTATTCGACATTGAACATGCGCCTTGCCCTGCCCGATTGGGCTATGGTCCAATCGCTGAACATACCTTGAAAAGCCCGCAACGGCACCGTTCGCGGCGCAAGCATCGATTACCACAGGGAGAGGGAACGAGCATGAGCATCGCGCGTCCGTGGCTGGCGAACTATCCGAAGAACGTACCGGCACAGATCGATCTGGATGAGTTCGGATCCATTCCCGACATTCTCGCGGTGGCCTGCAAGGACTTCTCCGCACGCCCGGCGTTCGAGAATCTGGGCAGGACCTTCACCTACGGCCAGATCGACGAGCTGAGCCAGCAGTTCGCCGCCTACCTTCTGCACGACCTCAAGCTCAAGAAGGGCGATCGCGTCGCGATCATGCTGCCGAACGTGCTGCAATATCCGATCGCCATCTTCGGCGCGCTGCGCGCGGGACTGACGGTGGTCAACACCAACCCCATGTACACCGCGCGCGAGCTCAAGCATCAGCTGACCGACGCGGGAGCGGTGGCCATCGTGGTGCTCGACAACTTCGCCGCGACACTGGCCGAAGTATTGCCCGACACCTCGGTGCGACAGGTGATCACCACCGGCGTCGGCGACCTGCTCGGGTTCCCGAAGGGTGCAGTCGTCAACTTCATGCTCAAGTACGTGAAAAAGGCGATTCCCGATTACAACATTCCCGGCGCGATCCGCTTCAACGACGCGCTGGCGCGGGGCAAGGGCAAGGTGCTGCCGCAAGTGGCACTGACCCACAAGGACATTGCGTTCCTTCAATACACCGGCGGCACCACCGGTGTGGCCAAGGGCGCGATGCTCACCCACGGCAACCTCGTGGCCAACATGCAGCAAGCGTCGGCCTGGCTCGGAACCAACGTCAACCCCGGCAACGAGCGCATCATCACGGCGCTACCGCTGTACCACATCTTCGCCCTGACGGCGAACTGCCTGGTGTTCATGAAGTTCGGCGGGGTCAACCATCTCATCACCAACCCGCGCGACATGCCCGGTTTCGTGAAAACCCTGTCGAAAATCCCGTTCACGGCCATCACCGGCGTCAACACGCTGTTCAACGGCCTGCTCAACACCCCCGGTTTCAAGGACCTGGACTTTTCCCACCTGCACCTCTCCCTGGGCGGTGGCATGGCGGTGCAACGCGCCGTGGCCGAACGCTGGAAGGAGGTGACTGGCGTCACTCTGGTGGAAGCCTACGGCCTCACTGAAACATCGCCCGCCGCCTGCATGAACCCGCTCGACCTCAAGACGTTCAACGGCGCCATCGGCCTGCCGATTTCATCCACCGATTGCTGCGTGAAGGACGAGGAAGGTCGCGAACTGGCGGTCGGCGAGGTGGGCGAACTGTGCGTGCGCGGACCGCAAGTGATGGCGGGTTACTGGCAACGTCCGGAAGAGACCGCCAAGGTGCTGTCGGCCGATGGCTGGCTGCATACCGGCGACATGGCGAAGATGGACGAACAGGGTTTCTTCTACATCGTCGACCGCAAGAAAGACATGATCCTCGTCTCCGGTTTCAACGTGTATCCGAACGAGATCGAAGATGTCGTCGCGCAGATCCCGGGCGTATTGGAAGTCGCCGCGGTCGGCGTGCCGGACGACAAATCCGGCGAAGCGGTGAAGCTCGTCGTGGTGCGGAAGGACCCGGCGCTCACGGCCGACGACATCCGCAACTTCTGCCGGCACGAATTGACCGGCTACAAGCAGCCGCGCTTCATCGAGTTCCGCAACGAGTTGCCCAAGTCCAACGTCGGCAAGATCCTGCGGCGCGAGTTGCGCGACAGCCCGCCCGCAGACACCAGCGCCTCCCATCACTGATGTGAAGCCGCCGCGCCCCTCAAAGCGCGGCCGGCGCAGTGACGCATTCGGTATCGCGACGCAGCGCCTCGGCCAAGGAAAACACCCATGGCCGCACGGCGGCCGCTACGCCAACACTTCGTTTTCTCTCGCTCGGCAACGAGGCATCCAGCTCCGCAAGTTCGGCACCTCATGGGCCACGCGTGCCAGCTTGCGGCGAATGATATGGATCGATGCTTCCGATAATTCGCGCAGTTCAAAGCGCGACAATGATCGCTCGCCGATCACGATTATATCCTGCGCGACGCTTCCCCGACTGTCCGAGCAGCGCGAACGCAGGCTCCAAATGAATACGACATCATGTGTCGCATGACGGCCGTATCGTGGAGCCACACAGACTTGAGAAGACAACATGACTTCCGAAAATACTCGTGTTTCATGGTCGGACGACCTGCGCGCCAGCACCTTGCACCTTCTCCGTGCCCCGGAACCCTTGCCGGGCGGCAAATTGCACATGAAGCACCCATCGGAAGGCTTTGGACACTTCCTGTTGATCGATCTGCTGACTGACAGATACGAGCTGCACCGACACCCCTCCCTCTCGCCGATTATGTTCGACAGCCCGGAGGCCATCGTGGCCGCTGGCTGGGCCATCGACTGAACCCACCATCAAAGATTCACGCCGATGCTCTCGCCCGAACAGCTGCAAATCCTTCGCGACAAGTATCTCGAGCTGATCCGGCTGGAGGTCGATCAGTTCAATGTCAAGCCAACGGAAGTGCGGCACCTGATCGGAAGACTGGGCGAGCTCCAGTGCGCGCTGGAAGTGGGTGGAACGCTCGCTCACGTCGTCAACCAGCATGGCTTCGACGTTACGTCCCCCGAAGGCACGCGCATCAGCGTCAAAACTACCGCACAAACGGCGGGATTCGTGAACCTCGGAAACGTAAAGAGTATCAACACGGCGGAGGAGCTGATGATCCTCCAGTACCGTGCTGGCGAAGATGAACTGTCAGTGGTCTACCACGGCCCCATTGCACAAGCGAGAGAGGCTGCGCGCCTCTACCGCCAGCACTACGAACTCGATCTGTCAACAGCGCGACGGCTGATGCAGGAAATCACATCGCCACAGGACGATGGCGTCGTCACTCCAGCACAAACCCATCCGCATCGCGAAACGCCGGGAACCGCTCGCGATGAAGGCGCAACGCCTCCGCCGACAACGTGACGGTCACCACCTGCGGCTGTGCACCAAGCTCGACCAGCGTTTGGCCCAGTGGATCGAGCACGGCGCTGTCGCCACTGTACGCATGACCGCTGCCGTCGATGCCGACGCGATTCACGCCGACGACGTAGGCCAGATTTTCGATCGCACGCGCACGCAGCAGTGTTTGCCACGCGTATCGGCGCGGAGAGGGCCAGTTGGCGACGTATAGGGCCAAGTCGTATTCGCAGCCGTCGTTCGTCGCGCGATTCCGGCTCCAGACCGGAAACCGCAAGTCGTAACACACCAGTGGAAGCACTCGCCAGCCGCGACAGGAGGTGAGGACGCGCGCCTCGCCCGCGCCGTAACGCAGGTGTTCGTCGGCCATGCGGAACAGGTGACGCTTGTCGTACCAGCTCAGGCCGCCATCCGGCGCGGCCCAGAGCAGGCGGTTCCAGACGCGACCGTTCTCGGCGATCACCACGGAGCCCGTGACGACCGCATCGATGTCCTTCGACAAGTCGCGCACCCACGCCACGCTCGCACCGTCCATGCCTTCCGCCAATGCGATCGCCTCATTGCCGAAGCCGCTGGTGAAGGTTTCCGGCAACACGACGAGATCCGTCGCTCCGGCGAGCGGACGAACCAGTTGGCCATACTGCTGACGGTTCGCCTCGGCATCGCGCCAGACGGTATCGGCTTGAACCAATGACACGCGTAAATCTGCGCTGGGAGCGAGATTCATTCGGACCTCACAACGACTGCAATCGTTCGGCGGCCGCCAACTGCGTGGCTTCGGCCTTCGCGAAACAGAAACGGATGAGCCGCTGGCCCGGCGGCGGATTCTCGTAGAACGGCGAAAGCGGAATGGCCGCCACACCCTTTTCCACCGTGAGCCAACGGCAGAAATCGACATCGTCCAGATCGCTGATCTGCGAATAATCGGCGAGCTGAAAGTACGCACCAGCCACCAGCGGCAACGCCAGACGCGACCCGGCGAGCAGCTCACGGAAACGGTCGCGCTTGTGTTGGTAGAACGCCGGCAATTCCAGGTGATGTTCGGGATGCTTGCGAAGCATCGCCGCGAGCGCGTGTTGGGCCGCGTTGAAGCTGCAGAACGTGACGTACTGATGCACCTTGCGAAACTCGGCGCTCAACGCGGCAGGCGCAACGCAGTAGCCCAGCTTCCATCCAGTGCAGTGGTAGGTCTTGCCGAACGACGACACCACGAAACTGCGCGCTGCCAATTCGGCATGACGCAACACGCTTTGATGCAACGCGCCGTCGAACACGATGTGTTCGTAGACCTCGTCCGACAGCACCAGCACCTCGGTGTCGCGCAGCGCCTCCGCCATCGCGTCGAGATCCTCGGCCGAGAACACCGCGCCGGTCGGATTGTGCGGACTGTTGACGATCAACAAACGGGTTCGGGAGGTGATCGCATCGCGCACGCGCTGCCAATCCACCCGGAACTCCGGTGCCATCAACGGCACGTGCATGGCGCGACCGCCAGCCAGATCGATGGCCGGCTCGTAGCAGTCGTAACACGGGTCCAGCACGATCACTTCGTCGCCGGGACGAACCACCGACTGGATCGCGCAGAAGATCGCTTCGGTCGCGCCACTGGTGACCGTCACGTCGGCTCCCGCATCCACGTGCACGCCGTACATGGCGGCGATCTTCTCCGCGATCGCCTCGCGCAGCGCCGCGACGCCGGTCATCGGGGCGTACTGGTTGTGCCCGTCGCGCATCGCCTGCGCGAGCGAGTCCACGAGGAACGGCGGCGCGTCGAAATCGGGGAATCCCTGTCCCAGGTTCACCGCCGAATGTTCGGCGGCCAGTTGCGACATGAGCGTGAAAATCGTCGTGCCGACCCGCGGCAGCTTGCTTGTCATGGGCATCGTCATGGGCAGGCGAGCGGCGGCGTCGATTTGCGTACTTCCTCGTAGGTTCGCCATTCGCCACCCATCGGCGCGGGGAAGTTCACCGTCGTGCCCATGAAGCCGCGCGTCGGGTTGTAGTAGCGGCGCCGGAAGACGCCGATCGGTTCGGCTGTCGCCGCGCTCGCAGTACACAGCGGGCATGCGCCGCGCCAAAGTTCGGCGACGAGGTCGGCGCGGTCGCCGACGCTGGCCGTGGTGTTGCGATGGCCCCGCACCCAGCGCGCCATGCCGCGCCCGTCGTAGACGTAGCCGATGTAGGTTTCGCGTCCCGGAGAGGCCAACACATCGGCGCTGAAACCCGACCCCGATGGGGCCACCCAGTTGCCATCCGGCGCGAGCGTGGTGGCTCCGAGCGCGGTACACGCGGTGGTCTGGGGAACGAGGCGCTCGGAGCCGCTCTCGCCGTCGAAGTTCCAGCTCAGCTGCATCGTATTCGCATCAATCAGGGTCAGCGTGGCGTTGCCCACGGCGGTGGCGCTGTCTTTCGTGCCGTTCCAGGTGTGGCGGTACAAATAGAAACTGGCACTGCCCTGCTGCGCGGCGGGCGCAGGCAGTAGGCCGCTGTACCAGGTGGGCGTGCCGTCCTGGAGATAGGTGTACCAGTTGACCATCCAGATCTGGCCGATCCCCCACGGCCACAGCGCGAGGCCCGAACCCGCGCGCTGCGGGTTGTGCCAGTGGCCGAAGCGCGGCTGCGGCCGCGCGCTGCCGTATTCCAGAGTCACGCTGAGATCGAAACGGGCCGTGGTGTTGCCGATGTTGACCGGCACCGCATACCAGCGCCCAGGTTTAAGCTGCGCGCCCGAAAGCCGCAGGTCGTCGTTGGCCCCGACGATGGCTGAGGATGCGGCAGCGGTACTGCGTGACGGCGCGGCAGCGATCGTCGGTGTGGAGGGCGATGTGGCATGGATCAGGAACAGCTTGACGTTGCCCTCGCCGCGACTTCGCAGATTCAGGCGCGTGGCGTTGGGCGGCACATCGACGTAGAGCCTGTCCTGCGCGTGTCCGGGGCGCAGGTGCATGCTGTGGGGCAGGCCGGGTTGCAACATCGTGGGGGCATGCTGCACGGCGCTGTCGCGCGTGAGCTTGACCAGCACCCGGCCCACGCCGGTGGGATTTTCTTCGCTCGCGCCGATCAGCAGGTGCCCCCAGCGCGTCTGGCCCGGCAGCATGGTCGGATCGTTCCACGACACGCGCAGCGGGAGGGCTTCTCCTGCGTCGGAATGCCCTGGCCCGGTGACGATCAGGGGCCGCTGCGGCGGCACGCGCATCGAGGGCAGCAACGGCACCAGACCGGCGCGCAACGAAACGGTGTCGCGACCGGCGGCGGACGCCTTCCAGTTCTGCAACAGGATCCAGAAATGCTCGCCGGGAGCCACGTCCAGCTCCAGATCGCAGCGCTCGCTCGCCTGCGGCGAGGTGGAACGACAAATCTCGCTGGCCTCGCTCGGCAGAGCAGTGGCGCTGGCGGCACGGCCGACGAACAGGTCGAGGTCGGGCGCGCTGGCCGAATCCACTTCCACGCGCAGCCGGAAGCGGCCATCGCGGGGCGCTCGCAGGCGGAAGATACGCACACCCTCGCTGGCCGGACCGAGGTCGTCGTAGATCGCATCCGGCGTCGGATCCTGCATGACTTGCGGGGAGGCGATCAGAGGCTCGATCAGGTCCGAGCCGGAAAACCGCGCCGAAGGCAGCGCGATCAGACCGTTCAAGGCAACCTGCGCCCAGCCCGATTCCGAAGGCACGGTAGCGCCCACCTGCGGCAGCACGAGGGTATCGGGCAGATTGCCGGCGGAGGGTCGGATCGCCACCGGCACCACCGCATCCGGCGAACCGCCACCGACGCGCGAGAGCACCACTTTCCCCTCCTGCCACTGGCCGTAGCCGGTGGCAGCATTGGGCGTGAAGCTGAAGCTCAGGGTCTGGGTTGCACCTGCCGCCAGCGTGAAACTGGCCGGCGTCACGCTCAGTGCGCCACCGGGCATCTGCACCGTCGCCTGCCACTGCCCGCCCCCGGCCACGTCCTTGACGGTACGGGTGAAGGCGCAGCCTCCCGAGCAGGCGCGCTCCACCACCAGCGCGGCCTGATTGAGACTGCGCGGGATGCCGCCGCGCTCGGGCTCGGCGCTGCGGAACTGCGCCGCGGTCACGGGAAACACCAGTCCGGCGCGCACCGCCTGCGACACGTCGATGGTGCCCGCCCCGGCATCGAACACGCCCGCCGCGCTCGCCCCGTCGGGCAGGCGCACGCTGGCGCGTGCCGTGGTCTGCAACGCGCTCTCGACTTCTGCCGGCCCCCAGTCCGGTCGTGCCTGCCGCAGCAGCGCCACCGCACCCGCCACGTGCGGGGCGGCCATCGAGGTACCACTCATGAACTGGTAAGAATCCGCACTGCCCCGGGTCGCCGCCAGGATATTGCTTCCTGGCGCGGCAAAATTGGGCTTGAGCCAGTCGCCGCCGGTTGCGGCAAGCCCGACCGGGCCGCGTCCACTGCTGGACGCCAGCACATCGGCGAACGCGGGCACACGCTGCACCGACGATGCCTCGATTCGCGCCTGATGCCCGCTGCCGTTGGACAGCCACTGCATCAGTCCCGCACCATCGACATGGCCGAGATGGGTCGCCGGCAGCTGATGCGGGTCGGCGACGATGCTGGCGCCATCGGCGACCGTATTGATCAGCACCATGCCGCCGCCGCCGGCATTCTTGACGTTCAGTCCCTTGACCACGCGGGCGTACACCCCGCGGTCGCATACCACGATCTGCCCGGAAAAAGGACGGCCGGTCCACGGCGAGGTGCTGGTATCGGGAGGCAAGGCATCCACGTTCGAGCCGGTGGCACACAGGTCCGATCCGAATTGACCCGCATGGACGATCGGTGCGGGACCGTAAGCCGTCGTCGTGAGACTGGCGCCGAGAAGCACGCCATTCGCCGGACGCGGCGTCGGGCCGCCCGAAAGTATCAGGCGTGCCACATTGGCGCGATCGTGCGTTGCGTTGGCCACACCGATCACCCACGGTGCATTGGCCGGCGAAGACACACTGCCCGGCCCCGGTCCGTCATTGCCGGCCGCGACCACCACCACGACACCGGCCTCGCGGGCATTGAGCATCGCCATCGCACCCGCATCGCCCCACGGATTGCGCGGATCGCCACCGATGGAATAGTTGATGACGTCCACGCGATCGGCAACGGCCTGATTGATTGCCGCCAGCGTCCAGCTGCCACGACATTTGGATTCGCCCTCGCACGCCTTGTAACTGACGAGATTGGCACGTGGCGCGACACCCGACAGCGCGTATTGTCCGGTGTCGAGGTTCACCGTGACCGGATTGCCCGCCGCAGTCGCTGCGACGTGGGTTCCATGACCGTCGCGATCGCTGCCATCATTGGTTTCCGCATCGCCCTCGCCGGTGGTGAAGTCGTAGATGCCGATCAGCTTGGCATTGCAGCCAGCCGCTGCACTGCTCGCACAGCGTCCAAGGAAGCGACTGCGGGGATTGGTGATCGTGACACCCCCGCTGCTGGGCTGGAACATGCGGTGATTGGCTTGGATACCGGTGTCGATCACGCCCACGATCCGACCTTCACCACGATAGTTGCCGCCGCCCTGCCAAAGCGCATCCGCGCGGATCCACGACGGCCCCGCGTCCGTCAGCGGCACGTGCACGAATTCCGGCTCGACCGATGCGACACCTGCAACGCGCGCGAGGGCATCGGCTTCCGTCGGCGTCAGTTCCAGTGCAACACCGTGGTTGACCACGTCATAGACGAACATCGGCTCAAGCCGCCGCCCGATCCGTGCTCCGGCCTGCGCCAATCGCTCTTCGCGCACCGTCGAAAGCGCGGCGCGATAAGCGCGACTGGCAGCACTTTCGACATCCAGCCGTGCCTTGCCGGTAACTGCCGGACTGGTGGCATCCAACCCCTGCAAGCGCGGATGGGTTTTCGCTTCCGCTCCCCGGAACGTCGCCAGCGGCGCCTCCTCGAATTGCACCAGCCAGACCGAGCGTGCCCCCGACGCCTCAGGCAGCACTGCCGCCGATGCCTGGAACCCGCCTGCAGCCAGCGCCACTGACAGGCTCAGGAAAAAAGAAGAACGGCGCATGGCGATACCCTCCTGCTGTTCACGACGCACCCGCTGCATGGCCACGGGCATCACCGCGCATCGTGCCACAGCAGGCATGCGGGGAGCCTGCCCGCATGTGCCGAAATGTCCTGCAATCGCGCCCGGAACGGAAAATATCGAATGACGAAACGCCCGCACGTGACGCTCGAGGACGTACATTCGTCATCCACGATGCTGCCGACGCGCCACCTCACGGGACGGAAACCGGCACCACCCCGCCTCTGCCGAGAACCGGCTCCCTCCGCCGCGCCGGCGATCACTCATGGAAGGAACGTTCCGCGCTTCAACTACCGCGACGGAACCACTTGCCCATGCGGCCAAGGAACGCGACCGGCGAGGCGGTCGGAGACATCAGCGACACCACCCGCGTCTCGTCCTCGCGCAACTGCACAGCCAGCCTGGCTTCCCACTCGCGCCGGACCTGGTCGCGCTGGATCTGGGTTTGCAACTGACGGCGTATGTCGGCGCCGACCTTCTCGCGTGAAAAACTGGTCGTTTCACGCAGCAGATACCGCCCCAGCGCGTCGAAGGTATCTTCATTCAGTGCCTCGGGCACGAAAGTTCGCTGCGCCACGCCGAAGGCCTCCACGTTGCCGAGGCTCATCTTCAGGTGCCCCGATTCCTGCGAGGCAATCACATGGACCTTCACCGGAATGCGCCCACGCGCCTGGAAACGCCCCGAAACCACCTCGCCATTCGCATTCTTGACGACATCATGCAAACCGGACAGATGGTGGTTCTGCAGCAGGCCCGAAATCAACCGCACCCTGCCCGGCGTGTCGGCGATGACCAGCGTGCTTTCCTCCGGCGCAACCTGCGCCACGAAGGAAAACTCGATTTCGTGCTGGATCTGGCCCGGCGTCACCCGACATTCGAACGGGGCCTCTCCGAAGGAAACCACATCGCCATACCCGGCAATCGGATGCACCATCCGGATTCGTCGTTGCGCGGCCGTCAGGCTGCTGGCAAAGCGGGTCAGAAATTCGCCGAGTCGAACGGCCGCAGGCTGGAGCTTTTCCCTCCATGCCGCCTCGCGTGCCTGCTGGGCGGCAACGTCCTGATCCCCCGCGCCGCGCAGCCGCGCCGCCTCCTGTTCGAGTTCGTCAAGCAACCCCATTGCAGCATTCTCCCTGTCGACCGCGCTGCGGCCATCGTTGCCGAATTCGCCTTGCCCCACGGATCGCCCTGCATCCGGCACCCGCGTGATGCGACGTTTGCATGCCGCCTCACGGGTGCAGCCGCCCGGCACCCCCTGAAACACGACGACAAACTACCCTGCAGTCGCGGACGCGGCAAGCATCATGCAATGCCGGGATATGCATCCCATATCGCACGGCACTTGTCAGCGGCAAATCATCGCACTACTCTCGCGCTTATCCCACGGATAGGCAATATTCCCCCGCAGACCGATTAAATTCCGGCAAAGTGGAAGATTCGCCACGGCCGGGCCAACCGGGGATCGCTGGACCGCAGGGCCGCAGAAAACACTGTCCCTTTTCATCACACCGCCTCGAGGAAACTCCATGAGCATCGATTTCTCGTCCATGACGCCCAAAGCCCTTGCCAAGTTCATCGCCGAAGCCACGCGCGAGCACAAGCGCAAGAAGAAGCGTGCTCCGATCATGCAGGTGCGCAACAAGCTCTCGCGCATGGCCAAAAACGAGGGTTACACCATCCAGGAACTGTTCGGCGCAAACAACGCCACGTCGCCTGCAACGTCGGCTGCCGCCAAACCCGGCCGCCGCAAGGCCAAGGCCACCACGGGTCGCAAGGTCCCACCGAAGTACCGCAATCCGTCTGACCTGTCGCAGACCTGGACCGGCCGCGGCAAGGCGCCACTGTGGTTTGTCGCGCTGATCGACTCGGGCAAGACGCGCGATGATCTGCTGATCCGCGACTGAGACATTCATCACGGAATAAATGCAATGAAAATCCCCGCCGCAGCGGGGATTTTCATTTCCGTGGAAACCGCTCAGGCGATGCGCGGCGCCATCCCCGGGCACGACTCCAGTGTTTGCCGCGCCGTCCGCTCCGAGTCCTGTCAAAGGTTGCGCCTTGCCGGCAGCAGGACATTGCCGATCAACATGCCTCCGACCAGTGCCACAAGTATGGTGGTCAGATTCACTGCAGTATCCAGCCCCAGCACCACGTTCTGCTCGAACATCGAACTGACGCCACGGAAACCGACACTTCCGGGGACCATCAGGATTATTCCCGGCACCCGAATCAGCGCACCGGGACGGTTGGCGGCCCGCGCATAGATATTGCTGAACAGAGTGACGACAACACTGGCCAGAAAGACGGACGCGCTGCCCGGCAGCCAGACGCCGACGATGCGGGTGATCAGATACCCGGTAACAGCCGCCGCCATCACCAGCGGGTAATCGCGCCACGCGGCCTTGAACAACACGGCGAACGCCAGCGCCGCCGCCAGCAACGCCGCCCCTTCGGACCAGCCCGGCAGCATCTGCCCATCGACATGGGCGATGGGCGACCAATGCAGCAGCAGGATGAACTGCGATGCCATCATGCTGCCAAAGGCGAGCTTCAGCAGGAGTGCCATCGCACCGGAGAAACGCGCCGTGCCTGACACCAGATGCTGACTGGTGAGTTCCGACACGGCGTTGGTCAGCATCATGCCGGGCAACAGCACGATCAGCGACGCCACGATCACCGTCTTGAGCGACAACGGCAACAGAAACGTGGCGACGGCCGTGGCCAGCAATGTCGCGAGGAGGGCCGCGATCAACTCCAGCGCCTCGGTCAGGCGCGCATGCCCCGCGGCAAAGGCATAGAGCACGCCGATCAGCAGACCGACACCTCCCGCCACCATCACATCGGCCAGGGTACCGCGCAACAACGTCGCGACCGCCGCCGATGTCAGGCCGAAGGCGAGCGTGGACAACACCCTGTCGCGCATCGGCGCGGGTGCATCCAGCGCATGCAGTGCGACAACCGCTTCCGATACGCCGGTCTCGCCGCGCAACACGCGCTCGGCGATGGCATCCACCTCGCACAACTTGCGCAGATCCACCTCGCCGGGCGCAAGGCGGATGACCTGGGTGGTATTGGCAAGCGTCTCGGGACGGCTGGCGTCGGAGAACGACAGAATCAGCCCCGTCGGATTGGACCACGGCTCACACCGCAGCCCCAGCCGCGTCGCCACGGCCGAAATCGCGCCTTCCAGGCGCTGTGCGGTCGTGCCGTAGATGTGCAGACGGGTCGCCAGTTCGATCACGAACTCGACACGGGCGGCGTAAGGAGGGTGGGTCATTGCGGCACGTGGCGAACCAGCATTGCGTCCGGCCTGGATCGGCGAAAGGCCCGGCAGTATGCGCAATCGATCGCAACCGGCAATGAATCTTTGCCGGGTTTCTCCGGGATAATACCGGCATGCACATCGGCCTGGGCGAAACCCTTTCCCTCTTTAGCGCAATGACCTGGGCGATCGGCGTGATCCTGTACCGGCAACTGGTGCGTGGACTGCCGCCATTGACGCTCAACTTCAACAAGAATCTGCTGGTGTTGCTGCTGATGCTGCCGCTGCCATGGCTGCTGCATGGCACAGCGCTTCCATCGCTCTCCCTGCGCGAGGTGGCACTGACATTGGCGAGCGGTTTTCTCGGCATCGCCGTCGCCGACACACTTTACTTCGTCGCACTCTCTCGTCTGGGAGCGAGCCGCATGGGCATCATCGGCAATGCCTACAGCCCGCTGGTCATCGTGCTGTCGGTATTCGTGCTGGGAGAACGGCTGGGGGCATGGCAGATCGGTGGATTCGTACTGGTGATGGCGGGCGTGGCAGTGATCGCGCAGCGACCGCAGCCAGCTCGCGTGGTGGTCGGGGAGCCGGTGCCACCGCCCGATCCACCACCCGACGCGTTCGCTCCGGCATCGCGCCTCTCGCACCCGGCATCGATCGCATTGGGCGTGGTGTCGATTGCACTGATGGCGGTGGCGATCGTGATGATCAAGCCAGTGCTCGAGGCCCAGCCATTGGGTTGGATCACCCTGCTGCGCCTGACCGGAGCACTGCTGGGCTTGGTGGCCATCGCCGCGGTGCGCGGCGAGTTGCGCCTGCTGTCGGCGCGAGGGCGTGACGTGAACTGGAAGTTGCTGGTCGGGGCAGCGTTCGTCGGGCAGTTCCTCTCGATGGTGCTGTGGCTGGGCGGCTACAAATACGCACCGGCTTCTGTGGCGGCAGTATTGAATGAAACCGCTTCGATCTTCATCGTGCTGCTGGCGTGGTGGTGGCTGCGGGAACCGCTCGGCAAACAGGGCCTGGTGGGCGTGGGGCTGACGATCTCGGGCGTGGCGATGATGTTGATGGCCTGAGCGGCAAACGCACCGCGCATGCCATCGCCGGAACGTGACGCAACGCCTGTCTCGTCCATTCCCGGGACCGCAGCCGCTGCGGCTGGAGCCCGATGCGACTCGACAGGACGCGCGAGGAAGCGCAAGACATCCCGCCTGGTTTGCCCGCCGCGCGCCAAATCGCGACAATGCCGCGCTGCACAACCATACGCATCCGAAGGGAGCCAGCCGATGAGCGAGCGCGAATTCATGGAATACGACGTGGTCGTCGTGGGGGCAGGCCCGGGCGGCTTGTCCACGGCCATCCGGCTCAAGCAACGCGCCGCCGCCGAAGGCCGCGAGCTGTCGGTCTGCGTCCTGGAAAAAGGCTCCGAACCCGGCGCCCACATCCTCTCCGGCGCGATCATGGATCCGCGCGCACTCAGCGAATTGATCCCGGATTGGAAGGAAAAAGGCGCACCGCTGAACCAGCCGGTCACGGAAGACCGCATCCTGTTCCTGAGCGAAACGGGTGCCACGTCGACACCGAAGTTCTTCATTCCCGACAGCCTGCACAACCAAGGCAACTACATCGTCAGCCTCGGCAACGTGGTGCGCTGGATGGCGCAACAGGCCGAAGCCCTCGGCGTGGAAATCTTCCCCGGCTTTGCCGCCGCCGAAGTGCTGTACGACGACAACGGCGCGGTGCGCGGCGTGGCCACCGGCGACATGGGGCTGGACAAAAACGGCAATTCCACCGATCAATTCCAGCGCGGCATGGAACTGCACGCCCGCTACACGATCTTCTCCGAAGGCTCGCGCGGCCAACTGGGCCGGCAACTGATCGAGCGTTTCACGCTGGACGAAGGCCGCGACCCGCAAAGCTACGGCATCGGCATCAAGGAACTGTGGCAAGTGCCTGAGGACAAGGCGCAACCCGGCCTGGTCATCCACAGCGCCGGCTGGCCGCTGAATACCGATACCTACGGCGGCTCGTTCCTGTATCACATGGAAGGCGGCAAGGTCGCCATCGGCTTCGTGCTCGGACTGGACTACAAGAACCCCTGGCTCAGCCCGTTCGAGGAGTTCCAGCGTTTCAAAACCCACCCCGCCATCCGCGAACATCTCGAAGGCGGCAAGCGCATCGGTTACGGCGCGCGCGCCATCACCGCCGGCGGCCTGCTGTCGCTGCCGAAAACCGTTTTCCCCGGCGGCGCCCTGGTCGGCTGCGAAGCCGGCTATCTCAACGCCAGCCGCATCAAGGGCAGCCACGCGGCCATCAAGACCGGCATGCTGGCCGCCGATGCCGCCTTCGATGCCATCGTCGCGGGCCGCGCGCGCGATGAGTTGAGCGCCTATCCCGCCGCGTTCGAACAAAGCTGGCTGCACGACGAACTCTCGGCGGCCAAGAACTTCAAGCAGTGGTTCAAGAAGGGCCTGTGGACGGCCACGTTCATGAACGGCGTCGAGCAGTGGCTTTTGCCGAAGCTGGGCATCAAGACCGCGCCGTGGACGCTGCATCGCGACAAGCCCGACTACGCCTGTCTCGAACCGGCCTCACAGCACGAGAAAATCACGTATCCCAAACCCGATGGCGTGCTCACCTTCGACCGCCTCAGCTCGGTGTTTCTCAGCAGCACCCATCACGACGAAAATCAGCCCGCGCATCTGACGCTGAAAAACGCCGAGATTCCGGTGCAGGTGAATCTGGCCCAATACGCCGGCCCGGAAGCGCGTTACTGCCCCGCTGCGGTGTACGAGTTCGTCGGCGACGCCGGCAACGAGCGATTGCAAATCAACTTCGCCAACTGCGTGCATTGCAAAACCTGCGACATCAAGGATCCCACCCAGAACATCGTCTGGGTCGCGCCGCAAGGTGGCGGTGGGCCGAATTACGCGGGCATGTGAGGCAAAAGCCGATGCAAAAACGACTTGCCCTTGCCAGCGTCGCCGCCGCACGCGATCTGGATGAAGACCTCGCCCCACTCGATGCCGCGTTGCGTGACGCTGGCATCCAGACCCACACCGTCGACTGGGACGATGCGGACGCGGACTGGTCCCGTTTCGATGCCGTGCTGCTGCGCTCCACCTGGGATTACACCGAGCGCCTGCCCGAATTTCTCGCTTGGTGCGAACGGGTTTCCGCCGTCAGCACCTTGCTCAACCCGCTCGACGTGGTGCGCTGGAATACCGACAAGCACTACCTGCGCGATCTTGCCGCGCGCGGCATTGCCACCGTGGAAAGTCACTTTGTCGAGCCGGGCGATGCGCCGGACGCCTTCCCCGCGTTTCCCGAATTCGTGGTCAAGCCGGTCGTGGGCGCGGGCTCGCGCGACACCCAACGCTATGTGCATGGCCAACGCGAGAACGCAGTCGCGCACGTACGGCGCCTGATTGAGGCGGGCCGATCGGCGCTGGTGCAACCGTATTTGTCCGATGTGGACAGCGCGGGCGAAACCGCCCTCGTGTACTTCGACGGGGTGTACTCGCATGCGATTCGCAAGAGTCCGTTGCTGCGCCTTGGCGAAGACCCGACCTCGGCCCTGTTTGCGCCCGAGGAGATCACCGCCCGATCACCATCGACCGAAGAGCGCGCGCTGGCCGATCGAATCATCGCGAGCCTTCCGTTCGGGCCGCTCAGCTATGCCCGGGTGGACCTGCTGCCCTCGCCCAGCGGCCCGAAGTTGCTTGAGTTGGAGTTGACCGAACCCTCGCTGTTCTTTCACACCGCCGAGGGTGCTGCCGCGCGTCTGGCGGACGTCGTGGCATATCGGTTTCAGCGCGAAAAATGAACGAAAAGGGCCGGACACTCCCTGTCCGGCCCTCCCCGCCCCCTGGCAACCACTGCATATCAACGCAGCGGCGGACGCACCTCTTTGGAACCGCATACATCCAACCCGCGCACCGCTTCGGGCGGGGTTTCAAACCCATCGGCGAAGATCGCCGGATACCAGATATTGGTCAAACGGAACGCCACCGGCCCGGCATTGGGATGGGATGCAATGACGCCATAGCAGCCTACGATCCCGTTAGCCTGCGCGGACACCACCACATACCCGTGGGCGTCTGTCGTGGTGACCAGCGTTGTGGCCGGACCTGCGTTGAGATCATGCAGCCAAGCGCTTTGGCCGGACAACGGCGACTCGAACGTCACCTGCGCTCCCGGGACCGGATCTCCATCAGAGTCCACCAGCATCGCCACTAGCTCATCTGCAAACATTTCATTAACCATTGCCTGCTGATCGAAACCGTCTTCAACCGTCAGGACGAAGGGATCTGTGGTGCACAAAATCACAACCACAATATCAGCCCCATTGACGGTCCCCGTCGCGGGACCGGTGACGCAGGTCTGCTTGGGATGCGACGGCTGTGACGTCACGGTCACTGAGTACGGACTACCGTCGTCGACATACTCAGGGAACACAAAGCTTCCGTTGTACGAGTGCGCTATCGGCACTCCGCCATTGAGGCTCAGCCCTACCGCGTCGCCCTGCAAGCCGACGACCGTGTAAAGCACGCGATATTGCGGGGCGCCTGCGGAGTAACTCACAGTATCTACCCCTATATATTCCGACTTCGTTCCGTTGGGGCCTGCTTGGGTCACAAAATAGCGGAACGCGATGCGCCCAGACCCATTCCTGGGCACGCCATGGGCATGGGTGAGGGTGTATTGCGTCCACACATAGGGGTACCCCCCGGCGACCTGGGTCGGGTTGATGGTCAACAGTACGGTCGAAAAATCACCGGTGGACGTATGGGTAGAACCAGCATCCGAGCTCGCCCCATTGGCACTCAGGCGTACCTCCAAACGATCTGGATAGTCCGTGCCTCCTGCAACATAGGCCTTTCGTGTCCAAAACGTGAAGCTCGCATCACGTCCAAACTCCAGTTCCGGCGTGATCAACCAGTCACTGATGGTCCCCGCGCCTCCAGCAGTACTCTGAAAATTCGCTGCCACGTAAGAGTTGGCGGCGCCCGTCTGCGCGTTGAGCGTTGGAATACCTTGAAACCAGCCAGGAACCGTACCCGTTGGCGCGCTGAGATGCCGCCGTACCCAACCGTTTCCCACCAAGGTGCCGACGTCATCGAACCCCTCGTTGAGCGTGGCCACCCGTGGCAGTGTCACCGGCGCCTTGTTCGCATCGTCATACGATGCCGGCGACACCACCGTACTGACATATCCGGACGTTGACCGCGATCCGTTCATGGCCAACGCCGGCAACGCTGCCAGGCCTGCCACCAAGCCCCACGCCCACAGACTTCCATTCTTCATGTTCAACCCCTCTCCATGACAGTCACTTCCATTGCCAGCGTGGTCATCGCGCCGTGCACCGAAACCATCGGCTGACTCATCAAGCGAGGAAGCGTGCGGATTCCCGTCATCGAAATGGATGATCGCGTCGTTTTGACAGACGGACGGCATGTCACCTGCGTGTCGTGCATCGGCAGGCAAGGCTGCCACTGAACTGACGACACCGCACGATGCTCATGCGACCTTCGTCGCACTTGGTCAGCGCAGGTCAAGCCACCTGAAGACATTCACCACGCCAAAATCGACCGCCCCGACCCCACACGCTACAATTCGTAGCCCGCTTGCCATCGCACGGCGGACTCTCCCCGAAACTTTCAGGAATCTTTGACCGATGAAAATCCTGGTCGCCTACAAGCGCGTGGTGGATTACAACGTGCGCATTCAGGTCAAGCCGGATGGCTCCGGCGTGGTTACCGATGGCGTGAAGCTGTCCGCCAATCCCTTCGATGACATCGCACTGGAAGAGGCGCTGCGCCTGCGCGAAAAGGGCATCGCCAGCGAAGTGATCGTCGCCACCATCGCACCGGCCGATGCCCAGGCGCATCTGCGCAACGGTTTGGCCATGGGCGCGAACCGCGCCATCCACGTGGTGACCGGCGATGCGATTCAGCCGCTCACCGCCGCCCGCGTTTTTGCCAAGCTCATCGAGAAGGAACAGCCTGACATCGTGCTGCTCGGCAAGCAGGCCATCGACGACGATGCCAATCAGACCGGCCAGATGCTGGCCACGCTGTGGGGTCGCCCTCAGGCTACCTTCGCCAGCAAGGTGGATGTGGCCGACGGCAAGGCCACCGTGGTGCGCGAAGTGGATGCCGGCCTTGAAACGCTCGAAGTCGACCTGCCCGCCGTCATCACCACCGACCTGCGCCTCAACGAACCGCGCTTCATCAAGCTGCCGGACATCATGAAGGCCAAGACCAAGCCGCTGGAAACGCTGCAACTGGCCGACCTCGGCGTGGAATCGGGTGATTTCCTCACCGCCACCGCGTACCAGGCACCCGCCAAGCGCAGCCGCGGCGTGATGGTGAAGGATGCCGCCGAACTGGTCGCCGCTCTCAAGGCCAAGGGCCTTCTCTGACAACGCACAGGAGACTCAATCCATGTCCAAGATCCTCATCGTTGCAGAACACCTCAACGGCCAGCTCAATGTCTCGGCCACCGCCAAGACGGTCTCCGCCGCGCGCGCGATTGCCGGCGCCAGCATCGACGTGATCGTGCTGGCCGATGCGCCGGACGCCATCGCCGCACAGGCGGCGAAAATCGATGGCGTGAACGAGGTGCTGACCGTCGCCAACCCGGCCAATGCGCATCCCATCGCACAAGTGCTGGCACCGCAGATCGCGCAGGCGGCTGCCGGTTACAGCCACGTGTTCGCCCCGTCCACCACATTCGGCAAGGATGTGATGCCTTGCGTGGCCGCATTGCTGGGCGTGGCTCAGGTCAGCGACGTGATGGCGGTCGACGCCGCACACACCTTCAAGCGTCCGATTTACGCCGGCAACGCCATCGTCACGGTCACCGCACCCGCCGACAAAACCGTGGTGGCGACCGTGCGCGTGGCGTCGTGGCCGGCGGCAGGTGAAAGTGGCAGCGCCAGCGTGCGTGCCATCGCCGTGGATGCGGCCCTGCCTTCGCACACGCGCTTCGTGGCCCTTGCCGCCGGCAAGTCCGATCGTCCCGATCTGCAGAGCGCACCACGCGTGGTTTCCGGCGGCCGTGGCGTGGGTTCGGAAGAAAACTTCAAGGTGATCTACGCCCTGGCCGACAAGCTCGGCGCCGCCGTCGGTGCATCGCGCGCGGCAGTGGATGCCGGCTATGTGCCGAACGAGCTACAAGTAGGCCAGACCGGCAAGATCATCGCGCCGGAGCTGTACGTGGCCGTTGGCATTTCCGGTGCCATCCAGCACCTCACCGGCATCAAGGACGCCGGCACCATCGTCGCGATCAACAAGGACGGTGATGCGCCGATCTTCGAAATCGCCGACATCGGCTTGGTCGGTGACCTGTTCTCGCTCTTGCCGGAGTTGGAAGCAGCGCTCGGCTGATTTCCACCCCCTCCGTTGCATTTCACGTGGCCGCCTTGTGCGGCCACGTGCATTTTCAGTGCAGCGCCGCGAGCGCGCCCAGAAGCGCCTTCGGTTTTTCCGCGCTCAGCAGCAGGCAGCGCACTCCGTTTCTCTCCGGCAAAACCAGCACACGCTCGTGCGAAGTCAGTGCGCAGAAAATCCGGCGCTCCCACGGCTTTCCGCGATGGTGTCCCATGCACGCGCCGGGCAACCCGATCCCGTTCGTCCTCAGAACAGGGCGCCATTCGCGGTCATTGTCCAGATCCGCCACCCTCGCCGCCGCAAGATCCAGTTCGGCGATCCGGACACGCCGTGTAAACAGTGCCGCGCGCACCACGAGACTGTCTCCATCGATCGAAATGGACAGCCGTCGCAAGCTCAAAAACAGGCCCGATGCCACGAGCACCGATATCGCGGCGACGCCTCCATACCCCGACAGGCCACTTTTCAGCACATCCATCTGCGCGGTCACCAGCATATGGATCAATGCCAGCAACGGCAGCGCCACCGCCACCGCCAGCAAGGTGAACCACGTCGATTTGCCGGGCGGAATGACGCGGAATTCGCACGTCATTGTCCTGCTCCCACAAACGCGGCGATGGCGTTGATCACCCGGACGTCGACCGAACCTGCAATCAGGTACTCCTCGGGATTGGAGGCGCCTGCGCCTGCGATGAACAGATGGTTGAGTTCGGGATAGAGCCCGAACTGCACGCGTTGCACATCACCAAAATCTGCCAACCAAAGATTGAAGTCGCCCTGCTGAGTGACTTGGTAATCGCGACCGCCCTGAGCCACCAATATCGGCTGCGACAAACGTGACGCCGTCGTGCGCGGATCGTATTCGCGCAGATCCATCCAATAGCGCGGCGGGAGACCGAGCAGGGTGGCACTGGCGGGAGAGCTTGCATCCAACGTCGCCACGGCGGCGGCTTTCGCGCTCATGTCGTCGATGCTCGCCTGCTCTTCCGCACTGATGTCACCATCGCGAGCGGCCAGATAGCCGACCTGTTCCACCACGATATCCTGCAAAGGGCGTGCCGGGGCAGCAAGCAGAATCAATCCCGCCAACTCCGGTGCACGCTCGGCAATGCGCGGCGCCATCATCGCGCCGAGACTGTGGCCGGCGACAAACACCCGTACCGAGTCGATACGCGCATCGGCACGAAGCTGCGCAATGGCTGCCACCGCGTCGTCGGTCACTTCGTCATCCACGGTAAAGTCTCCGGACGCGAAATCCTGAGGCCGGGCGAACGTGCGCTTCTCGTATCGCAACACGGCCACACCGCGTTCCGCCAACCCATGCGCGAGGTCGCGGAACGGCGTGTTCGGCCCGATGGTTTCGTCGCGATCGTGGGGTCCGGAACCATGCACCAGCACGATTGCAGGGAATGGACCTTCACCGTTCGGCACACTCAAGGTTCCGGGCAACGCGCGTTCACGCTCACCTACGGCGAACTCCACTTCGGTGAAGCGCGAGTTGTTTTCCAGTGGAGCGGGCTCAGGCGCCTTGGCGGCGGGCACGATGCGGAATCCGGAGATCGCCCCCTCCGGAGTGACCACGATGCGCGCATCGAGCGCGAGCAAACCGAAGGTCAGCGTGGACGTGACCGTCGGCGTTTCTCCGACGAGTTCGCCTCGCAGCGGGGTGCGTGACTGACGTGTTCCCAGTTGCTTCGGCAGTGCCTCCCAGACCTCCTGCAACTTGCCGCCGGCCAATGCTTCCCGGACCCGGTGCGTGGTCATCGCCAATGCCGCGTCGTAACGCCCGGCATCCAGATGATCCAGAAAGCTCTCGCCGATGCGTAGATGCGCTGGATCCGCCGGAGCACTTTGCGCCGGCGATGGCACCAGCAAGCTCTGCATCAGCCACCTCGCACTGAAGAACGCGCCGGCGAGAAGCACGATGGTCAGGAGCAGCAATGGAACCTTGCGTTTCATGCCATCCCCTCAGCGCGGCCGTTTCAGGAAAAAATGGATTTTCATACCGTAGTACAGCGTGTTCACCAGCTCCCAACCCTGCTGACCTTCCTTGTTCAGCGCCTCGGTCATCTGTTCGGGCTTGCTCGTGCCCCAGACGGAGACCGGCGCCTGCGTCACTTTGTATTCCCAGCGTTCGTGACTCATCGTTTCAATCCTTTTCTTCAGGCGCGGGCGTGGCGGGCTTGATCCGTTTGGCACGCCGCAGCGCATCGCGCAGCACGTATTCGATCTGGGCATTGAGCGAACGCAGCTCGTCATCGGCCCAGCGCTGCATCGCGGCCAGCACCTCGGCATTGATCCGCAGCGGGTATGCCTTTTTCTCGCTCACGCCCGGCGCCTTGGTCAATAGAGTGAGCCGGTGTTCACCACCGGCTGCGTGGCGCGATCCGAGCACAGCACGACCAGCAGGTTGCTGACCATCGCGGCGCGGCGCTCCTCGTCCAGTTCGACGACACCATTCTTTTTCAGCTCATTCAGCGCCATCTCCACCATGCTGACGGCGCCGTAGACGATGCGGGTGCGTGCCGCCACCACGGCATTGGCCTGCTGACGCTGCAGCATCGCCTGCGCGATTTCCGGTGCGTACGCCAGATGACTGATGCGTGCCTCGATCACCTCCACGCCGGCCCGCGCCAAGCGCTCGGCGATCTGCTCCTGGAGATACTGGGACACCTCCTGCGGATGGCTGCGCAACGCGATCTGTCCGTCTTCATGCTGATCGTAGGGATAGCTGGACGCCATCGCACGCAGCGCCGATTCGGACTGGATGTGCACGTAACTTTCGTAATCATCCACGTTGTAAACCGCCTCGGCCGAGTCCACCACTTGCCAGACGATCACCGCCGCGATCTCGATCGGGCTGCCATCCAGCTCGTTGACCTTGAGCTTGCCGCTCTCGAAGTTGCGTACCCGCAGCGACACCTTCTTGGCGGAAAAAAACGGATTGTTCCAACGCAGCCCGGTGTCCTTGACCGTACCCATGTACTTGCCGAACAGGCTCAGCACACCGGCCTGATTGGGCTCGAGCGTGTAGAACCCACCCAGGCTGATCATCCACGCCACGCCACCCAGCACCGTCAGAACCACCAGTGCCTTCGCATCCGTGTTGACGGCATGAACGAACAACGCGATCAGCGCCAGCCCGCCAACAACAAGTCCCAGCAGCATCGGGATACCCGCTACCGACCCCTTCGATATCTCACGCATGACGACCTCCGCAGATTGTGGATAAAAGATATCACATTGATATCAATTTACAAGACATGGTTTGCGTCGGGATGTGACCGCCGGATGTGCCGCACGGACCGGGAGCCGCTCCCGGGATGGCGGGGACCTCGTCGTGGAATGGGGCGACTACTGCGCCAGACGATGCGCTCGCTCAGTCGCGCTCCTGAGTCCCCGACAGACGCATCAACAAACGATCACTGCAACCGCCCTTCCACCACATGAAATCGGTGCGGCCGGAATCATCCATCGATGGCACGAAGCGACAAGCGCTACCAAGCGTGATTCCAATCACGTAATATCATGCATACCGCGAACCTGTGGCGCCGTTTCTGTCGCGGGATCAAGAAACACCTACAACTAATCAATGGACATTACCAATGACCGCATCCCGACTCCTGTTCGCTCTTTCTCTCATATTGGTCACGTCGACCGGCCTCGCCTCCACCAATCGCAACGCACCACATTCAACCCAGATCGCCACTGCCAAGGCTTCCACGGAAAGTGTCACGGTCACCGGGGTCCAGACCTGCGAGCGAACGGACATCACCATTGCCGGCTCCGTCACCGGAACAACGGATCAGGGTGATGGCATGGATTTCATCACCCTCGAACTCTGGGACGACGGGACCCTGATGGATTCGGCCCAGGTCGATGTGCCGGTAGGCGATACCATTTCCTTCAATGAAATCCTGGGCTTCTTCGGCCCCTACCTGACCAGCGCCAGTGGCGTGGGCGTCTACATCGTTGACAGTGATGGATCCACATCGTTGTTCACATCCGATCCCTTCGTGCCCGTGGACGAGTGTGCGGGTGCCGCACATTTCTCACCGACCAATGTGCCCGCTGGCTCGCCCACCAGTCTCACCTTGCTGGCCCTCCTCGCAGCGATGGGTGGCATGATGTTCCTGCGCCGCAGGGGCTGATTCCGTCACTGGATGGAATCACCTGCCAAAGGAAACCGACCGATCCGCCGATGGTGGATCGGTCGGTTTCATGCAGCCAGCCATACCGGGACATCGTGGCTGACCGATCCATGGTGAATGGTCATGAAGGCGGGCTTCCGACAGAGGCCGGACCGACTTCACGCAACGCGGTCATTGCATCAAGCCCCTGATTTCGTTTCCACCTTTCGCCTGCACCATGATCGTCATGGCGCGATCTTCCGCTTGATCAGTTGCGCGGCGCCTTGCGGCAGGTTCGGCAGCGACTTGAGCAGCCACGGCAATACCTTGCGCTTGGTGCGATTCAAGGCCTCGGGCACCACCGCTTCGATCAGATGCGGCCCGCGATGGGCCAGTGCGTACTCGAACGCCTTGCAGAATGCCTCGCTGCTGTCGGCGCGTGCCGCGTGTACGCCCATACCTTGAGCCAGTCGCGCGAAATCCAGCACCGGGCCATGCAAGTCCAGCTGCGACTTGGCCTTGGCGCCGCCCTGCTCCGCCCCGACGCGATCCAGCTCCACGTTGAGCACGGAATACGATGCGTTGTTGAAAATGATGGCAGTGACGTCGAGCTTCTCGCGCGCCATCGTCCACAGCGACTGGATCGTGTACATCGCCGTGCCATCGCCGATCAGCGCAATCACCGGGCGATCCGGACAGGCCACGGCGGCACCGACGGCATTCGGCAATCCCTGACCGATGGCACCTCCAGTCAACGTGATGAAGTCATGGCGCGGCGCGCCGGCCGTCAACGCGGCCAGCATCAGGGTCGAGGTGATGCCCTCGTCGATGAGGATGGCGTTCTCGGGCAACAGGTGTCCCACTGCCTTGCAGACCTTGGCCGCATTCAAGCGTCCGCGTGGACGCGACGGCCGCAGGAAGTGCTGCAATGCAGGCGTGGCACGTGTTGCGTCCAACGCCTGCGCGAGCTTTTCGAGGCTGCCTGCGGCATCCTGTGAAGGCGATGCGAGGGTGATGACCTCGCAACCCTCAGGCACCAGGTCGCTCTTCTTTCCCGGATAGGCGAAAAACGAAACCGGCGACTTCGTGTCCACGAGGATCAGGTGCGAGTGCCCCGTCAGTTGCACGCTCGCCAGCTCCGCCATGTAGGCGATGCGCTCCACCGGCGGCAAGCCGGCGCCACGCTCCATCCGCGTCGGGAAGGTTTCGGCGAACAGTCTGACCCCATGCTGCTGCGCGATCCGCGCGGCCGCCAGCAATGCCGGCTCGCGCAGCGCGCGTCCACCCAGCAGCATCGCCACTTGAGTACCGGAGCGGATGGCCGTTGCCACGGCTGCGATCACCTCATCGCCGGCCGCCGGCGGCGCGACCATCGGCGGTGGCGGGCACGGCACGCCACCTTCGCCCCAGGAGACATCGGCCGGCAGGATCAACGTCGCCACCTGTCCCGGCAACCCACGCGCAGCGACGATCGCATCCACCACGTCCTGACTGAGCTGCGCCGTAGTACTGGAGGTGCGAACGAAATTCGGCGAGACATTTCGGGCGACGGTTTCGATGTCGGACTGAAGCTGCGCGTCAAACTTCACGTGATACGTCGCGTGGTCGCCGACGATGTTGACGACGGGCACCTTGCCTTTGCGGGCGTTGTGCAAATTCGCCAGTCCGTTTCCCAGTCCGCATCCCAGGTGCAACAAAGTGGCCGCGGGCTTGTCGGCCATGCGCGCGTACCCGTCCGCCGCGCCGGTTGCGACGCCCTCGAACAGCGCCAGCACGGCACGCATCCGTGGTTCGCTGTCGAGCGCAGCGACGAAATGCATCTCAGATGTGCCGGGGTTGGAAAAGCAGACTTCGACACCAGCATCGGCCAGAGTTTTCATCAAGGCTTGTGCGCCATTCATGGGCAGGCTCCTATCAAAGCGAAGGGGCGCCGGCAGCTGCCAGCTGGTAAAGAGAAACGGCATCCAGGCAGGATGCGTCGATATCGGAAATTCGAGTGACGCCGGCGAAGGTCATGACCAGATGCAATTCCCGCTGCAGCATCGTCAGGTAATGGTGCAAGCCGTCCGCCCCGGCCCCGGCCAATGCCCATACCCACGGGCGCCCGATCAATACGCCATTGGCACCGAGTGCGAGCGCCTTGAAGATATCTGTGCCGCCACGAACACCTCCGTCGATCAGGATTTCCGTGCGTGTGCCCACGACCTGCGCGATTGCGGACAGCATCGAAATCGACGATGCGACCGAGTCGAGCTGCCGCCCGCCATGGTTGGACACCACGATGCCATCCGCACCGATGTCCACGGCAGTGCCCGCGTCCTCCACATCGAGGATACCTTTCAGCAGCAGGCGCCCTTGCCAGCGGGTACGCAGCCATTCGATATCGCGCCACGTCACGCCGGGATCAAACTGCGAATCGACCCAGGCCTTGAAGGCATCCAGGTTGTTCGCATCGGGCACCTGGGAGGAAAGAGAACCGAATCGCAAGGGCTTGCCGCCCAGCGCGACATCGCGCACCCAGCCGGGCCGCGCCAACACTTGCCGCAAACGCAGGAGTGCGCCAGCAACGCCGCGCGCTTCCAGTCCGTTGCGAGTATCGCGGTGGCGCAAACCGGGCAACGGCAGATCCACCGTGAACACCAGCGTTCTGCAACCGGCGGCCCAGGCGTCATCCAGCAACGCGGACACCACACCGCGATCACGCAGCATGTAGAGCTGGAACCAGAACGGCGTGCTGCGCGCCGCGCGCACCTCCGCCAGCGGACAAATGCCCACGGTGGACAACGTGAAAGGCACGCCAGCCGCTTCCGCAACACGCGCGGCCTGTGCCTCGCCGCGCCTCGCCATCATGCCTGCAAGCCCAATGGGAGCGAGCGCCAGCGGCAGCGAACATGCCTCACCGGCGAGCGTGGACCTCGTGTCTACGCCGTCCACATCCACCAACACACGCTGACGCAATCGCAGGCGCGCGAAATCATCGACATTGGCCTTCAACGTGCGTTCGTCGCCGGCTCCCCCATCCACGTAGTCAAACAAGAATCGCGGCAAACGACGTTGAGCGAGCGCGCGGTAATCGGCAGCGGTGGAAGGCAGGCCCACGGCATTACTCCTTGCCGGCGATGGATCGCACGGCGGCCCGTGCGGTCAGGATGCAGCCGGGCAGAAACGTGCCTTCCAAGGACCGCTTGCCATTGGCACCCCCACCGCCGAAGCCGGCCGCTTCGCCCACGCAGTACAGCCCATCGATGGGTTGGTCGTGGGCATCCAGCACGCGGCTCCGAAGATCGGTACGCAGCCCGCCCAGACTCTTGCGCGTGATCAGCCGGGCACGGATGGCGATGTACGGGCCGGCGCCCGGCTTCTGCAGCGGTGCCGGCTTGCAGGTACGCAGGCGATCGGGGGCCCACTGTCTGGCATGCAGGATGCGTCGCACCTGTTCGTCCTGCTCCGGATTCGCACCGGGTGCGAAATGTGCATCGAACCGATTCACCGTCGCCTGCAATGCCGCAGGATCCACATCATGCGACGCGGTCAGCGCGTTCATCTGCGCCGCGAGCCCGGCGAGCGTGTCATCGACGAGGAAGTCCTCGCTTTCGCGCTGCATCTGCCGCACCAGACGATGGTTGCCCAACAGGGTTTCGATCAGGAACCGCCCGAATTGACGGTCGCGGATGCGCGGATTGTGTTCGGCGCCGGAGATCGCGAACTCCTTGATGGCAATGCGCCAGTTCAGCAGTTGCCAGGTCCACGGCTTCTCCTGTTCGGCCACGCGCTGACACAACCAATGCGTGTCAAAGCCCGTCACCAGTGGCTCCGGACCGATACGGCGCCCCGAATGGTCAAGCCACAATGCCGACTTGCAGGGAATCATCGACAAGCCATGCCCGGGAAAATGCGGAAACGGATGCGGGAATCCAGCAGCGTAATTCCACATTTCTCCGGCATGGGTGATGCGTGCACCGAGTTGATCAGCCGCCAGATGATGCAACCCGCCATCGGCAAACGGATGCGCTCCGTTGAGCATGTCCGTGGGCATCGGTCGATCCGCGGGCCAGTTGGCACGCACCTGTTCATGGCTGCCGTTGATGCCTCCCGTCGCCAGCACGATCACCGGCGCGTGCAGACGCACTTCCTCACCGGTGACCTCGTTGATGGCGACGGCGCCGGCCAGGCGTCCCGCGCTCTGTTCCAGGGTCGTGACGCGATGGCGATGCAGCACCGTCAACCGCCCTGCGGAATCTGCCGCGTGCATGGCGTCGATCATGCGTCGGGTGAGGCCACGCGAACTGCCCCAGACGATGTGATAGCGAGGCACGCTGTTGCCCTCGCCCGCACGGCCTCGTTCGACCCAATTGACCGCCGGCATGAACGACACGCCTTCGCCGCGCAGCCAATCGTGCACATCGGGGCAGGATCGCTCGACGTAGCGTTCGGCCCAGCGCATCGGCCAGATGTCGCCCGGATCCAGCTCGCCGAAGCGCAGCCAGTCGGCCAGTGCGATCTGCGGTGAATCGACAATGCCGCGTTTTTTTTGCAGCGGCGTGCCGACCAGCGCCATCCCGCCGAATGCCCAAAGCGCCAAGCCGCCGAGCCGATCAGGGCTGTCGCGATCCACCAGCGTCACGCGCTGGCCCGCACGAAGCGCTTCCAGTGCGGCAACGATACCGGCCAGCCCGCCGCCGATGATCAGGATGTCCGATTGCCTTGTCGCCACGCGCGCCTCCCCCAACTTGAATCGTTGCCGCGTCGTCTTCCGCGACGTCGGCGCAGGCTTCAAGCATACGGCAGCGCGTGCCATCGAACGATGCACGGACGCGATGTGGGCGCGTGACTCAGCGGCGGGACGCTTTCCGGGCGGCGCGGAGTTCGGCTTCGCGCGCCTTTTCCGTGTCCAGTTCGTCCTGATCGACCTTCCGGATCGAATGCACGCGGCAACGCTCCTGACCGACGGGCACCGTCCTGTCGTTGAGGATGATCTCCACGTTCATCGCATCGCGCGTGCAGATCCACGATGCGCCCGAACGCGTGCGCAACCCGATGGATTGCGACCAATCCACGCCCGGACAGACGCCGAACGTCTTGAGCTCGTAGGTGTCGCGCATGCCGACCTGCAACCGGACGGTGGTGTCGTCCAGAGGCGTGAATCCGCGCACCGAGGTCGCGGAAAAACAGTCCCGGGCAGTGTCGCTCCGCGCGACACGATCCTGGGCAGCGCAGCCGGCCAGGGTCAACGCTGCAACCGCGGCCGTGGCGATCGTCTTCCTGAGCATGGGTTACCTCGTCATCTGATCCGATGCCATCAGACTATGCGCGCCGCAGCGTGCTGACGACCATCCTGCGAACACCAGTTCAGGCCACAGTTCGCCTCGCCCGCAATTCGCCATGATTCCTTCGGCGCACCGTGGCAGTCTTGCCGCCACGATGCGCCGCCGAACCGCCCTTCTGCCGACCTTGCTTGCGATGCCACTGCTTGTGGCATTCATGCTGGATCGCCTGTTCCCGCTGCCGCTGCCCGATGCCGAGCGCGATGCCGCCAGCGTGGTTCTCGCGCACGACGGGACGCCGCTGCGCGCGTTCGCCGATCGCGATGGCGTGTGGCGCTATCCGGTGACACCGGAGGATGTTTCTCCGCTGTATCTGGAAGCGCTGCTCACCTACGAAGACCGCTGGTTCCATCTCCATCGCGGCATCAATCCGCTGGCGATGTGGCGCGCGGTCATGCAGGCCGTGTGGCATCGCGAGATCGTCTCGGGCGGCTCGACACTGACGATGCAGGTGGCACGCCTGATCGAGCCCATCCCGCACACCGGGATTGGCAAGATCCGGCAAATGCTGCGCGCACTGCAGTTGGAATGGCATCTGGACAAGCGCGAGATCCTGACGCTGTACCTCAACTACGCCCCGTTCGGCGGCACGCTGCAAGGCGTGCAGGCAGCCAGTTACGGCTATCTCGGCAAACCCGCAGCGGAGCTGTCGCACGCCGAAGCGGCGTTGCTCGCCGTGTTGCCGCAGGCGCCGAGCCGACTGCGCCCGGATCGCTGGCCGGAACGTGCCCGGACAGCACGCGACAAGGTGCTCGTCCGCATGGTCGCGCAGCGCGCGTGGGATGAAACCACCGCTGCCGACGCGCGGCGGGAAAACGTCGTCGCCCGACAACTCCAGATCCCGCAATTGGCCGCACTCGCTGCGCAGCGCCTGCGCAGCGCGCATCCGCGTGCGCGGCGCATCGAAACCACGCTCGATGCCGACCTCCAATCCCGGATCGAAGCCCGTGTCGCCGATTGGGTGGAACGCCTGCCGCCGCGAACATCGGCCGCGGTCATCGTCACCGACACCCGAACGATGCAGGTACGCGCTTACGTCGGCGCCGCGCGGTTCGGAGACGACGCCAGCTTCGGTCATGTCGACATGGCCCGCGCGTGGCGTTCGCCCGGTTCCACGCTCAAGCCGTTCCTCTACGGCATGGCGCTGGATGACGGATTGATCCACTCCGAAAGTCTGCTGGTGGATGCGCCGCAGGAGTTCGGCAAGTACCGCCCCGGCAACTTCGACGAGCGCTTCCGCGGCCCGATCAGCGCACGTGAAGCCCTCCAGCAATCGCTCAATGTTCCGGCCGTGGCGTTGCTGGATGCCATCGGCCCGGCCCGATTTTCCGCCCGCCTCGCCCACGCCGGCACACCCTTGCGACTGCCACGCGGCGCGGAACCGACGCTGGCCTTGATTCTGGGGGGAACGGAAGCGCGTCTGGAAGATCTCGTCGGCATCTACGCCGCCCTGCACCGCGACGGACTCGCGGCACGGCCACGTTTGTCCGCCGATGCGCCACTGGAAGAACGCCGACTGTTTTCGCCCGGTGCCGCATGGATCGTGCGACAAATGCTGGCCGAAAACGCGCGTCCCGGCGCACTGGATGAGCGCGTGGATACGTCGCGCCGTGCGTCGCTCGCGTGGAAAACCGGCACCAGCTACGGATTCCGCGATGCCTGGGCCATCGCCGCCGCGCCGGGTGCCACCATCGGGGTCTGGATCGGCCGGCCCGATGGCACCCCACTTCCCGGCCAATACGGCGCCATCACCGCCTTGCCACTCCTGTTCGCGATCAACGATGTCCTGCCCCGCACCCTGCGCGCCACCGCACAGCCGATGCCATCCAGCGTCGCCATCGACACCATCTGCTGGCCGCTGGGACAGCGCGAGAGCACCACCGACCCAGCTCACTGTGTCCGTCGTCATGCGGCATGGATCCTGGACGGCACCGTGCCCCCCACCTTGCCCAGCGCCAATCAACCCGCGCCGGCACCGATCACTTATCGCCGCGATGCAATCACCGGGCACCGCCTTGCCGGCGCATGCAGCGCGCAACATGCCGAATCACTATCCAGCATTGCGCCGTGGCCAGCGCTGGTGCATCCGTGGCTGACTCGGGCTGAACGCCGTCAGGCCACATTGCCTCCGTTGGCGAGCGACTGCACTGCCCCCGCCGAACCCATGCGCACCCTGCGCATCGCCGGCATCGTGGATGGCACCGTGTTGCGAAGCCCGTCCAACCGCGCCGACGCACCGGAAGTCAGCGTGCGGGCACTGGGTGCCATCGATGATGTCGATTGGCTGATCGATGGGCGCCGTATCGCCGGCAGCCGCAACGATGCTCCCGTCCAGTTGCGCTTCGACCAAACCGGCCCGCAACGCCTGCTCGCCATCGACAGCCACGGCCGCTACGCCTACATCGATATCCGCGTCCTGCGGTGAGCGCCCCGCCGCTTGCCGCCCTCGCCCGCCGGGGTTTACCATTCTTGCCCCAAGGGGCCATAGCTCAGCTGGGAGAGCGCGTCGTTCGCAATGACGAGGTCGGGAGTTCGATCCTCCCTGGCTCCACCAATATCCAGACAAGAACCGGCCCTCAAGGCCGGTTTTTTGTTGCCTGAAATCGCGTGTCGTTGCGGGATTTCGCGCGGTTTTGCGGGTGCCACGCGCGCCGGGAACACCGCCGGAATGTGGCCTGGTTCGCCTCCCTTTTCCTCTCTCTTCTCCACTTGCCCTCACCAACCGGCCGCGGTTGGCACCGGCAGAACCCTTGTCGTGGCTCGAAGTTACGCGGGTGTCGCGGAGAGCGGTCGGAATCGAAGATTGGAGCAGCAATCGGGTTGAGAGAACCGAGGGACGGCAATCACCGGGCCGCACACGGCATCCGGTACAAGCCTTCCTTCTGGTTGGCGACCACCAAGGCCTCGTAGGCGCGCTTGGGTTCGGGATGCGCCTTGAACAAGTCGATGGGCTTCGTAGTACTGCGACCAGTGCGCCGCCTCACATCTTCAGCTCGGCGATCCTGACCCCCGAACTCCCACAGCGCGCGAAACACTTCTGACTGAGCCTTCGTGCAGCGAATCGGCGGGCTGTCTTGGCCGTCCAGGTACACGAGGCGGAAGTCCGCCGAGAACGGCCCGTGCACGGGTGCCGCCGGATCGTTCTTGCGTCGCGCGACCGAGGCACCTGGTGCCCCAAGAAACGAGATGGCTTCGCCGCGCAACCGGAACCGATCCTCCAGCGCCAGCCACTCCACGCCCGCATCGACTGGCACGCCCGCCTCGATCTGCCGGGTTGGTGCGATCACACGCACCTGACCATTGGTGATGCGGACTCGATCCAGCAGTCCTGCTTCGCGCCACAGCCGTGCTTGCCCCTGGACTTCGCGAAGATGACGAGCGGCCACAGCAGTGTCGACAGGATGGCGCGGACCCACACTTCCATGCGCTCGTAGCGCCAGTCGAATGCATCAAGCCGGAACAGCATCCTCCAGGCCTGATAAACGGCCATGAGCAGCGCGCCGCCTACGTAGACCAGTCCGATCCACTGCAGAGCCGCCATGTCTCAGCCTCCGCTCCGATCCGGTTCGAGCATGGGCTGGTCAGGGTCGAGGTCGTCGTTCCCGGACTTTCGCTCAGGCCCGCGCTTGGGCTGGGCATCCAGGTAACCCTCGGACCATCGGTCAATCGGGAGGGACTCGCCAACATGGGCGACGCCGATGTTCATGACTTCCAGCGCCACACAGCGACCGAGTGCGCTGTGCTTGGCCAGGTCCTCGTCGGTCTGGCACAGGTACACCGAGCGCTCGCACGCCGCACAGAACCGGATGGCCGTGTCCCCTTGCACCGGTTCCAGCTTCTCCCAGCGGGCGCGGCAGCGCTTGGCCAGCGGGCACTGATGGATGTCCCAGGAAATCTTCGTCTGACCCCAGGTCGAGGCGTTGGACGACGCGGCGGAGGCAGAGCCGTCTTTCCGACGTGCTACACCATGTCGCAGCAGGCTATTGCGCACAGGCAAATCGATTCAACTCAGCGGTCGCCGCTTCGGAGGCTATTGCTTCTGCGGCACAGGTGTCGCCCGGCGCGTACGAGCACCCGCCTGATGTGCGCTTGGCACATGGGTACTGGCGGAGCGAACAGCAGTTGGCGCGGATGCGTGAAGCAGTTCCTTGAGGATTCCGCACTGCGCCGCATCCCGCGGATCGCCGCACTGTTCACGCAGCGCCTTCAGCTGTTTCTCGAGCTGGCGCAGCTCGCGGATGCGGGCCGCCACATGGCCGATATGCTCATCGAGCAGGGCGTCCACCTCGCCACAGCCGGACTGCGGTGAGTCCCTGAAGCGCAGCAGCACCCGAATCTCGTCGAGCGTCATATCCAGCGACCTGCAGTGCCTGACGAAGGCCAGCCGCTCGATGTGCTCTGGGCGGTAGATGCGGTAATTGCCGTCGCTGCGGGGTGCCTGCGGTAGCAGGCCCTCGCGCTCGTAGTAGCGGATGGTCTCGACTGGGGTCCGTGCCGCCGCGGCAAGCTCGCCGATCTTCATGGAAACCTCCTCCCTCAGCCTGCGGCCCGCGGCTGCAAGGCAATGATTGCCATACCCGCCAGGCAGATGGCGCCGCCGAACACGTCCCAACGCGTTGGCACGATGCCGTCCACGCGCCACAGCCAGAGCAGCGCGACCACGACATAGACGCCTCCGTAGGCGGCGTAGGTGCGTCCCGCCGCAGTGGGGTGCAGGGTCAGCAGCCAGGCGAACACCGCCAAGGACGCGGCGCCCGGCAGCAGCCACCACATCGGGCGTCCCTGCTTCAGTACCAGCCACGGCAGGTAGCAGCCGATGATCTCGGCCACCGCAGTGACGAAGAACAGTCCGGCAACGCGAACGAAGTCGAGCATGGGCCGATGCCTCCAAGAGGCCGCCTGAGGCGGCCAACGCATCCCAGCTTAGCCGCTTGACTCTGGAGTGGCTACAGGGTTTCCAATGGCGGAACCGAATCGACATCGACACCCGGAAGCCGTCCATGAGCAATTCCTGCAGCAGCCACGACTGCACCACCGTACCAGCGGCCCGCCCCAGCCCGCGCTATCGCCGCGTGCTCTGGGCAGCGCTACTCATCAACGCCGCCATGTTTGGGATCGAGATCTCGGCCGGCCTGCAGGCCAGGTCGGTCTCGCTGCTGGCCGATTCGGTGGATTTCTTCGGTGACGCGGCCAACTACGGCATCTCGCTGATGGTGCTCGGCATGACGCTGACATGGCGGGCACGCGCCGCACTCCTGAAGGGCCTGACCATGGGTGCGTTCGGCCTCTTCGTGCTCGGCCGGGCGGCATGGTCGGCCGCGACCGGCACCGTGCCCGAACCGATGACCATGGGTGCCATCGGCGCGCTGGCGCTGCTGGCCAATGTGTCGGTTGCAGCGATGCTTTACGCCTGGCGCGAAGGCGACGCCAACATGCGCTCGGTCTGGCTGTGCAGCCGCAACGACGCCATTGGGAACCTGGCGGTGATGGCAGCCGCGCTGGGTGTCTTCGGAACTGGCCGCAGCTGGCCCGATCTGGCTGTCTCTGTGGTGATGGGCGTGCTGGCGCTGACAGCCGCGCGGTCCGTCATCCACCAAGCCGTGGCCGAGCTGCGCTCGGTGCCAACGACAGTCTGAAGGAACACAGACCATGACCGAAGCCATG
The DNA here is from genome assembly GCA_026410415.1 of Denitratimonas yunnanensis (SeqCode). Lineage (GTDB taxonomy): Bacteria > Pseudomonadota > Gammaproteobacteria > Xanthomonadales > Xanthomonadaceae > Denitratimonas. The sequence continues at coordinate 356,107 of JAPMLR010000003.1, read as the reverse complement.
CACACCTTGTTGGCAGCAACCCCGCTGCTGGATTTCCACCATCCGGCCATCGAGGCACTGGTCACCGATCGTGGCTGGCGTGCCCTGTGCCCGTACGACCGCATTGGCGCTGTCTATGACTTCGTGCGCAACGAGATCGCCTTCGGCTACAACGAGGGCGACGAGTTGCCGGCCTCCCGAGTGCTGGCCGACGGCATCGGCCAGTGCAACACCAAGGGCACGCTGCTGATGGCCCTGCTGCGGGCATTGGGGGTTCCTTGCCGCTTCCACGGCTTCACGATCGACAAGCCGCTGCAGAAGGGTGCGATCACTGGCGTGGCGTACCGCCTGGCGCCGCAGCGGATCATCCACAGCTGGGTCGAAGTGCTTCTGGACGGGCGCTGGATCGCGCTGGAAGGCTTCATCCTCGATGCACCTTACCTCGCCAGCCTGCAACGTCGATTCCCAGAGGCACGCCGCTTTTGCGGCTATGGTGCCGCCACGCCGGATCTGTCGGCGCCGGGCGTCGAGTGGCGAGGCAAAGATACCTACATCCAAAAGGAGGGCATCGCCGATGACTTCGGCGTCTTCGACAATCCGGATGCCTTCTACGCCCGCCACGGCTCCAACCTGCGTGGCATCAAGCGCTGGCTCTACGAGCGGCTCATCCGCCATGCCATGAATCGCAACGTAGAGCGAGTCCGTGCGTCGAAATGGTGAAAGCGGCAGCAGCGGATGCCCGCTGCCGCCTCTGCCTGCCCTGCCTTCAGATCATCAGCCGTGCAGCATCGCTTCGGTCGATTCGGCGTCGCGATGAATCAACCGGTACAGCGCGGGCAACACCAGCAGGGTGAGCAAGGTCGAGGAGACGATGCCACCGATCACCACGGTCGCCAGCGGCCGCTGCACCTCGGCACCGGCACCGACATTGAACGCCATCGGGATAAAGCCGAGCGACGCGACCAGGGCGGTCATCAGCACTGGGCGCAGACGGCCGAGTGCGCCATCGCGAATCGCGTCTTCGAGCCGGTCGCCGTCCAGGCGCAGCTTGCGGATGAAGGCGATCATCACCACGCCGTTGAGCACCGCCACACCCGACAACGCAATGAAGCCGACGCCGGCGGAGATCGACAGCGGCAGATCGCGCAGCCACAAGGCGAGCACCCCACCGGTCAGCGCCAGTGGCACGCCGCTGAAGATCACTAGCGCGTCGCGCCCGGACCCGAAGGCCATGAACAGCAGGCCGAAGATCAACAGCAGGGTCACCGGCACCACCACCGACAAGCGCTGGCTGGCGGCGATCAGCTGTTCGAAGGTGCCACCGTAGTCGACCCAATAGCCGGCCGGGACTTCGACTTCCGCCGCCACCCGCTGGCGAAGCTCGGCGACGAAGCCGCCAAGGTCGCGACCGCGCACGTTGGCCGTCACCACCACCCGGCGCTTGCCGTTCTCACGATTGATCTGGTTCGGTCCTTGGGTGATCGCGATATCGGCCAGCTCACGCAGCGGCACCACGCCCGGCCCCCCACTGGCCCAGGTGGCGGGCTGCGAGAGTTCGTCGGCATTGCGTGCCTCCGTCGGCAGCGGGATCGGCAGATCGGCCAGACGCGCCGGATCGCTGCGCAAGGCTTCCGGCAGCCGCACCACCAGCTCGAAGCGCCGGTCGCCCTCGAAGTACTGGCCAGCCACCGAACCGCCCACCGCCGTCGCCACCGCCTCCTGCACCGCCACCGGGTTGAGGCCATAACGCACCAGCGCCTCCGGCTTGGGCGTGATGGTGAGCAGCGGCAGACCGGTCGCCTGCTCAAGCTTCACGTCGGCCGCACCATCGACCGCCTTGGTCACCGCCTCCAGGCGCTCGCCGACCTCGACCAGCGTCGCCAGATCATCGCCGTACAGTTTCACCGCCACGTCCGCGCGCACGCCTGAAATGAGCTCGTTCATGCGCATCTGGATCGGCTGGGTGAATTCGTAGTTGTTGCCGGGCAGCTGCTTCACCGCGGCTTCGATCTCGGCGACCAGCTGCGCCTTGGGCTTGCGCGGATCGGGCCACGCTTCGCGGGGCTTCATCATCAGGAAGGTATCCGCCACCGACGGCGGCATCGGGTCGGTCGCCACTTCGGCGGTGCCGAGTTTTCCGAACACACGCTCAACCTCGGGGAACTGCTTGATGCGCGCTTCCAGCAGGGACTGCATCTCGACCGCCTGGCTGAGACTGGTGCCCGGAATGCGCAGCGCGTGCAGAGCGATATCGCCTTCATCGAGACTGGGGATGAACTCCGAACCCATGCGGCTGGCCAGCATCCCGCTGAGCACGACGAGTACTGCGGCCGCCGCCAGTACCGCCCAGCGCAGGCGCAGCGCCCAGTCCAATGCCGGCTCATAGGCCCGCCTCGCCCATTGCAGGACGCGGTTTTCCTTCTCCTGCACGCGGCCGCCCAGGAAGGCCGCCACCGCCGCCGGCACGAAGGTCAGCGACAACAGCATGGCGGCGGTCAGGGCCAGCACGACCGTAAAGGCCATCGGATGGAACATCTTGCCCTCGATGCCAGTCAGCGCGAACACCGGCAGGTAGACCGCGGTGATGATGGCGACGCCGAACAGGCTGGGTCGGATCACCTCGGCGGTCGCCTCGGCGGTGAGGTCGAAGCGTTCCTCGCGGCTGAGCAAACGGCCGAGTTCGTGCTGGCGTTCGCCAAAGCGGCGCAGGCAGTTCTCGATGATGATTACCGCGCCGTCGACGATCAGGCCAAAGTCGAGCGCGCCCAGGCTCATCAGGTTGCCGGAGACGCCGCCCCGTACCATGCCGGTGATCGTCATCAGCATGGCGATCGGAATCACCGCGGCGGTGATCAAGGCCGCGCGGATATTGCCGAGCAGCAGAAACAGCACGGCAATCACCAGCAGCGCGCCTTCGACCAGGTTCTTCTCGACGGTGGCGATGGTGCGGTCGACCAGGGCGGTACGGTCGTAAACCGGATGCACGTCAACGCCGGGTGGCAGCGATTTCGCCACCTCTTCGAGGCGCGCGGCGGTCGCTTGCGCCACGGTGCGGCTGTTCTCGCCGATCAGCATGAACACCGTGCCGAGTACCACTTCCTTGCCGTTCTGGGTTGCCGCACCAGTGCGCAGTTCCGGCCCTTCACCGACGCCGGCCACATCGCGCACCCGGATCGGCACGCCTTCACGACGGTCCAGCACGATGTTTCCCAGCGCCTCGATCGAGGCAACCTGTCCGGGCACGCGCACCAGATACTGCTGGCCGTTGCGCTCGATGTAGCCGGCGCCGATGTTCTGGTTGTTGGCAGCGATCGCGGTCAGCACGTCCTGCAACGTGAAGCCGTAGGCCACCAGCTTGGCCGGATCCGGCGTGATGTGGATCTGCCGGGCAAAGCCGCCAATGGTGTTGACCTCGGTGACGCCACGCACGTTGCGCAGCTGCGGCCGTACCACCCAATCCTGCAGCGTGCGCAGATCGGTCGGCGTCCACGGGTTGCCGTCCTCGCGCAGCGCTCCCGAATCGGCCTCGACGGTGTACATGAATATCTCGCCCAGTCCGGTCGCCACGGGCCCGAGTTCGGGCTCCAGCCCATCGGGCAACTGCGAGCGCGCCTGCTGTAACCGTTCGGCCACCTGCTGGCGGGCGAAGTAGATGTCGGTGCCGTCTTCGAACACCACGGTCACCTGCGAGAGCCCATAGCGCGACAGCGAGCGCGTGTAGTCGAGCCGCGGCAGACCGGCGAGCGCGGTCTCGATCGGAAAAGTTACCCGCTGCTCGGATTCAAGCGGCGAGTAGCCGGGTGCCTCGGTGTTGATCTGTACCTGAACATTGGTGATGTCGGGCGTAGCATCGATGGGTAGCTGCTGGAAGCTCCACACGCCGAGGGCGGACAGTCCCAGGGTCAGGATCAGCATCAACCAGCGATGGGCGATGGCGAAGCGGATCAGCCGCTCCAGCACCGGACGGGGTTCAGTGGTCATGCGAGGCCCCCGACTTTTCGATGTCGGCCTTCACCAGGTAGCTCTGCTCGACGACGATCTCGTCGCCGGCCTTGAGCCCGTCCAGCACTTCGACATGGACGCCGTCGCGTCGGCCCAGCTCCAGCGGGCGGATCTCGTAGTCCTCGCCAATCCGCACAAACACCACGTCCCAATCGCGGAAGCGCTGCAAGGCGGCCAGCGGCACCGCCAGCGGCACCGCGTTTTCGGCGACGGTCACCCGCGCACGCACCGCCGCACCGGGGCGCCAACGGCCGTCGGCGTTGTCGATGCGGGCGCGACCGACCGTGCTCTGGCTGGCGGTCGCCGTGGCCGGGAGCACGCGGTCGAGCGTCGTGCTGGCGCTCACACCATCGCTGAGTCGGGTGACCTCGATCGGCAGTCCGGCAACGATGTGCTGGGCGTCGCCGCCGAACAGGTGCACATCGACCCACAAGGCGGAGAGGTCGGCGATCTCGAACAGCGGCGACTCGCCGGCGACTTCTCCAACCGTCGCCGACCGGGCCAGCACCACGCCATCGATCGGCGAGGTGACGGTGTACGGCGCGAGGCTCACGTTGCTCTCGACTGTGGCCAAGGTCTGGCCCTGGCGCACGGCATCGCCGACACCGACGCTGATGCTGCGGATGGGTCCAGCAAAACGCGCGGCGAGTCGGGCATGGCGCCCCTCGATCGGCGTCAGCAGCCCCTGCAGTTCGTGCTCGTCACGAATGACGCCGGGGCCGGCGGCGGCGACGCGAATGCCGGCCTGGGTCGCAATGTCCGCCGCAATCCGGGTGCGGCCTTCGTAGCTCTCGTAGGTCCAGCGTGCTGACTGGCCATCGACCTGCACCCGCACCTCGACATCGAAGGAGTGCGGTTCGTAGACCACACCGCTGCCCACCAGATAGTCCCCGCGCGCGGTGAACCGATGGGTGTCGGTGACGCCGCCGAGGCGCGTCAGCACCACTTCCACGCTGCCGGCTTCGGGTGGCAAGGGTTTGCCATCGCGATACAGCCAGGCGCGGTATTCGGGCGGCACCCCGTCTTCAAAGATGGCAAGCTCGACGGTGAGACCGCCCTGGCGCAACAGGCGACCATTGTGGGCCCCTTTTTCGGCTTCGGTTTCTGCATGGTCGTCGTGACCGTGGCCGTGTTCGTCGGCGGACTCTCTTGCTCCGCAGGCGGCCAGCGCGAAAACAAGACCGAGAATCAGGAAAGGTTTGCTCAGGTTCATGGCGTGGTTCCGTTGTCGGTGTCCGCGGCGACCGCAAAGGTCTGGCCGGTCAGGCGTTGCAGTTCAATCAGAGCGCGATGGGCGGTCAGGGCGGCATCGAGGCGTTCACGGCGTGCCTCGATCATGTCGCCCTGTAGCTGGGTCCATTCGAGGTGGCTGCTGGCACCGGCGCGGTAGCTGCGCTCGGCCGCCTCGGCCGCGCGCTGCAAGGCGGGAAGCACCTCGGTCTCGATGCGACGCGCGTGGCCGATGGCGAGATCGAGTTGACCCCAGGCTTCGGCCAGCGTTGCTTGCAAGGCGCGCCGTTGGCCCTCGCGCTCGAACTCGATGGCCGACAGCTCGGCTTCGGCGGCACGGATGCCGGGTTCGGCGCGGCTCGCGCTGCCGAAGGGAATCGACACGCTGCCGACCAGGCCCCAATCCGAGCCGGCCTGCAGGCGGCGCACGCCCAACTGCCAGTCGATATCGGCCACCCGGGCAGTGCGCGCGAGCTGCAGCCGGGCCTCACGCAGCCGGGCCTCGTGAGCGAACTGCTGCAGCTCCGGTGTGTCGGCTAACAGCCGAACCAGCGTCTCGTAGTCGGGCAGCGTTGGCAGCGCGCCGAGGTCGCTCGGCGCCAGTTCGAAGTCGGCCTCGGTGCCGCCCCACAACACCGCGAGGCGTCGCCGGGCATGGGTGGCGGCACTCAGAGTGCGCGCCAGCTCGGCGGCCACGCGCAGTCTCGCCGCCTCGGCCGCCAGCGGCGCCGACGACTGCTCGATACCGGCCTTGCGTCGCTCGGTGGCAGCGGCCACCAGCTGTTCACGCTGGGCCAGGTCGTCACGCGTCAGCGCTGCCAACGCCGTGGCGGCTGCGGCGTCGAGATAGCGCCGAGCGACCTCGGCCAGCAGATCGAGCCGCTTGGCTTCGCGCAGCAACGCGACACCCTGCAGGCGCTCGTCGGCGACGGCGAATCGGGCATCCCGCTTGTCGCCGCGCTCAATGACGGACGCCAGCGACAGAGTCAGTTCAGCGCTCTGGAAACTCGATGCGCCACCGGTACCCAGCAGATTTTCGGCGTCGACCGCCAAGCGCAGCGGCGGTGCTTGGCGAGCGAGGTCGGCTTCGGCACGCCGCGCGACCTCGGCGAAACGATAGGACTCAAGCTCAGGATGGGTCTCGATCACGCGACGAAAGGCGTCATCGAGGGAAACAGGCTGAAGAGATACAGGATCAGCGGCGATGGCGGGTGCGGACGCACACACGCACAACACCGCGGCGGCCAAGGCCGCACGAATGGGGAACATCATGGAAACTCCGATGGAAAGGGACGAGAGGATGGGCAGGCGAGTCAACTCGCCAGCAGGTCTCAGCCCACGATCGGAGGTCGCAGCATTCGGGACGGCAACACGCTCTCGAAATGACGTTCGGCCGAGAGCGGCACCAGGGTGGCGGGGCGAATCGGCACGGTCAGCGCCATGGAGCCCGGCAAGGCACTGACATGCGCGCAGCAGACCGTCGCGTGCATGAGGCCGTGCAGGAGCCCATTGTCACCCGGCACATCGGGCGCGGCCGGGATCTTCGCGTGATCCGCATGCACGACGTGACCCGCCGAGTCCCCGTGCGACGTTGCATGCAACTCCCCGAGCATCGACAGCACGGGCTGCCAAACGAAGGTCAACGCCAGCACTGTGGCCCAGAGCCAAGTTCTTTTCGCGCAACGGTGGCGGAGTCGAGACAACATCCCGCCAAGTATAGCGAACACCGGTGATCGGGAAATCGCACAGCCTTGCCCTTGCGGAACCCAACCCGTGTGTTCTTTCAAGCACAGACGACTCGATTAGAACGGGCGTGGGTCCGGAGCGTTGCAGTGATCGGCCAGATCGTCGGCCGCTCGAATTCGGTAGAGTTGCCACTCCCATCGGAGGAGCAGTCACATGGCCGGCAAGTTCGTGGTGAAGACAGCCAGCAACGGCGAGATCTACTTCCGTCTGCAGGCAGGTAACGGCGAAACCATCCTCAAGAGCGAGATGTACTCGTCCAAGGCGGCCGCGCTCAACGGAATCGAGTCGGTTCGCAAGAACGCGCCGGATGACGCGCGCTACGAGCGCAAGACGGCGGCCGGCGGCCAGTTCATGTTCAATCTGAAAGCCGCCAACCACCAAGTCATCGGCACCAGCGAGACGTACAAGTCCGAAGCATCCCGCGAGGGCGGCATCGCGTCGGTCAAGGCCAACGCGCCGGACGCCATGGTCGACGACCAGACGTGAAGATCTGCAGATCGATCAGTACGAAGGTCTGCGGGTAAGCATGGCGCGTCGGAACCCACCCCTACTCGATGTGCTGGCGCGCGCACCGTGGCCGGTCGGCCTGATCGCCGGTGCGGCGGTGCTGATCGGAGCGAAGGTCCTGCCGACTGTCCTCGGCAATCTGCAGAATCCCTATCTCGCAGCGATTGGACGTCAGTTCGCCAGCGGCGCACTCAACCCGCTGTTCTGGGTGCTCGCTGGTCTGTGTTGGCTGGCAGCACTGCTCTCATTGCTCGGCCAGAAGAAGCGGCAAAAGCTGCTGGAGGCCCAGTCTGGCCTCGACACCCTTCGGGCCATGAGCTGGCGCGAGCTTGAGCAGCTGGTTTCGGAGGCCTATCGAAGACAGGGCTACCAAGTCCAGGAAACGGGTCAGGGTGGCGCTGACGGCGGTATCGATCTGGTACTGCGACGCGACGGCCAGGTGACCTTGGTGCAATGCAAACACTGGCGCACTCAACGCGTGGGAGCACCCGTCGTGCGCGAACAGTTCGGTCTACATTCACACCATCAGGCCGCCGCCGTCATCATCGTGACCACCGGCGATTTCACGCCCGAAGCCAAATCCTTCGCCGAGGGCAAGCCCATCGAGTTGATAGCTGGCTCGGAGTTGCTGGCGCTGGTGCAGAGCGTCCAGCGCCCGTCATCCACCCGAGTCACCGCTGCAGACGCTACCGCGACGCCGCCTACGGCCTCGGAGCCGTCTTGCCCGACCTGCTCTGCGCCAATGGTCAGACGAACGGCAAAGCAGACCAAGGCAGTTTTTTTTGGCTGCTCCAGGTTCCCTGCGTGTCGCGGAACGCGGCCGATCTGACGAGCACGCATCGCATGCGTGCGGTCATGGTGGGAGGGTCGAACACCGCCCACGCTTTCCGCGGTGATGCAAGGATCGACGCGCATTTCCTCGTCGATGGATGAGACGGGTTTGCGTCTGAGGTCTACTCCGCCACCAATATCCAGACAAGAACCGGCCCTCAAGGCCGGTTTTTTGTTGCCCGAAATCGCGTGGTGTGGCGGGATTTCGCGCGGTTTTGCCGGTGCCACGCGCCCCAGGATCTCCGCCGGAATGTGGCCCGGTTCGCCTCCCTTTTCCTCTCTCTTCTCCACTTGCCCTCACCAACCGGCGCCAGTTGGCACCGGCAAAACCCTTGTCGTGGCTCGAAGTTACGCGGGTGTCGCGGAGAGCGGTCGGAATCGACGATTGGAGCAGCAATCGGGTTGAGAGAACCGAGGGACGGCAATCACCGGGCCGCACACGGCATCCGGTACAAGCCTTCCTTCTGGTTGGTCTTGACCAAGGTCTTGTAGGCCCGGAGCCGCTCCTTGTTGCTCTTGAACAGGTCGATGGGCTTCGGGCTGCTGCGGCCGGTGCGCCGCATCACATCTTCAGCTCGGTGATCCTGACCAGCGAATTCCCACAGAGCGCGAAACACTTCGGCCTGTGCCTTCGTGCAGCTAATCGGCGCGCTTTCCTCGCCATCGAGATACACGAGGCGGAAGTCCGCAGAGAACGGCCCATGCAGCGTCGTGAGCGTGATCCCATGGCCGTACCGGCTGCTTGCCCTGGCAGCGCTCGGCATCGCCCTGGTCGGCTTCGGCTGGATCAAGGGCGCGAGTCACGTCCAAGCGCAGTGGGACTCGGAGGCTTGGCGGTAGACCGACTCCGCGCGTGCCCGATCACCCAGTTCCTCCAGGTAGATCGCCCGCAGGTTGAGCAGATTGAACGTCGGACCGTCATGCTGCACGGCGCAGGCGATGTAGTGCAACGCCCGCTCGCGGTGACCAATACGCGCCGCGTCTTGCGCCATCTGCTCGAAGGTGCGGCCGGTCGGCGACGGTTGCCGGCGCGAAGATCACCACGGGTTGCGCAGCTTCGGCCGGCAGCGTGGCGCCGGCCTTCACCAAGGGGAACCGTGCGTTGTTGCGGGTCATCGTCGACACCCAGCCTGCACATCCCTGGCAGAACTCGCGCGGGCCGTTTCGGCCACCGATACAAGGTGGGTTCTGATGTGCCTGCGAAATGAAGACGAATTCGCCCGGGCCTGGAGCCCTCTCCACACTTTGCCATCGGACCATAAAAGGACTATATTAGGTCTCATTCAAGTCCGGAGCGCCGCCATGCGCTACTCATCACAAGTCAAGCCGATCAGCTATCTCAAAGCCAACGCAGCCGAGGTTTTGACGCACCTCGCGGAGCAGCGTGAACCTATGGTCATCACCCAAAACGGTGAGGCCAAGGCTGTCCTGCAGGACGTCGCCTCGTTCGAAGAGACGCAAGAAACACTGGCCTTGCTAAAAATCCTTGCGCTGGGCAATCAGGATGTAGCCGCTGGTAAGGTCAAACCCGTGGCCGACGTCGTTGCCCGCCTCCGTGCCAAGCGAGCCGCAATCTGATGGCAGCCACATCTGCCAAGTTCGAGGTCCTGCTCACGGCGGGTGCGGAGCAGGACTTGGAGGCCATCCACGACTACATCTCCGAATTCGACTGCGTGGCCAACGCCAACTATGTGTTGGATGAGTTGATGGGCGTTGTGGAGAGTCTGTCGAGATTCCCGGAACGCGGCAGCTATCCGAAGGAACTGGTCGGCCTTGGGATCAAAGAATACCGCCAGACCTTCTTCAAGCCGTACCGCGTGATCTACCGTGTCACAGGCAGCCAAGTCATTATTTATCTGATTGCTGACAGACGCCGTGACATGCAATCCGTACTCGCTCGTCGCCTGTTAGGCGCTTGACCCGCAGCAACCCTCGCCAGTGCTCATAAGCTCGGGAGGCCAGTCGGCACATGGTCAACCACCCGCCAGCATGAGATGCTTGCGTGCGATGGCAATTCATCTCGGCCAAGGCGAACTCCTTCGAGCCCCCATCCCGCATCGACTTGCCTCACGGACGAACCGATTGAGCGTTTTTCGCTCTCCCCGACATGCCGGACGAGCGTGGCACCACGCCAGCGAAGCAACGATGCGATGCGATGCGATGCGATGCGATGATCAGAATGCCACAGCCTCGAATCCGTCCTTGAACAGCCCTCCGTCGAACAACAGGTAGACCGCGCCGCGCCCCACGTCGTGGGTGCTGGCGCCCACCATCACGGTGGAGCCGGAGGCGCCGATCCAGTCGCCGAAGGTTCCGGCCAACGGGCCGTCGAACGCCTCGAAGCGGGCGGCCTGGACCCACTCGCCGCCGGCATCGCGGCGATAGCTGTAGACCGATCCCGTGGGCACGCCGTCGACGACATTTCCGGTGTGGCCGACGTACAGGCGATCGGCCGTGAGGGCAAACCCCTGATGACCGAACGACTCTTCGGCCTCGCCGTCACTGGCGACCACGCGCGACCGGTGCTGCCAGGCGCCGCCGCCGACACGCTCGAAAACATCCACCGCGCCCTGACGGACATTGTCGTTCACACGCACGCCGGGCGCGCCCGCGGCGATGGTGTCGCCCTGCAGGGCGACCCTGCGACCGAGCCCTTCGTACTGGGTCACGATCGGCGCAACGAGTTTCGCGGTCTGCAGCCAGTCGTTGCCGTTGCGCTCGAACACGTAGACGGCGCCGGCTTCGGAGTACGGCGACCCGAGGCCATTGTCCGCACCGCTGCACCCGACGACGACGCGATCGCCTTCGATGGCCACGCTCTGCGCGCAGAGGTCGTAGGTTGAACCATCGGCGCCCACGAGTTTGTCTTCCAGCACCCAGCCGGCCGGACCTTTGACGAAGACATAGGCCGCGCCTTGAAGCTGGGCCATGCCCACGTTCGCGCCTTCGGCACCGACGACCAGCCGGTCGCCGGACAGGTCGACCGAGCCGCCGAAATAGTCGTTGGTCTGGTCCTCGTCGACCGTGAGCCTGGCGGTGTGGATCCAGCTACCGTCCACCTTCTCGAAGATGTGGACCGCACTGCGGCGGGGGCCGGCCGTCGGATCCTCCGGGGCGCCGACCGCGATGATCTGGCCGCTGACGGCGACCGAATAGCCGTAGATCACGGTGCCAAAGGCTTCGCCGGGATCGAGCTGTGCCACTTCCTGCCAGCTGCCGCCGATGCGTTCCCAGACATAGGGGAACAGGCCGTTCTTCCCGGCCACGACCGCCACATCGCCGTCCAGGTCCAGCGCGCGCCCGAAGCGGTCGTTGGCGAAGCCATTGCTGGCGGTCAGGCGTCCTTGCGGAACGGGCTGCGCGCAGACGGAGGCATGGAAGACCAGCGCCGCACTGAACGCCAGAACCCAACGGAAACGGAATGGCATGACGGAGAAGTCCTGACGGGATGCGCGATCATAATCAGGCCAGCACCAGCAGACTCCCCCCTGCTTGTGGGGTACCCCCAGGCAGCCCGCACCATCATCTGGCCACCTGCATTTGCCGCACCCTGCGTCGGCATTCGGGAGCAGCGGCATTGTGTCGCAATGCCGAAAAACACAGGTCGCGAAGCCCCCTTCCCGGCGCGGCATCGAACGCAACGGGAGCGCGTCGCGTCCTGGAATCGTCACGACCCTGGCTGCATTTCGCCGACGTGTGCAATGCCGATATTGGTCACCTCCCGCGCCACGCAGCGCCCGAATGCGCTGTGCCTGGCGAGATCCTCGTCGGTGCGGCACAGGTGAACCGTGCGCTCGCACGCAGCGCAGAACCGGATGGCTGGGTTCGTGTTTCTTGTAACTGCCTGCCCCTGACCGGGCTCACCGACACCGGCGTTCGAGCGCCGGCCTTCGGCATCACGCCTTCGTTGAATCAGTCCTGCGGTTCCGGCATGGCGATGCGCTCATGCCCGGCAGGCCGCTTTTTCGTACCACCCTTTGCTGCGGTTGACCATGGCCACCAGCGAGAGCATCACCGGCACTTCCACCAGAACCCCCACCACGGTAGCCAGTGCCGCACCCGAGTTCAGACCGAACAGCGAGATGGCCACGGCCACAGCCAATTCGAAAAAGTTGGATGTACCGATCAGGCAGGCAGGACCACCCACGTTGTGGGGCAGTTTCATCCAGCGTGCAGCCAAGTAAGCGATCACGAAGATGCCATAGGTTTGCAGGGTGAGCGGGATGGCGATCAGCAGGATCACGCCCGGCTTGGCCACGATGGTGCCGGCCTGAAAACCGAACAGCAGCACCACGGTGGTGATCAGCCCCACGATGGACCAGGGCTTGAGCCGAGCAGTGAAATCGGCCACGGCATGACTGGATCGGCTTGCCAGCACGTGGCGGGTGGCCATGCCGGCGATCAGGGGCAGCACCACGTACAGCACGGTGGACAGCACCAGCGTTTCCCACGGCACGGTCACGTTGGTGACGCCCAGCAGAAAGGCCGCAATCGGCGCAAAGGCCACCACCATGATCAGGTCGTTGATCGACACCTGCACCAGCGTGTAGCTGGCATCGCCCCTGACCAGCTGGCTCCAGACGAACACCATGGCCGTGCAAGGGGCCACGCCCAGAAGAATCATGCCGGCGATGTACTCGCTGGCCGATTGCGGGTCTACCCAATCGGCGAACACGTACTGGAAGAACAACACGCCCAAGGCAGCCATGGTGAAGGGTTTGATCAACCAGTTCACCACCAGCGTCAGTACAAGCCCCTTGGGTTTGCGACCCACATCCTTGATCGACGACCAGTCGATCTGAATCATCATCGGGTAAATCATCACCCAGATGAGCACGGCCACCACCAGATTGACGTGTGCCACCTCAATGGCCGCAATCATCTGAAACAGACCCGGCACCATCAACCCCAGCCCCACCCCCGCCAGAATACCCAGCCCCACCCAGACGGTGAGGTAACGTTCAAACAGGCCCATGTCTTGCTCCTGGCTCAGCTGTTGGCGATTCGTTCGAGCGTGGCCTGCAACTCATCGCGTGGCATGGTGGCCAGAGGCAGGGCCAACAACTGCAGCATCCTGTAGCCGATGGCCTGTCGGGTCAGCTCGAAAGCGCGCCGCTTGCCCTCGTCACCACCCTCGGCATTGGACGGATCGGGGTAGCCCCAATGCACCTTGACCGGATGCCCGTGGCCACCGAAGAACACCGGGCAGGTCTCGGCCGCGGCGCTGTCGCACACGGTGATGACGATGGACAGCGGGGGCGCGTCGGGGGTGGTGAACTCGTCCCAGCTCTTGCTGCGGCAAGCCGAGGTGTCGATACCCGTGCGGCTCAGGGCTTCGATGGCGAAGGGATTGAGGCGACCGCTGGGCGCACTGCCGGCACTGTGCGCCTTCACATCCTTGCCGAGTTGGGCGGCGAGGTGGTTGAGCATGCCTTCGGACAGCACGCTGCGGGCCGAGTTGTGGGTGCAGAGGATCAGAACGTGGGTGGTCATGACTGGCTCTGGGTGTGGGCGGAGCCAGCGCGCCGGCCCGGGACAGAAGAATCCGTGACGCTGCAAGGCTGGCCTTGGCAGCAATGCTGCGTGAGGTAATCAAGCAAACCGGTCATTTGTACGAAAGAGGCCCTATAGATCAGATACCGCCCATCACGCTCTTGCGACACCAAGCCGGATCGCATCAATTCCTTGAGATGGAATGACAGCGACGTTGCGGACACACCCAGCTGCCCACTCAAGGCACCGGGCGTGAGGCCAGCCGGGCCTGCAACGACCAATGCGCGGAATACGCGGAGGCGCACGGACTGGGCCAGTGCCGCAAGGGATTGGATGGCATCGCTCTCTTTCATTGTTCAATGATAAATGAATCATTGAATATTTAAAAACCTCCGCTGCCATGGCAACTTCCTGCCGCGTCTGGTCGACCCGCCCTTTCGCCACTGCTGCAAGCTCCCGACCCAGGGGCATGGTCTGTGCTCCTGACACAGTGTCCGGATCGGGAAGTCGTTTCCGTATCCCACCCCATGACGGCGCTTCCTGTGCCGAACAGTCAATTCGAGGCGGAGAAACTCATGCGTGCAATCGGTCGAGCGATTCAGGTGGCATCCGTGGCAATGCTGCTGACGGCATGCGGCGACGGGGAAAGCCCCCACGCCGGCAATGCTTCGTCAGGCGATGAAGTGAGCGGGGCGCCAAGCGAGCTGGCGAACATCGTGGCCGAGGCGAAATCCACCGGGCGCGTATCCTCCGTCCTGAGCCGCCGCCAGCAGGAGCGCCTCGATGAGGCCATGACGAAAGCGCGCGAAGGCAAGTCGCCTACACAGACTTGCGCCATCCTGACCGGTGTCGTCGCTGGCACCTCCGCGCAGGACGGAGGCGCGGTGGAGCCGGAGCGCGCGGCGGTGTTCGAAGCCTGTTACGTCGATGCCTCCGTTGCATTCGTCAAGACCAAACTTGATGCAATGACGAAGGCCGGGGACGAAGATGCACGCAACAACGCCTGCACTTCCGCAGCCAGCCACCTGCTCGTCTCATCGATGAGCATCGGCGGCTACGCCGGGAATGTCGGCCTGGACGTGAAGGCGCTGAACGAGAAGATCGCGCAACAGCTCGGTGCGGACGCGCTTGAGCGTTGTCCGCCCATTGCCGAGTTCCTCAAGTTGTGAGCCAGCCCCCGCGCGATCGCTGCGGTTGACGACGACCGATCGGGCCATCGCTCGGACAACGGACACTCCGCGTTGCCGCTCGCTGTCTGCGTCGCTGCAATTCGGGTGCATCGGTGCCCGGGAACCGGCTCCGCCCATGTCGCACGATCACTTGCGGGGCGAGTCTCCCGTGCTTGCCACGGGCAGTCTCCAGCCACGACGGATAGCCAGAATACGCAGGCCGATGCAGGCAATGGCACCTGCGGCCGTCGTCGGGGCCGCAGGCCAATCGAACATGTGCCCGGCGACCACGATGGAAGCGCCCACCAGGGCCGCCACGGCATACAGCTCGTGCTTGAGCACATTGGGAACCTGCGCCACAAGCACGTCGCGCGCGATGCCGCCGCCGATGCCCGACAACACGCCCAGCATGACCGCCGGAACCGGGCCGAGCCCGTAGGCCAGCGCCTTGCCGGCACCCAGCACCGCAAACAAACCCAGTCCCACCGCATCGAAGAACTGCACCGGGTTGCGCAACTTCTCCACCCGGTCCGCACGATGAAACGTAATGATGCCCGCCACGACGGCGACAGCCAGATAGCGCCAATCGGCCAACGCAACCGGCGGTGTGGCCGCAAGCAGGAGATCGCGCACGATGCCTCCCGAGCTCGCCGCAGCAAACGACAACACCAGCACGCCGAACAGGTCGAGATTGCGGCGTACCGCCAGTAGCGCACCGCTGATCGCGAATGCGAACGTGCCGATGAAATCCAGCAACGTGACGAACCACGAACTCATGTCAGGCCGCGCATGGCGTGGGTCGATGACAAGCTACGCCGAACACGCAGCATGGACAATGCCGCAGGTGCTGCACCGGCCGGCTCACGGGATGCCCCGCACGTAGGTGGAAAAGCGCATCGCGTACAGGTGTTGCGCGTCGGCAGGATGGTCTTCGCTGCCGACACACCGCCACTCTGTCGGATCGAAGGGCGGGAAGCAGGCATCCGCCGCTTCAATCGCGGTATCCACATGGGTGAGGTGCAGCACGTCCGCCCACGGAAGCACAAGCGCGTAGATTTCACCGCCGCCGATCACGCACAGCTCGTCGGCCCCCTCGGCAATCGCGATGCCCAGCGCCTCGTCGAATGTCGTTACCGGACGCATGCCTTCGAACGGCACCTTGCCGCTGCGCGTCAGCACGAGGTTGCTGCGTCCGGGCAATGCACGTCCGAGCGAATCGGCGGTTTTGCGACCCATCAGGATCGGCTTGCCGAGCGTCAGCGCCTTGAAACGCTTCAGATCGGCGGGCAGATGCCAGGGCATCGCGTTGTCGCGCCCGATGGCGCGCTGTCGGTCCAATGCCGCGATCAAGACCACGCGCGGGCGCACCACTGCGTTCACACCGCCACCGGCGCCTTGATCGCCGGCCACGGGTCATAGTCATCGAAAGCGATGTCGTCGTAGCCGAAATCGAAGAGATCACGCACGTCCGGGTTCAGCACGAGTCGCGGCAACGGGCGAGGGTCGCGCGCCAGTTGCTCGCGCGCCTGCTCCACGTGGTTGGAATACAGGTGCGCATCACCGAGCGTGTGAACGAAATCGCCGACGCCCAATCCGGTGGCCTGCGCCACCATGTGCGTCAGCAAGGCGTAACTGGCGATGTTGAACGGCACGCCGAGGAAGATGTCGGCACTGCGCTGGTACAGCTGGCACGACAGCTTGCCGTCGGCGACGTAGAACTGGAACAACGCATGACACGGTTGCAGCGCCATCTTCGACAAGTCGCCCACATTCCACGCACTCACGACCAGACGACGTGAATCGGGATTGCACCGGATCTCGTCGATCAGCCACTGCATCTGATCCACTTCCCGTCCATCGGCACTCTGCCAATGCCGCCACTGATGGCCATACACGGGACCGAGGTTGCCATCGGCATCGGCCCATTCGTCCCAGATCGTGACCTTGTTGTCGCGCAGGTAGGCGATGTTGGTATCGCCTTTCAGGAACCACAGCAGCTCATGCACGATCGAGCGCAGATGCAGTTTCTTGGTGGTGACCAGCGGAAACCCGTGCGACAAGTCGAAGCGCATCTGCCAACCGAACACGCTGCGCGTGCCGGTACCGGTGCGATCGCCTTTTTCCGCGCCGTGGTCGAGCACATGGGACAGCAAGTCGAGGTAGGCGCGCATGTCAGGCTGCCGATGTGCGAGGTTGGAGCGTCGGCGCCCGGCTGGACAGCCACAGCAACCACACGCCGACCAGGACCAGCGGGACGGAAAGCACCTGCCCCATGGTCAGCCAGTCGAAGGCCAGATAGCCGAGGTGCGCATCGGGTTCGCGCACGAACTCGACGAGGAACCGGAACACGCCGTACAGCAGCGCGAACAAGCCGGACACGGCATAGCGCGGCCGCGGCCGGCGCGAGAACCACCACAGCACGGCAAACATCACCGCACCTTCGAGCACCGCCTGATACAACTGCGACGGGTGCCGTGCATACACATCCAGCGCACCGGACGCATGCAGTCGCGCGAGCGCGTCGGTCGGCAATTGCGCCACATCGGCGGGCAGCGCATTGCGAAACACCACGCCCCATGGCACGTCGGTCGGATGCCCCCACAACTCGCCGCCGATGTAGTTGCCCACACGCCCGAATCCGAGCCCGGGCGGCACCAGCGGCGCGATGAAATCCACGCTGTCGAAGAAGTGCAGCTTGTGTTTGCGTGACCACCACGCCACCGCGACCAGAACACCGAGCAAGCCGCCATGGAAGCTCATGCCGCCTTCCCAGACGCGGAACACGTACATCGGATCGGCCATGACCTGCGGCCAGCCGTAGAACAACAGATAGCCAACACGACCGCCGAGCAGCACGCCGAGCATCGCGTAGAACACCAAATCCGAATAGGCCTGCTCATCCACCGGCAATCGTCCTGCTCGCACTCGCGCACGGCCGAGCCACCACGCCACCAGAAAGCCCGCCAGATACATCAAGCCGTACCAGTGCACGGACACCGGACCGAGATGGAATGCGACAGGATCGATGGTATGGAGAAGACTCATGCAGGCAGTACGCGGCAGATGAAGCCCTTGAGGTAATCGGTTTCCGGAATCGCGGCCTGCACCGGATGATCCGGCCCCTGACGCAGCGCCTGCAGCACCTGCACCTGACGATCCAGATGGCGCGCGCCGGCGTTGATCGCATCCAGGAACGAATCACGCGCCATGTGATGGCTGCAGGAGCAGCTCACCAGGATGCCATCGCGCTCCAGCACCTGCATCGCCATCGTGTTGATGCGGCGATAAGCGAGCGAGCCTTCACGGAAATCCTTGCGGCGCTTCACGAAGGCCGGTGGATCGGCGATCACGACATCCCAACGGCGACGCTCCGCGCGGGCTTTCCGGAGGAACTCGAAAGCATCGTCGCACACGGCTTCGATGCGGTTGGAAAGATGGTTCAGTGCGGCATTGTGACGCACCGCCTCCACGGCTTGCGCCGACGCGTCCACACACGTGACTTCCGACGCGCCAAAGCCTGCGGCACGCACGCCCCACGCACCGACGTAACTGAACAGATCGAGCACTTTCGCGCCACCGCGCACATACGGTGCGAGCTGGTCGCGATTGGCGCGCTGGTCGTAGAACCAGCCGGTTTTCTGGCCGCCGGTGGCATCCACATCGAAGCGGTATCCGCCCTCCTCCACGCGCAGCGGGCCGGTGACCTCGCCGAAGGCAACCGTCACTTCGGAAGGCAGCGCCTCCAGTGCGCGCGCGCCGCCATCGTTCTTCCACACCAGTGCGGAAGGAGAAAGGACTTTCTCCACGGCCTCGGCGATTTCCGGCTTGAGCCGTTCCATGCCTGCGGTGGTGGTCTGTCCCACGATGATGTCGCCGAAGCGGTCCAGCACCAGCCCCGGCAATCCGTCGGACTCGCCGAACACCAGTCGATAGAACGGCGCATCCGGATACAGCCGCTCGCGCAAGGCGAGCGCGACGTTGAGCCGATGCACGATCAAGGAGCGATCCAGCGGGTGGCCACCGCGATCGAGCAAACGCGCGGCAATCAGCGTGGACGGGTTGACGTAGCCTGTGCCCAGCGACTTCCCGCCGGCATCCACGATGCTCACCGCATCGCCCGGCGCGAAGTGGGTGAGCGGCGTGCGGGTCACGTCGATTTCATTGCTGAACACCCAGAGGTGCCCGGCCCGCAGGCGACGATCCTCGCCGCGTTTGAGTTGCAGCACGGGCAGGGTTTGGTCGGTCATCTTCAATCCTTGAATGAAAAAAATCAGCGCCACAGGCGCGGTAACAACACCAGTGCCCAGACCAGCAGCACATTCATCATGAAAACGAACACCGCCGCCGAGCCCATGTCCTTGGCGCGTCCGACCAATTCGTGGCGTTCGGGCCCGAAGCGATCCACCGCCGCTTCGAGCGCCGAGTTCAACACTTCCACGCCGAGCACGGCGAGCAGGCTCGATACCAGCAGCACGCGCTCGACGCTGTTCTCGCCCAACCACAGGCCGAGCGGGGCGAACACGACGAACAGCACCACCTCCAGGCGAAACGACGACTCGTGCCGCCAGCACGCCGCCAGCCCCTGCATCGACCAGCGAAACGCGCGCAGAACCTGTGTCGGCCCGCGCACCCATCCGCGTTCGCCATCGGCCATGATGCGGCTTACTTGTCTGCGTCGCCGGCGGACGGCGCGTTCCACTGGCGGAAGCGCGAATGCCGTGCCAATTCGTCAGGCGTGAGCAGACCGTTGTAACGCTGGCCACGGATGATCCACGTCGGGAAGCTGTCGATGCCCTGCGCGGCGCATTCGAAGGCCACCGCGCCATTGCGCCCGTTCGGCGTGCACTCCACATACGGCAAGCCATCGGCGGCACGGCCGAACAATCCCTTCTGCTTGCGGCAGTTCGGGCACCAATAGGCCCCGTAGTATTTGGCGCCACTCTCGCTCAGGTGCGCTGCCAACGGCTCCAGACGCGGATCATCCGGCGGCGACAACCAGCCGGCCTGCGCGGCGGAAATCAGCACCATCAAAGGCACCAGCACGATGGCGTGCATGGTCAGCCAGCGCTTCCAGCCTTCCGCAGGCGTCTGGGCCGGACGCTTGCGCAGCACCAGCACGAAGATCGCGATGATCAGTGCCAGCGAGATCAGGCACCACACGCAGAACGCTTCCAACGCGATCCAGCCCACCAGGGTGAGGTACACGCTGACCAGAACGCCGATCAGCGAAAGCGGGAACAGACGGCGCCAGCGGACCGCTGCGCTGCGCCCGGTGGCTGCAACCAACGCGATCAGCGCATACAGCCCCAAGCCCCAAAGCGCCACCGGGAGTCCGAACAGGGTCGACCAGGCGCTGCTTTGCACGATGTCGCAGGACGAGCCCTGCTGGCAGAACAGCGTGGAGGCTCCCATGAGGTGCACGATCAGCAGATACACGGTCAGCACCACTCCGATGCCGGCCAATGCCACGACTCGCCACTCCGGTGTCAATTTCGGCCTGGAGACGCCCTCCACGTGCCCGGTCTGTCCCCTGCCTTGCGGCTTCCTGCGTGTTCTGGCCATCGTTGCGCTGCTCCCCTCGAAGTGCTGGCTGTCATCCCGCCCATGCGGCGTGGCGCAGAAGGGTAGCAGGCCGCGCCAATATCGTGGATACCATCCGCTCGTTGCACCCGGTGTGCACAATTGTGAACAAAGTGCGCGAAGGACGGGAAATCCTCCGTTTCTGGCTTATGCTCATGCGCTTCCGTTGTCGAAACCACCGAACCGGGCAATGCCAGCCTCGCGAACCCTCTCCATCGTCGGCGCCTCCGAAGAATCCGTTGCGCACATCCGCCTGCTGGTGCGCATGGCCGGCGCACGCCTGAAGCACCAGTGGAGCCTGCGCGACGGTGACGAGGCCGACCTGACCATCATCGAGCCTCAGGGTGATCTGGCCTCGATCGCGATCCAGAACCGATGCCTGGCTTCCGGCATCCCGGTCGCAATCCTCTGCGATCAGAATGACGTGGTGGTGCACGGCATGGCGCTGCGGCGACCACTGAAGCTCGACCAGCTGGTCGCCATCCTCAACACTGCTGGCGAAATGCGCACGGAATCCGACATCGTCACCGGACTGGATGCGGACTTCTACAACACCGAGCTGGGCGATGTAGTGCCGCAAGGCAAGGGTGATGCCACATGGGATCACCCCCAACACGCTGCGCCCACCGACACCCTCCCGGTGCCTGCACAAGGAAACGTGCCGGCCACCGGGTCGGACGCACTGGATGCCTTCGCCTTGCTGGTTCACGGTGATCCGCTGATCGAACCCGAGCCGAAAAAGCCGATGGTGGACCACACCACGCGGGTGCAGGAAGCCCAGGGCGGCGACAGCGCCCGACGAGCGCTGCGGCGCGAGGACACGGCCACGCGCGACGCCGCCGCCTTGATCGGGGTTTCGCCCCTGGATGTACAGCCCATCTCACTGGGAACGCCACGTCCTGCTGCATCCAGGGAAACGCAGGCGGCTGCCAGCGCCGATGCGGGCACGCCCGTGCTGCCAAATCTGCTGCGCGAAGGCGCGATCCTCAGCCCCGTTCGCGTCAGTGCCGAGGGTTTGCCCGATGTGGTGCTGGATCCGAAACTGCGCCGCTTCTACACCCAGCATCCGCTGCACGAGCTCCTGCCCTATGCCGAAGCCGGTCCGGAAACGGCATGCAGTTTCGCGATTGCCGGCAGCGAGCTCCAGCGCGTGCGCGAAAGCCAGATTCCGCGTGTGTTCGACGAGTTGAACTGGCTGTTCGCATTGGCTGCCTCGCACGGACGGCTCAATCCGAAGCTCGATCCGGGCGGCAGCTACAGCATCAAGCACCCCTTCGTGGCCGCACCCGAACTTCGCGCCCACGGCCGCATCGCGGCACTGATGACCACTCCGATGCCTCTGCACGAGGTAGCTCGCGCCAGCGGCTCCCGGATGGAAGAGGTATTCGACATCGTCAATGCCTACGACGCCATCGGCCGGATCGAATACATCCCGCGCCAGCGGCTTCAACAGGCTGCGCCTCAAAAAAGCGAAAAAGGCGGCCTTTTCCGGCTGTTCACCCGCAAGTAGCGCGACCTCGCATTTCACGGAGACGCTGCATCACAACGGATGCAGCACGAAAAAGAACCGGGAAAACCCGGCCCCGGAATGCAGGATCGACTTCAAATCACGTTGCCACTGCCTGTTGGCAGCTCAGGGATACAGCAACCCGCGTCCCCAGACTCCGTCCACGCAGCGATACACGTGGCGCTCGTGCAGACGATACGGCACGCCGTACCAGAACTCGAAGGCATCCGGCACCAACCGATAGCCGGACCAGTGGCGCGGGCGCGGCACGTCGCGGCCTTCGTATTGCTGCGTGAACTGTGCGTAGCGCGCCTCGAACGCGCTTCGATCGGGCAACGCCTCGGACTGGAGTGACGCCCAGGCACCCAACTGGCTCTCGCGCGGACGCGTGGCGAAATAGGCATCCGCTTCGGTATCGGAAACCGACTCCACCAGACCTTCGATGCGAACCTGCACCTGATCGCGCAGGGTTTTCCAGTGAAACAGCACCGCAGCTCGGGGATTCACCGCCAGAGCCAGCCCCTTGCGGCTCAGGGTGTTGGTGTAGAACACCAGTCCGCGCGCATCGTGCGCCTTGAGCAATACCACGCGCGCGGAAAGGCGACCATCCGGGTCCGCGGTGGCCAAGGTCATCGCGGTGGGTTCGGGATCCCCGGCAACACGCGCCTGCTCCAGCAGGTCGTCGAAGGTGCGCAAGGCCTCGGCATGGAGGGAGTCGTTGATGCTCATTGTCGTCGCGCTCAGGCGCGCTCCAGTCGGTAACCGTGCTGATAGACGGCATTGAGTCGCCATCCATGTTCGCCGCCCAGCCCCAATTTCTTGCGCAGTCGGCTGATGTGGGTATCCACGGTGCGGGTGGCCACATCCCCTCGGATGTTCCAGATGCTTTCAAGCAGCGCTTCCCGACTGACCACGCGGCCACGCCGGCGGAACAGGAAAAGCGCCAACTCGAATTCACGGTCGGTAAGCGGGATTTCCTCGCCCGCCAGCTCGACACGGCGCCGCATCAGGTCGATCCGGTACGGTTCGACACCCTCCTCCTCGGCAGCGTCCTTCTTCAGATGGGTGCGCCGCAGCAGTGCGCCGACACGGGCCAGCAATTCGCGCTGGGTGGCGGGCTTGCTGACATAATCGTCCGCGCCTTCCCGCAACCCGGTAACGATGTCGTCCTCGCTGCTGCGCGCGGTGAGGAAAAGCACTGGCATTTCCGAGCCGGCGTCCCGCAGGGAGCGCAGGATCGACAGACCGCTTTCATCGGGCAGATTCCAGTCCAGGATCAACAGATCGACCGAGGCTGCGCCCTGTTTGCGACGAAACTCCGCGCTGCTGGGGTACAGCCGCACCTGATATCCCGCATCGACCAGCCAGTGCGACAGCAACCGGCTCTGATCCTCGTCATCTTCAAGCAGTCCGATCACATTCTGCTGGATCATCTGCGGGAGACTCCCTTGCTGTGCGTGCCGATCAATCCTGACACTTACGCGGCGGCCGGGATACCGGAATCGGGCGTGGACGGCGGATTGCCCCGGCCCGGACGACCGCGACGCGGCAGATAGCGCAACCAGACCAGCCATACTGCCAAGGCATCGAGAACGATCAGCGCCTGCCATAGATAGAGGTGGAACCAGTCGAACATCGTCTGACTCCATTGACCCATGTAGAACAGGCTGATGATGCGCACCAGGTTGAGCGACTGGATGGCGATGAAGCCCAGCGCGATCCCCACGACCTTGTGCTTCCACGGAGAAGGGAACGCGACGATCGCCGAAATCAGGATGATCACCGCCTCGATGCCGTCACAACCCGGCGCAATCCCCACTCCGAAGCTGCGATCGGCTGTCCATATCTCCACACCGGTGGTGTACACGTCCCTGTCCCACAGCTTGATGATGAAGCCGCTGACCTGAGCAAGAATGGCCGTGAATGGCTCGGTCACGTAGTCGTTGCCGAAGGTGGTGATGCGCAACGAGAACAGCGTGACCAGCAATACGACGAAAACGACGAAAAAACGGATCATCCTGACCTGTCGATGGTGCAAGCCCTGATGGGCACGGGATCACAATGCTAGCATCGTGCGGATGAAATCCGCCCCAAACCTCGTCCTGATCGGCCCGATGGGCTCGGGCAAGTCCTCGATCGGACGCCGTCTGGCCGAACGCCTTGGCCTGCCCTTCGTGGATGCCGATCGCGAGATCGAGCGCAGCACCGGCGCCAGCATTCCGCTGATCTTCGAACTCGAAGGCGAAGCGGGCTTTCGCGCCCGTGAACACGAAACGCTGGCACGCCTGTGCGCCGGGCAAAGCCAAGTCATCGCCACCGGCGGCGGCGCAGTGCTGCACCCCGACACCCGCGCGCTCCTGCCAGAACGAAGCTTCGTGGTCTATCTTGCGGTGGATCTGGAATCCCAACTGCGCCGACTGGCGCACGATCGCAGCCGACCGTTGCTGCAACGCGGCGATCGGCGCGAGATCCTCCGGCGCATCGGCGAGGAGCGCGCCCCGCTCTATGACCAGGTAGCCGATTTGCGCTTCGAGACCGATCGAAACAGCGTGCGTCACGCGGTGGACCGTCTCCACGCCCTGCTGCGCGAACACTGGCACCCTCCACAGCCTCCCCATCCCGAGTCCTTCCGCGTGATACCCGATGCCATCCGCCGCCTGACCGTCGAACTCGGCGCGCGCAGCTACCCCATCCACATCGGTCCCGGACTGCTTGCAGGCGACGACTGGCCGACGCTGATCCGTGGCCGCCACGTCCTGATCATCAGCGACGAAAATGTTGCCCCGCATTATCTGGACCGTGTCCTGGCGCGATTGCAGGGCAAGTCCGTCACATCCCTTGTCCTGCCCCCGGGCGAAAGCGAGAAGACGCTGGCGCGTTTCGGTCAAGCGCTGGGCGAACTGGCCCGGATCCGGGCCAGTCGGGATGCCACGGTCATCGCACTCGGCGGCGGCGTGGTCGGTGACCTCTCCGGCTTCGTCGCGGCCTGCTGGATGCGCGGCATCGCCTTCATGCAATTGCCCACTACGCTGCTGGCGATGGTGGATTCCTCGGTCGGCGGGAAAACTGCCGTGGATCTGCCCGAGGGCAAGAACCTGGTCGGCGCGTTTCATCAGCCGGTCGCCGTCATTGCCGACACGCACGTGCTTGCCACCTTGCCGGCCAGGGAACTGTGCGCCGGGTTGGCGGAAGTGGTGAAGTACGGCGCGCTCGGCGATGCAACTTTCTTCGAATGGCTGGAGGCACACGCCGACGCACTGCTGGCGCGCGAACCGGCCATACTGGCCGAGGCCATCGAACGCTGCTGCCGACACAAGGCCGCCATCGTCGCGCGCGACGAAACCGAGCAGGGAGATCGCGCCTTGCTCAACTTCGGCCACACCTTCGGTCACGCGCTGGAAACCGCGGATGCCTACGGCGGGCTGCTGCATGGCGAAGCCGTGGCGATCGGCATGGTGCTCGCGGCGCAGCTGTCCGCACGGCTCGGCGTGGCACCGGCCCCGGATGGCGACCGGCTCGCAACGCTGCTGCAGCGATTGAATCTTCCCGTCGCTCTGCCGTCTGGAAGCGATCCGGGGCGTCTTCTCGACCTGATGCGGCTGGACAAGAAAAATGTCTCGGGTCGGCTGCGGCTGATCCTCTGGCGCGGCCTGGGCCAGGCCTGCATCGCACCCGATGTGGATGAAGCCGAGGTATCGAGCTGTCTCGATGCGGCAACCAGCCAAGCGGCCCGGTAGAATGCCGCCATGCACCTCTACATGCAGCAAACCACCGCCGGGCTGCCGGCCCCACGCTATCTTCGCCTGCTGCTGGAGCAAGACCTGTTCGGTGGCTGGGAACTGATCCGGGAAGCCGGTCAGGTCGGCGGCAAGAGCCAACTGAAGCGCGAACTGTTCACCGATCGCGCACAGGCCATCGACACGTTCGAGAAGCTGCGCGCCCTGCACGTGAAACGCGGCTTCGCCGTTTCGGACGACACGCGCACATGACCACCCTCTCCCGCCACACGGGAGAGCACGTTTTTCCGGGAGCCACACCATGACCAACGACCGTTACCTGCGTGCGCTGCGGCGCGAACCCGTCGATTGCACCCCTGTCTGGATCATGCGGCAGGCGGGCCGCTACTTGCCGGAATACCGCGCCACCCGGGCGCGCGCCGGCAGCTTCCTCGCGCTGGCCAAAACACCGGAACTGGCCTGCGAAGTCACGCTGCAACCGCTGGAGCGCTTCGATCTGGATGCAGCGATCCTGTTCTCCGACATCCTCACGGTGCCCGATGCGATGGGCCTGGGCCTGTATTTCGTCGATGGCGAAGGCCCCAAATTCGAACGCCCGATCCGCAGCGCGGCCGATGTGGCGAAACTCGCCGTGCCCGACATCGGCACCGAACTGCGTTACGTGACCGATGCCGTCTCGCTGATCCGGCGCGAGCTGGCCGGACGCGTGCCGCTGATCGGCTTTTCCGGCAGCCCGTGGACACTGGCCTGCTACATGGTGGAAGGCGGCGGCAGCGACAATTTCGTGCGCATCAAAGCCATGATGTTCAACGAACCGGAAACCCTGCATCGCCTGCTTGAAGTCGTCACCGACGCGGTGATCGCCTACCTCGCGGCACAGCGCGAGGCCGGCGCGCAAGCGTTGCAGGTGTTCGACACGTGGGGCGGCGTGCTGTCGCCGGCGGCCTACCGCGAATTCTCGCTGCGTTACCTTGAGCGCATCGCGCGCGAGCTGCCTCGCGGCGAAGGCGCGGAACGCACCCCGCTGGTACTGTTCGGCAAGGGCAATGCCGCGCATCTGGAGGCGCTCGCCGACACCGGCGCCGAAGGCATCGGCGTGGATTGGCTGGTCACGCTGGAAGACGCCCGTCGCCGTATCGGCGGCAAGGTGGCGCTGCAAGGCAACCTCGACCCTGCCACGCTGTTTGCCTCGCCCGAACGCATCCGCGACGAAGTCCGCGCCACGCTGGAAAGCTACGGCTCCGGTCCCGGCCATGTCTTCAACCTGGGCCACGGCGTCACCCCGGATGTGAAGCCCGAGCACATGAAGGTGCTGGTGGACGCCGTGCACGAGTTCAGCCGGGTGAAGTGATCCTGCTGTCGGCGAAAAACAAAAGGGCCGCCTGATCGGGCGGCCCTTTTTCCTTGCGATCGATCCGGATGCCGGCCACGGAGCCGCCGTTGCGGCCCCGTGACATCGGTTCAACGCGGACGCGGCGTGATACCCAGTTCTTCGAGGATCGCCGGCGCCGGGTACACCTCGTCCATGATCCACAGCATGTAACGCGAATCGACGTGGATGGTGCGGGTGAGTTCGGTGTCGAATACCCAGTCCGATGCCACCGACTCCCAGATGCCATCGAAGATCAGACCGACCAATTCGCCCTTGGCATTGAGCGTGGGCGAACCGGAGTTGCCGCCGGTCACGTCCAGATCCGCCAGATAGTTGACCGGCACATCGTTCAGCGATTCCACCGACCAGGCACCGAAACGGCGCTCGGTGATCGCATCCAGCTGCACCTGCGTGGCGTCGAACGGATCTTCGCCGGTGTGCTTTTGCACGATGCCGCGCGTGGTCGTGAACGGGGTGTAGACCAAGCCATCACGCGGCTGCACCCCCATCACGTTGCCGAAGGTCAGGCGCAGGCTGGAGTTGGCGTCCGGATACGTCGCCCGGCCCTGACTGGTACGGTAATCGATCAACGCCTGCATGTAGCCCGGCTGGAGACGCGCCACGGCGCCATTGAGCGCCTTGCGCTCGTCGTCTCGGCGCTGGAGCGCGGGCGCCAACGCGGCGGCGAGCTGGATGAAGCTGTCGTCACTGGCATCAAGCGTGGCGAGGTCGGCATTGAATGCCGAAATGCGTGCATCGGTCTGGTGCAGCATGGTGCCGGCGTACAGCGCATCCAGCTTCGCAGCCAGTTCCGCGGTAGACGGCACATCCCCGGACAGACCAGCCCACGCATCCAGTTCCGGCAGGCGCTGGCTGGCCGGCAGCGCGGCGTACTTGGCGAACCAGTACCCGAGAATCCGACGATCGACCTTCACGTCCAGACGACGCTCCAGTTGACGCTGGCCCGCCTCGATGCCCGGCCAGTCGCGCTGCTGGAAGCCAGCCTCGCGGCTCGCATCGTCCTTGGCACGCTCCTGCGCCAGACGATAGAGCGTATTGGCCGATCCGATCAGACCGGTAGACGCCAACGCACCCACGATACGATCGCGCTCACGCATGGCACGCTGCGAATCGACCAGCGCCACGTAGGCGCGGTAGTTGTCGAGCGCGGCCTTGCCGGCGCGACCCTGTCCTTCGAGCCAAGCCACCAGTCCAGCTTCCTCGCGATGCTTGATGCCGGAGGCATCGCTTCGGGCAAACCCTTCCAGCATGCCGGCCATGTTCTTGCGGCCGTTATTCCATCCGGCCAGCGACGCGGCGTATTTGATGGCCACGTCCGGATCCGTCCTGCCCGCGGTTTCAGCGATGTCGATCAGGTCGTCGAAAATCTGGATCTGGGTGGGATAGGCCCAAGTGATCGCATCGTCGATCTGGCCGGCCAGCTGGTAACGCTGGGTGCGGCCGGGATAGCCGGCCACCATCACGAAGTCGCCATCGGACACGCCGGCAGTCGCCATCGGCAGGTGATGCTTGGGACGGTAAGGCACGTTTTCCTTGGAGTACGGTGCCGGCTTGCCATCCGGCCCGACATAGGCGCGGTAGAACGTGAAGTCGCCGGTCTGGCGCGGCCACTGCCAGTTGTCGATGTCACCGCCGAAACGGCCAATGGCATCCGGCGGTGCGTACGCAATACGCACGTCGCGAATTTCGAACTGGCGGAACAAGCGGTACTGCACCCCACCGAAATGCGAGAACACGCGACAGCGGTAACCTGCTTCCGCTTCGCACTCAGCCACGAGCTTCTTCTGCGCCGTATCGATGGCGTCGTTGCGCGCACGGTCGGTGGCGCGCCTGGAGATACCGCCGAGAACCTGCTCGGTCACGTCGCGGATTTCTTCTGTCACCCAGATACGGGCGCCCGGGCCGGCCGAGGGCTCGTCCGCCAGCGAAGAGGCAATGAAGCCATCGCGCAGCATGTGACGCTCAGGCGTGGAGTTGAGCTGCAACGCACCGTAGGCGCAGTGATGGTTGGTGACCACCAAGCCATTTGGCGAAACGAACGAGGCCGTGCAACCACCGAGCGAGACGATGGCCCCCATCGGCTGGCCGGTGAGATCGGTCAGCGTTGCGGGATCCAGCTGCAGGCCGGCCTTCTTCAACGCATCCGCGACCTGCGGAAGTTGTTCGGGTGTCCACATGCCTTCAACGGCAGCGGCGGGAAGTGCAGCCAGCAGGCCGGCACACAGGAGCGAAAGACGCATCGGAAGATTCTCGTGGGAGTTCGGACAAGAACTCTCGATTATAGGAGGCTCCGACACGACCTCGGATGCGCCATTGGTCATCCCGATGGCCGGGCGCCCGCGGTCCTATAATTCCGCCTTTCCACTGCACGGAACCGTCATGTCCCGAACCATGCGAGCCCTGGTCAAACGCGAAGCATCGCGTGGCATCTGGATGGAAGAGGTCCCCATTCCCTCCATCGGACCCAATGAAGTGCTGATCAAGGTCGAGAAGACCGCGATCTGCGGCACCGATCTCCACATCTACCTGTGGGACGAGTGGAGCCAACGCACCATTCAGCCGGGTTTGGTGATCGGACACGAATTCGTTGGCAGCATCGTGGCGCTGGGCGACGGCGTGACCGGCTACAAGGTCGGCGATCGCGTGTCGGCCGAGGGGCATATCGTCTGTGGCCACTGCCGCAACTGCCGCGCCGGCCGGCAGCATCTCTGTCCGAACACCGTGGGCATCGGGGTCAACCGCAACGGCGCATTCGCTGAGTACGTCGCAATGCCGGCATCCAACCTGTGGCCGATTCCCGATCAGATCCCATCGGAGCTGGCCGCGTTCTTCGACCCGTACGGCAACGCCGCGCACTGCGCGCTGGAGTTCGACGTGATCGGCGAGGACGTGCTGATCACCGGCGCCGGCCCCATCGGCATCATTGCCGCGGGCATCTGCAAACACATCGGCGCACGCAACGTCGTCGTCACCGACATCAACGACTACCGACTCAAACTGGCTGCCGACATGGGCGCCACCCGCGTGGTCAATGTCGCCCAACAGTCGTTGCGGGACGTGGTCAAGGATCTGCACATCGAAGGCTTCGACGTGGGCCTGGAGATGAGCGGCAATCCCAAGGCCTTCGGCGACATGCTCGATTGCATGTACCACGGCGGCAAGATCGCGATGCTGGGCATCATGCCGCGCGGCGCCGGCATCGACTGGGACAAGGTGATCTTCAAGGGTCTGACTCTGCATGGCATCTACGGCCGCCGCATGTACGAGACCTGGTACAAAATGACCCAGATGGTGCTCACCGGCTTCCCGCTGCAGAAGGTGCTCACGCATCAGATCCGCATCGACGACTTCCAGCGCGGCTTCGACCTCATGGCCTCCGGCACGTGCGGCAAGGTCGTGTGCAATTGGACCTGACCATGAACCATTCCCTGATTCGCACTCTGACGCTCGCCGGTCTGTTTGGCCTTTCCGTTGCCGCGACGGCGGCACCACCCGCCGCCACGGCCGTGCCGGGCAGCGACGCCATCGTCACGCACACCCTCGACAACGGCTTGAAGGTAGTGATCTGGCCCAGCCACGACATCCCGAATGTCGCCCTTTACACCTGGTTCCGCGTCGGCGGACGCAACGAATACCCGGGCATCACCGGGCTGGCGCATTACTTCGAACACATGATGTTCAACGGCACATCCACGCTCGCGCCCGGCGAGTTCGACCGGGTGATGGAAGCGGCGGGCGGCGCCAACAACGCCTACACATCCAGCGACGTGACGGTGTACCAGGACTGGTTTCCCAAGGAAGCACTGGAAACCATCCTGACGCTCGAAGCCGACCGCATGGCCAACCTCGACTTCGACCCGGACGTGGTCGAAAGCGAACGCGGCGTGGTCTACAGCGAGCGCCGCTCGTCCGTCGACAACGAGCCATTCGGCGTCCTGTACGAGCAGATGCAGGCCACCGCTTTCGTCGCGCATCCCTACCAGTTCCCAGTGATTGGCTGGCCGTCGGACATCGAAAACTGGTCGATCGAAGACCTCAAGACGTTCTATCGCACGTATTACGCGCCCAACAACGCCACGATGTTCGTCGTCGGCGATGTGGAGCCCAAGGCGTTGCTGGCCCGCATCGAACATCACTTCGGCAAGATTCCGCGGCAGCCCGAGCCGCGTGCGGTCACCACGAAGGAACCGGAACAACTGGGCGAGCGACGCTTCGTGGTGGAAAAGGAAGGTGTGCAGGCGCCCATCCTCGCGATGGCCTGGCACGCGGGCAGCGCAACCGATGCCGACCAGCGCCCGCTGCAACTGCTGATGTCGATCATGGCCGGCGGTGAATCCTCGCGCCTGTACCAGCGACTGGTGGAGCGCGAGCAGATTGCGCTCGACGTCGGCTCCATCATCGATGCCGGCTTCGATCCGGGGTTGGTCTGGTTCTACGCGCTGTTGCCGCCCGGGGGTGATCCGGCGCAGGTGGAGCGTGTCATCGGCGAGGAACTGGCCAGGCTCCAGAAGGAAGGCGTGACGCAGGCGGAACTGGGCAAGGCGCACAAGCGCGCACAAGCCGGCTTCTGGCGCAGCCTTCAGACGATTTCGGGCAAGGCGCAGGCGCTGGGCACGTTCGACGTGTTCCATGGCGACTACCAACAATTGTTCGCCGAACCAGCGAAGGTGGCGGCGATCGAGGCGACCTCGCTCATCGAGGTCGCGCGCCGCACCTTCCGCGACGCCAACCGTACCGTCGGGCACTTGCGCCCGGCTGCTCCGGCCAGCACGCCGGCTTCGGAGAACTGATCCATGCGCATCTCGACTCTCGTTGTGTTGACCGTATCGATGGCCACCTCGCTGGCGCACGCCGGCATGCGCCTGCCCGATGCCGAATCCTTCACGCTGGAAAACGGCGCACAGGTGCTGCTGGTGCCCAAGAAGGACACGCCGTTGGTGGCCGCGCGCATCGCGATCCGCGGCGGCGCACTCGCCGACGCACCCGGCAAGGAAGGCACCGCAGCGCTGCTGGCCGAAATGCTCGGCAAGGGCGCGGGTGAACGCGATGCCACGGCTTTCGTGAACGCGGCGGAAAATGTCGGCGGCGACATCGCCTTCAGTGCAGACCGTGAAGCCTTGTGGGTCCGCGGGGACTTCCTCGCGGAAGACGCCGCCCTGATGTTCGAGTTGCTGTCGGACGCGTTGCTCCGCCCCACCCTTGCCGATTCGGAACTGGAGAAGCTCCGCACCCGCGCCATCCAGTCGCTCATCGCCTCCAAGGATGGCGACCCACGCGGTCTGCTGGGCACCTATGGCAACGCGTGGCTGTTCCGCGACCACCCTTACGGCCGCCCGATCGGCGGCGACGAACGCAGCCTGGCCGGCGTCACGCCCGAGGATATCGAGGGTTACTACCGCGCACATGTCGGCGCCGATCGCGCCATCATCGCCGTTGTCGGAGACTTCGAGGCCCGCAGGATGCGACAGGCCATCGAATCCGCATTCGGACACTGGGGCAAGGCCACGGGCGAACTGCCGCAGGTCTCGGCGCAGGCCCGCGAATCAGGCCCGCGCGTGATGCTGGTGGACAAGCCCGGAGCCACGCAAACGTATTTCTGGATCGGCACCGTCGGTGCGGCCGTCGATGATCCGGCGCTCGAAGCCCAGGACCTGGTGCAAACCCTGTTCGGCGGACGCTTCACTTCGATGCTCAATACCGAACTGCGGGTGAAATCGGGGCTCACGTATGGCGCACGCGCCCAACTGGAACGCCTCTCGTTGCCCGGTTCGGCTTCCTACAACTCCTTCACGCGCACCGAATCCACCGTGCAGGCGATCGACCTGGCGCTGGAGGTGCAGGAGCGGCTGCATACCCAGGCCATTCCCGCGGATCAACTCGAATCGGCACGGCGTTACGTACTCGGACAATTCGCACCCGGTTACCAGACCAACGCGCAGATTGCCGGCGCCCTGGCCACGCTTGCGCTCCACGGCATGTCGCGCGACCGCATCGAGGGTTACGGCGAGCGCATCACGGCCGTCGCATCGGAGACAATCGCGGCAGCCCGTCGCGTGTTTCCGCAAGGACGCGATTACGCGATGGTGATCATCGGCGATGCCGCGAAAATCGCCGAAAACATCGCAAAGTACGGCCCCGTCACCCGCCTGGACATCACCGCCCCGGGCTTTGTGCCGGATACTGTCCCAACCTCCACCGGAGACTCCACACCATGATCTCTCACCGCCATCTTCTCGGCGTGGCCGTTTCCGCCGCGCTTCTGGGCCTCATCGCCTGTGGGTCCGAACACCCCGCCTCCACGCCGCCCACATCGTCGCAGGCGCCGGCCGAAAGCGCGGAGGCCTTCATCGCCCGCATCAACCAGACGCTGGAGGAAAGCACACCGGAAATGACCTCGGCCATGTGGCTGTCCAGCACCTACATCAATGCCGACAGCCAGCGCGTCGCCGCCGCTGCGAACGAGCGCTGGATGACGCAGCGCAATGCGTTCATCGAACAGGCCAAAACCTACGATGCGGACGCCCAGTCGCCCGTCACCTCGCGTGCGCTGCACCTGCTTGCCACCGACGTGGCCATGCCCGCGCCCCGCGATCCCGCCAAACTCAAGGAACTGGCCGAGATCGCCAGCCGCATGGAGGCCGCTTACGGCGCCGGCAAGTGGTGCCGCGACGGCGAAGCCGGCAAGGACTGTCTGGACATCGGACAGATCTCCGAAATCCTCGCCGATACCGCCAACAGCAGCTACGCCGACCAGCTGGCCGCCTGGCGGGGCTGGCACGGCATCGCCGTGCCGATGCGCGCCGACTACCAGCGCTTCGTCGAGCTGACCAACGAAGGCGCCAAGGAAATGGGGTTCGCCAACACGGGCGAAGTCTGGCGTGCCGGCTATGACATGACACCGGCGGAGTTCCAGGCCGAGACCGACCGCCTGTGGAAGCAGGTGGAGCCGCTCTACAGCCAACTGCAGTGCTACACCCGCGGCAAGCTGGTGGAAAAGTACGGCGACACGGGCGAAGTGAACGGCCTGATCCCCGCCCATCTGACGGGCAACCTCTGGCAGCAGGACTGGAGCAACCTGTGGCCCTTGCTGGAGCCGTATCGTGGCGTCGGCAGCCTGGATATCGGCGCGGCCCTGCGCGGCCAGCGCGACGAGGCGCTGAACGCCGCCGTGGCACAGGCCGGCGGACTGGGCAAGCTCACCGCTGAACAGCAGGTGGAACTCAGCCGCCGCGCCGACATCGAGATCGCCGAGAAAATGACCCGTCTGGCCGAAAGCTTCTACACCGGCCTCGGCATGCCGGCGCTGCCCGATTCGTTCTATACCGACTCGCAACTGGTCCAGCCGCGCGACCGCGATGTCGTGTGCCATGCGAGCGCCTGGCCGATGGATACCAAGGGCGAGGTGCGCATCAAGATGTGCATCAAGCCGACCGAAGAAGAGCTCACCACGATCTACCACGAGCTCGGCCACATTTATTACTACCTCGCCTACAAGCAGTTGCCGCCGATGTTCCAGAACGGCGCGCACGACGGTTTCCACGAGGCCATCGGCGACACCATCGTGTTGTCGATGACCCCCGACTACCTTGCGTCGATCGGTTTGATCGAAGGTGCCACGGTCAGCGAGCAGGCGGTGATCAACTCGCAGATGCGCATGGCGCTGACCAAAGTCGCGTTCCTGCCCTTCGGCCTGATGATCGACCGTTGGCGTTGGGGCGTGTTCGACGGCTCGATCACGCCGGCGAACTACAACACGGCGTGGTGGGACCTGAAGAAAACCTATCAGGGCGTGGCCCCGGCCGGGGCGCGCGGCGAGGACTTCTTCGATCCGGGTGCGAAATACCACGTGCCGGGCAACACGCCTTACACGCGCTACTTCCTGTCGCACATCCTGCAGTTCCAGTTCTACAAGGCACTGTGCGATGCCGCCGGCCACGAAGGCCCGCTCTACCAGTGCAACTTCGCCGACAACCCGGAAGCAGGCCAGCGTTACTGGGCCATGCTGTCCAAGGGCAACAGCCAGCCCTGGCAGCAGACCCTCAAGGAGCTGACCGGCGGCGAGCAGATGGACGCCTCGGCCGTGCTGGAATACTTCGCACCCCTGCAAACCTGGCTGGAAAACCAGAACCAGGGCAAGTCCTGCGGCTGGTAAGGCCGAGGCAACGCTATCGGCCGGCGGGTCGCATTCGTCCAGAACGAGTGCGACCCGCCCGCCTCACCCGCCCCGGCATCCTCCGTCACGATCCTTCGCACTGACGGCAGGGTTTCGTGAAGCGTCAGCTTCACGGCATCTGATTCTGCATTTTCCACAATGACTACGAACGATCGTACGAGAAAGCATGAACTGACGCTTTCCCAGTACGTTTTCGGCGCAACGGCGTTCCCGCTGGCGCTCGTGGCAGCCTTCTGTCAACGTCGCGTATATGGTGACTTGCCTGGCCATCACCCTCGCCATCGGTCACTTCACAGCGCAGGCTGCGGCCTGACTCTTGTCTCAGGCGTCGCTTGAAAATTTGGAGGATTGCCAGTGTCCAATATCGCCGTCGTTGTTCGCTACATCGCCCAACCCGACAAGGCTCCGGACGCATTGACAGCTGTTCGTGAGCTCGTCGCCACGGTGTTGGCCAAAGAACCCGCATGTGCGGGCATTGAAATCCTGCAGGATATTGCCAATCCAGAGTCGATCACGCTCATTGAGCGGTGGCCCGATCAGGCCACATTTCTGGGCCCGCACATGCAACAGCCGCACATCCAAGCCTTCATTCAATCGGCTGGCGCGTTCCTGGCCGGACCACCCGACATCTCGTTCCATTCCATCGCGGGTGCCGCATGACATGCGTGCATGCCCCCCCCGTCAACCGCTGACGACATGGTCTTGTGAAGCATCAGCTCCGCGGTATTCGACCCTGCATTTTCCATCCTGCTGACGCGTTTGCTTCAACCCCGGCAAGGCGGATGCGGCTGCATTCGTGTATTCGGCTTTGCGGTGGGATTTCGCCCGGCCATCGTTGCGGCGCGGCCGCCTGCCTGCGGCGCGGCATCTGCAGGTTCGTCAAGCCTTGTCCGCCTTTCCTGCCGCCACTACGCTGCCCGCTTCCCCTTCCCCTGCGGATGCCTCCGGCCGAATGGAACCGCGCTTCGTCCACCTGCACCTGCACAGCGAGTTCTCGCTGGTCGATTCGACGATCCGCATCGGCGAGTTGGTGAAGCGTTGCGCCAGCGCCGGGATGCCGGCCCTGGCCCTGACCGACCAGAGCAACCTGTTCGCGCTGGTGAAGTTCTACCGGGCGGCAGAGAAAGCCGGCGTGAAACCCATCATCGGCGCCGATGTCTGGATCGACGATCCGGGCTGCAAGAAGCCGGCGCGGCTGACCTTGCTGTGCCAGAACCTCGACGGTTATCGCCATCTCTCCGAGCTGCTCTCGCGCGGCTACCGTGACGGTCACCACGGGGAATACGTCACCATCCTCCCGGAATGGCTGCGTCAAGCACAGGCGGGTCTGATTGCCCTCGCCGGCCAGAAGAGCGACGTGGGCCAATGCCTGCTGGAAAGCCGTACCGACGAGGCCGGACTGCGGCTGGCCGCATGGCAACGCGACTTCGGCGACCGTTTCTATCTCGAACTCACCCGCACCGGCCGTGAAGGCGAAGGCGATTTCGAGCTGGCTGCGCTGAAACTGGCGCATGCACTCGATTGTCCGGTCGTGGCCACCAACGATGTCCGATTTCTCGATCGCGACGATTTCGATGCGCACGAGGCGCGCGTCTGCATCGCCACCAGCCGCGTGCTCGCCGACCCGCGGCGCGAGCGCGACTACACCCCCGAGCAATACTTCAAGTCGCCCGAGGACATGGTCGAGCTGTTCGCCGACCTCCCCGGCGTGCTGGAAAACTCGGTGGAAATCGCGCGACGCTGCACGCTGGAGCTGAGTTTCGGCACCTACTACCTGCCGCTGTTCCCGGTTCCTGAAGGCCAGACGCTTGACTCGTGGATCGGCGAGGAATCCCGTCGCGGTCTGGCGGATCGCCTGGACGGCTACGCGATTCCCGCAGGCAACACGCGAGAAAACTACGAAAAACGTCTGGAAACCGAACTCGCGGTGATCTGCCGCATGGGCTTCCCCGGTTACTTCCTGATCGTGGCCGACTTCATCAACTGGGCCAAGCGCAACGACATCCCGGTCGGACCGGGGCGTGGCTCCGGCGCCGGCTCGCTGGTCGCCTGGGCATTGCGCATCACCGATATCGACCCGCTGCCCTACGGCCTGTTGTTCGAGCGTTTCCTCAACCCCGAACGCGTGTCGATGCCGGACTTCGACATCGACTTCTGCATGGACAAGCGCGATCTGGTGATCGAGTACGTGGCCGGGAAATACGGCCGCGACCATGTCAGCCAGATCATCACCTACGGAACCATGGCGGCGAAGGCGGCGGTACGCGACTGCGGCCGCGTGCTGAGCCTGTCCTACGGCTTCGTCGACGGCATCGCCAAGCTGATCCCGAACGTGCTCGGCATCGGCCTGGAAGACGCACTGGGCCGTACCGAAAAATCCAGGGAGAACGCCGACCTGCGCTCGCCCGATCTGATCCAGCGCTACGAAAGCGAAGACGACGTCCACGACCTGATCGATCTGGCGCTCAAGCTGGAAGACCTGACCCGCAACGCCGGCAAGCATGCCGGTGGCGTGGTGATCGGGCCCAAGCCGCTGACCGAGTTTTCGCCACTGTTCTACGAACCCCCGAGCAAGATCGAGGGCCAGAGTCGCGGCGTCGTCACCCAGTTCGACAAGGACGACGTGGAAGCCGTGGGTCTGGTGAAGTTCGACTTCCTCGGCCTGCGCACGCTGACCATCATCGATTGGGCGGTGAAGGCGATCAACCGCGAGCGCGCCCGCTGCGGCGAGACGCCGCTGGACATCGCACGAATCTCGCTCACCGACAAGGCCACCTACGAACTGTTCGCGCAGGCACGGACCGTCGCGGTATTCCAGTTCGAATCCGGCGGCATGCAGCGCCTGTTGAAGGACGCGCGGCCCGACCGATTCGAGGATCTCATCGCACTGGTGTCGCTGTACCGCCCCGGCCCGATGGACCTGATCCCCAGCTTCTGCAAGCGCAAGCACGGGGAAGAACCAATCATCTATCCCGATCCCCGCGTGGAGTCGGTCCTGAAAGAGACCTACGGCATCATGGTCTATCAGGAGCAGGTGATGCAGATGGCGCAGATCGTCGGCGGCTATTCGCTCGGCGGCGCCGACCTGCTGCGCCGCGCGATGGGCAAGAAGAAGCCGGAGGAAATGGCCAAGGAGCGGGCCAAATTCCGCACCGGCGCCGCCGCCAACGGCCTGGACGAGTTCAAGGCGGACGAAATCTTCGACGTCATGGAGAAGTTCGCCGGCTACGGTTTCAACAAGTCGCATGCCGCCGCGTATGCCCTCGTCAGCTACCAAACGGCCTGGCTGAAGGCGCACTACCCCGCCCAGTTCATGGCCGCGGTGCTGTCGTCTGACATGGACAACACCGACAAGGTGGTCACCTTCCTGACCGAGTGCCGGGCGATGGGACTGTCCGTGCTGCCGCCGGATGTCAACGCCTCCGACTACACGTTCCAGGCGGTGGACTCCCGCACCCTTCGCTACGGACTGGGGGCGATCAAGGGCGCGGGCGAAGGCGCATGTCGCGAGATTGCACGGATCCGCGAGGAAGAGGGCGCCTATCGCGATCTGTTCGATTTCTGTCAGCGACTGGGCCAGAAGGTGAATCGGCGCGTGCACGAAACCCTGATCGCGGCCGGTGCGGTCGACGGGCTCGGCGTCAATCGCGCCACGATGAAGGCGCAATTGCCCGACATGCTGCGCGCCACCGAGCAGATGGCACGCGATCGCGCCGCCGGCCAAGTGGACATGTTCGGCAACTCCACCGTGGAAACGCCGATCCTGCCCGTGTTCGAGCCGCTGCCGGAGTGGCCGCTGATCGAACGCCTCAACGGCGAACGCGAGACGCTCGGCCACTACCTCAGCGGCCACCCGATCGACCCGCTGCGCGAATACGTGGCCGGTCTGATCACCTGCACGCTGGATGGCGTCGATGCCGCCTTCGAGCAGCGCCGCTTCATGCGCGGCAACGACGCCCTGGTGCTGCTGGCGGGACAAGTGATCGCCGTCAACCGGCGCAACGAGGACCGCGTCTTCGTCGCCCTCGAAGACGGACACGGCCGCATCGAGGCCACCGTGTACGCTGATGCGCTGCGCGAGATTGCGGATTCGGCGCTGCAGAGTGGCGCGTTCCTCCTGATCGAAGGGCAGCTTCATGAGGACCGATTCCGCGGCGGCACCGGTCTGCGACTGCGCCGCGCCTGGGAAATCGCCAGCTACTGCACGGAATACGGCCAACGCCTGCGCCTCACGCTCGATGCCACCGTTCCCGGCGTCGATGCGGCATTGCGCGAGACACTCGCCCCCTGCCTCGACGGCCCGGCGCCGCTGACACTGGAAATCCTCACGGCCGATGCGCGCGGCATCATCGACACCGATGCATCCATTCGGGTACACACCGCGCCGGCACTGATCGAGGCACTGCGCGCGCTGCCCGGAATTTCCCGCGTGGCACTCAAGCTCGCCCGCCCCGCCACCGCCGCACCGCGTGAGCGCGAGCACGCCTGAGCCGGCCTCCCGGCCGACTCAGCGGGACTGAGCCAATCCACCGCACTCTCGCGCCTTTCATGTCAGGCCGGACGATTCCGGCCCTCGGATGCAGACAGCATCCGATCTCTCGGAGAACCGACATGAATCACCGGATATGCCTTGCCTTCGTCTTCGCTGCCGCCGTGGCCTCACCGGCGCTGGCCCAACAGAGCTTCAACCAAGCACCCTCGTACCCTTCGACCCCGCAGCAGGCACCGCAGAGCGGCCACATCGGCGACTACAACACCATGCCGATGCAGCAACAGAGCGTCCCTCAGCAACAAGGTGGCTACCCGCAACAGCAAGACGGCCATTCGCCACCCGGCGCAGGCTACGCCCCGGCGCCGGCCGCACCCGGCTACGGCACGCCACAGCCCCACGGCGGCATGGGAGGCGCCAATCCGTTCCAGGCCATTCTGCAGGCGGAGATGCAGGACTACGGTGTCGCCCCCCAAGCCCAACTTCAGACCACCCTGCACGGCCCGACCCCCACCTCGATTCCCGGCGGTCAGGTCATCACCACCGATCGCCTGCTCTCGCTGTACCAACAGGAGCAGCAAGCCGGCCTGCTGGTGTTCCATGTGCTCGGCCCTGGCCCTACCCTGCCGATGGCGCAAAACGCCGCCCCCGCATCGCAGCCCGGTTCGTTCAACGACCAGACTCAACGCGAATTCGGCCAATACCTGCAGCAGGTGACGCAGGGCAACAAAGCCAAGCCGCTGGTGTTCTATTGCCAGAGCACGCAGTGCTGGATGTCCTACAACGCGGCGCTGCGCGCGATCAACATGGGATTCACGCAGGTGTACTGGTATCGCGGCGGCGTGGAAGCCTGGCAGCAAGTGCAACAGCTGTCCGCGAGCATGTCGCAGCAGGGCGGGCAGATGGACGCGGCAGGCGGTTACCGGAACACCGGACAGAACAGCGGTTGGCGATGATGAATCAACGGCGGTGCGGGACAGACTGATGGCTGCCCCGCATCCGGCTGCTATGCTCGCCCCGGTTCGACTCCGGGGGATCTCCAATGATGTTCAATCCAACGCCGCGCCTGTGCGCGACGCTGATCGCGTGTTTGGCGTGTTCCACGTCCGCCACTTCGCAACAATCCACCTTGCCGTCCGAGGGCGTGGCCGAGCGTCCGACCCGCCACATCGCGCTGGTCAACGCACGCGTCGTCAGCGAGCCCGGACGCGTCATCGAATCGGCCACGATCACGTTGCGCGACGGCAAGATCGTCTCGGTGACGGTGGGCGAACAGGTGCCCCAGGGCGCCGAGCGACGCGACCTCGGAGGCAAGACCGTATTCCCCGGTTTCATTGATGTCACCACCAGCCTGGGGCTGCCCGATGCGCTCAAGCCCGGCGGCATCAAAGGCATCGCTCGCGGCGCGAACGCGCCGCATCGGCAGACCGGGGACCAGCCTGGCACACCACACTGGAACCGCCACGTGCGTCCCGAGATTTCCGCCGCCGACCATCTGCAAACGAGGTCAGATGAAGTCGCCGCACTGCGCAAACTCGGCTTTGCCGCCGCGCAGACCCTGCCGCAAACCGGCGTGATCCGCGGTCAGGGCGCGCTCCTGCTGCTGCGCGACAGCACGCGCAGCGGCGATCTGCTGCTGGCGCGCGACACCAGCCAGCATGTGGCATTCGATTTCGCCTACGGCGGCGAGTACCCGGGTTCGTTGATGGGAGCGATCGCGTTGATCCGCCAATCGCTGTACGACGCCCGCTGGTATCACGCCGCAAGCAATTGGCGCGGTCGTACGCCGATCCAGCGCCCCGAACCCGATGCCGCGCTGGCGGCGCTGCATCCAGCGGCCACCGGTGCGCAGCGCGTGTTCTTCCAACTCGACGACGAGGCCGACGTGGGCCGCGTGGCGCGGCTCAGGCAGGAATTCGAGCTGGACCTGGTCATGCTCGGCACCGGTCACGAATACCGCGTGCTGCCACAAGCGCGCACCGCGCAATCGCCCTTCGTGCTGCCGCTCGCCTTCCCCGAGGCACCGGCGGTCGAGAATGCCGAGACCGCGCTCAACATCGCGCTCGCCGAGTTGGAGCACTGGGAGCAGGCACCGGCCAATCCCGGGCGCGTCGCGGCCGCGGGCATCGACATCGCGTTCACGACACGTGGGTTGAAGGAGCCCGAGAAACACTTCTGGGCCAACGTGCGGCGTGCGGTCCGGGCCGGCCTGTCCGAAACCGACGCACTGCGTGCACTGACCACCACGCCAGCCACACTCGTGCGCGAAGACGCACGCCTGGGCCGTATCGCGCCAGGCCGATTGGCCAACCTCGTCGTCGCCGACGCCGGCCTGTTCCGCGATGACGGTGCGCGCGTGTTCGAGGTATGGGTGGAAGGCCAACGGCACGAAATGGCCCCCCTCTCGGCAGCCGATGCCACCGGCGAATGGCAACTGCAATGGGCCGATGGGCAAGGCCCCACACGTTGGACAGCAAAACGCAGCGGCGAGCAGCTCGACATTGGCATCGGCGAGACGCACTTCAA
Source organism: Denitratimonas yunnanensis (SeqCode) (assembly GCA_026410415.1). GTDB lineage: Bacteria > Pseudomonadota > Gammaproteobacteria > Xanthomonadales > Xanthomonadaceae > Denitratimonas. The sequence goes on along the minus strand of JAPMLR010000003.1, from coordinate 313,745 downwards.
GTCCAAGCTGGAAGGCGAGAAACTGCTTGCACTGGCCCCGCGTGCATTGTTCACCGAAGGTGCGGAAGGTACGGTCGCGCTCACGGCGCGAATCCGTGGCGACATGCTCGAAGGCTACCGCGACCTCGCCGATGGCCGGCGTGTACGCTTCACCGGCACCCGTGTCGCCGCCGGAGAGAAAGACACACCCAAAGCAGCCAAGCCGACCGAAGCCATTCCTGCGTTCCAAGGATATCCTGCGGGTGAGTACCGCCGACTGGCAACACCCGAACGCGCTGCGGTGCTCCTGATCCAGAACGCGACGCTGTGGACCAACACCGAGCAAGGCATCATCGAGCGCGGCGACCTGCTCGTTCGCGATGGCCGCATCGTGGCCGTCGGTGCCGGACTCGACCTGCCTGCCGGCGCCACACGCATCGATGCCAGCGGCCTGCACCTTACCCCGGGCCTGATCGACGCACACTCGCACACGGCCATTGCACGAAACGTCAACGAGCCTTCGCACGCAGTCACCACGGAAGTGCGGATCGGCGACGTGCTTGATCCCACCGACATCAACATCTACCGCCAACTTGCCGGCGGCCTCACCAGCGCGAACCTGCTGCACGGCTCCGCCAACCCCATGGGCGGACAAAACGCCGTGATCAAACTGCGCTGGGGCGAGACGGCCGACGGCTTGCTGCTGCAGGGCGCCACGCCCGGAGTGAAGTTCGCCCTCGGTGAAAACGTCAAGCAGAGCAACTGGGGCGACGCGATGACCACGCGCTATCCGCAGACCCGCATGGGCGTGGAGCAGATCATGCGCGACCATTTCAACGCGGCGCGCGTCTACGCGAAAGACCGATCGCGCACGGGGCGCGACGTGCCACCCCAGCGCCGCGATCTGCGCCTGGATGCACTGGCCGAGATCGTCGCTGGCACGCGCCAGATCCACATCCACTCGTACCGTCAGGACGAAATCACGATGTTCGCGCGGCTGGCCGCCGAATACGGCATTCCGGGTGTGACGTTCCAGCATGTTCTGGAAGGCTACAAAAGCGCCGATGCGATCAACTCGATCAACGCCGGCGCATCCACCTTCACCGACTGGTGGGGATTCAAGATGGAGGTCTGGGACGCGATCGGACATAACGCCAGCCTGATGGCACGCACCGGCGTGGTCACCTCGCTCAACTCCGACAGCAACGAACTCGCGCGCCGCCTCAACAGCGAGGCCGCCAAGGCCGTGGCCTATGGCGGCATCGATGAGCAGGAAGCGCTGAAGATGGTCACGCTCAACCCGGCCCGGCAGCTCGCACTGGCTCACCGCCTCGGCGCCCTCGCACCCGGTTACGACGCCGATTTCGTGTTGTGGTCGGCCCCTCCGCTATCCAATTACGCCCGTGCCGAATCCACCTGGATCGACGGCCGCAAGTATTTCGACCTCCGCGAGGACCGCGCCGAACAGGCCCGCATCCTCGCCGAACGCGAACGCCTGATCACCAAGGCGCTGGGGCAGCGTGCCGCCACGCTGTCCTTGCACACCTCCACGGAAAGCAAACCTGCCGATGGCACGGAGCAGCAGCGCCCAACGGCGCAGGTTCCGGATGCGGGCTGGCAGTCCGTCCTCGCCCCCACGCGCACGCTCTATCACAACGGCGCCGATCTTCTCAGCTGCGGACTGCACGACCATGCACACTAACGTTCACGGAATCGTCTCGATGCCCCTGACCCGTCTCCTCGCCGGCATTGCACTCGTACTGCCGAGCGTCGCCGCGGCCCATGACCTGGTGCCCGCCCCTCCGCAGAGCCAACCCGTCGTCATCGACGGCGCCACCCTGCACCTGGTATCCGGCCCGATGATCGAGCGCGGCAGGGTCCGCTTCGAGCAGGGCAAACTCACGGCGATCGGTGGGGAAGATGTTTCCGTGGAGGGCGCATACGTCATCGATGCACGCGGACAGCACCTGTATCCGGGCATGATCGCAGCCAACAGCGTGCTCGGTCTGATCGAAATCGGCGCGGTGCGTGCCACCAACGACACCGCCGAAGTCGGGCCGAATACCGCCAACGTGCGCGCCGAATCAGCGGTCAATCCGGACAGCGAACTGATTCCGGTCACGCGCGCCAACGGTGTCCTGCTGGCACTGAGCGCGCCGGCCGCGAGCGCCACCGGCGTGATTGCGGGCACCTCCGCGTTGCTGCAGCTGGATGGCTGGACCGCAGAGGAAATGACCGTGGCGGCACCTGTAGGGCTGCACGTCTACTGGCCGTCAGCCTTTGTTCCTGCGGGCTTTCCCGAGGAGATGGCCGCTGCCCAGCGCCGCGTCGCGCAGGAAAAGCGCGACGCGTTGCAGCGTGGCTTCGACGAGGCGCGCATCTATGCCCAGGCACCCACGCCCTCCGTACCGGATTTGAGGCTGGAGGCCATGCGCCCCTTCGTCCAAGGCGAGAAGCCTGTCTTTTTCCACGCCCAGGACGTCCAGAGTCTCGATGATTCACTGGACTTCGCTGCACGCCATAACCTGAAAGCGGTGCTGGTGGGTGCAGCAGAGGCGTGGCGCATCACGGACCGTCTGAAAGCAACGCGCACGCCAGTCATCATCGGCGGGACACACCGACTGCCCATGCGGCGCTTCGATCCGGTCGATTCAGCGTTCTCCAATGCGGCCAAACTGGCCGCCGCAGGCATCGAATTCGCGATCGCGACCGAGGGTGGCGGATTCGACACGACCAACCTGAGGAACCTGCCTTATCAGGCCGCGACCAGCGTCGCCTCCGGATTGACGCCCGAACAGGCGATGTACGCCATCACGCTGTCACCGGCCCGAATTCTCGGGGTCGAAGCACGCCTCGGGTCGATTGAGGTGGGCAAGGATGCAACGGTATTCCTGGCGGATGGCGATCCGCTGGAAACACGAACACGGATCACTCGTGCGTGGATCGGAGGGCGTGAAATCGACCTTTCCAGCCGACATACCCGTCTGTACGACAAGTATCGACAGAAGTATCCGCAGACGCGCGACGGCAGTTGATCCTTCGGCTCGATCCTCAAGCAAGCTGACACGGATGGCCGGAGATACACCGCCGTAGTCCTCGGCGTACCCCCCGGCGCTGACCGCTGAAGAAAAAGCACACGCGGTGAGGATTTTCCCTCCGCCGCGTGTGCGTCAGCCATCATCACGGCTGCTCGAAGCCGTCCTTGAAGATCTCCACCGGTGCACGCGACGGGGCCAGACACCAACTCACCAAGCTTCCGTTATCGCCTGCTGCATTATCGGAGACGGTCAATGTCCACGTGCCCGCCATGTCGATGCCATCGAACGCGCTCAGCGGCTGATTCGGACGATACGTTGCGCCGGGGATATACGCCGGGTTGGCATTTTGGCAATTGTTCTCCGCCGTGCGCGTCGGCTCTTCATCGTCTAGCACCAGGTCCGGATTGTCACCGCTGCAACCAAACGTAGTGGTAGGCACGCCCGGGCGGTCTATCAGCGCCACGGTCGTACCGGAGCCGACCTTGGTCAGTGTCACGATCAAGTCGCCGACCCAGGTGTGGTCGGCCTGAAACACCACGTCCAGATCGTCGATCACACCACTGTTGGCGACCACGATGGACGAACTGATCCCGGCAGGCGTGTTGTCGGGGATGGCCTGATTGGGGGTGGTGCAGTGCAGATCGAGCGTGGTGAAGGTGAACGCGGACGACCAGCCCCCGGCTCCGCAAGCATTGCTCGGGCGCACGCGCCAGTGGTGCTGCGTGGAGCCTTGCAGCGGCGTGGCCACGACATGGCTCGTCCCTTCGACCAACTGGGTGTAGATGACGTTGCTGAATCCGGCATCGGTCGCGATTTCAAGCGTGTAGCTCTCCGCTTGTGCTGCCGCTGCCCAGCTCAATGTCGGCGAGGTGGAGATATCGATGGCTGCATTGGCCGGAGAGGACAGGCTCGGCGCACCGGGCACCGCGGTGGCCACCTGCAACGACAACGGCAAGGGATCGGCACCGGTCGCATTGACCGTGAAATCATAGGAGCCGGCGGCCAGGCCGGCAGTATTGCCGAGGGTCAACGTGCTCGCTCCAGGCAGGGTGACCACGGGATTGGGGCTGAAATTCGCGATGCTTCCTCCCGGTGTGCCGCTGGTCGAGAGCGTAACCGGGGCCGTGAGTGCCGCACCCACGGTGATCGGATACTGCGCATTGGCACCCGCACATATATTCTGAACCGGCGTGGTGCTGCCCAGGAATTTGCAGGACAACGGCACATTGAACCCGTCGGTAGGCGAAGTACTGTTGCTGCCACCGGAAACCGCGTCCTCACCCAGACCGAAGCTCGCGAATGACTCCCAAAGCAGGCAGACATCCTCGCCGTTGTAGGGATTGGCTGCGGCTGCGGCCTGGATGATGCCGTCGCGAATATCGGTGAACGCCGGATTGCACGTGGTGTTCTTCAATCCCTCGATCGAGTAGTACATCGCGCGGATATTGCCCGCGTCCGATGCGGTGCCCGAGAAATTGTCGATCTGCGGGTCATAACCATGCTCGTCGATCAGCGCCCAGGTCGCCAACCAGTATGCCTGCGCCCAGCGCGAACCCACGCCGTGCGGCACTGCCGCGCCATTGATCGACGCATAGGTCCAGGTGTTGGTGTTCGGCACGGGGTTGCCGTCGTAACGCAGTGCGCGGATACCCACACCATCGATTGCCTGCCCCAGCGCATAATTGCCGATGCCGCGAATCCGTGCGGCGGAGTCGGTGTTGTTGGGTTGGGTGAAATACAGCGCCCACCAGTCCGACAATCCCTCACCGGCACGCTGGTTTCCCGTCAGGCACGAGACATTCGACGGGCCGCCGACAAGCCGGTTTGAAATGCCGTGGCCGTATTCGTGCGCGATGATGCCATTGTCGAAATCGCCATCACGATTCGGCGTGGTGGAGGTCCACAAAAACATCTGCATCCGCGGCGCCTGTCCATCGGGCGGCGTGCCGAAATTGGCGTTGTTCGTACCAGCGCCATCCTGTGCCTCGGCATTCACTGAATCGTTGCCAAGCCCGCCGCGCCCGTAGTTGTTGACCTGGAAGTTGCCACCGGCTTCGTCGAAGCCGAATGGATAACTCACGTCGTGCATCATGTTGTTCATGTAGAACAGGTTGGCCACGGCGGCGGGGCGATAGGTGCTGGGCGCCAGGGTCAGATCCAGCGCGAATACACAGTTCAGCGACGCGCCACAGTCAGGGGAGCTGCCAGGATCCGGCGTGTTGTTGTTGTCGGTATCGGTGTAGGCATGGACGTTATTGCCCTGGGTGACGGTGAACTCGGCACCCGCCACACCATTGGTGTCGTGCCACGCGAACGGTGATGCCGTGACATGATGCGGGTCCAAGAGCGTGACTCGACCATCGGCCGGGGTCGGCGGGCTGGAATGCAGCGGGCTCTCGACCGGCACTCCATAGGCCCGGTACTGTGCGTCGGAGACCCAGCTGATGCGTGTCCATACCTTGCCGGTTTCCGCATCCACGTTGAATTCGGCGATATCGCTCCCATCGGGCAACCACAGCGGGAAGTTCCAGACCAGCCGGACCTCTCCTTCGCCTGTCGGGAGCAGCATCAGGCTGGCATTGATCGGTTTTTCCGACAGCAATGGCGCATTGAACGTGGTGATCTGACGCGACGAAGCGGTTCGACCCGTCTCCGAGATCGAGCCGACCACGCGGTGCAGATGCAGCGCTGCGGCGACCACGGCCTCCTGGGCCGCCAATGCCGGCTGCGCCCGGTTCACGGCGCCCGCGAGATCGGGAATGAACTGGTTGTTGATCGACAGGATGCTCCCGTCGCGATCAACGTTGATGTGCAACTGGCCGTTGTAGACCGGCAGCCCCCGGTACATCTGGCGCAGATACAGATGGCGTATGCCACTGGCGCGGCTCAGGACATCGTCGGTGACTTCGAATTCAGCCAGGTCGGCGTCGGAAAGCCCCAGCAACCCGGCATTGCCGCGCACGAACGCCATGGCCGTGTTCTTCACGTCTCCGCCGGGACTGGGCGCGGTGAGATACCCGACGCGGCTGGACAACGAGCGCGTGGCACCCGTCACCGGATCGATGTCGACCGCAAGGTCCAGTGTCTGCTGACGCAGACGGTCGATAGCGGCAGCTTGCTCTCCGATCGCGCTGCGCGAGTTCGTCGGGGCCGACGCCAATGGGCGCGCATCGAAATTGCGCCCCTCCTTGGTATCCGTCCGCTCGGTAAAGGCAAGCGCCGGCGATGCAAGCAGGGCGCTGATGGCAGCAGCAAGGAAAGAACGCTTCAACGTGCAACGCATGGCGGACATGGCGCTTCCTTTTCGATGGCGGATTGGTCGATTCTGCCATATCCGTCACACAACGCAAGGCGGGGAGCGGCGGTGCCCCCCTCCTTTCCAATGTCCACTTTTTCCGGCTACGCGCAGCTGGTTGACCACCAGATCGATTGACCTGCAGCAGCAGTAACGCGACGCAGCATCACCCCTTGAATGCCGCCAGGCACATTTCCAGCAATGGGCTCCAGAACAACCCCAGCACCAGCATTGCCAGCGCGTTGGCAGAAAACACCCAGCGCAGTTGCGCGTCGGTCCTGGGCTCGATGCGCACATCGTCGGACGGCGGATCGAAGAACATCACCTTGATCACGCGCAGGTAGTAGAACGCCCCGATCACTGCGAACACCACGGCAACGACCGCCAGCCACAGCAATTGTGCATCGAGGGCGGCGTGGATCACCGCCAGCTTGGCCCAGAAGCCGAACAGCGGCGGGATACCGGCCAGCGACGCCATCAGCAAAAGGATCATCAGCGCGAACCAAGGGTGGGTACGGAACAGCCCACGGTAGTCGGAAATCTCCTCGGCCTCGAAGCCCTGGCGCGACATCAGGATGATGGCCGCGAACGAGCCAGCAGACATCAGCGCGTAGCAGATGGTGTAAAGCGCCGCCGCGGCATAGCCATCCGGGGTGCCGTTGGCCAGTGCCATGAACAGGAAGCCGACATGCGAGATCGTGGAATAAGCCAGCATGCGCTTGAGGTTGGTCTGCATGATCGCAACGAGGTTGCCGATCACCAGCGACAAAACCGCCAGCCATGCCAAGGCCACGCGCCAGTCGGCCTCAAGCCCGCCGACCCCGTTGTCGAACAAACGGTATGCCATGCCAAGCGCGGCGAGCTTGGGTGCGGAGCCGATGAACAGCGTGATCGCCGTCGGCGCCCCCTGGTAAACGTCGGGCAGCCACATGTGGAACGGCGCGGCACCGAATTTGAATGCAACGCCGACCACGATGAATACCACGCCGAACAGCAGCAAGGTGCGTTGCTCCCCTGTCGTCGCCCCGACAGCCTCATGGATCTGCGCCATATCCAGCGTGCCGGCAACGCCGTAGAGCATGCTCATCCCGTACAGCAACATGCCCGACGCGAGCGCACCGAGCACGAAATACTTGACCGCAGCTTCGGAGGCGAGACGGTTGTCGCGGTCGAGCGCGACCAGCGCGTAGGACGACAGCGCCAACAGTTCAAGCCCCAGGTAAACGACGACCAGGTTGCCCGCCGACACCATCAGCATCATGCCGAGCACCGCGAACAGGCAGAGCATGTAGAACTCGCCCTTGAACAGGCCACGATCCTTCAGATACGGCTTGGCATAAACGAAGGAAGCCGCAGTGACGAGGTACACGAACAGCTTGAGCAGGTCACCGGCAGCATCACGCTGGAAGGTCCCGGAAAACACCCGCACCGGCAGCGGCACGCCGGGCACGCCACGCAGCGTCAGGATCGCGGCGACGGCGAGGATGGCGAGCGCGAGAAAATGGATGAAGCCACGGCGTTCCTGGCTGACGAAAAGATCGGTCAGCAGCAGCGCGCAAGTCGCGCAGAGCAGGAAGATTTCCGGGACCAGCGGCAGGAAGTCGGCAGAAGTGATCATCGTCGTCTTGTCCCGGCCTTACAGTTTGCTCGTGGCGATCTGCGTCGCCAGATGCGCGATGGAGGTGTTCATCAGGTCTGTCAGTGGCTTGGGATACACACCCATGGCCAGTACCGCCAACGCGAACACGCCCAACACCAGCGCCTCGCGCGCATTGATGTCCTTGAGCGCAGCCACATTGGAGTTGGCGACTTCACCGAACATGACGCGCTTGACCAGCCACAGCGAATAGGCAGCGGCAATGATCAGCGTGAGTGCGGCGGTGGCCGCGATCCAGACATTGTCCTGGAACACCGACAGTACGACCATGAATTCCCCGACGAAGCCGGACGTGCCGGGCAAGCCCGCGTTTGCCATCGCGAAGAACACCATGAAGAAGCCGAACCACGGCATCGTGTTCATCACGCCGCCGTAGTCGCGGATCATGCGGGTGTGCATGCGGTCGTAGAGCACGCCGACGCAGGAAAACATCGCGCCGGAGATGAAACCGTGCGACACCATCTGCACCATCGCGCCCTGCAGACCCAACTGTGCCGCTGCACTGTTGTCCGCACCGCGCACCAGCGCGAAGGCAACGAAGATGCCGAGCGTGACGAAGCCCATGTGGGCAACGGAGGAATACGCCACCAGCTTCTTCATGTCCTCCTGCACCAATGCCACCAGCCCGACCACGACCACCGCAACCAGCGACAGACCGATCACCAGCCAGGCCCAATCGGCACTCGCATCGGGCACGATCGGCAGCGAGAAACGCAGGAATCCGTAGCCACCGATCTTGAGCATGATCGCGGCCAGAATGACCGAGCCGCCGGTCGGCGCTTCCACGTGGGCATCGGGCAACCACGTGTGTACCGGGAACATCGGAATCTTCACCGCAAACGCCGCGAGGAAGGCGAAGAACAGCCACATCTGCTCGGTGCCGTTCAACGGCAACGCATACAAGTCGGCAAACTGGAAGCTGCCGCCCTTCAGGTACAGGTAGACCAAGCCGATCAGCATGAAGACCGAGCCCAGAAAGGTGTACAGGAAGAACTTGATCGATGCGTACACACGCCGCGGGCCGCCCCAGACGCCGATGATGATGAACATCGGAATCAGCATGCCTTCGAAGAACACATAAAAAAGCATCGCATCCAGCGCGCAGAACACGCCGATCATCAAGCCTTCCAGAATCAGGAATGCGGCCAGATACTGCGGGAAGCGATCGGAAATCGCACGCCATGCGCCAATGATCACCAGCACCGTGGTGAAGGCGGTCAGCAGCACCAGCGGCACCGAAATGCCATCCGCGCCGAGGTGATAACGGATACCGAAGGCCGGAATCCAGTCACTGTTCTGCACGAACTGCATGGCTGCAGTGGAATAGTCGAACGCGGTGAACAGCGGCAGACCAAGCAGCAACGTCGCCAGAGCCACGGCCAGTGCAAACCAGCGCGCAGCCTCGGGACGGCGGGAAAGTAACAGCGTCGCCACGCCACCGAAAATCGGCAGCCAGATCAGCACGCTAAGAAGATAACCGTGGGGCACCATGATGCGTCAGTCCTTGGAGTTCTTGTCAGCGCAACGCCAGAATCAGCGCGCCCAGCAGCAGGATCAGGCCGACGATCATCGCGAACGCGTAGTGATACAGCCTGCCTGTCTGCGCCACCCGGGCGATACCAGCGACGCGATCCACCAGCACGGCCGAGCCGTTCACGATCACGCCATCGATCAGGCCCGCGTCGATGCGCTTCCACAGCGAGCGGCCCAGCGCCACGCCACCACCGGCGAGGCCCTTGATCCACAAATCGTCGAAGCCGTACTTGTTTTCCAGAATGCGGATCGGCATCGCGAACACCTTGCGCGCCTTGTCGGCCAAGCCCGGATTGAACAAGTAGATGTACGTCGCCAACGCGAAGCCGCCGAAGGCCAGCCAGAACACCGGCGACGCCCAGAAGTGCATGCCGAAACCGACCGCCGCCGACACCCAGCCATGATCGGCGTGCCAGATTTTTTCAGCGACGCCGGCAAGGCTGTCGTGCGCCGGCAGCACCGAAATCGCACCGGCGAAGAAATCGCCGAACAGCATCGGGCCGACGGTGAAGAAACCGATCAGGATCGACGGAATCGCCAGCAGCACCAGCGGCAGCGTCACCACCCACGGCGATTCGTGCGGCTCGTGGGCGTGGTCGCCATGCCCATGGTGATCGTGCGCATCGTGTCCGGCATGAGCGTCATGCGCGTCGCGGAAACGCTCCTTGCCGAAGAACGTCAGGTACAACAGGCGGAAGCTGTAGAAACTGGTCACGAACACGCCCAGCAGCACCGCCCAGTAAGCATAGGCCTGCACCCAGCCGCCCTTCTCCGCCGCAACCTGCGCCGCCAGGATGATCGAGTCTTTCGAGAAGTAGCCGGAGAAGAACGGCGTACCGACCAGCGCCAGCGTGCCGATGACCATGGTGATGAAGGTGATCGGCATGTACTTGCGCAGGCCGCCCATCTTGCGCATGTCCTGCTCGTGGTGCATCGCGATGATGACCGAGCCAGCCCCCAGGAACAGCAGCGCCTTGAAGAAGGCATGCGTCATCAGATGGAACACCGCCGCCGAATACGCCGACACGCCCAGCGCCACGGTCATGTAGCCCAGCTGGCTCAGCGTGGAATAGGCCACCACGCGCTTGATGTCGTTCTGCACGATGCCGATCAGGCCGGTGAACAGCGCCGTGGTGGCACCGATGAACAGCACGAAGGCCAGTGCGGTTTCCGACAGCTCGTAGATCGGCGACATGCGCGCCACCATGAAGATGCCGGCGGTGACCATCGTGGCGGCGTGGATCAACGCCGAAATCGGGGTCGGGCCTTCCATCGAATCGGGCAGCCACACGTGCAGCGGCACCTGCGCCGACTTGCCCATCGCGCCGATGAAAAGGCAGACGGCGATGAAGGTCGGCACCGACCAGCTCGCGCCTTCCCACGGGGCAAAGGTCTTGCCATCGATGTTGCCGAGGCTGCCGAACACGGTGGCGTAGTCGAGCGAACCGAACCAGAACAACACCGCGCCGATACCGATCAGGAAGCCGAAGTCGCCGACGCGGTTGACGATGAACGCCTTCATGTTGGCGAACACCGCCGTCGGCTTCTTGAACCAGAAGCCGATCAACAGGTACGACACCAAGCCCACCGCTTCCCAGCCGAAAAACAGCTGCATGAAGTTGTTGCTCATCACCAACATCAACATCGAGAAGGTGAACAACGAGATGTAGGCGAAGAAACGCGCGTAATCCGGATCCTCGTCCATGTAACCGATGGTGTAGACGTGCACCAGCAGCGACACGAAGGTGACTACCACCATCATCATCGCGGTGAGGCGATCCACCATGAAGCCGACATGGGCCGAGTAGCCAGCCACGTCGAAGAAGGTGTAGACGTTGGCGTTGTAGGGAGCGGCGCCACCGGCGACAAGGGCATGCAGCACCTGGATCGACAGTGCGCACGACAGCGCAACGCCCAGGATCGTGATCCAGTGCGACGCCGAGCGCCCGATCTTCCGTCCGAAGAATCCGGCGACGATGGCGCCGGCCAGCGGTGCGAGCGCAATGGTGAGGAGCGTAGTTTGCGAAATCACGGAATCAACCCTTCATCGAGTCGATCTGATCGACATTGATCGTGCCGCGGTTCCGGAACAGCGTGACCAGGATCGCCAGGCCAATCGCCGTTTCCGCCGCAGCCACCGTGAGGATGAAGAACACGAATATCTGCCCGTTCACATCCCCCAGAAAACGGGAGAACGCCACGAAATTGACATTCACTGCCAGCAGCATCAGCTCGATGCAGAGCAGCAAGACGATGACGTTCTTGCGGTTGATGAAGATGCCGGCGACGCTGATGGAAAACAGCACCGCGCCGAGCGCGAGGTAATGGCCGAGCGAAATCATGGCGTGCGCTCCTTGACGACGGGATCCATCTTCACCATTCGGAGGCGATCGGCCTTGCGCACGAGAACCTGGCGACTGGCATCCTGATGCTTGGTGCCTGGGCGACGGCGCAGGGTCAGCGCGATCGCGGCGATGATCGCCACCGTCAACACCACGGCGGCGACCTCGAACGGCATCAGGTAATCGGTGAACATCGCCCGGCCGATCCACTCCAGGTTCGACATGCCGGCGGCGAGCGCCGGATCGGGTGAATCCACGAGCTGGCCAAAGCGCTTGACGCCGATCAGCGCGATCATCTCCAGCGCCATGATCAACGCCACCATGATGGCCACCGGCAGATTGCGGGCAAAACCCTCGCGCAAGGGATCGACGTTGACGTCGAGCATCATCACCACGAACAGAAACAGCACCATCACCGCGCCCACGTAAACCAGCACCAGCGCGATCGCGAGGAACTCGGCGTCGAGCAGGAGCCAGAGGCAGGCGGTGGAGAAGAACGTCAGCACCAGACTCAGCACCGCGTACACCGGGTTGCGCACGGTGATGACCGCGAGTGCGGCCAGCGTGGCGATGGCGGCAAAAACATAGAAGGCAACCAGTTGGACAGTCATGTCGCTCTCCTCACCGGTACGCGGCGTCCAGCGCCCTGCGCTGGGCGATTTCGGGTTCCAGGCGATCGCCAATGGCGAGCAGCTGGGCTTTGGTCACGACGTTCTCGCCGCGATTTTCGAAGTGGTACTCATGGATGTGCGTCTCCACGATCGAATCCACCGGGCAGCTTTCTTCGCAGAAGCCGCAGAAGATGCACTTGAACAGGTCGATGTCGTAACGCGTGGTTCGGCGCGTGCCGTCCTCGCGCGGGGCCGAATCGATGGTGATCGCCAGCGCCGGGCACACCGCCTCGCACAGCTTGCATGCGATGCAGCGCTCTTCGCCGTTGGGATAGCGACGCAGCGCATGCAGGCCACGGAAGCGCGGCGACTGCGGAATCTTCTCGACCGGGTAGTTCATCGTGTACTTGGGCCGGAAGAAATACTTGGTCGTCAGCCACAAGCCCTGAACGAGCTCGATCAGCAGCAGACTCTTGAAATAGGAAACGATGCGGTTCATGTCAGACGCCTGCCTTGACCCAGCCCAGGTGGACCATCCATGCGGCCACGAGGATCCAGACGATCGTGATGGGAATGAAGATCTTCCAGCCCAGACGCATGATCTGGTCGTAGCGGTAGCGCGGGAACGTGGCGCGGAACCAGACGAAACAGAACGCGAAGAACAGCGCCTTGATCAGGAGCCACCAGATGCCGGGCTGGCCCAGCACGCCCCACGACGCCGGGAACGGCGACAGCCAACCGCCCAGGAACAGGATCGCTGCCAGGAAGCTGATCAGGATCATGTTGGCGTATTCGGCCAGGAAGAAGATCGCGAACGTGGAACCGGAGTACTCGACGTGGAAACCGGCGACGATTTCCGATTCACCCTCGGCCACGTCGAACGGCGCACGGTTGGTTTCCGCCACACCGGAAATCACGTAGATCAGGAACAGCGGCAGCAGCGGCAACCAGAACCAGTCGAACAGGCCGGCATTGCCCTGCTGCGCCCGCACGATTTCCGACAGGTTCATGCTGCCAGCGCACACCAGCACCCCGACGAGCGCAAAACCCATGGCGATTTCATAGCTCACCACCTGCGCCGCCGAACGCATGGCGCCAAGAAAGGCGTACTTGGAGTTGGAAGCCCAACCGGCAATGATCACGCCATACACGCCCATCGACGTCATCGCGAGCAGGTACAACAACCCCGCGTTGGCGTTCGACAACACGACGGCATCTTCGAACGGCACCACCGCCCATGCCGCGAATGCGGGCGCCAACGTCAGGATCGGCGCCAAGCGGTACAGGAAGGTGTTCGCATTGGTCGGCGCGATCACTTCCTTGAACAGCAGCTTGAACACGTCGGCGAAGGGCTGGATCAGGCCGATGCCGAAGATCCGCCCGATGAACACCGGCCCCTGTCGGACATGCATCCAGCCGATGACCTTGCGCTCGAACAACGTGTAGAACGCCACGCAAAGAATCAATGGAACCGTGATCACCAGAATCTTGATCACCGTCCAGACAAGCAGGCCGATGGTGCCGAAGTTCAGGAAGAACTCGCGCAGCAGGCCGATGGGTTGGCTCAGAAGTTCGAACACGCTCAGGCCCTCGTCACCGTCAGCCAGGCGCCGGTACCCGCGACAGCCGCGGTGGCGTCATAGCCTCGTTCGATCCAAACCGCGCCACGCGGGACTCGCGTGCTGACGGCAACCGGCAATGCGGCGGTTCCGCGGCCGTCGTCGACTTTCGCGATGGCGCCATCGGACAGGCTGCGGGCCAGCGCATCCTCGGGATTCAACGCCACGCGTGCGCCCGCCGTCAGCGGGTGCGCTGCCAATGGCGCCGAACGACGCGTCACCGCGTCGATGCGATAGATGGCCCGCGTGGTGACCGACTGCAGTGCGCCGTCGCGCGCCGTCGCCCGTTCGGACAAGCCGGAACCGCTGACCGCGTCCTGCGGCGCCAACGCCGCGCGGCATTGTGAAAGCTCGGTGAAGTCGAAACCGGACAGGTTCATCTGCGCACCGAGGGCGCGCAGCACGCGCCACCCGGGGCGTGCCTGACCCGGCAGTTTCGCCGCGGCGCCAACCTGCTGCGTCACGCCATCGACGTTGACGTAGGTGCCGTCGATTTCCGGCGCCAAACCGATGGGCAACATGACCTGCGCCACCCGGCGCGTGGTTTCGTCGGCGAACGCGGTGAACGCGACCACCGCTGACGCCTGCGACAGCGCACGCAGTGCCGTGGGTTGATCGGAAAAATCCTGAGCCGGCTCGATCCCAAAGAGAACGTATGCCTTGCGCGGCTGCGCGAGCATCGCGTTCACATCGCGCGCCTTCGGCAGCACGCCATGGCGTGTCAGACCGATGGCATTGGCACCCAACGAAATCTCGTTCACCGCTGCGCCGGTTGCCTGCGCGAGCGCGCGGGCGGCGGCACGCAACCACGAGGCTTGCGCATGCGTGGCTGCGACTTCGCCCAAAACGATCACGCCGCGTTGAGCGTCCTTCAGCACCGACGCCACGGCTGCCGCGGCATTGGAATCCACCGGCTGCGCAAACGCTTCGGCCGGAAGCGACGCACCTGCGGCCACGGCAAGATTCGACACGGCATCAACGAGCGCCGCCGGCGCCACCACGTGGTTATGCGTCAGGGCGAAGTTGAAGTCGAAATCGATCGGATTGACCGCGATGACTTTGGCACCGGCACGCTGTGCCTTGCGGATGCGATGCGACAGCAAGGGCGCTTCGTGTCGCGGGTTGCAGCCGATGAGCACGATTGCGTCGGCGCTTTCGATGGTCGCGAGGGGCATCTGGAAGGTATTGGCCACCGGTGCATCGGCAAGGTCGGACTGCGCGATGCGGTGATCGAGATTGCCGCTGCCGATGCCCTGTGCCAGCGCAGCCAGCAACGCGCCCTCTTCGTTCGAGGTCGACGGATGCACCAGCACACCGACGTCATCGCCGGACTGCGCCGAAATCAACTCGGCGGCACGCGCGATGGCTTCTTCCCACGTGGCTTCCTGCCATGCGTCGCCACGACGGATCATCGGCGCAGTGAGGCGGTCGGACGCAGCAAGGCCGGCGTGACTGTAACGATCGCGATCGGACAACCAGTTCTCGTTGATGCCCTCGTTGTCGCGCGGCACGCTGCGCAGGACTTCGCCGCGGCGCAGATGCAGCCAGAGATTCGAGCCGAGCGCGTCGTGATAGCCAATGGATTCGCGTGCAATCAGCTCCCACGGACGGGCCCGGAAGCGGAACGGCTTGTTGGTCAGCGCACCGACCGGACACACGTCGATGACGTTGCCCGAAAGTTCGCTTTCGATCGCCTTGCCGATGTACGTGCCGATTTCCAACCGGTCGCCGCGGCCCATGCCGCCCAACTCGTACGTCCCCGCGATCTCGGAGGTGAAGCGCACGCAGCGGGTGCACTGAATGCAGCGGGTCATGTCGCTGGCAACCAGCGGGCCAAGATTCTCGTCGGGCACCACGCGCTTGCGCTCGACGTAACGGCTGACCGAACGCCCGTAGCCCATGGCCACGTCCTGAAGCTCGCATTCGCCGCCCTGGTCGCAGACCGGGCAGTCGAGCGGATGGTTGATCAGCAGGAACTCCATCACGTTGCGCTGCGAATCCAGCGCGCGCCGGGTCTGGGTATAGACCTTCATGCCTTCCATCACCGGCGTGGCGCAGGCCGGCGCAGGCTTCGGCGACTTCTCCACGTCCACCAGGCACATGCGGCAGTTGGCCGCGATCGGCAACTTCTCGTGGTAGCAGAAGCGCGGGATCGGGATGCCGGCCTTGTCTGCGGCCTGAATGATCATCGAACCTTTCGGCGCGATCATCGCCACGCCGTCGATCTCGACATTGACGTGGCCTTCCGGTGCCGGCGGCGGCGCGGTCGGTGCAGGTTGGGCGCTCATGCGGCAACTCCGAACTTGTCCTCGACCATCGAGCGGCCGTGGTTCACGTAGTACTCGAACTCATGCCAGTAGTGGCGCAGGAAACCCTGCACCGGCCACGCGGCAGCCTCGCCGAAGGCGCAGATGGTGTGACCCTCGATCTGGCCGGCGATGCTGCGCAGCAGGTTCACGTCGTCGAGCGTGGCCTTGCCGTCGACGATGCGGTTGAGCGCGCGGAACATCCAGCCGGTGCCTTCGCGGCACGGGGTGCACTGGCCGCAGGATTCGTAGTAGTAGAAGCGGCTGATGCGCTGGCAGGCGCGCACCATGCAGGTGGTTTCATCCATGACGATGACCGCGCCCGAACCCAGGCCGGAACCGGCCTTCTGGATGGAGTCGTAGTCCATCGTGCACTCGAGCATCTTCTCGCCCGGCAGCACAGGCATCGACGATCCGCCCGGGATCACGCCCTTCAGGCGATTGCCGTTGCGCACGCCACCAGCCATCTCCAGCAGTTCGGAGAACGGCGTGCCGAGACGGATTTCGTAGTTGCCCGGGCGGTTCACGTGACCGGACACCGAAAACACCTTGGCACCGCCGTTGTTCGGCTTGCCCAGCCCCATGAACC
Organism: Denitratimonas yunnanensis (SeqCode); assembly: GCA_026410415.1. Classification (GTDB taxonomy): domain Bacteria; phylum Pseudomonadota; class Gammaproteobacteria; order Xanthomonadales; family Xanthomonadaceae; genus Denitratimonas. Next base: position 296,776 of record JAPMLR010000003.1, on the reverse strand, counting down.
ATTCCGGGCCATTGCGAATGATCGCCGGCACCGAGGCATAGGTTTCCGTGTTGTTGATCGTGGTGGGCTTGCCGTACAGGCCGAAATTGGCCGGGAACGGCGGCTTGTAGCGTGGCTGGCCCTTCTTGCCCTCCAGCGATTCCATCAGCGCGGTCTCTTCACCGCAGATGTAGGCGCCGGCACCCAGCGCCGCATGGATCTGCACATTGACGCCGCTGCCGAGGATGTTCTCGCCCAACCAACCGTGCGCACGTGCTTCCTTCAATGCATTGTCGAAGTGCTCGAACGGCTCGTGATGGAATTCGCCGCGCAGGTAGTTGTAGGCCACATCCGCACCCACCGCGTAGCAGGCGATGGCCATGCCTTCCAGCACCGCGTGCGGGTTGTAGCGCAGGATGTCGCGATCCTTGCAGGTGCCCGGCTCGGATTCGTCCGAGTTGCACAGGATGTACTTCTGACCCGGTCCCTTGGGCATGAAGCTCCACTTCAGGCCGGTCGGGAAGCCCGCGCCGCCACGGCCACGCAGGCCGGACTGTTTGACCAGTTCGATTACCTGCTCGGGCGGGATCTTCTCTTCGAGGATCTTCCGCCAGGCCTGATAGCCGCCGGTCTTCAGATAGTTTTCGTACGTCCACGGCTGATCGAAATGCAGCGTGGTGTAGACGACGTTGTGTTCCTGGGGCACAGGTCCGAATGCCATGACCGTTCCGATTTCTTCCAGTGCGCCGGGCAGGCCCGGCATGGTTCATCCAAGGTACGCGGCATCGGGCCGCGCGCGTATCAGTCAAGTGAATCGAGGATCGCGTCCAACGTCTCCGGCGTCAGCTTCTCGTGGTAGTGGCCGTTGACCGTCGCGGCGGGGGCGCCGCAGCAGGCAGCGATGCACTCTTCCTCGCGCTTGAGGTAGATGCGGCCATCTGCCGTGCTCTCGCCCAGCGCAATCCCGAGCTTCTTCTCGCAATGACGCACGAGATCCTCGGCGCCGTTGAGCCAGCAGGAGATGTTGGTGCAGATCGCGACGTTGTTGCGCCCGACCTGTCTGGTTTCCAGCATCGAGTAGAACGTCGCGACCTCGTAGGCCCAGATCGGGGGCAGATCGAGATACTTCGCCACGGCGGCGATCAATTCGTCACTCAACCAGCCCTGGTTCTGTTCCTGGGCTGCGAACAGACCCTGGATGAGCGCCGAGCGTTTCCGCTCGGGCGGAAACCTGGCGACCCATTCGTCGATGTGCGCGCGAGTGTGGTCGTTCAACACCACCTGCGGGTCGAGATCCTTGACCGCCTCGAAATTTCCGGTTGCCTTCATCGCCTTGCCCTACCTGTCCACTTCGCCGAACACGATGTCGTAGGTGCCGATCATCGCCACCACGTCCGAAAGCATGTGGCCACGGACCACTGCGTCCATCGAAGAAAGATGCGCGAAGCCGGGCGCGCGCAACTTGACCCGGAACGGCTTGTTGGCCCCATCGGAAATCAGGTAGCAGCCAAACTCGCCCTTCGGCGCTTCCACGGCCGCGTAGGTTTCCCCTTCCGGCACGCAATAGCCCTCGGTGAAGAGCTTGAAGTGATGGATCAGGGCTTCCATGTCCTCCTTCATCTCCTCGCGACTCGGAGGTGCCACTTTGAAATTGCGCGCCATGACGGGGCCTTCCAGCGTGCGCAACTTCGCGACGCACTGCTTGATGATGCGGGCCGATTCGCGCATCTCCGCCACCTTGATCAGATAGCGGTCGTAGCAGTCGCCCGCGCTGCCCACGGGGATATCGAAATCCACTTCGGCGTACTTGGCGTACGGCTGCTTCTTGCGCACGTCCCACGCGGTGCCCGTGCTGCGCAGCATGTGGCCGGTCATGCCCCACGCCAACGCCTGCTCCGGCGATATGACACCGATGCCGACGGTGCGCTGTTTCCAGATGCGATTCTCGGTCAGCAGGGTTTCGTACTCGTCAACGCGGTGCGGAAAGTCGTCGGCGAACGCATCGAGAAAATCCAGCATCGAGCCTTCGCGCCACGCGTTCAGACGCTTGAGGTCCTTGCCCTTGTGCCAAGGCGTTTCCTTGTACTTGGGCATCTGATCGGGAAGGTCACGATAGACGCCACCGGGACGGTAGTACGCGGCATGCATGCGAGCGCCGGAAACCGCCTCGTAGCAATCCATCAGCTCTTCGCGCTCGCGGAATGCATACAGCATCACCGCCATCGCGCCCAGATCCAGACCGTTGGCACCGATCCACATCAGGTGGTTCAGGATGCGGGTGATCTCGTCGAACATCGTGCGAATCCACAACGCACGTTCGGGCGCTTCGATGCCGAGCAGGTTCTCGATGGCCATGACATAGGCATGCTCGTTGCACATCATCGAGACGTAGTCGAGCCGGTCCATGTAGCCGATCGATTGATTGAACGGCTTGGACTCGGCCAGTTTCTCGGTGCCGCGATGCAGCAGGCCGACATGCGGATCGGCGCGCTGCACGACCTCGCCGTCCATCTCCAGTACCAAACGCAGCACGCCATGCGCGGCCGGATGCTGCGGGCCGAAATTCAAGGTGTAATTGCGGATTTCCATGGCCTTACTTCCCCGCCGCCTGCACGGCCGCCTCGGCCTGCGCCTGCTCGGAACGCGAATCCTGGCGAATGACGCGCGGCACGTTGACGCGCGGCTCGATGCTGACCGGCTGGTAGATCACGCGCCCCTGTTCGGCGTCGTAACGTACTTCGACATTTCCGATCAGCGGAAAATCCTTGCGGAACGGATGGCCGACAAAGCCGTAGTCGGTCAGGATGCGGCGCAAGTCCGGATGACCCTCGTAGACGATGCCGAACAGGTCGAACGACTCACGCTCGAACCAGTTGGCCACCGGCCACAGCTCGACGAGCGAGGGAACGACAGGGAAGTCGTCATCGGAGGCATAGGTGCGCAGGCACAAACGCTGATTGTTGCGAACCGACAGCAGCTGCACGACGGAGGCAAATCGATGGGATTGACGATCCGGACGCGGACGCTGGTCCCAATCGAAACGGCCTGGACCAAAGCCTTCCACGCCACGCGAAAAGCCTTCCGTTGACACGTCCGACGTATCCCACTCGACCTGCCCGTAGCTCAGGTAATCCACACCGCAGACATCGATCAACTGCTCGAACCCGAACTCGGGCTCGTCACGCAGGGTACGCGCCACCTCGAGCAGGCGATCCGGCGCGACCACCAGCGTGATCTGCGGCTGCGCGTGGGCATAGTGATGCTCGATGCATCCGACGATCTTGTCGTCGAATCGTGCTTTCAAGCGTTGCGCTGGGGTGTTTACTGGCTCGGCCATGTCCGGCGTGCCTTCCTCGCAAAGATGACGATGGCGCTCAGCGAGCGATGGTGTTGGTGCGGCGGATCTTCTTCTGCAGCTGCAGGATGCCGTACGCCAGAGCCTCTGCCGTCGGCGGGCATCCGGGCACATAGACATCCACCGGCACCACGCGATCACAGCCGCGCACCACCGAATAGGAATAGTGGTAATAGCCGCCGCCGTTGGCACACGAGCCCATGGAAATCACCCATTTGGGCTCGGTCATCTGGTCATAGACCTTGCGCAGCGCCGGGGCCATCTTGTTGACCAGGGTGCCGGCCACGATCATCACGTCGGACTGGCGCGGGCTGGGACGGTAGATCACGCCCATGCGGTCAAGATCGATGCGCGCGCAACTGGCGTGCATCATCTCCACCGCGCAGCAGGCCAGGCCGAACGTCACCGGCCACATCGAGCCGGTACGGGCCCAGTTGACCAGCGCGTCGACGGAAGTTGTGACGAAACCGCGTTCCAGCAGCGGGTTGTCGCCTTCGGGCCGCAGGATGTCGTCGAGACGACCGATGGGTTCGGGGTTGTTGAAGAACTGCGCGATGCTCATCTCATTCCCACTCCAGTGCGCCCTTCTTCCACTCGTAGACGAAGCCCACGACGAGAATGGCCAGGAAGACAGTCATCGCCACGATGGCTTGAACACCCAGATCCTTGAACACCACGGCCCAGGGGAACAGGAAGGCGATTTCCAGATCGAACACGATGAACAGGATCGCGATCAGGTAATAGCGCACGTCGAAACGCATGCGCGCATCCTCGAACGCTTCGAAGCCGCACTCGTAAGGCGAGAGCTTCTCCGCACCCGGACGGCGCGGCCCCAGCAGCGTTCCGATCACGAGCAGCGCGATGCCAATGCCCGTGGAAACGATCAGGAACAACAGAATCGGCAGGTACTCGCCCAGCACGTCATCCTCGACTCGACCAGTGGCCGCGGGCAGGCCCGAGACCGTTCATCGCACTCCGGTGCGACGGCATGCCGTTTTGTCGGTCGGACCCGGCGCGAACGCGCTCCCGGCAGGAAGAACGAAGATCGCGCTGGCGTCCCGTGCAAACGTGGCTTGAAGCCTCATCCACACCCGGCTCGCGGCGGTTGGAAACCGGATTTCGCACCGAACGAACGGCGTAAAATCCGCATCACAAGACTGCGAATTGTCGCATGTGGAAACTCGCAGCGGCAACTCGCGCCCTCGGAGGATCGCCGTCCTGCGCTCCGCATCACGCACGGATTCGCGAATGAGAATCACTCGCCGCAATAAGCCTTGTGGAAATCGAGCGCCTGCGGCATCAGTCGTTGCAGATGCGCGATGCGGGTGGTTCCGCTCGGATGGGTGGACATGAACTCCGGCGGGGCCTGGCCGCCACTCGCCTGACCCATGCGCTCCCATAGCCCGATCGCTTCGCGCGGGTCGTAACAGGCGGCGGCGGCCAGCATCAGGCCCACCTCGTCGGCCTCGCTCTCGTGATCGCGCGAGAACGGCAGCAGCACGCCGTATTGCGCGCCCGCGCCCATCACCGCCATCACGGCTTTCTGCTGCTGCGGATCCATGTCGCTCACCGCCACGCCGGCGGCCATCGAGCCGATCTGCACCAGTTTCTGCTGAGCCATGCGCTCGGCGCTATGACGCAGCAGCGCGTGCGCGATCTCGTGCCCCATGATCGCCGCCAGCGCATCCTGGTTCTGCGCAATCGGAATGATGCCGGTGTAGACCGCGATCTTGCCGCCCGGCAGGCAGAAGGCATTGGCCTGTTCGGACTGGATCAGGCTCACGTCCCAGTCGAACGCATCCCACTGGATCGACGGTTTGACCCCGCGCGCCGCAGCCCAATCGGCCTCCACCCTCGGCCCGACAGCGATGAGCCGTCGCGCGATCTCGCGCACCTGTTCCGCGGTTCGTCCCTGGGTAACGACATCCGATTGCGACAGGATCTGGCGATAGGCCTGCAGGCCCATCGTCGCCTCTTGTTCAACCGTCGAGTCGATGAGCTGTGCGCGTCCGGTGAAGGCGGCGTCCTGCTGGTTGGAAAACCAGTAGTAACCGGCATAGAGGCCGAACAGGATCAGCACCCACCAGCGGAATCCGCCACGACGGCGCGGGGCGGAGGAATTGGGACGCATCGCGTTCATGATGGCACTCCGGGGGGGCGTTGGCGCGCATGGTGCCAGATTACGCACGGTAGAATCGCCATCCCTTCGTCCGCCGTGCCTGCCTCATGCGCCTCCCGTTCCGTCTTGCCCCGCTCCTTCTGATCGGCTTGTCCGCCCCGCTGCTGGCACAGCTGCCTGACCCGCGCCATTTCGACACCAAAACGCCGGCCTGCGCGGATTTCTACCAGCACGCCAACGGCGGTTGGTTGCAGGCCAATCCGGTGCCGACGGGCTTTGCGAGCTGGGGTACGTTCGAGGAAGTGGGGCTGCACGGCCTGCTGCAGCAACGCAGCATGCTGGAAGCTGCCGCGGGCAGCGAAGAACCCGGCCTTCGGCTTATCGGCGATCTTTACGCCAGCGGAATGAACGAGGCTGCGGTGGAAGCAGCCGGCTCAGCCCCCTTGAAACCGTTGATGGATCGCATCGCCAGGATCCAGAAGGCCCGTGACGTGGCACCGGGCATTGCCGACCTGCATGCACGCGGCATTCCGGTGCTGTTCGATTTCGGCGCCAACGATGATCTGAAGAACCCCGCACGACGCATCGCCTACGCCAATCAGGGCGGTCTCGGCCTGTCCGACCGCGATTACTACCTGCGCGACGACGCCGACACACGCCTGCTGCTGACGGCCTATCAGGGCTATATCGAGCGACTCCTGACCCTGAGCGGCAGCGCCAATCCGGCAGCCGAAGCCGATGCGGTGGTGAAGATCGAAAAGCGTCTCGCCCAGGTGTCCTTGTCGCTCCTGCAACTGCGCGACCCGACCGCCTCGTACCGAGTCGTGACGGTGAAGGACCTTGAAAAGTCCTATCCGGCCGTGCAATGGCGCAAATTCCTCAAGGCACAAGGCATCGGCAACGACGTCAGCTCGATCTCGGTGGCGCACACCGATTTCTTCCGTCAGGCCAATGAACTCATCCGCACCCTGCCGCCCGAGCAGTGGCGCGCGTACCTGCGCTTTCACGTTGCGCACGCGCTCGCCCCGTACCTGACCAGTGGCTACGTCCAGGCCCACGACGCGATGTACCTGCGCACCTTGCGCGGCTCGCAGGAGCCCATGCCGCGCTGGCGGCGTGTGCTGGGAACAGTGGACACGCTGCTGGGTTCGGTATTGGGCCACCATTACCTGAAAGTCCACTTCCCGCCGGCCTCCCGCGACGCGGCCGAAGGTCTCGTCACGCAAATCCGGGCCACGCTGCGCGAAAAGCTCGAAAATGCTCCCTGGCTCGGTGCGCAGGCCCGGCTTGCCGCACTGGAAAAGATCGACGCCGTCGACATCAAGCTCGGCGGCCCGGACCAGGTGCCGGTTCACGACGGAGTGAAGCTCACGTCGAACAACTACGCCGGCAACGTGCTGGCACTGGTGGGCTGGATGCACCGTCGCCAGATGGCAGGCATCGGCAAGGTGCGCGAGGAGTGGCAGTGGCCACAACCGGCGCATGCGGTGAACGTGTATTACGACCCGGCCCGCAACCAACTGGTGCTGCCCGCCGGGCTGATGCAGCCGCCGATCTTCGATCCCGCCGGCGATACCGCCGTGAACTACGGCGCGCTCGGCAGCATCGTCGCGCACGAACTGATGCGTGGCTTCGATGCCATCGGCAGCCGCTTCGATGCGCAGGGCCGCATCGCGCCCTGGTGGCAGGAGGCCGACACCAACGCCTTCACGCGTCGCTTCCAGCCGTTGGTGGCACAGTACGACGCGTATCCGGTTCTTGGCCAGATAAAGATCCGAGGACACCTGACCCTGGGTGAAAACATCGCCGACCTTGCGGGCGTGGAAGTGGCCCATGCCGCTTTTGGCGCACTGGGTCCGCAACCCGACGTCGCCAACCTCACTGCGAACCAGCGCTATTTCCTGTCGTACGCCAACCTGTGGCGGCGCAACTACCGCGATGAGGAGCTGCAGTTGCGCTCGCAGATCGACGTGCACGCCCCGGCCAAATGGCGGGTCAACGGCCCACTCTCCAACCTCACTCCGTTCGCCGATGCCTTCAAGTGCAAGGTGGGCAGCGGCTCGATGATGCGCCCCGAAGCAAAGCGCGTGACGGTGTTCGGATCATGATCAAACTCGCTGCCCGACTTGCCTTGCCTGACTGGATCCGGCAGGAAATCGACGCCCACCCGATCTGCCCCGGCGACGAGGCCAAGGTCGCCCTCGCCATCCGCCTGTCCGCACTCAATGTCGAGCGCGGCACCGGCGGCCCGTTCGGGGCGGCGGTGTTCGATGCCGACGACCGCCTGGTATCGGTGGGTGTCAATCGCGTCGTTCCGGAAGCCAGCTCCATCGCACACGCGGAAATGATGGCCTACCTCACCGCCCAGGCATCCACCGGCCGCAATCGTCTCAACGAAGGCTTTCCGGGCATCGTGCTGGCCACATCCTCGCAGCCGTGCTGCATGTGCTACGGCGCCACTTTCTGGGCCGGCATCGACACGTTGCTCATCGGCGCCAGCGCGACCGACGTGATGGAACTGACCGAGTTCGATGAAGGCCCGTTGCCCGCCGATTGGCGCGGGGAACTTCGGGCCCGTGGCATCGCGGTGCGTGAAGGCATCGAACGTCAGGCCGCACGCGATGTGCTGGCGGCGTATTCGCGCGTGGGTGGCGGGAATTACTAACCGAAGCGTCGGGGGCGTAGCCCCGACCTACGGTGCAGTCTCGGTTCGACCTGTTGCTCGTGCGGATCGACCGAAGCGTCGGGGGGGGTAGCCCGACCTACGGGGATGGTGCGGGATCGGGGACGCGGAACCGCAGCAGCGGCGCGGGCAGGCGTTCGGTGCCGATCCACAGCGTGCCGCCGCTTGCGTCGAAACCCATCGCCTCGGCCTGTGCCATCCACGGCAAATCCAGCCGACCTGGCGGCCGGGACAACGCCGCTGCCCACCCGTCCGGATGACGAGTCCATCGGTACAGATGCAGATAAGTCATCACGGCGAACTGCTCGCCGTCAGCGGAAATATCGGCGGCGGTGACCTGATTGCGGTACTTGCCGTACACGGGATTGCGCTGCAGCTCTTGCGCCGTGGCTTGTGCGATACCCGCCAGTGCCCCGCGCTTTTCGGCCACCTGCATTTCATCGGGATTTGCCGGAAACAGGGGCACCCGGAACAGTTCCGGCGGCACGCGTTTTTTCGACACCAGCCAGACATCGCCATCGCGTGCATCCACCGCCACGGCCTCGCAGTCGCGGGCACCATCCGGCCAGCGGAACCGGATCGTCCGGACCTGCTCGATGCGGGCATCGGCCAACGTTCCCGGCTCCTCGAACACGTGCAGTGCCAGCTCCTCGCGCAGGCCGCCGTTGTCCCCGGTGTCCGCCAGCAACAGAAAAAACCGGCCATCATGTGCGAACACGGCGATGTCCTCCCAATCGATGTTCGGCACCGGCAGGTCGAGCGTGGCCCGGACTTTGCCGTCGGTATCGACGGCATGCACCACGTTGGCATCGTGGCTGTCGTTGTGCACCCAGACGATGCCGCGATGCCGGCGCGATACCGCCAGCCCACTGATCTCCGACAGCCGGGCATCGGTGACGAGTGCGGAAAGCGTTACGCCTTCAGGCAAAGGCGGGAGAGGGTCGGGCGAGACGCCACGCCCGGGTTCGCGTTCGCTTGCCGATGCGCTCAGGCACAGCAGGACCAGCAGCGGCGATGTCAGCCAACGCATCATGCGCATGATGATGCCATGTGCGCCTCCGATGAATGAGCGCCCTACATCGCGTCCAGATCGCCCAACGCCTGGATCAGCCGGCGGGCACGCTTGTCGGGCCGCTGTGGCGGCGGCTGATAGCCTGCCCGCTCTGCGGCGCGCAGTGCACGCGCGGCTTCGCGCCTCGCCCGGGACGCGTCGCTCTCGTCGTACAGCGTCTGCGCGACGCTCGCCGGACCACGCATGTCGCTGAGGCCCAGCACTACCACCTCGTGGATTTCGCCACCGCGCTCGATGCTCAGCGCATCGCCCACACGCACGGTTCGCGATGGTTTGCAGGCCTGTCCCTGGATCTTCACACGAGAATGTTCGATCGCATCCTTCGCCAACGAGCGCGTCTTGAAGAACCGTGCGGCCCAGAGCCACAGGTCGAGGCGCATGCCGGAAGCATCGGCAGCAGTCATCCGGCGATTCGCTGCTCGGGCCTGTCGCCTTCGGGGAAGAAGGCCATGGCATCGGAGTTGAGGCAGTAGCGCTCGCGTGTCGGCGGCGGGCCGTCGGGAAAGACATGCCCCAAATGGCCGTCGCAGCGCGCGCAGCGGATCTCGGTCCGGATCATGCCGTGGCTGTTGTCGTGCACATACCGGATGTGGGCGTGATCGAACGGTGCGTAGAAGCTCGGCCAACCGGTGCCCGATTCGAACTTGTGGCGCGAGGAAAACAACGGCAGGCCGCACAGCGCGCAGGCATAACTCCCGGCTTCCTTGTTCTCCAGCAAGCCGCCGCAGAACGGCGCCTCGGTGGCGTGCGCCAGCAGGATGCGACGCTGCTGTGGCGTGAGATGCGACGCGTGACGCTCACGCTCGCCCTCCGTCAGAGGCGTGATGTCGAAACCGGACGGCGAGACTGACCGGCTCATTTCGACTTGATCCTGTCGGCGTACCACGCCTTGACCTTCTCCACCTTGGGCGCGGCTGCGGCACGGATGAAGGGCTGGTCGGGGTGTTGCGCGGCGTAGTCCTGGTGGTAGTCCTCGGCCGGATAAAAGGCCTGCAACAGCTCGAGCGAGGTGACGATCGGGGCGGAAAACACCTTGGCCTCATCGAGCTGCGCAATGTAGCGGCGCGCGATCTCGCGCTGCGTCTCGTCGGCGTGGAAAATCGCCGAGCGATACTGGGTACCGATGTCCTCGCCCTGGCGGTTGAGCTGGGTAGGATCGTGCGCCACGGAAAAGAACACCTTCAACAGCTGTCCGTAGCTGATGCGATGCGGGTCGTACACGATGCGTATGGCCTCCGCGTGCCCGGTAGCATCGGTGCACACCGCCTTGTAATTGGCCGTTTCCGCGCTGCCGCCGCTGTATCCGGATTCGACGTGCTGCACGCCATCGAGCTGGCGATACACCGCCTCGGTGCACCAGAAACAGCCACCGGCGAGGATGGCTTCGGCAAGTTCGCTCGCGCCGCTCACTGGCGGATCGAAGGCAGGCCCGGGAAAGGTTGCGGGAGTGACGGAGGGGAGCAGACAGGTGGCGGCCATGGAAATGTTCCAGACGGGATCAAGACGCAGGGTGGACGGCAAGGGACTTGGCGATCGGCGGCGGCAAGCGGTTTGCCGACTCGCCGCCACCCGCCCCTCAGACCTTGGGTTTTCTCGATTTGCGCGATGCAGTGACAACCGCCGGCAGGGGCTTGGGAGTGAGTGCGGGAGCCCGCGCATCGGGAGCCTTCTTCGCAGCCTTGCGCCGGGCAGGCTGCGCTGGTGTTCCAGCAGTCGGCGTCGCGGCTTTGCTGCTGGCAGGCTTCTTCACCGCAGATTTCTTCTCCGCGGGCTCTTCCACGGCAGGTTTCTCCGCCGCGGCCTTCTTCGCCGCCGGCGCAGGGGCAGGCTTGCGCGGAACCACGAGGGCATCCATCGCCGGCACCATCTGCGTCATGAAACGGCGAAGCGAAGCGGTCATGTCCGGGAAGCCGGGCAATGCAGCGAGTGCTGCCGAGGGATCAAGCACATCGCCTGATGTCACTGTGTCGAATGCCTCGGTGCAGGCGGCCTGCCACTGGCCCAATGCCTCCTGCAGACCGTCGGCGAAGTGCGACTGGTTCTGCACGGCACTGGACAACAATGCCTGCCAACGACCGAGATCGATCTGCAGGAATTGCGTGGCGGCATCCGCGGGCAGGGAGGCGAGCTTCTCCAGCGACAACCCGCGCCCGAGACTGCCAGCCTGAGACAAGCCCTCTTCGAGCCGGGTGCTGGCCTCCTCGGCAAAAAGGTCGAACCACTGCTTGCCGTTTTCCTGCAACAGCGCGGCAATGCGCAATGCCAGGTCGATATTGGCCTGATACAACGCCTTGGGGATGGATGCGTCGAGATTCATGACAGGCTCCTGCGAGGGCGAAATGGGAGAGATGTGCGCGGGCGCACGGTGACAGTGTGCCACGTCGATTCCACCGTATCGCGGCACCACCATGCCATCGCCTCCGGTGTATCCCGGCCACATGAACCTGCCGCGCCTCTTGCCTCCGGCGACAAGATGCGCCCGATGCGTCCGGCAGGATCAACCGGCGTCGCGCCAGAGGGCGTTCCACCCGTCCACGCCCAGCTCGCGCAAACGCGCGATGTTGCGCTCGTAGATGGCGTCGGTGTCCTCCACCGCCTCGACGGCGCGCTCGATCGAGGACTCGCGCAACAGGTGCAAGGTCGGATACGGCGAGCGGTTGGTGAAGTTGGCCACGTCTCCAACGGGCGCGTCGGCGAACTCGTAATCCGGATGAAAACTGGCCACCTGGAACTCGCCTTCCAGATTCATCCGGGCCAGCGCGGCATCGGCCAGATCGAGGAAATCGTTGAATTCGAGAAAATCGCCCAGCACGTGCGGATGCACCAGCAATGTGGTTTCAACAGATTCTTCCTCTGTCACGGCAAGGCGCTGCAGTTCCTCGCACATGTCCACGAGCAACGATTCTTCGTCCCGCGCCTGACTGACGACGATGCGAACACGCCCTTTCACGTAGGGCGCCCGGGCAAACGGACACAGATTCAGACCAATGACGGCACGCTCCAGCCAGCGGCGCGTCGCCGCTTCCACCGCCTCCACCGTCAGTGCATCGCTCACTCGCCGATGTCCTCGTTCCACAACTGCGGCTTTTCGCGCATGAGGCGTGCCATCAATTCGATGCAGGTGGGGTCGTCCAATACCGTCAATTCGACGCCGCGGCTGCGCAGCAACGTCTCCTCGCCCATGAAACTGCGGTTCTCGCCGATGATCACGCGTGGAATGCCATACAGCAGGATCGTACCGCTGCACATCGAGCACGGCGAGAGCGTCGTGTAGAGCGTGCATTCCCGATACACGCTGGCCGGTTGGCGGCCCGCGTTCGCGAATGCATCCATTTCACCGTGAAGGATCGGGCTCCCTTGCTGCACACGGCGGTTGTGACCGCGCCCAATGATCCGGCCTTGATGGACGATCACCGAACCGATCGGAATCCCGCCCTCGTCGTAACCGGCCTGTGCTTCGGCGATCGCCGCCTGCATGAACTCATCCATCGACTTGCCTCAACGCGCTGCGTAATAAGGAGTTTCGCCACTGGCGTGATCGGTGGCATCCCGCACCGCCGTCACTCCGGGCACTTTGGCCATCAAGGTCTTCTCGATGCCCTGTTTCAACGTCACATCGACCATGCCGCAGCCGTGGCAACCGCCGCCGAAGCGCAGCACCACCACGCCATCGGCGGTGATCTGTTCGAGCGACACTCGCCCCCCGTGCGAGGCCAGCTGCGGGCTAATTTCCGCGTCGAGCACATAGCGCACGCGTTCCACCAGCGAGGCGTCCTCGCCCGGCAGCTCCCCCTTGATGCGCGGTGCACGGATGTTGAGCTGCCCCCCGGTCGGCGACGGCAGATAGTCGATTTCGGCACCATCGAACCAGCGCACGCTGGCTGCGTCCACGTACAGCGTGAAACCGTCGCATTCGATCGACCACTCGTCCCCGGCCAGATCGCCCGGCTCGCAAAACTCCAGGCGTGCATCGGCCGCCGGCGTGCCGCCGTCCACGGTGCGAAGCCGGATGCCGATGGCATCATCGCCCTGGCTTTCCAGCAGGCGACGAAAGTGATGTTGGGCGTTGGTACTGATCTCGATCATGGCGTTGCCGTAATGCGTAAGGCACCCATTCTATCGCCGCAGACACGGGAGCGACTCGCGCGCCACCGTATAATTCCGCGGCCATCAGGAGCACGCCATGTCCGCCGACCTTCACTGCCGCCCGTTGCGCGGCCCCGAACACCGCATCGCCTCCGATACTGCCGCCACGCGATTGGCGTCCCTGCCCGGCTGGGCGCTGGTCGAAGACGGCGTCGCGATCTTGCGCACGTTCCGTTTTTCCGACTACTACCGCACGCTGGCCTTCGTGAACGCCATCGCGTTCATCGCGCATCGCGAAGATCATCACCCGGATCTTTCCGTGCATTACGACCGCTGCGTGGTGCGTTACTCCACCCATGATGTGGGCGGGCTGTCGGACAACGACTTCATCTGCGCCGCCAAGGTGTCGCGCCTGGCGGACGACGCGGCGGCTTGAACCGCGTGCTGCCGCCGGTGCGGCTCGCACTGGTCGCGTTGGCGACGGTGCTGCTGTTCTGGTGCGTTTCGCACCTGACCGTCGCCACCTGGCTCGCGAGCGCGGCCAATCAGCGCGACGCCGATTGGGCACAGGGGCTGTCGCCTTGGCAGTGGAGTTTTTCCGGCGCGGGCAGTGTCATCCGGCCGGGCAGCCACGGTTTGATTTCGGCCCGGCACGAGGGTGGTGGCCTGTCGTTCTCGCTCCCCGATGAGGGCGTCGCCAGCATGTCGTTGCCGATCGATGGCGGCCACATCGATCTGAACGCGGTGGACCGCGCCCGCATCGAGCTGCACGCAAGCGCGCCACTCCACTTGCGCCTGATGCCACATGTGGCCGGTCTCCACCCAGAATGGGCCAGCGCGGTGCTGGGCGCGGGTGCGCATCGGCTCGACCTGCCGCTCAGCACGATGCCCGCACCAGTCACCGATGCGCTGCACCTGCGCATCGAAGCCGCATCCGGCACGATGCTTCACCTCCGCGGGCTGGCGCTGCTGGCCACCTCCTGCGACGCTCACACGCCGTGTCCGCCGCGACGTGACACCGCACCACCATTGGCCACGCCTGAGCGCCTGCTCGCATACATCGACGCGCAGCGCCGAATCGCTCCGGCCGTTGCCATCGAGCCGGAGGGACGATTCGGTGACGCGGGACGCTGGCTCGCCACGAGATTGCAAGGCGCCTCGGATGGCGTGGTGCGAGTTGTCGGGATGCTGCTGCTCGCATTGGTCCTGCTCGCCGTGACCCGGCGCCTGCGGCGGCGGCCATCCGCCTCGCCGCGACGTGCCGTAATTGAACTGGCTGCCACGCTCGGCGGCGCGCTGATGCTGTTGCTGTCGGGCTGGCCGGCCCCGGACACATCGCTTCAAGCGGGCATCGCGCTCGCACTGTGTCTGGCCGCGCTCGCGCTGCTGCCGCCGCCCTCGCGTCACTGGTGCTGGAATGGCGATGCAGCATCGTGGAAGAGCGCGACCATGGTCACTGTCATCGCGTTGTTGGCGATTTCACCACTCGCCCTGCTCGACCATGGCGACGCGGTCCCGCGTGACGCCTCGCGCTGGGTGCGCTATCCGCTCTGGGCACTGGTGCAACAGTGGCTGTTGATCGCCGCGATCGCGCCACGTGTTCGTCTCGTCACCTCCGACACGCGTTCGGCAGCGCTTGCATGCGGCGCATTGTTCGCGCTGATGCATGCGCCCAACTTCACACTGATGATCGCCACCCTCATCGGTGGAAGTCTCTGGGCCTGGCTTGGCTACCGGCACCGTGCGCTGCTGCCGCTGGCGGTCAGCCACGCCGCACTTGGGTTGTGGCTGGTACACCTCGCCCCGACGTGGGTGTTGCGCTCAGCCGAAGTGGGCGGGCGTTACCTGATGGCACCCTGAGCCTGACTGCCACGCCCCCGAATCACACCACCAACCAGGACTCACGAGAGTCCTTCGACGGAACCTCTGTGGCGGTTTTACGGCTTTCGCCGAAATTGGCGACTTTGCGAGCACGGTGGGTCAGGCGGTCGCGGACGCCCTGCTGAGGCTGCGGTTTTCCTTGCTGGTGGCCACCGCCGTCGGCAGCTGCACGGGGCACCACCCGGATTACCGGCGTGGCACGCTCATCCCGACACGTCATCGTCAAGTGCGCGATACTCCGTCAGTCATTCCCGAGGATTTCGCCATGGCTTACATCGACGGCTTCGTGATCGCGGTGCCCACCGCCAGCAAGGAAGAGCTCCTCGAATTCGCCCGCCGTTTCGATCCGATTTTCATCGAATACGGTGCTACCCGCGTGGTGGAGGCGTGGGGCGACGATGTGCCGCATGGCAAGCTCACCGACTTCTACCGTGCGGTGCAGGCCACGCCGGAGGAAACCGTGGTGTTCTCGTGGGTGGAGTGGCCGGACAAGGCCACGCGCGATGCCGGCATGGCGCGGATGATGGAAGACCCCCGCATGGACCCGGCCAATCCCGACAACCCGCCGATGCCGTTCGATGGCAAACGCATGATATTCGGCGGCTTCTCCCCGATCCTCGATCTCCGCTGATGCCTCGGCCAATGCAACGGAACGCCCCCACCATGACGATGTCGTTTCTACAGGTTCGACGGTGGCTGCTGGCCGCCATGCTCGCCAGTGCGTCCGGCGCCCATGCGGCACCCGACCGGCCCCAGTTCGTCGTCACCTCGGCCGAAACCCTGTCATCCAGTTCGCTCCGGCACCTGCCGTCGGACAATGCCACCGACAGTCTCGGCACTGCGCTCAAGCTGCTCGAACTCAATGCCGCCCAGCAACACCTGCTGACCGAGCACGTGCATCACCAGGAAGGCCGTTGCGGCGGTTACTTTGCCTTTGACAGCCGCCGGGAGGCCGAGGATTTCCTCGCCAACGGGCGAGCGCTCCAAGCCATGCTGGCAACGGCAGGCATGGCCTACAACATCGACAATCAGGGCACGGTCGAGCCCTGGCTGCTTCAGGTGACCGAAGCCAACATCCGCGCCACCATCGCACACTTGTCCAGCTACCAGAACCGCTACTACGCCAGCCCGCACGGGGCGACGGCGGCAAACTGGATCGCCAACACCTGGCTGGCGCTGGGTGGAGGCCGCAGCGACGTCCAGGTGGAACTGTTCACTGAATGCAGCAACTGCTCGACCCAGCCCTCGGTGATCCTGACCGTGCAAGGCGCGGCACTTCCGGATGAGGTGATCGTGGTCGGCGCGCACCTGGATTCGATCCGCTCCGGCGCCGGCAGCGAGCCCGAGCAATTTGCCCCCGGCGCGGATGACGATGCCTCCGGCATTGCCGTCATCACCGAGGTGATCCGCATCGCGCTGGCCAATGGGTGGCGGCCGCAGCGCACCATCAAGTTCATGGGCTACGCCGCCGAAGAGATGGGCCTGCGCGGCTCGCGCGCCATCGCCCAGAACTTCGCAGCCATTGGCATCGATGTCGTCGGCGTGCTGCAGTTGGACATGACCAATTACCGCTCCGGCGTTTCCCACCACTTCCACTTCATCAGCGACCGAGTCAATGGCCCGCTGCTGGCGTTCTCCAAGACCCTGTTCGATGCCTACCTCGTACCGCGTGGCTTCGTGCACCGTGACATTTCTTGCGGCTACGCCTGCTCCGACCATGCCTCGTGGACGGAAAACGGCTTCCCCTCGGTGATGGCTTCCGAGCCCGGCTCGCCTTCCAACAGCTTCTACCCCGGTCTGCATACCGCCAGCGACACGTTGGCTGGCGTCGGCGGCACGGCGGATGCCAGCATCCCGTTCGCGTACTTCGGGCTGGCGTTCATCGGGGAACTCGCGAAAACCTCGTCAGGAACCTTTCTCGACGGATTCGAGGCGACGACTTTGCGCGAATAGGCCGCACGTCGTCCTTGTCCAGTCCGTTCCGATCGGCAACGAGAGTCACACATGGATCTCAGCACTGCCTGCCCCGGCCCTTGGCAGGCTGGATGACCGACCGGGACGGGCGATCCATTGCATGCGTCGAGGCGATACCATGCCGCATGATTTCACGTGTTCTCGCCCTGCTCCTGCTGGCCTTGCTGCCGCACATGACAGCACTGGCGCAGGACATTCCTGCCGATCCACCGCGTTTTGCGACCGCAGGTCCGGGGCTGCCGAGCAGCGTTGTCACGGCGCTGGCCGAAGACAGCACTGGCTTCATCTGGATGGGAACGGCGCGCGGTCTGGTGCGTTTCGACGGCCACCGATTCCGCCTCTATGGCAACCGCTGGAGCGCCGCCCCGGACGAAACTTCGCTGTTCGTGCGCTCGCTGCTGGCCGACCGCGACGGCGCATTGTGGGTCGGCACCGACTTCGTCGGCCTGGCCCGTTACGAGCCGGGCACGGATCGCCTGCTGCCGGTCGATACCAGTGCAGTGATGCCGGCATCGTTTTCGGTCAACGCGTTGGCGATGGACTCGCAAGACCGGCTGTGGATCGGTACCGATGATCAGGGGTTGCTGGTACGCAGCCGCGACGGGGAACTGAAACGGATTGCCCTCAGCGGTCAGGGCGGCCTGCCGGAAGTCCGCATCGAATGCCTCCTTATCGACCGCCACGGCGCGCTGTGGGTGGGCAGCTGGGACGGACTGGCACGTCTCGCCCCGGGCGAGACATCGTTTGCATCCATTCCGCTCGACGGGTCGAACACAAGCGTCACCACGCTGTTCGAAGCCGATGACGGGCACGTGTGGATCGGCACCCGCGATGGCCGGCTCTGGCGCACTCCCGCCGATGCCGTCGCACCGCAGGCAGTGACGTCGGATTCGCCGGACACCAGCGCCGCTTCGGTGTACGCCATGCTGCAGGCGAGCCCGGATCAACTCTGGATCGGTCGCGCCAGCGGCGTGGAAGTCCGCGCCGCCAACGATGGCCACCTGCTGTACCGCCTGCGGCATCAACCCGGCAACCCGGTCTCGCTGGCCAGCGGGGAAGTCCGCGCCCTGCTGCGCGACCGCGGTGGACAGTTCTGGGCAGGAAGCTACGGCGGCGGCGTGCAACGCCACAATTCGCTCAACACGGCCTTCCGGCTGCGTGACCGTCATGCTTTTGCCGGGGTGGACAACGCGCCCGGCGATCTGAACGTACGCGCCATCACCGTGCTCGCCGACGGGCGCATCCTGCTGGGCACCCAAGACCGCGGCATCGCGGTGCTCGACGCCGGACTGCGCCCCCTCGGTGCACTGCATGATGCGGACGGGCAGCCGCTACTGCGCGATGTCCGCATTACTGGTCTGGCGGAAACCGTCGATGGCGCCCTGTGGATCGGAAGCGACGCCGGCGTGTTCCGCCGTGCCACCGAAGGCGCTCCGCTGCAGTCGTTCGCCCTGGAGAGCGGTCGCGTGCGTCGTCTGCTCGCCGACCCGGTTGGCGGCCTGTGGCTCGCCGCCGAAGACGGTCTGTGGCGGCATCGACCCGGCGCCACGCAACTGGAACGCAAGCACGGCGATGCGAGCACCCCGCTGCGCGGCGACATCAATGCATTGTCCTTCGATTCGGCCCGACGCCTGTGGATCGGCGGTGAGTCCGGCCTCGCCGTGCTCGACACCCCGGAGTCGGAACCCCGTCGGATCCCGGCCGTTCACCCGGCGCGCGGCCACAACCCGGATGTCCTCGGCCTGCTCGTCGCGGCGGACGACAGCGTCTGGTTCGACACGCCATCGGGTCTGTTCCGCTTGCGCATGGATGCCGACGGAAACGAACAGGTCGAGGCCATCAGCCAGAAGTACGGCCTGCCGGGCCGCCCCTTCGGAGCCAACCTGCTGCACGATGCCAAGGGCCGCCTCTGGACCCAGAACCATGTCCTGGATTCCGCCCTCGGCCGGGTTCTCACGCTGGGCCCGAGCGATGGCGCGGAGCTGGGCTCGCCATGGTTCCGTGCCTACGCCAAGACCCGCGACGGCATCCTGCTGTTTGGCGGCACCCAGTCCCTTCTGGCGATCCTGCCCGAGCAGTTCCGCTTTTCCGAAAACACCCCGCCGCTCGCCATCACCGACCTGCGCATCGACGGCGTCGCCGCACCTCGGGCATACGGACAGGAGGGGCTGATCCTCACTCCCGGCCAGCGCAGCGTCGCCATCGAATTTGCCGCGCTCGACTACAACGCCCCCGACCGGATCCGCTATGCCTATCGCCTGCTGGGCGAAAGCGGGAACTGGACCGAAGTGGACGCCGACTACCGTGTCGCGACCTTTGCCAATCTCGCGCCGGGCGATTACCGCTTCGAGCTGCGCAGCAGCAACCGCGCCGGGCGCTTCGACGAGCGCTCCCTGTCGATGCCGCTGCGGGTGGAGCCGGCCTGGTGGCAAACCTGGTGGACACGGATTGGCGCCGTGATCCTGCTCGGCGTGCTGGTGCACGCGTTGATCCACCAGCGCACGCGCTGGCTGCGCAAGCGCCAGCACGAGCTCGAACGACACGTCGCGACGCGCACCCGCGAGCTGCAGGAAGTATCCGTGACACTGCGCGAAAAATCCCGGGCGCTGGAGGAAGCCAGCCTCACCGATCCGCTCACCGGATTGCGCAATCGCCGCTACTTCGCCGCCCATATCGAAAGCGACGTGGCCGAATCGCTCCGCCGCCACGACACCGCACTCCCGGATGGCAGCATCTCCGGGCAGGCCGACCTGTTGTTCTTCCTGATCGACATCGACCATTTCAAGCAGGTCAACGACGACTACGGCCACACGGCCGGCGATGCGGTGCTGATGCAAGTGGCCGATCGCTTGCGCATCTGCTTCCGCGACAGTGACCATCTGGTGCGCTGGGGTGGCGAGGAATTCCTCGTCGTTGCCCGCCATACGACGCGACAGCATGTCGCCGAACTGGCGGATCGAGTGGTCCGCACCATCGCCGCCACGGCATTCGAGTTGCCCGACCGTCGCCGGCTGTATCGCTCCTGCTCGCTGGGCCACGCGGTGTTTCCGCTTCAGCCGTGCTTCCCGCACCAGACCAGCTGGACCGATGTCGTGGAAATGGCCGATCTCGCGCTTTATGCGGCCAAGCGCGGCGGTCGAAACGGCAGGGTGGGCCTGACATGTGAAAAGAGCACACCACTGCCGCCGGACTGGCGGCGCCGTCTGCCGGAGATGCTCGACTCCGGGCACTTGTCATCGGTCGGCTCGCTGCCACCGGAAGCGGTACGGCGCGTACTGCACGAAAACCCGCAGTCCTGAGGCCTCGTGCCGGATGTCGTGACCCCATCTCTGGCGAGACCCCGAATGCCACCACCCGACATGACCTCGATCATGGGCCCGCACGCATGCCTGGCCTAGCATCAGGCCTTCCCCACCCGTCACGGAGTCCGGAGATGAAATCGCATTCCATTCTGCTGTTGCTGGCGCTCGTCCCGATGACGCTCGTGCCGCCCGCCGTCGCGCAGCCTGTGCACACCCATGGGCACGCGCACGCGTCGGCCGGGCATGATGCCGCCTTCCACGTGCCTGCCGATCACGTCCGCTGGGCACCGGACGCGGCGCTGCTGGAGGGCATGGCACGCATCCGCCAAGCACTGCACGATCTGGCACCACACGAAATCCGGCCCTTGAGCGATACCACGGTCATTGCCCTTGCCGACGAAATCGATGCGGCGATCCAGTACCTGTTCGCGAACTGCAGGCTCGATCCGGAACCGGATGCCGCGCTGCACCGCATTCTGGCGCGCCTGATGGCCGACAGCCGGGCACTGCA
Organism: Denitratimonas yunnanensis (SeqCode); assembly: GCA_026410415.1. GTDB lineage: Bacteria > Pseudomonadota > Gammaproteobacteria > Xanthomonadales > Xanthomonadaceae > Denitratimonas. The sequence continues at coordinate 275,814 of JAPMLR010000003.1, read as the reverse complement.
CGCCGATCCTTCCGATAGCTCACCGCTGGCCGGGATGCAGGCTGCGTTGAACCACTACGCGGCACTGTTCGACGACCCGAATGCACTGCATCCGCATTGATGGCAGTCGGGCTGGCGGATCAAGGCACTGCACATGCGTGCCAGCGGCTGGTCCGGACCAGGATTCCGCCGAATGCCATGTCACGGACAACAACCGGCGCCGAGACGCCGGACACTCATCGGACACCTGTGCTGCAGACGTATCGACACAGCCGCGGCTTGTCCCACTACTCGCCCTCCCCGGCCTCGAACCCGCTGCGGAAGAACGCCAGATCCACTTTCACCACCTGCGGCAGCGGCACACCGGGGAAACTGCCATCGCCCAGCTGCCCATGGTAATTGTCGCCCCAGCACTGCACCCCGCCAGCGCTGGTCAGGGCGCAACTGTGGGTGTTCCCGCTGACGACAGCCTGCACCCCTCCACCAAGGCCGATCACGTCCACCGGCACATATGCGTTGACCATGGTGCCATCGCCCAGTTGACCCAGCGCGTTGTTGCCCCAGCATCTGGCCGTGCCGTCGATCACGACGCAGTTATGGAATCCACCGGCGCTGACCGACTGCACACCGCTCCCCAGGCCCGCATACCCCACCGGACCGGGATCGCCACCCTGTCCGTAGTTGCTTCGTCCCCAGCATTCGATCCGTCCCGTCGTGCTGCGCATGCACGTGTGCTCGGCGCCTGCGCTGAGTGCCTGCACTCCGGGTGAAAGCCCGCTGACCGGCACCGTCTGGTACGGACTGTCGTCACCGTGATAGCCGAACTGACCGGAACCGTTGCTGCCCCAACAGCGCACCACCCCGGTATGGGTCAGCGCACAATTATGATCACCGCCGGCAGCGATCGACACGATACCGCTGACCAGGTCGGCCAGCGTGCCTGGCACCCCGCCGGAACCGACAAACGGAACCATGCCCCAGCAACTGACCCGCCCCGCGCTGTTGAGCGCACAGGTATGCCGATCCCCTGCACTGATCATCGTGGTGCTGCCGGGCAGGTTCACGCCCACTGGCGGATGTGGCCCAAGGTCGCCGGGAGCGCCCAGCTGCCGATACTGGTTGCTGCCCCAGCAGCGCACCGCTCCAGCGACCAGCGCACAGGTATGGTCCACCCCGGCAGCAAGCATCTGAACCGCGCCGGGCAGGCTGGTCACCGTCGCCGGAGAAAACCGCCGCACCCTGCTGCCATCACCCAGTTGGCCGTGGAGATTCCTCCCCCAGCACTTGACTGCACCGCCCACGGTGAGCGCACAACTGTGCTCGGAGCCAGACGTCAGTGCCACCACCCCACTCGTCAGCCCCAGCACATCGGTCGGCATGCGGCCATAGCCTGGCAGCGCCGTTTCGCCCATGCCGATCTGTCCTCGGTTGTTTGCCCCCCAGCACCGCGCCATGCCATCGCTGGCGACGGCACAAGCATGGTGATGTCCTGCCGCGAGGCTCACGATTCCGTCCAGCCCGGGCAAGGCTGCCGACGTCGGTTGTCCATGGCTTCCGGCCCCGATGCCAAGCTGGCCGTGGTAGTTGTCGCCCCAGCACCGCACCGTGCCGTCCGTCAGCTGCGCGCAGCTGTGGTAATGGCCGATACCCAGCCGGACCACATTGCCGGAAAGCCCCGAGACATCCACCGGCAGCGTGCGATTGACAAAGCTGCCATCGCCCAGCTGACCGCGAAAATTGTTGCCCCAACACCGGGCCGCGCCGGTGGCAGCGAGCGTCGCGCAGGTATGCAACACACCGGCTGCGACCGTCGCCACTCCGCCACCCAACCCCGAAACAGTCGCCGGAACCACCTGGCTCTCCGTACTGCCATTGCCGAGCTGCCCTCCCGCGTTGTAACCCCAGCAACGCAGGGCCCCGGATGTCGCGACGATGGCGCAGGCATGGGCATTGCCCGTACTGATCGCGGCCACGCCGGTACTCAAGCCGGAAACCAGGCCGGGAACGGAACGCTGGCTGGTACTGCCATCGCCGAGCGATCCGAACGTGTTGCCCCCCCAGCACAACACCGCCCCCGAAGCGTTCAGCGCACAACTGAAGCTGCCTCCCACGCCGATCGCCTGCACCCCACCGGACAGGCCCGACACCGGTACTGGCAGCAACCGTTGCGTTGTGGTTCCATCGCCGAGTTGCCCGAATTCGTTGCGCCCCCAGCACAACACCGCGCCGCTGCCGGTCAGGGCACAACTGTGGTCACGTCCGACACCAACCTGCTGCACTCCCGAATCCAGCCCCGACACCTGCACCGGCGTGTTCCGGTCCGTGCTGCCACCATCACCCAGCTGCCCGTATTCGTTGCTGCCCCAGCAGCGCACCGCACCGTTTCCGGTCACCGCGCAGCTGTGCGCCAGCCCGGCCGATACCTGCACGACATCGGATAACGGCAACAGGCCCGCACCCACTGGCAGCGCCAACAGGCCACACCACGCCAGACAACCGATGCGGATCAGGGCGGATCGAAACGACGAATGCGTACACATTTCGCAACCTCCAGCGCGGAATCCGGCAGAGACGGCATCCGTCCCTCTGCTGGAAGGCGTCAAACGGCAGCGGACCGGCTCATTCGGATACAACCGGCGGCATGCCTCGAGCGAAATGCGCATTTCAGACCGGGCCGCACAGTGTCGGCAGCCACCCACCCATGGCGCGGCGGGCCGTCAGTCCGGATCGAAACAGTCACTGCAGCCTGTCCCGTCTGTCCACATCGGGCAGCGCCGGATCGCTGGCGAGCTGCTCATGCAGCTCGGACTGCGGTGTATTTCCCCATCGCCCAATCGCTTGAGCAACGGCAACAGCCAGCGTTGAAAATCCGGAACAGCCACAGCCTCTCCCCAATTCGACTGGCCACGGATCCGCGTCGAGCAACTTACAGCATCGGCAGGTTCAAGCCCTGCTCCTTCGCACAATCGATGGCAATGTCGTAACCGGCATCGGCGTGGCGCATGACGCCGGTGCCGGGGTCGTTCCACAGCACGCGACCCAGGCGCGCGGCGGCGGCGTCGGTGCCGTCGGCGACGATGACCACGCCGCTGTGCTGGCTGTAGCCCATGCCGACGCCACCGCCGTGGTGCAGCGAGACCCAGGTGGCGCCGCCGGCCACGTTCAGCATGGCGTTGAGCAGCGGCCAGTCGGACACGGCGTCGGAGCCGTCGAGCATGGCTTCGGTTTCGCGGTTGGGGCTGGCGACCGAGCCGGAATCGAGGTGGTCGCGGCCGATCACGATCGGCGCGCTGACTTCGCCGTTCTTCACCATCTCGTTGAAGGCCAGCGCCAGGCGATGGCGATCACCCAGGCCGACCCAGCAGATGCGCGCCGGCAGGCCCTGGAATTCGATGCGCTCGCGCGCCATGTCCAGCCAGCGGTGCAGGTGCGGGTTGTCCGGGATCAGCTCCTTCACCTTCGCATCGGTCTTGTAGATGTCCTCCGGGTCGCCGCTGAGCGCCACCCAACGGAAGGGCCCGATGCCGCGGCAGAACAGCGGCCGCACGTAGGCCGGCACGAAGCCGGGGAAGTCGAAGGCGTCCTCGCAGCCGACGTCGAAGGCCATCTGCCGGATGTTGTTGCCGTAGTCGAAGGTGGGCACGCCCATGTCCTCGAAGTTCAGCATCGCCTCGACGTGGATGCGCATCGAGTGCTTGGCGGCGCTGATCACCTTCGCCGGGTTGTTCTTCTGCTCGGAGAACCACTCCTCGAGCGTCCAGCCGGCCGGCAGGTAGCCATGCAGCGGGTCGTGGGCGCTGGTCTGGTCGGTCACCGCGTCGGGGCGAACGCCGCGGCGCACCAGCTCGGGCAGGATCTCGGCGGCATTGCCCAGCAGCGCGATCGAAATGGCCTTGCCTTCCGAGGTGTACTTCTCGATGCGCGCGAGGGCGTCGTCGAGGTCGGTCGCCTGCTCGTCCACGTACTTCGTGCGCAGGCGCATGTCGATGCGCGACTGCTGGCATTCGATGTTGAGCGAACAGGCGCCGGCCAGCGAGGCCGCCAGCGGCTGCGCGCCGCCCATGCCGCCCAGGCCGGCGGTGAGGATCCACTTGCCGGTGAGGTCGCCGCCGTAGTGCTGGCGGCCCATCTCCACGAAGGTCTCGTAGGTGCCCTGGACGATGCCCTGCGAGCCGATGTAGATCCACGAGCCGGCCGTCATCTGGCCGTACATCATCAGGCCCTTGCGGTCGAGCTCGTTGAAGTGTTCCCAGGTGGCCCAGTGCGGCACCAGGTTGGAGTTGGCGATCAGCACGCGCGGCGCGTCGGGGTGGGTGGGAAACACGCCCACCGGCTTGCCCGACTGCACCAGCAGGGTCTGGTCGTCGCGCAGCGTGCGCAGGGTCTCAAGGATCCTGTCGTAGCTGGGCCAGTCGCGCGCGGCGCGGCCGATGCCGCCGTACACCACCAGCTCGGCCGGGTTCTCGGCCACCTCGGGGTCGAGGTTGTTCTGGATCATCCGGTAGGCGGCTTCGGTAAGCCAGGACCGGCAGTTCAGGGTGTTTCCACGCGGCGCGCGGATCACGCGGGACGGGTCTTTGCGGGAATCGGTGCGGGACATGGTGGCCTCCGGAAAAACGATCCGCCGATTATCGCATCGTGCCGGGCTGCAACCGATCGCACGCACGCGGATCATGGGCAGCGACGGACAGACAGACCACGCGTCTCGCGACGCGATTGCATCCGGTACAAGCCAATGAATGCGGTTGCCCTGCCCTCCCGCGTGCCGCGAGGAGGGGCACGGCTCAGTCCAGCATCATGACGCGGTTGCCGCCTTGGCGCTTGCCGGTATACATGGCTTGGTCGGCGGCCTTCACGCAGGTTTCCACATCCATCTCCGGGCGCCAGGCGGCAACGCCCAGCGTGACCGTGACCGGCGGTCCGGCATCGCTGTCCGTCTCGGCCGATCCACCGACCCGCAGCCGCAGCCGCTCGGCAACTGCGGCCGCACCTTCCGCGGTCGTTTCCGGCAACAGGGCGAGAAACTCCTCGCCACCCCAACGGGCCAGCAGATCCTGACCACGCAAGCCGCTGCGCAGGTCTCCGGCGACCCGGACCAGAATCTGGTCGCCGCGATCGTGCCCATGCTTGTCGTTGATCGACTTGAAACCGTCGACATCGATCATCAGCAGCGAGAAGGCCCTGCCCGAGCGCCGGGCGCGCAGGATTTCCGCCTGAATGCGCTCACCCATGCTGCGGCGATTGACCAGACCGGTCAGTGGATCGGTGCGCGCCATCTGCTCCAACTCGCGTGCCGCAGTGCGTCCCATGCGCAGGCGGCTGTAGAGCAACACCACCACCAGCCCCAGCAACATCGCCACCAGCAGGCCCACTCGCACCAGCATGCGCTGACGATCGAGCTGCAGGGCGTTGATCTCGGCCTCGCTGCGCAACAGATCGATCTCCCTCGCCTGCTGGTCGAAGCGGAACCGGCTTTGCAGCTTTTCCACCTGGGCACTATGTGCTTCGGCCGCCAGCGCCCATTGCAAGCGGTTGATCTCGCGCTGCGCCTGCAGGGCGCCAGCCAGATCGCCCCGGGCCTCGTCCAGAACGGCCTGTTCCCGTGCCACGTCCAGCGCCAGCCCCAGTTTTCCTTCCGGCAACGCCGCGCGGGCCGAATCCAGCATCTGCTGCGCCTCGTCATGGCGACCAAGCGCCGTCAGCGTCGATGCGAGGGTGGTTTTGGAGAGCAGCTCACCGATGGCGTCGCCAACCCGCCTGCGCAGTTCCAGCGCACGCAGATGGTGTTCCAATGCATGCTCCGGCTGGCCCAGGCGCTGCAGCGCCATGCCGATATTGGCCGAAGCATAGGCCACACCGCGATCGTTGCCCAGTTCCGTGAACAGCGCCAACGCCCGTTCGTTGTAGTCGCGCTGCTGTTGCGCCTCGCGACGGGCGAGCACTTCGTCGCCGGCCTCGTCGGCAGTGGTCGCCACCTTGGCCGCCAGCGCACCAAGGTTGATCAGCGTGCCGGCCACGCCGGGCTGGAAGCGGGCCGCCTCGAAATCCTCCAGAGCCTCGAGGTGGAATCGTCGCGATTGCTCCAGATCGCCCAGCGTGCTGTACAGGTTGCCGATGTTGCCGGCGGTCTTGCCAGCCTCCAGTCGATCCCCAGCCGCGCGGCTGGCACCAAGCGCCGCCAAGTAGCTTTCCAGTGCCGCATCGAACTGTTCGGCCTCCCCCAGTGCGACGCCGGCACCGCGATACACGGTGGCAAATTGGTCCGAAGCGGCATCCCGGGGCAGGACCTGCTGCGCCTCGCGGTAGTACTGCACGGCCTCCTCGATGCGGCCGAGGATGTGCAGATTGGCGCCGACAGCGGCCCGCAGCATGGCCTCGCCCTCGGCACAGGGCGACTCTGCGGTGCGCAGTTCCTCCAGCAGCGCCTCCCCGCGCGCCAGCCCGGCAGAAGCATCGCTGTCGCGCATGCGCGTCACTTCCACCGCCTCTTCCAGGAGCCGGGCGCAGTCGTCCTGCGCTGACGCAACGAGCGGCACCAGCAACAGGATCCACAACCAGAGGCTCGGCAGGACGGATTGCATGCCGGCGAGTGTATAGGTCCATTTCCATGGGCGCCCGTCCTCGAGTGCATACTTTTGTGTCCGAATCATGTGCCTTTGTGCATGTTGTGCCGTGTCCTGACTCACAATGTCATTTTTCGACGATCTGTTGCGCATCCCTCACGAACTCATCGCTCCTGGAGACGGCTTTCGCAATGAGCGCACCCGCATCCTGTCCCTGCCGCGCCCGGCGCTTCCTCTGCCTGTGCAGCACAGTCCGGCGAGCCGAGAACCTCGGACCTGCCGACATCAGGACGCACAGCGGATACGCAACCCACCCCCATCGCTGCATCCAGCGCAAACCAAAACCGATCGATCCAGCGTACCGGCATGCAACCCATCGGCTCGCTTCCCTCGTCAGTTGCGGGTTCCCGACAGCACCTGCCCACCTTGGTGCAGATCAAGTGAAACCACCTTGCCATCCGCATCGCGCTTGAACACGATTTCGATGCCGTATGCCGCCGCATCGAAGGTATCGGCCGCGCTGGCATCGAGCGGGAACTCGCCCTGTCCGGTGGCCTGTGCATGCAACTTTCCATCGCGGGCTCGTACCGTCAGCATGAAGCCCGGCATCAGCGGGTAATCACCGGCGTAGGCAATCAGTTGCTCGTCCGACAGCGCCGGCGCGGGCGTGGATTCACCTTTCTCATTGATCCGCGTGGCGGGGAGCACCGCGCCCATCTGCGTCCAGGTGAAGCCGTATTCCCCGTTGGCCTTCTTCTGCGGTGTCAGCAGCGCGTCCAGTTCCAGCGGGAAGAAGTCGCCGGCATCGTCGAACGCCAGCGCGAACTCGGGTTGGCCTGCGGCCTGAGCGAACAGGCTGCCGTCGCGCTGGCGCAGCGTCATCTTCATCGCGCCCTGCAGCTGGTAGTCGCCGGCCAGCGCATCGAGCAGCTCCTGCGGCGGTTGCGCCAGTTTGCGCGGCTTGCCGAGCGGGAACGCGGCATCGACCAGATGCAGGCCAAGGCTGCCGAGACTGCCGATCGAATGCCATGCGGTATCGGAGAGGATCACCACGCCGCGCCGCAGTTCGCGATCCACCGAGACGAAGGCGGAAAAACCACCAGTGCCGCCCTCATGCGTATGCACGCGACGGTTGCCGACCTGCGCCAGCATCCAGTTCATCGCCATCGGCGGCGGCTCGCTGACCGGCTGCTGCGCCAATTCCAGTGCGGCGGAAACCGGCGATTCGATGAAGCCCAGATTGCCCTGCACATAGCGCACCATGTCATCCAGCGTGGCGCGCACGCCGCCGACGCCGGCCAGATCGGTGGCGAAGGTCCAGGCCGGCGTCGGCTTCGTATTCGGGGTGTGACCGGTGGCAGCACGCACGCCGTCCGGCGGATTGGTGATGTAGGCCGAATCCATGCCCAGCGGCGCGAACAGGCGCTGCTTCAGCAGGGTTTCCAGATCGTTGCCGGCACGTCGAGCCACCGCGAGCGACAGCACCATCGAGGCGAAGTTGGAATACTCGAACGCGCTGCCCGGCGCGGCCGACAGCGTGACATCGCCGAGCGAAGCCAGCAACGCTGCTTCGGTGAGGTTGGCGTAAGGGTCGTTCATGTCGGTCGCACCCAGCCGCGATGGCAGCGCCGGCAGGCCGCTGGTATGGGTGACGACATGGCGCAGCAGGATCGGCTGGCCTTCGAATTCCGGCAGCGGTGTGCCTTCGGGCAGGTAGGCGGACAGCGGCTCATCCAGCGATGCCTTGCCTTGGCCGATCAGGTCGGCCAGCAGCACGGCGGTCATGGTCTTGCTGACCGAGCCGATCTCGAACGCGGTGTTCGCATCGATGCGCGCGGCGTCCTTTGGATCGGCGCAGCGGAAGGCGCGGGCCACGGCGTCCTGCTCGATCACGGCCACCGCCATGCAGGCGCCGGTGCGGTCACCGGCAAGACGCTGGCCCACCAGCCCCGACAGCTCGGCATCGGTGAGGGCGTATGCGTTCACGGCGAACAATGCGAGAGCGGCGGCAAGCATGCGAGCCATGGGTTTCATCGGCAATCTCCTCTCGAGGAATGTGCCTGTGACCGGGATGCAGCCGACAATGTGACTCTTGCGCCGACCGTACAGCCGCACCAGCGCCCGCAGCACGGACGTCAGCGTTGTTCGACCGCCGCGCGTGGCACCTCGCGCACCAGCCGGAATCCGACATCGTCGTAACCGAACTCCGGATTCACCTCTTCGCCACGGCGCGACGGACTGCCGTCGCGCCAGCCCAGGCCAAGCACCGGATGAGCGCGACAATCGATGCAATCGCCAGGCCATTCACGCACGTTGCCCAGCGCCGGATACACGCCGCCGGGCGTCCTGCCGCCTGCGGTTGCAGCGCGCGTTCCCTCGGCCTCGCAATGCACCCCCGCGCCACCACAGGCGGCATCGGATGAAACACCGGTCGCCAGACGCCATTCGGCCGTGCCTGGCATCCGGTACGTCACGCCATCGCGCTGACCGAGCCACACCGCATAAGCCCGGGCATCGCCCGGACTGATGCAGACCACCGGATGATCGGGAGCCTGTGCAAAGCCCGGATCCTTCCAGTTGCGCGTCTTGACCGTCATGACCGTCGTGCGGATGCGACAGGGGCTGGCAGCACGTCCCGTGGCCGTGGCGAAGACGCGGTACTCTTGTTGCGTCACTGGTGCGGGCATGACGGCCAAACCGGGCTGATCGCCTTCCGGCATGCGCACGATGACGGTCGTCGCCGCGCCTTCAAGCGAGGTTCCGATGTTCGCCGTGACCACCTGCCGGGAATACTCCGGTTCCAGCCGGGCAGGCTCGACATCGAGGGCAGCGGCACGGGCACGGGCAGCACGCAGCCCCTCCAGATCGTTGGTACCCAATGCGGTGCGCAAGTCGTTGCGCACGGCCTCCACCACACTGGCGTGCAGTGCGTCCAGTGCAGCGTTGCCTCCCAGCGTCAACGTGGTTTCGATCCGCTCCACATGCGCCAACATGGCCTTGGCCGCAGCATCATCGCGTTGTTGCAGCGCCTTCGTCAGATAGGGGCGCACGGCACCAAGCCAGCGCTCGGCCTGGGCGGTGACACGCGCATCGCGTCCCAGCAGGCGATGTGCCTCGAGCAGGGCATCCATCGCACTCGCTCCTGCAGGCTGGGTCAGGCGATGACGACGGATCTGTTCACCCGCGGTGAGCAACGCGGCCTCGCCGGGAGGCAATTCCGACAGCCCGGGCAATTCGGGCTCATCGTCTGCGGCCACCGTTTGCGACACTGGCGCCACCTCGGGCTCCGACAAGCCGGATGCCCGCGTGGGCGCAGGCAGGACATCGACCGCGACTGGTGCTTGCGCCGGCATCGCCACCACGTCGGAAACACCCGACGACCTGCGGTACATCAACCCGGTCACCAGCACGGTGATCAGGACCAGTACCGCTGCCACGGCCAGCCAGGCAGCAGACGGCAGCGCACGAATCCAGGCGGCAAAGCGCACCGATGCAGCACCTTGCGGCGAATCGGAACGGCGCGGCGTCAAGGCAATCCGGTCCAGCGCCACCAGCATCTCGCGTGCGCCGGCGAAGCGCGTCTCGGGTGTCTTGGCCATGGCGCGTTGCACGAAGGACTGCCAGTGCGCCTTGTCCGGCGGCAAGGCCGGCACCGGATCCATCGCATGCATCAATGCCAGTGCCACCGTGTCCTGATTATGGAACGGCAACCGGCCGGTGAGCATTTCGAAAGTAAGCACGCCGACGCTGTACAGATCGGCGCGCCCATCCACGACTTCACCACGGGCCTGCTCGGGCGCCATGTAACCCCAGCTGCCGATGGCAGTGCCGGCGCCGGTCATGCGGCTGCGATCGCGCCGGCTGGTGGCGATGCCGAAATCGGTCAGCATCGGGCGGTCGTTCTGGTCGAACAGGACGTTTTCGGCCTTCACGTCGCGGTGCACGATGCCCTGTGCATGGGCGTAGTCCAGCGCTCCCAGCAGGGCGCGCAACACGCCGATGACACGGGCCTGGTCGCTGCGCAGGTCACGCTTGCCGATGTGGCCGTTGGACAGGTACGGCATCACGTAATACAGCAGCCCCCATTCCATCCGGCCGACCGCGTGGATGGCCACGATGCCCGGATGCTGCAGCTTGGCGATGGTGCGCGCCTCTTTCTCGAAGCGATGCCTGCTGACCTCGTCGTTCAGCGCGAGCGGCGAGATGACCTTGATCGCCACCTGGCGGTCCAACGCTTCCTCGATGCCGAGGTAAACGTACGACATGCCGCCACGGCCCAGCAGCCGTACCACGCGGTAGCCCGGGATCTCGGGCAGCACCGCGCTGAGCAGTTCGTCCAGCTCAGACGGCGAGAGATCCTGGCAAGGCAGTGAGGACATGGAAATGAAGGTACCGGTGAGCGCCGGAATACGCTACCACCCGCACGCCGCGCATGGTGTTGCGACCTGCCATTTGCAGGCCACACCCTACCTTCGGTACATGAAAGTGTTCGCGACCCCTGTATGCTGGGAAGTCACGCCCAGACCATCGCTTCCGTGATGCCGCATTTCCAGATCCGCCCTGTCCTGTCTTTGCTTGTCGCCTTGTGCATGGTGGCACTGGTGGGCTGTCAGGCAGCGACACGTCCCGAGCGCATGCCGCGACCGCCACTGCTGATTCTGGTCTCGATCGACGGTTTTCGGGCGGACTACTTCGACCTCGGATTGACTCCCACGCTGGCGACACTCGCCGACGAAGGCGCACGCGTGACGTCGCTGCGCCCCTCCTTTCCCTCGCTGACATTCCCGAACCACTACACACTGGTCACCGGGCTGGTTCCCGATCGCCACGGCATCGTGCACAACACGATGCGCGATCCCGAGTCCTCCCAGCGATTCACCCTGGCCAATCGCGAAGCCGTGGAGAACGCGTTCTGGTGGAACGATGCACAGCCGATCTGGAACACCGCGCGTCAGGCCGGCCTGCGCAGCGCGACGATGTTCTGGCCCGGTTCCGAAGCGCCGGTGCGCGGACACCATCCACACTACTGGCACACCTTCGATGCGGGCATGACGCCGGAAGCCCGCGTGGCGCAGGTTCTGGCGTGGCTCGATCTGCCGGCAGACCAGCGCCCCGACTTCACCACGCTTTATTTCGACTCGGTCGATCACGCCGGCCACGTCACCGGGCCGGACTCGCCCGAGGCACACGCGCAGATCGCACGCATCGATGCGGCACTGGCGGAACTGGTCAGCGGGCTGAAACGGCGCGCACTGTGGGACGAAACCAATCTGCTGGTCTTGTCCGACCATGGCATGGCGGCGACTCCCCGCGAGCGGGCCATCGCGCTGGACGATTACATCCCGCGCGAGCTGTTCGAACTGGTCGCTCGCGGCTCAATCGCCGGCCTGCGCGCCGCCGAAGGACGCGAGGCCGAGCTGGAGACAGCGATGTCGCAACCGATCCCGCACATCCAGTGCTGGCGCAAGGAAGAAATTCCCGCACGCTTCCGCTATGGCAGCCACCGCCGCGTGCCCCCCTGGGTCTGCATGGGTGACGAGGGCTGGACCATCTTCGACCGCGCCCACTTGACCCGCTTCGGCGTGAATCCGGGCGCGCACGGGTTCGATCCGGCACTGGACTCGATGGCAGCATTGTTCGTTGCGCACGGCCCGGACTTCGTGCCCGGCGCGGTGCTGGAGGAATTGGACAACGTCGATGTCTATCCGCTGCTGGCGCGCCTGCTGCGGATCGTGCCGGAGCCGCATGACGGCGATGCCGGGCGCATCGCGCCATTGCTGCGCCGCTGACGCGATTCCGCCTCAACCGTTCGCACCACGCCACGCAGGCGGAGGCTACGTGCGGCGCTTCACTCGCTGCCACAGGAGTTCCTGACCGGCCAACCCCATCGCGTCGAAGGATTGGCCTTCGGCCGCCGCCATGACCTCCATCGCGCGGAAACGCTGCTCGAACTTGGCATTGGCCCGACGCAAGGCCGCACCCGGATCGACATTGGCATGGCGCGCCAGATTGATCGCGACGAACAGCACATCGCCGATCTCGTCCTCCAGCCGATCCGCATCACCGCCACGCTCCAGTTCGGCTTCCACTTCCGCGACCTCCTCGCGCAGCTTGGCGATCACCGACGTGATGTCCGGCCACTCGAAACCCGTGCGCGCGGCGCGCTTCTGCAGCTTCAGGGCGCGCAACCATTCGGGCAGACCAGCGGCGATGCCGGCCAATGCGCTGCCGTCGCCCGGACCACGCTCCTCGCGCTTGATCGCTTCCCAGTTGGCGGAAACCTCCTGCGCGTCGTCGACACGCCGATCGCCGAACACATGCGGATGACGCCGCACCAGTTTGTCGCGAAGTCCGATCACCACGTCATCGAACCGGAAGCTGCCTTCCTCGCTCGCCATCTGGGCGTGGAACACCACCTGCAGCAGGAGATCGCCCAGCTCGTCGCGAAGCGCCTCCCGATCGCCGCGCGCGATGGCATCGGCAACCTCGTAGGCTTCTTCGATGGTGCAGGGCGCAATGCTGGCGAAGTCCTGTTCCACATCCCACGGACAGCCGTGCCGCGGATCGCGCAGCCGCGCCATCACGGTCAACAGCTCTTCCATCGGACTCATTGCAGCCAATCCCGCCACGGCAGATCGGGATCGCCCAGCGCGATGAAGTCGGGATTCAGCAGCGATGGCCCGCGGTTGTATCGAAACGGCTCGCCAGCCAGATCCAGCACCACGCCACCCGCCGCTTCCAGCACGCACTGCCCAGCGGCGGTATCCCATTCGCTGGTCGGGCCGAAACGCGGATACACGTCGGCGCGCCCTTCGGCGATGCGGCAAAACTTGAGCGAGGAGCCGAGCGAATGGTGCTCATGCTCGCCGATGGCCTCCAACGCCCGCGCGGTACGTTCGTCCAGATGCGAGCGGCTGGCGGCCACGCGCAGCGGTGCAACGGCCGGGCGCTGCGTAGCGAGGCGCATGTCCTCGCCCGTGGCGGTATCGCGCAGCCAGCAGCCGGCGCCCTGCTGGGCGTGGACGAGATAATCGAGCACCGGCGCGTGGACGATGCCCAGTACCGGCTCGCCCTGTTCGATCAGCGCAATGTTGACGGTGAACTCGCCGTTGCGCTTGACGAACTCGCGCGTGCCATCGAGTGGATCGACCAGCCAGTAGCGCATCCATTGGCGACGCGTGGCCCAGTCGATCTTCGCGCCTTCTTCCGACAGCACCGGCACCCCCGGCGTCAGTTGCATCAATCCGTGCAGGATGATGCGGTGCGCCGCCAAGTCGGCGGCGGTGAGCGGGGAATGATCGTCCTTGGCATCGACTGAGAAATCCTGCCCGTAGACATCGAGGATCGCTGCCCCGGCCTCGCGCGCGATCGCGATGGCCTGCTCCCGCCACGCCGCGAAAGCATCGGCGCTCATGCGTCCAGATCCTGCGCCCGGGGCGCGTCTTCCGGCAACAGACCGCGCTCGCGCAACCCGAGGAATTCGCGCACGATGAACATGGCCGCCAGCGAACGTCCTTCGGAACAGTCTTCGCGCAGCATGACTTGGTCCAGTGCATCCAGCCGCCACGGAATGACCTCCAGCGCCTCGGGCTCATCGCCTTCAAGCCGCTCCGGGTAGAGATCCTCGGCCAACATCAGCCAGGTCTGGTGCCCCATGTATGCCGGCGCCAGGGTCATCGGGCGCAGACGGGTAATCCTGCGTGCGCCGAAGCCGGCTTCTTCCTTCAACTCACGCACCGCCGCTTGTTCGGGTGTCTCGCCGGCATCGATACGCCCCTTCACCAACCCCAGTTCGTAACGGTGCGGGCCGCAAGCGTATTCGCGAACCAGCAGCAACGTTTCCGGGTCGCGCATCGCCGCGACCACCACCGCACCGCGGCCGCGTGGCGCCATGCGCTCGTACGTGCGCTCGACACCGTTCGAGAAGCGCAAATCCAGTCGTTCGACATGGAAGCGACCACCGAAATCCAATTCGCGGCGATCAAGAATTTCCGGCAATTCACGCATGACTCCATCCCTTGAATCGTTCCAGCACACCCGCATGCAACGCCGGCACGGCGGCCAGCACGCTGCGGGTTTCCATGTCCAGCGGGGCGCCATGGAGATCGGTGAACAGGCCGCCCGCTTCGCGCACGATGACCGACAGGGCCGCGATGTCGAGAATGTTCACGTCCGACTCGATCACCACATCGACGCTGCCTTGGGCGAGCAAGTGGTAATGCAGGAAATCGCCGTAGCCGCGACCGCGGTTGGCGTCGATCAACAGTTCACCCAAAGCGCTCCAGCGTGGACCACGGGCCAGCGACTTGAGATTGCCGGTGGACACCACGGCCTCGGAAATATCGGCGGTGGCGGCGACCTGAAGCGGCACACCATCGAGGAACGCGCCGCCTCCCCGACGGGCCCAGGCCATCTGACCGAACTGGCTGGCACAGGACACCCCGAGCACCAGCTCAGCGCGATGCATCAACGCGATCTGGGTGGAGAACACCGGATTGCGGCGAACGAAACTTTTGGTGCCGTCGAGCGGATCCACCAGCCACAGGAAATCGCCGTCACCGTCGCGCCCCTGTTCCTCGCCGTGGATCGCGTGATCTGGAAATGCTTCGCGCAGCACGGCGCGGATGGCCCGCTCTGCCTCGACATCGGCCTCGGTCACCGGGGTGGCGTCGGACTTCAGTTCAGCCCGGTACTGCCCGCGGTAATACCCGTCGATCACCTGTGCCGCCGCCTGTGCGGCATGGCGGGCGATATCGAGGGCGCGGTCGAGAAAGGCCGCCTCGGGTGCGTTCATCGCGATGCCCCGATCAGTCCGCCGGTGACGTGAAACAGAACGCTGCCGTCCGCTTGAATCTGACCGATGTGGCGCAGCGCACGGGTCACTTGCGGGTTGTCCTCGCGCGGACGCAGCGTGGCGCGGGCTTCGTAGCCGAGCAGGGTGGTCTTGAACTCGCCCTCCACCGCGAGCGGTCCGCCATCATCGGCAACCGTTCCGCCGAACCCGCCGCCAGGCATCGGCCCGAAACGCGCCGTGAGCGTCCCGAAACTCGCGTTGTCCTGCCCGGTGACTCCGGCGTCACGCCATTCCGCACTGCCATGCAGCAGCACTGGCACATGCCCGCGTATTTCCAGCGCATCCAGATTGATGCGAACGTTGCCAACCAGGTGCAGCGCTGGAATATCCAGCACCGGATCGAGCCGGTTTGCCGGCAGGGTGGCGTGGGCCCCGGTGATTCGCACGCTGTCGCCCTGGCGAACCACGCGTGCAGCTGCGGAAACATCGGGACCCGCGAGTGTCAGCGATGTGTCGATGCGACCGATCAACAGCGACCAGAATCCCAAGCGCCAATCGAGCCGCCCCTGATCAATCCCATCGTGCAGGACACGCCCTGCCTGCCCCTTCCATAGCGTGCCGGACACGTCTTCCAGATGCACTGCCGCATCCCGGGGGAGAAACCACGTCGAGACCAGGCGCGCAGGCATCCGCACCACCGCGATCGCCACCACCACGACCAGCGCCAACAGGATCCACAGCCAATTCCTCACGACGTTACCCTCCGCCACGCTGCAGCGACAGACGCGCGTCCACGCGCCCCACGCCAGCAGCACGATTGATGCTGACGTCGCCGAGACTCACGCCCTGTCGTGATTCCAGCTCTTCCAGCCAGACCACCAGCGCATCGAATCCAGCGCCTTCGAAATACACCCGCACCTGATCGCCCGAGATGGGTTCCACCCTCAGCAGGGCTTCGCCCACACCGGAAGCGCGCGCCGTGGCGTCCACCAGCGCCAGCAGCGAACGCGTGTCGCGCGAACCTTCCTGCCCGCTGCCTGCCAGGGCACGCAACTGAGGTGCGGCGGCGCGCATCGTCGCCAGGTCCGTGGACGCGGCGGCAACCCGGATGCGTGCTGCATCCCGCGCCTCGCGCAGCGGCTCCCAGATCATCAGCCAGGCAAGAATGATCGCCAGCGCAATGCCGCCGCCAATCAACATCCGACGATCGCGCGGCGACAAGCCTGCCCAGAAGCTGCGCAACGCGCTCATGCTCCGCCTCCACGCACACGCAACTTGCCTTCCACGCCGCTGCTGCCGGGAACCATCGAGGTGAGTTCGGTGCTGTAACCCAACGACGCGATGCGCTCGCGCAGCTCGTCGAGCGTGGCCACATCGGTGCCGCGCAACGTGATGTCGAGCGTGCCACCGCGATATTCGATCGCGTCGAGGGTATAGCGGCCACTGCCCGACAGCAGCGGAGCGATTTTTCCGATCATCGCCAGCGCCCCGCCACTTGCCGACTGGCCGGTGCGGCGCGACAGCTCGCCGAGCATCTGGGCACGCGGATCGACGATGCGCTGCACGTCCGGAAGGGTTTCGCGCAGCAGTGCTTCCATCTGCGTGCGCCGCTGGGCATATTCGCGATCGAGTTGCCAGCGCTCGACCGCCATCGACAGGGCCGCGATGCCGATGCCGGCCATGGCCAGTCCGGCAGCCCACGCCCAGACGCGCCCTCCCGCGACACCGTGCCGCTTGGGGGTATAGGCTCCGGTCAGGAGATTCATTCCATCTGCAGACACCTCGGCCATGCGTTCGGCCAGGTACGTTCCTGCAGCAGCACTCAGCAAGCGAAGACCCGCTGCCCACGCCGGGAGAGTGTCCGGACGTGCATCCGCAACCAGCGTCACCGGTCGTGTTTCGCCCTGTTCGGCCAACAAGGCCAGCCAGTCCGGAACCTCGTCGGGCGTACCCGACAGCACGCCCGCACGCGCATGTCTCAGCGTCGCAGTCGCACCATCGAGGAGCAATGTCGGACCTGATTCATGCGGCAACAGGCAGGCCTCGGGCAGCAGCCGCTCCGGCACGATGCCGTGCTCGGCCAATCGCGCCTGCCACGCATCCAGCCGAAACCGTGCCAGCACGGCCACGGCCACGGTGGACGTGCCACTGTCATCCAGCACCGCGACATGCGCCTGTTCCACCGGCGCGACAAGCTGGTCCTCGATCGCGAACGGCAGGGCGCGTTCGAGTTGCCGGCGCTGGCGCGCGACGCGTGGAGCCTCGAGCAGCAGGACCTCGCGGGAGGGCACCAGCACCAACGTCTCTTCGGCGGGTGTTGCCGGAAGACCTTGTTGCGGCCCGGAAAGCACACGCCCGGCACGATCCAGCACGAACCAGTGGGCGCGCTCGTCGTCGAGAAGGCGGATCAGATGGCGATGGGACATGGCGGGCTTCGATGTGATCCGGGTGATTCTAGCCGCAATTGCCGATCACTCCGCTGGCGCCTCTCCATCGTCGCGCCCCCTGCAGCGCGACGGGTCAGAACCGTCCACGTGCCCGCGCCACCACGTGGACACCATCCGGCCGACGCAGCAGCAGGCTGGAATAGAGGAAGGGAATGCCGTCGGCGACGATCTGAACTTCAAGCACGAACCTGTCGCTGCCCACGTCGTATCCATTGAGCGGCACCTGTGCAATGCCCAGCTGGGCGAGTTCCTGCACCACCGCATCGAGCGAGCTGTAGTTGGCGCGGCCTTCGCGTGCGAGGCGCTCGGCAATCGACGGCGTGATCGAGTCCGACAGGCTCATCCACACCTCGGGGCTGGCGAAGTTGAGGTTGATCGTGCTGTTGCCCGGCGCTGCGCAGACATGCGGTGCGAGTGTGTCATAGACCTCATGCGACACCGCCGGCAGCAGGCGCAGTTCGGAAACGTGCACAAAGGGCTGGTTGGCGGCGCGCAGTGCGGGACGCCGAGCCAGCAGCGCACCATCCTCGACACCGTTCGTGCGCGGGATCGCATCGGCATCGATCCAGTCGGCCACCTGTTGGGCGATGACCGGATCCAGGCGCAAAGCGCGCAACAGTCGCTCGAAACGCGCCATGGCAATACTGTCGTCGTCGCCATCCACATGCAGCGCGTTGAGGTTGAAGCAGCCGTTGCGCTCGATCAGCCGCCCGAAGATGCGCACCCCCGGCAGGTCGATCGGGGGCATATCCTGGTTCCAGATGTCCTCGCGGCTGTCGATGTCGGGGGCCTCGCTGAAATCCTGCCGCAACACGGACGCGGCCCAGGCTTCCACGCCGCGCATCAATTCCCAACCCTGCTCGGCCCGTTGCAGATTGCGGGTACGGGCGAGTGCGGCTTCGCTGCGATCGAGCATCGCCGCGATCAGGACCGTCGCAAGCGCCACCACCAGCACCGCGGCGATCAGCGCCACTCCACGTTGCCGACTCATGCCGGCGGCTCCAGTGGCAACTCGATGACACGAAGGATTTCATCGAAACCCTCCACCTCCAGCATGATCCGTACGGCACGCGGCAGACTCTGTGCCTCGCCATGCGGGGGTGGCCACTGGCGCTGCTCGCGCCCACGCGCGTCCAGATAGACAACATCCATGCGACGCAGGCCGTCGAGCAGTTCATCCTCGACCGGCCGTGTCGCCGGTGCACGATCCAGGACTGGCCAGCGCAGCCGCAACAGGCGCTCCTCGCGCAGCACATAAGCCACGCGCTCCATCTCCGCACGCGGCAAGGCGAGTGCGTTGGCATGACCGTGACGGGTGAGTTCCACACGTTGCGCCTCGCCCTCGAACACCGGACGCAAGCCGCCGTAAGCGTCACGCACGCTGCGCCGTGCAACACTGGCCATGTCGCGCTCGATCAGACTGACGGCAAATTGCAGGCGTCCAAGCCGCGCCTTCGCTTCGATGCCCTGCTCCTGCGCCCGCATGATGCCGCGCAGGCCACCGTAAGCGAGCGCCGAGGCGATGGCGAACAGCACCACGGCGACGAGCATCTCCAGCAAACTGAAACCGTGTTGGTGCGAGGCATGTGTCATGGCCGGCTCGCAAAACCGCTCAAGCGCGCCGCAACGCCATCCTCATCGCGCCCGGCGTCGGCAGCCACCACATCCACCTCCATGCGGCGAATCGACGGCTCGTCGGTGACATTCACCACCAACGTCCAGCGCCAACGGCGCCCTCCCATCCGGGTTTCGCCATTGCTGCTGCCCACGGCGGGGAAACCGTCACGCAGACGCGCTTCCGCCAGCACATTTGCGCCCACCCATTGCGCTATGGTGCCCTCGTGCAGTTGAGAGTTCGCGCGAGCATCCAGACCGGCGAGGCGCACCAACGCGACCAGCGCAAGCGAAAGCAGCAGCAGGGCGACCAGGACTTCAAGCAAGGTGAAGCCGCGGGCACGTTCAGAAATCACGCTGCACCTGTCGCAGTGTGATGTCGCCATCGAAGTGGCCTTCCAGTTCCCAGAGGTGCGAGGCATCGGAACGATCCACTCGCATGACGAACGGCGTCAGCTCTCCGGAGGAAAGACAGGCGAACGACGGCTCACGCCCCGGCTCATCCGGAATCGGCAGGACTACCCCGTCGCGTTCCGCGGTCAGAACCAGATCACGGCCGAGCTTGCGAGCCCGTAGTTCATCGCTCCCGGTATCGCCCAGTGGCCGCCAGCCATCGATGTCGAAATAGCCGAAGCGCAGGCCGTCGCTGACCACCGCGAAGCCGATGTCGCGCCCACCGATCATGGCCCGCTCGCAGGCCAGGCGGACCAGCGCCTGGGCCCGCAAGGCCGCATTCTCGACCTCGCGCTCGCCACTGCCACGGATCGACAGTGCCACGAGACCGGTCGTCACGCCGATGATGGCGACGACGACGAGGATCTCGACCAGCGAGAAGCCGCGCTCGCGCCGGGAGCGCGGATGCGGCTCAATTGTCCCAGCTGGCGACGTCGGCATTCTCGCCCTCGCCACCGGGCTGTCCGTCCGCACCGAGCGTGTACAAGTCGAAGTCGCCGCGCTGCCCCGGACTGAGGTAGACGTAATCCCGTCCCCACGGATCCTTCGGCACGCGGTCGATGTAGCCTCCCGCCTTCCAGTTGCGCGCCTCGGGCAAACCGCCGGGCTGACTGACCAGAGCGTCCAGCCCCTGATTGGTGCTGGGGTAGGCGAAATTGTCGAGCCGGTACATGTTGAGCGACGTGGAAATGGCCTGGATGTCGGACTTGGCCTTCATCTGGCGCGCCTCGCCTGGTTTGTCGAGGAAACGAGGCACCACGACGGCGGCCAGGATGCCGAGAATCACCACCACGACAAGCACCTCGATCAGGGTGAAGCCACGTGCGCCCCGGCACGGGTTTACAGGGGGAAAACGGCTCGGGATCATGTATGGCTCTTTCACCTGCGAACGATGCCCGGATTCTAGCCCAATGACCGCGCTCCCCGACCTGTGTCGCCGCGATCTGGCGGTGCTCTGGCATCCCTGCACCCAGATGCGCGAGCACCCGGGCATCATGCCGTTGCTGCCAGTCGCGCGCGGCGAAGGTGCGTGGCTGATCGGTCAGGACGGCACGCGACACCTCGATGCGGTGTCGAGCTGGTGGACCAATCTGTTCGGTCATGCCGAACCGCGCATCGCGACCGCGATCGCGCAGCAGGCCATGACCCTGGAACACGTGCTGCTTGCCGGATTCACCCACGAACCGGCGGTACGTCTGGCCGAACGCCTGCTGGATCTGGCTCCGCCCGGACTGGCCCGCGTGTTCTACGCCGACAACGGCTCGGCGGCGGTGGAGGTGGCGTTGAAGATGAGTTTCCACGCACACCGGAACCGCGGCGACACACGTCGCACGCGCTTCGTCACGCTGAGCAACAGCTACCATGGCGAGACGCTGGGCGCGCTTTCGGTCGGGGACATTCCGCTGTACCGGCGCACTTACGCACCGCTGCTGCTGGAGCCACTGTTCACGCCCTCGCCCGATGCCTTCAACGCGTTGCCGGGCGAGGATGCGGAAGCCTGTGCACTGCGCTGCGCGGACGAACTGGCCACCATGCTGGAACAACATGGCGAGACGGTCTGTGCACTGATCGTCGAACCGCTGGTGCAGTGTGCCGGCGGCATGCGCATGCATCATCCGGCATGGCTGCGACGCGCGCGGGAACTGTGCGATGCGCACGGCGTGCACCTGATCGCCGATGAAATCGCAGTCGGTTTCGGCCGCACCGGCACGATGTTCGCCTGCGAGCAGGCCGGCATTGCACCGGACCTGATGTGTCTTTCCAAGGGCATCACCGGCGGTTTCATGCCGTTGGCCGCGGTGCTGGCCTCGCCGACGATCTACGAAACCTTTCTCGACGATTCACGCGAGCGCGCTTTCCTGCATTCGCACAGTTACAGCGGCAATCCGCTGGCCTGCGCAGCGGCATTGGCCACGCTCGGCATTTTCGACAGCGATGATGTGCTGGCGCGCAACGCGGTCACCGCCGACAAGCTCGCATCGCACGGCCGCCGTATCGCGCAACACCCGAACATCGCGGATTACCGCCAGAGCGGCATGATCTTCGCCTTCGAACTGATGGCCGACCCGGCCGCACTCACTCCCTTCCCCACAAGCGAACGTATCGGCCTGCAGATCTACCGCGCTGCATTGCGCCACGGTCTGGTACTGCGCCCGCTCGGCGATGTGCTGTACTGGATGCCGCCCTATTGTATCAACGATGACGACATCGCCCATCTGGCCACGGCCACGCAGGCGGCGATCCAGGAGGTTCTGCCATGCGCCTGACGCGCTGTTACATCGACACGCCATTGCAGATCGGCGCCTTGGTCTCACTGCCCGAGAGCATCAGCGTGCACCTGACCCGCGTGCTGCGACTGGGGCTCGGCGCGCGGTTGGTGCTGTTCAACGGCGATGGGTACGACTACGAAGCGGAACTGGCTTCGCTTGGAAAGCGGGGTGCCGGTGCCGAGGTCATCTCTATGCGCCAAGTGGCGAGCGAGTCACCGCTGCGTCTGGTGCTGGCGCAGGCCGTGGCGCGCGGTGAAAAGATGGATTTCGTGCTGCAGAAGGCGACCGAACTGGGTGCTGCCGGCTTCGTGCCGCTGGTCACCGAGCGTACCGAGGTGCGGCTGGATGCCGAGCGCGGGGAGAAACGCCGCACACACTGGCAGGGCGTGATCGCCTCGGCCTGCGAACAGAGCGGCCGGGCGCAACTGCCGGAACTGGCCGCAGTGGCCACCCTGACGGACTGGCTTGCCCGCCGCACCTCCGCTGCCGAAGCCACCTCTGCCTCGGACTCGACAATCATCGATCTCCGATTTCCATTGTTCTATCTGGACCCCGAGGCCGAACTTTCGTTGTGCGAGTTGCCCGTGGACGCACGAACAAGGGCCTGCTTCGTGATCGGCCCGGAAGGTGGTCTGGGCGATCACGATCTCGCACACCTGCGAGCCGCCGACGCAACGGGCCTTCGCCTCGGCCCGCGCGTACTTCGCACCGAAACCGCGGGACTGGCCCTGCTGGCGGCGATGCAGGCGATGTACGGGGACTTTCAGGGGAAGAGCGCGCAGGTAGCTCCTTCTGAAGTTGCGCAGACCATCAGGCCACGCGCAGCGAATCCACCTCGGTGATCCGCGCCTCGATGGTGGCAAGGTCGGGAATCACCGCCTCCTCATCGCGCAGACGCACGTTCATCAGCACACCGTCGATGGATTGCTCGCTTGCCTCCTGAGTCAAGGCATCACGCGACACGGTCACCAGCCGCGGGAACCCCTGCGTCAGCAACGCGAAGAAGGAGTAGCGCGGGTTGCCGCCAAGCGCCTTGAGCACCACGACCTTGGCACCAAACTCGCCTTCATCCCGTGCCGTGCCGATCATGCGGGCGTAGGAAATCACCGGCAGCCGCCAGCCACGCCAACGGATGCGGCCCAGCATCCAGTCCGGAGCGCCCTCGATGTGTTCCGGCGGAGAGTAGGTGATCACTTCGGCCACGGTGGCGTTGGGCAGGAGCACACGTGCGCCCGTCACACTGATCATGACGCCACGAATGTCCTGGGAAAGCGAACTGTTCATCGATACTCCGTCAACGCATGAACCGGGCGACGCAACGCTGCGCAAGCTCGCGCGGCGAGCCGCTGAACTCCACGACGCCACGGGCGCGGGCACCATCCACCATGGAACTGACCACACAGGAGGCAGGGTCCTGCGCCCAGACCTCACCACCCTTGGCAGTGAGGTATACCGCCCCCTCGACCGCATCACCCGCCATGCCACTGAAGATGATGGCGGTGGCCTTGGCACCGAACTGATCGGCAACATCCCGCAGCACGTCGTCGATGGAGGGGGTGTAGTGCGGGACGGAAACGTGCGGTGTGAACGTGAGGCGACCATCGGTTCCCAGCGACACATGCTCACTGGCCGGGATCACCAGCACTTCGCCAGGCACGGCTGTCGCATCTGCCGCGGCCACTTTGATCGGCAGCGGCGAGGACTTCTGCAGCTGCTGTGCAAGACGCTCGAAATAGCCGGACTCCAGATGCTGCACGAGGAGAAATACCGCGGGCACCCCTGCAGGCAGCTCACTCAAAAAGATGCGCAACGCATCCGGACCGCCGATGGACGCCCCCAGCACGATGACGTGATCGATCGTGCCCGCGATTGCTGACTGACCGGATTCCTCGTCGACGGATCCCTCGACCAAGCCCATCGCGACCAGCAGTGGATCGATGTCAGGCTCACCCGCCGTTGCCGGGGTGGTGGCGAACGCGCCGAAATCCACACTCTCGGAAGGTGATTGATTTGCCCGTTTTTCTTCCAATGGCTCCAGGCTGAGACCCTTCAGGTTGCTGAAATCGAAGCTGGGTCTGGCCGCAGGCACAGGCGCAACATCAACCGTCTCATCGCCCATCGGCGCCAAGGACAGCCCGCCCAACGCTGATGGGGTGGCCGTTTCCACCTGGGCGGGCGCGGCACCGGCAGTGGAATCGGCTACCTGCGGCAAGTCCGGCTCAATCGCAGCCGCATCCTCCCACCTCGAGAAATCCAGGCCGGCTTCAACTTCCGCCACCGGCCCGGACGCCTCGAGGGCATCCAGCTGCGCGGCAAGTGCTGCAACGTCATCATCCAGCAGCGCCGCATCATCCAGTTGGACATCGCCACTGCCCTGGAACGGCCACGCGTTCGTGTCCGACTCCTCTCCGAGGTCTGCCCCGGCTTCGTTCGTGCCGCTTGCATCCAGCGACGCGTCCCAGGAAAAACCCTCTTCCACTGCGGCATCCCGAGGGAGCAATCCGTCATCCGCACCAGACCTCGGCTCGAATGTCACTGCCTCATCGGGCCTCAGCATCTCGTCTTCATCACCCGTCGGGGCCACGGTGGCGTCCTGCCCGATCAGTGAGTCGACCGCGTCGTCGAACTCCCAGCCGAACTCGATCCCGGCTTCTGCGACCGGACTTTCGTCATCGGAAGCAGGCGCCGGGACGTGTTCCGCCTCTGCTGCTTCGGCCATGCCGTCCAGGGCACGGGCAATATCCTCGGAGAGGTCTTCGACGACTTCCGCATGCAGGCTTTCGCTTTCCACCAGCTCAGGCGTGGATGCCAGCCGTACCGGAGCAGGCGTATCCACCGCTTCGAGCGCACCGTCGAGCGACGCAAAGTCGATATCCAGGGGATCGGCGGCAGCGTCAAACTCGACTTGATCGTCGTGCGTCGTCAATGCCGCAACGGTCTCTTCCTCGACGAAATCGGCTTCAACCGCCTGAGGCAGCGCGTCGACCGGAACCTCGCCGGCCAAACCCAACGCCTCATCGAGAAAACTGTCCATCGTCTGGTCCGGCTCCAGTTGCGCGGGCGCAGGTACCGCACCGGGCTCGGGGACGAAGGAGTCAGGTACGACCAGAGGCTGTGCACCTTCCGGCGGTGGCGGCATGGTGAGATCGGTGCCGAGCACTTTGGCCGCCAGATGGCGTGCCCAGCGCGCCAGATCCCAGCCTTCGAGCGCACGACTGACATCGGCATCGTTGAACACGACATTGATCGCCGGATCATCGAACACGACCTGGAGATGATCCAGATCATCGTCCACCCCGTCTTCGAGGTTGACGATCACCACATTCGGTGAGACGCCGAGCACGTTGGTGCCGGTTGTGTCCGCCGGCTCGCCCTCGAACGCTACCGCGGCGCCGAGTTCCTCCAGCGCCTGACGCAACTGACGACGTGCACCGTCGTCGCGGCCAAGCAGCGCGACAACACAAGAATCAGCCGAGATCGCCACGTTGCACCTTCAGGATCTCTTCCACATTGCGCATCAGGTCGGCCTCCTGGTATGGCTTGCCGAGGTATCGATCCACGCCGATCTCGAACGCACGCTGGCGGTGTTTCTCGCCTGTTCTCGAGGTGATCATGATGATCGGGATGCCACGCAGACGCACATCGTTGCGGATGTGGGTGGCCAGTTCGTAACCGTCCATGCGCGGCATTTCGATGTCCAGCAACATCACGTCGGGCACGCGATCCGCCAGCTTCTCGACCGCATCCACGCCGTCCTTCGCGGTGAGCACCTCATAACCATGACGCTCCAGCACGCGACCAGTGACCTTGCGCATGGTGATCGAGTCGTCCACCACCATGACCAGCGGCACGCGTCGCGCCGGCTCTGCCGACGTCGACGATTGCAATGCGTCGTCGCGGTGCTGGGCGGCATAGCGACGTGCCAGCGGGGCCACGTCCAGAATCACGATGACGCGACCATCACCCATGATCGTGGCACCGAAGATGCCCGGGATCGAACTCACCTGCGCACCGACCGGCTTGACCACGACCTCTCGACTGCCGATGACGTTGTCCACACAGATAGCCACGCGCAAGTCACCGGAACGAGCCAGCAACAGGGGAATCTGGAGGCTGCCTTCGGCACGCACCGGAGCCTGGCCAAGGAGGCGACCGAGATCGTGGATCTGGTAATCCTCCCCGGCATAGACGAAGCTCGGGGCGCCGCTGGCGGTCTGTGCCTCCAATTCATGCCGATCGATACGCGCCACACCCTGTACCGAGGAGATGGGTACGGCGTAGGAGGTGTCGCCTTGTTGCACGAATACGGCCTGTGTCACCGCAAGAGTGAATGGCAGGCGGATCGTGAACACCGACCCCTGCCCAGGTTGCGACTCGATCACCAGGGTGCCGCCGAGCTGGCGGATTTCGCTGTGCACCACATCCATGCCGACGCCACGCCCGGCGATCTTGCTGACGCTGGAGGCGGTGGAGAAGCCCGGGGCAAGAATGTAGTTGTACAGCTCGCGATCGGATACCTGGGCATCGGGTGCAAGCAACTCGCGCTCGATCGCCTTGCGACGGATCGCATCACGATTCAGACCGCGACCGTCGTCGAACACCTTGATGACCACTTCCGAGCCTTCGCGCAGCACGGCCACCTTGATCGTGCCCTCTTCCGGCTTGCCCGCGCTGATGCGCTCCTCCGGCGACTCCAGCCCATGGGCGAGGGAGTTGCGCAGCATGTGCTCCAGCGGCGCAGTCATGCGGTCGAGCACGCTGCGATCCATTTCGCCCTGTGCGCCCTCGACCCTGAGCTGGGCTTTCTTGCCCAGCTCGCCGGCGGTCTGCCGGATGATGCGTCGCATGCGCGGCACCAGTGAATCGAACGGCACCATGCGGGTGCGCATCAGACCTTCCTGCAAGTCGGAACTGACGCGCGACTGCTGCAGCAGCAGTGTTTCGTATTGCCGGGTGTGGTCTTCCAGCGTCCCCTGCAGGTTCACCAGGTCGGCGGCGGACTCCGACAGTGCACGAGTAAGTTGCTGAAGGGTGGAAAAGCGGTCCAGTTCGAGTGGATCGAACGACTGCTCTCCAGCGACTTCGGCCTCGCGCTGGTAGCGCGCGACGATCTGCGCTTCGGTTTCGATCTCCAGTTTGCGCAACTGGCCACGCAAACGTTCGTTGGTCTGCTCCAGTTCCGCCAGGTTGCCGCGGAACAGGCCGAGCTGCTGTTCCAGGCGGGCACGGTAGATGGCGACCTCACCGGCGTAGTTGACCAGACGATCGAGCAGGTCGGCACGAATGCGGATCTGTTCCTGTGGCGCACGTACGGCGACGTCCTCGTCGTCCAGCGCAGTCGGAACGATTTCGGGTGCCGGGATCGGGACGGCGGCGACTGGCTGCACTTCTGCCACGGGCGCAACGGTCTGCGCCCCTTCGGGTACAGCGAAATCCAGCTCCGGCTCTTCGCCGCGTGCGAGCATGTCCACGCGTTGGATCAACAGCGCCGGCATCGTGATCGCCTGACGCTCGGATACGCGGGCGTTCATGCGATTGAGGCGATCGAAGGCCAGTTCCAGAACATCCACGCCATAACGCGGCAGCACGCGACGGCCTTCGGCGACGATTTCCAACAGGCTTTCCATCACATGGCCAAGATCCCCGATGGGGTTCAGGCCGGCCATTCGTGCACCGCCCTTCAGCGTGTGCAGGTCTCGCTGCAATGCAACGACCGTCTCCTGGTCGCCCGGCGCCTCCCGCAACTGCACCATGAAACCATCAGCATGATCGAGAATGTCGGTGGCTTCCTCGGCGAAGATGTCGAGCAGCTCCTCGTCCATGTCCGGCAACGACAGGGGCTCGTCCGGATCGGGGTCCGCGCTGTCCAGGCCGGCAAGGAACCACGCGGCGATCTGTGCTTCGCGCAGGTCGGTCGGGGCGAATCCGCCAGCCTCAGCCTCAGCCTCAGCCTCAGCCTCAGCCTCAGCCTCAGCCTCAGCCTCAGCCTCAGCCTCAGCCTCAGCCTCAGCCTCAGCAACCAGCTCGATTTCCTCGCTGTTCGCCGCGACGTCGTCTTCTACGTCGTCGCGACCCCGATCCACTGGCGTGGTGCCGGCATTGGAGATGTCGGTCGGATCGGCACTATCGCCGGCCTGCTCGATCGCCACATCACCAGAAGCGATGTCATCTTCATTCGTCTCCGAGCGCTCGGAACCAGACTCGGCTTCGAGAGCGAACTCGTCCAGAACGATGTCGATATCGCCAGTACCGATCGCCTCGGCAGCCGTGAAGGAGGCGTCCTCCAGCATGGTCTCGAAGAAGGCATCTGCCGACACAAGACCCGCGCTCTCGCCAGGCACCAAGGTCTCGCTGGCAGCAAAGTCGCTTTCCAGCATCTCCACGGCATCCGTCGGCGCAGTGTCAGGCTCCATGTCAGGGACAAGCGGTGCGTCGACGGACTGCACCGCTTCCTCGGCCAGCCAGCCACGGATCAGGTCATCCACGCTGGACGACGCAACTGCATCAGACACTGCACTGTCATCGGCTTCCGACCCGGAGTCCAGACCGACCTCCTGCTCCGCAACGGCGGGGGCATCCTCGAACTCGACGAACACGGCTTCAGGCAGGCCATAGCCATGCTCCGATGCACCCATCGGCAATCCGACGACCGGATCGGAAACCTCGTCGAGCACGACGAGTTCTTCTTCGCTCCCGGTCAAGTCCTGTTCGACCACATCAAGCAACGGGACATCGTCCGAATCAGCCGGCTCGGGCCGCTGCACCTCGAACTCCGCCCACTCGATTGTTTCCTCGATATGGATATCGGCATCATTGCCCGCACCCGCCAAAACATCTTCCGCAACAACGGGTTCTTCTTCAGCGACGGGGACTTCTCCAGTACCGCTCGCCACGCTTTCCTGTGCAAGGAACGCCGCCACTTCGGCATCCAGCCCTTCCAGCCCGATGCTATCAAGCGCGATGTCTTCCCCACTCAGGGCATCCAGCGCGACGGTGTCGAGGGCGACCTCCCCGGTCGCCCCGACGAATGTCTGTCGCGTGTCACCTTCGACAGGCGCAGGCGCATCCACCTCGTTCAGATCAAGCGACACGGCGGTGGTGAGCTCGGGCATGTCATCGAACTCTCCGATCGGCGACAACGGCACGACCGGGCCGAACGTTTCGGGCAGGAGATCACGCTCGGCCGCAATGCGCGCCGCCAACTCGGACAGCGGGGTAAGACGTGGCGATGGTGCATCGAGTTCTTCGAGCACGTTGCGCAACGCAAAAACGGCATCTTTCAAGGCCCGGAAACCTTCCGGCGTGGGCGTGGCCGAGCGGACCAATGCGCGCTTGAGGTAACTCTCCAGCGGAGCAGTGACTTCGGTGACGATGGGCACCTCGGTCATGGCGAAGGCACCGTTCATGGTGTGCACGGCGCGCACCAGATCATCGCTCACCGGGTGCGGACCTTCAGCCAGCCACGCATCCATGGTGTCCAGATGGCCGGAAACTTCAGGCTTGAGGATGTCGAACAAGACCGAATCTATCGCCGGCACGACCATCTTCGCGACCGCATCGTCCTCGACCACCTCCAACGGCTCAAGCTCGACATTCGGGAGAGCCGGCGATGCTTCGGCAAATTCTTCTCCGAGGTCCGCTTCAGGCGCATCCTCGGCAATCACCTCCGAGGCGATTTCAAGCGGTGCTTCCGGTACCCCGGCAATCTCGACTGCGTCAGCGGTCTCGAGCACACCCTCGATCAAAGGCTGTGCCGGTTCGGGCTCGACCGGGGCAGCCGCCGGGACGTAGTGAACCTGTTCGCCCGCCGCCAGACGCTCGGCGGCATCCTTGATGGCTTCCAGATCGGTGCGGACGCTGCGCTCGCCACGCAGCGCGGAAAGGATTTCCGGCAGCACGCCGTGAGCAACCTGTACCAGCCCGATCACCGGCTGAGTGGGCTGGATGGTGTGGTCGAGCACGCGATTGAGCATGTTCTCGACCTTCCAGCTGAACTCACCGAGCATCAGTGCGCCAACCAGACGACCACTGCCCTTGAGGGTATGGAAGACGCGGCGGATGGACTTGAGCTGATCGAGGTTGGTCGGTGTCTCCATCCACTGTGGCAACAACTCGTCAAGATTGGCGATTTCCTCTTCCACTTCCTCGACGAAGACCTCGCGGATTTCCTCGTCGATCTCCTCGGACATCGCCTCGAAGCCACCCACCACCATCCCCATCGGCTCGACATCGAGCACCACGGCAACGGGATCGGACGCGAGAGTTTCCACCGCAGCCGGTTCGGGTGCCGAAACCTCGACCACGGCATCCGGAATCGCCTTCTCGGTTGCTGCCGCTGCCTCGGGAACGGCCTCCACAATGTCTTCGGAAACCGCGTCATCGGACACGGCCCGGGTCGCCTCGACCAACGCTGCCGTGGCATCGAAATCCGACCCGACAAACGGATCATCCACGACCTCGCCGCCAGCCGCAGGGATTACCGGCATGTCGGCCTGCACCGCCGCAGGCAGTGGCCAGTAGCCGAGCTTTTCCATGCTGGCGCGGGCCGTGTTGAGAATGCGCTCACGACCAGGGCGCTGTTCGGACTGGGCTTCGAGAAAGTACTCGAGGCTGGCCAGAGCATCGGCCAATGTCTCCATCTGCGACACGCCTGGAACGCGGCGATTCTCCAGCAACTCACGCTCGGTGAATCGACCAATCGCACCCAGATAGTCCGCAGCCTCGGGCAACTCGATGATCCGCAACGCGCCGGCCACCTGATCGAGCAACTCGGGGGCTTCGCGCAGTTGCTCAGCGTCCCAGCTGGATTCGATGAAGCCGATGAAGCACTGCTTGGCGCGGGTGAAATTGGCCTGCGCCTCCTTCACCAGAGCCTGCATCACGCGTCGGGTTTCAATGCCGGGCAACGAGATGGCAGCACCGCCACCGGTGACTGGCGCCGTGGGCACGCTCCCCAGATGTTGCACCTGATCGTCGAGCGATGCCTCCACGTAAAGCAATGCGCCGGCGATATCCAGCAGGGTGGCTTCGTCAGCTGCACGGGCGCCGTTGATGACAGCATGCACCGTGTCGCGCTGCTCCTGCACGACGCGACGCGCCACGCCCAGGCCAAGCATGCCCAGCGTGTCTGAAACGCGTTCCAGTACTTCGATCTGACTTGAAAGCTGGGCGGCCTCGGCCCCGGGATTGCGCAGGTGAAGATCAAGCGCATCCTTGACCCGCAACAGGTCTTCCTTGATCGCCGTCGACACCGTGTCGAGGAGCGTGCGGTTATGGCCGGTCAGGCTGCTGCGGGCATGTTCGACTTCCTCCTCACTCGGCAGCAATGCGCCGAGATTGAACACGTTGCGCAACTCGCCGATGCGCCCATGCTGAGTCGGTGCATGCGCGACGAAATACAGCAGGTTGCGGGTCAACTCGCGCGGCGGATCCGCACGGAAACTCTTTTCTCCAGCATCAGCTAGGCGCTTGATCTCCCGCTCCACCTTGCCAACGGTCTGCTTGAGTTGCGGACTCGGCTCGAATGACTTGGCGCGCAGAGCTTCCAGCACCCCGGCGGTGACCCAGAACAAACGGCGCGCTTCCACCTCGGCGGCAAGATCGACCAGTTTGTCGCACGTCTCGGTCAGCCGGGCGAGGCTTGCATCCACGTCATCATTGCGGAACCACTTGAGCAACGCGACCTGAAACTGGGCTCGCAACTGCTCGGCGCGGTTACGCAGTTCGGCCTCGGGCAGCGGTTGCGCCGGCCCCTGTGCCGCGCCGGGCAGGTCCCTGCCCAGGTCGGGCGTGAACAGCGCTATTTCCGACAGCCCTTTCTCTCCACGCGCGGCGCGCAGATCGTTGAGCAGCGGCAGAAGGACGATGGGGATGTCCTTGTGCCCGGTCTGCAGACGCTCCAGGTAGTCCGGCAACTGCATGATGCCGCGCATCAGCACGGCATAGGCCTCGTCACGATCGTTCACCGGACCATCGAGCAAGGCCGCGGCCAGATGCTCCATTTCCTCGGTGACCATTGCCGCGCCGTATAGCTCGACCATGCGCAAGGTGCCTTGCACCTGGTGCAGGTAGGTGGCGCAGAAGCGCATCTGGCTGACGTCGGCAGGATCGTCGACGTAAGCTTCCAATGCCTGACGAGCCTGATTCAGCGTCTCGTCGAGTTCGCCCTTGACCCAGGCCAGCGTGGTGTAGTCGATGTCGTCTTGCGGCCTCATGCCGGGTCTCTTTCCGTATTCCTGAGGTAAGCCAGGGTTTGCCTTCCGCCAACACGGCGCATCTGCGGGTGACTCCAGCCGGGCGCTTCGCCCGGCCCAAGTACCAGAAGACCGTTGGGTTGGAGCAAACCGACCAAGGCATCGAGCATCTCGCCCCGACGCTCACGTGCGAAATAGATCAACACGTTCTGACAGAAGATGATGTCGAGCTTGCGCAGCGGTGCACGCGAGGCGTGCAACAGGTTGACGCAGGCAAACCCGATGCGCTTGCGCAGGCGATCCATGATTCGGAAGCTCTCACCGTCGGGCAGCAACTCCACGCCACCGCGGTAGGCCACAGGAATTTCGGCCAGTCGCCGCATCGGATATTCGGCCGCCCGGGCCAGCACCAGAGCGGCCTGGCTGACATCGGTTGCTGTGACACCGAATCGCCGCGACGGGGCAACCCGGGCAAGCTCGACATCGAGCATCAGCGCCAGCGAATAGGCTTCCTCACCCGTGGAGCACCCCACCGACAGCGCATGCAGCGACACATCCGGCGCTGCGCTATCGAGCCATCCGGGAAGCCATTCGTCACGAATCAGTTCGATTGATGGGAGATGCCGGAAAAAGTGGGTTTCGTGCACGGTCAGATGATCGACCAGGCAGGCCCACTCCATCGCACCGCGGGCACCATCGAAGAGCTCGTCGTAATAAGCATCGAAACGGGTATGGCCGGTTTCCCGCATGCGGCGACGCAAACCGGTTTCGAGGAACGGTTTTCGCTCGGGAGGCACGATGACGCCGGTGCGCTCCTCCAGGAGACGCACCCAGCGATCGAACTCGGCATCGTCCAGATGACGCATGCCGATCACCGCCACCGATGTTGCGACCGTTTCCATTGATCCGCAGGCCCCCTATTCGCCCGCGCCTCAGCCCGGCAGCTTGAAGTCGGCGACCGAGCGACGCAGGTCGGCAGCCAGCTGCGCGAGGTTTCCGATCGACTCAGCCGTCTGGCTCGCACCCACCGACGTCTGGGTCGTGATTTCCTGAATCACGTTCATCGTGGCCGAGATGTTGGTTGCGGCAGCCGACTGCTGACGCGCCGCTTCGGAGATGTTCTGAATCAGGTCGGCAAGGTCGTTCGACACCTTTTCGATCTCGCCCAGCGCCAAGCCCGCGTCCTCGGCAAGACGTGCACCCGCGACCACCTCGGCAGTGGTCTGTTCCATCGACGACACCGCTTCGTTGGTGTCGGCCTGAATCGTCTGAACCAGCGTTTCGATGCGCTTGGTCGCGTTGGCGGAGCGTTCTGCGAGTCGCTGCACTTCGTCGGCCACCACCGCGAATCCGCGGCCGGCTTCACCCGCCGACGCGGCCTGAATGGCGGCGTTCAGTGCGAGGATGTTGGTCTGCTCGGCGATGTCGTTGATCAGTTCCACGATCGAACCGATTTCCTGCGACGACTCACCCAGTCGCTTGATTCGCTTGGATGTTTCCTGGATCTGATCACGGATCGAGTCCATGCCCTGAATCGTCTGCCGCACCACTTCGGCACCCTTGGCAGCGATTTGCACCGAGCGTTGTGCCACGTCGGCAGACTCGGCGGAGTTCTTCGACACCTCGTCGATCGACACCGCGATTTCGTTGATCGCGGCCGATGCGGAAGTGATCTGTTGCGCCTGATGCTCCGCCGCCTCGGCAAGGTGCATCGCGGTGGCCTGCGTTTCCTGTGCAGCGGCGGCCACCTGCACGGCCGTCTCGTTAATGGTCGTTACCAGCGAGCGGAGCGCTTCGACCGCGAAGTTGATCGAATCCGCGATCGCGCCGGTGATGTCTTCGGTCACGGTTGCACGGACGGTCAGATCGCCCTCGGCGAGCGATCCCATTTCGTCCAGCAGCCGCAGAATGGCTTCCTGGTTGCGCTGGTTCAGCTCCTGAGTGACGCGGAAACGCTTGACCTGCTCGCGATACAAACTGAACAACAGACCGAGAATGGAGATGATCGCCAAGCCACCAGCTGCAACGCCGATCCACACGTTCGGGAAAGCGCGGCTGGAAGGCAGGTTGAGGAACGCCTGATTCAGGTTTTCAGCGCCGAGCAGCAGGTCGGCCGAAGACTGGGAGATTTCGTCAGCGGAGTTCTTGACTTCGAACAGGTCGGTCGAGGCGTCCAGAATGGTATCGACGTTCTGCTCGATCTCGCTGTAGAGCGAGGACACGCGGGCCAGCGACTGTCGGGCCGCCGGGGCATCGACGCGACGGATGTTCTGCTCGGGCAAGCCATTCAACAGGCCTCCAAGAACCTGACTGAACAGCGTGGCATCGCGCGAGAATCGATCGGCGGCGGAGGTGGCCGCGACACCGCCCTGACGGATCTGGGTGACGTGACGCAACATGCGATCGGCCAGCACGATCTGGCGGTAAGCGGTGGACATCTGCGAAAACGACGCATTGCCCGATTCACCCATTGCCCGGACCACCTCGTCCATTTCCGCCTGGATCAGCGGTACGGCCCCGGCGAAGTTTTCGGCGGTATCGGTCAGGCCGAGCACGAGCTCGCGGCTGCCCAGAATCCGGCGTGACGCCTCGTTCATCGGCGCCCATGACTCACTCAGGCGCTGCAGTGGCACGCCGACGACCGGCTTGCCCGCATAAGGCGGGTTGTCGTCGCCGCCCTTGTTGAGCTGATCGACGTTGGCCTGGATGCGTGCACGGGTGCTTTCCAGCTCGTCGAAGGCATCCACGCCACCGGACGCAGCATCCTGTGCGGACTTGGCTACCTGCTGAGAAAGCACGCGGATATCGGCGACAAGGTCGCGCGCCACACTCTCTTCGGACGAAAGCTTCGCCGACCACAGTGCGTTGCCAAGCAACACCAACAGTGCCACCACCAGCAGGAAGATCCAGACGTTGATCATCCCGCTGCGTTCTTTGCCGGTACCGGCGCCCAATGTGCTCATTGCAAGAACCTCACCCTGAAATACGTTCGATGCGCCGCCTCATGCGGCGGCCGCTTGCCGGAACTCCGGCGTGCGCGTCAACCGTGCCATGTCGAACACGCCCCAAATCACATCGCCGACACGATACGCCTGCTGCACAAATGGCGCGTAGCCTCCCGCGCCGATGTCCTCGGCCGGCACGATCTGGCCCGTATGAAAATTGCGCTGACCGAGCAGTTCGTCGATCAGCACTGCGACATTGCCGCCGCTCTGCCGCACGACCAGTGCGCGCGTTCCGGCATGCTGCACGGTGCGCTCGCCCTCCAGATACTGTTTGAGATCCACCACCGGCAGCAACGAGCTGCGCAGGTTGGCCACCCCGAGAAGCCAGGCGTCAGCGCCAGGCACTGGCGTCAGTGGCGGCACGGAAATGATTTCGACGACCTCGGAGAAATTCGCAGCCAGGAGCCGCGAGCCGAGCCGAAATGCGATTCCGCGCCACAGACCCGGGGCATCGATCTGGTCCGGCACTCCGGCCACATGCCCCAAACTACGACGCTCGTAATCGAGCAGGATGTCGAATGGACTGGCGTGGATGGACATCACCCCCACACCTCAACCCCATCCATCGACCACGGACGGATCACCCCGATCCGGGCCGATACATGACGTTCTTCTGCGTTGTACTGGATGCTTGCCATGCCCCCCCCGAGAGTTGGCGATCAACTTTGTGGCACATGCCGCCGTATGGCCGAGAGTAGCTCTTCCCGGGTAAACGGCTTGGTGAGGTACTGCTCAGAACCGACGATTCGCCCCTTGGCCTTGTCGAACAGCCCGTCCTTGGACGACAGCATGATCACGGGCGTGGACTTGAACAACTGGTTGTTCTTGATCAACGCGCAGGTCTGATAGCCATCCAGGCGCGGCATCATGATGTCCACGAAAATGATCTGGGGCTGATTGTCGGCGATCTTGGCCAGCGCCTCGAACCCGTCAGTGGCGGTGAAGACTTCGCAACCTTCCTTCTTCAAGAGGGTTTCCGCAGTGCGCCGTATGGTCTTGGAGTCGTCGATGACCATGACCCGCATCCCAGCCAGATTGCTCGCGTTGCCATCCATCCAGTGGTTCCCTTTGAGGCACGACGACCGATCGCCGTGCAGAGACTGCTATATCGCAACGGATGCCGACGCCTGTCAAGGCTGTCTCCCCGAAAAGACTCTTTCGGCACCGCGATGCGTGTGTAGTCTAGTATAGACGACCGCCCGCACCAGCGCGGGTTTTGCGCAAACATCAAGGTGACATCGTGGCGCTGAATGTGATCGTGGTGATGGATCCGATCGGGTCGATCAAGATCGCCAAGGATACGAGCTTCGCGCTGCTGCTGGAGGCGCAGCGACGGGGACATCATGTGCACGTGGCCGGCATAGCCGACATGGGCGTGCGCGATGGCGCAGCCCGGATCAGCGCGACCCCCGTGACGGTGCGCGATGACGTACGCGACTGGTTCAGCGCAGACGCGCCTCGCATGCGCCCCATGCGCGAGTTCGACCTGGCTTTCATGCGTACCGACCCACCGGTGGATGCCGCCTACATCCACGCCACGCAGATACTGGGCATGGCGCAGCGCGAGGGCACGATGGTGGTGAACGACCCGCAGGGGTTGCGCGACATGAATGAAAAACTGGCAGCACTGCTATTCCCGCAATGCTGCCCGCCAACCCTGGTCTCGGGCGATGCGACCACGCTCAAAGCGTTCGTTGCCGAACACGGTGAGTGCGTGTTGAAGCCGTTGGATGGGATGGGTGGCCGCTCGATCTTCCGTGCCCGCGCCGGCGAAGCCAACCTCAACGTGATTCTGGAAACGCTCACCGACGGCGGGCGCAACTTCGCGATGGCGCAGAAATACCTGCCGGAGATCGTCGATGGCGACAAGCGCATCCTGCTTATCGACGGAGAACCCGTACCCTACTGTCTCGCGCGCATCCCGCAGGGGGACGAGTTCCGCGGCAACCTCGCCGCAGGGGGACGCGGCGAAGGCCGGCCACTGAGCGAACGCGATCGCTGGATCGCCGCCCAAGTCGGCCCAGAACTGAAACGACGCGGGATGCGGCTGGTGGGTCTGGACGTGATCGGCGACTGGCTGACCGAGGTCAATGTCACAAGCCCCACCTGCATGCGTGAGCTTGATGCGCAGTTCGGCCTCAACATCGCCGGCGACCTGTTCGATCGCATCGAGGCCACGATCGCGTGAGCGCCGCGCCACGCGTCACCAGTGGCGATCGATTGACTGCCACGCTGGTTTTCTCGCTCCTCGCGCATGGCGTGCTTGCGCTTGGCATCGGATTTTCCATCGACGATCCGGCCCCGGTATTGCCAACACTCGATGTGATTCTGGTGCAGACCCATTCGAGCGAGGCTCCTGACAAGGCCGACTTTCTTGCCCAGACGAGCCAGTCCGGTGGTGGTGAGTCCGACACTGCCGAGCGCCCGAGCGAAATGCAGCCCGCACCGGCACCCAATCCCGCTCCCGGCATCGCACCGGTGCCGATGGAGGCCGGTGCGCCGCGCCCGCAGATGCAGACACGCGAGGCAATGGTTGCATCGCCAGCCCCTTCCGCCCTGCAGGTCGATAACAGCCAGACGGTGGCCACTCCTGCTACGCCGTTGCCGACCAGCCGCGAACTGATCGAACGCAGCCTGGAAATGGCGCGACTGGCCGCCTCGGTGGAGCGGCGCGAGCAACAATATGCGAAACGCCCCAAGCGCAAGTTCGTTTCGGCCAACACGCGCGAGTACGAGTATGCGGCGTATCTGCGTGCTTGGCAGGCCCGGGTGGAACGCATCGGCAACCTGAACTATCCCGACGAAGCCCGTCGCCGCGGCCTGATCGGGCAACTGGTGCTGACCGTCGCGGTACGTCGCGACGGCAGCGTCGAGGACATCACCATCGTGCAGCCCAGTGGAATTCCCGTGCTCGATGAGGCGGCGATACGCACGGTGAAACTCGCCGAACCCTTCGGCCCGTTGCCGAGCACCGGAGACGGCACCGACATCCTGCACATCACCAGAACCTGGCACTACCTGCCCGGCAACGTGATGCAAAGCCGCTGACTGCGCCACCCATCCCCACAACTGCGCCATGTACTGGCCGTCAGCGTCGTTGCACCCCGATGACCACGTTCAGGCGCCGCACGCGACGGATCACGTCGGCCAGATGCTTGCGGTTGCGCACATCGATGGAAAACACGATCACGGCCGAGCGCAGGTCGCGCTCCTGATATTCCACATTGTCGATATTGGCCTCGGTCTCGGCGATGGCGGCGGCCACGCGCGCCAGCACGCCGGGCTTGTTCTCGACCTCCACCCGGATGGCGGAACGGAAATCACCGGTGACCTCCCTGCCCCAGCCGATCGGCACCCACCGCTCGGGACTCTTGCGCAACTCGGGCACGTTCGGGCAATCCGCCCGGTGCACGACGATGCCCTTGCCAGTGGACATGAAACCGATGATGTCGTCGCCCGGCACCGGCAGGCAGCAGATGGGGAAGTTGAGTACACCGCGCTCGGCACCGGTGATGAGAATCTTCTCGGCACTTGGGGCATGTGGTTCGTGGGTCTGACCATCGGCATCGCGAGTGAGCGCCTGAGCCACCTGGATCGCCATCCGATTACCGAGCGCGATCTCGGCCAGAAGATCCTCGAGTCGGCGCAGACGCGATTCGGCCAGGTACTGGTCAAGCACCTTGGACGGAATGCGATCGAGCGAGCTGTCGACCGATTCAAGCGCGCGGTCGAGCATCCGGTGCCCCAGCTCCACAGCATCCTCGTGCTGCAAGTGCTTGAGAAAGTGGCGGATCGCGGTACGTGCACGACTGGAGACCACCCATTCCAGCCAGCTCGGGTTGGGCGCGGCCGACGGCGCCGTGATGATCTCGACCGTCTGGCCATTGATCAAACGCGTACGCAACGGCGCCAGTTTCTTGTCGATACGCGCTGCCACCGCATGATCGCCCACACCGGTATGGACTGCGTAAGCGAAATCCAGCGCCGTGGCATTGCGCGGCAACGAGAGGATGTCGCCCTTGGGCGAGAACAGATAGACCTCGTCGGGGAACAGGTCCACCTTGACGTTGTCGAGAAACTCCAGCGACGAGCCGGCTGCCTGCTGGCTTTCCAGCAAGCCCGAGAGCCACGCCTGGGCCCGGCTCTGGGCGCTGCTGCCGCTGCCATCGGTCGACTTGTAGAGCCAATGGGCAGCAATGCCGCGCTCGGCCACCTGATCCATTTCCTCGGTACGAATCTGCACCTCGATCGGCGAACCGAACGGACTGAACAGCAAGGTATGCAGCGACTGGTAGCCGTTCGCCTTGGGGATGGCGATGAAATCACGGAATCGTTTGTCGACCGGCTTGTAAAGCGAATGCACCGCGCCCAGCGCCATGTAGCACTGCATGACCCCCCCCACGATCACGCGGAAGCCGAACACGTCCATGACCTGGTCGAAGGACTTCTGCTCCTGCTTCATCTTGCGGTAGATGCTGTAAGGAGACTTCACCCGCCACACCAGCCGATGCGGAATCCCCTCATGGGCCAAATTCTGTGCCAAGGCTGCCTCGATCCGGCTCATCGTCTCGTGGCGCGACACCGGCAGGGTTTTCACGTGGCGCGTGATGACGGCATGGCGCTTGGGATACAGCCCCTTGAAGCCCAGGTCTTGCAACTCGCCCTTGATCTGGTTCATGCCCAGGCGCTGGGCGATGGGTGCGTAGATGTCCAGAGTTTCGCGCGCGATGCGGCGGCGCGACGCGGCACTCATCGAGTCGATGGTGCGCATGTTGTGGAGGCGATCGGCGAGCTTGATCAGGATCACGCGCAAGTCGCGCGCCATCGCCATCAGCATTTTTCGGAAACTCTCCGCAGTGGCCTCCTGCCGGTCGCGGAAGTGCAGCTTGTCCAGCTTGGTGACACCGTCGACCAGTTCGGCAACCGTCTCGCCAAACTGGCCTGCGATGCGCTCCCGCGCGATCGGCGTGTCTTCCAGCACGTCATGCAGGATCGCGGCGCACAACGTTTCCGCATCCATGCCCAAATCGACCAGCAGCATCGCCACCGACACGGGATGGGTGATGTAAGCCTCGCCGCTTTTTCTGGTCTGCCCGTCGTGTGCCAACGCGCCCAGACGATACGCCTGATAGATCAGTTCAACTTGATCGGCGGGTAAATAGGCGCGCACCCGCTGAAGCAGCCGATCGGCCAGATCCGGGCATGGATCTGGCGCGGCCTCGACGACGGCGGGCGGAAGTACGGAAGCGACCATGTCGCCAGCCTACGCAGCAAGCGCTGCGAGGGCAATGTGGGGCGATGGAAACAGGCTAATCCACGGATGCGTCCAGAGGTGCATCAGGGTCGCCTCGCCCCACATAAAAATCAGAGATCGTCGCCGCCCTTGCCGAGGTCGTCATCCACCTCGGCAGCCGCCCATTCCAAGGCTTCGCGCTCGCGACGCTCGCGCTCGGCGCGCTCCACTTCCTCGATCAAGGCTTCATTGACGCTGCGCGCGGCGATCTCGCGAAGTGCGAGAACCGTGGGCTTGTCTTCCTGTTCGTCGCCCTCAAGCGTGCTCTGCGCACCCTTGGCGAGCTGGCGCGCGCGGCGGGACGCAAGCACGACCAGTTCGAAACGGTTATCGACCACTTCCAGGCAATCTTCTACGGTGACACGAGCCATGAGGTTCCTCGGCCAAAGCCGGAATGACAACGGAACCGCGCATTCTACCCGAGCTGCGCAGGCACCGGCAAATCAGGCCAGCAACGAATCCAGCAGCGCCCCATTCCGGCCCAGTTGCGTCACCCGCCGCAGTCGCTGCGCCCGCACGATGGCCAACAAGTCGTCCACGGCGCGTTCGAAATCGTTGTTGATCACGATGTAGTCGAACTCGTGCGCATGCGACATCTCGCCCCGCGAATCCGCCAGGCGCCGGAGAATGGTTTCCTCCGAATCCTGCGCCCGGGTTCGCAGACGCCGTTCCAGTTCCTCGCGCGAGGGCGGAAGAATGAACACGCTCACGCAATCGGGAACCTTTTCCCGCACCTGACGCGCGCCCTGCCAGTCGATCTCCAGCAACACGTCGCGCCCGGATGCAAGGAACGGCTCGACGGACTGGCGCGCGGTTCCCTTGTAGTCGCCGTGTACCCGGGCGTGCTCGAAGAAATCACCTGCAGCGATCATGTCGCGGAAGGTTTCCTCGCTGACGAAATGGTAATGCTGGGCATGCCGTTCGCTGGGACGGGGAGCACGCGAGGTGAACGATATCGACAGCGAAATATCCGGCTCGCGGGCGAGCACGGCATTGACCAGCGACGACTTTCCCGCCCCGGATGGAGCGGAAACGACGAACAGGCAACCCCGGCGCGCGCTCATGGCTGACGCAACCCGACTGGAAGAATGGCGATCAAGAACAGCTCCAGCTATCCGATCCGGCACGAATAGCCGAATGACCGACGCATGGTACTACGAGCAACGCACCCGGCAATCAGAAAAGGAACTGGATCCCGATGACGCGCACCTGCCCGTTCGATATCTGCACCCGGCATTCGAGGGTCTGGGTGTATTCGGACTGCAGCCCGGTATCGAACGTGACTGGCGCCTGGAGCCTGAGGATATCGCCTGACTCGCTCGTCGCGCCCTGCGCCAGAACCTTGCGGTCCACTTCCAGCATCTTGCCCTCGGATCGCTCCCTGGCGGCCGCCTCACACGCAGCTGCGGCCTGCGACTCGCGCGAACCGCCGCATCCCGCCAGAAGCGGAAGCATCATCGCCGCCGCTGCCAGCCGTATCGTGTTCTTCCTCATTGCCGCCCCTCCCAAGGAATAGCCTGAGGCCATCGCCGGATGCATTGCTCCGGTGAGCCATGTTGCACACTGTGACAAGACTAGCGCAACCACTCACATTTTCCAGATCGGCGACAAAGAATTCACCGGAGTTTACGTTTCCGCCACCGTCGCAGGCAAAGGCGGCTCCGTCAATAGCGCGGCACCGTCGGATCGATTTCAACCGACCAGGCATCGATCCCGCCCTCGATGTCGTAGAGATCATGAAATCCAAGATTGCGGAAATGTTCGGAAACCTGTCGGCATGACTGACCGTGGTGACAAAGGAAGGCGATAGGCAGGTCTTTGGGCAATGCCTCGAGACGCTCGCGCGTGGTCTCGTCGAATACATCGTGCGGCTCGGGAAACGGCGCGATGGCACGTGCCTGTGCCGGGCGAACATCGATCACATCGATGCTGCCGGCGATGATCCGGTCATGCAGGTCGCGTACCGACATCGTCTTCACCGGAGGCGGCGCATTCGGATTGCGGATGGACAAGCCCGCGCCACGCACATCCTCCACCCAGTCGATCTCGATGCCACGCGCAC
The DNA here is from genome assembly GCA_026410415.1 of Denitratimonas yunnanensis (SeqCode). Taxonomy (GTDB): domain Bacteria; phylum Pseudomonadota; class Gammaproteobacteria; order Xanthomonadales; family Xanthomonadaceae; genus Denitratimonas. The sequence goes on along the minus strand of JAPMLR010000003.1, from coordinate 233,141 downwards.
GCTGCGCGCTGGGAAGATCGAAATGCACCGAAATGCCTTGGGATTCGGCCACGATGCTCCCACCCGACGCCGGGGCAAGCTGGAACTGCGCATCAAAACGCGGGCCGATCGACAGATGCAGAGCCAGCCCGTCCGCGTCCGCCATCGCACCCCGAATCGCCTCGGCAGCAGCCGGCGTGATGGTGATCTGCGGCGGGGTACGGTCCGGCGCGGGCACGCCGAGCAAGGGAAAAAGCTCACCGGAATCCAGCAGGCCGGTGATGATGTCGCTGCCGCCGACCAGTTCGCCCTTGATGTAGAGCTGCGGAATGGTGGGCCAGTTGCCGTAGGCCTTGATGCCTTCGCGGATGTCCGGGTCGGTCAACACGTTGATGCCGGCATATTGCACGCCGAGACTTTCGAGGATGCCCGAAGCCTTGGCCGAGAAGCCGCATTGCGGCGCGCCCGGCACGCCTTTCATGAACAGCACGACGGCATTGTCGTCAAGCAATGATTGGATGCGTTCGCGCACGGCGGGATCGAGGGACATGACGGGATTCCTTGCAAATGGTGAGGAGGCATGCGCGCCATTGTAGGGGCGCGCTCTGCAACGGGAGATGATGCGGGTCAGGTCGCGCCTGATCCTCGCTGGAGCGCCAGACGCGTTGAATGGCTGCCGGCGATCAGCCGCCGAGTGCTTCGTCCAGGTCGCGGCGCAGGTCCTCGACATCCTCCACGCCAACCGAGAGCCGGATGAGGTTGTCGGTGATACCCAGCGCGACGCGGGTTTCTGCCGGGATCGAGGCATGGGTCATGATCGCCGGATGGTTGACCAGACTTTCCACGCCGCCCAGCGACTCGGCGCAGGCGAACAGTTCGGTGCGTTCCATCGTGCGCCGCGCGCCGTCCAGGCCGCCCTTGACGTAGACGCTGATCATGCCGCCGAAGCCGTGCATCTGGCGCTTGGCCAGCGCGTGCTGCGGGTGCGAGTTCAGGCCCGGATGGATGACCTTTTCCACCTTCGGATGGGTTTGCAGCCACTGCGCCAGTTCCAGCGCGTTGTCGCAGTGCGCGCGCATGCGCAGGTGCAGCGTCTTCAGCCCGCGCAGCGCGAGGAAGCTGTCGAACGGCCCCTGCACCCCGCCAACCGCGTTCTGCAGATAGGTCATCTTTTCCGCCAGTTCGGCATCGTCACCGACCACGGCGATGCCGCCGACGATGTCGGAGTGGCCGTTGAGGTACTTGGTGGCCGAGTGCATGACCAGATGCGCGCCCAGTTCCAGCGGACGCTGCAGGATCGGCGAGGCGAAGGTGTTGTCCACCGCCAGCAGGATATTGCGCTTGCGGGCGAACTCGGCCAGACGTTCCAGATCGACGATCTTCAGCAGCGGGTTGGTCGGGGTTTCACACCAGATCAGCCGGGTTTCCGGGCGCACGGCGGCAGCCAGCGCGCCCATGTCGTTCAGATCGACAAAGCTGGTCTGGATGCCGGCCGAGCGGCGGCGCACGCCTTCCAGCAGGCGGAAGGTGCCGCCGTAGACATCGTCCATGCAGATCACGTGGCTGCCGGCATCCAGCGCTTCCAGCACTGTGGAGGTCGCGGCCAGACCGGAGGCGAAGGCGTAGCCGTGGGTGCCACCTTCCAGCGCCGCCACGCAACGCTCGTAGGCGAACCGGGTGGGGTTGTGGCTGCGGCTGTATTCGAAGCCCTGATGCACGCCGGGGCTTTGCTGCACGTACGTCGAAGTAGCGTAGATCGGCGTCATCACCGCGCCGGTGGACGGATCGGGAGACTGGCCGGCGTGGATGGCCAACGTACCGAGGCCATGGGTGTTTTCAGCGTTCATGCGTCGATGGATCCAGTAACGAGGCCGGCATCATAGCCCTTCGCCCTGTACTTCGCCTTCGCCTGCCGCCGGATTACTGCACCCGCCGCCGCAGCCAGTTCAGCAGATCGATGCGGGTGATCAGGCCGAGGAAGCGTTCGCCGTCCACGACGATGGCGACGTGGCCGCGGTTGAACACCGGCAGCAGCGCTTCGACTGGCGAATTCACGCTGATCTTCTCCAGATTTTCCACCATCGCGGTGGAGACCGGATCGCGGAAGCGGTCTTCGTTGCCGTAGACGTGCAGCAGCACGTCCGATTCGTCTAGGATGCCGACGATGCGGTCGCCATCCATCACCGGCAGCTGGCTGACGTCGTACAGCTTCATGCGCTGGTAGGCCACGGTCAGCAGGTCGGCCGGGCCGACGACGACGGTGTCGCGCTGGCTGTAGGGGCGCAGGATCAGGTCGCGCAGATCGCCGTGCTGTTCGCGCTCGATGAAGCCGTTGTCCAGCATCCAGTAGTCGTTGTACATCTTGGACAGGTACTTGTTGCCGGTGTCCGGCACCAGCGAAACCACGCGCTTGGGTTCGGTCTGTTCGCGGCAGTAACGCAAGGCGGCGGCGAGTAGAGTGCCGGTGGTCGAGCCGCCGAGGATGCCTTCCTTGGCCAGCAGTTCGCGTGCGGTCAGGAAGCTCTCTTTGTCGGGGATGGCGTAGGCCTTTTTCACCCGGGAAAAATCGGAGATCGTCGGCAGGAAATCCTCGCCGATGCCTTCGACCATCCATGTTCCCGACTTGGTGCTGAGCACGCCTTCGTTGATGTACTGGGTCAGGATCGAGCCGACCGGATCGGCCAGCAGCAGTTCGGTATCCGGGGAATGTTCGGCGAAATAGCGCGACAGGCCGGTCATGGTGCCGGACGAGCCGCAGCCGAACACGAAGGCGTCGATGCGCCCGCCCATCTGGCGCAGGATTTCCGGGCCGGTGGTTTCGTAATGCGCGCGTGGGTTGTCGGGGTTGCCGAACTGGTTGATGAAGTAGGCGCCGGGCGTCTCGCGCGCGATGCGTTCGGCCATGTCCTGGTAGTACTGCGGATGGCCCTTGGCCACATCCGAACGGGTCAGCAGCACCTCCGCACCCATCGCCTTGAGGTTGAAGATCTTCTCGCGGCTCATCTTGTCCGGCACCACGAGGATCAGCCGGTAGCCTTTGGCCTGCGCCACCAGCGCCAAGCCAATGCCGGTATTGCCGGCGGTACCCTCGACCAGGGTGTCGCCGGGCTTGATCTTGCCGGCCTTCTCCGCCGCTTCGATCATCGACAGCCCGATGCGGTCCTTGATCGAGCCGCCGGGATTGGCGCTTTCAAGTTTCAGGTACAGCTCGCAGGGACCGGTATCGAGGTGGCGGAGCTTGAGCATCGGCGTGTTGCCGATCAGTTCGAGGACGCTGTCGTGGACGCTCATGGGACGTGATGACGGAGGCGCGTTGGCAAGTGTCGACATGATAGCCAATGCATCGTCATCGCGCCGATGCAGCCGACGTTCGAATCACTCTTCGGGAAGGTAGGCCGATTGCGAATCGAACCATTTTCGCGCGCCGGCCAGATGAAACTCGCGCTCGCCCCGGTCGAGTCCCATCGCCATGCCCAGCACGCCCCATCGAGCATAGAGGTGCCCGCTGGGTTTCTCTTCGCCAAACTTCAGGCGCGCCTGCACATCGAAGCGGTCGTTACGGGCAAGAACGTGATCGACGATCATGTCGTCCTCGCGCATTGCCGCGCGTCCCGAGACCCGCGTCGTGCCGGAGTCGATCAGATTTCGAATCCAGCGAGGAAATCGCTTGTGCTGCGCGAACATCGCCAACAGTGGCCCGACATCCCGCATTTCCACCTCGGCATGGGCGGTGAGATCCATCGGTTGAGTCAGACTGACGCGACCACGCGTGATGTCGGCGCGCCCCCACCAGCCTTCGACGCGCTCGTCGGCTGGCTCGATGATGGCGGCACGCCGGATCGCGATGCGCGTGCCCGGCAGCGCGAAATCCGGCTCATCCAACCGTCTCGCTTCGAGCCGCGCATCCACGTCCAGATCGGCACGCAACACCATTCCGCCGAAGCGTACCGCTGCATCCGACGCTGCCAGGGTCATCACGCCGCCATTGCGATCCTCCGCCACGTGCATGCTCATGTCGGCCCCGACACGTCCGCTGCCCGAGAGGAACTGCAGTCCTTGCCTGGGCAAATAGCGATTGAAATGCGTCAGGTCCGGCAAGCGCGCATCGGCAAATCGAAGCCGGGCCTGAAGACGCTCGTGCAGTTCCGCGAGCGTGCCACTGGCGGCAAGATCCAGCTTCAGGTTGCGTCCGGAACCGAGTACCACACCGTGCTCGTTCGAGGGCGCGATGTCGAAGCGATCCAGCCGCACTTGCGCGGTTACGCCCTGCTCCTTTTCGCCAATGGGGGCGATTCGGGCTTCGGCCTGGGCTGCGCCTCGAAACTGGTGCGAGTAGGCGGTCAGCACGAATTCGGCCTCGTTCACCGTCGCCTCGGTTCCGGCCGCCAACTCGCCGCGCGCCAACACGATTCGCGCCTGGACATCGCCACTGCCTTCCAGCTCATAGCCTCGCAGGCGCGCCAGCAAGGGCTGCACGAAGGCGAGCGAGGAGAACCGCGAGTGGAGATCAATCTCCCCATCCAGGCGCGCCCACTGTTCTTTCCAGGGCGGCAGCGGCACGCGGCGGGACACCAGCTTCAAACGACCTTCGGCGCGCTCCACCAGATCCGGCACCGGAGGCAATTGCAGGGTCACACCGATGTGTTCGTCATCCACTTGCAGCGCCAGCGTCGCATCGTCATAGGCGACATGACCGGAATGGGTGGTGGCCACCAGCGGAAGGCGCAATCGCAACACCGTTTCCGGGCCGAGGTCGCCGCGTTCGAACACGATGCGCCCATCCAGCGCGCCCGTATCGGGAAACACGTCCGGAGCGAGGGCAAAGCGTGAATCCACATCAACCGACAGCCCGGGCGTCACCGCATCGATCCCGGCATCGAAGGCAAGGAAGTCGAGGATGCCGAGGCCGGGGTGTTCGCGTCGGCGATGCGTATCGATGCGCGTCGTGCCGTCCAGCGTCGCCTCGCGCAGCAGCACACGCTCCCCGCGTGCCAGGGTTGCCTCGCGCAGCCGGACCGTGGACGGAAACAGTTCGAAGGGGCCGCCACGCAACTGCTGCTGCCAACGCGCACGGACATCGGCCACACCCTCGACGCGCAGGTCGCCGCTGGCAAACAGCAGCCGTGACGCGACCCGCACATCATCGAACATGAGTCGCAGGCCGCGGTCATCCGGGAGTGGCGGCGGCAACGCGAGGTCCACCCGCTGCAGGGTGATGATCGGGCTGTCACCGTCGATCCGGGTGAAGTGCAACTCCTTGCGCAACAACGGCCACAACGCGATCCGCCCGGATACCCGACGCGCCTCGATCCGCCACTGCCGATGCCCCGCCTGGCCATGCATCGTCACGCCCCAGAGCGTGACGTGCCCCGGCCAGAGCATCAGACCGCGCTGCCAGTGCAGGTTGAATCGCTCGGGCTTGCGATTGACCAGAGGTTCCAGCAATGGCGAATTGATCAACGCGTTGATGCAAAGCAGATACAGCATCACCAGCAACAGCGTGACGCGAACGAGCTGCCTCGCACGTGAAGGGCGCGTTCCGCTGGCGGGCGCCGGCATCATTCAAGCGTGAACCACTGCACTTCGACGCGACGGTTGAGATCGCTGTCGCTGCCCGCCGGCTCTTCCCAGCCACGTCCGACCAGCTCGATGCGATTGGCGTCGAGTCGAGGATGGCGTTCCAGCAACGCGGCGCGCACCGCTTCGGCGCGCTGGCGGGAAAGCTCCATGGCCTTGAGCGCCATGCTGCGCACCAGTTGCGCTCCGCCCTGCTTTTCGAACTCGGCGCGACGCGCGTCGTCCACGTGGCCGCGCAGCAGCACGATGGATCCGGGACTGACTTGCAGGAAGTTCTGAACCGTGTCCAGGTACTTGAGGTTTTCCTGCGAAGCCTTGTCCAGCACGGCGGAATTGGGCTCGAAGAAGAAGCGTATGTCGCGCGACAGCAGCGCATCGCCTTCCAGCGAGATCGCGCCGGTGCTGGTGCGGATTGGCGCGATCGCGATGGTCTGCGTGGAAAACTCGCCGCTCTTGTCCAGCGCGTCCAGATGCGTGGTGTCGACGAAACGCGCAGGGTCGGCAGGATTGCGGACCAGATTGCCGTAGGCCAGTACCGAGGACTGGTAGATACCCTGGAAGGAGCCGGCCGCATCGATCTGGCCGCTGAAGAAAGCGCGGTTTTCCGGCAGGTTGGAAAGATGCACACGCGCCAGCTCGGCGCGGGTTTCCTCCTCGCTCCACTCGAACGCGCGGCCGATGGTGGCCAGATGCCTCGCCGGTTCGTCGCGCACCTGACGGTTGCCTTCCAGAAGGCCATGCACCAAGCCTTTCACCCACTCGGGCTTGGCCTGCGCAAAGCCCTTGTTGACCAGCAACAGATCCGCAACGATCAGGAGGTTGCGATTGGACACCAGCACCTTGGCCGCGTTGCCGGATGCCGCCACGACTTCTTCCGTGCGCGGCGACCAGCCGACGCAGCCCTGCAATCGCGGCGCGCGTGTCGCAAGCTCCGCTTCATAGGCATCGCAGGCCACGAACGCATCCTCATAGAACACCAGCCCCAGTTCGTTCGCGGCAGGTTTGGCATCCAGATCGCGCAGCACCTTCACCGGAACACCCGCCTCGGATGCCAGATAGCGGATGAAGAATTCGCTCTCGTTGAACTGCGAGGCCGCCAGCGTCTTGCCCTTGAGCTGATTGACCGAGGTGATGCCTGCATCCACCACCACCTGATCGGCACCGCGCGAAAACGCGATCTGCGCCGGCACCACGACATCGAACTGCCGACCGAGCACGGCCAGCACGTCGGCCGTCGTCACCGAGGCGGCAACGCGACCGTTGTTGAGCTTGGACCAGCCTTCTTCTTCAGCCAGCGTCAGACGCACCTGGAAACCGTAGTTGCGTGCGAAAAAGGAGTCGGGATTCGGCGCAAGGCCGCCGTTGGCGATCACCAGGCCGGCATAGCCGGCGTATTCGCTGATGTCCACGTCGATGATGTCGCCCTGCGGCTGGTAAGGCGCAGCGGCGTCGAGCCGAGGCAACGTGGTCAGGGGTTCGATGGGATCGGGCGCATCCGGCGCATCGGCGAGCGTTGCGATGGGCGAACGCGATTCACCCGGCGCATCGGGCGTGCGCGTATCGCGCAGCACCAGCCAACCACCGAGCACGACCAGGCCGAGCACCAGCAGCAGAGTGACGAAAACACCTGCCGCACCGCCACCCTGGCGGCCAGCACGCGCGAACATGGGAAGACGGATTCGGTTCATCGTGACACTCCCTGGGATACCCGTTGCGGCGTGGAAGAGACACTGCCGCGCAATACGCGCGGCGGCAGCGAAGCATGATCGTCCAGATCCAGCGCGCCGATCAGGTCGCGCTGGCTGTCGAGCCAGCGGTCGGCCTCATTGAAGGCCGAGGTCAGCGCATCGAGCGAGGTACCGATGCGCTGTTCGTCGCCCGAAAGCAGCGCCTGTTCGCGGATCAGCGCGACCTGCTGGTCGATGCGCGCCAGTTCGGCCTCGATGCGTTCGGCGCGCAGGCCTGCCTGTGCGTGCGCGGCCTGGCGCGCATCGATCACCTGCTTCTGCTGCTCCAGGCTGCGGCGCAGCTCGGCATCCAGATCGGCACGCGCCAGACGCGCGGCGATGGCGTCTTCCTGCTGTTGCAGGCGTCCGCTTTCCTCGCTGGCGGTGACGAGCACCTGGGCGATGGCCTGATCGGCGCTCAACATGCGCAGGTGCAGCCAGACCAGCTGTTCGATGCTGTCGGTGTGGGTGCGCATCATCGGGTCGGCATCGAGCAGGCCGACGATGTCGCGGGCGCGCTGTTCGAGCGCGCGCTGGCGTTCGCGGCGCGCCGTGGTGAGCGTGTCCCAGAGGCGGTGATAGCGGCGCTCGGCGGGATCGTCCCTGGCCTCGTCGGCCTCCAGCGTGGCACGGAAACGGCGGTTGTTCGCCAGCCAGAACAGGTAACCGATCTCGAAGCCGGCGCCCAGCACCCAGAATCCGGGGCTGACGAACGCGCCGAGAAGCCCCATCGCGGCCAGATAGAAGAAATTGGGCGGAATCGGCATGCCGAACGGCCGTGCGACGAATGCCGCCCAGAGCCGGCGCGCGAGACTCATGCCGCCACCTCGCCATAGTGCCGCAGCGGCTCGGGCACGAATTGCATATCGGTGGCCTCGCGGATCGCGATGCGCATCTGGAACGCCATCACGTCCGCCGGCACCGGTGCTTGATAACCGCGCAGGCAATCATCCAGCGCCGTCAGCACATCCACCGACTCCGTCCGCACCTTGCGGTAAATCTTCACTGCCAGCGCTTCCGCTGCACCCGGCGTGAGCAACAACGGCAGCGCCAAACCCGTCATCGCCTCGGCGCCCGGCGCGATGCCGAAACGCTTCATCAAGGCATTCAACAAGGCCGCGCTTTCGGCGACCGTGGCCGTCGGCAGCAGGGGCACTTTCACATCGACGCGTCCCGGTCGCTTCAGGTCGACCTCGATGAGGTCGGGGCGCGACGAGGCAAGAATCCACATCAATCGGCCACGGTTGCCCGAGTCGCTCATTTCCTGCGCGATCATCGAATACAGCCGCCCGGACAAGCCCGAGTCGCCACTGCCCGAATCGCGACGACCCAGCGTCTGATCGGCCTCGTCCACGAACACGATGCAGCGACCCAGTGCGCGGATCAGTCGGAAGATCTTCTCCAGATTGCCCTCGGATGAACCCACCCAGCGATCCCGGAAGTTTTTCAGTTTCACCACCGGCACACCGGCCTCACCAGCGAGGCATTCGACGAGGAAGGTTTTTCCGGTACCGACCGGACCACAAAACAGATAGCCCATCGGCAACGCGCGGGTTTCGCCGGCGCGCCACAACGCGATGTCCTGCCGCAGCCAGGTTTTCAATGCACCGGGCGCGTGGTAATCGTCCAGCGTTCGGTGCGAATCGATGAACTCCACCAGTCCACTGGCCTCATCCTCGACCAGCGCCTTCTTCACCTGCACATGATCTGCCGGCTGCAGCGGGCGCTTCTCGTGCGCACGCTGGCGTACCAGACTCTGCAAGGCGCTGATGCTGACGCCGGCCAGCGCCTGCGCCGCCATCTCGTCGCCTTCGGCCGGATCGAACGCGGCCGGGTGGTCGATGCGCAACTGCGCCAGTGCACGGGCCAGCAGCGGCACGTCCGGAAGCGGGATGCGCAGTCTCGCCACACGCGGGTTGAACGCCACCTGCGGATGCAGATCGTTGAGATTGTCGGCAAGGATCAACGAAACGAATGGCAAGTCCGCATACGGCGGCTCGCTGGAGAAGTCACGGATCAGGCTGGCCAGGCTGGCGATCTCGAAATCGCCCTGGCGTCCGCCCGGCAGCCATTGATCGACCCCGCGCAGGATCAGCGCGACGTGCTCGTCGTCGCCGCGCCCGAGCGCACGCAGGTTGGCGCGATAACGCAGGTAGCGCGCCACCACTTCCAGCGCGGCTCGCGGTTCGCGCGGCATCGGGCCGATTTTTTCGAACGCCGGCCAATCGCGCAGACGTTCCACGCCGCGCAGGATCGACAGGCCATTGCCGGCGTCGTAGCCGAACACGACCTGGAAGCCGGCGAGCAACTGCGCATCCAGATAGCGCGTCAGCGAGACGAGCCGACCACCGAGTGGAAAGCGGTCGGAAACATTGCCGTACAGCACGAACTGACCGTGCGCACCGCTTTCATAAGCCAGCGCGAGTTCGGACAACCATGCCGGAGCGTGGGGTTCCAGTGGCATCGGGCGCGGTCGTCAGGCCGATTCGCTGTCGCTCTGACGTGGCGCGGAGCCCATGCTGCGCTCGACCGGCTGCGGCAGCGGCGCGCCTTCGATCGTCAAACCTTCGGCCGCGGCAAAATCGGCCAATGCCTGGTCGGCCAGCGCCTGCTGCTCGGCTTCCTTGAGGTTGATATCGCCCATGTCGATGGAATCCTTCGCCACACGGGCGCGTCCAGCCTGCTTGGTGCGCTCCTCCTCGACCATTTCGTGCAGGCGGTTGAGGGTATCGCCCGATCCACCGATCTGGCCGATCATGCCAGCCGCCATTTCGTTCATGTCGGCCAGCGCCTTCTTCATGCGCATGTCGTTGATCGCGCCCTTGAGGCTGTCGATCTTGGCGCGGGCCGCACTGACCGCGACATCTCGGGCCTTGACGAGATTCTGGTAGGTGGTTTCGGCTTGCTCCAACTGGCTGCGATTCTCCGCGAGTTCCCGCGTGACCGTCTGCAGGCGCAACGCCAACTGCGCGGCAGCGGCCTGATTGCCGGCACGCAGGTGGGCGCGCGTCTTGGCTCGCAGGTCGTTCTCCTCGGCCTCCAGCTTCTTGACCTGGCTCATCAGGCGCTCGGCGAGGCCGGCGTGCGCTGCGAGGCTCTGGTTGTAGCTGCCGATCTGCTTGCGCAGGTTTTCCTGCTCAAGCTCGAGCAGTGCTTCGGGATTGCGCTTTTCGATGCCCGATACGAACAGCGACAAGAAGCCGCGAAAGACATTGGCCAAACGGGTGAACATGTCGCCTCCGGTACGTCGTGGACTGGGAACCGGCGCAGGATAACGCGTTGCGCACGGTTTCAGGACGCCCGCACGCGCTCAACGTGACGATCAGAGCCTGTCAAACGCCTCGGCCAGATCCGGCGCCAGTGGCGCGCTCAGCAAATAGGGCGTGGATCCACCATCCAGAGCGAATTCCAATGAAGCCGCATGCAGGAACAGACGACGCAAGCCGATTTGATCGCGCAGGCGTCGGTTGACTGTTTCGTCACCGTATTTGTCATCGCCGGCCACCGGATGACCGAGATGGCGCGCATGCACGCGAATCTGGTGCGTCCGGCCGGTTTCGATCCGCACTTCGCAATAAGAATGTCCACCGCGCCGTTCGAGCACGCGGAAGTGGCTGACCGACGGCTTGCCCTGTGGATGCACCTGGACATGACGCTCGCCACCCTGACGCAAGCCGATGTGCAGCGGTGCATCGACGGTCATCACGCCATCCGGCACCCGCCCGGTGAGCAGCGCGAGGTACTTCTTGGTCAACCCGCTCCCCGCCTCCTCCCGCATCAGTGCCTGGAGCTCGGTCAATGCTGACCGTTTTTTCGCCACGATCAGCAATCCCGACGTATCCCGATCCAATCGATGCACCAATTCCAGTGTCTGATTCGGCCGCAACACGCGCAGCGTTTCGATCGCACCGAAGCCGATGCCACTGCCGCCATGACTGGCGACGCCGGTCGGCTTGTTCAGCGCCAGCAAGCGTGCATCCTCGAAGACGATCGACGCCTCCAGCCGCGCCAGCAGCCCGGCCGGCGGCATGCGCGGGCCGTCCGGCTCGTCAAGGCGAACGGGCGGAATGCGTACTTCGTCCCCACCGGCAAGCCGGGACTCGGGCTTGGCCCGCTTGCCGTTGATCCGCACCTGTCCGGTACGCAACAGTCGATAGATCAGCGACCGCGGTGCGCCTTTGAGTTGGGTAGAGAGAAAATTGTCGATGCGCTGGCCGGCCCGGTCCGCGTCGACCTGAACCAGCCGGACCCCGGATTTCGGGGCGTTTGCCGCCATTGTCATGGGATTGCTACACTAAGAAGGCGAGATAACGTCCTGATTTGGCTATTCGCCCATCTAGTCCGGGCGGTAGCGAAGGTTCCGGACCGGGCCGTTGGGCCACCTGCGACTGCGTCGCAAGTGTACCGGCTGATCGGTTCTCCTGTCTGGAACAGGCGGTTCGCCCGGAAGATGCGCGCACCGATTTTCCGGCTTCAGGCCGCTGGCGCGCGAGCGCTCTGCGGCTCCCCTATGGTTTTTGTTTGGCGCTCCCGCGGGCAACGTCCCCGGTCCGATGCGCTGGAGATTCTGCACGGCACAGGCCCGCGCCCGGCGCGGCCTGCGTCCCCGAACACTGGGCGCGAAGTCCCCGGCGTTCCTCGCGGTAGAGCGCGTAAGGAATGACAACACAATGAAGCGGATGCTTATCAACGCGACTCAACAAGAAGAGTTGCGCGTGGCCATCGTAGATGGCCAGACGCTGTACGACATCGACATCGAACAGCCATCGAAAGAACAGAAGAAGTCCAACATCTACAAGGGCCGAATCACTCGGCTCGAACCCTCGCTCGAAGCCGCGTTCGTCGAATACGGCGGCGACAAGCACGGGTTCCTTCCGCTGAAGGAAATCTCCCGCGACTACTTCCTCGAAGGCGTGAACCCCAACAAGGCCACGATCAAGGAACTCCTGCGCGAAGGCCAGGAAGTGGTCGTGCAAGTGGACAAGGAAGAGCGCGGCAACAAGGGAGCGGCGCTGACCACGTTCATCTCGCTGGCGGGCCGGTATCTGGTTCTGATGCCGAACAGCCCGAGCGCCGGCGGCGTGTCCCGTCGCATCGAAGGCGATGACCGCGCCGCGCTGAAGGAAGCGCTGGACAAGCTCAACATCCCCGACGACATGGGCGTGATCATCCGCACCGCCGGCGTCGGACGCGATGCGGACGAACTGCAATGGGACGTGGACTACCTGCTGCAGGTGTGGAAGTCGATCACCGATGCGGCGCTGTCCAAGCCGGCCCCGTTCCTGATCTATCAGGAAAGTCGCCTCATCATTCGCGCGCTGCGTGACTACCTGCGCGCCGATGTGGGCGAGATCCTGATCGACAGCAAGGAAATGTTCGATGACGCGCGTGAGTTCGTGCAACAGGTGATGCCGCAGAACCTGCGCAAACTGAAGCTGTACGAGGACACCACGCCACTCTTCAATCGCTTCCAGATCGAGTCCCAGATCGAGAACGCTTACGAGCGCAATGTGAGGCTGCCGTCCGGCGGCTCCATCGTGATCGACCAGACGGAAGCCCTCACCGCGATCGACGTGAACTCCTCGCGCGCCACCAAGGGCGGCGACATCGAGGAAACCGCGTTCAACACCAACCTGGAAGCGGCCGAAGAAGTGGCCCGTCAGATGCGCCTGCGTGATCTCGGCGGCTTGGTGGTGATCGACTTCATCGACATGGGTTCCAACAAGCACCAGCGCGAAGTGGAAAACCGCCTCGCACAAGCGCTCAAATATGACCGCGCGCGCGTGCAGGTAGGCCGCATTTCGCGTTTCGGCCTGCTGGAAATGAGCCGCCAGCGGCTGCGTCCGAGCCTGGGTGAATCCAGCCAGATCGTCTGTCCGCGCTGCGAAGGCCATGGCCGCATGCGCTCGGTAGAATCCCTCTCGCTGTCGATCCTGCGTTTGATCGAAGAGCAGGCGATGAAGGACAACACCGGCCAAGTACTGGTGCAGGCGCCGCACGAGATCGCCAACTACCTGCTCAACGAAAAGCGCCGCGCGCTGCTCGAGATCGAACAGCGCCACGACGTGCCGCTGGTGATCGTGGCCGATGCGCAGATGGAAACTCCGCATTTCAATGTAAGCCGCCTGAGAGAAAACGAACTCGGCGAAGAGAGCGGCAAACCCAGCTACCACCGCACCACGCCGCGCAAGCTCGAAACCCATGCGCTGACGCGCGCCAATCTCAATATCCCGGTGCCGGCCGTGACGGCCGTCCGCCCCGCGCAGCCCGCGCCGGTGCGTCAGGAAGCCGCACCCGCACCCGCTGCCGCACCCATTCCGGCGAACGTGCCGCCCCCAGCGACCAGGCGCGGCGGATTCCTTGCCTGGCTGGCCGGCTTGTTTGGTGGCGGCAACGAAGAGAAGTCCGTCACCCCGGCTCGAAATCATCGCCAGTCGCCCGCGGAGAAGGATGCTCGCGGCTCACAGCAGCAGGGACGCCGCGACAATCGCAACGACAAATCGCGCAATGGCCGCGATCGCAACAAGCCTGCCTCGGCGCAGGACGCTCGCCCGAATACCCAACCGCGACCCGCCCGCCACGACAAACCGGAGGCGACACCTGCAGCGACTGCACCTCGCGACAATGGCAAGCGCGGAGAACGCAACGAGGCCAAGCGCGACACCCGCCAGCAGGCGCGGCAGGACAATCGCCAGAAGCAGCCCACGACAGGCGAACAGCCCTCCACGCCCGCACACAACGAGCCCGCCGTCCCGTCCCAGACTCCTGCTCAGACACGCAAACCCGCTGCAACCGTGGCAGCGGCACCGGGGATACTCGGCGTGGTGGTCGACCCGCAATCGCCCGAAGAAATCGCCACCGCGGCACTTCAGGCATCACAGGCGACTCCCGAGTCCGAGTCCGTGGAAACCTCGGAAGCCGCATCCAGCCGCCGTCGGCGCGGTCGGCGTGGTGGTCGGCGACGCCGCCGTCAGGACGGCACAGCAACAGACGCCGGAATGACGGCACTGGACGGTGTCGATCTGGATGACGAGGAAGGAGACGCTCCCGATGACATCGTCGCCGGGGAACTCCCGGCGGCGGCAGAGTCGAATGACACCCCACCCACCAGACCTGCCCCTTCCGATGCCACCGCACCGCGACGTCCTCGGGAAGCGGCTCCAGCTCCAGCTCCAGCTCCAGCTCCGGCTCCAGCTCCAGCTCCAGCTCCAGCTCCAGCTCCAGCTCCAGCTCCAGCTCCGGCTCCAGCTCCAGCTCCGGCTCCAGCTCCAGCTCCAGCTCCGGCTCCAGCTCCCACGGTGGTGGCTGCGCCATCGCTGTCCCCGGAAACCGGTAACACAGCGACCAACATCGATGCCGGTGGCACCTCCTCTACCTTGCCGACGTTGGCGACCGGCAGCACAGATGAGGGCACCGTGACACCGGTCGAGACATCAGCCAGCACCGACACGGGAACTTCGGATGTGTCGGAAGAAAACGTCGACGCACCCGCGCCTGTCGATATTGCTGCAGAGGCCCCGTCATCCGGCAAGCCCGTCGCAGCTCCCGCCATGCCCGGATCGGTATTCGACGCTCCGACCGAACCATTCGAATTGCGTGCACCCAACGGCACCGCTCCGGTATCGGTCGCCAGCGCGGTGGCCAGTGCACTGCATGCCCGTCCGCGCCCGCCGGCAGCTTTCGTCGCACCGGCGCCGGCCAGCGTGGCTCCGGACGACATCGGGGAAGAGCAAGGCGCGCCCGCACCCGACGCACGCGCGCCTGCTAAGGCTGGGGAAGTCGAAGCAGCAAGCGAAAGCACATCCGACCAATCCACCCCAGCTGTCGAGCCGCCGCAAAGCGACCTGCCACTGGAGCTGCCACCCGAACGCACTCGCTGACCCCCGACTCAACACCCGGAGCGGACGAACGTCCGCTCCGGCCTCAAGCGCTGGTCAGGCCATGCTGCAACGCCAACCGCGTCAGCGAGGCGATGTCGCTCACCTGCAACTTTGCGAACAGATTGTATTTGTGCGTGGCCACGGTCTTGGAGCTGAGATTGAGATTGTCTCCGATCACAGTCATGCGCATGCCCTGCACCAACAACATGGCCACCTCCAGTTCGCGCACCGACAACTGCTCGAACGGCGAGCCCGCGGTATCGAGGCTGGTGATGGCCATCTGTTGGGCAACCGTGCTGGAGATGTAACGCTTGCCCTTGGCAACATCACGCATGGCGCGCAGCAGCTCCTCGGCCGGCGCAGCCTTGCCAAGATAACCATGCGCCCCGGCGCTGAGCACGCGACGCGGCAACGGCCCATCCTCCTGCGCCGATACCACGATCACCTTGGTTTGGGAGCCACTGCGAATCAGCCGATCGGTCACCTCCAGCCCACTGATGCCGGGCAGATGCAGGTCGCAGAGCACGACATCCGCAGCCATCGTGCGCAGGTCGGCCAACGCTTGCTCACCGGTACCGGCCTCACCGACCACGGAAAAATCGGTGTACTGGCTCAATAGCATGCGAAAGCCCGTACGCACCAGTGCGTGGTCGTCGACCAGATAGACGCGAATCATGCAGCACCCCCTCTAACCCTGTGACACAAAACCCCTCGCCACGGAACCTGACGTCGCGCCGCTAGCCTAAGCGATGCGATGCATGCCCGCCAACCACACAGTCATTGCCGCCCCCCCTTGCGGTGCGATACTCGCTCCCGGACTGACACGAGATCCCTCATGACCCACCATCTTCTGATCGATACCGATCCCGGCGTGGACGACGCCCTCGCCATCCTGATGGCCCACACCCACCCCGATGCGCGCATCGCCGCGCTGACCGTCACAGCCGGCAACGTCGGCCTGCACCACACCCTTTCCAATGCACTGAAACTGTGCGAAGTGGCCGGCATCGATGCCCCGGTATTTCCCGGCGCCCCGCTGCCGCTGGTCGCAACGCCCGAGGATGCGGCTTACGTGCACGGGCGCGACGGCTTCGGGGATACCGGTTACACGCCTGCCACCCGCGAAGCGGAGACCGAGCACGCAGCATTGGCGATGTTGCGACTGTCGCGCGAACGCGACGGCGAGCTGACCTTCGTCATGCTCGGCCCGCTGACCAACCTTGCATTGGCGCTTTCACTCGATCCGACGCTGCCACAGCGGGTGCCGCGCCTGATCATCATGGGTGGCGCCGTCACCGGGCTTGGCAACACCCGCATTCCGGTGGAGTTCAATACAGGCTTCGACCCCGAAGCGGCGCGCATCGTGTTCGAACGCTGGCCTGAATTCGAGCTGGTGGACTGGGAGGCGACACTGCGTCACGGCTTGCCGCACGAAAAATGCGACCGCTGGTTTGCCACGAATCACCCTCTCGCACGCTTCTACAACGCCATCTCGACCAACACCCGCGCCTGGGCTGCCGGACTGCGTGGCAACACCTGGCATAGCGCCGATGCACTGGCGATGGCGCAGGTGCTCGAACCAGGCGGCGCACTGGAAGTCGCCGAACGCGCCGTGTCCGTGGAACTGGGCGGCCAGTTCGCCCGTGGCATGACCGTGGTCGACTGGGCCGGTCGCAACGAAACCCCCGCCAACGCCCGCATCCTGATGCGCTACGACCAGGCCCGCTTCGAAGCGCTGGTGCAGTGCGCCGTCGGCGCAGGCTGAACCTGCCTGAAAAACGAATGGCCGCATTGGCGGCCATTCGGAAAGGGACAAGGGAAACCGGCCTCAGTTGACTCGCCGCTGCTCGTACCATCGCAACAGGCGTTCCTTGGTTGCGAGTTTCTCCCGCTTCATCTGCGCGACGGTCGAAGGGGCCATCGGCAATGCGCCCACGAGCGCATCGGCGACCTGTTTGTCCAGCTTCTGGTGGCGGCGGTAGAGCCGACGGAACTCGCTGTCACTCTGCAACAGTGCGTTGATCTCACTCTGCGGCTGGGATTCGAACATGTCTGCAAGCCTCCTGCGGTGGATGTTTGTGACGAATCGACGGGCACGGACATGCCCGTCACCTTGAATGACAAGGTGGCGGGAAAAATGTTCCTTGGGAAAACATGATGTCGTTCAGATGGCGCGGATGGTTCCGGCACGGGAGCCGCCCCCCACCCCACCGTTCCGACCGGCATCACCGGCTGGAGCGAGTGCGTAGCGAGGCGGCGGGGAAAAGACATCGGGCCGATCCTGCGTGTCGCCAAGGCAAAAGCGCCCTGGCACGACCGACCCTACTCCCTGCCCTGACCGGCTGCAAGCCAGTGCCGGGGATTGCCCGTCAGTGCGCGTCCAGCACCACGATTTCCACACGTCGATTGCGCGCACGCCCCTCGGCGCTAGCATTGTCGGCAATGGGTCGATCCTTGCCCAACCCCACCGCTGTCAGGCGCGAACCATCCACACCATCCTGCAACAATGCATCGCGTACCGCTTCAGCGCGTCGCTGCGACAACACCTGGTTGAGATTGGCGCTGCCCTGGCTGTCGGTATGGCCCTCGATCAACACGGCCTTGTCCGGAAAGCGGTTGACGAACTCGACCACACGCTGGAGATTGGCGCGCGCCTCGGGACGCAGTTGCGACTGGCCGCTGGCAAAGGCATCGCCCGAGAGCGTCATGACCTGACCGCGTGCTTCGCTGGTGGCGGTCATCGTCTGCAATTGCAGGCGCAGGCTGTCGGCCGCGGCAAACGCCAGATCGGCCTCGCGCCGCGCCAGCGCCGCCTCCTGCGACTGCGCCTCCGCCAGACGCCGGGCCTGCTCGGCTTCGGCGGTGGACAGTTCACTCAAGGCCATTGCGCTGGCAGCTTCGCGCTGCGCGCGTTCGGCCTCTTCCAGTCTGGCCAGACTCTGCAGGCGCAGTTTCTCCGCTTCCAGTCGTGCCGCTTCCGCGTCTCGACGGCTCGCCTCGAGCAGGATCCGGTCCTTCTCACGCTCCAACGCCTGAAGTTGCTGTTGGTAGGACTCCACTTCCGCCGCTGCACGGGCGATGTCCAAGCGGCGCTCGGCTGCCAGCAGGAGATCGACACGATCACGCCGCTTCGCCAGCGCCAGCGCGTCGACCGCCTGCTGGGCGCGGAGACGCTCGGTGGGAGCCAACACGCCGAGCGTGGTGTCCTGATCAAGCGTGCGCAATTGCGCGCGCAACCGCTCGACTTCCGGATCGACCTTCTGCGCCGCGGCGCTCACGCATAGCCCCAGCCCCAGAAACGCGGTCAACAGTTTCACTCTCATCGCTTCAGTCCTCATCGAATGCTGTCTGCGCCAAGCAGTTCGCGCCGCAGTCGCGCATTCTCGTCGACCCGTCGACGCACTTCCTCGCGGCCCGTCGCGGCACGGGAACGCAACTGGGCCAACTGCGCCTCCAACTCCGCCTGCCCGGCATGGCGCCCGGCGGCAGCGTAGTCGCGCTCGGAAAACGCTTCGCCGGCTGCGGCAAGACGCTGCGCCGCACGACTCAGCTCCACCGGCGCATAGTCCTGCGCCCCCAGTCTGCGGGCCTCGTCGATGGCACGCTCCGCCACCTCCAGCGCAGTGCGCGGCGGCGGCGTGCTGGCGCAAGCCGCCAGAAATGCGAAGAGGAGGGGGAAAACGAAAGCGATTCGTGTCATATCATGCAAAACCGGTCAGGGGCTTCGGCATGAGCCCGGATGCATGGCATTCTGGCGCCCCCCGGCAGCGCTCGCAATCGCAACGCTGTCAACCGTGATCGCAACGCCCCGAAACAGCCAAGGATCAATGCATGGACATCGGTTATTTCCTCAAGCTCATGACCGAGAAGAACGCCTCGGACATGTTCCTGACGACCGGAGCACCGGTGAACATCAAGGTCGAGGGCAAGCTCTACCCGCTCGGCAATACCGGCCTGCCCGCCGGCATGGTGAAGAAGATCGCTTACTCGCTGATGGACGAAGGCCAGGTGCCGCAGTTCGAGCGCGACCTGGAACTGAACATGGCGATCGCAGTGAAGGATGCCGGTCGTTTCCGCGTCAACGTGTTCAAGCAACGCGGCGAAGTGGGCATGGTGATCCGCGCGATCAAGAGCGATATCCCCACCATCGACCAGCTCAAGCTGCCGCCGATCCTGAAAGACATCATCATGGAGCCGCGCGGGCTGGTGCTGGTGGTCGGCTCCACCGGATCGGGCAAGTCCACCACGCTGGCCGCGATGATCGATCACCGCAACTCCAACACCACCGGCCACATCCTCACGGTGGAAGACCCCATCGAATTCCTCCACCGCCACAAGAAGTCCGTGGTCAACCAGCGCGAGGTGGGGCTTGATACCCATGGCTTCCACAATGCGCTCAAAAACGCGATGCGCGAGGCGCCGGACGTGATCCTGATCGGCGAGATCCTCGACCAGATCACCATGGAAGCGGCGATCGCATTCGCCGAGACCGGTCACCTGTGTCTGGCCACCCTGCACTCCAACAACGCCGACCAGACGCTCGAGCGCATCCTCAACTTCTTTCCCGAGGCCGCGCACAAGAACATCCTGATGAATCTGTCGCTCAACCTCAAGGCGGTCGTCAGCCAGCGCCTGGTCGTCGGCATGGATGGCAAACGCCTGCCCTCCACCGAAATCCTGATCAACACGCCGATGATCCGAGACATCATCCGTCGCGGTCAGGTGCACGAGATCAAGGAAGCGATGGAGCGTTCGCTGGAGGAAGGCATGCAGACCTTCGATCAGGACCTTTTCCGCATGTACAAGGACGGCAAGATCGAGTTGGAGGAAGCGCTGCGCAAAGCCGATTCGCGCGATGGACTTGCCCTCAAGATCCGCCTGTCCGAAGGCGCCAGCGGCGAGCATGATCCTTACGCGGATGCGTTCTGATTCCGCCCCTGCCTTCCTGATGGCGTCATCCGGAACACCGTGATGATCGTCGCCGCGGTGTTCGTCGTTTCAGGGCTTCCGCCTGTCGTCGGGGGGGCCACAAACCCGGCCTTTCCCATCTCAGCGCACGCTGTCAGGCGCGTCCGGCTGGCGCTCGGGCGCGGCATCGCGGAACGCCTCCAGCGCTGAACAGTTCGCATCGATTCGCTGCAAGGTCGGATAGGGCGAGAGATCCAGCGCGAAACGGCGCGCGTTGTAGAGCTGTGGCACCAGGCAGCAATCGGCCAGGCCCGGCAGCTCGCCTTCGCAGAAGGATCCGCTCGACGGATGATCGACCACTTCGGCCTCCATCGCAGCGAGGCCCTCCGCCATCCAGTGCCGCATCCACGCCTGCCGCTGCATTTCCGTCGCCTCCAGTTCGCGCTCCAGGTACTGCATCACGCGCAGATTGTTGAGCGGATGGATATCGCACGCCACGATCTGGGCCAGCGCACGTACGCGGGCACGATCGCGCGCGGTGCTGGGAAGCAGCGGCGGGGCGGGGTGCAGTTCATCCAGGTATTCGATGATCGCCAACGACTGGCGAACGACGCGTTCGCCGTCCACCAGCACCGGTACCAACCCTTGCGGATTCAGCGTCAGGAACTCGCTGCGGCGCTGTTCGCCGCCATCGCGCACCAGATGCACGGGCACTGACTCATAATCCAGCCCCTTGAGATTCAGCGCGATGCGCACCCGGTAAGCGGCGCTGGAACGCCAGTAGTCATACAGCCGCAGTGTTCCGCTCATGACGCGATCCTCCGTACTGATTGCGCCCAGCGTAGCGCGATACGGGAAGTGATGCGATCAGACGGAAATGCGCTGCTCGATCGCACCGAAAATCGATGCACCCTCGCGGTCGAACATTTCGATCCGCACCACGTCGCCATCCTTCATGAAAGGCGTGATCGGCGCACCGGTTTCCAGGGTTTCGACGGTGCGCTTCTCGGCGAAGCACGATGCGCCGAGCGAAGTGTCCTCGTTGGCCACGGTTCCCGAGCCCACCAGCGTGCCCGCCGTGAGCGGGCGCGTGCGCGCAGCGTGCGCGACGAGCCGGGCGAAATCGAACTGCATGTCGACGCCCGCTTCCGGCGCACCGAACCACTGCCCGTTGATGTGCGTCACCAGCGGACGATGCAGTTTGCAGCCACGCCAATCCGGGCCGAGTTCATCCGGGGTGACGAACACAGGGGAGAGCGCCGAACGCGGCTTGGATTGCAGGAAGCCGAAGCCTTTGGCCAGTTCGGCAGGAATCAGATTGCGCAGCGAAACATCATTGACCAATCCGACCAGCACGATGTGATCCGCCGCCGATTCCGGCGTCACCCCCATCGGCACGTCATCGGTCACCACGATCACTTCGGCTTCCAGATCGATGCCCATGTCCTCGCTCGGCACCCTCACTGGATCACGCGGGCCGAGGAAACCGGCGCTGGTGGCCTGATACATCAGCGGATCGACATAGAAACTTTCCGGCACCTCCGCACCACGCGCACGCCGCACACGCTCGACATGCGGGAGGTATGCGGAACCATCCACGAATTCGTACGCGCGCGGCAGTGGAGCGGCCAGCTGCGCTGGATCCAGGGCGAATACATCCATCCCGTTGATGGTGGACACCTTGGGTGACTCCAGTGCCTCGGCGACGGTACGAAGACGGAGAGACAGCACGGCCCAGTCGTCCAGCGCAGCCTGCAGCGTGGGCGCGACATCGGGCACGGCCACTGCCCGCGACAGGTCACGCGAGACAACGATGAGGGTGCCGTCGCGGCCACCGGATTTGAGCGAAGCGAGTTTCATCGGGACACTCCTGAATACATGAAGACCAGGCTCAGGGCAGCGGAAACAGCCGCTCCAGCCCCTGCCAGCAATGCGCGTAATCGCGCTGACGGAACGAGGCGTCCAGCGCCTGCCGCGTCGGGCGGATCACCGCGCGCGTCTCGAACATGAAGGCCATCGTATCGGTGATGACGTCGGGTTTGGAAAGATCGGCAGCACTGGCCTTCTCGAACGTCGCTGCATCCGGGCCATGGCCGGTGAAACTGTTGTGCAGCGAACAACCGCCGGGCACGAAGCCCCCGGCCTTGGCATCGTAGGCGCCATGCACCAGTCCCATGAACTCGCTGGCGACATTGCGATGGAACCACGGCGGGCGGAACGTGTCCTGCGCCACCAGCCAGCGCGGCGGAAAGATCACGAAGTCCAAGTTGCTGGTGCCCGGCGTGTCGCTGGGAGAATGCAGCACGAGGAAAATCGATGGATCAGGGTGGTCGTAGCTGATCGAGCCGATGGTGTTGAAGCGGCGCAAGTCATAGCGATACGGCGCGTAATTGCCGTGCCAGGCCACCACATCCATCGGCGAATGCCCGAGCGTGGTGCGCCACAGATGGCCTTGGAACTTGGCAATCAGCTCGACCTCGCCTTCGATGTCCTCGAAAGCCGCGACCGGCGTTTCGAAGTCGCGCGGATTGGCCAGACCGTTGGAGCCGATCGGCCCCAAATCGGGAAGACGCAACAACGCCCCGAAATTCTCGCAGACATAACCGCGAGCCTCGCCCTCCAGCAACTCGACGCGGAATCGCAATCCACGAGGAATCACCGCGATCTGCTGCGGTTCGACGTCGATCACTCCCAGCTCGGTGACCAGGCGCAACGCGCCCTGCTGCGGAACGATCAGCAATTCGGCATCGGCGTCGTAGAACGCCCGACCGCGCATGGATCGACTGGCCGCGTAGAGATGGACCCCGACACCGGTCTGCGCTGCCGACGAGCCGTTGCCGGCCATCGTGAACAGTCCATCGATGAAATCCACCTCGCCAGCCGGCAACGGCATCGGTGACCAGCGCAACGGGTCCGGCGATACCGGGCCATCGTCGAACCGATTATGGAAATGCGGGTGGGCGTAGGGTGAAAAGCCGCCGGACAATGCCGTCGGGCGGATGCGGTAAAGCCAGCTTCGTCGATTGAAGGCACGCGGGGCCGTGAACGCTGTGCCCGACACCTGTTCCGCATACAACCCCAGCGGCGCACGTTGAGGCGAATTGCGCCCGACAGGCAATGCGCCCGGCACCGCTTCGGTGGCGAACTCGTTGCCGAATCCTGTCATGTACTGAGACATCTCGATCATCTCCCCGCCAACGTGTCGCCTGATCTCAGGGAAAGGCGACACCTGCTTTTACCTTCGATCAGAGGACACCACGTCGCATCTGGTCGCGCTCGATGCTTTCGAACAGGGCCTGGAAGTTGCCTTCGCCGAAGCCCTCGTTGCCCTTGCGCTGGATGATCTCGAAGAAGATCGGGCCGAGCGCATTCTGGGTGAAGATCTGCAACAGCTTGCGCTGCTTGGTCTCCGGATCGGCGTCGATCAGGATGGCGTTGCGACGCAGCCGCTCAACATCCTCGCCATGATCGGGAATGCGCTCGTCGATGTAGTTGAAGTACGCATCTGGCGTATCGAGGAACGCCACGCCAGCTGCGCGCATCGCTTCCACCGTCTCGTAGATGTTATCGGTGAAGCACGCGATGTGCTGGATGCCCTCGCCCTGGTAGCTGTCGAGGTATTCGTTGATCTGCGACTTCGGATCGCTCGACTCATTGAGCGGAATGCGCACCATGCCATCGGGCGCAGTCATCGCCTTCGACAGCAGGCCGGTCTTGGCGCCCTTGATGTCGAAGTAACGGATTTCGCGGAAATTGAACAGGCGCTCGTAGTAATCCGACCACTTCGCCATGTTGCCTTGGTAAAGGTTGTGGGTGAGGTGATCGATGAAGGTGAGACCGAAGCCCTTGGGCATCAGATCCACTCCGGGCAGGTATTCGTAATCGGGATCGTGGATCGTGCCCTTGGCGTCGTAACGATCCACCAAGTACAGCATGCAGCCGCCAATGCCCTTGATCACCGGCGCGGCGACGGCCTTGCTCAGCTCGTCCTTCGCTCCGAAGGACTCGGCGCCGTTTTTCAGTGCCTGCACCCGCACCCACTCTGCCAACTTGTTGAAGCGGATCGCGAAACCGCAGGCGCTGGGGCCGTGCTCGGCCGCAAAACGTGCCGCGAACGAATCGGGATCTTCGTTGATCAGGAAGGTGCAGTCGCCCTGACGATAGGTACTGATCGGACGCGAGGTATGACGCGCCACCTGCACGAAACCAAGCTTCTTGAAGTAATCATGCAGGTGACCGGCTTCACCCGCCGGAGCAGCGTATTCGACGAACTCGAAACCATCGATGCCCATCGGATTGTCGAACGTGACCGGCGTCATGCCGGGAGAAAGCTGGGCGCTCATTGCGGACCTCCTGGAAAATGAGTGGCGGTTGTGCCGCCTGGTGGCCGGATTTATAGTTTCATTTGAAACCATATGCAATCCGCGCCGCACCATGCCCAATCCCGACGCCCTGGATCTGGCCCGTTTCCTGCCCTATCGGCTATCGGTCCTGTCCAACACCATCAGCCAGAGGATCGCCTCTGACTACGAGCAGCGCTTCGGGCTGTCGGTGAACCAGTGGCGGGCCATGGCCATCCTTGGCCGTCACGATGGCTTGGCGGCACGCGACGTCGCCGCGCGTGCCGCGATGGACAAAGTCGCCGTCAGCCGCGCCGTGGCCGCGTTGCTGGAAAAAGGTTTGCTGCGGCGTGAACCCGCACAGGAAGACAAGCGTGAGTCACGCCTGTTTCTTACCAGCAGCGGACGCTACATCCATGATCAAATCGTGCCGCTGGCCCTCAATCACGAACAGCAACTTCTCGAGCGCCTCAGTCCAGAAGAACGGCAATGGCTGACGCGCATTCTCGATGTGCTGCAAGCCCCCCCGCCATCCCGCGACTGACACTGCTGCCCCTCGCACACGGCAGGCGGGGCACGGCCCTTCAGGATTTTCGCCAGAAACCGGCGTTGCGGATGCCCAGTGCGTCAGGATCGAACGTCGGGTCCTTGCCGGCCTTCTTTTGCGCCTCGAAGTCTCGCAGGCAAGCCAGTGCCGGTTTTTGCAGGATCAGGATCGCCACGATGTTCAACCACGCCATCAGGCCTACTCCGATGTCACCCAATGTCCAGGCCATGTCCGCAGTACGGACGCAACCGAACGTCACCGTCGCCAGAATGCCGACACGCAGCACAAACACCATCCAGGGCCGGTGCACTTTGCGGTTGATGTAAGCAATGTTGGTTTCTGCCATGTAGTAATAAGCCACGATCGTGGTGAAGGCGAAAAAGAACAAGGCCAGCGCCACGAAGCTCGCCCCCCAACCAGGCATCACCGACTCCACAGCCGCCTGCGCGAAGCCAGGGCCCGCAGTAACGCCGGGCAGGGCTTCCACCAGCATGCCGCCATCCGGCGCATGCACGTTGAACATGCCGGTGGACAGGATCATGAAGGCCGTGGCCGAGCACACCAGCAGGGTATCCACATAGATCGAAAATGCCTGCACCAGACCTTGCTTGGCCGGATGCGACACCTCTGCCGCGGCCGCTGCGTGGGGGCCGGTGCCCTGACCCGCCTCGTTGGAATAAATGCCGCGCTTGACGCCCCATTCGATCGCCAGTCCCATCACTGCACCGAATCCGGCCTCCAACCCGAAGGCACTGCGCAGAACCAGCGCCAACATCTCCGGCACCTTCTCCAGATTAAGCAGCAGCAGCACCAACGCCACCAGGATGTAAGCCAGCGCCATGAACGGCACCACCAGCTCGGCAAACCGCGCAATGCGCTTTATGCCACCGAAGATGATGAAGCCCAGCCCGATCACCAGCACCACGGCTGTGGCCGACGGCACCACGCCCCAAGCGGTATTGGCCGCCAGCGCGATCCCGTTGGCCTGCACTCCCGGCAGCAGCATGCCGGTGGCGATCACCGTCACCAGAGCGAACATCCACGCATACCAGCGCTGACCCATTCCTTTTTCGATGTAGTAGGCTGGTCCGCCGCGGTAACGACCTTCGCCGTCCTTCTCCTTGTAGATCTGCGCCAACGTCGACTCGATGTAGGAGGTGGATGCGCCCAGGAACGCCATCACCCACATCCAGAACACCGCACCCGGCCCGCCGAACGCGATCGCCGTGGCCACGCCGGCGATATTGCCGATCCCCACCCGTCCGGACAGCGACATCGCCAGTGCCTGGAACGAGGACACACCAGCCTCGGATTGGGTGCCCGAGAACAGCAGACGGAACATTTCCCTCACATGGCGCACCTGCATGAAGCGCGTTCGCAGCGAAAAATAGAGGCCCGCGCCAAGGCACAGCCAGATCAACGGCTGGCTCCAGATCAGGCTGTTGATGGTGTTGACGAACTGTTCCACGTGCACTCCGATGGCGGGCCAGACAGAAACGAAAAGCCGGAGCGCGCAAACAGACGTCGACCGGCGATCAGGACATGAATCGAGGACTCCCCGGCCATGATGGCGGGAGCCCCATCCCCACTGCTCGGCAGCGTAAAGGATGCGCCCCGGGCAGTCGATGGCCCGGCGGAGGCTCTCTCGCGAGCCAGCCAGATCGGGCGATGCTGCCGGAAGGCATCCAACACCGTGCGCACCCTCGGCAACAGCGCCACGCGAGTCTTGCTTCTATACTCCGCCCCCTTGCATCCAAGGGGCTTGCCACATGTCCGTCACCGCACCTGCCGTTCCCGCACACCAGGATGTCCTGGGCCATCCCAAAGGGTTGTACGTCTGCTTCCTCACCGAGATGTGGGAGCGCTTCGCCTTCTACGGAATGAAGGCGCTGCTGTTCCTTTACCTCACCAAGCACCATCTTTTCAGCGACACCGATGGCTATCTGCTGCTGGGCACGTACGCCGGTCTCGCCTATGCGTTGCCTTTGCTGGGCGGCATCCTCGCCGACAAATATCTCGGCATGCGCAAGGCCGTCGTGTTTGGCGGGATCCTGCTGGTCCTCGGCCAGCTGGGCATGGCTTACACCGGACACGCTGCATCCGGCATTCAGGGCAGCGGCGCACAGGATGCGTTCGCGGTGCAGGTGATGTATTTCGCCCTCGCGCTCATCGCCGTGGGTGTGGGCTTCCTGAAGCCGAACATCTCGACCATCGTCGGCCGTCTTTACGCATCCGATGATCCACGACGCGATTCGGGCTTCACCATCTTCTACATGGGAATCAATGTCGGCGCCTTCATTTCGTCGATCGTCGTGGCGTGGATCGGCGAAACCATCGGCTGGGGCTACGGCTTCGCGCTGGCTGGCGTGATGATGGGCCTGGGCCTGGTGCAATTCATCTGGGGCCAGCGCCACCTGATGGGGCAAGCCGAACCCGCGGATACGGCGTTGCTGCGGTCGCCGTGGATCGCCGGCATCTCGCGCGAATGGGCCATCTACCTCGGCGGATTCGTGCTTGCTGCGGTCGTCTGGCAGGTGCTCCAGACGCGCATCGATTTCGGCCCGTTGTCTTCACTGGTCGGCGGCCACGAAGTCACGCTGACCGAACTGGTTGCCGTCGTATTGGGCGCCGCGCTCTACATCTGGTTCATCCGGCTGATGTTCTCGGGCATCACCCGCGCCGAAAAGGGCGGCATGATCATGCTGATGGTGCTGATCACGGTCAGCGCCCTGTTCTGGGGCCTGTACGAGCAGACTTACGGTCCGTGGGTGGCGATGGCGGATCGCGTGATGGATCGCACCACGTTCGGCGTCGAATGGACGGCGGGCCAGACCACGGCATTGGGCGCCCTGTTCGTGATCGCGCTCAGCCCGGTGTTCGCGTGGCTCTGGCCGCGCCTGGACAAGGCGAGACTCAACCCCAGCTATCCCGCCAAGTTTGCCTGGGGTCTGGTGTTCTGCGGGCTGGCCTTCGGCGTTTTGGCCTTCGCCGCAGCCAATCCGGGCAGCGATGGCCGCATCAGCCTGTGGTGGATGGTGCTGGCGTACTTCGTCCTGGTTTTGGGTGAGATGGTGCTGTCGCCGGTCGGTCTGGCGGCGGTGACCTCGCTGTCGATCCCGCGCGCCGTCGGCATGATGATGGGTGCGTGGTTCCTGTTCTCGGCCTTCGGCGAGATCATCGCCGGACGCATGGGCACGTGGGCGCAGATTCCACCGGACATGGATGCCGCGGGCGCGCTGCTGGTCTACGGCGGCGTATTCAGCCGCATGATGTGGATCGGCCTCGCGGCCGGCATGTTGCTGTTCCTGGCCACGCCGTTGCTCAAGCGCCTGACCCGCAACTGATCCGATGATCGTGATCGGCATGTCCACGCAGCCAGCGTGAGCTGCCGCACAAACGACAACGGCGCCCGAGGGCGCCGTTGTTTTATCCCGATGCGGAACCGAATTACCTCACGCCATGCATCAGGCGGTTGATCAATGGCGCCGCAAGGAAGAACAGCGCCGCGATGACGATGCCGATCCAGAACAGCTGATTGAACGTGGCGCCGTACTGCAACAGCGAACCGGCGGCCTCTTCATGGCCACCACCGCCCGAGGCGATCGCGGCAATGCGACCGGCAACGAAGTTGGCCATGGCGATCGACAGGAACCAGCCGCCCATGGCCAAGCCGGTTTCCTGCGGACGCGCCAGCTTGGTCACCATCGCCAGGCCGATCGGCGACAGGCACAGCTCGCCCATGGTGTGAACGAGGTAGGTCAGAGTCAGCCAGATCCAGCTGATCTTGCCGTCTTCGCCCACCATCGTGTTGATCGCGAACACCAGGATGTAGAAACCCAGCGCGGCACCGACCAGACCATAGGCGAACTTGCGCGGGATCGACGGGTTCCAGTCGGCCTTGTCGAGCTTCACCCACAGCGAGGCGTAAAGCGGCGCCAACAGGATGATGAAGACCGGGTTCACCGACTGGAACACCTCGAACGTCGGCGTCCAGCCGAAGATCGAGACATCCGGCATGCGAACGTGATCCTGTGCCAGGAAGTTCAGCGAGGAACCGGCCTGCTCGAACAGCGCCCAGAACAGGATGTTCGCCAGAAACAGGATCAGCATCGCGATGTAGCGATGCAGCTGGATCTTCTCGCCGCTGCGCACGCCGCTATAGATGAAATAGGCCACCAGACCCAACATCATCACGATCAGCAGGCCGCCCAGCAGGTCGCTCTTGCTGAGCAGGAAATAGACCGGAATCACGAGGATCGCCGAAGCCACCAGCACCTGCATCAGCGGGCCGTAGCCCTTCTTTCCTTCGGGTGCCGTGCCGACATGACCCAACCAGTGCTTGACGACCTGGAACACGATCAGGCCGAAGATCATGCCCATGCTGGCGGCGAAGAAGCCCCAGCGGTAGCCGTACTGCTGGCCGATGATCGAGGCACAGATGAACGGCGCCACCAGCGCACCTGCGTTGATGCCCATGTAGAAGATGGTGAAGCCCGAGTCGCGACGCGCATCACCCGGCGCATACAGCTTGCCAACCATCGTGGAGATGTTGGGCTTGAACAAGCCGTTGCCCACCACGATCACCGCCAGACCCATCAGGAAGGTGGTGAGGTCGGGTGCCATCAACATGAAGCAGCCCACGGCCATCAACGCACCACCCAGCATGATCGAGCGCTGATAGCCGAGGATGCGGTCGGCAACGTATCCGCCGAGGATGCCGGTCATGTAGACCAGCGAGGTGAAACCGCCGTAGGTCAGGCTCGCCTCGGCACGGGCTCCTTCTCCCAGATGGGCGAAAAACGCGGCCGCGACGTGCACCGCCAGCATGGCGCGCATGCCGTAGTACATGAAGCGCTCCCAGAACTCGGTGCCGAACAGGTTCCAGAGCGCATTGGGATGACCGAGGAACTCACCCGGCGGCGGTGGAATGAAGTGGTCCGATGAACGCGACGCGGCGGCGGCCTGACCGGAGGGCTGGTTCGGAGTGCTCATGGTTCTCCCTGAGGAACGTGTTGTTGGATTGCCGGCCAGTCGAGGCCGACGCTTTCTGGTTGCAACCCCGCCAAGCGGCCGGGCACAAGCGCGCAAGGTTCGCGCACCGGGCCGATCCAGTCAAACACCGTTCATATTGAAGGCGACGGCACCCACACGCCTGCCGGCGCCGCCTGCCGGAGCGTCAGCCTGCGAGGTATTCGTAGCTGGCGCCGATGCCGAGCGGGATGCCGAGGCCCCAGAACGCCAGCAGGAACAATGTCCACAGGATCGACAGGGCAATCGAATACGGCAGCATGATCGACGCCAGCGTGCCGATGCCGGCGGATTTCACGTAGCGCTGGCAGAACACCACGATCAGCGGGAAATACGGCATCAGCGGGGTGATGATGGTAGTCATCGAGTCACCCACGCGGTAGGCGGCCTGAGTGAGATCCGGCGAGACGCCCAACTGCATCATCAGCGGCACCATGATCGGTGCCAGCAGCGCCCATTTGGCCGAGGCCGAACCGATGAACAGGTTGACGATGCCGGTCATCGCGATGAGGCCGAGGATGGTCAGCCAGATCGGCAATCCCTTCAGCAGATCGGCACCTTCCACCGCCATCAGCGTGCCGATGCCCGAACCGTTGAAGCCGGCCAGGAACTGCGCGATGAAAAACGCGATGACGATGTAGTACGCCATGCCACTCATCGACTTGGTCATCGCGGCGATGATGTCGCGGTGCGACTTCACCGTACCGGCCACATAGCCGTACACCGTGCCGGGAATCAGGAACAGGATGAAGATCAGCGCCACGATCGACTGCATCACCGGCGCCTGTGCCACCAGCAGCGGGTGCGCGCCGTCCAGCACCGCCTTGGTTTCCGCCGCCGCACGCCACGGCGACGTTTCCGGAAGCAGGGTCAGCACGAACAGGGCGAACGCCACCACCATGGCGACCGTGCCCCACAACAGGCCGCGACGCTCGTTCGGGGCCAACGGCTCCATTTTCGGCAATGCGCTGGTGTCGCCATCGATGGCCGTCTTCGACAGCCTCGGTTCGACGATCTTGTCGGTGACGAACCAACCGATGGCAATGATGAGAAATGCCGACGCCGTCGTGAAGATCCAGTTGTTGAGCGGGTTGATGGCCAACGCGGGATCGATGATGCGACCGGCCGCTTCGGTGAAGCTGGCGAGCAGTGGATCGAGCGAAGAAGGCACGAACATCGTGGCCGAGAACCCACCCGAAACCCCGCAGAACGCGGCTGCGATGCCTGCCAGCGGGTGCCGGCCCGCGGCGTAGAAGATGACGCCACCGAGCGGAATCACCAGCACGTACCCCGCATCCACTGCGACATGGCTGAGTACCGCGACGCCAACCAGTGCCGGCGTCAGCAGCTTCTGCGGCGTCACCGCCAGAATGCGACGCAGCGCGGCATTGATGTAGCCAGTGTGCTCGGCCACACCCAGGCCCAGCATCGCCGTCAGCACCACGCCCAGTGGCGCGAACGCCATGAACACCTGATACAGGTTGGCCATGAACGCTGTCAGCGAACTGCCCGACAGCAGGTTGACGATGCGGATCGGATCGCCAGTGCGCGGATTGACCGCATCGAACTGCACGCCCGAAAGCGCCCAGGACACCACCCACACCAGCAGCATCAGAAGCAGGAAGAGGAACGCCGGATCGGGAAGTTTGTTGCCGACGCGCTCCACGCCATCAAGAAAGCGGGCGGCAAGACCACCGCGCGCGGCAGTCGTTTCGGGGCTGGGCTGACTCATTCGGGTTCCCTGAAGAAAACGTAAGGGCCGCATCCTAACCGGATTCAGCGCAGCGTCACGTGGGAGGCGGCCTTGCCGCCCGCTTGCAGGCGGCACTACAACTGTGCATACTGTGCATGTTTGACATATACAGTGATGGTGTCAGTGAGTGTGGAACTGTTCCTTTCGGCCAGCGATCCCCGGCCGATGTACCAGCAGATCATCGATCAAATCACGACCCGCGTGATGGCTGGTGATTGGGCGTCGGGGCAGCCGCTCCCGTCCATCCGCGAGCTGGCCGCGACCAGTGGTGTCAGCGTGATCACGGTGAAACGCGCCTACGACGAGCTGGAGCGCGCCGGCGTCATCGCCACACGCCACGGCAAAGGTTCCGTGGTGGCCGAGCGTACCGATCACGCACGCCAGTTGCTCGAAGCCGGTCTCGCCAAACAGTTGGCCGACACCGTCGCCATTGCGGCGCAACTGGGTCTCGATCGCGACGCACTGCATCAGCGGCTCGACGCCGCGCTGGATGCCCCCTCCCTTTCTTCCTCCAAGGAGTAACTCCATGTCCTCGGCATTCACCGTCACCGGCCTGTGCAAGCGTTACCCGGATTTCACGCTGGATGACATCGACCTGACGCTGCCCGAGGGTGAGGTCATGGGCTTGGTGGGCGTCAATGGTGCAGGCAAGACCACACTGCTGCGCCTGCTCACCGGCCTGGCTGCGCCGGATGCGGGTGACATTGAAGTGCTCGGCTACGCATTGCCAACCGAGCAGGTTGCCGCAAAACGCGACATCGGCTTTGCCTCGGAGAACATGCGCCTGTACCGCAGTCGTACGCTCGCGTGGCACATCGATCTGGTCAAGCGCATCTATCCCGGCTGGGACGACGTGTATGCGGAGCACCTGATGCACCGCTTCGATTTGCGTCCGGAACAGACAATTGGCGGCTACTCGCATGGACAGCGGGTGAAAGCGTTGCTGCTGCTGAGCCTCGCACGACGTCCTCGCCTGTTGCTGCTGGATGAGCCAACCACCGGACTGGATCCCGTCGCTCGCATCGAGGTGCTCGAAGCACTGGCGGATGTGCTGCGCGACGAACGCCGAAGCGTGCTGTTTTCCTCGCACAACACCCACGACATCGAACAACTCGCCGACAGCATCAGTTTCCTCCACAAGGGCAAGCTCATCGCCAACCGCAGCAAGGAAGCGTTTCTCGACGGATGGCGCCGCGTGCTCTGCATTGGCACAAGCTCACCCGAACTGCTCGGCTGGCCGGAACTGGCCCAGGTAAGAAGTGCGGGCAGCCAGACAGAGCTGAAGGTGCGCGATTGGCGCGCCGATTTGCCAGATCGTCTGAACGCCAGCGGGCTGCGCGTGGAGCGCGTCGACAACATGGGGCTGGAAGACATTTTCGTAACCACCGTACGTGCCGGAGGTGCCGCATGAATACCGCATTGAACCTGCCAGTGATCGGGTTGCTGGTGCGCAAGGACTGGCAACTGTTCCAAAAACAGTTTGCCGCCAATGTTCTGGCGGGCATCGTGGCACTGTGCCTGTTGGGCACGGGAAAACCGTGGAGCTTCTATCTCGGCTCGCTGCTGCTGATCGTCGTGCTGGTGTCTGTCGCCTGCTTTGCGATCTCCAACTCCCTGCTGGTCGAGCGCAAGGAGCTCACCCTGCCCTTCGTCATGAGTTTGCCGGTATCGCCACTCGACTTCACCGTGGCGAAGTTGGCCGGAAACCTGGTGACGTTTGGCGTCCCGTTCTTGCTGCTGTTGATCGGCGTTCTGGCCACCGTCGCGTTCACGGCGCTGCCGAATGGCCTGATCGTGTACTCGCTGCTGCTGTTCGGCTACATCTTCGTCGCGTACTGCATCTCGCTGATGGTCGCGATGAACGTGGAATCGGAAGGCTGGAACATCTTCGCCATGATCGGCAGCATGGTGCTGATCAACCCGTTCATCATGCTGCTCGGCCAGATCGAGGCGATCTCCGGCACGATCCGGGGCAACGCCATCGTATGGAGTGCGCCGGCCGTCGGCATCCTTGTCGCGGAAATCGTGATTGGTCTGTCGGCGCTGGCAGTCACGGCATGGTGGAACGGACGCCGTCCAGCCTTCTACTGACGGCAACGGCTTGCTCCCCCGCGCGCCGACGCATGCCGCGCATCGCAGGTATCCGCTTCGGCGTCCGTGCAGACGCCGATGCGTCCCTTCTTTCCTTGCGACCACAGGCCATGAGCAACATCGACACCACCACGCGCATCCACGCGCTCGATCGGTTGCGTGCACTGGCGATGCTCGCTGGTGTCGCATTCCATGCCGCACTGGCCTACAGCCCGCTCGCCCACCCGATCTGGCCGGCAGCCGACCGGCAGAACTGGGCAGGGATCGATGTGCTGATCTGGCTGCCGCATCTGGTACGCATGCCGCTGTTCTTCCTGGTCTCGGGGTTTTTCACCGCGTGGCTGCTGGCCCGTCGCGGCATGACTGGATTGATGCGGCAGCGCGCTCGGCGCATCCTGATCCCGTTGGCTGTGGCATTGCCCGTGGTTCACCTGAGCCTGGTCGCGGCGATTCGCTGGGCCGCGATGTCGGTCGAGACACGATCGCCGCTGCTGGAGTTGATCAGAACGTGGATGACCATGCCTGACGCCCCTCAGGCACCGCCCGGACTGGGACATCTCTGGTTCCTCTACTACCTGCTGCTGTTCACGTTGCTGGTCTGGGTCGGCCGCACGCTGGAGCTTGGCCGGGTGCTGGACCGCGCCATGGCACTCGGGCCACGTGCCGTGTTGCTCGCCCTGCCCATGGTGCTTGCCGCCGGCTTCGCGCTCACCAGCGCGCCGCATCCGGCACCGGAAAGTCTGCTGCCACAGTTCTGGGCCATCGTGGTGTTCGGCCCGTTCTTTGCATTGGGATACGCACTAAATGGACGTCTCGACTGGCTGCGGCCACTCGCGGCATGGCTGCCCGGCCTGGCCATCACCTGTCTGGTGCTCTATGCCCTGTTCTTGTGGCGTATCCAGGTCGAACCGCACCCACGCGCGACGTGGCCATTGGTCATTCTGGAGGCATGCCTCTGCGCATGGGGAGCGCTCGCCTGCCTGATCGCCGCGCTTCGCTGGTTCGACCGTCCCAGCCGCGTGCTGCGCTACCTCGCAGAACGCGCCTACTGGATCTACCTCTTGCACCTGCCGATCCTTTTTCCCATCCAGTACGCATTGATGGACGCCGATTTCCATTGGACCGGAAAGCTGGTCGCAGCCATCACGGCAACGATGGCGATCACGTTGCTCAGCTACGAACTGCTGGTCCGGCGCACACCGCTGCGGCGATTCGTTGGGTGACGTGCCGGCGCGACGCGATCAGCCGCCAATTTCAGTACGCACGTCGAACAGTTCCGGGAAGAACGTCAGGTCCAATGCGCGCTTGAGGAAACCCACGCCACTCGATCCGCCCGTGCCGCGACGGAAGCCGATGATGCGCATCACCGTCCGCATATGGCGGAAACGCCAGAGCTGGAAGTCCGATTCCAGATCCACCAACTGCTCGCTCAGGTGGTATTCCTCCCAATAGTCGTCGGTATTCTCGTAGATGCGCTTGAACACCGGCACGAGCTGTTCGCAGCGCTCGTGGGGTTCCCTCACATCGCGTTCCAGAAGCTCTTTCGGGATCGCATGGCCGCGGCGTGACAGCCAGCCGAGGAATTCGTCGTACAGACTAGGGGATTCGAACACGTCCATGAGCTGCGCACGCGCTGCGGCATCGTGCGAAAACACGCTGAGCATTGCGGCGTTCTTGTTGCCCAGCAAAAACTCCACCAAGCGGTACTGCAATGACTGAAAGCCGGACGCCGGACCGAGCACACCGCGAAACTTCAGGTAATCACTCGGGGTGAGTGTCTCCAACACCGACCATTGCTCGATCAGTTGACGCAGCACTTTCTTGATGCGCGCCAGCATCTTCAATGCGCTATCCACATTGTCTTGCCGAAGTTGGGAAATCACCCCACGAACCTCGTGGATCATCAACTTCAACCAGAGCTCCGAGGTCTGGTGCTGGATGATGAAAAGCATCTCGTCGTGGTGCGGCGGGTCGGACAGGGGGTGCTGGGCCGACAGCAACGTATCCAGCTGCAAGTAGCCACCGTAGCTCAGGCGATCATGCAGATCCGTGGTGATCTCCTGCTCGAGGTCGCGTCGATTGCGTTCGATGGCCATGCGTCTCGCCTGACGGTGCGGGCCGATCATTGTACGGGCAGTTCCCCGCGCTTCCGTGTCGCGGAGGTGTATCGCGACCATGCATTCGAAACGCGAATCGATCCGCCATGCCCCGAGCTGCCGCGCCATCATCGGCACTCCCCCTGCTCTCTGCCCGTCATGCCCCACGCCAACACGCCACCCATCCCATCCACACCGCATCGTGTTCATCGCGTCGGCTGGCTCCGCGCAGCCGTGCTCGGAGCCAACGACGGCATCGTCTCCACGTCCGGCCTGGTGGTCGGCATCGCTGCCAGCGGCGCGGAACCCGGCACCATCCTGCTGGGTGGCGTCGCCGGACTGGTGGCGGGCGCGATGTCGATGGCTGCCGGCGAGTACGTCTCGGTCAAGTCGCAGGCCGATGCCGAGGAGGCCGACCTGGCCATCGAAAGGCAGGAGCTGGCCTCGGAACCCCAGAGCGAGCTGGAGGAGCTGGCCTACATCTACCGTCAGCGCGGGCTGGATGCGGCGCTGGCGCATCAGGTCGCGGTGCAACTGACTCACCACAATGCATTGGCCGCGCATGCACGCGACGAACTGGGCATCACCGACAGCCTGCGCGCACGACCGATTCAGGCCGCCATCGTGTCGGCAGCCTGTTTCTCCCTGGGGGCGACCCTGCCGTTGCTCGCCGCATTGCTGGCACCGGCCAGCCGCATTCACGATATCGTGATCGTGGCGACGCTGGTCGGCCTTCTGCTTTCAGGGGCACTGGCCGCCCGCGCTGGCGGCGCTCCGGTGATTCGCGGCGCGCTCCGCGTGGTGTTCTGGGGCGCGGCGGCGATGCTGGCAACGTCGATCGTGGGACGCCTGTTCGGAGGCTGACGCGGCCGCGGGATGTGTCAGACCGCCGTTCCGGCAGGGCCAAGATCCAACCAGCCCGAAAGCACGGAACGCGCCTCATCCACCCCCTGATGCGAGGTGGCGGAAAAAAGCTGGACGCTGGCGCCGTCACCCAATGCACGGCGAGTTTCCAGCAAGGCTTTGGCCTGCTGCCCACGTGGCAGCTTGTCCGCCTTGGTGAGCAAACAGTGGCAGGACAGCCCCCGCGCCGCGCCATATCCCAGCATCTGCTGGTCGAAATCGCGCAGCGGATGGCGCACATCCATGACCACGACCAGTCCACGCAAAGCGTCACGGGTACGGAAGAAAGCATCGATCAATCCCTGCCAGTGATCGCGCAGGGAAGGCGGCACCTTGGCATAGCCATAGCCGGGCAGATCCACGAGATACCGCTGCGGTGCCACCTGGAAGTACACCAGTTGCTGCGTGCGCCCCGGCGTTTTGCTGGTACGCGCCAAACTGGTCTGATCGACGATGGCATTGATTGCACTGGACTTGCCGGCATTGGAGCGTCCCGCAATGGCAACTTCCCAGCCCCCATCGGGCGGCAATTGATGCAGTTCGTGCACGCTTTTGAGATAGGACGCGGTGCGAAGCAGGTTGGTTTCAGACATCAAAGGTCGCCTTGTTGTTTGACCGGCTTGGAGCCGGCTGGAATAATTCAGACGTTTCTGCATTGCCGGGTCATGGACCCGCTGCCGCCCAGCCATCCCGTATCGGTCGCCAGGCTTCATCCAGCGACCTTGCCACTGGCCTGTGCATGTCCTGATGTCACCTGCCGTCGCGCTTGCGATGGCATGCATCGAACGGCAGCGAGACCACCCCGGCACGCAGCCCGGAACGAATTTTTCGCGGAGCACGTTTCTATGAGTTTGCGTCGCTATTGTGGCATGACCGCCGCGGTTTCCCTTGGTCTCTGTCTGGCCTTCGCTGTCGGTGCGCAAGATGAAGGTGCGCCCGTGCAAGTCAGCGCCAGTCCGGATATGGAGCCTGCACAAACCACCGAATTGACCGATGCGCACGGCCCCGCCGTGGCCGGCGATGCTGCTGCAGGCGCCGGCAAAGCCGCCGCCTGTGCCGCCTGTCACGGCGCCGATGGCAACTCGGTCGATCCGCAATACCCCAAGCTGGCCGGCCAGAGCGAACGCTACATCGCGCGTCAACTGGCGATGTACAAGGATGGCAGCCGTCAGGATCCGGTGATGCTGGGCTTCGCCAGCATCCTGAGCCCGCAGGACATGCGTGACGTCGGCGCCTATTTCGCCACGCTCAAGGCGCTACCGGGCATCGCCGACGACAGCACGACCGAGGATGGCAGCAAGTTCTACCAGGTCGGCGAAAAGCTCTATCGCGGTGGCGACCTCGAGCGCGGCATTCCGGCCTGTCTGGCCTGCCACGGCCCCAGTGGCCGCGGCAATCCGGGAAGCATGTATCCGGCACTCGCCGGGCAGCATGCGGGCTATACCGCCCGCAAGCTCGAAGCCTTCCGCGATGGCCAGGCATGGGGCAAGGACAACAACCGGAACACGGTGATGGTGGATGTGGCCGCAACATTGACCAATGCCGAGATCCAGTCGCTGGCAAGTTACATCGAAGGCCTGCACGACGCAGCCGAAGTGGCCGCACAATGAATCGCGCCCATACCTTCACCCTGCGTGCGCTGGCGATGTCCGCGCTGATGACGCTGGTCGCGTGCAGTGCAGAATCACCGGCGCCGGCACCGACCACCGCCCCCTCTCCTCCGGCCATCACGGCGGAAACGGTGCCCGCTGTGCCCGCGCCAGAACCGGTTCCCGCACCTGTCGCTGACACGGGCGTTTCTACGCCGGCCGACAACGAGCCGGTCGCCAGCGACGATGAAGCCCCGACCCAGCCGCCCCCCGCGGACACCGCCCCCGAGACGAAGGTCGCGTCACCTGTCGCTCCCGAAGGTCCGGAACCGCGCCTTGGCACCGACTACCAGATCATCGACCCGCCGCAGCTGCTCGCTGCCGTCCCCGGCAAGGTCGAGATCGCCGAGGTATTTTCCTACACCTGCATCCACTGCGCCCGACTGGAAACACTGACCCCGGCGTGGAAAAAAACCTTGCCTGCAGAAGTGAATTTCGTTTATGCCCCGATGTCCCACGGCGCCTTCGAGCCGATCGCGCGAGCGTTCTACGCGGCCCAGGCCATGGGCGTGCTCGACAAGACCCACAGCGGCATGTTCAAGGCATTGGCCGAACAGCAGAAGCTGGGACGCGGCCGGATCGAGGATCTTGCCTCCCTGTACGCCGAACTGGGCGTGGATGGCGAGGCATTGAAAGCCACTGCCGCATCGTTCGCGGTGAACACGCAGATCACCCGCAGCCAGCGCACGCTCGCGCGTTGGAGCATCGAAGGTACGCCAACACTGGTGGTGGCCGGCAAGTACCGCGTCGTCACGACGGGCGACCGCGGTCATGAGGGCATGCTGCAGACCGCGCGCTGGCTTGCCCAGCGTGAAATCGCCGAAGGTGCCGGCTCGCACTGACGCGCCATTTCCGCGCCGACTCGAGGATTCACCAACTCCCGCCCCGCAGTGCCACTGCGGGGCTTTTTTTATGTCTGCCTTGCCGCCAAGGCACAGGCCCGGATGCCCCCGCGTCGAAGCGGCGAGGCGTCCACCCACGGCGATCCTCACCGCCTTCTAATCACTGGATGGCATGAGAAGATGCGATGAAATCACTCCAAACTTGCGACGCCCGCACGGATGATCCGGCTTCCCCGCTGCCCACGGGGCGTGCCGCTCGGACGGCCCTCCATCTACCGCAAGGAATCATCATGCGTCGCACCTCCCTCGCTCTCGCCATTGCGGCGTTGCTTGCCCCACTCGTCACCCACGCAGCCGACGACGCCCGAAAACTCGACGCCGTCATCGTCACCGGCACGCGCGTCACCGACCGCACCCTGACCGAATCGCAGTCGCCCATCGACATCATCACCACCGAAACGCTGCAAAGTACCGGCACGGTGGAGCTGGCCACGGCGCTGGCCCGCGTACTGCCCTCGCTGAACTTTCCCCGACCCGCCATCACCGATGGCACCAGCGGCGTGCGACCCGCGCAACTGCGAGGACTCGCGCCGGATCAAGTCCTGGTATTGGTGAACGGCAAGCGCCGCCACATCGCCGCACAGGTCAACGTCAACGGCAGCATCGGTCGCGGCTCATCGGCGGTGGATCTCAACGCGATCCCGATTTCCGCCATCGCACGGGTGGAAGTGCTCCGTGACGGCGCCTCGGCGCAATACGGCTCGGACGCCATCGCGGGTGTCGTCAACATCGTCCTCAAAGGCTCCGAAAGTGGCGGCAGCCTGACGCTGGATGCCGGTCAGCATTCGGTCGGCGACGGTCGCAGCGTGCAGCTCGCCGCCGATGCGGGCCTCTCCTACGGTGAAGGCATTGGTCGATTGCATCTGTCCGGGCAGATTACCGATCAGGACCACACCAATCGCGCACGTCCCTATCGTCCAGACCCGGCGCAAGGCGTGGCCCCGAATCCACACAACGGCAACAACCCCGGCGTCGGGGAAAAAGGTTTCATCTACGGCGACCCTGCGGTGGAGGCCAGAAACATCGCGTTCAACACGGAAGTGGATGTCTCGGACACGACCGCCGCCTATGCACACGGCATCTTCGGCGAGCGTGACATCGTTTCGTTCGCGTTCTACCGCTCGCGCAACCACAGTGGCCAGGGCGCGTTGCTGGCGCAGGTGTATCCGAATGGCTTCGTACCGGAGATCAATCAGATCTCCAAGGACCATGCATTCGTCGCAGGACTGCGCGGCGGCGCCGAGGATGGCTGGAGCTGGGATCTGAGTTACAACTACGGCAACAACGATCTCGCGTTCTACACCCAGAACTCGATCAACTATTCGCTCGGCGCGGGCAGCCCAACCCGGTTTTACGACGGCACACTGGAGTACACCCAGCATGTGTTCAATCTCGACCTCGCCCGCGCACTCGACATCGGCCTCGCCTATCCGGCGACGCTCTCGGTCGGCGCCGAATACCGCAGCGAAAAATGGGGGCAATCGGCTGGCGCGCCGACGTCCTACACCGGTTCGGGAGCGCAAGGTTTCGCCGGGTTCACACCGGCCAACGCCGGCGACTTTGATCGTAACAGCGTCGCCATCTACGGCGGTTTGGAGGCCGACTTCAGCGAGCGCTTCTCAGGTGGCCTGGCCCTGCGCCACGAGGATTTCGATGACTTCGGCAGCGAGCTGTCAGGCAAGCTGTCCGGCCGCTTCGCGGTGAATGAGGCCGTGGCGCTTCGTGGAACCATCGCTTCTGGATTCCGAGCGCCGGCCCTCGGTCAACAGTATTACCAAGCGATCACCAGCAACATCATCAGTGGCGTGTTCTACGAGTCCGGTACCTTCCGCACCACCAGTCCGGCCGCGCTGGCCTTGGGCGCCGAGTCGCTGAAGGCGGAAACCTCGTTGTCCTACAGCCTTGGTCTGGTGCTGCAGCCGCTGGATCGCCTTTACCTGACGATCGATGCCTACAGCATCGACATCGACGACCGCATCGCGTTGTCGTCCAACCTCATTGCCAACGATGCCGTCACCGTGCTGCTCGCCAGCCTCGGCATCACCAACGTCACCAGTGCGCGGTACTTCACCAACGCCGTGGACACGCGAACCAAGGGCGTGGATGTGGTCGGAAGCTACAGCATTCCGCTCGACAACAGCACGCTGAACCTGACCGCAGGCTACAACTACAACAAGACCGACATCACCCGCATCGCACCGAACCCGGCGCAGCTGACCGCGCTCGGTGCCGAGCTGGAGCGCATCGGCCGCGACGAGCGTGCGCGTTTCGAGGAAGGATATCCTCGCGACAAGGCGACGCTCGGTGCCAGCTGGAATTTCGAGCGTTGGGACATCGCGCTCACCGCGACGCGCTACGGCGAGTTCACGGTGCGACAAGCGAGTGCGGCGGCCGCGGCACGCGACCAGAGCTTTGGCGCCAAGTGGCTGCTGGATGCGTCCGTCAGCTTCCGTCCTGCCGACCGTTGGACGGTGACGCTGGGTGCCGACAACATCCTCGACGCGTATCCGGACGAGAACATTTACCTCAACTCGACCACCGGGCAATTCCCCTACAGCAGCCAGTCGCCCTTCGGCTTCAATGGCGCCTATGCGTACGGTCGCATCAGCTACGCCTGGTAACACACCGGCATCGCGAGGGCGCAGGCGAGTGCTGCGCCCTTCGCATTGGTGCGACAATTCCCTTTCCGTCGCACCACGCTGACTGACATGCATTACACGATCTATCACAACCCCTCCTGCGGCACCTCTCGAACCGTGCTCGCCACGCTGCGCGACGCCGGCATCGAGCCGGAGATCGTGCTGTACCTGAAAAATCCACCCGCCATCGAGACACTGCGAAGCTTGCGCGATGCCCTCGGTCAGCCTGCGCACGCCTTGTTGCGAACCAAGGAACCGCTTTGCGCGGAGTTGGGGCTTGAGCGGCCGGGAATCGCAGAGGAGCAGGTACTGGCCGCCATTGCGGAGCATCCCGTCCTGCTCAACCGCCCGGTGGTTCAGGCGGGCGATCGCGCCCGAGTCTGCAGGCCGGCAGACGTGGTTCGGGAACTGCTTGCCTGAAGACTGCCGCCGGAGCGAAACGCGCAGTCAACACATCAAGGGATGTGGCGATTTTCCTGCGTCGTCAATCCGCCGGCCAAAGCCCGCGGATCGCGGCGATGCCCTGCGCACCATGTGCCCGCGCTTGCGCAATCGCATCGGATGACAGTCCGCCGAGTGCGTAAATCGGCAGCTGCACGTCTTCGCGCAGCGCCGCAAAGCCGGAAAAACCCAGCGGAACGGCGTCCGGATGGGTAGCCGTGGGTTTGACCGGCCCGAGCAGTGCGAAGTCCACGCCAAGGTCTTGTGCCTGCATCAGTTCGCCACGGTTGTGGCATGACGCGGCCAGCGGGGTCCCCACTGGCACCCGTGTCCGATCCAACCGCGCCAGATCAGCCGACGTGAGATGCAACCCGACGCCGAGCGAGGCCACAAGTCCGATCACGGTTTCCAGGTCGGCACTGCCACTATTCAGCAGAAGCTGTGCTTGGTAACGCGCAGTGAGGTGTGCAACGGCCTCCGCACGCTCGGCGTACTCGCCAGGTGGCAACGCGCGACTCCGCAACTGAATCCGCCGAACGCCATCCGCCAGCGCAAGCTCCAGCCGCTGCATGAACTCATTGACGTCATGGTTCACCGGATCAGGCGTTACCAGACACCGATCCGGCTGCAACAGCGCCGCGACCACGGGACGATCGGCATCGGGCATCGAATAACAGGACAGACGGTCGGGCACGACCCACGTCACCGCCTGTGATTCCATGCCACGCGCGCGCCCCTGATAGCGCGGGACTCGGTAGACATCGAGCAGGATGCGTTTGCCGCTCCGCATCCTGTGCGGGACCGCGATCAGCGGCTCGACTGACTCAAGAGCGAGATCGACGCCGATTTCCTCGTGCAGCTCGCGAGCCAGCGCCTGACGCGGGCTCTCTCCCGGCTCAACCTTGCCACCCGGGAACTCCCACAACCCGGCCAGCTCCCGATCTCCGTC
This sequence comes from Denitratimonas yunnanensis (SeqCode), assembly GCA_026410415.1. Taxonomy (GTDB): domain Bacteria; phylum Pseudomonadota; class Gammaproteobacteria; order Xanthomonadales; family Xanthomonadaceae; genus Denitratimonas. Next base: position 189,732 of record JAPMLR010000003.1, on the reverse strand, counting down.
GCGGCGCGCCAACAGCACACGTCCGCGCGCATCGGTCAGGACACCAGCAACAACGTGGATCAGCGAAGAATCTGCCGGGACTTCCATCGGGACGATTTAAGCGTTGCCGCGTCACTCACAGGTAACCACGATTCAACCGGAGAGCCATCCAGCCCGATCGGGCTGGACAATCCTCTCGTGCCTCGCGCCTCAGGCAAGTTGCCCATGGCAATGCTTGAACTTTTTCCCCGACCCGCACGGACAAGGATCGTTGCGGCCGATCTTGGGCGCATCGCGTATCACCTGCGCAGTCTGCGGCTGCCCCACCCCCAGAACCTGTGCGGCTTCCTCGTCCGCGCCAAGGCCACCGGCATCCTCGTGCTGGAACTGCATGCGCTGGCTGCGCGCCGCGTTGCGCTGGCGCTCGGCCTCTTCCAGCTGCGCCACCTCCTCCTCCGAGCGGATACGCACACGCGCCAGCAACTTGACGACCTCCAGCCGGATCTTGTCGAGCATCTGGCCGAACAGTTCGAACGCTTCGCGCTTGTATTCCTGCTTGGGCTGCTTCTGCGCATACCCGCGCAGGTGGATTCCCTGACGCAGGAAATCCATGCGTGCGAGGTGCTCCTTCCAGCTCTGGTCGAGCACGGTCAGCATCACGTGCTTCTCCAGCGTGCGCATCATCTCCGAACCGATCAGGGCCTCCTTCTCGCGGAACAGGCGGTCCACGGCCTCCTGAACGCTGGCGGCGATGTCCGCCGCGGTCAGCTCGTCACTGTCTCTGGCAAGCTGCTGCAGATCAACCACGACACCGAAATCGTCCGCCATTTCCTTTTCGAGCCCGGGCAAGTTCCACTGGGTGTCGATGGATTCGGGCGGCACGTGGCGCGCGACGACTCCCTCCACGACGTCCTCGCGGATACCACTCACCACGTCTTGCACCGACTCGCTGGCGAGCAGTTCGTCGCGTTGCGAATAGATCACCTTGCGCTGGTCGTTGGCGACATCGTCGTAGTCGAGCAACTGCTTGCGGATGTCGAAGTTGTGGGCCTCGACCTTGCGCTGCGCCTTCTCGATCTGGCGACTGACCATCTTGTCCTCGATGCGATCGTCCTCCTTCATGCCGAGGAACTTCATCGCACGCTGCACCCAGTCGGACGCGAAGATGCGCATCAGGCTGTCTTCGAGCGAAAGGTAGAAACGCGATGAACCCGGATCGCCCTGGCGTCCGGAACGACCACGCAACTGGTTGTCGATGCGGCGGCTTTCGTGCCGCTCGGTGCCGATGATGTGCAACCCACCGGCGGCCAGCACCGCGTCGTGGCGCTTTTGCCATTCGGCCCTGGCCGCGGCAATTGCGTCTTCCGGGGCATCCGGCCCCAGCGCCTCGATATCCGCTTCCAGCGAACCACCCAGCACGATGTCGGTGCCGCGACCGGCCATGTTGGTGGCGATGGTCACCGCCCCGCTGCGACCGGCCTGGGCCACGATCTGGGCCTCACGCTCGTGCTGCTTGGCGTTGAGCACTTCGTGCGGAATCCTGGCGCGGCGCAATTCGTTGGACAAAAGCTCCGATGTTTCGATGGATGTGGTGCCCACCAGAATCGGCTGCCCCGCCTTGTGACGCTCGGTGATGTCCTCGACGATGGCCTTGAACTTGGCGCCACGCTTCATGAAGACCAGATCGGGCTCGTCCTTGCGCTGCATCGGGCGATGCGTCGGAATCACCACCACTTCCAGGCCATAGATCGACTGGAATTCGTAAGCCTCGGTATCGGCCGTGCCGGTCATGCCCGCAAGCTTGGAGTACATGCGGAAGTAGTTCTGGAACGTGATCGAAGCCAGCGTCTGGTTCTCGCGCTGGATCGCCACGCCTTCCTTGGCCTCGATCGCCTGATGCAGGCCATCGGACCACCGACGTCCCGGCAGGGTGCGTCCGGTGAATTCATCCACGATCAGCACTTCGCCATCGCGTACCAGATACTCCACGTCGCGGTTGTAAAGCGCGTGGGCGCGCAGCGCGGCGTTGAGGTGATGCACCACCGAGAGATTCTGGCCCGAGTACAGACCGTCGCCCTCCGCGATGATGCCGGCGGCTCGCAGCAACTGCTCGGCATGCTCCATGCCGGCTTCGGACAGATGCACCTGCTTGCTCTTCTCGTCGGCCCAGTAGTCGCCCTCTCCCTTCTCGTCCGTCTGCCGGGTGAGCTGGGGCACGAGGCGGTCGACCTTCACGTACAGATCGGGTGAATCGTCGGATGGGCCGGAGATGATGAGCGGCGTGCGCGCCTCGTCGATCAGGATCGAGTCCACTTCGTCGACGATCGCGTAATTCTGGCCTCGCTGGAAGCGTTCCTCGGACGACAACGCCATGTTGTCGCGCAGGTAGTCGAACCCGAACTCGTTGTTGGTGCCATAGGTGATGTCGGCGGCATACGCACCCTTTTTCTCGGAGTGCGGCATGCCCGGGAAAACCACGCCCACGCTGAGGCCGAGCCAGTTGTAGACCTTGCCCATCCAGGCTGCGTCGCGCCGGGCGAGATAGTCGTTGACGGTAACGACGTGGACGCCCTTGCCTTCAAGCGCATTGAGATACACCGCCAGCGTCGCGACCAGGGTCTTTCCTTCACCGGTGCGCATCTCGGCGATCTTGCCCATGTGCAAAGCCATGCCGCCAATCAGCTGCACGTCGTAATGGCGCATGCCGAGCACCCGTCGTGCAGCTTCGCGCATCGTGGCGAACGCTTCCGGCAGGAGCTGGTCCGGTGTCTCGCCCTGCTCCAGCCGGGCGCGAAATTCCGCAGTCTTGCCGCGCAAGGCCTCATCGCCGAGCGCCTCGAACTGCGCTTCGAGCGCGTTGATCTGATCGACCTTCTTGCGAAGCTGGGAAAGGAACCGATCGTTGCGGCTGCCGAAGATGCCAGTCAGGAGCTTGTTGAGCATGGAGATTTCCAGAAAAGGGAGGCCGCGAGCCGCGGCTCACGCGAAAGGCCGCACGCAGCGGCCTTGCGCAAAACGGAGATTTTAACGTGGCGACGGGCAGCAGGCGAATCAAGCCCGCCGAACGGTGCAATCAGCCCCGCGCGTTGCCCAGGTACTGGTTCGGATTGACCACGCGGCCATTGAGCCACACCTCGAAATGGACATGGGTACCGGTGGAACGCCCGGTGGACCCCATCTTCGCGATCACCTGCCCCATTTTGACGCGGTCTCCGGTGGTGACCACATTCTTGTCGTTGTGGGCGTAACGCGTGACATAGCCGTTCCCGTGGTCGATTTCCACGATGTTGCCGTATCCGCTCATGCGACCGGCGAACTGCACCACGCCATCGGCAACACTGAGGACATCGGAACCGCGCGCACCGGAGAAATCCACGCCCTGGTGGAACGCACTGAATCCGGAAAACGGATCGGCGCGGCGACCAAAGCTGGAAGACGCGTATCCCGTGCGCACCGGCAATCCCGTGGGGAGCAGGCTGGCATCCAGCTCACGGTCGGAAAGCACGCTTTCCAACAGCAGCAATTGCTGGGACTGGACCGATATCCGGCGGGAAAGCGCGTCGATGGAGTCGCCGAGCTGGACGCCGGTGGGCGCCACGACCTGATGGTCGGCAAGTTCACCGGTGGTGGTGCGCGGGCCGCCGACGGCAGGTGGTTCGTCGAAATTGAACTCGCCATCGTCCATTCTCGCGATCTTGGTCAGCCGCGCACCCAGTGCGTTGATGCGGGTGGATTCGGCCTGAAGCTCGGCCAGTTTGACCGACATGGCATTGAGTTCGCGCTGGGCAGCGTCTTTGGCGCTGTCGAATTCGGCGCGCTGTTGCTCGACTTCGAGTCGCAAAACCTCGACCTGAGCCATTGACCGGTCGCCTGCCGCGGCACGGACACCGTAGCCCGTAACGGCTCCCAGCCCCGTCAACAGCAGTATCACCGCTCCAAGTACGGTGACTGTGCGCGGATCGCGCAAGGAAAGTTTCCGGGGTGTTTTCAGAAACTTCGATACGATGATGACATCCATCGGTTCAACCTGTTCTCGTGTGCCCATGCAGCCGACACCCAAAACCACCTTCCGCACCGCCTTGTCGGCGGCGCTTTCCAGCGATCCAGGGCATCTGATCGAACGCGCGATGCAACTTCACGCGCTCGACCGACAACTGCGCCAGTCCCTGCCGGAGCCGCTGGCCTCCCATGTGAAACTGGGAAACCTGCGCAACGACAGACTTGTCTTTCTGGTCGATGCTCCTGCCTGGAAAACCCGCCTGCGCCTGCATGCCGATGCCCTGCTGGACGCGGCGCGCGCAGCCGGCATCTCCGCCAGCGGCATCTCCGTGAAAGTGGCAACGATGCAACCCGTCCCCCGAGACGTGGCACCGCTTCTACCCCTTTCCCCGTCCGCCCGCGAAATTCTGCGTGCGGCAGCGGCAGCAACCCGGGACGAAGAACTCAGGTCCCGCATGCTGCAATTGGCCTCCATGGCCTGAACTCTTGTTTCCTCAACCCTCCTCACCGTGGCGCCTGTGTACGCACAGGTCAACCTCAGGCTATCGCAATTGCAAACCACGCCTCAGATGAAGATCCGTCAGATGATCGCCTGCGCCGGGTGGGCGTAGGAAATCGGCGCAGCCGCATTGTCTTCGTACGTCACTTCTTCCCACGCATCCTGATTCACGAGAAGCGTACGCAACAGGACATTGTTCAGATGATGCCCCGACTTGTAACCGTAGAAGGCACCCACGAGGCTGTGGCCAAGCAGGTACAGGTCACCGATGGCATCGAGAATCTTGTGTTTGACGAACTCATCCTCGTAGCGCAATCCGTCCTGATTGAGCACACGGTACTCGTCGAGCACGATCGCGTTGTCCATCGAGCCGCCCAGCGCAAGATTCTTCTCGCGCAGCATCTCGATGTCCTTCATGAAGCCGAAGGTACGGGCCCGGCTGACCTCCTTGACGAACGATGTCGTGGAGAAGTCGATCTCGGCTCGGGACAGGCTCTGAGGGAACGCCGGGTGTTTGAAGTCGATCGAGAAGCCGACCTTGAAACCATCGAACGGCTCGAAGCGCGCCCACTTGTCGCCATCCTTCACCGTCACCGTGCGCTTGATGCGGATGAAGCGCTTCGCCTTCGACTGCTCCTCGATGCCAGCAGACTGGATCAGGAACACGAAGGGGCCAGCCGAGCCATCCATGATCGGAACTTCCGGCGCGGAAAGATCAATGTAGCAATTGTCGATCCCCAATCCGGCAAGCGCGGAAAGCAGGTGTTCGACCGTGGCAACGCGGACTCCGTCTTCGATCAACGTCGATGACAGCAACGTGTCGCCTACGTTCTCTGCGGTCGCGCGTACTTCTCGCGGCTCGGGCAGATCGGTACGGCGGAATACGATGCCGGTGTCCACGGCAGCCGGGCGCAACGTCATGTAGACCTTGTTGCCCGAGTGCAGACCCACGCCAGTGGCGCGGATCGTGTTCTTGAGAGTGCGTTGTTTGATCATCGGGGAAGCGTACTCCGGTACGGGAGCGCATGAAAACGCGCCGGACAATAACACAGATGTGGAGGGTCGGACACGCCAATTCGGCAATTGCCCCACATTTTTGTTGTTTTTTTGCAACAAAATTGCCGATGAAGACGATCCAACGACAAAAGCCCGGCGGGCCAAGCCTGCCGGGCAAGGTTACATTCTCTGTCATGGCGTCTGAACGCAAACCGGTCCGGCCACCACGTTCCCTGTGGCGACCGGACCGGTGCCTTCCCTGGCACCGGACGCTCGGTATGCACCCGCCGGATCAGTCCGCCTGGCGACGCAGGAAACTGGGGATGTCCAGGTAGTCCATCGCACCGGCGGCCTTGGTGTTCTGCACACTCGACTGCGCCGGGGTCGCCGGCGCGTTCGGCAACGCGAAACCCGACACGGCATCGGCGTTGATCGGCTGTCCGGTGGTCGCATCACGAACCAGCCGGACCGGGCGCGGCGCGGCCACGGATTCCGTACCACGCACCGGCTGGCGCGCAACGGCGCGATTGAGGCCAGTGGCGACCACGGTGACGCGTACTTCGTCCTGCATGTCCGGGTCGAGCACGGTACCGATGACCACGGTGGCATCCTCGGAGGCCAGCCCCTCGATGGTGCTGCCCACTTCGTGGAACTCGCGCATGGTGAAGTCCGGACCCGCGGTGATGTTGACCAGGATGCCGTTGGCACCGTTCAGGTTCACATCATCCAGCAGCGGGTTGCTGATGGCCTTTTCGGCCGCCTCCATCGCGCGCTCCTCGCCACGGCCCGAGCCGCTGCCCATCATCGCCATGCCCATCTCGCTCATCACGGTGCGCACGTCGGCGAAGTCCACGTTCATCTGGCCTGGGCGCACGATCAGGTCGGCGATGCCCTGCACCGCCCCCTGCAATACATCATTGGCGGCACGGAACGCCTGGATCATGGTGGCGTCGCGACCGAGCACGGAGATCAGCTTCTCGTTCGGGATGGTGATCAGCGAGTCGCAATGGTGACTCAGCTCCTCGATACCCTTGAGCGCGACCTGCATGCGGCGGCGGCCCTCGAACGGGAACGGCTTGGTCACCACGGCCACGGTCAGGATGCCCATTTCCTTGGCCAGCTGGGCCACCACCGGGGCGGCACCTGTACCGGTACCACCGCCCATGCCGGCGGTGATGAACACCATGTCGGCCCCCTGCAACGCCTCGACGATGCGCTCGCGATCCTCGAGCGCGGCCTGACGCCCCACTTCGGGATTGGCACCTGCGCCCAAACCCTTGGTGACGTTGCCGCCGAGCTGCAGCACGTGACGCGCACCGACGCTCTGGATCGCCTGCGAATCGGTGTTGGCACAGATGAATTCCACCCCATCCACCTGCGAATTGACCATGTGCGCGACCGCATTGCCGCCGCCGCCGCCCACGCCCACCACCTTGATCACCGCGTTGGGCGCCATGCTTTCATACAGTTCGAATGCCATTTTTGCTTCCTCCATGACCCGTGATGTCTAGACCCGATTGCCCTGTTTCCAACTACTTGCCCACGGAGCCTCCCGGCTCCTGATTCCTAAAACTCTCCGCGATACCAGTTGCGCACCCGCTGCCAGAATCCACCCACACGCCCGCCCGACAGCGCCGGATGACGCAGCTGCTCGTGCCGACTGCCCCACAGCAACAATCCGGCACCGGTGGCGTACTCGGGATTGCCGATCACTTCGCTGACGCCCGCGACGTACTGCGGAATGCCGATCCGAACCGGCATGTGCAGCATTTCCTCGGCCAGTTCCGCGGCGCCTTCCATCTTTGCCGCGCCCCCCGTCAGCACCAGGCCGGCGCGGATCATCGGCGCGTAGCCGGCACGCTCCAGCTCGGCCTGCACCATCTCGAAAATCTCCTCGTAACGGCTCTGCACCGCCTCGGCCAACGACTGCCGTGCCAATCGACGCGGAGGCCGATCACCGACGCTGGGCACCTGGATGCTTTCCTCGGCCGTGGCCAGTTGCGCCAGCGCGCAGGCATACCGGACCTTGATCTCCTCGGCGTGCGGCGTCGGCGTGCGCAGCATGTGCGCGATGTCGCCCGTGACCTGATCGCCTGCAATCGGAAGCGAGGCGGTATGCCGGATGGCGCCCTGCGCAAACACCGCAATGTCCGTGGTGCCCGCGCCAATGTCCACGAGCGCGACACCCAGATCCTTTTCGTCCTCGGTCAACACCGACTGGCTGGAGGCCAGCGCGCCGAGCACCAGCTCGTCCACCTGCAGGCCACAGCGGTTCACGCATTTGGTGATGTTCTGTGCAGCCGACAGTGCGCACAGCACCAGATGCGCGCGCACTTCAAGTCGGACACCGGACATCCCGACCGGATGGCGGATGCCTTCCTGCGAGTTGTCCACGCTGTATTCCTGTGCGATCGCGTGCAGGATGCGCTGGTCGGACGGCACAGCCACGGCCTTGGCGGCTTCCAGCACCCGCTCCATGTCGCCGTAACTCACCTCTCCATCACGGATCGGCACGATGCCGGGCGAATTGCGGCAATGAGTATGGCTACCGGAGATCGATGCGTAGACGCTTCGAATCTCGCAAGCGGCAATGGACTCGGCTTCCTCGATGGCGCGCTGGATCGCATTGACCGTGGACTCGATGTCCACCACGACGCCACGCTTGAGTCCGCTGGAAGCATGGCTGCCGATACCGATCACCTCGACCGGGCTGCCGGGCGAATACTCGCCCACCAGCGCCTTCACTTTCGAGGTGCCGATGTCCAGTCCAACGATCAGGGATTTGTCGCCCTTGCGGTTCATGTCGAATAGTCGGAGATGGAAAGGTGATTGAAAGCGGTTCGGTCTGCATTGCGCCGAACCGGCACGCCGGCCCCGGGCAGCGGGTCCTGCCAGGCAATGGCGAACCCGTTGGTGTAGCGCAAATCGATCCGAGCGAACGGACGGCGCTCGCCTTCGAGCAGCTGGGGCAGCACCCGCACCAGTCGCGCGATACGCACTTGCGGCGTGGTGCTGCGCCCCACGACGATGCTGGCTCCGCCGTTCAGCTGCAGGCTCCAGCTTCCGCGCGCAGTCAAGCTGACGCCCTCGAGCGTCAGCCCGACGAGAGCCAGTTGTTGCCGTGCGTTCTCGTAGAACGCGACAACCTCATCGACACGGTCGTCCGGCCCGGAGAGACGTGGCAACCCCTGCACATCCGCAGCACCGGGAGTGATGAACAGCACGCCCTGTGCAGACAGCAACCTGTCCTCGCCCCAGTGGGCACGAGCGCGATGCTCGACCAGCAATACTTCGAGCCGGTCAGGCCAGCGCTTGCGCACCTCCACCGTATCCACCCATGGCAGGCCGGCAAGCGCGGTGCGGATGGCGGCCGGATCGGTATCGAAGTAACCCCGCCCCGTGTGTGCCGCAACCGTGGTCCGGATCTGCTCGACACTGACCCGCTGGTATTCGGCCGTAACCTGAAGATGACGGATCGGCCAGCGATCCGGCGCCATCCAGCCGTTCAGCACCGCGATCAGCGGCAAGGCCACCACGCCCAGGGCCAGAAACCAGGCGATGATGCGGATCAGGCCGGACATGCGGCCTCCTCATCTTGCGAACCGGCTTGCGGCAGCGTGGCCTCGAGAACCCGCCAGACCAGTTCCTCGAACGACACCCCGAGCTCGCGCGCCGCCTTGGGCACCAGTGAATGGCTGGTCATGCCAGGCGCGGTGTTGACCTCCAGCAGGTAATTGTTGCCCTGCCGGTCGCGCATCACATCGACACGGCCCCAGCCACTGCACCCCACGGCACGGAACGCGGCCAGCGCCAGCTCACGCATCTGGACTTCCGCGTCGCCATCCAGGCCAGGGCACAGGTACTGGGTGTCCTCGGCCAGATATTTGGCGTGGTAGTCGTAGTATTCGCTGGCCGGGACGATGCGGATGCTCGGCAGGGCCAGGTCACCAAGAATGCCGACGGTGTATTCGCCGCCCTGGATCAACTGCTCCATCAGCAGTTCGCCGGGATAGCGCGCCGCAAGCTCGGCAGCCGCATCCAGATCCGACTCGACGAACACCCGCGACACACCCACGCTGGAACCTTCGCAGCTGGGCTTGACGATCAGCGGCAGGCCGACTTCGCGCGCGGCGGCATGCACATCCCCGCCCTTGGCGATGCGCGCATAACACGGCGTCGGCAGCCCCAGACTGAGCCAGACCTGCTTGCTGCGCACCTTGTCCATCGCCAAGGCCGAGCCAAGCACGCCGGACCCGGTATAAGGCACGCCGCAGGCGTCGAGGAGTCCTTGAACCACACCGTCCTCGCCACCTCCGGCACTGCCGTGCAGGACGTTGAATACGCGATCCACGCGGCGCTGCATCAGCGCCTCGATCAGAGCCGGGATACCATCGACCGCGACTGCATCCACGCCGCGTGCACGCAGCGCATCCAGCACGTTGCGACCCGAATCCAGCGAGACCTCGCGCTCGGACGAGGTGCCCCCCAGGAGCACGGCGACGCGACCGAAGACTTCTGGATCGTTGAAGCGCGGCGGACAAAGCCTCATGTACCGACCTCCCGTGCGATGCGTGCGGCGATATCCTGGGCGACATGGCCGATGTCGCCAGCACCGGCGAAGATCACCAAATCACCGTCCCGGGCCACACCCTCGAGTGCCGCCAGCAACTCCTTCGCATGATCAACCAACACCGGATCGATGCGTCCACGCGCACGGATCGCTCGTGCCAGCGCACGTGTGTCGGCACCGGGAATCGGAGCTTCGCCCGCCGGGTACACCTCGGTCAGCAACAAGGCATCCACGTCGGACAGCACTGCCGCAAAGTCGTCAAGCAGATCCCGGGTGCGGCTGTAGCGGTGTGGCTGGAATGCCAGCACGAGGCGACGCTCGGGCCAGCCCGAACGGGCCGCTTCGAACACCGCCGCCAGTTCGCGCGGGTGATGGCCATAGTCGTCAACGATCTGCACCGTCGCACCGTTGCCGAGGCGCAATGGACCGAGCAGATTGAAACGACGCCCAATGCCCTGGAATGTTTCCAGCGCACGCACGATGGCATCGGCATCCACGCCCAATTGCCAGCCGATGGCTGCCGCCGCGAGTGCGTTCTGCACATTGTGGCGACCGGGCAGATTCAGGGTAGTGGCACGCGGCTCGACGTCAGGCAGGCACAGACAGAAGTCGGTGCGGGCGCCATGCTGCCGCACGTTGGTCGCCCGCACCTGGGCCTCCTGAGAGTGACCATAGGTGAGGATGTGGCGCGGCACCGACGCCACCAGTTCACGCACATTGGCATCGTCCACGCAAAGCACTGCCAACCCGTAGAACGGCAGGCGGTGGAGGAACTCGTCGAACGCCACGCGCATCCGCGCGAAATCCCCGTCGTAGTTCTCCAGATGATCGGCATCGATATTGGTGATAACGGCAATCAGCGGCGTCAGCCGCAGGAAGGAACCATCGCTCTCGTCGGCTTCGGCCACCAGCCAGTCGCCGCTGCCCAGGCGCGCATTGGAGCCGGCGGAAAGCAACTGGCCACCGATCACGAAGGTCGGATCCAATCCGCCCTCGCTCAGCACACTCGCCGTCAGGCTGGTCGTGGTCGTCTTCCCGTGCGTGCCTGCCACGGCGATGCCGCGACGGAAACGCATCAACTCAGCCAGCATTTCCGCCCTCGGGACCACCGGAATGTGCTGCGCGCGCGCTGCCCGCACTTCCGGATTGTCGGCCCGGATAGCACTGGACACCACCACCACGTCCGCACCTTCCACATTGCCTGCGTCATGGCCGAAGTACAGCTTCGCGCCCGCATCGATCAGGCGTGCCGTGGTGCGCGATGGATTCTGATCCGAGCCGGTGACGGTATATCCGAGTGTACACAGCACCTCGGCGATCCCGCTCATGCCGACGCCACCGATGCCGACGAAATGCACTCGCCGAAACGCGCTGATGAAATCCGCATTCTGGTAACGGCGGTTCATGCGCGTGCCTCCTCGAGAACGGCATCGGCCACCGCTTGCGCGGCATCAGGCATTGCCAACTCGCGTGCTGCGGCGGCCTGATTCAGACGCAAGGCCGGATCGACCGCAAGCGCCGCGATGGCCTCGGTCAGTCGCATCCGGAATCCCTCGCCCTCTGCCACACGCACCGCCGCCCCGTGCGATACCAGATGCTCGGCGTTGAAGGTCTGATGGTCATCCGCGGCACTCGGCAACGGCACCAGCACACTGGCGATGCCTGCCGCACAGATCTCGGCCAGCGTGAGAGCTCCCGCGCGACAGACGACGACATCGGCCCAGGCATAGGCACCAGCCATGTCTTCGATGAAAGGAACGACTTGCGCAACGACACCTGCACCGGCGTAGGCATCGGTTGCAGATTGCACCTGTGACTCACCGCACTGATGCAGGACATCGAGCGCCACGGATTGTGCCGCCAGTGCCTGCGGCACGGACTGATTGAGCGCACGCGCGCCCTGACTGCCTCCAAGCACCAGCACGCGCAGCGCACCATCCCGCCCAGCGAGCCGCTGCCCGGGCAACGGCAAGGTAGCGATATCGGCACGCACCGGGTTGCCAACGGTCTGCGCCTGAATGTGCGCGGGGAAGCTTCCGGGGAAGCCTTCCAGCACCCGGCACGCCAGGCGCGACAACACCCGATTGGTCACACCCGGCCGGCTGTTCTGCTCGTGCACCAGCAGCGGCAAGCGTGCCAGCCACGCCGCCAACCCACCCGGCCCGGCGGCAAACCCGCCGAAGCTGATGACCGCGCGTGGCTGTGCCTTGCGCAGGATCGCGCGTGCCTGCCACACCGCGCGCATCAGGCGAAAAGGTGCCGACATCAACGCCAGAGGCCCCTTGCCACGCAATCCGGCAATGTCGATGGTTTCGATCGGATACCCGCGCGATGGCACGAGGCGCGTTTCCATGCGCCCATGCGCACCGATCCAGAGCACCGGCACACCGCGCTCACCGAGCGCCTGTGCCACGGCCAGGCCGGGAAAGATGTGCCCTCCGGTCCCTCCGGCAAGAATGGCAACGGGCGCACTCATCCCAACACCCCCAACGTGGGTTCGATCCGTCCTCGTGCGGCGATTGGCTCGGCCACGGGCAACGGCGGGCGTGGACGCGTTCCGGCGACGGGTTCGGACGTCGGGACCGCCGTCGGCGATGGCATCGGAATCGCACCCTCTTCCGGCGGAACAACCTCGGCAGCCCCTTCGCGGATACGCGCGAGCTGGCGCTGGGTGCGATCCACTTCGTAACCGATCCGCAGCAGCAACCCCACTGCGACACAGGTCATCAGCACGCTGGACCCACCGGAGGAAATCAGCGGCAGGGTCAAGCCCTTGGTCGGCAGCAAGCCAAGATTGACGCCAATCGACACGAACGCCTGCAGCCCGATCCACAGAGCCACACCGAAGGCGCAATACCCGGCGAACGGGCGCTTGGCCTCCATGGCTGCCAGACCGAGCCAGAACGCCCGCCCGACCAGGAGTGCAAACAGCGAGATGACGATCAACGCGCCGAAGAACCCGGTTTCCTCCGCGATGACCGCGAAAATGAAGTCGGTATGCGCCTCCGGAAGAAACGACAGCTTCTGGATGCTCGATCCCAGCCCGACCCCGAACCACTCGCCGCGCCCGATCGCGATCAGTGCCTGGGTCAACTGGAAGCCCTCGTCGAACGGCTTGGCCCACGGATCCAGGAACGAGGTCAGGCGGCGCACGCGATACGGTTCACTCATCGCCAGCAGCGCCATCGCCGGCAGCACGATCAGCGCCGGCGCGACCAGGTTCATGATCCGCACGCCACCGAGGAAAACCATGCCGCCCACGATCGCGCACACCAGCAATGCCGAGCCAAAATCCGGCTGGGCCAGCAGCAGCATCACCGTCGTTCCCGCGACCACCATCGGCTTGATAAGTCCCCACCAGGTGTTCTGCACCTGCTCGCGGTGACGCACCAGATAACTCGCCAGCCACACGATCAGAAACACCTTGACCGCCTCCACCACCTGGAACTTCGACACCCCCAGGTTCAGCCAGCGTCGCGCGCCGTTGACCTCCCAACCAATGCCCGGAATCAGCACCACCACCAGAAGCACCAGCGACACCGGCAGCAGCCACTGCCCTTGGCGCTCCATCGTGCGCAGCTCCACGCGGCTGAGAACCAGCGCAAGGAATAGCCCGCCGGTCAGAAACATCACGTGGCGCACGAGGAAGTGGAAGGGTCCCACCTGCAGGCGCTCGGCCACGCCGAGCGAGCTCGATGCCACCATCACCACCCCGATGGTGACCAACGCTAGCGTGGCTCCGAGGATGTACGGGTCGTAGCGCCCTTCGATCTCGCCGAGCCGGAATGCCTGTCTTACGCGATCGGGAATCATCAGCGCACCTTCAACGTGGCAAGCCCGACCAGCACCAGCACCACGCTGATGATCCAGAAGCGCACGATCACGCGCGGCTCCGGCCATCCCTTCAGTTCGAAGTGGTGGTGGATCGGCGCCATGCGGAAAATGCGTTTTCCGGTGAGCTTGAAGCTGGCCACCTGCGCCATCACCGACAAGGTCTCGATGACGAAGATGCCACCCATGATCACCAGCACCAGTTCCTGTCGCACGATCACGGCGATGGCTCCGAGCGCCGCACCCAGCGCGAGCGCACCGATGTCGCCCATGAACACCATTGCCGGGTAGGTGTTGAACCACAGAAACCCCAGACCCGCACCGCAAATCGCGGCACAAATGATCGCCAGCTCGCCCGCACCGGGAACCGCTGGAATCTGCAGATACGTGGCGAACTGCGCGTGACCGGAGACGTAGGCAAAGATGCCCAGCCCGCCCGCCACCAGCACGCAAGGCATGATCGCCAACCCGTCCAGGCCATCGGTCAGGTTCACCGCGTTGGAGAAGCCCACGATCCAGAAATAGGCGATCACGATCAGTCCCGCGCCGAGCGGAATCGCGATGTTCTTGAGCAGCGGCAGATAGAACGTGGTGTTGGATGCAGCGTCGGCCGTCGCGAACAGAGCCACCCCTGCCGCCAGCCCCAACACCGACTGCATCAGATACTTGGTCCGCGAGCGCAGGCCTTTCGGATCGCGCCTGGCCACCTTGATCCAGTCGTCGAGCCAGCCAATCAGGCCGAAGCCGAGGAGCACCGCCATTACCAGCCACACATACCGGTTGCGCAGATCCCCCCACAGCAGCGTCGCTGCCGAAACCGAAAGCAGGATCAACGCCCCCCCCATCGTGGGTGTGCCCGCCTTCGAGAGGTGCGATTGCGGGCCATCGCTGCGGATCGGCTGCCCCTTGAGTTCGGCCAGACGGCGAATCACGAATGGTCCAAGCCACAGCGCCAGCGCCAGCGCGGTCAGCGTGGCGAGAATGGCTCGTACCGTGATGTAGTCGAACAGCGCGAAGAAGCCGTCGATCGAGCGCAGCCAGCGGGTCAGTTCAAGCAGCATGGTTGCCCTCCTGCACCGCACCGTTGAGCAATGCAGCAACGATCCTGTCCATGCGGCTGCCGCGCGAACCTTTCACCAGCAACACCACTGGCTCATCCATTTGTCCCTTCAGCCGCTCAACCAGCGACTCCTGATCGGGGAAATGTTCCCCGCCAGGCCCAAACGCCACAGCCGCGTGCCGGCTCATCGGTCCCACCGCGAACAGGCGCGCAACGCCGGCCTCCTTCGCACTCCGCCCGACGTCGGCGTGCAGTACCGCCGCACCCGGCCCCAGTTCGCGCATGTCGCCCAGCGCCAGCCAAGCCGGCACACCCCGGCGCAATGCCTGCCGCACCAATGTGGCTACCGCCGTGGCGACCGACCCGGGATTGGCGTTGTAGCTGTCGTCCAGCAACATGACGCCATCGGACAGTGTCAGCGCCTGCTGCCGCCCGGCAACACCTTCAGCGCGTGCCAGTCCATGCGTCACGTTCTCCAGCGACACGCCCGCCACCAACGCCAGAGTTGCGGCAGCCAGCGCATTGCTGACCTGATGCCGGCCCGACAAGGGCAGCGACACATCGGCCGATCCGCAGGGACTGTGGAGGCGGAACCGGCTGCCTGCATCCTCTTCCACGATCGCGTCCGCCCAGACCTCCGCCGTCGCGTCGAGTCCATAACGGACGATGCGGCAACGTGTCCCGATGCGGTTGACGAAAAAGGGAGCGAAGGCATCGTCGGCATTGATCACGGCAACGCCATCACCGGACAGTCCGTCGTAGATCGCGCCCTTGGTTTCGGCCACGCCCGCCAGGCTGCCCAGGCGCTCCAGATGTGCCGGCGCGATGTTGGTGACCAGGGCGATCTTCGGACGCACGATGTTGGCGAGGTAGGAGATATCACCCGGGGCGCCCGCACCCATTTCGTACACGCCGAAACGGGCATGCTCCGGCTGCTCGATCAGTGCCAGCGGCAATCCAACCTCATTGTTGCGGTTGCCCGGATTGGAATACGCCGCCGATTCGACACACCGCAGGATGCCGAGCGTCAGAGTGCGCGTGGTGGTCTTGCCATTGGAGCCGGTGATGCCGATCGTGCAGGT
The DNA here is from genome assembly GCA_026410415.1 of Denitratimonas yunnanensis (SeqCode). Taxonomy (GTDB): domain Bacteria; phylum Pseudomonadota; class Gammaproteobacteria; order Xanthomonadales; family Xanthomonadaceae; genus Denitratimonas. Next base: position 173,716 of record JAPMLR010000003.1, on the reverse strand, counting down.
GCTGCGACCGGCGGCCAGTTCTGCCGCGATGCGTGCGAGCGCGATTCTGGAATCGGTACAGACGATCTGCGGCAACGCGCTCTCGACCACATGTTCGACCAGCAGTGCACGCGCACCGGAAGCCTCTGCCTGCGCACAGAAATCGTGTCCGTCGAACGACTCTCCGCGCAGTGCGACGTAGACGCTGCCGGGGACAAGCGTGCGGGTATCGATGCCGATGGCCTGTACCACCAGGTCATCCCCCACCAGGCGTGCATCGCACCAGCGTGCAATCTGCGAGAGCGCCAGCGGCCTCATGCCTGCCCCCCCAGCACCCGTGCGGCGATCGCCTGATCGTCAAATGGATACCTGACGCCACGGCTCTCCTGATAGGACTCGTGGCCCTTGCCCGCAATCAATACGGTGTCCTCGGCACCGGCCAGCCGGATCGCCTGCGCGATGGCGTCGGCACGGTCGCGCATCACGATCACCGCATCCGGCCTGGCAAATCCCCGGCAGATGTCCGAAACAATGGCATGCCCATCCTCGCCGCGGGGGTTGTCGTCGGTGACGATCACCATGTCGGCGAGCCGTTCGGCGATTGACCCCATCTGTGGCCGCTTGCCGGCATCGCGTTCTCCCCCGCACCCGAACACGCAGATCAACCGTCCCGCGGTATGGGCGCGCAGACTGGAAAGCGCCTGCTCCAACGCATCCGGCGTATGGGCGTAATCAACCACCAGCAATGGGCGCCCGGCTTCACCTCCGAGGCGGGTCATGCGACCAGGCACCGGCTCCAGCACGGCCAACGCCGTGCAAATCCGCTTCAGTGGCCAGCCGAACGCGAGCAAGACTCCCGCCACCGCGAGCAGGTTGTCGATGTTGAAGCGCCCGAGCAATCGACTCTGCACGCGCTCGCGCACCGGACCATCCACCAGTTCGAACGCGAGGCCGGCGGCAGACAATGCGATGTCTTCAGCACGCAACCTGGCCGTGCCCGCACCACGACTGCTGACGCCGATGGCATCCACGCCCGGCGGCAACCGTGCCATCAGATCCGCACCGAACGCATCGTCAAGATTGACGACAGCGGCCTTCAGCCCCGGCCAACCGAACAATCGCGCCTTGGCCGCGCCGTAGCTGGCCATGTCGCCGTGGTAGTCGAGATGGTCGCGAGTGAGGTTGGTGAATACCGCCACCCGGAAGCGCACCGCATCCACGCGCCCCTGATCGAGCGCATGCGATGACACTTCCATCGCCACATCCTCCGCGCCCTCCGAACGCAAGGCCGCAAGCGCCGCATGCACGGCGATCACGTCGGGCGTGGTGCGCTCGCCTTCGCTCAACGCCCCGTTCAATCCGACGCCAAGCGTGCCAATGCTGCCCGCACAGGATCCAGCCTGGCTCAATGCCTGCACCAGCAACTGCACGATCGAGGTCTTGCCATTGGTGCCAGTGACGCCCACCATGCGCAACGCAGACGACGGCGAGCCGAAGTACCGGTCCGCGATCTCGCCCAGATGCTCGCGCAACGTCGGTACCGGCAACGCAACGGCCGGCAGATCGATGTCACCCGGCACGGGCGGTTCGAACAGGATAGCGGCCGCACCGCGACGCTGGGCTTCGGCGGCAAATTCCAGACCATGAGCAGTGCGCCCCGGCAGGGCCACGAACACACCGCCCGGCACGACCTTGCGACTGTCCAGCGCCAAGCCCTGCAACGCCAGCGGTGGCGCCGTTGCAATGCCCTCGAGCAACCGGTCCAGACGCGATGTCATGGCGTCGCCTCGAACAGGCCGGGCACCGACTCGGCTTCGGCAGGCAGCGCACCGGACGCCGGCGTGGATGCGTCCACACGCGGCGCGATGGCATACCACTGCTGGACGTTGTCCGGCGTGACATCCATCAGGCGCAACGCGCCATCCATGATGTTGTGGAACACCGGCGCGGCCACCGCACCACCGTAATAGACCAGATTTCCGGCAGCATCGGTCGAGCGCGGATCATCGATCATCACCACCACCGAGAAACGCGGATTGCTGACCGGCACCAGTCCGGCGAACAAGCTGATGTAATGGCGGCCATAGCCGCCACCGACGGCCTTGCGCGAAGTACCGCTCTTGCCGGCGACACGATAGCCGGTGATCGCGGCACGTCGTGCCGTACCTTCCGGCCCAGTGACGGTCTCCAGCATCTCCAGCAGATCACGCGCAATGCCCGGATCGATCACCGCACGACTGCTGGACTGGGCGTCCTTGAGGAAGCTCGGCGCCACCAGCCGGCCACCGTTGCCGATCACCGCGTACGCCTGCGCCAATTGCAGCGGGGTGACCGAGATGCCGTAACCGAACGAAATCGTCGCCTTCGGCAGTGTGCCCCAGCTGCGCGGCCCTGGCAGCACGCCCGATGATTCCCCCGGGAAACCGATGCCGGTGGCCTCGCCGAATCCGAAGCGGCGCAACAAGTCGTGGATGTGCTCGGCCGACATGTCCAAGGCCAGCTTCACCGCCCCGACATTGCTGGACTTGGTCAGCAGACCGGTCGTGGTCAACGTGCCGAAATTCCGCACATCGCGCACCGTGTGCCCGGCAACCTGCATCGTGCCCGGCCAGGTTTCAATCGGTGTCTGCGGCGTGACCTTGCCCGCTTCCAGCGCGGCCGCGACGATGAACGACTTGAAGGTTGAGCCAGGCTCGAACACGTCGGTCAATGCACGGTTGCGGCGTGACGCGGCGCCCGAGCCTTCACGCGAATTGGGGTTGTAGCCAGGCAGGCTGACCATCGCCAGCACCTCGCCGGTGGCCACGTCCAGCACCACCACCGAGCCCGCCTCGGCACGATTTTCCTGCAACGCCCGGCGCAGTTCGCGATGTGCCAGATGCTGGAGGCGGCGATCAATCGACAAGACCAGCGGACGGCCCGGTTCGGCTGCACTGATCAGGTCCACGCTGGCGATCTGGCGGCCTTCACCATCACGGATGACACGCTTGACTCCGGGCTTGCCGGTCAGCCACTCGTCATAAGCCAGCTCCAGCCCTTCCTGACCTTGATCGTCGATGTTGGTGAAGCCGATGACATGCGCGACGGCCTCGCCCAGGGGATAGAAGCGGCGGTATTCGCGCTGCGAGGCCACCCCGGGAATGTCCAGCGTCAGAATCGTATCGGCCTGGTCGGGATTGACATGCCGGCGCAACCAGAAGAACTCCTTGTCAGATCGTGCCTCGAGGCGCTCACGCAGCACTTCCGGAGCAACATCCAGTGCAGCGGCCAGCTCACCGATGCATTCGGCGTGCTTCCACGCCTTCTTTTTCCTTGCGTGCGCCGTCGCCGGCTCGGTCGTCGCGCGCTCCTTGGCATGCGCCTCGACATGCTCCCAGAGCATGCGCGGATTGACCCAGATCGAATCCACCGGCGTGGATACCGCCAGTGGCTCTCCGTGGCGATCGGTGATCATCCCGCGTGATGCAGCGATGGGAATGTCGCGCAGGAACCGCGCGTCCCCCTCGCGCTGGTAGAAATCGTTGCGCAGCAATTGCAGATCGACCGCCCGTGCCATCAGGGAGGCACAGCACAGACCGAGCAACGCCACCACCACTTTCATGCGGCCACGGACATCCACGGCACGCGGACGGGGCCTCAGGCTGTTGCCCTTGCCGACGGATCGCTTGTCACGCATCCGCATCATGGCTTCACCACCACGACTTCCGCGCCTTCGGGAAAGCGCATGCCAAGCCGGCTTGCGGCCTGTTGTTCGATGCGGCTGGTATCGGCCAGCGTGGCGATTTCGATCTGGAGTCGATCGAACTCGATGTTCAGTTCGTCACGTGCCCGCTCCAGGGCCGACAACTGCGCGAACGCGACCCGATGCTGATGCCGGCTGTACGCCACGCCGATGGCACTGACCGCGGTTGCCAGCGTGAGGAGAGACAAGACCAGCCAGCGCCAGCTCATGCCAACTTCTCCGCGACGCGCAACACGGCGCTGCGGGAACGCGGGTTTCGCGCCACCTCCTCCGCCGTTGCCGTGATGGCACCACCAATGGCGCGAAGCTTCGGCACGAAAGCATCCACCTGGGGCAAGCGCCGATTGCCCGCTGGCGCACGCGAATGCCCGGCAATGAACTGCTTGACGATGCGGTCTTCGAGCGAATGGAAGCTGATCACCGCGAGGCGCCCGTTCGGGCGCAGGCGATCGAGCGCCGCATCCAGGCCATCGCGCAGATCGTCCAGTTCGCGGTTCACATGGATACGCAGAGCCTGAAACGTACGCGTGGCCGGGTGTTTCCCGGGCTCGCGCCGGCCAATGGTGGCGGCCACCAGATCGGCAAGTTGCGCCGTCGTGACGAGCGGATCCCCGGAACGACGCGCGACAATGGCGCGGGCGATGCGACGGCTCTGGCGTTCCTCGCCGTAGAGCCACAGCACGTCGGCAATGTCCTTTTCGTCTGCCCGAGCGAGGAAGTCGGCGACACTTTCGCCAGCCTCGGGGTCCATGCGCATGTCCAACGGCCCGTCCTGCTGGAAGCTGAAACCGCGACGGGCCTCGTCCAGCTGCGGCGAGGACACGCCCAGATCCAGCAGAACGCCATCCAGACCGGCGGCGGCCTGATCCCATTCGGCGAGCGTGGCAAAGCTGGCTTGGCGCACGGCAACGCGCGCATCGGCCTCACTCAAGGCACGCGCAACCGCAATGGCTTCGGGATCCTTGTCCATGACCAGCAACCGCCCTTCCGGCCCCAAACGTTCCAGCACCGCCTGCGCATGGCCACCGCGCCCGAAGGTGCCATCCAGATACCTCCCATCCGGCCGCAGCGCGAGGGCTTGAACCGCCTCGGCATACAACACCGGAACATGGACAGGGGTCGCGCTTTCCGATCCCTGTTCCATGCGCTACAGCACCATCTCCGCCATCGCCGGGCTGACATCCGCCTCGCCGATGGCTTTCTGGATCTGCTCCAGATGCGCCTGCTCGCTCCACAACTCGAATTTGTTTCCCATCCCCATCAGCACAGCCTTGCGCTCGATGCCGGTGGCATGCCGATGGGTGGCCGGAAGCAGGATGCGCGCGCTGCCATCCGGTTCGACGAAGGTCGCCGCACCGATCAGCTTCATCTGCAGAAGGCGATGCCCGGGCACCGCAGGAGGCAACGGAGCCACCTTGTCGCGAACCTTTTCCCACTCGGCATGCGGGAACAGCCAGAGGCTGCGGGGCTCATAGGGGTGATAGGTCACCACCAGGCGATTGCCGCATTCACGCGCAACGGCATCGCGGTAGGCTGTCGGAATCGCCAGCCTGCCCTTGTCGTCGATCGTGATGGAGGTTTCGCCCTGAAACATGACTTCCCACTTAAACCCACAAAAACCCAGATTTCCCTACCTGATGCCACATTAGCATCGCGACAGGTGCTGTCAACCGGAAATTTTCGGCCACGGGTTCATGCAAGCGATTGGCGGGCTTGAGGTTTTTCCTGAACGAGGTCGCCCAATTGCCAAACGACATGAAATACATGCAGTTAGACAATAAACGTAATAAATTTCTAAGGTTTCGCCCGAAAGGACGGCGACAAGCGCGACGCAGTTCACACCACAGGTTCCGTGTCAGGGTGCGCGGACACGCGGGCATGGAGTGAACGATTCGACGCTCGCGACAGGAGCGCGCAGCGCGGCCACGGGTTGGTGACGGAAGCGATGTTTCCCACCCTCCTCGCAACACGAGGAGGGTGGGAAACGCCCCGTCGCAAGACGGACCATCCGCTTGGGTGATGAGGTGCGGAGCCAGCCGATAAGCCGGGTTCTGTCGTGGGCAGTCATTCCTCTAGGCGCATCGTCACCGATACGCTCAAGCAACCTACCCGGACCCGACGCGGGCCGCGCCATGAGGTCCCTATTTGGTCTTGCTCCGAGTGGGGTTTGCCGTGCCGGTCCGTTGCCGGACTCGCGGTGCGCTCTTACCGCACCGTTTCACCCTTGCCACGCACCTTTTCAGGCCGTTCGGCGGTTTGCTCTCTGTTGCACTTTCCGTCGGCTCGCGCCGCCCAGGCGTTACCTGGCACTCTGCCCTGTGGAGCCCGGACTTTCCTCGATGCACGCAAGGTGCAGCGCGACTGCCTGGCCGACTCCGCGACGGCATTGTACCTGCACGCCCTCATGAAAATTTATTATCTCTCCATCCGCATGAAGCGATTGACAGACTGAAAGCGGCACTGCAGACTCTGGGCACACATCCCATCAAGACCGGCGGAGGGACAGGCCCTTCGATGCCGGGGCAACCTTCGGAACCGCAAGGTTCCGTTCGGTGCCAAATCCTGCGGCAGGTGCCTGGCACCAACCGGAAGATGGGTCGCAACGATGGTCATCACACGCCATCACTGAGACCTTGCCTCCGGAAACGCAGAGCTCGAGTGGGTTGCCAGCCACTACCCGGAGCTTCCGATGAGTTTCAGTCACGCCGCCAGCACCGCCTTCGTCCCTCTCTGTGATCCAGACACCGATGCTCACGCGACCGCAGCAGCGCGCGGCGTGCTGGATATGACGCTCGTGATGCGACACGCCGGCATTCGCCGGGTTCGGATTGCGTGGGAGTTGCAAGGCGCCGAAGGTGCGCCGGTGGTGGTGGTCCAAGGCGGCATTTCCGCACATCGCCATATCGCCTCGAACGAACGCCACACCGAGCCGGGCTGGTGGCAGGCGCAGTGCGGCCCGGATCAGGCCATCGATACGCACCGCCACCGCGTTCTCGCGATCGACTGGCTGGGCAGTGACGGCAGTCTGGACGCGTGCATCGACCCGGCCGACCAAGCCGATGCGATCGCCGCCGTGCTCGATCACCTGAACATCGCCAAGGCAAAGGCCTACGTCGGCGCCTCCTACGGCGCGATGGTCGGACTGCAGTTCGCCGCTCGCCATGGCGACCGGATCGAACGTCTGATCGCCATCAGCGGCGCACACCGCTCGCACCCTCAAGTCACCGCGCTGCGCGTGATCCAGCGCCGCATCGTGGCACTCGGCCACAGCGAGAACGGCATCCGCGAAGCCCTTGCACTGGCGCGCTCGCTGGCGGTGATCGGCTACCGCAGCGATGCCGAGTTCGATCAGCGCTTCAACCGTGCACCGACGGTTTGCGCGAATGGTGCGCGATTCGCCGTCGAAGACTATTTCGACGCGATCGGCCCTCGATTCGTTGCACGCTTTTCCGCGACTGCTTACCTGCGCCTCTCCGAATCGATCGATCTGCAGGACGTCGAACCGGAAGCAATTCACGTTCCCACCGACATCGTGGCCGTGGCACAGGATCAAGTCGTGCCGGAAACGGATCTCCTCGGTTTGACCGAACGCATCAGTGGGCCTGCACGGTTGCATCGCGTGGATTCGTTGTACGGGCACGATGCGTTCCTCAAGGAGGAAGCACGCATCGGCGCCATTCTGGCGACCGCCCTGAACCGGAGTTCCTGCCAATGAGTGCCGCCACGCCACGTTCCCGCACGACGCGCACTGCCGCAGTGCGCGCCGGCATCGACAGTGATTCGGCACATGGCGCCGTCGTGCCCCCCATCGTCCTGTCGAGCAACTTCAGCTTCGACGGATACGGCGGGAAGCGCCGGTACGATTACACCCGCAGCGGCAACCCGACCCGCGACCTGTTGGGCGATGCGCTCGCCGAGCTGGAAGGAGGCGCCGGCGGCGTCGTGGTGTCCACCGGCATGGCGGCAATCACGCTGGTGCTGCAGCTGCTTGAACCCGGCGATCGATTGGTGGTGCCGCACGACTGCTACGGCGGTTCGTGGCGCCTGTTCAATGCGCTCGCGAAGAAGGGACATTTTGCGCTGGACACGATCGACTTCGGCAACCCGCGCGCCCTCGCACAGGCACTCGCGCAGTCCCCGAAAATCGTCTGGATCGAGACTCCGAGCAATCCTTTGCTGCGCATCACCGACATCCGCTTCGTGGCCGAAGCCGCGCACCGCGCAGGTGCACTCGTCGTGGCCGACAACACCTTCCTTTCGCCGGTGTTGCAAACGCCCATCGCACTGGGTGCGGACGTGGTGGTGCATTCGACCACCAAGTACATCAACGGCCACAGCGATGTGGTCGGAGGCGCGGTGATCGCGGCCGATGCCGGACTGCACGAACAGCTGACCTGGTGGGCCAACGCCCTCGGACTGACCGGATCGCCATTCGACAGTTTCCTGACCCTGCGCGGACTACGGACGCTGGACGCGCGATTGCGGGTGCATCAAGAGAATGCCGCAGAGCTGGTCGCCCTTCTGGAAGCCCATCCGGCAACGGCCGCCACCCACTTCCCCGGACTGCCCACCCACCCCGGCCATGGTTTGGCCGCGCGTCAGCAACGCGGATTCGGGGCAATGATCAGCTTCGAGCTGCACGGCGGCGATGCGGCGGTGCAGGCGCTGCTCGATGGCCTGGAACACTTTACCCTCGCCGAATCGCTCGGCGGCGTGGAAAGCCTGATCGCGCATCCGGCCTCGATGACGCATGCCGCGATGACGCCCGAAGCGCGCGCGGTGGCCGGCATCGGCGATGGCCTGTTGCGATTGTCGGTAGGCATCGAGGCTGCCGAGGATCTGGCCGCCGATCTTCATGCGGCGCTGGAACGTGCGGCGCAGATCCTGGCTCGACCACATGCCGCGTCGAGCACCGGCTGAACGGAGACGTTGCGCCGGACGTGCCGCGCGATCCCGCCGGGGTGTAACCCCGGCCTACGCCGAATGAGGACGATCCGAACAGCAGCCCGCAGGTCGCGCCTACGCACGCGGCTGGGCGGTCTCACGACCCGCCGGGGGTGTAACCCCGGCCTACAAGGGGACGCGGTAGTTCGCCGGACCCATGAGGTCGACGCCACATTGCAGGTTGGAGAGCCAGTCGAGGAAGTCGTGACGCGCCTGCCCGCCCATCGGCAGGCCGTGCTGCGGCACGATGAGATCCGGATCGAGACCGCGCACCATGTCGCACCAGAGCTTGCACGCCCTTTGCGACGCCATGTATCGGCGATGGAAACCTTCCATCCGCGGACGATGTGAAGCGAAGTCCTCCACGGTGCGATAAGCCTCGCCACTGGGGATCAGTGACGAGCCCACGTCACCGGAGAACAGGATGCGACTGACCGGGTCGTAAAAACTGAAGTTGCCGACCGAATGCAGGAAGTGCGCCGGCAAGGCCACGAGATAGCTGTCACCCATCGGGATGCGCCCGCCCTCGTCCGGCAGCAGCAGGTAACGCTCCTGCCCGGCATTCTGCTGGTAGTGCGGTACCGCGTGCGGCACGAAACGCCCCCAGAGCTTCGAGCACACCACCACCGCCTGGGTGTACATGAGCCAGCGGTCCGCTGCACCGATGATGTCCGGATCCTGATGCGATGCCAACAGCCATGTCAGGTTTTTCATCGGCAAGAAGCTGCTCATCGCCATCGACAGCGGTGTGTACAACAAGGCACCACCTGGGTCGATCAGTGCGGACGCGTTGCCGTGCATGACCAGGAACTGATTGGCCTGGACGCCGTCGTCGCCGCGCACCAGATCATTGAACACCACGCAGCGATGATCGCCGCACTCGAATATCACATGGGCCATCGGGAATCTGTCGCCTCGTCATCGTAGGTATGAAGGATTGTCTCAACACAACGCCGGCACCGGCTTGACCCAGCGCAAATACAACGGTGGCCGCAACACTACGCCATCAAGGTGCCCCCCGGCTCGAGAATGCGAAGAATGTGCGGTCCCGCGCACATTCATGCCGCCGCGCAGGCGGACAACGGGCGGCCTCAGGCGACCACGCACCCCGGCAGCCGCACTTTCAGCCAATCGAATGCATCCTGCGCATCCTGCTCGAACCAGGCACGCGTCGAACCAAGACGGAAGGTATAACCCCAGGCGTCCATATCGCGCATCAGGCGTTCACTGCCGACGCCGGGAATACGATCGGCAAGCAGTATCTGCAGGCAGCAGGCGGCATCTTCCTCGGCGATCGAGTCGGTCGCATCGGTATGTACCTGGACGCGACGTTCGGGCGGCAGCACGATCAGGTGGCAGGCCTCGTGCAGCATCGAATGCACCGGCGTGTCGGGACGTACGTAGACGCGATGTCCGATGATCCCCGCCTCCGGTTCGCCCCAGTAGCTGCCCGGGATCGACGCCCCTTGCGGCACCGCCACCAGCTCCAGATCGAATCCGGCAAGCAGCGTGGCCGCATCGGTGAAAACGATGTCGGAAAGAATCAGCATCGGCGTGCGTGAAGGTTGTTTCGCTCGGGCCACATCGTGCAGCCCGAAGGGGCTTGCGCGGCATCGCTCCTGCACTCGGAAATGTCAGGGCATATCCGGCTTTTCGGGCAACGACACCGAGATATCGAGCACGTCATGCCCACCGTCCTTGATCAGGTCCACCTTGACCGCATCCAGATCGACGCTGACGTACTTGCGGATCACTTCCAGCAGTTCACGCCGCATCACCGGCAGATAGTCCGGCCCGTTGCTGTCGCTGCGTTCCTGCTCGATCAGGATGCGCAGGCGGTTCCTCGCGATGCTGGCGGAATCCTTCTTCGGTCGCAGGAAATCGAAAAGCGCCATCGGATCAGCCTCCAAAGAGTTTGGAGAAAAAGCCCTTCTTCTCCACCTGGGTGAAGCGCAGCGGGCGATCCTCGCCGAGCAGGCGCGCAACCGCATCGTCGTAGGCCTGGCCGGCAGGCGTTTCCATGTCCAGTATGACCGGCTCGCCCTTGTTGGAAGCGTTGAGGACATCCGGGGATTCGGGAATCACACCGAGCACGGTGAGGCCCAGGATCTCCTCCACGTCCTTGATCGAAAGCATTTCACCGCTTTCCACGCGCGCCGGGTTGTAGCGCGTCAGCAACAGCCGGTCGTCGACCTTCTCGCCGCGCTCGGCCTTCTGCGTCTTGGAGGAAAGCAAGCCGAGGATGCGGTCCGAATCACGCACCGAGGATACTTCCGGGTTCACCACAACGACCGCGCTGTCGGCGAAGTACATCGCCAGGAACGCGCCTTTCTCGATGCCGGCGGGCGAGTCGCAGACGATGAAGTCGAAGCCGTCCTCGGCCAGATCCTTGAGCACCTTCTCCACGCCCTCCTTACTGAGCGCATCCTTGTCGCGCGTCTGCGAGGCGGCGAGTACGTAAAGGTTGTCAAAACGCTTGTCCTTGATCAGCGCCTGCTTCAGCGTGCAGTCGCCGTTGACCACGTTGACGAAGTCGTACACCACGCGGCGTTCGCAGCCCATGATGAGGTCGAGATTGCGCAGGCCGACATCGAAATCGATGACGGCGGTCTTCTTGCCATGCCGTGCCAAGCCGCAGGACAGGCTCGCGCTGGTGGTGGTCTTGCCCACGCCACCCTTTCCGGACGTGACGACGATGATCTGGGTCAAAGGGGTGCTCTCCGTGATGTTTCCGAAAATGTCGAATCGCGGCGTTCCGATACGGCGGGTCAGGTGATTTCCGCCATGTGCAGGCTGTCATCCTGCAGCCATATCTGCACCGCCTTGCCGCGCAATGCCTGCGGAACCTCCTCGATCACCTTGTAACGACCGGCAATCGCGACCAGCTCCGCGTGGAACTCGCGGCAGAATATACGGGCTTTTTCATCCCCCTGCGCTCCGGCAAGCGCTCGCCCGCGCAAGGGGCCATAGACATGCACGCTGCCATCGGCGATGACCTCGGCACCGGCACCGACACTGGCCGACACCACCAGATCGCGCCCCTGAGCGTAAATCTGCTGGCCCGAACGTACCGGACTGGGATGCATCAGCGAGGTGGCTGGAGTTGCAGGGACGACCACTACCGGCTCAGGCATGTGCACGGGCTCGGGTGCCGCTGCCGTGGCAGCCGGAACCGCTGGCTGATTTCCGCTTTCGTACTGGGCGCGGAACTTGGCGAGCAGTGGCAAACCCAACTCCATGGACAGGGCTTCGATGTCGCGCGTGCCGTACGCCAGAGCCACAGGCAACACGCCCGCTTCGCGCAGCGCCTCCAGCAATGTCCGCGCGCTGGCGGCGTCGGGCGCGCGGCTCAATCCACCAAAATCCACGACCACCGCGACCCGGGAAAACAGGTTCGGCGCGCGCGTGACACGTTCCCGCATTTCCTGCCCCAAACGGGCCACATCCAGAGTCCGGACCCGCAGATTGGCGATTCCAACCTGCCCCATCCTCAACTCGCCGGCCTGCTCGTAATCGCCCGCCGCCGTCATGCGCGGCGCTCCTGCGTCGGACGCGTGGAACGATGCGGGCGCTCGGCCAGCCACGGCACGTCGGGCAGGCCGGGGCCATCGAGCCAGCGTTCCCTCACCCACGGATAGCTGGTGAGCTCCTTGACCAGCATCGAGACTCGCAGTCCGGTTTCGTCCATCACCCGCTGCCCGGCCTCCTGGAAACCGTACGTGCCGTGGAACAGCAGGGCCGCATCGTTGCGCGGCTCCAGAAACACCTCACACGCCAGCAGCGGTTGTCGCACCTCGGCGAAACTGGTCACATCGGCATAGAACACCCGCCCGACACCGCTGCCGCGCTGGGCGCGGGCGATCACGACACGATCAATGTAGAGGAACGCGGGATAGCGCTCCTTGAACCAGAGGTAATTGCTGCTGCGATATCGACTGTGCTGATCGAAACCGATCAGGAAGCCTGCCACCACGCCATCCACTTCCGCGACACGAAAATAGACCGCTTCGGCAAAGAAGAATCGAAGCTGCTCCAGATCCAGCTCGAGGATGGTCGGACCGGCGGCGTTATTGAGGGCAAGGACGGACTCCAGCTCGTGCTCGCGCACTTCGCGGATCAGGATCGACATTCCATTCTCCGAAAAATCATGCATCCAGCCTGCGGATTGCAGGCCGAAGCGAAGGCCTGAAGTATCGCATGGGGCCGCAAGTTTTTGGCTTCCGCGCCATGCAGGAGCCCTCTTGGCGAACCGATCTGCTCGATTGCCTAGCCCTTTGTCTGATTTCCGGCAGAAGCCCGGTTCTGGCACGATAAGCACCCAGCCTCCGGTCGTTCGAGGACCGTCTGATGACCCATAGCGTTGTATTCGATCTGGCCAGGTTACGCCGCAGCTGCGCGCAGTGCTCGCTGCAGCAGCTCTGCCTGCCGGCCGGCATCGGGCAGGACGACATGGTGCGGCTGGACGAGATCGTCCGACGCCGCCGCCCCTTGGCGCGCAGCGAACGCCTGTTCCGCATCGGCGCCCCGATGGAGGCGCTGTACGTGGCTCGCGAAGGTGCCTTCAAGACGGTCGCCATCAGCGATGACGGCGAGGAACAGGTCATCGGCTTCCACTTGCCCGGCGAGCTGATCGGGCTGGATGCACTCGGCAGTGGCAAGCACCGCTGCGAAGCCGAGGCTCTCGGCCCGGCACTGGTGTGCGAGGTTCCGCTCGACGCTCTCGAAGAAATCACCCATGCCGTGCCGGGCTTGCAGTTGCAACTGCTCCGCGTGATCGGCCGAAGCGTCGGTCGCGACCAGGACCATCTGGAAATCCTCGGGCGCCGCCAGGCGCAGGATCGCATCGCGATGTTTTTGCATGGGTTGTCGGAGCGTTACCATCAGCTTGGCCACTCGGCCACCGAGTTCAGCCTGCCGATGAGCCGGGAAGACATCGCACGCTATCTCGGGCTCGTCATCGAAACCGTCAGCCGCGGCTTCACCCGACTGCAGGACGAGGGATACATCAAGGTGCGGGGTCGCCAGCTCCGCATCCTCGATCCAGTCGGCCTGAGCGCCATGGCGCACAGCAGCATCGACTTGCACCCCGCCGCTTCCGGTATCGCCTGACGCGCCGATACCGCGCCCGACATGCCAATACGCTTCGCCTTCTCCATCGCCCTGACTCTGCTTGCCGCCACGGCACAGGCACAGAGTTCCCTGCCACCAGACTCACCGGAACACTGTGCCGGCATCGCTTCGGATCTCGAACGACTGGCCTGCTATGACACCTTCTACCGGCTGCGCCCCGAAGACACTCACGCCGCCGACGAGGCCGCACGCGCCGCGGCAGCGGCACTGGCTGCCCGACAGGCCGTCGAGGCCACTGCAACAGAACCCTCCATCGATGAGGCTTCCGGCCTGCAGCGCCGACCGAGGCGATGGTTTGCGCCCGGCGAGCCATCGGACATCAGCGAAATCGTGCCTCTGGATGACGCGGTGTCCATCCTCGCCAATGCCGGCCGCGGGTCCCTGCTGGACAGCCGCTGGGAACTGGCGAAGGACTCCAAGTTCGGCGTCTTCAATCTGCGCGCCTACAAGCCGATCTACGCACTGCCGATGTTCTGGGCCTCGCGCCCCAATCCGCAACCTCATTCATCCAATCCCGACAACTCCATCACCGACCCGCGGCACACCCAACCATTCGAAGGGAAATTCCAGCTGAGCTTCAAAACCAAGATCGCGGAGAACCTGTTCGGCGACAACGGCGATCTCTGGGGCGCCTACACCCAGACCTCGCGCTGGCAAATGTTCAACAGCGGTGAATCGCGCCCGTTCCGCGAAACCAACTACGAGCCCGAATTGATGCTCGTTTTCCGCAACCGCTACCACCTCGCCGGCTGGAACGGGCGCATGGCCGCCATCGGCATCAATCATCAATCCAACGGACAGGGCGATCCGGAGTCGCGCAGTTGGAACCGCATCATCGGCACGATCGGGCTGGATCGTGACAACTGGGCATTCGTGCTTCGTCCGTGGTGGCGCATTCCCGAAGGTTCTTCGGATGACAACAACCCCGATATCGAGGATTACATCGGGCGTGGCGACGCAATGCTGGTCTATCGGATTGGCCAGCACGAAATCGCCACCATCGCCCGCCACTCGCTGCGCGGCGGCGACCGTTCACACGGTTCGCTGCAGATGGACTGGGGGTTCCCCCTCGACGGCCCCCTGCGTGGCCACATTCAGGTCTTCAGCGGATACGGCGAAAGCCTGATCGACTACAACCACCGCTCGACGTACATCGGTCTCGGGATTTCCCTGACCGAGTGGTTCTGACGCCCCGCGGCCGGCCTTCTCTGCCGTGTGCCTGCTGAAACCGCATCCGCACCAGAACGCGAAGCACTGCACCCATCATTGAAGCTCGAAATACCTGGCCTCCACCTCCGAGTGCAACCTCGTGTCCCGGAATCACCGCAGCAACGCAGGGATTGCCTGTTCTGGCGGACACTTGCCTGTGCCAGACTTCACCCATGAACACGCCATTGCCCGCCCACCGCGCAACTGACGATCCCGCACTGCAGTCCTTGGTACAGATCTTTTATGCCGATCTTCGCCGCATCGCACGACGCGAGCGCTTCCGTGTCGGTGCCGGCGCCACGCTGTGCACCACCGCCCTCATCAGCGAGGCATGGCTGAAACTGCAACGCGCATCGGTCTGGCACAACGAACGCCACTTCCTCGCCACGGCCGCACTGGCGATGCGGCAGGTGCTGGTGGGTGACGCCGAGATGCGACGAGCGGCCAAACGCAACGGTGGTCAGGTTCCACTCTCCCTCGACGAAAGCATCGATGCCCCGGATGATGCCGCCGATGAACAGATCCTCCTGGTGAACGACGCCCTGGATCGACTGGCGCAGCTGAGTCCACGTCTGGCCCAGGTGGTGGAGTGCCGTTTTTTTGCCGGTTACAACGAAGCCGAAACCGCGCATGTGCTGAATGTCACCGACCGCACGGTACGGCGAGACTGGGTGAAAGCACGCGCCTGGCTTTATCGCGAACTGGGCGAACAGACACCGAGCACGCCAGGCGACGCATGACCCTCTCCGAAGCCGAACAGTTCGCACGCATCGAAGTCCTGCTCGACGCAGCACTGGAGCTTCCCCCGGATCAACGGGTTGCCTACCTCGAGTCTGTCTGTGAAGACATCACGCTACGCGACCAGGTGCGCGAGCTGCTTCTGGCCGTGGACGTTTCGGAGGGTTTTCTCGAAGCCCCATTGCCGGCAGCCACGGACCATAGCGGTCACCACACCGGACCATGGCGCCTGGTGCGGCGTGTGGGCCGGGGTGGAATGGGCGAAGTGTGGCTGGGCGAGCGCGCCGACGGACGGTTCGAGCAACAGGTCGCAGTGAAATTGCTGCGCCATCATGGCAGCGGCGATGCCGGTCGCATGCTGCGCGAACAGCGCATGCTGGCGCGCCTGCAACACCCCAACATCGCACGCCTGATCGATGCCGGCAACCAGCCGGATGGTTCGCCTTACATGGTGATGGAATACATCGAGGGAGTGCCACTGATACAGCACTGTCGCGAGCGCAGGTTGCCGATCGAGGCGCGCCTCGCACTGTTCGTGCAGGTCTGCGATGCGGTGGCGTTCGCACACCGTCACCTGATCGTGCACCGCGACCTCAAGCCGGACAACATCCTGGTGCGTGCCGACGGCCAGCCGGTGCTGCTGGATTTCGGCATCGCGCGGCTGATCGACGATGACGGCACTGAAACCCGCGAGCTGCGACTGACGCCCCGCTACGCCGCCCCCGAACAACTGGCCGGCGAGGAAGAGAGCACCCTGACCGACGTCTATGCGCTGGGTTTGCTGCTGCACGAACTCCTGACCGATCGCTCGCCCTGGGGCGAGGCCGCGTCGCTGTCCGGCGCCGTCGCACTCCTGCAGCGCGCCCAGGCCGGACCGCCGCCGCCACCGAGCGAGCATGCGTCGCGGCTTGCGGCAAAGAGGTTGCGCGGCGACCTTGATGCAATTGTGCTCAAGGCGCTGCGTCCGGAACCGTTCGCACGCTACGTCTCGGCCGAGGCCATGGCGGACGATGTGCGTCGACATCTTTCGCACGCGCCGGTGAAGGCACGCGGTGATGCGCTCGGCTATCGCCTGCGCCGCCTCCTGCGGCGCTACTGGGTGGCGGCAAGTGTCGCCATGCTGGTGCTTGCGGGATTGCTCGGCACACTCACCACGATCGCGCTGGCGCGGCAGGAAGCCATACGCGAACGCGATACTGCGCAGGTCGAGGCGATGCGCAGCAAGGCAGTGCGGGACTATCTCGCACACATGTTCCGCGATGCCAGCCAGCAGGCCCGCGAGGGTTCGCCGCTCACCGCCAAACAGGTGCTCGACCAGGCCGCTGCTCGTGTCCAGGCGAGCTTCGTCGCCGATCCGGGCACCAATGCCGAGGTGCTCAAGGCCCTGGGTGAACTGCATTTCCACATCGGCGACTATGCCGCCGCCGCACCGCTGTTGCGGCGCTGGCTGACGCACGAGGACACCATCGCCGACCCCGTCAATGCCGCCGACGTGCGCTTCACTCTGGCCGAAGCTGCCCACAACATGGGGGATCGCGACGAGGCGACGCGTCTGCTGGATGAAGCACAGGCGTTCTGGGAAGCCGATCCCGAGCGTCACATCGACGTGCTGCTCACCTCGCGTACCCTGCAAGCACGCCTGCAACGAGAACGCGGCGACACCGCTGCCGCACTGGGCACGCTGGAAACCGCACTGTCGCAGCGCCTGCAACGCTCCGGCCGCGATCACTTCGAAACTGCCGTGCTCTACACCAACCTCGGTGCAGCGTATGTCCAGGCCGGCCGCATCGACGAAGGCATCACCGCGTCGCAGGAAGCCATGCGGCTTTGGCGCACGCTGGATCTGGACACCGGCAACGATGCGCTGAATACCCTCAACAACCTCGCTGCCGCACAGTTTCGCAAGGGCGATTTCGCGGCAGCCGAACATGCCTTCGCCGAGGCGCTCGCGCTGCGCCGCAGCCTGTTCGGCCCTTCCGCCGCAACGGCTGCACTGATCGGCAATTACGCCCGCACCCTGCATCGGCTCGAGCGCCACGGCGAGGCGCTCGAATACGCCGGCGAAGCCGAAGCCATGGCGCAAACCCATGCTGGATCGGCCAGCCCGCTGATGCAGTCCGCGCGCGTCACCCGCGCCGAATTGTTGCTGGCGCTGGATCGTGCCAGCGATGCCCTCGAACCACTCGCAGCGTTCGGCCGGGAGGACATCCGCGCCCTGCCACCCACGCTTCCGCTGCGCGCAGCGCTGGCACTGGCCGAAAGCCATCAGCGCCTCGGTGAAGCCGAACTGGCTCGATTGGCGTTGGAGGAAGCGAATCAGTGGTTGCCCCGCAGCGGCCCGGAGCAGGATGCCTTCCGTACCCGCCTCCAGGCCTTGGAACGAGCGCTTGAACACCGATGACGGCACGGTGGCGTGGCGTAGGATGCCAGGCATCCCCACCAAGGAATCGTGTCATGTCCCGCGTCCTGCTCGCCGTGCTTGCCATCGCGATGTGTCATTGGTGCGCCTTCGTCAGCGCTGAAACTCCCGACACGGTCGCCGAGGCGCCCACTGCTTCCCGCCATGACGAAGCCCTCGCCCGCTCCCTCGGTGCTGACGATTACGGCATGCGCCGCTATGTGCTCGCGATTTTGCGCACCGGCCCCACGCCACTGCCGCCCGGCGAAGAACGCAACGCGATATTCCAGGGTCATTTCGCCAACATGAACCGACTGGCGAAAGAAGGGAAACTTGTCCTGGCTGGTCCGCTGGATGGCGTGGAAGGTCGCCGCGGCATTTTCGTGCTGGCCGTATCCGACATCGAGGAAGCACGTCGTCTGGTCGCCACCGACCCCGTGATCGAGAAAGGCGAAATGGTGGCGGACCTGCACACCTACTACGGCAGCGCCGCGCTGATGACGATCAATGAGCTGCACGGGAAGATCGCGAAAAACGCGATGTAACCCGGCATCCAACCTATGAAAGCCCCGGCACGCGGGCAAACCGGGAACACGAGTCGGAGCCATTTGATACTTGTACAGGGGGGTACCATTCAAACGTTGGAATTATCAAAACTCCGTAAAAAGATGGAGGAAAAGTCATGGAATTCAAAGCTCCCTTGCTTCTCGCCACCCTCGTTCTTCTTCATTGCGGATGGGCGAATGCGTCACCAGATCAGGACAGAAGGGATTGCCTGACGTCATCGTCGGAAAGGATCTATTTTCCAGACAGCGAGGGTTTCGATGAAGCCGTCGCCCATGTGAACGACATCACCCTGTCCGGCCCGGGCAACCCTGCGCTCGCGCTGAACAGGGCATTGATCGATGCCGACGTGGAGTATGTCCACATCCAGACATCGTCCACGGCATGCGGCAGCCCTCCTGATGACGACACGGCCGCGACCACGAAATGCGACGTGACTGGCTGCCAGACGGACCACCCCGGCGACAACGCCCCCGTCGGATCCACCATGACCATCGAAAGCTGCTCGGGCGGCCTGAAGACCGTCACCGATTATTTGCGCGTGGGCACCTCTGGCGGCGGAAGCACGTGGGAAGTCACCGGCATCAGCCAGACCAACGTCGGGACCTGCCCCAAGCTCAACCGGCCGGGCACGGGGCTTTAAGCAAAGCTGGAACGCACGCCGATCCGATGTTGCCACTCCGGCGGAGGCAGGAGTCCGGTGTCTTTGACCCAATGGCTTGAAGTCACTGGATACCCGCCCGGGGAAAACACGATTCCAGCCTGACCAATTCCTCTGTCGAGAGCCGCTGGAATGATGCGGAGAGACGTGTCGAGAGGCTTCCTGACAGACCGGATGACCGGCCTCTCGGGTGTGTTCTCAGTGGTCGGGTGGCAAGCGCTCCGGCGCCGCCTCCAACTCCCCCACTTCGACACTGCCCTTGGGGGGATCCTTCCACGTGGCGTCCTGCGACTGCCAATACTGCTCCGGCGACCAGTACTTCTTCGCGTAGGACGAGTCACCGCGCTGGGTCATTCCCGGCACCGCGAGCGGGCCGGTGTTGTGGACAACGGTCATGGTGCCGACGTAGCCCAGATGGCTTCCCGTGACCTTGCGCGCTTCGTGCCGCAACACGCTTTCCAGCCTCGGCTTGGCGACGTCGTCCGCGTACCGGGCAAACACCGCCTGGCCGCGCTCGATGGCATCTTTGCGTTCCGCCTCGTCCATCGCGTGCCAATAGCGTTCGCGCAGGATCAGGAAATTGGGATACATGCGTTCGGCCGCCAGATCCATCCAGACATAGCCCAACGCGCGATCCTGCGGCACGCCGATGCCCTCCCAATGCATTTCGGCGATCATCGCCTGGGCAGGCTTGTCGGCGTATTTCGCTGCCCGCAACAGATGCTTCATGGCGCGGGCATAGTGCCGATTTTCGTAATCCGTCAATCCTTCCCGACGCCAGCGAACGTCCGGATGGGCGTTGAGAAAGCCCTCATTCATCGCATCGATCGGAAGGCCGGGCTCGCCGACGAAATTGCCTTGACGCGGTGGTTCGGGCAGTTGCTGCCACGTGATTTCCCGTGGCGCCTCCGTGGCAAACGCAGGCACGGTCAGCACCCCTGCCAACAGCGGCGGAATGATCCTTGCCACTCGTACCCATCCACTGTTTTTCTTCATCCCCGAATTCTAGTCGGCCGAGCCCCTGCTCGACAGTCATTGACTTCGTTCGCCCGCCGCAGCCGGTAGAGCGGGCCTGCGCCATGCCACTTGGCCAGCGACAGCACGCCAAGGCAATCGGTGGCGAAGGCATCCACACCGCCGGCCGCCAACGCGAAGGCCATTTCCGCACTGACGCAGACCGACCCGGGGGGCGGCGACCGGCTTGATCCGCGCCGTCCGCACCACATGCCGCCGAAGCAATTCTGCCGCCGGCAGCGGCACCACGGCTTGCCTCGGCCTGGCCTCGACCGGAGGCATCGACCTTTCATTCACCATCGAAGTGCACGCAATCGATGGTGCCGGCAACGCGCCGGGCACGCTGCTTGGACAACTGGCAGCCAGTCGCGCCGCATTGGGCGAGGCCTGCACGTATTGCCAATACGACATCAGCGCCTTGAGCCTGGATGCCAGTGCCGGCGATGGCTGCATCGGCGTGCGCTGGGATCCGGCGGCCCATCCGGAGCGCTACCTGTGCGCCGATGAATCCGCGTCAACGCCCATGCATACGGGATTCGTCGATTTCCACCAAGGCTCGGGTTGGGAGGAGGCAACGACCATCCTCCCACACCACCGCGCACTTCTGGTTCGTGCCTCGACGCTGGGCACCGCCTCGCTGGCGCCGGTCATGGTGCCGGCGGCCAGCCCGGCCAGCCAGCTGGCACTGGGCATCGCGCTGCTGGCGACGGCGATGGTGCACCGATGGAGGCGACGCGAGGGCTGAATTCGCGTCCCTCTCGGGCGCACACCGTAACGATGCGGCCGAAGCGTGATCCTTCCCGATCTCAGGCGGATTCGCGCAGCGCGCGGATACGTTCGGTCAGTGGCGGATGGGTCATCAGCAGCTTGCGCATGCCCTGGCCGATGCCGCCAGCGATGCCGAAGGCGCGGATCTGGTCGGGCAGCGTGCTCTGGCCCTGGTTGAGTGCAAGTCGTTCCAGTGCCGCAATCATCTTTTCGCGACCGGCCAGACGCGCGCCGCCGGCATCGGCACGGAACTCGCGCCAGCGGCTGAAGGCCATCGCGATCATCGAGGCGAACAGACCGAACACCATGTCCAGCACCAGCACGATGATGTAGTAGAAGAAGCTCGGGCCATCATCGCGGTTGCCGCTGATCATGCCGTCGATGACACGTCCGACCACGCGCGCCAGGAAGATCACGAAGGTGTTCAGCACGCCCTGGATCAGCGCCATCGTCACCATGTCGCCATTGGCCACATGCGCCATTTCATGCCCGAGCACGGCCTCGGCTTCGTCCCGGCTCATCGAACGCAACAGGCCGGTGGACACCGCCACCAGCGAATTGTTGCGGCTGGCGCCGGTCGCGAACGCGTTGATTTCCGGTGCATCGTAGATCGCCACTTCCGGCATTTTGATGCCCAACTGCTGGGCCTGGCGTTGCACGGTGTCGAACAGCCAGCGCTCCACTTCGTTGCGCGGTGCGGTGATCACGTGCGCACCGGTGCTGCGCTTGGCCATGGTCTTGGACAGCAGCAGCGAAATGATCGCGCCGCCGAAGCCGAAGATCGCGGCGAACACCAGCAGCGTGCCGTTGTTGCCCAGTTGAATCCCGAACACGTGCTGCAGCACGCTCAGCACGATGCCGAGCAGGATCATCACGGCCAGGTTGGTGGCCAGAAAGAGGGCGATGCGTCTGAATATCATGGGAAGCTGTCTCCAGTGCGTTGCCGGATGCGGCGCATTCTCGGGTTCCGGACCTAAATGATGACATCCGAAGGTCAATTCAAGCAGCATCGCACGCCGCCCTACCGTGGCCGCTTCGCGCCCTCGCCCACCGGGCCGCTGCATTTCGGCTCGCTGGTGGCCGCGCTCGGCAGTTTCCTGCGGGCGCGCTCGCAGCGTGGCGAATGGCGGATGCGGGTGGAAGACATCGACACGCCACGCGTGGTTCCCGGCGCGGCCGACATGCAACTCGATGCGCTGCGCCGCTTCGGGCTGGAATGGGATGGCGACGTGGTCTGGCAAAGCCGACGCCAGGACGCCTACTGCGCCGCGCTCGCCCGGCTCGAGGCTGCCGGCCTGCTGTTTTCCTGCCGATGCAGCCGCAGCGAACTGGGCGGCGCGGTGCATCGCCGTTGCGTCGCGGCGCGCAACGACGGTCCTGCCGCGCTGCGTCTGCGCGTGCCCGATCGCGAGATCTCATTCCTCGATGCGATACGTGGTCCGCAAACACAGAATCTCGCACACGAGGTCGGCGATGTGGTGTTGCGCCGCACCGACGGGCTCATCGCCTACCAGCTCGCCGTCGTGGTGGACGATGGAGACGCCGGGGTCACCGAGGTCGTGCGTGGCGCCGACCTGATCGATTCCACCGCCCGCCAGATATTCCTGCAATCCGCACTCGGCCTGCCCCACCCCGGTTACGCGCACCTCCCGCTGGCGCTCGATGCGCACGGCCACAAACTTGGCAAATCGCAACAGGCGCTCGCCCTGGATCCCTCCAACCCGTTGCCGGCACTTCGTGCAGCCTGGCGATTTCTGGGCCAGCCGGCGGAAGCATTGGCGGGCAAGCACTCCGTCGAGACCTGCCTCCAGGCCGCTGTCGATGCGTTCTCCATGGAGCGCATCCCTGCGGCAAATCGCCATGTCGAATCGCAGGGAGCGCCGGACGGCAGCATCGCACGCAGCATGTAGAATCCAGACAACCGCGCCACTCCGAGCGTGGACCACCGAGGGAAACTCCACATGACGCAACGTATCGCACTGGTCACCGGCGGCACGGGTGGCATCGGCACCGCCATCTGCAAACGTCTGGCCGATGCCGGCCACAAGGTCGCCACCAACTACCGCAACGAGGAAAAAGCCCGGGAGTGGCAGGCCCGGATGAAGGCCGATGGCTACGACTTCGCGCTGAGCAAGGGTGATGTGTCCTCGCCCGAGGAAGCGGCTGCGATGGTGCGGGAGGTCGAGGCGCAGCTGGGCCCGATCGAGATCCTCGTCAACAACGCCGGCATCACCCGCGACGGCACCTTCCACAAGATGAGCGCGTCGCAGTGGCATGACGTGATCGACACCAACCTCAACTCGGTGTTCAACGTCACCCGGCCGGTGATCGAAGGCATGCGCGAGCGCAAGTGGGGGCGGATCATCCAGATCAGCTCGATCAACGGCCTCAAGGGCCAGTACGGCCAGGCCAATTACGCCGCCGCCAAGGCCGGCATGCACGGCTTCACCATTTCCCTGGCGCGCGAGAACGCGAAACTGGGCATCACGGTGAACACCGTCTCACCGGGCTACGTCGCCACCGACATGGTGATGGCCGTACCCGAGGAGGTCCGCGCCAAGATCGCCGCCGACATCCCGACCGGTCGTCTCGGCACACCGGAGGAGATCGCCTATGCCGTCGCGTTCCTCGTCGACGAGCAGGCGAGCTGGATTACCGGCTCCAACCTGGACATCAACGGCGGCCATCACATGGGCTGGTGAATCCGCACCGGCTTGCAACACCGGAGTGGGTACGCGATCCTGAGCAAACGCTCTAATGCCCGCTCCGTCGCTTTCTACAGGCTCTCGTCATGGCACAACCCCGCGTCATCAAGAAATATCCCAATCGCCGTCTCTATGACACGGAAATTTCCAGCTACATCACCCTGGAGGACGTGCGTCAAT
The DNA here is from genome assembly GCA_026410415.1 of Denitratimonas yunnanensis (SeqCode). Taxonomy (GTDB): domain Bacteria; phylum Pseudomonadota; class Gammaproteobacteria; order Xanthomonadales; family Xanthomonadaceae; genus Denitratimonas. The sequence goes on along the minus strand of JAPMLR010000003.1, from coordinate 149,684 downwards.
TGATCTGCGATGGCGAGAAGTTCGAAGTGATCGATGCCAAGAGCGGCGAGGATCTCACCCGCACCGTGCTGTTGCAGATCATCGCCGAGCACGAGGAACGCGGGCAGCCGATCTTCTCCACCGAGCTGCTGACGCAGATCATCCGCTTCTACGGCGATGCCTTGCAGGGCTTCATGGGCAATTATCTGGAGCGCTCGATGCAACTGTTCCTGGATCAGCAAACCCAGTTCCGCAGCCAGCTGTCCAATCTCATGGGCCAGACGCCGTGGAGCATGCTGAACCAGCTGACCGAGCGCAATCTGGACATGTGGAAGAGCCTTCAGCAGGGACTGATCAGCTCGATCCCGGCCGATGCCGCACGCACCGGCACGGCATCGCGCACGCCGTCATCGAAAAAACAGTGACGGCGCGCACCGGAAGGGCAAGGACCATCACGCAACGCGGCCCGTAGTGACGCATCGGCCTGCGGGTTCCTGCCGAACTGCATGCCTCCAGCCGACAGCCCCTCCATCCGGGCATCGGAGCGCCGACCCTCGCAGACAGGAACAGCGCGGCCTCAGCGCCGCGACAGCCAGTCGCAGATGGCGGTCGGAACCTCGTGCTGGGCGCGGCTGGAGACGTAAATGCCGATGTGCCCCCCCTTGAAGGCCAGTTCGCTGTAGTCCTTCGTGCCCACCAGATCCTTCAATGCACGTGAGGCATCCGGCGGCACCAGATGATCCTGCAGGGCGAAGATGTTGAGGACCGGCATCGTCACATCGCGCAGCGTCGGTGCGCGCGGCCCGACACGGATACCGCCGTTGACGAAACCGTTGCCCTTGTAGAACTGGTTGACGAACTGCCGCAGCATCTCGCCCGCCTGATCGGGCGAATCGAAGATCCACTTTTCCATCCGCAGGAAATCCTCGACCTGGCCGGCATCCTCCAGCGTGTCGATGAATCCCGCGTACTTCTGGAAATTGAGCCGGAACGGCTTGAGCATCAGGTAACACAGATTCATCTGGTCGGCCGGCACATTGCCGAGCGTATCGACCATCAAATCCATGTCGATCTGCTGCACCCAGCGCGAGAGCATGTTGTCGGGCGTGTGGAAGTCCACCGGGGTCACGGTGGTGATCAGGTTGCGCACCTTGTCCGGATGCAGCGCCGAATAGCACAGCGAGAGCACGCCACCCTGGCAGATACCGATCAGGTTGATCGCGTCCACATCGTGCGTGCGGCGCAGGAAATCCACGCAGCCGCCGAGAAAGCGCTCGACGTAATCTTCCATGTCCAGGTAACGATCCGATCGGTCCGGGTAGCCCCAGTCGATCAAGTAGACGTCCTCGCCGCGAGCGAGCAGGCCTCGTACCAGCGAGCGGTTTTCCTGCAGATCGACCATGTACGGCCGATTCACCAAGGCATAGCAGATCAGCAGCGGAACCGCATCCTTGCGCCGGTTCGGGTTGGCGTAGCGGTACAAGGTGAGCTTGTCGTCGCGGTAGACGGCGTCCTTGGGCGAACAGCCGAAGTCCACGTCCCCCACCTCGCGCAGCGTGCGCGGGCCGACGGCAAGGCGGCGGCGGACATCGAGGGCTTCCTGCGCCCATTGGGTCGGATCGATGGAAAAGGGCGCGATCATTTGCCGGCCCTCCGGCGCGGCGCGGCTTCATCGCGCGCGACCTTGCCTGCACCGCCGATGGCGCGCGGCGCTGCGACGATGGGGAGCACCGTGGCCGATACGCTGGAACGTTCCGGCTTCGCGGGCTTGCCGCGTTTGCCCGGACGCGGCGCGGTTTTGCCGGGTGCATTTTTTCCGGCCTTTGACGCCTTCGCCGCCTTGGCGCGGCGCGACTTGGCCGACGCGGTTTCGGCGGCCACCGCCAGATCCGGGCGAATCGGCACCACGCGCGGTTTTTCCGCCGCGGTCGGTGCTGCCGGAACCTGTGCCGGGCCGCGCTGAAGCTGATCCAACTCGTCGCGTATCCGGCGCAGTTCGCGCTCCAGCATCGCGATGCGGCGATGGTCGCTTTCCACCTCGACACGCGTGGGCAGACCGAGGCTTTCGGCCACCCTGTTGATCTGATCGTCCATTGCGGCGCGCACCCGCATCTGCGTATTGGTGTAGTGCCCGAATGCGGTGACGAAGGCATCGCTGCCGGCGCGTTCGGCCCAGGCCTGCTCACCCGCCTCGATCCACTCGTCGAACAGCGCGCGCATCGAGACCTGCGGTTGTCCCGATTCGACACGCGCGGCCAGGCGACGCTCGTAGTATGTCAACGCCAGCTTCATGATCTCGCCCAGTTGCGCAGAGAAGGCCTGGGCAGCCTCCTGATGATCCAGATGCGCCAGCACCGCCTGCTGCCAGCGCTGCACGTGCTCGCGCAGCGGCCCGACCGGTGGAGTGGAAAGCGAATCGCGCAGCGCCTGCTTGTCCATGCCGCGCATCGCGGAAACGTCGAACGCGGCGTTCGCCGCCGGGACCATGCCTTCGAGCGCATGCCGCCATTGCGACATCGCGTCAGTGGCATTGCCTGCCTCGCCACCGACGTGGCCGGCGAACTGTTGCCATTGCCCCTGCGCCAGCGCGGAAAGCTGTTCGAACATCGCCGCGAACGGGCCGGCCATGCCGGGCGCGGTCATGCCCGGCACGAAACCGCCCACCGTTTGACCAGGCCATGCGCTCATGCCGGGAAATCCCGCCGAGGTGGTTGCGCCCGGCATCCACCCCGCACCGGGCCACGTCCCCATGCCCGGCATCGCGCCCGCGCCGCTGAATGCCGCCGGCTGGAATGCCGCCAACGCATCACGGAATGGACGCAACCAGACGTCGAAACCGGAATCCTGCGCGCCACTTGCGGTGAACATCTGCTGCCTCCGTTGCGGGTTTGCGCATAGTATGCCGCGCAACGCATATCGGCGGCGTCAGGAAACCTTCATGAGCGAATCACCCATTCCCATGCCGACGGGCCGCGATCCATTGCCCCGCCGCACCACGCCTACCTGGGAAATGGAACTGCTGATCTCCGGTGCAACGGTGTTCTCGCTGATGCAGGCGCCCGACCTGCTGGATCGGCTTTACTACGGCTTCGCGCCACGGCTGGAAGCCGCTTACCAAGCCGCCCTGATACTGCCTTACATGTACCTGATGACGGCTTGTCTGGCACTGATTGCGACCTTTCTCATGCATCTGTGCGTACGCGGCTACTGGGTGGCGCTGGTCGGCCTGGCCTCCGTTTACCCCGAGGGGGTGAACTGGAAAGGCATGACCTCCTGGGGACCTTCGTTCCTCAAGACGGTGCGAGAGCAAACGCTGCCGCTTGATGATGCCATCGAGCGTTACGACAACCGAGCCAGCCAGGTGTTCGGCTTCGGCGTCGGCCTCACCTTCATGACGCTGGGCATCGCGATCACGGTGGTGGTGATGATCGTGCTGGCGGTGCTCGTCCACGAATTGTCCGGTCGCCAGTTCGAACTGGCGACCGTGATGATCGCCGTGATGGCTGTTTTTTTCGTCCCTTATCTGGCGCTTTATTCCATCGACAGCCTCGCCCGCACGCGAAGCGGACGTTACCCGCGCCTGGAACGTTTCATGGATGCCAGCTGTCGAAGCATGTCCCGCCTGCCCTTCGTGAGCGGCACGAACTATCCCTTGATGTTGTTCGTCAGCCACGCCGGCGGCCGGCGCGGCAATTACCTGATGGTGGCCGTGATGTTGATGCTGCTTCTGGTGTCGACCGGACGGATGGAAACGCGCACACCGATGTTCGATCCGGATGGCTACAGCCTGCTCCCGGCTGACAACAAGGCCGGACGCACCCTGGATCCTCGGCACTATGCCGATCAACGCGTCCACCTCGACAGCCTGCTGCCCGCGGTGCACATCCCGTCCGAAGAAATACAGGGCGACTGGTTGCGCGTCTTCATTCCGTTCCGTCCCACCCCGGATACGCTTGCACTCAAGCGCCTGTGCCCTGCGCTGGGCGAATCGGACCCACCCGACCCGGAAGCGGTGCTGGCCTGTCTGCCGCAGCGCTATATCCTCGCCATCGACGGCATGCCCGTTTCCGACGCGAATTTCGATTTCGGCAGCGAACCGAGACAGCAGCTGCGCGGCGTGGTGGCTCGCATCGACGTGCGCGACCTCGCGCGCGGCCGGCACGAATTGAGCCTGCGTTACGGCGACACGCCTGACGCCACCGCCGCGAAAGCGACGAAAGACGATGCGCCGCCACGCCCGACGATACGCATCCCGTTCTGGCGCTGAATGACACCCCATGCAAGCGCCCTCGTACTTTCGTCCGACCTACAGCCGCATGACGCCCTGCTAGGCTTCGCATCCACCGCCACACGCGACCACGCGACTTCATGGAGATTGCGATGCCCCACACCGTCCTCGTCACCGGCGCCGGCAGCGGCATCGGTGCCGGCATTGCCGAGAACCTGGCCACGCAAGGCCACCATCTCATCGTCACCGACCTCAATGCCGACGCCGCTGCCCAGATCGCCCAGGCCATTCGCGCCGCGGGCGGCTCGGCCGAATCGCATGCGCTCGATGTCACCTCCGACGCCAGCGTCGCCGCGCTTCTGGCCGCGCTGTCACGCCCGGTGGATGTGCTGGTGAACAACGCCGGCCTGCAGCACGTCAGTCCGCTGGAGGAATTTCCGATCGCCAAATGGGGCTTCCTCGTCGAGGTGATGTTGACCGGCGTGGCTCGCATCACCCAGGCCGTGCTGCCTTCGATGCGCGAGCGCGGCTTCGGCAGAATCGTCAACATCGGCTCGATCCACTCGCTGGTCGCCAGCCGATACAAGAGTGCCTACGTGTCGGCCAAGCATGGCCTGCTCGGGCTCTCCAAAGTGTTGGCACTGGAAACGGCCGATACCGACATCACCATCAACACCATCTGCCCCACCTACGTGAAGACACCGCTGGTGGAAAAGCAGATTGCCGATCAGGCACGCACCAACAACATTCCCGAAGAACAGGTAGTGAGCGAGATCATGCTCAAGCCGATGCCCAAGGGTGTGTTCATCACCTTCGAGGAACTGGCTGGCATCACCGCGTTCCTCATGTCGCCGGTGGCACGCAACATCACCGGGCAGGCGATCACGGTGGATGGCGGCTGGACCATCCAATAAGGGCAGACAAGGCGGACGCGGCCCGCGATAATCGGACGCATGCCCGTACTGCTGATCGCTGACGACCACCCGCTGTTCCGTGCCGCGCTCACCCAAGCGGCGCTGGCAGCCGCGCCCGATTGCGAGGTGCTGGAAGCAGCCGATCTGGCCACGGCCCTCGCCACGCTGGAAAGCGATCCGCGCGTGGATCTGGTCCTGCTGGACCTGCACATGCCCGGCAACCACGGCCTCGCCGGTCTCGCCGCCTTGCGCGCCCAGTTTCCGGCCGTGGCCGTGGTGGTGTGCTCGGGCAACGATGACCCGCGCGTGGTGCGCCGCGCGCTCGACCATGGCGCTGCGGGCTTCATCCCGAAACGCACCAGCATGGACGATATCCGCCGCGCCATCGCCGCGATGCTGGCGTGCGACACCTGGTTGCCGGATGACCTGCGCGCCACCCTTGTCCACACCGCGTCCGATCCGGTCGATGCCGATCTGGCAGTGCGCCTCTCACGGCTGACCGCACAACAATTCCGCGTCCTCGCACTCATCGCAGAAGGCCTTCTCAACAAGCAGATCGCCGACCGACTGGATGTCCAGGAGCGCACGGTGAAGGCGCACGTCACCGCGATCTTCGAGAAACTCGGTGTTCGCAACCGGACTCAAGCCAGCTTGTTGCTGCGCGAATTGTCATTGTCTGCACCGGACACGCTCGCGGATTCCGGGTCCATGGAAGATCCGACCGCGTGACGCGCCCGTTCGTCATCGGCGTCACCGGCGGGATCGGCTCGGGCAAGTCCGCGGTCACCGCGCGATTTTCCGAACAGGGTGTTCCGGTGTTCGATGCCGACATCGTCGCGCGCGAACTGGTCGAACCGGGCGAGCCGGCGCTGGCGGAAATCGTCGGAACATTCGGACAGCAGATGCTGGATGCCAGCGATCGCCTCGACCGCGCCGCATTGCGTGCCGTGGTCTTCAACGACGATGCCGCGCGTGCTCGACTCAACGCGATCCTGCATCCGCGCGTGCATGACCGCCTTCACGCGCTGGCGACGGCGCCGGGGCCTGCACTGGTGCTGGTCGCCATCCCGCTGCTCGCCGAATCCACGCATCGCTACCACTGGCTGGACCGCGTCCTGGTCGTGGATGTACCACGCGAGGTGCAGATCCAGCGTGCCATGTGGCGCGACGCGCTGGATCGCGCGGCCGCCGAGCGCATGCTCGCGGCCCAGGCAGACCGCGCCTCGCGCCTCGCCTTGGCCGATGACGCGCTCACCAACGACGGCCCGATCGAGCGGCTGGACGACATCGTGGCGCGTCTGCATGCGCGCTATGTCGCGCTGGCCATCACCATCAGACCGTGATGCATCCTGTTCAACCGCCATTGATGCAGTCGCGACCGTGCGGCAGTATCATGCGCGCCCGCTTTTTGATCCCTTCATCCGAATCAAAGGATATAAACCTGAAATGAGCAGCCACCTCTTCACGTCCGAATCGGTATCCGAAGGCCATCCGGACAAGATCGCCGACCAGATTTCCGATGCCGTGCTCGACGCGATCCTCGCCCAGGACAAGCGCGCACGCGTGGCGTGCGAGACGCTGGTCAAGACCGGCGCCGCCATCGTCGCCGGCGAAGTCACCACCGATGCCTGGGTCGATATCGAAGCCCTGGCGCGCGGCGTCATCAACGACATCGGCTACGACAATTCCGATGTCGGTTTCGACGGCCATACCTGCGCCATCATCAACATGCTCGGCAAGCAGTCGCCCGACATCGCCGCCGGCGTGGATGGCAACGACAAGAAAAAGAAGAAGCCCGAAGAACAGGGCGCAGGCGATCAGGGCCTGATGTTCGGCTATGCCTGCAACGAGGCGCCCGAGTTCATGCCTGCGCCGATCTACTACTCGCACCGTCTGGTCGAACAGCAGGCCAAGGTGCGCAAGAAGAAGAACTCGCCGCTGCCGTGGCTGCGCCCGGACGCCAAGAGCCAGGTCACGCTGCGTTACGACGGCAACGACGTGATCGGCCTGGATGCCGTGGTGCTGTCCACCCAGCATGATCCGGGCATCAAGCAGAAAGACATCGTCGAGGGCGTGTACGAGCACATCCTCAAGCCGGTGCTGCCTGCCGAATGGCTGAAGAAGCTGCCGAAGAACAAGGTGCACATCAATCCGACCGGCATCTTCGTGATCGGCGGCCCGGTGGGCGACTGCGGCCTCACTGGCCGCAAGATCATCGTCGACACCTACGGCGGTATGGCCCGTCATGGTGGTGGTGCGTTCTCGGGCAAGGATCCATCGAAAGTGGATCGCTCCGCCGCTTATGCCGCGCGCTACGTTGCCAAGAACATCGTTGCTGCCGGCCTGGCCGACAAGTGCGAGATCCAGGTGTCCTACGCCATCGGCGTGGCCGAGCCGACCTCGATCTCGGTCACCACCTTCGGTACCGGCAAAATCGCCGATGCCAAGATCGAAAAGCTGATCCGCAAGCACTTCGACCTGCGTCCCTACGGCATCATCCAGATGCTCGACCTGATCCACCCGATCTACCGCGACACCGCCGCCTATGGCCACTTCGGGCGCAAGCCGAAGAACATCGTCGATGCCAGCGGCAACGCCTACACCGCGTTCTCGTGGGAAAAGACCGACCGCGCGCAGGCGCTGCGCGAGGAAGCCGGGCTGAAGGGCAGCGTCAAGGTGAAGTAAGTCGCCGGATGTTGCATGTGTTGCAGGAAACGGGCCGCATTGCGGCCCGTTTCTTTTCGGGTCCACGGCAAACCCGGCAAAAGCCCCCCTCCGGCACGTGCGGGCGGACGATGCCTGTCCCCTCGTTTCACCATTTCTCGTGGGAGAGAGCAAGCCACGAGGAACCCGCCATGCCCTCATGTTTCCGATCCATCCTCGCCGCATTGCTGCTGTCGCCCTGCGCATACGCTGCGGATTTCGTCGTCACGCGCACGGACGATCCCGTGCCGAACGGTTGTGCCCCGACGGATTGCTCGTTGCGTGAAGCCCTGATCGCAGCCAATGCAATCGAAGGCAACGATCGCATCCTGCTCGCCGCTGGCGAATACTTTCTCTCGCAGAGCGCACCCCCGCCACCGGAGGCACCAGGAACATCCGGCCCGCTGCCCATCTCCGATTCCGTTGAAATCGTCGGCGTCGGGCGCGACGCCACCCGCATCGTGCCAACCCTGGTATTGGGCAGCGTGCTGGGTATCGGCCACGACAGTGATCTGGTTTTCGCAACGCTGCGCGACCTTTCCATCGAAGGTGCCGTGTCCACCGCGCCGGCACCCATCTTTGCCAACGAGAACACGCGTCTTCGACTGGAGCGCGTCGCGATGCGCAACAACACCGGTTCCACCGGAGCGATTGCTGCCGTCAGTCACTTGACCATCATCGACTCGTTGTTCGAAGCCAACAACAGCGTGGACGATGGCCCGATCGTGACGGATTTGTTGGGGCCGACCCTCATCACGGGCTCGGAGTTCCGCAACAACAGCATGTACGGCGAGTTCCCCTCCGTGGTGCGGATGGGCCTGCCTATTGCCTTGGCCTACACGCCACTGGGCGACCGGGTCGTGAGCCACAACCAATTCGCAGGCAATCTCAGCAACGGCAACGGCGCCGCGGTCACGTTGCTCGCATCGATCGGCCAGAGCCGACTCGCACTGACGGACAATCGTTTCGAGGACAACCGCAGCACCGGGCGCGGTGGAGCGCTCTGGGTCGGCGTGAGTCCTGTCGTTCCAACCACGCGTGTCGAAGTGGATGTCAGCGGGTCGGACTTCCTGGCCAACCGTGCGAACGGCGGCTGCGGCGCCATTGCCTTCGACGCCCCTGTCGAGCTGCTGGCAGCACCCGAACTGAACATCACATTGGCGCATTTCGCTGGCAACCAGACCGACGGTGATGGCGGTGCGCTGTGCAGTACGGGCGCCATTACCATCCGGCAGACCACGTTTTCCGGCAACACCAGCAACGCACGCGGCGGCGCGATTCATCACGACAACGGCCTGCTCCGAATCGAGCGATCGACGCTGTCAAACAACGCCGCGACCGGCGCAGGCGGCGCGATCGCCGCGTACGACCCGATCGAGATTCGCTATTCCACGCTCGACGGCAACACCACCAGCCTCGCCTCCAGTGGGGGGGCGCTCTACCTCGCCCATGGCGGCGGCAACGAAAGCCTGCTGCGCCACGCGACACTGTTCGGCAATCGTGCCAACAACACGCCGAACGCGCTGCGGGTGTTCTCGCTGAGCAACGACACCTCGCTGCGACTGGACGACAGCATTCTGCAGGGCGGCTGCACCACCAACGCGCCGGCATCGCTTATCGACTCCCGGCAAAACATCGAATCTCCCGGCAACACCTGCGGACTCTCATCGGCCTTCAACAGCGTGAATGTCGCGCCAGCGACGCTTGGCCTCGGGCCATTGACCGACAACGGCGGCCCCACTCTCACCCGGATGCCGCAACCGGGCAGCCCGGCGCTCAATCGCATCATCATGATCCCCAGTTGCACCCATGTGGACCAGCGCGGTTACGTGGGGACTGGCGGCAACTGCGACATCGGTGCGGTGGAGGCAGGTGCGAATCCGCCCCAGCCGGTGCTCCCGGAAATCTTCAGCGACGACTTCGAATGAGCCGCTGCCGGTTTTCGCACCCTTCTTCAACGCCTGAGAGGGCGCATCCGGGAACAACGGACCGATCCACGAACAGAAGCAGCACCGGCAGGATGGAAGCCGGCAAACCCTGGCAGTGGATCGCACGGGAAGGCCGTGATCAGTCCGCCGCCCCCGAACGCTTCTGCTGCGCCCGCCCCAACCAGATGCCCAGCGCCGCCCACACCAGCGCCAGCGGCACCACCACGCTGACCAATCCGCCGAGCGCCAGCCCGAGGCGGACGAGCGCACCTTCGGTCTGTGCGCCGATCACGTCGCCGGCGCGATACACGAAGGTGTCGATGAAGGCTTTGGCCTTGTACTTGTCTTCCCTGCCGACCACGGTGAACAGCGCCTCGCGCGCCGGGCGCGTCAGGCCGCGCTGCAGGGCGCGGTTGGCCGCTTCCAGCAGGATCAGCACGGTGAACGAACCGTAGATCGCAAGACCGACGAACCCGATCGCTGTCGCGATGGGCAATGCAGCCAGCGCCACCGCCAGCCCGAAGCGCCGGATGATGTGTCCGGTGAGTGCCACTTGCAGCGCAAGCACCGCAATCTGGGTCCACATGTCGATGTTGCCGAACAATGCCGTGCGCGCGTCCAGATCGGCTTCGGCGGCGGCAACCATGTGCAGGCGGGTGAAATAGATGAAGGTCGCCATGACCGTCATCAACACCACGTAACCGGCGATGCCGAGCAGATACGGCGACGCGAACACCGCACGCAGTCCAGCCCACGCGCTGCCGCCGATGCGTTCGGCTTCCTCGGCCCTGGCGGCCGGCGCATCGGCATGCGCGCCGCACCGGTCGGGGCGAATCCACACCAGCAGCCACGCACAGACGATGGCCAGCACGAGAAAACCCGACGCCACCAGCAGAAGGTTCGGCGTGCCCAACGGTTCGGCCAGGGTTTTCGCCAGCCACGGCCCGAAGATCGCGCCGAGCGTGCCTCCGACGGCGATCAACGCGAAGAAGCGCTTGCCCTGATCACTGGAAAATCGGTCGGCCAGCAATGCCCAGAACACCATCGTGACGAACAGGTTGAAGACACTGAACCACACGTAGAACACCTGCCCGCTGCGCTCGCCGACCGCCCCCGGGACGAACATGAGCAACGCCCAGAAGCCGCACAGGCTCAGCGCGAAAAAGGCGTAGGTGGCGGAAATGAAATGCAGGCGGCGGAAGCGGCTGACCATCCAGCCGAATACCGGATTGACCGCCAGCGTGACCACGGCGGTGCCGACGAACAGCCAGCGGATCGCCTCGATGCCGCGCGCCATGCCGAGCGCATCGCGCGCCGGGCGCAGCAGCATCAGCGCAGTGAGGATGCAGAAGAAGAACAGTGCGGCAATCAGTACCGGCGCGACTTCCTCGCGACGCAGGTTGAAGGCCTGTTGCAGAAACACGGGAAGGCGCGCACGTGAAGGCGGATTCGACATGCCGGAAGACTCGTCAGCGACTCAGGCAGCCAGTGTATGCCGATCCACGGACGCGCCGCCCGTGACCTCATTCGAAGCTGTCGGCAAAGAGTCCGGAGATGATGGATTCGTCGACGAACACGAACACGTCACCGACACCATTGGTATCACCTGACGCCAAATCGCTGGCCAACGAATCGAACACCATCGACAGGCCATTGGCGTTCACCGCCAGCGTGGCACCCGACACACCGTTGCCCGGCTGGCCAGCAGCCGTCTCACTGACAAGAAACGGCGTACCCGCAGCTCCCGGAATGTGCAGATACACCTGTGTCCGACCGCTTTGAACACATCCCATCAGCACCGTGCCGATATCCGACACATCAGACACGCTGCATGCGTCGACTTCCAACGCAGCCGGACGCGGAATGCGGGTCGAGACATGGCTCTGGAGATCCCGCACGTAGACGCCACTGTTGTTCGTGCAATCGCCACCGACACCACCGTAGCAACGGGTCTGGAACGAAACGAACCGACCATTGGACGAAATCGCCGCACGCGAAGCAAACGCCGTACTCGGCGTCCCGGAAATCCCACTGGCGCGACTGATCAACTGGAGCGCGTTCGTGGTCATGTCGCGCACATAGGCTTGCCCGTTGGGCATTCCGGCAATCAGCGGCTGATTGCAGATCATCACCACGTAGCGCCCGTTGTCCGACATCGCATTGGCCCTGATCGAACAACCGTCCGGCGCCAGTGCGCCCGCCATCGTGGCCGATGCATGGTGGATCTGACCGGTATCCATGTCCTTGACGAACACCTGATTCCAGCCATTGGAGGGAATGCCCAGATTGGACGACGTCGCCTCGAACGCGATGTAGCGACCATCGCCGGACATCGCAACCCAGTCATCATTGACGTGCGCGTTGGATGCCTCACCACCGCTGTTGGCACTGACCAGCCGCAACTGTCCCGTGACGCGATCCTTGCGTGCCACCTGCCAATTGGCATGTGGCACCCCCACATTGAGGTTGCCGCCGTGGTGGAGAAACGCCACGTAACGCCCATCGCGGGACACCACAGGCGCCTCCCCGCGAATGACGCCCCCTCCGGTGGTTCGCGACGCCACCTCCATCAGCCCGGTGTCCAGATCCACCGCCATGACTTTGTCGGTATTGGCAATGGCCTCCGGCACCCAGTTGGTGGCCGAGGTCGAGAACACCACGGTCCTGCCATCCGCGGACACATCGACTGCTTCAGAGGCCCCATTGGCCTCCATACCGACGCCCGGCACCAGGCGACCGGAAATCCACTGGGCCTTCGCCGCGCCAACAGCACCGAACAACCCAATGAAAACAAGTAAAAAGCAACGTGGAAGCAACATGGTGCACTCCTTGAGACGGAATCCCTGCCGTTACCTGTACGCAATCTTGCACCCAATCCCCTCACTCTCCGGCAAGGTCGGGGCAGACTGGTAGAATTGCCCACCTTCCCGCCGAGGGGCGCTGCAAGTCCGGATGCACCGGAATCAGGCTCGGCGGTCGACTCATTCCAACGGCGCTCACGAACACATCCGGTATCGCACCGCGCTTGCCGGACCGGTTCACCTATTCGGAGCCACACCATGAATGCACAACTGAAAACCTTCCCCCAGGAAGGTGACTACAAAGTCGCCGACATCGCCCTGGCCGACTGGGGCCGCAAGGAAATCGACATCGCCGAACACGAAATGCCGGGCCTGATGTCGATCCGCCGCAAGCACGCTACCAGCAAGCCGCTCAACGGCGTGCGCGTGACCGGCTCGCTCCACATGACCATCCAGACCGCCGTGCTGATCGAGACGCTGAAGGACATCGGCGCCGACGTGCGCTGGGCGTCCTGCAACATCTTCTCGACCCAGGACCACGCCGCTGCCGCCATCGCCGCCACCGGTACGCCGGTGTTCGCCTGGAAGGGCGAGACGCTGGAGGAATACTGGGACTGCACGCTGGACGCGCTGACCTTCACGCTGCCGGACGGCACGCTGACCGGCCCGGAACTGGTCGTCGACGATGGCGGCGACGTCACGCTGCTGATCCACAAGGGCTACGAGCTGGAGCAGGGCGACGACAGCTGGGTCAACTCGCCGTCGGGCAGCCACGAAGAGCAGGTCATCAAGAACCTCCTCAAGCGTGTCGCCCAGGAACGTCCGGGCTACTGGACGCGCGTCGTCGCCGACTGGAAGGGCGTCTCCGAAGAGACCACCACCGGCGTGCATCGCCTGTACCAGCTGGCCCAGGATGGCAAGCTGCTGATCCCGGCGATCAACGTCAACGACTCGGTCACCAAGTCCAAGTTCGACAACCTGTACGGCTGCCGCGAGTCGCTGGCCGACGGCCTCAAGCGCGCGCTCGACGTGATGCTGGCAGGCAAGGTCGCCGTCGTCTGCGGTTATGGCGATGTCGGCAAGGGTTGCGCGGACTCGCTGCGCGCCTATGGCGCCCGCGTCATCGTCACCGAGATCGACCCGATCTGCGCCCTGCAGGCGGCGATGGAAGGCTACGAGGTGAAGACCGTCGAGGACACCCTCGGCGAGGCCGACATCTACGTCACCACCACCGGCAACAAGGACATCATCCGCGTCGAGCACATGACCGCGATGAAGGACCAGGCCATCGTCTGCAACATCGGCCACTTCGACAACGAGATCCAGGTGGATGCCCTGAAGGCGCTCAAGGGCGTGGAGATCGTCAACATCAAGCCGCAGGTCGACAAGTACATCATGCCGAACGGCAACGCGATGTTCCTGCTCGCCGAAGGCCGCCTGGTGAACCTCGGTTGCGCCACCGGCCACCCGAGCTTCGTGATGTCGAACTCGTTCTCCAACCAGACGCTGGCGCAGATCGACCTGTGGGCGAACAAGGACAGCTACGCCAAGAAGGTGTACATCCTGCCCAAGAAGCTGGACGAAGAAGTCGCCCGCCTGCACCTGGAAAAGATCGGCGTCAAGCTGACCAGGCTGACCCAGGACCAGGCCGACTACCTCGGCGTACCGGTGGAAGGCCCGTACAAGCCCGAGCACTACCGCTACTGAGCCTCGCTGCTACAAACCACCGCGTATGCGGGATCGACGGGCGCCTTCGGGCGCCCGTTTCTTTTGCGCGGCCGCGACGTGGCGTGATCGCGCGTGGCACGCCGGTGTTCGGGCTGACCGCCTACTGGCTGGTAGCGTTCATGCCATCGCTGGATTGATGCCACGGCGTTCGGGGGAAGCCGGATGCAGCTGCGCTGGATGATCAAGCACCTCAGGGACCAGAACTGGACCACGATCGGCATCGAGTTCGTGCTGCTGGCGATCGGCTTTCTGCCGGCGATGGTCTTCACCTCGGTGTTCGAGCTGACGCTGGAAGGCTCGAAGCGCGAGACCGGGATGTGGGCGGAGGCATTGATCCACTCGCAGACCGCGCGACGCATTGAGGGAAAACAACTGGCGCCTTGTGGCGCCCGTTGCTTTTCAGGTTGCCGCAAAACCAAGCGTGGCCGTGGTACCGCGCTCGGGATCGGACTGGATATCCAGCCGCCAGCCAAGCTGCTCGCACAACCGTGCGATGAGGTTCAGACCGATACCGTCGCCCTGCAGCGCACGACCACGCGCGATACGGCTGTAGATGGCGCTGATCTGCTCAGGGCTCATGCCATGGCCGGGATCACGGATGGTGACGGTCGCGTCGCCGCTCAATGCGATGCGGATGGTGCCGCTGTCACTGTGTTCGATGGCATTGCGCAACAGATTGCCTATGGCGGCACGCACGACGCCCGGTGGAGCGACAATGCGACACGGCGTCGGAATCGACAGGTCGAGCTGCAGCGCCCTGCCCTCGGCGAGATGAAGGTGATCGTCCACGATCTGCGGCAGCAGCGTGTGCAGCTCCAGTGGGACGCTCGCCTGGGCCAGGCGTGAAGGATCTTTCGCGAGCGTCAGCAACAGCCCGATCAATTGCTCCATGTCGCGCGCGGTGCGCTGGATGCGAAGCAACTGGTGGCGCACTGCATCCGGGTGCTGCATCGGCTGCAGGCCGATCTCGGCCGCGCCGTCGATCACTGCCACCGGCGTACGCAATTCGTGGCTGGCGGTGTGGATGAAGGTGCGCTCGCGTTCGACGAAACGCTCATTGCGCTGCAGATAGTCGTTGAGCGCGTTGGCGATCACTTCCTGCTCGGAGCTGGCGCGTTCGTCGAGGATGACACGCTGGCCGCTGCGGTCCGGCGACAATGCAGCGATCGACCGGGCCATGTCGGCCAGCGGGCGCAATGCACGTCCAAGGCCGAGAGCCATCAGCACACCGGTCAGCGCAACCAGTGCGATGGCGGAGCCGAGGATGAACCAGGCGAGCCGGTGTTCCTCCTTTTCCATCTCGGTGATGTCCAGCGCCAATGCGTACCGGACGTCGTCCACATGACGCATCAACACCAGCACCTCGCTTCCGTCATCCATCTCCAACTCGTCATGGATGCCGTCGGGCAGGTCGCGGAATTGCGCGGGCAGCGAGGTGTTCTCGTCCTCCGCGTACAGGTGCAGATTGTCCGAGTCGATCCAGCGATAGCCGGGATCCCTGGCCCGGCGCGCCAGATGGCGATCGAACTCGGTCTGCACCAGCGAATCCCAGAGCAGATGCTCGGCGTATTCATTGACGAGGAAGCCATGCAGCGCGATCGCTCCGGCCAGCGGCAGCGCGAAGCCGGCCAGCCACAGAAGGATGCGCGAACGCAGGCTGCGGCGAACCGTCATGCTGCCGCTGCCTCACCATCAGGCGCAGCCAGACGATAACCCACGCGCGGCAGGGTACGGATCAGCTTGACCGGAAAGGGGCCATCGACGCTGCGTCTCAGTTCGTAGATGTGCGAACGCAGCATGTCGCGTTCGGGCGTGTCGCCTTCCCACAGCACATCTTCCAGTTGCTGCCGGGTGACAGCCGCAGGGCTGGCACGCATCAGCGCCACGAGCAGCTTGCGGCAGGCCGGATAAAGGTGCAACGCGACACCGGCCCGGGTGGCTTCGAATGTTTCCAGATCCAGACGCAGGTCGTGTACCTGCAGGACACGCCGCTGTCGCCGGCCGATCGCGCGTGTCAGCAGCGCCTCCAGCCGCACTTCCAGCTCCGGCAATGCGAAGGGCTTGGTCAGGTAATCGTCTGCCCCGGCGCGGAAGCCGGCAATCTTGTCCGGCAGTTCGTCGCGCGCGGTGAGCATGATGACGGGCGTGTCGATGCCTTGCTCGCGCAGCTTGCCCAGCAACGCACGACCGTCCAGGCGCGGCAGCATCCAGTCCAGCACGATGGCGTCGTAGCAGTGCATGGTCGCCAGATGCAGGCCGACGATGCCATCGGGCGCCGCATCCAGTTGATGGCCACGCGGCTCGAAGAATTCGAACAGATTGCTGACCAGGTTGCGATTGTCCTCGATCACCAGAAGGCGCATGGGTGTGTTCTCCCCGGAGCAATTGATGCACATGGGCCCAGAGCGCATGCCACGCGCGACCCTGCCGCATCGAATGATACGTGGCCCAACCGGAGCATCGGGGAATTCCGACATTACTCCGACAATTTTCCCATTCGCCTCCGACACGCCCGCGGCCACCATCGCTGGTCCGGAATCGAACGGGAGAAAAACATGTTTGGACGAGCCTGGGCCGGCGCGACTGCACGCCTCAAACCGATCGTCGGATTCTTCCTGACCGGCTTCGTCGTGCTGACCCTGTCGCGTCTTGGGCTGGCGTGGTGGCAGCGCGTGCAAATCAGCGAAGTCGAGGGCTGGTCGCAGGTGCTGGTACAGGGCGCACGCGTGGACGTGGCCAGCCTGTGCCTGCTGCTGGTGCCGCTCGCCATCGTCGTGCTGATGCTTCCCAACCGCGTCTTTTCAGCACCCGTGACACGCAGGGGAATTGCGGCATGGTTGGCAGCATCGACCACGCTGCTGGTCGCACTGGAACTTGCCACGCCGGGATTCATGCAGGAGTACGGCCTGCGGCCGAACCGGATCTTCATGGAATACCTCATCTATCCGAAGGAGGTGGCCTCCACCCTGGTCAAGGGGCGCCCGTTGCAAACCGCGATCACGCTGGTGCTTTCGTTGGCAGTCTGGCTGGCGACCTGGCGACTGGCGCTGCGATCGCAGGGCATGGCTGCCGACGGAGGCAGCGCCCCCGTCCCGCGCGCGGCGCTTGCAGTGGCGCTATTGCTGCTCGGCACACTCGGCGTGCGCTCCACCCTCGGCCACCGCCCCATGAATCCGGCGATGCTGGCGTTCAGCAGCAACCCGACCGTGAATGTCCTGCCGCTCAACTCGTTCTACTCGCTTGCCTTCGCCATGCGCGACTGGCTGCAGGAAAGCGAGGACGGGGCGAGGTTGTACGGCGAGCTGCCGGAAGATGAGGTGATCGCGACGGTCCGCGCCGGCATGGGCGTGCCCGCCACGGCTTTCATCGCACCCGACATTCCCACGCTTGCCTTGCGTCCACCGACCTGGCGAGGCAAGCCCCGCAACCTCGTCATCGTCCTGGAAGAAAGCCTGGGTGCACAGTTCATCGGCAGCCTCGGTGGCAAACCGTTGTCGCCCAACTTCGACCGCCTGAGCCGGCAGGGCTGGGTCTTCACACGCCTCTATGCCACCGGAACACGATCGGTGCGGGGCATCGAGGCGGTGGGTTCGGGCTTCATGCCCACCCCGGCGCAGGCTGTGGTCAAACGGCCGCGCAGCCAGCAGGGCTTCTTCACCCTGGCCCAGTTACTTCGCGGACACGGCTACGACGCGACGTTCTATTACGGTGGCGAGAGCCATTTCGACAACATGCGTGGCTTCTTCCTGGGCAACGGCTTCAATCGCATCATCGAACAACGCGACTACCCCTCGCCGACGTTCGTGGGCTCATGGGGCGTCTCCGATGAAGACCTGTTCCTGAGAGCCGACAAGGAGTTTCGCCGCCTGCATGCGGAAGGGAAACCCTTCTTCGGGCTGGTATTCACCTCCAGCAACCACGAACCGTTCGAGTTTCCGGAAGATCGAATCGCGTTGCACGAGGAACCTCGCCAGACTCGGAACAACGCCGCCAAATACGCCGATCACGCACTGGGTGTGTTCTTCGAACGTGCGATGGCATCCGCCTACTGGGAGGACACGGTGTTCCTCGTCGTGGCCGATCACGACTCGCGCGTCGTGGGTCGTGATGCGGTTCCGGTCGACAACTTCCACATCCCGGGCCTGATTCTGGGAGCCGACATCGCGCCACGGCAGGACGCCCGCCTGGTGAGTCAGATCGACTTGCCCGTGACACTGCTCTCGCTGATCGGCATCGCCGAGGCCACGCCGATGATCGGCCGCGACCTCAGCAACCCGGATCTCACCCTGCCCGGCCGGGCATTCATGCAGTACGACCGCAACTTCGCCTACATGCAGGACGATGCGATCGTGGTACTGCGCCCGGACAGGCCCCCCAGTCAGTACCGGTTGGAGCCGTCCAGTCGTCGCCTCGTGCCGGTACCGCTGTCATCCGAACGATTGCGCCCGGCACACGCACACGCACTGCTGGGCTCGCTGGCCTATGACCATGGCTGGCACCGTCTGCCCGAACGGCAGTCAAGGTAGCGTCCACTTGTTGCATCATGCGCTCCCGCACTGAAGCTGGCCGTACCCATGAAGCTGTACATCTACGAACACTGCCCGTTCTGCACCCGGGTCCTGATGCTGCGAGGCCTCAAACAGCTCGACATTCCGGTGCAGGTCATTCCGGAGAACGACGTCGAGACGCCCACACGCCTGGTAGGACGCAAGGTGGTGCCGATCCTGCAAAAAGACGATGGTTCGTTCATGCCGGAAAGCATGGACATCGTGCGCCATCTGGATGCGACGTTCCCGCCACCCGTGCTGGTCGCCACGCTGGACCCGGCCATCGATGCGTGGTGCAAACGCGCCTCGGACACGATCTACCGGCTCTGTGTGCCACGCTTCACCCGCGGCAACTTCGCGGAACTGGCCACACCCGACGCACGTGAGGCGTATGTCGCACGCGAAACCCGTGCCTTCGGCGATCTGGATTCCCTCACCGCCCGAACACCCGCGCTGCTGGACGAACTCGCCCCGCTGTTGACGGAGCTGGAGGGACTGGTGCGCTCTCCCGGCTCATCGGTCGGCGAAAGCGACTTCCAGCTTTATCCATTGCTGCGCTCGTTGAGCATCGTCAACGGCCTGCGCTTCGGCCCGAAGGTGACGGCGTACTACGACGCCGTCGGTGCCGCCTGCGGGCTGGAAGACTTCAGCGCCCAGGCGATGTGAGCATCATCGCCAGTTCGCGTGGCGTTCCCAGAACGCCACGCTGTCGCGATACGCCGCGCGATCCAGCGGGACGCCCGAACCTCCCTCCTCCACGCCGAGCGCATTGCGCATCATCGTGATCGGCACCATCGGAATTTCCCCGGGCTCCATCGTGTACAGGCAGCCGACGATGCCCCAGTCGCCGTCGATGGGCGAACCCTCTTTCGCCAGTTGCTCCGCACTGTAGAGAATGGGAACCAGATAGTTCGCCATCGGCGGCTCGATGCCCTCGAACCAGCGCACCAGCACCGGCAGCTCCTCGCGGTTGCGCGCCTCGTACGCGCTGCGGAGCTGGTGCCGGTTGGCCTCGGTCACCGGGACGACCGAGCAGCGCGTGCTGGTCCAGTTGCGATGCACATGCAATTTGCAGAACGGGGCATAGCCATCAAGGACAACTTCCGGCACCTCGGTATTGAGGCGCTGGACGAACTGTTCGGCGGTGCAATCCTGGATCGCGGTTCGACGTCCATCCGAGGGAAACAGGCGTGGTCGGGCAAAGGCAGTGAGGACAATGGGCATCGCGGTGGGGCTGGCTGGGTGTGCAAAGTCGCACAGGGTAACGATTTCCACATGCAGAACCTATCCATCACGGGCCGGAATCAGGTTACGCTGCACCGCATGACATCCACGGGGCAACCATGAGCCAGACCGATTCCGCCACGCGCTACCAGACGGCTGCGAGGCTGTTCAGCCAAAACGACTATCCCGGCGCCTTGGCGATCCTCGATGAGCTGATCGCCGCCAACCCTCATGCCGCGCCGTTGCACTTCCATCGCAGCCGCTGCCTGCTCGCGCTGAATCACAAGGTCGATGCCACCTCCGCGCTCGACACGGTGCTCAGGCTCGTGCCAGACAACGTGCCTGCCCTGTTGATGCGGGTGGAGCTGGGCCAAGTCGCAGGCGAGGAATTCGATCCGCTGCCGCTATTGCATCGCGCGATGCAGAAGGAACCGGACAACGCACGCGTCCTGGCGATGCTGGCCGATACGGAGTCGGCAGCGCTCGCGGCGTTCTTGTCATCCGGGGTGGAACCGGAAGCGGAGTCCATTGCCGAACCCGTCACTGAGCTTGTTGCCGAACCCGAGCCAGGCGTCGCGTTGGAACTTCAAGCGGAACATGAATCTGAGATCGAGCCGGAATTTCAACCGGAAACGGAGCCGGAATCGGGTGCCGATTCGCCGGACGACATGTCCGCCACACCACCTTCGGCAGAGGACGATGCATCATCGCTGGCCCAACGCGCCGAAGAACATTACCGTCGCGCACTCACCGAAGCCGACGGTGAAGATGTCGTTCGCGATCTGCTGGGCATGCGCTACAACCGCAGCGCGCTCGAGTCTGCGCTGCACGATTTCCAGCGCGCCGCCACATTGAGCCGGAACAATCATCACGAGCAACGCGCCGCGCAGATCGCCGAGATTCTTGGCCGGTACGACGTCGCAACCGATCATCTCGATCGCGTGCTTGAGCGCCTTCCGGAAGACTCGCCTGCACGCGGCTTCCTGCAGGAAGAACGGGATCGCGCATCGCAGGGCGACGTCGGCGCGCGCGAGCACCTCGCCACGATGATCGAGGACGCCGGCGCGTCGGAACAGGTCGAGCGCAATCTCGAAGAAGACATGGCGTACGCCGTCACGCACACCGCAGCCGAACTCATTCGCCAAGGCCAGGACATGCAGACCGCGCTGGACGCGGTGGCCGGTGACGATTCGCCCGAGGCCATGATGGCCACCAACATCGCGTTCCAGCTCTACAACTACGCGCACGAACCGGCGCCTGACCTCGTCGAAGTGTCCGCGAGCGACTATCCGGCCTACCAGCGCAGACACGCCGACGCCTGCGAAAAGGCACTGGCCTCGCTGGGATACACCCGTCTGGCGGATGCCGAGGCGCTGGGCATCACCACGTCGCAAGGCATTCGGACATTGATCCGCGTGTTCGCGCACCCCGAATACGGCAGCGCTGCGGCGTTCGCGATCAAGCCCAAGTGGCCAGGCTTGATCGCCTTCCTGCTGATGTTCCTGACCGGCAAGTGGAAGACGGCACGGATGCTCGAATGCGCCACGTACTTCGATGACGACTGCTTCATGAACTCCCGAGCCGCCGGCCCGGATCCGTTCGACAACAGCGGCATCCCGAACTACGCGTTCGAGAAATTGCCGCCCGACGCCACCCCCGCGCAGGTAGCCGAGCGCCACATGGAACGGGTCACCGGGCGCCTTGCCGACACGAACGCTCGCGTGCTGCCGCCAAGCTCGCTCGGCGACGTGGGCCAGGTCTGGGAAGCCACCAACGCGTTGAAGGCCGACTACCGCCGCCAGATCGGCTATGCCACCGATGACGAGCTGCGCGCACTGCTCGGCGGCCAGTACGATCGTCTCGCCGAACTCGTGCGCGAGCGCCTCAAACTGCTGGCGGGCGGCTGACACCACCCGCCACGTGCGACGACGCGATCAGAGCGCCATGGCCGCCTCGACGACACGTTCCACGGTGATGCCGAAGTGGCGGTACAGCGCATCGGCCGGTGCCGATGCGCCGAAGCTGTCGATGCCGATGACCGCACCGTCCAGCCCCACGTACTTGCGCCAGTAATCGGTGACGCCGGCTTCCACCGCGACGCGCTTGCGGCACCACGACGGCAACACACCCTCACGCCATTCCAATGGTTGCGCGTCGAACACGTTGGTGTTGGGCATCGACACCACACGCGCCTTGACGCCCTGGGCATCGAGCTGGCGCGCCGCCCTCATCGCCAGTTCCACTTCCGAACCGGTGGCGATGAGGATCACGTCGAAACGCGCCTCGGATGGATCCAGCAACACGTAGCCGCCGCGTGCGATGTCGGACACCTGCTCGGCGGTGCGGTGCTGGTGAGCGAGATTCTGGCGACTGAAGACCAGAACGCTCGGGCCATCGGCGCGCTGGATGGCAACCTTCCACGCGACCGCGCTTTCCACCGCATCGCACGGGCGCCAGACCGAGTTGTTCGGAATCTGGCGCAGGCTGGCGAGGTGCTCGACGGGCTGGTGCGTCGGGCCGTCCTCTCCGAGCCCGATCGAGTCATGCGTGAACACATGGATGGCGCGGGTCGGAATCAGCGCGCTCATGCGCAACGCGTTGCGCGAATAATCGGAAAACACCAGGAAGGTAGCGTCGTAGGGGATGAAGCCCCCATGCAGAGCGAGACCGTTGGCGATCGCGCTCATGCCGAACTCGCGCACGCCGTAGTACACGTAATTGGCGTCGGCGTCGCTGCTCGCGGCGGACTTGCTGCCCTTCCACAACGTCAGATTGGATGCGGCGAGATCGGCGGAACCACCGATCAGTTCCGGCAACATCGGCGCATAGGTCTCGATCGCCATCTGCGACGCCTTGCGCGACGCGACCACCGGCCCCTCGGCCTGCAGGCGGGCGATCCACTCATCGGCCGAAGCCGCAAAATCCGCCGGCAGTTCGGCACGGATGCGACGCTGAAGTTCTTCCGCTTCCACGGGGAAGGTCTTGGCGTACGCGTCAAATAGTGCGTTCCAGCGCGCCTCGCGCTGCACGCCCACCTGCACCGCGTTCCATGCCTCGCGCAAAGCTGCGGGAACCTCGAAGGAAGGGTGCGGCCAACCCAGCGCCTCGCGCGTCGCCGCCAACTCGTCCTTGCCAAGGGGAGCGCCATGTGACGATTCCTTGCCGGCCTTGTTCGGCGAACCGAAGCCGATCACTGTGCGGCAGCAGATCAGGCTGGGACGGGCGGTTTCGGCCTTCGCGGTGCGGATCGCCTGGGCGATTTCGTCCGGATCATGGCCGTCGACGTTGCGGATCACCTGCCAACCATAGGCTTCGAAACGACGCGGTGTGTCGTCGGTGAACCAGCCTTCCACTTCGCCGTCGATGGAGATGTTGTTGTCGTCGTAAATCGCGACCAGCTTGCCCAGCCCCAAGGTACCGGCGAGCGAGCTGACTTCGTGCGAGATGCCTTCCATCAGGCACCCATCGCCGAGGAACACGTAGGTGTGATGGTCGACAACGGCGAATTCCGGCCGGTTGTAGCGCTGCGCCAGCAGTTTTTCCGCCAGCGCGAACCCGACGGCGTTCGCCAGCCCCTGGCCGAGCGGGCCGGTGGTGGTTTCGACGCCGGGGGTTTCATTCGCCTCGGGGTGTCCCGCGGTCTTGCTGTGCAGCTGACGGAAGCGCTTGAGTTCATCGAGCGGCAAGTCATAGCCGGTCAGATGCAGCAACGCATACAGCAGCATCGAGCCATGCCCGTTGGACAGGACGAAACGGTCGCGGTTGAACCATGCGGGGTTGGACGGGCTGTGGCTCAGGAAGTCCCGCCAAAGCACTTCGGCGATGTCGGCCATGCCCATCGGCATGCCGGGATGGCCGCTGTTGGCGGCCTGCACCGCATCGGCGGCAAGGAAACGGATGGCGTTGGCGAGATCGCGGCGGCTGGGCGTCGTCATGGTCGGGGCGTCGTCGGGAGAAAAAGAAAGGGCCACGCGCGCGGCGTGGCCCTTCATTGTCCCACAGGAACGCGTGGCGTCGCGGCGCCTTACTTCTTCTTGGCGCCCTTGACGATCAAGGTTTCGATGTTCTTGACCCGCCTGGGCGACGCCGGATGCGATGAAACCAGACCACCGCTGCCGCCGAGTTTCTTGAACATGGAAACCATCGCATTGGGATCGTAATGGTGGCGCACCATGAAGTGATAACCGTATTCATCGGCAGCCAGCTCTTCCTTCTGCGAGAACTGCGAATTGACCACGGATTCGGCCAAACCACCGATCTGCGACGCCGCGATCTCCGAAGCGCGACCCTTGCCGCTGGCGGCCATACCTTCACGCGTGCCGGCCGCCAGAAGGGCCGTGCGCATCTTGGTCAGGCTGTGGCCCAGTTTTACGTGACCTATCTCGTGTCCGATCACGCCACGCACTTCGTCATCGGATAACTGATCCATCAACCCCGCGAAAACACGCATGCAACCATTCGCCATCGCGAATGCGTTCACATCGGGAACCAGATAGGCCTGGATAAAACGCCAAAACATGCGAAAACGTGCCAACGCCTCCCCCGTGTCGGTCGCAACGGATGTTTCAAGTCTGCGTATCGGTCGACTCCGGAACAACGTCCTCACCGTGCTCACCACTCGATACCAGCGTGGCGATGCCCAGATCGCCGGTGACGTTGATCGTGGTGCGGCACATGTCGAGAAAGTGGTTGACGCCCAGCACCAGGCCGATGCCTTCCGGCGGCACCCCGACCATCGCGCAGATCAACGCCACCACCGGCAGCGAACCGGACGGCACGCCGGCGGTGCCGATGCCGCCCAGAATGCAGACCAGCATCACCATGAATTGCTGGCCCAGAGTCAACTCGACGCCGAAGAACTGCGCCAGGAAGATCACCGTCACGCCTTCGAACAGCGCGGTACCATTCTGGTTCGCGGTGGCGCCGATGGTCAGCACGAAGCGCGACACCTTCTTCGGCAACTTCAAGTCGCGGTCGGCCACCTTCAGCGCGGTCGGCAGCGTGGCATTGCTGGAGGCGGTGGAAAAGGCCATCAGCATGGCTTCCTGAACCGCCTTGAAGAACGCCGGCGGCGACCAGTTGGTAAACAGTTTCAGCGCGACCGAGTACACCACCAGCATGTGCAGCGCCAGCGCCGCCACCACCACCAGCACATAGGCCCCCAGGCGAATCAGCAGGTCCCAGCCGAACAGCACCGCCAGGTTGAACATGAAACAGAACACCGCGTAGGGCGCGAGCCGGATCACCAGCCCGATCAGGGTCATGGAAATCTCGAACAGCCCTTCGATGCCTCGCTTGAGCACCTCGGTCTGCGGCGTGCGGGTCAACACCAGACCGACGCCGAACATCAGCGCGAAAAACATCAAGGCGATGATGTTGGCATTGTTGGAGGCGGCCCCGATGACATTCTGCGGCACGATCGACAGCAGCATCTGGAGACCGGTCGCACTGGTCTGGCTGTCACGCACGATGGCACTGGCACGCTCGGCGCTTTCAGTCAGCAATTGCTGCGCCAGCACCGGATCCACTCCGACCCCGGGCTTGAAGATGTTGACCAGCACCAGACCCACCAGCACCGCGATGCCCGACAGCACGATGGTCCAGGCCAGGGTGCGCCAGCCGATCCGCCCGAGCGCCGCGATATCGCCCATCTCCGATACGCCCACCACCAGCGCCGAGAACAGCAGCGGCACGATCAACATGAAGATCAGGCTCAGGAAAAGCTGCGAGAACGGCTGGGTAACGTAGCGGGTCAGTGCCTGCACCCAGCCGGCATCGCTGCCGATGCCGTAGTGCACCAGTAGCCCAAGAACCAGACCGACCAAAAAACCGATGCCGATCTTCAGATGCAGTGGAGTTGTCTTGTGGGTCATGCGCGGCTGCCGATGAGGGATCGGGGGGGATGGTAACGCCGCATGAACGCGGAAGCGCAATTACTGCATGCCGGGATACAGTGGTGGCAACCGATCGCGCGAGGCCGGTCGGAATCCTGCATCTTCGACGAAGACCGGGCTGCGCGCGAAGGCTCGGCGCAAACGTTCGACCAGGTCGCCGCAAGCATCGCCGCGATACAGCGCGCGCTCCAGCGCCATCACTGCATCGCGCTGCTCGGGGTCGGCAAGACGGCTGACGACGGCTTCCAGATCGCACAGACCCGGTTGCATCCGCAACAAGGCACGACGGGCAGCGGACAGATCGTTGCGCGCCAGGGCATGCGCCAGTTCCGGACGCCACGCCGTCATTCGCCGCACACCTGTTTCATCCAGCGTGGCCCGGGCCACTGCACGAGCCGGCAGGAACCGCCATGCCGTCAGCGTCAGCAACCAAGCCAGCGCGAAGACGGCGGCCAGCAGCTGCCAGAGACGGACGTTCGGCGGAACAGGCTCCATCGCCGACGCAGCAATGGATGGAAGCTCAGCCCCTTCTGGCCGCAACGCTGCCGGTGCTCCCGCGGCGGGCAATACATCCAGTGCGAATGCGGGCAAGGTGTTGCGCTGCACCTGATTGGTCTGCACGTTCCACCACGTGATGCTGCGCTCGGGAAACTCGACCCGACCTTCGCGCAACGGCACGATGGCGAATTTGCGGGTGCGTTTGCCGACGACCCCGTGTCCCGACTCGGTCGTTTCGCGGGTTTCCTGATCCGGGTAAATTTCCGCGCCGGGAATGGCCGGCAGCATGAGCTCCGGCATCTGCTCGGCCGACAATCCCTTGGCTTCCATGACCAGCGTGAGTTCCAGCGCGTCACCTACCCTCACCTCGCGACGCAGGCGCTCGGCATCATCACGCAGCGTCAGTTCGCGTGCCGGCAACCAGGGCGTCGGCGCATTGGCCGGAGCCGGCCGCACCTCAAGCGTCACCGGGTCGCTGCCAGTGACCATCGGGACGCCTTGACCAAAGAAGGAGCCAGGTTGTCCACTGCGAGCCAGCCGCCCGCGGAAGGTCACGCCGCGCACGGTCAACGCGCCACTGCGCTCCGGCGTCAGCGCATAGCGGCGCTCGACCACGTTGTATCGGCGACCCGCGATTTCCCGCGAGAAGTTGGCATCCTGACCGATGCGCCGAATCTGCAGTCCATCACCGGCAGGTTCGTCAAGGTTTCCTTCCAGCAAAGCCACTGCGTAGAACAATCGGACGGTGAATGCGATCTGCTGCTGCACGTAGGGCGAGGGGTCGTCGACTTCCACTTCCAGGAACACATCGTCGCCGCTGGCCGCCGATCCGCGCGGCATCGGTCGAACCGTCAGCGTCAGTGGCTCGGTCTGTTGGTTGCCGATGGTCAGCGCAGGAATGACGAGGGTGCCTTCCCGCAACGGCTCCAAAGCCACCGCCCAGAGATTGGTCCGCGCCATCGCGCCGTTGATGATCTGCACCTGGCTGCTGGTGGAGCGATTGACGATGCGGAAATCATTGCTCAGCACCGAGAAATCCGGTTCACCGCCGAGGTTGCCCTCGACATTCAGCGTGACTGATTCGCCGAGCGCGATGCCGCTGCGATCAAGCCAGGCACGGACTTGCGCGGCGGCGTTACCGGCGCAGAGCAGTAATGCGATTGCGAACAGGCACGCAACGGTGCGTGCGGCGTGGGATTTCATCGACGGCCTCCTTCCTGCTGGCGGCGCTGGAACTCGAGCTGGAACTTGCGGCGCAACAACCCACCCGGATCGTCGGGAACGCGCTGCAGGAGATGTTCCATCGCCTGTTGGCGCTCGGCTTCTTCGGTGGTCATCATGGGCTGGCCCGGTTCGCTTTCCTCGGCAGCCGCCTGTTCCAAAGCCTGCTGCATTTCCTCGGCGTAGCGTTCGGCTTCGTCCTGGGCGTCATCGGGTGGCTGCGCGTCCTGTTCCGGGCCGCCTTCGCCGTTTTCCGGCACGCCATCCTGCGCGGACTCCTCGTCGCCTGCGTCGGACTGTTCGGAACCTTCCTGTTCTTCACCGGGTGGTTGCTGGTCGCCCCCGGACGAGGAATCCTGCCCTTCTCCTCCCTCGCCCTGTTCCGGCTCGCCGCCCTCGGAGGACTCGGAGTCGCCTTCGTCCCCGGACTGATTCTTCGACTCGTCGCCCTGCTGGGGTTGCTGCTCGGGTTGCTGCTTCAGCCAATCCGCCACGGCCTGCCGGTTGGCGGCGGCATCCGGGAAATCCGGTTGCAGCGCGAGCGCCTGGTCATACGCAGCGATGGCTTCCTCGTAGCGATGGGCCTTGGCCAAGGCATTGCCCCGGTTGTAATGCGCGGTGGCATCACTTCCGGCGGAGAACTGCTCGATCGCGGCCGCGTAGTCACCATCCCGATACGCGGCCGCCCCTGACAATGCGGGATCGCGTGCCAGTTTGCGCGCGGATTCGATATCCCCCTGCTGCATGGCGTCCCAGGCACGTTGATCCGGACGCTGCCACAACGAGCTCCAATCGACCGCCCGGGCCGGTGGCGCAGGCAACACCATCACCACGACGATGCAGGCCAGCCAGCCGCGCCGGAAAGCCAGTGCAGCCAACGGCAACACGAGAAGCAGGACCCACGGACCTTCGTCACGCCAGTCCCGCCGAGTACGTTCATCCCCCACGGTTTCCTCGCCGCCGTCCTTGCGCGCCATCGCCACCCCAAGGTTGCGCAGATCGGCATCATCCACGGTCACTTCGGCATAGCGCCCACCACCTGCACGGGCGAGTGCCGTGAGCGCCGATGTGTCCAGACGCGGAATCAGGATTGCACCGACTTGATCCAGAACGAAGCCGCCACGCGCCTGCGGCACCGGTGCACCCTGCGCCGTGCCCACTCCAAGCACGGAGACGGTCAATCCTGCTGCGTGCGCGCGTCGTGCCGCATCCTCCGCCCGTGCGTCGGCACCATCGGTGAGCAACAGCAACTCACCGCGTGATTGTCCGGTATCGTGAAGCAGCTGCAATGCAAGGTCGATCGCGCGGTCGGCACGCTGTCCTTGCAATGGCATCACGTCCGGTGCCAATGCGGCGGCGAGATCAGCCAACGACGCGGCATCGTCGGTCAGCGGCGCGACGGTGAAAGCGTCTCCGGCATAGCCGATCAATGCCGTCTGGCCTTCTCCGCGACGCGCGATCAGGTCAGCCAGCTTGAATCGCACCCTCGCGATGCGGCTCGGTTTCAGATCCGTCGAACGCATCCGGTCGGAGAGGTCCACCGCGACGATCAGTGGTGATTGCAGGCGCACCACAGGCTGCGGCACCTGCCGGAACGCGGGACCGGCAAGCGCCACCACCAGCAACACGAAGCCGACGGCGAACAACCAGGGCAACATGCCGCCACGCAACGCACCCGGTGCCGACTGGCTCAGGTGGGGCAACAACTGCGGATCGCAGATGCGCCTCCATGGATCGGCGCGATGCTGCTGTCGGCGCCATGTCCACCAGAGCGCGGGCAGCAGCGCCAATGCCAGCAACCACGCCGGTCGCAGAAAATGGAAATTTTCCACCAGACTGCTCACGTGCGAGCCCTCCCGTGCAGCGCGAGAGGCTGCAACAGCAACGCCAGAACCAGCACCAGCAACGCAGCCGCTGCCGGGTAGATGAACAGTTCTTCGCGCGGGCGGATCTGCTCCGCCGCCTGCGCGATGGGTTCGAGTCGATCCAGCTCGGCATAGATACCGGCCAGTTCGCTGGTATTCCGGGCACGGAAGAAGCGTCCGCCGGTGCTCTGGGCGATCTTCTGCAGCGTGGCTTCGTCGATCTCGGCCGACGGCAGTGTCATGCCGAACGGCCCGGATTGTCCGCTGGAGCCGAATGCGATGGTGTAGACGCGCACCTGATGCGCCTCGGCCAGTTCGGTTGCCTGCAGCGGTTGCAGCGCGCCGGTGGTGTTGACGCCATCGGTCAGCAAGATCAGTACCCGCTGCGATGCGGGACGTTCTCGCAGCCGCTTGACCGCCAGACCGATAGCGTCGCCGATGGCCGTTTCGCGCCCGGCCAGACCCACGGCGCTCGTATCCAATTGGTGCCGCACACTGCGCCGGTCGAAGGTAAGCGGCGTGATCTGGTAAGCCTGCTGGCCGAACAGGATCAGTCCGACACGATCACCGGCACGGCGTTCGAGAAAGTCGCCGACCACGATCTTCACCGCCTGCAGACGATCCACGCGCCGCCCCGCCACGCTCATGTCTTCCGCTGCCATGCTGCCGGAGACGTCCACCGCGAGCATCAGATCGCGCCCGCTCTGTGGTGGCGACTCCGGTTCACCGACCCATTGCGGTCGCGCTGCGGCGCTGCAGAGCAGCATGTATGCCAGCAATGGCAGCCACACCCGGGCGCGCACGCCACCACCTGCTGTGTCACCGGCCAGCTTCACCAGCTCGGCATAGAACGGCACGCGCAACGCCGCGCCGCCAGCACCACTGGCGCGCGGGAACAACCACCAGACCAGCGCCGGCAGCAGCAGTGCTGCAAATGCCCATGGCAACGCGAACTCAAGCATCGCGTGCTCCTGCGAAGGCAAGCAGACGTGGCCCGACACACGCGACCAACGCCTTTGCGGCATCGGGATTCACGCTGGCGCGGTATGGGCCATCGATCAACACGCGTCCAGGTCCTTCGGTAAAGGGCCGCGCCGGGTCATCGGCATCGAGAAAGTGCAGCCATGCCTCACCCTGCAAGGTGGCGGACTGAGGCGCGAATCGCATGGCCGCACGACGCAACAGGATCGAGAGCGCCGCGACCTGGCGCGCTTCGTCCCCGGGCAGGGAAGTCGCTGCGAGAATGGCCTGGAACTCGCTGCGCAACATGGCGCGCAGACGCGCCTGTTGCCACCTGCGCCGCCACCACCACGCCACCATCACGACCAGCCCCATCAGCGCCACGCCCAATACCCACCAACCCGGCGAAGGAGGCCACCACGACGGCGCACCGGGGAGATGAATATCGGCGAGCTGGGGCCCCTCGGGCATCATGCCACTGCCTCATCATGGGCTTCGGTCCGCGCCGCGCCTCGCAGCAGCGCACCAAGCGCATCGACCGGATCCGCATCGGTGGGCACCAGGGCTACACGTGCACCGGCGCGACGCAGCCGCTCGACAGCCTGTGCATGCAGACCGGAAAAGTGCGCCTGCCAGCGCCGTCGCGCCTCCCGCGCTTCCAGATGTAGATGGCCGATGTGCTGCCCATCACCGATGCGGTAGTCATCCGGCGGCGGCGGGGCCAGTTCGATCGGGTCCACGATCAGGCACGCAGCCAGGTCATGATGCGCACGCAAGCGTGCCACGGCGGCCGCTACCGGGACATCGACACTGCGCGGATCGAGCAACAACAGCACCTGGCTGCCGGGGCGCAGCACCCGCCGCAGCGCTTCGAGTGCGCGGGCAAGATGCTCCGCTTCCGCGCCACTCTCCTGCGCGCCGCTCGGCGGCTGCCAGCGCACCAGTGCATCGAGCACGCGCAGCACGCCGCGCCGACCACCCAGCGGCGGCATCAGCTCAACGGTTTCACCGCTGCCAGTGGCAGCGAGGCGATGACCTTCCTGCGCAGCCAGCCACAGCATCAATGCCGCCAGGTGCGCCGCCTGCACGGATTTGAAGCAGCGACGCGTGCCGAACGCCATGGCCGGGGCCCGGTCGTACACCACCGCCGTGGTGCGCTCGCGCTCGGGCTGGAAAAGTTTGGTATGGGTGCGACCGCTGCGCGCAGTGACACGCCAGTCGATGTGGCGCACATCGTCACCCGATGCGTAGGGACGCGACTCGGCGTACTCCATTCCACGCCCGCGGAATGGGGAGTGATTGGCGCCCGACAACGTATCCGCGCTGCGGCGTTGCGCCAGCCGGGCGAGGCGCGTGATTTGCCCACGCAGCGTGATCAATTCGCGCAGGTCGAACCGGACGCCGGGAATGGCTTCACCTTGCATCACTGGACTCAGGGTACGGGAATGCGGTCGAGCAGCGCCCTCACCACATCGTCGCTGCTCGCGCCATCGGCCTCTGCCTCGAACGACAGCAGCACGCGATGGCGCAGCACGTCGAGTGCGACGGCGTGGATGTCCTGCGGCGCGACATAATCCCGCCCGGCCAACCAGGCATGGGCGCGTGCGCAACGCTCAAGCGCGATGGTTCCGCGCGGGCTGGCGCCGAATGCGATGCGGCGAGCGAGCGCCGCGTCGTAGGTCGACGCATCGCGGGTGGCGAGCACGATCTCGACGAGGTACCGCTCCAACTCGGGCGACACGTGCACGTCGAGGACGGCGCGGCGCGCGGCAAGGATGGATTCCGCGGAAATCCGTGTCGGGGCTGTTTCGCCGCCCTCGCTTTCTGCACGCGCCTTGGCCCGCGCCAGCTCGAGAATGCGCATTTCCGCATCGGCCTGCGGATAGCCGATGCGCACGTGCATCAGGAAGCGGTCGAGTTGGGCTTCGGGCAAAGGATAGGTGCCTTCCTGCTCGATGGGGTTTTGCGTGGCCATGACGAGAAACAGCGGCGGCAACGGATATGTCACCCGCCCGACGGTGATCTGCCGCTCGCCCATCGCCTCCAGCAGTGCCGACTGCACCTTCGCCGGCGCACGATTGATTTCGTCGGCCAACAGCAGGTTGTGGAAGATCGGGCCGGGCTGGAACTCGAAACATCCTTCCTGCGGGCGATAGATGTCGGTACCCGTGAGGTCGGAAGGCAGCAAGTCCGGCGTGAACTGGATGCGATGGAAATCGGCCTCGATGCGTGCCGCAAGTTCCTTGATCGCGGTGGTTTTCGCCAACCCTGGCGCACCTTCGACCAGAAGATGTCCATCGGCGAGAAGCGCGATCAGGAGGCGCTCGACCAGCGCGGGCTGCCCGATGACGCGCTCGGACAGATGCTCGCGCAGATGCGCGAAGGAAGACTGGAGCTGCGCCGGATCAGCGCGTTCGAGGTGACCATCCATGCCGGGGTCCGTTGTCTGGGTATGGGAGTGCGGAGGCGTTGCAGGCCGGGTTGGACCCGCATTTCGCGACAAGGTTCCGATTCTAGCGCCCCGTCATCCTGCATCGCGACGCGCGCAAGTTCGCATGCCTGAGGTCATGCCGGGCGTGGCCTTGTCTTCCCGGCGCGATTACCGCAGCGGCGCGTCGTCGCCCAGCACCTGCGCCAGCGGCAAGGGCTTGCCAATCAGATAGCCCTGCGCGTAGCGCACCCCGAGGCTGCGCAACGCCTCCAGTTGCGCCGGGGTTTCGATGCCCTCCACCAGCGCGTCCGCGCCGATGGCGCGCACCAGCGAAACGATGGCTTCCAGCATCGCCATCCCGCGCCCTCCCGATTCAATTCCACGCGCGAATGCCTGATCGATCTTCACAGTATCGAAGCGCAGCTCGTTGAGGTGGCTGAGGTTGGAAAAGCCCGTGCCGAAATCGTCCAGCGCCACCCGGATGCCGGCCTCCCGACAGGCGGAGAGCACGTCGGCTACCTTCGCGTAATCGAGCACCTGGCTCTCGGTGATTTCCAGCTTGACCGCACTGGTGGGAAGTTCCGCCGCCTGAAGCAGATCGATCAGGGCCTGGATCAACCCGGCCTCGCGCAACTGACGCGGGGACACATTGATCGAGACGAAAGGCAACGGCCCGATGCCGCGCTGGCGCATCGCGACCAGCGCGTCGATCGCCTGTTGCAGCATGTATTCACCCACCGGCACGATCAGCGACGTTTCCTCTGCCAGCGCGATGAACTCGGCGGGCGAAATCGGACCGCGCTCCGGATGGTTCCAGCGGATCAGCGCCTCGTACCCTGCGACATGCTGTTGCGTCACTTCATAAAGCGGTTGCAGATGCATTTCCAGTCGCCGCCCGATCAGCGCATCGCGCAGTTGCGACTCAAGCCGGATTTTGCCGATGGCGGCAATGTCCTCCGCGTCGGCAATGGTCTCCGGCGCATCCAGGCCACGCATCGTCGCCAGCATCGCGCGGTATCGCTTGAGCTGACCGCCCAACAATGCACGTACCACCGGATCGGTTTGAGCAACACGCTCTGCAAGGTGTTCGCGGTCGATGACCAGCAACACGGCATCCTCGATGGCGATGGCGGTAGCGGTGCGCGGCGCGTCGTCGATCATCGCCATTTCGCCGACCAGATCACCGGCTCCCAGATCGGCCAGCGTCATCGCACTTTCGCCCTGACCGACGACGATGCGGATGGCGCCGCTTTCGATCAGGTATGCGGAACGGCCAGGGTCGTGCTCACGGAACAATGTCTCTCCGGCGCGGAGGGTTCGGCGGCTCATGGTTGGCCTCGAATGAGGTCGTTCGACGAGAAGAAATCATCGCATGCCGCGGACCCGCGGCATGCGACAGCAGCAAAAAACAAGGGGGCTTTCGCCCCCTTGTTCCAGATCCGACCGATTAGGGCGTTGGCACTACCCAGATCGCTTTGCAGTGCCGCGCCTCGGACATCACGACCTGCACGACGCGCGGGCTGGCAGAGGTTGCAATGCAGCCTGTTCCTTCCCAGCTGTGGAATGTGGCGCCCCAAGGCAGATTGCTATTGCCTGCCGTCAATGTGACAACGGTGCCCTCATCGAATTCTTCGCTGTCGCACGCCACACCCGTCAACGGTGCGCCGGTGTTCAAAGGCACTGTGCAGCCTACACCTGCATTGCCGCTGATCGTGTACCCACCCGTCGTCGCATCAGGCGTGGAAGGAATATCCATCGTTATCGTCAGCGCAACCTGTTCCACAGGCTCGACCGGGCACTCGGGCGGCAGCGGGCTGACATAACTCAGGCACAGATCCTCGCCCAGCAATGTCACCGTCGCACTGGCGCTGCCATCGACCGTCTGGAACGTGCACGAACCGCTGCCGGCACTGCCGAACTGGTTGAGATTGTCGACGCGGATGGTCGTCGTGGTCTGGCCATTGCCATTGGTGACACCCGGGATCGGGCTCAGCCAGATCGACACGCCTTCGCTGCCTTCACAGGTTCCCACGATCTGATGACCAGGCAATGGCACTCCATTGTTGTTGACGAGCGTCAGCGTGACCACGCCGCCGCCACCGCGGATCGAAGTAGGCGTGGCGAGCAACACCATCGGCTGGAAGCTGAAGGTGACCGTTGCTTGAGCACCTGCACCCGTGAAGACCAGCTCCGGTTCGGCGTCGCCTTCAAGCATGCCCTGCGTGCGCACGATCGCAGTGGTGCAGCCGGAGCCAAGAAGCGTTGGATTTCCGACCGTGCCCGACATCGACACGTCGTCTACCCAGCCCTGACCCGCCAGCCCCTGGAAGGCAAAATCGACCGGCACATTGCCGATGGGTGCACCGAGCGCGTCGTACGCGCAGATCTGCACCTGATGCGTGCTGTTGGCAGGCAACACCGACGGACTGACCACGAGCATGGCAGGCGCGATCGCGCTGAACCGTGCGAACTCGACGTCAGTGACCTTTTTCGGCTGACCTGCGACCACCGGACCATCCCCCTGCGCCCAGATCACGACCGTCTTGCCGAGCTTTTCGACGGGATAGTTCATCTTGGTGGTGGCGACACCAATTTCGTTGGTAGCAGCACTGGCGACGATGTTGCCGTCCGCCGCACGGCCGATGATGTACGGCAGGATGCCCTGATAATCCACGCTCTGGCCGGTGGTGTCGTTATGGTTGAAACGATAATCGACACTGAGGCTGGTCTGACTGTGGACTTCGGTCACGGTCCGCGCGCTTTCCATGTCGCGGTTGCCAATCACGTTTTCCGCCATCACAACCAGTGTGTCGCCCGGGCCGACGCCGCCACCGGCGGTGGTGAATTCGCCGAAGGCGGCAGTGAACAGCGTGCCACCTTCCTGCGGATCGCCGTCACCGCCGGCAATGTAGAAGTCACCGGCACCGAACAGGGTCTGTGGCTCGTCGATGAGGCCGAAACGGATCACCGTGCCGGGCAACACCGGGTTGCCGAGGCGGTCCGTGGCGATCACGCCCACGGTGACGCTGTAGGTGCCATCGGGCGAAATCGGGATGGCCACTTCACCGCTGCCAAGGTCCACGACTTCGATCTCGCCACCCGACGGATTGATCGTCAGGACGTTGACCGTAGGCTGGGTTATTTCGAGATCAAACAGACGGCCATCGGACACGACGACCGAGCGCTCCAGAACCACGGGGTCGCTGATGCCGTTGTCGACGTTGTTGTCGGCGCGATCAGCCGTCAGACGGACCACGAACGAACCGACGCCGTCGCCGGCGATGAAGTTCGCACCGCCGATACCGGCGGTGGTGCGCAGATCGATCTGCGAGCCGGTCACCGTGGCACCGCTGGCGTCGATGCCACTCAGGCGAGGCGACTGCTCGGCATTGGCACCGACAATCTCCAGACGGTAGTTGTTGTAGGCAGTCGCGCCGGACTCGGGGTCGGGAACCTGTTGGCCCAACGCATCCGCGATCCCGACCTGCAACATTCCGCTGTCATTGCCTCCAGAGCCTTGAACATAGATCGGCGCACTAGGCGTGCCAAGAGTCAACTGCGTCGGAGTTTGGGGTGTCGTGCCGACAATGGTGAAATCAAGAGCGGCGGCGATCGTGTTACCGGAAACCGGATCCTGTGTAGTCACTGTCAGGGTTGTGGCCGCGGCAAAGTTCAAGGAGTGCACAAAAACCGTGGCCTTGCCGGCGACGATATCAACCGGAGCTTGCCCCATACGGATCAAGAATTCGCAACCATCCAGGGTTTCCAAATCACACTCGGTCTCCGGATCGTCCAATGTGCTGAAGCCACCGGTGTCACCCACCGGATTGATGGAGACCTGGATGCCATCCTCCATGTTCACCGGCTGGCCATTGCTGTCCTTCACCGTCACGACGACTTCCGCCATGTACGGCGATCCCAAGAACGGCAGCACGGCGAAGTGGTTGACCGGAAGCGTGGTCCGGGTCGCCTCGAGGCGCAGGCGGTTCTCATCGGTTCCGGCAATCTGCAGGCGAGCCTTGCCCACCACGGGCTGGTTTCCAGCATCTCCGACCGTTGCAGAGAAGATCAGGTCCACGGGCCCCTCCAAGCTCTGTGCCTGATACTGGAATGCCGCCACGCCGGCAAGCGTCTGATCGCTGGTCTTGTCCAGCGCGCCATAAGAACCGGGAAACGCAAGCCCGTTGATGACTGTGCCATCCGCTACCGGACGACCGTCGGCTTCCAGCACTTCGATTCGGATGTCGGCGCGTCCATTCAAAGGAATCGTGTCGGGGAGCAGTTGCACTGTCATGCGACGTCCCGGCGCACTGTCGATGCTGAAAGTGGTCGATGCCGTCACGACCTCTCCACTCGCCTCGTTGACCACCGAGAACTGCACTTCGGCAGGTCCCGGCTGGGTACCGGCGATGAATGCGAAGTTGGCAACGCCGCCCACAGTCGCGACGTCGGGTTCGCCGCTCGAGGAACCCATGATCAAACCACGCGAATCGGGTACAACCACGCCGCTGACAACCGTGCCGTCCGGCACGATGGCACCGGAAGCCTGACGCACCCGGACGACGACGTCGGTCCGGCTCTGTTGGCGAACATTCGTTGCCGCGGGTTGGATTTCAATCAGCAGACTGGGACCATCGGTGATGGTGAATTCCGCCTGCGCGGTGCTGGCCTGCGATGGATTGCCCGGATCGGTCACGCTGAAGGTGACGGTCGATGTTCCGACTGATGCGCCAGCAGTGAAAGTGAAGCGGGAAATTCCCGCAACCGTCCCCACATCCGGTGCACCGCCACCCACTGCAGTAATCGTGCCGGCATTGGCCGGGGTCGCGACGGCGTTGACGATGGTGCCGTCAGGAACCAATCCACCATTGGCATTCCGGACGGTGACTGTCACGTCCGTCGCGGTATACGCCGCCAGCGTCGTAGTCGCCGGTTGTACCTGAATGATGTAGCGCGGACCATCGGTGATCGTGAAGGTCACCTCTGTCGAAGTAACTTCGGATGCGTTGTCCGGATTTTCCGTGGTGAACCGCACCGTCGATGTTCCGGCTGATGCGCCAGCGGTGAAGGTGAAGCGAGCGATACCGGCCACCGTGGTGACTTCGGGCTCTCCACCTCCGAATGCTGCAACCACCCCGGCGGTAGCAGGCGTGGCAACCGCGCGGACCACGGTGCCATCCTGAGCCAGGCTGCCATCGGCCTTGGTCACGCGGACGGTGATGTCGGTGGATGTATGCGCGGGAAGCGTGGTGACTTCAGGCGTCGCAGAAATGCGCAGACTGGTATCGGGCGCCGGCGTGACGTTGACATTCACCGTCGTGCTGATCGCGCGCCCCGGCGCCGATGGGTCGGGTACCGAAAAAGTCAGCGTGGTGCTGCCGCCTGCGCCCGCGCCAGTGAAACGAAAATTGACGATGCCCCCGACCGTACCACCGCTGGTGCCACCGAGGACTCCGTTGCTGCTTGTCTGAAGCGAACCATTGGACGCCGGCGTCACGGTGCTGTTGACCGTAGTCCCGTCCGAGACGTTCGCTCCGTTGGCCTGGGTCACGCGGACCGCGATGTCGATGAATTGCCCGGACTGGACCGTGGTGGCAGTAGGTGTGGCGGCAACCCGGATTGCGGGCGGCTGGAACACCGAGTCACCGCCGCTGCTTCCGCCGCCGCAGGCGGCCAGCAACGTTGCCGCAGTCAGCAACAAGAGGCTTTTCAGGATGGCTGCAAATTTCATGGGTAGTCTCCGCGAACCGGGTCGCTTCCTGCGTTTACTGGAAAATGGGTTGGACAACGCCTGCGCTCAGCCGCGTGGACCGGCGACGTTCAGCACCTTGGGCGTGACGAAAATCAAGAGCTCCGCCTTGGTCTGATCCTTGCGCTTGTTGCGGAACAGATTGCCGAGCACGGGTACATCGCCCAGAAACGGCACCTTGGTGATGTCTTCCTGGCTGGTGAATTCGTAGACGCCACCGACGACCACGGTCTGACCACTGTCGACCAATACCGCCGTGGTTACTTCACGCTTGGCCAGCTCCGGCGTCGAGCCCAGCTCACCCAGATTGACGTAGCCGACGATCTCGTCCTTCTTGACCCCCATACTGAGGAACACGCGTCCATCCTGAGTAATCGTGGGGGTCACCTTGAGCTCTAACAGCGCTTCCTTGAAATTGACCGTCGGAGTGGCATTGGCACCCACACCTGAAGTGGTCACATAACCCACCTCACGTCCTTGACTGATGGTGGCTTCGCGCTGATTCGAGGTAATTACACGGGGACTCGACACTACTTCGCCGCGGCCCTCGCTTTGAAGGGCGGACAACTCAAGGTCCAGCAAGTAATCAGCCCCGAGAATCGAGAAACCAATGGCACCGGCCGGGTTGGCGACCGGCAAATTCACGTTGAGGCGATCATTCCCCCCCAGGTTGGCGCCAATCCCCGCCAATGCATTGCGTCCGTCGAGACGATTCGCCAATGCACCACGCGCCATTTGTGTAGAGCCGTTGAGCGAGCCTGATGTCGTGATAATGGTATTGTCACCCTCTTGGCGACCACTACTGATTCCAAAGCGCGCACCCAGCTCTCTGGCAAAGCTCTCGCTTGCAATCACGATCCGGGCTTCGATCAGCACTTGATCCACCGGCCGGTCAAGAAGTGCGATCAGTTCTTTGATCTCTGCAATCTTCTCTGCGGAATCATTGAGCAGCAAGGTGTTGGTACGTGGATCGAAACTGACGCTTCCTCGCGTGGACAAGAATCCTCGCGCCTGGTCGCCCCCCTGACCACTTCCACCACCGGATTTGCTCGAGTCCGTCAAGAGGCTCGCGATTTCCGACGCACTTCCGTAATTGATCGGAATGTACTCAGTTACAAGCACCGCACGCTCTTCCATTTCCTTGCGGGCATCCGCTATCGCCTTTTCATAGGCGGCGATTTCACTCTGCGGCGCGACCCAGACGACACCGCCATCGCTGCGCTTGTCCAGGCTCTTGGCGCGCAGCACGATGTCCAGTGCCTGGTCCCACGGCACATTGATCAGACGCAGGGTTACATTGCCAGAAACCGAATCGGCCGCGACGACATTGAGCCCGGACTCTTCAGCGATCAGCTGCAGCACGGTACGGACCGGGATTTCCTGGAAGTTGAAAGTCACAGGGGTGCCGCTGTAACCCTTCTTTTCCTCACGCCCAAGCCCGGAAATCATTTCCGTTGCCGCCGATGCCTCCGCACGTTGAGGCAACACTTCCAGCACGTACTGGTTTCCGGTCTGGTAGGCCAGCGTCTCGAATTCACCCGCTGTCGACACGGTCACACGTGCGCCATTGTTGCGCTGGGCCGTTTCGATCGAACGCACCGGGGTGGCGAAGTCGGTCACGTCCAGCTTCTGACGCAATCTCTCGGGAACGTCGACATCCTGCAGATCGATGACCACAGCCTGACCCTCGCTGCGAAGATCGGCAATGACGTTCTCGCTGCCAAGCTCCAGCAGGACGCGGGCAGCGCCGTCAGGCGTACGGCGGAAATCCACATTGGTGATCGCGGGATTGTGGCCTCCTATGCGCTTGGCCGGGTCAGCCGCCAGGCCCGGAGTTGCCGCGGCCGCTGTCGTGCGTGCCGAGGCGGTGATGTCGATCACGTAGCTGCTGCCATCGGCATACGCCTGATAAACGGCGCTCTCGAACAGATCAACCACCACACGCGTCCTTCCACCAGCCTCGACCGCGCTGATGGCATTGGTCGCACCACTGCCGACCGTGATGCGACGATCCACGACACGGTTGGACGTGCCTGGAAGATCGATCGCAATACGGGGGGGGTCCTCGGTCGTGAAGGCCTGCGCCCCCGTCGCCGGCTCGGCCAGATGCAGAACCACGCGCACGCTGCCGTCGCTGGCCGTGGCGTAACTGATCTCCTGCAGGACGTTGGCCGCCAGCGGCCCCGCCGCGACAAGGGCGAACATGCCAAGCAAACCGGCAAGCCTGTGCTTGATCTGCGGTACCAATCCCTGGAATTTCTGATTCGTCGAGGTCATTTGTTGTCCCCCATCCCTATTGATCGTCCAGCGCCACTTGGGCTTTGCGTTCCATCCACCCGCCGGCACCGTCGGGCACCAGTTCCGTCATCTCGATCCGGTTCTCGTAGATCGCATCGATACGTCCATCGCTCTGACCCATGTACTGCCCGGCCACTACCTTGTGCACCACACGCTCGGGATCCATGATGAGAGCCACCATCTGATTTCCCGACCCCAGCGTCCCGACCATGTCCAGGCTGTCGAGCGGGAACGCCTCGAGCGGCTCCTTGCGGCGCGTGGGATCCGGTCGCAGCGAGGAATCGGAAATCGCTTCCTGTTCGGCGATCGGATTGCTGAAGGGGTCGCGCAAGTTCTGTGCAGCGTATTCAAACGTTTCGAACTGCCGCATCACCGGCAGCGGATCCAGTGGCTTGGGCGGGCGCGCCTTGACGTCGGCCACCCAAGCCTGAAGGTCCGCCATTCCCGGCGCACAGCCGGCCAGTATCCCCGCAATTAAGATGGCCAGCAGCAGCGGACGCCACGATGTGCGCAGGCCCGGATGCTTGTCGTGCAGTGTTTTCATCGACGCGCCCCCCCCTGTACCGGCGTTTCCGGAGCGGTTTCATCCTCGTCCAGATAGCGGTAGGTCTTGACCGTGCCTTCCAGCACCAGTGCACCTCCCGTCTTGTCCTCGCGAGGCTTCAACGAAATGTCGTGCATGGTCATGATGACCACGCGCGGCAGGGAAGCCACACCGCTGACGAAAGCACCGAACTGATGGTAGGTCCCCACCATGCGCAGTGCGATGGGCTTTTCGGCATAGAACTCTTTCTTGATCTCCGGCTGCGGCTGGAACAGCTCGTTCTGGATGCCACTTGCCAGTGCGGTCTGGGAAATGTCGACGATCAGATCAGCCATCTCGGTACGGCTTGGCAGCTGGCGCAGCATCTGCTGCAGCATCAGCTCCATGTCGGCGAGCTGCTGCTTGAGCGGCTCCAGATTGACCGCGCGCGCCTGCTTCTGTTCGAACTGGGTGCGCAGATCCTGTTCGCTGCGCTTTTCCCGCGCCAGAAGATCCTGCTGGTCGCTGATGACCAGATACCAACCAAGAAACAGGATCAGCACTACCAGGAGAGCACA
Source organism: Denitratimonas yunnanensis (SeqCode) (assembly GCA_026410415.1). GTDB lineage: Bacteria > Pseudomonadota > Gammaproteobacteria > Xanthomonadales > Xanthomonadaceae > Denitratimonas. The sequence goes on along the minus strand of JAPMLR010000003.1, from coordinate 107,615 downwards.
GAAAAACGCCTTGACCGATGTCGGCCAGCCCCCGGGATTGCTGGTATCCAGATTGCGAAGGTCGAATCCGCCGCTCATGGCCCACCCCCGACCGCCGCATCACTCTCGGCGCTCTCGTCCTTGGGCTGCACCAGCGCCACCTTGAGATTGAATATGTATGGCATGTTCTTCTCGCTGCCCTTGGCCTCGATGATCGAGAGATCCGGGGTCGACATCCAGCCGGAGCCTTCCAGCGCCCGGATGTACGAGGAGACGCGCGCATTGGACTGCGTCACACCCTCCAGCGTGAGGATGGTGCCGGCCTGCTTGATCGAGGTCAGGCGCACACCTTCGGGAATGGTACGGACCAACTCGTCGAACAGGTGCACCATTTGCGAACGACTGGCCTGGAGCTGTTCGATGACCTGCTTGCGCTGGAGGAGGTCGGCACGCTTGCGGTCGAGCGCCTCGATCTCCTTGATCTTGTCATCGACCAGCCGGATCTCGTTCTGCAGATAGGCGTTGCGCGCCTGCTGCGCCTCGACCAGCGAGTCGTAGTACATCTTGACGCCAAACACGGCGAGTACCGCCGCAATGGCTACGCCACCCAGCAGTGTGTAGAACTGCTTCTGGCGCTGCTTGCGACGCTCGGCGCGCCACGGGAGGAGGTTGATCTTTGCCATCAGTCGAAGCTCCTCATGGCAAGCCCGCAGGCGATCATCAGCGCCGGCGCATCCTGCGCCAGCGCCTGCGCCTGCACGCGCGAGGACAGAGACATGTTGGCGAGCGGGTTGGCGACGACGGTCAGGACACCAAGCTGCTCTTCCACCATTTCGGCAATGCCGGGAATCGAGGCACACCCGCCCGCCAGTACGACTTGATCGACCCGGTTGAACTCGCTGCCGGCGTAGAAGAACTGAAGCAAACGACCGATCTGCTGGACCATCGCCTCCTTGAATGGCTCCAACACCTCGATCTCGTAGCTTTCCGGAAGCCCGCCCTGGCGCTTGGCCAAACCCGCCTCCTCGTACGAGAGTCCATAGCGGCGCATCACTTCGTCGGTGAGCTGCTTGCCGCCGAACACCTGCTCACGCGAGTAGATGCTGCGCTGGTTGCGGAGCACATTGAGCGTGGTCATCGTCGCGCCCACATCCACCAAGGCCACCAGCGCATCCTTGGGCACGGAAAGCTGATCGGAAATCAGGCGGAACGCGTTCTCCATCGCGAACGCTTCGACGTCGATGATCTTCGCCGTCAGGCCACCCAGTTCCAACGCCGACTGACGAACTTCGACGTTCTCGGTACGTGAGGCCGCCAGCAGTACCTGCACCATCTCCGGATTGTCCTTCACCGGTCCCAGCACCTCGAAGTCGAGGCTGACTTCCTCGATCGGGTAAGGGATATACTGCGCCGCTTCGACCTGGACCTGATCCTCCAGATCGTCCTCGCTCAGGCTGGCCTGCATCGGGATCGTCTTGGTGATCACGGCGGACCCGGCGACGGCGGCAGCGGCCTGCTTGAGACGCGACCCCGAGCGCGACAATGCGCGCTTGATCGCTTCTCCCACGGCCTCCACCTCAACGATGTTTTTTTCGACCACCGCGTTGGGCGGCAGCGGCTCGACCGCATAGTGCTCCACGCGGTACTTGCCTCCAGCCTGACCCAGCTGCAGCAACTTGACCGCCGTGGAACTGATGTCCACGCCAATCAGGGGTGTAGTGTTGGTAGCGAACAGCCCCACGATTTCTCCCCTCCGAACGGGCTCTTACGAGCAACTCTTGCGTTGGCACATTAAATAACGAGTCTTAACGGTTTGGCAACAGGGCGTGATCCCCTACTCCTCCCGCACTGACTCGATGACCCGGTGAATCGCTCCCCGCAACCGACACCGAATCCCATCTGCCGCCTAGGCGAACATTCTATACTCTCCTTTAACAATTTCTGCAAACCCTTGGTATTAGCGCGAAAATGTCCCGACTCCGTCGCCTCCTGAAGTGGTTGTTCATCCTCGGCCTCACCGCGTTTCTTTGCGGTGTCGCGGCCTTTGGCGTGCTGTACTGGCTGGTAGCGCCCGGACTCCCTTCCGTGCAGGCGCTGCGCGACGTGGAGTACCAAGTGCCACTGACCGTCTACAGCGCCGACGGAAAGCTGATAGCGCTGTTCGGGGAGACCCGCCGTACCCCGGTTCGCATCGAAGATGTACCGACACAAGTGAAGCAGGCATTCATTGCGCTGGAGGATGCGCGCTTCTACGAGCACCCCGGCATCGACTGGCGAGGCATCATGCGCGCGGTCTGGTTGCTTGCCACCACCGATGATCGACGGGTTCCGGGCGGCTCGACGATCACCCAGCAGGTGGCCAAGATGTTCTTCCTCAGCCCTGAATACGATTACATGCGCAAGTTCAGGGAGATCCTTCTTGCGCTGAAAATGGAGCGCGAGCTGAGCAAGGATGAGATCCTCGGGCTGTATCTCAACAAGAGCTTCTTCGGAAACCGTGCCTACGGCATCGTTGCAGCCGCCGAATTCTACTATGGCAAGACACTGGAGCAGCTGACCCTGCCCGAAGCGGCGATGCTCGCCTCGATCCCCAAGTTCCCCTCCAGCGGCAACCCCATCGTCAACCCCGAACGCGCCATGATCCGGCGCAATTACGCGCTGTTGCGCATGCAGGAGTTGGGCTTCATCGACCAGCAGCACTACCAGACCGCCGTGGCCGAACCAAGCCGCGCCTCCCGACATGAGCCCCCGGTGGAACTGGAAGCCTCCTACGTGGCCGAAATGGTGCGCCAGACGATGGTCGACCGTTACGGCGCCGATGCCTTCACCGGCGGCTACCGCGCCCACACCACGCTGGAATCGCGCATCCAGGAGGCCGCCAACAGCAGCATCCGCTCGGCGCTCCTGGCTTATGACCGTCGCCACGGCTGGCGCGGCGCCGAGGGCCATGTCGACCTGCCTGAGGCGGTGACGCCAGCGTTCGCACAGCAAGCGTTGCGTGACTACCGTCAGCTCGGCGGACTGCTGCCAGCCTTGGTCACCTCCGTTGGCCAGAACGACGCGGTCCTGACGCTGGCTGATGGTCAGGAAGCCACACTGCAGATGGCACAACTGCGCTGGGCCGCCCCCTTTGTTACCGCGGACCGGCGCGGGGCGACGCCACGCAAGCCGGCGGATGTGCTCGCACCCGGCGACATCGTGCGTATTTCCCGCAGCGCCGAAGGCGATTTCGAGTTGGCGCAGATCCCGGCCGCCCAAGGTGCGCTGGTGACACTCTCGGCCGAGGACGGCGCGATCCTGGCGCTCAATGGCGGCTTCAGCTTCGGCATCAACAAATTCAACCGCGCCACCCAGGCGTTGCGCCAACCCGGCTCCAGTTTCAAACCCTTTGTCTACGCGGCCGCCTTCGAGCGTGGTTTCCACCCCGGATCGATCGTGCTCGACGCACCAGTGGTGTTCCATGACCGCTCGACCGGCAGCTCCTGGCGCCCCTCCAACGACAACAACACCTTCTCCGGCCCGATGCGACTGCGCGAGGCGATGGTCACCTCCCGAAATCTGGTCTCGGTTCGCATCCTGGACGCGATCGGAGCCAACTACGCCAAGCGCTATATCCAAGGGTTCGGCTTCCCGGCCGAGAGCCTTCCGGAAAACCTGTCCCTGGCGTTGGGCACCAGCTCGGCACCACCGCTGGCGGCGGCGCGCGGCTATGCGGTGTTTGCCAACGGCGGCTACCTGGTCGATCCCTACGTCCTGTCACACGTTGAAGATCGCAACGGTGTCGTGATCTTTTCCGAGCGTGCTCCACGCGCGTGTCGCGATTGCCCGCAACGCTTCGGGCAAGGCGATGGGCAGGTGGCGGGCTTCAATCTGGGCGATGCCGCACCGACCGAACCATCGACCAACAATGAATCCGGCCCACCGGATGTCCTGCTCGCCCCCCGCGCCGTCGACGAACGCACTGCATTCCTGATTCACTCGATCCTGCGCGATGTCATTCAGCGAGGCACCGGCCGCGCGGCACGGGTGTTGAACCGCACCGACATCGGCGGCAAAACAGGCACCACCAACGATTATCGGGATGCCTGGTTCTCCGGTTTCGGCGCGAACATCGTGACCAGCGCGTGGGTGGGCATGGACGACTTCTCATCGCTGGGCTCGCGCGAGTACGGCGGCACTGCGGCGTTGCCGATGTGGATCGACACGATGCGCGCCGCGCTGGATGGCGTCCCCGAATCGACCCCGCCGATTCCGAACGGCATCGTGACGGCCTTGATCGACCCCTATACCGGCCTGCTGGCTCCAGCCGGAACACCGGGAGCGATCAGCGAGTTCATGAAGGTCGAGGACGCTGCACGCGTGGAAAGCGCCAGCAACGAAAGCAATCGGAATGGCACGACCGAACGTGAGTCGTTCGACATCTTCTGATGAAGCCGCATGAACATCGTCGCTGGCTGGCCGAACAGGCCGCGCGTTGCATGAGCGAGTACGCCATCGACGACCCGGTGCTCGCTCTGCGCCGCGTGCTTTCACGCCAAGGCGCCCCTCCCGATCGGCGTGCATGGCCGGAGCCCAGGGAAATTCTGGCAGCGCTGCGCGAATATCAGCGCCTGTTCCGGGGGAGTGCGCAGGCGACTCAACTCGACGCTCGTCGCGCCACCGCGCTCGATGCCATGCGTTTTCTCGCAAGCTACCGACCTCGCCTGGTGGGCGCGGTGCTCGAGGGAACCGCCGACGCACACTCGCCCGTCCAGTTGCACCTGCACTGTGACGAGCCGGAAGCCGTCATGGGATTCCTCCAGGATCAGGGCATCTCGCACCAAACCAGCGAGCGTCGCGTTCAACTTGATCCACAACGCAGCGCAACGGTGCCGCACCTCAGCTTCGTCGCGGACAGCATCGAGATTGAGCTGTGGCTGCTTCCGGCAGAATGTGAACGCCACACGCCACTTGCGGGCGACGGGCGAACACCCATCCCTCGCGCTGCACTGGGCGCGCTGCTGCGACAAGGTGCCGAGTCCTGAAACACGAAGCGCCCCGTGCGGGGCGCCTTGTGTTGTTTCATCGGTCGATCGACTCAGCCGCGTGCGTCGAACGCCACGTAGTCGCGCGGCGTCGCGCCGGTATAAATCTGACGCGGCCGGCCGATCTTGTTTTCCGGATCGTTCTGCTGTTCCAGCCAGTGCGCCACCCATCCGGCCGTGCGTGCGATGGCGAACATGACCGTGAACATCTCGGTCGGAATGCCGAGCGCCTTGTAGATGATGCCGCTGTAGAAGTCCACGTTCGGATACAGCTTGCGCTGCACGAAATAGTCGTCCTTGAGCGCCGCTTCCTCCAGGCGCATCGCCACTTCCAGCAACGGGTCGTCGACGCCAAGCTCGCCCAGCACCTTGTGGGTCATCTCGCGGATGATCCGGGCGCGCGGGTCGAAGTTCTTGTAGACGCGATGACCAAATCCCATCAGGCGGAAGCCCGACTCCTTGTTTTTCGCACGGTCGACGGCCGACTGCACGTTCTTCACGTCGCCGATTTCCGCCAGCATCTTGAGCACCGCCTCGTTCGCGCCGCCATGTGCCGGCCCCCACAGCGCTGCCACGCCTGCAGCGACGCTGACGTAAGGGTTGGCGCCGGTGGAGCCGACCAAGCGCACGGTCGACGTCGACGCGTTCTGCTCGTGATCTGCGTGCAGGATGAACAGCAGATCCATCGCCTTGGACGCGATCGGCGGAAGGTTCAACGGCTCGCTCGGCACCTCCTTCATCATGTGCAGGAAGCGCGTGGTGTATTCAAGGTTGTTGCGCGGATAGCGGATCGGCCAGCCAATGGAATAGCGGTAACAGGCCGCCGCGATCGTCGGCACCTTCGCAATCAGGCGGATCGCGGCCAACCGGCGCTGCTCGGGGTCTTCGAGGTCCAGCTCGTTGTGGTAGAAGCTCGCCAGCGAACCGAGCATGCCGGTCAGCATGGCCATCGGATGGGCGTCGTGACGGAAGCCGTACAGGAAGGTGCGGAAGGCCTCATGCATCATCGTGTGATGCGTGACTTCGTGCTCGAACGAAGCGAACTGCGCCTTGGAGGGCAATTCCCCGTTCATCAGCAAGTAGGCGACTTCGAGGAAGCTCGACTTCTCGGCCAGCTGTTCGATCGGGTAGCCGCGATACAGCAGTACGCCCTCGTCACCATCGATGTAGGTGATGGCGCTGCGGCAGCTGGCTGTCGAGACGAAGCCCGGATCGTAGGTGAAATAGCCGGTGTCCTTGTACAACTTGCCGATGTCCAGCGCCGGCGTGCCAAGACTGCCTCGCAAGACGGGCAGCGAGGATGTTTTGGCGTTGTCGGAATCGGTCAGAACGACGTGGGTGCTGTCGGCCACGGGAAACCTCCTAGGTACGGATGATTCGGGGCGTGACGCCATGATCGTGCTGCGACCGCACAATCCGGTGATACCCACGCAAGAAGCGGGCATCGATCACGCAATAACCAATAATTATCGCATAGCAAAACGCCGCCCGTCAGTGACGGGCGGCGTTCGACCTTGGTGCAATGGCGCGGCGCTCGCCGCCACACCTGTGCGATTACTTGCCGGCGTAACGGCGACGGAACTTGTCCACGCGACCGCCGGTATCGACGATCTTGTGCTTTCCGGTATAGAACGGATGCGAGTTCGAGGACACTTCCACCTTGATCAGCGGATAGGTTTCGCCGTCTTCCCACTTGACCGTTTCCTTGCTCGAGAGCGTGGAACGGGTCAGAAACGAGAAATCGGACGTAACGTCCTGGAAGACCACGGCGTGGTATTTGGGATGGATGTCGGCTTTCATGATCTGTGACCTGCGGCCAAGGGAGGATTTGGCCAGAACGGCCCGGAAAAGAGCGGCATGATACCTTTGCCTGCCGCCGGGCGCAAGTTGGACCCCATGCGACACCTACCACTCCTCCTGTCACTTGGACTCTGCCTGCTTCCGCCGGTATCCCTCGCGCAGCCGTTACATCCTTCCGCCTCCCTGTCCGCGGACATCGTCCAGGCACACAAGGCACTGTCGGGCGAAACGGCACTCGATGAGACTCGGCGCAATGCACTGACCAGTCTGCTGGATCGCGCCGCAGCGGACGATGCCGAGGCCGAGGCCGAAATTGCCCGCGCGCATGAAATCTCCAGAAACGCGAGCAGTGCGAGAGCACGGATCGACGAACTGGACACCGACTTGCGCACCGATCCATCCGAACAGTTCGCCCAATGGCGCGAAAGCCTCGACACCAGCGCCACCCCCGCGGCACTGACGCAACAAGCCGCCGATCTGGACGCCGCAGCAATCAGCCTCTCCGCACGCATCGCCGACACCATGGCGCAATTGGCCGTGGTGGATCAGCGCCCCGCAGCCATCGCTCAAGATCTGGATCAAGCACGCCGAGAGACCGATGTGCCGGACTCGCCATTCGGTCCATCACCCGGCGCGACGCTGTCGCAGCAGATAGGCGCCCTCTCCGCACAAGCCCACCAGCGCCTTCGGCTGGCCCGCATCCAGCGCCTTTCCGCCGAACGTGCCGCACTGCCGATCCAAGCCAGACATCTGGAGCTCTCCCAGCGCTCCCTGCAACGGCAAGCCACACTGGTGCGACGACAGATCGACGTCATCGCCTCGCTGCTCGCGCGCAGCACCGATGCAGAGCTCACGGCGCTGGATTCCCGCTTGCGCGGCGAAGCCGATGACGGCACCGAGCAGTCCCCCCTGCTGGCTGCCGAAGCCGCGCGAAATATCCAGCTCGGACAAGAGTTGGCATCCATCGAATCCGCGACGCGACAGGCGAGCGAGCAGCTGCGCCGGACCCGTGTCCGCACGGACGACGTCGCCGACACACTGCGCAACACTCAGGCCCGGCTGGCGCTGCAGTCGCACGACGATGCCGTTGGCTCCATCCTTCTGAACGAGCGCCGTCGCATCGACGACCCAATGCGGATTCGCCAGGATCTGTCGCAAATCCGCCGCAATCTGGCACGGGTGCAACTGCGTCTGATCGATCTCGACGAAGAAGCCGACACCCTTTCCTCTCCAGTGGATGCCGTTGACGCGCTGCTGCGCAATGGCGACGAAGACGCTGTCGCCATCGACACGCACTCCCGTGATGGTCTGCATGCACTGTTAGGCACGCGTGTCGAACTGGTTGCACGACTGGCTTCGGCCGAACGCGAACTGTTGCGCGTGTTTACCGAACTGGAAGCGGCATCGGCACGGCAATTGGAACTTGCCACCACACTGGCGCACCTGCTGGACCGTGAGTTGCTGTGGTTTCCCAGTCACGAGCAAGCAGGTCCGGCATGGCTCAAACGTCAACCCGAAGGCTGGGCCGATATGCTCAACCCATCGCGCTACCTCGGCGCCATGGGGCTGCTGGATGACGCGGCGAAACGCGATTGGCCATTGCTGGCCATGGTCGGCGCGCTGTTCGCGATACTGCTGCAACAACGACGCAGGCTGCCAACACGACTCGCTGCCTTGGCTCAACCCCTGTTGCGAGTGCGTACCGATCGTTACCGCCACACCCTGCGTGCGTTGCTCGCCAGCGGGTTTGCCGCGCTGGTCCTGCCGCTGCCTGTGGCATTGATCGGATGGTTGCTGCGACAAGCAAGCGAAACGGGAAGGTTCAGTGATTCGCTGGGACAGGCTCTGCTCGCAACGGCAGGCGGACTGTACTTCTACCAGTTCCTGAACTGGCTGGTGGCTGACAACGGGGTCGCACAAAAGCATTTTCGCTGGACCCAGGGGCGCCGCGAGGCCATCAGCAGGGCGATGCCATGGTTCCTGTATCTGCTGTTGCCTGCGCAGTTCCTGCTGACTCTGGCCTTCGTGCGGGGGCAGGAGCCTGCGGTGGATACCGTCGCGCGATCCATGCTGTTGCTGATCTGCGGAGTCGGTGCCTTCATGGCCTGGCGCCTGCTCGCGCCCGGTGCACTGTGGACGTTTCGCGGTATCGCCGATCCGGAACCTTCCCACCTGCGACGCACACTGCGCGTGAGCCTGCCAGGTGCCCTGGCAACGACCGCGGTGTTGGCACTGGCAGGCTACGTGCTCACGGCAATCCTGCTGGTGCACAGCCTCTGGCTGAGCCTGCTTCTCACCACCGCACTGGCGATACTCCATGGGCTGGTGTCGCGCTGGTTCCTGCTCGGCGAACGCCGCCTGGCACTGCGTCGCAGCGATGCGCAGCGCGAAGCAGGCGAGGAATCCGCAATGCGCCCTCTCCACGCAGAGAGCGAAGGCACCGTTGTCCCCGCCGATCCGGAGAGCGAGGCCCTCAGCATCCAGAGCGTCAACCAGCAGACACGTCGCCTGCTGCGTGCATTGATCGCGGTACTCATGACTCTGGGCCTCCTGTGGGTATGGTCCGGCGTGCTGCCGGCGTTGGACAGGCTCGACACGATCACCCTGTGGAGCGTCAAGGGTACCGACGCCAGCGGTGCACCACTGCTCTCGCCCATCACGCTTGCGGCTGTACTTGCCGGCCTTCTGATCATGGCATTCACCGCCATCGCCGCACGCAACCTCCCGGGGCTGGTCGAATTGGGTTTGCTTTCGCGCATCCACATCGATGCAGGTGCCCGCTATGCCGTCACCAGCGTCAGCCGTTACCTGATCGTCATCGCCGGCACCCTGATCGGCTTGGGTCTTTTCGGCGTGCACTGGAGCCAATTGCAGTGGCTGGCAGCAGCGTTGACCGTCGGCCTCGGCTTCGGCCTGCAGGAAATATTCGCCAACTTCGTCTCCGGCCTGATCGTGCTGTTCGAACGGCCCTATCGCGTCGGCGACACCATCACCATCGGCGAAGTGGAAGGCCGGGTCACCCGCATCCGCACCCGGGCGACCACGATACTCGATGCCGACAACCGCGAGGTTGTGGTACCGAACAAGACCTTCATCACCTCCCGCTTCGTCAACTGGACGTTGAGCGATACCGTCACGCGAGTGGTGTTCAAGATCGGCTTCACCCAGGATGCCGAACCACAGAAGGTGCGCAAGTTGCTGCTCGATCTGGCCCGCAACGAGCCGCTGGTACTCGCCCAGCCTGCACCTGGCTGCTGGTTCACCCAGATTTCCGCCAACACCTGCGATTTCGAGCTCCGTTTGTTCGTGGCCGAACTGGGACATCGCACCCATGTTCGCAACGCGCTCAACCATCGCATCATCGAGGCGATGAACGCGTCCAACCTCGCCACGTCGCGCCCCGGATTGCTGCGCATCGAAATGCAACCGTCCAACGGTGGGGAGGGCCCTCGCACGGCGGGCGCCTGATGCATCCGGTCGCCACGATGTCCTGAACAGGCACCATGTGCCGTATCACCTGCTTTGTTGCCAAGGAGGTTCATCAGCCCATGTGGGACTTCAATCTGTCGCAGGTGCTCGGCCTGCTGTTTCGCACCCTGCCCTTTCTTCTGCTGCGCATGGCGGTATATGCCGGCATCACGCTGGCTTATGTCATCGGCATCGGTGGTGGCGGTGGCGTCGGTTGGGTGATCGGCCGGGCCGGTGGCGCGGAGGCCGCCACGGGCGGCGCGTTCTGGGGCGCATTGCTGGGCTTTGGCGTCATCAGCGGCGTGATGTTCTGGGTGCGCGAATACCTGCTTTACCTGGTGAAGGCCGGCCACATCGCGGTACTGGTCGAACTGCTCCAGGGCAAGGCGATTCCGCAGGGTCGCGGACAAATCGAGCACGCCACCTCCGTGGTGAAGGCACGCTTCGTCGAATCTTCGGTGCTGTTCGGCGTTGACCGGCTCATCGCCGGCATCCTTCGCGCCTTCAACCGCATGATGCTGCGTATCGCCAACTTCCTGCCGATTCCCGGCCTCGATGGCGTGGCAAAGTTCGCCGGTGCCGTCATCACGTTGTCGCTCACCTACGTGGACGAAGTGATTCTGGCCTACAACATTCGCAACCGTATCGAAAACCCGTGGGACGGTGCACGCGAAGGACTGGTGCTGTACGCACAAAACTACAAGAACCTGCTGAAGAACGCGCTCTGGCTGACCCTGATCGTCTGGGCACTGACCCTTCTCATCTTTCTCATCGTTTTCGCGCCGGTGGCAGCACTGGCGGCGTTCGTGCCTTCGGTCGGCGGGTTCTGGACTTTCGCCATCGCTGCCATCGTGGCCTGGGGCCTCAAAGCCGCACTGGTCGATCCGCTGGCAATGACCGCCCTGCTGCAGAGCTACTTCAAGGCCATCGAGGGTCAGACCCCGAACCCGGAATGGGCCGGCAAGCTGGAATCGGCCTCGGGCAAGTTCGCACAACTGGGGCAGAAGGCACGGGACTTCGCCGCGCGCCCACGCGAACCCGCCCTGCAGCCTGCCGACTGAGCATCGCGGCCCACGAAAAAAGGCACCCTGTCGGGTGCCTTTTTTCGTTATTGCGGCCGTGCGATCAAATCTTCTTCTTCGGCGCAATCATCATGATCATCTGCCGGCCTTCCAGCTTGGGGCGCTGCTCGATGACCACTTCTTCCTTGAGCTCTTCCTCGATGCGACGGGTCATCGCCAAGCCCAGCTCGGTGTGTGCCATCTCACGTCCGCGGAAGCGCACCACCACCTTGACCCGGTCGCCCTCGGCGAGGAAGCGGCGCATGTTCCGAAGCTTGATCTGATAGTCGCCCTCATCGGTGACCGGTCGGAACTTCAGCTCCTTGATCTCGACCTGCTTCTGCTTCTTCTTGGCCTCGGACGCCTTTTTCTGCTGTTCGAAACGGAACTTGCCGAAGTCCATGATCTTGCAGACGGGCGGATCGGCATTCGGCTGGATTTCGACCAGATCGAGCCCCTCGTCTTCGGCCATGCGCAAGGCGTCGTCGCGCGAGAGCACGCCGACCATTTCGCCATCGGAGCCGATCACGCGCACGCGCGGCACGCGGATTTCGCCGTTTCTGCGATTCAACTTGTCGGTACTGATGTAAGTATCCTCAAAAGTGGATGATGTGCACTGTACGTCATCTCAGGCGTGCGGACCCTGTTCGGCACGAAGGCGGGCAATGAACGCTTCCGGCGCCATAGACCCAAGATCTTCCCCCGACCGCGTGCGCACCGCAACCGTGCCGTTTTCCTTCTCGCGATCACCGATCACGAGCAGGTACGGAATGCGTTGCAGGGTGTGCTCGCGGATTTTATAGCCGATCTTTTCGTTCCTCAAGTCGGTCGTGACCCGGAATCCTTGATTTGCAAGGGCTTTTCCAAGCGCTGCGACGGCATCGGCCTGAGCATCGGTGATATTGAGCACCACCGCCTGAACCGGTGCAAGCCAGGCCGGGAAAACACCGGCGTGATGTTCGATCAGGATGCCGATGAAGCGCTCCATCGAGCCGACAATGGCCCGGTGCAACATGACCGGATGGCGCTTGCTGCTGTTTTCATCCACATACTCCGCACCCAAGCGGCCGGGCATCATGAAGTCCACCTGCATCGTGCCCAGCTGCCAAGTGCGGCCGATGGCATCCTTGAGGTGGTACTCGATCTTGGGGCCGTAGAACGCGCCTTCGCCCGGCAGTTCCTGCCATTCCACGCCCGAGGCGCGCAGCGCCGAACGCAATGCATCCTCGGCCTTGTCCCAGGTGGCGTCATCGCCAAGGCGGGAGTCAGGTCGCAACGCGATCTTGATCTGGATGTCCTCGAAACCGAAATCGGCGTAAACCTTCAGCGCCTGCTCGTGAAACGTGCGCACTTCCTCCTCGACCTGCGCCTCGGTGCAGAAGATGTGGCCATCGTCCTGGGTGAAGCCACGCACGCGCAGGATGCCGTGCAGCGCGCCGGAAGGTTCATTGCGATGGCAACCGCCGAACTCGCCGTAACGGATCGGCAAATCGCGGTAGCTGTGCAAGCCCTGATTGAAGATCTGCACATGGCCCGGGCAGTTCATCGGCTTCACCGCATAGGTGCGCTTTTCCGACTCGGTGAAGAACATGTTGTTCTGGTAGTTGTCCCAGTGGCCGGACTTCTTCCACAGGCTCACATCGAGAATCTGCGGGGCACGCACTTCACCATAGCCGCCGGCCCGGTACACGCCACGCATGTACTGCTCCACCACCTGCCAGATCGCCCAGCCCTTCGGGTGCCAGAACACCAGGCCTGGCGCTTCTTCCTGAAGATGGAACAATTCCTGCTGCTTGCCGATGCGGCGATGGTCGCGCTTCTCGGCTTCTTCGATGCGCTGGATGTACGCCTTGAGCTGCTTCTCGTCGGACCAGGCCGTCCCGTAAACGCGCTGAAGTTGTTCGTTCTTCGAATCGCCACGCCAGTAAGCGCCTGAAACGCGCATCAGACGGAATGCCTTGAGGAAGCGCGTGTTCGGCACGTGCGGGCCACGGCACATGTCCACGTATTCCTGATGGAAGTACAGGCCCATGGCGGCCACTTCCGGCCCCATGTCCTCGATCAGGCGCAGCTTGTAGTCCTCGCCACGCGCCTCGAATACCTTCACCACGTCGTCACGCGGCGTCATCCGCTTGATCACGTCGTATTCGGTGGCGATGAGTTCGGCCATGCGCTTCTCGATCGCGGCCAGATCCTCCGGCGTGAATGCGCGCTCGTACCAGATGTCGTAGAAGAAACCGTCGTCGATCACCGGACCGATGACCATCTTGGCGGTCGGGTACAGCTGCTTGACCGCGTGGCCCACCAGATGCGCACAGGAATGGCGAATGATCTCGACGCCCTCGCTGTCCTTGGGTGTGATGATCGATACCGACGCATCGCGATCGATCACGTCGCTCGCATCCACCAAGCGGCCATCGACCTTGCCGGCGACCGTCGCCTTCGCCAAGCCGGGACCGATGGACTGGGCCACCTGCATCACGGAAACGGGTGCATCGAACTCTCGGCGGCTGCCGTCAGGGAGGGTTATGGTGATCATCGGGTGTCTCCACTCTCCGGTGCACGGAAAGCCTTTGGGAATCCAGGAACGAAAGAACAGGCGCATGGCTGGAGCCGAAGCCAGCCGGTATCAGGTGACGGGCAAGGCAGTACCCATGTCGCACACTGTTCCGGCGATTGCCCGCCGGGCTCCTTTCGTTTGCGTCGCGGCCAGAGCGGCGCGGCCAAGCCGTGAATTATCCGGCCAGATGCGGCGATGTCAACGCGCGGGCATCACCGACCATGCTAGATGGCACATGCAAAAGACCGGCGAACTGGGGCAGGCTGGCCAGTCATCGTCTGCCAAAGACGTTGCTTCACCCTTGTTTTCCATAGAGATTCCAGAGCCTCGCCATGACATTGAACCGCCTCTCGCTTGCCAGTGCGATCTGCCTGGCCCTCGGTCTTTCCGCCTGTTCGGAAGGTGCCAAAGCCCCTGAAACCAACACTCCTGTGCAAAGCGCCCCGGCCCAGAACGGCGATGCCTCGGTGCAGACCAATCCGTTCTTCAGTCCGAGCACGCTGCCGCTGGAGGCGCCGGACTTCCGCATCATCCGCGAGGAGCACTACCTGCCGGCCCTGACCGAGGGGATGGCGCGGCAGCTGGCCGAAATCCGCGCCATTGCCGACAACCCCCAGCCCCCGACCGTCAGCAACACGCTGGAGGCCATGGAGCGTTCCGGCGACCTGCTGATGCGTGTCTCGCAGGTGTTCTTCAACATCGTCGGCACCGACAGCAACGATGCGCTGCGCGCGATCCAGTCCGAGATTGCCCCCAAGATGGCAGCGCATCAGGATGCGATCATGCTCGACCCCGCGCTGTTTGCTCGGGTGAAGTCGCTCTACGATGCCCGCGAAACTGCAGGGCACGATCCTGAAACCCTGCGACTGATCGATGTCACCTACCAGCGCTTCGTGCGCGCTGGCGCAGAAGTGTCGGAAGCCGACAAGGCCAGGGTTCGCGCGATCAATGAAGAGCAAGCCAGTCTGACTACCGCTTTCCAGCAGGCGCTGATGAAGCAGGCCGAACGCGCCGCCGTGATCATCGATGACGTGACGCAGCTCGACGGCCTGGACGATGCCGCCATCGCAGCCGCCGCGAAGGCCGCGACGGATGCAGGCCACGAAGGCAAATGGCTGCTTCGCATCACCAACACCACGCGCCAGCCGGTGCTCACCTCGCTGAAGAACCGCGACGTTCGGCAGCGCGTGTGGGAAGCCTCGGCCAACCGCGGCCTGGTCGATGGCGATGGCGATACCCGCCAGATGGTGCTCCGCCTCGCCAAGCTGCGTGCCGAGCGCGCCGCCCTGCTCGGTGCGCCGAATCACGCGGCTTACACGCTCGGCAACCAGATGGCCGGCACGCCCGAAGCCGTGCTCTCGATGATGAGCGAAGTCGCGCCGGCCGCCGTGGCCAACGCCAAGCGCGAAGCCGAGCAGATTCAGGCCGCCATCCGCGCCGACGGCGGGGACTTCGAGCTGGCACCATGGGATTGGGAGTTCTATGCCGAGAAGGTGCGCGCGAAGAATTACGACTTCGACCCGGAATCGGTGAAGCCTTACTTCGAGCTGGATCGTGTGCTGAAAGACGGCGTGTTTTTCGCCCTCAATCGTTTCTATGGCGTGAGCTTCCGCGAGCGCACCGACCTGCCGGTCTACCACCCGGATGTACGCGTGTTCGACGTGATCGACAGCGACGACAGCCAGATCGGACTGTTCTACGTCGACTACTTCGCCCGCCCAAGCAAGCGCGGCGGTGCGTGGATGTCCACCTTCCGTGGCCAGAGCGAGCTTCTGAACCAGAAGCCGGTGGCGATCAACGTCATGAACATTCCCAAGCCGGTGGAAGGCCAGCCCGCGCTGCTCACGTTCGATGAAGTCACCACCATGTTCCACGAGATCGGCCACGGCGTGCACGGCCTGTTCTCCAAGGTGCGTTATCCCTCGCTGGCCGGCACTGCCGTGGCACGCGATTTCGTCGAGTTCCCTTCGCAGTTCGAGGAAGACTGGAACAAGAACCCGCAGGTGCTGGCCAACTTCGCCCGCCACTACCAGAGCGGCGAGCCGATCCCGCAGGCGCTGCTGGAAAAGATGCTGAAGGCCAGCAGCTTCAACCAGGGCTTCGACACGCTCGAATACACCGCCGCCGCGCTGCTGGATCTGGAATGGCACATGCTGCCGCCCGATGCGCAGGTGGATGACGTGGCTGCGTTCGAACAGGCCGCGCTCGCCAAGCACGGCGTGGACTACGCTCCGGTGCCGCCGCGCTACCGCAGCCCGTTCTTCGCGCATGTCTTCGCCGGCGGCTACTCGTCCGGCTACTACGCCTACATGTGGAGCGAAGTGCTCGCCGCCGACGCTTTCTCCTACGTGCAGCAGCAAGGTGGCCTGGACAGCGAAGTGGGCACCCGCTACCGCCGCGAGATCCTCTCGCGCGGCAACAGCCAGGATCCGATGCAGATGTACGTGAACTGGCGCGGCCAGAAGCCCGACCCGCAGCACCTGCTGCGCCGCCGCGGGCTGGAAGCGTCTTCCGACGATTGATTCTGCAGAAAGACCGGCCAAGAAAAAGAGCGCACCTTCCGGTGCGCTCTTTTTTCGTGCCATTCGTAGCAGGAAACCTGCCACCTCATCGCTGCACGATGCCGGAAACGTGTTCCGGGCAGGCTCCATTCCGCCCGGATGCCCCGCACGTCAGATCAGTTTGATCTCGCGCAGACGTTCTTCCAGATAACCCTGCGCCGTGATCGGCTCGGGATAACGACTCGGATTCTCCGCCGTGATGCAAGAAGGCAACACGTCGATCAGGAAATCCGGGTTCGGATGCAGGAAGAACGGTGTGGAGTAACGCGGCTGTCGCGCCTTGTCGCCCGGCGGATTCACCACGCGATGCGTGGTGGATGGATACACGTGGTTGGTCAGGCGCTGCAGCATGTCGCCGATGTTGACCACGATGGTGTCGGCATCGGCCGTGAACGGCACCCACTCACCCCTGCGCGAGAGCACTTCCAATCCTTCGGCGCTGGCGCCGACCAGCAAGGTGATGAGGTTGATGTCCTCATGCGCGCCGGCACGCACGTTCGGCACGTCGGGTGTGGTGATCGGCGGATAGTGGATCGGGCGCAGGATGGAGTTGCCGGCGTTGGTTTTGTCGGCGAAGTAGTTTTCCAGCAGGCCAATGTGCAAAGCCAGCGCAGACAACACGCGCGAGCCCAGGTCATCCAGCGCGCCATACAGCGCCAGGGCGTGATGCTTGAACTCGGGCACTTCTTCCGGCCACTGGTTGTCGGCCATCACGTCACGATAATGGCTGCCGGCAGGCAGTTCGCGGCCGACGTGCCAAAATTCCTTGAGGTCGAAGTGCGCATTGCCCTTGGCCGTTTCGATGCCGAACGGCGTATAGCCGCGCGCACCGCCGCCGCCACGGACGTGATACTTCTTCTTCACCTCCTCGGGCAACGCGAAGAAACGCTGGAACGCATCGTAGGCACCATCGATCAAGGCCTGCGGAATGCCATGATTGCGGATACCGGCAAAACCCCATTCGCGATAGGCCGCGCCAAGCTCGGCAACGAACGCAGCACGATCAGTATCAAAAAGGGCAATGTCGAGCGTGGGAATGGCGGATGGCATGGCGGGCTACCTGAAAGACTCGATGAAAACGACAAGGATAGACGTTTTTCCTGCTGCCGCTTGCTTCCGATCAAGTTCCCTGCCCACCCCTCGATTGCGGGGATGCCAAAGACGGCACCGAAGTGCAGACTGCATGTGTAACTGTCTTCTCAGGGGAACCACACATGTTCCGCACGTTGCAACGTCTGGGAGCCACGTTCGCTCTCAGCATCGCCGGCACGGCCTTGGCTCTCGCGGGCACGACCAGCCCTGCATTTCAGCCCAATCTCGGGCAATTTGATCCGCAGGTAGCCTTCTACGGCGAACAACAGGATGCGCACCTGTTCGTGACACGCGAAGGCGAGCTGGTGCATCGCTTCCCGGCTCCGGATGGTGGCGCATGGGTGCTGGTGGAACGTTTCGACCAGTCCGGCCCATTGCAACCGACCAGCGCCGAGCCCGGTGAAGGATCCATCGGATGGGTCGCTTCGCATGAGACGCGGTCGGCGCCCGTTGCCCAACGTGTCGATCTGGGCACGCCATGGCCGGGAATCCGCGCCGATCTCCACGTGGCCGCAACCGGCTACGAAAAGCAATTCCACTTGGTGCCCGGCACCGATGTAACCACCATCCGCATGGCATTGGAGGGCATCGAAGGCATGCAGCGCGCTGAAGACGGTCGCCTCCTGTTGCGTACCGGCATCGGCACCGTGGAAATGAGTGCTCCCGTCGCCTGGCAGGATATCGACGGACAACGCATGCCGGTGCAGGTGGCCTATCGCATCGCAGACGAAAAGACGTATGGTTTCTCGCTGGGCTCGCATGATCCGGCGCATGGCGTGACCATCGACCCGATCGTCCGCTCCACCTTTTCGGGGGGCGCCGCGGAGGAAGGCCTCAATTACCTGACCATGGCATCGGACAGCGTCTACATCCTCGGATACAGCAAATCGATCAACTTCCCGGGCACCACCGGTGGTTACCAGCCGAACATCATCCGCAGCACGACGTTGGGCGGAAACATCTTCGTGGCGCGCTATTCTCTGGATCTGCGCACACTGATGCAGGCCACTTATTTCGGAGTCTTCGGGCCGATCCCGGAAAGTGGCACATCCTCCACGCTGACACCACGCCAGATCGCAGTATCCGATGCCGGCGTCTACATCAGCGGCACTGCACCAGGCACCGCTCCGGTGGGCGGCATGCACTTGCCTGGAACTACCGGCGGCTTGCAGGAAGCGCCTGCGGGTGGCGGAGGGGATGCCTTCGTCGCACGCTTTTCGCACGATCTGACCACATTGCATCAGGCCACCTATTACGGCGGCCCGGGCACTGACGATGCTTGGCCCATCGCACTGGCCAGCGATGGCGTCTACATCTCCGGAAGCTCCAATTCGACGACGCTGGCCGGCCTTGAAAACGGCGCCTATGGCGATCCACCACTGCCTGCGAATACCGGCGCCAGCTACATCGCAAAACTCTCCCTCGACCTCACCTCGGCACAGGCAAGCTCCTGGATCAGCACCGGTGGATGGGCAATGTCTCCGCGCACGATGACCGTGGACGACGAGGGCAATGTCTATGTCGGCGGCGATGGTTCCAATGGCCTGCTCAATACGACCGGGGCTTTCCAGCCAGCCCGCGCCTCCACCGGAACCTTTACCGACGGATTCATCGTGCGCCTGAGCCCGGATCTTTCCGAACTGCATCGATCCACCTGGCTGGGAGGAGGTGGGCATGAGCGCATCGATGACATCCGTTTCGGCGAAGGCGCGATCTATGTCGCCGGCAATTCGAATGCGCCCGATTTCCCCGTCGCCCCGGATGCCGCAAGCAGCGCCTATCAAGGCAACTCCGGCGCAGGATCAGGCTTCGTGGCGGCGCTGTCACCCGACCTGTCCACGCGAGTCGGCGCCACGTTCTACAACGGCACCGGCAACTCAGGCAGTTTCAACGGCAGCTCATCGCCTATCGCCGTCATCCCGCACGAGGGTGAGATATACATCGGTGGCACCACCGTCGCAGGCACCCTGCCGGCATCGGAACAAGGTGCGCAACCCACCAACCCCGGCGGTGTCTGTGGGTTTGCCGCGCGCCTCAATACCGGCCTGAGCCAGTTCTTGATGTCCACCTTCGTCGCCTGTGACGGACGCGTGTTGCAGTTCTACGGCATGGGCATCGGCGATGACACGCTGTACCTTGCCGGACGCACCCAGCAAGGCCTGACATTGCCAGGCGGTGAAGACGGTGCGCAACCGACCAAGTCAGGCGGGTATGACGCCTTCATCATCGCCAGCACCCTCGATCTCGCCGGGCCACGCCCCACCGCCGACCTCGCCGTCACCAAGACCGGCAGCGAAGAGCCCATCGCCAAGCGCTGGGTGCTGTACGAAATCACCGTGAAGAACCTCGGCCCCGACCCCGCACCCGGCGCGCGCATTCAGGATGCGTTGCCACCCGAATTCACTGCCGCCGGCTGGACGTGCACGGGCAGCAGCGGCGCGAGCTGTGCGCAGGCCAATGGCAGCGGCTCCATCGACATGCTGAGCACGCTGCCGGTAGACGGAATGCTCACCTTTGCACTCTGCGGGTACAGCAATGGTGCGGAGCTGATCGTCAACACGGTGCAAGCCAGCGTCGCCGACAACATGCTCGACCCCGTTTCGACGAACAACCATGCCAGCGCCATCACTCAGGATGACGGGCTGTTCTCCGATGGTTTCGAGGATCTCGACATGCCGCCATGGTGTCCGGCGACGCCATGACCTCAGACGGCGGCAGACACTGCCGCCGCCAGCGCATCCAGCACACCCTGCATCAAGGCCGCGTCGTCGGCCTCGACAGTGACACGGATCACCGGCTCGGTGCCCGAGGCACGAAGCACGAGCCGGCCACGATCCTGCAATGCCGCCTGAGCGCGCTCGCGTGCCGCAATCACGCCCGGATGCAACAGTGGCTGGATGCCTGCACGGATGCGCACGTTCACGGTGCGCTGCGGCAGCGGGCAGTAGCCCGAGAGCGCGTCCTCCAGCGACCAGCCACGCCGCACCAGCACATCGAGAACCTGCAATGCGCTGACGATGGCATCGCCGGTCGTGGTCCGGTCCAGACACAAAATGTGTCCGGAGGCCTCGCCGCCCAGCATGCCATCGTGCTCGATCAGCGCCTGATGCACGTACCGATCACCCACCTTGGTCCGCATGAAGCCGATGCCCGCGTCGAGCAGCGATTTCTCCAGCGCATGGTTGGTCATCAGTGTCCCGACCACCGGGCCACGCAGGCGACCCGTGGCCTGCCAATCGCGCGACAGCACGTAAATCAGCGCATCGCCATCCACCACGCGCCCGGCGCTGTCCACGAGCAGCACGCGATCGCCATCGCCGTCGAAGGCAATGCCCATCGTCGCGCCGCGCTCACGAACCAGCGCGGCGAGCGCCTCGGGATGAGTGGAGCCCACACCGCGATTGATGTTGAGACCATCGGGCGCAACCCCGATCGCATCCACGCGCGCACCCAGCTCGGAGAACACGCGTGGCGCGATCTGATAGGCCGCGCCATGAGCGCAGTCCAGCGCGATATGCCACCCCGCCAGCGAAAAATCCTCCGGTACGGTGGACTTGCAGAACTCACCGTAGCGGGTCGCGGCGTCGGCCACGCGCGCGGCCTTTCCCAGCGCTTCCGATTCCACCGTGGCAAACGCGGCCTCCAGTTCGGCCTCGATCTCCAGCTCGGTCGCATCATCAAGCTTCTCGCCACGCGCCGAGAAGAACTTGATGCCATTGTCGTGATGCGGATTGTGCGAGGCACTGATGACGATGCCGGCATCGGCACGCAGCGACCGGGTGAGACAGGCGACGCCTGGCGTCGGCATCGGCCCGAGAAGGCGCACGTCGGCACCGGCGGCCACGAGACCGGCTTCCAGCGCGGACTCGAACATGTAGCCGGAAATCCGCGTGTCCTTGCCGATCACCACTGTCGGCCTGCGCCCGTCACGGGCCAGCGCGCGACCGGCGGCCCAGCCCAGTTTGAGCACGAAATCCGCCGAAATGGCACCTTCGCCCACGCGTCCACGGATGCCATCCGTACCAAAATGGCGGCGCCCGCTCATTCGGAGACGTCTTCCGTTGCCGGAGTGGAGACCGGGGCTGGCTGACGCATCAGCAGAGCCAGCAACGAGGCCAGTCGGTCACGCATCTCGCGACGATCGACGATGGCATCGATGGCGCCGTGATCCAGCAGGAACTCGCTGCGCTGGAAACCCTGCGGCAAGGTTTCGCGCACGGTCTGCTCGATCACCCGCGGACCTGCGAAACCAATCAGCGCCTTGGGCTCGGCCAGATTGAGGTCGCCGAGCATGCCCAGACTGGCGGAAACACCGCCGGTGGTTGGATGGGTCAGGACCGAAACATACGGCAAGCCGGCCTCGCGCATGCGCGCCAGCGCAGCCGAGGTCTTCGCCATCTGCATCAACGACAACAGACCCTCCTGCATGCGCGCACCGCCCGTGGCCGAGAAGCACACCAGTGGAGTACGGTGTTCAAGCGCGAATTCGGCGGCACGCGTGAACTTTTCCCCCACGACGGAGCCCATCGAGCCGCCCATGTAGCGGAATTCGAAGGCGCAGGCAGTCAGCGGCCGCCCCTTGAGCTGACCGTGCATCGAGATCAATGCGTCCTTCTCGCCGGTCTGCTTCTGTGCCGCACGGATCCGGTCGGGATATTTCTTGGTATCGCGAAACTTCAGCGCGTCCACCGGTTCCAGCCCGGCGTCCAGCTCATGTGCCGTGGCCGGATCGAACAGGCTGTCGAGCCGATAACGTGCGGCGATCGCCATGTGATGGCCGCACTTCGGACACACATAGACGTTTCGCTCCAGCTCGGGCTTGTAAAGCACGGCGGCGCAACTGTCGCACTTCTCCCAAAGCCCCTCCGGCACCGAGCCGGTTTTCTTCGCGCCTTCGGTACGGATTCGGGCGGGCATCAGTTTGGTAAGCCAGCTCATGATTTGTGCGGTTTCCGGTACAAAGAGCCTAGTGTAACGGCTGGGAGCGGTAGCCTGCGGCTCCATCGACTCCCATTGGAGCGCCGGCCGCTTCGCAGTAAAGTCTTGCCCATGCCTGCCGGAACGAACCCGTGATGAGTACGCCCAACCCCACAGCCAATCTGATCGGAATCACCGGCATCGCTCGCCGCCTGGTGCTCGATGGCGCCCTGGCCGAGGCCGATGCGCGACGCGCGCAAGAGGAGGCCACCAAGGAACGCAAGACCGTGCCGATATGGCTTGCGGAAAAGCGACTGGTGAATGCAGCCCAGATCGCGGCGGCCAACGCGATGGAGTTCGGCATGCCGTTGTTCGACCTGACAGCGCTCGACCTGCGTCAGGCCCCGACCAAACTGGTGTCCGAGCAGACCATGACCACGCATCAGGCGCTGCCGCTGTTCAAGCGCGGCAACCGCCTGTACGTGGCCATCTCCGACCCGACCAACACGCGTGGTCTGGACGAGATCAAGTTCCAGACCAATCTCTCCACCGAGGCGATCCTGGTGGATTCGGACCAGCTCCGGCGCGGCATCGAGCAAGCCTTGATGGCAACCGATGACTTCGCCGCAGGCGGTGACGACGACGACGGACTGGAGAGCCTGGATTCCAGCACAGGCGACGATGACGATGGCGACAGCGCCGGCGGCGTCGATGCCCGCGGCGACGACACGCCGGTGGTGAAATTCGTCAACAAGATGCTGGTGGATGCGATCAAGCGCGGCGCCTCGGACATCCATTTCGAGCCGTATGAAAACGAGTATCGGGTGCGCTTCCGCATGGACGGCATCCTGCGCACCGTGGCCAAGCCGCCGGTCAAGCTCAATCCGCGCATTTCCTCGCGCCTGAAGGTGATGAGCGGCCTGGACATCGCCGAGCGCCGCGTGCCGCAGGACGGACGCATCAAGTTGAACCTGTCCAAGACCAAGTCGATGGACTTCCGCGTCAGCTCCTGCCCGACACTGTTCGGCGAGAAGATCGTGCTGCGTATCCTGGATGGCAGCGCGGCCAAGCTGGGCATCGACATGCTCGGCTACGAGGACGACCAGAAAAAGCTGTTCATGGACGCCATCGTCAAGCCCTACGGCATGGTGCTGGTGACCGGCCCCACCGGCTCGGGCAAGACGGTGTCGCTGTACACCGCACTGAACATCCTCAACACCGACGAGCGCAATATCTCCACGGTGGAGGACCCGGTCGAAATCCGCGTGCCCGGCATCAATCAGGTGCAGCAGAACAACAAGCGCGGCATGACGTTTTCGGCAGCGCTGAAGAGCTTCCTGCGTCAGGATCCGGACGTGATCATGCTCGGCGAAATCCGTGACCTGGAAACCGCCGAGATCGCGGTCAAGGCCGCCCAGACCGGTCACATGGTGCTGTCCACGCTGCATACCAACGACGCGCCGCAAACCATCTCGCGCCTGATGAACATGGGCATCGCCCCGTTCAACATCATTTCCTCGGTGACACTGGTAATCGCCCAGCGCCTGGCTCGACGCCTGTGCCAGCACTGCAAGAAACCGATGACGCTGCCGGACAACGCCCTGCTGGCCGAGGGCTTCACCCAGCAGCAGATCGACGCAGGCGTGACCCTGTTCGAGGCGGTCGGCTGTGATCAGTGCAACGAAGGTTACAAGGGACGAACCGGCATCTACCAGGTGATGCCGCTGACCGAGGAAATCCAGAAGATCATTCTGGAAGGCGGCAACTCGATGCAGATCGGCGAGGCGGCGCAACGCTCCGGCGTCAACGATCTCCGCCAGTCGGCGATGAGGAAGTGTGCCGCCGGCACCATCAGCCTGATCGAAGCCAATCGTGTGACGAAGGATTGATGGGCATCGCGTCCATTCCGCACCGTCTCCCGTTTCATCCCGTACGCCTCAGGATCGCCTCGTTTGCGTCCGGGTCGGGACGTGGGCAGCGCACGGGCGTTGCCCTCGGATTGGCATCATCGACGTGAGATCCCGCCTGCTGTTGGATCGTTTTTCCGTGGCGCTGCTCGCAACCGTCATCCTGGCGAGTATCTGGCCAGCCGAGGGCGCCGCCGAGCAGTGGCTTTCCCGCATCACGAGCGCCGGCATCGCGTTGCTTTTCTTCCTTCACGGATCACGCCTGCCGCGGGAATCGGTGATAACCGGCCTGGCTCACTGGCGTTTGCACCTGACCGTGCTGGCCGCGACCTTCGCGCTGTTTCCGCTGCTGGGAATGGCGCTGCAACCTGTCGCATCGACGCTGCTGACCCCCGAGCTTTATCTGGGCGTGCTGTTCCTGTGTGCGCTGCCGTCCACGGTGCAATCCTCCATCGCGTTCACCTCGATCGCGCGCGGCAACGTCGCCGCGGCCGTGGTTGCGGCCTCGGTATCGAACCTGGCCGGCGTGTTCCTGACGCCGCTCCTGGCGACATTGCTGCTGGCCGCGCACAGCGGGCTGGGCGCGCCATGGAAAGCCATTGGCGACATTCTGTTGCTGCTGTTCGTGCCCTTTGTCATCGGGCATCTTTTGCGCCCATGGATCGGCGACTGGGTGCAGCGCTGGTCAAAGCTGCTGGCGATGACCGATCGCGGCACGATCCTGCTGGTGGTGTACGGCGCGTTCGGCCATGCCGTGACGCAAGGGCTGTGGCAACACGTGCCATTGCCTGCGTTGCTCGGCTTGGTGCTGGTGGTTTGCCTGCTGCTCGCGGTGGCGATGGGTCTGATCGGACTGGTTGCACGCAGGTTCGGCTTCAACCGTGAGGACCGCATCGCGATCCTGTTCTGCGGTTCCAAGAAAAGCCTCGCGACCGGCGTTCCGATGGCCAACATTCTGTTTGCCGGACATCCGGCGCTGGGCATGATCGTGCTGCCGATCATGCTGTTCCACCAAATCCAGCTGATGGCCTGCGCGGTTCTCGCCCAACGCTTCGCGCGTGGCACGCCGTAGGCCGGGGGACCACATCCCCGACGAACGCTTGCAGAGCGCAGCGTCACGGGCACAGACGCGACCTGCGGCAAGCTGGATCAACCCGGCAGCCAGTGATCCACCAGCAGGAAGGCAAACAGCGCCATCAGATAGACGATCGAATAGTTGAACACGATCATCGCGAAGCGCTCGGATGGTGGATTCATCAGCCGGATCGCGTAGTGGACAAAAACGCCGCCCAACACCAGCGCGCCGCCCAGATAGAACAGCCCGCTCATGCCGGTCAACCACGGCAGCATCGTCACCACCAACAGCAACAGGGTGTAGAACAGCACGTGCCAGCGTGTGTAGGTGACGCCGTGCGTGACGGGCAGCATCGGGATCATGGCGCGGGCATAGTCGTCGCGGCGGAAGATCGCCAGCGCCCAGAAGTGCGGCGGGGTCCAGACGAACACGATCAGAAACAGCAGCAGCGCATGCGGATGCACTTCGCCGGTCACTGCAGCCCAGCCCAGCACCGGTGGCGCAGCCCCGGCGGCACCACCGATGACGATGTTCTGCGGTGTGGCGCGCTTGAGCCAGGCCGTATAGACCACGGCGTAGCCGATCAGCGAGGCGAAAGTCAGGACCGCGGTCAACACATTGGTCCACAGCACCAGCACCAGCATCGACAGCGCGCCAAGCGTCAGCGCGAACACCAGCACCTGGGAACTGCGCAACTGGCCGCTCGGCAGCGGCCGATGCGCGGTGCGCGCCATCACCACATCGATGCGCTGGTCGATCAGATGGTTGATCGCCGCTGCCGATGCCGCAGCCAGCCAGATGCCGACCATGCCGGCGATCACCGGGGTCGCGGGCGGCAGGCCGGGCACTGCCATCAGCATGCCGATGATCGCGGTGAACGCGATCAGCGCCACCACGCGCGGCTTGGTCAACGCCCAGTATTGTCCAAACTTGAATGTCATCCGCCGCCTCCGCGTGGTGGTCGCAGGCGTGCGAACAGCAATACCAGCACGAACAGAAGCAGTGCGGCAAAAGCGTTGTGCGCCGTCGCAATCTTCAGGGGAAGCCCGGAAATCACGTTGAGGATACCCAGCCCGACCTGCACGCCAAGCAGCACGTAAAGCGTCGTGCCCCAACCGGAAATCTCGTCGATCGCCCGGATACGGCGCGCCAGCCAGATCACCCAGGCAACCACCAACAGCGCGAACAGGCGATGCGAGAGCTGGATCGCCACGCGCGCCGGGCCGTCGAGCACACCGCCTTCGTAGTCCGTGCCGATTCCCCGCCAGAGGACAAAGGCTTCGGCAAAATCGTGCTCAGGCCACCATTGCCCGAGGCACTTCGGAAAATCCGTCCCGCAAGCCAGCGCCGCGTAATTGGCCGACACCCAACCACCGAGTGCGATCTGGATGCCAACCACGGCGATCGCCCCCATCAGGAGCGGCCGCAATCGCCAAGCGGCGGGCAGGTACAGTGCGGCCTGCGGTGAAGCACGGCAGGCCAGAAAGGCCAAGAGTGACAGCGTGGTCAGGCCACCGACGAGATGCCCCATGACCACGATGGGTTTCAGCAGCCAGGTCACCGTCCACATGCCGAGCAGGGCCTGAAAAATGATGACCGCCAGCAACAATGCGGAAAGTCGCGAAAAATCGCCCCGAGGCGAGAGCATGCCATCGGGCCTCAGAGCCCAGCCCAGCAGCATCGCCTCGCCGGCAACCGCGAGCATCGAGGCCCAGGCATGTTCGCCCCGCATGTAGATCGGGATTGCCAGCGCCACCAGCAGGCTCGCACCAACCACCACCGCCTTGCCGCCACGCACCCGGCGCGAGGCCAGGAACGCGAGCGCGAAAACCATCAGTCCGAGCGCGGCAGCGAGATGACGGTGCACTTGTTCGCGCCAGGCTTTGTGCGATTCGACCGGGCGCTCGAAGGCGTCGTTGGCATGTGCGATCTCGTGCTCGTGTACTGGCCAGGTGATGCGGCCGTAACACGTCGGCCAGTCCGGACAGGACAACCCGGCGTTGGACAGGCGCACGAAGGCGCCGAACACGATCACCACCAGCGTCAGCAACACGGCGACCCAGGCGATGCGATGGTAGTTGGGGTGCGGCATGACTAAGCTCTTACTTCAGCAGGTGGGTGATATCGGCACGCAGCAGGGCGAGGTCAAAGTCGGGCGCATAACGCATCACGAGGAATCCGGACGGATCCACCAGATACAGGGATGGCGCGCCAGACCGGGTGAACCCGGGCAAGCGCGCCTCAAGGGCAGGGCTTGATTGCATTGGCACGAATGTCCGGAATGTCGCGGCGTCCGTTGGTACCGGCCCGAACCAGAGCACCTGAAGCCGATCTGCACGCCGCCCCTGCAGACGCCAGACCTTGTCCAAACCGGCGACAAGTTCGGTACAACGCACGCCGCAGTCCGGCGTGGGCACCACGACCAGTTGCCAGCGCCGCTCCTGCGGCGCGAGTTCGTAGCGCCGGCCATCCGCGTGATGGAGCGCCAGATCGCTCAACACGACCGGTGGTTCCAGCAATTCGCCGTGATTGCGCGTCGTCTCCGGGCGCCAGCCGGAGATGTGCAACAGGCTCGCGCCTCCGACTGGCAGGAGGAATATCAGCACCAGCAGTACCAGCAAGATGCGGTTGCGTCGCCGGATCACTGGATCAACAGTTGCTTCATCGATCATTTCACACTCCGGCGCAATGCCAGAATCAGGTAAACCACCATCACGGTGAGCGACAAGCCCCACCACTGCACCGCATAACCGCGGTGGCGCTCGGGCGGCAGGGTGTTGGGCAGGGTGCCCGCATCGCGTACGTAGCCCAACGCCTGCGCCGGGCCGGGCTGGAGCACACCATGATACGGCGAGATGCCGGTTCTCCGATCTATCTCGTCGCGATCCAGATAGGTCAAAAGTACCGCGCCCTGTCCTTCCCAGGGATTTTCCGCCAAACGCAAGCCCTGCCCCGGCCATGGCAGAAGCACGCCTTCGATGATCTGGGTGCCGGACGGAACAGTCACCTGTGGCAAGGCGCGGTTCGCGCCCATTGGCAACCAGCCCAATTCCACCAGCACCGGAGTACTTCCAGTGGTGGTGGCCAGCGCGTAGGCGCGCACGCCTACACGACCTTCACGCTGCTGGTTGTCCAGCAGCAGCACGGGTGTCGGGAGGAAGTCGACTGCCGCCCGGACCCTTGCAGGCACCTCGGGCGGCGGTCCGGCGAGCGCATCAGCCAATGGTCGGGGTGGCGCCGCCATCGCGGCTGCATAGCCATCAAGCCAGCGTTGCTTTTCTCCGGCCCGGCCATGTTGCCAGAAACCAAGCGTCGCAAAGATGCCGGCAAGGAGCAATGCCAATACGGTCCAGACCAGCCGACGAAGCATGCTCACGTGTCTGTTGGGAAGTACGTGAGACAATTGCCGCTCTTTTCCATTCTGCGTGCAGCCGCCATGTGGCCGAAAATCATCATCATCCTCTTCCTCCTCCTGATCATCTACAACCTGGGTGCAGGGCTGTACTACATGATCGTGGACAAGGGACAGAGCAAACGAACCGTCAATGCCCTGAGTTGGCGTGTGGGTCTGAGCGCCGCATTGGTGGTACTGGTGCTTCTTGGCATCTGGAGTGGCGTGCTTGCACCACACGGAATCGGGCGCTGATGCGCCCGATGGGTTTCCATCAAGCCGCCTGATCGAGGCGGTGGCTCACGACCGGCGATGGCGCCGGCTTGCGGCGCCGGCGCAACAGCACCGACACCCAACGTGCAGTCAGAGCACGTAGACGAACAGGAACAGCAGCAACCAGACCACGTCCACGAAGTGCCAATACCATGCCACTGCCTCGAAACCGAAATGGTTGTCGGAAGAAAAGTGGCCCTTGAGCACGCGGAACCAGATCACCGTCAGCATGATCGCACCGAGGGTGACATGCATGCCGTGGAAGCCCGTCAGCATGAAGAACGTGGAGCCGTAGATGCCCGAACCGAGTGTCAGGTTCAGATCGTTGTACGCATGGATGTATTCCTCCACCTGGAAGAACAGGAATACGGCGCCAAGGAGAATGGTCGCACCCAGCCAGACCAGCAATTTGCCGCGCTGACCCGCCTTGATCGCATGATGGGCAATGGTCAACGTGACGCCGGAAGCAAGCAGGAGCAGGGTGTTGATCAGTGGAAGGCCCCAGGCCGACATGGTCTGGAATGCCCCTCCGATCTGTTCCGGGCCATTGCTCGGCCATGCCGCATCGAACCCACTCCACAGCAGCGCATGCGTGGCCACACCGTCGCCTTCGCCGCCAAGCCAGGGCACCGAAAGGCTGCGTGCGTAGAAGAGCGCACCGAAGAACGCACCAAAAAACATGATCTCGGAGAAAATGAACCAGATCATCCCCATGCGGAATGACGTGTCCACCTGCCGGTTGTAGGAGCCAGCGACGGATTCACGTATCACCTCGCCAAACCAGCCCCAGAACATCCCCACCATGACGGCGAGGCCAAGGAAGAACAAAGGCTTGCCCCAGGATATCTCGTTGAACCAGGTGGCTACCCCGATCACCGTGATGAACAGGCCGATCGAGCCGACCAGCGGCCAGATGCTCTGTTTGGGGACGAAATAGATGTCGGCGTCGTGGGCAGTGTGGGCCATGGCGATTCCCGAAAGTTGGCTGGGGCAGGTCAATGCGCCGTCGCGGCGGCATGTTGATTGGCGACACGCTGGGTCGCCACTTCATTCTTGAAGAAAGTATAGGAGAGCGTCACGCGCGTCACCTGCTCAGGGATGTCCGGGTCCACCACGAAGCGCACCGGCATCGGGCGCTCCTCGCCGGCTTCCAGCAATTGCTCGGTGAAGCAGAAGCACTCCGTCTTGTTGAAATAGGCCGACGCACTGCTTGGAGCCACCGAAGGAACGGCCTGACCGACCAGCGCTACCGCGCTTTGATTGCGTGCGTAATACAGTGCATCGGCCACCTGACCGGGATGAACGCGCATTTCGGCCTGTGCCGGGCGAAACTCCCAAGGCAGGCCGGAGTTGACTCCGGCATCGAATTCCACCGTGATCCAGCGCGACGTATCCACCGTCGCCGCCACGGCATCACCTGCAACGCTGCCGCCCAGCTTGATGCCGAACAGCTGCTCGCAAGCGATGCGATACAACGGCACCAGCGAGAAGCACAGCACGAAGGCCACGCCTGCAACCCACAGCGCACGGCGCATTACTCCGGTACTGGCATCCTGCGCGCTCATCGCCCGATCAACCCCGTGACGAAACCAACATAGATGAGAAGCGCGATCGCACCAACCACGACCACCGTGGCGCGAACGCCGCGACGGCGGCGCACTTCGAGCTCGCTGTCCGATGAGGTCGGAAGAGTCATGACGGATGCTTCACTCCGACCAGATCAGTGCGCGGTATCTTCGTGCGCCAAGTCGCCCGGACGGAGTACCGGCGGACGAGTGAAGGTGTGGTGCGGCGCCGGCGAAGGCACGGTCCACTCCAGTCCCTTCGCGCTTTCCCACGCACGTGCCCCGGCCTTCGGACCGTATTTGCGCGAGTGCCAGAGCACGTAAAGCATGATGAATGGCGACAGCAGCATGCCGAACGCACCGATCGAGCTGATGAGATTCCAGTCGGCGAACGCGACGTTGTAGTCGGGAATGCGGCGCGGCATGCCCGCCAGGCCGAGGAAGTGCTGCGGGAAGAACAGCAGATTCACGAATACCACGCTCCACCAGAAGTGGATCTTGGCCCAGAACTCGCTGTACATCCTGCCGGTCCACTTCGGCCACCAGTAGTAGACCGCGGCGATGATCGAGAACAGCGCGCCGGTCACCAGAACGTAATGGAAGTGGGCCACGACGAAGTAGGTGTCGTGGTATTGGAAGTCGGCCGGCACGATGGCCAGCATCAAGCCGGAGAAGCCGCCGATGGTGAACAGGATCACGAAGGCAATGGCCCACAGCATTGGAGCTTCGAAGCTGATCGAACCACGCCACATCGTGGACACCCAGTTGAACACCTTCACGCCGGTCGGGATCGCGATCAGCATGGTTGCGTACATGAAGAACAGCTCGCCACCCAGCGGCATGCCCACCGTGAACATGTGGTGGGCCCACACGATGAACGACAGGAACGCGATCGACGCCGTGGCATACACCATCGCGGTGTAGCCGAACAACGGCTTGCGGCTGAAGGTCGGGATGATCTCGGACACCACGCCGAATGCCGGCAGGATCATGATGTAGACCTCGGGATGCCCGAAGAACCAGAAGATGTGCTGGTACATCACCGGATCGCCGCCGCCGGCCGCGGAGAAGAACGTGGTGGCGAAGAATTTGTCGGTGAGCAGCATCGTGACCGCACCGGCCAGCACGGGCATCACCGCGATGAGCAGGAATGCGGTGATGAGCCACGTCCAGGCGAAGATCGGCATCTTCAGCAGATCCATACCGGGCGCACGCATGTTCAGCACGGTGGCGATGATGTTGATCGCGCCCATGATCGAACTGATGCCCATCATGTGGATGGCGAAGATCGCGAAGGCGACACTGGAGCCGCCCTGCAGCGAAAGCGGCGGATACAGCGTCCAGCCACCTGCCGGCGCGCCACCCGGAAGGAACAGCGTCAGCAGCAGCACGGTGAATGCGAACGGCATGATCCAGAACGACCAGTTGTTCATGCGCGGCAGGGCCATGTCCGGCGCGCCGATCTGCAACGGGATCATCCAGTTGGCGAGTCCGACGAAGGCCGGCATCACGCCACCGAAGATCATCACCAGGGCATGCATGGTGGTCATCTGGTTGAAGAACAACGGATCGACCAGCTGCAGACCCGGCACGGCCAGCTCGGCGCGGATCACGCCGGACATCGCACCGCCGATCAGGAACATGATGAAGGAGAACACCAGATACAGGGTTCCGATGTCCTTGTGATTGGTGGACAGGAACCAGCGCTGGAAGAACGTCTGATGATGATCGTGGGCGTGATCGTCGTGATGCACGTCGTGGCCAGTCTGGATGTCGCTGCGGGTGGTTGCCATGGCTTGTTCTCTTGACGATCGGACTGCGGGCGATCAGCCCTGGGTCGGGACGACGGAATCGGTGGAGTCGGCCTGCGCGGTGCGCTCGGCCCGGGTGAAGGTCGAACCCGGCTGCGACGTCAGCCAGCCTTCGAACTCCGCACGGGACACGGCATGCACCACGATCGGCATGAAGCCGTGATCCTTGCCACACAGCTCTGCGCACTGGCCGCGATAGGTGCCGGGCACGTCGATGTTGGCCCAGGCCTCGTTGACGATGCCGGGGATGGCATCCTGCTTCCAGCCGAGTGCCGGCACCCACCAGGAATGGATGACGTCATCGGCGGTCAGCACGAAGCGGATCTTGGTGTCGACCGGCAGGACCAACGGCTTGTCGACGTTGAGCAGGTAGTTCTCGACCGACTTGGGATCGATGCCCGAACCCAGCTGTCGCGCCGCATTGCTGGCTTCGTCAAGGCGACTGATGAAGCCGACGCCGGTGGACTCGCCGCGATAGTTGAGGATCTCGTACTTCCACATCCACTGGTAGCCGGTGACCTTGACGGTCAGCTCGGACTCGCTGGTGTCGTACATCTTGAACAGTGTCTTGGTGGCAGGCCACGCCATCGCCACGAGGATCAGGATCGGAATCACGGTCCAGATGATCTCGGCCGTGGTGTTGTGACTGAACGTGGCCGGCACCGCACCCTTGGACTTGCGGAACGCGAACATCGCGTAACCCATCGCGCCGAACACCATCAAACCGATGACCACGCAAATACCGAGAATGAGGTTGTGGATCCAATAGACCTCACGAGAAACCTCCGTGACGCCTGGCCCCATGTTGAGCTGCCACGGCTGGGGATCGGCCCCCAAAGCCGCAGTGGCCGCCAGCAGAGCGACCAGTCCGATACCGTTGCGTAGCGTGCGAGCTGCGATGGTCATTTTTTACCTCGGGGAAAATCCCCTGCTGAAACCCGTGCGTCGGCGTCGCACACATGGTGACGACGCCTTTCCCCGATCTGCATCCGACCGCCATGGAGCATGGCCGTCAGGATGCAGAAAATCCCGACGATTCTAACGATCCCCACCGTTGCGGGGCAAGGCAGAGCTGCCGGGGCAGCAATCAGCGCTTCGCCGCGGCGAGCCCGTAAAGCGACTGTGCGCGCTCGAACAACGCTGCCGCATCGGTTTCGTCCGCCTGATCCCCGCCCTTTTCGTTCAGGATCAGGTCGCCCGACTCATTCCAGCCAATCAAGGTGGTCACGCGACCCTGGATGCGCTCCACGACCCACGGCTTGCCACCCTTGTAGGCATAGCGGAACTGGGCCGAGCCTGCATCACCGAAGTCGACCTGTTCGCGCGCCATGCGGATCTGGCCACTGTCCTCGACGAAGGCATCCCAGCCCACCGCCACGTCGGCCTCCAGGCGCTCGCCCTGAATCCGGCGCAACGCACCGATGTTGTCGGAAAGCGTGGCGAAATCCGCCTTGGCCTGCTCGCCTGGCGGCACGTCGGCGGCAGGCTGGCCGCCACGCACGAGCGATGCCTTCAGTCCCTTGTTCGGCGCACCGTTGGTGAGTGCCGGGATCGGACTGGCGGTACCGTAGAGCACCAGCGTCTCCGCCTGCACCGCGACCTGGACACCGTAACGACGCTCCTGACTGATCGTTGCCGGGTCATACCCGATGGCGAAACTCAGCGGCAACACGTTGGGCGCCGGCTGGACGGACTCGGCGACGACGACCGGAAGACTGGCCGCATCGGTGGTATCCAGCAGACGCGTTACCAGCGAAAGACCCGGCGGCAAGGACGTCAGATTGTCGATGCTGGCCGTTCCGGTGAGCGCCGGACCAGTGATCGGCTGCGCGCTGGCCTGCCGAGCCTGGGTCTGGCCGGGAGTGGCACCGCCAGGTGCATTGGAGGAGCCGCCGCCACAGGCGGAAAGTGCCAGCGCAGCGGCGACAGACAATGGAAGGACATTGAACTTCATGGATTTCTCGTTGACGGGTGTGCCGAATAGAAGATGGAGCAGGCGGCCCGGGACGGGGCAGCGAACCGCCAGGCGGTCGAACCTCCTGGGTCCGACGTCTCGAACGTCGCGGCAGGGAGCTTCCCGCCGCGTGCCGGGCCCGCAAGCTTAGAGCAAAAATGCGGGCGGGGTCATGTCGGACCTTGGGGCAAGTTCACCCACCGGGCCGCATCAACGCTCCAGCCGGTAATTCAATGCGGCACGGTTTTCCGTGCCCGAATCGATCTGGATGTTCCACACCCGACTCAACAGATACTTGAACGTCACCACCTGCCCCGACCCGAACAGCGCCACCCCGTAACTGACATGAAGGCGTGGCGACAGGTGCATGCCGACGGTGAGTGCGGCACCGCCCAGGGCACGGTTGTCGGCCACTTCCACCTCATCCAACCCCAGGCGCGCGCCAAGGCTCTTGGCCAGCAGGTTGCCGCCCATGGCCGCAGCAGCCTGGGTCAGTTGCGCACCGTCCGCCTGCGAGGCCGATCGCAACGGACGCCCGAGCACCAGATAGGACAACTGCTCGGCCTGCTCCATCGCCGGATCGGACCACAGCGTCAGTTCGGGGACCAGCGCCGTGCCACGCACCTGCACGCCGACGGTGACTGTGTCGATCCTGCGCTGCGCGCGGATATCCAGCCTCGGCGTGTCGATGGGCGTGGATGCCCAGGCCACCTGCCCGCGAGTGATGGTGAGATCCTGGCCGTAGGCCTTGTAGGCGCCGCCCACATCGATGGCACCGCGCGCCGTGGTGGCACGTCCGGGCCGGTCGATCACACGCAACTGGCCGGCGAGTGTGCCCTTGAGGCCGAACCCGTTCATCCTCACCCGATCCCCCAGGGTCACACTCACATCGGCGTCGATCGCAGGCCCTGAGCTGGATGCCGGGGCATCGACGATCACCACGTCCGACGAGGGTGCGGTCATGCTCTCCAGTCGCTCCAGATCGATTCGCGCAAACGGCACCACCACATTGCCCCGCACCTTCACCCGGCTCTGACCCAGCTCGATCCGAAGATCGGGCGAGGCACGCACCTGCGCCTCGGGCGTCTGCATCACGGTGAGATTCTCGCCGGTGAGGCTCAAACTGCCGCTCGTCCCACCCGCACTTGCGAGATCGAATCGACCGTCGATCATCAGACGTCCGTCGCCCAGCAGCAACGCGCCGGACAACCTCGCCTGCCGTGCGCTGTCGCTGGACAGCACGACATGTCCCTCGCGGGGGGCAATGCCGAGTGCCGGCAATTCTGCGGAGAAGTCCTGCAACTCCAGCGTGCCATCCAGCATCGGCGCGGCGCGGCTACCGCCGAAGGTCAGCCGCCCTTCGATGCGCCCCTGCGGATCGACCACCTGATCGGTAAACAACTCCAGCGCGGCCAAATCCGGCAAGCTCAGGCCAACTTCACCCGACAG
Source organism: Denitratimonas yunnanensis (SeqCode) (assembly GCA_026410415.1). Classification (GTDB taxonomy): domain Bacteria; phylum Pseudomonadota; class Gammaproteobacteria; order Xanthomonadales; family Xanthomonadaceae; genus Denitratimonas. Next base: position 71,728 of record JAPMLR010000003.1, on the reverse strand, counting down.
CGCGCCGTCGTCCTGCATTGGCGCCTCCGTCACCAGATTCGCGAAGACATGGCCACCCCGGGCAGGCACCGCCTCCAACCGCAAGCGTGCCTGCGCCGGATCGAGTACGGCGTTCAATCGCACATCGGAGAGATCGACCAGAGCGCGTTCCGATTGTGCATCGATCTTCATCGTCGCCTGCGGAATCACGAGGTCCGCCTCACCCTTCAGGTCGCCGTTGGCGCTGCGCGTGAATCGGGCGACGGCCGAGAGCTGACCTGACAGCGCCACCGGATGATCCAGTGCCGTGGCGAGCAGTGGATCGAGCTCGGACAACGAAAGTCCGTCCAGTTCCACATCACCTTCACTGGAGGCGCCACGGGCACGAATCTCTGCGCACAACCGCGCCGGAGCCGCGTCCAGACAGGCGCGGGAGAGCGACAACGCACGGCCGTCGGTCATGTAGGACAATCCCGCCGCTTCGCGCAATCGCCATGCGGTGCGCTCGGCCGGCTCCAGATGCAGATCCTGCAGGATGCCTTGCCAGCGCGTGCCACGCGTGTCCAGCGCGCCGGAAAAATCCAGCCCGACCGCTCCGGATGGGCCCAGCGCCGTCAAGGACACCCTGTGCTCCGCGCGGCTGCCTTCCGCAGACAGCGACAACGTGTCGACACGCTGCCCGGCGAGCACCGCAGCACCGGCTTCCAGACTGAATGTACCGCGATCCCACTCCTTCAATTCGGCACGCAGGCGGAGCAGATCGATCGTGGCCTCTTCCAGCTGGATTGCCTTGCCATCCAGCTGCACCGAAAGGGTCGGCGCGTTTCTGGGGCCGCGCAACAAGATCTGTCCGGTGGCGACACCCCGTGCCTGTGGCAACAGATCGGAGAGCGACAACGACTCGAGGATGGCCTCGACATCGAACCGATCTCCCCACTGCCCCTGCGCCCGCACGCGCGATTCACCGAGCCGCAACGTTGCCTCGCCTTGGCCGTGTCCGTCGCGGTCGGCCGTGGCGCGCGCCGATCCGCCGAGCACATGCCCACGCAACTGACCGGACAGATCATCCAGTGCCAACTCGCCATGTGGCCCGGCATCGCCGAAGCCGGCGCGCAGGGTGAGACGCGCATCGATGGCACCCGGGAAATCGGGCATGAAATACGCCGGATCGAAGCGCTCCAGCCGCGCGTCGAGCGCAAGCTCGACCGCCGGCTGCCAGGCCAGATGGCCGCTGGCCTCAAGGCTGCCACCGGGAAGTCGCGCTTCCAGCGTCTGCAGCATCAGATCACGGGTGGAACCCAGCCCCTCCAACGCCACGCTCGCTCGATCCTGCCCGCGCGTGAATACGCCTTCGAGCGTCAATGCATAGCTGTCGATCGAGCCATCCGCACGTGCCTGCCCCTGCGTCCGAACCACGGAGTCGCCGACCGCTGCGGGCATCACGATGTCGCGCCATGTCATGGCCAGCACCAGATGCGGATCCGAATGAGACAGGTCCACGTCACCGGACAGCTCCACACGGCCACCGAGAAGCTCCAACGCGAGCGGAGCAAGCGCCAGCGTGGTGTCGCGATACGTCAGGAGCGATGGCGCCAACACCACATCCAGCGTCCCCTGCCGGAGACGGCCAGAGATGCGCACCTGTTCCAGATCGCCTTCGCCCTGCAACGCGACCGACAGCGACTCACCGGCGATGCCGAAGCGATCCGGCGCGACCTGCGGCGCCTCCAGCGCCAGCGACCACTGCGGGTTCGGCAGGCCACCGCGGACGTTCAACTCCGCAGTCGCCAAGGCTCCCGCCTCGGCCTCCACATTCAGCCGCAAATCGTCGAGATCCCCGCGCAGGCGCAGCGACAACGGCAGCGGCTCTCCCGCATCGATCGCCCAACGCGCCTCGGCCGTCACGTCACTGTCCCAGTGCCGGCGCGTGTCGATGCGGGCGTCCAATGCCAGGCCAAGGCGATCGCTGTCGAGCGCCAAACGCTGCAAGCGCAGCTCCCCGCTCTCCAGCGCCACCCCGGTTTCCAGGCGCTGCACCACGAGCAGCGTGGTGTCGCCCTGGTGCAACGTGACATTTCGCGCTTCCAGCGCCTCCACACGGAGGTTCAACGGCAACGCGAGCTCAGGCAGCACCTCCGGCAGTTCGATGCGTTCCGGCCAGCCCGCATCGCTGTCGGATGACGGCAACTGCATGCTCCCCTCGACCACCGACAACCGCCGCACATGGACGTCACCGCCAAGCAATGCCATTCCGGCCACGTCCACCTCCACCCGCGCGAGGCGAACCTCGATGCCATCGGCGAGATAGTGCACGTCATGCAGTACCAGCCCGCCGACGAGGTGACCTTCGGCCACGCGCCAGGTCAGCGCGTCGGGCGGAAGGAATCGCGCCGCCTGCGCCAGCACCACATCACGCCCCGACCCCGTGTTCAGCGCCCACAGCACAACCAGCACGACAAACAGCGGCAACGCGAGCAAGGCAGCCACCATCCACCACCGTCGGCGGCGAGGCGAAACAGGCGTGGCGGTTTCGTGACTCACAGGTCGGGTCCGATGTTGATGTGCAGCTGGAAGGTTTCGCGGGCATCGAAGCCGTGCGCCACGTCCACGCGCACCATGCCCACCGGCGAACGCCAGCGCAGGCCCACGCCAGCACCGAGCGAGGCGCCCTCGTTGATTTCGTTGAACGCGTTGCCGGCATCCACGAACACCGCCGCGCCCCAGTTCTGGCTGAACATGCGCTCGTACTCGGCGCTGCCCACGAGCAGGTTCCTGCCTCCTGTCGGTATGCCGCTCACGCGCGGACCGACCTCTTGGTAACCATAGCCACGGATGCTGCGGTCGCCACCGGCGAAAAAGCGCAACGATGGCGGCAATTCGTCGAATTCGGTGGTGAAGGTACGACCGAGCTGGCCGCGGAACAGAAGCCGGTTTTTTTCGCCCATGCTCCGGATCAGTTTGGCATCGAGCAGGAACTGGCCGAAGCTGGTGTCCGAACCAAGCGCCGATGCACCGGCCTTGAGCTCGCCACGGAGAGAAAATCCACGCGAGGGATACATCGGATCATCCGACACCACGCGCTGCGCCGAAAGCGCCGGGTAAATCAGCCGCGACTCGCCCCGCTGCGCCGTGCCGTCACGCCGGGCCGGCGCATCACCGATCTCGAAATCCTCGAGCCGCGCATGCATCGCCACCCCCAGATTCCAGCCGCGATACATGCCGCTGCGCGACGCCACCAGTTCGGTGATGCGTGTCTTGAGCACATCGCTCTCCTCGTCACGCCGGTTCGCGCCGAAGGCATACCACCCCTCCGCCCAGGCAAATGCCGGAATGCGGTACTCGGTGCCCAGGCTCTTGCGCCGCTGGGCCCAGTCAAGGTGTGCGGCAAGTTTGTGGCCACGCTCGTTGACCCAGCGCCGTTCGAGCCCCAACTGCACGCCCGCGCCCGAATCGGTACCGAAGCTGAAGCCGGCGGTGTAGACGGTGCGCTTGCCCGGCGTCAGCGAAATCGCGATGGGCACATCGTCACCCTCTGCCTGTTCGGTATCCGGACGAACGTCGATGTAACCGAAGTAGTCCAGATCGGTGAGGCGCTGATGCAGCTTGAGCAGATCGTCCTGCTCGTATGGCTCGCCTCGCGCATACGGGACCGACTTGTGCAGCAAGGACTCGTGGATGTGCGAGCCTTCGAACCGGGTTTCACCAAAGCGGTAGCGTGCGCCGGAATTCCAGCCCAGGTCGATGCTCGCCTCGCCGAGCCGGCGTGATACCTCGACCCGGTGCACCTCCATCTCCGCATCGAAATAGCCCCGCGCCAGCAGCGCCCGCTGAATCGACAGTTTGCCGGCCTCGTAGAGACGATGATCCAGCACATCTTCCTTGCGTGGGCGAAACCCGGCCACGACATCGGCAATGGCGGCATCAGCCTGTGCCGCACCCTCGATCGCGATGGTCAGATCCCGCACCGTCACCGGTGTGCCCGGATCAATGCTCAGCACCACGTCGGGGACCTGATTGTGGCGCAACACCTGCGTCTCCACCGTTGCCTGGTAATAGCCGTACGGCTGCAGCGCACGCTCGACCTCGTCGGATACGTTTCGCAGCAAATAGGACAGCCGCGCTTCGCTCAATCCGCGCCTCTCTACATCTGTCAGCTGCAAAAGGGAAACCGACTTGCGCACGTTCTCCAACGCATCGCCTTCGATTCCGCGAATCTGCACGCTTCCCAACCCCTGCGCCTCCACCAGTGCAGGCAGCAACAGGGACAGCAAGACGGCGATCTGGCGCAGGCGGGGCAAGGGCAACTCCGGGAACGGCGGATGAGATGACAGCATAACGGCAGCCCGCAGCGCTTCTGGTTTCTCCGAGATGAACGCCGGATTGCCATCGTCGCCGGGCTGTCCGTCCTCGCGAAACGGACAACCCCGTTCCCCGTGCCGCTGCGTTGACGCTCCTGCCCAACCACGGAGGCTCCGCCATGAACCGCATCGCCCTGCTTGCCGCAACCGCACTGACCATGTTTGCGCTGTCCGCAACCGCCCTCGCGCACCCCGCGACGCCGCTTGGAAGACTCGTGGAACTGGCGGTCATCGATCGCGACAGCGGCGCAATCCTCCCGGCCCACCACAGCGCCGGCCAGAGTTACGTCGAAGGCCAGCCGGGCCGGCGCTACGCGGTGCGGCTCGTCAACCGCACCGGCGCGCGAGTGCTGGCGGTACTGAGTGTGGACGGCATCAATGCCGTCAGCGGCCAGACCGCCGACCCGGATCAGGCCGGCTACGTGCTCGGCCCGTACCAATCCACTGACGTGACCGGCTGGCGCAAGAGCCTGGGCGAAGTGGCCGCATTCGAATTTGCGGCACTGGCGGACAGCTATGCCGCGCGTACCGGGCGACCAGACCATGTCGGCGTGATCGGCATCGCGGTATTCCAGGAGCGCCTCCCTGTTCCTCCGCCCGCCATCGCGATGGATGGCACACGAAGCAAGGAACGTCTCCAGCCGATGGAACGCGCGGGTGCCGCGCCGGCACCTGCCGCACCGATGGCGCAATCGATCGGCACCGCGCATGGGCCGCGCGAAGCCTCGCAGGTGAGCCAGACCCGCTTCGATCGCGCCAGCCGGCATCCCGCGGAAATCGTTTCGCTGCGCTACGACCGACGCGAGAACCTGGTCGCGCTCGGCGTGATTGCGCCCCATCCGATGAGGCCAAGGCACCCTCGCCCGTTTCCCGGTGGATTCGTGCCCGACCCCTGACGCCTGAAACGGCAAGGCCCCTGTCCGCTCGCAGCGGGCAGGGGCCTTTTCTGGCGAATCCAAACATCCGGATCGGGAATCACCGCTTGGCGGCGTCCTCGATCTTCTCGCCGGCCTTCTGGATGTCCTTGCCCGCGCCTTGCATGGTGTTGCAGCCGCCCAGCACCAGCGCGGCGATCACTGCCAGAAACAGCAACGAAAGATCACGTTTCACGATTTCCACTCCCTCGTTGAACTCGATGGGCCGATTCTAACGCTGCCCCCGGTCGCCACGGCAAGAGGCAGGCGACCGGCAGTCATCGCATCAACGTGGACTTGCCGAACAGGCTCTCCACCAGATCCACCGCAAGTTGCGCAGTGGCGTTGCGCACGTCGAAGGCCGGATTGAGTTCGACGATGTCCAGCGAGGCCATCGCCCCGCTGTCGGCAATCATTTCCATCACCAATTGGGCTTCGCGGTAGTTGGGGCCGCCAGGCACCGTGGTGCCCACGCCCGGAGCAATGGATGGATCGAGGAAATCCACGTCGAAACTGACGTGCAAGTGCGTGTTTTCATCCAGCCCGTAAAGCGCCTGCGTCATCACCTGGCGCATGCCGATCTCGTCGATGGTGCGCATGTCGTAGATATCCAGACCGATCTCGCGCACGAGCCGGCGCTCGCCTTCATCCACCGAGCGGATGCCGATCTGGCGGATTTCGTCCGGCCGCAGCATCGGCGCTTCGCCGGAGAGGTGCGTGAGCGCCTGCGGCCCGATGCCGCACAGGCAGGCCACCGGCATGCCATGGATGTTGCCGCTGGGCGTGATCTGGCTGGTGTTGAAGTCGGCATGGGCATCCAGCCACAGCACCCGCAGCGTCTTGCCCCGACTGCGGCAATGCCGCGCCACGGCAGTGATCGAACCCAGGGCCAGGCAGTGATCGCCACCCAGCAGGATCGGAAACTGCCCGGCCTCCAGCGCCTCGCCGACGGCCTCCATCACCGCACGGTTCCACGCCACCACTTCATCCAGATGACGGTAGCCTTCCACCGGGCCGAGCCACGGATTGAACGGGCCGACAAGGTTGCCGCTATCGACCACGCCCAGGCCTCGGCCACGCAACGCCTGCGCGATGCCGGCCACGCGCAGGGCTTCCGGCCCCATCGATGCGCCACGGTGGCCGGCGCCGATGTCGGTGGGGGCGCCGATCAGGCGGATGGTTCGGGCAGGTGTGATCATGCAGGTGTGCTCCGGGCACTCAAAAGTCCACGAGGATAGCGGCAGCGCGCACGGGCACCAATGCGCGCTGCGTCATGCTGCCAGTCGTTGCCCCATCAGATCGAGCAACTGCTCCGTGGAAAACGGCTTGGTCAGCATTGCAATGTCGCGCTCGTCCAGCAGCGGCATGTCGTCGGCGCGATGCGAAGTGATGAGGATGCGCACCGCCTGCGGCCAGTGCGCGGCAAGCCGATGCAACAGGAGGATGCCGTCGGTATCGGGCAGGCGGTAATCGGAAACCAGTACTTGCGGCGTTTCCATGACTTCCGCCTCAGCCATGGCCTGGGCGCCATCTTCGGCCACCGTCACCCGACAGCCTGCGGCGCCAAGCGCCTGCGCCAGCAAGGGTCGAAGCTGCGGATCATCTTCCACCAGCAACACACGCACGCCGCTCAAGTCGCGCCGCACCGGAATTTCGCCCGACTCGGCCAGCGGCAACAGCAAGGTCATGCGGGTGCCCTGTCCCGGCGCGCTGTCCACATCGATACGACCTCGGGCATCGTCGATCAGGCGCCGCACCACGGCCATGCCGATCCCGGTGCCGCGATCATGCGGCTTGGTGGTGAAGAACGGCTCGAAGATCTTTTCAACCACGTCCGCCGGCATGCCACAGCCGGTATCGGCCACGACGATGCGCGCCATGCCGTCCAATTCATCCACGCTCAAGCGAAAGTTGCCGCCCTCGGGCATGGCATCGCGGGCGTTGGTGGCCATGTTGAGCAGGGCCAGTTCGAATTCGTCGCGATCCAGCCGCACCGGCATCGGCCTGTCCGGAAGCGTCAATTCCACCTGCACGCGGCCGCGAAACAGTGGCTCGATCAGGCTCATCGCGCGACGCACCGCGACACAGACATCGAAACGCTCCACTTGCTTGGCACGGTTGTGGCCCAGGCCCAACAGGCGGCGCGTCATGATCGCGCCACGCCGCGCGGCGTTCTCGATGCCGCCGATCGGCGCGCCATCGTAGCCGTCGGTCGAACGCGCGATGCCGACATATCCCACGATCACGCCGAGGATGTTGTTGAAATCGTGCGCGATGCCGCTGGCCAGCCGACCCAACGCGTCGAGCTTCTGCGATTGCAACAACTGCGCTTGGGTTCGCTCCTTCTCCGCCATCTCGCTGGCGAGTCTGCGATAGGCCAGTTGCAACTCTTCGCTGTGCCGCATGGCCCGGCGCGAAGCGGATATCAGCCGATCCAGCATCACCGTGGCCACCAGGACGGTCAATCCGGACAGCATCAAGGTGTCCCGTACCTCGCTGCGCACCAATCCAACCTGGGCGGCACGCGAAATATCCACGCCTCCGCCAAGCAGCAACGCTCCCAGCAATGCGGCTGCGCCCCACCACAGCGCCACGCGCCCGAGCAGCAGCCCGCCGAGTAACAGTGGCAATAAATGGGCGACCTGCAAACCCGCCTGCAAGCGCAGGCCATAGATCTGGTAGCTGAGCGTGATGAGTGCCAGAAGGCCGGCATAAAACAGGGTCACCGCAGGCCGAAATTGCCCGCGACGCACCAGCCATAAACAGAAGCACAGGCCCGCCGTGGCGGCCGCCGAAATCCCCACGGCCATGCTCAGTCGACCGGAGTCCATCCATGCCGAAACCAGGGCGAACAGCCCGAGCAAGGCAGCAAGAGACAACAGGATCTGCAATCCCGGCGCATTGCGCCGATCCAGCGGATCGGCCACCGGCACCTGTTCCAGCCATGTCATGCCTCGTCGAACCAGCGACACCCATACATCTCCGCCCTGCACCGGACGCCGAGTATACGGTTCCCCCTTCGCCCACCACATGCCCCAAATCTCCCCACACTTTGGGGATGCCGGACATTCCCCATGCACCCCACACTTTGGCCGTGCCGGACATGTTTGTGTTGCATCCGGGCGCTATGATCCGCCGTTGGCAGTGTCGTCGGTGGCGATACCGCCTTATGGCGACCGGCACCGATACGACGAACGACGCATCCGGCTGAAGCGGTCAAATCGACAGATGGAAGGGATGAAAAAATCGATGAATGCATTCAAGACACGCCGCCTGCTGGCTGCGTTGGTGGCATGCCTGCCGATGACGGCGATGGCACAGCAAGTGGGCAGCGGCGTGGTTTCGCTGACCGGCCCGGGGGCTGGGGCGACTCAGGATTTCAATACGCTGGAAAGCGTACACGGCGCCACCAGCGACGTCCTGCCGGCGGGTTGGTACTTCCTGGAAGCCGGTGGCAGCAGCAGAAACACTTATCTTGTTGATGATGGCGGCAGCAATCAGGGCAACGTCATGAGCTACGGCACTAACGGCTCGACGGACCGCGGCTTCGGTGTATTGCCCGGAAACGCTCTGGGCGCCGGAGGCAGCGTCATCGCCGACATCGGCGCCCGCCTCAACAATGCCAGCGGCAATACACTATCCAGCCTGCAGGTCAGCTTCTTTACCGAAGCTTGGCTTTATCAGGGTGCGGTCGGCGAGCGCTTCGTCTTCGAATACAGCTCCGATGCCACTTCACTCGACACCGGCAACTGGTCCGCCTTGCCGACACTGGATGCCGTGACACCTGCCGTAAGCGGCAACGGCAAGAAAGACGGCAACGCCCCGACCAATCGCATGGAAGTCACTGGCACCATCAACGGGCTGAACGTCGCCGCCGGAAGTGACCTTTGGGTCCGCTGGCGCGCCACCAACCAGTCGGGCAACGACAACGGCCTGGCCATCGACGACATCGTCTTCGGCACGCCCGTCGATGTCGCGCCCACCCTGCTTGCCAGCATTCCGGTGAACGGCGCCACCGATTTCCCCGCCGATGGTTCGTTGATGCTGACCTTCTCCGAAGCGGTGAATGTCAGCGGCAACTGGTTCACGTTCGTGTGCGGAACCAGCGGCACCCACACCCCCGCCAACACCGACGTCAGCGGCGGTCCGATCACCTTCTTCCTGACGCCACCGACGCCACTCGCCGTGGGCGAAACCTGCGTGCTGTCCTTCGACACTGCGCAGATCACCGACCAAGGCCCCTCCGAGTTCCCTCTGGAAAATCCCGGCACGATCAGCTTCGTCGTCGCCGAGCCGCCGCCGAACCTGCCGCCGAGCGTGTCCAGTACGGTTCCCTCGCAAGGCGCCAGCAACTTCCCGTCCGCCGGCGATTTGAAGGTGACTTTCAACGAGCCCGTCGTCCTCGGCAGCGGCGCCTTCACACTGACCTGCGCACAGTCCAGCGGCATCGCACTGACGCCATCCACGACTGATGGCGGCGTGAACTTCACCATCGACACCGGTACCGCCCTGATTGCGGGCGACAGCTGCCAGTTCGGCATCCACCAGGCTGGCATTCAGGACTTGGCCGGCGCCCCGCTCGACCAGAACTACACCATCTCGTTCGCCGTGATGGACGCCGCCAACACCGGTACGTACTACCAGAACGTCAATCTGGCATCTCCGGAAATGCTGCGCTGCACCCTGCACGACACCATCAAAGGACACACCCGGTATCCGTACGAATGGCCCAACCTAGAAGTGGCGGATGAAGCCCCGGCGGGCGTCTGTGCTCCGGGAAGTGCAAGTTCGGAGAACTACATCCTCGATATCTATCGCAATCGCTGCTACCAGAAAATCACCGATCGCTCCAACCCCGTGGGCCCAAACAACTACAACCGCGAGCACGTCTGGCCAAAATCCATTGGTTTCAACAACAGCGGCCTGGCAGCCCACAACGACCTGCACATGCTGCATCTGTCGGCATCGGACCACAACGGCACCCGTGACAACAACCCATACGACAACTGCACCGGCGGCGGATGCACTGCCTACGGGACTGACCCCAACAACGGCATGGGCGGCCCCGGACCGCGCGGCAACTCCAACTGGTCCAATGGCAGCGTCTTTGAAGTATGGGATGCCAAAAAGGGCGACATGGCGCGCACAATTTTCTACATGGCGATTCGCTACGAAGGAATCAGCAGCGAGGACGCGCATGACGGAAACATTCCCGACCTGGAACTCACCGACAACCTTTCGTTGGTACAGATCACCTCCAACACCGCCTCGCACGCATACATGGGCAAGCTCTCCACCTTGCTGCAATGGCACGCACAAGACGTGCCTGACGAGCGTGAGTTGCAGCGCACTGGCGTAGTGCAGGGTTTTCAGGGCAATCGCAACCCCTTCATCGACCATCCTGAATGGGGTGTGCTGGCGTTGTTCCAATCCAGCCAGCCCGCCACCTGCACTCAAAACCTCAACGCCCCCGTCGCCAGCGCCGATAGCTACGTGGTAGCGCAGGATGTCGCATTGGTCGTCACCACGGCGAATGGTGTACTGCTGAACGACAGCGACGTGGAATTTGCTGCCGCAGGCAGCGTGCCCGCCGACTGGTTCAAGCTGACTGCCGAGCAACTTTCGATCCCCCTCAGCGGCTCGGTATCACTTTCGGCCAACGGCAGCTTCACCTACACCGCGGCGGCCGGCTTCTGCGGCACGGACAGTTTCACCTACCGCACTTCCGACGGTACGCGCTGGTCCACGCCAACCACGGTGACGATTGCCGTCGGCACCGACTGCGAAGCAGGATCGCCGGCCATCTTCTCCGACGGCTTCGAGCAAGACTGAACCACGCCCGGCCCGCTCGCCAGCGGGTACTGGCTACACTACCCGGCCGGCTGCCTCATGCAGCCGGCCGTTTTCTTCCCGGAATCTTGCTCATGCAGCCGCTGCTGGTGCTGTGCGCCTGCCCCACGCGCGAACACGCACAAACCATTGCCCGCTCCCTGGTGGAACACCATCTGGCCGCCTGCGTGAACCTGCTCCCGGCAGTGCAATCGATCTACCGCTGGCAGGGCGGCATCGAAACCGCCGAAGAAACCCTGCTGCTGATAAAAACCCGAGCCGAACGACTGGAAGAACTGAAGGTGCATGTGCTGATGCTGCATCCCTACGAACTCCCGGAGATCATTGCGGTCACAATCGACTCGGGACTGGATCGCTACCTTCAGTGGATCGGCGACGAAACCCGTGCTACCGATGCCTGATACTCCTGCCGACTCCGCCATGACCTCCCGATTCCTGCGCGCCTGCGCCCTCGCGCTTTCCCTTTTCGTCTCGCCCGTACCGGCCTTCGACGAATCCGACCTGTTGCCGGTGGACGAAGCTTTCGTGCTGGAAGCCACTGCCCCGCAGGCCGGAGAGGTGCAATTCCGCTTCGCCATCGCGGAAGGCTACTACCTGTATCGCCATCGCTTCGCAGCACAACCACTGGATCCCGGCGCAAGTGCGGGAACCCTGCAACTTCCTGCCGGCGAAGCCCGAAACGACGAATTTTTCGGTGCCGTGGAGATCTATCGCCACAACGTCACCGCCACGCTTCCCGAAGTCGTGTCGGCAGGCGCGCAGGAAGCCCGCTTCCGCATCCGCTATCAAGGCTGCGCCGATGCCGGCATCTGCTATCCGCCGCAATCGCGTGACGTCACGCTGACCCTGCCGGCTGCGGTGACGACGGCGAATAACGCCCCACTGTCGCTCGGCTTGGGTAACGCCGCGCCTCCATCCACATCCGGCTTCACGCTCGGCGGCCTGACCGGCGCGGATGGCCCGACCGCCGGCATGGATGCCGATGCGCCGCTGCCGGCCGAAGAAGCATTCCAGTTCGAGGCCATCGCGGTTTCGCCGGTGGAGCTGCTGCTGCGCTTCACCCCGGCGCCCGGCTATTACTTGTATCGCGACCGCAACAGCTTCCGCCTTCCCGATGCGCAGGGCGTGCAGCCAGCCACGCCGCAATGGCCGGCGGGCGTGCAGCACAGCGACGAACACTTCGGCGACGTGATGGTGTATTTCGACCAGATCGAAGTGCCGCTGGGCCTGCGCCGCAGTCAGGGCGATGCCGGCCCGGTCACGCTGGAAGCCACCTTCCAAGGCTGCCAGACCGATGGCATCTGCTATCCGCCGATGACCCGGCAGGTGCGCATCGACCTGCCGCAGGCCAGCCCCGAACAACTGGTTTCCACCGCCGACACCGGAAAAGCCGAAGGCGGCGATGCCGACAATGGCCTGTCGACCTGGCTGAAAGCTCTGTTGCTGGCGCTCGGCGGCGGCCTGATCCTGAACCTGATGCCGTGCGTGTTGCCCGTGCTTTCGCTCAAGGCACTGTCGCTGACGCAAAGCGGCGAGAGTCAAGGCAAAGCCCGCCGCCATGCACTCTGGTACACCGCCGGCGTACTGGTGAGCTTCGGCCTGCTCGGCATCGCCGCCCTCGCACTGCGCCAGCTCGGATTGGCGATGGGCTGGGGCTTCCAGTTGCAGCAGCCATTGGTCGTGGCGGCACTGGCTTATGTGATGGCCGCAGTCGGCCTGAGCCTTTCCGGTGTGTTTTCGATCGGCAGCCGCTGGGCCGGCGTGGGCCAAGGCCTGGCCGGGAAAAGCGGCCCGGCAGGTGATTTCTTCACCGGCGTGCTGGCGGTGGTGGTGGCCAGCCCATGCACCGCGCCGCTGATGGGGCCGGCATTGGCTTTCGCGTTCGCCGCCTCGCCGGCACTGGCACTGTCGGTATTCCTCGCGCTGGGCGTGGGCTTGGCGTTGCCGTTCCTGCTGATCGGCTTCGTGCCGGCACTGGCACAGCGCCTGCCACGCCCCGGCGCATGGATGGAAACGCTCAAGCAGGTTCTGGCCTTCCCGATGTACCTGACCGCCGTGTGGCTGCTGTGGGTACTCGGCCAACAGCGCGGCGTGGACGCGCTCGGCTATGCACTGGCCGGCATCGTGGTGCTGGCGCTCGCCCTGTGGCGCTGGGAAAAGGCACGCTGGGGCGGTGGCATCGCCGCGCGTGGGGTGGCGCTGGCACTGCTGGTGCTGGCCTTGTGGCCGCTCTGGAAGATTCCCGCGATGGAAGCGCCTGCCGCAGCCAGCATCGGCACGGCAACAGCGACGCCCTATTCGGCCGAGCGCCTCGAAACCTTGCGCGCCGAAGGCCGCACCGTGTTCGTCAACATGACGGCGGACTGGTGCGTCACCTGCAAATTCAACGAAAAACGCGTACTGGACACCGACGGTTTCCGCGACCTGCTGGCCCGCCACGACGTCGTCTACATGAAAGGCGACTGGACCAATGTGGATCCGACCATCACCGCCTTCCTCGAATCGCACGGCTCGGTTGGCGTGCCGTTGTACGTGGTGATCTCCTCCAACCGGCCCGATGCCGTGCTTCCGACGGTCCTGACCCTGGACATGGTCGAGCACGCCCTGGAGCGGGAGCGGACGCCATGAAGCCGTGGAAACAGACGGTCCTGATCGGCGCGCTCGGCATCGTGGGCGCAATGGCAGGATTGGGAGCGGCAATGCTGGCGCTCGGCCCCGGCGCGGTGCTCGGCACGCCCGCAGGACAATGGGTACTGCGCCATGTGTTCGGCCACCAGGCCACCACACCCGATGGTCGCGCCGTGATCGGACTGGGCGAGGTGGTACCCGCGCTCTCGTTGAACGGCCTCAATGGCCGGCCCCACACCCTGGAGAGCCACGGCCAGCCCCTCCTGATCAACTACTGGGCGAGTTGGTGTCCGCCCTGCGTCGAGGAAATGCCTTTGCTCGATGATTTCGCCAGCGCGCAAGGCCCGGGTGGCGTGCGTGTCGCAGGCATCGCGCTGGATGGGGAGGACGCGGTCAAGGATTTCCTGATGCGCCATCCAGTGGCTTTCCCGATCTATCTGGAAACGACCGGCCCCAATGACAGCTCCGTGCTGCTGGGCAATGCCCGTGGCGTGCTGCCCTACTCGGTGCTGATCGGCGCGGATGGCCGGCTTCGCAAAACCCGGCTCGGGGCGTTCCGCGAGGGCGAACTGGAAGGATGGGTGGCCGATTGAGCGAACCGTCGGGGGCGCGGCCCCGACCTGCGGGGTTGTTTCATTCGCAGGTCGCGCCTGCGCGCGACGAGCGATACCTCGGGATTCCGATCCGGGACAGAAATTCAAACAGTCGATTAAATCGCCCAACTTCGCCGAATTTCGTCAAATTTTCTGGACAACCCCACGCCGCTGCCGCACACTGCCGCCCCGCATCGGATTACCCAGAAACAATTGATGGCGCGCATCCTTGTCCTGCATGGCCCCAATCTGAACCTGCTCGGCACGCGCGAGCCGGGTATCTACGGCCACACGGATTTGGCGACGATCAACGCCGCGCTCGCTGCACGCGCCGCCGCCGCTGGCCACAGCCTGACCTGCCTCCAGTCCAACGCCGAACATGAGTTGGTGGATCGCATCCAGGCGGCACGGACGGATGGAACCGACGTCATCCTGATCAACCCCGCCGCATTCACTCACACCAGTGTCGCGATCCGCGACGCGCTCGCGGCAGTGGCGATTCCCTTCATCGAGATCCATCTGTCCAACCCGCACACCCGCGAGCCGTTCCGTCACACCAGCTACTTCACGGATCTGGCGATCGGCGTGATCGCCGGCTTCGGCCCGCAAAGCTACGAACTGGCAATGGACGCCGCGATCCACCGGCTCGATACCCCATTCACATCCACCCGCTGATCCGCGCCAGTACGCGCCAGGCGGACCCGAGTCATCGAGAGAAACACCATGGACCTGCGAAAAATCAAGAAACTGATCGACCTGCTCGAAGAATCCAACCTGACCGAGATCGAGATCAAGGAAGGCGAGGAGTCAGTCCGCCTCTCACGCGCCGCCGTCGGCGCATCGGCACAGGTATTCCAGGCAGCCCCTTTGCCCGTCGCCGCACAGCAGGCAGTGGCGGCACCGGCCGCTGCGACACCGGAAGTCGGCAAGCCGGTCGAGCTTCCCTCAGGCCACACCCAGCGTTCGCCGATGGTCGGCACGTTCTATACCGCTTCCAGCCCGGATGCCGCGCCATTCGTCAGCATCGGCCAGACCGTGAAAGTCGGCGACACCCTCGCCATCATCGAGGCGATGAAGATGTTCAACCCGATCGAAGCGGAGATCGCCGGCACCGTCACCGCCATCCTGGCCACGAACGGCCAGCCGATCGAGTTCGACGAACCCCTGTTCGTGATTTCCTGACGGCACCGCCATGATCGACAAAGTCGTCATCGCCAACCGCGGCGAAATCGCGCTGCGCATCCTGCGCGCCTGTCACACGCTCGGCCTGAAAACCGTGGCCGTCCATTCCACCGTGGATCGCAACCTCAAGCACGTGGCGATGGCCGATGAATCGGTCTGCATCGGCCCGGCGCCTTCGTCCGAAAGCTACCTCAACATCCCGGCCATCATCGCCGCCGCCGAAGTCACCGATGCCCAGGCCATCCATCCGGGTTACGGCTTCCTCGCGGAAAACGCCGATTTCGCCGAGCGCGTGGAAAGCTCCGGCTTCATCTTCGTCGGCCCCAAGGCCGACACCATCCGCATGATGGGCGACAAAGTTGCCGCAATCCGCGCGATGAAGGAAGCCGGCGTACCCTGCGTGCCCGGTTCTGGCGGCCCGCTCGGTGATGATCCGCTGAAAAACGCCATGATCGCGCGCGAAATCGGCCTGCCGGTCATCATCAAGGCCGCCGGCGGCGGCGGCGGGCGCGGCATGCGCGTGGTGCACGTGGAAGGCTCCCTGCACAGCGCCATCGCCACCACCAAATCCGAAGCCAAGGCCGCGTTCGGCAACGACGTGGTCTACATGGAAAAGTTTCTGGAAAATCCACGCCATGTGGAAATCCAGGTGCTTTCCGATGGGCAAGGCAACGCCATCCATCTGGGCGAACGCGACTGCTCGATGCAGCGCCGCCACCAGAAAGTGGTGGAAGAAGCGCCCGCACCGGGCATCACCCCGGAACTGCGCGCCGAGATCGGCAAAGTCTGCGTGGAAGCCTGCATCCGCATCGGCTATCGCGGCGCCGGCACGTTTGAGTTCCTGTTCGAGAATGGCCGCTTCTACTTCATCGAGATGAACACCCGCATCCAGGTGGAGCATCCGGTGACCGAGCGCATCACCGGCATCGACCTGGTTTGCGAGCAACTCGCCATCGCGGCGGGCCGGCCGCTGTCGATCAAGCAGGAAGACATCGTGCTGCGCGGCCATGCCATCGAGTGCCGCATCAACGCAGAAGATCCGGAAACCTTCCTGCCCTGCCCCGGCCTGATCCGCCACTACCACCCACCCGGCGGCCCCGGCGTGCGCGTGGACAGCCACATCTACGAAGGCTACAAGGTGCCACCCAACTACGACTCGATGATCGGCAAGCTCATCGTGCACGGCGCCACCCGCGAACAGGCCATCGCGCGCATGCGCGTGGCGCTGTCGGAAACCGTGGTGGACGGCATCAAGACCAACATCCCGCTGCAACAACGCATCATGGCCGACCCCGGTTTCCAGCAGGGCGGCATGAACATCCACTATCTGGAAAAGCGCCTGAAAGAGCAGCGGGATGCAGGGATGGGGTTGGGCTGATCGCAGCCCGCCCTTCCAAATCCGGCGTGGCGGAACACCACCGCCAAAGCCAAAGCACATCCACAGCGCAACCGGGGCCGCAAGAATCGGCCCCGGACTGCGCTTCCCGCACCGTCCCGGAACGCACACTTCCAAGTCGGACGCATGTCTGCGGTAAATTGGTGCCATGCCCTACCTCGAACTCACCCTCCCCTGCACCGAAGCGCAGGAAGCTCGCTACCAGACCGCACTGGACGACGTCGGCGCGCTTGCCGTCACCTTGATGGATGCCCACGCCGAAGCGCCGGATGAACAGGCCATCTTCGAGCCGGGCGTCGGCGAAACGCCGTTGTGGCGGGAGATGACGCTGACCGCGCTGTTCCCCGGCGATGCCGTGCCCGAGCTGATCCTGCTGGCGCTGGATGCCTTCGATCCGGAACTGGATTTTTCCGGTGCCGCGTTCCGCTCGGTGGAAGACGAGGACTGGGAGCGCGCCTGGATGGATCAATTCCAGCCGATGCAGTTCGGGCTGCGCACCTTCATCGTGCCGTGGAATCAGGATTTGCCCTCCGAAGCACACGCCGAAAACGCCGCCGTGGTACGACTCGACCCCGGCCTGGCCTTCGGCACCGGCACGCATCCGACCACGGCGCTGTGTCTGGAATGGCTCGACGGGCTTGAACTGCGCGGCCAGCGCGTGCTCGATTTCGGCTGCGGCTCGGGCATCCTCGCCATCGCCGCACTGAAGCTCGGCGCGGCCACCGCCGTCGGCGTGGACAACGATCCGCAGGCCATCACGGCGTCCATCGACAACGCTGAACGCAACGGCGTGGCGCGGCGACTCTCGGTCTACCTGCCTGGCGACGAGCCCGCCGCCAGTTACCCGGTGGTGGTCGCCAACATTCTGGCCAGCGCACTGGATGCGCTCGCGCCGATACTCGCCGAACGGGTCGCGCCGGGCGGTCGGATCGCGTTGTCCGGCATCCTCCAGGGGCAGCAAACCGAGTTGCTGCAGCGATACGCCGAGTGGTTCGACGATCTGGCCGTGCACACCCGCGAGGACTGGGTGCGCATCGACGGCCGTCGCCGCTGACCTCCTCCGATCCCGACGGACTTCGGCATGTACACCCGCTGCTCACACTGCCAGACCGCCTTCGAAGTCGTGCCCGAAGCGCTGGCGCGCGCGCGCGGTCACCTCAATTGCATCGCGTGCGGGATGGAGTTCGATGCGTTGGAGTCTCTTTCCCGTACGCCACCGCCCGAAGGCGAATCATCGACGAACGAAGTGCCGCCGCAAGGCTCGCTGGCTCTGGAACCGGCCGGCTCGATCGATGCCGCGCTGGTGCCGCCGCGCACCGATGTGCTGGTCGACGTGCTCGCCGCGCACGCGGATTTCATCGAGCCGCAGGCCGCCGAGGATGGCGAAGCGGCTCCGGCAGGTCTCGGTGACGATTCACCCATCGACGCCTCGCCTCTCTCTGACGACGTGGCTGATGGCCAGCCTGCCGCTGTCTCCGTGGAGACCACCGAAATCGAGCCATCGGAGCGGGACATCATCGATCCGTCGGAAAAGGGAGCCGTCGCCAACGACGATGCCGAATCCGCAGAAGACTCGTCAGCCTCAGCCCTTGCCGCACCTGGCGACGACGTGCTCCCTGCCGCCGATGCCGGTGATCCATTCCATCCAGTGATCAGCGCGCCAACGCCCAGTTTCATCCCCGATGTCGCGCCGACGCTACCTGCCGACACCGCCCGACCACGTGCTTGGCCACGCTGGCTCGCCGTGGCGGCGCTGCTGCCGTTGCTGGGCGTCCAATGTGTTTACGCCGAACGAGAAGCGCTGGCGGCTGACGCACGCTGGCGGCCGTGGCTGGAACGCGCCTGCGCGGTGATCGGCTGCGCGCTGCCTGCATGGCACGACCCGGCCGCGATGCAATTGATGACCCGGGACGTGAGGCCGCATCCTTCGGTGCCGGATGCGTTGCTGATCAGCGCCAGTTTCCGCAACGACGCACCCTGGCCACAGCACTGGCCCAACCTGCATCTGAGCCTGTCGGACCTCAACGGCCAAGCCATTGCACAGCGCGAATTTGCTCCCGATCAATACCTTGGCATGACCGCGCGCGACCTGACGATCCAGCCAGGCCAGACCGCCAGCGTGACGCTGGAAGTGCGCGATCCGGGGAAAGAAGCCGTCGCGTTCGAATTCGACTTCCGCTGACGGGTCACTCACAACCGTCGTGACCTCGCCCCTCCGGCGGGCTAAAATACGCGGCCACGGCGTGCGCCGATCGCACGCCGACGCGACATCCGGAGTCATCCTGCGTGAATACCCCTGCTCCTCATTCCCCGGCCAGCGATGCCGGCGTGCCCGCGTCGCTGCGCGAGGTGGTTGCCCGGTCGGTCCGCCGTTACCTGCACGACCTTCACGATCACCCCGCCGACGACCTCTACGACGTGGTCCTGCGTGAAATCGAACCTCCCCTGCTGCGTGAAGTCCTGCGGCATCACGACGGCAACCAGAGCCGCGCCGCTGCAACCCTTGGCCTGAATCGGGCCACGTTGCGCAAGAAACTGCGCGCACACGGCATCGTTTCCTGACACCTCCACGGCGACCGCCTCCCTCGGTCGCCTTTTTTACGTCGAGCTTCCGATGACTTCCTCACCCTCCATCGTCCCCGCCCCGGATCGCATCACGGTGCGCCGTGCGCTGTTGTCTGTGTCGGACAAGACCGGCTTGATCGATCTGGCCCGTGCATTGTCCCGTCATGGCATCGAGCTGCTTTCCACGGGCGGCAGCGCGAAGACGATCCGCGAGGCCGGCCTGCCGGTGCGCGATGTCTCCGACCTCACCGGTTTCCCCGAAATCATGGATGGCCGCGTCAAGACGCTCCATCCGAAAGTGCACGGCGGCTTGCTCGGTCGTCGCGGCACCGATGATGCGGTCATGGCGGAACACGGCATCGACCCGATCGACCTGCTGGTGCTGAACCTGTATCCGTTCGAGCGCGTCTCGTCCGATCCGCGTGCAGGCTTCGCCGACATCATCGAGAACATCGACATCGGTGGCCCGGCGATGCTGCGCGCCGCTGCCAAGAATTTCGCGCACGTCGCCGTCGCCACCGATCCGGCGCAATACGCCGGCATCGTGGAGGAATTGCACCATCACGACGGCACGCTCGGCGCGCAAACCCGCTTCAGCCTCGCCGTGACCGCGTTCAACCGCGTGGCGCAATACGACGCGCGCATTTCCGATGTGCTCTCCTCCATCGCCGAACCGTCCGACGCAGGCGCAAAAGCCCGCGCACAGTTCCCGCAGCAAGCCAACGGCAACTTCATCAAGGTGATGGATCTGCGCTACGGCGAAAACCCGCACCAGCAGGCCGCGTTCTATCGCGATCTGCATCCCGCGCCCGGCTCGCTCGCCACCTTCGAGCAACTGCAGGGCAAGGAACTGTCCTACAACAACATCGCCGATGCCGATGCCGCGTGGGAATGCGTGCGCCAGTTCGACGCTCCAGCCTGCGTCATCGTCAAACACGCCAATCCCTGCGGCGTGGCGGTGGGCGCCAACGCTCTGGACACCTACGAAAAAGCCTACGAAACCGATCCCACCTCAGCCTTCGGCGGCATCCTCGCGTTCAATCGCACACTGGATGAAAAGACCGTGCAAACCATCCTCGACCGCCAGTTCGTTGAAGTACTGATCGCGCCGGATTACGAACCCGGTGCTTTGGAGTACGCGAAGAAGAAGGCCAACGTGCGGGTGCTGCGTATCCCGATGGCGCCGCCAGCGCCCGGCTTCATCGACGTCAAACGCATCGGCTCAGGCTTGCTGATGCAAACCGCGGACGATCGCATCGTCACCCGTGACGACCTCAAAGTGGTGACGAAACTCACGCCCACGCCGGAACAGTTCGACGACCTGCTGTTCGCCTGGAAAGTCGCCAAGTTCGTCAAATCCAACGCCATCGTCTACGCCAGGGACGAGCGCACCATCGGCGTCGGCGCCGGCCAGATGAGCCGCGTTTATTCGGCCCGCATCGCCGGCATCAAGGCCACCGATGCCGGGCTCGTGGTGCCGGGCAGCGTGATGGCCTCCGACGCCTTCTTTCCCTTCCGCGACGGCCTCGACGCCGCCGCACAGGCCGGTATCGCCGCCGTGATCCAGCCCGGCGGCTCGATGCGTGACGCCGAAGTCATCGCCGCCGCCGATGAGCACGGCATCGCGATGGTGTTCACCGGCGTTCGCCATTTCCGGCATTGATGGCGCACCGGGGCGAATGGCCTCGTTGCAAACCTGCCGCAGAGCCACGCTGGCGTCATGAGCAAACATCGGGGACGTAGCCCCGACCTACCAGGCATCGTAGGTCGCGGCTACGCCCGCGACACAAACGTCTCAATCCTCCAACCACCGCGCCAGCCAGTCGTGCACTTCCTGGTAGAAGTACCGACTGTTGCCGCCCTTCAATATCCAGTGGTTCTCGTCGGGAAACACCACCAACCGGCTTTCGACTTGCTGGCGCTGCAGCGCGGCCCAGTATTCCAGGCCGTTGTTGATCGGCACGCGGAAGTCCTTTTCGCCGAAGGTGACGAGAGTCGGTGTCTTGAAATTGGCGGCGAGACGAATCGGATTCTGTTCGCGCCACACCGCACCCTGTTCCCACACCGGGCCGCCGTTGGCGGCTTCGCGTGACCAGGCGATGTCGCTGGTGCCCCACTGCGATTCCAGGTTCACCAGTCCGGCGTGGCTGATGAGGCAGCGATAGCGATCCGTCGTGCCTTGCAGCCAATTCGCCAGATGCCCGCCATAGCTCGCACCGCCCGCGCACTGGCGCTCGCCGTCGATGAAGGAATAGCGCGCAATGGCCTCATCGGCGGCCTGATTGATGTCCAGCGCCGGGCCACGCAGCGGATCGCCGATGATGCCGCGTGCGAACGCCTCGCCGAAGCCGGTGGAGCCGGTGTAGTTGGTCAACAGCACCACGTAACCGGGCGCGGCGAGCAGGTGGTAGTTCCAACGCAACACCCACATGTCGCGCCACATGGTGTGCGGGCCGCCGTGCATCAGCACCAGCAGCGGGTATTTTTTCGCCGGATCGAAACCGGGCGGACGCAGCAGCATGTTGTGGATGCGGCGGCCATCGCGTTCAAACCAGAAGGTTTCCAGCGGAGCCAGATCCAGTTTTTCCGCGTGCGGTGCGGCGAAGCGCGTCAGCGCCGTGTGGGTGCCGCGCGCCGGATCGATGCGGACGATTTCCGGCGGCTGCGTGGCGCTCTCGAAACTGCCCAGCAGCACGGCATCGCGGCCCGTGCCGCCGAGCGCGAGGTTGGTATACAGCCCGTGCTCCGGGCGCGCGACCATGCGCGCGGGTTTGCCATCGAAGCCGCCGCGGAACACCGCTTCCTGTCCCGCGGTTTCCGCGGAAAGCAGCGCTTCTTCGCCGGCAGGCAGCGCGATGGCGTAGGTCGATACCGAAAGCGCACCAGGGGCTTCGAGCACGCGCCGGCCGGCCATCGACGGCCAGTCGAAGCGCACCAGCCGCGTGGCGTTGTAGACCGAATCGCTGCGCGGATTCAGCAACGCGAACAGGCGCGTTCCGTCGCGGGAAAAGCGCAGCGTGGAATAGCCGTCGTCGGCATCCTCGCCCTCGCCGCCGGTCAAACGGCGCGGCTCGCCGCCGGTCGCCGGTACCTGCCAGATGTCCAGATGGGTGAACGAATACGCGCTGCGATGGCGATTGCGGCTGGCGACGAACAACACCGATTGCCCATCGGGCGCCCACACCGTATCCAGTTCCTCACTGCCCAGCCCGCCACGCCCGGCGTATCCGGACGAGGCGACCAATGCGCTGCCGGCGAGAACATTCGCCGCTTCGCCGCCATCGAGCGACTGCACGAACACCTGCGGGCGTCGCTCGCCGATCCAGCGGTCCCAGTTGCGGATCGGGAAGCCGGTGTAGACGCGGGCGTTGTAATCGCGCGCTTTGCGTTCGGCATCGATGCGACGCTGGTCGGCATCCGTCTTCACGCCTACGTCCACATCGCTGACGAACAGGATGCGCCTGCCGTCGGGCGAGAACTGCGGCGCGCGCGCGCCGGTAGAGATGGAGGTGACGCGCTGCGCTTCGCCGCCATCGAGATCGAGTACATAGACCTGCGCGGCCTCATCGCCGCTGCGCTTGGCGATGAAGGCCAGCCGCCTGCCGTCGGGGCTGAACACCGGCGCGCTTTCCACGGCCGGATCGGCAGTGAGGCGGCGCGGCGGCGAGCGGCCATCGGTCGCCACCTGCCACAGATCGCTGCGCTGGTCCTTGCTGTCGTATGCCGGTTCGACCACCTGCACCACGGCCAGCCGCCCATCGGGACTGGCCACGGGCGGTGCAACGCGCGGCATCAGCCACAAGGTGTCGTGCGAGATCGGCGCTTTCGTCCCGGTGTTCGCGGCGTCCGCGTGAGCACCGCCCGCAATGGCGAGCGCGCACATTGCAGCCACCTGTTTCCATCGTCTTGCCAGCATCGTCTTTCCTGCCTCGTATTCGCGGACGCCCGATCCTATCAGCCCCACCGGCGAAGATACCGTTGCACGCCGGACTTCACCGCCGCCCGCCGCGCAGGATCGAAATCAGCACCCACACCCCGCCAATGGCCGCGCCCACGAAACCCAGCACACCGAAACCGGAGATGCTGGACAATGCAATCGGCCCCTTGATGTTCATCACGATGGCCGAGCCGATGATGAGCGCCGAGGTGACCAGACCGATGGTGAGGCGGCTGACGGCGCGGTCGAGCTGATCGCCGAAAGGTTTCAACGAGGTGACTTCCACTTCCACGTGCAACTTGCCTCGCCGCGCCAGCCGCAGGATCTGGCGCAAATCGCGCGGCAGGCTGGAAATCAGATCCATCGCATTGGAAAAGACATGCCAACCCCGTTGCGCCAGCGCCGCGGGCGAATATTGTTCCGCCAGCGCGCGACGCAGGTAGGGCTCCGCCACGGCGGCCATGTCGAAATCCGGGTCCAGCTCGCGCGCCATGCCCTCCAGCGTGACGAAGGTCTTGAGCATCAGCGCCAGATCCGGTGGCAAGGTCAGGCCATTGCTCCGCATCACCGCGATCATGTCGGTCAACATCCGGCCGAAGCCCAGGTGCTTGAGCGGCACGCCGCGATAGTTGTCCACGAAGGCGTCGACCTCGGTGATCAGCTGGGCCTCGTCGATGTCGGCATTGCCGCTCCAGTCCAGCAGCACGTCGGTCACAGCATCCACGCGCTGCGTCGCCAGCCCGTGCAACAAGCGCGCGATCTGCCGGCGACGCTCCACGCTCAACCGGCCGACCATGCCGAAATCGATCAGGGCGATGCGATTTTCCGGCAGGAAGAACACGTTTCCCTGATGCGGATCGGCGTGGAAGAAGCCATCCTCCAGCACCATCTTCAGAATCGCCGCCGCGCCACGGCGCGCGAGTTCCACCCGATCCAGCCCGGCGTCATCCAGGCGATCCATCGCGCCACCGGGAATGCCCGCGACGAAATCCTGCACGTTGAGACGTTCACTGACGTACTCCCAGTGCACACGCGGCACCACGATCTCGGGATGCGCCTCGAAATTGCGCGCGATGCGCTCGGCACTGCGGCACTCGGCCGCGAAATCCAGTTCGCGCCGCAACGAAATGCCGAACTGGCGCACCACGTCGCGCGGGCGGTAACGCCGCCAGTCCGGCATCTCGCTTTCGATGGTTTCCGCCAGCCGGTTCAACAGGCGCAGATCGGCCTCGATCGTCGCTGCGATATCGGGACGACGCACCTTCAGCACCACGCGGGCGCCATCGCCCAGCTGCGCCAGGTACGCTTGCCCGAGCGAGCCGGCGGCAAGCGGATTTTCCCGAAGGTCGCGGAACACGTCATGCGCAGGACAACCCAGGTCCTGCTCGATCTGTGCGGCGATGCGTTCGAACGGCACCGCCGGCACGGCGTTCTGCAAGCGACTGAATTCGGCAATCCACTCCGGCCCGAACAGATCCACGCGCGTGGCGAGAATCTGTCCGAGCTTGACGAAGGTCGGGCCGAGATCCTCCAGCGCGCGACGCACCCGCTGTGGCGGGGAAAGCGCCAGCAGTTCCTCGCTCACCGGGTTCCAGTGCAGCACCCGCCCGGCGCGTTCGAGCACACCGGCCATGCCGATGCGTTGCACCACGTCGCCGAAACCGTAGCGGATCAGCACCACCGCGATTTCCTGCACCCGACCCAGATCGCGTACCGCACCCAAGGCTTCCAGCAACATCTTCGTACTCCGCGCTCTTCCGGCAATTGCGAGCTTAACGCGCGCGCTGCCCCCGTCGTGGGAAAATGCCCGTCCCGTCACATCAAGCACACACGACATGGAATGGCTCAGCGACCCGACCATCTGGATGGGTCTGACAACCCTGGTGATCCTGGAGATCATCCTGGGCATCGACAACCTCGTTTTCATTGCCATTCTTGCGGACAAACTGCCCCCGCATCAGCGCGACAAAGCCCGCATCATCGGCCTCTCGCTGGCGCTGTTGATGCGTCTGGTGCTGCTGGCAGCGCTGTCGTGGATCATGCAACTCACCCAGCCGCTGTTCTCGGTGTTCGACCATGCCTTCTCCGGACGTGACCTGATCCTTCTGGGTGGCGGACTGTTCCTGCTGTTCAAGGCCACGATGGAGTTGCACGAGCGCCTTGAGGGCCACAACCACGAGCAGTCCGGCAATCGGGTCTATGCCAGCTTCGGCGTCGTGGTCACGCAGATCGTGATCCTGGATGCGGTGTTCTCGCTGGACTCGGTCATCACTGCCGTGGGCATGGTCGACCATCTCGGCGTGATGTACGCCGCGGTCATCATCGCGATGGCCACGATGATGCTGGCCAGCAAACCGTTGACCGAGTTCGTCAACCGCCACGCCACCGTGGTGATCCTGTGCCTGGGTTTCCTGCTGATGATCGGCTTCAGCCTCGTGGCCGAAGGTCTGGGCTTCAAGATTCCCAAGGGCTATCTGTACGCGGCAATCGCGTTCTCGATCCTGATCGAGTTCTTCAATCAGTGGTCGCTGTTCAATCGCACCCGGGCCGAGCGCAAGCTGCCGCTGCGCCAACGCACCGCCGATGCAGTATTGGGTCTGCTCGGCGCACGGCCGCCGGAGCCGGGTACGGAAGGCCGACCGACCGGCGAGAGCCACGACACACCGAAAGATCCCGGATTGGAAGCGGCCGAACACGACATGATCCGCAGCGTGCTGACCTTGGCCGAGCGATCGGTCGCCAGCGTCATGACGGTGCGCCCGGACATCCAGTGGATCGACAGCCGGCGGGGGCTGGAGGACGCCACCGCCCGCCTGATCAAATCCCCGCACACCCGGCTGCTGGTCTGCGATGGCGATCTGGACAACCTGCAAGGCGTGGTGCAGAGCCGCGACCTGCTCTCCGGCGTGCTGTCCGGCAAGCCGCTGTCGCTGGCCGAATACCTGCGCGAGCCGGTCACGCTGCCCGAATCCACCACCGCGCTGCAGGCTTTGGAACGCATCCGCGAACACCCGCTGCCGATGGCCGTGGTTGTCAACGAATACGGCGGCATCGAAGGCCTGGTCACGGCCAACGACCTGCTGGCCGCGATCGCCGGCGACCTGGCCGACACCCGCGACGCCGAATACGGTGCCGAAAAGCAGGATGACGGCAGCTGGATCGTCGATGCCTCGATGTCGATGGAAGACCTGCAGCGCGCCAGCGACATCGCGCTCGAACGCAACCCCGCCTATGTCACCGTTTCCGGCCTGTTCCTGCATGTGCTCGAACGCCTGCCGGAAGTCGGCGACACGGTGCGCTCCGGCGACTGGACCCTGGAAGTGCTGACGCTGGAACGGCGACGGGTGGGAATGGCGCGGTTGTCGCCCTCGACAAATCAAGGCGAAAACTGAGCCTGAAAAAGCCATCCACCGGAAGATTCCTGTGGATGGCTTGCCGGCAAAACTCCCGCAGCGGATGAGAGGCCGGGCCGTGAACCGGCCCGGATATCCGAACGGATCCCGCGATCAGGCCAAGACCGCCAGATCGGCCGGATCGAAACCTCGCAGCACGTTCGTTTCTCCCGCACGCACCTTGCCCACCCATTGCGGATCGGAAATCAGCACGCGCCCGACCGCAATCAGGTCGAACTCTTCCTTGTCCATGCGCGCCTTCAGGTTGTCGAGCGTGGCCACCTCGGCAGCCTTGCCACGGAACGCGCCGAAGAAATCCGCATTCAAACCCACCGATCCGACGCTGATCGTCGGCGCACCGGTCAGTTTCTTGGCCCAACCGGCGAAATTCAGACCGTGCTCGCCATCCAGCTCGGGAAACTCCGGCTCCCAGAAGCGGCGCTGCGAACAATGCAGGATGTCGACACCGGCCTCCACCAGCGGCAGCAGCCAATCGGTCATTTCCTGGGGTGTGGCAGCCAAACGCGCGGCGTAATCCTGTTGTTTCCACTGGCTCACGCGCAGGATCAACGGCAAGTCCGGCCCGATCGCGGCACGCACCGCGCGCACCGCCTCCGCCGCGAAACGGGATCGTTCGCGGATGCTGGCGCCACCGTAGACATCGGTACGGCGATTGGTGCCCGACCAGAAGAACTGATCGATCAAGTAACCATGTGCGCCATGCAGCTCCACCACGTCGAAACCCAGACGCTTGGCATCCGCCGCCGCGCGGGCGAATGCCGCCACGGTATCGGCGATGTCTTCCTGCGTCATCGCGACCCCGCGCGGCTCCTCCGGCCCGAGCAGGCCGGAGGGACTTTCCACCGGCGCATCAGGCTCCCAGTCGCCGTGCGCACGCGTGGAACCGGTGTGCCAAAGCTGTGGCCCGATACGGCCGCCCGCCGCATGCACGGCATCGACCACGCCGGCCCATCCGGCCAACGCGGCCTCGCCGTGAAAGAACGGAATCCCCGGCAGATTGCGTGAAGCCGGGCGATCGATGACGGTGCCTTCGGTCAGGATCAGGCCGACATCGCCCGCCGCACGGCGCCGGTAATACTCCGCATTCACCGCGCCCGGAATGCCGCCTTCGGCCAATGCCCGCGTCATCGGCGCCATCACGATGCGATTGGGCAGGGTCAGGCCCTTGAAGGAAAACGGGGCGAACAACGTGCTGTTTTGCATGGCATGTTCCATTGGAGAGGAAGGAAGGAATTTGAAACACATCCGGCGGCATCGCCGGACAAGGCCGGCCCGTCATCGCACCGACATGGCCGCATGAAGTCAGGCGGGATCAATCCACCGCGTCACATCGTTCGTCGAGCGCCGGGCCGGAGCCGTCGTCGAGACATTCGATGCAGGCATCGAGCAGTGCATGCAAAGCCGCCACACGCTCGGTTCCCAGTCGCTGATCGAGCGCAGCCTGAGCCGCCTTCCAGGCCGCACTGGCCGCCGCCTGCCTGGCAATCCCGTCAGGCGTCGCCTCGACCCGTCGGCTGCGCGCATCGTCGCCAGCCCTC
The DNA here is from genome assembly GCA_026410415.1 of Denitratimonas yunnanensis (SeqCode). Lineage (GTDB taxonomy): Bacteria > Pseudomonadota > Gammaproteobacteria > Xanthomonadales > Xanthomonadaceae > Denitratimonas. The sequence continues at coordinate 43,375 of JAPMLR010000003.1, read as the reverse complement.
ACGATCAGCACACCCTGCGCCACCAGCGGTTGCAGATTCCGTGTCAACGTGGAGGCATCCATCTGCATGCGCCGGGCCAGATCACCGGGCCGGATCGGCCCCAGCCGGATCACATGCGACAACAGCGCGTATTGGGTGTTCTTCAAACCCGTGCCGGCCACGATGTGGTCGTAATGCCGCGTCACCATGCGAGTGAGCTGGCGCAGCTTGAGATTGGTGCATCCCTGATGTGTGGCAGAGGCGTTCATGGCATCGGATGTAGGTGCAACTTTTGCATATGCAAGTTTCTGGGTTAAAAAAATCCAGCGCCACCTCAGCCATCTCCGGCGACGAGCATCGGCCTGCACCTTCGATCCACATGGCAAAATCCCCCGTTCACCCCACACCACCACACTCGCGGGATGCTCCGGCATCTCGGTTAGACAACAGGATCGTGCGTTGAAGCCAGACACCGCCAAGGGGGCACCGGAACACACGCCGCTGATGAAGCAGTTCTTCGCCGCCAAGGCCGAGCACCCGGACATTCTGGTGTTCTTTCGCATGGGCGATTTCTACGAGCTGTTCTACGACGATGCGCGCAAGGCCGCGAAACTGCTCGACATCACGCTGACTCAGCGCGGCAATTCCGGCGGCGCACCGATTCCGATGGCCGGCGTGCCAGCGCATTCGTACGAAGGCTATCTGGCACGGCTGGTGGCGCTCGGCGAGTCGGTCGCCATCTGCGAGCAGATCGGCGATCCCGCGCAGGCCAAGGGGCTGGTCGAACGGCGCGTGGTGCGGATCGTCACGCCCGGCACCGTCACCGACGAAGCACTCTTGCAGGAACGCCGCGACACCTTGCTGATGACGGTGGCGCGTGGCAGGAACGGCTACGGACTGGCGTGGGCCGACTTGGCCTCGGGCCGTTTTCTCGTCAACGAAGTGACCAGCGAAGACGCCCTCGCCGCCGAACTGGCGCGTCTGGAACCGGCCGAACTCTTGCTGCCCGACGAAGAAGGCTTGCCCGAAACCCTGACCACCCGCGCCGGCGTGCGTCGTCGCGCACCGTGGCTGTTCGACACCGATGCCTGCCGCCGCCAGTTGCTGCGCTTCTTCAACCTGCACGATCTTTCCGGCTTCGGGCTGGAGCAACACACGCTCGCCACCGCCGCCGCCGGCGCACTGCTCGGCTACGTCGAAGAAACCCAGAAACAACGCCTGCCACACCTTTCCTCCATCGCCTTCGAATCGGCTGACGATGGCATCGCCATGAACGCCGCCACGCGTCGCCATCTGGAACTGGATTCGCGCGTGGATGGCAACACCCGCCACACCTTGCTCGGCGTGGTGGATTCGAGCATTTCCCCGATGGGCGGCCGCTTGCTGCGGCGCTGGCTGCATCGCCCGCTGCGCGATCAAACGGTACTGCGCGAACGCCATCACGCCGTGCAAACCTTGTTCGACACCCGCAGCTTCGAACCGCTGCGCGAACGTTTCCGCGCCCTCGGCGATCTGGAGCGCATCCTCGCGCGCGTTGCCTTGCGCTCGGCCCGCCCGCGCGATCTTTCCACCCTGCGCGATGGCCTCGCCGCCCTGCCCGCCATCGCCGCCGAACTGGCACCGCTGGATTCCCCGCGCCTCACCGCACTGGCCGCGCAACTGGGTGAACACGGCGAACACGCCGATCTCCTCGCCCGCGCCGTGATGCCGCAGCCGCCAGTGCTGCTGCGCGATGGCGGCGTCATCGCCGATGGTTTCGATGCCGAACTCGACGAACTGCGCCAACTCGCCACCAACGCCGATCAATTCCTGATCGATCTGGAAGCCCGCGAACGCGCCGCCTCCGGCATCCCCACGCTGAAAGTCGGCTACAACCGCGTGCACGGGTACTTCATCGAAATCAGCAAAGGCCAAACCGACAAAGCCCCGGTGCACTACACCCGACGCCAGACCCTCACCGGCGCGGAGCGTTACATCACCGAAGAACTCAAAACCTTCGAAGACAAGGTGCTCAGCGCCCGCGAGCGCGCCTTGTCACGCGAAAAAGTGCTGTACGAAGCACTGCTCGACACCCTCAATACCGCGCTCGAACCGCTGAAACGCTGCGCCGCCGCGCTCTCCGAACTCGACGTGCTGTGTTGCTTTGCCGAGCGTGCCCTAGCGCTGGACTGGAGCTGCCCGGAACTCACCGAAGCACCCGGTATCAGCATCGAACGCGGCCGCCATCCGGTGGTGGAAGCGGTCCGCGAGGAACCGTTCGAGCCGAACGACCTGCACCTCACGCCCGAGCGCCGCATGCTCGTCATCACCGGCCCCAACATGGGCGGCAAGAGCACCTACATGCGCCAGAACGCGCTGATCGTGCTGCTGGCCCACATCGGCAGCTTCGTGCCGGCCGCTAGCGCACGTATCGGGCCGATCGACCGCATCCTGACCCGCATCGGTGCCGGCGACGATCTGGCCAAGGGCCAATCCACCTTCATGGTGGAAATGAGCGAAACCAGCTACATCCTGCACCACGCCACCGCGCATTCGCTGGTGCTGATGGACGAAATCGGGCGCGGCACCTCCACCTACGACGGCCTCGCACTGGCCGAAGCCTGCGCCCGCCATCTGGCCCACCACAACCGTGCCTTCACCCTGTTCGCCACGCATTATTTCGAACTGACCGCGCTCGCCGATGCCAACGCCGACGGTCATCCCAGCGGCATCGCCAACGTGCATCTGGATGCGGTAGAACATGGCGACGCACTGGTCTTCATGCACGCAGTGAAAGACGGCCCGGCCAACCGCAGTTTCGGCCTGCAGGTGGCCGCGCTGGCCGGCCTGCCGAAACCCGTGATCGCCCAGGCCCGCAGCACGCTGCAACACCTGGAATCGGGCATGGCGGCCAACCTCGACAACCCGCCGGCCGCGCCCGACTCGCAAACACCGGCCTCACCGCAACTGGGCCTGTTCGCCCCGCCGGCGCCTTCGCCAGCCGTGGAACTGTTGCGCGGCATCGACCCGGATGCAATGAGCCCGCGTGATGCGCACGACCTGCTCTATCGGCTGAAAAAGATGATCTGAGCGTCTCTCAATCGTCTGCCTCGCCCCCGTGACACGGCATGGGGCCACGCCGGGGCCAGCACTGCACCGCCAGACGGCGTTGTGACGAAGCATTCGTCCCGGCGGTGCACAACCGATGTGCCAGCAAGCCACCCTTCGCGCCTGAAGAACCTGCATGAAGGAACCGCCAAACTGAAATTTGATGTGCTCAAATTTCAAGTTGTTGGCCAGATTGCAATTCACACCTCACCTGACCTGGCATCGATGGGGCTCTTTGAACTGGATCACGCCCATCAACACGATTCCGCAGTGATCCTGCAGCGGTATCCGGGAGACTGATCCATCGCCCTCCACCAGTGCGATTTCCTCCAGCGTCAGCTCGTGGCGCTCGTGCGCCAGATGCAGCCATCCGGTGGGAATTGATCGCCTGCGTGGGCCGAATGCTCCGAGCTCCGTCGACGAGTCTGGACAGCTCCCGACCATCGAAGCGCAGAGGCGCTTTCTGGTTCGCGTGTATATTCAGTTGCACGCAGTTCGCCACTGGAATCCCATCGGGTACGATCGCGTCACAGCGCGCTTGCCTTCGCATCAGCCACGGCATCCACCCATCGGAGATACCCATGACACGTTTCGCGATCAGCTTCGTTCTGCTGCATCTGGCTTCTTTTACCCATGCAGGGATGCTGGACTGTGGCGGGCTGGCCAACAGCGCCGACAGTGCGCCGGACGGCTACGCCGAGCAATGCCTGAACGCGGCCGAGCCGCCGGCGCACGCTGCCGCGACACGCGCCTTGGGTGCACCCGGGAACATCGCCTATACGCTTGATATGCGTGGACAAGCCCCGCGGCCGGCCAACACTCTGTACAGCTTCACCCTTTCGGATTTCTCCACCCAGACGCCCATCGGCCAGACCCAGCAGCCTTCGTTGTTCGCACTCGATTTCAGTGCCGATGCAACCACTCTCTACGGCATCAGCGGGTCCGCCGCCGACATCAACCCTTCCACACTGTTCACCATCGACCCCACCACAGGGGCCGCGACGATCGTGGCCGGGTTATCGGGGCTGGCCGCAGGCGATAGCGCCACGGGCCTGAGCATCGACCCCATCACCGACGTGGCGTACTTCTCCGCCGCCGGCGGCTCGCCTGCCACCTCTCGCCTGTACACGCTGGATCTGACGACCGGCGCGCTGACCCTGATCGGTCAGATGACAGCACCCACCGACGCGGCCGGCACCCTCTTCATCGACATCGCCATCAGCTGCCAGGGTCGGATGTACGGGCACAACATCTCTGATGACGCGCTCTACTCGATCGACGTCGCGACCGGAGCCGGCACGCAGATCGGCGTGCACGGCCTGGCCGCAAACTTTGCGCAGGGCATGGACTTCGACCACACCGATGACACGCTCTACGCCTTCATCTATACCGGCTCGGGTACCAACCAGTTCGGCACCTTCGATCTCGACACCGGCGCCTTTACGCCACTGGTTCAGAACAACCCGCTGGGAGAGTTCGAAGGCGCCATCCCCAGTCACTGCCTATCCGATGATGTATTTGCCGATGGATTCGAGTCGCCCCTGTAATCCCGACCGTAGCCGAATGCTGCTCCCGGGACGCGGAAACGGCGCAAGCCCATCATCGCTGGGGCTTGCGCCCGTGTCGGCAGCACGGCTGGCTGCTGTGAAGTTACGCGACGTGCTCCCTTGGGTTCCGGATGGTCTGGCTCCGATGCGTCTCTGGCAGCTGAATGACTGCGAGCCTCATGGTGCCGATGTGATCTGAGCGTGGTGTTCGCGGGGGAATGGCATCACGTTTCGACTGTGCCGGTTCAAGCCCCCCTCTTGCGCCAAGCCGGCCTTCAGGCCCCCGTGACCGCCTCACCGGAACGGTGGAAAGGTCATGGGCCTCACTGCTTCCGCGCTGCAATCAGCCTATCGTCCCGCGCCCGCGCCGCCAGCGCGGCCGGGCGCTGGCGGTGGTGGGCGCAGTAGGTCTCGAACGCCGGCAGGCGTTCGAGCATGCCGAACTGCATGTAGAAATCCAGATAGGCGGTCATGTAGAGGTCGGCGGCGGTGAAGTGGTCACCGGCGAGGAAGGTGGTGCCGGTGACGGCCTGTTCCAGCACGCGCACGACATCGCCTTCGGCGCCGTAGCCGGCAGCGGTGGGCGAGGCCAGGGTGCCGGCCTGTTTGGCGGTGAGCCAGGATTCCAGCGGGCCGGCCAGGAACAGCAGCCAGCGGTAGTACGGGCCGCGCTCGTGGCTGCCGGGTGCAGGCGCGAGGCGCTTTTCCGGCACCAGATCGGCCAGGTACAGGCCGATGGCAACGCTTTCGGTGATGACGGCGTCGCCGTGGCGCAGTGCCGGCACCTTGCCCATCGGGTTGATCGCCAGATACTCGGGCGACTTGATCGTGCTTCCGTACTCCAGCAGCACTTCTTCGTAAGTAAGGCCGGTTTCTTCCAGCATCCAGCGTGCGATGCGGCCGCGCGACATGGGGTGGGTGTAGAGCGTCAGGGACATGGGGCGCACTCCGTACAAGGGAGCACCAGTATGCGCGGGCGCGGGCGTCCGCGCCGCGGGGGAAGAAAAATTTCGCCTTTACCCGAAGGCGCAATCGCTCCATGCTCCGGCACCACACGCCGTGTGCGTGTCCTTCCTTTCCACGCCAGCGAGGTTGTGCGCTGCCTATGCGCTGTTTTCGCCCATCCATCGTGCCGGCCCTGGCGCTGCTGCTGGCGGGGCTGGCCGTGACAGGGGAAGCGTGGGCTGGCGAATCCACGCCGCGCTGGGTGTCGCACCATTACGGTTCAGTCGATGGTTTGCCGGTGGGCAGCGCCAGTTCGGCGCGGGTGGATGCCGATGGTTTCCTGTGGTTGGCCACGCATGACGGACTGGCGCGATTCGATGGGCAGCGGTTCGATGTGCACGATTCGATGCGATTCCCGGCGATGTCGGGCAATCGCGTTCTGTCGATCCACAAGGATGATGAGGGTCGCCTGTTCGCGCACACCTCACATGGCGACTGGCTGTCGATCCGTTCGGGCCGGATCGAGCGTGCGCCGATGGGAATCGACGCCGCGCCTGCGGTGCTGCATGTCGATCCGGCCAGCCTTTGCCTGACCACGAGTCGGGCAGTGCATTGTCCGGATGGCACGGGCGCGTTCCCGGAACGGCTGCGCCTGCCCGAACAATCGCTCCCGGGCATGGCACTCCCCGGGCCCGACGGTGTGATCTGGCTGCCCACCCAGAACGGTGACATCTGGCGGCATGACGGCAACCAGTGGCGGCGCGTCTGGCAGACGCCCGAGGCGGCGATGCGCACCTCGAGCAGCAACCCGGCGCTGGTGGCCACGGACGGCACGCTGTGGACCACCACGGTCCGGGGGCACCTGTTGCGGATTGCCCCACATGGCGACGTCACGATCTGGAGCAATCAGGCCGAGCCGCAAATGACGATCCAGATCCGCGAAGACCGCCAGCAGCGGGTGTGGATCGGCGCGATGAATGGCGTGTTCCGCATCATCGATGGCAAACCGCAACGCGTGATCATCCATGCACCGGGAACCGCAGGCGAAAACTCTTTCGGGATCGCCTCGGGGAGTCTGCAGGGACATCTGAGCTGGCAGGCGCCGGATGATGCGCTCTGGCTACGCACCGGCCCGCACCTGTGGCGATTCGAGAACGATGAAGCACTGGAACTGCAAGCCCAGGCACCGCTGCTTTCCAGCCGGGGGCAGATTCTGGATCTGCTGTTCTCGGCCGATGGCACCACCTGGGTGTTGACACTGCGTGACGGCATCCACCGCCTCAACCAGGCGCGGGTGGAGCTTCTGGATACGAATGCCGGTCTGGGCGACGGCAACATCTACGGCGTCAGCCGCGACCGCGACGGCACCATGTGGCTGGGCACGCTCGGTGACGGCCTGAAATCCATTGCAGCCGACGGAACCTTGCGCCTGCACGAACGCAGCGATGGCCTGCCGGGCGAAAATCCCTGGCTGGTCGCAGCGGCGCCCGATGGAGGGATCTACGCAGGCACCTATGCACCGGGGCTGTGGTACCGCGCACCCGACGCCAGCCGTTTCGAGCCGGTGGCGCTGCCCGACGAACTGCTCGGCGAACAGATCCTGGCGGTGGTGTTCGATCATGAACAGCGCATGTGGCTCGGCAGCAGCGCCGGCGCCTGGCGCAACACTGTGAACGGCTGGCAACGTCAATGGCCGCTAGCACCGCACCGCGCAAGGATCAGCGCCCTGGCCTTCTCTGCCGATGGCGAGGTGTGGTTCGGTGGCAGCGAAGGTGTCTGGCGCCAACACGGCGACCAAAGCCACGCGGTGGCGGTGGAACTACTGGCGCAGACATCGGTGCGCGATCTGTTCCGCAGTTCCGACGGCGCGCTGTGGGTCAGCACCGATGGCCGCGGACTGGTGCGCGTCGCCGGCGACGATCCGCATGGCCACAAGGCGATCCGCCTTGGCCGAGCGCAAGGCCTGCCGTCCAACAGTCCGCACGCGGTACGCGAAGACGCCAACGGCCACATATGGGTCAACAGCAACCAGGGCATCTTCCGCATCGCGCACAACAATCTGCACGCGCATCTGGCCGACACCGGCCAGCGTCTGTCGCCGCTGGTGCTGGGGCTGGCCGACGGCCTGACCGAACTGGAAGGCAATGGCGGCGTGCAACCGGCCGGTGATTTCGATGCACGCGGCCGGCTGTGGTTTCCGTCGCAACGCGGTGTCGTTCGGTTTGATCCGCTGACGATGCCGTTGCGGGAGGACCCGCCGCGTGCGGTCATCGATGCGCTGGAAAGCGATGGCCAGCCCTTGCTGTTCCCGACTTCCGGCAACACCCTGCCGCCGGGCGTGCGCAGCCTGCTGATCCGCTATGGCGCCGCCGATCTGCACGCCGGTGCGCAGGTGCGTTTCCGATACCGCCTGCTGCCGCAGGATCGTGGCTGGACCGACGCCACCAACGGCCGTGCCGCCGGTTACGCCCGATTGACGCCCGGCGATTACCGCTTCGAACTGTTGGCCGGCAACAGCGATGGCGTGTGGGCCACCACGCCCATCGCCCTCGATTTTCACGTTCCGCCCCGCTGGTATGAGACCGGCACGTTCCGATGGATGCTGGCGCTGACCGGGATGCTGTTGGTGGCCGGTGCGATGCGTTGGAGGGTCCACAGCCTGCGCCAGCGCGCCGCCGCGCTGAACCGCGAGGTCAGCCAGCGCACCGGTGAATTGCTGACCGAGAAGGCCCGCGTCGAAAGCGCCCTGTCCGACCTGTCCCGGGCCCACACCGAGCTGGCGCAGACCCATGCCCAGATCGAGGACCGCAACCAGCAGCTGGCCGAGCAGGCACGGCGGCTGGAAGCCATGGACCGCTTCCGCACGCGGGTGCTGGCCGACGTCAGCCACGAATTGCGCACGCCGGTAATGCTGGTGTCGCTGCCGCTGCGCGAACTCCAGGCCCAATCCAGCACGCTCGGCGACACCGAGCGCCGCCGCCTGCAGCTGTCGCTGACCCAGCTCGACCGCCTGGGCGGCCTGGTCGAACAGCTGGTCGGCCTGGTCCAGGCCGAATCCGGCCAGCTGCAACCGCGGCTGCGGCGACTCGACCTGCGCGCCCTGCTGGAAGAAATCGTCGCCGGTTACCAGCCTTCGGCGGCACGCAATGGCGCCACTCTGACCTTGCAGGCACCCGATGACGCGATGCTGCTGTTTGCCGACCGCGACCACTTGCTGACCATCTTCGGCAACCTGACCGACAACGCCATCAAATACGCCCCCTCTGGCGGACACGTGCTGCTGCGCCTTGTGCGCGACGGCGATCTGGCCTGCGTCGACGTGCAGGACAACGGTCCGGGCTTCGATCAGGCCGTGACCGCGCATCTGTTCGAGCGTTTTTACCGGGTCGATGGCCCGCCTCGGCATGGGCGCGAAGGCCTTGGCATCGGCCTGGCACTGGCCCGCGAATTGGTCGAACTGCATGGCGGTCGCATCAGTGCCAGCAGCGTTCCGGGCACCGGCGCCACCTTCCGGGTCGAACTGCCGTTGGGCAGCGCCCATATCGCCATCAACGAACTGGCCATCGACGACCGCGCCGGGGAGACGCAGGTCAACATCGCCCCGACCCAGCGGCGTGGCGAAGGTCGCGTGTTGCTGGTGGAGGACCACCCCGACCTGGCCGCCTATCTGGCCGAACGCATCGGCGATCATCTGCCAGTTACCTGGGTGGACAGCGCCGAGCGCGCGCTCGACGTGCTGGCCGAGGAGCACGATATCCAGCTGCTCATCAGTGACGTGATGCTGCCCGGCGCCAGCGGGCTGGAACTGTGCCGTCACGTGCGCGATGGCGTCCATCCGCTGCCGGTGCTACTGATTTCCGCCAAAGCTGCCGACGGTGATCGTGCTGCCGGGCTTGATGCGGGCGCCAGCGCCTACCTGGCCAAACCCTTCAGCTTCGAGGATCTGCTCGATGCCATCGCCCGCGCCTGGCCAGCGGCTGGCTGGCGCCTTTCTCCGGCGCCAGCCGCACCAGAAAGCGTGGACCCACTTCTGACGGTGGCGCTGGAGGGCATGATCGACACGGAGTTCTCCATCGCGACATGGGCCGATCGCGTGCACCTGTCGGAGCGCCAGCTCCGCCGCCGCGTGCACGAGCTGACTGGCCAGTCTCCGCAGATCTGGCTGCGCGAACAGCGCCTGCTGCGCGTGCGCCACCTGTTGCGCAACGGCGAGTGCAAAACTCTGGCCGAAGCCGGCTCACGCTGTGGGTTGGACAATCCCTCCTACCTCTACCGCAGCTATCGCGCCCGATTCGGCGATTGATCGGAGGAAGCTGCCGTTGACGAGCCGATGCCCCAGGCAACGCACAATCCAGCCGCGGCATTTGCAGCTCGATCCCCCGCCTTGAAGCAACCACCCTGCCAGGCCGCGCCACATGCATCAGTGCTCCCGTCGCACTCGTCCCGGTAATCCCAGGCACCGATGGGCGGCGCCTCCGACCGACGAGCCGACACTTCTCCGACTTGCGAAACACGAGCCCTGAATCAAGGACCTGCGCCCATCACCCGCGCGGCAACGTCCACGATGTCCGTTGCATGCATCCAGACGTCCGCTCAGGGCATGGGCTGAAATCACCACGTAGCGCACCCTTCATCCACACAGAATCCCGCGGCCTCAGGGCCGCTTCCCGTCACCTCCAACTCAGGAGATCGAGATGAACTGGTTGATGAAATGTCTCGCTGCCGGCCTAGGTCTGACCCTGGCAAGTGCGTGCACAACCCCCACCATGGCGTCGGATGAAGTGGACGGCGTGGTTGAAATGGCGATCTTCGCCGATGGATTTGAAACCGACGATTCCAGCCCGCTGCCAAACATCCTGCTGGTCATCCTGGACGACGTCGGCGTCGACCAGATTCCCTCCTTCGGCTACGGCGGCGCCAATCCGCCGAGCATGCCCACGATCGATGCGATCGCCGAAGGCGGCCTGCGCTTCCGCAATACCTGGGCGATGCCGGAATGCTCGCCGGGCCGCTCCACCCTGCTGACCGGCCGCTTCCCGATCCGGAGCAACGTGAACCAGGCCCTCGGGCCCAACGACCTGGCGAACTCGCAGGTCAATCCTTATGAAATGACGGTGCCGCGCCTGCTCGACCATGCCGGCTACGTCAGCGGAAAATTCGGCAAGACCCACATCGGCGGCCCGGAAAACAACCAGGCCGGGCAGGGCGTGCTGGGCCAGCTCGGCTGGGACTATTTCCAGGGCTGGACGGAGGGCGTGCCGGCCTCCATCGACACCACGGCGGGCGGCGTAGCCGCCAGCGGCACCTACAGCTGCGGCTTCGTCCCCGATACGGCGCACGATCCCGAACATGGCGCCGACAGTGGCGCCTGCTACACGCACGACACCGCGGGCATCGCCTGCAGCGTGATCAGCGGCAACAGCCCTCAAGGCGATCCGCCCGGCCTGCAATGCCTGACCCGCGGCGGCATCCTGGTGCCGGACGCGACCTGCCAGACGCCCGCGCCGGCGAACCTCGCCTGGGACAACCTCAACGCGCACTATGTCTCCTCGCTGGTCATCAATGAAGGCACGGACGTCATCGAAGCCGGCACGCTCGATCCGCGCAGTCGCGGCTACCGCGCCTCGCTGGAAGTCGATGCCGCCTCGGCCTGGATCCGCGATCAGCAGAAGGCCGGCCATCCCTGGATGGCGACCGTCAGCTTCAGCAACGCGCATACGCCGATGCAGCATCCACCGGCAGCGCTGCTGCCTTCCGGTGCCTCGGCACAGCTGCTGGCCGACTGCACCTCGGCGCGACCGCTGAACATGCGTCGCCTCTACGACGCCATGATCGAAGCGACCGACACCGAGATCGGCCGCCTGATGCTGGAAACCGGCATGGCAACTCCGGACGGCAAGGGCGGCATCGTCTATGACCCGGCCGCCAGCAACACGGTGATCGTGGTGGTCGGCGACAACGGTTCGTTCTACTCGACCGTGAAGGTGCCGTTCGATCCGTCGCGGTCCAAGGGCACTGCCTACCAGACCGGCGTCTGGGTGCCGCTGATCGTCTCCGGGCCAATGGTCAACGGGCCGGGTCGCACGGTGGAACACATGGTCAACATGGTCGATATCTACCGGCTGTTCGGCGAAGTCGCCGGCCTCGACGTGCCGGCGCTGGTGCCGCGCGTGGTCGATGGCGCCGCCATGTATCCGTATCTGGTCGATCCGGCCCATCCCTCCATCCGCACCTTCAACTTCACCCGCGGCGGACTGAACCTGCAGGCCAACGGCGGCCGCAACGGACCCTGCGTCATCGGCACCCAGTGCTCGCACACGCCGATGACGAAGGCGATTTGCGAGGACAACAACGGCACCTGGTGGGGCGTCGGTGCGGACCCGGGCTCGGTGATCAAGGGCGACCTGGAGCAGTGCTGGCAGGTCAACCAGGTGATCTTCCACCAGGACCCGGCGGCCTATGCCACGAACAGGGTGACGATGGGTGCGACCGACTACCGCGCGATCCGCAACGACCACTTCAAGCTGGTGCGCAATGCGACCACGGACTACGACCCGTCCACGGATTCCGGCGTCGATGTCGTCACAGAGGAGCTGTACCTCGTCAACCAGGCCGTACCGGTGCCGTTGCTGGATCGCGAACAGCATGACCTGCTCGCCGACGGAAAGCTGACGCCGCTGCAGGCGATCAACTACGCGCAGCTGGTGCAGGCCCTCGAAGCGCTGCAGGACTCGGTGGTTCCGTGTCCGGGCGACGGCAACATCGACGGTCGCGTCGACCAGGCCGACATCGACAACTACCACGCCATCGTCGCCGACTGGAGCGGGTCGAGCGTCTACGACTTCAATCTCGACGGCATCACCGATGCCAGTGATCTTCAGATCATCCAGGACAACCTGGGAACGGTATGTTTCACGATGTCTCCCTGATCCGGGCAACAGCCCGGACCGTGCTGCCGGCAGCGTTCGCGCTGCTGGTCGCCGCCTGCTCTGCGCCGGACTCGGCGCAGGTGCAGGCGGTCGGCGAGGGCGGGGTGTCGCAGACATTCCTGCCCCTGCCGGGCAGCGTGGACCATGTCGGCGCGGCGGTCTGCGGTCAATGTCATCAGCAGGCCTTGCAGGACTGGCAGGGCTCGCACCACGACCTCGCCATGCAGCCGGCGACGCCGCAATCGGTGCTCGGTGATTTCGAGGGCGCGACCTTCGACTATGCCGGCACCACCACCGAGTTCCGCCGTCGCGGGCGGCGCTATTTCGTCCATACCGACGGCCCCGGTGGCGAGCGGGCGGAATTCGAGATCCGCTACACCTTCGGGCACCGGCCCCTGCAGCAATACCTGATCGAACTGCCGGGCGGACGCCTGCAGGCCTTCGGCATCGCCTGGGACAGTCGCGACGCCGACGCCGGTGGCCAGCGCTGGTTCCACCTGTATCCCGACCAACAGTTGGCGGCCGGCCATCGCCTGCACTGGACCGGACCCGACCAGAACTGGAACTTCATGTGCGCCGAGTGCCACAGCACCGGCCTGAAGAAGAACTACGACGCCGACAGCGGCCAGTACGACACGCAATGGGCGGAGATCGATGTCGCCTGCGAGGCCTGCCACGGCCCCGGTCTCGCGCATGCGCAGTGGGCGGTGAACGGCACCTCCGCCGAAACCGCCGACAAGGCGCTCGCGGTGTCGTTTCACGAACGCGCCGGCGTCGAATGGACGCGGCTCGAAGGCAGCGCCTTCGCCGTGCGCAGCGAACCACGCACGACGCGCATCGAGATCGATGCCTGCGGCCGCTGCCACGGCCGCGCCAACCGCCTGCTGGGTGATCTGGTACATGGTCGCCCGCTGCTGGACAGCCATCGCCCGGCACTGCTCGATCCCGACCAGTACTGGCCGGACGGACAGATGCTCGGCGAGGTTTTCAACTGGGGACCGTTCCTGCAGAGCCGCATGTACCAGGCCGGCGTCACTTGCTCGGACTGCCACCAGCCGCATTCGCTCGAACTGCGCGCCCCCGGCAATGCGTTGTGCGTTCAGTGCCACCAGCCCGCGCGCTACGACCAAACCTCCCACACAGGCCACCTGCCGGACAGCCGTGGCAGCCAGTGCGCGGCCTGCCACATGCCGGTCACCACGTTCATGCAGGTTGATGACCGCCACGATCACGCCTTCCGCATCCCGCGTCCGGACCTGTCCCAACACCTCGGCACGCCGGATGCGTGCACCGCCTGTCACAGTGAGCGCGATCCGGAGTGGGCGGCAGCGCAACTGCGCGAATGGTTCCCCAACAGCCGGCACCGTGGCGATCATTTCGCCACGGCGCTGCATACCGCCCACGCTGCTGCACCCGGCAGCGCCGAAGGGCTGACGGCGCTGATCAGCGACTCCGCCCAGCCGGCCATCGTGCGTGCCAGCGCGCTGCGCCAATTCGCCCCCTGGCTGCGCCCGGACAACGTCGGCGCAGTGCTGCCCTCATTGGAGGATGCGGACCCCCTGGTGCGTCTGGCGGCGGTGGAAACCCTGGCCAACCTGCCGCCGTCGCAGCGCAGCGCCACGCTGGGCGGTCATCTGCGGGACCCTGTCCGCGCAGTGCGAATGGAAGCAGCTTCAGCGCTGGTCGGTGATCCCGAACGCGCCTTGCCTGCCGGCCAGCGACCAGCCTTCGAACAGGCACTGGCCGAATACGCTGCTTCGCTGCAGTTCAACCTCGACCGACCTGACACCGCCGTCAGTCTCGGCGACCTGAAACTCAAACGCGGTGCCGTGGCCGCGGCTGAACAGTCATACCGCCACGCGCTCGGCCTGGACCCCGCATTCACGCCGGCACTGCTGCACCTGGCTGATCTTGCCCGCTCCCGAGGGCAGGAGCACGATGCCGACCGCATTCTGCGCACCGCACTGGAACAGCGCCCGGATGCCGCCGAGCTTCACCATGCACTGGGCCTGTCGCTTGTCCGTCAACGACGCCTGCAGGAGGCCCTGATCGAACTGCAGCGGGCCGCCGAACTGGCCCCCGCACAGGCACGCTACACCTACGTCCTGGCCGTGGCGCTCAATGATGGCGGTCAGCCGGATCTGGCGCGCGACTGGCTCAACCGTGGCCTGGAACATCACCCATACGAGATCGACCTGCTGCGCGCACTGGCCATCTACGAACTGGAAGCCGGCAACCATCAGGCTGCCCACGCCCTGACCCGGCGGCTGCTTGCCCTGGACCGCAACCATCCCGATGCCCACCAGCTGTTGCAATGGATGGAACGTCGTCGATAACAAATAAAACGTCCGTCATTTGACTCGAAAACAAGAAAAAATCAGACAAACCCAAAGTACACCGTCAGCACACCCGGCCCATTCCTCCCCGCACCGCGATCCGGAGCGTGATTCCCGAGGTTCCAACGTGCCGCTGCCGCACGCCAGCACGGATGCACCAGGCCCGTGACAGTACTGTTGTCCGCTGGGTGCATTCCCGTGTCCGCTCAGGACATGGGCACAAAAGCGGACATCCTGCACGCTTGTAGCCGTTGAACGCAGCTTTCCCCGACATCTCCGGCACCTGTGCCGGCCAGTGCGGGGCGTGTCCATTTGCCAGGAGAACCCGTCATGCCGCATCGCCGCCCGCACCTGTTGGAATCGACTCTGCAACGGTTTTTCTGGCTATGCGTACGGACAGGGTTGCTGCTGGCGTGGTTTGCCGCACCGGTGTCGGCGGCCACGTATACCGTGACCAATACCAACGACAGCGGAGCCGGCAGCCTGCGCCAGGCGATGACCCAGGCCATGGCCACATCCGCTGCCGACGAAATCGTGTTCGCACCTTCAGCCAACGGCGTGATCACTCTGGCTTCAGCGTTGCCGCCGATCACGACAGCTGGCGGCGCATTGACCATCGTCGGCAATGGCCCAGCCTCCACCGTCATTGATGGCGGCGGGCAACATCGGCTGTTCGCCGCCGATGGCGGCGACGATTTGAGCCTGAGCCAATTGACACTGCGCAACGCCTACATCGGAAATGACGTGGGCGGTGCGATCAAAATCGATAGTGGTCCGGCGTCATTGACCATCGATACGGTGGCGTTCGTGGACAACACCGCCGTCTTTGGGGGCGGTGCCATCGCCTCGCATGTATCGACCCACATCGAGAACAGCACCTTCGACGGCAATCATGGCGTCCAAGGTCAGGGAGGCGCGATCTTTGCCAGCACTGGCGACCTTTTCATTCGCAACAGCACGCTCACACAGACACGGATGACGTGGTCAGTGATTTATGCCGCCCCGGCCAGTGGTCGCACGGCGAGCCTGGTCAACGTCACCATCACGCGCAACACCATCAACGGTGTTGCTGTGGATTTTCGCGGCGACGGCACGGTATCGCTGAGCAACTGCCTGGTGGCGGACAACAACGACCACGAAGATATCAATCTCCACCGTTTCTCGAATGCCGTCATCGACTATGCCGCCTCGCGCAACAACCTCATTGGCAACAAAGGCAATACCACCTTCACAGATGGTGACAATGGCAATCAGGTCGGCGTGCTGAATCCTCTGGTCGGCCCACTGGGCAACTACGGCGGGCCCACCCGCACACTGCCGCTGCTGCCCGGCAGCCCGGCGATCAATGCCGGCACCACTACCGGCGGCGACATTCCGAGCGCTGATCAGCGTGGCATCGGCCGCGTCGGCTCGCCGGATATCGGCGCCTTCGAATCGCGCGGCTTCACGCTCTCCCAGGTCAGCGGCAACTCGCAAAGCGCGGTGGTCGGCACGCAATTCGCCAGCCCGCTGATGGTCGAGGTCACCGCCAATCAGGCCATCGAACCAGTCGTGGGCGGCCAAGTGCATTTCAGTGCCCCGACCAGCGGCGCATCCGCAGTGCCGGCGACACCCGCCGCCAGCATCACCAGCAGTGGGCAAGCCCAGACTCTTGTCACCGCCAATGCCACCGCAGGCGGCCCGTACTCCGTCACCGCGAGCGCGGCAGGCACAGCGCCTGCGAGCCTCGGCTTCTCGCTGACCAACACACCAGCCGGCAACCCGGCCTGCGCCGGCTTCAGCTTCCCCTACACCCTGTCCGGCACCGACAACACTGCGCGCGTGGCCGAGCTGCGCCAGGCCATCGAGTGTGCCAACGCCAATGCCACCGATGACGTGATCGACCTGGGCGGCCACACCCTTGTCCTCACCGATGCGCCGTACTCGAACGCCCACGGCGACACCGCCCTGCCCTTCATCACCAGCGTGCTGGAACTGCAAAACGGTCAGCTCGAACGCGATGGCGGCGCGCCGCCGTTCCGCCTCATCCTCTCCGACTCCAGTGGCGCACTAACCGTGCGCGACATGCAGCTGCGGGGTGGCTCGGCCAGCGGCGAAGGCGGTGCGATCCTGTCGCTGAGTGCCAATCCCTTGATGGTGCGCACCAGCGTGTTCGAGAACAACAGCGCCACCTCGCGCGGGGGCGCGGTGTCCTCGCAAGGGCCCTCCCAGATCGTGATGTCGGACTTCACCGGCAATACCGCGCCCGACGGCGCGGCCTTGGCCGCGTACGGCTTGACGATGAGCGTCAACAACCGATTCCTCGCCAACGGCGGCGCCGGCAGCGATTCCGTGCTCTGGAACGACAACTATGGTGCGTTGCTCGGCAGCCTGTTCGCCGACAACCATCTCGCCGCCTCCGGCAGCTCGCTGATGGTGTTCACCAGCAACACCTTGGTGGCGGAAATGCGCCACATGACCATCGCCGACAACGTAGTTCAGGGCCCCCTGCTGCGCATCGAGAACGGCAACACGGTGCAGGTGCGCAACAGCATCCTGTGGAACAACACCAGCGCTGGCTTGGGTGACATCACACCGTGGTACAGCCTGTTCCCGGGCGCGCCGGCTGCGGGTGGCAACCTGGACGCCGATCCCCTGTTCGTCGCCACACCCGGCAACTACCGCCTCGCGGCCAACAGTCCCGCCATCGACGCCGCCGACCAGGAAAATTCTTTCCCCGACTTCCTCGACGTCGACGATGACGGCGACCAGGCTGAGTACTTTCCCGATCCGGACTTGAACCCGCGTCCGTGGGATGACCCGGACGTGCCCAACACCGGCCATGGCGATCCGTCCTACTTCGACATGGGTGCCTACGAGCGCCAGGCGCAGGGCACCCTGCCCACGCTGGACATCAATGATGTCAGCGTCAACGAGGGTGACAGCGGGACCACCGATGCCGTCTTCACGATCAGCCTGAGTGCTCCCGCCCCGCTGGGTGGCACCGCCTTCGACATCGCCACCACCGACGGCACCGCCACCACGGCCGACAACGACTATGTCGCGCAGAGCCTCACCGCCGTACTCATTCCCGCCGGCCAGAGCAGCACCACGCTCACCGTGCAGGTCAACGGCGATACGACTGTCGAGCCCAACGAAACCTTCTTCGTCAACGTCACCAACATCGTCAACGCCGCGGCCGGCGACGCCCAGGGCCTTGGCACGATCGTCAACGATGATGCCGATCCCTGTGCCGGCTTCAGCTTTCCGTACACGCTGAGCGGCGCCAACAACGCTGCACGCGTGGCGAACCTGCGCCAGGCGATCCATTGCGCCAATGCCAACGCCACCGACGATGTGATCGACATGGCCGGTGCCACGCTGGTGTTCGACGCCCCGGATGCCAGCACCTTCGATGAGTCCGCGCTGCCGAACGTCACGAGCGTCATCACCCTGCGCAACGGCACCCTGCAGCGTGACGCGGCGGCGGCGGACTTCCGCCTGCTGACCATCGAGGGTTCGGGCGAACTCGTCGGCGAGTCGCTGGACTTCCGCAACGGGCTGGCGTCGGTCGGCGCCGCCATCTACAGCGACGGCGACCTGACGTTGCACGACGTTGGATTCTTCGACAACGGCGACCTCGCGGTGACCGGACAAGGCGGTGCCATCCACCACGGCGGCAACACGCTACGCATCATCGACAGCCGGTTCGAACGTAATGCAGCGACGTCCGGCGGCGCGGTGTCCATCAGCACCGGCGATCTGTGGATGCGCGGATCGCTGCTGCAGGACAACCAGGCCGACGAAGGCGGTGCGCTGTACAGCGAGTCGATCATGATCCGGCTGTTTGACAACGTCTTCGTCGCCAACCAGGCACGGCGGGGCGGCGCCATCAAGTGCTTCGGTGGGCGCATCTCCGGCACGCGCTTCGAAGACAACACCGCCGACGAGCTCGCGGGTGCCGTGTACATGGAGTTCGCCTTCGTGGACCTGTTCGTCTCCAACGGCCTGTTCATCGGCAACGAGGCACCTGACGGCGCGGCGCTGGTGGGCGCCGACACGATGACCAACCTGCACAACATCACGATCAGCGGCCACCCGGGTGGCGCCGGCGACCTGCTGCGCAGCGACGGCGAGATCGTCATCGCCAACAGCATCGTGTGGGGCAATGGCGGCGCGTCGCTGGGAACGGCCACCGTCCGCCACAGCCTGATCGAAGGCGGCTACCCCGGCGGCACCGGCATCATCGATCTGGACCCGCGCTTCATCGATGCCGCCAACGGCGATTACAGGCTCGCCTCCGGCAGTCCCGCGATCGACGCCGGCAACAACGCCGATGTCCGCCGCGACACCTGGATGGATATCGACGAGGACGGCGACGTCGACGAAGAGCTGGATGATCTGGATGGCAATCCGCGCCGCCATGACGACGCCGGCGTGGTCGACACCGGCCTCGGCACCGCGCCCATCGTCGATCTGGGTGCCTACGAACGTCAGACCGATTCCGATGGGGCCGGCATCAGCGTCAACCCGACCAGTGGCCTGATCACAACCGAAGCCGGCGGAACGGCGAGCTTCACCGTGGTGCTCGCCACCCAGCCCAATGCGGACGTCATCATCGGCCTGTCCAGCAGCGACACCACGGAAGGGACGGTGGCGCCGGCCTCGCTGACCTTCACACCGGCCAACTGGAACGCGCCGCAGACCGTCACCGTCACCGGCGCGGACGATGCCCTCGCGGACGGCAATGTGGCCTACACCATCGTCACCGCCGCCGCGGTCAGTGCCGATGCCAACTACAGCGGCATCGACCCGGCCGATGTGTCCGCCACCAACATCGACAACGACATCGCCGGCATCACCGTCAACCCGACCAGCGGTTTGGTGACTAGCGAAGCCGGTGGAACCGCGACCTTTACGGTGGTGCTCAATAGCCAACCTGCGGCGAATGTCAGCATCGGCGTGTCCAGCAGCGACACCTCCGAAGGCACGGTCACACCGGCCAGCCTCACGTTCACCGCCGCCAATTGGAATGTCGCGCAAACGATCACCGTCACCGGCGTCGATGACAACGAGGTTGACGGTGACATCACCTACAGCATCGTCACCGCTGCGGCCACGAGTGCCGATCCGAACTACAGCGGCATCGATCCGGCAGATGTGTCGGTCATCAACACCGACAACGACAGCGCCGGCATCACCGTGACACCGACCAGCGGCCTGGCAACCACCGAAGGCGTCGGCCCCACCGGTACGCCTGGCGTCGACCAGTTCAGCCTGGTGCTGAACAGCCAGCCGACCGCGGATGTGATCATTGGTCTTTCCAGCAGCGACACGACCGAGGGCACGGTGTCGGTGGCCAGCCTGACCTTCACTGCCGCCAACTGGAACGTCTCGCAGCATGTCGATGTGTACAGCGTGGATGACAATGAAGTCGATGGCGACATCACCTACACCATTGTTACCGCTGCGGCAGTCAGCGCCGATCCGAACTACAACGGCATCGACCCGTCCGATGTGTCGGTCACCAACACCGACAACGACACCGCCGGCATCACCGTCAACCCGACCAGCGGTTTGGTGACTAGCGAAGCCGGTGGAACCGCGACCTTTACGGTGGTGCTCAATAGCCAACCTGCGGCGAATGTCAGCATCGGCGTGTCCAGCAGCGACACTTCCGAAGGCACGGTCGCTCCGGCCAGCCTCACGTTCACCGCCGCCAATTGGAATGTCGCGCAAACGATCACCGTCACCGGCGCCGATGACAACGAGGTTGACGGTGACATCACCTACAGCATCGTCACCGCTGCGGCCACGAGTGCCGATCCGAACTACAGCGGCATCGATCCGGCAGATGTGTCGGTCATCAACACCGACGATGATGTCCACACCCCGCTGCTGGTCGCGTTCAAGAGCGTCACCCAGATCGGCACCGACAGCCAGCCCGTCATCTACGAGATCGTGCTGAGCAATATCGGCGAGGGCGATCAGGCCGACGATCCGGCCAGCCATGAGCTGAGCGATCTGCTGCCGTCGGAACTGGCCCTGGTCAACGCTAGCGCCGATGCCGGCAACCTGAGTCTGGACCTGCCGGGCAACGCGGTGCATTGGAATGGTTCGATCGCGTCCGGCGCCACGGTCACGATCCAGATCGAGGCCAACGTGGTCATCACGCAGGCCGCGATCATCTCCAACCAGGCCAGCGTGCATTACGACGGCGATGGTGATGGCACCAACGATGTCACCGCCTTGTCGACCGACCCGGCCGAATCCGGCATTGATGTACCCACACGCTTCCGGTTCGCCGGGGCCGCCCCGAACGTATCGCCTGCGATGATTCCGGCATCCGGCACCCTCGCGCTGTTCTCGATGATCGCGCTGATGATGCTGGCCGCCGGGTTCGCGTTCCGTACATACCGCCCCTGATCGGTATCCACCTCGCCCCAGTCCTTCCGTTCCGGGAGGACTGGGGCGCTTCCTTCTCCGATGCCATCGCCTGAAGGCGGCAATCGCCCCCGAGATCACTGACCTGAGGGAAAGCCGTCCGTTGCCACACACTGCGTCTGGCCAACGATGCGTTTATCCGGCCCCGTGTCGGCAGGACCGGAACTCATGCCGGAAATGGCATAAGTACATGCTTCCCCGTATTCGCCTGCGGCATGACCGCGCGGCATGATGGCGCCCTGCCTCCGAAGGACGTAGTCATGAGCCAAGCCAACTGGAAACCCGAAACTCTCGCCGTCCACGCCGGTTATTCGCCCGATCCAACCACGCGCGCGGTCGCGGTGCCGATCTACCAGACGGTGGCTTATGCCTTCGACAGCACCCAGCACGGCGCCGATCTTTTCGATCTGAAAACGCCGGGCAATATCTACACCCGCATCATGAACCCGACCACCGATGTGCTCGAACAGCGCATCGCGGCGCTGGAGGGCGGCATCGCGGCGCTGGCACTAGCCTCGGGCCAGGCGGCGGTGACTTACGCGATCCAGACGATCGCCGAGGCCGGCGACAATATCGTGTCCTCCAGCGCGCTGTATGGCGGCACCTACAACCTGTTCGCCCACACCCTGCCGCAGTTCGGCATCGAAACCCGCTTCGCCGATTACCGCGAGCCGGACGCATTCGAGAAACTGATCGACGAACGCACCAAGGCGGTGTTCGTCGAGTCCATCGGCAACCCGCTGGGCAACATTACCGATATCGAAAAGATCGCGAAGATCGCGCATGCGCACGGCGTGCCGCTGATCGTGGACAACACCGTCGCCACGCCGTACCTGCTGCGCCCGATCGATTTCGGCGCCGATATCGTGGTGCAGTCGCTGACCAAATATTTGGGCGGACATGGCAACAGCCTGGGCGGGGCGATCATCGATTCGGGCAAGTTCCCATGGGCCGAAAACAAGGCCCGTTTCCCGCGCCTCAACGAGCCGGACGTGAGCTATCACGGCGTGGTCTATACCGAGGCGCTCGGTGCTGCGGCCTATATCGGCCGCGCCCGCGTGGTGCCGCTGCGCAATACCGGCGCGGCCTTGTCGCCATTCAATTCGTTCCTGATCCTGCAAGGCATCGAAACGCTGGCCTTGCGCATGGAGCGCATCGTGCAGAACAGCCGCGCCATTGCGCAGTATCTGAAACAACACCCGAAAGTGGCGTGGGTCAATTACGCCGGCCTACCGGATCATCCCGAGCATGCACTGGCACAGAAATACCTGCGCGGCGCAGCGCCTTCGGGCCTGTTCACCTTCGGCCTGCCCGGTGGGCGCGAGGCCGGTGCGAAGTTCCTCGATGCACTGCAACTGTTCACGCGCCTGGTCAATATCGGCGATGCCAAATCGCTGGCCACGCACCCCGCCTCAACCACGCATCGCCAGCTTGGCCCGGAAGAATTGGAAAAGGCCGGCGTGAGTTTGGATACCGTGCGACTTTCCATCGGCATCGAACATGTGGATGACCTGATTGCCGACCTGGAACAGGCCTTGGCGGCGGCGTAATTCAGCAAAGAATATCTCCGCATCATGGCGCCGGATTTGCTGTAGGGTGCGCGTAGACTGATTGTCCGTCCGCACCCGAAGGAGCCATTGATGGTCAGGGTATTGATGCTTCTGCTTGCCGTGCTCGCTTCCACCGCGGCAAGCGCACAGATGATTCTCATCGAAGATCAGCACGATGACGCGGCGCTGTTCGTCGTGCCTACGGCGCTTTCCATCAATCCGCCGCAGCCCGTTCACAGCCTGACCGAATACGAGTCTGTCTACGGTCGCCTGCCCGGCATCGACCCTGGCGCACTGGCGGCCACGCTGTATTTCGCCAATGGCGGGCAAACGCTGTACGTCGCCGATCCCGGGGCGATCTCGGACGCGGCCTTCCGGCAAGCCCTGTCCGAATCAACCAACCTGCCAGTCAGTGTCGTTGCCATGCCGGGCGCGTCCGCTGCCCTTGCCGCACCTAGCGCCTTGCGCGCGGCGATGCAGGTTCTCATCGAGCACGTCGAAGCCAGCCCCAACCGTTTCGCCGTACTGGATGCCCCCAAACTCAGCGACGCCGATGCGCTGTTGAACTACCGGAATGGGCTTCAGAGCAAATATGCAGCGCTGTATGCGCCATGGCTGATCGTCGATGATGCCAACGCCGCGGGTGGTCGTTGGGGCGTGGCACCATCGGCGGCCGTCGCCGGCGTCATCGCACGCACGGATCGTACTCGCGGTATTTTCAAGGCGCCCGCAGGCACCGACGCCATGTTTGCAGCCACGCTTCATCCGACACTCGAGCGCGATCTGGCCACAGCACAAAACACACTCAACTCCAATAACGTCAACCTACTGCGCAGTTTCGCCGGTTACCCACAACCCGTGATCTGGGGCGCCCGCGTGTTGAGTACCGAGCCGGGAGCGTATGTGCCCGTGCATCGTTATCTCCGGCACCTGAAACATTCGATTGAAGTTTCCCTGTCGCCCTGTTTCGATGGCACCTTGCCAACCTGCATCCCTACCGCGACCACGACTAACGCGGCCATCGACGCCTACCTGCTCCAGCAATGGCAGAAACAAGCCCTGCAAGGAGCAACACCACAGGAGGCCTGGTTCAGTCATTGTTCGCAGAGCGCATCGCATCTGGAATGCCAGTTCGGGGTGGCGCTGACGAGACCTGCCGAGTTCGAGATCATCCCGTTGCGTTGGGTGCTGGAGGAGCTGATCTTCCAATCGGGCTTTGAATGAATCCGGGGCGCCGGAATGAACTCCGGCTCGCTTCTCCGGCGACGTTTTCCTGATTCATTGCTCGCATCTCGCCTCACTGACAAGGCTGCCCATCTTCCTTGCGACAGAGCCGCTGGCGGAAACTGCAGCCGTGCAACCAGTCGCTCCGGGATACGCCGCCACACCCGTTTCCGTACGATCTGCATGGAACAATCTCCAACGATCCTGCTCAACCCCGAATTCCATGCGGGCGCGTTGATGGAGCACGCACGCACATTCCAAAGGTTTCCCGATGACCACACTGCCCAAAATTGCCTCCCTGATCGCCCTCGCTGCCAGCGGCAGCGCCGTGGCACAGCGGCTTCCACCGCAAATCTGGATTCCGCCGCAAGCCGATCTCCAGCCCATCGTGCTGGACGACGTGAAAATCGATGTGACGATGCGCGGTTTCCTCGCCCATACCCGCATCGACATGACCTTCGCCAACCCCAACGCGCGCGTGCTGGAAGGCGAGTTCGTGTTTCCGCTCGGGCCGGGGCAAACCCTCTCCGGCTATGCGCTGGAAGTGGACGGCGCGATGCGCGAAGGCGTGGTCGTGCCGAAGCAGACCGCGCGCGTGGCATTCGAGGACATCACCCGCCAGCAGGTCGATCCCGGCCTGGCCGAACTGACCGCCGGCAATGTGTTCCGCACCCGCCTGTATCCGATTCCGGCCAGCGGCAAGAAGCGCATCGCACTGGAATTCGAACAGGTGATGGACGATGCCGGGACGCATTGGCGCTACCTGATGCCATTGCACTTCCGCGACAGCGTTCGGCAGTTCTCGGTGAAGGCCGAAGTTCCGCTCGACAACGCGGCCCCGGAACTGGCCGCCGACTCGCCCGATCCCGCACTCCACTTCGAGCGCAGCAATACCCTCTGGCGTGCCGAATTCTCCCGCCAGAACATCACGCCACAACGCGAACTGAGTTTCCGCGTGCCCAAGCAGCCGGGCGATGTGACGGCGCTGGAAGCACCCGACACCCTCGAACCGGCACAGCGCGCGATCCTGGCGCGCATCGACACCGGCCGCCCGGACACCTTGCCCGCACCGAAGAAACCCGAACGCATCGCGCTTTATTTCGATGCGTCCGGCAGCGCGCGCGATCGCGATCTGCAACGCGAACGCGACGCGCTTTCCGCATGGCTGGCCACATTCGACCATGCCAAGGTCGAGCTGATCGTCTTTCGCGATACGGCCGAATCCGCACGCAACTTCGAGGTACGCAACGGCGATGCATCGGCACTTCTGGCCGCACTGGACGCCTTGCCGCTGGATGGTGCGAGCAATTACGGCGCGATCGATTTCCGAGCCAGCCATGAAGCCGATGCGGCCATCGTGATCGGCGACGGCCTTGATACCTTCGGCAGCGGCCAGATCGATTTCAGCGGCGCGCCGGCACGCCTGTTCGCGCTGCATGCCGCGCAACGCGCCGATCACGCGCGACTGGCCGATATCGCAAGGCGCGGCAACGGTGATGTGATCGACCTCACCCGCATGTCGGCACCTCAGGCCAGCGAAGCCCTCTCGGCGGCGAGCTGGCGACTGCTGTCGGCAACCTCATCCGCTGCGTGCGCCGATCTCCTTCCCACCACGCCGCAACCGGTGGGCAAGGTCATGACATTGACTGCGCGCTGCACGGGGAAAACCATACTGCGCCTGACCTTCGGCAGCGGCGATGGCCACCATGACGTGGTGCGCGAAGTGACCCTCGGCGAGGCCGAACCTGCCGTGGGTGCGCTTGCCGATTCGGTCTGGCGCGCCGTGGCGCAGACCCGCATCACGCAGATGGAATCCAGCGCCTCGCCCGATACCGCCGCCATTACCGATCTGGCCGTGCGTCATGGCGTCGTCACCTCGCAAACCTCGCTGCTGGTGCTCGACCGCATCGAAGATTACGTGCGCTACGGCGTCGCGCCGAAGGAACCCGACCTGCGTGCGCAGTACGAACGCCTGCGCGCCAGTCAGCCCAAGCCCCTTCCCGTCGACGCTGGCCGCGATGCCCGCATCGCGTCGCTCGCCACCCGCTGGCGCGAGTTCCGCGAATGGCATCAGCAGCGCCATCCATGGCTGGAAACGCTGTTGGCGCCCGCAGCGGAAGCAGAAACCTTGATGTGGCAGCGCCTGCAAGCATCGGACACGCTGCCCGAAAAAACCCTCACTGCCTCGCGCAAGCAACTCGCATCGATCACCGAACGCAGCCGCGCACTGACCGAGCGCTGGCTGCGCGAAGGCGCCGAGCCCGCTTCGCGCAGGACGTGGGAAGGTGAAGCCACGACCTTGATGCTGCAACTGGATGCACTGCGCCAACAACGTCTGGAGCACGCGCCGGATTCCGCCCAATGGCAGCAGGACAGTGGACATCCACTCCCCTCTCCATCGCCGGTGCTGGCCGAGGCCATGAGCGCGCCTTCGACACCACCTCCGCCACCAGAAAGGCATGCTGCGGCACGCCTGCCATCCGGCGATTCGCTCGACAGGGTGGTCGTCACCGGCTCACGCATCGAATCCATTGGCACCGACATGGCTGCCAGCCCGGAACCCTTGCCGATGCAAGCCAGCATGGCCTTGAGCGGCTGGAACCCGGATACGCCTTACCTGAAAACCCTGCGCGCTGCGGCCGATCCGTATTCGACCTATCTGCAACTGCGCACCGAACACGCCGATACGCCCAGCTTCTTTCTCGATGCCGCCGATTTTTTCCGCAACGAAGCGAAAAACCCGGCGCTGGCACGGCGCGTACTCTCCAATCTCGCGGAAATCGGCGACGGGAACACCGCATTGATCCGCGTGTTCGGCTATCGCCTGATGCAGTGGGATCATCCCGAACTCGCCTTGCGCCCGTTTGAAGAGGCTCTCGCCCAGCGCCCGGAAGAACCGCAAAGCCATCGCGATCTCGCCCTTGCCCTTTCGCGCCTGCCTGAGCCGCACACTGCGCGCGCGGTGGCACTGCTCTGGCACATCGCCACGCACGAATGGCACAGCCGTTTCCCCGACATCGATCTGATTGCCCTGCACGAACTCACCGCACTCGTGGCTGCAAATCCAAACGTGGAAATCGCCAACCTCGGCATCCCGCCCGAACTGCTGCCGCCGGTGGAAGTGAACCTGCGCGTGGTGTTGACCTGGGACGCCGACAACACCGACATCGACCTGTGGGTGATCGACCCGACGGGCGAAGCGGTCTACTACGCCCAACCGCGCAGCAAGAGCGGCGGCCAGGTCAGCCGCGATTTCACTCAGGGTTACGGACCCGAAGCGTTCACCATCGCCCGCCCGATCCCCGGCACCTATCGGGTGCAGGCGCACTACTTCGGCGACCGTCGCCAATCGCTGACCGGCCCGGTGACGGTGCAACTGGAATTCCAGACCGGCTTCGGCAGCAGCGAACCCGAGCGCCAATCCACCACGCGGCGACTGGAAACCGGCAAGCAACGCATCGACGTGGGACAGTTCCGCATCGCACCCTGACGAGACAATGCTCTGCGCTGCGCAATCGCCCGCCGCTCACCGGCGGGCGTTTTGCTTTCCAGACGATAATGCCCCGAGCGATGGAACTCAGCCGCCCGTGACCTCTGCATCCACCGTCTTTCTCCGCAATCGGCTACCGTTTCCGTCACGATTCGCCCTTCCCGTCGTCCATGGGAATATCGTCCCGCAAAGAGGCTTCCATGCAGACCTTCCTGGACATCGCCCTGTCCTTTCCCACCCTCATTTTCAGCGTGTTGCTGGCCATCGCCGTGGGCTACTGGCTGCTGACCCTGCTGGGCCTGATGGACACCGACCTGCTCGAACTTGGCGGCATCGGCGGCGAGGGCGATCCGGGCGGAGTTTCCGGCGTGCTGCTGAGGTTTGGCCTCGATGGCCTCCCGATCGCGTTGATAGTCACAGGCGTCTGCCTTTTCGCGTGGATCATGAGTTATTTCGCCGATTTCCTGCTGCTGCGCTCACTTGATCCGGGCCTCCTGCGCACCGCGCTGACCGGGGTGATGGTATTGGTCGTTTTCGTCGTCGCCATTCCCATCACCGGATTGGCACTGCATCCGCTGCGGCCGCTGTTCGCCAATCTGGCCGGGCCGGGAGCCGCCTCCTTCCTCGGCCGCGAAGCCATCGTGCGCAGTCCGAAAATCGGGGCATCGCAAGGCGAAGTCGATCTGGACGATGGCGGCGCCGGGCTGATCCTCAAGGCACGCAGCCACGACGAAGAATTCCTGCGCGGCGAACGCGTGGTGCTGGTCGAGTACCTGCCCGAACAGAACGCCTACCGCGTCATCCGCACCTGATTCGACACCGTTTTTCCACCCCTGCTTTCACTCCGTCTTTCCTCGTTCCAACCGGCACGTCCCGGCCCAACCCTGGAGTCACACATGGACATCGTTCCCACCCTCATTGCCGTCGCCACGGTGGTCGGCATCGCGCTGCTGCTGATCTTCTGCTTGTTCGTCTTGTTCAAGGCTTTCTACATCAAGGTTCCGCAGGGCACCGCGCTGATCGTCAACGACATGTCCTCCACGCCCAAGGTGCATTTCACCGGCGCCCTGGTGTATCCGGTGATCTACAAAAAGGAGTTCATGAAGATCTCCCTGATCACGCTGGAAGTGGATCGGCGCGGCAAGGATGGCCTGATTTGTCGCGACAACATGCGCGCCGACATCACCGTCGCGTTTTACCTGCGCGTGAATGAAACCCAGCAGGACGTGCTGAAGGTGGCCAAGGCCATCGGCGTGGATCGCGCTTCGGACAAGGTCGCGGTAAACGAGTTGTTCAACGCCAAGTTCTCCGAAGCCCTCAAGACCGTCGGCAAGCAGATCGAATTCGTCAAGCTGTTCGAGAACCGCCAGGACTTCCGCGACCGCATCGTGGAAGTGATCGGCAACGATCTCAATGGCTACGTGCTGGAGGACGTGGCTATCGACTACCTCGAGCAAACCCCGAAAGCCTCGCTTGATCCGCACAACATTCTCGATGCCGAAGGCATCCGCAAGATCACCGAGCTCACCGCCGCCCAGAACGTCATCACCAACGAACTGGAGCGCAACGAACAGCTCGCCATTACCAAGAAGAACGTCGAAACCAAGGAGGCGCTGCTCGCACTCGAACGCCAGCAGGCCGATGCCGAAGCGCGCCAGAAACGCGAAATCGAAACCATCCAGGCACGCGAGCAGGCCGAAACCATGAAGGTGCAGGAAGAAGAACGCCTGAAAGCCGAGCAAGCCCGCATCGCCACGCAGGAACAACTGGATATTCGCGAGCAGAATCGCCTGCGCGAAGTCGAAGTGGCCGAGCAGAACCGTCAGCGCGCCGTCGTCATCGAGGTGGAAAAAGTCTCGCGCGCCAAGGAACTGGAAATCGTTGCACGCGAGCGTGAGGTCGAATTGCAGCGCATCGAAAAGGAAAAGGCGCTGGAAGAGCAGCGCAAGGACATCGCCAACGTGATCCGCGAGCGCGTGGCGGTGGAAAAGACCGTGGCGCAGGAAGAGGAGCGCATCAAGGAAGTGCGCGAAATCTCCGAGGCCGAGCGCATGAAGCAGGTGCGCATCCTCGAAGCGCAGGCCGCCGCCGAGGAAGAACTGGTCAAGCAGGTCAAGCAGGCCGAAGCCGACGAAACCCGCAGCAAGCACAAATCGGTGGAAATCACCGTGCTGGCGCAGGCCGAACTGGAAGCAGCCGCCAAGCAATCCGAAGCCAAGAAGAAGCTGGCCGAAGGCATCGAAGCCGAGCGCGCTGCGCCCGGTCTGGCCGACGCGCGCGTGCGTGAAATCACCGCCGCGGCGATGGAAAAGGAAGGCTTGGCCGAAGCCAAGGTCATCGCCGAAAAGCTCGCCGCAGAAGCACGCGGCACGCAGGAAAAGGGTCTGGCCGAAGCCAAGGTGCTGGAAGAAAACCTCATCGCACAGGCACGCGGCGAAGAACAACTTGGCGCCGCCAAGGGCAAGGCAACGCGCGACGTGGGCCTGTCGGAAGCCGAAGTGCTGCTTGAAAAGCTCAACGCCGAAGCCAAGGGTCTCACCGAGAAGTTCGGCGCTCTCGATGCCCTCAGCGACAACGCCCGTGCGCACGAGGAATTCCGCATCCAGATCGAAAAGAATCTGGAACAGGCGCTGGCGCAGATTGCCGCCGGCAAGGACATCGCCCGCGAACAGGCCGAAGTGCTTTCGGCCGCCCTCAGCAAGGCCAACATCGACATCGTGGGCGGCGAAGGTGCGTTCTTCGATTCGTTCGCCAAGAGTTTGTCGGTGGGCAAGTTCATCGAAGGTGCTGCCGGGAAAAGCCCGGTGGTCAACGAGTTGATCCAGAAGTTCCTGGGCGGCGGCAAGGGCATCGAGTCCGCCATGCCGTCGCAGAAATCCAGCGACTGACACCACCGTTCATCGAGGTCGGCCTGCGGGCCGACCTGCGACCCCACATGAACCGCAGCCACGCCTGCGATGTTTCACGGCCTGCATCCCATGACCGATACCCCCGACACCTCCGCCATCGATCAGGCCGTTGCTTCCGGCGGCGCCTACGAGGTGCTGCACAAGCGCCTGACCGAACAAGGCTCGCGGCTGCGTGCGCTGGCCAATGCGCTCAACATGCAGCGGCTGGAACAGTTCGGCAGCAGCAAGCTCGACGTCATCGGGCGGCTGCGGGTACGCACCGAAAACAACTGCGTGGCGCGCGACATCGTGCAGGTGGGTGATCTCCTGCTGTTCGGCTACAACGTCTTCATCGGGTTGAAAAAAGAAACCCGCATCGAGGACGTGTTCTCGCTGTATCGGCTGGTCGAAACGCCGGATGGCTATGACGTGATACCGGTGGATATCGCCGGCACGTTTCTCTCGATCGACAGCTTTGCGCAGGATTTTCGCGAGCTGTACGCCTACTACAAGAACACCCATCTGCTGCAACTGATGGTGCGTGACGGGAAACTGCTGGCGAGCTTCCAGATCGGCGAGCGACTTTCCGATATCCGCGTGTTCCGCTGGAGCATTTCGCCGCAAGGCGAGGTGCGCTACATCGACAACCGCGGCGAGCGCGACGTGGCTTTGCCTGCGCCCTACGATTTCGAATGGCAATCCACCACGCGCGACATGGTGGTCAATGGCCGCCATCCACACCTGAACATCCTCGATACGGTGTTCGTGGAAACCGTCGGTGGCGATCTCACCATCAAGATCGAGAACAACACCGAAGACGGCCTCGGCATCTATCGCGAGCCGGTGCAGGACAAGACCCAATCGCTTGACGATGCGCAGATCCAATACGCGAAAGTCGGGAGCCTGATCCTGCTGCGCGTGCTGCCGTATCGCGAAGAACACTGGCGGCATCTGGCCTACAACACCCTCACCCGTCGCGTGCAACGCATCGACGCGCTCGGGCTGGCTGCGATCCAGTTGCCCGAAGACCACGGCATCATCTGGCCGGGTGGCTACCTGCTTCAGAACGGCGAAACCCGGCAGTTCGACAGCAGCTTCGATGGCATGCGTTTCAAGCGCGCCATCCGCTCGCCCAATGGCGAGGATGTGCTGTATGTGTTCCACGAACCGGCATCGGGCCGCAACGCGCTGTTCACCTACAACCTGATCGAGCGCAGCCTGCAAGCGCCGCTTTTGTGCCACGGCTACGCGCGGCTGGAAGATGGCCGCATGGTGATCTTCAGCGCCGAGAGCACCGAGCCCACGCGCGTGCATCCGATGCAGGTGTGGCAGACACCGTTCTGTTTCGACGAATACGCCGCACGCCAGCCAGCGGCCACGGGTTTTCTCGGTCGCATCGGCAATGCGGAGCTGGTGCGAGGCATTTCCGATCTGCTCTCGCTGGCCAGTGAAATCGGCAGCGAAGCGGTGTCGGTGCAGCGTTACACCTTGCTGGTGCAGAGCACGCGCCGTATGTTCGACGCGCATCACTGGATCGCCGATGCACAGGCCGGTGACTTTTCGCCCCTGCTGCACGAAATCGCCACGACCGGCGAGGCGGTGCTGGATGAATACGAAAAAGTCGAAAGCATCCGGGCGCAGTCCGAGCGCGCAATGCGCGAAGCCACGACCAAGCAGAACGCCCTGCTCGTCGGCCTGAACCCGGATCGTTTCGAGCGGGTGCAGGATTTCGTCGCCGCGTTGCAATCCATCTCGGCACAGCGCGGGCATCTGCTCACGATCCGCGAACTGCGTTACATCGACGTGGCCGCCATCGATGCGATGGAGGCCGAACTGATCGCCGCCAACGAGCGCATCGGCACCGCCACAGGCAACTACCTTGCAGACCCGGTCTCGCTCAAGCCGCTCGATGCACGGCTTGCGGAACTGGACGCCGCTGCCCAGCACGCCAGCACCGTGGCGGCTTTGCGCGAGCCGCAAGATGGCTTGATCGCACTGGCTTCCGACCTGGATCTGCTCTCCGAACTGATGGCCACGCTGCGCGTGGACGATGCCACCCAGCGCACCGCCATCGTCGAAGCCATTGCAGAGCTGTATGCGCGCCTCAATCAGGCCCGCGCCCGTGCCGAACAACGTCGCCGGCAGTTGGGTTCGGGCGAACAGGTGGCCCAGTTCGGCGCGCAATTCGCGCTGTTCTCCCAATCCATCGCCAGCGCGCTTTCCGCATCCACTGACCCGGAGCGCTGCGACGAACACCTCGCACGGCTGCTGATCCAACTGGAAGAACTGGAAAGCCAGTTCGGCGAACACGCCCGCTTCCTCGATGACATCCTGCAAAAGCGCGAGGAACTGACCGAAGCCTTCGAAACCCACAAACAATCGCTGCTGGATGCGCGCCAGCGCACCGCGCAAACCGTGTTCGACGCTGCCCGCCGCATCCTCGACGGCCTGCCGCGCCGCACCGCACGTTTCACCGGCCCGGACGAACTCAACGCCTTCTTCGCCGGCGATGCACTGATCCTCAAACTGCGCGAACTGGCGAGCCGCCTGCGCGAACTGAAGGACAGCGTCAAAGCCGATGACGTGGACGCGCGCCTCAAGGGCGTGCGCGATCAGGCCGTGCGTGCACTGCGCGACAAGACCGAACTGTTCGAAGATGGCGGCAACCTCATTCGCCTCGGTCGCCATCGTTTTTCGGTCAACACGCAGGAACTCGATCTCACCCTGCTGCCGCGCGACAACACACTCGCGCTGCATCTCACCGGCACCGATTACTTCACGCCGTTGAACGATCCGGCACTGGAACCGTTGCGGCCTTACTGGCAAGCCGCGCTGGAATCGGAATCCCCCGACCTATCGCGTGCCGAATACCTCGCCGGCCTCGTGCTGGAAGCCGCCGATCGCAACACCGCCGGCTTCTCGCGCGAACACCTCGCGCAGCTCGCGCTGGAACCGGATGCCCTCGCCCGTGCAGTGCGCGATTTCGCCACGCCGCGTTATCGTGAAGGTTACGAAAAAGGCATCCACGATCACGATGCGGCGCTGATCCTGCGCGCCATGGTGCCGCTGCGCGATGCCGCCGGTGCGCTGGTGCATTCACCGCAGGCCCGCACTCTGGCGCTGCTGTGTCGGGATGCCCTGAGCGACTCGCCCGAAGCCACGCGTTGGCCCGCACAGGCGCGCAACGCCGCCCAGATCCACGAACTGTTCCGCGACGATGCCGCGCTCGTCAGCGTGCGCCAGCACCTCGCCGACGTCATCAGCACGCAGATTTCCGAACACGCCCTGCCCTTCGATGCGGCGCTGGCCACCGCCGCCGCCGCGTATCTGGTGCAGGAACTTTCCGCTCCGCATCCGCAATTTTCCTTCAGTCGCTACGCCGAGCAATTGGCCGGCGCATTGAAAGCCACCCTCGATGGCCCGCGCTGGAGCGCACTCGCCTCCACGCTGGAGGCGCTCGACGGCAACGGCGCACGCTTCATCCTGCTGCGGCAATGGCTACACGCCTTGATCAGCGACGCGGCGAGCAAGCCGGACGAGGCCGGCACCTCGTCATTGCTGCGCCTGGAAGCGTATGTCGATGAGGCCGCTGCACTGATCCTGCTTGGCCCGCAGCTACCACACCGCATCGCGCAGGCCGATCTGGATGCGTCCATCCCGGGCCTGTTGAGCGAACACCAGCGCATCGTCGATGGCACGCTCGACGTGCGCTTGTTCGATCTGATGCAGCGCCTGGCCGATCACCGTCGCACCTGGCTGGCCGGCTTCCAGCAATTCCAGCAAGTTCGCCACGACGCCCTCGCACGCGAGCGCGACATGTTGCGCCTGGAAGAATTCAAGCCGCGCCCGCTGGCCTCGTTCGTGCGCAACAAGCTCATCAACGATGTGTACCTGCCCATCATCGGCGACAACCTCGCCAAGCAGATGGGCACGGCCGGCGAAAACAAGCGCTCCGACTTGATGGGCCTGCTGATGCTCATCTCGCCACCGGGCTATGGCAAAACCACGTTGATGGAATACGTCGCCAACCGGCTGGGCTTGGTCTTCATGAAGATCAACGGCCCGGCGCTCGGCCACGAGGTGCGCTCGCTCGATCCCGCGCAAGCCCCCGACGCCACCGCGCGGCAAGAGCTGGTGAAACTCAATCTGGCGCTGGAAATGGGCAGCAACGTGATGCTGTACGTGGACGACATCCAGCACACCCACCCCGAATTCCTGCAAAAGTTCATCTCGCTGTGCGACGGCACCCGCCGCATCGAGGGCGTCTGGAACGGCCGCACCAAGACCTACGACATGCGCGGCAAGAAGTTCTGCGTGGTGATGGCCGGCAACCCGTATACCGAATCGGGCGAGGTGTTCAAGATTCCCGACATGCTCGCCAACCGCGCCGACATCTACAACCTCGGCGATGTGCTTGGCGGCATGGAGGATGCCTTCACCCTCAGCTACATCGAGAACAGCCTCACCTCCAACCCCGTGCTCGCGCCGATGGCCACGCGCGACATGGCCGACCTGTATCTGCTGGTGGAAAAGGCCCAAGGGCGCGACATATCCACCAACGAACTCAAGCACGATTACAGCAGCGCGGAAGTCAACGAAATCGTCGAAACGCTCAAGCGCCTGATCGTGGTGCGTGACGTGGTGTATCGCGTCAACCAGCAGTACATCGCCAGCGCCGCGCAGGCCGATGCCTATCGCACCGAGCCGGCGTTCAAGTTGCAGGGCAGCTACCGCAACATGAACAAGCTGGCCGAGAAGATTTCCTCGGTGATGAACACCAACGAATTGCAGCAACTGATCGCCGACCATTACCTCGGCGAATCGCAACTGCTCACCACCGGCGCGGAAGAAAACCTGCTCAAACTGGCCGAACTGCGCGGCACGCTCAGTGCCGACGAGGCCGCACGCTGGGAACAGATCAAGGCCGATTTCCGCCGCAATCAATCCATCGGCGGCGCCGATGCCGATACCGGCTCGCGTGTCGTCGCGCAATTGCACGATCTGGTGCAAGGCGTGCGCGGATTGCGCGAACTCGCCGCACACCCGAATGCGCCCGATGCGACCCACACGGCGCACACGAATCACGCAACGCATTGGCCCGCGCTCATCGATTTGCTCGAGCGCGTGGTATCCGAACAAACCCTCGCCCGCACTTTTTCCCGCGACACCTCGACCGACGCCGCGATGTGGCTCGGCGGCCTGCGCAATGCGCTGGAGCTGGGCTTCAAGCCCATGGTCGAGGGCATGCAGAAACGTGCCGACCAGCACGATGCCTTGCAAGTGATCCTGCGTGAAATCGCACGTCGGATGGACTCGCCTGAAGTCCCGCCCTCCGCCACACGTCCCGACAAATCCGCCAAACCCAACGAGAGCCTGCCATGACACTCCGCCATGTCGGAACACTGACTCGCTGGAACGAAGCACGCGGCTTCGGCTTCATTGCCCCGTCATCGGGTCACGGCGATGTTTTCGTGCACATCTCCGCCTTTCCGCGCGGGTAACCGCCGGTAAAGTCATTGGTCACCGCGACTTCCAGCACATGCCGCAACCTCCACAGAGTAGGAATGTCGCCACATTCCAACCTCGGGGGTATGCCATGACTACGGATCGTCGCGATTTTCTCAAGCTCGGCATGATGGGCGTTACTGCGGCGGCGATGCCTGCATTGGGCATGGCATCGGTCAATGCCGTGATCGATCGGGCGGAAAAACCCCTGCGCATCCTGATCCTCGGTGGCACCGGCTTCACCGGGCCGTTTCAGGTGAACTACGCGTTGGCGCGTGGACACAAGGTGACGTTGTTCAATCGCGGCCAGCGGCCTTCGCCGGAATGGCCTGGCGAGGTGGAGCAACTGCACGGGGATCGCAACACGGGTGACCTTTCCGCATTGAAGGATCGCGAATGGGATGTCTGCATCGACAACCCGACCTCGCTGCCATTCTGGGTGCGCGATGCGGGCAAGGCGCTGAAGGGACGCGTCGGGCAGTACATTTTCATCTCGACGATCTCGGTTTACGCCGATGGCAGCCCGCCGGGCATCACCGAGGATGCAGCGTTGGCGCCGTATGCCGGCAAGGATGCGATGACCGAAACGATGGAAAGCCTGCGTGCCGACGTCGGTGCGCTCTACGGCCCGCTGAAGGCGCTGAGCGAGGCTGAAGCGCACAAGCACTTCGGCAAGAACATCACCATCATCCGCCCCGGCTACATCGTCGGCCCGCGCGACGAGACCGATCGTTTCACCTACTGGCCGCACCGCATCGCGCAGGGTGGCGAAGTGCTGGTGCCGGGCGATGGGGCCGATCCGATCCAGATCATCGACAGCCGCGATCTTGCCGAATGGACGATCCGGCTTGCCGAGCAGCGCAGCTTCGGCACGTTCAACGCCTGCGGCCCGGACTATCGCCTCGGCATGGATGCGATGCTGCATGGCTGTCATGCGCTCAGCGGCGGGCCGTTGACGCTGACGCATGTGGATTCGTCATTCCTTGAAAAGCATCAGGTCGGCCTGCCGATCTGGGTGCCATGCAAGGGCAGTGAATATTCCGGCTACGGCCAAGTCAGCAACGCCAAGGCGATCGGTGCCGGGCTGACCTTCCGCCCGCTGGCCACCACGCTGACCGATCTGATGGCGTGGTTCCGTGCCTTGCCGGCGGATCGTCAGGCGCAACTGCGCGCTGGAATCTCACGCGAGAAGGAAGCCGAACTGCTGAAGGCCTGGCACGCACAAGCGGGCTGAGGCGTTCGGATTCAACGCCCGAGGAACTGCGCCACCGCGCGTTCGATTTCATCACCGTCGCAGGCCGGATCGAACCAGCGTGCGTCCAGCTCACCGCGCAACCAGGTGAGCTGGCGCTTGGCGAGCTGGCGGGTCGCAAAGATGCCCCGGTCGCGGAACTCGGCCAGCGAACTGCCTTGTTGCAAGTGTTCCAGCGCTTGGCGATAACCCACCGCACGCATCGCCGGCAAATCGGCGTGCAGGCGCACATCACTCGCAAGGCGGCGCACTTCGTCGAGCAAGCCGGCTTCGATCATCAGATCGAAGCGCCGGGCGATGCGCTCGTGCAACACGGAGCGATCGGGCGGTGCAACCACCAGTTTCAATACGCGGAACGGAAACGGCTTGCTTCGCGCAGCCTGTTGCCACTGGCTGATCGGCGTGCCGCTGGCACGGAACACTTCGAGTGCGCGCTGGATACGCTGCGCATCGCCGGGTTTGATGCGTGCACCGGCGGCGGGATCGATTCGGCACAACGCCTCATGCATCGCCGTCCAGCCGCACGCCGCCGCGTCGCGCGCAATCTCGGCGCGCAGCGCGGGATCGGCCTGGGGCATGTCGGAAAGCCCTTGCAGCAATGCACGGAAATAAAGGCCGGTACCGCCCACCAATAACGGCACGCGTCCGTGGGCATGGATGGCATGCAACTCGCGCAATGCGTCCTCTGCGAACTCGGCAGCCGAATAGGTCTCGTGCGGGTCACGGATATCGATGAGCCGATGCGGCGCACGCGCGCGCGTGTCGGCATCGGGTTTGGCGCTACCGATGTTCAGGCCGCGGTAGACCAGCGCCGAATCCACGCTGACGATATCCATCCCG
Source organism: Denitratimonas yunnanensis (SeqCode) (assembly GCA_026410415.1). Taxonomy (GTDB): domain Bacteria; phylum Pseudomonadota; class Gammaproteobacteria; order Xanthomonadales; family Xanthomonadaceae; genus Denitratimonas. The sequence continues at coordinate 5,380 of JAPMLR010000003.1, read as the reverse complement.
AAGCGTTCCACCCACTCCACCGCGAGCGCCGTTTTTCCGGAGGCGGTCGGGCCCATCAGCGCGATGGCGGGGGGACGGGAATCAATCGGGAGAAATTCGGACATCGGATGTCAGGTTGTGCTCGAAGGACGGGCGGCGGAGTGGCGCTCGCTGGCACCGGGTGTCCACCGGGCGCATTCCGCATGCAGTCTGCATCGTACCTTCGACGAGACCGGGTGATGGGGCATCGATGCGTTTGAAGTTGCCCATGCCTGCGCTGCAGCCGCGCGGACCCGTGATCCGGCGCCCGATGACGCCCGCATCAAGATGGCCATGCGATTTGCCCCGGCATGGGTGTTCGGCTACCTTGCGCCGCGCGCCCAACCTCTCCGGTGTGCCGGGTGGACCGGGCACCTCACGCCTTCGGCCGCCAGCGATTGCCCTCGCTGTCGCGGCGTCATCAGGAAACTCCGCACATGAAGATCCTCGTAATCGGCTCGGGCGGACGCGAGCACGCGCTCGCGTGGAAGCTCGCCCAATCGCCTCGCGTGTCCGAGGTGCTCGTTGCGCCCGGCAACGCGGGCACCGCGCGCGAGCCGCGCTGCCGCAACGCGGCTGTTTCCACCACCGACATCGATGCGTTGCTGCAGCTTGCACGGGACGAACAGGTGGCCTTCACCGTGGTCGGGCCGGAAGCGCCGCTGGTCGCCGGTGTCGTGGACCGTTTCCGCGCCGCCGGTCTGCGCATCTTCGGGCCGACGGCCGCCGCCGCGCAGTTGGAAGGCAGCAAGGCATTCGCGAAGGATTTCCTCGCGCGTCACGGCATTCCCACTGCGTTCTACGCCGTGCATGCCGACGTCGATGCGGCACTGGCCTACGTGCGCGAGAAGGGCGCGCCGATCGTGATCAAGGCGGACGGATTGGCTGCGGGCAAAGGCGTGATCGTGGCGATGACGCTGCCGGAGGCCGAAGCGGCAGTTCGCGACATGCTCGCGGGCAATGCGTTCGGCAGCGCCGGTGCGCGCGTCGTGATCGAGGAATTCCTCGACGGCGAGGAAGCCAGTTTCATTTCGATGGTGGATGGCCATACTGCCCTTCCGATGGCCACCAGTCAGGACCACAAGCGCGTGGGTGACGGCGACACCGGGCCGAACACAGGCGGCATGGGCGCGTACTCGCCGGCACCGGTGGTGACGCCCGAGGTGCACGCGCGGGTGATGCGCGAGGTCGTCAATCCCACCGTGCAGGGCATGATCGCCGACGGCGTGCCCTTCACCGGTTTCCTGTATGCCGGACTGATGATCGATGCCGGCGGCGCCCCGAAAGTGATCGAATTCAACGTGCGCTTCGGCGATCCGGAAACCCAACCGGTGATGCTGCGATTGCAGTCGGATTTCGTCGATCTGTTCGAAGCCGCACTCGATGGCCGGCTGGACGAGGTACAGCCGCACTGGGACCCGCGCCCTTCGCTCGGGGTGGTGATGGCCTCCCGCCCTTACCCCGAGTCTCCCGTCACCGGCGACGTCATCGACGGGCTGGCACCCTCTGATTCGGAAATGACGCCGTTCACCGCCAAGGTGTTCCATGCCGGCACCGCGCTGGATGCCGAGGGCCATGTCATCGCCACCGGTGGCCGGGTGCTGTGCGTGACGGCCCTCGGCGACTCCGTCGCCGACGCACAACGCAACGCCCATGCCATGGTGTCGCGCATATCCTGGGAGCACGCATTCCATCGACATGACATCGGTTGGCGCGCGATTGAGCGGGAACGCCGCGCAGACTGAAGCAGCGGCATGGTTGGTCAGCTCTACGTCCGCCGGGACGACCTGGCTGCCCACATTGCGCAGGAACTCACCCGTCCGATCTCATACGCGGTGGGCCAGCACATAGCCGCTGCCTCGAACCGAATGCAGCGGCAATGCCTCTCCGATGCGCTTCTCCACCTTGCGACGCAGTCGGTGAACGATCATGTCCAGCCGGTGGGGATCGAAGTTGTCGAGGCCCTCGGCGAGCACTTGGAGCAGCACTTCGCGCTCGACCGGTTTACCCCCGTGCTCCATCAGTGGCGACATCACCCGTCGTTCGGCCAGTGTCAGCGCCACCGATCCACCCTTCGGCGACCGCAGGCACCAACCATCCGACTCCAGTCGCCATTCAGGCGCAGCCGATGCTCCCACTGCCACCGTCTCCGACGAAATCCCGGCGCGCATGCGACGCAGGAGGCTGTGCAATGTCGCTGCCAGCACCTCCACTTCCACCGGCTTGGCAAGGTAGACGTCCGCACCATCCTTGAGGGCGCGGACGCGATCATCATCGCCGATACGGCCGGTCAGCATGACGATGCCCACCTTCATGCCAAGCGTTCTGCGCAAATGTGCAGCAGCGGAAAATCCGTCTTCGTTCGGCAATCCCACATCGAGCACGACCAGATCGCAGGGGCTGCCGAGAATGTGCCGATACAGGCCCTCGGCGGACGCCACGCCGCACACATCGAAGCCGAAGTCGGCAAGCCCGGGCGTGAGGATGGCGTCACGCAGTTCGTCGTCGTCCTCAACCAGCACGACATGGGCCGGGATTGCGCGGGTAAATGCCTGGATGGTGTCCTGCATGGCGACTCATGACACGGAAATTCACCTGCCAGCATAGCAGGCCTCGTATCCCGTCAATCGCGAATGAAACGCCCAGCGCATGCATTGGAAGGAAAGCCACCTTGCGGACGGCGGACTGATGCGGGCCGGCTACGGCGCATACCCGACCAGGTGCAGGCGATTCAATGCCGTGATCGCACCGAGGTGCTGTACCCGTCCGAACATGGCCCGTGCCAGCGGGGGCAATCCAGCCACCTCCGAGATTCCGGATTGGATCCGCCCCGCGACGCGGTGAGGGAGTGTACTGCCGCGCTGCCTCCACGAGCGGTATCCAAGGCTGCGTAAACGCGATGCGTCGGTGGAGCCGGGAGGGCGCGATCACGCCCATGCTTCATGCTATTTGGTGAGGATGAGCTTGTCGTTCTGGGTATGGCGCAGGCGGTATTCCTGGTCGCCATGCTGGATGATCAACTCGCGCCCGCCCTGCAGCAGGTCACGGCTGTCGACGCATTGCCGGCCGGGCCGCGTCACCCGTGCGATGGGTGCGGACGGAGCGTGGCGAATGGGCGGGATCTGCATGGCGTGGCTCATGTCGAAGCATTCTCGGTTGAGGATCGGAGGCGGCTGAATCAGACGGCCCGAGCAAATAATAATGATTCTCGTTTGCATGTCAAGCATGCGTCACCTGCTCTTGCGGAACCTCGCCGAACAACACGGCATTGCTATGCTCGTGGCCATGAACACGCCTTCCGATACCACGCCACTGCGCGACATCGCCTTCCCGCCCACCGATCAGCCGCTACGCGAAGATGTGAACCGACTCGGCGCACTGGTCGGAGAGATCCTGGCCGAACAGCGCGGCGAGGATTTCCTTGCGCTGGTCGAGCACATCCGCAGCGCCGCAATCCAACGGCGCGAACGCGAGGACGAAGCCTCGTACCTGCACCAGACCTTGTCGCGCATGCCACCGGCAACGGCCGAGGCGGTGGTGCGCGCGTTTGCGACCTACTTCAATGCCGTGAATCTGGCCGAGCGCGTGCATCGCATCCGGCGTCGGCGCGACTACCAGCGCGACGGCAGCACGCCACAACCAGGCAGTCTGCTCGCGACGCTGCATGCGCTGAAGGAAGCGGGAGTGGACCACGAAACGCTGTGCACGCAGTTGCAGGCCTTGTGTGTGGAACTGATTTTCACCGCCCATCCCACCGAAGCGGTACGGCGAGCGCTGCTGGAAAAGGAGCAGGACGTGGTGCGCGGGCTGGTGGCAGACATGGACCGCAACCTGACGCCACAGGAGCGCCGCGCCGGCATCTCGCGCATGCGCAGCGCCATCACCGCCGCATGGCAAACCGCCGAAAGTCCGCCGACCCGACCGACCGTGGCCGACGAACTGGAGCATGTCGGCTTCTACCTGTCCGAAACGATCTACCACGTGCTGCCGGTGTTCTACGAATCCCTGGCCGATGCCATGGAGGAGGTCTATGGCGCGCGCCCCGCCGTACCCTGCGTGCTGCGATTCGGCTCCTGGGTGGGCGGGGACATGGATGGCAATCCCAATGTCGGCGCGGACACCATCGCCGCCACACTCGCCGCCCAGCGCAGCAACATCCTGCGCGCCTATCGCAACGATCTATCCAAACTCTCGCGCACGTTGAGCCAGTCGTCCGAACGCGTCGACATCGGCGCGGCAGTGCATGCGCGCATCGCTACTTATCACGCCTTGTTCCCCGACACCGCTGCCCAGTTGCGCGCACGCCATGCGGACATGCCCTATCGCACCTTGCTGGCATTGATTGACGCGCGACTGGAAGCCACCGACGCCGGCGCGGCGAACGCGTACAGCGGGCCATCGGAGTTTCTCGCAGACCTGGAAATCATCGCATCCAGCCTGCGCGAGCATCGTGGCGAGCAAGCCGGCGGCTTTGGACTCCAGCGCGTGCTGCGACGTGTCCGGAGCTTCGGCTTTCATCTGGCCACGCTCGATGTCCGGCAGGATTCAGCGGTGCACGATGCCGCGCTGGCGATCTGCCTGGACGATCCCGGATTCACGCAACGCCCGGTGGCGGAACGCATCGCCCGGCTCACCACCGTGCTCGCCTCGCCCCCGCCACGGCACGAGCCCGATGCCCTCGCCGAACCGGCACGCAGCACGCTCGCGGTTTTCCGAACGCTGGAGCAAGCGCGGCGCAGCTACGGCGAGGTCGCACTCGGACCGTACATCGTCAGCATGAGTCGCAGCGCCGCCGATGCGTTGGCGGTGCTGGCGCTTGCGCATCTCGCCGGCGATGGCGACGGCGCCACCGATGTCGCCCCGCTGTTCGAGACAGTGGCCGATCTCGATGCCGCACCCGACGTTCTGCGTGCCCTGCTTGCCGATCCGCGCTACCGCGCCCACGTGGCTGCCCGTGGCGAACGCCAAATGGTGATGCTGGGCTATTCGGACAGTTCCAAGGATGCCGGCATGCTGGCCTCCCGTTTCGCCTTGCAGCAGGCTCAGGTCGCGCTGCTCGCGGTCGGGCAGGAATTCGGCGTGCGCATCGCCTTTTTCCACGGCCGCGGCGGTTCGATCAGCCGTGGTGGCGGCAAGACCGAACGCGCCGTGATCGCCGCGCCGCGCGGCAGCGTCGCCGGATACTTGCGCGTCACCGAACAAGGCGAAGTGATCCATCGCAAGTACGGCATCCGCGCGCTCGCGCTTCGCAACATGGAGCAGACCGTGGGTGCCGTGCTGCGCGCCAGCCTGCGGCCTCGGCCGGCCGAGCCGCGCGAGGCGCGCTGGCGGGAGTGGGCACGCGAGGTGGCCGCCGTGTCGC
>JAPMLR010000027.1 GCA_026410415.1 Denitratimonas yunnanensis (SeqCode) | reverse complement strand
CCGGCGACGCCGACCAACCCGACGCCCGATCCGGTGCCTTCGGATCCCGATGACACCGATACGCCGATCCAGAACCCGAGCCTGACCTTGGTCAAGTCGGTGACCTCGACCGGTCCGTACACGGCGGGCGACGTGATCGCGTACAGCTTCGTGGTGACCAACACCGGCAACACGGTGCTGAGCGGCATCGCGATCAACGATCCGATCCTGGACGCCCCGGCCGTCTGCGCCGCGACCACGCTGGCTCCGGGTGCCTCGACCACCTGCACCGGCAGCTACACGGTGCAGCCGAGCGATGTGGGCGCGGGCAACGTGCACAACGTGGCGACGGCCGAAGGCACGCCGCCGGCGACGCCGACCAACCCGACGCCCGATCCGGTGCCTTCGGATCCCGATGACACCGATACGCCGATCCAGAACCCGAGCCTGACCTTGGTCAAATCGGTGACCTCGACCGGTCCGTACACGGCGGGCGACGTGATCGCGTACAGCTTCGTGGTGACCAACACTGGCAACACGGTGCTGAGCGGCATCGCGATCAACGATCCGATCCTGGATGCCCCGGCCGTCTGCGCCGCGACCACGCTGGCTCCGGGCGCTTCGACCACCTGCACCGGCAGCTACACGGTGCAGCCGGGCGACGTGGACGCGGGCAACGTGCACAACGTGGCGACGGCCGAAGGCACGCCGCCGGCGACGCCGACCAACCCGACGCCCGATCCGGTGCCTTCGGATCCCGATGACACCGATACGCCGATCCAGAACCCGAGCCTGACCTTGGTCAAGTCGGTGACCTCGACCGGTCCGTACACGGCGGGCGACGTGATCGCGTACAGCTTCGTGGTGACCAACACCGGCAACACGGTGCTGAGCGGCATCGCGATCAACGATCCGATCCTGGACGCCCCGGCCGTCTGCGCCGCGACCACGCTGGCTCCGGGCGCTTCGACCACCTGCACCGGCAGCTACACCGTGCAGCCGGGCGATGTGGGCGCGGGCAACGTGCACAACGTGGCGACGGCCGAAGGCACGCCGCCGGCGACGCCGACCAACCCGACGCCCGATCCGGTGCCTTCGGATCCCGATGACACCGATACGCCGATCCAGAACCCGAGCCTGACCTTGGTCAAGTCGGT
>JAPMLR010000026.1 GCA_026410415.1 Denitratimonas yunnanensis (SeqCode) | reverse complement strand
TATGAAATTCGTTGCTCTCGCTCTGGCCCTTCTGCTGGCTGTCGGCTCTCAAGCCGCTTCCCTCCAGGCTGATGCCCCAGCTCCACCAACCCAGCTCGCCCACATTCGGGCTGCTATGGATATGTACTTGACCCAGGTTAAGGATGCCGCCACAAAGGCCCTGGATGGCCTCGATGGCACCGAGTACACTGAACTCAAGCTGACCTTGACTGGCCACCTGGACAACATGTACAACCAGCTGAAGACTCTGCAGGCTTCTGTCTCCCCCATGACCGACAGTGTCTTCACCACCATCGCTGACGCCACCCTCGACTTCCGTACCTCCATCGTAGCTGATATTGATGCCCTGAAGACCGACCTCGAGCCCAAGCGTGCTGCCCTGAAGGAGGTCATCGACAAGCACATCGCTGAGTACCGCGCCCAGATGGACCCCATCATCGCCGAGTACACCGCCAAGCACACACAGGACATGGAAGCCCTGAGGGTCAAGCTGGAGCCCGTTGTGGAGCAGCTGCGCACCAAGGTGGCCACCAACATCGAGGAGACCAAGACCGCCATGCTGCCCATTCTGGAATCAGTGCGCAACAAGCTCTCCGAGCGTATGGAGCAGCTGAAGGAGATGGCTAAACCCTACGTCAATGAGTACAAGGAAATGCTGAAGCAGTCCTACGAGCAGGCCCAGACCATCAACGCCGATGAGATCTCTGCCCTGAGGGAGAAGATCACACCTTTAGCTCAGGAGATCAAGGCTAAGCTTGAATCCATCTTCGCGGCCGTCCTCGCCACCGTGAACAAGAGCTAAATCCACCCAATACCCCATTCCTGTAACTAACCTCACCTACCTGTCAAGTCCTAGATCCATTCCACCTATTTTTCTCCATTCCTTCTTTCCTCACATGTGCAACCAGCTCCCTAAACGAAGCCAATGCCTAAGTGATGCACTTCTTTGCAACAAAATGGCAGGACTCTTGCTCTCTCTCTTCAATGCAGAACACCTTATTTCATGCACACTTGCTCAAACACAGGCAAACAAAGACATACACAGTCACATTCGCACACATGCTTTACTCTGTATGCTATGGCCAGCTGCTTACATTTTCTGTAGGAATTGTGTGTGATTTACAACAAGTGTAATGATGCTTGTCTGATGAAAACTGTGCTTTGACGAAATACAGCTCAA
>JAPMLR010000225.1 GCA_026410415.1 Denitratimonas yunnanensis (SeqCode) | reverse complement strand
ACGAAAAGGCGACCAGGAGCATCCAGAGCATCGAACGCTTCATGCGACATCCTCATTGGTTGCTGGCTCATTACGAGGCGGCGTGGGCGCAATCCGCCCGACCAGCACCAGCAAGCCACCCACGGCGATGAAGGACACGATACCGGCAAGGTTGCCAACATACTCCCGGTCAACCAGCATCAACTTGAGCAACACGACCCCCATCCCGATTGCTCCGGCCAGCCAGAGCCCCCACTGTTGACGACGGGAGCCCATGATCCAGGCCGTGACGCCGGCGATGCTCCACAGTACAGTCAATGT
>JAPMLR010000224.1 GCA_026410415.1 Denitratimonas yunnanensis (SeqCode) | reverse complement strand
GCCTTCGCCGACGCCGAGGACACCGTGGCCTATCGCGCCGCGCTGAGCGCCGGACTGTCCTGGGGCGAGGCCAAGCAGCGCCTGCTCCAGAAGGTCGACGAGCAGATTGCGCCGCTGCGCGAGCGCTACGAGACACTGATCGCAAGGCCGGCTGATATCGAAGACGTGCTGCAGGCTGGCGCTGCCAAGGCGCGCGCCATCGCCGCGCCGCTGCTGGAAGAACTGCACGAGGCGGTCGGGTTGCGCCGTTTCCGCGCCCCGGTGACGACAACACGATCGAACGATTCGTCTGAGCCCGCA
>JAPMLR010000223.1 GCA_026410415.1 Denitratimonas yunnanensis (SeqCode) | reverse complement strand
AATATCCATCGAGCGATGCAGGCACTGGCGCAAGAAAGCCCGCGCGCTGCCCGGATCGTGGAGATGGGCGTGTTCGGCGGCATGAGCGAGCAGGAGATTGCCGGCGTGCTCGGCGTTTCCCGTCCAACCGTTTCCCGGGACTGGGCGACTGCCAAGCTGTGGCTGGCCAGATACCTGTCTGCGTTCCGCGAACGTGACGACGAACACGCGACTACTTCAGCCTCCTGAAAACAGCCCCCGTACTCACCGCAGGCTTGCACCATGAGTTCCAATTTTACCCTGCTGGCCGAACACATCCAG
>JAPMLR010000222.1 GCA_026410415.1 Denitratimonas yunnanensis (SeqCode) | reverse complement strand
AGCGACTTCACCCCGATCCAGCACATCGGCGATGCCATGCTCGCCGGTGGCTTCCGAGATCCGGTCCTCGATACTGGTCGCTTCACGCTGACCTACCCCAAAGCGATCGACCTGATGCGTGACCTCCAGGGCATCGGTGCCGGCAACGCCGTCGTCGATCGCCGCCGTGGACTCACCGGCAAGTCGCGTCTGGCAGGTACGATTGCCGCCTATGAAATCTTCCGTCGTCCTGATGGTCTGCTGCCGGCGACGTATGAAGTGTTTTATGCGCATGGTTATGCACCCGAGCCCGGGCAACCC
>JAPMLR010000221.1 GCA_026410415.1 Denitratimonas yunnanensis (SeqCode) | reverse complement strand
CTGCGTGGTACTGATCGAGGCCTGCGAGGAATCGGGCAGCTACGATCTTCCTTACTACATCGATCATCTCGCCGATCGCATTGGCAAGCCGTCACTGGTCGTCTGTCTGGATTCGGGCTGTGGCAACTACGATCAGCTCTGGTGCACGACCTCCCTGCGTGGCATGGCCGGGGGCAATCTGCGCGTGAGCGTGCTGGAAGAGGGCGTGCATTCGGGCGATGTGTCTGGCGTGGTGCCATCGAGCTTCCGCATTCTTCGCAGCCTGCTGGATCGGCTGGAGGATCAGGCCACGGGCACCAT
>JAPMLR010000220.1 GCA_026410415.1 Denitratimonas yunnanensis (SeqCode) | reverse complement strand
CTGCCCGCCGTGCAGATCATGTATCGCGGCTTCGCCCGGCTTCGCTTTTCTTCCGCCGCGCTGGACCGTCTGCACCGGGATCTGAGCCTGCCCACCGACAACAGCCCCAAGGACGATACACCGGTCCTTGAACCCAAGCAGGAAATCCGCCTGCGCGGCATCCGCTACGCTTACCCATCCTCGCCCGACAAACCCGTACTGGATGGCATTGACCTCACGATCCCCGCCAACACCAGCCTCGGCATTGCGGGGAAGAGCGGTGGCGGCAAAAGCACGCTTATGGACATTCTGCTTGGTCTG
>JAPMLR010000219.1 GCA_026410415.1 Denitratimonas yunnanensis (SeqCode) | reverse complement strand
GCCCTGCTGGACAGCGTTTACGTTCGCACGGCGCGCTCGCTGCCGTTCCACGGCCCCGTCCCTGCGGCCATCGATGTGCTTCGGCAGCGCATCCGGTCATTGGACGGGCGAATCCCCCGGGCCGTGGGACGTGACGACCGCCCTGTCCTGCTGCATGTCCTGCACGGCTGGGGCGGCGGCGTGCAACATTTCGTCGACCTGCTGATGAGGTTCAGCGGGGCGTACTGCCACATCGCACTCGTGGCGCAGAGCAACAGCGCCACGCGCTGTCCCGGCGAAGGCTTGGCGCTGCATGACGAC
>JAPMLR010000218.1 GCA_026410415.1 Denitratimonas yunnanensis (SeqCode) | reverse complement strand
GATGGCAATTCATCTCGGCCAAGGCGAACTCCTTCGAGCCCCCATCCCGCATCGACTTGCCTCACGGACGAACCGATTGAACGTTTTTCGCTCTCCCCGACATGCCGGACGAGCGTGGCACCACGCCAGCGAAGCAACGATGCGATGCGATGCGATGCGATGCGATGATCAGAATGCCACAGCCTCGAATCCGTCCTTGAACAGCCCTCCGTCGAACAACAGGTAGACCGCGCCGCGCCCCACATCGTGGGTGCTGGCGCCCACCATCACGGTGGAGCCGGAGGCGCCGATCCAGTCGCC
>JAPMLR010000217.1 GCA_026410415.1 Denitratimonas yunnanensis (SeqCode) | reverse complement strand
CGCTGCGCAACGCGTTCAGATCCGCGGTGGCCTGAATCAGTGCGGCACGCAGGGCATCCAGCTCCAATCGCTGGCGGTGTACCAGATCACTCAGTTCGCTCAAGGTATGTTCCTGGAAAGCGAGGCGGGTTTCGATTTCGATCAGTCGTGCGTCGTCCATCATGGGTGAAGTTTACCTGTCGAGAGCTTGCACGGCAGCGGATGATGGGGCAGCGGTCCGAAGCGGTCGCGATACAGCCAGCATCGGCGATGATCTGCAGTCTTCATCCATTGGAATGGCTCGTACATGGACTTTTCCAT
>JAPMLR010000216.1 GCA_026410415.1 Denitratimonas yunnanensis (SeqCode) | reverse complement strand
AGAAGAAGCTCGGGATTGCGCTTGGCGAGAGCACGGCAGATGGCCGCATCTACCTCAAGCGCGAGGAAGAGTGCATCGCTGCCTGCTGCGGTGCCCCCGCCGCGACGGTCAACGGCCACTACCACGAGAAGCTGACGCCGGAGACGTTGGACGCGATCCTCGATTCACTTGACTGATACGCGCGCGGCCCGATGCCGCGTACCTTGGTTGAACCATGCCGGGCCTGCCCGGCGCACTGGAAGAAATCGGAACGGTCATGGCATTCGGACCTGTGCCCCAGGAACACAACGTCGTCTACAC
>JAPMLR010000215.1 GCA_026410415.1 Denitratimonas yunnanensis (SeqCode) | reverse complement strand
GGTCACGTGGCAACAGTTCCATGACGCCATGCGGGGGACGGGGCTTGATCAAGGTCGAATCCTCGAAGGAAAGCGCTGAAGGTGAGCCGCGCATTCTACCTGTTCGCCACGCGGTGCTCGCCGCGGAATGGGTGTACGATGGATGTGCATCGAGCCACCGCTTGATCAGATTCCGTCTGACTGTGTAGAAGTCGCGGCTCGCAATCGCGGGGTGTAGCTCAGTCTGGTAGAGCGCTACGTTCGGGACGTAGAGGTCGCAGGTTCGAATCCTGTCTCCCCGACCAAAACAAGCCGATAAATC
>JAPMLR010000214.1 GCA_026410415.1 Denitratimonas yunnanensis (SeqCode) | reverse complement strand
GGAGGAGTGACTGTCCAGCTGGGAGCAACAAACCCTGGACAGACTGCGAGTATCTGCCCTATGGACGCAAGGAACCGATTCCATGCAATGCCACAGTTTATATGACAGAGACTGAAGCAGACACTAAACAGGTGGACTGCGTGCTCGGCGATCACATCGTTCCAGAGAAAGCTCCCTGTTTAGGCTGCCCCGAGGAGATTGAGGAGAACTCAGAGGAGCTTAGGGTCCCTATGACCGTCTCACTCTCCAAGTATAACTCCATGTCCGACTCCACTCACCTGTTCACTCTGCACAATATCGG
>JAPMLR010000213.1 GCA_026410415.1 Denitratimonas yunnanensis (SeqCode) | reverse complement strand
CGCCGGCTACAACCGCGCCGTGCGTTCCCCGAGCTTGAACGACATGTATTACCCGCAGCGTATCGTCCTTGGAGGAACCCGCGACTTCTGCGCCGGCCCGAATCCGGAGTTCACCGCAGAACAGTGCGCGCGCACCGGCCTGCCGACCTCGGCCTATGGCAACGTTCCGGCAAGCCCGGCCAACCAGTACAACGCACTGACTGGCGGTAACCCCGATCTCCTGCCGGAAATCGCCGACACCTACACCGTCGGTTTCGCAATCGAGCCGATCAAGGACCTGACTCTGGCGCTGGACTGGTAC
>JAPMLR010000212.1 GCA_026410415.1 Denitratimonas yunnanensis (SeqCode) | reverse complement strand
TTGATCTTCTGACCCAGTTCGTAATCGTGCGCAACCGGGCTGTCGCAGGTCTTGGCGGGCACGTCGCGACCGGCCTTGGCGGCGTCCATCGCCTTCTGGCGATCGTCCGCACACCACATCGACACCGCCTTGTCGTACGACTCCGAACCGACGCCCGCGCGCGGGAAGAACAGGTACTCGATGGTGATGCCGCGCTCGTTGTACTGCGGGATCTCCTGATGCAGCCGACGGCAATAGCCGCAGTCGATGTCGGTGAACACCGTGACCGCGTACTTCTCGTCCTTGGCCTTGTAGATGATGC
>JAPMLR010000211.1 GCA_026410415.1 Denitratimonas yunnanensis (SeqCode) | reverse complement strand
GTGCCGGGGCTGGAAAATCCCACCAGCGAGAACCTCGCGCGCTGGATCTGGGACCAGCTCGCACCCGACCTGCCGCAGTTGTCCCGCGTGGTGGTGCATGTAACCTGCACCTCGGGCTGCGTGTATCGCGGGCCATAGCAGACATCCTGAGGCATGAGCGGCACTGGCATGTTCCATGCTGAATTCTGATGCATCGCGGCACCCCTAAACATCGAACAATATTCAATAAAAATCAATTAGATAAGAACAACAACAGGAAAGCATGTAGCGAGGCTTTCGCAATTTTTGTTGCATTGCACAAA
>JAPMLR010000210.1 GCA_026410415.1 Denitratimonas yunnanensis (SeqCode) | reverse complement strand
ATGGATCTGGTGCAGAAGAAGATTCCTCCGGCCGACGCCACGCAATCGCGTGCGGCGCTGGACGCGGCATTGGCGGAGATGGCGCGTGTCGGCATCATGTCCGTGCATGACGCAGGCATCGATGCGGAAACGTTCACCCTGTTCCGCGCCTACGCGGATGCCGGCAAGCTCAGTGCGCGTCTCTACGCGATGATCGATGGCGTCGGTGCCGAGTTCGTCCGCATCGCTGTCGATGGGCCGGTGGTGGGATATGGCAATGACCATCTCACCGTGCGCAGCGTGAAGCTCTATACCGGTGGCGG
>JAPMLR010000209.1 GCA_026410415.1 Denitratimonas yunnanensis (SeqCode) | reverse complement strand
GACTGGGCGGATTCGACAGTGGCAACTCCAGCCGATGGCAACACGGCCATGACCAATCCAGCCGCGAGCAGGGCCGGGAAAACGCGATTGGCGTAACCAGTCACATCACAACTCCATAAGACGCGCCAGAATGGCGCAACACCATGCCTGGCACGGAACCTGCCCTGTTTGCCCGATCCGCGTCACGGGCCCTGCACGATCAAGCTGTACTGCCTCGCATCCAGCGGCGGCGAACGCCCATAGGCCGGGTTGGCCCACAGGTCGTACATGTACTGGCCTCGACTCTTGTCCTGCGGGCCGAC
>JAPMLR010000208.1 GCA_026410415.1 Denitratimonas yunnanensis (SeqCode) | reverse complement strand
TGCCTAGAACAATCATCAGACTTACGTTAGGGGAAATATCATGCGGGAGGAATGACCACTTGGCATGAAGTGTTTCACCGAACGGGTGATACATAAGTTTAGCACCAACAAACACCAGAACCACAGCAACAGCTTTCTCTAAGTGAACCAAATATTTCACAGCTACACTTAACACAAAGAAAAGTGCACGTAAACCAAGAACAGCCATCAGCATTGCAGAATAAACTAGCAGAGGTTCTTGTGTCACACCGATCACAGCCGGAACTGAATCAAAAGAGAAGACAATATCTGTAAGCTCAATA
>JAPMLR010000207.1 GCA_026410415.1 Denitratimonas yunnanensis (SeqCode) | reverse complement strand
ACGGGAGCGGCATTATCGCGCCGATCGGCGAATGCCGTGGGTTGACGCGGAAGTGCGTCGGGGGCGTAGCCCCGACCTACAGCGGTAGGTCGCGCTTGGATGCGCGACGTCAGGGTTCCGCCCAACACGGCACATCGACGAGCGGTAGGTCGCGCCTACGTGCGCGACGGACCCCATGGTCACGGATGGAACGGGAGCGGCATTATCGCGCCGATCGGCGAATGCCGTGCGTTGACGCGGAGGTGCATCGGGGGCGTAGCCCCGACCTACAGCGGTAGGTCGCGCTTGGATGCGCGACGTCAG
>JAPMLR010000025.1 GCA_026410415.1 Denitratimonas yunnanensis (SeqCode) | reverse complement strand
GTCAGTTGCGCGGAGGTGGGCGCGCGGGTTCGGTGCAGGCGCGGCTTGCGCTGCGGACGCTCGGTGGTGTTCTCGTACACGCCATCGAGCCACAGCATATGAAGACATCGCCGGTCACGTAAAGAAGAACGAGCTGATTACTCGCGACATTGCAAACGCTATTGAAGCCGACGCAAGCGTCACTGAAGCGAAAATCCAATCTGTTCTTTCAACCAAGAACCTTCGTGGTGTGCCTCGCCGTAGTTACGGTATCGACATGTCAACAAATGAACTTGTTGATGGTGCTCAACCAGTTGGTGTGATCGCTGCTCAATCAGTTGGTGAGCCTGGTACACAGCTAACGCTTCGTACTTTCCACGCCTCTGGTGTGGCAGAAAGTGACATTACCCAGGGTCTCCCTCGTGTGGAAGAGCTCTTCGAGGCTCGTTCACCAAAGGGTCAAGCGCACATTACTGAGGTAACCGGTGTCGTTGAAGCCTGGGAAGATGGCAAGAAGTACATCGTTCAGGTTACCCCTGAAGCTGGTCACGTTGAGCGCATCGCGCTTGAAGGCCGCACAGCGCAGGTAAAGAACGGTGCAAACGTAAAGGTTGGTGATGTTCTTGCTGCTGGCGAAAGCGAAAGTAAGCCAATTGTTTCACCATTCGACGGTGTCGTTGAAATTACCGACGAGCACGTTGTGCTTGCAGCAAACGCAGGTGCACCAGTTCGTTACGAAATTCCTGGCAGCCACCAGCTTCTCGTAAAGAGCGGTGACGTTGTTGAAGCAGGCGACCGTCTTACTGGTGGTTCACTCAACCTTCACGACCTCATGCGCCTTAAGGGTGTTGAAGCAACGCAACGTTACATCATTAACGAAGTCCTCCGCATTTACGCGGCACAGGGTCAGGACGTGGCCGACAAGCACCTTGAAATCATCGTGCGTCAAATGTTTAGCCGTGTTCAAATTGAAGATCCAGGTGATGGCGACTTCGTTACCGGCGACATCGTCTCACGTGCAGCAGTTGTTGAAGCGAATGCCGAACTTGCCGCTGAAGGTAAAGATGAAATTGCCTACACTCAATTGCTCCTTGGTATTACAAAGGTATCAATCTGGTCTGATAGCTGGCTTTCAGCTGCATCATTCCAAGACACGACTCGCGTACTTATCAACGCAGCTGTGAGTGGTCGCCAAGACCAACTCCATGGTCTTAAGGAAAACGTGATTATCGGACGCAAAATCCCAGTCGGTACAGGTGTTCATAGTGCAACCGCACTCGACACACTTGAAAGCGACGAAGAAGTTGCAGCTGATATCGCCGAAGATGTCGACTCAATTGCCTAGCGCAAAACAGTAATTGTAAAATACACCCCTCTACTGGGGTGTATTTTATTGCCTAATGGTTAAACACCTGTATATAGTAGTTGGTATGAACTTTAATTACACACCCCTGCGCGAGGCTGTTACTAAATCGGACATCCGCTCTTACGAGGTTCGCAGTGGGCAAAAACTTATTACGTGGGTATAGGAATTTCAAACGCCCTTTTCGGGAAGTCTGGCGGGTAGGTTGCGGCCGCGCAAGCGCCGGTTGGGGCTCGGGTCGGTGGTCCGCGCGCGGGG
>JAPMLR010000206.1 GCA_026410415.1 Denitratimonas yunnanensis (SeqCode) | reverse complement strand
GGGAGCGAAGAAGAACTCGTCGTGCTCGACGAGGTTTCCGATCCGGTCGTCGGATTGCCGATGGGTGCATCGGAGCATGGCTATGGCCTGCGTGAAGCCGTGTTCGTCGAGTTCGAGGATGCCCCCGCCGTTGCGGAGCAGGAGGTCGGTCTGGGCTCCGGGTCGGAAGCCGATGACAGTGCAGTGTCTGATGCAGTTGCGTCGTCCAGCGTGGATGACCTGATCCGTGGCTGGCTGGGCGAGGAAGCGGTGCAGTCCGTCGACGCACCGCTTGTCCCTGACATGGAGCCTGACACTGCGCCG
>JAPMLR010000205.1 GCA_026410415.1 Denitratimonas yunnanensis (SeqCode) | reverse complement strand
ACCACACGCAGCCAGCGCCCGACAGGCAGCAAGCAGCGCCATCGATTTGCGGTTACCGATCATTGCAGTTTTCCATGCGGGCGCGGCTACGGTGCCGCAGCGTCGCATGTTCGGGAGCAAGCTTCAGACTGTCAACGGCTGGAATGGTTGCAAGCCTCGTGGAGCTGCATTTGTCATGTCTATGGTGTCTGCGCCGGTACAGAGCAAGCCGTGGCTGCGGAAACTGCAGGGCGCAGCACCGATTTGAGCACCATGATCCATGCGGCCAACGCGATCTGCGCGTGGCAGCGCGAAAGCACTTCT
>JAPMLR010000204.1 GCA_026410415.1 Denitratimonas yunnanensis (SeqCode) | reverse complement strand
GTGCGGCCAGCGCGTGCAACGCGTCCAATTGTTCGCGCATCGCCTGCGCATTGGTGCGGAAGGTGTCGGAGCCGGACGAGATTTGCGACGTCAGCCATGTCATCGCACGCCCTCCTGGAACAGCTCGCGACCGATCAGCATGCGGCGGATTTCGCTCGTGCCCGCACCGATTTCATACAACTTGGCATCGCGCCACAGGCGGCTGGTGGGATTGTCGTTGATGTAGCCATTGCCGCCGAGGATCTGGATCGCCTGTCCAGCCATCCACGTGGCTTTTTCTGCGGCGTAGCGGATCGCGCCGGC
>JAPMLR010000203.1 GCA_026410415.1 Denitratimonas yunnanensis (SeqCode) | reverse complement strand
GAATACGCTTACAACGACTCTCTGCATCTTTGCACTGCTTAACAGTAGGGAAGTGCCACACTTGGTGTTGTTTCATAGTTAACACATTATGGCTGTTTTGTTCTTTAATACGCCTATCACTATCTTTAGTAATGCCAAATTTCAAGGCACAGAGAACACCTTGTTCATCATAGACATAGTTAATGTAACATTGCTGTTGATTTTTGTTAGCACATTGCGGACAACCTTGACCTAGGTTTAATAAGCTATTAGCACTCCCTATCTGCTCCCTGTGATCCTTACACCCATATTTAAACTTCCCTG
>JAPMLR010000202.1 GCA_026410415.1 Denitratimonas yunnanensis (SeqCode) | reverse complement strand
AATCGAAAAACTCGATCGTGGTGCCAATGAGGCTGGCAAACAGGACGCGTCTGGCCGAGTTGCGGGGTGGGACGAGGCTGCTCATGCAGTGCGGTTCATGCGATGGCCGGGATTCGGCGATTCTGTCAGAACGTCGGAGCCGGTGGGGCATGCGACATGTCCGATCCCCCGTGCCATGACACGGTCCAATCCGCTCCGTTTCCGTCGGTCGCTCCGGTATCGGTGCGGTGGCGGGCAATGGTTCCGCCGGCCCGATTGCGCCCGGAAAACGCCATGTGGCTGTGAAAATCTGCGTGCCCCTGC
>JAPMLR010000201.1 GCA_026410415.1 Denitratimonas yunnanensis (SeqCode) | reverse complement strand
CTGCACTTCGCACTCGATCGCTTCGGCCAGCATGTCATACACCTGCTTTGTCATTTCTTCGTCGAACAGGGCCGGTTCTTCTTCGCGCACCGTGCGGATGCATTCGAACGCGAACTCCATGTGGCAGCTCTCGTCGCGGAACACCCAGTTGGTGCCTGCCGCCAAGCCGGGCAGCAGCCCACGCGGGCGGAAGTAGTAGACATAGGCGAATGCGGCGAAGAAGAACAGGCCTTCGATGCAGGCGGCAAAGCAGATCTGGTTCAGCAGGAACCGGCGACGCTGCTCACGCGTCTCGATGCGCTTG
>JAPMLR010000200.1 GCA_026410415.1 Denitratimonas yunnanensis (SeqCode) | reverse complement strand
GCGCAAGCGCGCGGCCCGTACCGGTCGGAATCCGCGCACCGGTGAGACCATCAAGATCAAGGCATCGAAAATTCCTTCATTTAAGGCTGGCATAGCCCTTAAGGATGCTGTAAACTGATCGTCTTCGCAGGGTGCTTAGCTCAGCGGTAGAGCGTCGCCCTTACAAGGCGAGGGTCGGGGGTTCGAAACCCTCAGCACCCACCAAAGCACCATGCAGCGTCAAAGCGCGTAGTGGTAGTTCAGTCGGTTAGAATACCGGCCTGTCACGCCGGGGGTCGCGGGTTCGAGTCCCGTCCACTCCGCC
>JAPMLR010000199.1 GCA_026410415.1 Denitratimonas yunnanensis (SeqCode) | reverse complement strand
TCGCCCGATACCGGCTCGCCGTTCACCATGGCCAGACGGGCGCGCACCATCGGGTACAGGGTCGGGGCCTGTTCGCCGTGCTGTTGCAGGATGTTGCGCATGCCGTCCAGCTGATCGGGCTGCACGTTGACGATGAAACGGTTCGGCGCGTCTTCCGGGAACGACTGCTGCCAGCGCCCGAGCAGGTCGCTGCGCACCAGCGTCGGCAGCAGGATCGCCATCAGACCCAGACCAAGCGAGGCGATCTGCGCGATGCTGGCGGCACGGCGGCCGCTGACGTTCGCCAGACCATAACGCCACGGCC
>JAPMLR010000198.1 GCA_026410415.1 Denitratimonas yunnanensis (SeqCode) | reverse complement strand
AACAATACGCCACCACCTTCTTCATATCCTCCTGCACCAATGCCACCAGCCCCACCACGACCACCGCAACCAGCGACAGACCGATCACCAGCCAGGCCCAATCGGCACTCGCATCGGGCACGATCGGCAGCGAGAAACGCAGGAATCCGTAGCTACCGATCTTGAGCATGATCGCGGCCAGAATGACCGAGCCGCCGGTCGGCGCTTCCACGTGGGCATCGGGCAACCACGTGTGTACCGGGAACATCGGAATCTTCGCCGCAAACGCCGCGAGGAAGGCGAAGAACAGCCACATCTGCTCGGTG
>JAPMLR010000024.1 GCA_026410415.1 Denitratimonas yunnanensis (SeqCode) | reverse complement strand
GGCGACATGGTGGCCTTCGGCATCCTGGATCCGACCAAGGTCACCCGCACCGCGCTGCAGAACGCGGCCTCCATCGCGGGCCTGATGATCACCACCGAAGCCATGGTGGCCGAGGCTCCGAAGAAGGAAGAGCCGGCACCTGCGCACGGCGGCGGCATGGGTGGCATGGGCGGTATGGACTTCTAAGTCCACCCATCGCGCCAGTGGTGGCGCGAAGGCGTCCGCGCAGCGGGCGAACCGCGCCCTCCAGCAAGCAAGCGTGACCACGAAGCCCGGCCTTTTGCCGGGCTTCGTGCTTTCTGGCGTCCGACGTGGGAAACGCCCTGTCTTAAGCGCGGCGATGTCCGATACGAAAACCGGAAAAGGCCAATATGAACCGGCCGGGGCGGGCGCAAGCCTGAGCAGCCATTCCCTGCATCGGAGTGTTTCGTGCCGCGCCTCGCCGCGACCGTGTCGCAGCTGCAGGATGCCGTGGCGCACGCAACGTCGCCGGCAGCGCATCTGCCCACGGCTCGCTATGCGCCTCACCGTCCCGAGCGCACGCTGCTGTATTCGCTGGTGCAGGCGCATTGGCCGGACTTTCTCGCGCGCCGTGAGGTAGAAGACCGCCCGCTGCCCGAGTATGTGCGCGAGGAGTTCGACGAGTATCTGCGCTGCGGCGTGCTCGAGCACGGATTTCTGCGCGTGGTGTGCGAGCACTGTCGTGCCGAGAGGCTGGTGGCGTATTCCTGCAAGAAGCGCGGGCTGTGCCCGAGCTGCGGCGCGCGGCGCATGGCCGAGAGTGCACGGCATCTGGTTGAGGAGGTGTTTGGTTTGCGGCCGGTGCGGCAATGGGTGCTGAGCTTTCCGTACCCCTTGCGCTTCCTGTTCGCCAGCAAACCCGACGCCATCGGGCCGGTGCTGGGTATCGTGCATCGTGTGATCGCCAGCTGGTTAGCCGATCAAGCTGGCGTCGACCGCGCCAGCGCGCAATGCGGCGCGGTGACGCTGATCCAGCGCTTCGGCAGCGCGCTGAATCTAAACATTCACTTCCATATGCTGTGGCTCGATGGCGTGTACGAGAACACCACCGAGCGTCCGCAGCGCAAGCCGCGCCTGCACCGAACCCGCGCGCCCACCTCCGCGCAACTGACGGCACTGGCCGGCACCATCGCGCATCGCGTGTGCCGGCACCTGGCGCGCCGCGGCTGGCTCGAAGGCGAAGACGAATCCGTGTTCCTGTCCGACAGCGCGGGTAGCGACGACGGCATGGATGGGCTGCGGATGAGTTCGATGACCTACCGCATCGCCACCGGTCGCGACGCTGGCCGCAAGGTCGTCACGCTGCAAACATTGCCCGGTGACGCAGGCTCGCTGGAGGGCGATGCCGGCAAGGTCGGCGGCTTCTCGCTGCATGCCGGCGTGGCCGCGGAAGCACACGAAAGCCACAAGCTCGAAAAGCTGTGCCGCTACATCACGCGCCCGGCCATCAGCGAGCAGCGGCTATCGATCTCACCGCAGGGTAGGGTGCGGTATCAGCTCAAGACGCCGTGGCGCAATGGGACCACGCATGTCGAATGGGATGCGGTGGACTTCATCGCCAAGCTGGCGGCACTGGTCCCGCCACCTCGCGCGCATCTCACCCGCTTCCACGGCGTATTCGCCCCGAACGCGAATCTGCGCGCGCAGTTGACGCCATCGGGGCGCGGCAAGCGGCCGGCGCCCGATGCCGCGCCGGTTGA
>JAPMLR010000197.1 GCA_026410415.1 Denitratimonas yunnanensis (SeqCode) | reverse complement strand
GCCTGCAGGCCCGCCTGCTGAGTCAGGCGCTACGCAAGCTGACCGGCAACATCAAGCGCAGCAACTGCCTGGTGATCTTCATCAACCAGCTGCGCATGAAGATCGGCGTGATGATACCGGGCCAGAGTCCGGAAACCACCACCGGCGGCAACGCGCTGAAGTTCTACGCCTCGGTGCGCCTGGACATCCGCCGCATCGGCGCCGTGAAGAAGGGCGAGGAGATCATCGGCAACCAGACCAAGATCAATGTGGTCAAGAACAAGATGGCGCCGCCGTTCAAGCAGATCATCACCGAGATCCTCTAC
>JAPMLR010000196.1 GCA_026410415.1 Denitratimonas yunnanensis (SeqCode) | reverse complement strand
TTCTTATTCGAGATGCAGTAAACGATGTGGTGCATGAGTCTCCACAGTTTCTTTTCATTGGTATCGCAATGAAGGTTATGGAGATCCAACCAAAAGAACGCCGTATAGAAGATATTAAAAAACTTTATACTTATGTTAGCGATCTTAAGATTAATCTGCCATCGCCGTATCTGACAACTCTACGAACTCCAATCAAAGGAAGTGCGTCTTGTTGCTTATTCCGTGCAGACGATACGGCAGAGTCTTTAGCCATTGCTAATTACTTAGCTCATGAGTATACGTTGAATAACGCAGGTATTGGTGTT
>JAPMLR010000195.1 GCA_026410415.1 Denitratimonas yunnanensis (SeqCode) | reverse complement strand
ACCGCCGTGGCGTCCGCGACTGCCGAGCAGCCGGTGCACGGTGCCCGATTCGGCACCGAGCACCGGTTCCAGATGCGGGCGCCACGTCTGCGTGATGAGTCGCTCGCCACCACGCAAGCGCTCGGCTCCCTGATGCAGCGATTCGCTCAGACGC
The DNA here is from genome assembly GCA_026410415.1 of Denitratimonas yunnanensis (SeqCode). Lineage (GTDB taxonomy): Bacteria > Pseudomonadota > Gammaproteobacteria > Xanthomonadales > Xanthomonadaceae > Denitratimonas. Next base: position 151 of record JAPMLR010000195.1, on the reverse strand, counting down.
TGCGCGGCCTTGCCTGTGGGCGCCGCGATGCGGATCTGCGGCATGCCGCCGTGGCGGGCCTCATGTTCGCGCGACAGCCCCAGCAGCATGCGCAGCACGGTGGTGGTCTTGCCGGTGCCGGGGCCGCCGGTCAGCACCATCAGGCGACGTC
>JAPMLR010000194.1 GCA_026410415.1 Denitratimonas yunnanensis (SeqCode) | reverse complement strand
GCCGTGGATCGCCCCGACGCCTCGATCAATGCCATGGCGCTGCTTGAGCGCCAATGCCTTCTCCAGATAATGCCGCGCCCCGACCCGGTCGCCCAGTGCGCTCAACGAACTGCCGATGTTGCCTGTGACTGCGCTGATGCCGGCCGGATCGTCGAGCGACTCATACAACTCCAGCGCACGGTGGTGCGCCTCGATCGCCTCATCCGCCACACCGGCCTGAGCCAGCGCGACCCCGAGCGTGCCCAGACGACGCGCCAAACGGCGCACATCGGTGCCATCGTCCTGCTGCACCGCCGTTTGGAGCGG
>JAPMLR010000193.1 GCA_026410415.1 Denitratimonas yunnanensis (SeqCode) | reverse complement strand
CCGCTGCCGGCACGCTGGGATGCCGCGGCGCGCCTGATCGGCATCGATCCGAGTGCGTTGACCAGCTACAGCGGCCACGCATGAGCGCACCTGTTTGCGGTTTGGGATTCGACGTCGGTGCGCGCCGCATCGGCGTGGCCGTCGGCAACACGCTCTCTTGCACTGCTCGCGCCATCGCGATGGTGGCCGCGCATGACGATGGTCCCGACTGGGACGCTGTGGCTGCGTCGGTTCGCGAGTGGCGACCCGACCGCCTCGTGGTCGGTGAGCCGTTGACGCTCGACGGCGAAGCCCAGCCTGCCACCC
>JAPMLR010000192.1 GCA_026410415.1 Denitratimonas yunnanensis (SeqCode) | reverse complement strand
GAGCCGAAGACCAAGTCCGACCAGGAAAAAATGGGCGTCGCCCTCGGTCGTCTGGCGCAGGAAGATCCGTCCTTCCGCGTCCGCACAGACGAAGAGTCGGGTCAGACCATCATCTCGGGCATGGGCGAGCTGCACCTCGACATCATCGTCGACCGCATGAAGCGCGAGTTCAACGTCGAAGCCAACGTCGGCAAGCCGCAGGTGGCCCACCGCGAGACCATCCGCAAGGCGCTCAAGCAGGAAGGCAAGTTCGTGCGCCAGTCCGGTGGCCGTGGCCAGTATGGTCACATCGTCATCGAGATGGAG
>JAPMLR010000191.1 GCA_026410415.1 Denitratimonas yunnanensis (SeqCode) | reverse complement strand
GGGCCGCATCGTGCGGGCCGACGCGCACGCAGGCGGCGCGATGGCAAGCGCCGGCGCGTGCTGACGGCATTGAACGACAGATATTGAGCAACGCAACGCAGAACAGGGCAATGGCAACGAACTTCCCGATGAATCCCTGGCTGGCAGCCAGCATGACATGGCTGCTGCTGGCAGCCAGCGGCACGGCACTGGCGCAGACCTGCCCAACAAACAATCGGCGCGTTGCGCCGGATACACACTATACGGTGACCGCACCTGGCCCTGCGGGTGAAGCCGTCGTCACCGACACCCGGACCGGCCTGATGT
>JAPMLR010000190.1 GCA_026410415.1 Denitratimonas yunnanensis (SeqCode) | reverse complement strand
CAACAGGTCTACAACAAGATCAGTAAGAAAATGCACAATGCGATTTTTTGATTGAGTGTGGCAAGTGTTGGTAAGGCGCTGGAATCAATGCGAGCAGAATTAGGCACCACATGGTCCATGGTTGCCTCTAGTTTTTTTGCTGGCATGAATGAAAAGTGCAAGCTGTCTCCAGATCTGGAGTGGATTTACTGCACTGTCTGAGTGACTTCATGGCATTCATGTAATATTTTCCCAAAAATGATTCATACGATGTCCCAGCTGGAACCTGCTGCAGACACCTAGTGGAGTCCTTGAAGAGGAGGTTCT
>JAPMLR010000189.1 GCA_026410415.1 Denitratimonas yunnanensis (SeqCode) | reverse complement strand
AGAGAGAGTTCAAGAGGGCGTGAAACCGTTGAGAGGTAAACGGGTGGGGTCCGCGCAGTCTGCCCGGGGGATTCAACTCGGCGGGTTAGGGACGGCCGCTCGGTGTGGGAGGATCCCCTCGTGGGACCTCTCCCCGGCGCTGGCTGGCCCTCGCCGGGCGCATTTCCTCCGTCGGCGGTGCGCCGCGACCGGCTCTGGGTCGGCTTGGAAAGGTTTGGGGGCGAAGGTGGCTCGTGGCCTCGGCCGCGAGCTTTACAGCGCCCTCTCGCCCGGACCTCGCCGCTTCCCGGGGCCGTGAGATCGGAA
>JAPMLR010000188.1 GCA_026410415.1 Denitratimonas yunnanensis (SeqCode) | reverse complement strand
TGCGGAACGGGGAGATGGAAGTGGTGGAGGCGGTCATGCGTAGGTTCCTTTCATCGTGGCCACGAACAAATCGGCGACATTCGGTGTGCGCAGCTCGCCCAGTTCGGCCAGGCGCGGGCGGGGAATGCCGTCGAACAGGAAGATGGACTTGCCGAACACGGTACGTTCGTCCAGCGGCCCGAGCGCGCGCGCAGCAGCGGCGTGCTCCGGCGGCACCATCACTTCGGTGAACCGCTCCGCCACTTCGTCCATCGTCGCCGCGAGAGCAATCTTTCCTGCCCTCAGGAACAGGATGTCGGTGAGGAGG
>JAPMLR010000023.1 GCA_026410415.1 Denitratimonas yunnanensis (SeqCode) | reverse complement strand
GGCGAACACCTTCAGTCTGGCTCATCGAAGCCGTGTGGCGACGCGGGGGGAGTCCATTCGATCATTCAAGCCGACGCCGCTTCGCGGCACGGCTTAATTCAGGCGTTAGCGCCAATGATGCATCATCGGAGGTCCAACATGTGCCGCATTACCCTCCAATTTGCCTTTCTCATGCTTGCTTGCTCATCCGCATATGGGCAAACGCCTAACTTCTTCGAGCTTGAGCCAAACAGCACATGTGCAACAGGCACGCCATTTAGTGTCGGCAGCGGGCTCGGTGGTGGACAGTTGGCGAATGTGGATGATGTAGATTACTTCCGTTTTTCTAGCACATCCACGTCTGCACTAACACTAACACTGGCGCCCGAAAATTCTAACTATGATGGCGGTGTTATCTATGCGGCAATTTATGATCAATCTAATAGCCTTTTAGCCAGAAGACGGGTAAATAGCGACTCGCCGGCTTTACCACTTAGAGCCATTGTTGGTTCAGGAACCTACTGCTTAAAGTTTGATAGAGTTCCGAGCTATCAAATTTTTACGAAAGAATACCGTCTATTGGCAGTTACGGACGCGAGCGATCCGGCAATTGCTGGTGTGGAGTTGGAACCGAACAATTTAATAGCCCAGGCAGATGAACTTCTGCTCGATGGCAGTCCAATTTGGTCACAGCTTTCGAGCGATGTTGACTATGACTACTTCCGCATTAACGCCTCATCCGCGCAAGACATCGACGTGAGTATTGACGTTGAAACCAGAGGCTATGACGGAACTACGCTAAAGGCATGGTTAGTAGATAGTTCAGGAGCGCCACTTGCCGGCCGCAGAATAAACAGTGACCAAGCTTCGGCCCGTTCACTTCTCGCAAGACGACCTAACGGCGGACCGGTTTATGTCAAGTTGGAGAAAAACGAAAACTACAGCTTGATGGATAGATATGTCTCCATTTCGGCGACCACCTCTAGCATATTTGGCCTTCGGGAAACGGAACCCAACAACTTTGCGGGCTCCAATAGAGTTGTTGGCCCGGGCATTTTAGTTGGCCAACTCTCATCAATAGACGATATTGACGTTTTTGACATTAACTTGATGGCTGGCGTTGCTCAGTTTGAAGTCCGTCCGGAGAACACCTTATATGATGGGGGAGTTATTATCTTCGAAGTCCGCAACTCAAGCGAATCGGTCCTCACATCAAGAGAGGTTGGAAGCGATAGTGTATCTCAGACAGTAAATGTGGGGATTGCCACTCCCGGCGTATATCGGATAATTATGAAACGCAAGGTCGGGTATCAGTTTTTCGACAAATACTACTGGGTTACTATTCCGGCCGGCCCGGAAATTTTTCAGAGTGGCTTTGAGATTTAGTTAAGATGGCTCTAACTATGTGCTCAACCGGACCGTCGGGGACATGTTACGTTCAAACCAATCCATCTCGGCCCTCGGCCGGTTAGCACGGCGTTAGGGCCCAATGGGAGTAATTGATCATTCCGTAGCGACACTCCGATTCTTCGGAGACGATCTCGTCCCTGAGGAGATCACCGCATTGCTGGGTGCCAACCCAACTGTTTCGTACCGGAAGGGTCAGGAACTGGTTGGTAGCAAGACCGGCATTGTGCGCATTGCTAAGACCGGGAGTTGGCGCTTTAGCGCAGCGCGCCGTGAGCCAGAGGACCTTGAGGCACAGATCATGGAGATCCTCGATCAGCTCACTCAAGATCCCAGTGCCTGGGAGTCGCTCTCCCGCTTCGGACCAGACTTGTTTTGCGGGCTTTTCATGGGCAGCAGCAATGACGGGTTGCCCCTTTCGGCCAAAGTACTGCTCTCCCTCGGCCAACGTGGCATTGCATTGGGGCTAGACATCTATGATGTGGGTGACCAAAGGTCCGAGCTTGGGCCCTAACAATTCATGTATGGACTCCCCTGTCAATCCCATCCGGCAGGGTTTTGTGAAGCAGCAGCTTCACGGCATGTGATTCTGGCTTTTCATCCTGCTGAC
>JAPMLR010000187.1 GCA_026410415.1 Denitratimonas yunnanensis (SeqCode) | reverse complement strand
GGGCGACACCGGCGCGGAGCATCGCCGAAATCAAGCGCCGTTGCAGCAGGCGTACCGGCGGATCGATCCATATCTGATAGTGATAATTGCGCAGGCGGCTGGCATCGGGATCCAGGCTGTAGATCAAGGCCTGATCGGAATACAGACCATCGGCGAAAAAGGTCTCCACCACGACGGGCAGCGACACCACCGGTTCGGGCAGTCGCTCCAGCGGTGCCGCTTCGGACAAACGGTAATAAGTGGTTTCCGGCAAACCCGGCGCACTGGCACACCCGGCCAATAGCCCGAACAGCAAACCAACGGACGC
>JAPMLR010000186.1 GCA_026410415.1 Denitratimonas yunnanensis (SeqCode) | reverse complement strand
CCGGCGGGGTTTCGTCCCACTGCCAGCTCGGGTCGGCACATTTGCGCGGCCGCACATGCTGCAGGAAGACCCGGCGCGCGACCGTGTGGATTGCCGAAATACCATCCATCGGCTCATCCTCGGGCAGGCGCACGTTGCCGTCGAGGGCATCCAGCGACAGGCGCAGGTGATCCCGCAGCAGCGCCTTGGCCGGATCGCGGAAATGGCTTTCCAACGCGCACAGCGGCACCGGATCGGGCAGCGGTTCGGGCAACGGCATAGGCGCGGCGCGCAGGCCCTGCAACAGCTGGTCGCCTGCGCCCCACAT
>JAPMLR010000185.1 GCA_026410415.1 Denitratimonas yunnanensis (SeqCode) | reverse complement strand
ACGATCCAGACCCCGTATGCCGGTGGCCTCACCGCCACGGTGACCGACGCCAACAACGCGCCGGTGCAGGGTGTCAGCGTGACCTTCGCCGTACCGGTGAGCGGCGCCTCGGCGACGTTCGCCGGCTCTGCCAGCCAGGTAGTGGTGACCGATGCCTCCGGTATCGCGACCTCCACGGCGCCGATGGCCAACGCCACCGCGGGTGCCTTCAATGTGACGGTGACGGTGTCCGGCATTGCGCCGGAAGCCGTCGAGTTGACCAATGTGAGCGGTGCAGCGACGGCGTTGGCGATCGTGTCCGGTGATG
>JAPMLR010000184.1 GCA_026410415.1 Denitratimonas yunnanensis (SeqCode) | reverse complement strand
GGACGGTTGGTGGCAAGAGTTACCCGCAGGGTGCGCTGCTTGCGGTCAAGCTGGACGATTACCTGGCCGGCAAGCGCGAGTTCTCGGGGGTGTTCCAGCCTGACGAGCACAGCTCGCTGGCCGGTTTCGGCGCCACCAAGGATTACTACTTCATCAACGTGCTGGAAGATGTGAAGAACCGCATCTATATGGTCGAGCCGGGTGCAGGGATCTGGACGCGGACGCCGCTGCCACACCTGCCTGCATTCGGTACCGTCAGCATCGGCGCCGTGGATGATGAAGCATCCAACGACTTCTTCATGACCGTG
>JAPMLR010000183.1 GCA_026410415.1 Denitratimonas yunnanensis (SeqCode) | reverse complement strand
CCAGGCGCGGCATCATGATGTCCACGAAAATGATCTGGGGCTGATTGTCGGCGATCTTGGCCAGCGCCTGGAACCCGTCAGTGGCGGTGAAGACTTCGCAACCTTCCTTCTTCAAGAGGGTTTCCGCAGTGCGCCGTATGGTCTTGGAGTCGTCGATGACCATGACCCGCATCCCAGCCAGATTGCTCGCGTTGCCATCCATCCAGTGGTTCCCGTTGAGGCACGACGACCGATCGCCGTGCAGAGACTGCTATATCGCAACGGATGCCGACGCCTGTCAAGGCTGTCTCCCCGAAAAGACTCTTTCA
>JAPMLR010000182.1 GCA_026410415.1 Denitratimonas yunnanensis (SeqCode) | reverse complement strand
GGAGAATATGTCGCGAGTCTGCCACCACCAGTGCAGCAATGCCCATTGCAACAGCAGGGAATAGCCGAAGGCCGGCCAAACGGTGGTTCGCAGGCTCGCGAACCACAACAGAAAACAGCCCTGCACCAGCGTGCCGAAGTCGCGAGGAGCAAGGGAAGGGCGATAGCGCAGCACAGGGTTGGATACCATGTGCGAATGATGCCGCACTTTGCCCCTTCTGCGACGCGTGAATTCCCGACGGATGCGACGGTGGCGACCCTGGTCCGCCTCGCCGCAGCGCAATTGTCTGGTGATGCTCCGCGCCGTGA
>JAPMLR010000181.1 GCA_026410415.1 Denitratimonas yunnanensis (SeqCode) | reverse complement strand
GCGCGCCGCCGCCGCACCTTCGCGATCATCTCCCATCCGGACGCGGGCAAAACCACGTTGACCGAAAAGTTGCTGCTGTTCGGTGGTGCGAGCCAGATGGCCGGCTCGGTGAAATCGCGAAAGACCAATCGCCACGCGACTTCCGACTGGATGGCGCTGGAACAGGAGCGCGGCATTTCGGTGACCAGCTCGGTGATGCAGTTCCCGTATGAAGGATGCATCGTCAACCTGCTCGACACGCCGGGCCACGCCGACTTCGGCGAGGACACCTACCGCGTGCTCACCGCGGTGGACAGCGCGTTGATGGT
>JAPMLR010000180.1 GCA_026410415.1 Denitratimonas yunnanensis (SeqCode) | reverse complement strand
GACACCCCACTCTTGTATAAAAAGTAACCCAAAATATCTACGGGGAGAGATTATTTCGGGACACCCTGTTTCATGGCAATCATGGTAAGAATATCTAATAGAATCAATATGATATGGCAAAAATCATGGCGCATACGTAAGAAGTGCTTAACGCGAATTTTCGGGCCGTCAGGTCCACGCAGCGACAATTCCCAAATATCATGCGAATGAGAATAATTATCATTCGTATTCAATGACTTATGCAAGGCTCATGCCAACATAGCGACAAGGTGGGCCATTTGATTATAAATCACACAAACACTTATTTA
>JAPMLR010000022.1 GCA_026410415.1 Denitratimonas yunnanensis (SeqCode) | reverse complement strand
ACCCCGCGCGCGGACCACCGACCCGAGCCCCAACCGGCGCTTGCGCGGCCGCAACCTACCCGCCAGACTTCCCGAAAAGGGCGTTTGAAATTCCTATACCCAGAATGGAATTGTTCAGACCTTCCCAAGGGGAAAACACCATGCGATTGAAGATGCTGACCACCACGCTTTCGCTGTGCCTGCTGGCCGGCGCATTGCACGCCGCGCCGCCAAGCGGACGCGAAGTGTCCACCTTCGCCGCAGCGACCCTGGCCGAGAACTGCCAGCAGGACGCGCCGGGCATGGCCGTGCTGGTCGCGCGAGGTGACGAGGTGCTGTATCGCGGCGCCTGTGGCCGTGCCAGCCTCGAACTCGACGTGCCGCTGTCGCCCGACCAGGTGTTCCGCATCGGCTCGGTGACCAAGCAGTTCGCGGCGGCGGCGGCATTGAAGCTGGCCGAAGACGGCAGGCTGTCGCTGTCCGATCCGTTGTCGAAGTTCGTGCCCGGTTACCCGGGTGGCGACAAGGTCACGGTCGAGATGCTGCTCAACCACACCTCCGGCATCCGCAGCTACACCGACATCGAATCGATCATGGCCGGTGGCGGCATCATGAAGGACCTGGCCACCGCGCAACTGATCGACACCTTCAAGGACGAAAAGCCCGACTTCGCGCCGGGCGAAGGCTGGTACTACAACAATTCCGGTTACGTGCTGCTGGGCGCGGTGATCGAAGCCGCGAGCGGCAAGCCGTGGCACGAGTACTTCGATGCCGCGTTCTTCAAGCCGCTGGGCATGGTGCACACGCGCTACGGCAACGAAGCCGACGCGGTGATCCCGGGACATGTCGACGGCTACACCGACAAGGGCGGCACGTGGGCACGCGCGATGCATCTCAGCATGACCCAGCCGCACGCGGCCGGCGCGCTTGTCTCGACGGTGGACGACCTGCTCCGGTGGAACCGCGCGCTGCACGAAGGCAAGGTGCTCGAGGACGCGAACTACCGCGCCATGATCACACCGGTCGGAAAGGCCGCCGAGAATGACTACGGCTACGGCATCTTCACCGGCACGCTGCGTGGCGAACCGCAGCTGTGGCACGGCGGCGGCATTCCCGGCTTCAGCAGCTACCTGCTGTACCTGCCCGGCAGCGACATCACGGTCGCGGTGCTCTACAACGCCGACAGCGGACGGCCCGGAATGCTCGGCACCGGTCGCGTGGCCAACCTGCTGGCGGCCCATGCCATCGGCAATCCGTATCCGGAGAAGAAGGCGATCGAGGTCGATGCCGATGCGCTGCGCGAATACGAGGGTGTCTACCGCATCGACGCCGACGCGGCGCGGGTGCTGCGCGTCGTCGACGGCAAGTTGACCTCGCAGCGTACCGGCGGGCTCGCCTACCCGCTGATCCCGGTGGCGAAGGACACGTTCGTGTTCGACGAAGGCTGGTCGCGGATCGTGTTCGAGCGTGATGGCGCCGGAAAGGTGGAGGCGATGCGCTTCTTCCCCGAAGATGAGGGCGATGGCGAAGTCGTTGCACGCAGCGACGAGGACATGCCGGCTGCACGTGCGCAAGTACAGCTGCCGCGCGAAGCACTCGAACGCATCGTCGGCGAATACGTCTACCAGGGCGTGACGATGACCGTCCTGCTCGATGGCGACACGCCGAAAGTGCAGCTGACCGGACAGCCGGCATTCGAGATCTTCGCCGAGTCATCGTCGAAGTTCTTCCTCACCGTGGTCGACGCCACGCTGGTGTTCGCACCGGACGAAGGCACGCCGCGCACGGTCACCCTGCACCAGGGCGGCGCGGTCATCGAATACGTACGCAAGGACTGATCGCGGCGTCAGCCGTTCCAGAGCACGTCCGGTGTGCGCGGGCAGGCGCGCACCGGTTCGGGCTCTTCGTTTCCGGCCTCCAGCATCCAGCAATCGTCGAGTACCGAGCAGTAGCAGGCGCGCAGTTCGATCCTGTGCCGCTCGCGGTCGAGCGACTGCCAGAGCGGCGTGACCGGTTGCGGCTGCGGGACGCGCAGCAGCACCACCCATTCGTCGGCGCCGAGCACGCGGCGCTGGATGCCGCTGCTGATGATCTGGTGGTCCTTGCCGGCAGCGTCGTGTGGCGTGCAGCAGCGTGCCAGCAGTTCGCCGGTGTCGCGCAACGGGCTGCCGTCGTACAGCACCTGCGCCCAGCGCACGCGCGCCGGACCGGTGCCGCGGTTGAGCAGGTCAAGGGTGATCAAGCGCGGCTTCTGCCCCAGCTGCGGCGCTCGCCGCATGGCCGAGTCGGCGCGGCACTTGGTGGAGGAGGTGTTCGGCCCGCGGCCGGTGCGGCAATGGGTGCTGAGCTTTCCGTACCCCTTGCGCTTCCTGTTCGCCAGCAAACCCGACGCCATCGGGCCGGTGCTGGGTATCGTGCATC
>JAPMLR010000179.1 GCA_026410415.1 Denitratimonas yunnanensis (SeqCode) | reverse complement strand
TGGGCGATGGCCTGCAACGTCAACGTGGTTTTGCCTGAAGACTCGGGGCCATAGATCTCCACCACGCGCCCCTTGGGCAGGCCACCGATGCCCAGTGCGATATCGAGCATCAACGCGCCGGTGCTGATCACTTCAGCAGCTTCGGCCACCTTGTCGCCCATGCGCATTACCGCGCCCTTGCCGAACTGCGTCTCGATCTGGGAAAGGGCCGCCGAGAGTGCCCGCTTCTTGTTGTCGTCCATGGGATGTCCTTCGCGTATGGGGTGGGAGTGGGGTCAATCTATCGGGGAGCCATCTCAAATTCTGAGA
>JAPMLR010000178.1 GCA_026410415.1 Denitratimonas yunnanensis (SeqCode) | reverse complement strand
GTATCAATATTAGCCTCCTCTACAGCGTCAATATTTAATTTTCTATCACCCTTTTTTTCTTTGAACAGATAACCATTTGTATAGATGCGATGTTCCAACGGAATAGTATAAACCTCCACATTATCATCTTCAAAAATTAATTGTGATTCTTTAGAAGATAATTCATGAAAACAGAGCTTATAATTCGTCCAAGAATCGGCAAGTTTCATTTGAAGTGTAATCACTTCCTTAATACCTTTTGGTCCGTAAATATGTAAATCTGCCTCTCGCGTTAAAAGTCGAAATGTAGAAATTAAGCCTGCCAAACCA
>JAPMLR010000177.1 GCA_026410415.1 Denitratimonas yunnanensis (SeqCode) | reverse complement strand
GCTGTGGTGGAAAATACCACTGGAAAAAAAAAGTTTAATTTTTGGAGGAAAAAACTGATTTCAGCTTACTTTGGCTTGAAAAATACAGTTTATTATCAGCAATAAAACCAAGCATTTACTCCCAGCCCAGCTTTGAGTTAAAAGGGGCACTGATACAAAGCTGAACCTGCCAGACAAAATGTAGACCGCACATCATTTCAGTAGGCCTAGACTTGTTTCTCATTGAGCCTAGCTCAAAGTGCATGAGATTAGCAGACCTCGTAAGAAAACTGTAACAAGGTTTGAGCCGTGTTCATTACCTGCAGCCTGG
>JAPMLR010000176.1 GCA_026410415.1 Denitratimonas yunnanensis (SeqCode) | reverse complement strand
CAAGCCCGTCTACACCCCGCACGTGGACACCGGTGATTATCTCGTCGTGATCAACGCCGAGAAGAGCCACACCACCGGCACCAAGGTTCAGGACAAGAAGTACCACCGTTTCACCGGTTACATCGGCAACCTCAAGACCGAAACCCTTGGTCAGGCGCTGGATCGTCATCCCGAGCGCGTCATCGAGATCGGCGTGAAGGGCATGCTGCCGAAGCACCCGCTGGGCCGTGCGATGTTCCGCAAGCTCAAGGTCTATGCCGGCCCGAACCATCCGCACACCGGCCAGCAGCCGCAAGTGCTGGACATCTGC
>JAPMLR010000175.1 GCA_026410415.1 Denitratimonas yunnanensis (SeqCode) | reverse complement strand
TGGAGAAACTCGACGAGCTGGCCGAGTCGATCAAGGCGCAGGGCCTGATCCAGCCGATCATCGTACGCGGCGTCGGCAAGGACCGCTACGAAATCATCGCCGGCGAGCGCCGCTGGCGCGCTGCGCAGCGCGCCGCCCTGCGTGACGTTCCCGTGGTGATCCGAGACATCGAGGACAACACCGTGCTGGCGATGGCCCTGATCGAGAACATCCAGCGTGAAGACCTCAATCCGCTGGAAGAAGCCCTCGCCCTGCAGCGCCTGATCGACGAGTTCGAGCTCACCCACCAGCAGGCCGCCGAAGCGGTGGG
>JAPMLR010000174.1 GCA_026410415.1 Denitratimonas yunnanensis (SeqCode) | reverse complement strand
GAAATGGCCGAGTACGCTAAACGTGTTGCACCTGATTCTTGAGACCGCCTCCTCAGCTCACAACCAAGGATCAGAATGAATACCCCGAACAGCCTGCTGTTGCACGCCTGTGCGTCACGGTTCAAGTGAGCATGAGGCCGTTCCTGCATCGCAAGTGGTGTTCTGCAGGAGATCGGAATTGCCACGTATCTTTGCTAGAAACTGGACTGAACTGTTATTGGTCCAGTCTGCAGGAGTCAGCCGGACTATGGGGCCGCTGGCACAGGCCGCAGCAACGAACAGCGTGCTGTCGCGCTGATCGGCCATGTCC
>JAPMLR010000173.1 GCA_026410415.1 Denitratimonas yunnanensis (SeqCode) | reverse complement strand
CGCACCACGATCGACAAGAAGCTCTGGCAGCCGCGCTTTGGCTTCAACTACACCTTCGACAGCGAGCGCTCCACGCAGTTGCGCGGTGGCGTGAGTCTGTTCCAAGGTGCTGCCCCGAGCGTCTGGTTGGCGGGTGCCTTCCAGAACACCGGTCTGAACTTCGTCGCCTATGACATGCGTAATCCGGGTGCGATCTTCACCCCGGGCGTGAGTCCGCCCTACGTGCCGGCCAATCCGCTGGACGCGCGTCTGCGCGTGGACCTGATGGAGCCGGGTCTGGCGCTGCCGTCGGTGTGGAAGGCCAACCTCG
>JAPMLR010000172.1 GCA_026410415.1 Denitratimonas yunnanensis (SeqCode) | reverse complement strand
AGCGATTTTGCCGTACGCGACTATGTCGGTGGCTACGATGACGTGATGGCGCGTACGCTGCGTCTGATCGGTGAGCCTGCCGAACGCTATCGTGAAGATCCCGTGCGAATGCTGCGGGCGGTGCGCTTGGCGGCCAAACTGGGGTTTTCCATTGATTCCGCCAGTGCCGAGCCGATTCCCGCCCTGGCACCGTTGCTGGCCGAGGCATCCAATGCGCGATTGTTCGATGAGGCACTGAAGCTGTTCATGGCCGGACACGGCGCGCGTTCGTTCGAACTTCTCGAACACCACGGCCTGCTCACGGATTTTC
>JAPMLR010000171.1 GCA_026410415.1 Denitratimonas yunnanensis (SeqCode) | reverse complement strand
TCCCTCTGCCCAGTGACGCAGGGCCCGCTCCCAATCGTGGCTACTGGCATCGCCTTGGTCCGTACTCACCGACGCCGGATCCGGGTTTCCTGGACTCAGACACTGCGGCAGATCGGACAGCAGGATCGTGTCACCCGGCGCCAGCGCCATCAGGCGCCAGCAGAGGTTTTCCAGCTCCCGGACGTTGCCCGGCCACGGGTGACGCCGCAGCCCATCCATCGTGGCCGGAGCGAACTGCTTGGGCGTGGCCTGAATGCGCCGCGCGGCGTCGGCGATGAATTGTCGGGCAAGGGCGGGAATGTCTTCACGCC
>JAPMLR010000021.1 GCA_026410415.1 Denitratimonas yunnanensis (SeqCode) | reverse complement strand
CAGCGGCGTGGGCGGCCGGCAGTGGCGCGCACACCTCGGCCTGCCGCCGGGGTGCGGTCAGGCGCGGCACGCAGCGCTCCGTTGCAGGGACGGCTGCTCAGGGTTGCGCCCGCGAGCACGCGTTCATATCGGCGTTTTCTGATCTTCGCGTCAGACATTGCCGCGGGGCGGGTAGGAAGTCTCCCGCCTCGGACGCCAGAACGCACAAAGCCCGGCACGAGGCCGGGCTTTGTGGTCTTGCTTGATGGATCGCGGGGATAATGGCGTCGGCTTCGACGCTCGCCGCGTCAAGACCACGTTCCCGCTTGACGCGAGCGCACTGGCCACTGCGGCCGGCGGGTGGAACGCCAGGGTTCGATCCTGGCGCGAAGCCTCCGGCCTTCGAGACTTGGGCGAGGCTCCCACGGTCGTAGCCAAGCTCCGCGGGGAGACCTGCGCCCGCGGGGGCCGGCTCGGCCCGCCTGTAATCCCACGCCGACCGCGCAGCATCGCGGTCGGTCGTGGGACAGAAGCGCATTGAGCTGGTGCTGTCGCTGCTGAGGAAGGAGGAACCTGCCGCACAGATCGCGCGGCGTGTGGGGGTGAGCGAGCCGACGCTGTACCGCTGGCGCGACGAGTTCATCAACGGGGGCAAGGCTCAGCTGCGCGGCAAGGGCGGCGAAGCGCAGTCGACCAAGGAGCTGTCCCGTCTGCAGCGCGAGATCGAGCGTCGGGAGCAGGTGATTGGCGAGCTGACGATAGCGAACCGCATCCTAAAAAAGCTCTCGGGCCCGTCGCTCTGACTGCGGAGCTGCGGGCCATGATCGAAGCAGAGCGGACGCAGGTGCGGCTGAAGCCGCTGCTGGGCGCGCTGGGCGTGGCGGCGTCGAGCTGGTACCACCGTCCTGACGAGGCGCCAAGGAAGCCAGGGCCAGCGCCCCGACCACTGGACGAGGCATTGCGGGGCCAGGTAATCGAGTTCGCCCGGCTGTATCCGTGGTGGGGCTACAAGCGACTGGCAATCGTCATGCGGCGGGCCGGCATCGTAGTCAGCAAGAAGTTCGTCTACGCGGTGTTCAAGGCTGAGGATCTGACGCAGAAGCGGCGAGCGACGAAGGCCGAGCTGTACCAGAGCGCCAAGCTGTTCGAGCTGTTGCCGACGCGCCCGAACGCACTGTGGCAAACCGACGTGACCTACATCCACATTCCCGGGCACGGCTGGTGGTACGCGGTCACCGTGATCGACTACTACAGCCGCTACTTGCTGGCCTGCCACCTCACTCCGAGCTATTCGGCACCTGAAGTCAGCGCCGCGATCGACCTGGCGGTGGAGGAAGCCGAACGCCTGCATGGCACGCTGGAGAAGATCCCGTTTCTGGTCACCGACAACGGCAGCTGCTTTCTGGCCCGGCACTTCCAGAAGGCGATCAAGGACAGGTTCCGTCACGTCCGCACCCGCTACCGGACTCCACAGCAGCTGGGCTTGCTGGAGCGCTTCCACCAGACGCTCAAACGGGAAGAGGTGTACTGGCAGCTCTACGACCACCCGCAGGACGCCAGGGAGAAACTTTCAGCGTTCCGTGGCCGCTACAACGCTGTCCGGCCTCATTGGGCACTGGAACCAGCGGAGGGTGGCGACGTGCTGACGCCAGAGGATGTTTACGTCAAGGGCCGCGCCATCACACTACCGAAGTGGCAGGGCTGGGCCAAGGCAGCCAAGCAGAGGCTGGACGAATCGATGCAACAGGATGCACAGTTGAGGCAAGCCGCCTGATCCGGAGCGGACTTACACAAATCCGGGAGAAGCGGGCCCAAGGGAACTGGGTGGCAAGACAGTCGATTCGTCCGCGCAGCCACTCAAGGCCGCGACAAGCATGGCCACGGCGAGTGGGCGGAGCGTCGCGAGGGATCGCGCCGTGCAGCGGAAAAGCGTTGTGGTGAGATTGTCCGCCGGCAATCCGACGTACTTGTCTGGTGCGCTTCCGAAATAATCATGACGCATGAACGGACTCCTCTTTCCCCGGTCTGGACGGTGCTACGGTTCTGCACAAATGGCCGGGGCTTGCGCTGCGCAGTAGGGTGTCGAAGGCTTTCGGGCGAACCTGACGATTCGTCCGACACTTGACAGAGGCTTCGAGCCGCTTCTACTGAATAAAACGACAGTTCAAGCCAAAGCTTCGCCGACGCTGTTCGGGCCGATCCATCGCGCCAAAGTAATTCATGGTTTTGCTTCATTGACGAACTGCTGAAGGACTTCCATCCATCGATCCAGGTCCGTCTTGTTCAGCATGTTGATTCGCCATGTGGGCTTGTCTATGTCCTTTACGGATAAGAATAGCCCACTCTCACTCTTATTCCGCATGGCTTGGCCGATATTCGCGCCCATCGCCTGAGCGTTGGCATTGATCCCTGATAGCCCGGCGCCGCCATAGACATGCGTCATGCCTCCGGTCAATAGTTTCGCCTCCCAAGATCGCACGTCGCCAAACTGATAATCTTTGATCCGCGATGCGTCCTTGAGGCGAACAATGCGGCGACTTGCAGATACAGCGATACCGGTTCCTCCGGACATGAAGATGTGATCGAACCCTTCTGCGAAACTGACTTGCTGCTTCTGCGCATTCTTTCCATGCGCAGTCAATCCCCAGACGATCAGCGCTATGGAAACCATCCCAAGCAGAAAGCCGAGTGCAAAAGACCAAAAAATGCTCACGATTGGACTTGCGAGCAAGAACATGACGCCGACTGTGACTCTGAACATGCTTGAAGTTTCTCCTGTCGTTGGTCTGGATGATCTCATTGCGAGCGTTGGCCTCACAATCAGGTTCAGTCCAAAGCTTGGTTGATTCGGGGGGTATAGGAAATTCAAACGCCCTTTTCGGCCAGTCTGGCGGGTAGGCAGCGGCCGTGCAAGCGTCGTTTTGGGTACGGATCGGAGGTTCGCACTTCGGCTTTCGACATCGCGGGGCCACGCAGCGGCTCAGTGCGTAGCCATTTCTCACCGAATCCCGGCACAGGGCCGAGCGCAGCCCTGCGGGGTCGTGGCCGCATCG
>JAPMLR010000170.1 GCA_026410415.1 Denitratimonas yunnanensis (SeqCode) | reverse complement strand
GATGACGACATCGGTCAACAAGGTGTCGCCGTTCTGCGAGATCGGGCCATCCAGACCGCTTCCGTGTACTTCCAGCGGCTGGTCGCGGTCGGTGGAACGGGCGAAGGCGTTGCCGGCCACCAACAGGCAAGACAGAAGGACGAGCGAAAGCATTTCAACGGTGCAATGTCGAAGCGGGTGTTTCATAGTGGCCAGAGACCTCGTTCAGAAACTGGAAGCGGCGCGTCTGCATGTCGGCGCGGAAACCGCGACCCTGAAGTATAGAGTGCGCCGAGGTGAACACCACGACATCGTCGCTGGCGGCTCGACGG
>JAPMLR010000169.1 GCA_026410415.1 Denitratimonas yunnanensis (SeqCode) | reverse complement strand
GCCGAAGCTCGTGAAGCGCGTGATGCGCTGGTCGCGGAGCTGGCGCAACGTGCGACTGCACAGTTGGTGCAGCGCATCGGCAACATCGCCTGCCTGTACCGGCGCAATCAGGAAGCGCCCCAGATCCCGTTGCCACGCTGAGGCGTGTTGCCGTGCATCTGGTCCAGGAAACCAACGAAGGCCTCTATTTGATAAGGCGCGTCGGAAGCGACGGCATCCAGATTAGCGACCGCGTGTTTTCCAGCAGTTTTCTTCTGTCGCCCAGCCAGTATGTCGAGGGCCTGAGGGCGCGTGCACTGCCGGATTTCGAC
>JAPMLR010000168.1 GCA_026410415.1 Denitratimonas yunnanensis (SeqCode) | reverse complement strand
GAGCACGTCTTCGATGGTGACCAGGCCGGCGACGCCACCGTATTCGTCCACCACGATCGCCATGTGGTTGCGCGACAGGCGGAACTCCTTCAGCAGCACATTGAGGCGCTTGGACTCGGGAATCAGGACGGCCGGACGCAGCAGTTCGCGGATGGTTTCGGGATGGCGGCCATCCACCAGCGCACGCAACAGGTCCTTGGCCAGCAGGATGCCGAGGATTTCGTCGCGGTCCTCGCCATGCACCGGAAAGCTCGAATGGCCGGACTCGACCGCGGTCCGGACCACATCCAGATACGGGGAATCGACATCAA
>JAPMLR010000167.1 GCA_026410415.1 Denitratimonas yunnanensis (SeqCode) | reverse complement strand
TTGGGAAAGGACAGGGCGATGTCCAGGAAGGTCTGCATGGAAGCCTCTTTGCGGGACGATATTCCCATGGACGACGGGAAGGGCGAATTGTGACGGAAACGGTAGCCGATTGCGGAGAAAGACGGTGGATGCAGAGGTCACGGGCGGCTGAGTTCCATCGCTCGGGGCATTATCGTCTGGAAAGCAAAACGCCCGCCGGTGAGCGGCGGGCGATTGCGCAGCGCAGAGCATTGTCTCGTCATGGTGCGATGCGGAACTGTCCCACGTCGATGCGTTGCTTGCCGGTTTCCAGTCGCCGCGTGGTGGATTGG
>JAPMLR010000166.1 GCA_026410415.1 Denitratimonas yunnanensis (SeqCode) | reverse complement strand
GCCACGGGCAAGCGCGCATCCATCGTCCAGACGGCCACCAGCACCGCCCCGCCAGAACCGATGCACAGCCCGGACAGCAAGCGCCACCGTGGCAGGCGCAGCACCACGAAGCTGCCTGTCGCGACGAGGCTCCAGCACACCCACCCGGGAACCGCCTGCGGCAACCCCAGCGCGGCCACGACACCGAGAGTCAATCCACTGGCGAAAAGCAGATCACATCGCGGTGCCATGTGCCGATCACCGACTCATGGCGTTCTGGCTGCGTGGTACAGACATCCGGACCTCACACCTCGTCCGTTGCCAGCTCGCGCA
>JAPMLR010000165.1 GCA_026410415.1 Denitratimonas yunnanensis (SeqCode) | reverse complement strand
GAAACAGAACGTCGCCACCACCCCGCACGCCGTGCTCGCCGCCATCCATGGCCAGGGCTTGGTCCTGGCCCGCCAGACGCACAGCGCCGCCAACACCACGCTCAAGGTCAGCAGATAGGTATGCACCAACTCGTTGCCATGCAGCAGCATGCGGGCATTGCCGAACCAGAACACCGCCATCACCGCCAGCATGCCCCCGGCCAGACGCACGACCACCCCCCGAACGCGGATCGCACAACGCCACGCCAGCGATGCACGCGACCGTCGCCAACGCACACAGTGCACCGACACCGATCTGCAGCGACTGGTCGG
>JAPMLR010000164.1 GCA_026410415.1 Denitratimonas yunnanensis (SeqCode) | reverse complement strand
ATCTGGTTCCTCAAGTCGCTGCCGTCGCGCATCGGCCTGATGCTGGACATGACGCTGCGTGACATCGAGCGCACCCTGTATTTCGAAGCCTATGTTGTGATCGACCCGGGTCTGACGCCGCTCGAGCGGGGCAATCTGCTGACCGAGGAGCAATACCTTCAGGCGGTGCAGGACCACGGCGACGAGTTCGATGCGCGCATGGGCGCGGAGACCGTGTTCGAGCTGCTCAAGACGATCGACCTCAATGCCGAAGCCATCAGGCTCAAGGAAGAGATCGCCAGTACCAACAGCGAAACCAAACTCAAGCGTCTA
>JAPMLR010000163.1 GCA_026410415.1 Denitratimonas yunnanensis (SeqCode) | reverse complement strand
CCCTGGGGTCTTAAATATGGTGCGAAAGTATAAAAGCAGAGACTTTCATTGTCATAAAAACTTCCGCGTTTTGTCATATTTTATTGATCTGCATGTCACGAAAAGTTGATAGTGCAGTTTATATGACAGAAAGGTTTCACTTTTATGACAAAAGTGTCTTTTTTATCTGCTTTTTGGAATCTGGCAGGCACAGTAAAATAGCCTGAATCGACTTTTTAACTTACTGACTACTGAGGATGTCATGGCGAAGGAAATAGAACTGAAACTGGCTATTCCAGCTCAGGCCGGAGAACTGCTGAAGCAACACAAAGT
>JAPMLR010000162.1 GCA_026410415.1 Denitratimonas yunnanensis (SeqCode) | reverse complement strand
CGTCCAGCCGCTCGATCGGGCCGTCGTTGGTGAGCGCGTCATCGGCCAAGGCGAGGCGCGAGGCGCGGTCTGCCTGGGCTGCGAGCATGCGCTCGGCGGCCGCGCGATCCAGCGCGTCGCGCCACATGGCACGCTGGATCTGCACCTCGCGTGGTACATCCACGACCAGGACGCGGTCCAGCCAGTGGTAGCGATGCGTGGATTCGGCGAGCAGCGGGACGGCGACCAGCACCAGTGCAGGCCCCGGCGCCGTCGCCAGCGCGTGCAGGCGGTCATGCACGCGCGGATGCAGGATCGCGTTGAGTCGAGCACG
>JAPMLR010000161.1 GCA_026410415.1 Denitratimonas yunnanensis (SeqCode) | reverse complement strand
GTTCCGCCATTTCTGATGGTGGCGCAGGACAAGTACACCCGGCCGCGCGGCATCAATGCCGAAGGGCTCAAACGGCGCGGTTTCGATGCCACCCGCATCGCCGCGATCAAGCGCGCGTATCGGGCACTGTACATGGGCGAGGCGAAACTCGACGACGCTCGCGCCGTGCTCGCCGGCATGGCTGAAGACAGCGACGACATTCGCACCATGCTGGTGTTCATCGAAAGTGGTCAGCGCGCGCTGCTGCGGTAATGGCGGAGCGGCCACGCATCGCTCTGTGCGCGGGTGAAGCCTCGGGCGACCTGCTTGGTGC
>JAPMLR010000020.1 GCA_026410415.1 Denitratimonas yunnanensis (SeqCode) | reverse complement strand
TTGCGGCGATCACCGAAGCCCGGCGCCTTCACTGCGGCGACCTTGACGATGCCACGGATGGTGTTGACCACCAGCGTCGCCAGCGCCTCGCCTTCGACTTCCTCAGCCACGATCAGCAGCGGCTTGCCGGCCTTGGCCACGCCTTCCAGCACGGGCAGCAACTGTTATTCGACACTTTCAAGGAGAGATTTGAATTCATCGTAGTTCCGGATGTAGTCTGCTGCATCGTAATAGTGCGAAGCAAACACCATTAACACTGCGTCATGCGAATAGCGGTACTGGATACCCCAAGTCATAGGCGGTAGATATATGCCTTGGTTTGGTTTGTCTAGTACGAACTCCTCTCGTGCCTTACCGTCATCAGCCACGACGTGTACAGATCCTTTCACCGCGATTCATCCGTCCTTCGTGCCCAGACGTCGGATGCGGACGCCGTGTGTTTATCCACTTGCCTGCGGGCTGGCAAGTACGCATACTCCGGTTACAGCTGCATGGGGAGCGGCTACCACCACACGGAGAGACCGCCATGCCGATGACACGCTGGGCACGACCGTTGTTGTTCCTGATTGCGCTGTTTCCCTTCGCCACGGCGTTTGCACAGGCACCCATCGCCAAGGTCGAACCGGTGGTCGATGATTATTACGGCACCAAGGTCACTGATCCGTACCGCTGGATGGAAAGTGGCAAGGATCCGGACTGGTTGCCGTGGCTGAAGGCGCAAGCAGCGCATACCCAGGGGGTGTTCAAGGCGATTCCCGGCCGCACCCAGCTGCTGGCGGATGTGGCGGCCCGCTCAGGAGACTTGGCCAGCGTGGGCAGGGCGCAGGAGGAGGCCGGCCTGGTATTCCACGAAATCCGCGCGGCCGGCGAACAGGACAGCAAGTTGATGTTGCGCGAAGCCGACGGCCGCATGCGCGTACTGCTGGATCCGAGCAAACTGAAAGGCGATGGCGAGCAGGTGATGGACAACTGGTCGGTGGCGCCGACTGGCCAGCATGTGCTGGTGGCCTTGTCCAAGCGCGGAACGGAAGACTCCACCCTGCGCGTGCTGGAGGTGGCCAGTGGGCGCCTGTTGCCGGTGGCTGTTCCGCATGCATGGGCGATGAGTTGGGCACGCGATGGCTTGGGTTTCAGTTATCTCAAGTTCGTCGGTGAACTGGGTACGCCTGGCTACTACGTCAACAGCGAACCCCGTTTCCACCGGCTGGGTGCGAGCGGACCGGATGTGGTCCTGGCCAAGCGCGGTGCGAATGGCATCGTCGGCAAGCCGGAGCAGTTCCTGGCGGTGCTCTTCGACCCGGACAGCGCCACCGCACTGGCAATGGTGCGCGATGGCCGCAATGAGGTTGCGCTGTATCGCGCCGATGCCGAAGCTGCGATGGACGGAAAAGCGCAATGGACGCCGGTGGCGGGCTTCGAGGATGTCGTCGTCGAGTTCGCGTTGAGTGGCGACGACTTGTACCTGCTCTCGAAGAAGACGGCCTCTGGCGGTCGCGTATTGCAGACTTCAGCCACCACGCCCGACCTGGCTGCTGCCAGTGTCATCGCGCTGCCGGGTGAGCCGGTGATCGAATCGATCCTGCCCACGCGGGAGGGGCTGCTGGTGCGTACCATCGACGGCGCCAGCTCGGGCCTGTGGCGGGTGCCAGCGGGCGGCGTTGCCGTGCAACTGGCGCTGCCATTCGACGGCCAGATTCCGTGGATGCAGGGAGCGGCCTCGTCTTCGACGGTGCTGGTGGCGATGACCGGCTGGTTCACCCCTTCCACCGTGTTCCGGCTGGATGTCGACAGCGGACGCATGCAGGACCTGGCACTGGTGCCGCCGCTGCCGTTCGACACTGACGGCTACGAGGCGCGCCGCGCGCTGGTCACCGCGCGTGATGGCACCAGGGTGCCGTATACGGTGGTGGCGAAGAAGGGCGTGGCCGTGGATGCGAACACGCCGGTGCTGCTGGAAGCCTATGGCTCGTATGGCATGGCCTATCTGCCAAGGTTCAATGCGCGCCTGCTGCCATTCCTGGACCGTGGTGGCGTGTACGCGTTGGCCAACGTGCGCGGTGGCGGTGAATTCGGGCGTGACTGGCACTACGCCGGCAAGGCTGGCACCAAGGCCAATACCTGGCGCGATGCGATCGACGTGGCCGAGAAACTGGTGGCCGACAGGATCGGTTCGCCAAAGACACTGACCCTGATCGGCACCTCGGCCGGTGGCGTCATGCTGGGTGGCGCGATCAACGAGCGCCCGGACCTGTTCAGCGGCGCCATCGCCAATGTGGGTTTCATGAACCCGACCCGTTACATGTCCGAGCAGAACTACGCCGACATCGAGGAATGGGGTGGGCCGATCAGCGATGCGGCTTCGTTCCGCACCATGTTCGACCTCGATCCGTACCAGCACATCCGGCAAGGCGTGGAGTATCCGGCAGTACTGGTGATCTCCGGCCTCAATGATCCGCGCGTGGCCACCTTCCACAGTGGCAAGTACGTTGCGCGCCTTGCCGCCAGTCGTGCAGGTGACGCGCCCGTGCTGCTGCGCATCGATTTCAGCGCCGGCCACGGCATGGGTTCCAGCCGTAGCCAACTTGATGAAACCTGGACCGATGTCTATAGCTTCGTGCTGTGGCAGGCCGGCCGGGAAGATTTCGAGCCGAACAAGTGATGCGACCGGAAAGTCACGGCGTGTGATGCGAAAAGGGCGGCCCTCGGGCCGCCCTTTTCTTGCGTGGCGTTTCGCTTTTGCGTGGCGTGCCTTCCGCGCTTTCGCTTTGTACCGCCACAACCATTACTTGCTGGTCAGCGGTAACGCTCCAGCCAATGCGCGTAAGGCGCAGGCAACACCCACGGGGTATAGGAAGTTCAACCGCCCTTTTTGGCGAGTCTGGCGGGTAGGAAGCGGCCGCGCAAGCGCCGCTTTGGGCACAGATCGGGCACAGATCGGGGGTTCATGCGTGGGTTTTCGACATCGCGGGGCCACGCAGCGGCTCAGTGCGTAGCCATTTCTCACCGAATCCCGGCACAGGGCCGAGCGCAGCCCTGCGGGGTCGTGGCCGCATCG
>JAPMLR010000002.1:351009-504651 GCA_026410415.1 Denitratimonas yunnanensis (SeqCode) | reverse complement strand
TCAGCAGGATGGAAAATGCAGAATCAAATGCCGTGAAGCTAGCGCTTCACAAAACCATGCCGTCAGGGGTTGACGGGGGAGTCCATACATGAATTGTTAGACGATGGCCAATGGCTCCTCTGCCGGGATGTGGTCGTAGCCCTGATGCCAAGGGAAACGATGCTGTCGATCCGGAAGAAACATGACCACCGCGCTGAAGGGCTTGTCTCTGTAGTACCGCACAGCGGTGCCCAAGTACTCACCGAACCTGTCCGGGCGAACGGACTTAAAGACGACCTTATAGTCGCCTGCGAGAACACTACCGTCTTCAACGCCGGGAACAATGATGTGTCCGCCTTTGAGCAAGTGAGCGCACTCATTAAGCAAAGCATGGGCCTTTTCCCGCTCCAACCCGAAGATCAGCACCTCTGGGGAACCGTAAGACTCACCAAAACCAATGGAATAGCTGAACTTATCCTGCCCTTCCTTAGTAGGGAAGACATGGAGGCAGTGCCACCCGCACTCTCGGATGTTGTCGGAGATTCTTTGGTTCTGTGTGGCGAGATCTTCACCCATCGTCTAACTACAATTCGATGATAAATCGCTGTGTAATCTAACAGCCTAAACCGGGATGCCTCAACGCGCGCAGGAAAAATCCGATTCCCGATCAATCAGTTACCTGACTACACCACCTAACCCTACCGCCTAATCTGCCCGTATTTGCGGTTTGAGTAGTGTCATGGATTGATCCTCGCACAGGGTGGGTGGAACGGCAACTCACACGGCGGCACGTACCAACCCGCGACGGAGCGACGCGGGCGGCCGCCAAAGCTGTTGGACCAGGTTCGGGAGCGGGTGCGGCGGCTTGGATATTCGTCGCGCACCGAGGAGACACATGTCGGCTGGGCACGGCGCTTCATTCTCGCCATTGACATGCGTCATCTGCTGGAAATGGCAAAGACGGACGGATTCACCCGCTGCAGAATCCGCCCGTCTTTGCCGGGCACTGCCATCGCTCCTCAGGCAATGCACTTCGCACCGTGCTGCCGGTGCCCGAGCAAAGGATCAGGCGCCGGTCTGGCTATGGGTTCCGATCAACGCGTTCGCGCGCCGGACCGCCTCACAGGCCTCCGTGCCGGCCACGCATGGCTACCGCGCCCAAGAGCGCCAACAGGCCGCTCAACAGAAGCAGTCCTTTCTGGCCCAGGCCCGGCACCAGCTTCGGAATGTCGGGCAGAACCATGCAGTCGTCGAGCAGATCGGTCCTGAGCAGTGGGCCGAGTTGGGATATCGGATCCAAGTCTTCAGTCATGCCCGACAGCACGTAGTTGCCGTTGTTGAGCGAAACGCCGGTGGCGCCGGACGGGATTCGCACGGTCATCGAAATGGTGCCCTGTTCGCCCGGCTGCAGGCTCCCGATATCGCAGAGTGCCGGCCCGTTTGGCGTGGCAGGTGCGGAACAGCTACCACCGCCGAATGTCGGGCTGCCGATACTCAGGAACTCCATCTCCATGCCGTCGGAGGTGGCGGGCATGCCCAGGCTGGCGATCACATCGGTGACCGGGTCGGAGCCGTTGTTCTGGAATGTGTAGGTATAGGTGACGCGACTTCCGCCCGCCAGGCACACGCTGTCCGGCCCTGCTGCCGTGATCCACAGGCTGGTGCCGGTGACCGCCAACTGGGTTCGGACGTTGTCCAGGTACAACGCTCCGGCATGGCCGCTCTGACCGCACCCGGCCCCCACGGTGATCAGTTCGATCTCGTCACCGATGGCCACGTCGCTGCCCACATCCAGGGCAATGTCGAAGGCTTGCCAATCGGTGAAGGTGTTTCCAGCATACGTTTTCCACGGCACGCCGGGCTCGTTGGCAAAATTGAACGAGTGAAACAGCGACGTGCCCCGGGTGACATTGGTCAATTCGATGAAGAAGTAGGGCTGCTGGTTCGCGGCATGACCGGGGTCCTGCAGCACGGGAGCGGCCGAGAAGCGCACGTGCACTTTGCCGTCCGGATCCAGATCGGCGCTGGTCACGGTGAGGCGTTGGGTCAGGGAGCTGGCGGTGTTGCCGGTTCCGCCCTGCTCGTCATGGATACGCGCTGCGTGGCTGTTCCAGAACAACTCGTGATTCGTGCTCGCCGCGCTGCCTGGCGGCAGTACCGCTGACATCGGCGCACGCGAGCCCAAGCCCAGATGGGACAGCGTGGTGGGTGGAAAAGTAGGGATGGCGGAAGGAATCGTATGCCCCTGCGACGCCCACCCGCTCAAGTCTCCGGCCTCGAAGTTGCCATTGCTGTAGTCGGCCTGCGCGGTCGTGGCCGCCCCCAGGGCGATGAGGCCGCTGATGGCGCTGATGACACCCCGGGACACGCCCGGAGAATGGATGCTCATGTGAGTTCCTGTGGAGAAGTGTGGAAGGGGAAGGAGCGGGGGCGGCGCACCGCCTCCGTCGACGGTGATGCTAATGACCGCCCTGCGATGCGTCCCTCCCACGAACGTGGGGGGCGCTGATGTGCCGCTGTTGCATTGCCCTGATCCGGGCAACACCGCTGCGCGCCAGACCGAGCCGCGCGTCCGACCGCTGCCCGCATATTCCGACACGTCTGCGGCGCGGTGCTGTCGGCCCGGCCCTACACTACGCACATGGCCCGCATTCCCGACGCCTTCATAGACGACCTGATCGCCCGCACCGACATCGTGGAGCTGATCGGTGCGCGCGTGCCTCTAAAGCGGGCCGGCCGCGAGTATCAGGGGCTGTGCCCATTCCACGACGAACGCTCGCCGAGCTTCACCGTATCCCAAACCAAACAGTTCTATCACTGCTTCGGCTGCGGCGCGCACGGCAGTGCACTCCGCTTCCTGATGGAGTACGACAAGCTCGAATTCCTCGATGCGGTGGAGGAACTGGCGCGGCGCAACGGCATGGAGGTGCCGCGCGAGACACGCCAGCGCAACGAGGATGGGCATCTGCGCCAGATGTTCGGGATTCTCGACGCGGCAACGCACTGGTTCTCGGGGCAACTGGTTGCCAGCAAGCGCGCTCTGGACTACTTCGCGCGCCGCGGGATCGACGCCGCCACGCGGGAGCGTTTTTCGCTCGGCTACGCACCGGAAGGATTCGATGGCCTGAAAAATGCGCTTGGCACCGATCCGGAGTCGCTGCGGCTGCTGGAGCAAACCGGCATGCTGGCCCGAAGCGACGGCGGCCACGTGTATGACCGTTTCCGCGAGCGGGTGATTTTCCCCATCCACGACCGGCGCGGCCGTCCGATCGCTTTCGGTGGCCGGATCATTGGAAAGACCACCGCAGACGGCCGGGAGGCCGGCCCCAAATACCTCAATTCCCCGGAAACCCCGCTGTTCCACAAGGGCCGCGAGCTCTACGGGTTGTGGCAGGTGCGCCAGGCGCATTCGAAGATTCCGCGGCTGATCGTGGTCGAGGGCTACATGGATGTGGTGGCGCTGTTCCAGTACGGCATCGCCACCGCGGTCGCCACACTCGGCACCGCGACCACGCCGGAACACGCGGAGCTTCTGTTCCGAAACGCCGCCGACGTGTTCTTCTGCTTCGATGGCGATGGTGCCGGCAGGCGCGCCGCGTGGAAGGCGCTGGAATCGGTGCTTCCGCGGATGAAGGAGGGCCGCCAGGCGGCGTTCCTGTTCCTCCCCGAGGGCGAAGATCCGGATTCCGTGGTCCGCAAGGAAGGCAGCGCCGGTTTCGAGGCGCGCCTGGCGCAGGCCGAGCCGCTGTCGGAATTTTTCTTCCGCGAGCAGGCCGCCGACACCAATCTGAATACCCTCGACGGCCGCGCTCGTCTGGCCGAGCGCTGCAAGCCGCTGCTTGAAAACATCCCGGACGGCGCGTTCCGCGACCTGATGTTCCAACGCCTCTCAGAGCTCACCGGCCTTTCCCAGGCGCCACGCGCCACCACACCCGTTTCCGCCGCCCCGCGGCGCCGCAGCGACGCCCGCGCGCCGCGCCTCAGCCTGGTGCGCAACATCATCACGCTGTTGCTGCACAACCCCGCGCTCGGGCTGGAAATTCACCCGCCGTACCGGTTCGCGCACCTGCGCCAGCCCGGCATCGGACTGCTGATCGAACTGCTGGAACTGATCCACGTCAGCCCGTCGATCCGCACCGGCGCGATCCTCGAACATTTCTCCGGCCGCGACGAGGCCGCTGCGCTGGAAAAACTCTCGCTGACGGAGATCCCCGGCGACTCCCGCGGCTGGCAGGAAGCCGTGGTCCAGGGCATAGAGAAACTGGTCGCCCAAACCCGCGAACAGCGCCTGGGCGAGCTCAAGTCCCGCGACCTTTCCACCCTTTCGAGCGACGAAAAACGAGAGCTGGGAGAGTTGCTGCTGGCGCGGGCCTGAGCCGCGCCCCTTGGCCGCGCGGCGGGTCTGGCCCACACTGGCGCGATGAAATTCGCCGCCCTGCTGCTGCTCGCTGCACTCGCACCAACCGCATCCGCCACCGCCGACGCGGCCTTTTCGCACTGCCTGCAAACCCTGCGCGGCAAGGCCTCAGCCGCCGGCGTGCCGCCGGCCGCATTCGATGCCTACACCCGCGACCTTTCGCCGGACCCGTCGGTGCTCGAACTCCTCGACGCGCAGCCGGAATTCACCACGCCGATCTGGGATTACCTCGCCGCGCTGGTCGACAGCCGACGCATCGCGCAGGGTCGGGAGATGCTGGCACGCCACGCCGAGACGCTGGAACGGGTGGAAGAGAAATACCGTGTGGATCCGGCCACCGTCGTGGCGGTGTGGGGCGTGGAGAGCGACTATGGGCAGGTGTTCGGGAAGCGGCCGCTGCTGCAGTCGCTGGCGACACTGTCCTGCGCCGGCCGACGCCAGTCGTTTTTCCAGGGTGAACTGTTCGCCCTGCTGAAGCTGCTGCATGCCGGCGACTTGTCCGCCGACGGGCTTGCCGGTTCATGGGCCGGCGCCTTCGGCCATACCCAGTTCATGCCAAGCACGTATGCACGCATCGCCGTGGACTTCGATGGCGACGGACGACGCGATCTGGTGTCGAGCATTGCTGACGCGCTGGCGTCCACCGCACACTATCTGCAGCGCTCCGGCTGGCGCGGCGGCGAGCCGTGGGGTTTCGAGGTGCGGATTCCCGAGGGATTCGATGTGTCGCTGGCCGGACGCAAGAACAAGCGTGCGCTCGCCGACTGGAGCGAGCGTGGCATCACGCGGGTGGATGGCGAACCGGTGCCGAATGCCGATGTGAAAGCCGCCTTGCTATTGCCCGCAGGCGCAGCCGGCCCGGCATGGCTGGCATTGCGCAATTACGACGCGATCTATTCCTACAACGCTGCCGAAAGCTACGCGCTGGCCATTGCCCTGCTTTCCGACCAGCTACGCGATGCGCCCGCGCAACAGACGCCCTGGCCCACCGATGATCCCGGCCTCGGACGGGATGAGCGCCAGCAGTTGCAGCGCCTGTTGCTGGCGCGCGGTCACGCCATAGGCGAAGCCGATGGCTTGATCGGCACGCTGACGCGCCGTGCCATCGTGGTGGAACAGCAACGCCTCGGACTGGAGCCGGCAGATGGCCGCGCCGGCAGAAAAATCCTCGATGCGCTGCTGCCAGCGCACACCGAGCCCGCCAACGAATCGCCAGTCGGCGAGTAGAAGCCTCTCTCCGGGTGTGCAGGCCGGCGTGCCATCCGGATCAGGCATGCGAGATGGGCGGTCAGGCATGGCCGAATCCCGGCTGACCCACCACAATGCCCGCCCCTGACGAGCCGCCGTTGTACCCATGAGCCTCAATCCTGCCCAGCGCGCCGCCGTTGAACATTGCGACTCGCCCTTGTTGGTGCTGGCGGGTGCAGGTTCCGGCAAGACCCGGGTCATCACCCAGAAGATCCAGCATCTGATCGTGAACCGCCGCATGCCGGCGTCGAAAATCGCCGCGATCACCTTCACCAACAAGGCCGCGCGCGAGATGCGGGAACGCGCCGCGGCGTTGCTGCGCGGCGTGGATTCGGAAGGACTGACGGTCTGCACGTTCCACTCGCTCGGCCTGAATTTCCTCCAGATCGAGCATGAGGCAGCCGGGCTGCGCCGCGGCTTTTCCATCTTCGACAGCGACGACAGCGGCGCGCTGGTCAAGGATTTGATGCCTCGCGGCGCCAAAGGCCCGGACATCGCGGCGATTCGGGGACTGATTTCCAGAGTGAAATCCGATGGTCTCACGCCCGAGCGCGCGGCCGAGTTGGCCACGAGTCCGCGCGAACGCGAAGCGGCCGATATCTATGGTCAATATCAAAAACGCCTCGCCGCATTCAATGCGGTGGATTTCGACGACCTGATCCGGCTGCCCGTGCACCTGCTCGACGCGCACGAGCATCTGCGTGAGGCTTGGCGCGAGCGACTGCGCTACCTGCTGGTAGACGAATACCAGGACACCAACGGCACCCAGTACGCATTGCTGAAACTGCTCGCCGGGCCACGCGGGGGGTTCACCTGCGTGGGCGACGACGACCAGTCGATCTACGCCTGGCGCGGCGCCGATACCGCCAACATCGAACGCCTCGGACAAGACTGGCCGCAACTGCGCATCATCAAGCTGGAACAGAACTATCGCTGCGCTCGACGCATCCTGCGTGCCGCGAACACCATCATCGCCAACAACCCGCATCTGCATCCCAAGAAACTCTGGAGCGACCATGCCGAGGGCGAGCCGATCCGCGTTTTCGCTTGCAACGACAATGAGCAAGAAGCCGAACGCGTCGCGGCGGAAATCACGTTCCTCGCGCACAAGCACAAAGCCGAATGGAGTGCTTTCGCCATCCTGTTTCGCGGCAACCACCAGTCTCGCGCCTTGGAAAAGGCCCTGCAGTTGCAGCGCATTCCCTACCACCTGTCTGGCGGCACGGCGTTCCTGGAGCGGGCCGAAGTCAAGGACGCGCTGTCCTGGCTGAGGTTGCTGGCCAACCCCGACGACGATGCCGCGTTCCTGCGCGCCGTGGCGGCACCCAAGCGCGAGATCGGTGCGACCACGCTGGCGCGGCTGGGCGAGATGGCCAATGCCCTGCACCTGAGTCTTGGGCGCGCTGCGGAACGGCCGGACGTACTCGGCCAGCTGCCTGCGCGCAGCGCGAATGCGCTGGATGGATTCATCAGTCTGGTCAGCAGACTGCGCCGTGCCGCCGCCATGATGACGGCCGGTGACCTCTGCCGCAAACTGGTGCAGGACACCGGCCAGCTCGCAGCGATTCGTTCCGAATGCAAGGACGACGCGTTGTTCGAACGCCGCCGCGGCAACGTCGACGAACTGGCGCAATGGTTCGATGCCGCCGGCAAGGGCTCATCCGGCGATCTGGTTGCGCAGCTCGCGCTGTTGACCAATGCCGATCGCGACTCGCCGGGCAATGCCGTGCGGCTGATGACCCTGCATGCGTCCAAGGGGCTGGAGTTCGATTTCGTGTTCATCGTGGGCGTGGAAGATGGCCTGCTGCCGCACGAGTCCTCGATCGATGAAGGCCGCATCGAGGAAGAGCGCCGCCTGATGTACGTCGGCATCACCCGCGCCAGACGGGTGTTGCACCTCAGCTACGCACGCCATGCCCGCCGCTTCGGCGAGATCGTGCGGGTCACGCCGAGCCGCTTCATCGAGGAATTGCCGGCTGCCGAATTGCACTTCGTCGGACGCGATGCCGAACAGGATGCCGAACGCACCCAGGAACACGCCGGTGCGGCGATCGCACGCCTGAAGGCCCTGTTTGGCGAATGAGGCCCCGGTGATTGCGATCCCGCCACGTCCGCCCGCTACACTCCCTTCGTTTCAATCCCCGAGAGTCCTGCCATGAACCTGCATCGTTGGTGTTTCCTCGCCCTGGCCGCCGTGTCGCTCGCCGCCTGCACCGCCACGCCCTCGCGCCCGTCCGCACCGCAAACCACTGCAACCATCGCCACGCCGGCCCACGACAATCTCAACGCCACGATCTGGATGCAGAGCGCGGCGGAGTACGAGGCCTCGGTGCGCGGCGTTTACGCCGCGGCGCGACGCTCGCTGGATGCGGCACTGGCCGATCCGTCATGGCATGCGTTGCCGCAGGGAGAGTTCTCCGCCGGGTTCGAAAGCAAGCCCGTGGCGATCATTGTCGATGCCGACGAAACTTTCATCGACAACAGCGCCTTCCAGGCGCGCAACGTGATCGATGACACCGGTTACACCCATGAGCGCTGGCTGGAGTGGGTCAATGCGCGCGCTGCGCGTGCATTGCCCGGTGCCGTCGAATTCGCCCGCTACGTCGACAGCCATGGCGTGACGATCTTCTACGTCACCAATCGCGATGCACCGGAAGAAGTGGAAGCCACGGTCGACAACCTGCGCGCGCTCGGCTTCCCGGTGGCGGCGGATGCCAGCAACGTGATGCTGCGCGGCGACGCGCGCGCACCGGAACGCGAGAAGGGTACGCGCCGCGGCCTGATCGGTCGCGATTACCGCGTGGTGATGATGCTGGGCGACAACCTCGGCGACTTCCTGGATGGGATCAATTCCGACGTCGTCACGCGCCAGGCACTGATGGCACCGTATGCCGACTGGTGGGGCGTGCGCTGGTTCATGCTTCCCAACCCGTCGTACGGCTCCTGGCACAACGCCGTGCTGCGCAGCTGCGCCAAGGACACCCACCCGCGTGCCTGCCTGCGATCCGCGCTCAGACACGACTACTAAACTCCTTCTATATCAACAAGATAAATCAATACTGATGAAGTGTTGCATGAGGTTGTTGTTCCAAGTAACATGAGCCCATGCCGCAGCAGACGGCGATGACCCAAGCGCCCACAACCATAAGATCCGATCCGGCAGGGATGCTGGAACTGCAGAGGGAGGCCACGGCCTCCCTTGTTTTTTGGGGTCGCGCCATCCGATCATTGCGCGTTCTTTCCCCTTCGATGTGGAGCTTTGCCATGAAACGTTTCGCCCTGTTGGCCTGCACCAGCCTGTTCGCTCTCGGCCTTGTGGCGTGCGGCGGCAAGGAACAATCCGAGCCGGCATCGGAAGCCTCGGTCGCGCGGCAGACGTCGGACCCGGCCAAGGCGGTGGAATCCTTCGCCGCCAAGCTCAAGGAGAACAACGTCCTCGAAGCGGTGCAGCTGGCGATCCCGCCCGCGCGACTGGATGAACTGCGCAACGAATGGAAGCAGAAGATGGCCAAGGAGGAGCCGAGCGACGAAGAACGCGCCGAGTTCGCCGAACAGATGGTCAAATTCACCGCGCCCAACGCCGAAGAGGCGCTGTACGCCGAGCTCGAGCCGCTGCTGGTCAAGTACGAAACCGAAATGGCCGCGCAGATGCCGATGATGATCGGCATGGGTCAGGGCTTCGCCATGCAGTCCATCCAGGCCAATGAAGAGCTTACCGACGCACAGAAGCAGCAGGCCGTGGATGTGGTGGGCGCGCTCGCGGGCTGGCTGCAGACGGCCAAATTCGCCGACCGCGACCTGGCGAAAAAGGGCATCGGCATCGTCGTCAAGGCGGCGCGTGATCTGGACGTCAAAACCCTCGAGGACGTTCGCGCACTGGACTTCGACCATGCCATGGGCAAGGTCGGCATCGTCTTCGGTGGATTGAAGGAAGTTCTGGCGCTGTATGGCTTCGACGTGAACCAGGCCCTCGCCAGCACCAAGGCCAGCGTCGTGTCCAGGGCCGATGGCCAAGCCAAGGTGGCAGTGGCCTACTCGCTGCTCGGCAAATCGCTGACCACCGAGACGGACATGATCGAAGTCGATGACCGCTGGTACGGCAAGGACACCATCGAGCAACTGGTCAGCGGGTTGGCCGGTGGCGATGACGAAGAAGAACCGCTTTTCGACGAAGAAGCCGCCTCGGAATAATGCCCGGGCATGGCGTGGTGCCGGATTCCCGGCATCACGCCACCCTCACTGCGGCACAGCATCGACGGCATGAATCCTCACGAGTCCGCTCCAGGCCGCGCATCGCCGTCCTGGCTTTTCCGCTTTCTGGGCCGGCTGGTCGAGCCGTGGCTGGCGATCCGGCGTGAGCCGGCCGGCTCCGACGCCGAGCTCGTGCAGCCTGACCTGCCGGTCTGCTATGCGATCGAACGTTACGGCCTCTCCAATGTCCTGATCCTGGAGCAGATCTGCCGTCAGGCCGGTTTGCCGTCGCCGCTGGTCGCGATGCCGGGCGACATCACCGGACAAGGACGCGCAGTGTTGGCGTTGTCCCGGCGACAGGCCTTCTGGTTCGGGCGCCCGCGCAGCCGTACCCATTCGGAAGGACTGGCCAATCTGGTTGCCGCGCTGGAGGCAAACCCGGAACTCGACGTGCAGATCGTGCCGGTCTCGATCTTCGTCGGCCGCGCACCGGATCGCCAATCGGGCTGGTTCCGCGTGCTGTTCGCCGAAAACTGGGCGATGGTGGGCCGATTCCGGCGTTTTCTCGCGGTGCTGTTGAACGGACGAAACACCATCGTGCGTTTCTCCCCGCCAGTTTCGCTGCGCAGCGTGCTCCAGGAGGGCATATCCACCGAAACCACGGTGCGCAAGACCTCCCGCGTCCTGCGCGCGCATTTCCGTCGCATCCGTACCGCGGTGATCGGCCCCGATCTGTCTCACCGCCGCACCCTGGTGGATGGCGTGCTCGCCGCCGAACCGGTGCGACAGGCCATCGCCGATCAGGCGCGACGGGACAACATCAGTCATGCCGCGTCATGGCGCCGCGCCCACGCTTACGCGCGCGAGATCGCGGCCGACTACTCGCACACGGTGATCCGTTCGCTGTCGTTCGTGCTGACGCCGTTCTGGAACAAGATCTATCGCGGCGTCTCGATGCACCACTTCGACTCGCTCAAGCAGGCGGCACCGGGACATGAAGTGGTCTATGTGCCGTGCCATCGCAGCCACATCGATTACCTGCTGCTGTCCTATCTGCTTTACACCCACGGCACCGTGCCGCCGCACATCTTCGCGGGCGTCAACCTCAATCTTCCGGTGGTTGGTACCGTGTTGCGCAAGGGCGGGGCGTTCTTCGCGCGCCGCAGCTTCCGCGGCAATGCACTCTACTCGGCGGTGTTTTCCGAATACATGGCCAAGCTGGTCAGCGGTGGCTACTCGATCGAGTACTTCATCGAAGGCGGGCGCTCACGCACTGGCCGCCTTCTGCAGCCCAAGAGCGGCGCATTGGTGATGACGCTGCGCGCCTACCTGCGCCAGCCACGCAAACCGGTGCTGTTCCAGCCGGTCTACATCGGCTACGAGAAGCTGATGGAAGGCAAGAGCTACCTCGACGAGCTTTCCGGCCGACCCAAGCAGAAGGAAACGGTATGGGCGCTGCTGCGCGCCGCCACCGGCATCCTGGGCCGCAATTACGGGCGCGTGGCGGTGAATTTCGCCGAGCCGCTGATGCTGGATGATCTCCTCGCGGAATTTGCGCCCAACTGGCGCGACGAGCGCGCTGCCGGGGTGAAGCCGGACTGGATCAACGCCACCGTGGATACCTTGGCCGAGCGTATCCAGATCAACATCAATCGCGCCGCCGACGTGAGTCCGATCAACCTGCTCGCCGTGGCGTTGTTGTCCACACCCAAGTACGCAATGAGCGAGGGCGACCTGCTGGCCCAGCTCGACACCTTCAAGACCCTGCTCTCGGCTGCGCCGTATTCCGACCGTATTACCGTGACCGCGCTTTCGCCGGCGGAGATCGTGGCCTACGGCGAGGGAGTCGGCGTGCTTGCCCGCACCCGCCATCCGCTCGGCGATGTGCTCTCCTTCGAAGGCGAGCAGGCCGTGTTGCAGAGCTATTTCCGCAACAACGTGCTGCATCTGTTCGTCTGTGCCGCCTGGGTCGCGGGCTGCTTCCAGAACTCGCGCCGCATGTCGCGCGCGTCGGTAGTGCGGCTGGGCGGTCTGGTCTATCCGTTCCTGCGGCGCGAACTGTTCCTGCCCTGGGATGTGGAGGGTTTCGCAGCGCAACTGGAGGTCACGATCGACGCGCTGGTCGGATTGGGCCTGCTTTCCTTCGATGCCGACAGCGGTGCTCTGCAGCGCGGGCCGGGACAGACCGACGAGGTGTTCCGTCTGCGCGTGATCGCCAACTCGATGCGACAGGCCTTCGAACGCTACTACATCGGCGTCGCGGTTCTGGTGAAGAACGGTTCGGGCACGGTTTCCTCGGCCGAACTGGAGAACCTGTGCCATCTCACCGCACAGCGGCTGTCTCTGCTCTACGCGCCCAGCGCACCGGAATTCTTTGACCGCTCGCTGTTCCGCAGCTTCATCGCCACGCTGCGCGAACTGGGGCTGGTACGCGTGGACGAAGCC
Organism: Denitratimonas yunnanensis (SeqCode); assembly: GCA_026410415.1. GTDB lineage: Bacteria > Pseudomonadota > Gammaproteobacteria > Xanthomonadales > Xanthomonadaceae > Denitratimonas. The sequence continues at coordinate 492,371 of JAPMLR010000002.1, read as the reverse complement.
GGAAAACTCGTCTTCGGAGAAGACTTGGCGACATGGGCCAATGATTCGCGCCTGATCCTGTCGCGCGAACTGCGTCATTCGATCCTGAAGATCACCCCGGAGATGGCACGCGAAGCGACATTGCCGGCCACGGACGGGTAAGGCCTTTGCTGCGTTACAGGTCCTGCTTGTAGCGCACGTAGGGCGTGCGCCCGCCCGGCACTTCGATCGCCGGCAGGTCACGCAACGGCCACTGGCTGGTATCGGGCGTCTTGTCGAGGAGGTTCTGTGCGCCGAAGCTGAGCTCCCCCTGCCATGGAGTGCGCCATGTCACTCCCAGATCCAGTCCGCTGAAATTGCCCTGCCCTTGTGGCAGCTCGATCAGACGACCGGTGAGGCGACCGGTGAAACCACGATAGCCCAGCCCGAACGTGATCGTTGTCGTGTCCCAGCGTTGCGCCACGCCGGACAGAAACGCCAGTTCCTGCGTCCCGACACTGCCACCCAGCGACAGCCACCGTTGGGCGCCGAGGGCGAGGCTGCCTTTCCAATGCACTTCGCGCAGACTCAGGTCACCCAGCACCGCCGGCTGCAGCGATGGCAAGATGGAAACATAGGGTGGCATCGCGCCCAGACCTGGCAACGGCAGAGGATCGCTACCGCGCAGCGGCGTATCCAGCCAGGACAGACCGAAACTCAGGTCCAGGCCACCACTGGCGGAGCGCCATTTCGCGTCAAGCGCCACCCCGAGATCGCGACTGGCAGGCAGCAGGATGTCGCCTTGCCCACCCACCTGCGCAAGCAGGCACTGCTGCCCGAGCGGCCCCAGCGTCATTGCCACATGGATGCCCTGATTGCAGAGCAGGGCCAAGCCGGTATTGGCCTCAGGCTGGAGCGTCCCGCTCAGGCGGCTGCCACCATCCAGCGTCATGTTCAGACCCATGCCAGGCAGCGCCGACTCGCGTGGGAACAGGCGATCCAGCGGACCGTTCTCGTCGGCATCCGGAGAAAGCAGCAGAAGTGCCTCGACCCGCCCGCTGCTGGTGTTCCACACCGGCAACACTTGCGTATCGGTGTCGGCCCCTGCCAGCACCGCTCCCGGCTGAGCCTGCACACTCCATGCACACGCCAGCGCACAGGCCGTCACCAGAGACAGGCGGCGCAGCGGCTTCAGGAACGGGACGGAGATCGGCGACATGATCGAAATTGGACTACGGGAAGCGGAGGAGGTTCCGTAACCGCGTCACGCGGCGTGACGTGGTGCCGATTCTAGGATTTTTACCCTGATTTAACAATTGTTTCTGGCCGGTATCTCGCGCACCGCCTGCAGAATTGTGATTGACCTCCGATTCAGGCGATGGACAGCGGAGATTGCAACCGCGACACTGTCCGGAGATGTCGTGCAATTGGGCGCGTGCGGCCTGTCCCGACGCCGGAAACCGGATCCCGGAACACACGGAGAGCTGGCGGTACTGCGGCATCAGGGCGCCGAGGTCCCTGCCCGATACCCGGCAACAGCCCCCAGCCAACCGTTACCGAGAGCCGATGCAGCAGGGCGAAGCCACCACCGCCACTGAAGGGATCACGCGACGCACGGACGTACCGCGTGCCGAGCTGTTGCTTTCAGGCAATCGAGTACGCTCCCTGCTCGACTCGTTGCTGATCTGGTCGCAGTCGCGTCTGGGTGTTCGCGGCCATGCTCTTTACGTGGCCGACGAGGCGGGCGGGCTGCAGTGGCTTGCCGAGGCCGGTGAACTGGATCGAGAGGCTGCCGATGCCCTGGCCCAGGCGCGCTGGCGCGGTGATGCGGCACTGCATCGCGGTGTCTGGCTGGCAATGGACCTGTGCGATGCCGGTCAATGCCTTGGCGTGCTGATCTGCCAGTTCCGCCAAAGCGTGGATGACACGGTGCGTGATGCCATGGGCAGCGCGGCAAGCCTGTTCGCGCAACGTCTTCCCGGCGCGCTCGAACTGGAGCGACTGAGTCGGGCGATGGAGCAGCTGGCCGAAGCCGAGCGGCTGCAACGGGCGCTCTACATGATCGCCGACCTTGCCAGTGGCGGGCGCGACATGGACGAGGTGCTCGCCACCATCCACGGCATCGTCGCCGGACTGATGTATGCCGAAAACTTCTACATCGCGCTCTACGATGCCCAGCATCAGCTCGTGCGTTTGCCCTACTTCCGGGACTCGGTGGACGAGGATCCGCCGGTCGGCCAAGCCTCATCCGTCGACGAATGGGAGGGATCGCTGACCCTGCATGCACTGCGCACCGGCAAGACCATGATGGGACCGTCGGACGAGTTGCTGCGCGAGAACGGCCTAAAACCCGGTGGCTTCGGCCCCCAGAGCGAGGCTTGGCTGGGCGTGCCGATGATGCGCGACACCGAAGTGATCGGTGTACTGGTTGTACAGAGCTACGACCGTGCACGCCGTTATGGCGAAAAGGAGCGCGCGCTGCTGAACTTCGTCGCACAGCACGTAGCCACCGCGCTCGATCGGCTCCGCACGCATGAGGAGCTGGAACGCCGCGTGCATGAGCGTACCGAGGAACTCAACGCCGCCAACCGCGCGCTGCGTGCACAGGTCCGCGAGCGCGAGCGTGCCGAAAAGCTTCAGGCGGCCTTGTTCCGGATCGCCGAGCTGGGATCCACCAGTGGCAGTCTGGAAGCCTTTTACGCTTCGCTTCATGCGGTAATCGGCGAACTGATCCACGCACGCAATTTCTACATCGCCCTGTTGTCCGAGGATGGGGAACAGCTCGACTTCCCCTATTCGGTGGACGAGCGCGACCGGGTACGCAAATCACGCACGGTGGGGCACGGATTGACCGAGTATGTGCTGCGCACCGGCCAGGCGTTGCTTGCAAGCCGTGCGGTGATCGAATCGCTGGAACGGCAAGGCGAACTGCGCTCGCACGGCACCATGTCGGCCACCTGGCTCGGCGTGCCGCTGATCTACGACAACCGCACCGTCGGAGTGATGGCCACGCAGAGCTATGACGACACCCACACCTACAGCCAGCGCGATCAGGACATCCTGACCTTCGTTTCCTACCACATCGCCAATGCCCTGCAACGCAAGCAGCAGGCAGACTTCCTGCGCGAAGCCAATGCCGTGCTGGAGCAGCGCGTGCGCGAGCGAACCGAGGCGCTGGCCTCGATCAACGAAGCCCTGCGCAACCAGATCGCGGAGCGCGAACGCGCCGAACGCCGCCTGCGCCACGCCGCGCTGCACGACGCCCTCACCGGCCTGCCCAACCGCAGTTTGCTGCTGGATCGCATGGGGCAGGCACTGGAACGCTACCGGCGCGACCGGAGCGCCGTCTTTGCGGTGCTGTTCCTGGATCTGGACCGTTTCAAGGTGGTCAACGATTCAGTCGGCCATCTGGTCGGCGATGAACTGCTCAAGGCCGCCGGGGGGCGTATCCGCGCCCGACTCCCCGAGGAGGCCATGATCGCGCGTCTGGGTGGCGATGAATTTGCGGTCCTGCTGGAAACATCCGATGCATCGCAGCAGGCACCGGCCATCGCTCGCGACATCATCGACGCGCTGGAAGAGCCCCTGCGCATTGCCGGCAAGGATATCTACAGCTCGGCCAGCATCGGCATCACCTTCGCGCAGCCGCACTATCGCACCGCCGAGGAACTGCTGCGCGATGCCGACGTGGCGCTGTACCGGGCCAAGGCCAATGGCCGGCGCCGCTACGAGATCTTCGACGAGACCCTGCGCCGTCAGGTGCTGTTGCAGATGGAACTGGAGAGCAACCTTCGCCGTGCACTGGCGCGACGCGAATTCGAGCCGCTGTTCCAGCCGATCTTCGATCTGCACAGCGGCAAGGTGATGGGCTTCGAAGCGTTGCTGCGTTGGCGGCATCCACAATACGGACTGATCGCTCCGGGAGAGTTCCTGGGCCAGGCCGAGGAATCCGGGATGGTGGAGGCCATCGACTGGCAGGTCTACGACAGCGCCTTCGCCCAGACCGAGGCATTGCTGGGCTCGCATGCCTACCTGGGCATCAACGTCGGCGCCCGCCACCTGCGCTCGGTACAGTTCGTCGACACGCTGCTGCAACGACTAGATGCTGCCGGCTTCAATCCTGCACAACTGCGCATCGAAGTCACCGAAAGCGTGCTGCTGGAAGACCCGGTGCAAAGCCGGGCACTGATGGAGCGCTTGGGCAGTTACGGCATTTCCGTGGCGCTGGACGATTTCGGTACCGGCTATTCCTCGCTGAGCTACCTGCACCAGTTCCCACTGCAGGCACTCAAGATCGACCGCTCGTTCATCGCGCCGCTCGACAGCGATGCCCCCGGCAATTCACCCACCGTGATGCGCGCAATCCATGCGCTGGGCGCGGAACTGGGGCTGGAAGTGATCGCCGAAGGGATCGAGACCCAAGCCCAGCTCGACCAGGTGAAGAAACTTGGAAGCGTGTGCGGCCAGGGCTTCCTGCTGGCTCGGCCAGCCTCGGTGCACAGCCTGTTGGCGGCAGGGCTGGCGGCACGCTGAAGGCAGCTATTGTGGTGTTTCGTTCGAAGGCACGGACTGCCGGGCAAACAGGCCGGCGATATCGACCCGATCAAAACGATAGCCGTGCCCGCAGAACTCGCAGGTGACCTGCGCCGCATCACCCTCGATCGCTGCCAGCGCCTCCTCTTCCCCGATGCCTCGGAGCACCTGCTCCACACGTTCGCGTGTGCAGGTACAGCCAAAGCGGAGCGACTGTTCGGCCAGAAGGCGCACGCCATCTTCATGGAACAGTCGGTACAGCAGGGTTTCGGCAGGCAGGTCGAAGAGTTCATCCTGGCTCAGGGTATCCAGCAGAGCCTGCACTCGTACCCAGGCATCGGCATCGTGTGCCTGGCCGGGCAAGATCTGCAGCAGGATGCCGGCAGCGCGATCCTCATGCCGGGCGAGGATCAGGCGTGTAGGCAACTGTTCGGAGCGGGAGAAATAATTCTCGCAAGCCTTGGCCAGCGAATCGGCATCCAGATCGACCAGTCCCTGGTAACGCACCGGCTCGGATTGGCCCGGCGGCTGGGTTTCGACCGTCATCGCCAGCAGTGCATCACTGCCCATACCCCGCAATGCCAAGGGCACGGGCATGGGCTCCCGCCAATGCGCCAACCCGCGCAGCAAGCCCGGATGCCGGTATTCCGCGAACACCGTGCGCAAATACTCAGGCCCCCTGAGCTGCAACGACAGGCGTCCCTCCACCTTGGTGTGGCCACCGAACAGGGCGACTGCCGCACTGGCCTGAGCGAGGAAATCCGACACATCCGGGGGATAATCGGCACTGCTGCGGATCGTGCGCCAGCTTTCCGAAAGCCTTACCAGCACGCCTCGCACGCTGGCACCTTCGATCAGGAAACGGTGGAGGACATCATCGTGGCGGACGGGAGAATGCGACATTGCGGCAGCTTGGCGTAAGGGAAACCCACTATGGCGATGCACCACCCCGGCTTCAAGCTGCCCGCGCGAGGTCATCGATGAGCCGCCCGCCCCGGAGACGCTGGCTCCGGCGCCTGCTGCTCGTGGCAGCGGCCCTGTTCGTCACCAGTCTCGTTCCGGTTGCAGCACTGCGCTTCATCGACCCTCCCCGCACCGCCTTCATGCTGGCGCGCCAATGGGAGATGCGCGACGTGCCCGGGTTTTCGCTGCGCCATCACTGGATGGATCTGGACGCGATCTCGCCCCAGCTCCCGATCGCCGTGGTGGCTGCCGAGGACCAGAATTTCCCGTCGCATCACGGCTTCGATCTGGACGCCATCTCGACCGCCATCGCCGAACGCACCGAAGGCAGCCGGACGCGCGGCGCCAGTACGATCAGCCAGCAGGTCGCCAAGAACCTTTTCCTGTGGAGCGGGCGAAGCTGGCTGCGCAAGGGCCTGGAGGCGTACTACACCATCGCCATCGAACTGCTCTGGCCCAAGCGGCGCATCCTGGAAGTCCATGTCAACATCGCCGAATTCGGCGACGGCATCTACGGCGCTGAAGCGGCAGCGCAGCATTATTACGGCATCCCGGCGATACAGCTGGATGCTCGCCAATCCGCTGCTTTGGCAGCGGTTCTCCCCAATCCCAAGCGCTATCGGATCGATGCGCCAACCCCTTATCAATTACAACGGCGCGTCTGGATCAATCGCCAGGTGAACCAGCTCGGTGGCCCAGCCTGGCTGCACGAGTGCTGTGGCGTTGGCGAACCGGCGCGGTAGCATGCGCGGCCTTCGAGGAATGTTCTTATGCCCACCATGTCGACACGACAAACCCTCACCGTCGTCGTGCCCGCCTACAACGAAGCGCTGGTTCTGCCGCAGTTCCATGCACGGCTGACGGCAGTGCTCGACGCATTGGACATGGATGCAGGCGTGCTCTACGTGGATGACGGCAGCCGCGATGCCACCTGGCAAGTGATCTGCGGGCTGGCTCGCGGAGACGCACGCGTGGCAGCGCTCAAGTTGTCGCGCAATTTCGGCAAGGAAGCCGCTCTCACGGCCGGGCTGGACCAGGTCGATGTCGATGCCGATGCCGTGCTGGTGATCGACGCCGACCTGCAAGACCCACCCGAGCTGATTCCCGAATTCATCGACAAGTGGCGCGAAGGCTTCGACGTGGTTTACGGCCAGCGCCTTGCGCGCGATGGCGAAACCTGGCTCAAACGCGCCACCGCAGCCGGCTTCTACCGGGTCATGCAGTGGCTTTCAGCCACTCCGATCCCACCCGACACCGGCGATTTCCGCCTGATGTCACGACGCGCGCTGGATGCATTGCACGGCCTGCGCGAGCGGCAGCGTTTCATGAAGGGCATCTTCGCCTGGGTCGGATTCCAGCAGGCCGCCCTGCCGTACCGCCGCGACCCGCGCCATGCCGGCACCAGCAAGTTCAACTACTGGAAACTCTGGAACTTCGCACTCGAGGGCATCACCTCGTTCTCCACCGCACCGCTGCGGGTGGCGACCTACGTGGGGCTTCTGACCGCACTGGTCGCTTTCGGGTTCGGCTTGTGGATCATTGCCAAGACGCTGATGTGGGGCAATCCGGTGGCGGGCTATCCCTCGCTCATGACGGTGATGCTGTTCCTTGGCGGCATGCAGTTGATGGCGCTGGGCATCATCGGCGAGTACCTCGGCAGGCTCTACATGGAATCCAAGGCGCGCCCCCTGTACCTGCTCGAAACCTTCCATCCGGCGCGTGGCACAGTGGCGCGGACCGCCACCCCCTGGCAAACGGCCGTAACCGTCACCAGGCCGAAATGAACCACAAGCTGAACCAGTTGCTGGAGCGCTTCGCCACCAGAGTCAGGGCCCAGATTGCATCCAACTCATTGAATCTGCACGGAATAGACCCTGACGACGTGGAGCAGGAGGTCCGCATACGGCTCTGGAAGGCCATCGAACGTGACCCAAATGCGGAGCTTCCTGCGTCCTATATCCAGCGAGTAGTCGCCACGACAATCGTGGATGCGGTACGGCGAGCACAAGTACGCGCCGCCGAGCCACTCCCCGAGGAGGACGAGGACGGCTACGAGTTGGGCAACACGTTGCCCGGGCCCGATGCCGTCGCAGCGGACCGGCGCAAGGTGGAGGAAGTCGCCCGCTGCATCGAGCAGATACCGCCCCGGCGGCGACGCCCGCTGCAGCTGTACCTGCAAGGCTTCGGCCTTCAGGAAACGGCCGACCTCAGCGGACTGACGCTGGATGCCGCACGCAAGCTGATCTATCGCGGCCTGGATGAAGTGAAAGCGCGAATGCGCGAGGCAGGATTCGAGGAATGAACATGGACGAGTCGCAAATCAAGGCACTGTATCGCCATCACACCCAGATGCAGACACTGACCGACCAGAGCGGAGACGACATAGCTGCCGCGCTGTCGCAGCACAGTTGGCCGGTGGAGGAAACCACTGCACTTGATCGTGTCGCCGCATCCGCCACTGCCTCGGACATCGCCCGCATCGTCGCCGCGCTCGGCCCGGATATCGAGGCGTTGACCAAGGACATCCGCCAGACCCGCTCGCCACGCCACACCCCGCTGCAACGCTTCGTGCGGCGCGGCTTCGCGCTGGCCGCCGGCATCGGCGCGTTCGCGGTGCTGTTCTCGCTGCTCCCCGGTCCGCAGCAGACACCCGGCGCAACGGAGCAGCCGCTGCACGATCCGGCCAACGTCATCATGGCGATGTCGTTCGAGGGCACTGAAACCATTGCAGCGGGCGAACATGCATCGCGTACCGGCGAGTCGATCTTCCGGGGCAATTTCGATTCCTGAGCCGCTGCTGGATTTACGTGCCGATCCGACAGCCATTGGTCCAGTCCGTAGATGCGCACCGATGACCCGGCCGACTGATCCACCGCTCCTGCATCATCCAGATGATTCGCTGCGGGTCCGCAGCCATCCGGTGATCGACAGTCGGGGATGACTGACATGCGGCGCCACGGTGGTCACCAGATGCAGTGACGGCACCTTGAACACGGACAGGACGTTGAATCCGGGGATGAATACATCCTCCACCTCGCCATGGCGATCCAGGAACTGGAGCTGTCCGCCGCAATCAGCGCCCCAGTCCAGGGTCAGTCCCGGCACATAGGCCGCCAGCCGGTGTTTGCCCTCGGCGAAGTCATCATGCAGGGTCAGGAAGTGGCCACGACGATACCGGGCCACCTGGCCAACGGCGAAAGCGATCGACCGCATGCCGGGGATTCGGCGTATCAGGTACAGAAAGGCACCGCCCCGGAGCAGTTCGCGAGCCTGGATCAGGATAGGACCCGCAAGGGGTTGTCGAAACCCATGTCACAGACAGGATGGCGATCGTAAAGGTACTGGAATCCGGCGCGGGCATCCGCAGCGATCAGCCGGTCGAATGCGCGGCGCCTGTCGGCATCGAGCTTGTCCATTCCAGCCGAGTCGAAATCACGGCGCTGCCCGCCAATGCGTGTCACCAGCACCCAGCCCTTCCAGTCCGCCATGCGCTGGTGCAGGGCTTCGGCAAACCGGGGTCGAGCCCCCCCGGAATCTGGACCCGTCCCATGCTGGCAAACCGTTCCGGCAGTGCGGCCAGGTCCGTACGGGGAGCGATCAACGGGCTGGCCGCCCCGGCGTGTTGGCATGCTTGGGGGCGCGAGCACGTGCCGGGTCTCGAGCGCCGGGGTGACGGCCATTGGCGGGCGGCTAACCCAGCACCTGCCCCGCCACGGCAAGAAAATGGCAGGCGCTGCCGCCGATCACGAACGAATGCCAGATCGTATGCGCATACGGGATGCGACGGCTCATGTAGAAGAACGTGCCCGCGGTGTAGGCGATACCACCCGCGAACAACCAGCCCAGCGCCCAGGCATCCAGTGCGCGGGTCATCGGCACGATCGCGACCAGCACCAGCCAGCCCATCGCGATGTAGATGAGTGTGGACACCAATTTGAAACGACCAGTGAAGAACAGCTTGAACACCACGCCGGCCACGGCCAATGTCCAGATCACCGCGAACAGGCTCCAGCCCCAGGCCCCGCGCAGTCCGATCAGGGTGAAAGGCGTATAGGTTCCGGCGATCAGCACGTAGATCGCGCAGTGATCGAACACCTTGAGTCGCGCCTTGGCCACGGGATGCGGAATCGCGTGATAAAGCGTCGATGCAAGATACAGCAGGAACAAAGCCACGCAGAACACGATGGCCCCGGCCAGTTGCCAGCCATCGCCATGGATGGCGGCCAACGTGATCAGCACCGCACCTGCAGGCAGCGCGAGCGCCGCACCGATGCCGTGGGTCAGTGCGTTGGCGACTTCTTCGCGGAACGAGGCGGCATGCGTGGTCATGGGCGGCGACGATACGGATCCAGCCTGCCTCGGGCAAGCGGCAACCCGCCGGGGATTCAGCAGGCGAACGGCTTGCCGCGGGAATTCCGGCTCAGAGCAAGTCGGCGTTGTGGTAGACATCCTGCACGTCGTCCAGCGTATCCAGGCGTTCGAGCAGGGCGCGCATGGCGTCGGCGGTCTCGCCCGTTACCGCGGTGCGGTTGTCCGGCCGCATCACCACGTCGGCGGACTCGAACGCGAAGCCGGCGGCGGCGAGCGCCTTTTCCACCGCGTCGAAACCGTCCGGTGCGCACAGCACCTCGCTCCAGCCTTCGCTCGACTGCACGTCGTCGGCACCGGCCTCGATCGCCGCTTCCATCAACGCATCCTCGCTGGCGGCGTCGGCAGTCCTGATCCAGAACTGGCCGATGCGGGCGAACTGGAACGAAACCGAGCCCGTGGTGCCCAGATTGCCACCGTGCTTGTTCAGCGCATGGCGCACGTCGGCCACGGTGCGGATCGGGTTGTCGGTGAGCGCGTCGATCAGTATCGCGACACCGCCGGGGCCATAGCCCTCGTAGCGCAACTCCTGCATGTCCGCGCCGCCGTCCGCACCCGAGCCGCGCCGGATCGCGCGCTCCATGGTGTCCTTGGTCATGTTGGCGGCCAGCGCCTTGTCCATCGCGCTGCGCAACTTGGCATTACCGGCCGGATCCGCCCCGGCGCGTGCGGCAATCGTGATGTCTCGGATGAGCTTGGTGAACACCTTGGCGCGCTTGGCGTCTTCGGCGTTCTTGCGCCCTTCGATGCTGGGACCTCTGCCCATGAGGGAAACCTTTCAGACGGTGCGGGAAAGACCGATGCGGAACCTGCCGGATCGGGAGGCGCCCTATTCTGCCCGCTCGCCTTTTTCTGCGCGACAGGAATCTGCGGGTCGCCGACGCGCCTTGCGCAGCTTGCCCGCTGCCCGCCATGCTTGGATCCCACACAGTGAGGTTCCCATGCAGGCACGCTCTTCCAAGGATGAGCCGATACACGACCGGCACGTGCTGGCTGATGTTCTGGCGCAGGGCGGCAAACCGCGCGCGGACTGGCGCATCGGCACCGAACACGAAAAGTTCGGCTTCCTGCAGCACCGCCCCGGCGACGATCCAGCACTCGCGCTGCGGCCGCCTGGCTACGATGGCGAACGCGGCATCGGCGCGCTGCTTCGCGGCCTGATGGCGCATGACTGGCAGGGAGTGGAGGAAAACGATGTACTGATCGCACTCACCCGCGAGAGCGCTTCCGTGACGCTGGAACCGGCAGGGCAACTGGAATTGTCAGGTGCACCTCTGGAAAACATCCACCAGACATGCTGCGAAACCATGCGCCACCTCGAAGAAGTCCGCGCGGCCGCCGAGCCGCTGGGGATCGGTTTCCTCGGCATGGGTTTCCAACCCAAGTGGCGCCGCGAGGACATGCCGTGGATGCCCAAGGGACGCTACCGGATCATGCGCAACTACATGCCCAAAGTGGGGTCGCTCGGCCTGGACATGATGACCCGCACCTGCACGGTGCAGGTCAACCTCGACTACGGCTCCGAAGCCGACATGGTGAAGAAGTTCCGCGTCTCGCTGGCGCTGCAACCCGTGGCCACCGCGCTGTTCGCAGACTCGCCGTTCACCGAAGGCAAGCCGAACGGATTTCTCTCCTACCGTTCGCACATCTGGACCGATACCGACCCCGACCGTACCGGCATGCTCGACTTCGTGTTCGAGGACGGCTTCGGCTACGAACGCTATGTCGATTACCTGCTCGATGTACCGATGTACTTCGTCTACCGCGATGGTCACTACCACGACGTCGCGGGTCAGAGTTTTCGCGACTTCCTGGCCGGCCGCCTGCCGGGCATGCCCGGAGAGCTGCCCACGCTGCGCGACTGGAACGACCACATGACCACCGCCTTTCCCGAGGTGAGGCTGAAGTCCTATCTGGAAATGCGCGGTGCCGACGGCGGCCCCTGGAACCGTCTGTGCGCCTTGCCGGCGTTCTGGACCGGCCTGCTGTACGACGATGCTGCACTCGATGCGGCCTGGGATCTGGTGCGCGACTTCACCCCGGCCGAGCGCCACGCGTTGCGCGATGGCGTGCCTCGTCACGGCTTCAAGCTGCCGTTTCGCGATGCCACATTGCGTGAGCTGGCATTGGAGGCGCTGAAGGTCTCGCGCGCTGGCCTGGTGCGCCGTGCGCGTCACAACGCCCAAGGCGCTGACGAGACCGTGTTTCTGGATCCGCTGTTCGAGTTTGCGCTCGCCAACCAGACCCCCGCCGAACGCAAGCTGGACTTGTTTCATGGGCCGTGGGGAGGTAGCGTCGATCCGGTATTCAGCCAGTTCGCCTATTGACCCCCCATGCCTGCCATCGACCCTCCCATCCCGCGCAGCGCAGCTCATGCGCGTTTCGACGACAACGCCATCGAGCGTCTGGAAATCCTGCTGACCGAGGAATGCCTGCCCAATGGCGGATTGCCGCTCGAAGCCATCGACGGCCTCTTCAGTTGCGCATGGGTCTCGCCTGGCGCTCCGCTGACACTGGCCGACCTGATGCCGGTTGCGCTGGGCGATGTCGCCGCATCGGCACCAGAGGAGCTGACCCGGCTGCTCGGAATGATGTGGGATGCCATCGGTCACCGCATCATGCGCGGACCGACCTCCGATCCGCGCGAATGCCTGCCCCTGATCGGCATCCCGCCGGAACTCGAGGCACTGGAAGACGATGCGCCGGAGGCCGACGATTTCCTCGTAGGCTCTGCGTGGGCGCTGGGATTCCTGATGGCCTTCAACCTGCGCGCACCGGAATGGGAATTGCGCCTGGACGAAGACGAGGACACCGCCTGGGACGTGATGGACATTTTCGCGCTGATGCCGCCGCTGTCCGACGACGGGTCCGTCGACGCGGACGAGGCGGATGCGGATGACGAGGACGACGTCCTGTCGCCGGACGAGGGCGAGGATGAGGATGAGGAATACGAAGACGAGGAACCGGCCAGCTTTTCCGAACGCATGGCGATCATCGGCGCGCTCCCGGAGATCCTGCACGACCTGCACCAGATCGCCATCGACGAACGGACGCCTCGCACACCGGCGCGGCGCGAGGAGGCACCGGCCCGCAATGACCCGTGCCCCTGTGGATCGGGAAAGAAATTCAAGAAATGCCACGGCGATCCGTCACGACTGAACTGATCGCCCCGGGATGCCCTGCCGCATGACGAGCGGCAGGGTGCGTGCCCACCGCATGCGCCTATGATGGCGCCATGCTCTCCCGCCTCAGCCATACCCAGTTGCTGCGCTATGCCGGCCTGTTCACCTGGGCCTGCGTCGGCATTCCACTGGTCCTCAACACCTGGTACTTCCACGAAGGGTTGTCGCGCGCCGACCTGATCGCCTGGCGTGTGGTCTACATCGCCTTCGGCATCGGCTACTGGGTCCTGACGCGGCGGCTGGGACGCTCGCCCAACCAGTCGCTCGACATCGCATTGCTGGCGCTCATCACTTTCTGCGCCATCGCGGTCAGCCATTTTTCCAATAGCGGCCTGGGCGGCGGCCTGTTGCTGGTGATCGCCGGCATCCTGCCGTGGGTGCTCGGCCCACGCATCGGGCTGGCGTGGCTGGTGCTCCAGCATGTCGCGCTGGTGCCGGTATTCGCAGGACGACCCGAGTTCAGCGTCATCGAAGCGCTGTTGCAGGCCCTGTTCTACATCGGCTACTCCACCGTGGCGTTCGTCACCGGCCTGGTGGCCCGTCAGCAGGCGCAGGCACGTGAGGAGCAGCGCAGGCTGATCTCCGAACTTCGCGCCACCCGCGCACTGCTGGCCGAATCCAGCCGTCTGAACGAGCGCACCCGCATCTCCCGGGAACTGCACGACCTGCTCGGCCATCACCTCACCGCACTGAGCCTGAATCTCGAAGTCGCCACGCACCTGTCCGAAGGGCGGGCTCGCGAACATGTCCAGCAGGCCCAATTCCTCGCCAAACTGCTCCTCACCGACGTGCGCGAAGCGGTCAGCCAGTTGCGTGAAGGCGGTGCGATCAACCTGCGCGAAGCCCTGGAAGCCCTCGCCGACGGCGTGCCCTCGCTGCGCATCCATCTGGACATGCCGGAGCAGTTTGCCCTTGGCGACCCGCTCCGCGCCCACGTGATCCTGCGCTGCGTACAGGAAATCATCACCAACGCCGTTCGCCATGCCGAAGCCGACAACCTGTGGATCACCTTGAGCAAGCAGGACACCGGCATCGCCTTGCGCGCGCGCGACGACGGGCGCGGCGGCGAGCAGGTGACGCTCGGCAACGGGTTGCGCGGCATGCGCGAACGCCTGGCCGAATACGGTGGCCACTTGACGGTGGCCGCCAATGCGCGCGGTTTCGCGCACGATGTATTCCTGCCTCTGGAGGGAAGCTCATGATCCGTGTCTGCCTGGTCGATGACCAAACCCTGGTGCGCCAGGGCGTTCGTTCGTTGCTGGAACTGTCCGAGGACATCCGGGTTGTCGCCGAGGCCGGCGATGGCCGCCAGGCCCTGGAAATCATTCCTCAGGTCGAACCTGACGTGGTCCTGCTGGACATGCGCATGCCGGTGATGTCGGGACTGGAGACCTTGCAGGCACTGTCGACGCAAGGCCGCCTGCCGCCAACGATCATCCTGACCACCTTCGACGACGACGAACTGGTGCTGGCCGGCCTGAAAGCCGGTGCACGCGGCTTCCTGCTCAAGGACGTCTCGCTGGAGCAACTGGTGGACGCCATCCACGCGGTTGCCGCGGGCGGTTCGCTGGTTCAACCGGCAGTGACTCAACGGCTGCTCTCGGGCATGGAGACCATCCGCAATGATTTCGTCAGCCTCGACCAGCCCGACCCCCTGACCGAGCGCGAAACCGAAATCCTGCGCCTGATGGCCGGCGGCTACTCCAACCGGGAGATCGCCGGCTCGCTCGGTGTGGCCGAGGGAACGGTCAAGAACCACGTCTCCAACATCCTCTCCAAGCTTGGCGTACGCGATCGCACCCGCGCCGTACTGAAGGCATTCGAACTGAAGCTGGTCTGAGGCCGGGCGCCGGCACACGGCAAAGGGCCATCCAGCGGCGACGCTGGATGGCGGCCCCGACTCGCCACACCGCTCCGGCCCGGATCACGACAACTGATGCGGGTCATCCGGGCTTCAGCTATGCTTGGCGGCTCCGATGCATCGGAGCCACACATGCGGCCCATCCATCGGCAAAATGGCGAGCAAAGCCCCCCGGAGACCCCGAATGACCCGTTTTCTAGAGTTGCTGATGTCCGTGCTGATCGTGGTGGTGCTGTTCGTGCTGGTGGGCGTGTTTCTGCCCGACCGCCGCACCGTGCAGCACAGCGTGGAAACCAGCCATCCATTGCGCCAGGCCTTCGATACCCTGAACAGTTTCAAGCGCTTCGGCGACTGGAACCCGATGCGCCAGCATGACCCCAAGGTGACCTACACCATATCCGGCGCCGAACGTGGCGTCGGCGCGCAGCTGGACCACGCCTCGCAGCGCGTGGAGGTGGGCAACGGCAGCTGGCACATCACCGAGAGCGAGCCGAACGAGCGGATTCGCTACACCGTCTACAACGACTCCCACGGCCAGAACAAGAACCACCTGATCACCCTGGATCAGCGTGGCAAGATCGTCGAGATCGACTGGCTCTACTCGGTCGACTACGGTTGGAGCCTGCCTGGCCGTTATGCCGGCCTGTACGTCGACCGCACCGTGGGCGACGACATCAAGCGCAGTCTGGCGAACATCGCCAACCTGCTGGCCTCCATGCCGAACTTCGATTACAGCAATCTGGAGGTTCAGGTCACCGAGGTTGCGCCGCAGAACATCCTTTACATCACCACCACGGCCGATCGAAACATCACCGCAGTGGAAAACGCGATGGACTTGGCCCTCAAGGACATCCGTGCGGCGATCACGGCCAACCAGCTGGTCGAGGCCGCCCCGCCGCGCCTGATCACCACGAACTTCGGTTCGGAGAAGTACGAGTTCGATGTCGCCATTCCGGTGATGCGCCGTACCGAGGCACCGGCCGACGAGGCCAATGGGGACGGCGGGAATGGCAATGACTCCAATGGCGAGGAAGGCATGTCGATTTCCGCGCAGCCCGTGGACCTCACTCCGCCCGAAGCCCTGGAAGGGCTGCGCTTGCCGGACAATGTCCGCGTTGGCCAGAGCTACGGTGGACGTGTCGTGACTGCACCCTACCGCGGCCATCCGGCGGCCCTGCCGCTGATCCGTGACCAGCTTCGCTCGTATGCCGCCACGTTCGGCGAACAACTGCAGGATCGCGCCTTCGAGGAATACCTCACCGAAATCGCCGATACCGCCGCCGAGGATGCACGCTTCCGGGTTTACTGGCCGATCAAATAAGCTCTTCCCCCGCGCCGCCCGGTGCGGCGCGGGGCATTTCGGCAGTGAAGCCGCTCACCGTCCGGCCGATCCTGCGGATGGGCCCTCCCGCGTCGAGACGAGCGGAACTTTTTTCATGTTTCGTGGTAATTCGGCGACGCCGTGGCGCTCGTTCCCGACGGATCGGTCGCCACCGCATCCAAGGGAGATAACCATGATAGAAACCCAACGACTGTCCAAGACCTACGGGCGCATGCGTGCCGTCGACGAGGTCTCCTTCCGCGTCGAGCCGGGCCAGGTGCTCGGCTTCCTCGGCCCCAATGGGGCCGGCAAGTCCACCACGATGAAGATGATCGCGGGCTTCCTGACGCCCACCTCGGGAACCGCCAGGGTTTGCGGTTTCGATGTGCGCGAACAACCGATCGAGGCACGCCGTACCCTCGGCTACCTGTCCGAAGGTGCACCGAGCTACGGCGAAATGACCGTGGCGGGCTTCCTCGGTTTCATCGCCGATGTGCGGGGACTTTCCGGCGAACGCCGGCGCCAGCGTCTGGATGACGCCATCGGTCGCCTGCAGCTGGAAAGCGTTTTGGCCCAGCCGATCGACACCTTGTCCAAGGGTTTCCGTCGCCGCGTCGGCTTGGCTCAAGCCATCCTGCATGACCCGCGCGCCCTGATTCTCGACGAGCCGACCGATGGCCTCGACCCGAACCAGAAGCACGAAGTCCGCAGCCTGATCCAATCCATGTCGGCAGACCGCACCATCATCATTTCCACACACATCCTCGAGGAAGTGCATGCGGTCTGCACCCGCGCCATCGTGATCGCTTCCGGGCGCGTGCTCGCCGACGCCACGCCGGCGGAGCTGGAGACACGCTCGCGCTACCACGGCGCGGTCTCGCTGACCGCGCCCAATCCGCAGGTCCTGAAAGAAGGCCTGGTTCGCGTCGAAGGCGTGGCCCAGGTGGAAATCGACGCGCACGATGGTCGCATCACGGTGTTCCCGCGTGCCGGCCAACGCATTTTCGACCGGGTTGAGGCCTATCTCCGCAGCCAGAACGTGCAGGTCAGCGAGGTGCAGCTGGAGCGCGGCCGCCTGGACGAAGTCTTCCGCACCATCACGCTGGGCGCGCAGGCCGCGCGCAAGGAGGCCGCATGAGCCCGGTGCGTGCGATCTTCCGGCGCGAGCTGGCGAGCTATTTCGCCACGCCCGTCGCCTATGTCTTCATCGTGATTTTCCTGATCCTGGCCGGTGCCTTCACGTTCTACCTCGGTGGTTTCTACGAGCGCGGCCAGGCGGACCTGCTGCCCTTCTTCAACTTCCACCCCTGGCTTTACCTGTTCCTCGTGCCGGCCGTGTCGATGCGCCTGTGGAGCGAGGAACGCAAGAGCGGCACGATCGAACTGCTTCTGACCCTGCCGGTGACGATGTGGCAGGCGGTGGTCGGCAAGTTCCTTGCGGCCTGGGCGTTTCTCTGCATCGCGCTGGCGCTGACGTTCCCGATCTGGCTGACGGTCAACTATCTGGGTGATCCGGACAACGGCGTCATTCTGGCCGGCTACCTCGGCAGCGCATTGATGGCCGGCGCGTTCCTCGCGATTGGCGCCTGCCTTTCCGCCACCACGCGCAACCAGGTGATCGCCTTCATCCTGACGGTGGTGGTGTGCTTCGTGCTGCTGCTTGCCGGCTTCCCCCTGGTGCTGGAATTCGTCGGAGCGATCTTCCCGCAAGGCGTGGTGGATGCAGTCGCCGGATTGAGCTTCCTGACCCACTTCTCCGCCATCGCCAAGGGCGTGGTCGACTTGCGTGACGTGTTGTTCTTCCTGCTGATCATCGTGTTCTGGCTCATCGCCTGCGCGCTGGTGATCGATCTCAGGAAAGCCGACTGAGGAACCGCCATGAACCTGACTCAACGACGACTCTCCACCGGCGTCGCACTGCTGGCGCTGGCAATCCTTTTCATCGCGCTGGTGGTGCTGACCGGGCACCTGTTCCGCGGCGCCCGGATGGACCTGACCGAGCACCGCCTCTATACCCTGACCGACGGCACCACCGCGATCCTGTCCAAGCTCGACGAGCCGGTGAACCTGACCTACTACTACTCCGAACATGCAGCAAGGGACCTTCCCCAGCTGCGCACCTACGCCGGCCGCGTACGTGAACTCCTGGAGGAGATGGCAGCGCGCTCGGGAGGCAAGCTGAGGCTTGCCGTGATCGATCCGCAACCGTTCTCCGAGGACGAGGACCGTGCCACTGCGATGGGACTACAGGCCGTTCCCGTCGGCAACGCCGGCGACACCCTGTTCTTCGGCCTGGCCGGCACCAACGCCATCGGCAACGAGGCGACGATTCCGTTCTTCCAGCCGGACAAGGAAGCGTTCCTGGAGTACGACGTGGCCAAGCTGGTTTCCAGTCTGGCAAGCGATACCCGCCCCGTGGTGGGCGTGATGAGCACCTTGCCGATGGGGCCCAGTTTCGATCCCTCCGCCGGTCGTCCCTCGCCGGGCTGGGTGATCGACGGCGAAATGCGGAACCTGTTCCAGATCCAGCGCGTGGAAACCGATGTCACGGCGATCCCCGACGAAGTGAAGGCGCTGGTCGTGGTGCATCCCCGCCATCTTTCTTCCGACACGCTGTATGCCATCGACCAGTTCGTGCTGCGCGGCGGGCACCTTCTCGCCTTTGTCGATCCCGACGCG
The DNA here is from genome assembly GCA_026410415.1 of Denitratimonas yunnanensis (SeqCode). Classification (GTDB taxonomy): domain Bacteria; phylum Pseudomonadota; class Gammaproteobacteria; order Xanthomonadales; family Xanthomonadaceae; genus Denitratimonas. The sequence continues at coordinate 473,506 of JAPMLR010000002.1, read as the reverse complement.
GAAGCGCAGACACCTGCGACGGGTGCCGACCCAACCCAGGCGATGCTCGATGATGCCTCGTCCGACCTCCCCGAACTCTTCGCCGCCTGGGGCGTGAGTTACGACCCCGGCCGCGTCGTTCTCGATGCACAGCGCGCCCTGGAAATCCAGCTCCAGCAAGGTACGCCGCCGGTACGCCATCCGGGCGTGATCGGCCTTTCGCGTGACGACGCCAACCCCGACGATGTGGTGACCGCGCAACTGGGCACGATCAACCTGTCCAGCGTCGGCAGCTTCGGGCTGGCGGACAACGCCAAGGTCCGTCTCGAACCATTGCTGCAAAGCTCGGCCAATGCCAGCACCACCGATGCACAACGGCTGCGCCATTCGACCAACCCGGCCCAGCTCTATGCCGACTTTTCTCCCACTGGCGAGCGCTACGCGATCGCCGTCCGTCTCATCGGTACGCTGGACTCGGCCTTTCCGGATCGCCAGGGCGACGGGCACCTCGCGCAGAGCACCGACCCCGCGAACATCGTCCTGGTGGCCGACACCGACCTGTTGAGCGACCGCCTGTGGGCACAGGTGCAACAGTTCTTCGGCCAGCGCGTGGTCAATGCGTTCGCCAGCAACGGCGACTTCGTCATCAATGCCATCGACAATCTGATCGGCAGCGCGGACCTCATCGCAGTGCGCACGCGCGCCGGTTCCAGCCGGCCGTTCACCACCGTGGACGCATTGCGCGTCGAGGCCGATGCACGCTTCCGCGCCAAGGAGCGCGAGTTGCAAGCGCGCCTGCAGGAAACCGAGGAGAAGCTGGCCGCACTCCAGCAAACCCAGCCCGGCGGCAACGCGCTCACGCTCAGCGCGGAACAGCAGACCGAGCTGTTGCGCTTCCAAGACGAGAAGTTGCGCATCCGCAAGGATCTGCGCCAGGTACGCCGCCAGCTCGATGAGGACATCCAGGCGCTCGGCGGCAAGCTCAAGTTCCTCAACATTGCCGGCGTGCCGTTGCTGCTGACGTTCGGCGCACTCGGATTCGTCGGCTGGCGCGCCCGCCAGCGGAGGATTGCCGCATGAAGACCCGCTCACTGGTCATCATTGCCCTGACTGCGGCGTTGGCACTGCTTGCCGCTGTCTGGATCTCCTCGTCGCGCACACCCGAGGTTGCGTCCGCCCAGCCCGGACCGCTTGCGCCGGGACTTTCCGAAGCGCTGGACAGCGTCACTCAGGTTCGCATCACCGGCGCGGGCAACACCGTGCTGGCGACCCTGGATCGCAGCGAGGCCGGCTGGGGCCTTGTGGAAAAGGAAGGCTATCGCGTGGATCTGGAAAAGCTGCGCCATCTCCTCTCCAGCATCGCCACAGCGCGGCGTGTCGAGGCGAAAACGGCGCTGCCCGAACGTCATGCCCAATTGGGCGTGGAAGACGTCGCTGCAACGGATGCACACGGCGTTCGGGTGGACATCGTCACGCCTGACCGTACGTTCTCCCATGTCTTCGGCGACAACCTCGTGCGGGGGACGGGAACCTACGTGCGCGCCGCGGACGAGGCGCAAAGCTGGCTGATCGGCAGCAACCTCGCGGTGGAGCGCAACCCGGCCAACTGGCTTCTGAAGCGCATCATCGACATCGGCGCGAACCGCATTCAGGCCATTTCGGTGATCAGCGAGGACGGCGGGACGATCGACCTGGCTCGCACCGAGGACGACACGTCGTCCGACTTCGCCCTGGTCAACCTGCCGCGGGGCCGGGAAATTGCGGACGGCTACCAGCGTGAGGCGCTCGCCGGCTTCCTGTCCGGACTGGTTTTCGAGGATGTGTTCCCGGCCACCGAACACGCCGCACCCGATAAAACCCGGACCACCCTGTTCACGCTGGTGGACGGCCGCCTGATCCGGATCGTGTCCTGGCAGAGCGAGGGGCGAACCCATGCGCGCTTCGACATGTCGCTGGACGAGGATGCCGCGCAAGCCTGGCTCGCACGCCAGCCTGCAAACGATGCCGCCGCAGGCGAGGAAGGCCCGCCGGCAGCAACCCTCGCCACCCTGATCGACGACGTTGCCCGCTTCCAGCAGGATCATGCCGCCTGGGTCTACGTCCTGCCGTCGTTCAAGGCCTCCAACCTGAACAAATCGCTGGAGGACTACCTCAAGCCGAAAGGCTGAGGCGAAGGCACCTGTCATTGCGGGCCGACGGCGAACCGATTCCGACGCTGTCGGGATGAATGGCCATCCGTGGAGATCGTCCGGCCCGGATCGAATCCACGGCAATCCCGCCGGCCCGCAATGACGACATCGGGTGGCAGCATCCGTTGATTCGCGATTGTCAGGAGTCCCCATGACCGGAACCCGCGTCCCCGCAATCCACCGCTTCGCTGCCGCACTCGGTGCCGTGTTCTGCGCAGTGGCCGTGGGATTGGGTGCGTATGCCGCGCATGCCGCGCCTGACGTGGCCAAGTCACGCCTGGATACCGCCGCACTGCATCTTTTTTTCCACGGTTTTGCGCTCGCGGTTTTTGCGCTGCGGCAACGTGGTCGATGGGCGTCGGCGAGTCTCGTGCTCTGGCTCGCCGGGTGCATTTCCTTCAGTGGCAGTCTCGTCGCAGGCGCACTGTGGGGCGCTTCGACGGCGATGGCGCCGATCGGAGGCATCGCCTTCATGCTCGGATGGTTGTCGTGCGCGATGGCAATGCTGCAACCCAACACTGCTGACGATGTTGCAGTGCGATAAACAATCCCGCATCGCAGTCACATCCGAAGGGCTTTTTTTCCCTACGCCGGCGTACGCATAATCCCCTTCTCTATCCGGGAGGGAGCCATGAACAACACGCAGAACACCGCCGTGCGCAAGCGCACACTGATCGCACTTGCGATCGCCTCGATCTTCGCCGCCAACGCCGCCAGTGCCGAAACGATTCAGGGGCCAGGCCTGAGCCAGCCGGGCACGATCACCTACGATGCCGAAGGCATTCCGACCGTCACCGCGGCTACCGACGAAGACGCTGCGTGGTTGATGGGCTACAACCATGCCCGCACTCGCTTCTTCCAAATGGACACGCTGCGTCGCGGCGCCAGCGGCACGGTCGCCGAACTGGTAGGCGCCGCCGGTCTGGCGCAGGACATTCAGGTCCGCACCCTCGGTTTGCGCCGCGCCGCCTGGGAAACCTGGGCCAAGTATCCTGCCGAACTGCGGGGCCAGCTCACCGCCTACGCGCATGGCGTCAACGCCTGGCTTGCCACCCATCCGTTGCCGGTGGAATACGGCGCGCTGGAACTGACCTCGGCTGATCCATGGACACCGGTGGATTCGGTGGTGATCGGCAAGCTGCTGGCCTACCAGCTCTCGTTCGATCTGGAGATCGACTACACCATCCGCCTCGGCGCGTACCAGCAGGCCGGTGCCGCTGCCGGCTTCGATGGCAATGCGCTGTTTTTCGGCGATACGCACCGCTCCGCACCACCGGATGCACGCGCCTCGATTCCCGACTTCGTTCCAGGTGGCGCCAGCGCTTCGACCCAAGCCAAGGCCGGCGGGGCCGATGCTCTGCCCAAGAGCGGTGCAGCGCCTACCTCCGCGCCACTCGATCCTTCGCTGCTGAGCCTGGCCGAGACCTATCGCGACCAGATCGCCAACAACCCCATCATCGCCCCGCACCTCAAGCGCCGCGAGGACCGCGCCGGCAGCAACTGGTGGATCGTGGGTGGCGAACACACCGCCTCCGGCCGCCCGATCCTGGCCAACGACCCGCACCTCTCCCTGGGCACGCCCATGCTGTTCCAGGAAGGTCATGTCGTTTCCAACGATCCGCGCTACAGCCAGCCGATGAACACCGTGGGTTCCATCGCGCCGGGCACACCGTGGCCACTGCTGGGCTGCACGTCGGACTTCTGCTGGGGCCTGACCACCAACTCGCTCGACGTCACCGACACCTATCAGGAGCAGTTCGTCCTCAACTCCTACGGCCTGCCGACGCACACGATCTACAACGGTACCCGCGAGCCCGTGTTGTGGGTATTCCAGAGCTACTTCGTGAACCAGGTCGGTGACGGCGTGGCCGACAACGTCGTGCGCAACAACTCCATTGGATACACCAACGGCGGCATCACCATCGTCGTTCCGCGCCGCAACAACGGCCCGGTGGTGTCGATCACGGGCAACACCGGCCTGTCGATCCAGTACACCGGCTGGGGACCGACATTCGAGCTTGAGGCCTTCCGCCGGATCAATCGCGCCAGCAATCTGGACGAGTTCCGCGCGGCGGTTCAGTACTTCGACGTGGGCTCACAGAACTTCGCCTATGCCGACAAGGAAGGCAACATCGCCTACTTCATCAGTGCCGAAGCGCCAATTCGCGAAGACCTCCAGGCCGGCACCGTGAACGGTGTGCCACCGTTCATCATCCGCAGCGGCACCGGCGGCAACGAATGGATGCGGCCGCAGAACCGCTATCCCGCCCAACATGTGCCGTACGAAATCCTCTCGCCCGAAGAGATGCCCTACAGCATCAACCCGGCACGGGGTTACATCGCCAACGCCAACAACGACCCGGTCGGCACCACGTTCGACAACAACCCGGTGAATCAGGCCCGCCCGAACGGCGGCATCCTGTACTACGCACCCGGCCATTCGTCGTACCGCATGGGCCGCATCGACCGCGAGCTGCAGAGCCTGATCGAGCGCGGCAACATCACCATTCCCGACATGATGAAACTGCAGGCCAACGTGCAGCAGCTCGATGCCGAACTGGTGCTGCCGCACGTGCTCAATGCTCGCGCCAATGTCGAGTCTTGCGGATACGACGACGATGCCACGCTGGCCGAAGCCCTCGACCGCCTTGCCGCGTGGGACTTCTCGACCCCCACCGGCATCCGCGAAGGTTACGACGCTGGCGACCATCCGTTCGCCCTGCCGGAGCCATCGGAAGCGGAAATCAGCCGTTCCGTCGGCGCCACGCTCTGGGCCGTCACCCGTGGCCAGCTGATCCGCAACACGATCGACTACACCCTGTCCAACGTGGGCCTGAGCAGCTATCTGCCCGGCGCAAACGAAGCTTATGCCGGCCTCAAGTTCCAGCTCGACGCATTCGGTCCGCTCGGTGGCAAGGGCGCATCCGGCCTGGACTTCTTCAGGAAGGTCTCGTCCGATCTGGCCACCGCACCAGCCGACGTACGTCGCGACTGCGTGCTTCTGGGCAGCGTCCGTGACGGCCTCAACCTGCTCGCCAGCGAGGCCTTTGCACCGGCCTTCGGCGGCTCGACCGACCTGAACGACTACCGTTGGGGCAAGCTGCACCGCATCACCTTCCGCCACACCCTGGGCGATGCGCTGAGCATTCCGGGCATTGCCGGCTATCCGTTCCAGAACCTTGCCGAAGGCCTGCCCGGACTGGCCCGCCAAGGCGGCTTCGACGTGGTGGATGCCTCCGGCCACAATGCCCGCGCCAACAGCGTCAACGGCTTCACCTTCGGCTCCGGCCCGGTACGTCGCTTCATCGGCGAGATGACCGACACGCCGACGCTGCTCCAGATCGCGCCTGGCGGTCAGGACGGCAACCCCGGCGGCATGGGCTACATCAGCCAACTGCCGCTGTGGCTGGTGAACGGCTACAAGCCGCTGGTCATCGATCCTGACGTATCCGAAGCCGGTGCCGTGATGCGGATGGAGTTTGCACCACGCTGATCCGAATCGACATGAAGCATGTTCTCCGGGGCGCCTGGTGCGCCCCGGTTTTTAGTTGCCGTTGTCCATGACGGCAACCGTGGAACCCGCCGCCGCAGGATGAAAGCCCGGGTTTTTCCAAGGTAGAGTGAATCGTCATCCCCCACCGAAGATCACCGTGAGCATCTCCCATCCACGCGGCTTCGATGTCCAAGCCGCCCACAGCCACGTCGCCCGCGATCGAAAATTCGCGCGCTGGCTGACGAAGATCGAGCCGATTGCCCCCGACCCGCGCTGGCAGGCGTCCTTCGACCCGGTCGACGCACTGGCCCGCGCCATCCTCTACCAGCAACTCAGCGGCAAAGCCGCTGCCACCATCGTCGGACGCGTCGAAAAGGCCATCGCCTCGGAGGTACTGCATGCCGACACGCTTTCGCGCGTGGACGACGAGACATTGCGCGGCTGTGGTGTCTCGGGCAACAAGGTGCGCGCACTGCGCGATCTTTCCGAGCGCGCGGCGCACGGAGACATCCCCTCGATGGACGACATGGCCGGACTCTCCAGCGATGCCATCGTCGCCGCACTCACGCCGGTGCGAGGCATCGGTCGCTGGACCGTCGAAATGATGCTCATCTTCCGACTCGGCCGCCCCGACGTGCTGCCCATCGACGACCTGGGGGTGCGCAAGGGCGCGCAACAGATCGATCGCCTGACCGACCTGCCCACTCCCAAGGCACTGGACGCACGCGGCGCATGCTGGGCACCGTTCCGCAGTTACGCCGCGTTGGCACTGTGGCGCATCGCCGACCTGGGTACCGCTGCGGCCAAGCCAACCAATCGCTCACAGGAATGAGCCCGCAACAGCTTGAGTCCTGCTCGCCGCAATGCCATAATGCGCGCCCTTCGCTCCTCGGCCTGGCCGCAGGCGACAGCGCATCGGGCGGTTAGCTCAGCGGTAGAGCACTACCTTGACATGGTAGGGGTCACAGGTTCGAACCCTGTACCGCCCACCATCCGGAACCTTGGATCACAAGTGCTTCTGGATGGCTCCAGACAACCCGGCCGGCGCGCCGGGTTTTTCATGTCTGCACGGGGCACGCTTCTGCACTGCAGACGCTCGGAGCCTGCGTCAGGCTCCAACGCTGCATCGAAACACGAGAGACTCCGGCGGCTGCACATCCGCCGCGCCGCGTACCTCAGCGTGCGCCGATCGTCGCTGGATCGTAGCCACCCACCTCGAACACCAGGGTATGCGCGCTGCCGTCCGCCAGCGTCGCATCGATGCTCACCACGCCGGCCTCGGGCAGGTGCTGGACGAAGTAGGCGAAGTCCTTGACGAAGATCGCGTGCTCGCCGGTTGCAGGAATCTCGCCAGACACCGTGCGCGCAGCGGCGCCATCGAAAGTCACGCTCAGGCGACAGGGCGAGCCGCATGCGAACGGACCGTGTTCGGAAAGCAGGTACACGTCATCGCCCCACTGTGGATGGCGACGCAGCACGAGCCGAGCGCGCGCCGCCTCCTTGCCAGGCTGTTTGGCGAGCGGATCCCTGGCGAAGATGTAGGCCGTGCGAACTCGGCCACCCGCGTCGGCATCGTGCTCGTCGTGGTAGACCCAAAGATCCGCAAGCCGGCGCGCTTCACGCTCGGTCTGCATTTGCACACGCAGTGGCTCGACCTCGGCTTTCAACACCACCGCGGCCTGCGTCTGCGGGAAAGTCTTCAGCACATGGTCGGCGACATTCAATGCCAGATCGGAACGCCCCGAGGCCTTGAGTTGCTGGAAGTTGCCAAGTTGTTTCTGGGCCTCGGCCTCCATGCGCGCCTGCATCTTGGCCTGGGCCTGCGCCTGCCTTTCCGCTTCGCTCGGGCCACAGCCGGCAAGCGCTGCCAATGCGGCCACCAGGGCAAGTGCTGCGATCGGACGTAACGGGAACGAATTCATGCGAGAAACTCCTTGAGAGCGACTGCGGTGGCGACCTTGCATTCGTACATCGGCATGTGGCTGCTGCCATCCAACATTACGACATGATTGCGCGGAATGCGCGAAGCATAGATCTCCGCCGCGCTGGCATCGACGACGCGGTCGCCTCGACACCAGAGCAGCAGCGTCGGTGCCCGAATGTTCCCGGCCTCACGCTCGGGCAGAAACGCATCCTCGCTGCGACCGATCGCATCCAGCACACATTGCTCGAACTCGGCATCACCGATGCGCTGCGTCACCATGTAACGCGCAATGCGCTTCGGCACCCATGGTGGACGCTCGAAGACCAGAGACAGGAATCGCGTCAGGGATGCCTCGTCATCGACAGCGAACGGGTTGCGTCCCTGCATCACGTCCAGACCGAACGCGTTGTCGGTAAACCGCACACCGGCGGCATCCATCAACACCAGGCGCTTGACCCTCGCCGGGTGGCGCGCCGCCAACACCGCCGCGATGCCGCCCCCCATGGAATGCCCGACCACATCCACCGGACCACCGATGCACGTGTCGATGAATCTCGCCAGCCGGTCGGCCTGAGCCGCATAGCCGTAATCGTGCGTGGCATAGCGCTGGCTCTCGCCCCAGCCCGGCAGATCAGGCGCAATGTGGGTGTGGGTGGCCCCCATCGTGGCAATCAGCGGAAGCCAGTTCTCCTTCATGCCAGTGAAACCGTGCACGTACAGCACCGGCGTACCGCGCCCTGCTTCCAGATACACCACCTCGCCATCCGGCAGCGCCGCCCGCTTCACCCGCGCGCCGGCGCTCAACCGTTGGCGCGCAAATTCGATCCGCAATAGCCGCTGCGGGTTGCGTAGCCACAGGCCCGCCGCGACGACGGCGGCACCGATGAGCAACGACGTCATCAGCCAGCTCATGTCCATGGCGTTCCCACGTTACAAGAGCGCGCGGCCTACTTTTTGTCACCCAATACCACCTCCACGGAAGTGGTGGTGATCGGGTGATACCCGGGACGAGCCTGCGCAAACACCTCGCGGGCGAACTCGCGACCTTCCTTGGTGGCGGCCAACGCCTGGTACACCGGCAACACGTACTTGCGACGGCCCACGCGCTGGAGGAACTCGGCCATCGCGGGGCGCGCCTCGAAGTAGCCACTACGCACCGTCAGCGGGAACCAGCGCATGAGCATTTCGCCGTTCTGCGAGGAGGTGAACTGGAAGGCCGTATCCAGTTCCACCAGCTTCTCGTTGGACAGCTTGTTCGGCAGCTCCTCGAGGAAGCGCACCCAATCCTGCGTGATCCAGCCACGCGTATCGATGTCCTCAGCCGCAATGCGTCCTTCCTGCCATTGCTTGCGCGCCGCGTCCACCACCATGAAGCGCTCGGATACCGTCGCCACCGCGCTGGCCGGAATGCCCGGCTGGTACAGCCATGCATCCAGCTCCTTGGCCGTGATCGCGTTCGGGAACCGGCTCGACAGGTTTTCGTTGAAGTAGGAAACAAACTGCTCCGTGGTAATGCTCTGGAACGCGAAGTGATCGAAATAACCGCGCAGGAAGGCATCAAACGCCTCTCGACCGAAACGCTGTTCGAGGAAACCGAGAAACCACGCGCCCTTGTCGTAGGCCACCGCACTGAGCGACTCGTCCGGATCGGAGCCTGGCACCGGGCGCGGTGCCAGCACCTGCGCGGCCTTGCTCATGCCCTTGATTTCACGCTGCAGCCCGGCCTGACTGATGACGCGCTCCATCGCGGCCTGTTCGTCGCCGTACACCGCCTCGATGATGCGGTTCTCGACGTAACTGGTGAAACCCTCGTTCAGCCACATGTCGTTCCAGCTGGCATTGGTCACCAGATTGCCCGACCACGAATGCGCCAGCTCGTGCGCGATCAGCGCCACCAGCGACTTGTCGCCCACGATCACCGTCGGCGTGATGAACGACAAGCGCGGGTTTTCCATACCACCGAACGGGAATGACGGCGGCAGGATCAACAGGTCGTAACGCTCCCAGCGATAGGGGCCATACAACGACTCGGTGACGGCGATCATCTTCTCGGTGTCGATGAACTCCGCGTGCGCGGCATCGACCGTGGCCGGTTCAGCCCACACGCCGCTGCGCTCGGAGATCGGACGGAACACCAGATCACCGGCCGCGATCGCCATCAGGTACGACGGAATCGGCTGGCGCATGCGGAACACGTAATCCCCGTCGCGAGGCTCGTTGGGCGGATTGTCCGCGCTCATCAACGCCATCAGCGACGGATCCGTGCGCAGGCGCGCGCTGTAGGTGTAACGCACCGACGGCGTGTCCTGCAGCGGCACCCAACTGCGCGCATGGATCGCCTGACTCTGGCTGAACATGAACGGGTGGGTTTTGCCCGCGGTCATCGACGGCTCCAACCACTGCAGGCCGGAGGCCCCGGGCGAGGTCGCATAGCGGATGCGCACGCTGTCGTAGGGCTGACGCATGGAGATCGTCAGCTTCTGTCCCAGATACGGGTCGCGCTCGCCCAGCGTGTGTTCGAGCCTGAACCAGCGCCCGTCGGCACGCTTGCCCGTGACCTTCTCGATGCTCAGGTCGCGGCTGTCGAGCACCAGCTCGCGTGCGCTCGGATCGATCCACTCCAGCGCCAGATCCACGCGCCCACGCAACTGCTTTTTCCCGAAATCCACATGCAAGTCCAGCCCCATGTCGCGGATCACGACCTTGTCGGGCTGGGCGTAAGAGTGCACATCACGGGGAGATCCCTGGGCACTCGCAAGCGTCGCGAAGGCGACCAGTAAAAGGGCAGTGAAGATACGCATTGCAGGTCTCATACGGAAAGTGGAACGGGAATACCGAGTCTACAGGCCTCCGTTCAGTGCCGGCACTCGACCGTAGCACACCGCATCAAACAGGCGATTCCTGCGGCGATGTCAGAACGGCTTGTGCACCATCAGCCAGAACACCAGCACCAGGGCGAGAAACGCCGGCCAGCCGAGCGCGAACCACCAGCGCATCAGGCGGAAGTAGGCGGCCGGCAGCGGGGTTCCGGTGCGGTACGCGGTGTCGGCCAGGGCGCGGACGCGGTACTGGATCGCGACCACCGGCAGCCAGCAGGCGCCGGCCAGCAGGTACAGCGCGAGCGAGAGCCACAGCCAGGTCATCGTCCACGGCAGGCCCATGAGCTGGATCAGCCAGAAGCCGGTCAGCGGCTGCACGATGATCGCCGGCGTGGTGAACAGCCAGTCGGCCAGCACCACATGGCGCGAGGTGATGGCGATGCCGGCAACATCGCCGCGACGGTGCGCCATCCACATGAAGAACGCCGTGCCCAGACCGGTGCCGAACAGCACGGTGGAGGAAAGAATGTGGATCGTCTTGAGGGTGAAGTAGTCCATTACTCGCGCTCCGTACCGGCTGCGGCAAAAGCGATGGCGACCAGCACGAGGCCGTTCTTCAGCAGGCCGCCGAAGGGATCGAGCCATGCCTGCGGCAGCAGCAGGCCGATGAACCCGCTGTAGCCGAGCACCAGCAAGGCCATTGCCGCCAGCGCGGCACGTGGCGCGCGGCCGGAAAGCAGCCAGGCACCGAGCACGATATCGGCCACGCTGCCGGTCAGCCCCAACGCCGGCGCCCATGCGGCGGGAAAGGAGCTTTGCGCGAACAGCGCCGCGACCTGTTCTGCCGGCAACGCGAAACCGACGATGCCCGAGGCAATGAAGGTCAGCGCCAGCACCACGCGCAACAACGGTTGCAGGAATACGCTGCGCGCCTGCCAGCGATCGGCACTGCTGGCCGGCGCCTGCGCCAGTACCGCATCCATGCGCCTCGAGGTCCAGCCCAGCGCGGCAGCGGCGCGTTCGGCATCGTCGGTGTTCAACACATTGCCGCGTTCCAGCATCCGCCACATCGTCATGCCGAGCGGGCCGCGCCCGAGCGTTTCGCCCAGCCATGCGCCGATGCGCGCCAGCGGTTTCGGGGTCGTGATGAAACGCGTTTCGCCCAACCCGAGCCAGCGCCGCCACAGCGCCAGATATTCGCGCAAGGTCAACGCCTGCGGACCGCCCAACGGCAGGATCTGGCCCACCGCTTCGTCGCGTTCCAGTGCGGCCAGCACCGCGTGCGCCAGGTCGTCGGCATCCAGTGGTTGCAGGTGTTGTGCGCCATTGCCTGGCAAGGGAATGAGCGGCAATGCCGCCAGACCACGCAGCAGCGTGGTGCCGCCGTAGGAACCGCGCGTGGAATAGACCACCGACGGGCGCAACACCACGGCGGCAACACCGGATGCGAGCAGACGCGCATCGCCGCGATGTTTGGAAGCGATGAATTCCCCATCGGCCGGATCGCCCAGCGCGGAGATCTGCACGATGCGCTTCACGCCCGTCTCGGCGCAGGCAGCGAAGAGCGCCGCCGGTACGGTTTCGTGCACTTTCTCGAACGTGGCCGCGCCGCTTTCGCGCAGGATGCCGGCGCAGTTCACCACCGCGTCGATGCCTTGCAAGCGCGGCCGCCAGACCGCCGGATCGGTATCTCGGGCGAAATCGCACTCGATACTGGCGATGCCCGGCAATGCCGTGCCGACGCGCGATGCACGCACCGCCGCGACGGGCTCGTGTCCAGTGCGCAACAAGGCGGCCACGACGTATGCACCGATGAAGCCGTAGGCGCCGGTGACCAGAACCTTCATCTGGCGCTCCGAACGCGTCGGATCAAACCCGGTAGCCGCTGTGGATGGCGCAGATGCCGCCGCTGAGATTGCGGTAGTCGCAACGCGCGAAGCCGGCTTTTTCCATCATCGCGCGCAGTTCGTCCTGCGGCGGGTGCTTGCGGATGGATTCGGCGAGATACTGGTAAGAAGCAGCGTCGCCGGCGAACAGCGAGCCCAGCTTCGGCAGCACCTTGAACGAGTGGAAGTCGTAGATCGGCCGGAACCACGCCGGCTTCACTTCGGAAAACTCCAGTACCAGTGCGCGTCCGCCGGTCTTGAGCACGCGGAACATCTCGTTGAGCGCCTGCTGCTTGTCGGTGACGTTGCGCAGGCCGAACGCGATGGTGACCAGATCGAAGTGGCCATCGGGAAACGGCAGCGCTTCGGCATCCATCTGGGTCCATTCGAGGCCGCGCACGAGGCCGCGGTCGATCAGACGGTCGCGCCCCACGCGCAGCATGTCGGCGTTGATGTCCCCGACCACGACCTCGCCCGTGTCGCCCACGTGCGGATGCAGCAGGGCGGCGATGTCGCCGGTGCCGCCGGCCAGATCCAACACGCGATCGCCGCGCTTCACCCCGGAGGTGGCGACGAAGTAGCGCTTCCAGATGCGATGGATGCCCAGCGACATCAGATCGTTCATCAGGTCGTACTTGCCGGCGACCGAGCTGAAGACTTCGCCGACGAGCTTGCGCTTTTCCCCGACGGGAACGTCGCGGAAGCCGAAGTGGGTGGTCGCGGGCGCGGAAGAAGCGGGAATCTCGGGAGCGTTCTTTTCGTTCATGCAGGGATTATCGCACTGCCGAGCAGCCGCGCAGCGTGGGCGCGGCTTCGCACAGGTCCGAACGCACGATGTCCACGTATTCGACCGTGCGCCCGGATATCTCGGCCTGCGGCAGCATCTGCTCGACGCGGAGCAGGGTGGCATCGGCCTCATCGAAGCGGCGCAACGCGCGCTGGGTATCGGCCAGCGCCGCGATGGCCTGTACACGGTAGAGGTGCGGCGTGTCCGGATACAGCCGTTGCGCCATCGCCTCGGCCGCCTCGGCATACGGCATTGCTTCGTCGGCACGGTCCAGATCGACGTACTGGCGGGCGAGGTTGACGGTAGGCACCAGCAGCATGACGTGATCGCCGGAATAGGATTTGCGGTGCATCTCCACTGCGCGTCGTTGCAGTTCCAGCGCTTCTTCATGGCGATCGCGGTGGCGCGCGAGGTTGGCGCGGTTGTTGAGCACCACGGCGATCTGCGGGCTGCCATCGGGGTGCTCGGCCTCGAAGATGGCCTGCGCCTTTGCGTAGAGCGTTTCGGCGCGTTCGTAGTCGCCCAGCCCGCGTGCGGCCTGGGCCAGGTTGGCGAGGGTCTGGGCGCGGATGGCGTCGGCGGCGGGCGGCATCGCCTGCGCATCCACGTCGACCGCGCGGCGCAGGAAACGGTCCGCGGCGGCGTGGTTTTCCAGTACCAGATACAGCAGGCCAAGATCGTTGAGCGTGCGCGAATGCAACGCATCGTCGCGCCAGTCGCCGCTTTCGATGCGGGACAGTGCGTCCCGGTAGAGCTGCTCGGCCTCGGCGTAGCGGCCCTGATCGCGGCGCAGCGCGGCGAGCGACACCATCGCCTGCACGCTGCGCCAGGAACCGGCGCCGAACAGGGTTTCGTTGTCCACCGCAGCGCGCTCCAGTTGCGCCGCCGCTTCCTGGGAACGTCCCCGCCGCAACAGGCCTTCAGCCAGGGTCAGGCGCAGGTCGGCGGCCAGTTCCGGGCGATCGGCAAAGCGTTCGTCGACCAGTTCGTAGGCGCGCTGCATGGCCTCGCCGAGGGTCAGTTCGCCGCCGGTGTTGTACGGGTCGGACAGGTTCAGGACATCGACGAGGAAAGCATTTGCGCGGGTCGCATCGTCCGCGGCGCGGCGCGCGCTCGCGGCCTGGTGCAGCGCGACGCCGGCGGCCACCAGCACGCTGCACAGCGCCAGCGCCGCAAGACCGACGCCAAGCCGGTGGCGCCGCACGAACTTGCTCGCGCGGTACCACGCCGAATCCGGATGGGCGAGCACCGGGCGGCCCTCCAGATAGCGCCGCAAATCATCGGCAAGCGCCTCGGCCGAGCGATAGCGCCGCTCCGGTGCCTTGTGCAGCGCCTTGGCCACGATGCGCTCCAGATCGGGGCCGACCTGCGCAATGCGGCGCTGGCGCTCTGCGGTATCCAGTTCGGCCTCGCGCAAGCTTCGTCGCAGCGGCAAAGGCTCGGCGTGACAGACGGCCCGTTCGACGTCGGCGGCACTCAGGCCGGCCAGTTCGTACGGTCGCCGCCCCGCGATCAACTGGTACAGCACGATGCCGAGCGAGTACACATCCGAACTCGTGGTCAACGGCTGATGCCTGACCTGTTCGGGGCTGGCGTAAGCAGGTGTCATCGCCGAATACAGCGTGGTGCCGCTGCTTTGCGCATCCGGTTCATCCGCGAGCTCGCGCGCGATGCCGAAGTCGATCAAGCGCGGCTCGCCGGCGGCGGTGACGAGGATGTTGTCGGGTTTGATGTCGCGGTGCACGATCAGATGGCGGTGGGCCTCCTGCACGCCGTCGCAGACTTTGCACAACAGCGCCAGCCGGGCGCGCACGTCGAGGCGGTGCTGGCGGCAGTGATCGGTCAGCGGCACGCCATCGACGTGATCCATGACCAGGTACGGCACGCCCGACGCGGTGCGGCCGCCATCGAGGATGCGCGCGATGTTGGGGTGCTGGAGCTGGGCGAGGATGGCACGCTCGGTCTCGAACCGCGCGATCAGCGCGGCGCGCGCTTTCGGATCGCCGTGCAGATGGATCGAACGGATCAGCTTGATCGCCACGTCCTGCCGGTACACGTCGTCGGCGCGCCGCCCGAGGTAGACCACGCCCATGCCGCCGGCGGCGAGCGGGCGCAGCAGTTCGTAACTGCCGAGACGGTCGCCGACATTCGGGAACGCCGGCCCCGGATCGAACGCGCCGGGAGCCGCGACGACGGTATCGAGGAAGTCGCCGACCTGGCGTTCGGCATCAAGCAGGCGCCGCACGCCGTCGCGTACCGCAGGCGCGGCGGGCTGGCGCGCCAGCCAGGCATCACGCTCCGTTTCAGGCTGCGCCTGCGCCTGCTCGAACAGGCTCAACACGGCGACGTCCACACTCTGGGTCATGATCGGATACGGGTGGCGCCGCGACGAAGGCGGCCTATGACACAGCAAGGCGCAATTCCGCGCGTTTTCGGCTCGCACGCACCGGCATGAAGCGCGATCACGGCGCCGGCATCGCGTCCAACTGCTCCGCCAGCGCCTGCAGATACTCGCGGATGGATCGGGAGGGACTGGACAGCTCGGCCAGCATGGCGTTGGCGCTGCCGAGCGCCTCGCGGGCCGGCTCCGGCTCTCCCCGTCGCAGATGGACCTGGGCGAGATCGCCCAATGCTTTTGCTTTTTCCTCTCTGGCTTCCGGGTACAACCGCATCACCATGGCCGCGGCTTCTTCGGCGGCCGAAAGTGCCAGATCGAGACGGTTCTGCGTGGTCGCCAGAAACACGAGGTTGCCCAGGCCGAACGCCACCACCGGATGATCGCCGCGATAGCTTCGCCGGCGCATCTCGACCGATTCGCGCAGCAAGTCCAGTGCCTCGTCGCCCCGCCCCATGTCGCTCGCCAGCACGGCGCGGTTGTTGAGCAGGATCGCGATGTCGCGGCTGCCCTCCGGATACTGCTTCTGGAGCAATGCGGCCGCGCGGCGATAGGCCGAATCCGCCTCGTCCAACCTGTCCAGATCGTGCAATATCTGGGCGTGGTTGCCGAGGATGTTGGCGTACTCGTCATCGGGGACTGCCACACCGTGTCGTTCGATCGCCGAAAGCGCCTTGGCGATGTGCGGTTGCGCCGCCGCATAGTCGGAGCGGGTCATGTGGATGTAACCCAGATTGCTGCACGCGGTGACATAGAACGGCAACGTGTCCTGACCGGACTCCTCCATCTGCGCCACCACTTTTTCCAGCAGTGCGACCGCCTCGTGCGGTTGGTCCTGCTCCGCCCAGGCCAGGGCAAGCGTCTCGGCCAGCTTCCACGACAGCAGGTGGCGCTCCCCGAGCGTCTGCCGTGCCTCGTCGTATCCTGCCTGCAGTTGCGTCCGTGCCGCATCGATGCGATTGAGGCTCAACAGGCTGCTGCCGATGGCATGCCTTATCCCGGCCGCGATGCCGGGACGGTCGCCGAACCGCTCGTCGAGCCGTTTTGCCGCCGCTTCCAGCACATCCCCCAGCTGCACTTCCGCACCCATATGGTCGATGTTGGACTGGTTCAGCACTTCGAGAAGAAAGGTATTGATCTCGCCCGCCTCGGCCGCCGCCAGTCGTGCCTTGTGGGCTTGATACAAGGCCAAGGCGGAGGCAGTCAGGATCAGTGACAGCGCCGCCCCGACCATCAGGCTGGCGACACGATGGCGTCCGATGAACTTGGAAACGCGGTAGCTCCAGGTATCCGGCTGGGCCAGCACCGGCAAGCCTGCAATGTGACGGCGCAGGTCATCCGCCAGCTCCTGGGCCGAACCGTAGCGGCGTCCGGGCTCCTTGTGCAGCGCCTTGGCGACGATGCGCTCCAGATCCTGCGGCAAGCCCCGCGGCATGTGGGCATACCCAGGATCTGCGTCCTCGTCATGCAGGACACGCGAAAGCGGCGGCGGCTCGGTATTGCAGACAGCACGCTCGATTTCGGCCGGACTGAGGGCGTCGGTGTCGTAGGGCCGCTTGCCGGTGAGCATCTGGTACAGCATCACGCCGAGGGAATAGATGTCCGAACGCGTGGTCAGCGGACGTCGGCGGAGTTGTTCGGGGCTGGCGTAGGCCGGTGTCATCGCACCGAGCACCGTCGCCTGGGTCTGACCATCGGCATCTTCCGGACGCAATGGATCAAGCAGCTTGGCAATGCCGAAATCCAGCAGATGAGGGACTGCATGCTCATCCACCAAAACGTTGCCGGGCTTGAGATCGCGGTGCACGATCAGGTGGCGGTGCGCTTCCTGGACGGCATCGCAGACGTGGCAGAACAGCTGCAGGCGCGCCGCCACGTCGAGCTTCCTCTCCCGGCAGAACTGCATCAGGTCCACGCCATCGACGAACTCCATCACCAGATACGGCAACCCCTGGTCGGTCTGCCCGCCATCGAGGATGCGAACGATGTTGGGATGCTGGAGCTGCGCGAGGATGGCGCGCTCTTCCTCGAAATGGGTCAGGAGTCCTTGGCGTCGTGCCGGATCGAGCAGCAGATGCGAAGGCTGGACCAGCTTGATCGCGACACGCTGGCGATACAGTCCATCGTCACGCCAGGCCAGGTAGACCACCCCCATTCCGCCCGCACTGATCGGTCGCTCGATGCGATAGACGCCGATGCGGTCGCCATCCCCCGGCAACGCGGAGCGTATCGGCATGGTCGACGCAGGCTGCGCTTCGAGGAATCCCTCGGCGTCAGCCTGCCGATCGAGCAAACGCCACAGACGTGACTGCTGGGCGCTGGAAAGGCCAAGCCCCCGGATTGCCGCCTCGCGCTCGGCTTCCGGCGTCCCGAGCAGCACATCCAGGTGCGCCAACACCACGCGTTCGTCGTCGCAGGGGGTCCCCGGATCACCGAGCAGACGCGTGGTCGCGGTCATGACGCCACATCGCCCGGAGGGGCTCCACGGTTTTCGCCGGATGTCGCGCTCAGCGCATCGAACAGCCAGACGCGTGCGGTCTGCCAATACCTCTTGACCGTCGCTGGAGAAAGCTCCATGGCCTCGGCGGTGTCTTCGATCGACAGTCCGCCGTAGAAGCGCAACTCCACCACGCGGGCCTTGTCCGGAGCGATGGCCTCAAGCCGCTGCAGCGCGTTCTCCAGATCCAGCACATCGAGCGCATTTTCCTGCGCCGGCAGATTGGTGAACAAGGTAACGCGCTCTCCGCCATCGCGCTTGCCGGCCTGTCGACGGCGGGCGTGGTCGATCAGGATTTCGCGCATCAGCCGCGCCGCCACGCCGATGAAGTGCGCGCGGTCCTGCCACTCGATCCGGTCGATCGCAGCCAGGCGTTGGTAAGCCTCGTTCACCAGTGCGGTGGGCTGCAGGGTGTGCTCGCGGCGTTCGCGTCCGAACTGCCGGTCGGCCAGGGCGTGGAGCTCCTGATACAGGAGCCCGACAAGACGATCCCGCGCAGCCAGATCACCACCGCGCCACGCGTGCAGAAGTTGGGTCGCATCGCCGCTCATGCGGGGCAATCTACCACTACCGCGACAGGCCTGCGGTCTCCAGCGCCGCGAGGTACTCGGCCCAGCTGTGGTCGTGGTCGCGACCCATTGCGTACAGCGTGCCCCAGGAATAGATGCCGCTGGCATGGCCATCGGAGAACCGCAGCAGCACGGCGTAATTGCCCACCGGTTCGATCCCGACGATGCCGACATCACGCTTGCCGGCCACCAGCACTTTCTGCCCCGGCCCATGTCCCTGCACTTCCGCCGAGGGCGAATTCACCCGCAGGTATTCGGCCGGAAGTTGGTACCGCGTGCCATCGTCGAACACCACCTCGAGCAGGCGCGCGGCACGATGCAGGATCAGGTCGGTGGGTCGCGGCATGACCATCACCCGCTACAGGATGTAACGCGACAGGTCCTGGTCCTGCGACAGGTCGCCCAACGTGGCATCCACAAAGGCTGCATCAATGGTGACGCTGTCGCCATCGCGGTCCGGCGCCTCGTAGGACAGCGTATCCAGCAACCTCTCCAGCACCGTGTGCAGACGACGTGCACCAATGTTCTCGGTGGTTTCGTTCACCGTGAACGCGATATCGGCCAGACGCTCGATGGCATCGTCGGTGAAGCGGATCCTCACGCCCTCGGTGCCGAGCAGGGCCTGATACTGCCGGGTCAAGGCGCTGTGCGGCTCGGTCAGGATGCGACGGAAATCCTCGCGTGAGAGCGAGGTCAACTCCACTCGTATCGGGAAGCGTCCCTGCAGCTCGGGAATCAGGTCCGACGGCTTGGCCAGATGGAATGCACCGGAGGCGATGAACAGGATGTGGTCGGTCTTGACCACGCCGTATTTGGTGCTGACGGTGGAGCCTTCCACCAATGGCAGCAGGTCGCGCTGCACGCCTTCGCGCGAGACATCGGCGCCATAACCTTCCGAACGCTTGGCGACCTTGTCGATCTCGTCGATGAACACGATGCCGTTCTGCTCGGCCATCTCGATCGCCTGCTCACGGATGTCGTCCTCGTTGACCAGCTTGCCGGCTTCTTCCTCGATCAGCAGCGGGCGCGCGGCGGAAATCTTCAGCCTGCGCTTCTGCGTCCTGGCACCGGACAGCTGGGAGAACATCTGGCGCAGCTGCTGGCCCATCTCCTCCATGCCCGGCGGCGCCATGATGTCCACGCCGACATTGATCGCGGTCTCCAGTTCGATCTCGCGCTCGTCCAGCGCGCCTTCGCGCAATTGCTTGCGGAGCTTCTGCCGGGTGTCGCTCTGTCCGGCGTCTTCCTGCGGCCAGCCGGCGGTATCCTGGCGGCGCGGCAGCAACGCATCCAGGATGCGATCCTCGGCGCGATCCTCGGCCTGGCTGCGGACCCGCGCCTTGGCCTGTTCGCGCTGCATCTTCACGGCGGTATCGGCCAGGTCGCGGATGATCTGTTCCACATCCTTGCCGACGTAGCCGACTTCGGTGAAGCGCGTGGCCTCGACCTTGACGAACGGCGCGTTGGCCAGCGTCGCCAGACGCCGTGCGATCTCGGTCTTTCCGACGCCGGTGGGGCCGATCATCAGGATGTTCTTGGGCGTGACTTCACGACGCAATTCGGGTTCCAGCTGCATCCGGCGCCAGCGGTTGCGCAGTGCGATCGCGACTGCGCGCTTGGCGCTGTTCTGGCCAACGATCCAGCGGTCCAGCTCGTTGACGATTTCACGTGGGGTAAGGGAGGACATCGTGGTTTCCTGGAAAAGCGTCAGGCCAGTACGGCGACGCGGGGAAGAATGTGGTTGCGGCTCAGTGGAGCAATGACAAGATCTTCGGGGAGCGCGGACGGATCGACCCAGGCCATGGTTTCGATTTCGGCCTGTGGCACGGGTTCGCCATCGACGCTGCAGACGAACACCTGCGCCTCGACCCGGCGCCCGATTTCATGCACGGCATCGTCGGAAAATTCGCCCAGTGCCTGCGCCGATCCGGGCTTCAGCCGCACGCCCAGTTCCTCGTGCAGCTCGCGCGCCAGGGTATCCAGCGCGGCCTCACCCGGCTCGCGCTTGCCACCGGGCTGGATGAAGGTGCCCGATCCGCGCTTGCGCACCAGCAGCACGCGGCCGGCCGCATCGCGGATCGCCGCCGCGACGATGCGCACCGGTGCCGGTCCGGCCATCGCTCAGAGTTCCTCGATGGTGCGGTTGTGGTTGGTGTAGATGCAGATGTCGCCGGCGATCTTCAGCGCCTGTTCGACGATCTGGCGCGGATCCATCTCGGTGTTTTCCAGCAAGGCACGCGCCGCCGCCTGCGCAAACGGACCGCCCGAGCCGATGGCGATCAAGCCGTGCTCCGGCTCCAGCACATCGCCGTTGCCGGAAATCAGCAGCGAGGCCTCCTTGTCGGCCACGGCCAGCATCGCTTCAAGCCTGCCGAGGCGGCGATCGGTACGCCATTCCTTGGCCATTTCCACCGCTGCGCGCACCAGCTGGCCACCATGCTTTTCCAGCTTGGCTTCGAACAGTTCGAACAAGGTGAACGCGTCCGCCGTGGCGCCCGCGAACCCGGCCAGCACCTTGCCATTGGCCAGCCGCCGGATCTTGCGCGCATTGGCCTTGACCACGGTGTTGCCGAGCGTGACCTGGCCATCGCCACCGATCACGACGCGATCGCCGCGGCGGACGGAAACGATGGTGGTGGCGTGGAAGGATTCGGACATCGGAGACGCTCCAGGAGTGAGTCGGGGTATATGGGGCGTGTCGGGGAACTATCAATGTTCCATCAATAGAAAATGGTTTGATAGTTGACGGAGCATCAATCAATCATCGGCATCCTTGGTGGTTGATAGTCGAACGCAGTCAATGCCGAATTCCTGTACATCTCGGGGGTATTGAAGAAAGCGCAGGATCAGTACAAGCGCGCCTTCCTGCGCACCGAATCGGTCGTGCACTCGCCTTTCGAGCACCGGAAAACCTTGCAGAGTGCATGGCTCGGGCATAGCCCCTGCCTGCCGTCAGCGTTTGCGTCGCTCGCCGCGTGTTTGATCTCGACGTGGACCGTGATTCACCTTTTGCGCCGCGCCCGTGGATGCGCGGCGTCGTACACCTTGGCCAAGTGCTGGAAGTCCAGATGGGTGTAGATCTGCGTGGTCGCGATGTCGGCGTGACCGAGGAACTCCTGCACGCCACGCAGATTCTGCGAGGATTCCAGCAGGTGGCTGGCGGAGGAATGGCGCAGGAGGTGCGGGTAGACGCGCTTGTCGATGCCCTGACGTTGTGCGATCACGCGGATCCGGGACTGCACGGTGCTGCGTTCGATCGCTTGCCCGTTGCGGCCCTTGAACACCGGCCAGTCCGGGCTGGCACCGCTGGCCGCGCGGAGCGTTTCCAGTGCCTGGCATGCCATCCGGCCCACGGGAACATCGCGCACCTTGCCGCCTTTGCCCTGCACCCGAACCAGCCCTTCCTCCAGATTCAGGTCGCGCCAGCACAGCCCGCACAGTTCCGCCAGACGCAGGCCGGAGGAATAGAACAGCTCCAGCATCGCCTTGTCGCGGATGTCCTCGGGGGTGAGTGCCGGAAAGTCGAGCAGGCGCGTGATTTCGTCGACATCGAGCACTTCCGGCAACTTCCGCCGCGCGCGCGGCGCGCGCAACCCGGCGGCAGGCGTGGCGCACAGCACGCCCTCGCGCACCAGATGCAGGAAAAATCCGCGACAGCTGGACAGCAACCGCTGCACGCTGGTGGGCACGAGGCCGCGACGGTGCTCGCCGGCGATGAAGCGCTGCAGTTGTTCGGGCGTGAGCACGGACCACTCGGCAATCGCCAGTGTCCGCGTGAATCCGATCAGCCGTGCGAGATCGCGGCGGTAACCAGCCAGTGTGTTGGCAGCGTAGCCACGCTCCACCCGCAACTGCTCGAGGTAAGCCAGCACCGGCGCCGTGAGCGCATCCGGCGCGGCAAGGAGCTCGTCAGCGGCAAGGCGGGAGTCGCCCGACATGGTGATCAGGCGTCAAACCGCGCCAATGCCGCGACCAACGCTTCGCTCATCAGGCGCAGAAACAACGTGCCCATCCCCGGATAGAAGCGATTGGGATCGCTGCAACCGATGGCGAGCAATCCATACCGCCCCAATGGCAGCAGCGCGGTGGACGCGACCTTGCCGGCCTCGTCGCCGAACAGGGCATCGAGTTTCCGTGGCTGCAACCGTCCACAGAGAGCCTCGTCGGTGGCCAGAAACGCGGCGAATGGTTCCAGTGCCGCGTCGCCCTTGGGCAATACCCGCCACCAAGGGCTTTCCGGGACATCCCCGCGCGGCCCCAGCAGAAGCACACGCACCCATTCACTGCTGAAATCCTCGCGCAACATGGCCACGAGCGTGGAAAGTGTTTCGGACAAGGTGCGTGCGCGCAGCAAAGCCAGCGTGAATTGATGGGTCCGCACCGTCAGGCGTTCGTTCTCGTTGGCGATCGCGAACAGTTCCTGCAAACGACGATTGAGCTCGCGGTTCTTTTCGCGCAATACGTCGAGCTGATAGCTCGCCAACGATGTGGCGGGGCCGTTCTGACGCGGCAGCTCGATATCCATCGCAACGTCGGGATGGTGCAGGAAAAACGTCGGGTGCTCGCGCAGCCACGCAGCGATGTCGGTGGCGGACAACTCGTGTCGTGGTGTGTCGCTCATGCCGGAACCTGTAGACATCTGAACTCTCCCTCGAAAACGAATGTGGCGGGGCCGACCATGCGGACGGAGTGGCCAGCGCCCGCCCAGCGCAGCTGCAACGTACCGCCGGGAAGCGCCACGGCAACGTGCTCGCCCACGCGACCACGTCGCGCCAGCACCGCAACAGCGGCACACGCCCCCGAACCGCACGCCAGCGTTTCACCCACACCGCGCTCGAACACGCGCAACACAATGTGGCTGGCATCGCGAACTTCGGCGAAGCCGACATTGCAACTGTCGGCGAAGGCGGGATGGCACTGCAAGGCACGGCCGAGGCGCTCGACATCGGCATCTGCCGCACGGACCACTTCGATCACCGCGTGCGGATTGCCCATCGACACCGCACCGACCTCCAACGTCGACCCGTCGAGCGAGAACGAATAAGGATCGGCCTCCCGCATTGCCAGACCGATCGCCGCCGGGGAAAAGTCGGGCACGCCCATGTCGATGCCGATGTCCTCGCCTTCGACCTGCGCCACCACGCGGCCAGTCGGGCTGTCGAGAACGAAGTCATCGGTCACGACGGCGCCATCGCGAATCAACCATGCCGCGACGCAACGCGCGCCATTGCCGCACTGCCCGGCCGAGCTGCCATCGGCATTGAAGATTGCGTACGCCGCGACTGCATCGGCGCTGCGCGGCGGATCGATCGTGATCAGCTGATCGAAGCCGATGCCGCGATGGCGATCCCCCATGCGCGCGACCAGTTCAGGCGTCAGCCCCGCATCGCCGCCACGCCGGTCCACGATGACGAAATCGTTGCCGACACCATGCATCTTGGAAAAACGCACGCTCACGAGGCGGCGGCGGGCTCGGGCTTGTCGGGCAAAACCAGATTGCCCTTGTTGCCGCAGGCGCAGGCGGCAATGGCGAGGAGGCAGACGAAGGCGAGGCGCAAGGAGGTCTTCATGATGCCAGTATAATCCTGCCGTTCCGTACACGGACCTGCCATGCCGCCGTCCCTGTTCGTCCTGACAATCGCCGCGTCCTGCGCACTCTTCGCGCTGATCTTCGTGGCCGGCATGCGCCGTCGCCTGCGCCATCGGGCGCCATTCGGCGCCTTCATGCGCGGGATGCTCGCGCTCGGATTCGGGCTGGCAGCGATCGGCCTGTCCGCGCTCGCGTTGTCGCTCTGGCACTACCTGCGACTGGAACGCGAAACCATCGTGGCCACGTTGACGTTCCAGGCGCTCGGCCCACAGCAGTTCCGCACGCAAATTGTCACCGCCAACGGGCAACAACGCGAGTTCGCGCTGAAAGGCGACGAATGGCAACTGGACGCCCGTGTGGTGAGCTGGAAGCTGCCGGCACTGCTGGCCGGCGCGCCTCCGCTGTACCGGGTGGAGCGACTCTCCGGTCGCTATCGCGACATCCGACAGGAGCGCGAGTCAGCGCGAAGTGTGTACGCACTGGATTCCGGCACCCTGGACTTGTGGACGATCAAGCAACAGTTCCCGCGCTACCTGCCCTTCGTCGATGCGCACCACGGCAGTGCCGCCTACCTGCCGATGTTCGATGGCGCACGCTACAGCGTCAGTTTCGGCGGTCGCGGCGGATTGGTGGCACGGCCCGACGACGAGGCCACGCGGGAACAACTGGAACGGGCTCGATGGTGATCTGACTCACTGCACCTGCATCGCGTCGAGCAAACCGGCCATGAGTGCCGCCTGCGCGGCACAGACCCTGTAGGGTTGCGGACGAACTTCCGGTGCCTGCGCCATCCACTCGGTCCAGCCCTGCTCCACTGCCTTGGCACGCGTTGCGATATCGGCGTAACCGTAGGTTCCGGCGGAGCCCGCAAGCCGATGCAGCAGCAGATGCAGCTGCGCGACGTGGGCCGGCGTCGCTTCTTCATCGCACAACCGATCCCACGCCCGGCGCAAATCGTCGCGCTTGGTCGTCAGGGACTGGCGGTACTGGCGGTGGAGCTCATCAAGACCGGTCATGACGCCATTGCAACAGAACACACCGCCCGCCGTCAGCTTCCGGGCAAGGCCTCCGGATTTCCGGAAGCCCGGCCACGCCCCGGCGAGCGGAGCACGTCGGGGCCGTTCCAGAATATCGCCCCTGATGCGACACCACGCCCACTGCCGCCTCCCGACGCCAGCGGCGTGTCCCACGCGACATCAGTCTCGGTACAGTGGTACCGTCGGGCTGCGGACCAGCCGCTCGGCTCTTTCAGGACCCTCCATGTCTAGCATCACCGAAACTCTCATCTCCTCGCTCGATGCACGGACCGTGCAGTCGATCTCCCGGCAACTGGGCCTCAGTCCACAGAGCACGGGCAACGCGATTCAGGCCGCGCTGCCGATCCTGCTCGGTCAAATGGCGAAGAACGCCTCACAGCCTGAAGGTGCCAATGCATTGCTCGGTGCAGTACAGCGCGATCACACCGGCGTGGATATCGGTGGATTGCTTGGAAGCGTCCTCGGTGCCTTGGGTGGCTCCGGGCAGCCACAACAGACCCGTTCCAGCAGCGGACTGGGCGATGGCCTCGCCATCCTCGGGCACGTCTTCGGTGGCGGCAGCGGCACCCAGCGCAGCGCGTCTCCGCAGGTTCCGACGGTCGCCGGCCTGGATGGCGCCAGTTCGGCCAAGCTGTTGGCGCTGCTCGCACCACTGGTGATGGCTGCGCTCGGTCGCATGACACAGGGCGGGCAAGTCAACGCCGGCACGCTCGGCGGCTTGCTGGGCGGAGAAAGCCAGCGCATCGCACAAGCGCCACCCTCGGCACTCGGCGGGCTGATGGGGACCGTGCTCGATCGCGACGGCGACGGCAAGGTCGACTTGGGCGACGTGCTCCAGTCCGCGCAGGGCCTCGGCTCCCTGTTCGGCAAACGCTGATTCTTCCCTTTCACCCCGGAGAAAACACCATGAGTATCTTCAAATTCGTCAAAAGCGCCGGCGAAAAGCTGTTCAAGCTCAACCCGGCCGCGCAAGCCGCCGAGGTGCTGACCGAGCAGTTGCGCAAGTTCAAGCTCGGCAACGACGGCGTGAAGGTGGATCGCGATGGCGACACGGTCAAGGTGAGCGGCGAAGTCGCAAGCCAAGAGGAGAAGGAAAAGATCCTGCTGGCGCTGGGCAACGTTCATGGCGTGGAGGCAGTCGACGAAGCGATCACCGTGGCGACCGCACCGGCCGCCGACGGCGAGGCACAACCGGCCACCGCACCGGCCGATGTCGAGCCGGTGTTCTACACCGTCAAGAAGGGCGACACGCTCTCGGCCATTTCCAAGCAGGTCTACGGCAAGGCCAGTCTCTACAACAAGATCTTCGACGCCAATCGTCCGCTGCTTTCCCATCCGGACAAGATCTACCCGGGCCAGGTGCTGCGCATCCCGCCGAAAGACTGATCTTCGCGTCCTGCGACGAAAAACGCCGCGACCGTTACCGGTCGCGGCGTCTTCATGTGCGATGGTGCCGCTTGTCCGACTCGAACGGACGACCTACTGATTACAAATCAGTTGCTCTACCAACTGAGCTAAAGCGGCACTGGCCCGTCAAGCGGGGCGGCGATTCTAACCCAAAATCGTGTCTCTCACTGACAGGCTACCGGCGTGCCTTTCACACCGGGGTAACTGCTCAGGCGCGTGCGCCATTCGAATTCGGTATCCACGGCCAGATCGATCCAATAGTTGGGGATTTCGTCCGAGCGCGACTGCAATTGCGCGTCGAAACCCAACGCACGCACCTGGGCGTGGCGTTGTTGGGCGTTGGACAGTTCGCGGAACAGACCGAGGGAGATGGTGTTCTCGCGTTCGCCGGCGGTGACGACGTAATAGTCGCGCAAGCCCTTGCCCGAGAGTTCGCGCGCCGTGGCGAGGGCGGTATCGCGCGATCCCTGTGCCGGCAGGTAGACCCAATACCCCCGACTGGCAAGTGCGCGGGTTTCGCGGAACTGGAGGCGCTCTGCGCTGGGCGTGAGTGCATTCATTGCGCGGCGCAGATCGGCTTGGGTGAGGAACGGACCGATCTCGACGCAGACCAGGCGATCCAGTCCCGGCGTGGGCTGGGGCGGGCTGTCGGGCTCGGCGGCGTCATCGAGCGTCTCCGCTTCGCTGTCTTCCTCGTTCAAGAGGACCAGCGTGGGCATGTCGTCTTCGGTCCGCGCCTGCCATTCCGGCGACGGCGACGCCGGACGCAGCCACAGCCACAGCGCGACACCGAGATTCATCGTCAACAGCAGGGCGATCAGGGCACGCGACAGCATCGGCTCGGGTTCCGGAAATCAATGCGCATTCTATGCGTACCCGCACTCCACCGCGTCCGCCCACAGGGCCATGCCTTCGAGCACCAGATCGGGGCGATGCACATGTGCAGGCAGCAGCGACCGCAGGACGTCGGCGCCGCCACCGGATACCACCAGCCGCACCGATTGACCCAGTTGCGTTGCCAATTGCGCCTGACAACGCTCGATCAGTGCCGCGCCGGCAAGTATGCAACCGCTCTCGATGCCATCCTCGGTGCTGGTTGCGAATGCCTGTACCTGACCGCGTGCGGAAGGAAGTGACGGCGCACGTGCAAACAGTGCATCGCGCATGGCCTCGGGCGAGGGCGCGATCACGCCCCCCAGATGTCTGCCACCCGATGCAAGCGCATCACAGGTCAAGGCTGATCCGACGCTCGCCACGACGCAAGGGGCATCGCCACCGGAATGCAGTGCCAGCAGCGCCAGCCACCGGTCCACGCCGAGCCGCTCGTGCTGCGCATACCCGACCTCCAACCCCAGTGCACGAGGTTGCGTGACGACGCGCCGCACCTGGTGACCGGCACAGGCGAAAACGTCAAGCACGGTCTGAGCGAGTTCCGCCGGTGCAACCGAGGCCAGCCACACGCTGTCGGGAAGTACCGTGGCCTCCACCCACCGGGTCAATTGCTCGACGAAATCCCGGTCCGCATGCGAAAAGATGCGCAAGGCATCCACCCGCGCCCCGGTGGAGAACGCGCACTTCAACCGCGTGTTGCCGAGATCCATCAGCAGTTTCATGCCGGCCTCACCGAGACTTCCGCGCTGGAGAACGCCCGCTGCTGCCCATCTGACTCGACCAGCAAACACCCCTGCGCGTCGATGCCGCAAGCCAGGCCTTCGACAACCGTGTCGCCCGAAAGTACCCGCACCGGCCGCTGCGCGAGCGCGTCCAGCGTGCACCAGCGTGGCAGAAACGCGGTCAGGCCACATGCAAGGAACAGGTCGAAAGCCTCGTTCCATGCCGCGATCAACGCCGCCGCCAGGGTTTCGGGCGATACTGCGCTGCCCAGTTCGGCCAGATCGACGCAAGGCTGCGCGATGATCTCGCGTACCGTAGCCGGCAACGTCAGATTGATGCCGATGCCTGCCACCAGGCCATCGGTGCAGGTTTCGATCAGGATACCGCCGAGCTTGCGTTCGCCCGCAACCAGGTCGTTCGGCCATTTCAGGCGCACATCCGGGGCACCGTAGCGTTGCAATACCTCGGTTGCGGCCACGCCCAGCGCCAGACTCACTGCAGGCGACCAGCGCGTGCCTGCGCCATGGCGCGCGAACATCGACAAGGCCAGCGACGCGCCCTGCGGTGATTGCCATTCCCTACCGCGCCGTCCACGTCCGGCGGTTTGATGATCGGTGACGACTGCCGAGCGGTCCGTTCGCATCGCATCGCCCACGCCAAGCAAAACCTCCTGCGTGGAATCGACCGATTCGCGCACAGTCAGGCTTGATCGCATCCCATCGGGCAATGCGGCGATGATGGCGTGGGCGTTGAGCAAGGGGCATCGCACCGGGAAAAGGGACGTCATGGTAGCCGGTGGCACGTCACAGGTACGCCGGCACAAAAGGCGCTAGACTGGGAGAACATGTTCGCTTCGGAACCCCATCCGACCAGCGTGGCATCCCCCGACATCGCCACCGGACTTTCGCCATGACCCATCGCCTGCTGCTTGCAAGCTTCCTATTGGTACTGGGCTTCAACGCGCACGCCGCCATGAATCGTGTCCACGGCACGAGTGGCGACACCGGCCCGAATTGCCCTCCAGCCACACTGGCGGAACCCGGCAATGCCGGTGAGGTGCCGTCGGAGCTTGCCGTACCGACCACTATCCGGCCCGTGGCGCCGCCGTCAGGCAACAATGCCAATCCCGCCATGCCCCGCCCTGGTCTGCGCTGGCATTCGTTCCTGCCGGGCATGATGAAGTAATCGGCATCACGCCCGGTGTCGTGACGGCCTGCCTGAACGCGCTCCAACGTCGAGCGCCTGCATCGCGAAACTTCAGCCTGCTGTCGCGCTCCAAGTTCCTGCCGGTGGGCCACCGGGTGCGGAACTTCACATCACTCCGCCGCACCCGGGCGCCCGCTCCGGTTTCCGACAGGATGACGGAATGAAGTGGCTGCGCCGTTGGCTGGGTGGCCCGCCTCCGACTCCGCTCGAGGACGCGATCTGGACTGCCCAGCTCGCGCGTATCGACGGAGCGGAGGCCCTTTCTTCCGACCGCGCCCGGCACTGGCGCGAATTCACCACCCGATTTCTGACTGACAAGGCCATCACCCCGGCAGGCGATTGCGAACTCTCCGCTGGCGATCGGGTTCTGGTGGCCATGCTGTGCTGCGAACCGGTGCTCGACCTTGGCTACGACTGGCTGCGCGGCTGGCACGAAGTGATCGTGTATCCGGGCGAATTCGGGGTACGTCGCCATCATTTGGACGAAGACAGCGGCATCGTTCACGAATGGGACGATGCACTGGCCGGCGAATGCTGGGAGCAGGGCCCGCTGATCCTGTCGCTGACGGATACTGTCCAGGCCGCCGAATCGCCACTGAGCGGCTTCCAGGTCGTCGCCCACGAGATAGCCCACAAACTCGATCTGCTCGACGGCAGCCTCGATGGCGTACCGCCATTGCGTGACAAGGCTTGGCACGTGCGATGGGTGCACGATTTCCAGTCGGCCTTCGATACGCTGCGCTGCAACGTCGAAGCCGGCAACGAAACCCTCATCGACCCGTACGCCAGCGAATCGCCCGACGAATTCTTCGCCGTCGCCTCCGAATACCACTTCACCGACCCAGAGCTTCTGGCCGAACAGATGCCCGCCGTGGCCGGACATCTGATGCGCTTCTATCACCCGGGCACGCTGACTGCCTGAAGCTGCGATCCTGCTCTCGCGCTCGAATCACTCAGACACGTGCCCGTCACCGCCCCAACTCACTCACAACGTCGGCGTGAACCGGACCACGAAGCAGGCGCCGCCCAGCTCGTTGGAACGTTCTACCGCCAGTTCGCCGCGATACGCCTTCACCAGATCCTGCACGATGGCCAAGCCGATGCCGTGACCATGGACACGTTCATCGCCGCGCACACCGCGCTGCAGCAGACGGTCCACATTCTCCGGCGCAATACCAGGGCCATCATCCTCCACCGTGATGAGGGTGGCGGCACGCCGCTGCGGAGCAATGGTGAGTGTGCGCACTGTCAGCAACACGCGGTGGTTGGCCCACTTGAACGCGTTCTCCAGCAGGTTGCCGAGCAGTTCCATCAAATCGCCCTGCTCGCCGTAGAAGCAGGCGGACGGGTCGATGTCGAATTCGCACAGCACGTTCTTGCTGGCGTATACCTTTTCCAGACTCAGCACGATCTCCTCGGCACACGGCGCGATCGGCAGTGGCGCAGCGAACGTCTGATGGCCTGAGGTGGCGGCACGGGATAGCTGGTAGGCCACGATTTCATTCATCCGCGCCACTTGATCCTCAACCGTCTTGCGCACTTCATCGGGCGAATGCTCCGAGTCCAGCTCACTGCGGATGACAGCCAGCGGCGTCTTGAGGCTGTGGGCCAGGTCACTGAGGATATTTCGGTTGCGTGCGATCTGTTCGCGCCCTACGTCGATCAGTTCGTTCAGGCTGCCAGTGAGCAGCCGCAACTCCTGAGGATATTGGCCGTCCAGAAGCTCCTTCTGGCCTGCGGTGATCCGCTCCATGTCCCCGACGACTCGGCGCAACGGGCTCAGGCTCCAGCGCAACACGAGAATCTGCAGCGCCAGCAACAGTGCCCCGGCCGCTCCCAGATACACCCACAATTCACGCCGGAATGCGGCCACCTGCCGATCCATGGCCACGGTGTTTTCGGCCACATGCACGGTGACATTCACTTCCTTGATGTCGCTGACTTCCCACGCCATGCCCATGCTCTGGCGGTAGATAGGGCCGGAAGGCGTGTCGATCGGTCCCTCGTAACGCTCCTCGCCAGGCTTGAGTGCCTCCTGCAGCGGCAAGTCGCGCCCCAGGGCGGATTCGGATTCCCAGCGGAAATCGTCGGCCAAAATGGCCGCGTACAGCCCGCTGCCGACGCTCGAGAAGCGCGAATCCGGCTGTGGATCTGGAGGGATGATGTCGCCGTTGCGCAGCAACTCGGTGCCGCGCATGTAGGCCCAGACATAGTTCTGCAGGCGCTGGCGCTGGGTGTTGCCGGCCGCCTCGACGAACGCGCGATCAAGTGCGTAACCGGTCAGGCCGAGGAATGCGACCAATCCCAGACTGGCCGCCAGCAACTGGCGCGCCTGAAGCGAGAAGGCCCGCCCTTTCATGGGGTCATGCGCTGCCGGTTACTCGTTGCGCGGAATCGCGAAACGGTAGCCGCGCCCACGCACGGTTTCGATCGGCTTGAGAACACCTTCGGGGTCGAGCTTCTTGCGCAACCGACCGATGAACACTTCCAGCACGTTGGAGTCGCGGTCGAAATCCTGCTGGTAGATGTGCTCGGTCAGGTCGGCCTTGGAGACCAGTTCGCCCGCGTGCAGCATCAGGTACTCGAGCACCTTGTACTCGTAGCTGGTCAGGTCCACGCCGGCGCCTTCCACCGTCACCGTCTGTGCCGCCAGATCAAGGCTGATCGGACCGCAATCGAGCGACGGCTTGCTCCAGCCGGCAGCGCGACGCAGCAACGCATTGAGGCGCGCGAGCAGCTCTTCCACATGGAAGGGCTTGACCAGGTAGTCGTCGGCACCGGCCTTGAGGCCTTCGACCTTGTCCTGCCAGCTCGAACGCGCGGTCAGGATCAGGATCGGAAACTTCTTGCCCTCGCTGCGCAGAAGACGCACCAGATCCATACCGGACATCTTCGGCAGGCCCAGGTCGATGATGCCCACATCGAAGGGCACTTCACGTCCGAGGTAGATGCCCTCTTCGCCATCGCTGGCGGCATCCACCGCGTATCCTTCGCGCTTGAGCCTGGCAGCCAGGGTCTCGCGCAACGGAGCTTCGTCTTCGACCAGAAGGATGCGCATGCAGTTCTCCTTTCAAGGCTGTAGGGGTGCCGTGGTCACGGCGTCATCGACGGGAGTGTACCCGTGGCCCGACGGGATGAACATTGCCCCTGCCGGGCGATGGCGACGCTGTTCAGCGTCTGTCGTCGCGCGAACGCGCGCGCAGCGCGCTCGCCTCGGACTGCGGCTTGGGCCGAGGAGTCGCCTGTGGTGCTTGATTGCGCGGCTCGTCCCACATCACGCGCACCCGACCTTCCGGCGTGTACACCTTGATGCGATTGATCTCGCGACCGCTCTGGTTGCGGCGCTCGGCGGAGAGCACGCGTCCTCCGGTTTCGCGCTCGACGCGCTTGACCGACGACGGCAGGGTGCCATCTTCAGCGTGGGCACGCGGGCAAATCACGACGCTGGCGGCGGCGGCAACGACAATGAAGATTGAGACGCGAACTGACATAGGAAAAGAGTTCTTCAGTGGAGCAGGCGGGATGGCGTTCCCCCGACCTTCTGCGACGATTCGGAGTCTGGTTCCACAGCGGTGAATCCGATCTGAACTTTTTAACATTTTCCTTACGACCCCGTCTTCCGAGCGCGACCGATTCAGAAAATCTCGGCGACACAGCAGCGCAACGAACCGCCGGCCTTCTCGATCTCGTCCAGTGCCACGGCCGTGATCGAGAAGCCGCAACGCTGCAACGCGGCACGCGTGGCGGGCCGAAGTCCGTCGGCAGCACGCTCACTCATGAAGACGCAATGCTCGTCCAGCGCGATGCAATTGGCCGCGAACGCGTCCTTCTCCTCCGCCGTCAGAAGGATCGCCCCGTCGCCGTACCGTGCCGCGATCGACTCGCCCAGCGCAGGATCCGCGAAACCATCCGGGGCCAGCACCACGGCGCGAGACGCGAGCACGCTCATCACGACATTGCCGTGGTATTCACCCGGCGCCAACTCGAACGGCACCAGCTCCGCCAATCCAAAGGCGGTTGCCATCGCGTCGGCACCCGTGCGGTCACAACGCTCCGACAGCCCGCAGTAGCCGATTCCGCGCCCACGATCGATCACCATCGACCCGGTCAGCTCGCAGATGCCGGGCTGTCGGCGCAAATCGACTTCGACGTAGCCCATCACCTCGGTGAAGAAGCCGCGAATGTCGGCGCGTTCGGCTTCCGCCTGACGCACCGGATGACGCATGTGCCCGATGATCAGCTTGCCGGGGACCGTGGCGAACACGTTGTTGGGAAAGACGGCGTCGGGCGTGACGGGATTGCCCGGGAAACAAATCGTGGGCAGCCGCTCGGCCAGCGCGCGGTGCAGCGATCGGTGTTGCGCCAGCGCGCGGTCGGCATCCACACGCAGCGCCAAGTCCATGTAGGCATTGTCCGTCGCGGACTGCTGCGCCAACGCGAATCCCTCCGGTACAACAAGGAATGCAGCGCGCGCGCGCAGGGCATGGGTGGTTTCGATGCGCCGGGACATCAGGCCGCCTCACGATGCTGGCGCACCGCCTCCAACGCACGTTCGATCAGGCGTGTGTCCGCATCGAGGCGCGACGCACCCTCGCTGAGCACCTGTCGGAACACCCGCCCACCCGGCTGGCCGTGGAACAGACCAAGCACATGCCGCGTGATGTGCTTCAGCGCAACGCCCGCCGCCAACCGCGCTTTCACATATGGAAGGTAGGCCAACAGCAACGCGTCACGCGATCGCAGTTCGCGTCCGGACAAAGCCGCATCCAGTCGGTGCAGGACATACGGGTCGTGATAGGCGACGCGCCCGAGCATCACGCCATCCACGTGGCGCAGTTGTTCCCATGCCGCCTCGACATTCGCGATGCCACCGTTGATGAGAATGCGCAAGTCGGGCCGCTCCTGCTTGAGCCGATGCACGTGCTCGTAGCGCAGCGGCGGCACTTCGCGGTTCTCCTTCGGGCTGAGTCCTTTCAACCACGCCTTGCGCGCATGCACCACGAACGTGTCGCAGCCCGTTGTCGCCACCTCATCGATGAAGCCGTGCAGGGTTTCGTACTCGTCCTGATCATCCACGCCCAATCGACACTTCACCGTTACCGGCACCTTGCCTGACGCCTCACGCATCGCGGCAATGCACTCGGCCACCAGCATCGGCTCGCGCATCAGGCACGCGCCGAAGCGTCCGGCCTGGACCCGATCCGACGGGCAGCCGCAATTCAGATTGACCTCGTCGTACCCGTATTCCACACCGATGCGCGTGGCCTGGGCGAGTGCGGCCGGATCGCTGCCCCCCAATTGCAGCGCCACGGGATGCTCGCTCGGATCAAACCCGAGCAGCCGCTGCCGATCTCCATGGATCACCGCCTGGGCATGCACCATCTCGGTGTAAAGCCGCGCACCCGGCGCAAGCACGCGATGGAACGCACGGCAATGGGTGTCGGTCCAGTCCATCATCGGTGCAACACTCACACGCCATGCCCCATAAGGCGCTGATGTTTCGACCTTTTTTGGACTGGCTGCGCCAATCTCTGGCATTTTTCCACTGCTCCACTGTCTTTAAAATTCAATGACTTGCAGAACCACTTCGATACATAGTGCTCCCGTACTGCTCCATTTTCTCCGGAGCAGTGACTTGTGGAGCAGTGAGTCATGGCAACCATCATCGCACGCCGCCTCAAGGACGGTTCCAAGAGCCACCGGGCAACCATTCGCATCATGCGAGGCAACGCCGTTCTCCATCAGGAGACACGCAGTTTCCGTGCCAAGTCGCTCGCTGTTCAATGGGCACGGGAGCGTGAAGGGACGCTCAAACGCCACGGCGCCGGTGAAAAAGCGGTCGCAACACTACCCTTGGCAGACGGCATCAGCATCGCTTCCCTCATCGACCGCTACGTCAAGGAGCTCAGCAGCATCCAGCGTTGGGGCCGCACCAAGGAACACCACCTGCGCCTACTGCAAAGACTCGTCGGCGAGTGGGATGCTTCGACCCTGACCACCGATCAACTGGTGGAACACGTGCGCCAGCGCCGTCTCTCGGGCACCGGACCATCGACCTGCAACAACGACCTCATCTGGATCCGAACCGTGCTCAAGACGGCCCGGGCCGCCTGGGGCCTGCCGGTCAACCTGCAAGCCGTGGAAGACGCCAGCCACGCCTGCCGCACCTTAAGTTCACCGCCAAATCCCGCAGCCGAAGCCGGCGCCCGACGGAGACTGAAATCCAGAAACTGGCCGCATGGTTCGGTCGTGGCGACGGCCGTCGCCAAATCCCGATGCACGAGATCATGGCGTTCGCCATCGCATCCGCCCGGCGCATGGACGAAATCTGCCGACTACGCTGGGACGACATCGACCGGGACGCCATGACCATCGTGATTCGGGACATGAAAGATCCCGAACACACCATTGGCAATGACGTCGCCGTCAAGCTCACCCAAGAGGCCTTGGCGATCATCGACAGGCAGCCGAGAACGGAGCTGCTGATCTTCCCTTACACCTCCAAAGTCTGTCAGCGCCGCCTTCACCCGCGCCTGTCACATGCTGGGCATCAAGGATCTGCGCTTCCACGACCTCCGCCACGAAGCCACCTGCCGCCTGTTCGAGGCCGGATACCAGATCCACGAAGTGGCACACTTCACCGGACACCGGAGCTGGGCGACGTTGAAGCGTTATACCAATCTGAAGGCGGCGGATATCAAGCTGTGTCAGTGACAGGTGCAGCTCGCGACTTAATGGGCGCGCGCTAACTCCTGAAGGCCACCAGTGAGGTTGAAGCTGTCAACCTTCTCCGTGCCAAGTGAAGAGCGGGAAGCCTCACTGTGCGCAACCAAGGCCCAACTTACAGACTGCTTCTGGTATCAGCGCCCCGGATGAGCTCCCCCAGCCCAATCCTCCCAGGCTGGCGCGAAACCCGCGCAAAATCCCAAGTAGCAAGATTTTCAAAATTCCTCATCAAGATGCCCCTGTGCGAGCGAACAAGTATATTCGTTCGTGCTCCGTTCAGTAGTGAAGCGGGAAACAGGGGAATCAGACGTGACAGGGGAATCCAGCGAGCCTGTGGACGCAGGCCGCGTCATTCAAGCATCCGAATCGCACTCATCATCAGCACCCGGGATCGAAATTCGTGCCAGCGCAGCCGCGAAGATGAATTTGGCTGACTTCCAGAACTCGGTGCCGACAATCCATGAGTTGACCATCGTCAACAATGCCGACTCGACACAGGCCAACTTGACCCTTCGCCTGTCGTCCGAACCGGCCTTCATCAAGGCTCGCGCTTGGCACTTGGATGCGGTACGCGCTGGCGAGACGTACCACCTGACTGATCTGGATGTTCGACTCGACGGTGCATTGCTGTCACGACTGACCGAAGCCGAGCCGGCAACGCTGACGTTCACGCTATCCAGCGATGCGGAGCCCGACAGGTCGCTGGCACAACACGAAGTCCAAGTCGAACTGCTCGCACGAAATCAGTGGGGCGGGATTGGCCAATTGCCGGAAATGGTCGCTGCGTTCGTGCAGCCCAACGATCCAGCGATTGATCGCCTTTTGAAGGGTGCAGCCAAGTCGCTTGAGCTTTCCGGAAAATCCGGCGCGATCAACGGCTATTCGGAGGGCGCACAGCGGGCATGGGAGCTGGCCTCCGCCATCTGGACCTCGGTGCTGGCGCAGCGCCTCAACTACGCACTGCCACCTGCCAGCTTCGAGATGAGCGGACAGAAGGTTCGAGCGCCTGGCCAGATTCTGGATGCCGGACTGGCGACCTGTTTCGACCTGAGTCTGCTGTTTGGCGCCTGCCTAGAACAAGCCAGCTTGAACCCGATTCTTATCTTCACCCGAGGGCATTCATTTGTTGGCGTTTGGCTTCGCAACGAAGAATTTTCAACCGCCGTTGTCGATGACGTGACTGCAATCCGGAAACGGGTGAAGTTGCAAGAGCTTCTGGTTTTCGAGACCACGCTTGCCGCACAGGGCAAAGCGGTGACGTTCAGCCAAGCCATCGCCCGCGCAAACCAGCAGCTGTCCGAGAGCGAGGATGATTCCTTCGAGCTGGTGGTCGATATCCGCCGTGCACGCATGGCACGCATTCGTCCGCTGGCACTGGCGCAAGCCATCCAGGCCGAACCCACCATCGATGCCCCGCCGGACGAACCCTTCACCATCGAACCCCCGCCGGAACTGCCCGGTAAGTTCAGCGGTGAAGTGCCCACTGCTGCACTTGATCCAAAGGACAGGCTGGCACGCTGGCAGCGCAAGCTGCTGGATCTGTCACTGCGCAATGCCCTGCTCAACTTCAAGCCAGGCAAGCGCAGCCTCGCACTGGACGTCTCTGCACCGGACCTTGAAGACGCGCTGGCGGAAGGCCAGACGATCAAGCTGCTGCAAAGTCCTGACTTGATGGAAGGTCGCGACCCTCGCAGCCAGCACCTGCACGAGTCCCGCACCAATGAGAATGTGCGCGCCGCCCATGCCGCCGACGGTCTCAAGCGCGGCAACGTATTTGTCCGCTTGCCGCAGAACGAGCTCGACACACGGCTCACCGAGCTGTTCCGCAGCGCCCGCAATTCCCTTCAGGAAGGCGGCGCAAATACGTTGTTTCTCGCGATGGGATTCCTTGCCTGGACACGTAATGATCGGCCTGACACCCGCTTCCGGGCTCCGCTGATCCTCGTTCCCGTCACCCTTGGGCGAAAGAGTGCACGCTCAGGCTTCACGTTGCAGTCCCATGAAGATGAGGCGAGGTTCAATCCGACACTGGTCGAAATGCTGCGGCAGGACCATCAACTGGAGCTCGGGATTCCGCTGAACGAGCTCCCACGTGATGACTCAGGGATCGACATCCACGGCATCTGGACCCGTGTACGGGCTGCAATCAAGGACATTCGTGGCTGGGAAGCCAGCGAAGACGTCGTGCTCTCGATGTTCTCGTTCGCCAAGTTCCTGATGTGGAAAGACCTGTCGGAACGTACCGACGACCTGCGCAAATCACCGGTGGTCGCCCACTTGCTGGACACACCTCGAAACCCTTATCCATCTAGCATCCGCTTTCCGGATGCCCGCACGCTCGACAAGGACTATCCGCCAGACAAGGTCTTCAGCCCGCTGCCGGCGGACTCCTCGCAGCTTTCAGCGGTCATGGCGGCAGCCAAGGGCAAGGATTTCGTCCTGATTGGGCCACCAGGCACCGGCAAGAGCCAGACCATCGCCAATCTAATCGCGCAATGCCTGGCTGAAGGCAAGCGCGTGCTGTTCGTTGCAGAAAAGATCGCCGCGCTGGATGTGGTGTATCGCCGCCTGCGCGACGTGGGCCTTGGCGAGTTCTGTCTGGAGCTGCATTCCAACAAAAGCAAAAAGCTCGATGTACTGAGCCAATTGCAGCACTCCTGGGAGGCCAAGGGTGAAATCGATACGGCGGAATGGACAACCAAGTCGCAGCAACTGAACCGCTTGCGCGAACAGCTTTCCACGTATGTCGAGCGCCTGCATCGGAGACACCGCAACGGCTGGAGCATCCACCGCGCCATCGGCGTGGTGGTGGCCGGGGACTCGCAACCCAAGCTTGGCTTGCGCTGGGCCACGTACGATGCACACGACGAAGCCGCCTATGCCGCACTGCGTGAACTGGCTGATCGACTGCATGCCAACGCAACGGCCATTGGAACCGACCACCTGTCGACCACCGCGCCTTTGTCACCCGTGCATGCCACACAATGGTCTGTGCGTTGGCAGCAGGAACTGGTTCAGGCCGCACAAGCCCTGCATGAGGCCAGCCTCGCGGTGACTTCCACCGCGTCCGCCATTGGCGAAAACCTCGGCATTCAGTGGCCATCGCTCACGCACTCCGTGCGTTCGG
Source organism: Denitratimonas yunnanensis (SeqCode) (assembly GCA_026410415.1). Lineage (GTDB taxonomy): Bacteria > Pseudomonadota > Gammaproteobacteria > Xanthomonadales > Xanthomonadaceae > Denitratimonas. Next base: position 434,261 of record JAPMLR010000002.1, on the reverse strand, counting down.
TGCTGGGCGTTTTGGGCAAAGCCTTGCCTCACTCCGCCACGCAACCGTGGGCCTTCTGTCTGGCTCCAGACAGTGAGCGAATTTGTGCCGAGCTCGCCACCGGCAACGCACTGCTGACAGAACACCGCGCACTCTCCACGAAGCTGATCCCGGCTTGGCCGGAGGCGCTGCGTACGCGTCTGGGTCACGCCATCGATTTGCTCTGCAGGTATCGAGAAATTCATGCCGAGCTGGGCACGCCGTGGCCACCCGCGATCAGCGATGAACTGGAGCGCGGCGTTCAACACATCGAAGAAATCAAACAACGTCGCGGCGGTCTATCGGTCAAGTACGGTGCAGGCATTGCCCATATCAATGTCGTGCAGTTGCAACGCGAGTGGGCCAAGGCGGAGAAATCAGTTTGGCCGATGTCATGGCTGGGCAAGCGACGCGTGCGCAAGGCTCTGGAAGCCGTGATGGAAGGTGTCGGCGAAGCACAGGTTGCCGACGACCTCGATGCACTGGTTCGCATCCGAAGCCTGGAAAGTGAAGTTGAAAGCCTCAACCCCGGTCCTGCTACCGAAGGCGTCTGGGCGGGCCTGAAGACCCGCAGCGATTACGCCCGCAGCGCCCTCAAAGCCAATACCGCCTTGCAGGCCGCGCGCGGCCAACGGCCTTTCGTGCTCTCCGGCACCACGCACGCACTGGAAGGCTATTGCGGGGATCGCTGGGCCAATGACGCCAAGCGGCTGAAGGCCCTGCACGCAATCGAGCAGCAACTGTCCGAGTGTGCACCGCTGTCCGAACCCAGCCATGGCTTGTGGCGTGGTCACGAAACCGATCTGGATCTGCTGCGCGCCGCGCTCGCTTTCGAGCAGGCACGCGAAGCATTGGGTGATCGTGGCCAACTGCCCACCCCCAATGAAGCCGTCGCGGAAGGTCGCTGTGGTCCGACGCTTCAAGCGCAGCACGCCGTGCTGCAAGCGCGCGCGGAATGCGAAGCCCAAGTGCAGGCATTGTCCAACCTGCATACGGACTGCCCCGGGCTTTGGAACGGGCTGGATACCGATCTCGACGCCATCGCCCGCGCCACACGGTTCCACGAATTGTTTAAGGCGGGCCTTGCGGGCCTGAGTGAATCTGCCAGCTCCGTGCGCGCCGCGCTGCATCACGTCCTGCTGAATCGTCCGCAAGATCTGCGTCCAGCCGGCGTACTCGGAACGCCCTGCCGGCAGCTGTCCGAGCAAGTCGCTGAACTCACTGCCGCCATCGACGCCTTCGGCAGCGTGGCGGAACAGACCGATGACGTATTGGCCGTCTTCAAGGAACAGAGCGACACGGTACTGACTGAGAGCGCCGCTCGCGTGATCGAGGCACAGCCCAACCTGCATGCGTGGTGCGCATGGCGTCACGTCCAAGTGGAGGCCCGTTCGGCAGGCCTGGCTGCACTGGCGGGTGCCATCGAAACCGGCAGCGTGCCGCCGGCCGACGCCATGCGCGCCTTCGAAGTGAACTATGCGCGCTGGTGGCTCGGTGAAGCAGTGGACGACGACGAAGTACTCAGGCGCTTCGTGTCCGCCGAACACGAACAACGCATTCAGGCCTTCCGCGCACTAGACGAAGAGTTCACCCAAGTCACCCGCCAGCTGATCCGTGCCCGACTCTGCGCTGACCTGCCCTCGGTGGAAAACATTCACCGCAACAGCGAATGGGGCATTTTGCGTCACGAAATGACGAAGAAGCGTGCACACAAACCGTTGCGACAACTTCTGCAGGAAATTCCCTCGGTGGTGCTCAAGTTGGCTCCATGCCTGCTGATGAGCCCGCTGTCCATTGCCCAGTACCTGTCCGCCGATGCCAGCAACTTCGATATCGTGATCTTCGACGAGGCTTCGCAGATTCCCGTCTGGGATGCCATCGGTGCCATGGCTCGCGCCCGTCAGGTGGTCATGGTGGGCGATCCCAAGCAATTGCCGCCGACCAACTTCTTCGACCGCGCCGACAGCTCCGAACTGGATTCGGACGATGTCGAAGGCGATCTAGAAAGCATCCTCGACGAATGCCTCGGCGCCAGCCTGCCGACGCTCAACCTGAGCTGGCACTACCGCTCCCGCCACGAAAGCCTGATCGCCTTCAGCAACCATCGCTACTACCACGGCGGCTTGGTTACCTTCCCCTCGCCGGTCACCGATGATCGCGCGGTGAGCTTCCACTACGTGGACGGACGCTATGAAAAGGGCGGCGCACGCATCAATCAGCCGGAAGCCAAGGCGCTGGTGGCCGACGTGGTGGCGCGACTGAAATCGCCCGGTTTCCGCGAGTCGAAGCTGACCATCGGTGTGGTGACTTTCAACACCGAGCAGCAGCGCCTGATCGAAGACCTGCTCGATGCCGAGCGCCGCAACGATCCCGACCTGGAGCCGTACTTTTCCGAAGTCGAGCTCGAACCGGTGTTCGTGAAAAACCTGGAAAGCGTGCAAGGCGACGAGCGCGACATCATGTACTTCTCGATCACCTACGGGCCGGACCTGAGCGGCGTGGTGTCGATGAACTTCGGCCCGCTCAATCGCGATGGCGGCGAGCGACGCCTCAACGTGGCGGTGACGCGCGCCCGGCACGAACTGCGGGTGTTCTCCAGCTTGCGCGGCGAGCAGATGGACTTGGCCCGCACCAAGGCGCTCGGCGTGCGCGATCTCAAGCACTTCCTCGAATTCGCCGAACGCGGCGCCCGCGCACTGGCCGAAGCCCATCACGGCAGCCAGGGCGATTTCGACAGTCCCTTCGAGGCTGCCGTGGCTACCGCATTGCAACGCAAGGGATGGGAGGTGCACACACAGATCGGCGCATCCAAGTTCCGAATCGATCTCGGCGTGGTGCATCCCGACTTCCCCGGCCGCTATCTGGCCGGCGTGGAATGCGACGGCGCGACCTACCACCGCGCCGCCACCGCACGCGATCGCGACAAATTGCGCGAACAGGTGCTGCGCGGCCTCGGCTGGGACATCACTCGCATCTGGTCTACCGATTGGTGGGTCAACCCCGGTGGCACACTGGAGCGCGTGCACGCGCATTTGCGCGGACGGCTGGAACAAGACCGCGCGCGCCGCGCGGCGGAAGCCGAAAAACAGGCCTCAGCCGTCGCCGCAGCGGAAGCAGCGGCGGCGGCCGATGCCGAAGCCGAAACAAGAACAACCGAAGCAGCAGCGGCCGTTGTCGAATCGGCATCCACGACCGAACCCTCATCCTCTGAAATCGACTCCAGCCTCGCACACGCCAGCCAAACCGTCGATGCCGCCTTGGCCGCCATCTCCCTCAGTGCAAGCGAATCCGCCAACAGCAAAAACCGCGAATCCGCAGAAACCAAAACCACGCAGGAGCCGGCCTACGCCAGCGGTGCAAGCACGCCCACACAAGGCGTCAGTGCCACGCCGGAAACACCGTCGCCGCCAGACCACGACTCGCGTCCCCATTTCACGCCCAGTTACCCGGCAGATGCCGTGCCCGAAGGCAGTCTTTCCGCCGAACGCTTCTTCGACACCGACTACGACGCCGTGCTACGCGCCATGATCGACCACGTCGTCCAACACGAAGGCCCTGTACTGGATATCACCCTCTCCCGACGCATCGCCCGCGCCCACGGCTTCCAACGCACCGGACACCGCATCCAGGAACGCATCGAAACCCTGACCCAACCCCGCTTCGCCCACAGCGAAGAACCCACCGGCACATTCTACTGGCCGCCCGGCATCCTTCCCGGCAGCGATGTTCCTTTCCGTTGGCCCGCAGACGACAGCCAGGCACGCAGCCTCGACGACATCTGCGAACAAGAACTCCGTTCACTCGCCCGCCAAATCCTCGCCGACGGCAAGCACGGAGAAGAAGCCATCATCACCATGGCGCGGGAGATTGGCTTGTCGCGGCTGGCGACAGCGAACCGAGAGAGATTGCAGGGGGTGTTGGCAGGGTTGGTTCAGTGAGCAGCATGCTGCTCTATTCGGATTGGAGTCTTTTCTGTTTGACTCAAAATTCTACGTCGGCTTTCGGCCAGAAGCGGACATTGTCTTGTAGGATGCTGGTGCGCGTGAAATTGGTCCTATTTGGACACTCGCCTCGGCTTCGATCTCCGGCGCGACTGGCGAGGGCGACTCGCTATTCGAGCATTTGTTGTGCGTTTGTCGAGGCCTTGGCCCCCTCGTTTTGCGACAACCACAGGCCCAGCACCTCCTTCTCGCCGGTCAGGGTGATGCCGATGGCCAGGTACACCGCCTTGGCCCGCACCGCACCGTCGCGCACCTTCACGTGGATGCAGTCCAGGTAGACGATGGGGTAGACCGCATCCAGCGGGCTGGCCTGCCAGACCTTGACCTCATCGACGACCGCATCGGTCACGTTAGAGATCAGGCTGGGCGAGATCTCGGCCCCGCACATCTCCTGTAGGTGCGCCTGGATCTCGCGCACCGTCATCCCGCGGGCGTACAGCGACAGCACCTTCTCGTCGAAGCCGCTCCAGCACGTCTGGTGCTTGGGCACGATCTGCGGCTCGAAACTGCCCTCGCGGTCGCGAGGCACTTCGATCGGCAACTCACCGAACTCGCCCTTGAGCGTCTTGCGGCTGCGCCCGTTGCGGGTGTTGCCGCTGGCGTTGGCGACCGATCCGTGGCGCTCGTGGCCCAACTGCGCGGTCATCTCCGCGTCCAGCGCCCGCTCGACCAGCCGCTTGGTCAGTTGCTTCAGCAGGCCGTTCTCACCGATCAGGTCTTCGGGCTTCTGGTAGTTGGCCAGCAACTCGTCAAGCAGCGCGTCGGGAACCTCGTGTTTGCGTGTGCTCATGGTGTCTCCGGGTAGATTGGCAGTCTCCTGCCGGGAACCCGGTTACACAAAATCTTGGACAGGCCCGTTTGACGCCGCCACGGCGGCACGACAACCTCCCGTCCGCGAGCCACGTGCGGTCGCGATGAATCGCGCCGAAACCCGCCGACCGATGAATCCGTCACCGGCGTCGCAGTTGACGCCAATCATATGGCCGCATCGCCGGACGATCACAATCGTCCCATCTTCTTCCGGGTGCATTGTCATGCAACTTGGATCGCGTTCCTTGATCATCCCGGCAGTACTGGCGAGCTTTGCGCTGACTGCATCGGTGGTCCCGATGTCGACTTGGCCGACGACCGCCCTGCTCAGTCTCGGCTCGGGTGTCTGTGCGCTGTCGCTGATGGCGCTGGCTGCCGTGCTTGGCGCGCGATGGAAAAGCATCGAGTCCTTGTTCGGCGGGCTGGATCGCGTCTACGAGACGCACAAGTGGCTTGGCGTCTGGGCACTGGTGTTCGCCTCGGTGCATCTGGTTTTCAAGGCGGGCGTGCAGGAATGGCAGACGGCAGCAATCCTGCCTTTGCCTGGTCCGTGGACGCGTCTGGTGCGCCAGCTCAGCTTCGTGGCGTTGATGCTGATCGTGCTGCTCGCGCTGAACCGGAAGATCTCGTACCGCACCTGGCGATGTTGGCACAAGCTGTCCGGACCGTTGTTCCTGATCGTGGTCGCGCACTGGCTCAGCTTCAAGTCGCCCATCGCGCTGGCCAGCCCGCCGGGCATCTGGTTGGCGTGACTGTCCGCCCTCGGTGCATGGGCGGCGCTCTACAAGCTCCTGCTGTATCCGGTGCTGTCGCAACACGCCAGGTACCGCCTGCACACCGTGACGACCAGCGGCAGCGCGGTCCATCTGCAACTTGTTCCGGAGGGTCGGAGGATTCCCTTCCATCCCGGCCAGTTCGCCTTCCTCTCCTTCCAGCAGGAAGGGCTGCGAGAACCACACCCGTTCACCATTGCCAGCGCCGAACAGCCCGATGGCGGCATTGCCTTCATGGTGCGCGCACTGGGCGACTACACCGCGCGCCTGGTGAAGGAAGCCAAGCCCGGCATGGTCGCGGAGATCTACGCGCCCTACGGTCGGTTCAACCACAAGACAGGCGCGCGGAGGGAAATCTGGATCGCTGGTGGCGTGGGTGTGACGCCTTTCATTTCGTGGCTGAAGGACACTGCCGCGAGCGGACTGGAGCGGGTGACATTTCTCCATTTCTTCACGCCGGGCCGCGAGACTCCGGAGTCCGTCGAACTGCCGAAGATGGCGCAGGAACAAGGCATCGAGCTGATCGAAATCGCGACAGGACCGGGTGCCCCCGCGTTTCGCCAGCACTTCGCGCAGCGGGTGCAGGAGGCGGGAGCATCCCAGGTTAGGATCAGCTTCTGTGGCCCGGCCGGCCTGCTCGACGAGGTACGCCGGCTGATGCGGGAAAACGGCGTGGCGGAGAGCCAGCTCCGGCACGAAATCTTCGAGTTCCGCTGACGGCCATCGGTCGTTCGATTGCACTGCACGAGCAGGCAATGCATCGCTTCCCGCGGACCCAGGGGAAACGATGGGAAACTCCAAGCCGCTGCCCATGCGAAGCGCGAGTCGGCAGTTCCCGAGGTTGTCCGCACCTGACCAATACGTCGCACGCACTGCTGCCGGACAAGCAAGACATCGACTGGTTGCCACTCAGCGTGCGGCGAACCAGCCTCTTGGATCCACCGGACGCCCATTGCGGCGCAGTTCGAAATACAACGCTGCGTGCGCCTGGCCGCCGGAACTGCCGGCACTGGCCAGCGTGTCGCCGGGATTGACCCAGTCGCCCACGTCGCGGTGCAGGCTGTCGTTCTGCGCGTAAAGGCTCATCCAGCCCTCACCGTGGTCGAGGATCACGATGAGGCCGTAGCCCTTGAGCCAGTCGGAAAACGCGACACGGCCGTGCGCGACAGCCTTCACCGGGGCACCGGGCTCAGCCTCGATCAGCCAGCCCAGGCTCTTGCGACCATCGGGCAGACTGCCGCCGTAGCCAACCCGGGTGCGACCTGCCAGCGGTTGGCCCAGGCGCCCCTTGCGCTGGGCGAACGGCTGCGCGGCGTCGAGGCGCTCGGGGATGTCGGCGAAGATGTCCTGCAACTTCTCCAGCAACTTCGCCAGCGCCTGTTCGTCACGACCCAAGGCGCGCAAGCGACTGTCGGTATCCTTGAAGCGGTTGTCCAGTTCGGCCACGAGGGTGCGGCGCGTTTCGCGCACGCTTTCCAGTTCGACGATGCGCGCGGCCTGTTCGGCCTGGCTGGCATCAAGCGCCTCGCGTTGTTCCCGGACTTGGCGGACCACGGTCGCCAGCTCCTCCAGCTCCGCGAGCAGGGTATCGATACGCTGGATGCGTTCGCGCTGGAAGTAACGGTGATAGGCCAACACCCGCGCCAACGCATCGATCCGGTCCTGCGCCAGCAGCAGCTTGAGCTGTTCGTGCCGACCCAATGCGTACGCCGATCGGAGCAGCGCAGCCAGCGCTTCCCTCTGCGTACCGAGGCGTTGTTCCAACGCAGTGCGCTCGCCCTCCAGGTGTTCCAGGGCCTGCGCCTGCTCGTCGATCCGGGCCTCGATCTCGCGCAGGATACGGCTTTCGCTGTCCACGCTCTGGTCGGCCTCGCGCAACGCGCGGGCCGCATCACTGCGTTCCGCGTCGAGGTTGTTGCGAACCGACGTCAGCGACGCAATCTCTTCCCGGATCGCCGTCAGCTTGCGCTGCGTCTCCGCCTCGCGCGCGGCGCGATCGTCTGCCGTTGAGGAAAACGCGGCAATGAATGTCGCGCACGCTACCATCAGAAGGACCAGCCATCGGCGAGTCAGCGGTGACACGTGGCTGCGCTTCACCGGGGGCCCGCCGGATCAGGAAAGAAAGTCGACGAGGTTCTGACCGGTCATCTCGCGAGGCGGCGCGATGCCGAGCAGATGCAGCAACGTCGGGGCGATGTCACGCAGCGAACCACCTCCGCGCAACGTGGCGCGTCGTCCCAGATACACCAGCGGCACCGGACCCGTGGTATGCGCGGTATGCGGCTGCCCCGTGCCGACGTCACGCATCATTTCCAGGTTGCCGTGGTCGGCCGTGAGCAGCATTTCTCCGCCGACCTTGCGCAGCGCAGCGGTGATGTCACCGATCGCCACGTCGATGGCTTCGGCGGCCTTCACCGCCGCGGCGAGGTCGCCGGTGTGCCCCACCATGTCGGGATTGGCGAGATTGCAGATGATGACATCGCAGGTCTGATGCTCGATCGCCTCGACCAGGTTGCGCGTGACTTCCGGCGCGCTCATCTCCGGCATGAGGTCATACGTGGCCACCTTCGGGCTGGGCACGAGCAATCGCTCCTCGCCGGGCCACACGTCCTCGCGGCCGCCGCTGAAGAAGAACGTGACGTGTGCGTATTTCTCCGTCTCGGCGATGCGCAGTTGGGTCAGCCCGTGCCGCGCAAGCACCTCGGGCAAGGTGTTGACCAGACTCTCGGGACCATAGGCCACCGCTGCCGGCAAGGTGGCGTCATATTCCGTCAAGCAGACATAGCGCGACAGCGCGATTGCGCGCGGACGCACGAACCCCGCGAAGTCCGGCTGCACGAAGCAGGCGGTGATTTCGCGCGCGCGATCGGCACGGAAATTCATGAACACCACGGCATCACCATCACGCATCGGCATGGCGCCGGCCAAGACCGTCGGCTGGACGAACTCGTCGGTTTCGCCGCGCGCGTACGCGGCATCGAGTGCCTCGATCGGATCGGCGGCATGCAACGGCGCGTCGGCCTGCGCGATGGCCAGATAGGCCTTCTCGACGCGATCCCAGCGGTTGTCGCGGTCCATCGCGAAATACCGGCCGGAAACGCTCGAAACATAGGCACCCGGCACACCGGCGCAGGCACCCGACAATTTTTCCAGACTGGCCCGTGCCGATTGCGGTGGCGTGTCGCGACCATCGAGGAACGCATGTACCGCAATGCGCGCCACACCTTGACGGCGGGCGAGTTCGAGCATCGCGAAGACATGGTTTTCGTGACTGTGCACACCACCGGGAGACAGCAGCCCTAACACGTGCAAGGTGCCACCCGTGGCTTTCACGTCATCACAGGCGGCAACCAGCTCGGCATTGGCGAAAAAGCTTCCGTCGGCAATGGCGGCGTCGATGCGGGTGAGGTCCTGATACACCACGCGCCCCGCGCCCAGATTCATGTGACCCACTTCGGAATTGCCCATCTGCCCATCGGGCAGGCCTACATGCAAGCCGGAGGTATGCACCAGCGTGTTGGGGCAATCGCGAACAAGGGCATGCCAATGCGGCAGGCGTGCCTGGGCGATGGCATTGTCGGCCGGATCCTCGCGGTGTCCCCAACCATCCAGAATCAACAACAATACGGGCTTGGGTCGGGACACGGCATGACTTCCGGCAGTGAGAAACCGGCTGATGATAGCGGATGCTGGTCAGGCGGCAGCGGAACCAGGCCGTCACAGGTCGCCGGAAACTGCGTCATGGGAGGCGACCCATCACTCCCCCTTGCTTCAAGGAGAATCGTCATGCGCAGGACTTTTTTCGTGCTTTCCCTTCTCGTCAGCCCGATGGTGCTGGCGCAACAGGATGTCGGCAAGGTCAACGGCGGCATCCGGGCCGAAGCCGGCAAGAGCTACGGCAACCTCGAAACCGTGAATGGCTCGATCCGACTGGAATCGGGCGCCAGCGCGCGTGACGTGGAAACGGTCAACGGCAGCATCGCCATTGCCGAGAACGCCCGCATCGACGATGCGGAAACCGTCAACGGCGACATCTCCATCGGCGAGAACGTCGTGGTGAACGGCGATGTCGAAACGGTCAGTGGCCGGATCGATGTGGGTGCAGGGAGCCGAATCGGGGGCGGCATCGAAGCGGTGAACGGCGCCATCACCGTGACGCGCGCCAGCGTCGGCAGCGACGTCGAGAACGTCAACGGCGACATCACCCTGGCCGGAACCACGATCGGCGGCAGCGTCGAGACGGTCAACGGCAACGTCCTCATCGGCCGGGACACCGTGGTGCGCGGCGACATCGTGGTGCACAAGCCGAAGGGCTTTTCGTTCGGCAAGTCCGATCCCCCCAAGGTGACGATCGAGGCTGGCGCGACGCTCGAAGGACAGCTGGTGTTCAAGCGCGAAGTGACTCTGACGGTGGATCCGGACGCCAAGGTGGCCAACCCCGAACCCGTCGAACGCTGAGCATCGCGCATGGGGAAAACCTGCCTACAATGCGGTTCCCGTTCGGAACCTTGAGGAGGTTTCCCCATGCGATACCCGCTACTGCTGGCGGCCCTGACCTGCGCCGCGCTTTCGGGCTGCGAACGTCCGCAGTCCGAATCCGCCGCGCCTTCCGCCGCGCCTGCGGCGTCAAGTTCGCCCGCGTCATCCCCCGCGCCGGAGGCACACACCTTCAGCCCCGCCATCACGGCCGAGGACTTCCTCCACCACACCACGATCCTTGCGTCCGATGCGTTTGCCGGTCGCGCCCCCGGCACGCAGGGTGAAACCCTGACGATCGAGTACCTGCGCGACTATTTCAAATCGCTCGGTCTTTCCCCGGGCAACGGTGACGACTGGTACCAGAGCGTACCGATGGTGGAAACCACGGCCGCGCCGGTCACCGCTGCGGTGGCGGTGAAGGGCAAGGCACTGGAATGGAGCTTCGGCTCGCAGTGGGTGGCCGGCACACGGACTGGCCAGGAAACCATCGAAGTGATCGACAGCCAGCTGGTGTTCGTCGGTTATGGCGTGGTCGCACCGGAGGAGAACTGGAACGACTATGCGGGCTTGGATGTCGCCGGCAAAACGGTCGTGATGCTGATCAACGACCCCGGCTTTCATGTGGATGACCCCGATCTGTTCGGCGGCAGGCGCATGACCTATTACGGTCGCTGGACCTACAAGTTCGAGGAAGCGGCGCGCCAGGGCGCGACCGGCGCCATCATCATCCACGACACCGCCGGTGCGGCCTATGGCTGGGGCGTCGTGGAAAACGGCTGGACCGGACCGCAATTCGATCTTCCCGCAGCGGAAGACCCCGAACCGCGCCTGCCTCTGCAGGGCTGGATCACCGGTGAAGTGGCGCAAGATCTGTTCGCCCGATCGGGCCTCTCGCTCGAAGCGATGCGCCTGGCCGCCAACAAGCGCGGATTCAAACCGGTGCCTCTGCCGGCCACGCTATCGGCCACCATTCAGAGCACCATCAAGCATTCCGAATCCAACAACGTGCTCGCGCTGCTTCCCGGCAGCGAACGCCCGGATGAGGTGGTGGTGTACATGGGTCATTGGGACCATCTGGGCACGATGACCGACGCAGCCGGCAATACCCAGATCTTCAATGGCGCCATCGACAACGCCACCGGCATTGCCGGCATTCTGGAAATCGCCGAAGCCTTCGTGCGGGGCGAGCCGCCCAAGCGCTCGGTGCTTTTCGCCGCGGTGACGCTGGAAGAATCCGGCCTGCTCGGCTCCAAGTACTACGTTGCCCACCCGACGTTCCCGATGCGCGACACCGTGGGCGTCATCAACCTCGACGCCATGACCATCGTCGGCAAGACCCGCGACATCGTGGTGACCGGCTACGGCGCATCCGAACTGGAAGACATCCTGCGCCCCATCGCGGAACGTCAGGGCCGCGTCCTGCACGCGGAAGAAAGCGTCGAGAAGGGGTACTACTTCCGCTCCGACCATTTCAACTTCGCCAAGGCGGGCGTTCCTGCGCTTTATGCCAAGTCGGGACTGGACAACGTCGAAAAGGGCGAGGAGTTCGGCATCGCGCTGTCCGAAGACTACGTCGCCAATCGCTACCACAAGCCCGATGACGTGGTCGATCCGAACTGGGATCTGGGTGGCGTGGTACAGGATCTGGAGGCTCTGTACGACGTCGGTCGCGTGCTCACCGATGGCGACTCCTGGCCGAACTGGTATCCCGGCCATCCGTTCCGCACCTTGCGTGACACGCAACGTGCGGAAACCGCCCAATCCCCCTGACACGAAACAGAACACGTTGCGCCCCGTACCCCGGGCGCGACGTGATTCGATGACTTTCCCCGGCCGCCCGCACTGTTTGCGGGCGGCTTTTTTCATGACGACCCATGCCTCTCTCCCACTTGCTCCTGGCGCTGGCGGTGATCCTTGTCTGGGGAACCAACTTCGTCGTCATCAAGATCGGGCTGGACGAATTTCCGCCCTTGCTCTACGCCACCGCGCGATTCCTGTTTTCCTGTTTGCCGTGGATGCTGGTGGTCAAGCGCCCGCGCGTGCCGTGGCGGCTACTCGCCGGCACCGGGTTCTTTCTGGGGTTCGGCTTGTTCGGCCTGCTGTTCATTGCGATGCGTGCCGACATCACGCCCGGCGTGGCATCGCTCGTGGTTCAGACTCAGGCGTTTTTCACCATCGTGCTGGCAATGCTTTTCCTGCGCGAGAAACTGCGCATGTTCCAGATCGCGGGCTTGATGCTCTGCGCATGTGGACTGGTGATCCTGTTCGCCCATGTCGATGGCAGCCTGACGGTGCGGGGCCTGGTGCTGACGCTCACCGGCGGCTTCTGTTGGGGCGTTGCCAATCTGCTTGCCAAGCAGGCCGGCAAAGTCGACATGCTCGGGTTCATGGTCTGGTCCAGCATCTTCGCGCTACCACCGCTGCTCATCGCCAGCTTCTGGCTCGAAGGCGCTCCGGCCATCACATCGGCGGTGATGCATGCATCGTGGCCCGCCTGGGGTACGGCGGTATGGCAAGGCGTGGCGAATACCCTGTTCGGCTATGGCGTATGGAACTGGCTCCTGGCGCGGCATCCGGCCACGACCGTGGCGCCGCTGTCGCTGCTCGTCCCCGTCGTGGCGATGCTGTCGTCCGCCATCGTCTTGGGCGAGACCCTGCCCGCATGGAAAGTCGAGGCGGCGGCGCTGCTGCTCGCGGGGCTTGCAGTGATCACGCTATGGCCACGCTGGCGACGCCAGATCTGATCTGTGCTTTCGGAAACGTCGTTGCGCTTGTGTGCAGTGCAGCGTGATCGAACGCGTCCGCATCCGTAGGATGCGCCGCACAACAAGATGTGGGGAGGGAGGGACCCGCTTCGTTCGCGAAGCGGGTCTTTCTTTTTCGATACGACGAAACACGTCTGCATGAATCGTTCGCCGCAAGCGAATCGCCTGCCGACGACGACAAAGCGTCGGGAAGTTTTTTGCCGGGCGGGCCGGATCGTGCGCGTGGTGCGTCGCTCGGGGAGATCTGCGGCTCAGGACTCGGAAGACAGCTCCAGCAAGCTCAGCAGTGCATCGCGCAAGCTGATGCGCAACTGCGCCAGACGCAGCTCGGCGGCGCCACTGCCCAGTTGCGACGGCTCCAGGTGTTCGAGCCGGAACGCGGCATCGGCCAGTTCGGTGGCACCCAGCGCGAGTGCGGACGACCGCAGGAAGTGCGCGGCCTGATTGATTTCGGCCAGGTCGCGGCGCTCATGCCCCAGCTCGATGCGACTGAGCAACGCCGGCGCATCGGCCGCAAAAAGACGGACAAGCCTGACGGTGCTTCCCGGCTGGCTCTGATCCAGGGTATTGAGCAACGCAACAGCGTCTGGGTGCAGGGTGGTCGGTGCGGTCATCGTGGGTATCGCAACGGGCACGGCGGGACGGGGGCGGCGCGCAGCATAGCGCGATACGCGCGAGGATGCGCGTGTTCGTCCGGGTTCTGCGACGGGAATCAAAGCCCGCTGCTTTGCGGTAACGTGCGCACAACGCCGCCGCCGAAGGAACTACCGATGCCGCAGACCCGCTTCCGCCTCTACGACGACGCCGCACTGGATGCGGTGATCGACGCCATGGCACGGCAGATCGCCGCGCGTCTGGACGATACGCCACTCACGCTGGTCGGCGTGCTGCGACGCGGCGCACCACTGGCCGATCGCCTGCTGGCGCGACTGCGCGTACTGCGACCGGCATGGAGCATCGACCGCACCGACCTCGAGGTGAAACGTTACGGCGACGACCTGACCCTGCTGCACGCCGACACCCGCCTCTCGGCCACGCCCGAACAACAACGCGCCAATTTCTCCGGCCGCCGCCTGGTGGTCGTGGACGACGTGCTCTACCAAGGCCATTCAGCGGCACGGGTGCTGGAGTTCCTGCGCGATCATCAGGCCGACAGAGTGTACCTGGCGATGCTGGTGGACCGCTGCTGTGCCACCTTGCCACTGCGGGCCGACTTCGTTGGGCTCAAGCTCCAGATCGCACCCCTCGACGTGATCGAATGCAATGTGCCGCCCTTCGAGGACGAATTCGCGGTGGACCTGCTGCGATTGGGTTAATCCAGCCGCGCTTCCAGCTCGCGGATTCGAGCCACACGCTCCACGACCCGATCGTCGCGCCCGCGCGACGATGCCTTGGGGGTCGGCAAGGCACCCTGTGCCGCGAGATGGGCCACCATGCTGCGGGTGAACGCCGGAACCTTGTTGCCCTGCTTGGCTGGCCCCGTGCCTTCCTGCACGAAGGTTCGGCTGGCACTGCGGAAGGCGCGTGCCGGCCAAGCCTGATAGTCGTAGGGATCGGCGCCCTGAGGGTAGAGCGTGAACCAGCCGGAGCCATCATTGGTGCCGATCGCCAACTCGTACAGCGCATACCACATGCGCCCGTCGTACAGGCCGTCTTTCAGCACGATCACCTGCACGCCGGCGGGGAAATCGCTGCTGGGGGCTTCGTAGTAGCCCGAGGCGTCGTGATTGGTCAGCGCATACGTGCTGCAGCCACCGACCTGCCCGTCGTCGGGACGACAACCTTCGTACACCCACGTCCGCAGGCTGGGGTGATTGTCGAAGCCATAGTCGTCCAGCACCAGCACGTCGGCGGTGAACGGAAAGGAGGCATTGGCGTTGGACGAGAGGTCCGAAACGATTTGCCACTCGCCCAGCATCTTCAACGTGCTGGCGGTGACGCCGCCGGTATCTTCAGCACGCTTGAAATGATTGTCGAACCGGCGGATCGGAACGCTGCGTCCGTTCGGCCAGGTCAATCTGGCGCGCCAATTGTTGTCGGGATTGAAAACGATCTTCACCCTGCCGAGATTGGACTCGACCGAAGGTCGGGCGGTGAAAGGCTGACCGATGGGCTGGATACCCTTGTAACTGCGCAACGTGGCCTCGAAGCGGGCATTGCCGTTGAGGGCACCCTCGGCGACATACCATTTGGCTTGACCGTTGGGAGCACCACCTGCCACGACGAGCGTGAGCCGGTCGTCCTGGATTTCGATGAAATAACGGATGCCCGGCTCGGAGGGATACCACCACTGGCCCGACTCGGGTTCATAGGCACGCGCGTCGCGCATGACGAACAAGGCGAGGCACCCGAAAAGCAATGTGGCAAGAAATCGCATGGCGGCATCCAGAGCGAAAGCGAAAGACGCCGCTACGCTAACAGCCGTCACTTAATCGGCTTTGAATCCGCCGGCCACCGTTCATCCACGCTTGCGAATGCGCCTGAGCCACTGCAGCAGTGGCTCCCAGTCCTTCTGGTGATCGCGCACGCTTTCGGAATGGTAGTCGAACAGGCATTTTCCCAGGCCTGAAAGCAATACATAGGCTTGGGTGTCGCGCAGATGCGCAACCAGCGCCACCGGCCATTGCGACAGCTGCTCGACCACCTGCTGCGAGGCCTGGGTACGCGGCTTGAGCCGGTTGGCCACCAGCCCGACCGGCAACTTCCCGCTGGCGACACGCGGCACGTCAGCCAAGGCGTTGAGGAAGCGTACCGTGGCTTCCATGTCCAGGACCGAGGGCAAGACCGGCACCACCATGGCATCGGCGATGTCGATGAACCCGGAAAGATCCCGTGGCATCGCCCCTGCCGGCGCATCGATCACCACACGTTGCGCCTTCTCCGGGATGCGCTGCGGGGCGTTGCGCCGGGTGCCATCCACGGCCAGCACCCGGCCCACATCGACCTGGCGCTTGCCACACCAGCTCAATGACGATCCCTGCGGATCGGCATCGATCAACGCGGTGCGTTTCCCTGCAAGCGCGTAATGGCCTGCGAGCGTGGTGGCTATCGTGGTCTTGCCGACGCCTCCCTTGGCGCTGGCGACGAGGATGCGGAACATGGACGTCTCCGACAGGGCGTGTTGCCACTGTACCGGGTTGCGCACCGGCCCGGCCATTACAATTGGCGCATGACCGACTCCCGCTTCCCGCCGCTCTGCAACATTGCCAGCGCACTGCCGCGCATGGCCGACGAACGCCCCGATGCCATCGCGATCCGCTGCCCGACGGGAGTCGAGCCCGATGGCCGGGTGCGCTACGACATCGAGCTTTCCTACCGCGAGCTGGAAACGCGCAGCAACGCGATCGCCGCCGCCCTGGCGCGCGCCGGCATCGTGCGCGGCACCCGCACCGCGCTGATGGTGCGGCCTTCGCCGGAACTGTTCCTGCTGATGTTCGCGCTGTTCAAGGCCGGTGCGGTGCCGGTGCTGATCGATCCGGGCATCGACAAACGCGCCTTGCGCCAGTGCCTGGACGAGGCCGCGCCGGAGGCGTTCATCGGCATCCCGTTGGCGCACGCGGCACGGGTGTTGCTGGGCTGGGCGCGCAAAAGCTGCACGATCAAGGTCACTGTTGGGCGACGCTGGTTCTGGGGCGGACACACGCTCGACGGCCTGCTGGCGCAAAGCCGTGGCGATGGTTTCACGATGGCCGCCACCGCGCCCGATGACATGGCTGCGATCCTGTTCACCTCCGGCTCTACCGGAGTGCCCAAGGGCGTGGTGTACCGGCATCGGCATTTTGTGGCGCAGGTGGAAATGCTGGGTGCGGCGCTGGGTATCGAGGCTGGCGGCGTTGATCTGCCGACCTTCCCGCCGTTCGCGTTGTTCGATCCAGCGCTGGGCCTGACCAGCGTGGTCCCGGACATGGACCCGACGCGCCCGGCCAAGGCCGATCCGCGCAAGCTGATCGACGCGATCCAGCGCTTCGGCGTCAGCCAGATGTTCGGCTCGCCGGCGCTGCTGGATACGCTGAGCCGCTTCGGCGCGGCGCATTCGGTCAAGCTGCCGACGCTGCGGCGGGTGATGTCGGCCGGTGCGCCGGTGCCGCCGGCGGTGATCGAACGCATGGCCGCGATGCTGCCCGACGATGCCGCGATCTTCACTCCGTATGGCGCCACCGAGTGCCTGCCGGTGGCGATCATCGAAGGCCGTGAACTGCGCGACACCCGTGCCGCGACCGAAGCCGGCGCCGGCACCTGTATCGGCAAGCAGGTGCCGCCGAACGAAGTGCGCCTGATCGCGATCACCGATGAGTCGATCCCCGAATGGCGCGAGGAGTTGCAGGTGCCTCCCGGCCAAGTTGGCGAAATCGTTGTCGCCGGCCCGACCGTCACCGATGAATATTTCGCCCGCCCGCAGGCCAACGCGGTCGCCAAGATCCGCGAAACGCTGGCCGATGGCAGTTCCCGCACCCTGCACCGTATGGGCGATCTGGGCTGGCGCGACGAAGCCGGCCGGCTGTGGTTCTGCGGCCGCAAGAGCCAGCGCGTGGAAGCCGCCGACGGCCCGCTCTATACCGAGCAGGTGGAACCGGTTTTCAACACCCACCCGCAAGTACGCCGCAGCGCGCTGGTCGGCGTCGGGGAAAAGGGCGCGCAGTTGCCAGTGCTGTGCGTGGAACTGGAACCTGGTGTGGCCGCAGGCGAGCGCGAACGGATCGAAGCCGAACTGCTCAACCTGGGCCAACGACATGCCCACACCGCGCGCATCCAGCACCTGCTGTTCCACCCCGGATTCCCGGTCGACATCCGCCACAACGCCAAGATCGGGCGCGAGGCGCTGGCGCGCTGGGCCACCGCACAACGCAGCGCGCGACGCTGAGACAGGCACTGCCTGACACGACGTGCATCTTGGGAAACGACCTTCCGGCCCCGATAATGCGCGCATGAACACTTCCAGCAACATCCCCACGATGAACCTCGGCGCTACCGGGATCAGCAGCGACAATCCCGAGCACGGCTTCCAGTTCCCCGGTGTATTCGAGCTGTCCGCGATGGGCACCGCCACCGCCGGTCTGGAGAAGGCGCTGCCTGTACTGCTCGAAGAAAACGGCGTCAGCGTGCGCCATGAAAGGGTTACGGTGCGCGCTTCCAGCGCCGGGCGCTATGTTTCGGTGCGCATCGCATTCGAGGCGCACAGCCGCGAGCAATACGTCGCCGTGCATACCCTGCTGCGTTCGCATCCGGATGTGAAGTGGACGGTCTGATCGCCGAATCGCCCGATCCGGCGCCTGCCGGCACCGTACTGGTACGCGAACTGGGGCGGCAGCCCTACGAAACGGTCTGGCACGCGATGCAGGCCTTCACCGATGCGCGCGGCCCGGATACCGACGACGAACTCTGGCTGGTGGAACACCTGCCGGTTTTCACCCAAGGCCAGGCCGGCAAGGCCGAACACCTGCTCGCACCCGGTGACATCCCGGTGGTTCCCGTGGATCGCGGCGGCCAAGTGACCTATCACGGCCCCGGCCAGATCGTGGCCTATCCGATGATCGACCTGCGCCGCCTCGGCCTGGGCGTGCGCGATCTGGTCTGTCGCATCGAACAGGCCATCATCAACACACTGGACGAATGGAACATTGCAGGCGAACGCCGCGAAGGCGCGCCGGGCGTATATGTGGATGGCGCGAAGATCGCTGCACTCGGCTTGCGCGTGCGGCGCGGATGCAGCTTCCACGGGCTGGCCTTCAACATCGCAATGGATCTTTCCCCCTACCAACGCATCAATCCCTGCGGGTATCAGGGGCTGGCCATTACCCAGATGGTAGAATTGGGCGGGCCATCGCAGTTGGCGATCGTGCAGCCGGTGTTGGTGCGTGAACTCTGCCGACAACTTCGCCTCATTCCCATTTCCGCCCCCGCGCCGGAGCTTCCGGCGAGCTAGAGAATCCGCCTCATGTCTGCCGCCCCTGTTTCCGACAAGTCGATCCCGTTGATGGTGATGGGTGAAAAACAATTGGGCGAGGACAAGATCGCGCGCAGCCCGGTCAGCTTCGACACCTCAGCACCCGCGCTCCGCAAACCCTCGTGGATCCGCGTTCGCATCCCCACCGGCAACGCCGTGCAGCAACTCAAGGCCAAACTGCGCGAAAACGCGTTGGTGACGGTGTGCGAGGAAGCCTCCTGCCCCAACATCCATGAGTGCTTCAGCCACGGTACCGCCACCTTCATGATCCTGGGCGAAGTCTGCACGCGACGCTGCTCCTTCTGCGACGTGGCCCACGGCCGTCCCAAACCACCCGATGCCGCCGAGCCTTTGCGCCTGGCGCAGACGGTCAAGGACATGCGGCTGAAATACGTCGTGGTCACCTCCGTGGATCGTGACGACCTGCGTGACGGCGGCGCTTCGCACTTCGTGGATTGCATCAAATCCATCCGCGAGTTCAGCCCCAGCACCCGCATCGAAATCCTGACCCCGGATTTCCGCGGCAAGGGCCGCATGGAGCGCGCCCTGGAAATCCTCGCGCACGCTCCACCCGACGTGTTCAACCACAACCTGGAAACCGTCCCCAGCCGCTATCGTGACGTGCGCCCCGGCGCCGATTACGACTGGTCGCTGCGCCTGCTGAAGAACTTCAAAGCCCAGCACCCGAACGTGCCGACCAAATCCGGCATCATGCTCGGCCTGGGTGAAACCTTCGACGAAGTGGTGCAAACCCTGCGCGACCTGCGCGCCCACGATGTCGACATGGTCACCATCGGCCAATACCTCCAGCCCACCGCGCACCATCACCCCGTGCTCAAGTACTGGACGCCGGAGGAATACGCCGAGTTCGAACGCATCGGCATGGAGATCGGCTTCTCGCACGTGGCGTCCGGCGCGATGGTGCGCTCCAGCTATCACGCGGATCGCCAGGCGATGGAAGTCGGTGTCGTGGCCGAGGAAGCGGTCTGAGGGCAGTTCGACGGGACGCATCGGGTGCTCCGGCGCAGGCGCTCCCGCGTGCCACGATTGACCGACCCCCGATCCGGAAGCCGGAAAGCGGATTCCTTGCCCTGGCGCGTGAGTGCCAACCTGCCGGTGATGCGGGGACGATGATCTGCGGTTCGCGCCGCTCAGGCCACCAGCGGTGGCCGGGTCGGGCGGTCGGGATTGCTGGGCGTGTCGTCGGGCTGTTCGTCGTCGTTGGCCGGCGCATCGCGCCAGTGCCAGTCGGCCGCTGTCAGCACCGGCAGACCATGTGCGATGCGCGAGCGGTCGCATTGCGGGCTGGCACGCCCGAACTCCCATGAGGCTTCCACTTCACGGCAGACCGAGGGGCGCCGTGAATGGATCGTGCAGCGCGAGTATTCCCCGATCCTTGCATCCAGCGCCACACAGCGCACCGGCGCGGAATACGTACCACGCATGCAGAGACGGTGTGGGTCCAGTGGTTCGGTCAATTCGCTCGGGACGCCATCGGCGATGACGGTATCCGACTCCAGCCAATGGAAGGCCACGCGAAACCTGGCACAGCAGGCGCCACAGCGAAGACAGGGGTGCATCGGAGCAGGGAATGCCAGCAAGGGACGCGTATTTTTTTCGGCAAGCGGCTGCCGCGCAAGTGGCCGTCGAAAGCACCGTCCCGCTCTTGTCGGGCCTGCGGCAGCTGGTGCCATCGAAGCTTCGCTTGTGCCGGAACGCTCAGTCGCTGATCCCCAGACGCTTGCGCTCCAGGCGGCGCAGGAACTCTCCCATGATGCGGCGATACAGGTCTTCGCCGAGATAGGCGTCTTCCACGCCCGCATCGATCGAGGGATTGTCGTTGACCTCGATGATGGCCACGCGCTTGCCATCGGCCTTGATGTCCACACCATAGAGGCCGTCGCCGATGGCTGCGGTGGCTTTCAGCGCCAGCTTGACCACATCGGACGGCGCATCGCGTACCGGCAATGTCTTGAAACCGCCCGAGCGCGGCACACCCTTCGTGCTCCCGCTGGCATGGTCGTAGATCTGCCAGTGTCCGCGCGACATGAAGTACTGACAGGCGTACAGCGCCTGACCATTGAGCACGCCGATGCGCCAGTCGTACTCGGTGTACATGAATTCCTGCGCGATCAGCAGGGCACTCTGTCCGAACAGTTCTGCCGCTGCGGCGCGCAGTGCCTCCTCGTTGCCCACCTTGACCACACCACGCGAGAAGGAGCCATCGGGAATCTTCAGCACCAGCGGATAGCCGAGGGATTCGCCGAGCGCGGCAAGCTGCGCGTCATTGTCGCGGAACACCACTTCGGTGCGGGGCGTCGGCAGCTTGCGTGCCCGCAGCAGATCGTTGAGGTAGATCTTGTTGGTGCAGCGCAGGATCGACACCGGATCGTCGATGACCACCATGCCCTCGCGTTCGGCGCGGTGCGCGAAACGGTAGGTGTGGTTGTCCAG
Organism: Denitratimonas yunnanensis (SeqCode); assembly: GCA_026410415.1. Classification (GTDB taxonomy): domain Bacteria; phylum Pseudomonadota; class Gammaproteobacteria; order Xanthomonadales; family Xanthomonadaceae; genus Denitratimonas. The sequence continues at coordinate 413,017 of JAPMLR010000002.1, read as the reverse complement.
CGAAGTGGTTTCGCGGATGAACAGGCCATCGTATTCGGCCAGGCGCGAGTAGTCGTTGCGGGTGATCGGATCGACTTCGATGCCCAGTGCCTTGCCGGCCTCGACAAAGTGCCTGAGCGCGCGTTTGTTGGAGGGCGGCAAGGCTTCATTCGGATCGTGCAGCATCGCGATGTCGTAACGGAATGACTTGCGTGCGCGTGGCTTGCGCCAGATCTTGCGCGAAAACGCATCCAGCGCCGATGCGAACGCATCCTCCTGCGCATCGTCGAGGGTCTGCAGGCCGGTGGGCTTGATCGCGGCGATCTGCCAGATGCGCTGACGCTCGAATTCGATTTTCAGGATCGGGCAGGGAAAGGCCTCGAACACCTGCCGCGCGATTTCGGCCAGCGGCGCATGCCCGGTCTGACCGAAATACACGAGCAACCCGAAGCTCGTCGTGTCGGTGCCGCCTCCCGGCAGGAACTTGCTGAGGCGCTGGTTGAGATCGCCGATGTCCAACCCGTACAGCGAGCGGCGCCGCAGGTCGTTGATCGTGCGCACCGAGGGAATCACGCGATGTCCGCGCGCCTCGGCCAGCAGCGAAACGTAATACCCCACCCCAAGGTACTTGTAACTGCGGCACAGGTTGATGACCTGGACACGCTCGTCGGTACTCGCAGGCGCGGTGTCCTTGAGGTAGTCCGTGGCGGAAACGACGTTGTCCGATGGGTAGTAGGAACCCCAGTCGGAGGGCTTTTCGACGACGATGACAAGGCGGCTCATGGCTGGCCTGCATGCGTCCTGAGGACGCGGAACGGCGGCGATTCTGACAGAATCCGGTGATGCCTACGGCGGTATCCGGAGACCTGTTGGACCGCATTCATGAGCACCCCCGTGACCATCGCAGACCCGATCTCCCGACCACGCCACAGCCTGCGCGACGCACGCCCCGACGACGTGCCCCGCCTGCTGGAGCTGGAGTCGCTGTTTCCCGGAGACCGGCTCTCGTCGCGGCAATTCCGCCATCATCTGGCCTCGCCCGCGGCACGGCTTCGGGTGGTGCTCAGCGAGGCGCAGATCGCCGGGTATGCCCTGATCCTCTTGCGGCGCGACAGCAAGGTGGCGCGGCTGTATTCGATGGTAGTCGACCCGGGTTTCCGCCGCCTTGGCCTGGCTGCCGTATTGCTGGCCGACGCTTGTCGGCAGGCGACGCTCTGCGGCAGGGAGCGGTTGCGGCTGGAGGTGCGCGCCGACAATGCCGCCGCCATCGCGCTGTACCGCCGCGAAGGCTGGGTCGAGTTCGGACGCCACCGGGCCTACTACGAGGACGGCTGCGACGCCTTGCGCTTCGAACTGCGGCTGGGTCCGAACGGCGAGCGGTGCTGAGGACCGGGCCGACGGCAAGGCGGGCCGGACCGGCGCACGATCTTCGCGAAATCACCGGCCGCCACCGGATCGCGCATCCGGCAAGCGACTACAATGCCCCGTTCCCTTTGCCTTGCACCATCGACATGACCATCACGCCCCAGGAAGCACTGCAACGCACGATCGAACACCGCGAGATTTTCCACGATGAAATGGTGCAGCTGATGCGCCAGATCATGCGCGGCGAAGTGTCTGCGGTGATGACGGCGGCGATCCTGTCGGGCTTGCGGGTGAAGAAGGAAACCGTCGGGGAAATCGCCGGCGCGGCGCAGGTGATGCGCGAATTCGCAGCCAAGGTCGAGGTACCGGATGCGCGGAACTTCGTCGATATCGTCGGCACCGGCGGCGATGGCGCCAACACCTTCAATATTTCCACCGCCAGCATCTTCGTGGCCGCCGCCGCCGGCGCCCAGGTCGCCAAGCACGGCGGGCGCAGCGTGTCGTCCAGTTCCGGCAGCGCCGATGTGATCGAGGCGCTGGGCGCGGTGGTGGATCTGCAGCCGGCGCAGGTGGCGCAGTGCATCGCGGAGGTCGGCATCGGCTTCATGTTCGCGCCGATCCACCATCCGGCGATGAAGAACGTGGCGCCGGTGCGGCGTGAAATGGGCGTGCGGACGATGTTCAACATCCTCGGTCCGCTTACCAATCCGGCCGGGGCGCCGAACATCCTGATGGGCGTGTTCCATCCGGATCTGGTCGGCATCCAGGTGCGCGTGCTGCAGCGCCTCGGCGCACAGCGCGCGCTGGTGGTCTGGGGGCGCGACGGCATGGACGAGATTTCGCTGGGCGCCGGCACCCTGGTGGGCGAGTTGCGCGACGGCGTGGTGCGCGAATACGAGATCCATCCGGAGGATTTCGGCATTGCGATGGCGGCCAGCCGCAACCTGCGCGTGGCCAACGCCGACGAGTCGCGCACGATGCTGCTGGAAGCGCTCGACAACGTCGATGGTCTGCCGCGCGAGATCGTGGCGCTCAATGCCGGCGCCGCGCTGTATGTGGCCGGGCGCGCCGATTCGATCGCCGACGGCATCGCGCTGGCGCGACAGACGCTGGCATCGGGCGCGGCACGCCAGCGTCTGGACCAGTTCATCGCCACCACGCGCCGGCTGCGCGATGAGGAAGGAGCGGCGGCATGAACGACATCCTGGCGCGGATCATCGCGCGCAAGGTCGAGGAAGTGGCGCAACGGCGCAAGACGGTTGCGTTGGACACGCTGCAGCAGCAGGCCGCCGCGATGCCGCCGGCACGCGGTTTCGCGGCTGCGCTGGAGGCCAAGATCGCAGGCGGCAAGGCGGCGGTGATCGCCGAGGTGAAAAAGGCCAGCCCGTCCAAGGGGCTGATCCGCGCGGACTTCGATCCGGCGCAGATCGCCGCCAGCTACGAGGCCGGCGGCGCGGCCTGCCTCTCGGTGCTGACCGACGTGGATTTCTTCCAGGGCGCCGATGCCTATCTTCAACAGGCCCGCGCTGCCTGTTCGCTGCCGGTCCTGCGCAAGGATTTCACCATCGATGCCTATCAAGTGACCGAGGCGCGTGCGCTCGGGGCAGACTGCATCCTGTTGATCGTCGCCGCGCTCGACGACACCCAGCTCAACGAGCTGGCGATGCACGCACTGGCGCTTGGCCTGGATGTGCTGGTGGAAGTCCACGATGCCGACGAACTGGCCCGGGCACTGGCACTGCCCGCCGCGCCCGGAGTGATTCTGGGCGTGAACAACCGCAACTTGCGCACCTTCGAGGTATCGCTCGACACCACGCTCGTGCTGAAAAACGCCGTGCCCGACGACCGTCTCATCGTCACCGAAAGCGGCATCCTCGGGCCGAGCGACGTGGCAAGGATGCGCACTGCGGGGATCCATGCGTTTCTCGTCGGCGAAGCTTTCATGCGGGCCCCCGTACCGGGCGACGAGTTGGCACGCCTGTTCGCCTGATCCGCATGCCTGGATGCCTCGCGCGATGATCGCATGAGGGATCCGCATCGCCCTTCCCGGCCCACGAACACACCCGAGCTCCGGCGGGATCCCTGCACGAAAGACCGAACCGCCCGCTTCCGCCCCTTCATCGCCCGAATCGCGGCATACTCGTGCTTTCTCCGCGATGGGGACCTGACACTGCATCGTCTCGTCGACCGCTTGCTGGCTCTGCTGCTCGCGCTCTTTCCGTGCGTGGCGCCGGCGCTCGATCCTGCCCGCCACGTCAGCGAATACCTGCTCACGGCATGGACGATGGAGGCCGGCCTCCCGCACAATTTCGTGCATACCGTCGCCCAGGACAGCGAAGGCTATCTGTGGATCGGATCCTGGGAGGGCGCAGCACGCTTCAACGGACGCGACTTCACCGCGTTCGACGATCAGAGCGTGCCGGGCATCCCACTGGTCGGCGTGCGCACGATCCTGCGCGATACCGACGATGCACTGCTGTTCGGCACGATGCAGCATGGCGTGGTGCGACTGGCCGACGGGATCTGGTCGCGGCTCGAACCAACCGTGGAGATGCGCCTGCGTGTCATCTCTCTGGCTCGGGCACACGATGGCAGCCTGTGGATCGGCACCGACCGCTCGGCCTTGCGACTGTGGCCTGACGGACGACTGGAGAGCCTCCAGGACCTCGGCCTGCCGCCTGGCGTGGTGTTCTCGCTGCTTGCCATCGGCGAGGACGGCATGCTGATCGGCAGCGAGCGCGGGTTGTTCCATTTCCGCGATGAGCGCCTCGACGACTGGGGTAGCGAGCACGGTCTGGACGGCACCCATGTACGTGCGCTGCTGCGACGCAGCGACGGCAGCCTGGTGATCGGTGGCGATCATGGCGCCTTCGTGCTGGAAGGCGATGCCCGCGCGCGCCTGCTGCTGGACGAGCAGATCGAGTCATTGCTCGAAGACCGCAATGGCGCGCTCTGGCTGAATCTCTCGGCGGGCGGACTGGTCCGCCATCATGACGGCAACGTTGAAACCATGGGTGCGTCCGACGGCCTGCACGGGCGCGGCAGCCCGGCACTGATCGAAGACCAAGAGGGCCTGCTCTGGGCCGGCACCACGAACGGGTTGCATCGCATCGCCGATGCACCGGCCTTCGGACTGGATGCCGCGCGCGGCCTGGGCGACAACTATGCCCGCACGATCCTGCGCCACAGCGACGGCTTCATGTATGTCGGCCACGCACAGGGAGTGGACCGCTGGCGGGACGACACCTTCGAGCCGCTGCCGTTGGGAGAACTGGATTCCTCGGTGCTGGCGCTGGCAGAGGCAGGCGATGGCGGCCTGTGGCTGGGCACCTACGACCGCGGCGTCCTGCATTTCTCCACCGAAGCGGGAGCGCGGGAACTCCGGAAAACCGGAGCATTGCCCTCGAAACACATTCGCGCCTTGCAGGAGACCGGCGACGGCAGCCTCTGGATCGGCACCACCAGCGGACTGGCGCGACGTCACCCGGATGGCCGCATCGAACCCATGGAGGATGTGCCGGGGCAGCCGGGCAGCTTCGTGCGCGGCCTCGTTCCGGCCCGCAATGGCGGCCTCTGGATCGCACTCGCCAATGGCTTGATGCGCTGGCATCCGGACGGGCGTATCCAGCGCTGGCTTTCAGGCAGGGACTTCCCAGGCATTGGCAGCTTCGATGTGCTGGAAACCGGCGACGGCAACGTTTTCATCGGCTCCGATCACGGTCTGCTGCGACTGCGTGAGGGCCGGTTCACGCCCTACGACCGCCGCAACGGTCTGCCCAACGAGACCCTGTTCCGCCTGCTCGAAGACCACACGGGCGCACTCTGGGCGTGCAGCAACCGGGGCGTGTTCCGGATCGACCCCGCGCAACTGGACCAGATCGATGCCGGCACGCGCACTGCACTGTCGATCGACATCCTGAATCAGGCCAGCGGCATGCCCAGCAGCCAATGCAACGGCGGCAGCGGACCCGCCGGGGATCTCGACGCGCGTGGCCGACTGTGGCTACCGACTGCACTCGGTGTGGCGGTGATCGATCCGGAAGCCACGGCCGTGCGGAACCACGTGCAGGTGCCGGTACGGATCGAAAGCATCAGTGCCGATGCCCGGCCCCTGTCTCCAACCCGACGCCATGTTCTGGCCCCCGATATCAGGCGCGTCGTGGTGCGCTACATCGGCCTGCATTTCCGCGACCCGCCTGGCGTACGCTACCGCTACCGCATGGTCGGCTTCGATCACGACTGGGTGGATGCGGGCAACGACACCGAGGCGGTGTATACCAACCTGCCCTCCGGCACGCTGCGCTTTGAAGTGCAGGCAGCGATGGCTCCAGTGGACTGGGAGGCGCCGCACGACATCTCCGTGGCCACGCTGGAACTGGAACGCCTGCCTTCGTACTGGCAACGGCCGTGGTTCCTGGCATTGGTGTCACTGGGGTTGGCGGTAGCGATTTTTGCATTGCTGCTCTGGCGCTCGGCCAGTTACCGTCGCCGCCAGGCGCAACTGACCCGCATCATCGAAAAACGCACGCACGAACTGCGCACCAAGAACGAGGCACTCCAGCAAGCAGGACGGGAGCGTGAATCACTGTTGCGCCAGCTTGCCCATCAAGCCAGCCACGATGACCTCACCGGGCTGAGCAACCGCCGCGCCGGCGAAGCACGGCTGGCCGAGGCGATAGGCACCGCGGCAACCTCCGGCGCATCCCTGTGCGTGGCCCTGCTCGACATCGACCGATTCAAGCACATCAACGACGAACATGGGCACGAAGCCGGCGATACCGTACTGCGCCACATCGGTGGCTTGCTGGCCAAGGCGGACTTCGTCGCTCCCGGCGACATCGCACGCTATGGCGGCGAGGAGTTCCTGCTCGTACTGCCCGACCTCGCGCTCGCATCCGCCACCACCCACCTGCGTGAGCTCGCAGCCGATATCGCTCGAAGCAGCGCGCTGCTGGCCAATGGACAGCGTATCTCCTGCTCGGTCAGTATCGGCGTGGCGCAGTGGCAACCCGACGAAACACCAAGCCAGATCGTGGGGCAAGCCGACCGACGCCTCTATCTGGCCAAGGAGGGCGGCCGCAATCGGGTGATGGCGAGCGACTGATCGACCCCGACGCCACATGAATCAGCGGGGGCGTTCCCCCAACACCACGATGGTCTTGCCGCGCGCGCGCAGCATGCCGCGTTCTTCCAGTTGCTTGAGCACGCGCCCGGCCATCTCGCGCGAACAGCCGACGATGCGGGCCAGCTCCTGCCGCGACACCCGGATCTGCGTGCCTTCAGGATGCGACATCGCGTCGGGCTCCTGACACAGGTCCACGATGGTATTGGCGATGCGATTGGTCACATCCATGAAGGCCAGGCGACTGGCCTTGCGACCGGCATGCATCAGGCGACGCGTGATCTGGCTGCCGATGGCGAACAGCAGACGTGGACACTCCTCACGCAACGTGCCGCTGAAAAGCGTGAGCAGCCGCTCGTAGCTGATCTCCGCCAGTTCGCAGGCGGTACGGGTGCGCAGGGTCACCTCACGCTGCGGCGCACTGATGAAGATGCCCGTTTCCCCGACGAATTCGCCCGCATTGATGTAAGTGAGCACCAGTTCGCGGCCCTCTTCCTCTTCACTGAGCACACTGAGCGAACCGCTGATCACGTAGTACATCGTCGTGGCGGCATCGCCGGGCCGGAACACGTCCTTGCGCGCAGCGTAACGCCTCCGGTGACAATGGGCGAGGAAGCGCGGAATGGTTTGATCGACCGGAGCCAATGCGTCGGGACGTTGTGGCCGACGCAGGGCTTCCTGCAATGGAAAACGAATGGTACTCATGTCCTGCCCCCAGCGATGCATCACTCTAGCTTAGACGCCACATCGCGCGCGGATCAATGCATGTTCAGGATCGCATTTCGTTCTGCGCCCGGTTTGTCCGATAATTCGCGCCTTTCCGCCATTACCTAAGGAACCTCTGGTGGTCAAACCACTGCCGCGCCTGAAGCTCCAGGGCTTCAACAACCTCACCAAAGCCCTGAGCTTCAACATCTACGATGTCTGCTACGCGGTCACCGAAGATCAACGCCAGCGCTACATCGAGTACATCGACGAGGCCTACAACGCCGAGCGGCTGACTCAGATCCTCACCGATGTCGCCGAAATCATCGGCGCCAACATCCTCAACGTGGCCCGACAGGACTACGACCCGCAGGGTGCCTCGGTGACGATCCTGATCTCCGAAGAACCGGTCATCGACAAGAAGGCGGCCGGCAAGGAAATCCTGCCGGGTGCGATGCGCGAGCATCAGGACGCCAGCGTCGTTGCGCATCTGGACAAGAGCCACATCACTGTCCATACCTACCCCGAGACGCATCCCCAGAACGGCATCGCCACGTTCCGTGCCGACATCGATGTCGCCACCTGCGGCGTGATTTCGCCACTGAAGGCGTTGAACTACCTGATCGAGAGCTTCGAATCGGACATCGTGGTGATGGACTACCGCGTGCGCGGATTCACCCGTGACGTGAAGGGCAAGAAGCACTTCATCGACCACAAGATCAACTCGATCCAGGACTTCCTGGCCAAGAGCATCAAGACGCGTTACGAAATGTTCGACGTGAACGTCTATCAGGAAAACATCTTCCACACCAAGATGCACCTGAAGGATTTCGATCTGGACACCTACCTCTTCGAGGAGAAGGCCAAGAACCTGTCGTTCAAGGAGCGCCAGCGCATCGAGATGCAATTGCGCCGCGAGATCGAAGAACTGTTCCACGGACGCAATCTGGACTGACCCGATGGCGTGAAGGCCTGTCGAGTGCGCCCTCGGGCCGGACGCATGCAAAAGGCCCGGAATTGTCCGGGCCTTTTGTCTGGTTCACTCGACCGCCGACATCACTCGTCGATGCTGCGCACCGGAAGCTTGATGCGCTCGCCCGGATCCTCGGCGACACGCGCGCTGTGTGTCTGGCCGTTGTAGCTGTAGACGATGTCGTACGCCACGGTGACGAAGGTGGGATCGTTGACCGTTTCGCACTGCTGCTCGATGCGGGTTTCGGCCTTCTTGGCCTGCTGGTTTTCCTGGATCTTGCGGCCTGCCGCCGCGCCGGCCACGGCCCCGGCGATACGAGCCGCATCGCGCCCCTTGCCGTCACCGACCTGGTTGCCGATGGCGCCGCCGACAATGGCGCCGATGGCGGTGCCGGCGATCTTGTGTTCGTCCTTGGGCGCAGCCTGATAGACCACCTCCACGTCGCGGCATACCTCTTTCGGGTTGTCCTGTGACTGGCGCACCGGCGTGACGCTGATCACCTGCGCATATTGCACGGCGGGTGTCGAAGGCCTAGGTGCAGGTGCAGGTGCAGGTGCAGGTGCAGGTGCAGGTGCAGGTGCGGCAGGAGCCGAAGGCACGGGTGGTGCCTCCGGTGCGGTCGGGGCTTGCGGCGTGGCCGCAACGGCCTCCGTTGGCGCAGGCGGTGCAACCTCAGGTGCCTGTGCGGATTCGGCAGGAGCCGGAGGTGGCGGCGGGCTGACTGCCACAGGCGCATCGTTGCGACAGGCGGCCATCAGCAGACAGGCGGCGGTGATCGTCGCCGGAAGCAGCCACTTGGTGCGTTGCGTGTTCATCGTCGATTCCTCCAGTGTGTCGTCAGGGACAAGATTCCGGCCTGAGTCGCCAAGCCTGCGCCAGCGAGATTATGCGCCTCTGGCTGAATGTCAGTCGTCGATCGTCACGGGTTCGCGCAATCCGTCCGCCGCCACCCGGTACCAGCGCCCGGCATCGCGTCGCACCGCCTCCATCGTCACCGTGCCGCTGTCCTGGTCGCGCTCCGGATACACCTGCACCGCGACCACCCTGCCTCCATGCAACGGCGTCACCTTCGGCACCTTGGTGTGGCCGACGAAAATGGTGTTCACCCCCAGGTGGCGCAGCAACGCATCCATGTCATCACGCCGGGCCTCCGCCGGCGCGCCATCCAGCGCGAAATAGCCGCGGTACCACAGCGGCCCGTGTGACCGCATCACGAAATCATGCAGTTCCGGATCTGCCGGATCGGCCACACCCATCAGCACCTCGCGCACGGCGCGGTTGAGCCGGGCGGCTGTCAGTCCACGGGTGACGGCCTGTGGCGAAATGCCGCCATGCACCAGCAGCACGTCATCGAACTGCAGCACGGCCGCACGGCCACGCAGCCAGTGGCCGAGCAGGCTGTCGGCATCCAGCAATGCGGCGTAGGAATCCACCCCCAGCAGTTGCGCCGTACGCGCGTAACGAGGATGCAGATAGCGCAGGTCGCCACGCATCACCATCGCCTCGTGATTGCCGATCAGCAGTTCGACGCCACCGCCCGCTGCCGCCGCGTCGGCCTGCAACTGGTACATCAGCCAGAGGATCTCGATCTGGTGTGCGCCACGGTCGAACACGTCGCCAAGCAACACCAAGTGTCCCCGACCGAACGACCAGCGCAGGCGCTCGTCGATGACGTGCTGACGTTGCAGCAGCTGAACGAGGATGTCGTATTCACCGTGGGTGTCGGCCACCACCAGCAGCGGCGTGCCGGCGGCAGTGCGGATCGCGTCGGGGGCTGGCGGATCGGGCGGGCGCAGCCGAACCTCGAAGGCCGGTACCCGAGCCGTCGCCGAAATGGTCAGAAGGTCCCCTTCCCGCACCGGCTCGCGCCTCGCACGCGGACCAGCGCCGGTGTCCTCAATCCAATGCGCAATCCAGCCACCGCCTTCGGCACCGGTCAGATACGGGCCGTCGGCCACCTGGGACGAGGCCGCGAAGGACAGGACCAGCAGCAGAGCAAGCCACGCCGTTCCGCGAACAGGAGGTCGATGGGTCATGTCGTGCGTACCGGGTCATGGAGGCCATTGGTGATTCTTCCATGTCCACAGCGGATGATGAAATCGGCATCGATGGCATCCAGTCACGCTGCCTGTATCGGCGCATGGGAAAATGCACCGATGTATCCGAGTCATCATGTTCCGCGCCTGCCGGACCGAAGGCCATGACCTTCGACGCGTTTTTCCTGATCGTGCTGATGCTGGCGCTGGGCAAGCTCTGCGCCCGAGTGCGGCTGTTCCCGGACAACGCCGCCGAAGTCCTCAACCAGTTCGCGATGTATGTCTGCATGCCTGCCGCAGTGCTGCGCTACGGCTCGCGCCTGGAACTGGGTACCGAGATCCTGTCCATCGCTGCCGTGCCGTGGGCACTCACTGCGCTCGCAGTCGCGGCAATCTTCGCATTGCGGCGTCTTTTCGGCTGGAGCCGCGAGGTATGCGCAGTGCTGCTGCTGTGCGTTCCGCTCGGCAACACGTCGTATCTGGGCTATCCACTGGTCCAGGCGATGCGCGGCGAGGAAGCTTTGCCTTACGCCGTCATCTACGATCAGTTCGGCTCGTTCATGATCCTGTCGACATTCGGTCTGATCGTGCTGGCGCATTTCTCCGGCGAGGATCGCCCCACGCCGCGCCGCATTCTTCGGCGCATCCTGACCTTTCCGGCGTTCATCTCGCTGATTCTGGCGCTGACGGTATTCCCGGCCGAGCCGCCCTCGGCCATCGACGGCGTGCTGCAACGTCTTTCCGACGCCTTGCTGCCCATCGCGGCATTGGCCGTGGGCCTTCAGGTGAAATTGCGTCTGCCGCGCGAGACGCTCGCCCCGCTCGGCACGGGGCTGGCCTTGAAGCTGATCCTGTTGCCGGCGCTGGCGCTGGCGTGGGTGAAACTCGTGGACACACCGCCGTTGGCGGCCGATGCGATGGTGCTGGAAGCGGCAATGCCGTCGATGATCACTGCTGCCGCACTGGCGATCTCGCATCGGCTGGCGCCCGCCTTCGCTGCGGCAATGGTGGGCTACAGTCTGCTGTTGTCGCTGGTGACGCTGCCGTTGTGGGATTTCCTGCTGCAGCGCTTGGTCTAGTTTCGTCGGGGCCTCGCCCCGATCGGCTTCATTGCCGCCATGCCCTTGGTGCCTGACGTGCAGGCGCAGTGCCGATCACGGTGCAGATCAATGCGGCTTCGTGCCCTTCACCGGCGCGTGCATCAACCGATCCGTCCAGGCAATGCCGATCGCCGAGAGGATGAAGACGATGTGGATGATCGTCTGCCACAACACGCCATCGGGCGTCAGCGCACTGCAGCGCTCGGCACCGACATTGGACGCAGCGGTGGCCAGCAGCTCCGGCGGACAGAACGGCAACCCGCTCAAGGTGCCGGCCGCGATGAAGGTCTTCAGCAGGTGGATCGAGGAGATGCCGATGATCGCCATCGCCAGCTTCACCTTCAGCACCGAGGCGTTGACGTGGCTCAGCCACTCCGGCTGATCCGGATGGCCTTCCAGACGCAGGCGCGAGACGAAGGTCTCGTAACCGCCGACGATCACCATCACCAGCAGATTGGAAATCATCACCACGTCGATCAGTCCCAGCACGATCAGCATGATCTGCTGCTCCCCCATGCCGCCGACATCCTGCAGCAGGTGCCACAACTCCTTGCCGAACAGGAACACGTAGACGCACTGGGCCACGATCAACCCCAGGTACAAGGGCAACTGCAGCCAGCGCGAACTGAAGATCAGCCAGGACAGCGGACCGAGCGGAGGATTGGGCGAATTGGAAGTCATGGTGGCAATGCGTGGCGGAAAGGCGCGCACGTTAGCGGGCGGCGCCGGCGCTGCCAAGATGCTGCGCCGCGCAACGCGGGCGGCAGGACACGGGTGCGTATACTCCCCGCACCGGCCTCGGGGCCGCTGCCGAATCCTTCGTCCGCATGCTGACCCACCTTGCCTTGCACCATCCCGCCGATGCGGTCGAAGCCGCCGTGCCGGATGCCGATGCGGGCGCGGCGCTGCTGCTTTCGCGTCGACCGGAGCTGCTGGCGTGGCTTGCTCAGTGGAAACACGGGCTGGTCGCCCGCTTCGGGGACTCCATCCGAGCCGACGCCTCGCGCACTCAGGCCGCACTGCGGGTGGCACTGGCGCGCGTCGGCTTGCGGCACGGGAGCTGGGGGCAGGACTTCCATGCCTACCACAACGAGAACCATGCGCTGGAGCTGATGGATGGCCGGCTGAGCCGGCTGGTACGGCACGCCGACACCCTGCTCGACGGCCGCGACCGCATGGCGCTGGCGCTGTTTTGCGCCTGCCATGACCTGCGCCAGCGCGAGAACGGCGACGCCGACCTGCCGGTCGGTGCGAACGAGGCGGCGAGCGTGGCCGAAAGCGCCCGCATCCTGGCATCCGCAGGCTTCGATCCACGGCACGATGCCTGGCTCTATCGCACCCTGGAACTGGCCATCGCCGGCTCCACCTTCGATGCGCTCCCGCTGCCGGAGCACAGCCGCAGCAACACTGCCGAACTCGCCGCACGCGGTGGCCCGCTCGCCCCCCGCCTGTCCGACTGGCTCGATGCAAGACAGCCGGACTGGTGCAACGATCCGGTCACCGTGCATGCGCTGCGACTGGCCCAGATCGCTTCGGATCTGGACACGGCCAATGTCGCCGAACCGCTGCTGGAGCTGGCGGCCAGTTCGATCCGCCTGTGCGAGGAGCGCGAGATGCGCGCCGGACGCTCGCTGACCTCGCCCGAATCGGCGGAGCCGTGCTTTTCCTTTCTGACCGATGGGCAGGAGCGCTACTTCTTCGAGTTGCACCGCTTCTGCTCGGATGTCGGACGGCTGGCTTTCGCGGATGGAAAAAGAGACAACGAAGGGCCGCTGCGCGCCCTTGTCGACACCATGCGCCGCGACCTCCCCCACGGCCCCGCGCCGGAACAGACCGGCCTGGACATCGTCCGCCATTTCGCCCGACGCGCCTTGCACCATTCCGATTGACCATGCACGACTACCAGACCCGCTTCCTCGACCTCGCACTGCGCTGCGACGCGCTGCGTTTTGGCCAGTTCACCCTCAAGTCCGGCCGCCTCAGTCCCTACTTCTTCAATGCCGGGCGTTTCGACCACGGCGCCGCGCTCGCCCTGCTCGGCGACTGCTATGCCCAAGCCCTGCTGGCTGCGGGGATCGGCGTGGACAGCCTGTTCGGGCCGGCCTACAAAGGCATCCCGCTCGCCACCACCAGCGCCATCGCGCTGTCGGCGCAAGGGCTCGACGTGCCGGTCACGTTCAACCGCAAGGAAGCCAAGGATCACGGCGAGGGCGGCACGCTGATCGGCGCACCGCTGCAGGGTCGCGTGCTGATCGTCGACGATGTCGTCACCGCCGGTACCGCCGTGCGTGAATCCATCGCCGTGATCCGCGCCGCCGGAGCCCGACCCTGCGGCGTGCTGGTCGCACTCGACCGGCAGGAGCGGGGTGAATCGGGGCTGTCCGCGACACAGGAAATCGCTCACGAATTCGACATCCCGGTGATCTCCATCGTCCGACTGAACGAACTGCTGACCTATACTTCCGCCCATCCTGCGCTGGCCACACACCGGGAACGATTGCTGGCCTATCGCGCGCAGTACGGCGTGGAGTGATCCTGCTCCGCGTGATCCAGCGGTCCTGCGGAGCGTCATGTGAAACCGATCAACGCCCTTTCCCTCCTTGTCGCCACCGGCGCGCTCGCGCTGGCGATGCTGTCGTTCGATGCCGATGCCCAGCGCAAGCTCTACCGCTGGACCGACAAGGACGGCAAGGTGCATTACACCGACCAATTGCCCGCCGAAGCGGTCAAGGACAAACAGGAAGAGCTCAACAATCAGGGAATGGCCGTGCGTACCACCGAACGTGCGCGCACTCCCGAAGAGCAGGCCGCTTGGGAGGCCGAGCAGAAAAAGCTCGAGGAAGAGCGCAGGATCGCCGAAGAAAAGGCCAAGATGGATGCGGTGCTGACGTCTTCCTATCCCACCGAAGCCGATCTGGCACGCGCCTACAAGGAACGCTTCGACCTGCTGGCACAGAGCCTCGAGTCTGCTCGCGTCGGCATCCGCAGTCAGGAAAAGAGCCTCGCCGACCTGCTTGCCCATGCCGCCGATCTGGAACGCAACGGCCAGAACGTCCCGGTCGGCATCAAGGATTCGATCAACCTGACCCGCAGTCAGGTCAACGAGCAGCGCGACTATCTGGAGCGTCGCGAAAACGAGCACACGGCGCTGCAGGCCGAGTACGACCGCCTGCTGGCGCGCTACCGCGAACTGAAGGCAGCGCCTTCCCCCTGATCGCCGGCACGGGTCGCACGGCGCGCGATCAGCTGCGCCAGAATGCTGATCGCGATTTCGTGCGGCGTCTGCGCACCGATCTCCAATCCGACCGGCGCCACCAGCTCCCGCAGCCAGTCGTCCATGCCCGGCAGCGACTTTTTCACCTGCGCGATGCGCTTGCGGCTGCCCATCATGCCGAGGAAGGCATGACGCACCCCGTGCAATGCGGTGAGCGCAGCCACGTCGGTGGCGTAATCGCGATTGAGCAGCACCAGATACAGATCCCGACGGGTATCGGCGGCGGCGCGAAGACGCACCGGCCCGGCATCGATGCAGACGACGCCATCCAGCTCCGGTGACGGCCATTCCGCCAGGCGATCGTCCGCGAGCCAGGTCTCGAAGCCCACATGTCGCGCCAGTTCGGCCAAGGCCTGTCCGCAGTGGCCGGCGCCGAGGACCAGCAGACGCGGATCGGGCTGAAGCCAATGCGATTCGCCCTCCGGCTGCCCGTACTCTTCTCCGTGCAATTCCACGCGTTCGCCAGCGGCCAGTTGCGCGGCGATTTGCATGGCACGGCATCGCGCGTCTTCGCCTTGCCAGCGTCGTAACGCAATGTGCATGTCTCCACCACAGACGCCGGCAGCGCCTTCGCGTCCATTGAGTTCGACACGCAGTGCCTGATGCTCCATGCCATCCCTGATCAGCGCGCGTGCCGCATCGAGCACGCGCGCTTCCATCGCGCCGCCGCCGACCGAGAACGCAATGCGATCGGCATCCACCAGCATCCGCGCATCGCGCTTGCGCGGCGTTGCGCCGTGCGTCGCCGTGACGCTGGCCACAACTGCCGGGTGATCCCCGACCAGCCATTCGGCGAGCCGGGCGAACAAGGCTTCATCCACCGCGCACCTGCCCGATGGCACGGAAGATCGCTTCGGGCGTGGCGGGCGCGGCGAGCTCCACGCGCCGGGGCGCATGGCCGAACGCCGCCACCGCTTCGCGTATCGCTTCGCGCGCCGCAATGGCGAGCATCAGCGGCGGTTCGCCGACCGCTTTGCTGCCGAAGACGACGTCGGTCGCGGGTGCGCGGCTGCGCTGGAACAGCGCGGTACGAAAATCCTCGGGCACGTCGCCCAGGGCAGGAATCTTGTAGGTGCTGGGCGCATCGGTGAGCAATCGCCCATCGGCAGCGAAACGCAATTCCTCGCAGGTCAGCCAACCCAATCCCTGCACGAAGCCACCCTCGATCTGGCCGATGTCGATGCCGGGATTCAATGAATCTCCCACGTCGTGCAGGATGTCCACGCGCAGTAGACGGTGCACGCCGGTGTCGCCATCGACCTCGACCTCGCACACCGCCGCACCGAACGCGAAGTAGTAAAACGGATTCCCTTTGCCGCTGGCGGGATCCCAGTGCAGGCCCGGCGTGCGATAGAAGCCGGTCGCAGAGAGGCTGACGCGCTGCGCATAGGCCGCTTTCACCACCTCGACGAAGGTCACCCGATGCTGGGGCGAATTGTGGAGGAAGGCGGCATCGTGACCGAAGACGACGTTGTCCTCCGTGCTCTCCAGCAAACCTGCCGCCACTGGTCTCAGGCGCATCAGCAGTGTTTCACATGCCACCTTCAGCGCCCGCCCGTTGAGATCCGCGCCAGTGCTGGCGGCCGTGGCGGACGTGTTGGGCACCTTGTCGGTGCTGGTCGGCATGATCCGCAACCGCGACACCGGCACGCCGAGTGTTCGCGCGGCAACGGCAAGCATCTTGGTGTGCAGGCCTTGCCCCATTTCGGTGCCGCCATGGTTCACCTGGATGCTGCCGTCGGTATAGATGTGCACCAGCGCACCGGCCTGGTTGTATTCGGTCTTGTTGAACGAAATCCCGAATTTGATCGGCGTGATGGCAATGCCGCGCTTGCAGCTTCGGCGTTCCCGATTGAACGCGGCGGTCTGCGCGCGGCGTGCGGCAAAGTCGCTGCGTTCCAGCGCCTGCGACCACAACTCCTGCATGTGGTTGTCGATCACGCGTTGGCCGTAGTGCGTGGTGTCGCACGGCGGGTTTTCTCCGTCGCGATAGAAGTTGCGCTCACGTACCTCGTGCGCCGGCAAGCCCAGATGACGCGCCACCTGCTCGATGATTTCCTCGCCGACGATGACGCCTTGCGGGCCACCGAAACCACGGAACGCGGTATTGGACGGCAAGTGGGTGCGACAGATGAGTCCGGTCACGCGAACGTTCGGACAAAAATACGCGTTATCCACGTGAACCATGGCCCGTGACAGCACCGGCGGCGACAGATCGCAGCTCCACCCGCCGTCGGCAAACAATGCCACGTCGATCGCCTGCAGCGTGCCATCGCGGGAGCAGCCCACGCGCCAACGCGCAAGGAACGGATGGCGCTTGCCCGTCATGCGCATGTCCAGACCGCGATCCAGCTTGATGCGCACCGGCTTGCCGGTTCGCCACGCGGCCAGTGCCGCGACTGCCGCATACGGGTTGGCCTGCGTTTCCTTGCCGCCGAATCCGCCACCCATGCGCAACGAACGACACACCACCTGACTGACGGGCAGGCCCAGCACATGCGCGACGATGGCCTGGGTTTCACTCGGATGCTGCGTGGACGAGGTCACCTGCACCACGCCTTCGGAATCCACGCTGGCCCAACTGGCCTGCGTTTCCAGATAGAAATGCTCCTGTCCGCCGACGTGCAGTTCGCCCTTCAGCACGACAGCTGCCACAGCCAGCGCCGCATCCGCATCACCGCGCACGATGCGCGCCGGCGGCAGATGGAACGCCTCGGCGCGGCACGCCGATTCGATGTCAAGAATCGCCGGCAACGGTTCGTACTCCACGACGACATGCGCCGCAGCGGCACGCGCCGTCGCCTCGTCTTTCGCCACCACCCAGGCGACCGATTGACCGTGGAAAGACACCCGATCCGATGCGATGACCGGTTCGTCGTGCAGGATCGTGCCGGAATTGTTTTCACCGGGAATGTCGGCCGCCGTCAGCACCGCTTCCACGCCCGGCATGCTCAGCGCAGGCGCGACATCGAGGCGCAGCACCCTGGCATGCGCATGCGGTGACGCCACCGGCCAAACACTCAACATGCCGAGGGGCGGATACTGTTCATCGGTGTAGATGGCGCGCCCGGTGACATGGCCCACCGCGCTTTCGTGCCTGAGCTGCGAGGGATCGTCGACGCGTTGGTCGTGCCGATGCGGGTTCATGCCGCGCCCTCCACACCCAGTCTTTCGCGCACAAACTTCGCGAACAGGCTTCCGCACAACGCGCGACGGTAATCGGCACTGGCACGGTGATCGGACAACGGAGAAAACACCTGCATCAACGCCGCACGCGTCGCCTCCACGGCGGCTGCGTCGAGCGGTTTGCCGATCAGTTCGGCTTCGACCTCGCGGGCCCGAACCGGCGTCGCGGCAACGCCACCAAACGCGAGGCGCGCATGCGTCACCACGCCTTCGGCATCGCGCGCCAGCGCGAACACCGCTGCAACGATGCTGATGTCATCGGTCTGCCGTTTGGCGATCTTGTAGCAGCCTTGCACCACGTCACTGCGCCGTGGCAACACCACCGCCGTGATGATCTCGTCGGGCGCACGCACGGTCTTGCGGTAGTCGAGAAAAAAACCGGCCACCGGCACCTCGCGTCGACCCGCCGGACCCACGAGCTCGATCACGGCGTCCAGCGCGAGCAGTACCGGCGCGAGATCACCGATCGGGGACGCCGAGCCCAGATTGCCGCCGATCGTCGCGCGATTGCGGACCTGTCGCGCGGCAAACCACGGAAGCAGATCGTCCAGCGCCGGGAACATCCCGGCCAATTCGTGCTCGATGCGCGACAACGGCACACCGGCACCGATGCGCGCCTGCGACTCGTCGATCCGCACGTCGTGAAGTTCGGCGATCCGATCCAGCGCGATGAACACGGGTGCCACCGTCTGCCCGCGACTGAGGTTGACGCCCAGATCGGTACCACCGGCGATGAACGCCGCGTCCGGATGTTGCGCTTTCAACGCCAACGCCTGCTCCAGCGTCGCCGGGCTGTGGAATGCGCTCAGCGCTGCAGCCGGGTCGGATTCACGCGGTTGGTGCAGCAACGCATCGAACCGGTCGGCCTCGCGCGGATGCAGACGCAAGGCCGTCGTGGCATCCCGAATGGATCGATAGCCCGTACAGCGGCACAGGTTGCCCTCGGTGGTGTGGTCCGACAGCTCGCCACCGTAATACCCGGCGAACAGGCTCATCACGAAACCCGGCGTGCAGTAACCACATTGCGAGCCGCGATGCTCCACCATCGCGCGCTGTACCGGATGCAAGTTGTCGCCGTCGGCAATCGACTCCACCGTCAACACCTCACGCCCGGGCAGCACGCCCACCGGCAGCAGACAACTGTTCACCGCGACGAAGCGCGAGCCATTGGCGCCATTCGATTCCACCAGCACCACCGTGCAGGCACCGCAGTCGCCATCGCCGCAACCTTCCTTGGTGCCGGTCAGATGGTTGCGTCGCAGCCAGCGCAACAGGGATTCGGTGGGCGCGTCGCTGCCAAGCGCGTGCGTGCGACCGTTCAACGTGAAGGTGGAAGTCGGATTCATCGGCAAAAGATAGCCCAGCTATGCCCGTGCTGCGCTATCGCCACGGCATGGCTTTGTTGCAGACTCCGGAATCTCGCCAGCCACGACACATGCCATGACACTCGATCCTGCGCTCGCCCGCCTGCTGCGCACCATGCCCAAGGCCGAACTTCACATCCACATCGAAGGGTCATTGGAACCGGAACTGATCTTCGCGCTGGCCGAACGCAACGGCGTCGCGTTGCCGTATCCGGATGTCGACTCGCTGCGCGCAGCGTATGCGTTCTCCGATTTGCAGAGCTTCCTGGACATCTATTACGCCGGTGCGAGCGTGCTGCTCGTCGAGCAGGATTTCCACGACATGGCCTGGGCTTACCTGCAACGCGCCAAGGCCGACAACATCATTCGCGCCGAGATTTTTTTCGATCCCCAAACCCACACGGCGCGCGGCGTGCCGATCGGCTACGTGATCGACGGACTCACCCGCGCCTGCGATCGTGCCCGCGACGAGCTGGGCATCCATGCGTCGCTGATCCTGTGTTTCCTGCGTCACCTGTCCGAGGACGACGCGTTGCAGACCTTGCAACAGGCGTTGCCCTACCGCGAGCGTTTCATCGGCGTGGGATTGGATTCGAGCGAGGTGGGCCACCCTCCGGAAAAATTCGCGCGGGTTTTCGCGCAAGCCCGCGCCTTGGGCCTGCATCTCGTTGCGCACGCTGGCGAGGAAGGCCCGCCCGAATACATCTGGAGTGCGCTCGACGTGCTCCACGCCGAGCGCATCGATCACGGCGTGCAGTCGGTGAAAGACCCCGCACTGATGGCGCGCCTTGCTGCCGAACGCATCCCGCTCACCGTCTGCCCTTTGTCGAACATCAAACTGTGCGTGTTCGACGACCTGCGCCAGCACAACCTGCGCGACCTGCTCGATGCCGGACTCGTCGCGACGGTGAATTCGGATGACCCGGCCTACTTCGGCGGCTATCTCAGCCAGAACTTCATCGAGACGTTCACCGCACTCGGTCTCGACGCCAACCATGCCTACCGGCTGGCGCGAAACAGCTTCGAGGCCAGCTTCGCCTCACCGGACGAAAAGGCTGCGGATATCGCCGTGCTGGACCAGCATTTTGCCGACGCCGGCCTTCCCATTCCGGCCTGATTGTCAGGAGCAGCCATGGGCAAACTCACCACCCACATCCTCGACACCGCACATGGCCGCCCCGGCGCGGGCATCGCGATCTCGCTGTTCCGCATCGATGGTGGCCAGCGCACCATGCTCGTACAAACCACCAGCAACCACGATGGCCGCTGCAATGCTCCGCTGCTGGAAGGCGATGCGCTGGTGACGGGCGTGTACGAACTGGATTTCCTCGTGGGGGATTACTTCGCCGCGTCCGGCGTGGCGCTGGCCGAGCCTCGGTTTCTCGACGTGGTGACGTTGCGATTCGGCATCGCCGATGCGAATGCGCACTATCACGTGCCGCTGCTCGTCTCGCCCTTCAGCTACAGCACCTACCGGGGCAGCTGATCGCATGGCCGGGTTCTGGATCGATGCGGGCACGTTCCTGTTGCGTTGGCTGCACGTGGTGGCGGCGATCGCGTGGATCGGTGAATCGTTCTACTTCGTCGCGCTCGACCGTGGCCTCAAGGCGCCGCGGCATCCCCTGCCCGGTTTGGCCGGGGAAAGCTGGTCGGTGCATGGCGGAGGCTTCTACCACAAGCAGAAATACCTGCCGGCACCCGCACAACTTCCCGACGACCTGCATTGGTCGAAATGGAAGTCCTACACCACGTGGTTATCGGGATTCGCGTTGCTGGCAATCGTGTATTTCGCATCGCCTGCGGTGTGGCTGGTGGATCCTCGCGTCGCGGCGCTGTCGCCCACCCTCGCGGTGTTTGCCGCGCTCGCACTGCTTCTCGGCGCCTGGTGCGTCTACCACGTGCTGTGTCATCTGATCGGGTTTCGCGACCGCATGCTCGGGGGGCTGGTGGGCGCGCTGGTCCTTGCCCTCTGCCTGATCGCGACCTCGCTGTTCGCCGGCCGCGCAGCATTCCTGCTGGTGGGCGCGGCGTTGGCGACGATCATGTCGGCCAACGTGTTCTTCGTCATCATTCCCGGCCAGAAGCGCATGGTCGCGGCGCTGGAAAAGGGCGAAACACCCAATCCACTGGATGGCGCACGCGGCAAGCAACGCTCGGTGCACAACACCTACTTCACGCTGCCGGTGGTGTTCGCGATGCTCAGCACGCACTATGCCGCCGCGTGGTCGCACCCGCACAGCGGTTGGATCCTCGCGTTGTTCATGGCCGCGGCCGCCGCGATCCGGCAATTTTTCGTGCTCTGGCACAGCGGCCGGCGTGCCTGGTGGTTGCCGGCCACGGGCGTGGCGTTGTTGGCGGCAACCTTTGCATGGCTCGCGCCCAAAGCCGTGGAAGCGCCCGCACCCTCGGCGCCCAACACGATCGTCGTCGCGGACGATCCAGCCGCAACGGACATAACGATGCCTTCCGTCACAGGGCCCGCAGACGATGCCACCGTGCTGGCTGTGCTCGCTGAGCGCTGCGGCGCCTGCCACGCGGCGCAACCGAGTTTGCTGGGCTTTCCCGCGAAAGGCATGATTTTCGACAGCGCCGAGCAGATTCGCACCCATGCCGCCTCGATCCACCAGCAGACCGTGGTGCTCAAGATCATGCCGCCGGGCAACATGACCCGGATGACCGAGGCCGAACGCGAACTGGTGGCACGCTGGTTCGATCAGCAGCACTGAGGCAGTCATGCGACAATTTGCGCATGAACCGACCCTGCCTCCCATGGATTCGTTCCTGTGTGCTCGCCGCATCGCTGCTGCCCTGGGTGGCGGTGGCGGACGATCCTGCCATCGCCACCGACAGCGCGGCCGATACCCCGCCTGCGACCAGCGACACCACCAGCCTGGATGAAATCCGGCGTTTCGTCTCGGTGTTCCGCGCGGTGCAGGAGGGTTACGTCGACCCGGTCGACGACGCCACGCTGATGCGCGCCGCAATCCGTGGCCTGTTGCTTGATCTCGACCCACACAGCGCCTATCTGGATGCCGACCAATCCCGGGCGCTCAACGAAGCCGCGAGCGGCGCCTACGCCGGCCTCGGACTGGAGGTGATCCAGCAACCGGACCGCAGCCTGCTGGTGATCGCGCCCATCGACGACACCCCTGCGGCACGCGCCGGCATCCGCTCCGGCGATGTCATCACCGCCATCGACGGCAAGCCGATCGAGGCCGACGGTGTCGACGCCGCGATCGATGCGATGCGCGGCCCGGTCGGTAGCCAGGCGCGCTTGACGGTGATGCGCGACTCCAGCCGCGAGCCGCTGCAGTTCACCCTGACGCGCGAAACCATCCGTGTTTCCAGCGTGCGCACGCGCCTGCTGGAGCCCGGTTACGCGTACCTGCGCATTGCCACCTTCCAGGCCAACACCGGCCTGGATCTGGAGCGCAAGCTCAAGGACACCATCGCGCAGAACGACGCACCGCTGAAAGGCCTGGTGCTGGACCTGCGCAGCAATCCGGGTGGCCTGCTCAACACCGCCGTGGAAGCGGCCGATGCGTTCCTCGACGAGGGCGTGATCGTCTCCACCCGTGGCCGCCTTTCCCATTCGCACAGCGAGATGACCGCACACAAGGGCGATCTGCTCGACGGTGCGCCCATCGCGATCCTCGTGGATGGCGGCACCGCAAGCGCCGCCGAAGTCCTCGCCGGCGCATTGCGCGATCACCGGCGTGCGCTCGTTCTCGGATCACCGACGTTCGGCAAAGGCTCGGTCCAGACCGTATTGCCGCTGGACAACGGCGACTCTATCAAGGTCACCACGGCGCGCTACTACACGCCCAACGGAACCTCGATCCAGGCCACCGGCATCGTGCCGGACGTGATGCTGGAGAGCCGCCTCGACACCTACGCCGACGACGACGATTACCTGCCACCGACGTTGCGCGAGCGCGACCTACCCGGACATCTTCGCGGTGACGGCGAAGACCTCGAACCCGTGGCCGATCCGACCGTGATCCCGATTCAGCCGGTGGCACGCCCCGAGGAACTGGACGACAGCGGCGTGCGGGAAGCGCTGAACCTGCTCAAGGGGCTCTCGGTGTTCCGCGACACGCCGCCGCGCGGCTGATACGGCAAACCGTTCGGACGACAAACACCCTCACGTGCCGGCAAGCACCCTGCCGCGCATGCAGCAGGCATGAACCCCATTCACGCGCGCGGCAGACACCCCAACGCGGCCAATGCATCGTGCAACGCCGGCACGTGCATCAGCCACGGCGCAGCAAGCGTGACGAAGCCGGCCGCGAGCATCAGGCCGCCGGCCATGCGGCGCTGCCCCGGGCGCGCCAGCCAGCGCGCTCCCGAATAGGACAACGGCAACATCGTCGGCAAGGTGCCAAGGCCGAAAGCCGCCATCAATGCCGCACCGCCGTGCGGCGTGGCCTGAAGCCAGGCGGCGGCGAGCATCGTGCTGGAGAGGCCGCAGGGCAGCCAGCCCCAGAGCATCCCGAGGCCAAAGCGGCGCGGGAAGGTGTTGGCCGGCAGCAGGCGCGACTGCAGCGGGCGCAACTTCGCCCACAATGCATCGCCGGCCCTGGCAAAGACATCGAACCGTCGTGTTGCCCCCAACATCTTCAGCGCCACGAGAATCAACACCACACCGGCCAGCGCGCGCAGTCCGAACATCAGGTGTTCGATCCGGAACAGCGCCACCAGGCCATGTCCGAATCCGCCAACGATCGCCCCGGCCAGGGCATAGCCGGCAACGCGCCCCAGATTGGTGGTCAGCGCCACCCGCCAGGCGGCTTTCGCATCGCCGCCATACGGCGCGAATCCCGTCGCGATGCCACCGCACATCGCCACGCAATGCACACTGCCCACCAGGCCTGCGAGCAAAGCCGCGCCGAGCGCGATCAGGTCAATCGACATCGCGCCCGGCCCCAGGCGCCGACTGCTCCTGCGCGCTGCGCGGCGGAGCGGGATCGTCGGCGAGGATGTCGAGCGCAGGCGTGTCCAGATCGTCGAACTGCCCGCGTTTCACCGCCCACGCGAACGCCCAGATCGCCAAGCCCAGCAGCACGATGCTGATCGGTACGAGTGCGAGCAGGATGTTCATGGCGAAGCCGGAAGCGAGACGGGGGAAACGGCAGTCTGGCGTGCCGGGGCACTTCGTACCAGCCGCAGCGCATTCAGCGTGACGATCAGCGACGACACCGCCATGCCCAGCGCGGCCAGCCACGGCTCGACCCACCCCGCCGCCGCGAAGGGCAACGCGAGTGCGTTGTACCCCAGGGCCCAGGCCAGGTTCTGACGCATCGTCGCACGCGCGCGACGCGCCATCGCGATCGCCTGCGGCACACGCGCGAGATGCTTTGCGGTCAGCACCACGTCGGCGGCACCGTGCGCCAGCGCCGCACCTTCGTGCATCGCGATCGACACGTCCGCGCCACCGAGCACCGGCGCGTCGTTGATGCCATCGCCCACCATCAGCACCACGTGTCCGCCACGCTGCAGCTCGCGGATCCGTTCGAGCTTCTGTTCCGGGGTGCGACGCGCCGCATGGCGCGCGATCCCGAGCTCACCGGCCGCCCCGGCCACTGCGGCCTCGCCATCGCCGCTCAGCAGTTCGCAAACCAATCCGAGAGCCTCGCATCCGGCGATGGCATCGGCGGCATCGGGACGCAGCGCGTCGCTGATCACGAAGCGCGCCACGGCGTGTTCGCCATCCCCCAGCCAGAGCGCGCCATCATCAGCGCGCGACGCCGCAAACGCGGCGTGACCAAGGCGCCAGCACCGGCCCTCCAGCCATCCTTCGATGCCAGCCCCGGGGATGTGCTCCACCGCCACATCCTGCCATTCGGCCGGCAACGGCGCGTGGTCGCGGAATGCCCGCGCCAGCGGATGGCGGCTGTCACGCTCCAGTGCGCGGGCGATTCGCAGCGCCTCCTGCGATGTGATTGCGCCGAACGACTGCACCTCCTGCAGCGTCGGTTCCCCGCGACTCAGCGTGCCGGTCTTGTCGAACACGACGGTATCCACCCGCGCCAGCGCATCCAGCGCATCCGGTCGCAGCGCCAGCACGCCGGTCCCGGCCAACGCACTGTGCGCGCTGGCGATGGCGGTGGGAATGGCCAGCGACAGTGCACACGGGCAGGCCACCACCAATACCGCGAGAGTGACTTCGAACGCGCGCGACGGATCGTGCTTCAACCACCACACGCAGGTCAGCGCAGCGGCGATGAACAGCGCCACGACGAAGCGCGACGCCACCACATCGGCCAGGCGAGCCGCAGCGGGGCGTTCCTCCTGGGCACGCTCGATGAGGCGGGAAAGTTGCGAAAGCCACGTGTCCTGACCGGTGCGTGTCACGCGCACCCGCGCCACGCTGCCCACCACGATGCTGCCGGCACGCACGTCCTCGCCTTGGCCATGCGGCACCGGCGTCGATTCCCCGGTGAGCAAGGATTCGTCGAACGCGCCGGGCACCAACGCCACGCCATCGGCCGGCACCGCCTCACCGGGCGACACCCGCACGACATCGCCCATGGCAAGCATCGCCACCGGCACCTGCGCGACGGCGCCTTCACCGTCCTCGCGCCAAGCGAAGGCGGGCCGGGCCCGGGCCAGCGTATCGACATGGTCGGTCGCCCGTGCCCGCGCCGCGCCTTCGAGCTCACGCGCAATCAGCAGGAACAGCACGAACATCACCGAGGCATCGAACCACACATGCATGCCGCCCCGGATCGTCTCGAACAGACTGGCAAAATAGGCCAGCAGCACCGACGTCGCCACCAGCGTGTCCATGCCGAAACGGCGCATGCGCAACTCGTTCCACATGCCGGAAATGAATGGCCAACCGGAGAAGAACACCACCGGCGTGGACAGCAGGAACGCGATCCAGCGCAGGAAGTCGCGCATCGGATCGGACATTTCCCGCGCCGTGTCCAGATACAACGCCTCGGCGAACATCATCGCCTGCATCGCGCCCAGCCCGGCCACGCCCAGACGCAGCAGCGCGCGGCGGCGTTCGCGCCGGCGCGATTCCTCGCGCGCCTGGCCGGGTGAAAGATGGACGCGGTAGCCGAGCGCGGAAAGATCGCCCAGCACCTCGGAAAGCCGTGCCATCGTGGCATCCCAGGTGATTCGGATGCGTCCGGTCACGGCGTTAGCGACCACATCGCGCACAGCCGGGCGACGGCGCAACGCACGATCGATCAGCCACGCGCACGCGGCACAGCGCATGCCATCGGTGAGCACCGTGATCTGGCTGCCTTCGGGCAGGTGTCGGACGTGTTCGGCCTGCACTTCAGGCCGATCCCACACTCCCAGATCCTCGGCCTCCGTATCCACGCGCGCCGCATCGCCTTGCCGCAGCCGGTAGTAATCCGCGAGACCGGCAGTGGCGATCCATTCGGCTGCACCGGCGCAGCCACGGCAGCAGAAATCGTGCGGCACGCCATCGATGCTCGCGTCCACGCCATCGGCGCCCACGGTTTCACCGCAGTGGAAGCAGCGTGTGGTGGTCATCGGGGTCACGGCCGCATCCATGGCCGGGGCGCGCTCAGCTTCCTTCCGAGAGCGCAGGCATCAGAAGCACTTCGCCACGCCCGGGCTCGAACCGCCCGGCAACGCGCCAAGTGCCGTCCGGATCGCTGACCTGCACCGACCAGACCTGCGTCGCGGAGACTCCGAGCCGACCAAGGAACTGGTCGCCACTGCGTACCAGCGACAGCTGCATATCGCCTTCGGCGCGGGCTGGATGGATCAGGTCGAGGCGCAACTGCAGGGTAGTGGCCGGGACATTCTCCAGCCTCAGCCGGATCGCGCCAGTGGCTTGATCGATGGCAAGCGCACCCTTGAGGTTCATCGCGATCGCGGTGCGATCGGCTGCAAGATCCTCCACTTGCACCTGCGCAGTGCGGCGCACCTGCGCCGGCCACACATCCGTGCCGCCGGCACGCACCGCAATGGTCACCGTCGCAAGTGCTGCGACAACGACGATTGCCGGCAGCCCCCAGACCATCCAGACCATCGGCTCGCGATACCAGGGGCGCGACGCTGTCGCTTGCATCATCGTGTTCATCTCGTTGGTCCGAAAAAGGCGGCTTCCTCCACCACGCGCACCGGCTTGCCCTCGCCTTCCGCTTCCACCACGAATTCCACCTTCGCGCGGCCCTTGACGGCACCTTGCGGGGCAGTCAGCGTGACCGGCAGGCTCACCACCTGTTCGGGCGGCACTTCCACCGTCAGTGCGTCACCCAACGACACCGGCGCGTCGCTTTGCACCTGCACCCGGTAGCGGGCGACGTGCGGCGTCTTGTTGACCAGCTTGATGCCATAGCTGTTCTCGACCGCGCCATTGGCGACGACGCGATACAACGCGTTTCGGTCACGCAGCACTTCGACGATCAACGGCGCGCGCATCATCACGCCCACACCCCAGCCGACCAGAATCGCCAGCAACAGCAGGCCGTAGACCCACACGCGCGGACGCAGGATGCGGCTCGGCCTGCCCTCCAGCGCGTTCTGCGTGGTGAACCGCACCAACCCACGCGGGTAACCGACCTTGTCCATCACGCTGTTGCACGCGTCCACGCAGGCGCCGCAGGCGATGCACTCGTATTGCAGGCCGTTGCGGATGTCGATGCCGGTGGGACAGACCTGCACGCACAGGGTGCAGTCGATGCAGTCGCCGAGCTGTTCCTTGTCGCCGGCGGCGCGTTCGAATAGCGTCGCGCCGGCGGCTTCGTCGCGCCCCCACGTGTCCACCAGCCCGGTCGATACACGTGCGTCCACGGCGCGGGAGGCCGCGCTGCGATGCCGTGCCGCGTAAAGCAATGCCGATTCGGCCGTTTCCAGATCCAGCCGCGGCCGGCCACGTTCCTCCACCGACCCCAGCGCACCGCGCTTGCGCGGCCCGCGTGGCTCGCCGCGCGCAGCGTCGTAGCTGATGATCAGGGTGTTGCGGTCGAACATCGCGCTCTGGAAGCGCGCGTACGGGCACATGTACTTGCAGACCTGCTCGCGCAGCACACCCGCGTTGCCCCACGTGGCGAGCGAGTAGAACAACACCCAGAAGGTTTCCCAGCCGCCCCAGTCGAACGGCCAGACACGCGCACCGAGATCGCGGATCGGGGTGAAGAATCCGACGAAGGTGAAGCCCGTCCACAACGCGAACACGACCCACGCCGCATGGCGACTGCCACGCTTGAGTATCTTTTCCCGTGTCCAGGGCGACTTGTCGAGACGGATGCGGGTGCTGCGGTCGCCTTCGAACAATTGCTCCATGCCGATGAAGACTTCCGTCCACACCGTCTGCGGGCACGCGAAGCCGCACCACAGTCGGCCCGCCAGCGTGGTGAAGAAGAACAGCGAGAGACCGGCGATGATCAGCAGCAGCGCCAGGAACACGAAATCCTGTGGCCAGAAGGTCAGCCCGAACACGTAGAAGCGGCGCGCCGGCAGATCGAACAGCACCGCCTGATGGCCGTCCCACATCAACCACGGGAACAGGTAAAACATGCCCAGCAGCACGATCGTGGCGAGTTTGCGCAGGCGTTGATACCGGCCGTCGATCTCGCGCGACTGGATCTTCGACTCGGAGACGTAGAGCGAGGTGTCTACGTTGACGGGAATGTTCTTCTTCACTTCAGGGACCGAAGGCAACAGCGGTCAGTCCCGCTCCTTGGGCAATGGACGGTTGTAACGGCTGCGCGGACGCAGCAGGATCCAGCTGAACAGACTGGAGCTGGCCGTGGCCAGCCAGAACATGAAGAACCCGACGGTGTAGCCGAGTTCGCGCGAGATCTCCAGGTTCGGGAACGTGATCTCGCGCAGCGCCAGCGGGTCCACGAAGGCGAAGAACACCATCGTGGCCACGCCGGCGGCGAAGAAGCTCGGCCAGGCGATGGCGCCGATCCGCTGCACCATCGGGCGAGGCGGGTGGTCGCCATCCCAGGGCGGTTCGGACGAACGCACCAACTGATCGGGGACCACCTCGTCGGTCATTGTTCCTTTCCTCCATGCGACTGCGCCCAGACCCAGGCTGCCACCAAGCGGGCGCGCATTTCGCCGATGATCGGCTCGTGCGCGGGCATGGCGCCATTATGGCCCTCCAGCACGGCGTTGCGCAGCGTGTCGAAATCACTGCCGTACAGCCAGATGTCATCGGTCAGGTTGGGCGCGCCGAGCAGCGGGTTGCCGGTACCGTCGGCACCGTGACATGCGGTGCAGACCATATCGAACTTGGCCTTGCCTGCGGCAGCCAGCGCCGGATCCACGCGCATCCCCGACAGCGACTGCACGTACACCGCCACTTCGGTAGCACCCTGGGTACCGCCGACCACTTCACCAAACGGCGGCATGACGGCCTGACGGCCATGCAGCACCGTATTGAGGATGTCGTCCGGCGTGCCGCCCCACTGCCAATCGGCGTCGGTCAGATTCGGGAATCCGCGCGCACCCTTGGCATCGGAGCCGTGGCAGGTGCTGCAGGTGTTGGCGAAGATGCCGCGTCCCAGACGCAGGGCTTCCGGATCCTTCGCGATCTGGTCGATCGGCAGGTCGCGGAAACGCGCGAAGGTGGCATCAAGCACTGCCTGCGACCTGGCTGCGTCGGCATCGTGCTCGGCAACCGACGTCCACTTGCCCACACCGGCGAACGAACCCATGCCCGGATACCAGACGAGGTAACCGATGGAGAACACGATGGTCAGGTAGAACAGGTTGATCCACCACTTCGGCAACGGCTTGTTGTACTCGGTGATGTCCTCGTCCCACACATGGCTGGTCTCCTCGGGCGCGGGATCGCCGGGGCGACGCCGTGCAGTCCACCACAGCAGCCACGTGTAAGCGGCGATATTGAGTACCACCAGCGCTATCACATACCACGACCAAGCGGCGCTCATGGGCGACCTCCCTTCATGTTGTCGGCTTCCAGCGGCGCATCCTCAAGCGGCAGCCGCGCAGCTTCCTCGAAATCGGCGGTGCGGCGCTTGCTGTAGGCCCAGAAGCAGCTGTAGACAAACAGCGCCAGCAATACCGCCGTGACCAGTCCGGACCAGGTGCCTGCGTTCATTGCGCGGCTCCCGTCGCATTGGCCTGCGAGCCGGGACGCGGCGCATGACGCCCGAGCCCCTGCAGATAGGCCACCATCGCATCCAGCTCGGTCTTGCCGTCCAGCGCTGCCGCCACGCCCGCGATGTCCTCGTCGGTGTACGGATCGCCAAGCGCCCGCAGCGCGCCCATGCGCCGGGCCACGCTGTCCACGTTCAGCGGCGCATCCGCCAGCCACGGATACGCCGGCATGTTGGATTGCGGCACCACGTCGCGCGGATTGATCAGGTGGACCTGATGCCAGTCGTCCGAATAACGCCCGCCGACACGCGCCAAGTCCGGGCCGGTACGCTTGCTGCCCCACTGGAACGGCCGGTCGTAGACCGATTCACCGGCCAGCGAGTAGTGGCCGTAGCGCTCGGTCTCGAAGCGCAGCGTGCGGATCATCTGCGAATGGCAGTTGTAGCAGCCCTCACGTACGTAGATGTCGCGCCCGGCCAGCTCCAGCGCCGGATAGGGTTTCACCCCCGGCGCCGGCTCCACGGCCTCGGCCTGGAACATCAGCGGAACGATCTCCGCCAGCCCGCCGAAAGAGATGGCGACCGCGATCAGCACGGCCATCAGGCCGACGTTCTTCTCGATCTTCTCGTGCTTGTTGTTTTCTGGTTTGACGTTGTCCTGACTCATTGCCATCTCCTCACGCATGCGCCGGGGCCGGAATCGCGATCGGCGCGATCTTCGCCATGCGATAGGTCTTGAACACGTTCCACGCCATCAGGAGCATGCCGCTGAGCACCAGCAGGCCACCCAACAGGCGGATCAGGTAATACGGATAGGTGGCCGCCACCGACTCCACGAAGGTGTAGGTGAGCGTGCCGTCGTCGCCGGCGGCGCGCCACATCAGGCCCTGCATCACGCCCGCGATCCACATCGCCGCGATGTAGAACAGCGTGCCGATGGTATGGATCCAGAAGTGCAGGTCGATGGCCTTCACCGAATGCATCCGGGTCAGGCCCAGAAGGCGCGGCAGCATGGCGTACAGCGCACCGATGGAGATCATCGCGACCCAACCGAGCGCGCCCGAATGCACGTGGCCGATGGTCCAGTCGGTGTAGTGCGACAGGCCGTTGACCGTCTTGATCGACATCATCGGGCCTTCGAACGTGCTCATCATGTAGAACGAGAGCGCCACGATCAGGAACTTGAGGATCGGATCGGTGCGCAGTTTGTACCAGACCCCCGAGAGGGTCATGATGCCGTTGATCGCGCCGCCCCAGCTCGGGGCCAGAAGGATCAGCGAGAACACCATGCCGAGCGACTGCGCCCAATCCGGCAGCGCGGTGTACTGCAGGTGGTGCGGGCCGGCCCACATGTAGACCGCGATCAGCGCCCAGAAATGCACGATCGACAACCGGTACGAATAGATCGGTCGGCCGACCTGCTTGGGCACGTAGTAGTACATCATGCCGAGGAAGCCGGCGGTCAGGAAGAATCCGACCGCGTTGTGGCCGTACCACCACTGCACCATCGCATCCACCGCGCCGGTGTAGACTTGGTACGACTTGGTCATGCCCACCGGCAACGCGAGGTTGTTGACGATGTGCAGCAGCGCCACCGCGATGATGAAGGCGGCATAGAACCAGTTGGCCACGTAGATGTGGCTGACCCGGCGCTTGGCGATGGTGCCGATGAACACCACCGCGTAGGCCACCCAGACCAGCGTGATCAGGATATCGATCGGCCACTCCAGCTCGGCGTATTCCTTGCCCTGGGTGATGCCCAGCGGCAACGTGATCGCGGCCAGCACGATGACGGCCTGCCAGCCCCAGAACACGAACGGGATCAGCGGCCCGCCGAACAATCTGGCATGGCAGGTGCGCTGCACCACGTGCAGGCTGGTGCCTATCAACGCGCAGCCACCGAACGCGAAGATCACCGCGTTGGTGTGCAACGGCCGCAGGCGGCCATAACTCAGCCACGAAATGCCGTGGGTGAGATCGGGGAAATACAGCTGGGCAGCGATGATGACGCCAACCAGCATGCCGACGATGCCCCAGACCACGGTCATCACCGCAAACTGGCGCACCACCTTGTCGTTGTAGGTTTCGTTGAGCGTTGCCGAAGACATGAGCGACCTCGATACAGGGGCGGCGGGCATGATGCCCGCAAGGGGGTAAGGGGCAATTGACCTGCGTCAAATCAGCGGGGGCAGCATAGGCCAAGCCCCGTTTTTTTTCGCCTTGACAGCGGAGCTGAACGGGTTCCAGCGGGCCTGCGACGGAACTGCGACCCCACCACGTTGAAACGTCCGGCTGCATCACGACGCGGCCTTTCCGACCCAACAAGGAGCGTTCCCCATGTCGATCCGAACCCTGTCATTCACCGCGCTGGCACTGTCCACCGCACTTCTCGGCACCTCCGTCCTGGCCGGCAACCCCGGGAAAGACACCTCGCGCCGTGGCGAACGCGGCCCGCAACCGGTCGTCCTGGCCGAAGCCAACGAGCGGA
The DNA here is from genome assembly GCA_026410415.1 of Denitratimonas yunnanensis (SeqCode). Classification (GTDB taxonomy): domain Bacteria; phylum Pseudomonadota; class Gammaproteobacteria; order Xanthomonadales; family Xanthomonadaceae; genus Denitratimonas. The sequence goes on along the minus strand of JAPMLR010000002.1, from coordinate 380,365 downwards.
TCCTCGCCCATGCCACCGCACTGGACGCCAACGGCGATGGCGTCATCGACGCCGGCGAGTTCGCCGCGATGCGCGAGAAGCACCGTGGCGAACGCATGCACAAACGCGGCGGATCGCACCGTTCCGGCGCAGAGGTCGCGATCCCGGTCGAGGAATTCGTTGCCAAACGTCAGGAGCGTCTCGCCGCACGCGACCTCGATGGCGATGGCACCGTCAGCACCGAGGAGTTCCGCCAGACCGGAGCCAAGCGCCATCCGCGCGGCCCGCGACCGGAGCGTGGCGAAAAGCCGGCCACGCGCTGATCGGTGTCCCGCATCCTGCTACTTTCGATGGATGGTTCCCTTCCCTGCCCGACGCGGGAGCTGCCAGCCATGACGCCGGCGGCTCCCGCCGCATCCATCGATCCCGATGCCGCCGACGTGGCGCGTGCCGCGGCGGGCGACGCACGTGCGTTCGCAGCGCTGGTGGACCGTCATCTGGCGATGGTGCATCGCCTCGCCTGGCGCTCGCTCGGCAACGACGCCGATGCGCAGGACGTGGCGCAGGACACTTTTTTGCGCGCGTTTCGGCAGTTGCCGCAGTGGCGAAGCGGTCAGGCGCGATTCTCGACGTGGCTTTATCGCGTCGCGTTCAATCTGTGCCAGGACCGCCTGCGCGGCCGCCGCGATCATGTGCCGGTCGAAGATATGGAATTGCCCGATCCGGGCGAAGCGCCCGAGCGCGCGCTGGAATCGGCCCAGCGCCAGCTTCGCGTCGAGGATGCGCTGGCGGCGTTGCCCGATCGCCAACGCGAAGCTTTGCTGTTGTGTCACTACGAAGGCCAGAGCAACGCCCAAGCGGCCGCCGTGCTGGAGGTTTCCGTAGACGCGCTGGAATCCCTGCTGGCGCGGGCCCGACGCAATCTGCGCGCGATGTTGCACGATGCCTGACGTTCCCATTTTCCCCGGAGTTACCGCGATGAACCCCACCCACGCCCCCGACACAACGCGAGCAGACGCGGAACGCGCCGCAGACGCACGCCTGGATGCGTGGCTGGCCACCTCCACGCCGCCGACAGCGCCACTGGCGCTGCGTGCGGCAATTCTCGCGGCCACACAACCGGCACGCCCCCGCCTTCGCGACGTGCTGGCCGCGCTGTGGCACGACCTCGGTGGCGCCCGCATGGCCGCACCCGCATTCGCATTGGCGCTGGCCGCCGGTGTGGGACTGGGCAGCGGCCTGATGCCCGAGACGCTGTCCACCGAGATTCAGGAATCCGACCTGCTCAGCCTTGCCCTGATCGACGACGACTACCTCGCGTTCGACCCCTGAGGACATTCCGATGACCCGTTCGCTGCGTTACATCCTGCTTGCCTCGCTCGCGCTCAACCTCGCGCTGGGCGTGGGTTTGGTGTGGGTGGTATTCCATTCCCGCCCCGTTCCGGCTGAAATGCGCCACCGCGAGCCGCGCCCGATGTTCCACCCCGGGTCGCTGCGCCACGCCCTGTCCGAGGAGCGCGGCGAACTGGTGGACGCCGTGATGGCCAAGCACCGCGAGGCGATGCATGCGCGCATCGGCCACATGGCGAAGGCGCGCGACGCGGTGCGCGAGGCACTGCAGGCCGAACCGTTCGAACCGGCGCGGCTGGATGATGCCTTTGCGCAGTTGCGCGCCAGCGAAAGCCGGACGGCGGAAGAAGCGCACGCGCTGCTCGCCGACCTGGCCTCGCGCGCGACGCCGGAAGAGCGCCAGCGCCTCGCCCGCCTCATCGGCCCGCGCCATCGTGGCGAACGCCGCGAACGCACGCCCTGATCTCCCGTTTCCTGCACACCTGCCACATCATTCCAAGGATCCATCCATGCCGTCTGCCCGCCGCCCGTTCATTCCGATTCTCGCCATCGTCCTCGTGCTCGCCCTCGGCGCCCTGGCGTGGTGGAAATTCGGCAGCAAGAGCCAGCAAGCCGCGCCGGCGGCCACGGCCGTCGCCAGCCTCGGCGATATCGAGATCACCGTGTCCGCGCTCGGCAAGATCGGCCCCAAGACATACGTCGATGTCGGCGCGCAGCTCTCCGGCCAGCTCGAAAAGCTGCACGTCGATGTCGGCGACCGTGTCGAACAGGACACCCTGCTGGCCGAGATCGACCCGCGCATCTACGAGAGCCAGGTGGAAGGCAACCGCGCCCGCGTCGACAGCCTCAAAGCGCAGCTGTCCGAACGCCAGGCCACGCTGGAACTGGCCAGGGCCACCCACACGCGCAACCAGAGCGTGGCCGAGCGCGGCCTGATCGCGCGCGAGGTGCTCGACACCAGCGCGGCACAACTCAAGCAGGCGGAAGCCCAGATCGTCTCGCTGCGCGCACAGCTGAAAGAAGCCCAGTCCACGCTTGACGGCAACATCGCCAATCTCGGGTATTCGCGCATCTACGCGCCGATCGCGGGCACCGTGGTGTCGCTCACTGCGCTGGAAGGCCAGACCCTCAACGCCAACCAGACCGCGCCGACGATCCTGCGCATCGCCGATCTGGACACGATGACCGTGACCGCACAGGTGGCCGAAGCCGACATCGTCCGCATCCAGACCGGCATGTCGGCCTGGTTCACCACACTCGGTCAGCCCGATCGACGCTGGCAGGGCGAAGTGCGACAGATCCAGCCCACGCCGGACATCGTCAACGAAGTGGTGCTCTACAAGGTGCTGATCGATGTCGACAACAGCGATGGCGCCCTGCTTCCGGATATGACCGCACAAGTGTTCTTCACCGTGTCCGAAGCCCGAGGCGTCGTCACCGTGCCGATCGCCGCGGTGTTCTCGCCGCCGCAGTCGCGCGGTCAGAGTTTCGTGCGTGTGCCCGGCCCGGAAGGCACGCCCCCGCGCCCGGTGCAAACCGGTCTGCGTGATCGCGAGAAGGTGGAAATCGTGTCCGGCCTCGCCGAAGGCGATACCGTGTTGCTCCCACCGACGAACGCACCGGCTGCCGCCGGCGGCAGTATGCGTCCGCCGATGGGCATGATGGGTCCAGGGCCGCGCCGATGAACCCGCGCGAATCCGCAGTGGCACTCCCGCCCGAACGCACGTCCGACGCTCCGTTGCTGCGCCTGAGCGGCGTCGGCCGCCATTACGGCAGTGGCGAGGCCCGCGTGGTGGCGCTGGATGGCGTGGATCTGGAGATTCACGCCGGCGAGTTCGTCGCCATCGTCGGCCAGTCCGGTTCGGGCAAGAGCACGCTGATGAACATCCTTGGCTGCCTCGACCGCCCCACGGCCGGCCGTTACCAGGTCCTCGGACGCGATGTGGCTTCACTCACTCCGGACGAACTCGCGGCGTTGCGTCGCGACGCGTTCGGTTTCGTGTTCCAGCGCTACAATCTGCTGGCCGATGCCTCCGCCGCGGAAAACGTGGAAATCCCGGCGGCTTACGCCGGCCTCGGCCGCCACGCCCGGCGCGAACGCGCGATGGAACTGCTCACGCAACTGGGCCTCGGCGAGCGCGGCGAACACCGCCCCGGCCAACTGTCCGGCGGCCAGCAACAGCGCGTGGCGATTGCCCGCGCACTGGTCAACGATGCACCCGTGATCCTGGCCGACGAACCCACCGGCGCACTCGACAGCCAATCCGGCCGCGACGTGCTCGCGCTGCTGCAGCGCCTCAACGAGGAAGGCCGCACCGTCATCCTCATCACCCACGATCCGGGCATCGCCGCCCACGCGCGGCGCGTGATCGAACTGCGCGACGGCAAGGTGGTATCCGACACCACGCAAGAGGCCGGCTCGCGCGCGGCACGCCAACCGGCATCGCTCGGCACTCGCAGTGCGCTGGGCATTGCCGGCGAAGTCGCCGAAGCCGTGAAGATGGCGTTGCGCTCGATGCGCAGCAATCTGTTCCGAACCGCCCTCACCTTGCTCGGCGTGGTGATCGGCGTGGCTGCGGTCATCGCCATGCTTGCCATCGGCGACGGCAGCAAGCAATCGGTGCTCGAACGCATCGCCGCAATGGGCAGCAACCAACTGTCGGTACGACCCGGCGCCGCCGGATTCCGTGGCGCCGGCGACATCGCCACGCTCACCCCCGAAGATGCCGAGGCGCTGCGTTCCATTCCCGATGTCACCCTGGTGTCGCCCGAGCGTTCCAGCAGCGCGGTGCTGCGCGTCGGCAATCGCGACTACCGCAGCTCGGTGCAGGGCGTCTGGCCGGATTTCCAGGCGTTACGCGACTGGCCGATGCAAAGCGGCAGCTTCGTCACGCACGAAGATGTCCGCGGCTACGCGCCGGTCATCGTGCTAGGGCAGACCGTGGTGCAGAACCTGTACCCCGACGGCGGCGATCCCGTCGGCACCTTCGTTCTGGTGCGCAATGTGCCGTTCGAGGTGATCGGCGTGCTGTCGGCCAAGGGCGCATCGAGTTGGGGACAGGATCAGGACGACGTGGCCTTGATTCCGCTCTCCACCGGCTTCATGCGCCTGTTCGGACAATCGTTCCTCGGCAGCATCACGGTGAAGGTCGCCAGCGACGCCGCGATGGCCCGCACCGAAGCCGCCATCACCGATTTGCTCACCGAACGTCATCGCACCGTGGATTTCCAGGTGCGCAACACCGCCTCACTGCAGGAAGCGGTCTCGGCCACCGCCGATACCATGACCGCGCTGCTGGGTTCGGTGGCGGCGATTTCGCTGATCGTCGGCGGCATCGGCGTGATGAACATCATGCTGGTCAGCGTCACCGAACGCACCCGCGAAATCGGCATCCGCATGGCCACCGGCGCGCGCCGCCGCGACATCCTGATGCAGTTCAACATCGAGGCCATCGTGGTGTGCGGCATCGGCGGCCTGCTCGGCGTGGCGCTCGGCATCGGCATCGGCATGCTGGTGCAACGCTTCGGCATGCCCGTCGCGTTCTCCGCCGGCCCCGCGCTGCTCGCCTTCACCTGCGCCTTCCTCACCGGCGTGGTGTTCGGTTTTTTGCCCGCACGCAAAGCCGCGTACATGGACCCGGTGGCGGCGCTGGCGTACGAGTGACCGCAACGTCGGGGGTGTAACCCCGACCTACGGATATGCGGCCACCCACCGTAGGTCGCGCCTACGCGCGCGACGGGATGTTGGGATGTGCCGAAACGCATGCCATGTCGGAAATGCCGATGCGCACGCAATGTCGGGGGTGTAACCCCGACCTACGGGGATGCGGCCACCCACCGTAGGTCGCGCCTACGCGCGCGACGGGATGTTGGGATGTGCCGAAACGCATGCCATGTCGGAAATGCCGATGCGCACGCAATGTCGGGGGTGTAACCCCGACCTACGGGTGGTGGGGCGAGGCCTCGGAAAAAACCGATGCGTGGATCGGTAAAACGCCGATACCGCGCATGCCGTCCGGTGGCCACCCTGACGTCATGCCCCGCTATCGACGCTACTTCCGTGATGGTCAAACCGTCTTCCTCACCCTCGCCACCCATGGCCGGTACCCATGGATGGCGGATGACGCCGCGTGCAACATGGTGCTGGCGTCGTTGCGCGCGGCCAAACAACGCCACCCTTTCCGGCACCACGCCCACGTCCTGCTGCACGACCATCTCCACCTGATGATCTCTCCATACCCCGGCGTGGAAATTCCGGCATTGATCGGATGCTTCAAACGCGCGGCACTCTCACGCCTGCATCACATCGCACCCGCAACCCGACGCCTCTGGCAACCTCGCTACCATGACCACATCGTGCGCGACGAAAACGACTTCGCCCGCCACCTCGATTACCTCCACTTCAACCCCGTGAAACATGGCCTCGCACAACACGCCGGCGCATGGCCCTGGTCGAGCCTCGCCGCATGGCAATCGCGCGGCGTCTACGCACCCACATGGGGACACACCCCACCCGACCACATGGATGACATCCGCGAATCATGATTCGCGACAACCCACCGCCCGCGCGACACGACGTTGGGATGTGCCGAAACGCGTGCCGTGTCGGGATGCCGATGCACACGCAATGTCGGGGGTGCAACCCCGACCTACGGGCGCGGCAACCCACCGTAGGTCGCGCCTACGTGCGCGACGGGACGCTGGGGTATGCCGAAACGCGTGCCGTGTCGGGATGCCGATGCACATGCAATGTCGGGGGTGTAACCCCGACCTACGGTGGTGGGGCGATGCCTGCGCCGGGGGTGTAACGCGACGTACGGATATGCGGCAACCTGCCGTAGGTCGCGCCTACGTGCGCGACGGGACGTTGGGGTATGCCGAAACGCGTGCCGTGTCGGGATGCCGATGCGCACGCAATGTCGGGGGTGTAACCCCGACCTACGGTGGTGGGGCGATGCCTGCGTCGGGGGTGTAACCCCGACCTACGGTGGGGGTCATGCGGCGATGAAGCGCAGGTAGGCGTCGAGCAGGTCGCCGCCGTGGAACATCTGGACCCAGCCGGCTGCCGCGAGATACGGGCCGAACGGGATCGGCGTGGCGCGATCACGGCCCTGGATGGCGATCAGCAGCACGCCGACGATGGCACCGATGATCGAGGACATCAGCACCACCGGCAGGATCGCCTTCCAGCCACAGAACGCACCTATCGCGGCCAGCAGTTTGAAGTCGCCATACCCCATGCCTTCCTTGCCGGTGAGCAGCTTGAAGCCCCAGTACACGCTCCACAGCGAGAGATAGCCCACTGCCGCGCCGAGGATGGCGTCCACCGGCGTCACGAACAGCGGCACCAGGCTCAGCAACAGGCCGAACCACAACAGCGGCAGCGTGAGCACATCCGGCAACAAGGTGGTGCGCGCGTCGATGCCCGACATCGCCACCAGAAATCCCGTGACCACCAACAGCGCGCCGGCTTCCCACGTCACGCCAAAGCGCCACACGATGAGCGCGAACAACACGCCCGTCAGCGCTTCCACCGCCGGGTATTGCCACGAAATCTTCGCTTTGCAGCCACGGCATTTGCCACCGAGCGCGATGAAGCTCAGCAGCGGGATGTTTTCCAGCGCGGTGATGGCATGGCCGCATTTGGGGCAATGCGATCGTTCCACCACGATGCCCGGAGGCGGCGCAGGCATGGTGGTTTCGTGCCGGGAGGGCGAGTCCGACATAGCGGTATCGGCATCGGCATCGGAAGCGTCGTGTCGGGAATGCACCCCCGACCTGCCGGGTTCGGCGCCGGGGTTGAAGCCGAGCACCTCACGCGCATCCCGCTCCCACTGCCACTGCATCCGCAACGGCAAGCGCAGGATCACCACATTGAGGAAGCTGCCGACCAGCAGGCCCAAAGCAGCGGCGCTGGCAATGGCCAGCGCCGGGTATTCCACCAGAGAAACCAACACGTCAGCCAACGACAGATGCGAGCTTGAAGATGGGCAGGTACATGCCGATCACCATGCCGCCCACCAAGGTGCCGATCACCACCATCACCATGGGCTCGATCAGGCTGGCCAATGCGTCCACGGCATTGTTGACTTCCTGTTCGTAGAACTCCGCCACCTTGGTCAGCATCGCGTCCAAAGCACCCGCTTCTTCACCGATGGCGGTCATCATCACCACCATGTGCGGGAAGATATCGACCTGCTTCATGGCCACATTGAGCTGGTAACCCACCGAGACATCATCACGGATGCGGAACACCGCCTTCTCGTACACGATGTTGCCGGTGGCACCAGCCACGATATCCAGCGCTTCCACCAGCGGTACGCCAGCCTTGAAGGTGATGGCCAGCGTGCGGGCGAAGCGGGCGATGGCGGAGTTGTGCATGATCTCGCCGATCACCGGGATCTTCAGGATCATGCGATCCAGGAAGAAGCCAAACGACTTGGAGCGTTTCTTGGCCTGGATGAAGGCGAAAATTCCAAGACCAATGCTACCGAACAAAAGCCACCAGTAAGACACCATCCATTTGGATAGGTTGACGAGCATCTTCGTGAACGCAGGCAAATCAGCGCCAAAGCCTTTGAACACTTCCTCGAATTGCGGCACCACGAACATCAGCAAGCCCGCACTGATGAGGAGGGCGAGCGCCAGCACCATGATCGGGTAGAACATCGCCTTCTTGATCTTGCCCTTGAGGGCTTCGATGTTTTCCTTGTAGCTGGCGATGGTTTCAAGCACGGTTTCCAGCACACCCGCACTTTCGCCTGCCTTGACCAGGTTCAGGTAAAGCAGGTCGAAATACAGGGGGTGCTTGCCGAGCGCCTCATGCAGCGTGCTGCCGCCCTCGATGCTGGCGCGGATTTCGTCCAGCATGGTTTTCATCTTCGGGTTTTTCTGGCCGCCGGCGATGATCTCGAAAGAGGTCACCAAGGGCACGCCCGACTTCATCATCGTGGCAATCTGGCGACTGAAGATGGCGATGTCACGCGCCGTTATTTTCTTGCCCGCCGAGCCGAACAGTGGCTTGGGCTTGGCCCGCACCATGTTCGGCGTGATGCCCTGTTTGCGCAGTTCGGCCTTCAGCAGGCTGGCGTTCTTGGCCAGCGTTTCGCCCTTCATCTTGGTGCCGCGCTTGTCCACACCCGTCCAGACGAACTGCTGCATTGGGTTGGGATTGCGTGGTGCGGCCTTGGTGGCTGCGGCTCGTGTGGCAGACATGGCGGGAGTTCCCTCCGTCCTCAATGGTTCTCAAGACAACCGAAGCACTGGCCCAACCCCTGATGGGTGGCGGCACCCACCGCCAGCTTCACGTCCGTGAACATTACCACGCCGTTCAGGTGTTTGGCGCGCATTGTTGACAGACCCGTTGCAACACCACCCCGCAGGTCGGGGCTACACCTCTGGCGCAGCCATCGCCCGTAGGTCGGGGTTACACCCCCGACGTTGCATCCGTTCCAGCACACGACCACGCCCGTCGCGCACATAGGCGCGACCTACGGCAGGTCGCCGCATCCATCGGCGGGGCTACATCCCAACGCATCCGTAGGTCGGGGTTACACCCCCCGACGTTGCATTTGGAGGTAGGCACAAAACCCCGCTGACGATTCGCCTGTTCGTGCCCCTGTGGGCGCCTCCCTCCAAGGCGTCGGTGTAGGAGCGCACCCGCAGGGTGCACGAACCACGAAAGACCAGCAACGCCATAACCACATCACCGAACACCATGAATCCTGCCGAAAAACGTCACAAAGTGACACAAAACGACCTTTCCACTACCGATGCCCAACGTCACACCGTGATGCCTGTCACCCCCTACCGCAGCACCCCGAACCGACCTACCCACAACCGTGCGCCACCTCGCACTTCAACCGCCATCATCGCAGTTGGCACAGAAGCTGCTACCGTACCCCCGCCGGTGCGACGTCTGGCCTCCCGGCCAAGGACAAGGCGCAAGAGCCAGTCCGAGCACCCAGGCCGTTAGCTAACCCGTTCCACCCTTTCAAACAAGGAAATTTCCCATGAAGACGCAAAAGGGCTTCACCCTGATCGAACTGATGATCGTGGTTGCGATCATCGCCATCCTGGCGGCTATCGCCCTGCCGGCTTACCGCAACTACACCCAGCGCTCCGCCAATGGCGCCTGCCTGGCCGAGGCCAAGGCCTATGTCAATGCAGGTGTGGCTGATGCTGCGGACAACCGCAATGCCACTCCGTTTGCTGGCCGCGCTTGCGTTTCAGGTAGCAATGTCACTACCGCTCGTTATAACGCCGGTAGCTCGCACCAGTTCCGGGCCCCGGTGCGCGGCAATGCGGCCATCATTCAGGGCACCACCTGCAACTTTGGCAGTGGCACCTGCAGTCTGCTGCCGGTTGGTACCGCCGGTACCCCGTAATTGCTGTTCTGATGTTATAGAGCCGATAGATTGGTTCGACGAAAAGCGCCGCAAGGCGCTTTTCGTTTTTATGGCCTGCCCCTTGCTTTAATCATGTTACGGGATTTCCATGCCCAGCCTCGGAGTTTTGACGCCCTTCCCGCGCCGCCGTTTTCTGATACTGGCCGTGTTGTGCGCCCTGTTGGCCTGCAGTCTGTTTCTTCCCGGCTTGGGCGGCGGCTTCATCGTCGATGATCATCCCAATATCCAGGACAACGGAGCGCTGCATCTTTCCGAGTTAAGTGCGGATAAACTTCTACTGGCCGCCTACAGCTTCCAGCCCGGGAACGGTTCGCGTGCGCTTTCCATGCTGAGCTTTGCATTGGATTATTGGCGTGGGGGTGGGTTGGATCCGGTGGTGTTCAAGACCACCAATCTCGTCATTCACGCGCTGACTATATTTGCGTTGGCGTTGTTTTTCCGCCGGCTTCTGTCGTTGGCGCAATGGCCCGCGCGCCGTGCTGCCTGTGTGGCCCTGGTTCTGACCGGGCTCTGGGCCATTCACCCACTTCAGGTGTCATCGGTGCTGTATGTGGTGCAGCGCATGCAGACCTTGGGTACCTTGTTCCTGGTGCTGGCCCTTTGGGCTTATCTTGGTGCGCGACACGCGCAGATCGCGGAGCAACGTAGCCATGCGTACTGGGCGTTGACCGGCTTCTTCTGGGCATTGGCTTTTGCGGCGAAGGAAGACTCCATCCTTTTCCCGGCCTATGCGCTTGTATTGGAACTCACGGTGCTCCAATTTCGTGCCGCACAGCCGGCGATGGCGCGAGCATTGCGCCGTGTCTGGATGGCTGCAGCGCTGGTGGGCGCGATGGCTTATTTTTTCGTCGTGTTGCCGCATTACTGGAGCTGGGGGGATTATCCGGGAAGAACATTTTCTTCTTCCGAGCGCCTCCTTACTCAGGGGCGGGTGTTGGTGATGTACCTGGGGCAGATCCTGCTGCCGTTACCCGAGCGGTTGCCGTTTTTCTACGATGATCTGGAAATTTCCAGGAGTTTTCTGAATCCTGTCAGTACCTTGCTTGCATTGGTGTTGATCGGCGGGCTTCTGGCGTGGGCTTGGCGTTGGCGCAAGGCGCGCCCGGTGTTTTCCTGCGGCGTGCTTTTGTTCTTTGCCGGTCATTTCATGACCAGCAACGTCATCGGTTTGGAGCTGGTGTTCGAGCACCGCAATCACTTTCCTTTGATCGGTGCGGTACTGGCCTTGGGTGACTTGTGCGTGGCTGCCGTTTTGCGTTGGCGAATTCCACAGGTGTGGAACATCGCCTTGGCAGCTATGGTCTTTGTGGCATTGGGTGCCGGCACCTTGGTTCGTGCACATGATTGGGGCGAGCCATTACATTTTGCCCAGCGCACTTTGGAGATGGCGCCGGGGTCAGAGCGTGCCTGGGTGGCCCTTGGTGGCACCTATGCCGATCTTGCTGCATTCAGGCCCGACAGCGCCTACCTGGAAAGCGCCATTGCCACTGTCCGGCAGGGTGCGGAGCAGTTCGACTCCGCGTTGTTACGATCCAACGTGGTGAACTACAAGAGCATTCAAGGCACCGCGACATCGGAAGACTGGGAGCGGTTTCATCAGTGCCTAGAACGGGTACCGATGACGGTGCAGAACCGCAATGTCATCTGGCCGATGATCCAGAATGCGCAAATTGGTATCTCCATGGATGCGCGTGGTGTGTTGACGGCCATGTCGATTCTTTCCCGCCGAACCACATACTCTCCGAGCGAGAACCTTCAGCTGGCCTCGTATGCACTCAATGACACTCCTTTTTCGGAGGAGGCATTGCCTTACCTGATACGTGCAGTGGAGCAGTCGCCGGCAGGTGACGCCGGGATCGAACAGATGCTTTCGGCCCTTTCGGAATCCGGATGGGATGAATGGGTGGAGCAGCTGTCGCGCATTCCCAGGGCACCGGCCAAGTAGTTCGCAGATGTAAGAGGTGCCCGGGCCTGATTTTATGCTTTGCACCTGCCACGTCTGGCATCCACACTTCATGGTTTACGCCTCACTCAACGGATTTCCATACCCTTGCATACTCGCTACTTCCTTCTTGTCAGCCTGATCATTGCACTGCTTGCGGGACTGTTGTTCCTGCCGGGGCTGCCGGGTGAGTTCGTGTTCGACGATATCCCCAACATCGTCAACAACTCGTCTATCCATCTTGCCGAGCTGAGTCCCGCCGCGCTGTACGAGGTGCTGGCTACCAAGCAGGTATCGGGCAACATGCGTGGTCTGCCCACGCTCACGTTTGCGCTGGACTTCTGGCGCGCTGGCGGCGTTGCTGACCCGGCCACATTCAAGATGACCAACATCCTCATCCACATGCTCACCGCGTGTGCATTGGCGTGGTTGTTCCGCAGTCTGTTGCTGATCGCAGGAGTTCCTGAAAAGCGAGTGATGTGGGTCGCACCCATGCTTGCCCTGGCATGGGCCGCACATCCGCTGCAGGTGTCTGCCGTGCTGTATGCAGTGCAGCGCCTCCAGACCATGGGCACCTTGTTTTTGGTATTGGCCTTGCTGGCCTATCTTCAGGCTCGACAAGCCCAGATGCAGGGGCGCTCCGGTCGAACCGGATTGCTGGGCTGTTTGTTGTTGTGGGCTGCCGCGATGAGCTGCAAGGAAGATTCCGTATTGCTGCCCGCATACACATTGGCATTGGAACTGACCTTGTTGCGCTTTGCCGCTGCCGATGCGGGTGTAGCTGGCATGTTGCGTCGCGGTTATGCGCTGGCGATGCTCGCGGGAGTGGCGGTTTATGCGCTCTGGGTGGTGCCGCATTACTGGCAATGGGAGGCGCACGCGGGGCGTGATTTTTCCACACCCGAACGTCTCCTGACCCAGCCACGTGTGTTGTGCATGTACCTGTGGCAAATCTTGCTGCCACTGCCTTCCCACATGTCGTTCTATTACGACTGGGTGCAGCCTTCGCGCGGGCTGTTGCAGCCCTGGACGACTCTGCCGGCCATCGCGCTTGTTGCCACTTTGCTGGTGCTGGCGTGGCGTTTGCGACACCGCCAGCCTTTGTTCGCGCTGGGTGTGTTCCTGTTCTTCGGCGCCCACTTCATTGCCAGCAATGTGGTGGCGCTGGAGTTGGCTTACGAGCACCGCAACCATTTCGCACTGATCGGCGTGGTGTTGGCGGTGGCAGGCGTGATGATGCATTTCAGCCAGCGTTTGCAGATGCGATCCGTCGTGGTTGCTGGCGTTTGCGCAGCCGTGTTGCTTGCCCTCGGTGGCGCCACCTTGCTGCGTGCGCATAGCTGGAGCAGCAATGTGTTGCTGGCCAAGGCGGGCACCGAGGCGGCGCCCTCGTCACCGCGTGCCTGGATCGAATTGTGCGATGCCTTGTTCATTGCTGGCGGCGGCGTGAATGTGCGGGGCAATCCGAATCTGGAGGATGCCATTGCCGCATGTGCAGCGGGAGCCGAGTCCACACCCGATACCCTTAATAGCCTCGCCCTGCTGACGGTGCTGAAGACCATTCGCGGCGATGTATCGCCGGAGGATTGGGAGCGCTTCCAGCATCGCCTGCAAACTGCGCGAATGAGCTGGGACAATGCCCGCGCGCCGCTGATTCTCACGCACTACGCCAGCCTTGGCGTGGCGTTGGACAAAGCGCAGGTATTGGCCGCGCTCGCCACGCTTGATACCCGATTTGCACTCGGGGCCGGCACGCTGGCGTACATCGGCAATATCGTCATGGATGACTTCGCCGAACCGGAATTGGCCTTGGCTTACTTCATCAAAGCCGTGGAGCGATTGCCTGCTGGCGACCCATTCGCTTGGCAATTGGGCGCTGAACTGCGGAACCAAGGACATGCTGATTTGGCCGAGGCCGTCGAAAAGGCCGGATTGGCGCGGCTCAAGGCTCTATCCTCAACTCCAGAATCTCATTGAGCGGTGCGCATGAATCTCACCAACGGACGATTTTTGCTGTTTGCACTGCTGGTTGCCCTGTTGGGTGCAGGGCTTTTCAGTCTGGGGCTTGGTGGCGGTTTCATGCTGGACGATGCGCATACCATCGTCAGCAATCCGCTGATCAAGATCGACAGGCTGGATCTCGATACAGTGCTCTTTGCTGCATCCAGCTTTCATGCTGGTGGCAGTTTGCGTCCGCTGGCCATGCTGACTTTTGCGTTGGATTACTGGCGAGAAGGCAGCCTCGATGCCAGTGCGTTCAAGGCGACCAATCTGCTGATTCATGCTTTGACAGCCTTCGCGCTCGCCGTATTTTTTCGCCGCCTCTTGCTGCTGGCGAAATGGACACCGCAGCGTGCTGCTGTTGCCGCCTTGTTGTTGGCCTTGGTCTGGGCCATCCATCCGCTTCAGGTTTCCTCGGTGCTGTATGTGGTACAGCGCATGCAGACCATGGCCACGCTGTTTCTGATACTTGCCTTATGGGCCTACCTGCGCCTGCGCCAGGCCCAGATTGAAAACCTTCGAGGCTGGCCTTTCGGCGTATTGATGACGGTATTTTGGGTGCTTGCCATGGCAAGCAAGGAAGACGCGGCCTTGTTGCCGCTCTACTGCTTGTTGCTGGAACTGACCGTGCTGCGTTTCGGCGCCGCAGAGCCTTGGCGTGCGCACTCGCTGCGTCGTCTTTATCTGGTGATGACGCTGGTGGGTACGGCCCTGTATCTGTTCTGGCTACTGCCGCATTACTGGAGTACCGAGGCTTACGGAGGGCGTGATTTCAATAGCATCGAGCGTCTGCTCACGCAGGCCCGTGTACTGGTGATGTACCTAGTGCAGATCGTGTTTCTTCTGCCTAGCCTGATGCCGTTCAACTATGACGAACTCGAGGTTTCGCGTGGATTGTTGCAGCCGGCTACCACCTTGCCTGCGTTGTTTCTGGTCATAGGCCTGCTGGCGTGGGCATGGTCTTGGCGCAGGCGTAGGCCGTTGTTTGCCTTGGGCGTGTTGCTGTTTTTTGCAGGGCATTTCATTTCCAGCAACGTAATCGCACTGGAGCTGATTTTCGAGCATCGCAATCATTTCCCCTTGATTGGTGCGGTGCTGGCGCTTGGTGATTTGCTCGTAGCAGCATGGGATCGCTGGGGGTGGCGTCTGCCGTGGCGAGTGGCGAATACTGCCATCCTTATTTTTGCGGTCGGTGCGGCGGGCGCTACTCGCGCCTACATCTGGGGTGATTTGATACGCCTTGCCGAATACAACGTGCGGGCCGCGCCGGAATCGCCCCGGGCTTGGCTCACGCTAGGCGGTGTGTACTTTGACATGGCGGGAAGAAGGCATGGCAAGGACAGCCCTTACCTGACCTTGGCCATCGAGACGGTTCAAGAGGCTGCCGAAAAAACGGGATCACCCTCAGCGTATTCCAACATCGTGACCTACAAGACCATCCAAGGTACGGTGACGGCCGATGACTGGGATCGATTGGTGGCGCGGATGGAAACGGCACCGATGACCACCGCTACACGCAATACCTTGTGGACATTGGTCTCCAACATCCGGGCGGAGATCGGGCTGGACGAGGTTCAAGCGTTGCGGTTGATCGCGGTCATTACCCGGCGTGCTGGCTTGGATGCAGCAGAAAACTTGCACTTGGGTACAGTCATCCACGCAAAGACCCGCCATCCAGAAGCCGCCCTGGCCTACTACTTGCGTGCTGCCGAACAGTTGCCGCCGAACGCGACTGACATTCTCCGGCTATGCAGTGATCTGAGAAATCAAGGGCGGGACGACTGGGCACAGGCCATCGAAGAGGCCAGCATAGCCACTCACGATGGAAGGGCCGAATGAGTTGGTGGGTGGCCGAATTTGGGCGGCTTCCTACCGGATTTGGCATATGGTGACTGGCGTTGGGGCTTCAAGTACGGACTACAGGCGTTGCCTTCTGAATCCAAGTTTTGGCACGCATCGCGCGATGCTTGGCCTGGATTTTGCTTGGGGGAAGGGCGTCGTCATCTTGTGGGGAGATCGTCGTGTACCAGCGTAATACAGGCTTCACATTGATCGAGTTGATGATTGTGGTGGCCATCATCGCCATTCTCGCGGCGATTGCTTTGCCTCAATACCGCAACTACACGCAGCGCTCAGCCAATGCCGCGTGTCTGGCCGAAGCCAATGCCTTCATGCACACCGCCTCGTCGGACATGGCCGATCAGCGCGACAGCACGCTGTTCGTTGCTGCGGCCTGTGCCAGCGGCCCCACAGTCCGGCTGACTCCTGCAGACTGGACCAATAACAGTTCAGTCCAGTTTCTAGCAAAGATACGTGGCAATTCCGATCTCCTGCAGAACACCACTTGCGATGCAGGAACGGCCTCATGCTCACTTGAGCCGTGACGCACAGGCGTGCAACAGCAGGCTGTTCGGGGTATTCATTCTGATCCTTGGTTGTGAGCTGAGGAGGCGGTCTCAAGAATCAAGTGCAACACGTTTAGCGTACTCGGCCATTTCCTTGGCCAAGGCTTCTTCCGGCGTCTCCCAGTTCAGCGTTTTTCGTGGCCGCCCATTCATCAGGCGTGCGATGTCGTTCAGTTGGGTCTGACTGACCTGCGACAAATCCGCCCCCTTGGGCAGGAACTGGCGCAGCAAGCCATTGGTGTTCTCGTTGCTGCCGCGTTGCCATGGCGCGCGCGGGTCGCAGAACCAGATGTCCAGGTTCAATCTTCTGGACAACTCGGCATGACACGCCATCTCGCTGCCGTTGTCGTAGGTCAGACTTTCGCGCAGGAACGCCGGCAGCTTCTTCATCTGCCGCGTGAAGCCCTCCAGCGCGGCCTGCGCGGTGCAGCCGTCCATCTTGCACAACACCTCAAAGCGCGTCTTGCGCTCCACCACCGTGCCCGCCGCCGAGCGGTTGTACGCGCCCTTGATGAAATCCCCTTCCCAGTGACCGGGCACAAGGCGCGTGGCGATCTCTTCGGGCCGATGCGCGATCCGCAATTGCTCGGGCACGAAACCGGCGCTGGCCGCCGTCGTGCGACGCACGCCGCGCCGGGGCTTGCCCTGCCGCAACGCCTCGATCAGCGACTGCTTCAGCGATCCACGCGGTTGCGCGTAAATCGGCGCGTAGATCGTTTCGTGGCTGACATGGCACGCGGGATCGTCCGGAAACATGTCTCGAAGTTTGGCGGCAATCTGCTGGGGCGACCAGCACCGGTACACCAGCCGGTATGCTGGTGCAGCCATTGGCCTTCCACCAGCTTGCGCCGACGCACACAGCGAAGGCGCCGCGACCGGTAGGCGCTGGCAGCGGCTGTCGCCTCGTAGCGCGCTCCATCATCCCGGCGGTTACGCGCCAGTTCCCGCGATACCGTGGCAACGCTGCGGCCCAGGCGCTGGGCGATTGCCCTCAGACTCGATCCGTTCCCATGCTCGATCTGGATCACCGTGCGTTCTTCCGAACTCAGATGCCTATACTGTTTTCCCATCCCAACACCCTATCCCAATCCGGGTGTTGCACTTGGAAGTTGAGACTAAGCTGTCCTTCATGCGGTGTTTCAGGCCGAGCCGCGCTACTCCATACCCTATCGTCCAGAGCAAATGATATTGGTGTGCGGGATGCTCGCCATTATTTTTGACAAGGTGAATCCCCACCTTAAGCGCCTGCTTCTGCTAAGACGTGACAGCGATAAGCCTCATGGCTCGAAGGATGGAGCCAATTCTGACGATCCTTGAAAATGAACCAGAAAACTATCCTTGTCCCGACGGCACCCGCACATCGGCTCGCACATGTGCAAGCGCCTGGCGCAGGCCGGGTATGTGCCGGTAACGTTCGATAACCTGAGCACCGGGCATCGAGAAGCCGTGCGGTGGGGGCCTCTGGTAGAGGGTGATTTGCTCGATCCGCTCATCCTGCGCAATGCCTTGTCGAAGCACCGGGTAGCCGCTGTGCTGCACTTTGCTGCCCGCTCGCAAGTGGGCGAATCGATGAGCGACCCGTCGCTGTATTTCCGCAACAACATCGTCGGCACGCTCAACCTGCTCGATGCCATGCGCGAAGCTGGCGTGAACCGACTGATCTTCTCATCCACGGCGGCGGTGTACGGCCAACCGGACTACACCCCCATCGACGAAGCCCACTCCACGCGCCCCATCAATCCCTACGGCTGGAGCAAGCTCATGGCCGAACGGTTGATCGAAGAGCATTGCAGCGCCTATGGTCTGCGCGCGGTGGCGTTGCGCTACTTCAACGCAGCCGGTGCCGACCCGGATGGTGAGATCGGAGAGGCGCACGAACCGGAAACCCACCTCATCCCCAACATCCTGCGCGCCGCGATGGATGCCAATGCCGGCCCGGTGCGGGTCTTCGGCGACGATTACGACACTCCGGACGGCACCTGCATCCGCGATTACATCCATGTGGAGGATTTATGCGATGCGCATCTGAAGGCGCTGGAATACTTGGCAGCAAACGATGGCTGGCATGTCTTCAACCTCGGCACTGGGAACGGCAATTCCGTGACAGAAGTGCTGGAGGCATGTCGCGCACTGCATGAAGGCAGACCAGATGCCGCTACGCTGCCGCGTCGCCCGGGAGATCCTGCCCGTCTTGTGGCAAGTGCCGAACGCGCTCGCACGGAACTGGGCTGGTTACCCACACGAAGCCTGGCCGATTGCATCGAAACGGCGAGCAGATGGCATCGATACACCCAGCCGTAGCCAAGCCCAACACAGCGGATACCGCCATAAGATTTGATATCCCCCAAGACATGCGTGGCCATCACGCCATACCCCGGCGCTATTCCCATCGGCATTGGCTACCATGCCCCCATTGCACCCGACGGGCTGCCCTCGGACGTGTCGCCGATCCGGATGTACATTGCCCCCATGCGTACCACCCTCGCTAAAGTCTGGTCCCTGTTCACCTCCGGAGAGCGCCGCAAGGCGATGGTAATGCTGTTGCTGGTGATCCTGATGGCGGTTGCCGAAACGGCGGGTGTCATTTCGATCATGCCATTCCTCTCCGTGCTGGGGCGGCCGGAAATCGTGCAGGAGAACGCTTGGCTCCGCGCTGCATACGAACGCTGCGGTTTCACCAGCACACGCGACTTCATCGTCGCGCTGGGCATTACCTCGATGGTGATCGTAGTGGCGTCATCGCTGTTCAAGATGGTCACTTTGCATCTGCTCGCTCGCTTTGTGCACATGCAGCGGCACTCGCTGAGCGCGCGCCTGCTATCCACCTACCTGCATCAACCCTATGAATTCTTCCTGAGCCACAATCCATCGGTACTGGCCAAGAACATCCTTTCGGAAGTGGATCAGCTCATCTTCGATCTTGTCCAGCCACTGTCCCAACTCATTGCCCAAGGCTTGATGGTACTGGCCATGGTGCTGCTGATCGTGGCGTACGACCCCAAGATGGCAGCCGCCATCGTGCTGGCTGTAAGTGCGCTCTACGGGATGATCTACTGGCTGGTGCGCAAGCGCCTGGCATGGGTGGGAAGCGAACGCCAGAGAGCCAACGCCGGCCGCTACCAGTCCTGCAACGAGGCACTGGGCGGCATCAAGGACGTGAAGGTGACGCACTCCACCGATTTGTACCTTGCCGCCTTCTCCCACGATTCACGCGAGTTCTCCCGGCACTCCGCCAGCGGGGAAACACTCAGCTACTCGCCGCTGTACATCGTGGAAGCCGCCGGCTACTCCGGGCTGATCCTGATCTCCCTGTTCCTGCTGCTGCGCTCCAACGATGTGGCACAGGTATTGCCCGCACTGGGCCTCTACGGCTTCGCCGCCTATCGCCTGCTGCCCGCCGTGCAGATCATGTATCGCGGCTTCGCCCGGCTTCGCTTTTCTTCCGCCGCGCTGGACAGTCTGCACCGGGATCTGAGCCTGCCCACCGACAACAGCCCCAAGGACGATACACCGGTCCTTGAACCCAAGCAGGAAATCCGCCTGCGCGGCATCCGCTACGCTTACCCATCCTCGCCCGACAAACCCGTACTGGATGGCGTTGACCTCACGATCCCCGCCAACACCAGCCTCGGCATTGCGGGGAAGAGCGGTGGCGGCAAAAGCACGCTTATGGACATTCTGCTTGGTCTGCTGAAACCGCAGGTTGGGACATTGAGCGTGGATGGCATCGACATCACCGCCAACAATCTGGCGGCATGGCAACGCGCCATCGGCTACGTGCCGCAACACATCTACCTGAGCGATGCCAGCGTGGCCGAGAACATCGCTTTCGGCATACCGAAGGACAAGATCGACATGCAAGCCGTGGAACGCGCCGCCCGGGCCGCGCAAATCCACGATTTCATCATGAACGAACTACCACAAGGCTATAACACCACTGTTGGTGATCGCGGTATCCGCCTTTCGGGTGGGCAGCGGCAGCGTGTGGGCATTGCCCGCGCCCTGTACCGTGACCCGCCCGTGTTGCTCATGGACGAAGCCACCAGTGCGCTGGATAGTGCCACCGAGGATGCCGTAAACGAAGCCATCCGGGCGCTTTCTGGAAGCAAGACCATCGTTGTCATTGCACACAGGGAGGCGAGTCTGCATGCCTGCAATCAGGTGATGATCTTGCAACCCTTAGCTCGAAAAAGAATCAACAGGTTATGAGTCTTCAGCTACTGATTACGGCAGCCGGAACTGGAACAGGTTTTGGCTACGCCCAAGCCAAAGCCAGGTGGTTCCCCGAAATCTTGCTGTTCACCGGCGACGTCAATCCGGCCAATGAGGTGACCGCTTCTCTGTTTTCCGAGCGCCACTTGTGCTTGCCGCCGAGTGCGGCAGACGTTTACTTTCCGGTGCTGCAAGGCCTGTTGCGCGAGTACGCAATCGACGTCTACGTCCCATTGATCGACGCCGAAGTGGCTCAGGCCACCGCGTTGCGCACCACCTTGCCCACCATAATCGCGTGCAACAGTCAGGAATTCTGCGAAGCGGCCATTGCCAAGAGCCGCTACAGCCAATGGCTTGACATCGCCGGTATCGCCGTGCCCGCCCCGCTGACATACGATGAGCTAAGGAACATCGAGCACGTCGTGGCAAAACGCGACGGCGGCTTCGGCGGGCGCGCGACTCAGATCGTCGAAAGCGCTGACGCGGCCCACCACCTATTGCAAAACGGCTGGACGCTGTATCCGTATATCGACGGCGAGGAATACACCGTCGATTGTTTCCCGCTGGATGGCGACGTGGCTACCTCGGTCCGGCAGCGTCTGGAAGTCAAGTCCGGAGTTTGTACCAAGGCGCGCATCGTCCGCGATGATGTCCTGGCCGAACTGGCATTGCATCTGTGCCAACGCTTCTCCCTGACCGAACCGTTTTGCTTCCAGACCCGCAAGGCCGAAGGCCTGCACTACTTGATCGACATCAACCCGCGTCTGGGCGCGGGCACGGCGATGAGTGCGCTCAACGGCATGGATTTCTTCGCTGCCCATCTGGCCCGCTTGTCGGAGCGATCGCCGCTGGAATTTCTGCAGCCGCGCTTCGCCGAATGCGTGGTCACCCGGCAATATGGCGAGTATCTGATGAGCGCGTCGCCATGAAGATCGGCTTGGACCTGGACGGCACGATCCTGGATTGCAAACCGCGGCAGACACGGCTGCTCGCCGCATTGTGCCGCGCCTGCAGAATCTCCGTGGACACGGAGCAGTACTGGCACCTGAAACGGGAGGGTTGCAGCAACCGAACGGCGCTGGCCCGCATGGGTATGGATGAGCGTCGCGCCAGCGCGCTGGCCGCGCTCTGGGAACATGCCGTCGAGGATGTGGGCTGGCTGGGATTCGATCCCCTGTTGCCCTTCGCGGTCGAAACCCTGCACCGCTGGCGAGCGGGCGGACACTCGCTCCACCTGCTGTCGGCCCGGCGCAACCACGCCAACGCGCACCAGCAGTTGCGCGTACTCGGCTTGGATTGCTTCACCAGTATCGATTTCGTCGATCCGTTCGAGGCACACGCCAAGCGACCGGCATTGGCCAGACTGCGTCCAGACGTCTACATCGGCGACACCGAACGCGACGCGCAGTGCGCTGATGCGGTGGGAGTGCCTTCGGTACTGGTATCGTCCGGCCTACGGAACGCTGCGTATCTGCAACGAAGCGGCGACTGGCCCGTGGTGGATCGGCTCGCCGAAGTGTGCCTGCCGACCACGTCGCACATGCAACAGTAAATGGGGAAATACATGCGACACATCGCACCGATGCTGGAAATGTCCGCCTCAGCCGTCGCCGAACGCGAACGCCTGGAACGTGTCGCGAATGTCTCGTTGTACACCACCCGCACCGGTCGGGCGACCATTGAGTATTCATTCCGAATTGTGCGACGCCACCTTACCGGCACCACTGTACTGGAAATGGGTCCAGCCGAAGGAGTGATGAGCGAACTGCTAGCCAACACAGGCATGACCATGACCTTGGTCGAAGGCTCGGCGCTCTTCTGCAGCGATCTAGGTAAGCGCCTGCCGCAGGCCGAGGTCGTCCACTGCTTGTTTGAGGACTTCGAACCGAGTGCAGGCCGGAAATTCGACAACATCGTCCTTGGTCACGTGCTGGAACACGTCCACGATCCGGTCCACATCCTGTCGCGCGCGAAGCATTGGCTCGCACCCGGCGGACGCATTTTTGCCGCCGTGCCCAACGCACGCTCGCTTCATCGGCAGGCTGCGGTGATGATGGGCCTGTTGCCCAGTGAACACGCGCTCAATGAAATGGATGTCCACCACGGGCATCGCCGGGTGTTTGATCCCGAGTCGTTCCGTAACGTCTTCTACCAAGCCGGATTGAATATCGATATCTTCGGCGGCTACTGGCTCAAGCCCGTGTCGAACGCGCAGATCGAGCGCGACTGGAGCACGGACATGCTGGAAGCGTTCATGCAACTTGGCGAACGTTATCCGGACGTGGCCGGCGAAATCTACGTGCTGGCTTCAGCCCCATGAGCGTGATCAGGACCCTGCCGATCGCGGCCGATGCCGCGGGCGAGAAAAGCATCGTGCATGTGCCTTTCCTCGATCTCAGGAATTTGAATCTGCGCTTCAGCGACGAGTTCGCCGACGTGCTGCAACGAGTGTTGGCACGCGGCTGGTTCGTCCACGGCGAGGAATTGACGGCATTCGAAAAGGAATTCGCCGCCTACTGCGGCGTACCGCATTGCATCGGTGTCGGCAACGGGCTGGACGCACTGAACCTGATCCTGCGCGGCTACATCGAACTGGGAAGACTTGCCCCGGGCGACGAAGTGATATTGCCTGCCAATACCTTCATCGCCACTGCACTTGCGGTCTCGCAGGCTGGACTGACTCCGGTGCTGGCCGAACCGGAGGCGACCACTGGCAACCTCGACCCACGTTCCGTCGCCGACGCGATCACACAACGTACACGCGCGCTGTTGCCGGTCCACCTGTATGGTCGCCTAGCCAACATGGCCGCGTTACGCTCGCTGGCCGACACGCACGGCCTTCTGCTGATAGAGGATGCCGCGCAGGCGCACGGTGCCACCCTGCATGGTCGTCATGCTGGCAGTTTCGGCGACGCGGCGGGCTTCAGCTTTTTCCCCGGGAAAAACCTCGGCGCACTTGGCGACGGCGGCGCTGTGGTTACCGCTGATACGATGCTGGCCGACTGTGTGGCTTCGCTGCGCAACTATGGTTCCAGTCGCAAGTACCACCACGAACGGCGGGGCGTGAACTCACGACTGGACGAACTGCAAGCGGCCTTCCTGCGGATCAAGCTGCGGGCGCTGGCTGCCGATGTGACTGAACGTGACGCACTGGCGCGACTCTACTGCGCGAGTATCGATAACCCGTACATCGACCTGCCGGCCTTGCCCGGCGAAGGCGAAACCCACGCTTGGCACCTGTTTGTGGTGCGTTCGCAACAGCGCGACGCCCTGCAGGCGCACCTGCGTGCGGCGGGCATCGAAACCTTGATCCACTACCCAGTGCCGATTCACCGCCAGCCCGCCTATGCTGCCGAGCACTGGCCGGCCCTGCCGATGGCGGATGCCCAAGCAGCAACGGTGTTGAGCCTGCCGATTTATCCTGGGCTGGCCGAACCTCAGCGCATCATCGATGCCTGCAACACGTTTTGCTCGTAACCCGTGTGAGGACAATCATGTCATTGCAGCATTGCAAAATTATCGACCTGCCCAAGATCGAAGACCCGCGCGGAAACCTAACCTTCATCGAGGCTGGTCAACATATCCCCTTCGATATTCAGCGCGTATATTACCTATACGATGTTCCAGGGGGTTCGCACCGTGGCGGCCATGCACACAAAGCGCTGCATCAGCTTCTGATAGCCATGTCCGGAAGTTTCGACATAACCTTGGATGATGGGCGCACCAAGTTCAAGTATCACATGAATCGTTCCTATTACGGACTTTATATCCCGCCAATGATTTGGCGAGAGATCGACAATTTTTCAGGTGGATCAGTCTGTCTCGTTCTCGCATCGGATATTTTTACGGAGGACGATTATTACCGTGACTATGCGACGTTCCAAAGAATGGCTCCTCAATCAGGAAATGCCCCGACTTGATTTTTCATAATGATCCCCAGCTTATTGTTGCTGCAGAAATCGCGCTGATTTCGGAATGCTCGAAACCCCTGTCCGCATTGACAGGGGCATTTTCCGCCATCGTATTAGTAATTTGTGCGGCTGGCAGGCCGGGAGCGACGGCAGGCCTTACGTTTCTGCCAAAACCGCTACTAGCCGTCCAGAGACGGCTTGACGAGCGCACGGAGAAATAAATGATGGCATTCGATAAGCCACTTGTTTCCTTCATCGTCTTCACTTACAACCAGGAGAATTTCGTAGCAAAGGCCGTCGAGGCGGCCTTTGCGCAAACCTATTCGCCATTGGAAATAATTCTCTCCGACGATTCATCCCGCGACTCAACTGCCGTGATCATTCGGGAGCTGGCTGGAAGGTACCGCGGACCACACAAAGTCATCGTCAACGTCAACGAGAAA
Source organism: Denitratimonas yunnanensis (SeqCode) (assembly GCA_026410415.1). Classification (GTDB taxonomy): domain Bacteria; phylum Pseudomonadota; class Gammaproteobacteria; order Xanthomonadales; family Xanthomonadaceae; genus Denitratimonas. The sequence goes on along the minus strand of JAPMLR010000002.1, from coordinate 355,714 downwards.
AATCTCGGCATTGGTGCCCATATAAACCAGGCGTTAGGGCTGGCGAATGGCGAATTTTTGACTCTCGCCGCAGGCGACGACATTTCAAAGCCCGAACGCACAGAAATTTTAGTGGAAGCATGGTTGCGCAAGGATAGGTGTGCGGGCGCGTTCTACTCCGGGCATGAGGACATGGATAAGAATGGAGAGATGCTTGGCGTCATCTCAGTCGATCCCGAAAGGTATATTTTTCCGAGAAACTGCGTCGAGAAAAACGTCGTGGTTGGCGCAACGGAGGCATGGTCACGTTCCATCTTCGACACATTCGGGCCGCTTCATCCGAGCATAATTCATGAAGACAGGGTTGTTGCGTTGCGGGCTTCGTTGCTTGGTGGCCTGCATTATGTTGATCAGCCGCTTGTGGCGTATCGCAGAGGCGGAATCAGCACGAGTTCTGCAGCTGGTCGGATTCACGCGCGACGCATCAATTCACATCGATATGTCGTCGATTCGGCGCATATGATTTGCGACATTGAGCTGGCGCGCAGAAAGAATATTCTTTCCGACGATGATGCGAGTTCGCTTCAGGCGGTCGCAGGCAATCGTATCATGCAGGAATTGTTTTTGATCCGCACAAAATCATTGTTTCTAATCCCGGCTGGATTAGTGATCGATGCATTAATGGTTCTGAAGCGTGCCGTATTCGTTGTCTACAAGTTGATTGTTTCTTGAACAGGCCCGGTTCGCCGCATTCCATCACGAACACCTTTCAGCATGTTCTTTGCCTGTGCCTTTCGTTGCCTATCGAACAAACCATGGACACAGAATACTATCGACAGCTTCACCGCGCACCAAATCTTCCAAACCCAGGGAACATAGGTCCGGCGATGCAGCCGCATAGCATTTCGGAAAAGATAGTAATTCCTTTGTGGTGAGCGGTACGGCCAGATGCGCCAGCCGAACAGCCAGAATCGGATGCTGTCCTGCCCCATACGGTGGCGGAATACGGCATCGGGAATGCCCCATAAGCCATATCCTGCGGCAATTATGCGGAACGCCCATTCAGTGTCCACATGATCGATGAACAAGTCTTCATCTAAACCACCGAGTCCGGCGAACAGATTGATCGGCACCAATGTGCCACTGCCGTTGAGGTTTGCACACTCCACCGGTTCGGTTGAATTCCTGGGCGGATGCATGCGCTTCCAACGCCAGCGGGTGCATTGATGGAACCCATGTGTGAGTTCGGTCGCATGATCCAGCAGTGTCGGTCCAACGCACCCAACGCTAAGGCCTTCCCGTTCTAGCCATACGAAGGCATCGACCAATCTTTCCACGCTCCCGGCTACCGGCTCGCTGTCCTGGTCGAGCAGCAATGCGAATCGTGGCGGGGGCGACAAATCAGCCGCAGCTTTGACGCCGCGATTCAGGGCGGCGGCTAATCCGAGGTTGTGCTCATTCATCAGGACGCGCGTATTGGGCAACTCGGCCGCAAGCGCTTTGATCGCAGAGAGAAGTTCCGGTCGCGATGAGTTGTCCACGATGATTCGCAAGCACCCTTGAGGTAATGCATTCAACTGGGATTCCAGTATGGCCAAGTCTGGATTATAGGTGACCGTGACAGAAGCAACCGGGCAGTGATTTCTCGAATCCTTCACTACCCCATTCCTCCATGGAAGCCCGATTGATTCAATTGCTGCGCGATGCTTTTCCCGAACCCCGCCCACGCGAATCCTTGTGCGAATTCGAGGCAGCCCCCCGCCCACGCATCACCTTCGATCAGGATACGACAGATGGCATCGACCATGCCGACGTAGTCTCCAGGTGGAATCAATCTGCCGGAGCGACCCTCGGATATCGCATCCACCACGCCGCCTGTGGCAAACGCTACGCTCGGCAGCCCATGCGCAGCCGCTTCAATGGCCACCATGCCAAAACCTTCCGGGTCGCCGGGAATGTGGCGCACGGGGAAAACGTGAACAGCAGCGCTTTCGTAAGCGCAGGCAAGCTCCACATCAGACACCCCCCCGAGAAAACGGACGTGATCACCGATGCCGGCCTCGGTGGCGATAGCCCGGATGCTTTCTGGGGCTTGTATATCCGCGTGCAATGCATTGGCAGGCGTATCGCCAATCACCACCAACAAAGTATCCTGGGCTTGCCTCACGATGCCCGGCAGTGCGTGCTGCACGAACTCATGCAGCCCTTTGCGGGTAGTGAGGCGGCCGATGGAGAGCAACAGGCGTGCATCGCCCAGGCCGTGGCACTGGCGAAATGCCTGTAAGGCCTCTGGAGGCTGTGGTGCGGTGGGCAGCGTTACACCAGGGTGGACGATTTTGATTCTGTCCGGCTCCACGCCCAGTTCGCGTACCAGTTCAGCGGTGGGGTGGCTGTTAGCGATAACGGTATCCATGTGGCGGATGGCAGGGTGCCAGAGCGCGCGATACACCGGGTGGTGCACCGCTACATCCAAGCCATGCACGTAAACTGCAGCACGCGCCTTGCTTACCCGTGCTGCGAGCAAGGCAGCCGGTGCGGTGAGGCCGCTGCCGGCCAGCACGATATCGGGGCGGATGCGGCGTGCGGTGGTGCTGGCTTGCTTCACGCTAGCCAGCAGGAACCTCCACAGCGGGCGCAACGGCACTTCGGTGAGATGCACGCTTTCCGGCTTGAGGGCTGCGGCACCTTGGGGGCCGATCACGTGCACATCGGCATGGCGGGACAGCTCATCGGCAATATGCCAGTTCAGCCGTTCCATGCCGCCCACCAGTGGCGGCAGGTTGCGAGTGATGTGGAGGATGCAAGGGCGCTTGGCATCGTTCATTCATGGGTTTCCGTGGGCGCGCTACCACACAAGCTCGATATGGAGCTGTTGCAGGGCCGCATCACGGCTGACGAGCGGGATCTTCTCCATCTCAGATTGTGCTGCCAGCATCCGGTCGAACGGGTCGGCATGGTCCTGCGGATAGCTGCCCGAGCGCAGTGCGTGGGAGTGGCTTATTGCGAGCATCCGTGCATCGAGGCGACGTATCACATCGTTGAAATCGGCGAGGATGGGTTTGGCATCAGGCAGGCGCCCGAGGCGGTACTTGGTGGCGATTTCCCAAGCGGATGCGGCGCTGACGATCAATTCCGTGTCGGGGGATTCCAGCAGTCGGCGCACTTTTTTCGACAGCTTGTCCGGCTGCATCACGGCCCATAGGAAGGCGTGCGTATCCAGCAGCAGCTTCATTTGCCTTCCCAGGCATCCAGTTCGGCTTGCGGCAGCGGCTCGAAGAACTCCGGCCCGACCTCGCCCGGCAGGAAGCCCAAGGTGCGCTTGGCCGGAGGCTTGAGTGGGACCAGCCGGGCATAGGGCTTGCCGGCCTTGTACAGCACGATTTCCTCGCCGGCGTGGGCCTTGTCCAGCAAGCGGGAGAGCTGCGTTTTGGCTTCGTGTACGTTGATGATCTGGCTCATGTCTGCAAGTTAGTCTTGCGGGTTGGTCAAGTCAACGTGAGCTTGGCCTCAGCCATCGCGCTTGTAGGTCAGGTTGGTGATCTGTTCGGAAATCAGGCCGATCAGGAAGATGATGACCGCCGCGCTGAACAGCAGCAGGCTCATGTTGGTGAACTGGTGCCGGGTGGCGAAAGTGTAGGCGTAGTAGCCCAGGCCGGTGAGGAAGAAGACGAGGGCGGTTGGCGCGAACAGCTTCAACGGCGCATACAGCGTGGCGATCTTGAAGATGATCAGCAGGAAGCGGATGCCGTCCTTCAGTGGCCGGATGTGGCTGGTGGTACCGACGCGTTTGGCCACGTCGATGGGCACATAGGCCACAGGATAGGCGCTGCGGAAAAAGGCCATGGTGCTGGTGGTGGGATAGGAAAACCCGTTCGGCAGCAGGTGCAGGAATTCGCGGAACCTGTCGGCGCGCACGGCACGGAAGCCGGAGGTGAGGTCTTCCACTTTGTGGCCGGTCATGTGGCTGGCGAGCCAGTTGTAGAAGGTATTGGCGAGGCCGCGATGGAAGTTGGCCTGGCCGCTGCCATCTCGGGCGCCGACCACCATGTCGTAGCCTTCGTCCAGCTTGGCCAGAAGTTTGGGAATGTCCGCAGGGTTGTGCTGGCCGTCGGCATCCATGAACACCAGGATGTCGCCGGCGGCGGCACGGGCGCCACGCTTGATGGCTGCACCGTTGCCCATGGAATACGGCGAGGAAAGGACGGTGGCACCGTGTTCGCGGGCGATGGCGGCGGTGTCGTCGGTGGAGCCGTCATCTACAATGACGACTTGAGCGCCCGGCAATTGCTGGAAGATGGCTGGCAAGGTTTTCGCCAACCCTGTGGCTTCGTTTTTGGCGGGCAGGATGATGCTCAGGTGCACCCGTGTTCCCCTCTTTGTCGCGCAGTGAACCGGCATTGTGGCGGAAGGTTGGCGAGGCGGGTAGTCGGGATGTCGGGCCACGCACCGTCGTTCGCGATTGGGCACAGTGATGGAGTTGGCGATCCGGACGTTGGGCACGACCCACGGCAGGGTGCCGTATCCGCACGGGGTTACATCACCGGCATGCCCAATCCGTAGGTCGGGGTTACACCCCCGACGGGGCGCCGATCCACACCGCGCATGATGGGTTGCATCACCGACGTGGCGGCGTTGGGCAATCCGGGCGGTGTGGCACATCGCGGGGTTTCGTCGGGGGTGTAACCCCGACCTACGGAAGGTGGCGACTCCGGAATCCTTGATGTGC
>JAPMLR010000002.1:334622-350914 GCA_026410415.1 Denitratimonas yunnanensis (SeqCode) | reverse complement strand
CGCGGGGTTTCGTCGGGGGTGTAACCCCGACCTACGGAAGGTGGCGACTCCGGAATCCTTGATGTGGCGGCGTTGGGCAATCCGGGCGGTGTGGCACATCGCGGCGTTTCGTCGGGGGTGTAACCCCGACCTACGGAAGGTGGCGTCTCCGGAATCCTTGATTGGCGGGTGTCGCGTCGAGATGCCGGGTGATGCGGGGGCAATTGCGGCACCGCAGCATTTATGTTTTAGTCGGTCTCGAACTCAGCGGAGCTTGCATGGCATCCAGGCACACTCACGGGCTGCACGATTCGCGCTTCGAGCACGACAGTTGCGGCTTCGGGCTGATCGCCCATTTGGACAACCAGCCCAGCCGCTGGTTGGTGGACACGGCGCTGTCGTCGCTGGGGCGGATGTCGCACCGCGGCGCGATCCTCGCCGACGGGAAAACCGGCGATGGCTGCGGCGTGCTGCTGCATCGGCCCGAAGCCTTCCTGCGCAGCGTGGCGGAGGACGCGGGTTTCCGCCTGGGTCAGGGCTTCTCGGCCGGCAACGTGTTCCTGCCACGCGACAACGCGACCGCGGAGCGCGCCCGTGCCGTGCTCGGGGAAGAGCTGGAACGTCTGGACGTGCGCGTCGCCGGTTGGCGCGAGGTCCCGGTGAACGAATCCGCCTGCGGCCCGATTGGTTTGGCTTCGCTGCCGCGCATCGAGCAGGTGTTCGTGTGTCCGGCGGTGACGATGAATCAGACGGCGTTTGCTCGCGCCCTGTTTCTTGCACGTCGCCGCGCCGAAATGCGTCTGGCCGATCTGGACGATTTCTATGTGGTGAGCCTGTCGCCGTGGACACTGGGCTACAAAGGTCTGGTGCTGGCGCCGGCGCTGGCCGATTTTTTCCCGGATCTGCGTCATCCGGACATGGCCTCCGGCGTGGCGCTGTTCCATCAGCGTTTTTCCACCAACACCGCGCCGCGCTGGCCGCTGGCGCAGCCGTTCCGCCTGCTGGCGCACAACGGCGAAATCAACACCATCGAAGGCAACCGGCGCTGGGCGCTGGCGCGCGTGGCGAAATGGCACAGCCCGGCCATCGACCTGCGCGAGCTCACGCCGCCGGTGTCCATGCACGGCTCCGATTCGCAAAGCATGGACAACATGCTCGAAGTGCTGCTGGCCGGCGGCATGGACCTGCTGTGCGCGATGCGCATCCTGGTGCCACCGGCGACCTCGGTGCTGGAAAACGTCGATGCGGATCTGGCCGCGTTCTATCAGTACTTCGGCCTCAACTGCGACCCGTGGGACGGCCCGGCAGGCATCGTGCTGTGCGATGGCCGCTACGCCGCCTGCACGCTGGATCGCAACGGTCTGCGCCCGGCGCGCTGGTCGCTGACGAAAGATCGACACCTCACCGTGGCCTCGGAAGCCGGCGTGTGGGATTGCCCGACCGAAGACATCGTGGCCAAGGGCAAGCTCGGCCCCGGCGAGATGATCGCGGTGGACCTGTATTCGGGCGAGCTGCTGGACAGCACCCGGATCGACGGGATCAACAAGAGCCGCGCGCCGTTCAAGCGCTGGCTCAAGCGCGGGCTCAAGTATGTCGAGCAGGATCTGATCGATCCCTCGCTCGCGGCAGAACCAATGGACCCGGCCACGCTGCGGCGTTACCAGAAGCAGTTCAATCTCTCGCGCGAGGAACGCGATTCGGTGTTGCGCGTGTTGGCCGAAACCGAGCAGGAAGCCACCGGCTCGATGGGCGACGACACACCGATGGCGGTGTTGAGCCAGCAGCATCGCTCGCTGTACGACTACTTCCGCCAAGCCTTCGCCCAAGTCACCAATCCACCGATGGACCCGCTGCGCGAATCCATCGTGATGAGTTTGACCACCCCGATCGGGCGCGAAGGCAATCCGTTCGAACTCACGCCGGAAAGCGCGCATCAAGTCATCATCAATTCGCCGGTGTTGAGCCAGCGCAAGCTGCGTCAGATTCTGGCGATGGACGCGTTTCGCGAGGCGCAGGCCACGCTCAAGTTGTTCTACCACCCGCAGCAGGAATCGATGCGCGATGCGGTGGTGCGGCTGTGCGACGAGGCCGAGCGCGCGGTGCGCGATGGCGCGGTGATCCTGATCCTGAGCGATGTCGAGCCGCAGCGTGGGTTGAACTTCGTGCATCCGCTGCTGGCGACGGGCGCGATCCATGATCGTCTGGTGCGTGCCGGCATCCGCTGCGACTGCAACCTGATCGTGGAAACCGCCACGGCACGCGATCCGCATCACTTCGCGTGCCTGATCGGTTTCGGCGCCACGGCGGTGTTCCCGTATCTGGCCTATCAAACGCTGTTCGACCTCTCGCGCTCGGGCGTGATGTCGGCCAAGCGCGGCAGCGAACCGGCGCAGATCGGCCGCAGTTATCGGCGCGGTATCTGCAAAGGTCTGTACAAGATCATGTCGAAGATGGGCATTTCCACCATCGGCAGTTATCGCGGTGCGGGGTTGTTCGAGATCGTGGGTTTGGATCGCGACATCGTGGATCTGTGTTTCCCCGGCACGCCCTCACGCATCGGCGGCGCGAGTTGGGCGGCCTTGCAGCAGGAGGTGGAGGCGCAGGCCGCGGAAAGCTGGAACGACGGCACACCGCTGTTGCCCGGTGGCCTGCTCAAGTACGTGCACGGCGGCGAATACCACGCCTACAACCCGGATGTGATCGGCAGCCTGCAACGCGCGGTGCGCAGCGGCGACTACGCCGATTACAAAGTGTTCGCCGACCACGTGAATCAGCGGCCTGTCACCACGCTGCGCGATCTGCTCGCACTCGATACCTCGCGCACGCCGGTTCCGTTGGATGAGGTGGAAGCGGAAGCCGCGTTGTTGCCGCGATTCGATTCGGCTGGCATCTCGCTCGGCGCGTTGTCGCCTGAAGCCCACGAAGCGCTGGCGATCGCGATGAATCGCCTGGGTTGCCGCAGCAACTCCGGCGAAGGCGGCGAAGACCCGGCGCGCTACGGCACCGAGAAGCGCAGCAAGATCAAACAGGTGGCCTCGGGCCGCTTCGGCGTCACGCCGGAATACCTGGTCAACGCGGAAGTGCTGCAGATCAAGATCGCGCAGGGCGCCAAGCCCGGCGAAGGCGGCCAGTTGCCCGGCCACAAGGTCAACGAGCTCATCGCTCGGCTGCGTTACGCCAAGCCCGGCATCGGCCTGATCTCGCCGCCGCCGCACCACGACATCTACTCCATCGAAGACCTCGCCGAACTGATCTTCGATCTCAAGCAGATCAATCCCGGGGCGTTGGTCAGCGTGAAGCTGGTGAGTCACGCGGGCGTCGGCACCATTGCCGCCGGCGTGGTGAAGGCCAGCGCCGACCTGATCACGATTTCCGGCTACGACGGCGGCACCGGCGCCTCGCCGATGTCGTCGATCAAGTACGCCGGCACGCCGTGGGAACTGGGTGTGGCCGAAGCGCAGCAAGCGCTGCGCGCGAACGGGTTGCGCCACAAAGTGCGATTGCAGACCGATGGCGGCCTCAAGACCGGCCTGGACGTGATCAAGGCGGCGATCCTCGGCGCGGAAAGTTTCGGCTTCGGCACCGCGCCGATGGTGGCGCTGGGCTGCAAATACCTGCGCATCTGCCATCTCAACAATTGCGCCACCGGCATCGCGACGCAGGACACGCGTTTGCGCGAGCAGCACTTCATCGGCTTGCCGGACATGGTGATGAACTATTTCCGTTTCGTGGTGCAGGAAACCCGCGAATGGATGGCGGCCCTCGGCGTGCGCAAGCTCGAAGATCTGATCGGTCGCACCGACTACCTCACCATTCTTGAAGGCCACACGGCCAAGCAACGCGGCCTGGATCTCACGCCGTTGCTCGCCGATGGTGGGGCAACTGCCGATGCACCGCGCTTCTGCACGCAGGCGCAGAACGATCCGCACGATGCCGCTGCCCTCGCCCATCGCATGCTGGATGAGCTGCGGGACGCGATTGCGAACAAGCGCGGCGGTGAAGTCCGCTACGAGCTGAAGAACTACGACCGCGCCATCGGCACCGCGCTTTCGGGCGAGATTGCACGCCGCCACGGCAATACCGGCATGCAGGACGCGCCGATCACCTTGCAGCTTGCCGGCATCGCGGGACAGAGCTTCGGCGCCTTCAACGTGGCCGGCCTGAACCTGCGACTGGAAGGCGATGCCAACGACTACGTCGGCAAAGGCATGGCCGGCGGCAAGCTGGTGCTGCGTCCACCGGCCTCGGCGCGTTACATCGCGCGTGAAACGCCGATCATGGGCAACACCTGCCTGTATGGCGCAACGGGTGGCGAACTGTACGCGGCCGGCCGCGCCGGCGAACGCTTCGCGGTGCGCAACTCCGGCGCCACGGCGGTGATCGAAGGTGCCGGCGACCATTGCTGCGAGTACATGACCGGCGGCGTGGTGACCGTGCTGGGCCGGACCGGCGTGAACTTCGGCGCGGGTTTCACCGGCGGCTTCGCGTACGTGCTCGACATCGAACGGGATTTCGTGGATCGCTACAACCACGAGCTGATCGACATCCATCGCCTCTCACCCGAAGGCATGGACAGCCAGCTCCAGCATTTGCGTGCGCAGATCCAACGCCATGTGGAGGAAACCGGGAGTGAATGGGGCCGGCAGATCCTCGCCGACTTCCGCGATTTCGTCGGCAAGTTCTGGGTGGTGAAGCCACGTGCCGCGTCGTTGGAAACCCTGATTGATGCGTTGCGGAGGGCTGCGTGATGGCGGGCGAGAACGTGTTCCAGTTCCTCGACCTGCCCCGCCGGATGCCGGCGGAAGTCCCGACGCCGGTGCGTGTCTCGGGTTGGCAGGAGATTTACGGCCAGTTCGATGCCGACAGCGCGGCGGCGCAAGCCGGGCGTTGCCTGGATTGCGGCAATCCGTATTGCGAATGGAAATGCCCGGTCCACAACTACATTCCGAACTGGTTGGCGCTGGCCCAGGCCGGTCGTCTGTTCGAGGCGGCGGCGCTGGCGCACGAAACCAACCCGCTGCCGGAGATTTGCGGACGCATCTGCCCGCAGGATCGCCTGTGCGAAGGCGCCTGCACGCTCAACGATGATTTCGGCGCCGTGACCATCGGCGCGGTGGAGAAATACATCGTCGATGAGGCCTTCCGGCAAGGCTGGCGGCCGGACCTCTCGAATGTGGTGCCGACCGGCAAACGTGTCGCCATCGTGGGTGCCGGACCGGCCGGGTTGTCATGCGCGGATCGCCTCGCGCGCAGCGGTATCCAAGCCCATGTGTTCGACCGCCACAGCCAGATCGGCGGCTTGCTGACGTTCGGCATCCCGACGTTCAAGCTGGAGAAACAGGTCATCGAAACCCGACGTGGCGTACTGGAGGCCATGGGCGTGCGTTTCCATCTCGGCGTGGACGTGGGCCGCGATCTGGCGTTTGCCGATCTGCTGCGCGATTACGACGCGGTATTCGTCGGCACCGGCGCCTACACGCCGCTCGACGGTCGCCTGCCCGGACAGGACGGTGCAGGCGTGCGTTTGGCGCTGGATTTCCTGATCGCCAACGCGCGCCGGTTGTTGTCCGATGGCGCAGTGAACGATCCGTTGCTGGACGTGGCCGGCAAACGCGTGGTGGTGCTGGGCGGCGGCGATACGGCGATGGATTGCGTGCGCACGTCGGTGCGCTTGGGCGCGGCGCAAGTCACCTGCGCCTACCGTCGCGACGAGGACAACATGCCCGGCTCGCGGCGCGAGGTGAAGAATGCGCGTGATGAAGGCGTGGGCTTCGTGTTCAATCGCCAGCCCATAGCCATCGAACACGACGAGAACGGGCGACTGGTCGGCGTGCGCGTCGCGCAAACTCAACTCGGCGCACCCGATGCCAAGGGCCGACGCAGTGCGGAAGTCGTTCCGGGTTCGGACGAGGTGCTGGCGGCAGATGCGGTGATCCTCGCCTTCGGCTTCCGCCCGAGCCCGGCGACATGGCTGGCCGAGCACGGCGTGGCACTGGAAGCCGATGGCCGCATCAAGGCGCAGGAAGGCGCGCTGCGCTACCAGACTTCCAACCCGAAAATCTTTGCCGGTGGCGACAACGTACGCGGTGCCGACCTTGTGGTGACGGCGGTGCACGACGGGCGTGAGGCCGGCCTGGCGATTGCGCGTTACTTGGCCTGATCGCCCGTCATGTTGGTGGCGGGGCGTGTTTCGTCGGGGATGTAACCCCGACCTACGTGCGAAACCCTGCGTAGGTCGCGCCTGCGCGCGCGACGGAACGCCGTGATGTGCCGCCATGCCCGGATTGCCCATGATCGGATGGCCCACGCACGGATTCCCGCAATGCGCGGCGCGTCGGGGGATGTCGCAACGTCCCCGGTTACGTCGGAGGTGTAACCCCGACCTGCGCGCGACGGGGCGTCGGGGAATGCCGGCACGGTGCGATCCCGGCGTGTGTCGGGTGGTTGGCGCGGCGTGGGGCGGCGTGGAATGATGCGCTGACTTCCTTCGGAATCGACCGTGGATACCACCCTGCTGATTGCAGCGGCACGCGCTGGCGACAAGGCCGCCGAGGCGCGATTGTTCCAGGCGCTGTATGCCGATCTGCACCGCATGGCGCAGCATCATCTGGTACGCAGCGGGTCGGACATTGGTCATGCCCAGTCGCTGGTGCACGAGGTGTACTTGCGCCTGGCCAATGCCGCGGGCGAGGGTCCGCACGATCGTCGGCATTTCTTCGCGCTGGCGTCGCGCGCGATGCGGCAGATCGTGGTGGATCATGTGCGCCGGCGTGGTGCGGTCAAGCGCGGCGAGGGCATCGCGCCGATGTCGCTCGATGAGGTGCGCGAGCCGGCGCTGTCGGCGGTGCTGGCGGGGCAGGACGATGATCTGCTGCAACTGGATGCGGCATTGGCGCGACTGGAGCGGTTCGACGACGGTCTCGCGCGGCTGGTGGAGCTGCATTTCTTCGGCGGGCTGGGTTTCACCGAAATGGCCAGCGTGCTGGAGCGTTCCGAGCGTTCGCTGAAACGCGACTGGCGCAAGGCCAAGGCCTTCCTTTACCGGGATCTGGCGCATGAGTCGGCATCCACCCCATGACACTGCGCACTGGCACCGCCAGTCGGCGGCGCTGGATGAATTGCTCGATCTGGATGACGCGGCGCAGGCCGCGCGTCTGGCGCAGATCGGGCGCAAGGAGCCGGCCTTCGCCGAGGAATTGAAGGCGCTGCTCGCGGCCGAAGCGGGCAGCGGGCCGTTCGAGCGCGGCCTGGGCGGGTTGGCACGCGAGGCGCTGGAGCTTGCGGCCGACTCGGCACGAAGCGGTACGCCTGCCTCCGGCACACGTTCCGACATCATCGACATCGGCCACTGGCGATTGATCGCGCCGCTGGGTCGCGGCGGCATGGGCGAGGTGTTCCTGGCCGAGCGTCACGATGGCGGCTTCGTCCAGCGTGCCGCGCTCAAGCGGCTCAAGCGCGGCATGGACAGCGACGACATCCTGCAGCGCTTCCTGCAGGAGCGGCGGATTCTCGCCAGCCTCGCCCATCCCAACATCGCGCGCCTGCTCGATGGGGGAATGGATGACGATGGCCACCCCTACATCGTGATGGAGCATGTCGAAGGCGTGCCGGTGACCGACTGGGTGCGCGAGCGCGGCCTGGCGCTGCGCGAACGTCTGGCGCTGATGCAACGGGTCTGCGATGCGGTGGCCTATGCGCAGGGCCGGCTCGTGGTGCACCGCGACCTCAAGCCATCCAACATCCTCGTCGATGCTCAAGGCGAGCCGCACCTGCTGGATTTCGGCATCGCCAAGCTGCTCGATGACACCCCGGACGCGCACCACACCCGCACCGGCCTGCGCGTGCTCTCGCCAGCCTATGCCGCGCCCGAACAGCTCCACGGCGACACGATCAGCACCGCCACCGATGTGCACGCGCTGGGCGTGGTGCTCTACGAACTGCTGACCGGACAACTACCCTATCGCCGCGAACGCGCGCTGACCACGGGCAATGCATCCTCCGGCGAATACGACTCGCTGGTGCGGCCAAGCCAGGCGCTGCGCCAACTGGATGCGGCGCAGATGACGCAACGCTGGGGCCAGTCTCCACCGGAACCAGCGCGGCTGGCGCGACTGGTGGCGGGCGACCTGGATCGCATCGTGCTCACGGCACTGCGTCCGGAACCCGAACGCCGGTATGCCTCGGCGGCCGCCCTCGGCGCCGACCTGAGCGCGTATCTCGATGGTCGGCCGATCAGCGCGCGCCCGGACTCGTCCGGCTACCGCTTGCGCAAGTTCATTCTGCGACATCGCTTCGCCAGCGCTGCCGCGTTGCTGGCACTGATCGCGCTGGTCGCCGGTTTCGGTACTGCGTTGTGGCAGGCACGCATCGCACGCGAGCAGGCCGACGAGGCCAACCGCCAGCGTGCCCGCGCCGAACAGCATCTGGCGCAGGCCGAGGCTCAGGCCCGACGTGCGGCGAAAACCCGTGATTTCGTGGTGTCGCTGATCAAGAGCGGCAATCCGGAGCTGTCGCGCGATGGCGCCCAGACCACCGCCATCGATCTGATCCGCAACGCCGCCGCACAAGTGGATGCACTGGACGACGCGCCCGATACCCGCGCCGAACTGCAGGTCGCCATCGGCAACAGCCTGATCGCGCTCGGCGCAGCGGAGGAAGGCCGGGCGCGGATGGAAAGCGGTGTCGCGCAACTGCGTACCCTCGGCGAGGACGCCTGGCCGGCGCTGGCCGATGCATTGCACTACGTGGCAATGCACGACACCGCCATCGGGCGGCTCGACGAAGCACGCACGGCCAGCGAGGAGTCGCTCGCGCTGTACGACCGGATCGACCGCGACGATCTCGCGATGGGCCGCATCGCCACGCTCACCACGTTCGCCAAGATCGTCCAGTTCCGTGGCGAGCTCGCCGCAGCGCAACGGCTTTACGAACGCATCCTGGACGAACGCCGCGCCCTGCTCGGTCCCGATGATCCGCGCCTGGCGGTGGACTGGAACAACCTCGGCGCGACAGCCAACCGCCGCGACCGCTACGCCGATGCCGAGCGTGCCTACACCGAAGCCAGCCGCCTGCTCGCTCTGGACCCGCAAGCACCCGAATCCCGGCAGGCCTGGCTGCACCTCGGGCGTGCCGCCGCATTGCTCGGCCTTGGCCGGTTCGCTGACGCCGAGGCCGCCGCCCTGCAGGCGCTGGACACCGCCGAACGCACTCTGCATCCCGGCCACAGCATCGTTGCCAGCATCAGGCTGCTGCTTTCGCGGCTGTATCGCTATAGCCAGCGGCTCGATGAAGCCGCCGCCATGGCCGAACGTGCGCGCAGCATCCACGCCGCAGCCGGCGCCACCCAACTGGGCTCGGCCGAAGCACAACTGGGCCTGATCCTTCTGGCTCAAGAGCGCAACGCCGAGGCACTGGCTGTGCTGACCGACGCCGAACGGCACTTCGCCAGCCTCAGCAACCGTACCGAGCCGGACTATTTCCTCACTGCCGCCGCGCTGGCGTCCGCGCGCCTGCGCCAGGGCCAGGGCGAGGCATTGGCGGCGCTGGATACGGCACTCGAAGAACTGGTGCAGCGCCATCCCGAGCCGAGCAATGCACAGGCCGAAACCCTGAGCCTGCGAGCCGAGGCCGCCACCTTGCTCGGCCATGACGATGCCGCCGACTGGCGCGAGCGCAAGATTGCCGCGCTGGTCGCATTGCTCGGTGAAAACCATCCGCGCGTGCAGGCGGCACGGGAGCGCTGAATGCCCCGTCGCGCGCGTAGGCGCGACCTACGCAGGGTTTCGCACGTAGGTCGGAGTTACATCCCCGACGTGGCAAATGTTGGGTGATCCGGGCATGGCATCGATCCGAGCGTTGCGGCAAACCACGGCGTTTCGTCGCACGCGTAGGCGCGACCTGCGCAGGGTTTCGCACGTAGGTCGGGGTTACACCCCCGACGAAACGCCAACCCACCCCGCACATGTCGGGTTACCCCCAACGCTTCCATGCCGTAGGTCGGGGTTACACCCCCGACGGAACGACGAGGGAGCAATAAAATCTGGCACGATTCTCGACGGCCCTGCGTTGTTGTTGGCGAACCCACCTTCCGGAGGCTTTCGCCATGTTCGCCGTCCCTGCTGTTTTCCGTCCGGCCGTGCCGTGGACAACCCCTTTCGCATTGCTGCTGGCCCTGACTGCACCGGGTGCGATGGCGGTAGAACGCTGCGTCAGCAACGTGGCCCAGTTCAATGCCGCGGTGGCGGTGGCTGTCAACGAGCCTGTCGTGATCAAGATGACGGCGGGCACCTGGAGCATGGCTGGCAGCATCATCGATGGCAACGGTGGCAGCCCCGCGTATCCGGCTGTGGAGGAGTCCATCAGCATCCAGGGCGGCTACGGCAACGGCTGCACCACGCGCAGCGAAAACCCTGCCGCCACCGTGCTGACCGGCACCAACCTTTATGTCAGCAACTTCATGGCTGGTGCGCCGTTGCGGCTGGAACGCTTGACGCTGCGCAACCTGAATTCGCTGTATCTGGTCAGCGATGAAACCCTCACTCTGGAGCGGGTCTGGCTCGATCATGTCGGCCACACCCAACTGGGCGCGAGCCGGGTGACGCTGCGCAACAACCTGATCACCAACAGCGGCGGCATCCATCCCGGCGGTGGCTGGCTCAGCGATTGCGCGGTCGAAATCCGCGCCTATTGGCTGGAAACAGCGCGAGTGGAAGGCAACACCTTTGCCCAGAACAACGGCAGTGGTGCACTTTGCGTGACCCGTGCCGACGTGGAAGAAACCGATGCCTGGCGCATGTTCGCGACCAACAACGTGTTCTGGGGAAACTCTCTCGATATTCGACTTCGCAAACGCGGCTCCGTGGGGAGCATTGATGCGCAGCTCAGCAACAACATTCTCGGCAGCACCGTGAATGCCATCCCGGCGTTGACCTCGGCGCCCGTGGCAAGCCTGACCAGCAACCCGCAGTTCGTGAATCCGGCCACCGATGACTGGCGCCTGGGTGGCGCGTCACCCGGCATCAACAGCGGGCGCATCGATACCACCCTGCTCAGCCAGAAGGATTTTGCCGGCAACGCGCGCTGGCAAGGCACGGCCCCGGATCGCGGCGCGTTCGAATCCAACATCGGCTCCACCGCCACCGTGCTGACAGTGACCAACACCAACGATGCCGGCGCCGGCTCGCTGCGCCAGGCATTGATCGACGCCAATGCCGCACCCAACGTCAACCGGATCCACTTCAACATGTCCGGCGCCTGCCCGCGCGTCATCACGCTGGCGTCACTGCTTCCCACCATCGCCGAACCGGTGGTCATCGATGGCTACACCCAGCCCGGTTCCAGTCGCAACACCACCGCGATCGGCAACAACGCGACGCTGTGCGTGGTGCTCAACGGTGCCAACCAGATCACCGGCGCGTACGGCCTCAATGTCGCCACCACGGCCTCGCCCGAGGCCACGGTGAGCATCGAGGGATTGGGGTTCTCCGGGCATTCCATCGCCGCCGTGCAATTTGCCGGCGGACGCGACCATCGCCTGGCGGGTTCGCAAGTGGGCGGCAGCTTCGGCAGCTACACCGCCCTGCCCAGCGGCACCGGCGTGCGCGTGGGCGGCAGCACGCAAGGCGTTCGCATCGGCGGGCCGGAACCGGCAGAGCGCAACGTCATCGCACATGCACTGGGCACGGGCATCAGCATCTCGGGCTCCGGCAGCACCCAGCCGAGCGCGGCCATCGTCGAGAACAACTACATCGGAACACTCAGCGGCGGCGACCAGCGCGGCAACGAGCGCGGCATCCTGATCCACGGTCCCGGTCACGTCGTGCGTGGCAACGTGATTGCCAACAACACCTCGGATGGCATCGAGGTCAGTGGCAGCCATGCGGTGGGCAACCGCATCACCGACAACCGCATCGGCATCCCCGCATTGTGCGTGGGCACATGCGCCAATCGCGGCAACGGCGGGCATGGCGTGCGCATCGCCAACGCGGCCAGTGCCACCCAGGTGGACTCCAACCGCATCGCCTTCAGCGGCAACGATGGCGTGGCGGTGGTTGCCTCTAGCAACAACTCGATCCGGCGCAATCGCTTCCACGACAACGGCGGCATCGGCATCGATCTGGGTGACGATGGCATCAATTATTCGGATGCCAACAATGCCAACCCGCCCGCCGGAGCCGCCAACGGGGGCCAGAACAAACCCGTGCTCACGGCACTGGAAGGCAGCGGCGGCAGCGCGCAGGCCAGCGGCACGCTGACGTCCTCGAACGGGTGGTATCGCATCGATTTCTACTCCGTGACGCAGTGCAACCTGAGGATCTCGGGCCAGCTCCCGCAGGGCTTCTGGGGTGAGGGCGAGATGTGGCTTGGCACCACGTACACGCTGATCAGCAACGGGATGGACGGGCAAAGCAACGGCAGCACGACCTTCACCCACGTGCAGCTCACCGCGCCAGCAGGCAGCAGCACCTTCTTCGACACCTCGCGCTGGGTCACGGCCACCGCCACGAAGATTCTCGGCGATCCCATGGGCATGATCTTCTTTCATCGGGGCACCTCCGAGTTCGGTCGCTGCCGCTCCTCCACGCTGGGTACGGGCCTGTTCAGCGATGGCTTCGAATAGCGTTTCGTCGGGGGTGTAACCCCGACCCGCGGCGCGGCACCCTGCCGCAGGTCGCGCCTACGTGCGCGGCGGAAGGCCGAGGCGTGCCGCCATGCCCGGATCATTCAACGCCTGGCATGTCGGGGGTGTGACCCCGACCTACGGGAATGTCGGGGGAAACCCCGACATGCGCGGGGTGCTTGGCGTTTCGTCGGGGGCAACCCCGCCCTGCTGCATGGGAACCTCGAGGGGAACGGAACGCGGGCCGGGTGCATTAGGATGCCCGCCTGCACCGAGGACGCCATGGCCAAGCTCTACTTCTACTATTCGGCAATGAATGCCGGAAAGACGACGACGCTGCTGCAGAGCGCGCACAACTACCACGAGCGCGGCATGCGCACGCTGATCCTGACGCCGAAGCTGGACAACCGCTTCGGCGAGGGCGTGGTGGCGTCGCGCATCGGGCTGTCGGCGCGCGGGCGCATTTTCGGGCGCGACGATGATCTGCTGGAGATCGTGCGCACCGACATCGCCACCCACGGTGCACTGCACTGCGTGCTCACCGACGAATCGCAATTCCTCTCCAAGCGTCAGGTCTGGCAACTCACCGAAGTGGTCGACAAGATCGACGTGCCGGTGCTGGCGTATGGCCTGCGCACCGATTTCCGCGGCGAGTTGTTCGAGGGCAGCCAGTACCTGCTGGCCTGGGCCGATTCGCTGAGCGAGATCAAGACGATCTGCCACACCGGTCGCAAGGCGACGATGGTAGTGCGCGTGGACGAAAACGGCCGCGCCATCACCGATGGTCCGCAGGTCGAGATCGGCGGCAACGAGCGCTATGTCTCGGTATCGCGCGGCGAGTTCAAGAAGATCGTCGCGGGCGAGGGGCGGATCGAGTTGCAACAGCCGCAATTGCCGCTGGAACCGTCGGATTGATGGTGCGGCCTGCATCGCCGCGGAAGCGACCGCGGCCTGCGAGTGCTTCGTCCAGCATCGCAATGGTTTGCGGCCGCCGCTCGGGCTGTCAGGCCTCGGGCGCGTGCAGGAAATCCAGGGTGGCTTGCAGCATCGCTCGCACGCCCAGCTCCAACGCGCCTTCGTCCGGCGCATAGAACGGCGAGTGGTTCATCGGCGCGCTGTCCAACGCCTGCCCTTGCGGCGTGGTGCCGACGAAGAAGTACAAGCCGGGTGCGACGTTGGCAAATTGCGAGAAATCCTCGGCGATGGTGTAGCGCGGCACCTCGACCACATTGCCGGTACCGGCAGCCTTCTCCAGTGATGGGCGCAGCCGTTGGGTCAGCGCCGGATCGTTGCGCGTCACCGGCGCATTCATGCTCACCGACAGTTCGGCCGTCGCACCACTGGCAGCAGCGAAATGTTCGGCGGTGCTGCGGAAGCGTGCGATCACGTCCTCGCGCACATCCATGTCGAAGGTGCGCAAGGTACCCACCATCGTGGCTTCGTCGGGAATGATGTTGAAGCGCAGGCCGGACTGGATCTGCCCGGCCGTCAACACGACCGGATGCGCGGTGATGTCGATCTGGCGCGCGATGATCGACTGCGCGCCGAGCAGTATCTGCGCCGCGACGGTGATCGGATCCACGCCCGCCCACGGCTGCGAACCATGCGTCTGCTGGCCCTCGATCTTCAACGTCCATTCGTCCGCGCTGGCCATGAAGGGACCGCTGCGCACGCCCAATTGGCCGACATGCAATCGCGACCAGACATGCAGGCCAAGCACCGCATCGGGCTGGAACCCGTCAAACACGCCCTGCTCCAGCATGAGCTGCGCGCCGGCGCTTTCCGACGGCGTCGGCGGGCCTTCCTCGGCCGGCTGGAACACGAACATCACTTCGCCGGGCAACTCCTCGCGCTGCGACGCCAGGGTCTGCGCCACACCCATCAGGATCGCCACATGCATGTCGTGGCCGCAGGCGTGCATCACGCCGACCGGCTGGCCGCGATAGTCGCTTTTCACCGTGGAAGCGAACGGCAAGCCGGTTTGTTCGGTCACCGGCAAAGCATCCATGTCGGCGCGCAACGCGATGCGCGGACCGGGTTTCCCACCTTTGAGAACGGCCGACACGCCGGTGTGGGCAATGCCGGTACGCGGCGTCATGCCGAGCGAGCGCAGGTGGTCGGCCACCACCTGCGCGGTACGCACTTCATGGTTGCCCAGTTCGGGGTGGCGGTGCAGGTCGCGTCGCCATTCCACCACCTGATCGCGCAGTGCGGCATCCACCGTCACGGCGACATCCGCCTGCACGCTGGTCGTAACCAGCAAGGGCAACAACAACGCGAGAGTGCGCGACATCGACGTGCTCAATGAGAGGACGCGACGATGCTATCACCGTGTCCGAACAGGGGACACGATGAATCTCAGCCCTGTCGCGCGGTAGCCCACGCCGACAAGGCCGCGTCGAGACGCGCCAACCCTTCGGCCACGTCGGCTGCCTCGATGTTGAGCGCCGGCACGAAGCGCAGCACGTCGGAGCCGGCCTGCAGAAGCAGCAGGCCGACGTTGGCAGCGTGATCGAGGATGTCCGCAGCGCGGCCAGCAAACTCCGGGCGCAGCACGGCGCCGAGCATCAGGCCGCGTCCACGCACCTCGGCGAACACCCGATGCTTTTTGTCCAGCGCGTGCAGGCCCTCGCGCAAGGCGCGCGCTTGCGTTTCGACGTTCGACAGCAGCACCGGATCGGACAGCTTGCGCAATGCGACTCGCGCAACGGCAGCCGCCAAAGGATTGCCGCCGAACGTGGTGCCGTGGCTGCCGAACTCCAGCGTTTCGGCAGCGCCTTCGGCCACCAGCATCGCGCCGATCGGAAAGCCGCATCCCAAGCCCTTGGCCAGGGTCATCACGTCGGGCGACACGCCATCCCACTGGTGCGTCCACAGCTTGCCGCTACGGCCGACGCCGGTCTGGATTTCGTCGAACACCAGCAGCGCGCCGACGTCGTCGCAGCGTGCGCGCAGGTGCGCGAGGAAACCGGGATCGGCCGGAACCACGCCACCCTCGCCCTGCACGGGCTCAACCAGCACGCCCGCAACATCGTCACCGAACACCGCATCGAAACCCGCGATGTCGTTGAACGGTGCATAACGGAACCCCGCCGGCAACGGCTCGAAGCCTTGCTGGTATTTCGGTTGCGCCGTGGCCGTGACCGTGGCCAGCGTGCGGCCGTGGAACGAACCGTGGAAGGTGATGAGGGTGCGGCGCCCGGGCGGGCGACCGGCATTGGCGGCATGGCGGCGTACCAGCTTGATCGCCGCTTCGTTGGCCTCCGCGCCGGAGTTGCAGAAGAACACGCGCGAAGCGAAGCCGCTGGCGGCCACCAGTTCCTCGGCCAGACGCAACGGTGGCTCGCTGTAGAAAATGTTGCTGGTATGCCAGATCTTGCCGGCTTGTTCGTGCAGCGCCGCGAGAATATCGGCGTCGCCGTGTCCGAGGGCACTGACCGCGATGCCGGCCGCGAAATCCACGTATTCGCGCCCGTCGATATCCCACATCCGCGAGCCGTGTCCGCGATCAAGTACCAGCGCGCGCTGACGGTACGTGGGGACGAGGTGGCGATGGGCGCTGGAAACGAGTTCGGCGGTGCAACGGGACATGATGGTCACGGATGGAACGGGAGCGGCATTATCGCGCCGATCGGCGAATGCCGTGCGTTGACGCGGAAGTGCGTCGGGGGCGTAGCCCCGACCTACAGCGGTA
>JAPMLR010000002.1:0-334525 GCA_026410415.1 Denitratimonas yunnanensis (SeqCode) | reverse complement strand
AGCCCCGACCTACAGCGGTAGGTCGCGCTTGGATGCGCGACGTCAGGTTTCCGCCCAACACGGCACATCGACGAGCGGTAGGTCGCGCCTACGTGCGCGACGGGGTGGAGGGTTGTGGCACCGTGACCGGCGATGGGGGTGTTGCGTCGGGGGCGATGGATTACGCTTTGCATCCATCACGCACCGGGCCTTGGCCTCAGTAACCTCATGGATGATTCGCAGCCGCTGGCTCAGGCACTGGAAGCCGAACTGGAGCGGCAGGGATTTGCATTCGTCGACGCAGAACGCATGCGCGGCTGGCTGCACTCGGCTGGCTCGCTGGCCGACTGGTCGGAATTCGCCCGCAGTTGGGATGACCTGCACCTGGACACCTACATGGCCGATGGCGGGCGCTACCGCCGTCGTCGATTCGCCGTGTTTGCGTCCCCTCGCGATGGCGCGCTGACGCTACGCCCCAATCTTCCGCACTGGCAAAGCCGTGACTACAACCGTTTGAACGGCGGCATCGCGCGCTGGTTCGAGCCGATCACGCACGAGGTGATCGCCGGTCCCGCGCTGGGCACGGTGCTGTATTGGTTTAGGCATGTGTGCAACGACCTTCGGCCAGAGGTCGATGGCTGGCATATCGAAGTGCACCAGTTCCGCATCGAGGCAGGGGCGCAGCATCCCGGCCAACCGACGCCCGAAGGCATGCACCGCGATGGCGTGGACTTCGTGCTGGTGCTGATGATCGGGCGCGACAACATCCGCGAAGGCACCACGTCGATCCATGCGCTCGATGGCACCGAACTCGGCAGCTTCACCCTGACCCATCCCTTCGATGCCGCCATCGTCGAGGATGCGCGCGTGTTCCATGGCGTCACCGCAGTGGAGCCGATCGATCCGGCGCGCCCGGCCGCGCGCGACGTGCTGGTGGTGACGTTCCGCCGGCAGGCAGTTGCCTGAACCACGACGTCCGCTGGGCGTGGCGTCATGGCGGTGTTTCCCGCCACCCGAGTATCCCGCCGCCTGAAGCCGATGCCGGGCTTTGGCCGGAATGCAAACGTGCCAAGACGCCGACACAGGCATGAGCCGCGCGTGGCCCCCCATCCGGACTTTTGACGTTCTGGATGCAAGAGGCGCAATCACGCGCCTGCCCTCGCGGGCCCGCGCTGTCGGAGGCAAGGATCATGTCGCACTCTGTTTTTTCACCGGTTGCTACCCGCCTGTCATGGCGACCTGTCGTTGCACTGTGTCTCGGCCTGATCACCGGCGTGGCCGCTGCACAGCCGACGCGCTTCTCCGACATCGAAACCGGCTGGACCTGGCAGTACGGCGCCAGCGCCAGCACCGTCAATGCCCAGAACGGCCAGGGCCAACGTGTCGTCAATCTCGAACGGGTTGGTACGGGAAGCACCTATGACATGGTGACCGTCACCAACAGCGGCAGTCATGCGGCACCCGGCACCGTCGTCGTCCACAACCAGACGTTCACCCAGCTCAACGACTATCTGACCGCCAACAACCGGCGTCCACTGGACCTTGAAGTGGATGAAAGCGGCGGCCAGGAGCGCCTCACCACCGTCACGGTGCCCAACAGTGGCGCCACCGGCGTATCCGGCTGGGGCTGGCTGGTCCGGACCAGCCAGGCCGACATCACCACCTGGCTGAACCAGAATCCGGGACTTCGGCCGATCGATCTGGAGGTCTACACGCTCGGCGCGCAGAAGCACTACGCCGTTGTCGCCGTCGGCAACAGCGGTGCCGAACAGCGCACCTGGGGCACCTTCTGGAACGCCACTCCGACCACGATCGGCAACATCCTTGCTGCCAACAGCCCGAGCCTGCTGCTCGATCTGGAACTGGAATCGGCCGGCACCGCCGCGACACCGCCGCGTTTTTCCGGCATCTGGGTGAATGCACCGGTCGGCGCCGGGCACTGGTGGTATCCGGCGCTGGATGCGCAGGGCGTGAGCGAGCGCGTGGCGCAGCATGGTGCGCGGCTGGTGACGCTGAAACGCTATGCCAGATGGGATGGCGCAACCCGCTTCGCGGTGTCGATGATCGACAACGTCAATGCCGAAACCCGCCGCATCCGCGGCATCCTCGACAGTCGCCCGGCCGGCGGCATCACCGGTTTCCAGATCAAGCGCGCCGGTGGCGATGTGCTGGCCTCGCTCAACCACGACTACGGCTTCGAGCCGGCCAGCACGCTGAAAATCGCGCACAGCGCGGCGACGATGCTGCGCGCGTCGCAAGGTCTGGAAGATCTGGATGCGCTGGAAAACTACAACGACCCGGTCAGTCCGGACGCATGCCCGAACAGCAACGAGAGCACCACCGGGCCGCAGCGCACGCTGGGACACATCGTCCGGCAGACCATGCGTCGATCGGACAACCGCGCCACGCGCCACCTGCGTCGCCTTCTCGACGATGGCGGCACCGCCTTCAGCGGCGTCAACACCTTCATCGCGGCACAAGGGCTGAGCGGCACGGAGGTGCTGCACGACATCGGCTGTTTCGCGCCCACCGACGACGTGCCGTTCAATCGATTCACCGCACGCGATGCCGTGCGCCTGTACGAGCGCATCGGCAACGGCTCCATCTTCAACACCACCTGGCGCGACCGCCTGTTCGACGAACACATGCTCAATTGGCCGCAGGACCGCAACTCGTCAGCTCGCCCATGGCCCGCGCTGCGCGCGCTGATGGACGCGGAGTTCGCCGCAACCAATCTCCAGACCAACGAGCGCAACGATTTTCGCGACAGTTTCCGTCTGGCGTTGAAGCCTGGCGGTTACAGCTGGGACTGGCCATCCGAAGGCTACGACAACGTCGCGTGGCGCTCGATGGCAGGCTGGGCAAGGGTGCCGCACCGTATCGTGGTGGCCGGCAATTTCGGCGTGGTGAATCGCGACTACGGCCTGGCAATGTTCCGCGACTGGGCTTCGGAAGCGGACGACGCCGCTCAGGTCTACAACGACTTCGTCGAACTGCTGCGCCTGCCGATCCGCGAGGCATTGCAGAGTTGGGATGCCGCCTGCACCCCGCCCACGGTTTCGGCCACGCTCGCCAGTATCCAGGCCACCACAGGCAGCAACACCAACCTGACCCTGCTTCTGGGCGGCACCAATATCGAGCGCAGCTTCCGCTGGCAGCGCCACAACGGCAGCACCTGGGTCGATCTTTCCAACACTGCCGGCGTCTATACCGGGACCACGACCGCAACCCTGACACTGCTCAACGTCGGCCCGACAAGCGCGGGCCAGTATCGGGCGCGGGTGGGAAACTACTGTGGTCAAACCTTCGGCAACGCCATCACCGTCACCGTCATTCCAGCCGGCATGAGCGTCTTCAGCGATGGATTCGAGTAAGCGGCGGGCAACCGGAACAAACAGGCTCACCGCTGCCTTCAAGCGCGTACAGCGACGCACGATGTTGTCATCGACGGGCAGCACGCGGTCCGGGAATTCCGGGATCACGTGCTGCCCCAGCCAGTAGTGGTGCTCATGTCCGGCACTTGCGGAAAACTCAAACAACTTCGTCGCCAGATTTGCCGGACCAGGGCATGGCCGGGTGCGTACGGACATTCAAGAGCACGCTCGATTCAACCGAACAGCAACCGATGCAGCGGGTTGTCCGGATCCATCAGCAACTTCACCGTCAGGGCCAGCGACATCAGCACCAGCAGTGGCCGGATCATGCGGCTGCCCACGCGCAGCGCCAGATGTGCGCCGAGTTGGCCGCCGGCAATGCTGGCGCCGGCCATCACCAGACCCACCAGCCACAGCACCTGCCCGCCGAGTATCAACGTGAACAGGGCCGCGAGGTTGCTCATCAAATTCAGGTATTTGGTGTGCGCGGTGGCCGAGACCAGGCCCATGCCGAACAGCGCCACCAGCGCGGTGGCCATGAACGAGCCGGTGCCGGGGCCGAAGAAGCCGTCGTAGAAGCCGATGGCGAACATGATCGTCACCAGCGCGCTCTGGCCAAGGCGGGCGCGGGTGCCGGTTTCGCTGGCGCGTGGCCCGAGCAGGAAATAGGCCGCCATCGCCACCAGCAGCACCGGCACCAGCCCGGTGAGGAAAGAGGGGTCGATGATCTGCACCGCGACCGCGCCGGCCACCGAGCCGCCGAACGCGCCCACTGCCGGCCACAGGAAACGGCGGAAATCGATTCGTCCATTGCGCGCAAACGCCAGCACCGCACCGGCGGTGCCGAAGCTGGATTGCAGCTTGTTGGTCGCGATTGCCTGCACCGGCGGAATGCCGGCCGCCATCAGTGCCGGTAACGTGATCAGCCCGCCGCCGCCGGCCATCGCGTCGATCGCGCCGGCGACGAAGGCGGCCAGCGCCAGCAGTGCGAAGATGTCGATACCCAGTTCCACGGGTTCAGTTCGCGCCGCCGAAGGACGAACGGGCCGGTATGCGCCTCATTCCCGCGCACCGACCGCGCGCAGGCAGAAGGTGCAGATCGCGCCGACCAGCCGTTCCTTGTCGCGCAGGCTCTTGCGCGAAGGTCCGATCGGGCCGACCAGCGCTTCGGTGAAGGCGCCGACGATGCAGGCCGCGCTGGCGTCCAGATTCTGTTTCGGAAACTCCCCGCTGGCCACGCCGTGCTTGAGCACCGACTTGAACACATCGCCCAGGCGCTTGCGGGCGCGGATGCGCTCGGCATCCACTTCGGCTTCGGCTGGCTCGGCGATGAAGGCCCAGGCCAGGTTCGGCCCGGTCAGCGCGCGCCGCACGAACGAGGCTACCGCCGCATCCAGTTGCGCCCGTGCGTTGTCGCGCGCGCCGATGACCTCGTGCAGGATCGCGATCTCGTTGTTCACCGCCGCGGTCAGCACTTCCACGTACAGCTCGGCTTTCGACGGAAAATACCGATAAATCGTGCCGGTGGAGACTCCCGCCTGTGCCGCGACTGCCGCAATTTGAGCGTTCCGGAAACCACCCTCGGCCACCAGCCGCCGTGCCGCACGCAACATCTTCTCGCGGTTGCTCGCGAGGCGTTCTTCCATCAGACGGGTGCGGCGATAGGCCATCGAAGACCAACAAGCGAGTTTGGCGAGACCCGATTCTAGCCTGCCACCTGCCCCACCATTGCAGGGTTTCAGTTTGTTTTGACAAAGAACTGAATTACGATTCATTCCATCATCACTACCGCCCTTCGGTAGATCCCCTGAAACACGAAGCCGTCGTAGCGGCGTGGAGAGTCCTGACGATGAACGTGGCAGCCTTCGACTTCGATCTGGGTGAAACCATCGATGCCTTGCGCGAAGCCGTGCGCGATTTCGCGCAAGCCCGCATCGCGCCGCTGGCCGAGGAAACCGATCGGGACAACCAGTTCCCGACGCACCTGTGGCGCGAGATGGGCGAGATGGGCCTGCTCGGACTGACGGTGGAAGAAGAGTACGGCGGCACCGCGATGGGCTATCTGGCGCATGTGGTGGCGATGGAGGAAATCTCGCGCGCGTCTGCCTCGATCGGCCTGTCCTACGGCGCGCACTCCAATCTTTGCGTGAACCAGCTGCGCAAGAACGGCACGCACGCGCAAAAGCTCAAATACCTGCCGAAGCTGGTCAGCGGCGAACACATCGGCGCGCTGGCGATGAGCGAGCCAGGCGCCGGTTCGGATGTGGTGTCGATGCGGCTGCGCGCCGAACGTCGCGGCGATGTCTTCGTGCTCAACGGCAACAAGATGTGGATCACCAACGGTCCGGACGCAGACGTGCTGATCGTCTACGCCAAAACCGATGTGGCCGCCGGTTCCAAGGGCATCACCGCCTTCATCGTGGAAAAGGGCTTTGCCGGATTTTCCACCGCGCAGAAGCTCGACAAGCTCGGCATGCGCGGCTCCAACACCTGCGAACTGGTGTTCCAGGATTGCGAAATCCCGGCGGAAAACGTGCTGGGCGAGGTGGACAAAGGCGTGCGCGTGCTGATGTCGGGGTTGGATTACGAGCGTCTTGTGCTTTCCGGCGGCCCGCTCGGCATCATGGCCGCATGTCTGGACGTGGCCCTGCCATATGCACGCGAACGCAAACAGTTCGGCCGCAGCATCGGCGAGTTCCAGCTGATCCAGGGCAAGCTCGCCGATATGTACGTGGGCTTCAACGCCTGCCGCGCCTATGTGTATGCGGTGGCGAAAGCCTGTGATCGCGGCCAGACCACGCGCAAGGACGCCGCCGGCGCGATCCTCTACGCCGCAGAAAAAGCCACGTGGATGGCTGGACAGGCGATCCAGATCCTCGGCGGCAATGGCTACATCAACGACTATCCCACCGGCCGCCTGTGGCGCGATGCCAAGTTGTATGAAATCGGTGCGGGCACGAGCGAAATCCGCCGCATGCTGATCGGTCGCGAGCTGTTCCAGGAGGGCGTGCGATGACACGGCTGACGTCGCAAATCTCGTCCGGCTCCGACACCTTCCGCACCAATGCGCAGGCGATGCGCGAACAATTGGACGAGTTGCACGCGCTGGCCGCACGCATCGCCCAGGGCGGCAGCGACGCGGCACGACAGAAGCACATCGCGCGCGGCAAATTGCTGGCACGCGAACGCATCGATGCCCTGCTCGATCCCGGCTCGCCGTTTCTCGAAATCGCGCCGCTCGCAGCCAACGGCATGTATGACGACGACGTGCCTTGCGCCGGCATGGTGGCCGGCATCGGCCGCATTGAAGGCGTCGAATGCGTGATCGTGGCCAACGACGCCACGGTAAAGGGCGGCACCTACTATCCGATCACGGTGAAGAAGCATCTGCGCGCGCAGGAAATCGCCGAACAAAATCGCCTGCCCTGCGTGTATCTGGTCGATTCGGGCGGCGCGTTCCTGCCGATGCAGGATGAAGTATTCCCGGATCGCGATCACTTCGGCCGCATCTTCTTCAATCAGGCCAACCTCTCCGCACAGGGCATCCCGCAGATCGCCTGCGTGATGGGTTCGTGCACCGCCGGCGGTGCGTATGTGCCGGCGATGAGCGATGAAACCGTCATCGTGAAAGAACAAGGCACGATCTTCCTCGGCGGCCCGCCGCTGGTGAAGGCCGCCACCGGCGAGGACGTGAGCGCGGAAGATCTCGGCGGTGCCGATGTGCACACCCGCATCTCCGGCGTTGCCGATCACTTTGCGCAGGACGACCGCCATGCACTGGCGCAGGTGCGGCGCATCGTCGCCAATCTGAACTGGGAAAAGCGCGGGCGACTCACGCTGCGCGAACCGGAAGCGCCGCTGTATCCCGCCGAAGAACTGTATGGCGTGATTCCGGCCGATACACGCAAGCCGTTCGACGTGCGCGAAGTGATCGCGCGACTCGTCGATGGCAGCCGTTTCGACGAATTCAAGGCACGCTACGGCACCACGCTGGTCACCGGCTTCGCGCATCTGCATGGCTACCCGATCGGCATCGTCGCCAACAACGGCATCCTGTTTTCCGAGTCGGCGCTGAAAGGCGCGCACTTCGTGGAACTGTGTTCCAAGCGCGGCATTCCGTTGGTGTTCCTGCAAAACATCACCGGCTTCATGGTCGGCCGGAAATATGAAAACGGCGGCATCGCGCGCGACGGCGCCAAGATGGTGATGGCGGTAGCCTGCGCCAAGGTGCCCAAGTTCACCGTGGTCATCGGTGGCAGCTTCGGCGCCGGCAATTACGGCATGTGCGGTCGCGCCTATTCGCCACGCTTTTTGTGGATGTGGCCGAACGCACGCATCAGCGTGATGGGCGGCGAGCAGGCCGCCAGCGTGCTGGCGCGGGTGAAGCGCGACGGCATCGAAGCCAAGGGCGGCGCGTGGCCGCAGCAGGACGAGGACGCCTTCAAAGCTCCGATCCGCGAACAATTCGAGGCGCAAGGCCATCCGTTCTACGCCAGCGCACGCTTGTGGGACGACGGCATCATCGATCCGGCCAAAACCCGCGACGTGCTTGGACTGGCCTTGTCGGCCTCGCTCAATGCGCCCGTGCAATCCACCGAATTCGGCATTTTCAGGATGTGATCCGATGAGCGACCTGATCCAGATCGAACGCAATGCCGGCGTCGCCACGCTGTGGCTGAATCGCCCGGACAAGCACAACGCCTTCGACGAGCACCTGATTGCCGCCATCACCGATGGCTTGCGCGCATTGACCGACGATGCCCAGGTACGCGTGGTGGTATTGGCCGGGCGCGGCAAGAGTTTCTCCGCCGGCGGTGATCTGGACTGGATGCGCCGCGCCGCCGGTTACGGATACGACCAGAACCTCGCCGACGCCACGGCACTGGCCACCATGCTGCGCACCCTGGCGGAACTTCCCAAACCCACCATCGCGCGCGTGCACGGCGCAGCACTCGGTGGCGGCATGGGTCTGGTGTGCGCCTGCGACATCGCAGTGGCATCCGATGTCGCCGTGTTCGCCACATCCGAAGTGAAGTTCGGCCTGATTCCCGCAACGATCGGCCCTTATGTGTTGCGTGCCATCGGCACGCGGCAGGCGCAGCGTTATTTCCAGAGTGCCGAGCGCATCGACGCAGCACGCGCGGTGCAGATCGGACTGGTGCATGAACTGGTGGGCGCGGCATCGCTCGACGCCAAGATCGACGAGATCACCACGGCACTGCACTCGGGCGGCCCGGCGGCACAGAACGCGGCCAAGCAGTTCATCGCCGACGTGGCGAATCGCCCCATCAGCGACACGCTGATTTCCGGCACCGCCGAAGCCATCGCCCGCATCCGTGCCACCGACGAAGCCCGCGAAGGGCTGACCGCGTTTCTGGAAAAGCGCAAGGCGAACTGGGCATGAGCACACCTCCTTTCCACACCCTCCTGATTGCCAATCGCGGGGAGATCGCCTGCCGCGTCATCGCCACCTGCAAGCGCATGGGCATCCGAACCGTGGCGGTGTATTCGGAGGCCGATGCGAACGCGCGACATGTGCGATTGGCCGATGTGGCGGTGCCGATTGGCCCGGCGCCGGCACGCGACAGTTATCTGGTGATGGAAAAGATCATCAGCGCGGCCCGGGACACCGGCGCGCAGGCGATTCATCCCGGCTATGGCTTTCTTTCCGAAAACGCCGCGTTCGCACGCGCCTGTGCCGAGGCTGGCATCGTCTTCATCGGCCCGCCAGCAATGGCGATCGAGGCGATGGGCAGCAAGAGTGCCGCCAAGGCGCTGATGGAGAAAGCCGGCGTCCCGCTCACGCCCGGTTATCACGGCGACAACCAGGCGCCCGATTTTCTCCACGCACAGGCCGATGCCATCGGCTATCCGGTGTTGATCAAAGCCAGCGCCGGCGGAGGCGGCAAAGGCATGCGCCGGGTGGATCGCAGCGAGGACTTTCTCGCCGCACTCACCTCGTGCCAGCGCGAAGCCGCCTCCAGTTTCAACGATGCGCACGTACTGATCGAAAAGTACGTGCTGCGTCCGCGCCACATCGAAATCCAGGTGTTTGGCGATACCCACGGCCATGTGGTGCACCTGCACGAGCGCGACTGCTCGGTGCAGCGCCGTCATCAAAAGGTACTGGAAGAAGCCCCCGCGCCGGGCATGACGCCCGAACGCCGTGCCGCGATGGGCAAGGCGGCGGTGGAAGCGGCGCGCGCCGTGGGTTATGTCGGCGCCGGCACGGTGGAATTCATCGCTTCGCAGGATGGCGCGTTCTACTTCATGGAAATGAACACGCGCCTGCAAGTGGAGCACCCGGTCACCGAGATGATCACCGGGCAGGATCTGGTCGAATGGCAATTGCGCGTGGCCGCCGGCGAAACACTGCCGCTGATGCAAGACGACATTCCCCTGCACGGCCATGCCATCGAGGCGCGGCTTTACGCCGAAGATGCCGAGCGCGGTTTCCTGCCGTCGATCGGCACGCTGGCCTGGTTCGATGCGCCACGCGGCGATGGCCTGCGCGTGGATACCGGCATCGAAACCGGCGACACGGTGTCGCCTTACTACGATCCGATGATCGCCAAACTCATCGTCTACGGCCAAGACCGCGAGGCGGCACTGGCACGCCTGCGCGAGGCGCTGGCGCGCACCCGCGTGGTGGGCGTGACCAGCAATGCCGGCTTCCTGCAACGTCTGGTGGCGCAAGGATCGGCGTTTTCCCGTGCCGATCTGGATACCGGCCTGATCGAACGCGAACACGCGGCCTTGTTCCCGCCGGTCACACCGGCCTCGTCCACACAAATCGCGCTGGCAACGCTGGCCGTGCTGCTGGATGAGCGTCCACACCGCGATGCCGGCGATCCGCATTCGCCATGGGCGGCGAGCGATGGCTGGCGCCTGTCTGGCAACGCACCACGCCCCGTGCGCTGGCACGACGCCGATAGCGTGCGCATCGCGCAGGCACGGCGCGATGGCAACGGCTGGCGCATCGATGTGGCGGGTGGAAGCCACCTCGCACACGGCGTGCGTCACGGCCATTTGCTGCATGCCCGGCTTGATGGCGTCAGCCTTCACGTCGCCGCGCTCGTGCATGAGGGTGCGCTGCATCTTTTCGATGGTGGCGCGCCGCGCGTGCTGCGCCTCGACGACCCCATCGCGCAGGCCGAAAGCCACGGCAGCCATGGACGCGAACTCACCGCGCCGATGCCGGGCCGCATCGTCGCCCTGATCGCGACGCCGGGCCAGGTCAGCAAGGGCACGCCATTGCTGGTGATGGAGGCGATGAAGATGGAACACACCATCGTCGCGCCAAGCGATGGCACCTTGGCCGGTTTTCTGGTGACAACCGGCGAACAAGTGACCGACGGCGCGGCACTGGTCGATTTCACCGCCTCGGAGAATCCCGCATGAGTGACACTCACGTCCGCATCGTGGAAGTCGGCCCGCGTGACGGTTTGCAAAACGAAGCCGCGCAAGTGCCGACGGCTACCAAGATCGAGCTCATCGATCGCCTTTCCGGCTGCGGTTTCAGCATGGTCGAAACCACCAGTTTCGTCAGCCCGAAATGGATTCCGCAACTGGCCGATGCCGCCGAGGTGCTCGCCGGCATCCAGCCACGCCAAGGCGTGAGGTATCCAGTGCTGGTGCCCAACGAGAAGGGACTGGAGCGCGCGTTGGCATCCAACGTGCGCGAGATCGCGGTGTTCACGGCCGCTTCGGACGCTTTCAACCTCAAGAACATCAACTGCGACATCGACGAATCACTGCGCCGCATCGCGCCCGTCGTGGAACGCGCCCGCGCGGCCGGCTTGTGGGTTCGCGGCTATGTGTCCACCGTGCTCGGCTGCCCGTATCAGGGCGAGGTGCCATTACGCGATGTGGTGCGCGTGGCGCGTGCGCTGCACGATCTGGGCTGCGCGGAAATTTCCTTGGGCGACACCATCGGCGTCGGCACCGCGAACAAGGCCCGCGTCATGCTGCGCGCCTGTGCCGATGAAATCCCCATGACGCAACTGGCGGTGCATTTCCACGACACCTACGGGCAAGCGCTTGCCAATGTGTTCGCCTGTCTGGAAGCAGGGGTGCGGATCGTGGATTCGGCCGTGGCCGGATTGGGCGGTTGCCCGTATGCGCAAGGCGCAAGCGGCAATCTGGCCAGCGAGGATCTGGTCTACCAACTGCACGGTCTGGGCATGCAAACCGGCGTTGATCTGGATGCGCTGTGCGATACCGCGCGCTGGATCAATGCAGCGCTTTCACGCGAGCCGGCCAGCAAGCTGGCGCGGATTCCCGATGCGCGCCGCTTCGGCCGCACATCGGCGTGATGCTCTGGATCAGGGCAATACCCGGATGCTGAGCGGGCGCGAGCTGTCCGGCAAGGTCACGGCCCAGCGCAGGCGCATCGCGGTATGGCGGCGCTGCTCGGTGGCCTCGACAGTGTCAGATTCGTGCGCGAGCGCATCGTCGCATGCCAGCTCCAGCGCGGCGACGGGCGCTGCCGAGAACCCGGTACCGTCACGCACGGAAATCGGCTCACCCGCCACTGCCAATGCGATCAATGCGATCACGGGAATGGCCAGGCGCAATGGCAAACGGTAGGCGGAGACGTTCATGGCGATGTCCTTTTGTTCGAGTTCGTATGCCAGGAAATAGCAATTGCCGTGCCAACTGCGTTTCTTTTCGACTATCAATGAGTTGCAAAGTTCCACTAGTGTCCGGGTGTCCGCTTTCACGGGCCGGGCGTTCGCCGGCGGACATTTCACCCTGCCGGCGCGGCAGAACATTGCGGACAACACCCCAGACCGAATCGGCTTTCGGATGTGACAGTGGCATCGCACAGGCCACTGCCGTCAGAATGGCGGTCTGCCAGGACGAGGGAAGGACATGAGCCTGAAAGAAGCACGCGTTCCCGATATCGGGGATTACACCGACGTGCCAGTCATCGAAATTCTGGTGTCGCCCGGCGACACCGTGGCGCGTGATCAAGGTCTGGTCACGCTGGAATCGGACAAGGCCACCTTGGAAGTGCCTGCGCCGTTCGCCGGCGTGGTGCGCGAGATCAAGGTCAAACTCGGCGATACGATTTCCGAAGGCGCCATCGTGGCGCTGATCGAACCTGTCGAGGCAACGGATGCTGCGCCTGTCGCGGCGGCGGCGCCTGCTGCTGCCGAACCCGCTGCACCCGCACCGGAAACGGCCAAGCCGGCACCGGCACCCGTCGCAACGACAACGCCGCCATCGGCGCCCGTCAGTGACGGCACCGGCCCGCGCACGCCGCCGGTGGTGTTCGATGCGGATGCCGTGATGCCGGACAAGGTGCCGTATGCGACCCCGGCGATTCGCCTGTTCGCCCGCGAATTGGGCGTGGACCTCACCCAGGTGCGTGGCTCGGGCCGCGAAGGTCGCATCCTGCGCGAGGACGTGCAGAACTTCGTCAAATCCGCTTTGTCAGGCGGCATCGTTGCCGGCGCTGCATCGTCTGGCGGCAGCTCGGGCCTGAACCTGCTGCCGTGGCCGAAGGTGGATTTCTCCAAGTTCGGCGACATCGAGAGCGTGGCGCTGTCGCGCATCAAGAAGATTTCCGGCGCCAACCTTGCACGCAACTGGGCGATGATTCCGCATGTCACCCAGTTCGAGCAGGCCGACATCACCGAGATGGAAGCCTTCCGCAAGAAGCTCGGCGAGGAAAACAAGGATCTGAAAATCACCCCGCTGGTGTTCCAGATCAAAGCCGTGGTCGCAGCGCTCAAGAAGTTTCCGCAGTTCAATGCTTCTCTGGATGGCGACAACCTCATCCTCAAGAAGTATTTCCACGTCGGCATCGCGGTCGATACGCCCAACGGACTCGTGGTGCCGGTGATTCGCGACTGCGATCAGAAAGGCTTCCTGCAACTGGCCGCGGAACTCGGCGAACTCAGCAAGAAGGCGCGCGACGGCAAGCTCGGCCCGGCCGAAATGTCCGGCGGCTGCTTCTCCATCTCCTCGCTCGGCGGTATCGGCGGCACCAGTTTCACGCCGATCATCAATGCGCCGGAAGTGGCGATTCTCGGCGTCTCCAAGGCCGCGATGGTTCCGGTGTGGAACGGCGAGAAGTTCAAGCCACGCCTGATGTTGCCGCTGTCGCTCTCCTACGACCATCGCGTCATCGATGGTGCGGATGCGGCCCGCTTCACCAGCTATCTGGCACACCAGTTGGCCGATATCCGGCGCCTGCTGCTCTGACTTCCAGCCAGTCGGCGCGCGGCCGGACCGCGCGCCTGTTCCATTGACACCATTTCATCTGCCTGCGGGAGAACGCCATGGCACGCATCGACATCACGGTTCCTGATATCGGCAACTACAGCGGCGTTCCGGTGATCGAAATACTGGTCGCCGTCGGTGAGCAGGTGCGCAAGGATCAAGGCCTGATTACGCTGGAATCGGACAAGGCCACGATGGAAGTGCCTGCGCCCGAAGCCGGCACCATCGTCGAGCTGAAAGTGAAACTCGGCGACAACCTTGCCGAAGGCGCCATCGTCGGCGTGCTGGAGACGGCAGCCGACAGCAGCAGCGCGACACCCGCCGCAGCAACGGCGCCCTCGTCCAAACCGCCGGTGACGCCATCCCATCGCGCCCCTGCCGAACCGGCCGCACCCAAACCTGCGCTCGGCAGCGGCAAACCGGCGGACATCGAATGCCGCCTCGTCGTGCTCGGCGCCGGCCCCGGCGGTTACACCGCCGCGTTCCGCGCCGCCGATCTGGGCATGGATGTGGTGCTGGTGGAGCGTTACGCATCGCTCGGCGGTGTCTGCCTCAACGTCGGCTGCATTCCGTCCAAGGCGTTGCTGCACGCCGCCGCCGTGGTCGATGAGGCCGCGCATGCGAGCGATTTCGGCATCCATTTCGGCCCACCCAGGATCGAGCTGGATGCGCTGCGCGGCTACAAGGAAAAAGTCGTTGGCCAGCTCACCAAGGGCCTGGCCGGCATGGCCAAGCAACGCAAGGTGCGCGTTGTCGAGGGCAGCGCCGCATTTGTTTCACCGCACGAGCTGGAAATCACCGGCGCCGATGGCAAGACGCAACTGCTGCGCTTCGAACAAGCCATCATCGCCGCCGGTTCGCAGGCGGTGAAGTTGCCCAACTTCCCGTGGGACGACCCGCGCATCATGGATTCCACCGATGCACTGGAACTGGCCGATGTGCCCAAATCGCTGCTGGTGGTTGGCGGCGGCATCATCGGGCTGGAAATGGCCACGGTGTATCGCGCCCTCGGTGCCGAAGTCACCGTGGTCGAATTCATGGATCAGCTCATGCCCGGCGCCGACAAGGATCTGGTCAAGCCGCTGGCTGATCGCCTGAAAAAACAAGGCGTCACCGTGCACCTCAAGACCAAGGCCGCTACCGTCAAGGCTGGTAAAAAGGCGATCACGGTGGGCTTCGAGAGTGCCGTGGAAGGCCAGGTGCCGGAACTGGAAAGCGGCGATTACGACCGCGTGCTGGTGGCCGTCGGTCGCGCGCCCAACGGCGCGAAGATCGCGGCGGACAAGGCCGGCGTCAATGTCACTGAACGCGGTTTCATCCCGGTCGATGCACAGATGCGCACCAACGTGCCGCACATCTTCGCCATCGGTGATCTGGTCGGTAACCCGATGCTCGCGCACAAGGCCACGCATGAAGGCAAGCTCGCCGCTGAAGTGGCCGCAGGCGAGAAGAAGGAATGGGTGGCGCGCGTGATTCCGTCGGTGGCTTACACCGATCCGGAAATCGCCTGGGTCGGCGTCACCGAATCCGAAGCCAAGGCCAAGGGCCTGAAAGTCGGCGTCGGCAAGTTCCCGTGGGCCGCCTCGGGCCGCGCCATCGGCATCGGCCGCACCGAGGGCTTCACCAAGCTTCTGTTCGATGAAGCCACCCACCGCGTCATTGGCGGCGGCATCGTCGGCCCGCATGCCGGCGATCTCATCGCCGAAGTCGCGCTCGCCATCGAAATGAGTGCCGAAGCCGGCGACATCGGTGCCACCATCCATCCGCATCCCACCCTGAGCGAATCGGTGGCGATGGCATCGGAGGTGTACGAAGGCACCGTCACCGATCTCTACATCCCGAAGAAGAAGTAACCCGGCTGCGTCCGGGAGGCCGGTGCGCCCAGGTCACGACTGGCACCGCCTCAGGGCCGGCATGGTCCCTGACAGGTCCCGGCGTCAGGCCACAACCACCACATCATGTGTCCGGGCCCGGCGTTGCTCGATGCGCCTCCAGACCTTCTCGTGGAAATGGAACACCACGGTGTTGCAGGCTGGCTCCACCAGCGCGAGTGCGCCGCCGACCAGCCAACTGCCGGTGAACAGCCAGCCGATCGTGAACGCCACGCCAGAATGCAGGACGGCAAAGCTGAGTGTCTTGGCCATGACATGACCTCATTAATGAGAATTGATCTCATTATCCTCACGACAAGGCCGACGTCAAATAACCCATTTCGATTGTTTCCATAGGCCGAGGCTATGGATCAACCGCATTCACGGTGCTGTCGGCAACACCTTGCCGGGATTGAGGATGCCATCCGGATCGAACGCCGCCTTCACCGCCCGCATTGTCGCCAGCGTCGCCTCATCGAACGCGCGAGCCATGTAGTCGCGCTTCGCCACGCCGATGCCATGTTCGCCCGAGAGCGTCCCGCCAAGCGAAATCACCAAATCGAACAACTCCGGCAGCGCCGCATGCGCGCGTGCGGTTTCGCCAGCATCTCCCGACTGATACAGGATGTTGACGTGCAGGTTGCCGTTGCCGGCATGCCCGAACGTGACAATCGGCAGCGACCACCGCGATGAAAGCCGTTCCACGCCAGCCACCAGATCGGGAATGTGCGACACCGGCACCACCACGTCTTCGTTGATCTTGCCGGACGCGATGGTGCGAAGTGCCGGAGACAGCGCCCGCCGCGCGGCCCAGAGCCGGTCCCGCGCGAGGCCATCCAGAGCCACGTCCAATGACAGCAAACCATCGCCTTCGGCGGCAGCACCCAAGGCCGCCAATGCGATGGGCAGGGTGTCGTCGTCGCCATCGGCTTCGATCAACAACATCGCACCGGCATCGGGTACGTCACTGCCGTTGCGGCGCAGCAGTTCGATGGAACGGGCATCGATGAATTCCAGCATCGCCGGCGTCTGCGGTTGACGCATCAGGCGCGAGACGGCCTCCGCCGCTGCGCTCGCATCGCGATAAAACGCACGCAACGTGGCCTGCCGCACCGGGCGCGGCACGAGTCGCAAGGTGGCTTCGACGATCAGCGCCAGCGTACCTTCACTGCCGACGATCAGATGGGTGAGGTCGTATCCGGTGGCGTCCTTCGTCCATGGGCCACCGCAACGGATGATGTCGCCCGATCCCGTGACGGCCACCAAGCCAAGCACGTTGTCGCGTGTTGCGCCGTATTTCACCGCCCTCGGGCCACCTGCGTTCGTGGCGAGATTTCCGCCCACGGTGCACCGTTCGAAACTGGAGGGGTCCGGTGGCCAAAACAGTCCATGCGATTGCAGCGCCTGTTGCAACTCGCCATTGAGCACGCCCGGTTCCACCACGGCGCAACGATCCTCCGGCCGTATCGAGAGGATGCGGTTCATCCGTGCAAACGACACCACCACGCCGCCACTGAAAGGCACCGCAGCCGACGCCGTCCCGGTTCCCGCACCTCGACCAATCACGGGCACGCGATGGGCCCGACACGCATGCACGATGGCGCACACCTGCTCGCGCGTTTCCGGAATGGCCACCGCATCAGGCAGGGCGAACCGTCGAGAATCGTCCTCGCCGTGCGCGCGACGCGTGGCGTCGTCGGTTCGCCAGCCGTCCGGGCCGAGGAGGACGGCGAGTTCGCGATCAAGCGTTGAGGGCAAGGCGATGGACATGCAGCGATTCTAGGGTGTGGTGGATCGATTGCGGCAGGCGGCTATGATCCTTGCTCATGCCGACTCCGGCACGAGGAGCACCATGGCCGACCCCACGCCGCTGCTGTCACAGGAGGCAACCCCGATTGCGCTGGCTGATCCACGCCGGTCCGACACGCATCACCTCGATCCGGCCCGGCTCGATCCATTCGTTGTCGAGCGTGCCGGATTGCGGCTGTTGCGCGACGGCGTGGATACCGGCACCGACGCACAACAGTTGAAGTTGCTGTGGGTATTGATCGACGCGTGGCCGGGGGTGGTGTCCAAGGACGAGCTTCTGGACAAAGTCTGGGGTGGGCATGTTTCCGAAGCGGCTCTGCACAAGACCGTCAGCTTGTTGCGCAAACGTCTGCATGCGCTGGGCGACGGCAAGGAGTTCATCCGAACGCGACATCGGCACGGCTATCAGCTCCTGGTCGAACCCATGCCGCTGGACGCTGAAGCGGGAAATGTTCCCGAGTCGGTATCGTCTGTTCTTCACGCCCGCGCCTCATCGTCGCGCTGGACGGCACTCTGGGTCGCCCTCTCCATCGCAATGGCCTTGACGGCATTGGCGGCATCACAGTTGCTTCGTCCCGCGCTTCCTCTCCCCGAGCCGGCATCCGCAGAGCGCGTCGCGCCATCGCCGTTACCTGTCGATGCATTGGCCGAGCATGACAACCCGGCCTTGCTGCAATTGGCACGCGATGCCACACCGTCCGACTTGGCATTGGCGGCGGCAGCGGCCGATACGCTGCGCGCTCGCATCGATGCAAACGTCGAGCCGGGCCTCGCCGGACTTGCCCGCAAGCAGGCGGGATTGGTGGCCTACCATCGCGGTGATTACCGGGACGCCGTGGCGCTTTTCGAGGCTGCCA
Organism: Denitratimonas yunnanensis (SeqCode); assembly: GCA_026410415.1. Lineage (GTDB taxonomy): Bacteria > Pseudomonadota > Gammaproteobacteria > Xanthomonadales > Xanthomonadaceae > Denitratimonas. The sequence continues at coordinate 316,405 of JAPMLR010000002.1, read as the reverse complement.
TCTCGCCTTTGCAAACGGCCGAGGACTGGGTGGAACTTGCCAACGTCCTCGGCAACATCGGCGCAAGCTGGGTAGAACTGGGCGACTTGGGCCCGCAAACCGAAACGCGCTATCGCGAGGCGCTGGATATCTGGACACGGCTCGACGATGCCGCCGGGATGGCGCGCACCTACAACAATCTGGTGAATCTGCATCTCAAACGCGCACAGCCTGGCGATGCGGAACACGATCTCGATGCACTCACCAAGGTCGTCGCCCGTCTCGATGATCCAGCCTGGGACGTGCGCGTGGATGTATTGCGCGGCGACCTGCTCGATGCGGAAGCTCAATCCGGCGCTCAGGATGCCTATGCCTCGGCACTGGCACTCGCCACCCGCGCAGGCCATGCGGACCTTGCTGCGGTGGCAGCACAGCGTCTGGCGCGCCTGGCAGAACGTGCCAACGACCTCGTGCTTGCGTATCGGTGGCTGACACAGGCACGCCAGCATTACGAAGCCGCCGGCAGCCGCGGGCAACTTCCGCAGCTGGACTACGCACTGGCAGCCAATCGCGAACGCGCGGGGCACGCCAGCGACGCGATTGCACACTACGAATCCGTGCTGGACGCGCTCGCACCACAGGCATCGCCGCAACTTCGCGCCGATACGGAATCAGGGATTGCGCGTTTGCTTGCGGAGCGCGGTGAGCACGATGCGGCACGCCAACGCCTGCAGCATGCAGCGCGCGATGCACGCCTGTCTGGCGATGCGCTGGCATTGACGTCGGTATTGATCGGCCAGGGATTCCACCTGCTTGCAGCCGGAGAAAGTGCAGTCGCCGCAGTGGCGTTGGCACGCGAGGCCGAAGTCACCCTGGGCACGCGCGACAGCTGGTCGCATCGTCGAAACATTCTGGCACTCTCCGGCCTCGCCCTCGCCGCCACCGAGCATGTCGAGGAGGCGCTGATGAAAGCCAGCCAACTCCGTGCGGAAGCAATCCGCCGCGACGATCTTCCGAGTCTGGCGCAAGCAGACACGATCGAAGCTGCCGCGCATTTGATGCGGGGTGATTTTGCACCCGGCTATCAAGCGCTTCGACGCACTCGGGCCAATCCGGAATTGCTCGCTACAGCAGACGCCGGCTCGCCGGCCACGCCGGCGACCCAACCTTCCACATCCGGATCCCGCAGCAGCTGGTTGATACTGGCACTGCTCCCGATGGCGTACGTCGCGGGTCGCCTGTCACGCCATTGAGTGCCCACTCGGCACCGCAACGCACAAGCGAGTGGCCACAGGCATGGAAGGTCCTGCCGGGTGAGCTCAGGCACGCACTGCAGCGAACGCCGCTCGTTTGAATAACATCCAGGGCGTCACTCCACGGTTGCTTCGAAGCCATCGCTGAAAACGATGTCGTTCTGCACCTCGTATGCACCGGCATCCAGGGGGGTGTCATCACGCCCCGGAATTACCGGCACGACGCGCGGCATCCCTTCAAGATCGGTGTACCCCAGATCAAGCTTGCTCTCGCAAATATCGACCATCGCACCATTCGTCGCCGGTCGAAGTGGGCGCAACGCATTTTCGAAGTCAGCCCCGGTGATGTGGACTGCATCGAGCGATGCCATGAGCAAGGGGTCGGAAACGGCGTTGCACCATTCCGATTGAATGCTCGCCAACGGCTGGGCCTGAAGCAAAGGGGCGCCACGGGAGAACAGCACATTGGAGACAGGGTAAAAGGTCGCACCATCCGCCAGAACCACCATGCCGGTGGTATCCGGTGACGTTGCCCCGTCAAGAATCGCCGTCGATTGATGCATCGACAACGAACTGTTGAACCCCACGAAAATCATGCTTCGGAGAGGCTGGACCGGCGTCGGGTTCCGTTGGATCAGAGCGCCCTGGTAGATTCTCATCGCACTGACACTGCCGAGCGCGACGCTTGATCCAACGTCGGACACGTTGTCTTCCAGCACCGCGTCAAAGATGTCCGCTTCGGATGCTTGCAGTGAAATGGCCCCTCCTTCACCGGCATACGCCGGTGGGGAGCCTGCACGGTTGTAATTCATTTTCGCGCAAGCGCCATTGCGCAGGCAGAAATCCCGCGGACCTCCCTCGGCCGTACCGTCCAGCATGAGTCTGGAGTTGTTTGTTCCCGCAAACCCACCCCCGTGGTGGGTCGCCGTATTGGCGGAGACATTGGCGAACGCAAAGTGCATCACGCTGTTGTCAGCGTGTACCGCACCGCCGTACCCACCTGCGGTATTGCCGATCATGGTCGCCAAGGTGGACCGACAGCGTGCTGCAGGGGTGACGTAGCAATTCATGCCACCCAACATCACCACCCCACTGTCTTTGAGGGCCATGCCCCCTCCAGACCTGACAGCCTGATTGTAGGAAACCCCGCCACTCAAGGGACTGCCTGTTTCATCCACCCTTGACTCGCTGAACATCACGCATCCTTCCAGGAATGCACCCCCGCCCACACCCTTCTCTTCCTGCCCTGGTATGCCGTCCATAGCTGCGTAGTTCCAGAACAAACGCGAATCTGCATCCATCCAGAGGAATGCATTTTCACAGGCGATTCCACCACCCCGTGCCGCCCGCGATTGCTCGATCTGCGTGTTCAGCAACCGAACGTCGGCCTGGCTGGAAATCATCAGCGCCCCGCCACGATCCACCGCCCGGAATCCCGCCATTTCGACGTTTTCCAGCGTGGCATCCACCGGACCACCAATGACCAAAGCGCCACCATTCGCCGCGAAGGTCGACGCATCGGGGGCAGGTTCGAGCGTGAAGCCCGACAGGCGGAACGTCACTCGCTCGGCGGAGAAATGAAGCACTGCCATGAGTGTCTGCGCTTCCGAGGCTTGCCAGCGACTGCGTGCAGCCGGAGCGGGATCCACACCAGCTGCCGCTGCCGCGCAATCGGAATACCCCCCACGAATGCTCAGCGACGGAGATGCGGTGGACAGGATGGTCCCAGCGCTTCCGGCGTTGCGCGTATCCGCGACGATGCGAAGATCGCGCCGCCCATCCGCCAACGCCTGGGCAATGGCGTTATTGGCCCCGGTTGCGACGTAGTTGCAGTCGGCGGAGGGGCCGATGGTTGCGATTCCCGCAGTGGCGCTGACAGACATCAGCAACAGGAAGGAGCTCAGGATGCCGCGCACCCACGTGGACGAATGTACAGACATGGACAATCCCATCAGCGAAACAAGACGCCTGACTGTCACTGATGCTCAACCAAAGAGTCCTTTCCCAGACCGGAAAAAACCTGAAAAACCCTGAAAAAAACGTGGCCCTGGACGCAGTGAGCCCGAATCTCAAGGCAATGCGCGCCATCCGCCCGGACGCAGTCCTTCAAGCCGATGGAGGCCGATGGAAAGACGCACCAGTCTCAGGGTCGGATGTCCGATGGCAGCGGTCATGCGCCGAACCTGCCGATTGCGACCCTCGCTGATGGTCAATTCGATGAAGCTGTCGGGCACGGTTTTGCGCACCCGAATGGGTGGGTCACGAGGCCACAGCCAATCAGGAGGCACGACACGACGAACGAGTGCTGGCCGCGTCGGGCCGTCGTTCAACATCAGGCCGCGACGAATCGCCGACAGCGCAGCATCATCCGGCTCTCCTTCCACGTGGACGAGATAGGTCTTTTCCTCGTGGTGGCGCGGATCCGTAAGCCGATGTGCCAAGCGCCCGTCATCTGTCAGCAACAGCAAACCTTCGGAATCGAAATCCAGCCGACCGGCTGCGTAAACATCCGGCGGCAAACCGAATTCAGCCAGCGTGGGACGGGGAGGCACGCTGCGATCGGTGAATTGGCACAGCACGCCATAGGGCTTGTTGAAAGCGATCAGCATGGCGCACTGGCGGAACCGGGCACACTCCCGAGGTACAGCAGCAACCCCCGCGTGCCGCGCGCGACATCTCGCAGCGTCGGGGCGAATATCCCGGTCGACTTCAGCATCAGTAGCCGTTTTCCTTCAGTGTCAGCCGCACCTGCTCGTGGCGCACCTGCATGGCCTGCGATGGGGCCTTGCCGATCAAACTGACCACGATGATCGCGATCGTGGCAGCCATGAAGCCCGGGACCATTTCGTACAGTGAACTACCCGTCTGTTTCCATAGAATCACGACCAGCGCGCCGGTCAGCATCCCGGCAAGCGCACCGTTGCGTGTCATTCGTTTCCAGAACAGCGACAGCACCACCACCGGCCCGAACGCGGAGCCAAAGCCCGCCCAGGCGTACGACACCAATCCCAATACACGGCTGTCCGGATCACGGGCAATCCAGATCGCCAACAGCGCCACCGCCAGCACCATCGCCCGGCCGAACCACACCAGTTCGCGATGCCCCGCGCGAGGCCGCAGAAATCCACGGTACAGATCCTCCGTCAACGCGCTCGAACACACCAGCAGCTGCGCCGCCAGCGTGCTCATGATGGCGGCCAAGATGGCCGACAACAGCACGCCGGCAATCCACGGGTTGAACAGCAAGCTGGCCAGCACGATGAACACCCGCTCGGGATTGGCGTTCACTGGCACCGCCACCTCGGGATGTGCCGTGAACCATGCGAACCCAAAGAATCCTGTCGCCATCGCACCAATGAGGCAAAGCACCATCCAGGTCATGCCGATGCGGCGTGCCCGCGGAATGGCGTGCAATCCTTCCGCCGCCATGAAACGCGCCAACAGATGGGGTTGTCCACAATAGCCCAGCCCCCACGCCATCGCCGACACGATTGCCACCACGCCGCCGGCACCCACCCATTGCAGGCGCGTCGGATCCACCTGTTCGATGAGCGTGATCGCCTCGCCCGGCCCGCCGATGCCGATCAGCATTAACAACGGAACCAGCAGCAAGGCGAAGATCATCAACGTGGCCTGGATGGTATCGGTCCAGCTCACGGCAAGAAATCCACCGATGAAGGTGTACGCGATCGTCACCGCAGCACCCCAGACCATCGCCTGGGCATAGGGGATCGCGAACATGCTTTCGAACAGTCGCGCGCCGGCAACCACACCGGATGCGCAGTAGACCGCGAAGAAGACGAGGATCACCAATGCAGCCAGGATCCGCAGCAGGCGACTGCCATCCTCGAAACGGTGGGTGAAGTAGTCCGGCAAGGTCAACGCATTGTTGGTGCGTTCGGTGTACACCCGTAACGGCCCGGCAACAAAACGCCAGTTGGCCCAGGCGCCGATGATCAGTCCAATCGCAATCCATGCCTCCGAAGCGCCGGTCAGGTAAAGCGCGCCCGGAAGTCCCATCATCAGCCACCCGCTCATGTCCGAAGCGCCCGCGGCGAGCGCGGTGACGAAACTGCCAAGGGATCTCCCCCCGAGGATGTAGTCGTCGAAGGTTTGCGTCCGGCGCCAGGCGGCAAAACCCAGACCAATCATCAGCAGCAGGTAAGCGGCAAAGGTGAGCAGCAGGGGCGTGGTGGCGGTCATCGGTCGTCGTTGCGCACTTCGAGGTATCGAAGTGTGACCGACGATGCCCCTGCATTGCCATGGCGTTGCGGTCCCGATCAACAGTGATGGACAAGATGATCCGCCGAATCATCCTCGATCCGAGCTGGGCCCGGGCACCGGCCCAAGCGCAGCTTCGCCTTGCCAGACGCATTTGTCATGCGATGACCATGCCCTGAGCCACTGCATGGGATCGACACGGAGCGCCGGCTGCACGGACTCCCGCTGGAATTCCGGGCAACAAAAAACCCCGGTTTCCCGAGGCTTCTTGTTTGCTTTCTGGATGTACCAGAAGGGATTTTGGCAGCCCCGGATGGATTCGAACCACCGAATGCCTGAGTCAGAGTCAGGTGCCTTACCGCTTGGCGACGGGGCTATGCAGCTTTTTGTTCTGTTAGCGCTTGGAGAACTGCGTTGCGCGGCGAGCCTTGTGCAGACCGACCTTCTTGCGCTCCACTTCGCGCGCATCGCGCGTCATGAAGCCGGCGCGACGCAGGTCGCCCTTCAGGTTTTCATCGTATTCGACCAGTGCACGGGCCAGACCCAGACGGATCGCGCCGGCCTGACCGGTGGTGCCGCCGCCTTCGACCGTGGCAATCACGTCGAACTTGTCGGCCAGCTGGGTCAGTTCAAGCGGCTGGCGCACGATCATGCAAGCGGTTTCGCGACCGAAGAACTGGTCAAGCGGACGCTGGTTGATCGTGATCGTGCCCGAACCCGGACGCAGGAACACGCGGGCGGAAGAGGACTTGCGACGGCCGGTGCCGTAGTTCTGCTGGAGTGCCATGGTCATTTACTCAGATGTCCAGCACTTGCGGCTGCTGGGCGGTGTGCGGATGGTTCGGGCCGGCATAGACCTTGAGCTTGCGGAACATCGCACGGCCCAGCGGGTTCTTCGGCAGCATGCCCTTCACGCCGATCTCGATGACGCGCTCGGGATGACGATCCAGCGCCTGACCAAGGGTTTCGGTCTTGAGGTTGCCGATGTAACCGGTGAAACGGTGGTACTTCTTGTCCTGAACCTTGGTGCCGGTGGTGTGGATCTTCTCGGCGTTGATCACGACGAGATAATCACCGGTGTCCACGTGCGGGGTGTAGACGGGCTTGTGCTTGCCGCGCAGGCGGGTGGCGAGCTCGGAGCACAGGCGGCCCAGCGTCTTACCGCTGGCGTCGACCACGTACCAGTCGCGCTTGACGGTTTCGGGCTTGGCGCTGAAGGTCTTCATGACGGCTTCTCGGAAAAAATCTGTTGGCTTGCGAAAAGCAAGACGAAAGACGCGGAATGATAGCGGGTCGTTTCGACCTGCGCAACCATCACGGCGTAAACGCTATTGGGGAATGGCAGGGCGCGGCCCTGCGATCCGCGTCGGGCAATGCAACCATCCGAACGGGTCGGCCATGATAGCGCATCGCCGGCGCATCGCCAAGCCGCCCTGCCGTCAGGCCCTCCCACGCACTAGAATCGCCGCGACTGCACCCCTGAGGAACGGCTCCATGTCCTTGACCCGACACTACTCTCCGCTGGATCGCGTACTGATGCGACTGGACCATGCCTTGGCGTCGTCGGTGGCAGGCATCGCAGCAGCGCAGCGCCCCAATCCGGCGAGCGAGCTGGAAGAAGCGGAGATGGACGTGTCGCAGCGCCGCCATGCCGCCGGACTGATGCGGATCAACCATACCGGCGAGGTATGCGCGCAAGCCCTTTACGTGGGCCAGGCCGCAGTGGCGCGCGATCCGGCCACGCGCACGCATCTCGAACATGCGGCACAGGAAGAGGCCGATCATCTGGCCTGGTGTCATGAACGCTTGATCGAACTCGGCGCGCGCCCCAGCCTGTTCAACCCGTTCTGGTATGCCGCCAGCTATACCCTCGGTGCGGTGGCCGGCTGGCGCGGTGATGGCTGGAATCTGGGCTTCGTGGTGGAAACCGAGCGCCAGGTCGAAGCGCACCTGGACGAGCACCTGGAAACCTTGCCGCCGCAGGACGCTCGCAGCCGCGCGATCCTCGCACTCATGAAGGACGACGAGGTTCGCCATGCCGACAACGCACAAGCGGCCGGCGCGCGGGTGCTGCCTGAGCCGATTCCGTCGGCAATGCGCCTCATGTCCAGGGTGATGAAAACGGTCGCCTACCGAATCTGAAACCGGCGACGGCGCTAACATCGTCCCGGACCCGACACAGAGCGGGAGGGGAACGGCGAGGGAGAGGCTGAATGGTCGCAGGCTGGGTGCTGCTGTGCGTATCGCTGGTGTACGTGGCGCTGCTGTTCGCGGTGGCGTATTTCGGCGACCGCCGACCTCTGTATCCGGAGCGCCCCGCACTGCGCCCCATTGTCTACAGTCTGGCGCTGGCGGTGTATTGCTCGTCATGGACGTTCTATGGCGCTGTCGGCACAGCGGTGTCTTCGGGCTGGGGTTTCCTGCCGATCTATCTTGGGCCGATGCTGTTGTTCGTGTTCGGCATCGGCCTGCTGAAGCGTCTGGTGCAGGTGGCGCACGAACACCACATCACCTCCATCGCCGATTTCATCGGCTCGCGCTATGGCAAGTCACAGGGACTGGCGGCGCTGGCGACGATCATCGCCCTGATCGCCGCGGTTCCCTATATCGCGCTCCAGCTCAAGGCCGGCGCGATGAGCATCGAGGTGATGAGCGGCACGGTCCACAGCGGCCCGCCCGCACCGCTGCGCGAACCGGCGTTCTATCTGGCGGTGCTGATGGCGACGTTCTCGATCCTGTTCGGCACGCGTCAGATCGATGCGACCGAGCATCACCACGGCTTGATGCTGGCGGTGGCCCTCGAATCCCTGGTCAAGCTTCTGGCCTTCATCGCGGTGGGATTGTTCGCCTGGGCGCAGGTCTCCGATGGCTTCCTGGTTCGGCTGGGGGCCTCCTCGCTGGGCGCGTCGATGCTGCCGGCAGGGTTTTTCTCGCAAATGTTGCTCGCATTCCTGGCAATCTTCTGTCTGCCACGCCAGTTCCAGGTGGGTGTGGTGGAATGCGAGAACCCTCAGGACGTCAACAGTGCGCGCTGGCTGTTCCCGTTGTACCTGGCGATCGTCTGCGCGCTGGTGGTGCCGATCGCCTTGGCCGGGATGACCGCATTCGGCACTGGTGCGGTCAATCCGGACACCTATGTGCTGGCACTGCCGCTCTCGCATGGGCAGAACACGCTGGCGCTGGTGGCCTACATCGGCGGCTTCTCGGCGGCCACCGGCATGGTGATCGTGGCGACGGTGGCACTGGCGACGATGGTCTCGAACGAACTGGTGATGCCATTGGCATTGCGCTTGCGCTGGGTCGATCCGAACACATCGCGCGACCTGTCCAGCTTTGTCCTCGGCATCCGCCGCGCCACGATCATCGCGCTGGCCATGGCAGCGTATGTCTATTACCGCGCCACCGAAAGCCATCAGAATCTGGCCTCCATCGGCCTTCTGTCCTTTGCTGCGGTAGCACAGTTCGCACCGGCGATCATTGGCGGACTCTATTGGCACGGCGCCAGCCGCCGCGGCGCATTCGGCGGGCTGATCGCAGGCTTCGCAACATGGGGCTACACCCTGCTGCTGCCGACTCTGGCTGCGGCTGGCTGGCTGGATACTCCTTGGTCGCAACACGGCCTGTTCGGCCAGACCTGGCTGAAACCGCAGGCCCTGTTCGGACTGGCCGGCTGGGACACTCTGACTCATGGCGTGTTCTGGTCGCTGCTGTTCAACGTGGCTTTTTTCGTGTTCCTCAGCCTGCGCTATCGCCCAAGCGTGGAGGAGCGCCTGCGGGCACTGACCTTCGTGGACCCATGGATGCAGCGGCCAAGCAGTGGCTCCGGCGAATGGCGCGGACGCATTTCCGTGGCGGACCTGCACACCATCCTGGAACGTATCGTCGGCCCTCGCGCGGTCGAACGCGCGTTCGCCGATTTCCGCGAACACAGCGGACGCGAACTGGCTCCCGCGGATGCGGCCGATCGCGGCCTGCTGCAGTACTCCGAGCGCCTGTTGTCGGCCTCGATCGGCGGCGCTTCGGCGCGTCGCGTGCTGACCACGGCACTGCGCGGCACCGGCATGGATCTGGGCGAGGTGGTCTCTCTTCTGGACGAGACCTCGCAAGAGCTGCGCTTCAACCGCGAATTGCTCGCGGCCACGCTGGAAAACATCTCCCAGGGCATCAGCGTGGTCGATGCGGACATGCGACTGGTGGCATGGAACCGACGTTATCTGGAGATGTTCGACTACCCCGACGGCATGGTCTACATCGGCCGTCCGGTGGCCGACCTGATCCGCTGGAACGCCGAACGCGGCGAGTGCGGACCTGGCGAGGTCGAGACGCATGTGGACAAGCGCGTAGCCTACATGCGGCAAGGCTCTCCCTACGTGTTCGAGCGGGTGCGAGCCGACGGCAGCGTGTACGAGATGCGCGGCCGCCCGATGCCAGCCGGAGGCTATGTCACCACCTATTCGGACGTGACTGATTACAAGCGTGTCGAGCACGCATTGATCGAGGCCAACGAGACACTCGAACTGCGGGTGCGTCAGCGTACCGAGGAGCTGACTGCAGCGGTGGAAGCCCAACGCGCCGCCAAACTCGAAGCCGAGGCCGCAAACCTCAGCAAGACGCGCTTCCTGGCCGGAGCCAGCCATGACCTGCTGCAGCCGCTCAACGCCGCACGTCTGTTCAGCTCGGCACTGGCGGCCACGCCGCAACCGGACCCGGATGCGCGCCAGTTGGTCGAGCGCATCGACAGCGCCCTGAAGAACGCCGAGGAACTGCTCGAAGGATTGCTGGACACCTCGCGCCTGGATGCGGGGGTGTTGCGCCCGGAACTGGCCGCAGTCTCGGCGACGCGGATGTGCCAGTCGTTGCAGGAGCAATTCGCACCACTCGCCCTCGCCCGGGGGCTGGAGCTGCGCCTGCATGCACGCGACCTGTGGCTGCACAGCGACCGCCGTCTGTTGCGTCGCATCCTGCAGAACTTTCTCGCCAACGCGTTGCGTTACACCCGCCATGGTGGCGTGCTGCTGGCAGTACGCCAGCGCGGCGACGTGGCCGAATGGCAGGTCTGGGACACCGGCCCCGGCATCCCGCCCGAGCACGTGAAATCGGTGTTCGACGAATTCCAGCGCCTGGATCAGCCATCGCCCTGGGGGGAGAAAGGTTTGGGGCTGGGACTGTCGATCTGCGAGCGCATTGCGCACATGCTCAACCACCCCATCGGCGTCACCTCGCGCCTGGGTTGCGGCAGCGTGTTCCGCCTGCGTGTGCCGTTGACGGACACCCCCGCAGCGACCGGCACCATTGCCGCACCGACGCCGGCACGCGACGTCGCCGGCCTGCGCGTGCTGTGCGTGGACAACGATCCGGCCATCCTCGAAGGCATGGTCGCGCTGCTGCAACGCTGGGGCATCCATGTCACGACGGCGCCCGGGTTGGAACTGGCGCTGACGGCGGTGCGCACGCAACGCCCGGACCTGATCCTGGCCGACTTCCACCTCGCCGAAGCACTCGACGGGCTGGCGGTACTGGACATCCTGCGGCGCGAAACCGGGCCGGAGCCCGTGCCCGGCTCCCTGCTCACCGCCAACAGCAGCGAGGAGTTGGCACAGCGCGCACGCAACGCGGGCTATCCGGTACTGCACAAACCGGTACGTCCGGCAGCGCTGCGTGCACTGATCGCGGCACTGGCGCGCGGCACCCGTGCAGGCAGCGCCTAGAGTCAACCCAGTGCGTCTTCGTCCTCGTCCGGTGGTGGCGCGACGCCGCGCCCTTCCAGCGTCAGGCGGCCGGCCAGCAGCACCGCCTGAGTGCGCGAATGCGCGCCGATCTTGCGCAGGATCGCGGTCATGTGGGCTTTGATCGTGGCCTCGGAAACATCCAGCTCGTAAGCGATCTGCTTGTTCAGAAGGCCATTGCACACCATCGTCAGAACCCGGTACTGCTGTGGCGTCAGCTCGGCGATGCGCCTCGCCAGATCCTCTTCTTCCGGATCCAGCATGGTGCCGTGTGGCGTCACGCCCGGGGGCAACCAGGTGTCGCCATCCAATACCGCAGCCAATGCCTGTCCGATGGTGGGGATGTCGGAAGACTTGGGAATGAAACCCGCCGCACCGTGCCCGATCGCACGCCGCATCAAACCCGGCTCCTCGCGTGCGGACACCACCACCACCGGCAGTGCCGGAAACGCCGCGCGTACGTGGACCAGTGCGCTGAAGCCGTGTGCGCCGGGCATGTTGAGGTCGAGCAGCAGCAAGTCGGCCTGTTGATGCTGTGCCGCCAGCTCGACCAGCGCGGGAACGTGGTCGGCCTCCAACAGCCTTGCCTGTGGCAACACCTGCAATACCGCGCGCCGGAGCGCGTCACGGAAAAGGGGATGATCGTCTGCGATGAGGATCGTGGTCATTGGGTCCGGAACGAAGGAGTCCACCTGAACCCAAGCATGGAGCATCACGATCACATGCGCACGCTGCCATGCAGTGGAGCCACATCGGGAGTCCGGGCCTCCAACGAAGAACGCCGGCATGGTGGCCGGCGTTCTTCATCATGACGGGAAGGAGGAAATCAGCCCTTCTTCCACTGCCCGAGCGCGGCCAGGCCGTTGTCCCGGGCACGCGCGTAGACGGTGTCCTGCGCCTTGGCGAAGTTGCCGGCGGTGTCCTTGGACCACAACGACAACGCGGCCTGCTGCATCGCGCGACCATAGGAGAAGCTCAACGGCCACGGCTTGGCGCCGAGCTGGTTCATGGCATTGAGGTGCGCGGTGGCGTGTTCATCGCTCTGTCCACCGGAAAGGAACACGATGCCCGGCAGCAGCGCCGGCACGGTGGCCTTCAAGCAACGCAGGGTGGCATCGGCCACTTCTTCCACGCCGGCCTGCTCGGGGCAATCCTTGCCGGCGATGACCATGCTGGCCTTGAGGATGGTGCCTTCGATGACGACGTTGTGCTCGTACAGCGCGGCGAACAGCGAGCGCAACGTGGCTTCGGTGACTTCGTAGCACACGTCGATGTCGTGGTTGCCGTCCATCAGCACTTCCGGCTCCACCATCGGCACGATGCCCGCTTCCTGACACAGCGCGGCGTAGCGTGCCAGCGCGTGGCAGTTGGCCTCGATGCAGGTGCCCGAAGGATTCTCTTCGCCGATGGCGATGACGGCACGCCACTTGGCGAATTTCGCGCCCAGATCGGCGTATTCCTTCAAGCGCTGACGCAGACCATCCAGACCTTCGGTGACGACATCACCGGGGAATCCGGCCAGCGGTACCGGTCCCTTGTCGACCTTGATGCCGGGCAGGATGCCCATGTCGGCCATCACCTTGGTGAAAGGAACGCCAGTGCGGGTGGACTGGCGCAGGGTTTCGTCGTAAAGGATCGCGCCGGAGATGTAGTCCGACAGTTTTGGGGTCGTCAGCAGCAGTTCGCGATAGGCGCGGCGGCTTTCTTCCGTGCATTCGATGCCGACCGCGTCGAAACGCTTCTTGATCGTGGTGTTGGACTCGTCGATCGCGATGATGCCCTTGCCCGGGGCCACCATGGCCTGGGCGATGTCTTCCAGTTGCTCGATGCTCATGAAACGCTCCGTTGGGACGGCGTGCAATGCTGCGCCGTGGGATGGGCCGCGCTGCGGCAAGCCGGTGATTATAAGCCGGCTTGCCGTCCGGGAGCCGGATCAGTTCCAGCGATAGAGGGTGTAGTAGACCGGCCCGATCGGCCCATCACTATCGCGCCGGTCAAGCAACCCGTCACCGTTGGTATCCAGCAAGGTGTACGGAATGCCGTTGGGTGGCGTGATTTTCACCATCGAGATCTTGCCGTTCTGCCGGTACTCCTCGATGGTGTCGCCGTTGTCGTGCTTCCTGATCGTGACCGTGGGGGCATTCGATGGGTCATCGGCAGACCGGATCTTTTCCGGCAACGGAGCCGAGGCTGGCGCCGGCTTGTCGGCGTCAGTCTTGGCGGGCGCGGCGTCCTGCGCGAGTGCGGCCGTGAAGGCGAACAGGGTCAGAAAAGAGAGAGAGAGGGCGCGCATGGTCGTGATCTCCGGGGCGGAGGGCCAGCATACTCTCCACGGCAGTCGTTCAGATCCATCAGCGCGCCCCTTCCAGCACGATGACTGCGTCTCACACCTCCCGCAATGCGGTGGTGATCGGCAGTCGGGCGGCCCGAAGCGCCGGGAACAAACCGCCGATCAATCCGATGCCCATCGCCCACTTCAAACCACTCCACAGCAACTCCGGGGTCACTTGGAACTGGAACACCACCTGACTGAAATTGCTGCCCAGCGTGGAAACGGAGTAGTTGTTGAACAGCACCCACGCGATCAGACCACCGAGCAGCCCGCCCAGCAAAGCCAGCAGCATGGTTTCCAGCATCACCGCCGTGACCACGGGCGTGCCACGAAAGCCGATGGCACGCATCGTGGCGATTTCCCGCGCACGGGCAGCCACGGCCGCGTACATCGTGTTGAGCGCGCCGAACACCGCACCCACCGCCATGATGCCGCCGATCACCGTGCCCAGCACCGTCAGCAGCGTCTTGAGCCCGCCGGACTGGCGGGTGAAGTAATCACGCGTGGTCAGGACATCCAGCTTGAGCTTGGGATCCTCCTCCACCGCCGCCTTGAAGGTTGCAAAACCGTCCTTGCCGGTGCGTACCAGCACCGACTGGAAGGAACCTCGGTTGTACGTCGTGGCAAGCGTCTGCGCGTCACCCCACAACTCGGATTCGTAGGCGTCGCCGGTTTCGAATGTGCCGACCACCGTCCATTGCTGATTGCCCAGCATCAGCGTGCTTCCGACATCCAAGCCCTGGAATTGCGATTGCGCTCCGCGTCCTGCGGCGAGCTCGCGCAGGCCCGTGCCGGGCTTTCGTCCCTCGACGATGCGCACGCCCTCACGCACCTCCCACGCGCCTTCGCCCAAACCACGGAACTGCACATTGGCGTCGCTTCCGTCCGAACGCATCGGCAAATTCACCACCTGAGACAGTTCGGCAGACAACAACGGCCGACCCTCGCTGTCACGCTGCACACCGGGCAGTGCGGAAAGCAGAGGCACCTGACTGCGCGTGATCACCGAATTGGTCTCCGCCTGCGAACCACCACGCAGCACGATCGCGGTTTCGTCGTTGCCGGCCGCCTGCAGCGTGGCCTGGAAGCCTTCGCCCATGGCCAGCATCGCCACCAGCACCCCGACCACGCCTGCGATACCGACGATGATGACCGAGGACGCCCCCCACCGCTGGGGCAGGCTTGCGATGCCGATCCGAGTGGCCTCGCGTGCGAGGCGACCGGTTTTCGTCAGACTCAACCACAGGGCCAGCAGCACGATCACCGCCAGCACGCCCTGCCACGGCAACAGGATCCAGACCACCAACAGGGCGATCAGCACGAGCACCACGGCAACATTTTTCAGAAAGTCCTTCATGTCGGCCTCCTCATCGACCGGCCAGTGCATCGACGATCTTCAACCGCTGCGCTCGCAGTGCCGGCAACAGTCCCACGACGAGGCCGATGGCCAGCATCAATGCCAAACCGACGAGCCAGGTCTGCGGCGCCAGCATCGTCTGCGCCGGCATCATGCCGCCGCTCGCCTTGCCCAGTGCCGGCACGATGATCGACGCCAGGCCGATGCCGAGCACACCGCCCAACAGCACCAGCAATACCGATTCGGCCAGCACCAATCCCAGCACGCTCGCATCGGTGAAACCCAATGTCTTGAGTGTCGCGAGTTCGGGAACGCGTTCACGCACCGCTTGCGCCATCGTGTTGCCGGTCAGCAGAACAAGCGTGAAAAACACCGCGCCCATGATCGCGGTGACGATCAAGCCGATGTCGGCGAATTGCTTGGCGAACGCCTGCTGGAAGGCCGATTCGGTCTGGCTCTTGGTCTCGTGGTCGGAGTTGGCCGACAACGCGTCGATGGCTTGGGCCACCTGCGAGGCTTGCGCCGGGTCATCCAGCACCACGGTGAACCAGCTCACCTGGTTCTTGATGTAGTCGTTGGCTTCATCGAAGTACGACCAGTTCATCACGAGCTGATTCTCTTCACCGGCCCTCGCACGATCCTTGGCTTTGAAGATCGTGGTGAGCTGCAGCGGCCAATCGTTGCTGCCGTCGCGCGGAAAGATCGTTGCCTGCATCGGGATGGTGTCGCCGATCTTCCAGCCATGCTTGAGCGCCAATGCTTCGCCCACCGCCGCGGCGGTCCGGGTGTTCTTGAACGCCTCCACCTGATCGCTCGGCGCTTCGTACTCGGTGTAGACCTCGAAGTAGTTCGGCGCCACCGAGAAATTCGGGAAGAAGTTGCGCATGTCCTGATAGATGCCGCCGAACCACATCGCATAGGTCGCCTGGCGTACCCCCGGCACACCTTCGATCTGCTGCAGGAGCCGGATCGGCAGGGTTTGGGTGATCGACAGCCGCGAGGCCACGACCAGTCGGTTTGCGCCATCCACACTGCCTCCCGAGTTGAATGCCACGCGCACCGAATCGAGCAAACCGAACAGCATGAAGGCGGTGATCACCGAAAGCAGCGTCAGTGCGGTGCGGGTGCGACTGCGGAACAGTTGCGCCCAGATGAGATGGAGGTATTTCATGGCGCACCTCCCTGTGCGCCACCCTTCGGGCAGCTCCGCTGTGAAAAACACCTGTCCTGTCGTTTTTTCATGGCGCACCTCCCTGTGCGCCACCCTTCGGGCAGCTCCGCTGTGAAAAACACCTGTCCTGTCGTTTTTTCATGGCGCACATCCCTGGCCGACGCGATCCTTCGAAACGTTCAGCGGTCGAATACATGTGTTGAATCGGATGCTCATCGTGACCTCCGCTCAATGCGCGACTGCAGGCGTGTCGACCAGCTCGCCCTTGTCCAGATGGATGGTGTGGCTGGCATATTCGGCGGCTTTCGGGTCATGCGTGACCATGATGATGGTCTTGCCGTGCTCGCGATTGAGCAGCTGCAACAGCCCCAGGACTTCCTCGGCCGACTGGCGATCCAGATCGCCGGTCGGTTCGTCGCAAATCAGGAAGGTGGGATCCGAAACGATGGCGCGCGCAATCGCGACGCGCTGCTGCTGTCCACCGGAAAGCTCGTTGGGCTTGTGGCTGCGACGATCTGCCAGACCGACCAGCGTCAATGCGATCTGCGCGCGCCGCGCACGATCCTTCGACGACAGCTGGGTCAACAGCAGTGGAAGCTCGACATTCTTCTGCGCACTGAGCGTGGGCATCAGGTTGTAGAACTGGAACACGAAACCGACATGCCGACTGCGCCAGGCCGCCAGTTGCCCGCCGCCCATTCGGTCGATGCGCTCGCCTTCGATGTCGATTTCACCGCTGCTCGGATTGTCGAGCCCGCCGATGAGATTGAGCAGCGTGGTCTTGCCGGAACCGGACGGCCCCATCAACGCGACGAAGTCGCCCTGCTGGATATCCAGATTCACGCCTTGCAGCACCGCCACTTTTTCGGGGCCGCGCTGGTACGTCTTGGTGAGATTGCGGAGGCTGACCAATGCTGACATGGAAGGATCCTTGGTTGATGACGAAAAAATCTGATGCGGTGTGGTCCGGGCATCTGGAATCATGCGCACTCCACAACCACGCCGGGAGACGCAACCTCGACTTACGGCAATGCGATGCGAACCGCGTCGCCATCCTTCAGCTCGGCAGGAGCATCCAGCACCACGATCTGCCCTGCGGCGATACCGGAAAGCACTTGGCGCCCATCACCCAATGCGCTGCCGACCTCGACGTCACGCAACGCGACCTTGCCATCCTGCACGATGAACACCTGGCTGCGGCCATCGCGCTGCACGATGGCGCGTTTCGGCACGCGCACGCCGCGCGGCGACTGCTGCTCCGGTTCCTCGACGCGCCCTGCATCCAGAAAGCTCACGCGTACGCCCATCTCCGGCACGATGCGTGAATCCCTGTCGTGCAACGCCACGCGCACCTTGACCGTGGCCTTGCCGCGGTCCGCGGCCGGGATGATCGCAATCACTTCGGCCGGGATTTTCCAATCCGGATACGCATTCAACACCGCCTCCACCGGCATGCCGGGCTGTACCCGCCCGATGTACGACTCGCCCACATCCACTTCCACTTCGAGCGAACCCATGTCCACGATCGTCCCGATGCCGGTACGGGTGTAGCCACCGGTGGCCAGTGGCGAGACGATTTCCCCAGGCTGTGCGGCCTTGGCGATCACGACACCGGCGAACGGTGCGCGAACGATGGTGTTGTCAACGCCGTTGCGCGCGATTTCGAGCGAATCCGCCGCCACCTTGGCATTGCGCTGCGCGGTCACGTACTGGGCACGGAGCGTATCCCGCTGCGCCACGGCGGCGTCGTATTGCGACGTGGACACCAACTTGCGCTCGATCAGCGCCGCCATGCGGGTGGCCTCGGCCTCGGCCTGTCGAACCTGCGCCATCAGGGAGTCCATCTGGCTGCGGGCAGCAGCGAGCTGCGCGCCGGCAAGTGTGAACTGGGCATCGGCATCCACGGGGTCCAACCGCGCCATGACCTGCCCTTCCTCAACCCGCATTCCCTCCTCGATCAACACCTCCAGCACCCGCCCGGTGACCTTGGCGGATACCGTGGCCATGCGCCGTGCCACCACATAGCCGCTGGCATCCAACACCGAGGCGCTCGCAGTGGTGTTGGTCATGGCCACCACCGGGGCGGTCTGCACTTCGACAGCCGAGGTTCGGCCGGCACCGAACCAGAATGCAGCGGCGGCCACGGCAGCGACGACAGGAACCAGAACCCACCATTTCGGCCGCGAGGACGAGGGAGGTGGCGGCGCGTTGCGCTCGATGCGCAGTTCTTTGAGGAGTTCGGCAGAAGCGTTCATGGACTATCCAGACAGGAACCGACGAGAAGTGTGACGCACACCGATCGCAGACACACGAAGGGCTCCCCGTCACCACGCCCAGGCCCGGGATCGATAGCCCCCGGCCCGAATCGTCGGCTCTCGCCCGTGGCAGCCACTGCATCGTTGCATCGGCGTTGAGGTGAGTTTGCACCCGGCCGAACAGCAACGAGCCCGCCGTGCATGACACGGCGGGCTCGTCATGGCGTCGCGTGAATCACCCGCGCCCCGGGAGCGGGAGCGCGGCGGCAGTGTCAGTTCTTGAACAGGCGCTGCTTGAGGAACGTGTACGCCAACGCCTGCATGTGGGCGCGCTGGCGGTTGTCCGCCGCTCCGCCGTGGCCACCTTCGATGTTTTCGTAGTAGCTCACATCGTGTCCCTGCTCCTTCATCAGCGCGAACATCTTGCGCGCATGGCCCGGATGCACGCGGTCATCGCGCGTGGAGGTGGTGAACAACACCGGCGGGTATTTCACGTCTGCCTTGACGTTGTGGTACGGCGAGTAGTTCTGCAGAAAGGTCCAATCATCGGTGTCCGGATCGCCGTATTCGGCCATCCACGACGCGCCGGCGAGCAGCTTGTTGTAGCGCTTCATGTCGAGCAACGGCACCTGACACACCACCGCGCCGAACAGCTCCGGATACATGACCGTCATGTTGCCCATCAACAAGCCGCCGTTGCTTCCGCCCTGGATGCCCAGATGCGCCGGCGAGGTGATCTTGCGAGCGATCAGATCCTGCGCCACTGCAGCAAAATCCTCGTAGGCGCGATTGCGGTTCTGCTTCAGCGCGGCCTGATGCCAGCGCGGGCCGTACTCGCCACCGCCACGGATATTGGCGACGACGTAGACACCACCATCACCCAGCCATCCGCGCCCGACCGCCGCGCCATATCCCGGCGTCATCGAAATCTCGAAGCCACCGTATCCGTAGAGCAAGGTCGGATTCTTGCCATTCAAGGCCAGATCCTTCCTGGCAACCATGAAGTACGGCACCTTGGTACCGTCCTTGCTCGTCGCGAAGTTCTGGCTGATGGCGAAACTGCTCGCATCGAAGAACGCCGGCAATTGCTTGAGCAGGTCGGGTTCGCCGCCGCCGATGCTGCCCAGATAGAGCGATGTCGGCGTGAGGTAATCGGACACGGTCATGAAGAAGTCGTTGGATGCTTCATCATCCACGGCGCCGATGCTGACGGTACCGAATGCAGGCAGGTGTGGCAGCGGCGTCCGCGTCCAAATCCCTGCACCCGGCTCGACCATATAGATGCGGTTCTTCACATCTTCCAGCACGTTGATGAAGTAGTAATCCTTGGTGGCGCCGAAACCGGCCAGCGAGCTGTGCTCGTCAGGCTGGAACACCACCGAGAACTCGCGCTTGCCGGCCAGGTAATCGTCCAGCTTGGCCGCAAGCAGCGCACCCTGCGGGTAGCTCTTGCCACCAACCGTCCACGGCTCGCGCAACTCCAGCGTCAACCATTCGCGGCGAACCCCTTTTTCCGCACTGTTGGGCGCGTCGATCTTGACCAACTCGTCGCTGCGGCGCAGAAAGAGCTCGTTGTTGTAGAAAGCCAACGCGCGATACACGAAGTCGCGCTCGAAGCCCGGCGTGTCGTCGTGATAGGCCCCCACGGCCATGTCGGTCTCCAGTCCCTCGTAGACCACTTTCGCCTCGGTCATCGGGGTACCGCGCTTCCACTCCTTCACCACGCGCGCGTAGCCGGAGCTGGTCATCGAGCCTTCGCCGAAGTCGGTGGCCACGTACACGGTGTTCTCGTCGATCCAGCTCAACGAACCCTTGGCTTCCGGTCGGAAGAAACCGCCCTCGATCCAGGACTTCCGCTCCAGATCGAATTCCCGCGTCACATCGGCATCGGCACCGCCACGCGACAGGCTCACCAGGCAGCGTACATACGGTGCGCCCTTTTGCGTCGGGCGCAGGCAGTTGGCGCCGTGCCACACCCAATTCTCGTTTTCGGCGGCGTTGAGCGCGTCGACGTCGATCAGGGTTTCCCATGCCGGGCTGGGCTTGCGGTACTCGTCCAGCGTGGTCCGGCGCCAGATGCCGCGCCGATTCTGCTTGTCGGTCCAGAAGTTGTAGAAGTACTCGCCCTGCTTGTAGACGAACGGGATCTTCTCGTCCGAATCCAGGATCGCGAGCAGGTCATTCTCCAGTGCGGTGAAACCCGGCGCCAAGTCGATCGCCTTCTTGCTCTCGGCGTTCTGGGCGCGCACCCAGGCCAGCGCTTCGTCACCGGACACATCCTCCAGCCACAGGTAGGGATCTTCGACAGCCGCGGCAGCTGCATCAGGTTGGGCTTTTTTCTCGCTCACCGGGGCACACGCAGACAACAGCAGCAGCCCCGCGGGCAGCCACGCAAGGGACAACGGACGGAACATGGGCGAACTCCATCGGACATGAAGCCCGAAGGCTAGCATGTCGCCGCCCGCTGCCAGCCCGCCGGAAGTCATGCTTCTCGACGGGCCGGAGCCTTGGACGAAGCCCTACTTCCTCACTTCCTGCGTATGCCCGGCCAAGGCAGCAGAGAGTCCGGGAACGCCATCGGCACCCGTGGGCACGGTGATGCTGGAACCGGCGAAGTCGTTGCCGATCGGCTGCGCCCGCCCGCCCAGACATTCCGACAGGAACCCTTCGGTCACGGCATTGAACGCCTTGGCGTTTTCCGGGCGATGGAAGCCATGCCCCTCGTCGGGAAACAGCACATAGGTGACAGGAATGTTCCTGGCCGTCATCGCATCGACGATCTGATCGCTCTCGTCCTGCTTCACGCGCGGATCGTTGGCACCCTGCCCGATCAGCAGTGGACGCTTGATCGCATCCACGCGGCTCAACGGCGAGCGCTCGGTGAGCCAGGCCTTGCCTTCCTCGGTCTGCGGATCACCCATGCGGCGAACCAGCTGCTTGTAGAAGCTCGCCCAGTACGGCGGCACCGTCGACAGCAACGTGTTGAGGTTGGCCGGTCCCACGATATCGACACCGCAGGCGAACACGTCGGGCGTGAAGGTCAGGCCGACCAGCGTGGCATAACCTCCATAGCTTCCGCCCATGATCGCGACCTTGTCCTGCGTGGTGACACCGTGGTTCACCGCCCACTGCACCGCGTCGATCAGGTCGTCGTGCATCTTGGCGGCCCATTCGCCGTCGCCGGCGTTGGTGAAGTCCTTGCCGAAGCCGGTGGAGCCACGGAAGTTCACGCTGAGGACGGCGTAGCCACGGTTGGCCAACCATTGATCCTGGCTGCTGTAGCCGTACATATCGCGCGCCCACGGGCCACCGTGAACCAGCAATACCATCGGCACCGGCTGGTCGGCCTTGCCGTCGCCATCGCGATCGGCGTGTGCGGGCAGGGTGAGATAACTGACCAGTGTCTTGCCATCGCGCGAGGGAATTTCCACCGGCCACATCGGCACCAATGGCTGGCCGGCAAGCGCCGGACGACCGGAGAACAGATGGGTCAGTTTGCCGCCGTTGGCGCGGTCGTAGAGGTAATACTCCAGCGGGGATTCCGCCGCGGAATACGCGACCACCCAGACGCTGTCGTCCTGCGTGCGGGTATTGATCGAGGCCTCGCCCGGGCCCATCGTCGCCAGCCGGTCGAGGTCGGCGCGGATGCTGTCATCCAGCACGGTCCACTCTTCGCGGAGGTAGTTCACCGAGACCGCCTGCACCGCGTTGGTGGCAGGATCGGTCAAACCTCCACCGACATCGGCGCGCGGATCTTCGTGGATCAGGCTGCGGGTTCCGTTGCGGGTGTCGATGGCGAACAGCGCGGCGGTGTTGCGGCCGCGCGAGTCGCGCATGTAAAGCGTCGAGCCGTCCTTGGTCAGCCCGTCCAGACCGGTGGTCATGCCGTCTTCGAACGGGATTTCGTCGTAGGTTTCCCATGCATCGCCCACGCGGCGGAGCACATCCTGACCACCGTCCGGACGAGCACGCGAGGCAAACCGAAGCGTGTAATCGGCATCGGCCATGTAGCTGCCGATTTGGTGCGTGTTCTGCTCGACCAGCGTGCGCTCGCCCGTCGCGAGGTCGACGCGATACAGATCATGCCACTGCGCGTCCCGGTCGTTCATGCCAACCAGAATGGTGTCGGGATGTCGATCGCTGATGCCGGCCACCATGGCACGGGTCTTCGGATAGGGCGTGAGATCGCGGCTCTGACCCGACAGCAGATCGACGGAGAACAAGTGGAAATCTTCATCGCCACCGGTGTCGCGCAGATACAGCAACGTACTGGGCCGGTAGGACCAGAAATAATTGCGAATGCCACGGGCCGTGTCCTGGGTGACCGCACGCGCCTCCGTGGGGTTGTCCACAGGCGCGACCCAGATGTTCATCACTCCGCCCAGCGGGGCAGTCCAGCTGAGGTATGTGCCGTCGGGACTGAGCTGCACGTTGCTGCGCTCGGGATTCCCGAACAGCGCATCGCGCGGAATCAGTCTGATATCGGAGAGGTCGGCCTGGGTGACCTCGCTGGCAGGCGCTGCGGTGCGGGTGGGGGCACTGCAGCCGGCGACCAACGTGCTCAGCCCGATGAAAGCAGCTGCGATCGACAAACGATGCATGATGGAACCTCGGAAAGGACGTGAACGATCAAAATACACCCGCAAACGCGACCGAACGCATGCTGGATGGCATGCCTGTTCGCCGAACCCATGAATCACGTGCGACTCGCCGCATCCAGTGACGCGACCTCGTCGTCCGTCAGGCGCAACGTGACCGCCCGCGCCAGGCTGTCGAGCTGTTCGATGCTGGTGGCACTGGCAATCGGCGCGGTAATCCCCGGCTGGGCCATGACCCAGGCCAGCGCCACTTCGGCCATCGCCGCGTCGTGCAATTTTGCTACCGCATCGAGCGCATCGAGGATGCGCAATCCGCGTTCGTCCAGATAACGCGCCACGCCGCGACCACGCGGGCTCTGGCCCAGGTCGGATTCGCTCCGGTACTTGCCGGTGAGGAATCCGCTGGCAAGGCTGGAGTATGTGATGACGCCCAGCGATTCCGCGATGGCCAGTTCGCGCAACGGACCCTCGAAATCGCTGCGGTCGTACAGGTTGTAACGGGGCTGGAGCAGCTCGTAGCGCGGCAGGTTGTTCGCGGCAGACGCCTCCAGTGCGGCACGGGTCTGCGCAGCGTCGAAGTTGGATGCGCCGATGATGCGCACCTTGCCGGCGCGGATCAGCGCGTCGTAGGCCGCAAGCGTTTCCTCGTGGGGGGTTTCCGCATCGAAGAAGTGCGAGAAATAGACGTCGATGTAGTCGGTTTGTAGACGTTTGAGCGAGGCTTCCGCAGAGCGCGCGATGTGCGCAGCCGACAGTCCCTTGTTGCCGTCGAACTCGCCGCCCACCTTGGTGATCACCACGATGCGGTCGCGGTTGCCACGACGCTGCATCCACTCGCCGATGATGGATTCGGACTCACCACCGCTGTTGCCCGGCACCCAGGCCGAGTAGATATCGGCGGTGTCGATGGTTTCCAGCCCGGCATCGAGGAAGCGATCCAGCAATTCGAATGATCGCGCCTTGTCCGCAGTCCAGCCGAAGACATTGCCCCCGAGCACCAGGGGCGCGATCGAGATGTCGCTGCGCCCGATGCGGCGCTTGCTGACGAATGTCGTTTCGGGATGTGCCGGTGCAGGCGGTGGCGGTGGCGGTGACGGCAAAGTGGTCACCGGGGCGACTGGCGGCGCACCATCACGGCATGCCGTCAGCGCAAGGAGGGAAGCAGCAGTGGTGGAGGCAAGGAAATCGCGGCGACGAATCATGGGATCGACACTCGGAAGGAACAGCACCCTTTATCCCGCAGGACCGGTGCTGCGGTGTGAAATTCAGGTTATGCGCATGCCTGCAGGCTGATCCTGCAACACCCGGATATCGCAAGTTGTTGATATTTATTGGATGTCAAATCAAACCACCATGGCATCACGATCAGCGCACTAGAATCCCGCCCCCCATCCGCGTCTGAGCGCGGCAACCTCACTCTTCTTCTCCACATCGTCGCATCGCACCCATGTCCCAGATCCAACACCGCATCGCCCAGACCATCGCCGCCGACATCGCCGCCAAGCCGGCGCAGGTGGACGCCGCCATCGCCCTCTTGGACGAGGGCGCGACCGTGCCGTTCATCGCGCGCTACCGCAAGGAAGTCACCGGCGGGCTGGACGATACGCAGCTGCGTCTGCTGGAAGAGCGGTTGTCCTATCTGCGCGAACTCGAAGATCGGCGTGCGGCGGTGATCGCCAGCATCGAGGAGCAGGGCAAGATGAGCGATGCGCTGCGCGCCGACCTGCTGGCGGCCGATACCAAGGCGCGGCTGGAAGACCTGTACCTGCCCTACAAGCCCAAACGCCGCACCAAGGGCCAGATCGCACGCGAAGCCGGGCTGGAGCCGTTGGCCGATGCACTGTTCAGTGATCCATCTCTGACACCCGAGGCGGTTGCCGCCGGTTATGTCGATACGGAAAAGGGCGTGGCCGATGTGAAGGCCGCGCTCGATGGCGCGCGCGCGATCCTGCTGGAGCGCTTCGCCGAG
This sequence comes from Denitratimonas yunnanensis (SeqCode), assembly GCA_026410415.1. GTDB lineage: Bacteria > Pseudomonadota > Gammaproteobacteria > Xanthomonadales > Xanthomonadaceae > Denitratimonas. The sequence goes on along the minus strand of JAPMLR010000002.1, from coordinate 291,544 downwards.
GACGCCGGACTGGTCGGTGACATGCGCAACTTCCTGCATACCCACGGCCGCATCCGCGCCCGCGTCATCCCCGGCAAGGAAACCGAGGGCGCGAAGTACCGCGACTATTTCGACCATGTCGAAGCGGTGGCGCAGATTCCCTCGCACCGCCTGCTGGCGCTGTTCCGCGCCAGCAAGGAAGGCATCATCGATCTGGCACTGGTGCCGTTTTCCAGCAGCGCGCCGAAGGTGGTCGCCTCCGATGCGCTGGACGAAGCCATCGCCGCCGGCCATGCCGAGGCCGAAGGCCGGGTCGCGGTGCATGTCGGCATCGCCGATCAGGGCCGCGCCGGTGATCGCTGGCTGCTCGATACCGTGCGCCAGACCTGGCGCGTGAAGCTGCATCTGCACCTGACCATCGACCTGTTCGGCCAGGCCCGCGCCGCCGCCGAGGACGAGGCGATCCGCATTTTCGGCGACAATCTCAAGGATCTGCTGATGGCCGCGCCGGCCGGCCCGAAAGTGGTCATGGGGCTGGATCCGGGCATCCGCACCGGGGTGAAGGTGGCCGTGGTCGATGCCACCGGCAAGCTGCTCGATACCGCCACCGTGTTCCCGCACGAGCCACGCCGCCAATGGGATGCCTCGCTGGCCGAACTGGGCGTGCTGTGCAAGAAGCACGGGGTGAACCTGATCGCGATCGGCAACGGCACCGCCTCGCGTGAGACCGACAAGCTGGCCGGTGAACTGATCGCCAAGCTGCCGGGCGCGAAGATCGGCAAGATCGTCGTCAGCGAGGCCGGCGCCTCGGTGTATTCGGCGTCGGAACTGGCGGCGAAGGAATTTCCCACGCTGGATGTCTCGCTGCGTGGCGCGGTTTCGATTGCGCGGCGTTTGCAGGATCCGCTCGCCGAACTGGTCAAGATCGATCCCAAATCCATCGGCGTGGGCCAGTACCAGCACGATGTGAACCAGGTGAAGCTGGCGCGCACGCTGGATGCGCGCGTGGAGGACTGCGTGAACGCGGTCGGCGTGGACGTGAACACCGCGTCGGCACCACTGCTGGCGCGCGTGGCCGGGCTGTCGGCCAGCGTCGCCGAAAACGTGGTCAAGCATCGCGACGCCAATGGCGCGTTCACCAGCCGGAAGGCGTTGCTGAAGGTGCCGCGCCTGGGCGAAAAGGCGTTCGAGCAATGCGCCGGCTTCCTGCGCATCGCCGATGGCGACAACCCGCTGGATGCTTCCTCGGTTCATCCGGAAGCCTATCCGCTGGTCGAACGCATCCTGGCCAGCAGCGGGCGCGAGGTGAAGCAGGTGATCGGCGATACCGGCTTCCTGCGTTCGCTGAAACCGGAAAACTTCACCGACGAGAAATTCGGCCTGCCCACGGTGCGCGACATCCTCAAGGAGCTGGAAAAGCCGGGCCGTGACCCGCGCCCGGAATTCAAGACGGCCGCGTTCGCCGATGGCGTCGAGGACATCCGCGACCTGCGCCCCGGCATGATTCTCGAAGGCGTCGTGTCCAACGTCGCCGCGTTCGGTGCCTTCGTCGATCTGGGCGTACACCAGGACGGGCTGGTGCATGTCTCGGCGCTGTCCGACAAGTTCGTGAAAGACCCGCGCGAGGTGGTCAAGGCCGGCGACATCGTCAAGGTCAAGGTGATGGAAGTGGACATCCCGCGCCAGCGCATCGGCCTGTCGATGCGGCTGTCCGACGAGCCGGGCCAGACACGCGCCTCCGGCCCGACCGGCGCACGCGAGGGCGACACCCGCCATCGCGGTGGCGGACGCGGTACAGATCGCGGTGTCGCACGCGGCGGCGCACCGGCCGCAGGCAACCCCGGTTCCGCCTTGGCCGACGCCTTCGCCCGGGCCCGGGGGAAATGAGGCGATGAGTCGGTCCGATCCCGAAGCCCTGGCTGATCCGGACCCAAGACCGCTGCCACCGGAACCGCCGCTGCCCAGCGATTGCTGCGACAGCGGCTGTTGTCCCTGCGTGCATGACATCCATGCCGAAGAGCTGCAGGAATACCGCCGGGAACTGGCGGAATGGCTGACGCGGCATCCGGATGCCGGCCCGACGCCTTGAGGCATCCGGCGAAGCTGCGTGGCCAACCCGTCCACGACGCCAGCCCCATGAATCCGGGACTTTGGCACCACTGGATATACTGCGACTGACCATGACCGGTCACATGTCCCCTTGTCCTGCATCCACACTGCCGACAGGTCGTTCCGGGAGATTGCGATGAGTGAAGCACAGGTATTCGCCCTCGGCGTGACGTTGGCCTGGCTGGCCGGCATCCGCGCCTATTTGACTGTGTTCGGGCTCGGCGTGGCCGGCTGGTTCGGTTGGATCGAACTGCCCGGTGCGTTGGCGATGTGCTCATCGCCCTGGGTGCTGGGTGTTTCCGGGCTGCTCGCGGCCGTGGAATTCGGCACCGACAAGATCCCCGGGGTGGATTCGGTCTGGGACTTGCTCCAGACGGTGCTTCGCGTTCCGGCCGGCGCCTTCCTGGCCAGCGCCGCACTGGCCGGCCCCGAGGGCGAGATGGGGCTTGGCTGGGCCATGGCCGGCGGCGGCGCGGCACTGCTGAGCCATACGCTCAAGAGCGGTACGCGCGCCCTGTTGAACACCTCCCCGGAGCCGGTCAGCAACATGGTCGCTTCCGTCGGCGAAGACACGCTGGCGCTCGGTACGCTGGCGCTGGTGTTCGCCTATCCATGGCTGGCACTGTCGATACTTCTGTTGCTGACGCTGGGTGTTGCGCTTGCCGTCAGCTGGCTGGCTCGCCGGATGTGGCACTGGCGGGCCCGACGCACATGACGCTTCGTGCCTGACAGCAGTGATGGTGCCCGGTTATAGTCTGCCGACCTCAGGGGAGACGCTACGCCACACCATGCAGTCTCAGGTCGATCTGGCAATCAGGCCGTTCCGCTCGCCTGCCTTTGCCGCCTTCCATGCCCAACGCCTCCACGAACTGCGGGGGCGCATCGCTCACCTGTGCACGCAGGCTTGGGACGTCAATGCTGCCTGGCTGGTGCGGCAGGATATCCAGGCTCTGGCGACGCAAGTCGCGCACCATGACCCGGAAGCCGACACCTCCGCCTTGCTGGCGCTGCACGCGGGCATGGATGCGGCACTGGCGCAACCGGCGCTGCCCGACACCGAGACGCGGGACAGTCTTCTGGCACTGTTTTCCCGGATCGATACCGGCTCCACCGCACCGCAACCCCGCCTTGTCGCCGTTCGCCACAGCGAGAACGAACGGATGGAAACGCCGCCGCCAGGCTTCTGGCGACGCTGGACCGGCGATGCACCTCCGCTTGTCCACAGCCGGAGCGACGAGGTCGCCGACGGGGACGATGCGGCGGAACCCGCGTCCGATCCGGGACACATCGACATCGACATCGACGCGATCATCGCCAGTGGCCGACTCGGTAATTCCGGGCTGGACATCGTGCAGGAACGTATCGCGCCGCATGTGACGCAGGTCGTCGAGCAGCCGCGCACCGCAGGCTTCGAGCCACCGGACGATTTCGTCACGACCGATGCGGAGGCCATGTCCGACGACTACGACTGGAATCTGGAAACACCGGCTGTCGCACCGCCACCGGAACGCACGCTGGACGCCTTTTGGGAAGTCACCGCCACCGCGCCGCCCGAGCCACCACCGCCAACTGCGCCTGCGCCACCATCCGCACCACCGCCGGTTTTTCCTCCCTCACCAACAGCACACTCGACGCCCATACCTGCACCCATGCCACCGCGGACCACCGCACCGACTCCCGCGCCGCCGTTGCAACCGGAGCTGACTTCGGGACAAGGCAAACGCATCTACCACCTGACCGAAAGCGGTGAACTGGCCTGCGAACTGGATCAGCGCCTGGAACAGCTGGGCTACGAACTGGAGTTGCTGGAAAGCTCCGATGAACTGAAAGAAGTGCTTGGCGCCCTCACCCCGAATCTGGTCATCGTCGATGCGGAGTTCCAGTCCTCGCTCGAAAGCATCGCATCGGTGCTGCGGACTGCACGCCTGCGCGCTTCCGATCCCATCCGGCTGCTGGTGCTGTGCGAGTCCGACACGATGGAGGCGCGATTGTCCGCGCGCCGTGCCGGTGCCGATGCGCTGATGTTCGGCCCGAAAGGCTCGGATGAAGTCATCGCCCGTATCGAGCAGATGCTGCACACGCCCGATGACAACCGTTTCCGCGTGTTGATCGTCGAGGATGATCGTGCCCAAGGCATGTTCGCCGAGTCCATCCTGCGCAATGCCGGGATGGAAGCCGAGGTGGTCGAAGACGGCCTCAAGGTGATGGAAGCAATGCAGCGCTTCCAGCCTGATCTGGTGCTGATGGATCTGTATATGCCCAACTGCGACGGCGCGGAACTGACTGCGCTGATCCGCGAGCACGACGAGTTCCTGCACACACCCATCGTGTTCCTGTCAGGCGAAAGCGATCAGGACAAGCATTACGAAGCCCTGAGCGCCGGTGGCGACGACTTCCTTTCCAAGCCGATCCGCCCCAAATACCTCATCGCCACCGTCAACAACCGCGTGCGACGCGCCCGCGCCATCCGCCAGCGCAGCGTGCCGGTGGTACAACCGGAGCCCTTCGACAGCGGCACCGGCCTGCACTTCCGGGCAGCGATGCTGGAGCGGCTGGAACAGGCGCTGGTCGAATCCGAGCCGACACGTCGCCACGGCGGCGTGCTGTTCGTCGGGATCGAGAACATTCCCTCCCTGCGTCAACGTCTGGGGCTGACGACGGTCGAGGAGCTGCTGGAAGACGTGGCGCAGTTCGTGGTCAGCCAGCTGGGCAGCGGCACGATGGCCTGCCGTTACGGCGATGCCTGTTTCCTGGTGTTCGATGCACAGGCCGAACCGCCGCAGTTGCGTGCCAACGCCGAGCGTCTGCGCGACGCGATCGCGTTCAACTCGTTCGACACGCCGAAGGAGCAGGTCACACTGGACGTGGTGATGGGCGTGACCGACCTGCGCCATCCGTTCGCCGATGCCGCCGCCGTGCTGAACGCGGCCGAGCACGCCTCGCGTGCGCCCCAGGAAGCCACGGCACCCTCCCCCGTCGCGCCGAAGAAGCCCGATGCGGCGGAAGTGGCCCGCATCGTCGCGCTGCTCGGCGATGCCATGGAAAACAACCGGCTGGATCTGGATTACCAGCCCATCGTCGCCCTGCAGGGAGGCGAACAGGCCCAGTACCAGACGCTTCTGCGTCTGCACCAACCCGACAATTCGAGGAATTTCACCGCAGGCGAGATCATTCCCGTGCTGCGCGCCCAGGGCCGGCTGCCCGAGTTCGACCGCTGGGTGCTGTCGCGCGCGCTCGACGTGGCTGCCAGCCGGATGGCGATCGCCAAGCCGGTGACCTTTTTCGTGAACCAGTCGATCGAAACCCTGTGCCAGCCCGATTACGCCGACTGGCTGGTCGAACGGGTGCAAACCCCGGCTCAGGTCGGCGAATCGCTGGTCGTGGAAATCAACGTCGACGAAATCGGCTTGCAGCTGGACGCGGTGCACCGTTTGTGCAACCGGCTTGTGATGCAGGGTGCGCGCTTCTGCCTGAGCCGCTATCGCGGCAGCGAGGAGCAGGACAGCATGCTGAATGTGCTGCCCACCGATCTGGTCAAGATCGCCCCGGACATGGTGGCCCGGCTCGGCAGCAGCGAAACTCGCGCCGCCTTCGGCGCACTGGTGGAACGCATGCACGAACGCGCCGTCGGGGTGATCGCACCGCGCGTGGAGGACACGCGCACCGCTGCGGTGCTGTGGATGTCCGGCATCGACTACATTCAGGGCAACCTCGTGCAACTGGCCGGCCGCTCGCTCGATTTCGACTTCAACGCGGCGGTGCTGTGATGCAGACCTCCCGATTCCTTGCCTTGCTGGGATGCGCCGTCGCGCTGCTCGCCGGCCTGGCCGTGCTGCCCCTGCCGGAACAGGCCGTCGCACTGGCCCTGACCGCGGCGATTGCCGCCGGCATCGCGATGGCGGCGGTGCTTGCGGGAGGCGGTTCCACGGCACCGGCCGATCCGGATATCCCCGCCTCATCCCCGTCTCCGGCCACTCCGACCGCCAGCGTCGATTCCGACCTACTGGCCGAACTGGAACGCCACAAGGCGCTCGAACAGCAACTCATTCTTGCCAAGCAGGAAGCCGAAGCCGCCACCATGGCCAAGGGCGAGTTTCTGGCCACGATGAGCCACGAGATCCGCACGCCTCTCAATGGCGTCATCCCGCTGCTGGACCTGCTGCTTTCCACGCAGCTCACGGCCGACCAGCGCGACTATCTGGAGACGGCCTACGGCTCGTCGAAGGAACTGCTGCGCATCGTCGATGACATCCTCGACTATTCCAAGCTCGATGCCAGCAAACTGCAGCTGGAAACCGTCGGCATCAACCTGCGCGAACTGACGACCGGCGTACTGCGCCTGATGGAGAAAAGCGCCGAGTCCAAAGGGCTGCGCCTGGGGTTGGCAATCGATCCGGCAGTGCGCCTCGCGGTGCGCGGCGATCCGGTGCGTCTGCGCCAGGTCCTCACCAACCTGGTCAGCAATGCGATCAAGTTCACCGACCGAGGAAGCGTCAGTGTCCACATCAGCCGCCTCGGCGAAACCCGCACCCGCAACCAGCTTCGGTTCGAGGTGCGCGACACCGGCATCGGCATTGCGCCCGAAGCCAGCGCGCGGCTGTTCCAGGCCTTTTCCCAAGCCGATGCGTCCACCACCCGGACGTTCGGTGGCACCGGCTTGGGCCTTGCGATCTGCAAGCGGATCGTCACCTTGATGGGCGGACGCATCGGTGTGGATTCGGTGCCCGGAAAAGGCTCCACGTTCTGGTTCGAGGTGGCACTGGACAAGGCCCTCGGCGACATCGAAGGGCGTTCCCCGACCGAAACGGGCGACACCCGCGTGCTTCTCGTCACCGCGAACGCCAGCCAGTACCGCCGATTCTCCCTCGCGCTGCCGCAGTGGGGCATGACCTTGGTTCACGCCGCCAACACCCAGGATGCACTCGCCAGACTGCGCAGCCAGGCACAGAGCCCCACCCGACGCGGCTTCGACATCGTGCTGGTGGACCTTGCCTCCATCCCTACCACGGCACTCGCACTGCACCGCGCCCTGGTACGCGAGACCCAACCCGGGAAACCGTTGCGCGTCTACCTGCGCAGCGATGACACGCTGCCCGCCGAGCTTGAGTCCACCCCCGGATTTCATGTCCTGATGCGTGACTGCGCCGACAGTGAGCTGCGTGCGCGCATCACGTCACTGCTGGATGCGGCCTCCGACGAGCCGATCGATGACGCCCTGCCCCCGGCCATGCCGGCAGGTGCATCCCGCCCCTCGCCAACACCGGCAACCCTCGCCCATCCGACACCCCCGTCGACCCCAATTCCGACGCCGACTCCTGCCCCCGCGCCCGCATCGGCATCCGTCACCGCCGGCACGACATCCGGCGTCCCGTCCGGAGGCACACCCGCGGGTGCCGCTTCGACCCAGCCCCCGCCCGTGCCATCTTCGGGCGAATGTGTTCTGCTGGTGGAGGACAACCCGGTCAACCGCCAGGTCGCCCAGCGCCTGCTGAGCCTCGCTGGCATCGCCTTCGACAGCGCCGAGAACGGCAAAGAAGCACTCGAAAAGATGAACGCGGCAACCTACATCGCCGTGCTGATGGACTGTCAGATGCCGATAATGGACGGCTACACCGCCACACGACAGCGTCGCCAGCATGAACAGGCACACGCTCTGCCCCGCCTGCCGATCATAGCCATGACCGCCAATGCCATGCTCGGCGACCGGGAGAAGTGCCTGGAGGCGGGGATGGACGATTACCTTTCCAAACCGCTCAACCGCGCCCTGCTCGAATCCACCCTGCGCAACTGGATGGGCGTCCGGTCCGTGGCGCCACGGCCCGTTGCCGTGCCAGCACTACCTCCTGCACCACCCCGTCCGCGCCTCGCGGTACCGTCGAACTACACGTCGTCCACGCCTGCCATCGATCAGGCCATCCTCGACGAACTTCGCGAAATCATGGGGGCCGAGTTCGTTTCGCTGATCCGCGTATTCCTCGACGACGCGCCAGTGGCCATCGAGCGCATCCAGACACTGGCCGCCCAGCAGGACCTCGGCGGCATCGCCGCTCCGGCGCATACCCTCAAGTCCACCAGCGCCAATCTCGGTGCCATGACCCTGTCGGCTCAGGCACGCACGCTGGAGCAGGAGGCGCGCCAGAACAACCTGAGTGATGCGGAACCGAAAGCCGCCGCACTGGCCGCCGAATTCGACCGCGTCGCGTCGGTATTGCGTCGACACATCGCCTGACGCGGGCCGCGTCAGGCTGAGGCACTCGCGCAGGCGCGTTCCGACCATGTGGGCGGTGTCGGCCACTGTCCTTCGAACGTGCCTTCCAGCGCGCGGCGCAGGTCGCGGGTATCCAGTTGCGGCGCGATCAAGGCGAGCAACGCAAGGGTGTAGTCGCGCGGCACACGCTCGCGCGGCAACACGCCCCATGCCATGCAGGGCGCAAAGTGTTGCCGGGCGGGAAGTTGGATCAGGTCCGCATCCGCCACCGGATCGAGCGCCATTTCGGCCAGGATACCGATGCCCAGACCGGCCCGAACATAGGTCTTGATGAGATCGGCATCGCGTGCGGTGAATCCGATGCGCGGCTCGAAGCCGGCGCGATCAAAAGCCGCTCGCAACGACGACTCGGGCTTGAGCGAGGATTCGTAGCTGACGATGGGCTCGCGCGCCAGTTCTGCCAGTGTCGGTGCTCGCTCCAAGCGCGTGAGCGGATGACCGTGCGGGGCCACGACCACGCGCTGCCAGGAATACAGCGGCACCGCGATGCCGGTGGGCGGTGGCGATCCGGAACTGCTGACCAGGGCCAGGTCCGCACCGCGCCCCAGTTCCGCCAAAGCCTCGCCTTCACCGGTGGGCACGATGTGGATGGAGACACCCGGGTAACGCCCGCGCAGCGGTGCGATGGCGGGCGGCAGCACGTAGCGCGCCTGGGTATGCGTGGTGCCGATGGCCAGTTCGCCCTGCACCTCGCCGCGCAGGTTGGCCGCCAGGGCGCGGATGTTGCCCGCTTCCAGCAGCACCCTGCGCGCCCGCGCGATCACTTCCACGCCGGGCGCAGTGATCGCCTCCAGGCTGCGGCCACGGCGCAGGAACAGCTGAAACCCAAGCTCGTCCTCCAGCTGCTTGAGCTGTTTCGACAGCCCCGGCTGGGTGGCGTGCACGCGCTCGGCGGCCAGCGTGATGTTGAGACCGGCATCGGCGATCGCCACCAGATAGCGAAGTTGGGTCAAGGTCATGGTTCGGGATCCGGCAGACGTCGAAGACACGCTAAGACCCGGGACCCTGATGCGTCCAAGAACCCGGGGCAGCCAGCTTATTCCAAAATTGCATGAGCACCCGGAGCGGCGCCATTTTTATTGCCGCATTTCTTGGCGCAGCATGGCGTGTCCGGAACAACCGCGAGACTACCCATGGCCCTTTACGACTCCATACTCGACACCATCGGACGTACCCCGATCGTGCGTCTTCATCGCGTCGCGCCGTCGCATGTGTCGCTTTACGCCAAGGTCGAATCGTTCAACCCCGGTGGTTCGGTCAAGGATCGCCTCGCACTGGCGATCATTCTTGATGCCGAACAACGTGGCCTGATCAAGCCCGGCGACACCATCGTCGAAGCCACGTCGGGCAACACCGGCGTCGCCTTGGCGATGGTCGCTGCCGCGCGCGGCTACCAGTTCGTTGCCACGATGGTGGAAACCTTCTCGATCGAACGCCGCAAACTGATGCGGGCCTACGGCGCCAAGGTCATTCTGACGCCCGCCGCCGAACGCGGCAGTGGCATGGTGCGCAAAGCCAAAGAGCTGGCCGAGCAGCACGGTTGGTTTCTCGCCAGCCAGTTCACCAATCCGGCCAATCCGGCCTTCCACCGCAGCACCACCGCCGCCGAAATCCTTCAGGACTTCGCCGGGCGACGGCTCGATTACTTTGTCTCCGGCTGGGGCACGGGCGGCACATTCACCGGCGTCGGCGAAATCCTGCGCGTGGCGCGCCCGGAGGTGAAATTGATCGCCGCCGAGCCGGCTGGCGCCGCACTGCTGTCTGGCGGGACGTTCGCACCCCACAAAATCCAAGGTTGGACACCGGACTTCATCCCCGAGGTTCTCAATCGCGAACTGCCCGACGAGATTCTTCCGATCGCCGATGAACAGGCCATCGCCATCGCGCGTCGCCTCGCCGCCGAAGAGGGCATCTTCGTCGGCATTTCCGCAGGCGCGACAGTCGCTGCGGCGCTGCGCGTCGCGGAGAACGCGCCCGAAGGCGCGGTGCTGCTGGCGACGCTGCCCGATACCGGCGAACGCTACCTCTCCACACCGCTGTTCGAGGGCGTCAACGACGGCTCGGATGACGACTGGCTGACCTCCATCGGCCCGTGACGCAACACGTCGTGGTGTCCTGAACGGGAACGCCAGCCGGGAGCTGGCGTTCCCGCATCCATCGCACTCAGCGGTTCGTCAACTGGATCTCGATGCGACGGTTGATCGCGAAAGCGGCCTCGCTGTCGCCTGGATCCAGCGGACGGAACTCGCCGAAGCCATTCGCCGAGAGTCGGTTTGCCGGCACGCCGCGCGTGACCAGATACTTCACGATGGCAATGGCGCGTGCACTCGACAATTCCCAGTTCGAGGGGAAACGCGACGTCGCGATCGGGCGGCGATCGGTATGCCCATCGATGCGCAATACCCAATCGATATCGCCCGGAATCTCGCTGGCCACTTCGGTGAGTGTCGTGGCGAGCGAATCGAGCTGCCGCAATGCCACCGGCGTCAGCTCATCGGTGCCGGACGCGAACAGCAACTCGCTCGGCACGACGAAACGATCCCCGACGATCTGGATGTCGGAGCGATTGCCCAGCACCTCGCGCAACTTCCCGAAGAAATCCGAGCGATAGCGCTGCAGCTCGCCGACGCGCTGCGCCAGCGCGAGATTCAACTCCTTCCCCAATTCCTCGATGCGCACGTCCTTGGCGGTGGATTGGGCGCGCGACAATTCCAGCGCCGCACCGATTTCGTCCAATTGCTGGCGCAGCGCGGCCATCTGCCTGTTCAACAATTCCACCTGGGCGGCGGCCTGTGCGGACAAGTCGGTCTGCACCACGAGCTTTTCCCGCTCGTCCTCCAACTCCGCCAGCCGCGCGGCGACTTCGGCCTCAAGTTGACGCTTCAACTCGGCCAGTGCATTGATGTCGGTGGACAAGCGGGCGATCCGGGCTTCGTCTTGCTCCGACTTGGCCTGCGCCTGCGTGAGCGCCGTCGACGTGGCGTCGAGATTGAGCCGCAACGCATCACGCTCGCCACCCGTTTGCGCGAGCGATGCGGAAAGCTCGCTCACCTGCACCAACGCGGTGGCCTTGGCCTCCTGCTCCATCGACAGCGCCTTGGCCAGCTGCGCCAGTTCGGCATTGAGTTGCGCCAGTGCCTTGTCACGCCCGGACAAGGCATCCGACAGCACGAACTGCCCGATCGTGAAGATCAGCAGCATGAAGATCAGCACCATCAGGAGCGATGTCAGGGCATCGACGAAACCGGGCCAGAAATCGATGCCGCGCCGGCGGCGTGAGGCGAGCGACATGACTCAGCGCCGACTTTCGACGGCCGCGGCCAAGGTACGCGACAACAGGCGGAACTCGGCGCGAAGTTCATCGCTCAGTTGCGTGCCGTTGTTCTCGCGCTGGGCCAGAATCTTGAACGTGTTGCGCAGTTCGGCCTGCGTCTCGGCCAGATCAGAAAGGCCGCGGGATTCGCGTCCGAGATGCTCGGACAACCTGGCCAAATGGGTGTTGAGCTCGGCCATTTGCTGCGCATTGCCACGCCGCTCGCGTTCGCTCTCCACCAGCGCACGTTGCATCCGCTCCAGTCCGTCGGCGGTCTGTTCCAGCAGCGCTTGCACGTACGCCGGCACACTGGCGTCGCCTTCGCCGATACCGCTGCCGCTGGAGAGTCGCGTCATGCCCGACAGCCAGTCTTCCACTTCGGTGTAGAACCGGTTGGCAGCGCGGCCAGCCAGCAGATCGATCAGCCCCAGCACCAGCGAACACCCCAACCCGAACAGCGAGGTGGAGAAGCTCGTGGCCATGCCCGACAGCGGTTGCTGCAAGCGGGATTTGAGCGCATCGAACATCGCAGTCGCCTCACTACCGGCGCCCAGCCCTGCGATGATCTCGCCCACCGACGCGATGGTGATCAGTAGCCCCCAGAACGTGCCCAACAGCCCGAGGAAGATCAGCAAACCCACCAGATATCGCGAAAGATCGCGCTGTTCTTCGAGCCGAAGATGGATGCTGTCGAGGATCGAGCGCATCGACTGGGTCGATAACGACTGCGGCTTGCGGCCGCCCTGTCCAAGCATCCGTGCCATCGGTGCCAGCAACACCGGCGCTTCCAGCGTGCGTTCGGGGTTGGATCGACGGTATGCCTCGATCCACTCGACTTCCCGCTGCAAGCGCATGACCTGCCGCAAGTTCGCTGCAACACCGATCAGAAACACGCCCAGAATCACCGCGTTGAATATTGGCGTCGCCGCGAACGCGCGCAACAAGGGCGCATGCAACAGCACTGCGATCAGAGCGATGGCCGCCAGAACGGCGAGAATCGAGAGCAGGACGCGCGAGGGTTGGCTCATGGAAAACCTGTGCGAAAGAAAACGAAGCGGTGCGCGCAGCATGGCGCGTGTCGGCTGAACGATGACGCTTGGACAAGGGCTTTCGCGGCAGGTTCCAGCCAGTTGTCCCTCAAACGAAACCACCCCGGCCCGCGGTGGCGTGACGCCAGACGCGGAACCGGGGTGGAGGGCGACCCTGCAACGGCCCGAATGGGCCTTGCCTCAGAACGCTTCGTCGAACGACACCTCGCCTTCGACACCCACCTGGTACGCCGACACGCGGCGTTCGAAGAAGTTGGTCAGCTCCTGCACGTCCTGCAGCTCCATGAACGGCAGCGGGTTGCGCACGTTGTAAACCTTGGCCATGCCCAGCTTCTGGAAGTGGTTGTCGGCGCAGTGCTGCAGGTATTGGCGCATGTCACGGGTCGAGATGCCGGCGACGCCGCCGGAGAGCACGTCTTCGGCGAACTGCACTTCGCACTCGATCGCTTCGGCCAGCATGTCATACACCTGCTTTTTCATTTCTTCGTCGAACAGGTCCGGTTCTTCTTCGCGCACCGTGCGGATGCATTCGAACGCGAACTCCATGTGGCAGCTCTCGTCGCGGAACACCCAGTTGGTGCCTGCCGCCAAGCCGGGCAGCAGCCCACGCGAGCGGAAGTAGTAGACATAGGCGAATGCGGCGAAGAAGAACAGGCCTTCGATGCAGGCGGCAAAGCAGATCTGGTTCAGCAGGAACTGGCGACGCTGCTCACGCGTCTCGATGCGCTTGAGATCCTGGATGGAATCGATCCACTTGAAACAGAAATCGGCTTTCTTCTTGATCGCCGGGATGTTCTCCACCGCCGCGAATGCCTTGAAGCGCTCGGACGGGTCGGGCAGGTAGTTATCCAGCAGGGTCAGGTAGAACTGCACATGCAGCGCTTCCTCGTACAACTGGCGCGACAGGTACATGCGCGCTTCCGGCGCATTCAAGTGCTGGTACAGGTTCAGCACCAGATTGTTGGACACGATGCTGTCGCCGGTGGCGAAGAAGGCCACGAGGCGATGGATCAGATGCCGATCCGCCGGCGACATCTTGCCGTGCAGGTCGGAAATGTCGATCTGGAAGTTGATCTCGTCCACCGTCCAGGTGTTCTTGATCGCGTTCCGGTACATCTCGTAGAACTGCGGATAGCGCATCGGGCGCAGGGTCAGCTCGAAGCCGGGGTCGAGCAGCATCTGGCGGGGTTGGGCGGACATGGCGTTTCTTCAATTCCTGTTTCTTGGCGCGATCGGCCGAACCGATTCACGCTGCGCCGGATGACGACATTGGCGAGAGCTGGCGCGGTGAGAATCGCCCTCGCCTGCCCCTTCCCCAGCGGAGAAGGGGCGTGGCACGGCTACTGACAGGCCTCGCAAGCCTCGGGGTTTTCCAACGAACACACCACAGCCTGTTCGGGGGTGTATTTGCTGGCTCCCACCGTAGTCTTGGTGATCTTGGTGGCCGGACGCGAGCGCAGGTAATAGGTGGTCTTGAGGCCCTTCTTCCAAGCGTACATGTACATCGACGACAGCGAACCGATGTTCGGACTCTCCTGGAACAGGTTCAGAGACGCCGACTGGTCGATGAACGCGCCACGGTCCGCTGCCATGTCGATCAGGGAGCGCATTGGCAATTCCCACGCGGTGCGATAGGTCTGACGCAGCGCTTCGGGAATCTGCTCGATACCCTGGATTGACCCTTCCGCCAGCTTGATTTCGTCGCGGATGTCCGCCGTCCACAGGCCGAGCTTCTTCAGTTCCTCCACCAGGTATTTGTTGATCTGGATGAAGTCGCCCGACAGCGTTTCGCGCTTGAACAGGTTGGAGACCTGCGGCTCGATGCACTCGTAGCAACCGGCGATCGAGGCGATGGTGGCGGTGGGCGCGATGGCGATCAGCAGTGAGTTGCGCAGGCCGTGCTCCTTGATGCGCTCGCGCAAACCGTCCCAGCGGGCGGAATCGTCGGGCGACACGCCCCATGCATCGAACTGGAGTTCGCCGTTGGCGGCGCGAGTCTCGGCGAACGAAGGGTGTTTGCCGCGCTCGCGTGCCAGCTCACAGGAGGCTTCCAGCGCATGGAAATAGATGGTCTCGGCGATCTTCTTGGAGATCGAACGCGCACCTTCGCTGTCGAACGGCAGGCGCAGTTTGAAGAACACATCCTGCAGACCCATGCAGCCGAGGCCGACCGGGCGCCAGCGCAGGTTGCCGCGACGTGCGGTTTCGATCGGGTAGAAGTTCAGGTCGATGACGCGGTCGAGCTGGCGCACGGCCAGTTGCACGGTTTCGGCCAGCTTCTCGTAATCGAACTCGCCGTACTCGTTGAAGTGGTGCGCGAGGTTGATCGAACCCAGGTTGCACACCGCGGTTTCGTCGTTCGAGGTGACTTCGAGGATTTCGGTGCACAGGTTGGACAAGTGGATGACGTTGCCGGCCTTGGCGGTCTGGTTGCTGGCCTTGTTGCACTTGTCCTTGAACGTCATCCAGCCGTTGCCGGTTTCGGCCAGGGTCCGCATCATCCGGCCATAGAGCTTGCGTGCCGGGACCGTCTTGGCCGCCTTGCCCTGCGCTTCGGCCTGCTCGTAGGCACGCTCGAAGGCTTCGCCGTACAGATCGGTGAGCTGCGGCACCACGCGAGGATCGAACAACGACCACTCGGCATCCGCTTCGACGCGACGCATGAAGAGGTCGGGGATCCAGTTGGCGATGTTCAGATTGTGCGTGCGACGAGACTCGTCGCCCGCGTTGTCGCGCAGTTCGAGGAAGTCCTCGATGTCCGCGTGCCATGTTTCCAGGTATACACAGGCCGCGCCCTTGCGCTTGCCACCCTGGTTGACCGCCGCGACCGAAGAATCCAGGGTCTTGAGCCACGGCACGATGCCGTTGGAATGGCCATTGGTGGACTTGATCAGCGAGCCACGCGAACGCACACGGGTGTAGGCCACACCAATCCCGCCGGAGAACTTGGACAGCTGGGCGATGTCGCCGTACTTCTGGTAGATCGATTCGAGCGAATCCTGCGGAGAGTCCAGCAGGAAGCACGAGGAAAGCTGTTCGTGGGTCGTTCCCGCGTTGAAGAGCGTCGGGGAGCTGGGCAGGTAATCGAGGTTGCCCATGCGCTGATACAGCGCCAGCGCATCGGGCACGTCTTCGGAGAGTGCGCAGGCAATGCGCAGGAAGAACTGCTGCGGCGTCTCGATCACCTTGCGGGTGTGGGGATGGCGCAGCAGGTAGCGGTCGTACAGGGTGCGCAGGCCGAAATAGTCGAAATGACCATCAAGCGCGGGATCGAGCGCATCGTTGAGCTTGCGCGCGTTGGTCTGCACGAAGTTCAGCAGGCGGTCGTTGATCAGCCCGACTTCATGACCGCGTGCGATCGACTGGGAGAACGCGTAGATCTCCTGCCCGGTCACCTCCTTGGCGATGTAGCCAGCCAGCAGACGCGCGGCGAGCCGGCTGTATTCAGGCTCTTCGGCGGTGAGCATCGCCGAAGTGCGGATCGACAGCTCGTCCAGCTCGCGCGTGGTGGCACCGTCGTACAGGCCGGAAATCGTGCGCGTGGCCACGCGCATCGGATCGATCGCGAACAGACCTTCGGCACAGCGCTGGATGGCGCGCACGATCTTGTTCAGGTCGACCGGCTCGCGCTGTCCATTGCGCTTGGTCACGGTCATCGTGCCGCTGGAATGCGGCGAGGTCAGAGAAAAGTTGTCGCGCGGCGGGCGCGCCTTGGCGAGCTGTTCGTCGCCGTGCGGAGCAAGCGTGTTGGGCATGAGGTTGGGCTCTCCATGGATCGAACCGATGTCACCCCGCGGCCGGCAATCCAGAACGCCCCCCAAAGCGCCCATGCCACCGCGGCCTGTGGTCCGCATTCACCGGGGATGGTGATCGACGTGGCCCTGGATCCCCATGGATCACCATGGCTTCCGACCGATTTCCCTCCCCAGGGCGGTGCCGAAACCGGATCGCAACACCCTGCGACGTTGCGATCCGCAACACAAGGTATCCGGGGAATGGTCGGGGGTCAAACCCAAGATGTTGGGTTTTCATACCCGTTTGGGGGTTGACTCGACGGCCAGCCCGCATCGCCATGCGCTTTTCCGGGCAGGCACGCCGGAGCACACAGGTGACCGGGGCGCAGACGCCGTGGACAGTGCCTCAATGACTTATCCATCCGTTGTGCGCAGGCCACATCACAACGCCTTGATTTCCATTGTTTTGTGATACGCATCACGCTTTACCGGCAGGCAGCTCACCGGTCTGCAGCCGCCACAGCGCCGCATACGCACCCGCACGCGCCAGCAATGTCTCATGGGTTCCCGATTCCACGATGCGGCCGACATCGACGACGCAGATGGTGTTGGCATGGCGCACCGTGGAAAGCCGGTGTGCGACCACCAGCGTGGTCCGGTCGTGCGTCATTTCGCGCAATGCGCTTTGAATGGCGGCCTCGGTTTCGTTGTCGACCGCCGAGGTGGCCTCGTCGAGCACGAGGATGGCCGGGTCGCGGTACAGCGCCCGTGCAATCGCGATGCGCTGCCGCTGCCCGCCGGACAGCCGGCTGCCGCGCTCGCCAACCGCGCTGGCATAGCCGTCTGGCAATGCGGCGATGAAGCCGTGTGCCTGTGCCAGCCGTGCGGCCTGTTCGATGCGGGCGGTGTCGGGCGTGGCGTCGCCATAGGCGATGTTGTCGGCAATGCTGCCATCGGTGAGGAACGGGTCCTGGGCCACGTAGCCGATGTGCTGGCGCAGATTGGCCGGATCGAGTCCGTCGATGTCCACGCCATCGATGCGGACACGACCGGAATCCGGCGAGACGAAACCGAGCAGCAACTTCAGCAGACTGCTTTTGCCGCCGCCGGTTCCTCCAACCAGCGCCACGGTGGATCCGGCCGGCACCGCCAAGTCGATACCGTGCAGAACCTCCCGGCCGTCGTAGGACAAGCGAATCGCCTCGAAGTCGATCGCACCGCGCACCGGTTGCGGCAATCGGCCTGTTGGTGCGGGTGGCAACGGCGCATCGATCAGATCCATGACCCGATTCACCGATGCCATCGCACGCTGATAGAGATCGGTCATGTCGGCCAATCGCGTCAATGGCCACAGCAGGCGCTGGGTCAGGTAGACGAGTGCGGAGTAGGTGCCGACGCCCAGCTCGCCTTCCAGGGTTTTCCAGCCGCCATAGAGCAATGTCGCGACGAAACCGGCCAACACCGCCATGCGAATCACCGGCGTGATCGCGGCAGCAAAGCGGATCGCCTCGGCATTGCGTGCCCGGTATCCATCGGAGGCGGCGCGCACGTGTTCCAGTTCGGCTGCCTCGGCGGTGTAGGCCTTGATCGTGGCGATGCCGGCCAGATTGTTGTTGAGGCGATCGGACACCGTGGCCGCGGCTTCGCGCGCGGCGGCATAGCGCGGCGCCAAGCGCTTCTGGAACCAGAACGCACCCACCAGAATCAGCGGGATGGGCAGGAACGCCAGCGCTGCGAGATCGGCAGTGAGCACGAAGAACACGCCGCCCACCATCAACGAGGACACCGCCACCTGGATCAGATCGTTGGCGCCGGTGTTGAGGAAGCGTTCGACCTGATGCACGTCCTCGTTCAGCACGGCCATCAATCGCCCACTGCGTGCGCTGGCCACGAAATCCGGCGGCAACGCCTGCACATGCGAATAGGCGGCCAGGCGCAGTTCGTGCTGGATGTCCTGTGCCAACCTGCGCCACTTGATCGCGTAGAGATACTCGAACAGCGATTCGGCCAGCCACACCACGATGGTGATGCCGGTCAGCAGCATCAACTGCTGCAACGGATCGGCGATGCCCATGCGCGCCAGGAACGAATCGCGCTGGTTCACCACGATGTCCACCGCCACGCCGATCAACGCCTCGGGCAGCACGTCGAACACCTTGTTGAGTACCGAATAGAGCGATGCGAGCGCGGCGTCGCGCCGGTAAGGACGCGCATAACCGAAAAGGCGGCGCAACGGATGCGGCGAGGGCGAGGAAGAAGAGGCAATCATCGTGCGATTGTCACACGCGCGCGACGGTCGGCTGCATCGACCTCACCTGCCACGATGGCAGCCCGATCCCGCTCCGGGAACACGATGCGGCATGGCTGGCAGCCATGCCGCGATTCAACGACACATCAGCTCAGGTGTCGGCGCTGTCGTTCCAGCCTTCGCGCGTGCCTTCCGTGACCACGATGTCATCGGGCAGGATGTCGCCGGCCGCGATGTCGATCTGTTCGGCGAGGCGTGCGTAAATGGGGGTGAAATCGGCACGCGTGGCTTCGAACAATTGTTCGAAGCTGTCGATGATGAAGTAGGTGCGTTGGTAGCTGTCGATCCGGTAGCGCGTCCGCATCACCCGCTCCATGTGGAAATCGATGCGGTTGGGCGCCGGCGATTCGAGCGCGTAACGGCTTTCGCCCGAGCTGGAAAGGATGCCCGAACCATAGATGCGCAGACCGTCGCGGCTGCGGATCAACCCGAATTCGACCGTGTACCAGTACAGCCGTGCCAGATGCTGCAGGGCCGCGCCGCCGATGCCCACCGCTTTCAGTCCGCCCAGCCCGTAAGCGCGCATGTACTCGGCAAACACCGGATTCATCAGCAGCGGCACATGCCCGAACAGGTCGTGGAACAGGTCGGGCTCGGACAGGTAATCCAGTTGTTCGGGCGCGCGGATCCACCACGTGACCGGAAACTCGCGTGCGGCCAGATGGCCGAAGAACGTTTCCTCCGGCAGCAAGCCTTCCACCGCGACCAGACGCCAGCCGGTGGCACGGCGCAGGTGTTCGTTGAGCTCGTCGAAGCGGGGAATGCGATCAGGCGACATTTCCATCGCCGCCAATGCATCCAGATACTCGTCGCAGGCGCGGCCCTTCAGCATCTCGTGCTGGCGCGCGTACAACTGCGCCCAGACGGCATGGTCAGTCTCGGTGTAACTGCCCCACGGCTGCTCGACCACGCCGGTGGCGTAGATCGGCACGAACCCCTTTTCGGTGACCTGATGTTCCAGACGTTGTGCTGCCATGGGTGTCCTCCGGATGGTTGCAGTAGCTTCACTTTATCCACGATCTCGCGCAACATGCTTGCTTTGTTGCTTCGTTTTCGACTTTTCTCGCAATTTTTTGCACAAAACAAGGGATATTTCGAACAATGAGCGAAACCATACCCCAGTTTGACCGTATCGACCTTACGTTGCTGGCGCTGCTGCAAACCGAAGGCCGGCTCACCAATGCCGAGCTGGCCGAACGCGTGAACCTCTCGGCATCCGCCTGCCTGCGGCGGGTGCAACGGCTCGAACGCGAGGGCGTCATCAGTGGCTACGGCGCGCGTCTGGACCCCAAGCGCATCGGCCTGGGACTGGAGGCCTTCGTTCGCCTCCAGCTGGAACATCGCGACCGCGCCCAGGTGGAACGCTTTGCCGAACTGGTGCAGAGCTGGGACGACGTGGTTTCCTGCTACGCACTCACCGGCGACATGGATTACCTGCTGCACATCGCGGTGGCAGACCTGGACCATTTCTCGCGCTTCCTGCTCGACCACCTGCTGCGCGAGGGCATCGTGGCGAACGTCAATTCGAGCGTCGTGCTGCGTGCGGTCAAAGCGGGCCGGGCACTTCCGCTGACGGCGGCACGCGGATGAGCACGACGAGCGGTGACACACTGGACGTGCTGTTCGCGGACGAAATGCTCGCGGTGGTCAACAAGCCCGCCGGCCTCATGGTCCACGACAGCAAGCTGGCGCGCGGCGAACGCGATTTCGCGGCGGACCGCCTGCGCGAACAGTTCGGCAAACCCATCCATCTGATCCATCGACTGGATCGCGCCACCAGCGGCTGCCTGTTGCTGGCCTTCGATCGCGACGCGGCGTCGGCGCTCGGCCGGCAATTCATGTCCCGCGATGTCGAAAAGCACTACCTCGCCGTGTGCCGAGGTTGGCCGCGGGAAGAGACCTTCAGCGTTGACCATCCTCTCGACGGAGGACCCGGAAAACCGGAAAAGAAGCCCGCCATCACGCACTTTCGCGTGCTCGCGACAGGCGAACTGGATGAACCGGCGGCAGGCTTCCCTACCTCGCGCCATGCCCTGCTCGACTGCTCGCCGGAAACCGGCCGCTTTCGTCAGATACGCCGCCACCTCAAGCACGTCGATCATCATCTGATCGGTGACACCAGTCATGGCGATGGCCGCCGCAACCTGGCATTCCGCCTGCGCGGGGTGCATCGCATGTTGCTGCATGCCCACCAGCTCGTTTTCACCCACCCGGTGACAGGCGCTCCGATGTCGCCCGTCGCCGCACCCGATCCAGGCTTCCGCAAGGCACTGGACCTGTTCGGATGGAGCGTGCCGGCCTGATCCGGCACAATGCCGACAACCACGACAACCACTCCTGCCGCCACCGATCCATCGTGACCACACTGGCCGAAAACGACGATCCCGTCGCCCGCATCACGCAGATCCTCGCTGCCGCCGGCGAAGCCAATCCGCTCGATGTGCTGATGCCGGTGGTGCATGCCGACTTGCGTCGGCTGGCACGGGCGCAGCGTCGGCAGATGGAGCCGGGAGAAACCCTCTCCACCACGGCGCTGGTCAACGAGGCCTACCTCAAGCTGCGTCGCGCCGATTATCCGGGGCTTGAAGGTCGCGCGCATTTCTTCTCGCTGGTGGCGCGCGCGATGCGCCAGATCCTGATCGATCACGCGCGTTCGCGTCTCGCCGAGCAACGCCGCATGCAAGAGATCGGGCGCGAGCTTGAGGCCCGCCCGTTCGAAGAAGCCTCCGAGCTGGCTCGCCTGCTCGAAGTGAACTCGGTGCTGGACGAGCTTGAACGGACGCAGCCACGGCTCGCACAAGTGGTGCTGTACCGCTACTTCGCCGGCTACACGCCGCAGGAAACCGCCGATCTGCTCGATGTGCACGTGCGCACCGTCACGCGCGACTGGCACAAGGCGCGGGCCTGGCTGATGCTCGCTCTGGAACGTCACGCGCCCGCCGAGGAAACGTGAGCGGTGCAGTCATCCCATCGAATGGCATCGCCTTGCCATTCGATACGGTCATCGTACCGTCCCGTCTCAACCAGCGGCTGTTCAAGCCAGCACTCGATGGTCTGCGCGACGTCCACGCCGCATGACGTTCGTTCTCGCCGCCGCCAGCTTCAGCGTGCTTGTGTCCGTTCTGCTCAAGCTGATGCCGCGCCACGGCATCGACGTGGGCCAGGCCGTCACATGGAATTACCTCGCCGCCGGCCTCCTGTGCCTGTGGATGCTGGCACCGCCGCTGGAGACGTTGTACTCGCCCACCACGCCCTGGCCCGCCTTGCTGGTACTGGCGGTGGTGTTGCCGAGCCTGTTTCTCGTATTGGCCGCCGCCGTGCGGCACGCCGGCATCGTGCGCACCGACATCGCGCAACGGCTGTCGCTATTGCTGTCATTGATCGCCGCGTTCACCTGGTTCGGTGAACCTCTCGGTGCCTGGAAACTGATCGGACTGGCGCTGGGACTGGTCGCAGTGCTGGCAATTCTCATGCGGTCCGAGACGCGCGCCCCACCCGCGCGAGGCGCGATGTGGCTGCTGCTCGCGGTGTGGTTCGGCTTCGCCCTCGTGGACGTGATGCTCAAGGCGATCGCGCGCGCAGGCACGCCGTTCGCGGCGTCGTTGCTGGCGGTGTTCGTGCTGGCCTTTGCCGGCATGCTGGCGTTGCAGCTATGGCGCCACGCGGCGGGCCGCCACCTGCGGTTGCGGCACTTCGCCGCCGGGTTGCTGCTGGGCGTGCTCAACTTCGGAAACATCGTCTGTTATGTGCGGGCGCATCGCGCCCTGCCCGAGAGTCCGGCCGTGGTCTTCGCCACGATGAACATCGGCGTGGTGGTGCTGGGAACACTGGTGGGTGTCTTGATGTTCGGCGAACGCACCAGCCGCTGGAATCGGCTCGGCATCGCGCTGGCCATCGTGGCCATCGCCCTGATCGCGTTCTCGCCGCAGCCCTGAACCGCCGCGAGTACCATGGCGGCATGAAAAGATTCGTGCTGATTGACGGTTCGTCCTACCTGTACCGCGCCTACCACGCGCTGCCGCCCCTGACTGCCCCCGATGGCTCGCCCACCGGCGCCCTGTTCGGCGTGGTCAACATGCTGCGCTCCACGTTGAAGGAAAAGCCGGATTTCGCCGCCTTCGTGGTGGACGCGCCCGGCCCCACCTTCCGTGACGAGATGTTTCCCGAGTACAAGGCGCAGCGCCCGCCGATGCCGAGCGATCTGCGCGCGCAAGTGGAGCCGATGCTGGCCATCGTCGAAGCGCTCGGCATTCCGATCCTGCGTGAACCAGGCGTGGAAGCCGACGACGTGATCGGCACGCTGGCGATCGCCGCCGTCCGCGAAGGCATCGAAACGACGATCTCCACCTCGGACAAGGATTTCGCGCAGCTCGTGCAACCGGGGATTGCGCTGATCAACACCATGAGCGGCAGCCGCATGGTCAGCAACGACGACGTGATCGCCAGGTTCGGCGTACCGCCTGCGCGCATCGTGGACTACCTCGCGCTGATGGGCGATGCGGTCGACAACATTCCCGGCGTGGCAAAATGCGGCCCGAAAACGGCCGCCAAGTGGCTGGGCCAATACGGCACGCTCGATGGCGTGATCGAGCGTGCCGGGGAGGTGGGCGGCAAGATCGGCGAGAACCTGCGCGCCGCACTGCATCGCCTGCCGATGAATCGCGAACTGGTCACGATCCGTACCGATGTGCCGCTGCCGGAAGGCCCGTCCGATCTGGCACTGCGCGAGCGCGATGCGGAGGCACTGCGCGGACTGTATGCACGCTACGGATTCAACCAGGCGCTGCGGGAATTGGACGGCGGCAACGGCAGTAGTGTGGGAAAAGCAATCGTGGAGAAGGAGCCGGCAAAGGCGCGCGGCAGCGCTTACGTCACCGCCACCGCACCCAACCCGGACATCGACCCCACGCTTTCGGCACCTGGTGAATACGAAACCCTCCTCACGCCCGAAGCATTCGCGGCATGGATCGAGAAACTGCATGCCGCGCCACTGATCGCGTTCGACACCGAAACCGATTCGCTCGATCCGATGCGCGCGCGCCTCGTCGGCCTGAGCTTTTCGGTCGAGCCCGGACGCGCGGCCTATGTGCCGCTGGCGCACGATTATCCCGGCGCGCCGGTGCAGCTGGCGCAGGATCACGTGCTCGACGCGCTTCGCCCCATCCTGGAGGACCCCGGAAAACCCAAGCTGGGCCAGCACGGCAAGTACGACCTGCACGTGATGCGCCGCCATGGTGTCGTGGTACGCGGCTACGCGCACGACACGCTGCTGGAAAGCTTCGTGCTCAATTCCACCGCCACCCGCCACGATCTGGATTCGCTCGCGCAGCGCTACCTCGGCTACCAGACCATCCGCTACGAGGACATTGCCGGCAAGGGCGCCAAGCAGATCCCCTTCTCGCAGGTGGACATCGACAGCGCCACGCGCTATGCCGCCGAAGATGCCGACATCTGCCTGCGCCTGCACTCGACACTGTCGCAGAAGCTCGCCGGCGAAGCGGCACTGCTGTCGGTGTACCGCGACATCGAGATGCCTCTGGTCGAGGTTCTGACGAAGGTGGAAAGCAACGGCGTGCTCATCGATATCAACGAACTGCGTCGCCAGAGCCGCGATCTCTCCGCACGCATGCTGGCGATCCAAACCCGCGCATTCGACGTGGCCGGGCGTCACTTCAACCTCGACTCGCCCAAGCAGTTGCAGGCTCTGTTGTTCGACGAGTTCGAGCTGCCCGTGGTGGTGAAAACGCCAACCGGCCAGCCTTCGACCAACGAGGAGGCCCTGGAAGCGATCGCCAATGAGGGGAACGAGCTGCCGCGCCTGATCCTGGACTACCGATCCCTGGCGAAACTGCGCAGCACCTATACCGACAAGCTCGTCGAGATCGTCAATCCCGACACCGGCCGAGTGCACACCAGCTACCACCAGGGCGGCGCGGCCACCGGGCGGCTTTCCTCCAGCGACCCGAACCTGCAGAACATCCCGATCCGCAGCGAAGACGGCCGCCGCATCCGACGCGCCTTCATCGCACCGCCAGGCCGCTGCATCCTCGCCTTCGACTATTCGCAGATCGAGTTGCGCATCATGGCGCACCTGTCCGGCGACGCCGGCTTGATTGCCGCGTTCGAACAGGGACTGGACATCCATCGTGCCACCGCAGCGGAAGTGTTCGGCGTGCCGCTGGAGAAGGTCGAACCCAACCAGCGCCGCGCCGCCAAGGCGATCAACTTCGGCCTGATCTACGGCATGGGTGCATTCGGCCTGGCGCGCCAGCTCGATGTCACCCGTGCCGAAGCGCAGGACTACATCGCCCTGTACTTCAACCGGTATCCGGGCGTGCACGACTTCATGGAGCGCACCCGACAGGAAGCGCGCGACAAGGGCTACGTGGAAACGGTATTCGGCCGGCGCCTGTACCTGACCGAGATCCACTCACGCAACGCCAACCAGCGCGCAGGTGCGGAACGCGCCGCGATCAACGCGCCGATGCAGGGCACCGCCGCCGACATCATCAAACGCGCGATGCGACGCGTGCACGACTGGCTGCAGCCGCATGCGGACAAGGCGCTGATGATCATGCAGGTGCACGATGAACTGGTGTTCGAGGCCGATACCGCCTTCACCGACCCCTTGATCGAGGCGGTGCGCGAACGTATGCAGGGCGCCGCCGAGTTGCGAGTGCCCCTGATCGTGGATGCAGGTGCTGGCTCGAACTGGGACGAGGCCCATTGAAGTCGCGCCCCCCGGCTGGGGACTTTTGCAGGACCCTTTCGGCACAGCCGGAAGGCACCCCTCGATTGTGCCGAAAGTCACGACAACCGTGATATTCATCCATTCTTTACCTCTTATTTACATCGAGCACCTGCGGATTCAGCCATGATTATCAAAAAATGGCGTCAAATCATGACTTCCGGCATGGATTCCATGCACGCTGCCAACGCAATGAATGCGTCCTGAATTCGACTTTCGTACAATCAAAAACTCAGGGAACCTTCAGCCTCATTTGCTAATCTATGTACACGGTGGACGCAACGCCACCCGTGATCCACCTGCCCCCCCTCGGGTGGATCCGCTGGAATCAATCGGCTCTCCCCTGGCCCGATTCCAGCCCCAGCCCCGCAGGCCCCCCCCTGGCCTGCGGGGCTTTTTCTTTTCCCGCGACTCATTTTTGCGGCAAATGTCAGAATCGGCCATCGGTCCGTGATCGACGCCTCCGCGGGATGCACTGCACGCCGCTTCGATGCGATGCTGCACCCCCATCTCCCGCCCCATCACTGCCGTGCCACTCTTCTCCCCGCTGATCGCTCTGCTTCCCGCCGCCGCACCAGCCATCTGTCCACCGGAAGGCACCACGCAGCAATCCCTGCACGCGCTGCGGGACGATGCTTCGTCGCTGGATGAAACCGGACAACGTGCTCGCCTGGCGCTGGCGCTCACCGCGTGCATGGACGCCAGTGATCCGGTGCTGCGCGATGACCTCGGCTTTGGCCTCCTGTCGGGCTGGATGCGGGCGGGCGCACTGGATACCCACACGTTGCGCACACTGCGGGATGCGGGCTTCGCGCGTCTGGAACGCGAGGACGGCGAGGGCTTCGGCAAACCCTTCGCGGCGCTGTTGCTGGCCGAGGTGTCTCGTACCGACCGCATTGCCGCATGGATGACGCAAGCCGAGCGGGAAGCGATGGTGGAACGTGCCTGCTCGTATCTGCGCGACATCGACGACTATCGTGGCTTCGATGCAGCACACGGCTGGAGACACGGTGTCGCGCATGGTTCGGACTGGCTGATGCAACTCGCGCTCAATCCGGCGCTGGACAAGGCGCAGGCCGATCTGATGCTGGCCAGCGTGGCAGATCAGGTCGTTCCCGCATCCGGGCATGCCTACGTGGAAGGAGAGTACGAGCGGCTTGCCCGGCCGGTGCTGCACATCGCCGGCCGCCGACTTCACGCGCGGGATGAGTGGCGTGCGTGGTTTTCGGGGATTTCGGAGCGCTTGGGCGATGCCTCGATCGCTTGGCGCGACAGCGGCTGGATCGCACGGCGGCACAATCTGCACGGGTTTCTCGCGTCGCTCAATGCGCAGCTTTCCGCCAACCCGCATCCCGCCTACGCCGACCTGCAAACGGAGGCCGTCGAGGCGATGAAGGCGCTGCCCTGATCCGTTCGGGCGCGGAGGGTTGCGCATGGGGCAATGTCCGGTTTCCGCATCGCTCACCGTACCTTTCCCGCTAACCCGCCCGATTGGAGCTTCCGATGCGCCCGTCCCGATTGATGCTGTTGTCGTCCCTGCTTGCATGCTGTCCGGTGACGGCGAGCGAAAATGTCGCCATCGTGCTCGATGCCTCAGGCTCGATGTGGGGCCAAATAGCGGGCCGCGCCAAGATCGAGATCGCGCGCGAGGCCGTGGGCGGCATCGTCGCCGACTGGAACCCGGACGACCACATCGCCCTGGTCGCCTACGGCCACAACCGCAAGGGCGACTGCGCCGACATTCAAGCCCTGATCCCGCTGGGACCACTGGATGCCGACCGATTCATGGCCCAGGTCCGGGCACTCCATCCCAAGGGCATGACGCCGCTGTCGCAGGCGGTCATCGATGCAGCGCAGGCGCTGAAATCCAGCGAACAGAAAGCCACTGTCGTGCTGATCAGCGATGGCGAGGAAACCTGCCATCTGGATCCTTGTGCGGTCGGTGCCGAGCTGGAGACATCCGGCGTGGACTTCACCGCGCACGTGATCGGCTTCGATGTGCAGAACCCCGCGCATCAGGCCCAGTTGCGCTGTCTGGCCGAGAACACCGGCGGTCGCTACTTCAATGCCCGCGACGCGCATGAACTGGGCGCCGCGATGCAGGGAGCGGTCAGTGCCAGCACCGCGCCGGCACCACTGCCGGCCAGCGCCACGCTCGTGCCGCAGGGCACGGCGCACATCGTGCAACCGCTGGCGATCGACTGGAGCGGTCCTGCCGACAAAGGCGACTTCATCACCGTGACGTCGCCCGAGGCACCGGATGGCCACTACCTGACCTACGCTTACGTGCCAGAAGGCGAAGGCAACGGCCGGGTCAGCGTCGACATGCCGGCCAGCGCCGGCCAGTACGAGCTGCGTTATGTCAGCCCGAGGCGGGAGAAAAGCGTGCTGGCGCGATTGCCCCTCATCGTCGGCGATGCCCAGGCCCGCATCGAGGCCCCGGCCACGGCGTCTGCCGGAAGCGAAATCGACATCGTGGCCGAAGGCCCGGTGGCGTCGGGCCACTGGATCGGCTTCGTCCACGCCGGTGCCGACACCGGCGCCTACATCGGCAACCACTACGCCCGTCCCGTCGGGTCACGCAGCGAACTTCGCCTGAGGGTGCCGGCCGAGGCAGGCGACTACGAACTGCGTTATGTGCTCAACGAAAGCGAGCGCGTGATCGCCAGCCGGCCGATCACGGTGATCGCCGCCGAGGCCGCGGTCAGCGGGCCGGTGGAAGTGATGGCCGGCGATCGCGTCACGATCCAGGCTCAGGGCCCGTCAGGCAGCAGCCACTGGATCGGTTTCGCGCCAGCCGGCAGCGATCCGGGGGCCTATGTGGGCGGCGGCTACGGCCGACCGCAGGGGCCGAACTCGACGCTGACCGTCACCGCACCGGCGGAACCGGGTGACTACGAGTACCGCTATGTGCTTTTCGAAAGCGATCGCATCGCTGCATCGCAGCCGGTGAAGGTGACACCGGCCCGCATCGCGCTGAAGGCCGAAGCCACCTATCCGGCCGCCACACACATCCAGGTCGGCTTCAGCGGCCCACGCGGCAACGGCCACTGGATCGGTTTCGTGCCCGCAGGAGGCGACGGCAGTGAGTACCACGGCTGGTCCTACGTCCCCGAGAGCGGCGACACGGTTTCGTTCCATACCCCGGAAACTCCCGGCGACTGGGATCTGGTATTCCATCTGGGCGGCGAAGTCGTGGCGCGTACGCGAGTACGCATCGTTGCCGGCCCCTGAGCATCGGACAAGATGCGTCAGAGACTTGCCCCGGAGCATGACCACACATGACGGCCATGCTCCGGGTTTTCCGCCCGACTGATCACAGGACAGCGTCATCCACACGCTACACGAAGCCTGGAAATCATCCGCCAGGCCGGAGCCGGGGGCCTGCATGCCCGGGCACTCCGAGTTCGTACCCCCGGGCACGCTCGGGCGGTCGAGAATGCTGCCGGCATCCATCACGGTTGCGGAGCGGTTGTCGGCCCCGGCGGTCGCTGCTTGCGCTCTGGCTCGAAACCACGCCTTGCAACTGACGGAAATCCTCGACTTTTCCCGCTGCCGAGATTGTCCTGGCACGGTGCGGCCGGGCCGGCTCCCAAGGGCTAAACTAGAGTTCCATCCGTTTGGTGTTCGCCTCCGATGCCCAGCTTCCACCCACCGTGCCGCCTGCTGCTCGGTCCCGGCCCGTCCGACGTGCCGCAACGCATCCTCGATGCACTCGCCCGCCCCACCATCGGCCATCTCGATCCGGCCTTCGTCGGGATGATGGACGCGCTCAAGGATCTGCTGCGTCAGACCTTCCAGACCAGCAACCCCCTGACCATCCCGGTTTCCGCACCTGGCTCGGCCGGCATGGAAGCCTGTTTCGTCAACCTGATCGAACCCGGCGATACCGTGATCGTCTGCCGCAACGGCGTGTTCGGCGGGCGCATGCGCGAAAACGTGCTGCGCGTTGGCGCCCACGCGGTGATGGTGGACGATGATTTCGGCAAGCCCGTCGCCCCGGAGAAGGTGGAAGCAGCGTTGCATGCCAACCCCGGTGCCAAGGCCGTGGCGTTCGTCCACGCGGAAACCTCCACCGGCGCCCGCTCGGATGCCGCCACGCTGTGCCGGCTGGCGCACGAACACGGCGCGTTGAGCATCGTGGATGCGGTCACGAGCCTTGGCGGGATCGAGTTGGATGTGGATGGCTGGGGAATCGATGCGATCTATTCGGGTTCGCAGAAATGTCTCTCCGCACCGCCCGGCCTTTCGCCCCTGAGTTTCAGTGCGCGTGCCACCGACGCGGTGAAGGCGCGCAGGACGCCGGTACAGAGCTGGTTCCTCGACACCAGCCTGGTCATGGCCTACTGGGACGGCTCCGGTGGCCGCAGCTATCACCACACCGCGCCAGTGAACATGCTCTACGCACTGCATGAGTCGTTGACGATGCTGCACGAGGAAGGCCTGCAGGCAGCATGGGCACGCCATCGGGCCAATCACGAGCGGCTGCGTGACGGACTGCAACGTCTGGATCTCGCTCTGCTGGTGGATGAGCAGTACCGCCTGCCGCAACTCAATGCCGTCGTCGTCCCCGATGGTGTGGACGAAGCCGGTGTTCGTCGCGCGCTGCTGGAAAAGCATGGCATTGAAATCGGCGCCGGCCTCGGGCCGCTCGCCGGAAAGATCTGGCGCATCGGCCTGATGGGCGCGTCCAGCCGTCCCGAGGCGGTGGATCGCGTACTTGATGCGCTGTCCGACGTGTTGGGCCGCAGCGCATGACGCAAGGACGATCCGCATGTTGAGCCGCCTGCGCGGCGCGCACCGAGTCTGGCAGGTAGGCCGCATCCTGCTGCGCTACCGTCTCGACGAGCTTTTCGTCGGCACGTCACTGGAGCGGCGCATGGCCTTGCTGCGGCCACTGGCACCACGCCCCTCCGCCGAAGTTGCGGCAATGTCGCGAGGTGCGCGACTGCGCCTCGCATTGCAGGAGCTCGGTCCGATCTTCGTGAAGTTCGGGCAAGTGCTGTCCACCCGACGCGACATCATGCCGCCGGATGTCGCCGATGAACTGGCGATGCTGCGCGATCAGGTGGCGCCATTCGACACAGCCACCGCCCGGCGCCAAATCGAAGACGCGCTCGGCGGTCCGGTCGACGCGCTGTTTGCAGCGTTCGACAACGAACCGCTGGCATCGGCCTCCATCGCACAGGTGCACGCGGCGACGCTCGCCGATGGCCGCGAAGTGGTGGTCAAGGTGCTGCGACCCGATATCCACACCCGCATCCAGGCCGACATCACCCTGATGCGCACACTCGCCGGACTGGTGGAAAAGCATCATCCACGTGCACACCGGATTCGCCCCAATGCCGTGGTGGATGAAATCGAAGCCACCTTGCAGGCGGAGCTGGATCTGCAGCGTGAAGGCGCCAACGCCAGCGTGTTGAGTCGCCACTGGCAAGGATCACCGGATCTGTACATTCCGGGCATCGTCTGGAGCCACACGCGTGAAAGCGTGCTGACGCTGGAGCGAGTGCGCGGCATCGCCTCGGACAACATCGTCGCGCTGGACGCTGCCGGCATCGATCGCAGGGCGCTGGCGGCCAAGGCGGTTCGGGTCTTCTACGAACAGGTGTTCCGCGACAACTTCTTTCACGCCGATGCGCATGCCGGCAACATCTGGGTGGACCCGGATCCCTCGCGCGCCACCGATCCGCGTTTCATCGCACTGGACTTCGGTATCGTCGGCCAACTCTCGCCACGCGACCAATACTGGCTGGCCGAGAACTTCATGGCGATCTTCCGCCGCGACTACCGCCGTATCGCCGAACTGCACCTGGCCGCCGGCTGGATGCCCACGCACGTCCGCACCGAGGAACTGGAGGCCGCCGCACGTGCCGTCTGCGAGCCGTACTTCACCCGCCCCCTGTCGGAATTTTCACTCGGGGAAGTGCTGCTCAAGTTGTTCCGCACGGCGCAACGCTACGAATTGACCTTGCAGCCCCAACTCATCCTCATGCAAAAAACCCTGCTCAACGTCGAAGGGCTCGCTCGACTGCTCGATCCGGACCTCGACGTGTGGGCGGTTGCCCGGCCGGTGCTCGAACGCATCCTGCGCGAGCGCTACAGCCCGGCACGCCTGCGCCGTGAATTCCGTCGCCGGCTGCCGGAACTGATGTCCACCGCACCCGACATGCCGCGTCTGGTGCATGCCTGGCTCACGCAACAGGTGGATGGAGAACATGCGGTACAGCTGCGCTCGCACGATCTGGCCGCACTCGCCCGCGCCGCCAATGACACGCCGCGCCGCATCGTGCGTGGCGTACTCGGCAGCGGCCTGCTGGTCGGCGCTTGCGTGCTGTTCGCCTTCGATGCCAATGGCCCGCGGTGGCTGGACCTGCCGATCAGCGCCTGGGCAACAGCCACCGGGGCGCTGCTGGCGTTTCTCGGCGCGACACGGCGCTCACCGCCCCCCTGAAATCGGCGGCCCAGCCGTCGATTGACGCAATGCTCCACCTGAGCCGGATGAGGATTTTTCAGATACCACTGCATGTGCAGTGGATTGCCGCCAGAGGTGATCCATGCCGGATGGGACGTGGATCAGCCACTGGGTATAGCCCGGGCCTACCACTCCCGGCCAGAACCACTCAACGAAACCCCGGCCAACGCCGGGGTTTCTGCTTTGGCGGGCGCCAAAACCCGTTCCTGCCGCCGAGTCGCGGTCCGAGAGCCGAATGCACCTCACTCCAAATTCTGCACCTGCTCGCGCATCTGCTCGATCAGCACCTTGAGCTCCACCGCAATCTGACTGGTACGGCTGTCCACGGACTTGGAGCCGAGCGTGTTCGCTTCGCGGTTGAATTCCTGCATCAGAAAGTCAAGGCGACGGCCCACGGCTTCCTTGAGGCCGAGCACGCGGCGCGCTTCGCCTATGTGGGTGGTGAGGCGATCCAGTTCCTCGTCCACGTCCAGCTTCTGCAGCCACAGCACGAACTCCTGTTCGAGCCGGCCAGGGTCCAGTGCGGGCGCAAGCTCGGCAAAACGTGCTTCCAGACGTGCTCGCAAGCCGGCACGGATCTCCGGCAGCCATTGGCGCACATTGGCACATGCGGTTTCGATGCCATCGAGCTTTTCCCGCAACACGGCGGCGAGTTTGGCGCCCTCGCGCTCACGCGCTGCACAGAACTCGTCGATCGTGGCGTCGATCACGGCGAGTGCTTCGGCATGCAGGCCTGCGGGATCGGGGCCGTTCTGTTCCAGTACGCCCGGAAACGCGAGCAGATCGGTGAAATTCACATGCAGATTGGGAAACTGGCCCGCCTGACGCGTGGCGGCCTGCGCCAATCTGTCGAGGAGTTCATCATCCAGACGCAACTCACGCGCCGACGCAGACGCGGCGGATTTGAGCCGCAGCGACATCTCCACTTTGCCGCGCTGCACCTTTCCTGCCACCCGCTCGCGAATCACCGGCTCCAGACCACGCAAGTCGTCGGGGGCACGCAACGAGAACTCCAGGTATCGGTGGTTCACGGCGCGCAGTTCGGCGCTGAGGGTACCCCACGCGGTAGCGCGTTCCACCGAGGCGAACGCGGTCATGCTGCGGATCATCGGGTTGTCCTGATTGCTGTTTGCCAAGTCGCGCAGCTTACCGGATCGACGCGGGCAGCCGCGGTGTATCGTGCGCTCTGGCACTATCGCGCGTGTTGCAAGGTGCATGTGACATCGTTCTTTGGGGAAATCTTCGACATGAGAGGGATCCGGGTTTTCGCGACCATGGCGCTTGTTCTGGCGCTTGGCGGCTGCGCGACGTTGAGCGAATCGGAGTGCCAGCGTGGCGATTGGTACGCCATCGGCGCACGGGATGGCCGCAGCGGTCACACCTCCGAGCGTCTGTCCGACCACGGAAAAGCCTGTGCCAAGCACGGCCTGGGCGTGGACGGGCGCGCCTATGACGCCGGCTACACCGAAGGGCTGCGGGAATTCTGCACGCCGCTACGCGCTTTCACGCTGGGCCGGGATGGAGGCACCTACTACCGCCAATGCCCGTCGGACACCGAGGGCGATTTCCTGGCCGCGTACGATCTGGGACGGGATGTGCATCTGGCGGAGCAGGAGCTGGCGCAACTGGAGCAGGAGATCGAATCCCTGCGCAAGGAAATCGCCGACGAGAAGACCACTGCCTCCGCACGCGACATCGCGGAGCAGCGCCTGCGCTATGTCCGCAACGATCTGGACCGACGCGAACGCGATCGTGATGCGCTTCTGGAGCGCGCGCGACGCCGTGGCTACGGCAACGTGTGGTGAATGCCGGCGTGCGCCGTCTGCGCACCTGATTTTCTCGCGCGCCGATGGTCGATGCCGGTCGGTGCGCAGACACCGCTTCGAGAGACCAAGTCCGCTCACCCGCGTGTCGCGGTGACGTACTTCCCGCCGGGCGCAGTACCATGGCAGGCGTTCTCACCGGATTTGAAACATGAGCGAGTTTTCCCGCCCCAGTGGCCGCACGGCGGACCAGTTGCGCGATATCCGCATCCAGCGGCGCTACACCTGCCACGCCGAAGGCTCGGTGCTGGTCTGTTTCGGCAATACCCAGGTGCTGTGCACGGCCAGCGTGGAGGCGCGCGTGCCGGCGTTCCTGCGCGGCAAGGGCGAGGGCTGGGTCACGGCGGAATACGGCATGCTGCCGCGCGCCACCCACACCCGGTCGGATCGCGAGGCCGCACGCGGCAAGCAGGGCGGGCGCACGCTGGAAATCCAGCGCCTGATCGGCCGCTCGCTACGCGCCTGCGTCGATCGCCGTGCGTTGGGTGAACGCACCATCACGCTCGACTGCGACGTGCTGCAGGCTGACGGCGGAACCCGCACCGCAGCCATCACCGGCGCGTACGTGGCGTTGCGCGATGCCGTGGACTGGCTACTGCAGAAACGCGAGATCCCGCGCATGCCGATTTTCGGTGCGGTCGCGGCAGTTTCGGCAGGCGTGTATCGCGGCGTGCCAGTGCTCGATCTGGATTACGCCGAGGATTCGGACTGCGACACCGACATGAACGTGGTGATGAACGATGGTGGCGGATTCATCGAACTGCAGGGCACTGCCGAAGGCCACGCCTTCCGCCGCGAGGAGCTGGATGCCCTGCTGGCGCTGGCGGAAAGGGGCACGCGTGAGCTGTTCGCCGCCCAGAACGCGGCATTGGCCGAGTGACGACGATGAAACTGGTGCTGGCCAGCCACAACACGGGCAAGCTCGCCGAACTGCGCGGCCTGCTGGCCGGGAGCGGCATCGAAGTGGTGCCGCAGTCCGATTTCGGCATCGGCGAAATCGAGGAACCGGGCCTCACTTTCGTCGAGAACGCGCTGCTCAAGGCACGCCATGCCGCACGCATTTCCGACCTGCCGGCACTGGCCGACGACTCGGGCCTGTGTGTGGAGGCACTCGGCGGCGCACCCGGCCTGTACTCGTCCCGCTATGCCGGCAGCGATGGCGACGCGCAGGCCAACATCCTCAAACTGCTGGATGCGCTCGCCGATGTGCCGGATGAACACCGTGGCGCGCATTTCCACTGCACCCTCGCGCTGCTGCGCCATGCCGAGGATCCCGCGCCGCTGGTGTGCGAAGGCCGATGGCATGGCCGGATCCTGCACGACATGCGCGGCGATGGCGGTTTCGGTTATGACCCGGTGTTCTTCGATCCTGCTACCGGGCAGACTGCGGCGGAGCTCTCGCGCGACGAAAAGGCCGCCATCAGCCATCGCGGCCAGGCATTGCGCCAGTTGATCGCAACGCTGACGCGGCATCCGCTCTAAAATACCGCGCTCGCCCGCTTACTTTCTGGAACCCTCGTGTCCACGACACTGCACACGTCCGACCTGCCCGGCCTGCCTTTGCTGCACCGTGGCAAGGTGCGCGATGTCCATGCGCTGCCGGGCAATGCCCTGCTGATCGTTGCGACCGACCGGCTTTCGGCATTCGACGTGGTGCTGCCTGACCCGATTCCCGGCAAGGGCGAAATGCTGACGCAGATGTCCAACTTCTGGTTCGCCCGCACCGCGCATCTGATCCCCAACCATCTGCTCCCGATCCCGGTGAGCGAGGTTCTGCCGAACGGCGTGGACCTGTCGTTGTACGCGAAGCGCAGCGTGGTGGCGCGCAGGCTGAAGGCACTGCCAGTGGAAGCCATCGCACGCGGTTACCTGATCGGTACGGGCTGGAAGGATTACCAGACCTCTGGCCACGTGTGTGGCATCCCTCTGCCAGCCGGGCTGCGTCAGGCCGAACAATTGCCCGAGCCGATCTTCACGCCGTCGTCCAAGGCCGCCGTCGGCACCCACGACGAGAACATCGGCTTTGATCGCGTGGTGGAGCTGATCGGCGGCGACCTGGCCGAACAGGTGCGGGAAGCGACACTCGCGATCTACCGTTTCGCCGCCGGGTTTGCCTCGCAACGCGGCATCCTGATTGCCGACACCAAGCTGGAATTCGGCCTGGACGAGAACGGCACCTTGCTGGTCATGGATGAAATGCTCACGCCTGATTCCTCGCGCTTCTGGCCGGCAGACGAGTACCGCGTCGGCATCAGCCCGCCGAGCTACGACAAGCAGTTCGTTCGCGACTATCTGGAAACCCTGGACTGGAACAAGACGGCACCCGGCCCGGAATTGCCGGTCGCCGTGGTGGCAGGCACGGTCGAACGCTACGCCGAAGCGTTGCGCAGGCTGACCGGTGAAGGCCCGAAGTGAACCCGCCGAGATTGCTTTTCCACACCGGGCCAGGAAAAGAACGGGAGCAACGACGGGGGCATCATGCCTCGTAGCCATCTGGTACTCGTGCTGCTGGTCTGCCTGGCCTGGGCCGTCAACTTCCTGACATCCGCCCTCGCGCTGCGCGAGCTGCCACCGCTGTTGTTCACTGCACTGCGCCTGATTCCGCTGATTCTTCTGCTCTCTCCCTGGATGCGCCTGCCGCCGAAAGGGGGTTGGCCGTGGTTGATCGCCATTGCACTGTGCAATGGCGTGCTGCATTTCGGGCTCAATTTCTGGGCGATCCGGGAGGCAGGAAATCTCGCCTCTCCGGCCATCGTGATTCAAAGCTATATCCCGATGGCGACCGTGCTGGCGGTGGTGTTTCTCGGCGAACGCATTGGTTGGCGAAGCTGGACCGGCATCGCCATCAGTTTCGCCGGCGTCATGGTGCTGGGACTGGATCCACTGGTTCTGGATGCGCCGTTTGCGTTGATGCTGATGCTGCTTTCAGCGCTGGCGCTGGCGGTGGGCACAGTGACCATGCGCGGACTGGTGGGCATGCACCCGCTGGGCGTGCAAGGCTGGGTCGCATTGATCGCCACCGCACCGCTGTTGCTGTGGAGCTGGGGTGTCGAAAGCGGCCAATGGGATGCGATGCGTCATGCTTCACCGATTGCCTGGTTCGGCGTGGCCTGGGCAACCTTCGCCGCCTCACTGCTCGGCCACGGG
This sequence comes from Denitratimonas yunnanensis (SeqCode), assembly GCA_026410415.1. Taxonomy (GTDB): domain Bacteria; phylum Pseudomonadota; class Gammaproteobacteria; order Xanthomonadales; family Xanthomonadaceae; genus Denitratimonas. Next base: position 254,591 of record JAPMLR010000002.1, on the reverse strand, counting down.
CTTTTCTACTGGCTGGTGCAGCGCCACCCGGTGTCGACCTTGACGCCCTACCTGCTGCTCACTCCGGTGTTTGCGGTGATGCTCGGCGTGGCGTTCTGGGGCGACCGCCCCGGCGCAAGGCTGTATCTGGGCGGAGCGATGGTTCTGGGCGGCGTGCTGGTGATCGCATTGCGCGCGAGAACACGATCGAGAACGCTGCCGGAGCCGGCGTAGATTCGAACTGTACGCCGTGATGCGGTTCCCGCCTCGCGAATGCATTTCCCATCGCGATGGCGGCATGCGGTTGCCGCGAACCACCATCGGCCAATTGCCATCTGCAACATCCCCCGCGCAGAGTCCGCCACCGCAAACGATGTTGCGGTGGCGGTGGCGGGCGCTGGATCAGGACGAGGTGATGGTCAGCGTGATGTCCGGGCTGCGCGTGCCATCGGTGCATCGCAGATAGAACACTTTCTGTCCGGTCCCCCATCCCGGGATGTTGGCGTCCGAGCGGGTACCACTGGCCACCGGTGATGCCAGTGCGGCATAGGCGTCGTCCGGCAAGCGGTAGATGCGGCAGGTGGTGCCGGCAGGCAGGTTCGTCGTGGTCCATGCGAACACCACGGGAGCACTGGACCCGCGCACGATGGTCTTGCTGGTCGGACCATTGGCGCTGTCGAAGCGCAGCCTGGCCGTCGTCTCGCCGGACTGCGTATTCGGCTGGATCGTCAGGGTGATGTTCGGACTGGTCGTGCCGTTGGAGCAGCGCAGGTACAACGTGTGCGCGCCTTCCGTCCAAGTATGCATGGTGGCATCGGTCAAGGTGCCGCCGGCTACCGGGGAGGCCGCTGCGCCGTAGGCATCGTTCGATCGCCGATAAACGCGACAGGTCGCACTTGCGGCCACGCCGGTCGTACTCCAGGCCAGGGTCACCGGGGTATTGGAATGCCGCACGATGGACTTCGTTGTCGGGCCGTTGGCGCTGTCGAAACGCAATCTCGCCGTGGCCGTTGCTGCAGCGGTGAAGGTCGCCGTGACGGTGTTGGCCCGATTTGCCACCACGATGCAATCTGTGCCACTGACAGCGGAGCACCCCTGCCAGCCGGCGAAGCTGGAACCCGTCGCGGCGGTGGCCTTGAAGACCACGGCTGCCCCTGCCGGCAGTGCGAGGTTGCAGGGCCAGTTCGACGTACCACAGGTGATGGTGCCGTTCTCGCTGCGGATCGAGCCGTTGCCGCTGCCCGTCTTGCGCAGCGAGAGAGCGTAGCTGCCGCTGCCATCGTTGGTACCTGCAGTCATGCGGATATTGGCAAAGGCGGTGCGCCCGTAGACCAGCACGTACCAGAGGCCGGCCCTGGGATTGGCAAACTCGCAGACCTTCTCGTTGCCGCTGCCGCGAGCGGCACAGTCGTACTGCCCCAGAGTCGCGAACCCTCCTCGCCGCACGTAGAGGTCGACGTCACCGCTGCCACCACCAATCGCGACACGCAGGTTCGCCACGCCTTCGGGAACCTGGAAGGTGAAGAACAGCATCGTGCCATCGAAACCGGACAGTCCGGAAACCGGTGCGCTTTCCGCGACTCTGGCGATGTAGCTGGCCTTGAGGGTGACACCGCTGTAATCGGTCTGGCCGCGCAGCGTGATGAGGTAATCGCCCGGCTGCGGAGAAGCAATGGTGCAGGATTTTGCCGTGCCCGCGGTTTGCCTTGCACAGATGTTGCTGCCAGGCGTCGGGAGACCTTCGTACTGCACGAAGATGTGCAGTGAACCGGTCCCGCCGGAGGTCTCGATTTTCAGATCGCGCGCTCCGGGCGGCACCGAGATCACGTACTCGGTCCATTGTCCGGCGCCGCCGGATTGACCGCCCAGCGCCGAATTGTTGACCAACCGGACTCCCGGGTCAGGCGCGATGGCGAAGCGGGCGATCGGCCGCGGCAGTGCGTGGATTGGAAGATCGGCACCATTGCCCGTCGCGCCTTGGCCACCATAACCCCAGCACTGGTAGATGCCCGCTACCCGCACGCACGTGTTGTTTTCGCCCAGAGTCAATCCGGCGAGACTCCCGCTCAGGTTCTGGACCGATACCGGGGTTGCGCTGGCGACGTTGGAGCCGTTGCCCAATTGCCGGTGGCTGTTGTTGCCCCAGCACTTCAATGCGCCACTGTGGATGGCGCAGCTGTGGCCGCCCCATCCGGTGGCGATGCCGCTGACACCGGACGTCAGCCCGGTCACCTGCTGTGGCGTCCCGAAGGTGCCACTGCTGCTGCCGTTGCCCAGCCGCCCCTCTGCCGCCGAACCCCAGCACGTGGCACGGCCCGCCGTGGTGACGGCACAGGTATGCGCCTTGCCTGCTGCAAGCTCGCGGAACACGTCACTGCCGCTCACGTCGACAGGCGTTGTGCGGTTGCTGCTGGTGTTGTCGCCCAGCTGGCGCGAATCATTGGCTCCCCAGCACCTGATCTTGCCCGTCTCGAGCAGGGCACAGGTATGCCTGGATCCGGCACTGATCGCTGCGACACCGGCTTGCAGATTGGTGACGGCCACCGGCGTGCGGCGTGTCGTCTGGCTTCCGTCTCCGAGCTGGCCGGCATCGTTCGCGCCCCAACACCTGACTCCCCCCGATCCGGTCAAGGCACAGGTATGGCGTTCGCCGGCGGCAATGGCCACCGGATTTTCGATACCGGCAACGCGCGCCGGTGTCCGCTGATCGTCACTGGAGGCGCGTGCCAATTGGCCGGCGTCGTTGCGCCCCCAGCACCAGACCGTGCCGTCGATGAGAAGGGCGCACGCATGTTCGGCGCCCGTGACGACGGAAGCCACCCGGGAACCGAGGCCGGATACAGCGGTGGGCCCGTAACTGTCGACATTGGTACCGCTGCTCAAGCGCTCGCCATTTCCCAGCTGCCCATACTGGTTGCTTCCCCAGCAATAGGCCGCACCGGCGATCGTGGCCGCACATCCGAAACTCCCGCTCGCGGAAGCGCGGTGAACGGCGGAAGGAAAGCCGTTGACCGGTGCTTTACGGATACTCCGGCCCGTGTGTGCGCCGGCACGTCCAAGGCGCCCGTCGTTCATGCGTCCGAAGCAGGTGACCATGCTTCCTTCCATCTGGACGCAGGTGAAATCGCTGCCCAGCGCAATCTGGCGAATCGGGCGCGGGAATTCTGCGACGACCGCTGGCCGGGTACGGGCATCCACGTCTTCGCTGTCGCCCAACTGCCAGTCGCTGTTGTCTCCCCAGCAATGGAGGTTGCCATTCTGCGTCAGTGCGCAGGTGTGGGCCGTGCCGGCAGCAATCTGCGCGACGGGCCCGGGCAAGGAGGCAACAGCGGTCGGCGTGTTCCTGTTTGCCGTGGAACCGCTACCGAGGCGTCCATTCGTCCCCCTGCCCCAGCAGAGCACGGTTCCTGTAGTGCGCAGCGCGCAGCTGTGTTCGTTGCCCAATGCAAGATCGATGACCTTGGCCGTGCCCAGGCTGACATCGACCGGCCTGACCTGATCGCCGGTACCACCATCGCCGAGTTGGGATTGGGCATTATGTCCCCAGCACTGCATCGTGCCATCCTGCAAGACAGCGCAGGAGTGACCAGCACCGGCGCCGATTGCAGTCACCACGCCACCAAGCCCGCTGACGTCGGTCGGGGTCAGCCTGCGTGCCGTGCCGCCGGTTCCAAGGCGGCCATTGGAGCCATCGCCCCAGCATTTGACCTGTCCGTTGTTCAGCAGCGCGCAGGTGTGCTGGGCTCCCAGCGCCAGAGACACGACGCCCGAGTTGAGTCCCGTCACCTGCATCGGCTCGGTGCGGTCGTTGGTGGTGCCATTACCCAGCTGGCCCTGATGGTTGCGACCCCAGCAATAGGCGGCTCCACCCGACGTCAGGCCGCAGTTGTGCTGTGCGCCCGCCGAGGAGAACAGCGAGACCAACCTCGGCCCGCCCACGGTCGTGGGTGCGGAAGACGTGGGCGTGGTATCGGCCAGTTGACCGAAAGTGGCATCGCCCCAACAGCGCGCCTGACCCTGTGCATCGATCGCGCAGGCATGGGCCTGGCCCGCGGAAATGCGCATCTGCGGGGAACTGACCCAAGCAACGGGACCAGTGGTGACGCGGAATCCGTTGCTCAACGTGGAAACATTGTTGCTGCCTCCCTGCACGCCGGTGACGTTGCGATATCCCACCACCGCCGACGGGGCAATGGCGATGGTGACCTTGGCCGATGTGGTGCCGCTGCGTACCACACGCATCACCGTGATGCCGTTGCCAAAGCTGAATCCCGTTCCGGCCGTGAAATTCCTGCCGGCCACCGTGACTTCGCGGGTCGTGCCTTGCTGGAGCGTCGAGGGCGTGACCGAAGTGACGGAAAATTCACCGGCTGGAGCGGCGGTCACGCGAAAACCGTTGGCAAGTGTGGCCGTCTGGGTGGAGCCGCCCTGCATCGCCTTGACATTGCGTGTGCCCACGGATGCCGCCGCGGCGATGGTCAGATTGACCCTGGCCGACGTGGTGCCGCTGCGCACCACGCGCGTCACCGTGATGCCGCTGCCGAAATCGAACGTGGTGCCGGCGGTGAAGCCGGTACCGGCCGCGATGACTTCCACGGAGGTGCCCTGTGCTGCGGCAGCGGGCGTGATCGAGGTCAGCGTGAACCCCGTTTGCGCGGCAGTGACACGGAAACCATTGGTCAATGTCGCGCTGAGTCCCGTGCCACCTCCCTGCGTTGCGACAACATTGCGATTTCCGACCGTGGCCGATCCGGTGACGGTCAATCGGGCCGTGGCCTGCGTCTCGCTGACAATCGTCAGGTTGGACACCGTGACCCCGCTTCCGAAGGTGAAGGTGGTGCCTTGGTTGAAGCCGACACCACGAATGGTCACGTTGGCGGAGGCACCCTGCGCCAAACTGGATGGCGTGACCGAAGTCACATCGAACTCGGTGATGGTCGGAATGTCGCCGAAGGAGGTGGTGGCCTGAATGCTGACGCTGGCGCCGGCAGCGAGGGTACGATTCCACTGCAGTGCGGCACCATTGTCCTGGCAGCCGGTGGTCAACTGATTGTTGAGGTTGCTGGTGCTCGAACCGATCTGCGACCAAATGTTGCTGTATCCGGCGGCGCTGTAGTGATCAGCCGGCGTCTGCGGGATGAAGAGGATGGAATAGGTTGCCGGTGTCGTGCAGTTCTGGCCGCCGATGCTGCCGGATGCGGCCACGCGGAATGGCACTCCGCTGTCGCTGGCCGCCAGATAGATGTCCGCGCCGAGGTAGATCTTCACGCTCTGAGAAGCGCTGCCGTTGTTCTTCAGGGTGAGGCGCTTGACGAAGTAGTTGCGTCCATTGACGTAGGTTACCTGCTCGGTGGCGACCAGTCCGCTGCTTCCCAGCGCGGCCGAGACACTCACCGAGAACGGGTTGCCCGCCGTTCCCGATCCGCTGATGTTGCCAAGGGACTGTGGCGTGTAAGGCGTACGCGCGCCAAGACTGCTTGTCGCCGTTCCGTCGTGATTGCTGAAATCAGGCGTGTACAGCGTACTCCCGGCGCGGATCATCCAGCCCATGTCGGCGGTGCCGCTGGCAGACGTCGGAAAGACCTGCCCGTAACCGGGGACTGCGGAATTGAAGATCTGGAAGGAGTGGTCCTCGCCAATGCGTACCGTGAGAGGCGATCCCTCGATCGTGCGGAAGGTGACTGCCTTGGCCCCGGCTGCCGGCCGGCTTCCCTTCTCTGCCAGCGCCACCGCCGGCAGCAGCACCGTCGTCATCCACATCAAGGCCAGTGCCGCAAGCACCGTCCATTTCCGTGCCCGTGTCGCGTCCATCGTCCTCTCCCCGTCGTTGCGTTGATCCAGGACCATGACGGACGCAGTCGCGACATTCGCCAAGGCTTGATTCAGTATAGGCACGCAAAATCCGCAGCGTTCTTGCTGTGGATCAAATTGCAGCCATTCCGGCGCGAGCCCCGACGAGCGGTGCGGCCAGACCTGGATCGAGAGCGGAAAGCAGGGGGTGACGGGGCCGTTTCCGGCCCTGTCGGATCAGATGTGAGGCTTGAACGTGTCCTTCTCGAGCGGGCGCAGCAGCCAGCGGCATAGGGCCGGCAGGAAAATGATCGCGGCGATCATGTTGACCACGAACATGAAGGTCAGCATCACGCCCATGTCGGCCTGGAACTTGAGATCGGAGAAGATCCACATCGCCACGCCGACGGCCAGCGTCAATGCGGTGTAGAAGATCGCGATGCCGGTGGTCTTGAGCGCGATGAAGTAGGACTCGGAGACCGACTTGCCGGCGCGCAGCGATTCGCGCATGCGGGCAAAGATGTAGATCGCGTAGTCCACACCGATGCCGACGCCGAGCGCGACCACGGTCAGCGTGTTGACCTTCATGCCGATGCCCAATTCCACCATCAACGAGTGACCCAGCTCGGTGACCAGCACCAGCGGCAACACGATGCACAGTGCGGCGAGCGGGTTTCGGAAACTGATCAGGCACATCAGGAAAACGGCACCGTAAAGGAGCAGCAGCATGCGATGCTCCACCGCGCGCACGGTGTCGTTGGTCGCGGCCATCACACCGATGTTGCCGGTGGCAAGACGCAGGTTCACCGCATCGCTGTGGAAATCTTCAGCGTTCGCGTCCGCAGCAGCGGCCTGTTCGGCCAGCTGCTCGCGCAGATTGACGCCTTCGTGCCAGGCATTGTTTTCCTCGCGGAATGCCTTGACCGCACCGATGACGCGATCGATGGTTTCGGCGCGATGATCGGCCAGGAACGCGGTGATCGGCATGGCCGAGCAGTCGGCGTTGAGCAGGCCCGAATCGGTTTCGAAGCCCTGGGTGGCAAGACGCAGCGAATCGGAATCGCGCGGCAGGACGCGCCACTTGATCGCACCGTCGTTCCACCCGGCATTGACGATCTTGGCCGCCATCGGCAGCGTGATGACCTGCTGCACGCCGGGCACGTTGGCCAGATGCCAGGCGAAGCGGTCGACCAGTTCCATCGTCGGATAGCTCAACGTGCAAGCATCGGGCCGCCCCTCGGCGATCACATTGAGGATGTCCACACCCAGCGCGAACTTGTCGGTGATGGCGCGGGCATCCTGGTTGTAGCGCGCGTCCGGCCGCAACTCGGCAACGCCTTCTTGCGCATCGCCGACCATGACCTTGTCGCCGTGCTGCTCCGCAAACCACCACGTCGTCGCGCCGATCAGGATGACGATGGCCGCCGCAAGCGGCTTGCTCAGACGGGTAAGTGCGGCCCATACCTTGTCGAAACGGGTGAGCTGGCGCAGCCGGTATTCACGCTTGCGGTCCATGTTGCGCAGGCGCGTGTAGGACAGCAACACCGGCAGCAGCACCAGATTGGTGAGGATGGTCAGCGCCACGCCGACCGTGGCGGTGATCGCCAGCTCGAAAATGATCCGGATCGGGATCATCAGGATCGTTGCAAAACCGATGCAACCGGCGATCAAAGCCACCGAGCCGGGCACAAGAAGCATCCGGAATGCGCAGCGCGCCGCGGTCAGCGGATCCACACCCTGACGCGCACGCAATTCATCGACATTGCCGTCCTCCAGGCCGCCGAAGAACAGCTCGCCACGGAACCGGTTGATCATCTGCTCGCCGTGGCTGACCGCAATGGCGAAGATCAGGAACGGCGTCAGCATGTTCATGGGATCGATGCCGAAGCCCATCAGGCGCAACGCGCCGAGCATCCAGACGACCGCGATCAGCGACGCGAACACCGTGAGGCTGGCGAGCTTCATCGATGTGGAATAAAGGAACAGCAACAGCCAGGTGAAGGCGATGGTCAGCACGAAGAACTTGATGACCGAACGCGCGCCGTCGCTGATGTCTCCCACCATCTTGGCGAAGCCGATGATGTGGACGTCGTACCCTTGCTCCTGATACTTGCCGCGCAGCGCCTCGAACTGATTGGCGATGTCCTGGTAATCGAGTTTGTTGGAATCGGTTTCCGGCACCAGATCCGCCCAGATCATCGCGCCGGACCAGTCCTTGGCCACCAGCCGCCCGACGATGCCGGCCTTCACGATATTGCTGCGGATCGTCTCGAAATCCTCCGCCGTCGCGTGCTCGGCATTGAATTCGTTGGGAACGACATTGCCGCCGGCAAAACCGTCCTCGACGACCTCGACGAATCGCACGTTCGGGGTGAACAACGAACGCACGCGGGCATTGTCGGTGGCCTCGATCGCCATCACGTCGGACGTGATGCCCTCCAATGCCGTGAAGAAGCCCGGCGAAAACATGTCGCCATCGCGCGCCATGACCGCGACCAAGACGCGATTCGCACCACCGAAATCCGCCTCGTAATCGAGGAAGGTCTGCATGTATTCGTGTTCGAGCGGAATCTGCTTCTTGAACCCGGCATCGACCCGCAACTGGCTCGCCAATGCAATCGCGACGACTGTGATGATGGCAAAAACCACCAGCACCACCGGCCTTGCCCCGAAGATCAGTTTTTCCAAGGCCCGGGTGATCGGGCCTGCCTCGACGTTTGTACCAGCGGCCATGTCCTGTCTCTCCCTGAACTCTTAGTTGCGTGCGCGCGGCGTGTAGCTGTCCACGCCTTTTTCGCCGGATACCACCAGACTGCGGTTCGGCCGCACCAGGACGCCTGCCAGTACCGGGGTTTCATGGCTGGCGTTGGCATAGATCTGTACGGTTGGCGTGGCCGTCGCGTCCGCACGGATGACGACGGCGCCATTGGCTCCCACCAGCGCGAACCCACCATTGCCATAAGCCGCACCGCTCATGAGGCTCAGTTCGGTGCCCGTGTCGATGACCTCCCAGGTATCGCCCAGGTCATGGCTCTCGAACGCATTGCCGCGCATGCCGAAGGCCACTACGTGGTCGTTCTCGTAGCCGATCACTCCGAACATGGAGCCACCGTAGGGCAGTTGCAGCCGCTCCCAGGTGACGCCATCGTCACGCGAGCGGTAGGCCGCGCCACGCTCGCCCACGATGAACAGCGCACCGCTTCCAGTGCGGGTTATGGCATTGAAATGGGGTTCGGATTCCTCATCCAGCAGCAGATCGTCGTCGGAGAGCGTCCAACTGTCGTTCTCCGGATCCTGCTCGTCGATCTCCTCGTCGAGGCCGATTTCCTCGCCGGCATCCGGGCCAACCACCGACACGAAGGTCCAGCTGGCTCCACCATCATCGGTCCTGAGCAGCTGCGCATAGGCACCCACGGCAAAGCCGTGATCCTCATCCAGCATCAGGATGTCGAGCAGCGGTACGCCCTGGCGCGGATCGAACGCGGCGTCGGGCGAAGTGTCCAGCACATCCACGCGCTGCGTGGCCCACGTCAGGCCCCCGTCGCGGCTGGTCACGATGGTGCCGTCGTGTCCCACGGCCCAGACCCGGTCGCCAACGGCGCTGACGGCAGTCAATGTGGCACGGGTGGGCACGCCGGATACCTGGCGCCACTCGGAGCGGCTTTCCGAGACAAGGATCTGCCCGCGTTCGCCCACGGCCACAGCACGCGACGCAGCCTCGGCAATGTCCAGAAGCAGCGCCTGTGTCGCGGCCAACGGCATGGTTTCGCTGTGCATCACGGTGCCAGGCTGTGCGGCATCCTGTGCCGGCGCGGCAAGGGGCCACGCCGCCATGGCGAACGCGACTGCCAGTGCGCATCGTGTCAACCCGAAGGTTTGCATGCTGTTGCTCCCCTGAATGGTTCTTGTGCGATCGGATGCGGCATGGTGCCCCGCCAACGGCGTTCGGGGCAATGCCCTTGACGTGAAGATGCCAAGCCTGCTCTCAAAAAGCCGTCAGCCGCGCTTTGGGGGCGCGGCTGACGGTGTTGTTGCCTTGAATCAGCGCACGCCGCGGGTGCGTAGCGCCTGTGGCGTGTAGTTCTCGAGCGAGGACTGGAAGCCGTAATCCGGCGGCGTGTCCTGGTTGTCCACACCGGTAGCGAGGTAACGACCGGACTGGAGGTCGTGGTGATTTTCCATCGTGGTCCAGAACACCGGCACTTCGTAGAAGTTGATCGACGGCGCTTCGGAGTAACGCCAGACCTCGCCTTGGGCGTTGTAGTGGTCCATGACCAGGATCTGCCAGCTGTCCTCGTCCACATAGAAGGTACGACGTGGATTGATGTGGCGTTTGCCCGGCTTCAGCGTGGCCTCGACCACCCAGACGCGATGCAATTCATAGCGCAGGTAGTCCGGATCGATGTGGCCGGGCTTGATCATGTCCGAGACCTTGGACTTGTCGCTGTGCGCCTTGTAGGAGTTGTACGGGACATACATTTCCTGCTTGCCGACCAGCTTGAAGTCGTAGCGGTCGTGCGAGCCGTTGAACATGTCGGTCATGTCCGAGGTGCGCAGGCCATCGGCAGCGGTGCCGGGATTGTCGTAGGCCACATTGGGCGCCAGGCGCACGCGGCGCTGGCCGGGGTTGTAGACCCACGCCTTGCGCGGCTGCACCGATTGGTTGAGGCTTTCGTGCACCAGCAATACTTGCCCTGCCAGACGTGCCGGCGCTTCCACCGACTGGTAGAAGTACAGCAGCATGTTGTTGATGTCGGCGATAGTGTTGCCGGGCTTGTAGTACAGGCCCATGAACTCCTCGCGGATCTTCACCAGGTTGTACTGCCCGCCAGCGGTCACCGGCGCCAAGTTCGTCCAGCGCGCGGCGCTGATTCCCTTGTACTTCATCTTGTGGTTCCAGATGACTTCGGAACCATTCTGGGGAATCGGGAACGGGATGCCCTCTGCGGCGTCAACCACGCCGTCCTGATCGTCGGTCAGTTTCGCCGTCGTCGCGTTCTTGATCGTGTACTCATAGGTACGCTGCGGGAACGAGGCCGAACGACGCGTCGGATAGATGTCCATCCGGAACGTCGGATACTTGGCGAACATCGCCTTCTGGCCTTCGGTCAGCTTGTCGGCGTGCTCGCGGAAGTTGGCCGGGGTGATGGAAAGTCGAGGTGCATCCGATGCGTACGGATCGGGATGGAACATGCCCGGCTTGTAGCTGGAAGGTGGGCTGGTGATGCCGCCTTCCCAAGCTGGAATCGTGCCGTCGGCGTTTCCGGCCGCAGTTGCGCCGACCGGAGTCAGCTCTTTGCCCAAGCGGCCGGCCTGATCGGCGCTCACGGCCGCGAATGCCGAGCCGGTGGCCAGTGCCATGCCGACACAGACAGCCAAGGTGGTACGGATACGAGAAATCGTCATGTGTGCGCTCCCTGGACTTGCGGTCAGAACGAGTACTTGGCCACGAGCGAATAGAAATCGCGGTCGTGGATCTGATTGTAGGGCTTGCCGCCGGTGAAGACGGTGTAGCTCAGGTCGAAGGACCAGCGGTTCATGTAGGACGCTTCCACACCGACGGTCCCGGACTTGCGGCCCTCCAAGAAATTGCCACCCGGACCCGGAGTCGTGCCATTGACGTCATGGTTGAACGCAACGCGTGGCGAGAGGTTGAAGGCCGAACCGAAGACACCCGGATAATCGGCACGGGCCGCCACACGATAGCCCCAACTGAACGATGTCGGGAACCCACCCGTGATTGTCACAGGATTGCGCAGATATCCGGAATCGATCGCATAGCCGCCACCGGTATCGGTTCCTTCGCCTTCATAGCGGAGCTGCGACGGATCCGGCAAATCCCATACCTTGGTCGCACCGATTTCCGCGACGAGTGCGATCTGGTCGGCACCGAGAATGTTGCCCGGGCCGATCGCCTTGGTAAAGGTGGACTGGATCTGGCTGACCTCGTGCTTCTCCCAACCGCGAATGTACTCGCCCGGACCGTAGTTGCCCAGTTGGCTGCGGAATTGCAGGCCAGGCTGGGGCAGAACCGAGTTGAGGGGAGACAAGCCAGCGAACAGCAGTTCCACGTCATCGAACTGCAGCGGCATGTCGGGGCGATAGCTCACTTCGCCCTGGAAGGCGATGCCGCCAGGCAGCGCGGTGCTCCACGACAGGCCGAAAAGTTCGATGTCTTCCGGGTATTCCAGGAAGTACCGGCCGGAGGTCGGCGAGGTGCTGGTCACTGCAATACCTGACAGCAGCGGCAGTCGGCTGTGGTACTTGAGGTAGTAGAGGCCGAACTCGATGCCGTTCCAGAAGTCGGCGTAGTAGCGCAGCGCGGCACCATACTGGCCACTATCACGGGCATTGCGATTGGGGCCGCGGGGGAAGGCGGCCGAGCAGCCAGCCGCCACCAGCGCCGGCGGCAACCCGGTATCACTCTGCCCACCACCGAAACACACGGAGTTGAACAGCGTGGGATTGTTCACGGGCTGCGGCACCGTACCGAAGTTCAGCATCACGTAGCTGCCGCCAGGCGAGGCAAAATCGTTGGCGGAGAAGTATGTTCCGGAGGCGTCGATTTCGACCTCCTCGAACTCGAACAGGTACAGGGCTTCGAATGACAGGTTCTCGGTGAGGGAGAAGGAGGCCCAGAGCGAATCCACCGGCAGGAAGGCCTCTTTCAGCTCGGCTCCGGCCACGCGCAATGCGGACAGGTCGAACGGATTGACGACATTGATGCCGTTGGTGATGAAGGTGCTCTCGCCCCAACTGACCACCTGTCGCCCCAGCCGGACGGTGCCCTGACCGGTTTCGCCGTAGCTGAAGTTGTGGAACACGAACGCATCGAGCATACGGAAGCGCTCGCCGATCAGATCCTTGGCTTCGCTGGTGAGGTCGTCACGATCCACGTTCTCGAAATCGTGGAAGTACGTGGCACGGGCGAACGCGCCGGAATTGCGGTAATTCAGCGACAACTCGGAGGTGATCTTGAACGCATTGGAAATCAAATCGCCCTTGTCGTACTTCAGGTTGCCATCGTCGCGGTTGGCCGAGAACCGGCCACGTGCGGCGAGCTGCAACTGTTGCGCGTCCATGTAGCGCCCGGCGTTGGTCAATGCCGCGATCTGGGCGACGATGGTCGGGTCGAAATGCGCCTTCGCGAGAAGATCGTCGGCCCGCTCCTGCGCACGCCAGGAGGCGCCGAAGGAGACCGTGGTGTCGAGCGAACCGGACAGCTCGCCGCGGGAAAAGTCGAATGCCGCAACAGGGCCCGACATCGCGGCGATGATTCCGGCGACGGCCAGCGCCAGCGGCGCGCGCGCCACGCGGGAGGAGTTCTTTTTCGTAATCATGGTGTGTTTCCTCAATTACTGCGCGCGGATGACGGACGGATCCTGCACCAGGACCGCGGTACCGGAGGACAACAGCAGGCTCGCCATCTGGCCCTGCATTTCAGCCGTCACGGCCGGTGCCGTCGGACGGATCAGCGACGCATGCTCGCCCGAGGTGAAACGGGTCACGCCACGGATGCCGTTGGCGGCCTGGGTGGTCTGGGTGATTGCACTCAGCCCCATGGCGCGGATCAGCGGTTCGGTGCCGGAAAGCGGTGCGCCGGCAACGCTGTTGGGCACCACCTGATCCGCCGGACTGCCGTCACCGCCCACGACTTCGTGCAGCAGGATCGCGTTCTGCGCGGTGACGAAACCGTAGTTGATCGGATCGATCGAATCGATCACCTGCTGCGCCGCCCCCATGAAGCTGTCATACGTCGGCGTGCCGGGCTCGACGCCCGACGCACGCAGACCCGCCTGGATGCGCGGACCAAACGTGGCCGAACCGTGCAGCAGTCGAGCGATGCCACCGCCTGGCGCCGAGAGCATTCCCACGTTGACGGTCGGCTCCAGTGCCAGGAACGAGGTTCCGACGATGGCGCCCAGCGACAGGCCCACGAACTGCACGTTCGACGAGTCGAAGTCGCCCGTGCCATTGCCATCGAGGTCCATCCACGGAATCGTCGCAGTCAACACGAACAGGTCGGCCACGGCCTGACGCAGGTTGTCGCGCGAGGTCAGCAGCGAGCCCAGATTGATGAAATGCGTGCCTGAATCGTCGGGGATGCCATCCTGGCCCGGCGCGCCGGTTTCGTTGTTGACGTAGTCCGCGTTGAACGTACGCTCGGATGCGATCGCGCCGAACGGCGTATTGCCGATCGCCAGCGGGCTTTCCGGCGGCAGACCGTGCAGCGGCAGGTCGATCGCGATCACCGCAAAGCCCTGCGACGCCAAGGTGGCGGACACCGCGAAGGCATGCGTGCGGTTGCCGGTGATGCCGTGCTGGAAGATGACCACGGGCCAGCCGGTGGCAGGCTTGGTGCGACCGGACGCCGCGTTAGGGATGATCGCCAGCACCGGAATGTTCACATCGGCGGTCTTGACCGGGAACGGATTGGCGAAGGTGATGTTGGTCGATGCGGGGCTCAAACCTGCCTGATTGAACGGCGGCACGTACGCGCCCGGGGCGGCACGCCAGAACTGGTTCAGCGGCGCCGTCGGGTTCGCTGCGCTCGGTGCGCTGAGGTAGTACGGCACCTGCAGCGTGCCGATGTGCACGTCGGCGATCGGCGGCATCCCTTCGACGACATGTGCGATGGTCATGCCCGTCGGGACGATCTGTGCAGCGCCCGGCTCGGTGATCGAACGAACGGCCTGCATGACCGGGGTGATGCTCTGGGTGGTGAACACCCAGCTCGACACGACGCGGTCGCGTGCGATGCCGGCTGCACCAGCCACGGCAAGGTGGGAGTTGGTCAGCTGACGCAGCGGCTCCAGCGCGCAGGCGGTGGCCGTTGGCAACAGCGGATCGGTGCTCTGGCCGTTGGCGCACAACGGTGCGCTGCGCTTGGTGAAGTTGTAAACCTGATCCGGCGTGGCGTTGTTGCCGCGCGAATCGCGGATGCCATCGGTCAGCACCACCAGATAAGAGGTGAGCTGTTGCAGCGGCTGGGTCGGAATGATCGCCAATGTGCGGCCACTCGCGTCACTGGGTGCCATCGCGGTGACGAACTCCGTGCCTCCCGCCAATTCACGCACGATGCCCGTGGTACCACCGCCCGGGCCGGTCAGCGGCACCTCGAAGACGCGCACGGTCTGTCCGGGGACGATCGAACTCGGGTTGGGGCTGGCATTGAAGCTGGTGGACATCGGCCCCACCGTGCTCCAGCCGTCGAGCGTGCCGATCGCAACCGTCGGATCACCGAAGTTGTTCGGGTTGGCCACCGGCGGGTTCAGGGTGAGATCGTTGGTACCTGACAAAAGCAGGTTGTTTGGCAGCGGCACCGCACCACGGCAGGGATGCCCCACGCCGTTTGCATTCGCGGGGTCGAAACACGCGGTCAGAACACCGGTCACGGGCGAGCCGTCACTGTTGTTCGAGGGAGCCGTGGGAACGGCGCGGTCACTGTTGCTGGAGCCGCCACAGGCTGCTAGCAGCAGCGTGGACAGCGCCAAGGTCAGGGGAATCCTGGATGGCATGTTGTATTTCCTTCGGCAGCCGGTGGTAAGCGAGGGGCCTCGTATCATAGGTATCGCGTTCAGCGGTTAGCAATGCTGCGGCGTATGGTCTGAGCAGGGATTTCATGCTGCGACGCAGCACGTCATCGCACGCTATCCGTCCGGAAAGTTTCCCGGCTCGGGCCGGAACGGGCGCGGCGACCAGTCCAGGTCGCGTGCCGCGGCGGCAGCGTCGAACACCAGATCCTGCCGCATCCTTTCAAGCATTCCCGGCCCGAAGTCGGTGACCACGCGAAGCCGCGCAGCAAGATGCGCCACGCCCCGGAACAGCCACGGCGGCAGCAGCAGGATCCGCGCCGGCGGTTGCAGGCAGGCTACGGTGCGACGCACCATTTCAAGATAGGAAAGTGCCTCTCCTCCGCACAAATCGTAACGTTTGCGCAAACTCTTGCCGGTGTTTGCGGCAACCCGTGCGCAAACCGCCAGATCGTGCGCGTGAACCGGCTGGCGCAGGCCGACCGCATCGCTGGGCAACGGCACGAGACGCCATCTGCGCGCGAGTGCCGCGATGCGACTGAGGTTGGCGTCCAGGCCGCAACCGTAGACCAGCGTCGGGCGCAGGATCGTCCAGCCGATGCCGCGTGCATCGCAATGCATTTCCAGTGCCCTCTCGCAGCGTTGCAGATGGAGGGCCAGTTCGCGTTCGGCCGCATCGGGCGAATCCTGTTTGGTCGCGGCGCTGGTGGAACTGAACGCCACGATGCGTGCAGGCCGATGCCGCGTGCGCGAGAGCCAGGCCAGCAGGCCATCCAGCGGACCGGCGCTGAACACCACATCGGGACGTTGCATGGCATCGCCCTGTACATACAGATCGAAGCGCCGCCAGCCCACCCCCGGCTGCAGCGACTGCGCATCGCGTGACACCGCCTCCACTTCGACGCCATGCGCCACAAGCTCCTGCAACAGGAAGCGTCCTATCTGCCCGGTTGCTCCGAGAACGAGGGCACGCATGGGTCGGCTTGGCGCAGCGCTACGCATCACGCAGTCGCCACATCCAGATGTTCACGCCACGCCTGCCTGACCGCCTGACGCGCGACATCCAGATCGCCATCACATGCCATCAGGCGTGGACGGCCATCCAGGGTACAGGCCAGTGCGCGGCCGGAGAGCTGTTCATGCGCGTCACGCAACGCCTGTGCCGTGGCCTGCGCGAGGAAACCGTGCGTCGCCAACGCATCGATCAACTCGGGCGTGCGTGTGCTGGCGACGAGATCGGGCGCAGCGTGGGCGTACATCAACACCCCCGCCTGCAACAGGAACTCCAGATCCACCAGACCGCCCTCGCCCTGCTTGAGATCGAACATCCCTTCGCTCGACCGATCCAGCTCGGCGCGCATGCGCAGCCGCATCGACACCGCATCGGCGCGCACCGCAGCGGCATCGCGTCGCGCACACAACACGTGCCTGCGCACCTGAGTGAAGGCCTGCATCACCTCGGCGTCACCTGCGACCGCGCGGGCACGGACCAGCGCCTGCTGCTCCCATGCCCAGGCGCGCTCGCGCTGGTAGGCGGAAAAGCTCTCGATGCTGGACACCAGCAGTCCCTTCCCGCCATCGGGCCGCAACCGCAAATCGGCTTCGTACAGTCGCCCCGCAGGCGAGGGCATCGCCAGCATCGAAATGACCTTCTGCACCAGCCGGGTGTAATAGCGCATCGCATCGAGCGGACGCGGGCCGTCGCTTTCCATGTCGGGCGACACACCGTCGTAAAGAAACACCAGATCGAGATCCGAGCCGAACCCAAGCTCCTTGCCGCCGAAACTGCCATAGGCCACCACCGCCAACCCTCCCCGAGGCAAGCGACCGTGCTGCCTGGCGAGGTCGTCCATCGCCATCGGCAACACCGCACCGATCACGGCCTCGGCCACGAACGCGAGCTGGCGGGTGGATTCACCGGCAGATTGCCGGTCGATCAGCCGCGCCCGAGCGACCCGGAACGCGAAACTCTGGCGAAACTCGTTGAGGCCGTGGATGCGCGTCTCGGCGTCATCGGCAGACAGGTTCGCCAAGGTGCGCGTCAGTGCCTCTCCGACTTCGGCGCGCGTCGGTGGTATCGCATCGGCACGCGCATCGAGCAGGTCATCCAGCAGCAACGGATGCGCGCACAGGCGTTCTGCCATCCAGCGACTGCCCGCCATCACCTCCACCAGCCGGAACATGGCGGCTGGCTGCTCGTCGAGCAGGGCCAGATAGCTGGATCGCCGCAGCACTGCCTGCACCAGTGCCAGACCGCGTTCGGCCACCGCATCGGGAGAGCCGCTTCCAGCCGCAGCGGCGAGCAACGCCGGCAGCACCCGATCCAGTCGCGCTCGTGCCCGTGCCGACATCGTCGTCAGCGCAGGAAGCCGGTGGAATCCACGCAGCTGCCGCGCCAGCGCGTCGGCATCGATGAAGCCCGCATCGGCCAAATGCCCGGCGGCAGCGTCGTCGTCGGGATCCCGCCAGACATCGGCCATCTGCGTCACATCGGCGCGCGCATTGCCCGGAGCCCGCGCGCTGCGCGCCTCGAACACCCGCGCAAACTCGCGCGACACGGCATCGCGATGCTGCTCCAGCGCGACCGACAACGTCTCCCAGTCGGAAAACCCCAGGCCATGGGCCAGACGCGCGCGGTCGATCGCGTCATCGGGCACGCTGTGGGTCTGTTCTTCGCGCAGCATCTGCACCCGGTTTTCCAGTCGGCGCAGGAAACGGTAGGCCGAGGCCAGCGCCTCGGCGCTGTGATCGGGGATATAGCCACGGTCGCGAAGCCGCGCCAGCGCCGGAAGCAGCGCGCGCACCCGCAATGCCGGCTCGCGTCCGGCGCGGATCAACTGCTGCAGCTGCACGATGAACTCGATCTCGCGAATGCCGCCGCGCCCCAGTTTCAGGTGTGCGTTCAGATCGCGGCGCTGCACCTCGGACTCGATCATGGACTTCATCTCGCGAAGCCCTTCGAAGGCGCCGAAATCCAGATAGCGTCGGTAGACGAAGGGGCGCAACATCGACAGGAAACGCTCGCCTTGCGCCAGATCGCCCGCCACCGGGCGCGCCTTGACCCACGCATAGCGCTCCCAGTCACGCCCCTCGCGCTGGAAGTACTGCTCCATGGCGGTGAACGACAACGCCAACCGTCCCACCTGCCCGAACGGGCGCAGTCGCATGTCCACCCGATACGCCATGCCTTCGGCGGTGGAGTCGGCGAGCAACTGGATCAGGCGCTGACCCAGGCGCTGGAAATACACGCTGTTGTCCAGCGCGCGGGTGCCGTCGCTTTCGCCGCCTTCCGGAAACGCGAACACCAGATCGATGTCGGAAGAAAAATTGAGCTCGCTGCCGCCGAGCTTGCCCAAACCGAACACGACCAGGCGCTGCGCAGTGCCGCGCGCATCGCGCGGCGTGCCGTGGCTGGCTTCCATCCCGGTGACGAGTGCGTCGAGTGCGCCCGACAAGCAGCGCTCGGCCAATTGCGATGTGCCGGCCAGAGTGTCTTCCACCCGGTCGATGCCATTCACGTCACGATGGATCAGGCGCACGCTCTGGGCGTGCCGGTACCGACGCAGGGCGAACGGCCAGCGTTCCTCCGCACCCGCATCAAGCACCAGACCTCCGCTTCCGGTATCCAGTTCGGACAGCATCTCCGGATACCGGCACATCTGGTCGAGGGCGTAATCACTCGCGATCAGCAACCGATCCAGCCGCGCCGCCTGCCCATCGCGCGCATCGTGCTGCGCCAATGCCTTCGGCGCTGCCTCGCGCAGGCGTTCGCGCTGGCGTTTCAGGAGTTCGACCAAGGGCGCAGGAAGGCTGTTCATCCCCGCGATTCTGGCAGAAGCGCCCTGCCGCTCGCATCGCGGCAGGGCGTGTACGCATCACATCAACGAATCACGCCGCAGGCGATGCGCGGGCCGGAATCCCCGGCCGGCTGCGTGGTGTAGTCGTCGGCACTGGCATGCAGAACGATGGCTCGCCCGAGGATGTCGGTGGCACCACCATCGCCGAGCGTGATGCCGGCTACCTGCACATCGACCACCAGCGTGCCCGAGTCATCGGCCGCGAGGTTCGGCATGTCGCCGGCATGATGCTCGCCATGGCCCGGATGACCATGCGCATGCCCCTCGGGATTGAAGTGGGGGCCCGCGCTCGATGCGTCCGGTGCGCTGCAATCGCCGGTTTCATGCACATGGAAGCCATGCATGCCGCCCGGCGCGACACCGGTCAGGCTGCCGGTGATATGCACGCCGCCTGATTCGGCGGCCAAGGTCAGTGTGCCGGTGGCGGTATTGCCTTCGGTGGCCACGAGTTCGGCCATCGCACTCGATGCGCGAAGCACGGGCGGAGGCGGTGGAGCGGGCGGCGCTGCAGGCGGCGGCGGAGGTGCAGGTGGCGCAGGGGGGTCGGCAGATGGCGAACACGCCGTCGCCGCGCAGGCAACAGCCAGGGCAACCACAAGGTTTCTTGCACGAGCGTTCATGAAAATCTCCTGTCGCGATGAAGTTGGAAAAGGATGCGCGCACTCAACCTAACACGGAGACAACGGCAGTGACGCATGCAACTGGAGCCCGGACACAATTCAGACTGCGGTCGCACGCACCACTGGTCGCAGCCGCGCCCACGGCACCGGGAAAACCGGCGTTTCGATCCTCACTCCGCCAAAACCTGCGCGTTCGAGCCGCTGCGTGATGTCACATCCGTAATCGCGAAAAACCAGCACCGGCTCGTTCCCCTTGAACGGATCGACGTGATGCTCCGGCGGCAGCAGATGCTCGATGCCTCCCTCCGTCAACCGGGCACGCTCCACCGTACGCGGCGCATCGGACAGCGGCACCGTGAACACCATCATTCCGCCCGGACGCAGCACCCGGCGCAGCTCGGAAAATCCGCGCGCGTCATCGGGAACGTGCTCGAACACTTCCGAATGCGTCACCAGATCGAAACTCGCATCCGGCCAGCTCAACGCCTGCACGTCCTCGCAGCGCACGCCGCGCCACATCGTGCCAGGCGCCGCATCCGGATGGTATTCGGAGAAGTCCGCCGTGCGCGCCTGTCTGCGCAGGTGCTCGACCAGCGGTCCAGCTGCGGAAAGCTCGTAGACCTGCAGGCGGGAAAGATCGGGAATCTCATTTGCCAGCGCCAGGCCGACGGACAAGTGCACGGTGCTCGCCGCACATTGCACGCAGCGCACGCCGGCTTCGCCATCGTTCAATCGAACGAACAAGGAGCGACCGCAAAAAGGACAGCGCGCAAAGCGTGCGGAAAACCGGCCCCATTCCAGCGCTGCCATGCCGGAACGGAGTCGCGACAGCATCTTCATCGGGCTGAGACCCGGGGATCGGCCATCACGCGCATCGCCGGCACGCCGGCGATGCTGCGATACCCGTCGCTTCCGACGTCACACCGTGGCCGGATTCGGCACATCCGGATCAATCCCGAAGGCCTTGATCGCGCGCGCCACGTCCTTCGCGTTCATCTTGCCGTCCTGCGCCAACGCGGCGATGGCGGCATGGGCGATGTGGTAGCGGTCCACCTCGAAGAAGCGACGCAAATTGGCACGGGTGTCGGAACGGCCGAAGCCATCGGTTCCCAGCACGGTATAGCGCTGCGGCACGAATGGACGGATCTGCTCGGCGAAGCCACGCACGTAGTCGGTGGCGGCGATCGCCGGGCCGGCGCGACCGTCCAGCAACTGCGTCACGTACGGAACGCGCGGCGACCTGGCCTCGGGATGCAGCCGGTTCCAGCGCTCGGCGTCGTAACCATCGCGCCGCAGTTCCGTGAAGCTGGGGCAGCTCCAGATGTCCGCAGCCACGCCGAACTCCTTGTCGAGCAACTCCGCCGCCGCGATGACTTCACGCAGGATCGTGCCCGAGCCGAGCAGCTGCACGCGCAGCTCGCCCTTCTTCGGCTTGCCGCCATCCCTGAGCAGATACATGCCTTTGACGATGCCCTCCACCGCACCTTCAGGCATTTCCGGGTGCGGGTAGTTCTCGTTCATCAACGTGATGTAGTAGTACTCGTCCACCTGCTCGGCCATCATGCGCTGCATGCCGTACTGCAGGATCACCGTGACCTCGTAACCGAAGGTGGGGTCATACGCCCGGCAATTCGGGATGGCGCCGGCCAGCAGATGCGAGTGACCATCCTCGTGCTGCAGGCCCTCGCCGTTGAGCGTGGTACGCCCGGCGGTGGCACCGAGCAGGAAGCCGCGCGCGCGCATGTCGGCCGCTTGCCACGCGGCGTCGCCGATGCGCTGGAAGCCGAACATCGAATAGAAGATGAAGAACGGCAGCAGCGGCAGATCGTTGTTGCTGTAGCTGGTGGCGCAAGCCATCCACGAGGCGAACGCGCCGGCCTCGGTGATGCCTTCCTGCAATACCTGCCCGGTCTGGTCCTCGCGGTAGTACATCAATTGGTCGGCATCGACCGGCTTGTACTTCTGGCCAGCAGACGCGTAGATGCCGATCTGGCGGAACAACCCCTCCATGCCGAAAGTGCGGGCCTCGTCGGCCACGATCGGCACCACGCGCGGCCCGACCTGCTTGTCGCGCAGGATGATGTTGAGCGCCTGCACGAACGACATCGTCGTACTGATCTCGCGATCGCCGGTGCTCTTGAGCAGGCGATCGAAGGTGCTCAGCGCCGGCACCTCGAAACTCTCGCCGGACTTGCGCCGACGCTGCGGCAGGAAACCGCCGAGCTCGGCACGACGCGCCTTCATGTACTGCACTTCCGGCGAATCCTCGCCGGGGTGATAGAACGGCACCTTGCCGTCGACCAGCTGCTCGTCCGAAATCGGGATGTTGAAACGATCACGGAAAGCACGCACGGCCTCGTCGTCGAGCTTCTTGGTCTGATGCGTGGGATTGAGCGATTCGCCTGCCGATCCCATGCCGTAACCCTTCACCGTCTTGGCCAGAATCACGGTCGGCATGCCCCTGGTGTTCACCGCTTGATGGTAGGCGGCGTAAACCTTGTGCGGATCGTGGCCGCCACGGTTGAGGCGCCAGATGTCGTCATCGGACATGTTGGCCACCATCGCGGCGGTTTCCGGATATTTTCCGAAGAAGTGTTCACGCGTGTAGGCACCGCCGAACGCTTTGCAGTTCTGGTATTCGCCGTCGACGGTTTCCATCATCAGCTTGCGCAGCACGCCGTCCTTGTCGCGCGCCAGCAGCGGATCCCAATAGCTGCCCCACACCACCTTGATGACGTTCCAGCCGGCGCCGCGGAACACGCCTTCCAGCTCCTGGATGATCTTGCCGTTGCCGCGCACCGGGCCGTCGAGGCGTTGCAGATTGCAGTTGATGACGAACACGAGATTGTCCAGTCCTTCGCGGCCGGCGACGGAAATCGCGCCCAGGCTTTCCGGCTCGTCACACTCGCCATCGCCCATGAAGCACCAGATCTTGCGGTCGCTCCTGGGCAGCAGTCCGCGGTGTTCCAGATACTTGCTGTTTCGCGCCTGATAGATCGCCGCGATCGGGCCCAGGCCCATCGACACCGTCGGCACCTGCCAGTAGTCGGGCATCAGCCACGGATGCGGATACGAGGCGATGCCTTGCCCGTCCACTTCCATGCGGAAGTTGTCGAGCTGATCTTCGCTGATACGGCCTTCCAGGAACGAGCGCGCATAGATGCCGGGGCTGGAATGGCCCTGAATGCAGAGGATGTCGCCGGGATGGCCATCGCCCGGTGCCCGCCAGAAGTGGTTGAAACCGACGTCGTACAACGTGGCCGAACTGGCGAAGCTGGCGATGTGCCCACCCAGATCGCCCGGCTTGCGGTTGGCCCGCACCACCATCGCCATCGCGTTCCAGCGGATCAGCGAGCGGATCCGCCATTCCATTGCACCATCGCCCGGGCTCTTGGCTTCCAGATGCGGCGGGATGGTGTTGACGTATTCGGTCGTGGGTGCGAACGGCAGGAATCCTCCGGCACGGCGGGTCTGGTCAACCATCGACTCGAGCAGGTAATGCGCCCGTTCCGGACCTTCGCGCTCGATCACCGCCTGAAGCGACTCCAACCATTCACGCGTTTCGGTGGGGTCGCGGTCTGGCGTGTCATTGCGTGGATTCATCGTTCCTCCCTGCCGGCACGTGGGCGCGGCGCATGCTTGTTGTTGCGCCCTGCCTCCAGTCGGGGCACCGGCTGGCATGGAAGGCACGTTTGAAGAAGCCAGTCTAACTGAAGCGTCGGGAGTGCCGAAGGCACCGCATCGCCGTACGTTCGCGTATGTACGGCACAATGCCTGCCCGTCAACCACCACTGCCCCGCATGCTGACCCTGCCGCCGCTGGCGCTCTACGTTCACATCCCCTGGTGCGTGCGCAAATGCCCGTACTGCGACTTCAACTCGCATGGCCAGAAGGGCGAACTGCCACAACGCGAATACATCGCCGCCCTGCTGGCCGATCTGGATCAGGATCTGCCACTGGTCTGGGGCCGGCCGGTCACCAGCATCTTCTTCGGTGGTGGTACGCCGAGTCTGTTCTCCGCCGACAGCATCGCCGCGTTTCTCGGTGCAGCGGCAGCCCGGCTGCGCTTTCGCCCCGGCCTGGAAGTCACCCTGGAAACCAACCCCGGCACCATCGAGCATGATCGTTTCGAAGCCTACTCACGCGCCGGCGTGAACCGCCTGAGCTTCGGCATCCAGAGTTTCGATGATGGCTGTCTGCAACGACTGGGCCGCATCCACGATGCCGCACAGGCCGAGCGTGCGGTGAAACTGGCGCAGGACGCCGGTTTCACCAACATCAATCTTGATCTGATGTACGCCCTGCCGCAGCAAAACATCGACATGGCACTGGCCGATCTCGATCGCGCCTTCGCCCTGCAACCGGCGCACATCTCCCATTACCAACTCACCCTCGAACCCAACACCGTATTCGCCGCCCGCCCGCCACAGGGCATCCCCGAAGAAGACGATGCCTGGGACATGCAGGAAGCCTGTCAGGCCAGCCTTGCCACACACGGCTACGCCCACTACGAAGTTTCGGCTTACGCCCGCGATGGCCGGCAGTGCGCGCACAACCTCAACTACTGGCGTTTCGGCGATTACCTCGGCATCGGTGCCGGTGCCCACGGCAAGATCACCCTGCCCTCCGAACAGGGCATCCTGCGCCGCTGGAAACTCAAACACCCGCAGGCCTACATGGATGCCGCCGCCAGCCAGGCCCGCATCGGCGGCGATGAATGGCTCGCACCCGAGCGCCGCCCCTTCGACTACATGCTCAACGCCCTGCGCCTGCACGAAGGCTTCCCGCTCAGCGATTTCGAAGCCCGCACCGGCCTGCCACGCAGCACCATCGCCACGACACTCGCCGGACTTTACGAACGCGGACTGTTGTCGGCCGAAGGCGACCGAGTGACGCCTACGGAACTCGGGCGACGGTTTTTGAATGATGTGATGGGGGCGTTTTTGTAGTGACCCTTGGATCGAACTTCTACAGTGGAAGAACAAATGAAGGTCGCTTGGTTTTTACTTCATAGTCGAAGAAATGTCTGAATGTAATTACGTTATCGTAACCATAATATTCCGCCTCCTTTGCCTTCTTTAGCGACTCCGGCACGACAAGGTTGATTTCATTTCTTCCCATCTCGGCAATGGCCTCACCAGACACACGGTCATCCACTGTCGCCAAGAAAATTGCTCCGAACGGCTTCTCCAACGCCAACTGCTTCCAGCGCTCTCGCAAAGTCGTCTTCAAGGAGACGATGATCGCATCGCCTTTCTCGTTAAGCTCTTTGACATCAGGCAGAACAAAATCCGGGCGACGACCACCTAAAACCACCTGTGCCTCATAGCGGATGCGCCCATCCTTGAAAAGTCGCTCTACATGGTGCTCAAACGAAAGCCCGGCGCGGCTTTTTCTTGTTTGTGCGGCACTGAGGAAGATCGAATCCAATTCAGGGAAATTTCGGACCAAATTTGTAACAGGATCGGCACCCTCTTGGAGCAAGAGCCGGGCAACTTGAGCAGCCCGGAAGCGCAGCTCTGCCTGTTTGTACAGAGCGTATTCAATGTCGCGACTTATGCGCATAACTGCATCACCAGGCTTGGCAACGGAAAACGGATTGATTGCATTCACACCGTTTTCTTCTATCCACTTGCTTTGCGCCCGGCAGGCCAGCACTTGCGGTGATGGAATCACCTGCATCGTGATGAATCGCTCCAATGTCCCATCTTTGATGGCTTGCACCAACTCGGTAATGAGCTGATGACTCTCGGACTCGGACGATACAAACGAGGCGGGGTCAAAGAGATCACAATGAAAATCAGCCCCCAAACCAAACATTGTTTCGATGATCTCCGATTCATCACTTACCGAATCGACAACAATGAACCAGTATTTTACTCCAGACACCATTTGCGCAAGTTTCCCGACGAGAAGAAGCGATGCGGGAGAAATATTCTGAAATTGACTCTTCGACATCCCCGTATGCTGCCACTCGTGCCGCGGCTTTGACTTTTCCTCATCCCCCGGGTTCCGTCGTGAGAAATACTTGATGGTTGAAGCCCTGATCTCTCCAGTTGCCGGCCAGAAAGTTGAGTACTCAACATCTAAAATATGAGGCTTTTCGGGGTTTGAGTTCTTAACCCCCGGGAAGAAGTCGGACTCAGCAATTCGACGAGGAATGTAGAAACCATTCTGATGGCCATTCCTCGCACTGTCGGCCCACGATGTGTCATTGCGCGACAGCTTCTTAATGAAGATACGCTCGCTGCGATTGATCCAAGCTGAAATTTCATTCCAATCCGGATGAGACCCCATAATTACCCCTCACTTCTGATTTCTCGGACAAGCCCTTGCAGGCTCACCTCATCCAATTGACAGGACCATATTGTCAGCACATTCCACCCCATGCTCTCCAATTGCTGTCTCACCTTTGCATCACGTTTCATGTTGGCTGCGAATTTTGCTTGCCAAAACAAAGGATTACTGGCTGGCATAGTTGCATAGCGGCAGCCCTCATGCCTATGCCAGAAACAGCCATGCACGAAAACGACCGTGCGATACCTTGTCAGGATCAGATCAGGCTTTCCCGGCAAGTTGGCATGCAACCGGAAGCGCAGTCCAGCACGATGCAGAAAGCTGCGCACCGCCAATTCCGGCTTGGTGTTCTTTCCACGAATGCCGGACATCATCCGGCTTCGTGTCACCTGATCAACGACATCAGCCATCAGGAATCCAGCGCAATATCCTGTCCGCAAGCTCTCATGAAAACCGGATAGCAAGCGTCGATCACGCCGTCACCATGCTCCGCAAACATGGCGCGGAGGATATTGCCGGATTCTTCGCACTCGGCATCGGTGAACACTCGACTCCCGCTGGCACATTCGATGATGCTTTCCGGCGAATCTTCCGGATGGAAGAGCAAGCCACGCCTGGACATTTCCGCAAACCAGATCACCATGCCATCCGGATTGCTGCGGTCATAACTGGGGATACGCGATGCATTCATTTGGGATCTCCTTTTCAAGCAGCCAACAGTGATTTCTGACGAGCCAATTCCGGATCAATCAATTCCAGGATACGCGGTTTCATGACACGTGCAACCTCTCGCATGACCGGCATGACCACGCTGTTGCCGAATTGCTTGTACGCCTGCGTATCGCTAACCGGAATGACGAAATCATCCGGAAACCCCATCAGCCGTGCGCACTCGCGCGGGGTGAGGCGGCGGGGGTTCTTGCGTTTGCCTTGCGAGACGAGGATTTCCGAGCCGTCCTTGTAGTAGCGAGCAGACAAGGTGCGGGTCACGCTGTCGCCATCGACCAATCCGAAGCCGAAGCCATTGCCGGCAGCGCGATGCTTCTGTGCATAGGCCTGCAAATAGGCCCACAGCTTGGGCGTGAGCGTGTAGCGCGGGTCCACCTTGGCCTTGGGGCCGATGGTGTAGTGAGACTCCGGGGCTTCGCTGCCGTTCTGCGGATGAAGGATGCTCGCCAGCTTCGGTTTGTGCTCCGGCAGGCATACGTCATCGAAACTGAAATCGGTCTTTTCGCGGAAGCCGACGATCAGGATGCGCTCGCGGTGTTGCGGCACGAAGTGCGCGCCATCCACCACCTTGCAGGTGATGTGGTAGCCAAGCTCTTCCTCCAGCACTTTCTTGATGACACGGAAGGTGTTGCCCTTGTCATGGCTCACCAGATTCTTGACGTTCTCCAGCAAGAACGCGGCTGGGCGCTTGGCCGCGATGATGCGAGCCACGTCGAAAAACAGGGTGCCCTGGGTTTCATCGGCAAAGCCGTGGGCACGGCCCAATGCGTTTTTCTTGGAGACGCCGGCAATGCTGAAGGGCTGGCAGGGAAAACCGGCCAGCAACACGTCGTGATCGGGAACGTCGCGCTCGTCCACCTGAGTGATGTCGCCCGCCAAGGTGTGCGCCGATGTGGGAAAGTTGGCCAGATAGGTTTTCTGCGCCCAAGTATTCCACTCGCTGGTGAATACACAGCGCCCGCCGTGGGCCTCGAACGCCATGCGGATGCCACCGATACCAGCGAACAGATCAATGAAGCGGAAGTCACAAGGTTCCGCTGATTGATCGAACAACGGCAGCAGGCGTTGACGGACAGCATCGGCAAGATACGGCGGCGGTTCGGTTTCACGAACCTGCCAGCGCCGCACGGTACGCGCATCGACCTCCAACAACTCAGCCACGCGGCGTTGCGTATGCAAGACGCAGGCCTTGTCCAAAAGCACGTGAAGGTCGTCCAGCGGCCAACTGGTTTTTTGCGGCGCAGGCTTTCGGGCCATTCCTCTCTCCTCTAGGAACCAATCCGGTCATGATGTCCGCATTCCATCCCTTTCGGCAAGCGGCACGGATGCCGAACAGTGAGGCAGCCCTGTCTCAGGAGGTGAGACTGGCGCGTCGCGCGCGCAGTCTTGACCACTGATCACCTCGGCATCGGCGCGGGTGTGCACGGCAAGATCATCCTGCCCTCAGAAAGACGGCATCCCGCGATGCTGGAAGCTCAAGCACCCACAGGCTTGCATGGACGCCGCCGCCAGCGAGGCCCGCATCGGCGGCGATGAATGGCTCGCACCCGAGCGCCACCCGTTCGATTGCATGCTCGATGCGTTGCGGCCACCGCGCTTGGCCGCCGCTTTCTCAATGAGGCGATGGGTACGTTGTTGGCATGACGCCAAAGCCATTCCGGGTGTTCGGCGTCGGGGGTGTAACCCCGACCTACGTCGCAGATTGGCCCGACGTGGGTGATCCGTCGCAGGTTGGCCCGACGTGGATGATCCGCCGCAGGTTGGCCCTGCATGGGCGACGTGGGTGATGAGCGATGGCGTGTGTCTGGTGTCGGGGCTGTAACCCCGACCTGCGTCGCAGTGGGTCTTTCTCGAGCGCCGTCAGTGCCTGCTGCCGTGCAGGTAATCCAGCGCCAGCTGCAACATGGTGCGGAAGCCGACATCGAGCGCGGCTTCGTCGATGTAGAACTCCGGCGAGTGGTTGCTGGCCACGGTGTCCGGATCCTTGTCCGGAGGCGTGACGCCGACGAAGTAGAACAAGCCGGGCACCTCGCGTGCGAAGAAGGAAAAGTCCTCGGCACCGGTAATCAAGCCGGGATCGTGCAGGCGATCGCTGCCGACCGTCCTTTCCAGGCTCGGCTTCATCCGCGCGAACAGTGCCGGATCGTTGGCCGTGACCGGATAGTTGTGGCTCAACGGGACCTCCATATCCACGCTTGCACCGTGCGCGGCGGCAGCGTGGGTGGCGACGTTGCGCAGGTCGGCGAGGATCGCCTCGCGCATGCCGTCGTCAAAGGTGCGGATGGTGCCGATCAACTCGACCTGATCGGGAATGATGTTGTGGCGGATACCGCCCTTGATCGCGCCGAACGTGACCACGGCGGGCAACCGGGTGATGTTGGTGCGACGGCTGACGATGGTCTGCGCGGTGGATACGATGTCGGCCGCCGCGACGATCGGATCGACGCCGTTCCACGGGCGCGAGCCGTGCGCCTGCCGGCCCTTGACCGTGATCTCGAACTCGTCGGAGGCCGCCATCATCGGGCCGGCGCGTACAGCGACGTGGCCGACGGGGAGATTGGAGCTGACGTGCAGGCCGAACACCGCATCGGGCCTGAATTCCTGGAAGATGCCCTGCTCGAGCATTTCCTCGGCACCGCCGACCTCGCCTTCGGGCGCGCCTTCTTCCGCCGGCTGGAAGATGAAGAGCACTTCACCGGGCAAGCTGTCCTGCATCGCCACCAGTGCCTCGACCACTCCCATCAGTATCGCCACATGCGCATCGTGGCCGCAGGCATGCATGACGCCGACGGTCTCGCCGCGGAACGTGGTGGTGACTTTCGATGCGAACGGCAGATCGACGCGCTCGGTGACCGGCAAGGCGTCCATGTCGGCCCGCAAGGCCAGTTTCGGCCCCGGCTTGCCGCCTTTGAGCACGGCAATCACGCCGGTGGTGGCGATGCCGGTTTTCGGCTCCAGCCCGAGCGCGCGAAGGTGCTCGGCCACCAATGCGGCGGTGCGCGTTTCGCGATTGCCCAGTTCCGGGTGTTGATGGATATCGCGCCGCCAGTCGATCACCTTGTTCTGAAGCTTCTGCGCGGCATCGGCCACTTCGTCGCGTTGCGCGGTCTGCGCCAGGACGGGTGCAGTGCAGACAACCGCACAGAGGAAGGAAAACAAAACGACGATGCGCGACATGAGTGGCCCCGGACGAGATGTTGGATGAACTTGCGCAGCAATCACGCCAAGCATATTCGCACACCGATTCGCGAAGACGCAGCGCCTCCGCCACATGGCGGAAGGCGATGATTTCCCGCTTGGACAAAGCGGCTGGCGTGCGTACAGGGATGCATCGCCTGTCCGGCCGGAGGCAAGCGCGTGGATGAGTCCCTGTTGCACCATCTGGCCAACACGCCAGCCTGCATCCTCGTTCAGCTCTCAGGCACCAGTCACACCGCCGATGCGTGCCGCCGCCAGGTCATTCCTCGGACCCGGGCCGTGGACGCGGGCGCGGCGGAAAAGGCACCACGGTCCCCGTGTCCTGCGACGGTGACTCGGGTCGCACCCACAACACCGGCACGTCGCGCGGCGCGGCGGGTTCGTACATGTCGCGTTCCTGTGCCGCAAGCGCGTCTTCCAGTGGCTGCACCGATTCGTCCTCGTCTTCCCAGCTGTAGCGTTTGCGTGCCGGCGGCGGGTCGCGCCGGAACCAGAGCAGCGCCGCCAGCACGCCGCAGGCCGCACCGCTCATGTGCGCTTCCCATGACACCTGAGGATCGCCCGGCAACACCGTGAGTACCATGCCGCCATACAGGAAGAACGCAATCATGGCGGCGGCGA
This sequence comes from Denitratimonas yunnanensis (SeqCode), assembly GCA_026410415.1. Classification (GTDB taxonomy): domain Bacteria; phylum Pseudomonadota; class Gammaproteobacteria; order Xanthomonadales; family Xanthomonadaceae; genus Denitratimonas. The sequence goes on along the minus strand of JAPMLR010000002.1, from coordinate 223,967 downwards.
TGGCCGGACGATCACGCCGCAGCAGGCCAAGCGAGAACAGGAAAAGCATCAGGCCGTGCGACAGGCCGCTCGCGCCAAGGTGAACCGAGTCCCTGCCGATCAACCAGATCCCCAGTCCCGAACCAAGCCAGATCAACGGAACCGCAAAGCGGCTGGCACGAGGATAGATCGCCAGAGCGAGCGTGCCGAGCACCAGCAACGGCAGTGTATTGTTGATCAGGTGCCCGACCGATGCATGCAGCAATGGCGCGGTGAGAAGGCCGATCAGGCCAGACAGGCTGCCCGGAGTCACGCCCAGCGCCGAGAACGAGACATCCAAGCCGGTTTCGAACATCTTGATCCACCACAGCAAGGCGATGAATCCGGCGCTGGCGAACAATGCGCGCGTGAAACGGCGGCGATCCAGACGCGCCTGTTCGCCCGGGTCGGACAAAGGCTGGTTGAGCGGCACGTCCATCGTGCGCGGCTCCTTCGGGGATGAACCCCCTTGTCTGTGGTCGCCGCGCGCCGGAAACAAGTCCGGAGGGTGGCGTCAGGTGTTGTTCTCCCCCCCCTTGGGTGGAATCAACACACTGGCCACCATCGATATGCCGATGGCCAGCGCCACCACGCCCAGCGCCGCACCGATGGGAATGTGCCAGACGTCGGCGATGAGCATCTTGGCGCCAATGAAGATCAGCACGGTCGCCAGCCCATAGACCAGCAGATGGAACTTGTCGGCCATCCCGGCCAGCAGGAAGAACAGCGCACGCAAGCCGAGCACGGCGAACACGTTGGAGGTGAGCACGATGAACGGATCATCGGTGATGGCAAAGATCGCGGGGATGGAGTCCACCGCGAAGATCACGTCGGTGATGCCGATCATCACCACCACGACGAACAACGGTGTGAACCAGCGCGTGCCGTTCTCGCGGATGGTGAAGCGGGTGCCGTGGTAATCGGAGGTGATCGGGAAGCGCTTGCGGATCCAGTTCAGCAGCGGATTGCTGCCGATATCCGGCTCCTCGCCTGCACTCCACAGCATCTTGACGCCGGTGAACACAAGGAACGCACCGAAGATGTAGAGCACCCAGTGGAACTGCTGGATCAGTGCTGCGCCAACGAAGATCAGGATGGCACGCAGCACGATCGCGCCGATGATGCCGTAGATCAACACCCGTTGCTGCTGTATCGGCGGCACCGCGAAGTACCCGAACAGCATCAGGAACACGAAGATGTTGTCGACCGCCAGCGCCTTTTCCACCAGGTAGCCGGTGAAAAACTGCAACGCGACGTGCTTGGCCTCGTCAGGCCCGATCTTGTCGTGCAGGTACCACCACAATCCGGCATTGAAGATCAAAGCCAGCACGATCCATCCCGCGCTCCACAGCAACGCTTCGCGTGTTTCGACCTTGTGCGGTCCTTTGCTGCGCATCATCAGCAGATCGACCGCCAGCGCCACCAGCACGAGGATGGTGAACGCGACCCACATCAAGGGAGTACCAATGGTGTGCATGCCTGTCTCCGGAAAACAGAAAGCCCTGACCGCGACGCGGTCGGGGGCCCGAATTCCGGACATGCCTCCGCCGTCGTCGGCGAAGGTCTTGCTCGCAACAGGCCTCGGGCCTGCCACCTGCCGCACCGGGATCGTCGCGCGATCCGTACTGACGATACGACAGCGAAGAGCTACTCCCCTTCTGGATTCCGGCCCCCTGGAAGCGCCGGAAGGGTGTGACTTATGGCATGGCCCGGTGGCGTCGTCAAGAAAACAACCGAAAAATCCGGGAGTGCACCACACCCATCGTGCTGGACCGGGGTGTTCTTAACTTATTCCTAACGCAGCCGGCGAGCGGCGCTGGCTACAGTGTCCGTTCTTCCGCCAGCCCGTTCCGGCTGGTGCGTCCGTCTTGTGGACCGGCATGTATCTTGACTTCTACGGCTTGCGAGAAGCGCCCTTCTCGATCACGCCCGATCCGCGTTTCGTGTTTCTCAGCGAACGCCACCGGGATGCGCTGGCGCACCTGCTCTACGGCATAGGGCAGGGTGGCGGTGGCGGCTTCGTGCAACTCACCGGCGAAGTGGGCACCGGCAAGACCACCCTGTGTCGTCTTCTGCTGGAACAGTTGCCGGAAAACGTGCGCGTGGCGCTGGTACTCAATCCACGCCTTACGCCGCTGGAACTGCTGCAGAGCATCGCCGAAGAACTGGGCATCGACATCGGGGACCGGCGCGACTCCCTCAAACGCTTGGTCGATGCGCTCAACGGGTATCTCATCGACGCCTATGCCAAGGGTCTGCGCGTGGTGTTGATCGTGGACGAGGCACAGAATCTTTCCTTCGATGCGCTCGAACAGATACGGCTCCTGACCAATCTGGAAACCGCTACACAAAAGCTTTTGCAGATCATCCTGCTGGGCCAGCCGGAGCTGCGCGCCATGGTGGCCCAGCCCGAGCTTCGCCAGCTCGCGCAACGCATCACCGCGCGCTATCACCTCTTGCCACTGGACGTGGAAGAAACCGAAGCCTACCTGCGCCATCGGCTTGGCGTGGCAGGCAGCGCCCGTTTTCCGTTCAGCCGGCTCGCGGTGCGGCGTCTGCACCAGTACTCGGGCGGGGTACCACGCTTGATCAACACCATCGCCGACCGTGCCCTGATGGCGGGCTACGCGAAGGAACAAGCGCAAATAGGCGAACACCTCGTCGAGCGTGCGGCGGCCGAGGTCCTGGCCTCGCCGTTGCGGCGCTGGCGTGTGGCCCGTCCGGCCTGGGTGGCGCTGGCGCTGTTGCTGCTGGCGACGCTGGCGATATGGGCCTGGCCTTCGTCACGAACCATGCAGCCGGTCGAGGATGCTGCCACCGATACGCCGATGCCGGCTCCTGCCGGGGCCGAAATCGAGACCGACTCCAACCCTGCACCACCGATACGTCTCACCGATGCCGGAGAGGGTACGCAGGAAAGCGCGTTCAGACGCCTGCTGGCACTATGGAAACTGCGCGCCTCGCAGGCCGACGTGGCCTCCGCGATGCGTTGCCCGGCCACGATCTCGCCCGGCGTGTTCTGCCTGCGCGGCAGCGGCAATCTCGCGAAACTTCGCGCACTCGGAAAGCCGGTGGTATTGCGGTTGCGGGTGGAGTCGCGCGATGCCTGGGCGGTTCTGATCGGCGCCGATGGTGCGCACGTCCGACTGGGCCTGGACGGCAACACGCTTGATGTGGCGCACGACGAATTCGAGCAGCACTGGCTGGGCGAATACTTCGTGCTGTGGCGTGCGCCGGCATTCCTGTCGGGCACCACGCTGCGACGCGGCGATACCGGCCCGGGGGTGGAATGGCTGCGTCGGCTCCTGCTCGACGGCGGCTACGCCGTGCTTGATCCGGATGGCCCCGCGCTGTTCGATGCACAGGTGGAGGCCGGCGTACGCACCCTGCAGAACGCGACCGGATTGGTTCCCGATGGCATCGTCGGGCCGGAGACGATGCTGGCGGTGGCCGGCATCGACAAGGGCGGCCCGCGCCTGCGCCGTCGACTGAACTGAGGCCGCACGCATGTCGCTGATCCTCGAAGCCCTGAAGAAATCCGAAGCCGAACGCCGTCTCGGACGTGCGCCGGACCTGCTCACTCCCGCGTCGACAGCCCAGTCCGATCGTCGCCCTTGGCTGTGGCTCTGGGGCGTGGTCTTCGGTCTGGCCGCGGCACTGGTGCTGGTGCTCGCGTTGTGGGTGCGATCCGCTCTGTTCGCTCCCGCTGCACCCGCACCGACCGCCATGCCGTCCGCCCCTGCCCCCAGCGCCGCGCCGCCTCCCGCAGCTCTGCCGGAAACCCCGGCCAGGACGACACCTGCACCTGCACCTGCACAACGCCCGCAGCGCACCAGCGCCGACGCAATAGCCAACGCTCCCTTGCCCCGCGATCCGATGTTTTCCGGCGTGGAGCGTGAATCGATGCCGGTGGCCGCCCACACCATCCCGCTGCCGCCGGAAAGCCTCCCGACGGACACGCCGAAGGCTGCGGGCCCAACCGCAGCGCCAGCCCCTTCCACCCGGCGCAGTGCCACGCCGGTGGCAAACGATTCGCCCAGCTCACCTGCCACCCTGACTGCATCTGCAATCCCGCCTGCGCCCACGCCTGCGCCCGCGCCCGAAGTGCAACTGGAAGCGATCCCGCATCTGGCCACCCTCCCCGCGGCGCAGCGCGAGGGCTTGCCACCGTTGCGCCTGACAATGCACGTCTTCGATCCCGACCCGGCAGCACGCTTCGTGCTGATCGATGGCAAACGCTACCGCCAGGGTGACAGCCTTGCCGAGGGGCTGGTTATCGATGCGATCCGACCCGATGGCGTGGCCATCGCACGCGACGGACAACGTTTTCTGGTGTCGCGGCCATGAGCACGACGTCCATTCCGCCAATACCACGAGACGGCTGACATGTTCGTCCACGTCCCTTCACGGCGCCGCCCCGCCCCGCCATGGGCCACGCCACTTCTCGTGGTGGCCTGCATGGCGGCATGGGTTTGGCTGGCGGTCGGCAGCAAGGATACGCGCGGGCATTTCCTGCAGCGCTGGGGCACCGTTCCGGAAACGTTGCTCGCCGGAGATATCGGATGGGACACGCTGCTCGACGGGCGTCTGCTCAGCCTGTTCACCGCGATCTTCGTGCATGCGGACTGGCTGCATCTGGTCGGCAACCTGCTGTTCCTGGTCATCTTCGGCATCCCGGCCGAACGTGGTCTGGGACCGGGACGCTTGTTGGCGTTGTTTCTCGTCTGTGGCGCATTGGCCAATCTGGCGGCGGCGATCTCGCTGCAGCATACCCATGCAGTCGTGATCGTCGGAGCCAGTGGCGCGATATCCGGCGTCATCGGCGCCTACCTGGCGCTGTTCCCGCGTGCACACCTGGGTTTCGTGGTGCCGCTCGGACTGTTTCTGGAGTTCGTGCGCACGCCGGCATCGCTGCTGATCGCGATCTGGGCGCTTCTGCAGGTGGTGTTCACCTTCGTCGGTCCGGCCTTCGGCGCAGTGGCCTGGTGGGCCCATCTGACCGGCTTCTGCATCGGCGTGGCGATGGCATTGCTGTGGCGGCCGGCGGTGGCACGGCGGTTGCGTCGCTGAATGCCCGTCAGGCCTGGTCGACGGACAGCGAAAACCGGATCACGATCTCGCGCCGGCCATTCCCCGGCAGGCGTTCTGTGACGATGTGCCCCTTGTTGTCCAGGATCGCGTGATGGATCCACGCCAACGCCAAACGCAGCGTCACGTCGCCATGCTCCTGTCCGAGCGCGATATCCTGCCAGTCCGGCAGGCGCGCGATGCCGGCATCCAGTCCGATCCGCGCCACGCCGTCCTCCTCGCGCAGCGTGAATGCAAAGTGCGTCCGGGCCGGGTTGAGGAAGAGCAGGATATCGATCAGTTCACGCAATGCGACCTGACACCGGGTGCGCTCCATCTTCACCGGCGCATGAGCCAGCGAGCACTGCAGCGAAAGGTGCTGATCGCGGTGCAGGGCACGCGGCGTGGCTTCATCCACCAGCACGCGCAGCGTGGCCGCCAGATCGACGCTTTCGATCCCCTGCAGCGCATGTGTGCCGTCCGGATCGTGGTCGGCGCTTTCCAGCATCTGTTCGGCCACCCAGATCAGGTCCGTCGCATGCTGGGCAATGGCGGCATGGCTGCGACGCAGGATGTCGGGGTGGTCTTCCACGAGAGCACGTTCGGCCAGCGTGCGCATTTCACGCAACGGATTACGCAGGTCCTCGCTCGCCAGGCGCAGGAAGCGGCGATGGCGCAAGGCGTAGGTCTCCGTGCGCTGGCGCTCCTGATGGGCCAATTCGAGCGCGGCGGAAAGCTCCTGATTGTGCTGTTGCAGCCGTGCGGTCGCGGCACGGCGTTGTCGGTTCAGCCAGCCCAGCACGAGCAAACTGCCCAGTGCGAACACGAACAATGCCGCCATCAGCCAAAGGCTCTGCTGCTGGCGCGCCAGCCTGCTCTCGTTATGCGCATCCTGATCACGCAGCCGGTCGATCTCCCGTTGCTGACGCTGGTGTTCGTAACGGGCCGACAGCACTCTGGCACGAGCCAGATCGGCATTGCGGCGCTGCTCTTCCTCCAATGCCCGGGCCTGATGCAACAGCGCCAGCGCCGGTTCCGGCCGACCCTGAATCTGGCGGAGTTCCGACAACGCTTCCAGCAGTCGAATACTGCGACTCCGATCTTCCTGCGCCTGACTTGCCGCCAGCGCCTGATGCAGCGATGCCTCCGCCTGCGCCATCAGTATTTCGCGCCCGGATGCCGGAGCCTCGTCCATCCGAAGTTGCGCCATCAGCAGCTTCGCATGGGCGGCTTGCGCGGCCAGCAGGCCGATCTGGTAGTCGTGCGCCCGCGCCAGCGTCTCAGCCGCCTGCACATGCTCCATCGCCGTGGTGTACTGGCCGAGCTTGGCGAGCACGGTGCCCAGATTGGCATGCGCCAGACTCTCGGCATTGGGGTCCGATGCTCGGGCATAGGTTTCCAGCGCGCGCTCCAGCGACTCTCGTGCGGCAAGCAGATCGCCATCGCCAACAGCGAGTTCGGCCAGGTTGCCGTGGATCGCCCCGACGCCTCGATCAATGCCATGGCGCTGCTTGAGCGCCAATGCCTCCTCCAGATAATGCCGCGCCCCGACCCGGTCGCCCAGTGCGCTCAACGAACTGCCGATGTTGCCTGTGACTGCGCTGATGCCGGCCGGATCGTCGAGCGACTCATACAACTCCAGCGCACGGTGGTGCGCCTCGATCGCCTCATCCGCCACACCGGCCTGATCCAGCGCGACCCCGAGCGTGCCCAGACGACGCGCCAAACGGCGCACATCGGTGCCATCGTCCTGCTGCACCGCCGTTTGGAGCGTTGCGATGGCATCGTGGAAACGCCCCGCCGAAATCTGTCGCCGCGCACTGGCCAGCGCCGGGTCGTCGACATCCACCGTGGCCGCAGGCGGAGTGCGCACGCCATCCTGCGCAGCAGCAGGAAAATCGATCGCAAGCAACAGCATTACCCAGGCCAGCAGGAGCCCTGCACCACCCGTGCCCAAGGCGTACGCTCCGATCTGACCCCTTTTCATATTGGCCTGGACGTGCATGAGCCGCTCCGTAACGGTGCCCGGTGCGATCCGGTACCGGCAGCCGCGAGGCCATGCGTCCTGCCATCGCGTGGAGTGCAAGAGTGCACCATTGCCGCAGCCACGAAAAGCGTCTCGTGCCTGTACACGGATGCATCCATCCGAGACGTTACATCAATGCCCGCATGGCCTCGCCCAGACCATCCGGCGTGAGCGGGTACATGCGCTCCTCGACCAACTCGCGCACCAACTGCGTGGAGGCGGTGTAGCGCCATTGCGCCGGCGGGTTCGGATTGATCCAGACCAGCTTGCGGAAGTGCTCGCGAATGCGGCCGAACCATACGTCGCCCGGCTCCTCGTTCCAATGCTCCACGCTGCCGCCGGCATGGGTGATCTCGTACGGCCCCATCGCGGCATCGCCGACGAACACCACCCTGTGATCCGGGTTGTAACGGCGCAACAAGTCGTGGATCGACAGGCGCGACACGCTGCGGCGCTGGTTGTCGTTCCAGACATGTTCGTAAACGAAATTGTGGAAGTAGAAATGTTCGAGTCGCTTGAACTCGCTTCGGGCCGCACCGAACAATGCCTCGCACGCTGCCACGTGGTCGTCCATCGAGCCACCGATGTCGAGCAGCAGCAACACCTTCACCGTGTTGTGCCGCTCGGGCCGCAACTTCACGTCGAGCAGCCCGCCCTCGCGTGCGGTGGCCATGATGGTGCCAGGCAGGTCCAATTCCAGTTCCGCACCTTCGCGCGCGAAACGCCGCAATCGACGCAACGCAGTCTTGAAGTTGCGCGGCGACAGTTCGGCGTCGCCATCGAGGTTGCGGTATTCGCGCTTTTCCCAGACCTTGGCCGCCATGCGCCCGCCGCCACGCGGACCGACACGGATACCGCCGGGGTGATGGCCGCCCGACCCGAACGGACTGGTTCCGCTGGTGCCGATCCAGCGGTTCCCGCCTTCATGCCGCTCCTTTTGCTCGGCCAGCCGTTCCTGGAAGCGCCGCATCAGCGCCTCCAGACCACCCAGCTGCTCGACCTTCGCCTTCTCCTCATCGGTGAAAAGACGCTCGAACCCGCGCCGCAGCCACTCTTCCGGAATCGCGGAAAACACGTCGTCGGGCACCTGCGAAACACCGCTCCAGAATTTTCCGAAAGCACGATCGAACCGGTCGAAATGACGCTCGTCCTTGACCAGCACGGCACGGGCCAGCGCATGGAACTGCTCGATGTCGGCAAAGACCAGATTCGCGTCGAGTGCCGCCATCAAGTCCAGCCACTCCCGCAGCGTGACCGGAACCTTCTCGGCGCGCAGCGCATCGAACAGGCTGAACAGCATGTCTCAGGCTCAACGCGTCTGGCGGCGATGCATGAACGCCAGCCGTTCGAGCAGCTGCACATCCTGCTCGTTCTTGATCAACGCGCCGTACAGCGGCGGGATGGCCTTGGCCGGATCGGCGTTGTGCAGCACATCCGCCGGAATGCGGTCGGCCAACAACAACTTGAGCCAGTCGATCAGCTCCGAGGTGGACGGTTTCTTCTTGAGTCCGGGCACCTCGCGCAATTGGAAGAACACGTCGAGTGCGCGCTGCACCAGCGTGTTCTCGATGCCCGGGTAGTGCACCGCAACGATGCTTTCAAGCGTCGTCCGGTCCGGAAACGCGATGTAGTGGAAGAAACAGCGGCGCAGGAAGGCGTCAGGCAATTCCTTCTCGTTGTTGGACGTGATGACGATGATCGGGCGATGGCGGGCGCGGATGGTGTCGCCGGTTTCGTACACGTGGAACTCCATCCGGTCCAGCTCTTGCAGCAGGTCGTTCGGGAACTCGATGTCGGCCTTGTCGATCTCGTCGATCAGCAGCACCGCGCGCAGTTCGCTTTCGAACGCTTCCCAGACCTTGCCGCGGCGAATGTAATGGCGCACATCCTGCACACGTGGATCACCCAGCTGGGAATCACGCAGTCGGCTTACCGCGTCGTATTCGTACAACCCCTGCTGCGCTTTCGTGGTGGATTTCACGTGCCACGCGAACAGCGGTGCGCCAAGCGCTCGGGCCATTTCTTCGGCAAGCAGCGTTTTCCCGGTGCCCGGCTCGCCTTTCACCAGCAGCGGGCGCTGCAAGGTGATCGCAGCGTTGACGGCGAGCGTGAGCGCGTCGGTGGAGACATAGCGGTCGGTGCCTTGGAATTTCATCGACGTGCGATTCATGATGGACAGCCCTGAAGGGTAACCGCGCTTCGCCCAGACCGGGATGCCGCGCACCGTTCCGATGGATGCCGGGTTGCGCGGCGCAGGGCGCGAAACCTACAGTGGCGAGTCGATTCACGATGGGGCAGGCGGAATGAGAGTGCTGGTCACCGGCGGCGGCGGATTTCTCGGCAAGGCGATTTGCGCGAAGCTCTCGGCGCGAGGCCACGAAGTGCTTTCGTATTCGCGCGGCGACCATGCCGAACTTGGAACGATGGGCGTGCGGCAGATCCGTGGCGACCTCGCCAGCTTCGAGGACGTCGCCGCCGCTTGCGCGGATGTGGATGCGGTCTTCCATGTCGCCGCCAAAGCCGGTGCGTGGGGCAGTTTCCAGGACTACTTCGACGCCAACGTGCGCGGTACGTGGAACGTGATTGCCGCGTGCCGAATGAACCGCGTCCGCACGCTGGTTTACACGTCCACGCCCAGTGTCGCGCACCGCGGTACCCGCGCCGTGCTGGGTGGAAACGAACAGGGCGCACCACCTGCGGATCGTTTCAAGGCGTGGTATCCGGCCAGCAAGCGCGTGGCCGAAGAGCATGTATTGGCCGCCAATGGCAGCACCTTGGCCACCGTGGCGCTGCGTCCGCGCCTGATCTGGGGGCCGGGCGACAATCATCTGCTGCCGCGGCTGGTGGAGCGCGCGCACGCCGGCAAACTCAAGTTCGTCGGCGACGGGTTGAACCTGGTCGACACTACCTACATCGACAACGCCGCCCAGGCGCACCTGGACGCGTTCGATGCGCTGCACGACACACCGAATGCGGCCTGCGCAGGCAAGGCCTACTTCATTTCCAACGGCGAGCCCAAACCGATCGCGGACATCGTCAACAGCCTGTTGCGTGCGGCCGGCGCGCCCACGGTCACCAAGCTCGTGCCGTATCGCGCCGCGTATGCCGCCGGTACCGCGCTCGAACTGATCTACGGCCTGCTGCCACTCAAGGGCGAGCCGCTGATGACACGCTTTCTCGCCGAACAATTGTCCACGCCGCACTATTACGACATCTCTGCCGCGAAGAACGACTTCGGCTACCAGCCGCGCGTCAGCATCATCGAAGGACTGCGCCAGCTCGGCATCTGGTGGCGAAAGCGCGAGGGCGGTTGACGCCCTGCGGGTTGCGAACCGATACACTGCTGCGTTTCCAGATCGTGCAGATTGCAAGATGTCCTCCGACACCCCCACCGTCCTGCCTTCGCTGATCAAGTCCACCCTTGGCCGCATGCTCGGCGCGGCGCTGAACCGCGCGGCCATGCTGGACCCCGCCTTCCCCGAACAACTGAAAACACTGGAAGGCCGGCATCTGGATTTCCACCTCACCTCGCCGCCACTGGCCTTTGCCATGACGGTACGCGAGGGGCGCTTCGCCATTGGCCCGGTGTCGTCCGGGCACGAGAGCGATCTGAGCTTGAGCGCATCGCTGGGCGCGGTGCTGTCGCAGCTTCTCCCGGGCCGGGAGAGCACCGCGACGGTGGGCCGCATGCGCATCAGCGGCGACGCCGAACTGGCGCGCCAGCTGCAGCGCCTGATGCGACGCTACGAGCCGGATTTCGAAGCCCAGTTCGTTGCCGTGTTCGGTGATGTTCTCGGGGTACAGCTGGCCCGTGCCGTGAAACACGGCTTGAACACACTGCGGGAAGGCGGCAAGGCGCTGGCACGCGACAGCGCTGAATTCCTCACCGAGGAAAGCCGCGATCTGGTGCCGCGGGCGGAGCTGGAGGCGTTCTGCGACGACGTGGACGACCTGCGCGATGCGGTGGAGCGGCTGGAACGGCGCATGCAGCGACTCGGCATCAGCGCCGCACCGTGACCGGAAAAGCTGCCGTGTCGCCCTGCGTCGATACGCTCGCCGTGCGCTGTCTCGCCGGATGCGATCTGCACCCGTATCTCGCCGATGTCGCACGTCTGCGCATGACCGTGTTCCGCGACTGGCCATACTTGTACGACGGCGACATGGCATACGAACGCGACTATCTCGCCGCCTATGCGTCATCGCCCCGCAGCGTGTTCGTGCTGGCGATGGATGGCGACACGGTGGTCGGCGTGTCCACGGGTGTGCCACTCGCCGAGGATGCCCCTGCGTTTCGTGTTCCATTCCAGGCGTGCGGCATCGACGTGGACACGGTGTTTTATTTCGGCGAATCCGTGCTGTTGCCGGCCTATCGCGGGCGTGGCCTCGGCCACGCCTTCTTCGACCATCGCGAAGCCCATGCACGCGGACTCGGCGGGTTCTCGCTGGCCGCGTTCGCCGCAGTGGATCGCGATGACCGTGACACCCGACGCCCCGTCGACCACCGTGGCAACGAGGCGTTCTGGCAAAAGCGCGGCTACACCCGCCAGTCCGGCATGACGATGCGACTGGCATGGAACGAGCTGGGTCACGGCGAGACCGACCACGCGTTGACCTTCTGGACCAGGCCACTGTGAAGCTCAACGTCGCCACCGCGAAATGGCCCGTAGGCGAGCCGCGCGACTTTTCCGAATTCGCCGCCCGTGTCAGCGCAGAGATCGAACGCGCCGCGGCGCAGGGCGCCGATATCGCGGTGCTGCCGGAGTATCTCTCGCTGGAATTGGCGGCAACGTTCGAGTCCGGCATCAGCGGTGATCTGCATGCCTCGCTGGCCGCGATTCAGGCGCATCGCGACGCATGGCTGGACCTCTTCACCCAACTGGCCCGGGGCACCGGCCTGTTTCTGGTGGCAGGGACGTTCCTGCTCGATCTCGGCGAAGGTCGCTACCGCAATCGCGCCGACGTATTCTCGCCCGACGGCATGCACCAATGGCAGGACAAGCTGCAATTGACCGGCTTCGAGAAAGCCGTCGGCGTCATCGCGCCGGGTGACCAACTCAAGGTTTTTGACCTGCGCGGCGTGCGTGCCGGCATCGCGATCTGCTACGACAGCGAATTCCCGCTTCCGGTACGTGCGCAGTGCGAAGCAGGCGCGCGCCTGCTGCTGGTGCCCAGCTGCACCGACACCGCCGCCGGCGCGACGCGGGTGCGCGTGGGCTGTCTGGCGCGGGCGCTGGAGAATCGATGCTTCGTCGCACAATCGGTGACTGCCGGCGACGCACCCTGGAGCCCGGCGCTCGACACCAACACCGGCGAAGCCGCGATCTACACGCCGATGGACGTGGGCCTGCCCGCCGATGGCGTCCTTGCAACGACGCGGAACGACACGGTTTGGGCCGTCGCCACCCTCGACTTCGGTGCGCTCGAAGCGAGCCGTGCGCACGCCCAGGTGTCCGTTGATCGAGACTGGCCAGCGCAATTGCGTCCGTCGATCCTCCATGCGCGCGTCGAACCGCTGTAATTCTCTTTTCCTTTGAAAGCATTTTTCTCATGACTACTGATTCCAACACAGCCGGTATCGAACTCCAAACCGGTCCCTCGCCCAGCTGGGCCGTGATCTGGCTGCATGGCCTCGGCGCCGACGGCCACGACTTCGAACCGATCGTGCCTGAGCTGGTCAAGCCGCACTGGCCCGCAATCCGTTTCGTGTTCCCGCACGCACCGGTGCAGCCGGTGACGATCAACGGCGGAATGCGGATGCGCTCGTGGTACGACATTCTGGGCTTCGCACCGGACACACCCCAGGACGAAGCCGGCATTCGCGCGTCGGCTTCAGTCGTGGAACGGCTGATTGCACGCGAAGTCGAGCGCGGCATTCCAACTGAACGCATCATCCTGGCCGGGTTCTCGCAAGGTGGCGTGATCGTGCTGACCGCCGGGTTGCGCCATGCGTCGCCGCTCGGTGGCATTGTCGCGTTGTCCACTTATCTGGCCCTGGACGACACGCTCGCTGATGAGGCGTCGCCCGCCAATCGCACGATCCCCATCTTCATGGCGCACGGCACGCACGACCCGGTCATCGTGCTGCCACGCGCCCAAGCCAGCCGCACGGCGCTCGAAGTGCATGGCTACGATATCCAGTGGCGCACCTATCCGATGCAGCATTCGGTCTGCGCGGAGGAAGTGGCTGACCTCACGGCGTGGTTCGAGGCCCGCTTCGCGCTGTGAGGCGCGCCGGACGGTTGTGCCCGAACTGAGGCGCTGACGGCCCTCCCGGACCCGGACCGACCCGGCCCGGCCCGGCAAGTGCTTCACGCTGCGGCAAGCGTGTTTCCACATGTTCGCGATCTGCCCCGACACATTGCATCGGGGCAGTGTCACGTCCCTGTCACGACATCTTCATATCGTGGGCGCCTCCCGTCGTGCCGGGCAGGCACGCATTTTCATGCCGCGCCGGACAGCGCGGGCGGGAGCACCCTTATCCCCGCATGCACTCGCCTCCATGAAATCCACTCCACTGACCATCGCGATCCTGGTCGCCCTGTCCTTGCCCGATGCGCTTGCGCAGCCACTGCCTGCCCCCGAGCCGCCACCTGACGAGGAAGCCACCCGGCTTTCCGGGGTGTCGGTCGAGGAAACCTACGTGCCCGAAGAAGGCGGCCAGTTCGATGCGCTGCAGGTGCGGCGCGAATCGGCGCAACTGCTGGACGTGCTCTCGTCCGAACAGATTTCCCGCGCCGGCGATTCCGATGCCGCCGCCGCACTGCGCCGCGTCACCGGGCTGAGTCTGGTCGATGACCGCTTCATCTATGTGCGCGGTCTGGGCGAACGCTATTCGGCCGCGCTGCTGAATGGCGCGCAGATCCCGAGCCCGGACCCGACCCGGCGCGTGGTGCCGATGGACCTGTTCCCCAGCGGCCTGCTGGCCGGGGTCGATGTCAACAAGAGCTACAACCCGGCGCTGCCGGGCGAGTTCGGCGGCGGTACGGTGAACCTGCGCACCCGCGGGGTTCCGACCGGGCCGATGTTCAAGGCTGATCTGGGCCTGGGTTATGCGCACGGCACCACCGGCGAGGATGGCTGGCGTTCGGCCAGCGGCGGGCGTGACTGGCTGGGCCGCGACGATGGTCTGCGTGCGCCGCCCGCAGGTGTGTTGCAGCGCCCTCTGCCGCCGCGCGGTTCGGCCGAATTGGCCGATCTCGGGCGTGCGGTCATGGGCAAGGCGTTCGGTGTCTCGCGCAAGCGCATGGGGCCGGATGGCAATGCCTCGCTGAGCGCCGGCAACAGCTGGGGTGGCGACGACCTGCGCGTGGGCGTGGTTGGCGCCGCGCGCTGGTCGCAGAGCTGGGATCTGCGCGAAGAGGAGCGCGCCGAGTACTCGCTCCGAGGCGACGGCAGCCTCAACCGCAACCAGGAATACCTGCGCGAGCGCGCCGAGCGCAGCGCCGACTCCAGCCTGTTCTTCTCCACCGGCATGGATATCGGCGCCGACCATCGCATCGACGCCAGCGTGATGCGTCTGGCCCAGACCCTGCAGCAGGACCGCGTCGATACCGGCCTGCGCACCCTGGGCACCGAGGAGCGCAGCACCACCAGCGAATGGATCGAGAACGTGCTGATCACGCGCCAGTTCGGTGGCGAACACCTGTTCGCGGCAGCCGGCGACCTGGGCCTGCAGTGGCAGTACACCGACTCCAGCGCGCGCCGCGACATGCCGTTCGCACGTAGCTCGATGTACACCCTGAGCGCCAACGACGAATACGTCTACACGCCGAGCTTCCCGGCCCAGATGCGTTGGGAAATGATGGATGACGATGTCGAGGAAATGCGTCTGGGGCTGTCGTACCCATTCGTCTTCGGTGAATCATCAGGGCTGAAGCTGTCGGCCGGCGCCAGTCGCCTGCGGCGTGAACGCGATTCGGAAATCTGGCGCGTCAGCGTGCGCCATCTGGATCGCCTTCCGACAGTGGACACGCCAATCGACGACATCCTAGACCCCGGGCAGATCGATGCCGGCCGGCTGGAGCTGCTGTCGGCCAGCCAGCCGACCGATTTCTATCAGGCCGAGCAGGCGCTGGATGCCTGGTATCTGCGTGCCGACCTCACCTTGGGCGCGTGGCGTGCCGATCTGGGCCTGCGGCACGAGGACAACGACCAGCGTGTGACGACGCAGGACCCGTTCCTGCCCGGCGCGATGCCGACCGTGGCGCATCTGGAAGGCAGTGAGACCCTGCCCTCGGCAACGCTGACCTGGGGCTATTCGGACAATGCCCAATTGCGCCTGTCCTGGAACCGGACCCTGGCCCGGCCCGAGTTCCGTGAGCTGTCGCGCGCGCCGTACACCGATCCGCGGCTGGACATCACCGTGCTCGGCAACCCGGATCTGAAGCAGACGCAGATCACCAGCTACGACCTGCGCTGGGAGTACTACTTCATCGGCAGCGACAGTCTTTCGGTAGCGCTGTTCCGCAAGGAGTTCGACGACCCGATCGAACTGGTGCGCACGCCTGCGTCGGGCGATCTGCTGGAACTGCGCAACGCCGACAGCGCGTTCGTGCATGGCATGGAATTCGAGATCGGCAGCAATCTGGGCTATTTCGGCGATGCGCAATGGGTGCCCGAAGGCATTCGCAATGTGATTCCCTGGTACGACCTGGGCGTGAGCCTGAACCACACCCGGATCGATTCGGAGGTGGATCTGGGCGCCGCAGTCGGTATCCAGACCTCCAGCCAGCGCCCGCTGCAGGGCCAGTCGCCGTATTTGACCAATCTGGCGCTGACCTGGTTCGATCCCAACGCCGTGCACGAGGCCACGCTGCTCTACAACGTATCCGGCAAGCGCGTCACCAAAGTCGGCCTGCAGGGCCTGCCGGACGAATACGAGCAACCCTTCGATCAACTCGACTTCAGTTACTCGCGCACCTTCGCCGACAACTGGAAGCTGCGCCTGCGTTTGCGCAACCTGCTCAATCCCGAGGCCGAGTACACCCAGGGCAACGAGGTGTCGCGCCGCTACCGCAAGGGCCGCGAGATTGCGGTGAACCTGGAGTGGAGTTACTGAGGGCGTCCGCCGTTCCGGATCGCTGGCGCTTCCGTCCCCGGGAAGCGCCAGCGAACGGTGCGGATGCGATACGCGGCACCGTCGTTCGGAAACACCCGTCGCGCATTTGCCGCGCCGTCGCAAAACCGAAACGCTACTGTCGCAGCATGGTCATGACCACTGCCTATTGTTCGGGCTCCTCCCAAACCCGGATGGCGACAATGTCCTTCCCGTTCCGCAAAACCGCTCTGGCGCTGGCCGTGTCTTGCGCTTCCTTGTCCGCGACCGCTCAGGTCTCCCTCAACGACGGCCTCGATGGTCAGTGGTACGACACCAGTGCTCCCGGCCGTGCGGTGTCGGTCGATGTCCTGCCCCGGCCCGATGGTGGCGCATACCTGTACGGCCTGCTGCACGCCTACGACACCGCTGGCAAGCCGGTATGGCTGAGCTTCCTCGGTGATTTCGCACCGGGCGTGAACACCCTCGAGAACGTGGATCTGCATCGTTACGAAGGCGGTCGCTTCGACAGCGGCACGCCGGCCCCGGCCGCCACCGTGGTCGGCAAGGTCGCCATCCACGTGGCCAGTTGCGACTCGATCGCTTTCGTCTTCGATCTCGACGCGTCCGCAGGCCTGCCGGATACTGCGCTCGACGTGACCCGCGCACAGGGCAACATCGGCCTGCCCGACAACAACTCGCTGTGCACGCAGACGCCGGTGCTGTCCGCCTGCCCGACCGGCACCACGACCGAAGGCCCGGATTGCCTGCTGCCCAACAGCATCACCGGCGAGCTGTACCTGCCGGCCGGCAAGAAGTATCTGGTCAAGGGCGCGGTGATCGTGGAAGAAGGCGCCACGCTGACGATCGATCCGGGCGTCACCGTGCAGGGCCACGAAGACGTGACCCAGGCCAACTTCGTCGGCGTCAAGGCCGGCGGCCGCCTCTATGCCGAAGGCACCGCATCGCGTCCGATCGTGTTCACCGGCCCGACCGCGGAAGTCGGCTCCTGGGGCGGTCTGCACATCGCCGGCCGTTCCACCTGCAACGACTACGTGTCCGCTGCCGAGCCCTGCCGCTTCGAGGCGTATCCCGACATGACCTTCGGCGGCGGCGTGCTGGACGACAATTCCGGCGTGCTGCGTTACGTTCGCATCGAGTGGGCCGGCGTCCCGATCCGTCCCAACGAAGAGCTGAACTCGCTGACCCTGCTGGGCGTCGGCGCCGGCACCACGATCGAGTACGTGCAGGTCGACGGCGGCAAGGACGATGGCTTCGAGTGGTTCGGCGGCAACGTCAATGGCCGTCACCTGGTCTGCTCGAACATGGGCGATGACTGCTTCGACATGGATGATGGCTTCCACGGCAAGCTGCAGTTCCTGCTGGCCTGGCAAGGTGACAACTTCGACATCGGCGGCGACTCCAACGGCATCGAGTCCGACAACAGCAACCCGTCGCCGGACATCCAGCCGCGCACCCGTCCGGAAATCTCCAACATCACGTTGGTGGGATCCAGCGAGTACACCAATCTGCACGGCCTGCGCATCCGTCGTGGCAGTGGCGGCATCTACAGCAACCTGGTCGTGACCGGCTTCAGTGGCGTCAGTCTGGCACTGGATGGCGCCGAGACCTGGGCGGTGCGGGACGATGACTTGAGGTTCACCCACTCCTTCGTCGGCGAGAGTGGCCGCGGCTTCTTCGGCGGGAATGCGGCCAGTGTCGACGACGTGGCGCTCTGGTTCACTGGCCAAGAAGGCAATCAAACCGGAAACGCCAAGCTCGACGGCTATCTGCCGCAGGCCGATTCGCCGGTACTGGAGGGCGGCAAGGCGCTGGACGATCCGTTCTTCCGCCCGGTCACCTACCGCGGCGCCTTCGCTGGTGCCCACGACGACTGGACCCGCGGCTGGACCGCGAATCTTCCGCGCTGAGCGGCGTCCCACGCACGGCATTCGATCCCCCTCTCCTCCGCGACGGAGGAGAGGGGATTTCCTTTTCGGCGCGGCCCGGATCCATCGCCGATCACGTTCCAGCGCGTCGGCCCCGCCGCGGCAGCGCCACGACGCCGCATGACTTGCGGCCTTTGCCGATACCCGGCCGGATCGGCGACAATGCCGGCGCCATGCTCCGAATCGCCCGCTTCCGTCCGCTCGCCATCTTCGCGCTGCTGCTCGCGCTGGCCGGCTGCGGTGTCGGTTCGCAGCAGGACCTGCGCCAAACCACCCTGTTCAACTACGCCGGCGCGATCCGCTGGGGCCACATCGACGACGCGTGGTCGATGGTCGATCCCGAGTACGCTCGCCAGCATCCGATGGCGGCATTGGAGCGAGAGCGCTTCGAGCACGTGCAAGTGACCGGCTACCAGGTCAAAGGCACCCAGATGCTCTCGGAAACCGAAATGGCGCAGGTGGTGGAAATTCGCCTGATCAATCGTCATACGCAGGCCGAGCGCGTGATCACCGATCGCCAGCACTGGCGCTGGGACAAAGAGGCTCGCCGCTGGTGGCTGACCACGGGCTTGCCGAGGATATCCGGCACCTCGTCGTGAACCTCCCGACACCGTGAACCCCCATACCCGCCTGTCTGGTCGCGCGTTCGAACCCAAGCTCGTGTCGGTGTTGCGCCACGGCTATGGCTGGGGCGACCTGCGTGCCGATGCACTGGCCGGATTCACCGTGGCGGTGGTGGCATTGCCGCTGGCCATGGCGCTGGCGATTGCCTCGGGCACGACGCCGGACAAGGGGCTGCACACGGCCATCGTCGCCGGCTTCCTGATCTCGGCGCTGGGCGGATCGAAGGTGCAGATCGGCGGGCCGACGGCGGCGTTCATCCCGGTGGTGTTCAACGTCATCGAGCGCTTCGGTTACGGCGGCCTGGTGATGTGCACGCTGATGGCCGGACTGATCCTGATCGCTGCCGGCGTGCTGCGGCTCGGCAATCTGATGAAGTTCATGCCGCAGCCGGTGATCACCGGCTTCACCGCCGGCATCGCGGTCACGATTTTCGTCAGTCAGGTGAAGGATGCGCTCGGACTGGAAATTGCCCAGGTGCCCGGCGAGTTCCTTGAACGCTGGAAGAGTTATTACGAGCACATCGACAGTTTCAATCCGGCTGCGTTGTTCCTCACTCTGGCGTGTCTTGCGCTCATCATCGGCATCAAGCGGTGGCGACCGCAGTGGCCGGTCCTGCTGATCGCGGTGGTGGCCGGCTCGCTCGCGGCGTTCGTGTTGCCGGTGGAAACCATTGGTTCCACGTTCGGGCAGTTGCCCAGTGCATTGCCGAGCATTTCGTTCCCGCATATTCCGTTCGATCGCTTCTTCGAATTGCTGCCGGCCAGCTTCACCATCGCGTTTCTGGCGGGTGTCGAATCGCTGCTTTCCGCCGTAGTGGCCGATGGCATGACCGGCGGGCGGCACCGTTCCAATGCCGAGTTGGTGGCACAAGGCGTGGCGAACGTGGGATCGGCGTTGGTGGCCGGCTTGCCCGCCACCGGTGCGATTGCACGCACCGCCACCAACATCCGCTCCGGCGCGCGTTCGCCGGTGGCCGGGATACTGCATGCGGTGTTCCTGTTGGCCTTCATGCTGTTGCTGTCGCCGTTGATGAGCTACGTGCCTTTGGCGGCACTCGCGGCGGTGCTGCTGATGGTGGCGTGGAACATGAGCGAGATCGAACGCTTCCGCCACCTCATGGGCTCGCCGTGGGGCGACCGGCTGGTGCTCCTGGTCACTTTCGCGCTGACGGTGCTGTTCGATTTGACCGTCGCCATCGAAGCGGGCGTGGTGCTGGCGGCGTTCGTGTTCATGCAGCGCATGAGTGGCGTGGTCGAAGTGGCCTCCGATTCCGCTGCGGCCGATGACGACGATGCCGAATCGGCCGGTTCGCGGCAGCGTGCCGCGTTGCCGCCGGGGGTGGAGGCGTATCGCGTGGCCGGGCCGTTGTTCTTTGCTGCTGCCAGTCGGCTGGATGACGTGCTCGATCAATTGCCGGGCGACACCCGCATCTTCATCCTGCGCATGCGTCAGGTGCCGATCATCGACGCCTCCGGCGAAGCGGCATTGAGGGCTTTGCTGGATCGCTGTCAGCGCCGCGGCATCGGCGCCATCATCTCCGGGCTGCAAGCGCAGCCACGCCACACCGTGATCGACATGGGACTGGTGAATCACCCGGCGCTGTTGGGCATGGCGCCTGATTTTCCGGCGGCGGTGGCAATGGCAGTTGCGCGGCAGTGAGGTAAACTCCGCGCCGCTTCAGGTGTACGGGAAGCCGGTGAAAGTCCGGTGCTGCCCCCGCAACGGTAAGCAGGTGGAATGTTCGGGTGCCACTGGCCGAAGGGTCGGGAAGGCGAATGTTCCGGGGTTCGACGAACCCGCCCTGCCAGCCCGGAGACCGGCCTGATGCATCGCCTGCGGGCGATGTCCTTGGCGTTGCGGTGGGCGACGCGGGCGAACGCGCTGATTCGGCAGCCTGCGGGCGGTCGTGCGCGTTCCTCCGTGCCATGCGCAAACTTTCCTGCGTCTGCTCTGGAGAATCCGACTCATGTCCCGTTCCGTTGTTTCCCTGCTCGCCACCACGCTGGCCGTCACGCCCGTTTTGGCGCAGACCTTGCCCCGCACCGATGAAGTCGTCGTGACGGCTTCGCGCGTGCCGGTGGCCGCCGACGATGTGCTGGCAGCGGTGGACGTGATCGAGCGCGATCAAATCGAAGCGGCCGGCACGCAGGATGTGGTGGACTTGCTGCGCCGTGTGCCGGGCGTGGACATCGTGCGTGGCGGCGGCATTGGCCAGCAAGCCAGCGTGTTCATCCGTGGCACCAATTCCAATCATGCGCTGGTGTTGATCGACGGCGTTCGTGTCGGCGCACTGGGCACCGGCGCGTATGCGTGGGAGCACCTGCCGCTGGCACAGATCGATCGGATCGAAGTGGTTCGCGGGCCGCGCGCGGCACAATGGGGTGCCGACGCGCTCGGCGGCGTGGTGCAGATATTCACGCGGCGCGACGTCGCACCGCATGCCAGCCTGCAACGGGGCAACCACGACACGCAAGGTGTTTCCGCCGGCATCGGCAAGCGCGGAGAACGCGGTGGCGTCGGCATCCACGCCGGCTGGCTGGAGACGCGTGGCCAGAACGCCACCGCACCCGGCAACTGGAGCTTCGATCCCGATCGCGATGGCGCGCGGTTGCGCAATGTCACCCTGCACGGCGATCTGGCGCTGGGCACACAGCGGCTGGAGGCGATGCTGCTGCATGCCGACAACGACATCGATTTCGATCAAGGCCAATCCAACACCCGTCAGGACGTGCAATCACTGGCCCTGTTCGGCCAACTGGGTGCGCAGTGGCAACATCGTCTGACGCTCGGCGGCAGCCGCGACCGGCTCGATACGCCGAGCAGCTTCATCGTCTACCGTTCGCACCGCCGGCAGGCCGACTGGCAGCACACGCTGTCTCACGGCAGGCGCGGCGAAACCACGCTCGGACTGGCATGGCTGGACGAGCGCGGTGAGCAGGTCGATACCTTCGGCGGCGATGCGGTGTATGCGCAGTCGCGCAGCACGCGCTCGGTTTTCGCGGGCTGGCGTGGACGTGCCGGGTCGCAGGCGTTGGAGCTGTCCGGTCGCCATGACGACAACAGTATCTACGGCACCAGCACCAGTTTCGGTGCGGCGTGGGCTTGGGACATGGGAAGCGTGGCGCGTCTTTCGGCCAGTTGGGGCGAAGGCTTCCGCGCCCCGACGATGAACGAGTTTTACTCGCCCGGCTGGGGCGGTTGGTATGCCGGCAATCCGCAACTCGCGCCGGAGCGTTCGGAAAGCCAGGAACTGGCGTTGCGCGTGACGCCAGGGGGCGCCAGCAAATATGAATTGCGCGTGTTCCGCAACGACATCGACGAACTGATCGATTTCAGCGGCGCGCAGGCTCAGGCCATCAACATCGCGCGTGCCCGCATCGATGGCGTTGAAGTGACTTGGCAGTGGGAGGGTGCGGCATGGCAGTTGGAAAGCAACGCCACCTGGCAGGATCCGTCCAGCCGCGATACCGGCGAGGCTTTGTTGCGTCGCCCGTCGCGCAAGGCCACGGCGCTGCTGGAGCGCCGCTTCGACGGTGGCGTCCGCGTGGGCGTGGAAGGCGTTGCGGCGTCCGATCGGCCCGATTACGGCGGCGTGAAGTTGGGTGGCTACGGCCTGCTGGCCTTGCGTGCGAGTGTGCCGGTGGTGTCCGGATGGACGCTGGTGGCGCGCGTGGACAATCTGCTGGATCGCGATTACACCCTGATCGATGGCTATCACACCCCCGACGCCACGGTACTGGTGACATTGCGTTGGCAGGGGCGATGACCCGTGCTCCACCCCCATGAAAAATTTGGTGATGGTGGAAATGTGAACGCTGTCATAGTATTCGACCATTGATTCATCGACAGCCGGGATGCGCGCGATGTCAGGGGTAGCGCCTTTTTCCAGAGCCAGCACGTCGCTGGCAAAAGTCAGGATTGCAGATCACGGGTTCTCCCCGCGTCAGAGGACGTTACTGGAGGGCTTGTTTCGCCTGTTTTCCGACGAGTTCATTCGCAGCCTCGAACGGATGCTCAACGAACTGGAACAGGACATGTTCCGGCGCGCAGAACAAGCCCGCAGCAACGAAGTTCAGCGCAGCCTGCTTGAGACCCAGCGCATCATCCGGGAACAGCGCGAACGGTTGACCCCGGCCTTCCTCGCCAGCGTCGAGACAGCGCTGGCCACACTGGCCGATCCGCCTGCTCAGGCAATCGAAACATCGGACCGGCCGCAGTTTTCCGAGCTCTCGCTGGTCGATACCGGCGCGATGGACGAAACCATGGCGCTGAAGGAGATCGCCACCCGCGCCGAAATCCGCAACAGCCTGGCACTTTTCCTGCTCGGTCAGCGACTGGGCGTGGTTGCGCGGCGGCCGGCGTACGACGCCCAGCACCTGCCCCTGGGGCCGCATCGGCTCTGTCAGCTGCTTCGCGAAGCGGTCGGGAATCTCGATCTGAGCGACGAAGAGCGTGGGTTGCTGTACCGCCAGTTCGATCGCAGCGTGATGCAGTACCTCACGCCGTTCTACGAAGCGCTCAACAACTTCCTGATCGAAGGTGGCGTACTGCCCCATCTGACCTATGTTTCGCCGCGCGGCATCGCCGCCAAGCGGCGCGGTGCGGGAAGCCAGGCCACACCGCCGACATCCAGACCGGAAGAAGACACGCATCGCTCACCGGAGGCGCGTCCGGTGCCTCCGCATGGCGAGGGGATGTCCGGCGCATCCCCGCACATGCCGGCACCCGGGCATGCCGCTTCGCCAGGTCATCCTGCTTCACCCAACAGACCGATGCTGGAAGCACTGTTGCGCCAGGGCATGTCGCCGGCTGGCAACACCGCCACGCCGCATCCCCCGGCAGCAAATCCGCGCCCTGCGCCGCCTCGGCCGCCGACGTCCACCGAGCCTTCCACGGTGCCGTGGAACCACTCGGGCAGCGCCTCCGGTGGCGAGGACAAGGATCAGGAAGTGGAACTGTTCGACACGCTCCGCCGCCTGCTGTCGGGTCGGCGCAACCTGCTGGACAAACTCCAGTCCGGGGCGACCGGCCGGGGCCAGCCAGCCACGCCCGAGCAGCTGCAACACAGTCTGGATCAGCTCCAGCAACGTCACAACGCCAGACTGGCCGCAGGCGGCGCGTTGCCTTTTTCCGATGTCAAACGCGAGCTTCAGTCCCAGTTGCGCAGCATTGCCAGCGACGGACTCGTGCCGCAGCTGACCGGCGAACACGGCGATACCGTCGACCTGGTCGGCATGTTGTTCGATCAGCTTGCCCAGGACGTACGCCCGCAATCGCCCGGAGGCACCCTGCTGGCACAACTGCAGCTGCCTTTGTTGCGAGTCGCCCTGCAGGACCGCGACTTCTTCACCGACCGTGCCCATCCGGCGCGCCGGATGCTCGAAGCCGTGGCCGAGACCAGCATGTTCTGGAGTGGCGAGGACGAGATCGATCGCGAGCTGATCCAGAAGATGAGCACGCTGGTAAGGCGCGCGAATGAGGAACAGTCGGCCGACCCTTCCCTGTTCCGCACGCTGATGTCGGATCTGACCGGACACCTGACCACACAGCAGCGCAAAGCCGAGGTGGCGGAGCGCCGTCATGTGGAAGCCGCACGCGGCCGGGAGAAGCTGGAAATTTCCCGGCTCAAGGCCGAAGAAGCGATCGAGTCGGCACTCGCCGGCAAGACCGTGCCCAAGTTCCTCCAGACCTTGCTCGAACAGGTCTGGACCGATGTCCTGGCGCTGGCGCTGTTGCGCGGCGGCTCGGACTCGCCCGTGTTCCAGCAGCATCTGAATCTGGCGACGCGCCTGATCGATGCATCCGTGCAGGGCGGTGCGAAAGTCGCCTTCGATGCAGACGAATCGGCGCGCATGCGCAGCGACATCGAAGCCGCATTGGCGCAAGTGGGCCATGCCGGCGAGGATGCCGGCGATATCTGCACCCGTCTGTTGTCGGCTGCAGTCGAAACCGCCCCTGCCACCGGATCGGCAGCCGAACCGGAGTCGCGTACCGAACTGACGATGAAGCTGCGCAACCGCGCCCGTCTCGGCCAGGATGTCCAGAGTGGCGGGCGCACCGCCACGGCCCGCAAGGTCGATATCAGCGCACCGCTCCTGCCCGAGGAGAAGGCTTGGCATGATCGTCTCAAACGCCTGCCCTATGGCACCTGGTTCGACTTCACCATCAACCAGCAAGGCGATCGCACCCGCCGCCGCATGTCCTGGTTCAGCACCGTCACCGACCACTGCCTGTTCGTGAACCACCGGGGCCAGCGCGCCGGGGATTACACGCTGTCCTGGCTGGCCCGGGAGATGCATCGCGGCAACGTGCGACTGGTGGAACCTGAGCGCGGCTCCATCGTCGACCGTGCCTGGAAAGCCATCATCTCCACGCTGCGGTCGTTTTCCGGCAATGCAGACGCCGCCGTTCCCGCCACAACCTGAGGCCCCCATGAGCGAGGAATACCGTCGCGCCAAACGCAAGCAGGTGGCTGAGCGCATCGACGTGGTCGACACCATGATCGACTCTCCCATCGGCCTGATCGGCAACATTTCCGAAACCGGCATGATGCTGCTGGCCAACCAGCCGATGACCGAGGATGCCCTGTACCAAATGCGTTTTGCCGTCATCGATGACCATGGCCACCGCCATGACGTGAACGTGGGCTCCCACCAGCTCTGGTCCGAACCGGCGAATACGCCCGGTCAGCACTGGGTCGGTTTTCGTTTCATCGACGTGGGTCCGGATGACCTGAGCGCACTACGCGCCTGGATCGATCTTCCCGGCAGCCAGTACGTCTGAGTCACCCGCTCACACCCATTGCCCACGGTTGTCCGGCGCGACCGTGCAGGGCCGTCGTGCGATCGCGCCCGTCATGTGCCGCCCGGGAAGCCCATGACGGAAACAGCGCAAGCCACGCGCCACATCCCTTCTTTCAGGCTAGAATGTGCATCAACCGTACCCTACCGTATGTAGGGTGCGCTCCGCCTTCCATTGAAGGCCACATCACAACCGGGCACCCCGCCCGCGCCGGGAGATTGCGTCCATGAGCAGCACCTTCACTCCGCCCCTCGACGACATCCGTTTTGTCCTCAACGAACTGGTTGATCTCAGTGCAATCCAGGCGCTTCCCGGCCAATCGGAACTCGGCGGCGAACTGATCGATGCGGTCCTGGAAGAGGCCGGCAAATTCACCGCTCAGGTCCTTGCACCGCTCAATCGCGGCGGCGACATCCACGGCAGCCAATGGAAGGACGGCGAGGTCACCACCGCTCCGGGCTTCCGCGATGCCTATCAGCAGTTCTGCGATGCCGGCTGGAACTCGC
Organism: Denitratimonas yunnanensis (SeqCode); assembly: GCA_026410415.1. GTDB lineage: Bacteria > Pseudomonadota > Gammaproteobacteria > Xanthomonadales > Xanthomonadaceae > Denitratimonas. Next base: position 197,942 of record JAPMLR010000002.1, on the reverse strand, counting down.
TGCCCTTTCCCACCGAGTTCGGTGGCCAAGGGCTTCCGAACGTGGTGTCCAGCCCGGTGTCGGAACTGCTGATGGCATCGAACCTGTCGTTCTCGCTGTGCCCGATGCTGACCGCCGGCGCGGTCGCGGCGCTGGTATTGGTGGGTTCGGACCACCTCAAGCAGACCTACCTGCAAAAGATGATCGAAGGCCGCTGGACGGGCACGATGAACCTGACCGAGCCGCAGGCCGGTTCCGACCTGTCGCTGGTGCGCACCCGCGCGATGCCGGAGGGCGATCACTACCGCCTGTTCGGCCAGAAGATCTTCATCACTTTCGGCGAGCACGATTTCACCGAGAACATCGTGCACCTGGTGTTGGCGCGTCTGCCGGATGCACCCGAAGGCGTGAAGGGCATTTCGCTGTTCGTGGTGCCCAAGTTCCTGGTCAATGCCGATGGAACGCTGGGTGAGCGCAACGATGTGCGCTGCGCCTCGCTGGAACACAAGCTCGGCATCCACGGCAGCCCGACCGCCGTGTTGTCTTTCGGTGAGAAGGACGGCGCCATCGGGTATCTGGTGGGCGAGCCTAACCGTGGCCTGGAGTACATGTTCATCATGATGAACGAGGCCCGTTACGCGGTCGGTGTGCAGGGCATCGCGATCGGCGAACGTGCCTATCAGCAGGCCGCGTCTTACGCACACGAACGCCTGCAGGGCCGCGATCTCGCCAATCCGCGCGGTCCGACCGCGCCTATTGCGCGCCACCCGGATGTACGCCGCATGCTGCTGACGATGCGCGCCATCACCGAAGCCAACCGCGCCCTGTCGATCCATCTGGCGGCGCTGCTCGACCACGGCCATGCCGGCAACAAGGACTCGCAGGCGATGGCGGAATTCCTGGTGCCGATCCACAAGGGCTGGGCCACCGATGCCGCCGTGGAAGTCACCAACCTGGGCATCCAGGTGCACGGCGGCATGGGATTCATCGAGGAAACCGGCGCCGCCCAACACATGCGCGACGCCCGCATCACATCGATTTACGAGGGCACCACCGCGATCCAGGCCAACGACCTGATCGGCCGCAAGCTGGCGCGCGACGGCGGCACCGTGGCCACCGCGCTGGCCAAGCAACTGCGCGCCACCGTCGATGCACTGGCCGGCAGCGACGATGCCGACATCAAGGCCATCCACGGCCGTCTGCAGGCTGCCGTGACGGACTTCGAGCGCTGTGCCGCGCACATCGCGACCAACTACATGGGCGACCCGCTCGCCGTCCACACCGCCTCGGTGCCGTTCCTGCACCTGTGCGGCATCGTTTGCGGTGGCTGGCAAATGGCCCGCTCCGCCGCAGCCGCACGTCGCCTGCTCGATGCCGGTCAGGGCGACGCCGCTTTCCTCGGCGCCAAGCTCAAGACCGCGCGCTTCTACGCCGATCACCTGCTGACCCGCGTCAGTGGCCTGCGCGAAGTGGTGCTGTCCGGCGCCAGCGCGGTGGTGGATTTCCCGGAAAGCCGCCTCTGAGGTTGATCCGTCGAATTCGCCGTCGGTGGCCGCACTCGCCCGGCACCGGCGGCGGCACACTTCGCACCATTGCAATGACGTGATCGCCATGGTGCCAAAATGCGCCAGTTCACGCGGAAACGCGCTGTCCGGCTGTGCCTGCTTCGACTCGCCATCATCGCAACGCCCGACGCGCAGATGATCGTGTCGGATGCCTGTCACGCAAGCATTCGACGTCGTTAGCAACCGCGACACACTTTGCAGAATCAGGTACCCATCTGTGCCGCCGATTTGAGCCACCAGCTTGCGGGCGGGATATTCACGTGCAGCCGAAGCGGATCATCCCGGGTGAATGGCTGTGCTGGTGTGGTCAACATTTCCGGGAGCCCACCATGACTACGTTCAATAGTGATTCCGAGTTCGCTGCGAACCTGGATGCCGAGCAACGCCGTTACTTCGTTCGGCGCATCGCGATTCTGCAGAAGCACCTGCATCAACTGGCGATTGAACTCTCGTTCGACGAACCCACCGACAGCACACCGGAGATCGACTCCACGGCGAGCGAACCGTCCTCCTGCGCACGTCCGCGCGTCTTTGCACTCAAGGCCGGTGACGCGGAGTACCACTGCAGCACGCTGCCGGGCAGCGCCTGGATCAAGCTGTCCGATTCGGAATCAACGCCGATCTGCATGTGGAGCGGAGACGAAGGCAACCCATGGGTGCTGCCACTGGAAGGCTTCGCGGCATTCGAGTCCTCTGGACGCATGCCGGTCGTCAACCAACAGTTGCGCTTCATCGCCCGACGACGCGCCACGCAAATCTCACGCGCAACATTGCAGCCGACGCAGGGCTGATCGTTGATATCCGGGTGCCGCGGGCACGGCGACGTCCCAGGAAATTGATCCCACTGCTGGATATCCACCAGGTCGTCTGCACATCGATCACAGGACCGGCAAGTCAGGTCCTTCATGGCAGCTTCCGTGATACGGATCGCCGTAAAGTCCACGAAGTGGGCCGGTTTCCTCCTCCGGCGCCTTGGCACGCAGAATCATGCAGGCACAAAAAACCCCGCAGAAACGCGGGGTTAGTCGTAGATGGCCTTGCCGTCGAAGCGGTAGGGGTAGCGCCAGTTCCTGCCCCCGGCTGGCGTGACTTCAATCGCCAGCCCGTGTGCATCGGCAACACGGTACAGCTTGGGGCGCGGCTTCAGGGCGCGGAGCTTGGTATCGGTCAGCATGTGAGTAGGCTCCTGTGAGTAGATGCCTTGCCGGACAGGCCGTCTACTCACAATCCTACTCACAATTTATTGGGATGCAACGGGACGCCCTGAATCGTCCAGACACAAAAAAAACCCGCTGTCATGCGGGTTTTGGCGGTTTCTTGGGACTTTGCGGGACGCCCTGAAACGGGTAAATGGTGGCTATGGGTGGACTCGAACCACCGACCCCAGCATTATGAGTGCTGTGCTCTAACCGGCTGAGCTACATAGCCTGAGGGGCGGGCATTGTAGCGGGCTGCCGGCGCCGGGTAAACAACCACCGACGCACCCTGTGCCATGATCAGGAAACGGGCTGCCACGGTCGGGTTCTTGTGGCGGGCCGAATCGCCTGCGAGCTGGATGAACGCCAGCAGTGACGCGCCAATCGACCGTGATGTGCATCCCTGCCCCTGCAGCCACGCTCTGGGATAGTCCTCGTCCAAGCCACTCCGCCACACGGAAACCCATGAGACGATTGATGCGCTGGCTTTTCCCTGCAGCCACGCTGGCGATCTGCATGGTGGTTTCGTTCTCGATGGCCTCGATCGAGAAAACCAGGGCGATCGCGGAAGGAGTGGCCCGGGCAAAGAATGACGCGACCGAGCTTGCACGCAACCTCGAGCACGCCTTTTCTTCAGCGGCGAAGGCCACTGCCGGGGTTGCGGCAATCCTGGACAGTCTGGCCTCGGAGGATCGCGAAGAAGCGGCCCGGGACTACGCCGCCAGAGTCATGGCCTCGGATCGGCCGGACGGCCTGCACGGCCTCGGATTTGCCGGGCCGCCCGCCACCGGCGCCTCTCTGGACTGGGTCGTCTCGACACCGGACTCGCCCGATGCCGGGCAATTCCAGGGTCAACGACTGGGCGATACGCCAGCAGGAACGGAACGCCTGTCGAGATCCGCCAGATCCAGCCAATTCGGGGTGCTTCGGCTTGCATCGGAGACTCCGGGCTTTCCCGAATACAAGGCCCTCGTCATGCCGGTATCGTCCGATCCTGATGGGGCTGACGGCTTTGCCGTCGCGATCATCCGTTTTGAGGGGTTGATGAACCGACTGGTTGCGCCTTCGTTGATCCGGGTCTACCACATCCAGGTACGCGACCTGAGCGATTATGGCCATCCCGTCGTATTCAACGGCGGCGAGCACGGCGATGCCCGGCAGCAGGCGTCTGCGGTCGCGCGCATCGGAGACCGTCACTGGCAAATCGACCTGAATCCCGCCCCGGGTCTCGGGACGGCGAGTGCTGGCCGGACGAAGTTCCGGCAAGTCTTCATTCCCGGGATGCTGGCGTCATTGGTTCTTGCATGGATCGCCAATTTCGCGGGATCCAGGGTCCGTCGCCGTCGTCAGCGCTGGACCCTGGCCAATCGTCTGGACACGGTCTTCCGCAATCATCCGCACGCCGTTTATTACCTCGATGCGAACCGCCGTTTCGTCAACGTGAACGACAAGGGGGCAATGGAATTCGGCATGCCCCGGGAAGATCTGATCGGCCGACCTTCCGACGACCTCATCCATCCCGAGCACCGGGATATCGCCGATCAGCACTGGCAGGCCGCCCTGCAGGGCGAAGCGGCGGCCTACGACGCCATGGTGATTGCCGCGGACGGACGGGAACTGATCGTCCGGCTCGTGCTGGTACCCATTCTGGAGGGCGACACGGTCGCGGGAGTCCTTGGCGTTGCCGAAAACATCACCGAGAAGAGGCAGCAGGAAGCGGAATTGGACCGCTCCCGCGCCATGCTCCAGTCGGTCGTGGACAATCTCCCGCTGATGGTTTTCTGGAAGGATCGGAATGGTCGCTACGAGGGTTGCAATCACGCCTTCGCAGCCTCGCTCGGCAAGACGCTGACCGAAATCGTGGGACGTACCGACCATGAACTGATCGCACACGCCGAAGCGGACTTATACCGGCAAGAGGACCTGAACGTGCTGCGGGGCGCTGGCGATCTGATCAGTGCCATCGTGGATGTCGAACAGCGCGATGGCAGCCACCGGTTCATCCGGACCAGCAAAGTGGCACTCCGCAGCCCGGACGGGATGATCACCGGCCTCCTGGGTGTGGCCGAGGACTTCACCACCCAGGTGCAACTCGAGCGCGAGCTGGAGCATCGTGCGTGGCATGACCCACTCACCGGCCTGGCCAACCGGGCGAAGCTGGAAGAGCACCTGACGATGATGGTGGCGCGGGCGGACCGCGGGCTTGGCCGATTCGGACTCCTGTACTTCGACGTCGACAGGTTCAAGGCGATCAACGACACCCACGGCCACGAGGCCGGCGATGAAGTGATCCGGACCATCGCGACCCGGGTGGCTTCGACCGTCCGGTCAGTCGATCTGGTAGCCCGTCTTGGCGGCGATGAGTTCGTTGCCGTGCTTGACGGCGTGGATGATTCCGGCACCTTGCTGCACATCGGACAGGTGATCCTGAAGGCCGTGACCAAGCCTGTGGTGCTGTCCAACGGGGAAACCATCCAGGTCGCGACCAGCATCGGCGGTGCACTCCACGCCGTCGGTCTGGACTCCAACGAGCTTCTGCATGAGGCGGATGTGGCCATGTACCAGGCAAAAGAATCGGGCCGCGGGCAAATCGTGGTGGCACGGCGGAAGACCGACGCCACCTGACAACACTGACAACACTGGCGACAGGTGAGCGGCATGCGTGGTGTCCTCATGTCACTGGCTGCACTGGCGGATTTCGCACAACGTGCTTCCTGCGCAGCCCTTCAGGCGCGCCCGCAGGTATCCGGGCTGCCTCGACGCCTTATGGCCGACCAGCATCCACACCCCTGCCGGCCAGCGCCTGTTGCAGCTTTTCCGCAAGATCCGATTTGAGATAGGGCTTGCCCAGCAGCAGGACGCCGGGATCCAGGCGTCCATGATGGACAATGGCGTTTTCGGTATAGCCCGAGGTGTAGAGCACTGGCAACCCGGGCCGGAGCTTGCGCGCCTCGTCGGCCAGCTGCCGCCCACTCATCCCGCCCGGCATCACGACATCGGTGAAAAGCAAAGCCACCTCGGGGTGATCTTCGAGTTGCCTCAAGGCAATCCTTCCCGTCTCCGCCTCGATGACACGGTATCCAAGGGATTCGACCTGGCGCCTCGCGAAAGCACGCACCATGTCGTCATCTTCCACCAGAAGCACCAGTTCTCCCTGGCCCATCTTGCCCGGCAACGCCGGCACCATCCCTTCGACCTTCTCCCCATTCTGATGCAGGCGAGGCAAGTAGATCTTGATGGTCGTGCCACGATCCACCTCGCTGTAAATCGTGACGTGGCCACGCGACTGCTTGACGAACCCATAAACCATCGCCAGCCCCAGGCCGGTGCCTTTGCCGACTTCCTTGGTGGTGAAGAACGGCTCGAAGACTCGCGAGAGCCGTTTGGTCGGGATACCGCAGCCGGTGTCGGAGATGGCCAGCATGACGTACTGTCCCGGCCGGACCTCGGAATGCTGCTGGGCATAGAGTTCATCCAGCCTCGCATTGGCCGTTTCGATGGTCAGCCGCCCACCGGTCGGCATCGCATCGCGCGCATTCACCGCGAGATTGAGAATGGCGGCCTCCAGCTGGCCGGCATCCACCAGCGTTGGCCACAATCCTGCGGCCTGCACGGTCTCGATCCCGATATGCTCACCCAGCGTCCGCTGCAGCAACGGGGCAAACTGCCGGATGAGCCGGTTGAGGTCAGTCGGCCGTGGCTCCAGTGCCTGCTTGCGCGCAAAGGCCAGAAGGCGCTGGGTCATCTCGGCGCCACGCTTGGCGGCGGCGGCGATCATCTCGGCCATCAAGCGCTGCTGGGCATCCGCGCCGGGTTGCTCCGCCAGCACCTCGGCATTGCCGAGGATCACGGTCAGCAGGTTGTTGAAATCATGGGCTACTCCACCGGTGAGCTGGCCGAGCGACTCCATCCGCTGGGCCTGCTGCAGCTGTTCGGCGAGCAGGCGCGAATCGGTGACATCGCGGAAATAGACCACCAGGCCGCCATCATTGGGATAGGCATTGACCTCGAAATGCTTGCCCAGAGGACCATAGATCGCATCGAATCGAACGGTCACGCGGTCGCGGACACAGCGTTCGTATTGCTGCTGGAATACGGTGTCGCGCGCCGCCGGGAATTCATCCCACACGTTCCGCCCGACCAGATCTTCGCGACGACGCTCGAGCAACTCCTCGGCCTGCCCGTTGAGAAAGGTGATGCGCCACTCGGAATCCAGAATGAAGATCGCATCGGTCACACTCTCCATCGTGCTGGCAAGCCGGTCGACCAACTCCTGGCGCGCCTGCTGCACGTCCTGAAGCGCCTGCACGTCCACCGCTGTGCCGTACCAGCGCCAGCCGCCCTTCGCGGGAAGACGGACGCGCACCGCGTGGACAAAGTTCGAGCGCCACTCGCCATCATGGCGCCGGACCCTGAATTCGGCCTCGTAGGGCTTGCCGCTCTCGACCGAGCTGGCCCAGCGTCCCGCGACGAAATCGCGATCGTCCGGATGCAGGCAATCGAACCAGCCGAACCCCACCAGCTGGCCGACCTGACGACCGGTGTAATCCGATGCGAACTGGTTGAAGTAGTTGATCACTCCATCCTCGGACGCGACCCACACCATCATCGGCAGCGACTCAGCCATCAGCCGCCACTCCGTGCGACTGTGCTCGAGCTCCCGCTGGACCGACTTGAAGCTCTCGATGTCCTGGATCGCGCCCTGCACACGCACGATCCGCCCATTGGCATCCCTGGCTGCATGGCCAACGACACGCACCCAACGCCTCGCTCCGCCCTGCGTCAGGACCTGCAACTCGACATCGAAAGGCCTGCCCTCCGTGAGGCAAGCAGTGAAGGCGTCGCGTGCGGTCTGCCGGTGCTCGGGGGCATACCAGCCAATGATCGTGTCGATGTCGGGAACCACGCCGATCGCCCGGTCCATCAACCGGAACACCTCCGGCGACCAGTTCGTCACTTTCGAAAGCAAGTCCATGCGCCAACCACCCAGACGCCCCACGGCGCTGGACACCTCCAGCAGCGCGGCAGCCTGCTGCAGTTCGGTTTGTGCGGCGCGCTGCTCCCTCTGCATGCGGATCACTGCCGAGGAAGCGAGGGCGGCAAATGCCACGGCACCCAGGCCCAGGATGCGATTGAGGATGATGTATTGGTCCTCGACACCAGGCAGCTTGCCCGGACTCAACCACATGCCCAACAACACCCCGCTCATGCCGACAGCCGCCAGCACCCATACCACCGACCGCCTCCCGGCAACCCGCCCCAGCAGCACTGCGGGTGCATAGAGAACGCCGTGGGCGAACCCCAGCGGCGTCAGCACGTCCAGCGAAAAGACAAAGAGCTGGATCATCAGCCCCAGCCACAGACAATGCCTCTTGTTCGTCCCGACAGACTTAGCGCCCGACATACCGACACTCCCCACCTGCCTGCCTGATCCGTGATTTCATGACAGCGCCTCCCGGACGCGCTGTGCAAGCTCCGCCTTGGTATAGGGTTTGGGCAGCATCGGGATACCCTCCGGCAAGCGGCGTCCGCTCGACAGTGCATCCATCGAGCCTCCCGAGCTGAAAAGGATGCGCAAGTCCGGTCGCAACGCGCGCGCCTCTTCCGCCAGCTTCGCGCCGTTCACCCCGCCGGGCATCATCATGTCGGTGATGAGGAGATCAAATGCATCCGGGCCCTTGAGCAATTCAAGCCCCTGCACGCCGCCCTCGGCCACGGTCACCTGGTAGCCGAGCCCGCGCAACTGCAGGCAGGCATATCGACGCACCAGGGAGTCGTCGTCGACCAGCAGGATGCGCTCGCTGCCACCCGCAATGCTTGCGTCGGGCTTCGTTGTCCCGGAGTGCACCGGCGCATGGATGTATCTGGGCAGGTGGATCCTGACCCGGGTACCTGTGCCGGGTCGCGACTGGATGTCCAGAAATCCATTGGACTGCTTGACCAACCCGTAGACCATGCTGAGGCCAAGCCCGGTGCCCTTGTCCTGCTCTTTGGTCGTGAAGAACGGCTCGATCACGAGAGACAGGATGTCTTCGGGGATGCCGGTGCCGGCATCCAGAACCTCCAGACAGACATAGTCGCCCTGCTGCGAATGGCTGAGGGGATCGATATCGGGCGGCGCGAGGGTGACCTCGGATACCGTGATCACCAACCGACCGCCCTCCGGCATCGCGTCACGTGCATTGATGCACAGGTTGAGCAGGGCGTTTTCCAGCTGGGCGGCATCGACAAGTACGCAGCCGTTGCCTTTCGTCGCGATGACCTCCAGCGTGATTTCGTCGCCGATTGCACGGCGGACCAGGTGCTCCATCCCGTGGACCAGTTCACCGAGCAGGACAGGGCGTGCCTCCAGCGCCTGTCGACGGGCGAAAGCGAGCAAGCGCTGGGTCAACGCGGCACCACGTTGCGCGGCAGACAAAATCATGCGCGCGAGGTCGCGCTCGCCGGGAACATGCGCGAGCCGCTCCTCGAGCAGTTCCGCGTTGCCCAGCACGACGGTCAGCAGATTGTTGAAATCATGGGCGAGTCCGCCCGTGAGCTGCCCCACCGCTTCGAGCCGCTGGGATACCCGCAACTGAGCTTCCAGGGCCCGCATCTCGCTGATATCGGTCATGCCGCCGACCATGCGGACGGCCTCGCCATCCGCGTCACGCACAACGACTCCGCGATCGATGACCACCGCATAGCTGCCGTCCCGGCGCCGGAACCGATACTCGCGCTCCCAGGTTTCCCGACCACTCTTGAGGAAACGATCCAGGCTGTCGGTGACACGCTCCCGATCATCCAGGTGAATGCAATCAGCCCAGAATTCCGTATGCGTGCGCCCGCCAGCATGTGCATAGCCGAAGATATTCTGCAAGCCGTCATTCCACAGCACTTCAGCCGTCGCCACATTCCAGTCCCAGATGGCGACGGCGGTGGCCCGGGCCACCAGTCGGTAGCGCTCCTCGCTCCGGGCAAGCGCGGCCTGATCGGCAAGCCGGCCGGAGATGTCGCGGAAACAGATGACGGCGCCGTGCAACGTGCCATCGGCATCCAGTACCGGTGTCACCACGTATTCCACCGGAATCGCTCGGCCGTCCCGGTGGAAGAAGCACTCGTCATCGATACGACGCGGGATACCGTCACGCAAGGTGCGGTAGATAGGGCAGTCCTCGTCGGGATAAGCGCTGCCATCCAGACGGTGATGATGGAACAGCAGGTGCGCCTCGCTTCCCGTGATCTCGTCCTCACGCCAACCCAGAATGGACTCGGCCGCGGGATTGGCGAAGGTGATCCGACCGTCCAGATCGACACCCTGGATGCCCTCGCCCACCGAATCGAGCACATGCTGGTTCAGCTTCCTCAGATTCTCGAGACGCTCTTCCGCCAGCTTCCGCTCGGTGACGTCGCGGGTGACGCTCACCCGAGCCGAGATCCTGCCGTCGTCGTGCAGTGGCGTCGAGTGCGATTCGACCAGTTTCACCTTGCCGCGCGCATCGACGATCCGGTACCGGAGCACCCCGCCATTGCCGGCGACGACACTATCGTGGAAATGCGCATAGGCGCTCCGGTTGTCGGGATGGATGTGGCCCAGCATCGGTTTTCCGACGATTTCATCGGCCGTGTCCACGCCGAACAGCCTGACTCCCGCCTCGTTGATCGAAAGGATCACTCCTTCGGCAGACACCGCCTTGATGCACTCAGGCTCGACATCAAGGATCGCGCGCATCCTGACTTCACTGCTGCGGAGCGATTCTTCGGCCAGTTTCCTGTCGGTGATGTCCAGATGCATCACCACGCACCCGCGCGAGCCGGCGGGATGGATGGGCGTGACCGTCATCCGGAACCAGCGCCTGGTATCGGGCGAGTGACAGGGATACTCCAGCGAGAATTCCGCTGATTCGCCGGCGAGAACGGCACGTATCCCGTGATGCACATCCCGGGCCTCGTCGCCATGCTCGCCCCGGGCCCCGGCACAGACCGACAGATAGTTCTGACCAACTCCGAAGGCATCGCCGGGGAAGGCATTTGCGACGGCAAAGCGGCGCCAGGCCTCGTTCACTGCCACGATGCAGCCGTCCGGATCCAGCAGCGCGATATGGGCGGGCAGCGCGTTCAGCACCGCCTGCCAGGATGATTGCATATGGCTGACTGGAACGGCATGGCCCGGCGCGTCCAGAATCGCCTCCACATCGCGCAGGCGTTGCAACAGGGACTCGCGCTCGGCGACCAGCGCGGCGCGATCTCCCATGCCGCCTGGCGCCTCCGGCATTGGCTTGCCCCCCGTTTCGCGTGTCTCAGCCAAGGTCGAGCCACCTGTCGAAGTCCGCCACCGGCAGTGGCCGGGAAATGTGGTATCCCTGCGCGAGCGAACAACCAAGCGACACCAGCGCCTGAAGCGTCTCTTCGTCTTCGACTCCCTCGGCCACGCTCACCAGCCCCATGCCCTTGGCGAGTCGGATGGTGGCATCGACGATCTTTCGCGCGTCCTGCGAGGACAGGAGCCTGGTCACGAACGACTTGTCGATCTTGATCTCGGACAGGGGAAGCCGGGCGAGCTGCGCAAGCGATGAATACCCCGTGCCGAAATCATCCACGCTGAGATGGAAGCCCTTCAGGCGCAGACGCGTCACCGTATCGAAACTGTCCGCCGTCCTGCTCATGGCCGTGGACTCGGTGATCTCCAGGATCAGCCTCTCGGGCGCGACACCCGATGCCCGGCAGGTCGCTTCGATCCGGTCCGCCAACTGCACGTCGGTGAGGCAACTGGTGGAGAGGTTCACCGCGATGCTGCCATGTGTCGACAACGCACTCCGGCTGAACCAGTCCACCGCCTGTTCGAGGACGAGGCGGGTGAGGTCGTCCATCATCCCGTGGGCCTCCGCCAGCCCGATGAAGACATCGGGAGGAACCACTCCGATTGCCGGATCCGTCCAGCGCGCGAGAATCTCGGCACCCACGACCTCCCGGCTCAGCAGATCGAGCTTCGGCTGGGCGACGATGGTGATGGCCCGTGCACGGATGGCTTCATCCAGCAGTTCAGGTGTCACAACCGCCTCGGAAAGTTCCGCCTGCGGCAGACGCACCGGAGCAGCCGTGCTCCGGCACAGCAGATCCCGGAGCAATTGCGGCCGGAACGGCTTCGGCAACACCCCGACGATGTTCAGCCCGCGCTCGGATGCAGTGGCCTGTGCCGATTCGAGTACCTTCTGGCCCATGCCGCTGGTGAGGATCAGGGCAGACTGGCAATCCAGTTCCGCGAGGCGCCGCAGGACCTCGATGCCATCCATGCCGGGCATGATCAGATCGAGGGCGACATGGCTCGGCGCCATGTCTTGAACTGCGGCAAGAAAGACGTCCGGCGCTTCGAAGCAATGCACGACAAAGCCCTGCCCTTCTGCGATGAAGCCGATGGTCCGGCCCACGGCGGCATCGTCATCGAGGATCAACAGGCACTTGACGTCATGGCTCATGCTGGCATTCATCATGGACCCCTCAGGCAAGTGACGATATCAGGATTTTCAGGCCTGATTGAAAACGATGTTGTCCTCTTGCCACCCCGTGGCCCGGGCACCGCCCAGGTATTGATCGCATCGCGCACCGCCTGTGCCAGCTGGACCCGCCAGCAGGGCTTCCCCAGCAGGCGGATACCCCCATCCCTCCTGCACAGCACACGTTGGGCCATCTTATGAATCCCGTTTCAGCCCCGTCAATCCGACCGGACGGGATGACACCATGCCAGACCACGCCCAGCAGACAAGCCAGCGCGACATGGAAAAGCCATGGCCGAAAGCATCGAAACCCACGATCGATCTCAGCAGAAAACACTCGTCGAAACGAGGTACGAAGGAGTCGGAAGACAGGGCAAATCCAGGATGAACCCCTTTCCCGCTCTACTATGTGACAGTGCGCACGCGAGCCCGGAGGCTTGCTGGAATCACCTCAACTCACACTGATATCATCCCGACAACAGAGCAGCTGCGGCTCTGCGTCACGGAGTCGTTATGACCGGATCGACGAAGCTTGGAGGGCGCACGGCGGATGATGGAACCCCGCCAACCGACCCTGCCGCATCAAGCACGCTCGCGTTCGACGCAGGGATCCTCAACAGCATGGTTGGAGACGACCCCGATGTGCTCGTGGAAATCGTGACCCATTTCGAACAAGTAGGCGAAAGCCTCCGCGACGAGCTGTTGCATGCGGCCCGCGAAACCGATGCCGCCGCAGCTTCACTGCTGGCTCACCGATTGAAATCCTCCGCGCGCTGGGTCGGGGCGCTGCCGCTCGGTACTCTGTGCGCCACGCTGGAGGAAAAAAGCGCACTTGCAGGACCGGCAGAGTTGGCGCGCCAGATCGCCGGAGTCGTGAAGTCAATGGACGAAACATTGATGGCGATGCGCCTGTGGCGCGAGGCACAGCCCGCGCTGACACCATCGCCAAGAGGGGATGACTTTTGAAAATTCTGGTAGTCGACGACGACGATTTCACCACCCGCCTGCTGCGCATCCAGCTCCAGGCGATGGGGCTGCGGGCCAGCGGATTCGATGCGATCGAGTTATGCCCGGGTGGCCGAGAGGCTCTGGCGAAGCTGGCGCCGGCACCGGACAGCTTCGGCTTGGTGTTCTGCGACTTGCGGATGCCGAGCATGGACGGCGTGGAGTTCGTGCGCCACCTCGCGGCAATGGGTTACAAGGGTGGCCTGGTATTGATCAGCGGTACCGAACCACGGGTGCTGCAGGCCGTCGAGCAACTGGCCCGGCAACAAGGCGTGAACGTGCTCGGGACACTGGCCAAGCCCGTCTCGCCCGACGACCTGCGGGCGGTGCTGGCGCAGCGCCGGGAAACCGAGGCCGCGCCCCATGTCAATGTGCCCACACCGTCGATGGCGGCCGACGTCGCGGCACTGGAAGCAGCGATCGTCGATGGCGCACTGTTCAACGATTACCAACCCAAGGTAGACCTGCAGACCGGCGAGGTGGTGGGCGTGGAGGCACTGGCACGCTGGCAGCACCCCGACCGCGGCATCCTGCAGGCGGCCGATTTCATGCCGCTGGCGGAACGGAGTGGCTTGGTGACTTCCGTCGCGCACGCCGTGCTGGCCAATGCGCTGTACGACGCGCGTGACTGGTGCGTGGAGGCACGCGGCCTGGACGTGGCCGTGAACATACCGCTGGGAGGCCTGTCAAGCCTCGAACTGCCCGATCGGATGGCCACGCTCGCGACTGCCGCCGGCTTCCCGCTCGAACGGCTGGTGGTGGAACTGTCCGAAACACACCTTCCGACCGAGCCGCGGACGCAACTCGAGATCATGAGCCGACTTCGTCTGAAGGGCGTACGCCTGGCGCTGGACGACTTCGGAGCCGGCTTCTCCAACCTGGCACAACTGCGCGACCTGCCGTTCTCGGAACTGAAGATCGACCGTGGCTTCGTACGGGGCGTAGCCAGCGACGCCTCCCGCCGTGCGATCGTGCAGGCAGCGCTCGCTCTGGCCCGCGAGCTTGACGTGCGCACCACCGCCGAAGGCATGGACAACCGCGATGATCTGGCCTGCCTGCGCACACTGGGCTGTCATCAGGGGCAAGGCACCCTGGTGGCCGAACCAATGCCTGCTTCGGAGGTTGTGGCATGGCTGGACAACTGGCCGCAACACCGGGAGTCCATTCTCGCCGCGTGATCGCGGGACCCGATGGCCTCCCGCATCCAGACGCCCCTCTGACCCATCTGCCCAGGAAACCCTGCACCGACAGTCGTACCGACATCGGCTGCAGTCATCAACTTGGTAAACCGATGGGCCGCGAAAAGCCACCTTACACTGAGTCCGGCACGGGCAACATCCAGCCGGATCCGGCTGGATGTCGATGATCTCCGCACGACGTCGGCCTTCAAGTCTTCGTGCCGCTGATTGTTGATCTGGGTATCAGTTCGCGGAACAAACGCTGCGCGGTCGGAATTCCGTTGATATTGACGATGTGCCGAAAGGGGCGGCGCGGCCTGACGAACGCCAATCCTGAGTGAACAGAAGACAGTAAACGCGATGGATTACGCCTGGCTCGACCAATTCCTGCCATCCAGCACCAGCAATTGCTGGCATGTGCACAGGACACCGAAGGACTGCTTTTTGGTGGGCCCACCAGGATTCGAACCTGGAACCAAAGGATTATGAGTCCTCTGCTCTAACCGTTGAGCTATAGGCCCGCTGCGAGGCGTGCAAGTCTACCAGCCACGTTGCGGCCATGGAGCCAGCGCATTCTGGAGTGTGTCTGGCTGGTATCTTCTCCGCATGCCACCGGACCGTTCCGTCACCGATGCTCCGAATTCCAACGCGCGCCTGCGACCGCTCTGGCTCGTGGCGGCGTATGTGTTTCTGGCGTTGGGTGTGGTCGGTGTGGTGTTACCGGGCTTGCCGACGGTGCCGTTCGTGTTGCTGGCTTCCTATTGCGCGGCGCGCGGTTCGCGCAAGTTGCACGATTGGCTGCGCGGCCATCCGCGCTTCGGGAAGATGATTTGCGAATGGGAGGAGCACGGTGCGGTCAGCCGGCGGGCGAAGTGGCTGGCGTCCACGATGATGCTGCTGTGTTCGGTGCTGATGTGGCTTACCCCTTCGCCGTTCTGGGCTTGGGCGATGGGCAGCGCGATCATGTTGTGTGTGGCGGTGTGGTTGTGGTTTCGGCCTGAGCTGCCGCCGCCGGAAAAGTGATGGCGGCGCGTCAGTGCTGCTGGTCGTGTTTGCTGCCACCACGACAGGTGGGCGAAGCGGGCGCGGCGCCCTGATGCTCCCATTCGTCCGGAGTGTAGGTGTGCAGGGCCAATGCGTGGAATTGCGGCATCAGTTCGGACAGGGCGGCATAGACCGCCTGATGGCGGCGTACCGGGCCAAGTCCGGCGAATTGTCCGGCGACGATGACGGCTTTGTAATGCGTCTGCTGGCCGCGGCTGTGCATGTGGCTTTCGTCGTGCACTTCCACATGAGCGGGGTGCAAGCTCTGTAGGGCTTGAAGGATGCGTTCGCGCATGTCCATGGAAACTCTCGCGTGGGCGATGGGGAATTATCCCCGATCAGGATGGGCGACGGCGTGCAGGGCATCGACGAAGCGGTGAGGTGCGCCCTCGAAACCGCCGTTGGACATGAACACCACGGTATCGCCTGCACGCACGATGTCGTGCAGGCGCTGCAACAGTGCATCCACCGAGGCATCGGCATGGCCTTCGCCACGCAGGGTGGCGATCACGCGCGAGGCATCCCACGGCAATTCGGGGCGAGCAAGGAAGGCGACGACATCGGTGTCATGCAGCGATGGGGCGAGGTGTGCGGCATGAGCGCCCAGACGCATTGAATTGCTGCGGGGTTCCAATACCGCCACGAGGCGGCTGTCCGGATGGCGCGCACGCAGGCCAGCGAGCGTGGTGGCGATGGCGGTGGGATGGTGGGCGAAATCGTCGTAGACGTGGATGCCATCGTGCTGCGCCAGCAGTTCCAGGCGTCGCTTCGGGCCACGGAATTGCGCGAACAGCGGCAGTGCCGCCGCCGCATCGAAACCGGCAGCGGCGGCTGCCGCCAAGGCCGCCAGTGCATTCATCACGTTGTGGCGGCCCGCCAGATTCCAGCGCACGGTGCCGATCTGCGCGCCATCGTGCAGCACGGTGAAAGCCGAACCATCGGCGGCATCCAGTCGGGCCTGCCAATTGGCCTGGGTGTCGATGCCGAAGGTTTGCACCGGTGTCCAGCAACCTTGCGCCAGCACGCGGGCGAGGTTTTCGTCTTCGGCATTGACGATCAGTTGGCCATTGCCCGGCACGGTTCGGATGAGGTGATGGAACTGGCGCTCGATGGCGGCCAGATCCGGGAAGATGTCGGCGTGGTCGTATTCGAGGTTGTTGAGGATCGCGATGTTTGGACGGTAGTGCACGAACTTGCTGCGCTTGTCGAAGAACGCGGTGTCGTATTCGTCTGCTTCCACGACGAAGCACGCGCCGTGGCCAAGGCGGGCGGATACGCCGAAATCGGTCGGCACGCCGCCGATCAGGAAGCCCGGCGCACCACCGAGGCGGTCGATCAGGAAGGCCAGCAGCGTGGAGGTTGTGGTTTTGCCGTGGGTGCCGGCCACGGCCAGAACGGTACGGCCGGGCAGCACGTTCTGCGCCAGCCACTGTGCACCGGAGGTATAGGGCGTGCCTGCATCCAGTACCGCTTCCACCGCCGGATTGCCACGCGAGAGTGCGTTCCCGATGACGACGTCGGTGACGTTTCCGGCCAGGTGTTCGGGCAGGTAGCCGGACTTGAGCGCCACGCCAAGGGCTTCCAGCTGTGTGCTCATCGGCGGGTAGACGTTCTGGTCCGAACCCTCCACCTCCAGGCCCAGCTCACGTGCGAGCGCAGCCACGCCGCCCATGAAGGTTCCGCAGATGCCGAGAATGTGAAGCGTCATTTTGGGTGTCACCGATCAACCGAAACCGCCAGCGTGCCGGGCACTGCTCCGCGGTGCAAGCGATCAGCCGGCAGTGCCCGCGAACAACAGCCGGTCAAGACCGAACTCGGCCACGAACAGCAGCAGCGAAATACCTACGCCCGCCGGCAGCGGCCAGTCCAGTGCATGCCGCCAGATGCTCGCGGTGACGGCCACTTTCCACACCACCAGCGCCAGGATCAACCACGCGAAAAGTGCCTGTTGCGGATCGGGCGCGGTGTCGACTCCGATCAGGCCCTGCGTCAACGCCCACGACGCCAGCGGCAGGAACAGCAGCGAGAACGCGATGCCGGTAGCAAGCAGGGCCAGCATCGTCTGTACGTAACGCTCGCGCCGATTCCGCCACGACAGCAACATCCAGGGCAACGCGAACGTCAGGGCGAACGCGACCATGAAACGTGGCGCGGGGGTGCCATCAACATCGAGCACATGCGCGGAGAACAGGTCCACTGCCAGCGCCACCAGCGCGAACCGGACCAGCAGCGGCGGCGAATGGGGCAAATCCTGCGGCCCGGCCCGCAGACGCATCAGATCGACAATCAAATGCAGGAGCGAAGCCGGATGCACGGTGGTCGGCACACAACAGGTCGGAAGCAACGCGCGGCTGCGCGTTCAGCCCGACGTCGACAGACCGGCGATGGCGGCAAGCACGCGCGCGGTGATCTCGTCCATGCTGCCGACACCATCGATGCGGGCAAGTTTGCCTGCCGCCTCGTAGAAATCGATCACCGGTGCGGTTTGCTCGGTATAGACGTTCAGCCGCTTTCGTACGGTTTCCGGACTGTCGTCGCTGCGGCCCTCGGCTTGGGCACGGCCCGCCAACCGGGAAATCAGCAATTCAGGGTCCACATCCAGCAGCACGGCGATGTCCACCGGCTGGCCGAGACGGGCGAGGAGTTCGTCCAACGCGCCGGTCTGGGTCGAATTGCGCGGATAGCCATCGAGGATGAAGCCGTTGCCGGTATCGCCTGCGGTGAGGCGCTCCTCCAGCATGCCTAGCACGATGTCGTCGGACACCAACTCACCACGATCCATGACGATCTTGGCCTGAACACCCAGCGGCGTGCCCGCAGCCACGGCGGCGCGCAGCAGGTCGCCGGTGGAAATGTGGGGAACGCCCAAAGCGTCCTTGAGGCGGGTGGCCTGGGTTCCTTTGCCGGAGCCGGGCGCGCCGAGGAGTACGAGTCGCATGATTGCTGGAGCCCCAATGACGAAAAAAGGCCACACGGCCAAGATGGCCTGGCACCCGTCGGCACGCGCGCGGGCGCGGCGGGAATAGTGCAGCGCGGCAAACCTAACCGTTGCCCGGCGGCGCTGTCAAACCGGGATTTCCTCCACCGGCAAGCATCCGCCACACACGTGGATACGGCGGAATGTGCCACGTGCAGGGCTGTGCTGCGGCCTTTCATCCGCGCCGAGCGGGCGCATCGGACCCCAGGCACGCGCGGTATATCCGGATCCGCATCGTACGCCGCCTCCAGGCACTCCGCAGATGCCGATGCCATTCCGGCAACGGCTGCGCCGCTTCGACTTCGGATCACGCACCGGAGAACGGATGTCATGTTCTCCCGGCAAACCGGGTTCTACCTGTATGCGGCGGCACGAATACCGCGCATCTGCCTCTCGGATCCGGAGTAAACCATCATGTTTTTCAAGAGAATCCTTGCTTTCACCCTGCTGGCGGCACTGCTGCCCCTGAGCACCGCCCAAGCCGAGGTCAAATGGCCTTATGTGCTGGACACCGATTTCAGCGACAACGGCTATGACACCCAGGCCGCCAGCGGCGCGCAGAAGCTGGCCATGGATGGCGAGGACACCATCGTCGCCGTCACCACCACGGTTTCCGGCAGCGACGAAGTGGATGTGGAACTGCTGCGCTACAGCGCCAGTGGGCAACTGAAACCCTGGAGCGGGGGCGCCACCCACTTGCCCATCCTGACACCCGGTGATGCGGGCGCGCTGATCCTCGCAGTCGGCGATCTGCAGATCGATCAACATGGCGATCTCCACCTGTTGCTCGATGTTCGGGCAAACGGCAACACGCACTCGGACACCTGGCTACTGTCCATGGCCAGCAACGGCGTCGTACGCGGCATGAGGTCGGTATCGCACACGGCTGCCTCCGAGACCGGCCGTCGGATCCTCATCCGTGGCAACCGCCTGTTCGCGCTGGTCATGGGTGACACCCGCTGGACCAAGCTCTCCGCATACGACCTGGCCGAGAACACGGCACCGGCGGTGGCGACGGGTTGGGGTGTCAATGGAGCCCGAACCTACTCGGCGGTGCTGTGTGCAACGCCGGAGCCGGCCATATGCAACACCAACGCCACACACTTGGTCACGGCGCCAGGCCCGATCGTCCTGTTTCCTACCATCCAGGACACCAGTGGTTTCTATATTGGCGGTTCGATCGAGCGCCACATCGGTTATCCCTCGACCCACGACATGTTCCTGCTGAAACTGGATGCCGATGGCCTTCAGGTAACCACCTATGGCAATAACGGCTGGTATCTGTGGGGAACGGATCAGGAAGACCACATGGCCGGCCTGCAGATCATCCGTACCGACCTGCCTCTCACCGGCAAGCACGATGTGCTGGCGTTGAGCGCAATGAAGCGCGCCTGTGGCGAAGGCATCATCATTTCCCGACGCAGCGGTGCCGATGGCAGTCAAATCTCTCGCACCTTCACCCATGGTGGCGGCAGCAGCGGTACTTCTTGCGACTCGATCCTCGCCAGGGACATGGTGCTGACCAGCGGCAACCGGCTGGCGGTAGTGGGCACCTATGTTTCTCCCGTGCTCCTCAACACGAATGCGGCGATGCTGCTGACCTTCAATCCGGACACCCTCAACGACTCGCAGGATGTGCAGACCCTCCTTGGCGGCGGCTCCGGAGCAATCGCACCGTCCTACGGCTTCAACGCGATTGCCCAGCATCCCACCCGCAACCGCTTGATGGCGGTCGGAAACGGATCGCAGTTCACGATTGGCGCCGGCTGGCGCGGTGTGGCGTTGATCAGCGCGCTGAAGGAAAAGCCGCTCTTCTCCGACGGCTTCGAAGACTGATCACTGGCATCCACCTTCCCGCCTGCAGCGCCATTGGTGCGGCAGGCGGGAGTTGTGCTGCCATCCCGTTTCCCGATGTCATCCGGATTTGCCGCTGTCACCACCGCAACGCATACTCGACGCCAAACATGCAGACCCCACCGGGCACTGCGCTGGCGCCAGGAGGAATACGCGTTGACGATGTCAGACGGAAGCGGTCCAGCGCTGCATACGGCGCAACTGACGCAGCGCTGCGCCGCCGGCGATCCGGTCGCCTACGACCAGCTGTTCAGCGCCATCTACAACGATCTGCATCAACGTGCGCGGCGCATGTTGCGCAGCAACGCGGGCGCGACGCTTTCCACCACGGCGCTGGTGCACGAGACCTATCTGAAACTGTCCGGCAGCCGCCTCGCATTGCAGGATCGCATGCATTTTTTCTCCATCGCCGCCTGCGCCATGCGGCAGGTATTGATGAATGCCGCCCGGGATCGCAATGCAATCAAACGTGGTGGCGATCTGGACCGGGTCACACTCGGCGCGGTGGGCGATGGCGAAGGGCCGGATCTGCTCGAACTGCTGTCGCTGGACGAAGCCCTGACCGCGCTCGGCAGTCAGGACGCGCGGCTGGCGCAGGTGGTGGAACTGCACTTCTTCGCCGGTCTGGGATTTTCCGAAATCGCACAGCTGCTTGATCTGTCCGAGCGCACCGTCGCACGCGATTGGCGCGCCGCACGTGCCCTGCTGCGCCTGCACATGACCGACAGCGCATGAGCCTTTCCCGCATCAGCGCATTGCGCCAGGTGCTCGAACTGGAACCGTCCGCGCGGGCGGCCTTCGTGGATCAGGCCTGTGCCGAAAACACGGCGCTGCGTGATGAACTGCATCGGCTGCTGGCACTGGACGCGGCCCGGCACACGCTGCTGGATGCCGACATCGACCAGGTCGCGGTCGCATTGCTGGCCCCCTCCGCCGGCACCGACAGCGACGAGGCATCCGCAGACCCGCTGCATCCGGACATGATGGT
Organism: Denitratimonas yunnanensis (SeqCode); assembly: GCA_026410415.1. GTDB lineage: Bacteria > Pseudomonadota > Gammaproteobacteria > Xanthomonadales > Xanthomonadaceae > Denitratimonas. The sequence goes on along the minus strand of JAPMLR010000002.1, from coordinate 176,683 downwards.
CGGCTCATGGCGCATGCTGCGCCGGCTCGGCTCCGGCGGCATGGGCAGCGTCTGGCTGGCCGAGCGCGCGGATGGCGCCTTCGTGCAGCATGTCGCGCTGAAGATGATCCGGCCCGGCATGGACAGCACCGCCGTGCTGACCGCATTCAACCGCGAAAGGGATCTGCTGGCGCGGCTGGAACATCCCGGCATCGCGCATCTGATCGACGGTGGCGTGGATGCCACCGGCCGGCCCTGGTACGCGATGCGTCATGTGGAAGGCGAGACGCTGGACCAGTGGCTGCTGCGGAATCCGTCGCTGAAAACGCGCCTGATGTTGTTCGTTTCGCTGTGCCGCACGGTCGCGCATGCCCACCGCCAGCTGGTGGTCCATCGCGATATCAAGCCCGGCAACGTGATCGTGCAACCCGATGACACGCCCTGCCTGCTGGATTTCGGCATCGCGAAAATCCTGCAACGCGAACCTTCCGACAGCGCCGCCACCATAGACCGTTTCGCCAGCCCCGGTTATGCCGCGCCCGAACAGCTCAATGGCGGCCAGATCAGTACCGCCACCGATGTCTACGGCCTCGGAGCGATCCTGTTCGAACTGCTGACCACCCAGCGTTACGGCAATCTGCATCGTGGCGGCGACACGCCCACCCGCGCCTCGCAGACTCGCCCGACCATGGAAGGCCCGCAGACCGCGATCCCCGCCGCGCAGCTCAGGGGCGATCTGGATGCCATCGCGATGCGCGCGCTGGCGCCGGATCCTGCGCGCCGTTATGGCAGCGCCGAGGCCTTGGCCGATGATGTCCAGCGCCATCTGGACGGCCGGCCGGTGATGGCGCGACCGGATGGCTTCGGTTATCGCCTTTCCCGCTGGATCCAGCGCAACCGTCTGGCCAGCGCCGGCCTGCTGCTGGCGATGTTCGCGATGCTGGCCGGTACCGGCATCAGCCTGTGGCAGGCACAGCGCGCCACCGAAGAAGCGCAGCGTGCCAACACCGTCAAGGATTACCTGATCAGCCTGTTCGATGCCGGTCGCACCAACAGCGGTGGCACCGGCATGCTGGAACAGCGCGTGATCGACATGCTGGATGCCAGCGCCGCGCGCCTGAAACAGGATCTGCAGGACCAGCCGGCGTTGCGCGACGAGATCTACACCGTGCTGGTGGAAATCTACGATGCCAACAACCAGGGCGAGCGCTCCATGGCATTGGCGCAAGAACGCGTGGAGATGGCTGAAAACGCCTTTGGACACAACAATCCGCGCGTGGTACCGGCGTTGCTGATGCTTGCGGGCGTGTATCTCAATCACGAACAGTTGGGCGAGGTTCCCGCCCTGCTGGCGCGCGCCGGGAACCTGCTCGATGCCGCCGGCGACCAGAACTCTCTGCCCCGCGCCCTGTGGCTTTACTACAGCGGAAGTTTTGCCTTCGAGCAGGCGATGGAGCGCGATGTCCTTCCGGCGGAATCTCTCGACTTTCTCAGCCGTGCCGCAGACCTGATGCGACGCCGTTTCCCGGACAATGACGAGTTGCTCGTGACTCTGATCAAGATGGCGGAAGTTGCAAGCTGGGGTCATGAACAATCCCTGGCACAGACGGCCATTGATGAAGCCCGAAAACGCACCCTGCAGCGCCATGGCGCCTCACACTTCTATCTCACCTATGCCAACCTGATCCAGGCCAGGCTGTGGATCGACTACGGGCGCGTCGAAGAAGGGTTGGCATTGATCCGGCAGACTTACCGCGACGTGGTGCACTTCTCCGGCGAGCGCCACAACGATGTTCTTTCGGTGCGTTATCACGAGCTACGTTCCCTGCTGAAACTCGGGCGAATCGATGAAGCCGCTGCGCTGGTGCAGGAAGCCGAAGGCTGGCGGCTGCGTTATCACCCGGATGTGGCCTATATGAAGGATGCGCTGGAGGACATGCGCGCCCGCGTCGAGCGGGCACGGGCCGAAATCAGCTCGCCCTGAAAGCGCGTTTTCCGGGCATCTTTCCGGACATCAGAAAAGCCTGCGGAACATGAACCTGCCCGGCATCCTGCGCCGGGCCGCTGCGCCATTCCGTTAAACTTCCACACAGGCGTGCGTGCCATCCACTGCGACAGCGCGCCATTCCCGCGAATCCTTTGCGTTCCGCCCGGCGGCGAAGCGCACTTCATCGACGAGGTCCATTGATCATGAGCCAAGGCAAGCTGCTGTATGCCCAATCGGGCGGCGTGACCGCCGTCATCAACACCACCGCCGCCGCGGTGATTTCCACCGCGCGCGCGGCTGGCGTCAAGGTACTGGCGGCGCGCAACGGCATCATCGGCGCGTTGCGCGAGGACCTGATCGACACCTCGAAAGAGTCGGCGTCGTCGATCACCGCGCTGGCGCACACGCCGGGCGGTGCATTCGGCTCGTGCCGCTTCAAGCTCAAGACGATTGAAGCCGACCGTGCGCGCTACGAGCGTTTGATCGACGTGTTCCGCGCGCACGACATCCGCTATTTCCTCTACAACGGCGGCAACGACTCGGCCGATACCGCGAACAAGGTGTCGCAGATCGCCAAACAGTTCGATTACCCGCTGACCTGCATCGGCGTGCCCAAGACCGTGGACAACGATCTGGCCGTCACCGACTGCTGCCCGGGTTTCGGTTCGGCCGCCAAGTACACCGCCGTGTCCCTGCGCGAAGCCGCGCTGGACGTGGCCTCGATGGCGGAATCCTCGACCAAGGTGTTCGTCATGGAAGTGATGGGCCGCCACGCCGGCTGGCTGGCGGCGGCGGCCGGTCTCGCCGGCAAGGGACCGGACGATGCGCCGCACATCATCCTGTTCCCGGAAATCCCGTTCGACGAGGCGAAGTTCCTCGCCACGGTCGATGCCACGGTCAAGCGCGTCGGCTGGTGTGCGGTCGCGGTGTCGGAAGGCTTGCGCACGGCAGACGGCAAGTTCCTCGCGGAAGCCGGCGGCAAGGATGCGTTTGGCCACGTCCAGCTCGGCGGCGTCGGCCCGGCCATCGCGCAACTGGTGAAGGACAAGCTCGGCTACAAGCAGCACTGGGCCGTGCCCGATTACCTGCAGCGTTCAGCGCGCCACCTGGCCAGCAAGACCGACGTGGATCATGCCTGGGCGGTAGGCGAGGCGGCGGTGAAGTTTGCCCTTGCCGGTCGCAATGCCGTGATGCCGGTGATCACGCGTACTTCCGATGCGCCGTACCGCTGGAAGATCGAAGCTGCGCCGCTGTCGAAGGTGGCCAATCACGAGAAGACCCTGCCGAAGAACTTCATCCGCAAGGACGGCTACGGCATCACCGACAAGGCCCGCGCGTATCTGGAACCGCTGATTCGTGGCGAAACGCCGCCGCCGTACGGCAAGGACGGCCTGCCCAAGTACGTCAGCCTGAAAAACTCTCCGGTGGCGAAAAAGCTGCCGGACTACAAGATCGCGGACAAATAATCCGGGAACGACCGGCGAACCGACCCACGCGGCGGTTCGCCGGAATCCTGAGCTCCGCACCGCAGTGGTGGCACCGCGTGAAACACCTGCCCGGCGCGTCCGCCTAGCGCATCAACAGCGCCACCAGCCCCAGAAACATGCCCATGCTGCTGATGTCGGTGACGGTCGACAGGAAAATGGCCGATGCGGTGGCTGGATCAGCCCCCAAACGCCGAAGCAGCATCGGAATCGCCGCACCGGCCAGACCGGCGAACATGCAGCTCAGCGACAATGCCACGAAGATCGCACCGGCCAGCCACACCGGCGGTACATCGGTCTGCGTTCGGGCAACGAAATAGAGCGCGAGGCCAGCCAGCACACCGCTGACCGCGCCATTGACCAGGCCCAGCCACGCTTCCTTCCCCAACACCCGCCAGGGCGAGGTGGCGCGCAGTTCGCCCAGGGTCATGCCGCGAATCGTCACGGCCAGCGCCTGTGCGCCGAGATTGCTGCACTGGCCCGACATCACCGGCAGGAATGCGGCCAGCACGACGAGCTTGTCGAGGGTGGACTCGAACAGACCCACCATCGTCGCTGCACCGAAGGCGATCAGCATGTTCAACAACAGCCACGGATGCCGGAAGCGGAAGCTGCGCTGCCACGGCGTGGCGAGCCGCTCTTCCTTTTCGACACCCACCATGCTGCCGGCCTGCGCTGAAATCTCGAAGGCCTGCTGCTCGAACAACGCCTGTCCCTTGACCACGCCGAGCAAGCGCCCGGCTTCGTCGCAGACCGGGTAAATCGGAAAGTGCCGCTTCACCACCTGCCGCATCGCCTCGACGAACTTCTGGTCCGGGCGCAGGAAGAATGGCTCGCGCAGCATGATCTCGCCCAAGGTGGTTTCAGGCTCGGCAAACACCAGTTCGCGGAATGCCACCACGCCCACCAGACGACCGTCGCTTTCGGTGACGAACACGTAGATCACCATGCGCTGACGCACGATTTCGCGCAGGGTTTCGAGCACGCTGCCGACCGTGGCGCCGGGTGAAAACACCGCCGTCGGGCTTTCCATCAGGCGGCCCACCGTGCCTTCCGGGTAGGTATGACCCACCAGCCACAGCGGCTCACGCCCGAACGGCACGGCGGCGGCAATGCGTTCGCGCCGCGCCGGCTCGAACTCCTCCAGCACCTCCACCGCATGGCCGATGTGCAGCCGCGTCAGTAGATCGGCAATCTCCGCATCCGGCATCGCCTCCAGCAGATCGGCGGCGCTGCGCGGATCGAGCGCGGAGACTTTCGACAGCAGCTTGGGGGAAATGTCCATCGTGGCAATCGTATCAGGCGGTTGCAGCAGCGCGGTTTCCACGCCGGGATCACGCCGAGGAGGCGATGTGCTGCACCCGCCGCTCGGCATCCAGTGCAATCGTCACATCGGCCAGCGCCGGGAGGCAGGCGAGCGCGTGGCGGCTGAGGCGTTCGTAGTGTGCAATGAAGCGTTGCAAGGTGCCCGCGTCCATCGCCTGCGGCGCGGCGCGCCGACGCAACGCGGTTTCCTGCTCCTCGCGCCAGCGCGTCACGACCTCGAACGACGGCGCCTGCAGCAGCACGAGCCGATCGATCCGCTGCCACAGATCGGCGTACGAACCCGCGAGTTGCGCATTGACGTGGCCACGCCATTGGCCGTGCGGGTCTTCGTCGCGTTCCAGCGCGTTGATCGGCGCGGGCAGGGCCGAATCGGCTTGTGGCGGAACGCCCAGGCACCAGCCTTCGAGCACGATCAGGCGCGGGGGCGTCTCGATGCGCGGCCACTGGTGCGAGGGAAGGCGATCATCCTGGCCTTTGTCGAAGCGCGGCAGCAGGGCCGGAGCCATGGGTGACGCGGTCGCGAGCGCGTCGAGCGTGGCATGCAGCAAGGCCAGGTCGTGGGTGCCGGGGACACCGCGCGTGGCAAACAGTGGGTGTACGTGACGTGCCAGCGCTTGGCGCTCGCCGCGGGTGAAGTAAACATCGTCGAGCGACAGCGCCACGGCATCGAAGTTGCGCGCTTGCTGCACCAGCGCCGCCGCCAGCGTGCTCTTGCCGCTGCCCTGCACGCCGCTGATGCCCAGCAGGAAGGGCGTGCTGCGTCGTGATGGGTGCGGCGTGCTCGCCAGATCAAGCAGCAGACGCTCCGCCAATGCGTCCACGTCCATCGCGTGGCGTCACTGCCGCTTGCGGCGTGCGTGCATGATCGTGTCGTAGGCGGCATTGATGGCGCGGGCGCGTTCTTCGGCAACCAGACGCACGTCCTCGGCGGCATCGGCGACGCGGTCGGGATGGTAGCGGGACATCAGCCGGCGGTATGCCGCATCGATCGCTTCGTCGCTGGCATCCGGCGGCACATCGAGCTCGTCGTATGCCTGACTGAGGGCCGTCGGCCCACCCCGCTGGCGACGCAGCCAGCCGGCGTCGAACGCGTGTCCGATGATCGCCCCGAACAGCAGCCCGATCGGGTGGCGCATCAACGCGAAGCCGAGCAATCCGCCCAGCACCTTGCCGTAGTAACGCCTGCCGCTGAAGTTCATGGCGAGGCATCCGCTGCTTCGGCGGTCTCGCCTTCAACGATCGCCGGCCAGGTCTGGCGGGCGTACCAGCGCGCCAAAGCCTCGATGTCCTTGCGGTTGAGCACGCCGATGATGCTGTTCATCACGTCGCCCTCGCGGCGGCCTTCGCGATACTGGTTCAACGCCCAGACCAGATAGGCCTCGTTCTGCCCGCCGATGTGCGGCGCGGCCGGCATGCGGCTGCGTCCGTCGCTGCCGTGGCAGGACACGCACAGGCCGAGCTTGGATGGAGCAGGTTCGTCGGCTGGCAGGCCGACGGCCAGAACGGAGGCAAGCAGAGAAGCGATCATGCCGACGATTCTAGCGCGGCACGGAAGACCGGGCGCGGACCCGCGCTTCGATCACTCAATGCAGGGCAGTGTCGCTGACGATCACGCCATCGGCATCGGCGTACAGCCATTGGCCCGGCCGCACCACGACGCCGGCGATTTCCAGCACCACATCGCGTCGGCCATCGCCGAGCTTTTCGGTCTTGCGCGGACAGCGCCCCAACGCCTTCACGCCGAGATCCAGCTGCGCGATGGCGGCACTGTCGCGAATCGCGCCGACGATGACGATGCCTTCCCAGCCGTTCTCCACCGCCTTGGCGGCAAGCAGATCGCCCAGCATCGCGCGCGCCATCGAACCGCCGCCATCAACCACCAGCACGCGACCGCGGCCTGGCTCCGCCACGGCTTCGCGCACCCGCGAGTTGTCCTCGAACGCCTTGATCGTGGCCACCTGGCCGTGGAAGGCAGTACGCCTGCCGAGATCGAGCCACGGCAGGGCGAGTACATGGACTGCACGCTCGTGTGCGTCGCAGAGATCGGTCGTGGCGGTGGACGTCATGGTTCGCTCAGACGAAATAGCCCAGGACGCGGTTGCGAGCCCGCTCTATTTCCTCACGCATCGCCGCGATGGTGGCGGCATAGTCGCCGCTGCCGAAAATCGCCGAACCGGCAACGAACGTGTCCGCGCCTGCCATGGCGATGTCGGCGATGTTGTCCACTTTCACGCCGCCATCCACCTGCAACCGGATGTCACGGCCGCTGTGGTCGATCAGCGCACGAAGACGTCGCAGCTTCTCCAGTGCCGAGGGAATGAAGCTCTGTCCGCCGAAACCGGGGTTCACCGACATCACGAGAATCAGGTCGATGTCTTCCAGCACATGGTCGAGCACGCTCAACGGCGTGGCCGGATTGAGCACCAATCCGGGCGAGCAGCCGTGATCGCGAATCATCTGGATGGTGCGATGCACGTGTGCGCTGGCTTCCGGGTGGAAGCTGATGGTGCTGGCACCGGCCTTGGCGAACTGCGGCACCAGCGCGTCCACCGGCTGCACCATCAAGTGCACGTCGATCGGTGCGGTAACGCCATGTTTGCGCAGCGCGTCGCACACCATCGGGCCGATGGTGAGGTTGGGCACGTAATGGTTGTCCATCACGTCGAAGTGCACCCAGTCGGCGCCAGCGGCCAGCACGGCATCCACGTCCTCGCCCAGACGCGCGAAGTTCGCCGACAGGATGGAAGGAGCAATCAGCGGGTTGGCCACGGCAGTCTCCGGGAAATGTCAGTGCGGCATTATCGCCGCGAACGCATCCCGGGTCAGGTTCTCCGGCGCAGCCGTGGTGCAGACCACGTCGTCCTCGATGCGCACGCCGCCGAACTGCGCGAGATGCTCGACCAGCGACCAGTCCACCGCATCCGCATGCGGCCCGGCCCGCAGCGGCGCCAGCAGCAGATCGATGAAATACAGGCCCGGCTCGATCGTCACCACCATGCCTGGCGCGAGCGCGCGGGTAAGGCGCAGATAGGGATGTCCTTCCGGCTTGGGGATCACGCCACCGGCATCGGATGCCGAGAAGCCAGCCACATCGTGCACCTGCAAGCCGAGCAAGTGGCCGATCCCATGCGGGAAGAACGCCGAGCTGACGCCGGTTTCCAGCTGAGCCTCCGGCGACATGCGCACCACGCCCAGCGCCTGCAGCACGCCAGCCAGTTTCAGATGCGCCGACAGGTGCAAATCGCGGTAATCGCGTCCATCACGCACCTCGTCCACCAACGCCAACTGGGCCTGCTCGACCCCGTCGATCAGCGCCTGGAAGCGTGCATCGCCATCGCCACAGGTGCGGGTGATGTCGCTTGCATAACCGTGGAAGCTCGCACCGGCATCGATCAGGAAGGAACGCGAACGCGTGGGCGCGATCCGATCCTGACGCTGGTAGTGCAATACCGCCGCGTGTTCGTTGAGCGCGACGATGTTGCCGTAGGGCGCGTCGCTATCATTCTGGCCCGAGGCGCCGAGATAGGCGCGATGAATATCGAACTCCGATGCTCCTGCACGAAACGCCGCCTCGGCAGCGACGTGACCGAGCGTGGCCCGTCGTGAAGCCTCCCGCATGCAGGCCAGCTCGTACGGCGTCTTGCAGGCGCGGTGGTAATGCAGGTACTCGACCAGCGCCGGCGGATTGTTCGGCATGTAGCCATCGAGCGCGGCGTCGGCCTCGCCGACGATCGCCAGGCGGCCCGACTTCGGCAGGAAGGCCGTGGCCTGCGATGGCTCGCGCGTGATGTGGATGTCGAAGTGTTCCACCCAGAAACCTTCCGGTGCCGTCGGGGTGATGTGCCAGTAATCGGCCGGCTGGTGATAAACCAGCACGGGCCGCTTGCCCGGCGTGACGACGATCCAGCAATCGGTGTGGGTAAGCAGCGGCACCAGATGCAGGAAGTGCGGATTGGGCGCGAACGGGTACGGGTTGTCGTCAAGGAAGCGGTACTTCAACACCCCGGAAGGAATCAGCAGGTGGTCATGGCCGCTGCGCTCCAGTGCAGCCTCGATGCGGCGACACACGGCGGACAGGTGCTGGGCATAAAGCGGGGCGAGATTCACGTCGTGTCCTGTGGGACGGGGAGGTGCCCATTCTGCCGCAGACGCAGCGCGACCGTGCGCAGTGGCAAAATACCCGCCCACTCCCACGGATCCCGACCATGCGCATTTGCGTCTACGCCGCGTCCAGCGACTTCGCTCCCACCGAATACACCGATGAAGCCCGCCGTCTGGGCAGGCTGCTCGCGCAGGCCGGCTGCGAGATCGTCTACGGTGGCGGATCGCGCGGATCCATGGGCGCCGTGGCCGATGGCGCGCTGTCGGCCGGCGGCAAGGTCATCGGCATCCTGCCGCGCTTCATGGCCGACCTGGAATGGGGACATCCGGGGCTCACGAAACTTGAACTGGTGGAAGACATGCGCGAGCGCAAGCATCGTCTGCTGACCGGCTCGGATGCGGTCATCGCGCTGCCCGGCGGCTGCGGCACGCTGGAAGAACTGTTCGAAGCCATCACGCTCAAGCGGCTGGGCCTCTACTTCAACCCCATCCTGCTGTTGAACACGCGCGACTACTGGAGTCCGCTGCTCAAGTTCATGGATGAGCAGGTCATCGCTGAACGCTTCCTCAATCCCGAGCACCGCGAGATCTGGTCGCTTGCCGCCACGCCCGAGGATGCCCTGCCCACGATCCGCGCGACACCGGCGTGGCGCGCGGATGCACGCGACTACGCGGCGGTTCGCCCGGCCTGAGGCTCAGGACTCTTCGCCTCCCGAAGAAGCGGAGGGGTCGTCAAATCCAAACCCGTACTCCATCGCCGGGGCATCGCCACCGTCGCCGGGAACATCACGCACTTCTGAAACGACCAGCGCCGCCGCACGACCACGCGGCGGCGGAATCTGCGCGATCTGCGCCTCGGCTTCGGCCAGCAATTCGGTGCGGCGCGCTTCGGGCACTTTCTGCCAATGGCACCCCATCAGCACGCCTTCCAGTGAATAAAGCATGTTGAGGCTGGGACGGAAGCCGGCGCGCTTGCATTTCACGTAGGCCGCGACCGCTCCCATCTCTACCAGATCCTCGCGGGTGCGTACGCCAACCTGGCGCAACCAGGCAGCGGACTTCGGACCGACGTTCAACGGGGTACTCATTCGATCGACTCCAGAAACAGCGCGGCAATGGCGGCCATGCCGGCCTCATCGTCGGCATCGAAACGCGCAGGCTCCGGACTGTCGAGATCGAACACGCCCACCAACCGATCACCTGCGTACAACGGGATCACCAGTTCCGAACGGGATGCCGCATCGCAGGCGATGTGACCTTCGAACGCATGCACGTCATCGACGCGCTGAATCCGGCGCGTCACCGCCGCCGTGCCGCAGACGCCGCGACCAAGCGCGATGCGCACGCAGGCCGGCTTGCCCTGGAACGGGCCGACCACCAACTCGGTGCCATCAAAGAAATAGAAACCGACCCAGTTCAGCGCCGGCAGCGCGTGATAGATCAATGCGGACAGGTTGGCGGCATTGGCGATGCGGTCGCGCTCGCCATGAAAGAGCCCGCGCGCCTGCTCGGCCAGCTGCGCGTACTGCTCGGACCTGGTTCCGGAAAGGGCATGGGCTTCGAACATCGGAGTCGCTCCCGGTGATGACGGAACCGGGGAGTGTACCTGCCCCGGCGCGAAGGTTTTCTCGCGATGCCCGCATCGGGCATGCTTGATTCATGACACGCGCTTTCTTTATCACTGGCACGGATACCGGCATCGGCAAGACTGTCGCCGCATGCGCGCTGTTGCGTGCGTTCGCAGCACGTGGATTGCGTGCGGTCGGCATGAAGCCGGTCGCGGCCGGTTGCGAACGCACGACCGACGGCTGGCGCAACGAGGATGCACTCGCGCTGATCGCGGCCGGCACGTTCCAGCCTGACTACGCCCTCGTCAATCCCGTCGCGTTACCCGAACCCACCACACCGGAACTTGCGGCCACATGCGCGGGCGCGGACATCACTCTCGAACCGATTGTCTCGGCATTTCGCATGCTGGCGTCGCAGGCGGATGTGATCGTGATCGAAGGTGCAGGAGGCTGGCTCGCGCCATGGTCGGCGACGCTGGATCAATCCGCTCTGGTGAAAGCGCTGGACTTGTCGGTGATTCTGGTTTGCGGACTCAAGCTGGGTTGCATCAGCCACGCGCGACTCAGCGCACGCACCATCCCGGATGACGGTTGCCGCCTGGCCGGCTGGATCGGCAACCGCATCGATCCGAACTGGCACCTGCCCGACGCCAATACCGAGCTGCTCGCTTCGCATCTTCCAGCCCCCTGTCTCGGCATGCTTCCGATACTGGCACCCGGCGACGCGCCGCCTGTCGATGCGTTGACGCTGGACGTGTTGATGCGTTCCTGAGCAAAGGACGGCTTACCCGAACGCGTAGCGCACCACATGGAAGAATATCGGGGCCGCGAAAGTCACCGAATCCAAACGATCCAGCATGCCGCCGTGGCCTTCGATCATCTGGCCCCAGTCTTTTGCACCGAGGCTGCGCTTGACCGCCGACAGCGCCAGCCCGCCGAGGAAGCCGCAGATCACGATCAGCAGCGACATCAGGCCCGATTGCAATGGCGTGAACGGCGTGATCCACCACAGCGCCGCGCCCACGCCTGCGGCTGACAAACCGCCACCGACCAAACCCTCGACGGTTTTCGATGGACTCACGCTGGGCGCGAGCTTGTGCTTGCCGAACAATTTTCCGAACACGTATTGCAATACATCGGACAACTGCACCACGAGCAGCAGGTAAAGAAGCAATAGCAGGTTGCTGTTCTCGTAGCCGGGAATATCGAGCAGCAACAGCGCCGGCGCGTAGCTGATGCAATACACCGTCAGCATCAGACCCCACTGGATCTTGGTGTTGCGTGCGAGAAAATCCTCGGTGTCGCCGGCCAGTGCGGAGACGGCCGGCAGCAGCAGGAAGCCGTACACCGGAATGCACATCACGAACAGGCCGTACCAATCGATTCCGATCAGGAAATACTGCAACGGAATCGCAATGTAGAAACACAGACACAGCACCAGATGATCGCCGCGCCGGGTCGGCGTGAGCGTGACGAACTCGCGCAGCGCCAGGAACGACGCGATGCCGAACAGCACCAGTGTGGCGACAGGCCCGAGCAGGAAGCAGGCGCCCAGCACCGCGACCATCGCCCACCAGGCATTGATCCGCGCCACGAGGTTGTCCACCGTGGCACCAGGCTTTCGATGCTTGAGCAGAGCGGCGATCACGCTGGCAACCACCAACAGCGCCAGCACACCGCCCATCACCTGCCAGAACTCGTCCGGCGTGCGTTGCAGCAGGCGTTCGAACCACGATTGCACGTCCTGGATCATGCCAACTCCATCACCGCCGCACGGGCGCGTTCGAGGTAATCATCCTTGCTCTCACCGGCCTGCGGTTTCACCACGACCCCAAAGCGTGCGGTGCAGATCAGCGGCACGGGCAACAGACTGCCCTTGGGCAAGCTGCGGCGCGCATTGTCGAGATACACCGCAACGGGTTCCACCTCCGGATGGGCGCAGGCGAGGTGGTAAAGGCCGGATTTGAAGCGGCCCGGCGTGTCGTCGGGATTGCGGGTGCCTTCGGGGAACAGGATCAACGAATCTCCCTGTGCGAGTGCCGCGTGCAGCGGTGCGAGCGGATCGTCGTTCGGGCTTTCGCGCTGGCGATCGATCAGCACTGCGTTCAGACCATGTCGCGCGATCATCGCCCGCAGGCCGCCGCCCCAATAGTCCTTGGCCGCGACCGGCCGGGTGCGGCGCCGCAGTGCGGGAGGCAGCGAAGCCCACAGCGTCACGGTATCGAGATGACTGCCGTGATTGGCGAAGTAGATGCGCTGTTGGCGGCTCGGCCGTGTGCCGATCCAACGGGGGTAGGCACCGAACAGCAGCGTGGTCAGTGCCACCAGCATACGCGTCAGCATCAGCCGCGTTCCCGAAGCTGCACCGCAATGGCACGGCTGCGCAGGACGCAGGTCAGCACCGTTCCCGCGGCAATCAGGACCGATGCGCCCAGCAGCGTCCACACGCTGCCTCGCAGCCACGACTCAACGGCGCCGATCAGTAGTGCGGCCGTCATCACCGCCATGCGATGCGGCTTGGCTTGCGGCCCGCGAAAGTCCTGCGCCAGCCCGAGGCTGCCGCCGGTAACCCGGATGTATGCCGTCAGCGCTGCCAGCAACGCCATCAGCCATCCCAGCCAGCCATGCCCTGCTGCGTGGCCCAGTGCAATGAGGAACAGCGAATCGGCGATGCGATCCGGAAATTCGTTGTACAGCGCACCCAGCGGCGACTGCTTGCCGCCTTCGATCGCGACCATGCCATCGAGCAGGTTGCACAACAGCCGCAATTGCACGCACAGCGCCGCAAGCACGAAGCCCGGTGGCGTCGGCCAGTAAATCAGCAACGCCGCACCCACCAGCGCGAACAGGATGCTGATGACGGAAATCTGGTTCGGGGTGATGGTGCTGCCGACCAGCGCGCGCGCCAATGCGTTGGCCCAGCCTGCACTGCGGGTGGTGAGCGGGCGGCGAGCTGGACCGTTGCTCATGCCTTCTTTCCCTCACCTTCCGATGCCGCGCCGGATGCCGAATGCAAGCGCGCCGGCAGCGAAGGCACCGCATCGCCCCGCCAGCGTCGCAGCGCACGCTGGAAAAACAGATTGTTGGGGATCTGCATGATGGTGCCGCTCTGGGAATCGCCGGTTTCCTGCAGCGTGGTGTAGATCAGGTTCACATCGATCACGCGTCCCTTGATGCCGGGCTTCTCGCCGTTCTCCAGCAATTCCACGATATCGCCAAGGCGGAACGGCCGCGTGATGAAAATCAGCACGGTGCAGAAGATGTTGGACAATACGCTCCACGCCGCGAAAAACGCCACCGCACCCACCGTGGCGAACCCCGTGAAGGCGGTCCACAGCACCGTGCCGGACACACCCAGGCGATCGAGTATCAGCAGCGTGGCCGCCAGCGTGATGACGAATCCGATCACCCGACGCACGCCGACGGCCAGTTCTTCCGGCAGCCCGTAACGCACGCACAACCGCTGGATCAGGCGACGCAGCAAGGCCTGCAGCAAGATGGCGATCAGGATCACCAGCACCACCTGGGCGGCCGGCAGCAACAGATCGAACCATTCCTGCATCCACATCGGCAATCGTTCTTTCATGCGTGTCGCTTTTGCAGTTCGGAGGCTGCGGATGCTACCCGCTGCGGCACGTTTGGGCATCGGGCGATGCGTTTGTCGGGGGCAACACCGACCTGCGCATGTGGTTTGCCTGCGATTTCGCTGATTGCGCCGAGGTCTGCCGCCACCCCGAACCGTTCGGTGTCGGCGCAAGGCGCATGCTTGGAACCGTCGCCCCGTGCAGCCGTTTCGCGATGAGCCGATGAAGGCTCGATGGCGTGGTTTCCGCGCTCCCGGCAGCACACCCGATTCCACCCGCAGGTGCCTGCTCGCCACCGAATGCACGCAGCACCTTGTGCCCGCATGGATAATTCCGCCTTTCCCCATGAGGAGCAGCCATGCAAACCAGCGATGTCCTGATCCTTGGCGGCGGCCACAATGGTCTGGTGTGCGCGGCTTATCTGGCCGCGGCGGGATTGAAGGTCACGGTGCTGGAGAAGCGCCCGGTGCTGGGCGGCGCGGCGGTCACGGAAGAATTCCACCCCGGCTTCCGCAATTCCACGGCGAGTTACACGGTCAGTCTGCTGAATCCGCAGATCGCCGCGGATTTGCGTCTGGCCGAGCATGGCCTGCGCGTGGTCGAACGGCCTTACGCCAACTTTTTGCCCGATTTCGACGGTGGCGCCTTCCGCCTTGGCGGCGATGTGGGCATGCGCGATCTGGCGCGCCTGTCGCCGCGCGATGCGCAGCGTTTGCCGGACTACTACGCCATGCTTGATCGCGTGGTGGCGGTGCTGCGCGAGCTGATGGCACGCACGCCGCCCAATGTCTCCGAGCGCTTCGTGCTGGCCGACTGGTTGGCGTCGTGGCAGGTGGCAAAGCAGTTGAAGCATCTGGACATGCGGGGTCGTCGCGATCTGCTCGATTTGTTCACCAAATCCGCCGGTGAACTGCTGGATCACTGGTTTGAATCCGCATCGCTCAAGGCTGCGCTGGGCTGGGATTCGGTGGTCGGCAACTTCGCCAGTCCGTACACGCCCGGCAGTGCCTACGTGCTGCTGCATCACGTGTTCGGAGAGACCAACGGCAAGTCCGGCGTCTGGGGACATGCGATCGGCGGCATGGGCGCCATCACGCAAGCGATGGCGGCCGAGTGCCGGGCGCGGGGCGTGCAGCTTCATGCCGACGCGGCGGTCGCGGAAATCATTGTCGAAAAGGGACACGCCACCGGCGCACGGCTGGAGGACGGGCGCGAATTCACTGCGCGCTGCGTGGTGGCCAACGTCAATCCGAAACTGCTCTACACCCGACTCGTCGCACCGGAACACCTCGACGACGACACGCGCGAGCGCATCGCGCGCTATCGCTGCGGCTCGGGCACGTTCCGCATGAACGTAGCGCTGTCGGAACTGCCGGATTTCAACGCGGCGCCGGGAACGTCGCTGCAACCGCATCATCAAAGCGGCATCCTCGTCGCGCCGACGCTGGACTACATGGAGCGCGCGTATTTCGATGCGAAGTCGCGTGAACACAATCCCGGCTGGGCGCGCGAACCGATTGTCGAACTGGTGATTTCCTCCACGCTCGACGACACGCTGGCACCGCCCGGCCAGCATGTCGCCAGCCTGTTCTGCCAGCACGTGCATCCCGAGATGCCGAGCGGCTGGGATCCGCACCGCGACACGGTGGCGAAACTGATGATCGATACCGTTGACCGGGTCGCACCGAACTTCTCGCGCAGCGTGCTCGGCTATCGCGCACTGACACCGCAGGATCTGGAGCGCGAATTCGGCCTTGTCGGTGGCGACATTTTCCACGGCGCGCTCGGTCTGGATCAGATGTTCAGCGCTCGCCCGCTGCTTGGTCAGGGCAACTATCGCGGTGCCTTGCCGGGGCTGTATCTGTGCGGCTCGGGCACGCATCCGGGCGGTGGTGTCACCGGCCTGCCGGGGCGCAATGCGGCGCGGGAAATCCTGCGCGATGTGCGGCGACGCAAGGCATGAATCAGCTCCAGCTTCCGATCGACGCGCTGCTGCCGGCGATCCGCGAATCGTTGGACGCGCATTCGCGGCTGGTGCTCGAAGCCGCGCCCGGCGCCGGCAAGACCACGCGCGTGCCGCTGGCCCTGCTCGACGCGCCGTGGCTGGCCGGCCAACGCATCGTGATGCTCGAACCGCGCCGCGTGGCCGCGCGTGCCGCTGCCACCTTCATGGCGCGCAGCTTGGGTGAAGATGTGGGGCAGCGCGTCGGCTATCGCATCCGTTTTGAAAATCGCACCAGTGCTGCCACCCGCATCGAAGTGGTCACCGAAGGCATCCTCACCCGGATGATTCAGGACGACCCGATGCTCGAAGGAGTCGGCGCCATCGTGTTCGACGAATTCCACGAGCGCCACCTCGCCGGCGATCTGGGCCTTGCGCTTGCGCTCGACGTGCAGGCGCAGGTGCGCGACGAACTGCGCATCGTGGTGATGAGTGCCACGCTCGATGGCGAAAAACTCGCGCGCTTTCTCGATGCGCCGCGCCTTGCTTCCGAAGGCCGCAGTTTCCCGGTCACGATTTCCCATCCGCCCGCCCGCCGCGACGAACCGCTCGCCGCACAGGTGCGCCGCACTGTCGAAACCGCCTTCGCCGAGCATCCCGGCGACATGCTGGTGTTCCTGCCCGGCCAACGCGAAATCGCCGATGTCATGCGCGCGCTCGACGGCACGAATCTCGCTGCCGAGGTGCTCGCGTTGCACGGCGAACTTTCCGTCGAAGCACAAAGCGCCGTGCTGCAACCGGCCGACGATGGGCGTCGTCGCATCGTGCTGGCGACCAACGTGGCCGAATCCTCGGTCACCTTGCCCGGCGTGCGCGTGGTGATCGATTCGGGGTTGGCGCGCGAGCCGCGTTTCGATCCGAACTCGGGTTTTCCACGTCTGGACGTGGTGACGATTCCGCAGTCCTCCGCCGATCAGCGCGCCGGCCGCGCCGGCCGTGTCGCCGAAGGCTGGTGTTACCGCCTGTGGCCGCAATCGCAACGGCTGGAAGCCGCGCGCCGCCCTGAAATCGCCCTCACCGAACTTGCCGGATTGGCGCTTGAACTGGCGGCTTGGGGCAGCGCTGCGCTGCGCTTTTTCGATCCACCGCCCCAAGGCGCGCTTGCCGCCGGACGCGATCTGCTCGAACGCCTTGGCGCCTTGGCAGGCGGCAGCATCACGACGTTCGGCCAGCGCCTGCTGAAACTCGGCACGCATCCACGGCTCGGCGCGATGCTGCTCGCGCCGGATGACGTCGAAGACGTGGCCTTGGCCTGCGATCTGGCCGCCTTGCTGGAAGCCCGCGACCCGCTCAAAGGCCCGCGCCGCGACGATATCGCCGCACGCTGGCAGGCCTTGGCCGCGTTTCGCGCCGGCCGCACGCCGCCCGATGCTTCACGCAGCGCACTCGCGGCCATCGACCAGACCGCGAAGCAATGGCGGCGGCGCCTCAACCTGCGCGCCGCGCCGCCCGCCGACGCCGCGGCGCATCGTTTGGGCGACGTGCTGATGTTCGCCTTCCCCGATCGCATCGCGCATCAGCACCCGAGCGATCCATATCGCTACCAGCTCGCCAATGGCCGCAGCGCCACGCTCGCACCGGACAGCGCGCTCTATGGCGAAGCGTGGATCGTCATCGCCGAATTGCGCGATGCCGAACGCGATGCCCGCATCCAGCGCGCCGCACCGGTGGACGAAGCCGCGCTGGAACACGCTTTCGCATCGCGTTTCGTCAGCGAAGATCGCGTGTTCTGGGACACCAACACCCATCGCATCGCGGCCCAGCGCGAACGCCGCTTCGACCGCATCACCCTCGACGTGCGCCCCATCGCCCAACCCGACCCTGCGCAGTTTGCCGACGCCCTGGTCGATGCCGTACGCCAACTCGGCCTCGACGCCCTGCCGTGGACGGAAGCCCTCACACAATGGCGCGAACGCGTCCGCTGCCTGCGTAGCTGGCTGCCGGAGAACGAAGCCGACTCGCTGCCCGATCTTTCCGATGAAACCCTGATCGAAAATCTGGATGACTGGCTGAAACCCGCGCTGCGCGGTAAACGCCGCCTCGATGCCCTCAGCGAAACCGAACTCGCCGACGCGCTCAAATCAAATACCGATTGGCCCACCCGCCAGAAAATCGACAGCCTCGCCCCGACCCGGATACTCGTACCGTCAGGTCTGGAACGCCCGATCCATTACCGCCACGGCGACGCCCCGGTGCTGGCGGTGAAACTCCAGGAACTCTTCGGCCTCGCCGATACCCCACGCATCGCCGCCGGCCGCATTCCCCTCACCCTGCACCTGCTCTCCCCCGGTGGCCGCCCGCTGCAAGTCACGCAAGACCTCAAAGGCTTCTGGGAACGCACCTACCCCGAAGTCAAAAAAGAAATGAAAGGCCGCTACCCCAAACACCCCTGGCCGGATGATCCGTGGACCGCGAAGGCGACGCATCGGGCCAAGCCGCGAGGCTAGGCCACAGAACCCTTCGCTTCGCAGAAGTGCAGATCAGGAAATTTGTACGGTAGTTCGGCAGCCATCTGCGGGCTACTGACCCTGATCGCCTTCTTCCTCGCGCCCGGCCTCGGGCGTCATCCGATCCATGTCGCGGCTCCAGCGCTTGTAGCGTACTTCCACCTGCGCGGAATGCAGTTCGGCGACGAGGGCTTTGGCGGCGCGGCGATGGCTGCCGCGCAGGCGCAGGCTGAGATGGCCGGATTGATCGGCGTCAAGGGTGGCGAGTGCGGCGAAATCGGAGGACTGGATTTCGATGCTGGGTGCGATCCACAAGAAACCCTTGCGGAATTCGGCGTGGACGATGGCTTCCGGGTTCAGTCGCAACTCGCGCGCGTTGGGATGCTGCGCGCCCTGGTGCCAGTCCAGGGTCTGGTATTGCAGGCACAACGTCGCGCCGTCCAACACCAACACGCCACCCAGCATGCCGCTGCCATCACGAGTTCGCCAGAAAACGGGGACGCTGAGCATGGGCTACCCCGCCCTTACGGACGTTGAGTGCACCTCATGTGGCGCTGGACGACATGCCGTTGTCTGGCGGGCGTCGATGGAGGGCAGGGTGGAGCGAGGATCGGCCATGGCCATGGTCACAAGATCGCGGATGAGCGAGATATCGAAGCAGTCTGAGAGCTGACGGAAGGCAGTTCAAGATGGCTGCGCCGGCGCCTTGTTCGCCGGATGGATCGGCTTGCGTCGTGCATCAGTCGCGACCACCCGCGCTCGGACCATAATGGATCACTACCACCATGCAGGCAGGGAGCGACAGCCATGGCGAAAGTGACAGGAATCGGCGGCGTTTTTTTCAAGAGCCGTGGCGACAGCGCAGCCCTGGCCGCGTGGTATCAGGCGCATCTCGGCATCGCAGTGGAGCCGTGGGGCGGTGCCGTTCTGCGGTGGCCCGACGACAAGGCCAACGATGGCGGTCTGACGGTATGGACCGTCGCGACGCACGACAGCACCTGGTTCAGCCCGAGCGATTCGGCCTTCATGATCAATTACCGGGTGGACGATCTGGACGAACTGCTGGTGCAGTTGCGTGCCGCCGGCGTGGCCATTGCCGGCGGGCCGGAATCGCATGAAAACGGCAAGTTCGCCTGGGTCATGGATCCGGACGGAAACAAGCTCGAACTCTGGCAGCCCCTGGCCTGGGACGAGAAGAACAAAGACGCGTAGCGCGCAGAACGGCGCGGTTACGGCAGGTTCCAACCACGTCCTTCGCGTTAGGCTGGCGGGCATGAAACGCTGGGTGGTTGCCGCACTCGTACTGGTGTTGATCGGCTGGTGGATGGCGCCGCCGATGGGGCGCGACCGTGCGCCGGGCGTGCTCGCGCCGCAGCTGCCTGTGCAGGAGGATCTGCATGATGCGACGGCGATCGAGCACGGCGATTTCCTGCTCACGCCGTTGGCGCGCTTCACCATCGAGGCACGGGTGCTGGGACGCGAGGATTACCGATTCGATGCCGAGGCGGCGCTGTCGCCGATGGATCTGGCACTGGGCTGGGGACGAATGAGCGACAGCGCGGTGCTGGATCGGCTCGACATCCGCCAGAGCATGCGCTTCTACAGCTATCGATGGCGCGATCAGCCACCTGTCCCTCCCCGGGAAATCGTGGCGTCCAGCGCCAACATGCATTTGGTCCCGGCCGATGGCGCGATTGCACGCCAACTCAAGCGCGTGCGGCGCGGCGATGTGGTGCGGATCGAGGGGTACCTGATCCAGGCCCGGCGTCACGACGGCTGGCTATGGCGCAGCTCGCTGACGCGCCAGGACAGCGGCGCGGGCGCCTGCGAACTGGTGTACGTGACGGCGGTATCGCACAGCTGACCGGATGCGCAAAGGTCGTCTTTCAGCCGATTGTGTCGCACCATCCCGGCCTCCGATGGATGCCGGGCTTCCGCTCACCAGGACGAGTCGTCCGTCGCCAACGCTAAACACGCGCTAAATCCGAACCTGACCCGGTGCCCGGTTTCCGGGCGCTCTGCCGTACCCCCTTGTACGCACCGCATCGGGCGGTGTCCCAGTGAAAGGTCAATGCTAGGATGAGCGCCAGCACCATCACCCCATCGCCAGCCGAGGCGAACATGAAAACGCACCTGGGTCACTATGAGATCGAGTCCGAACTCGGACGCGGCGGCATGGGCGTGGTGTACCGCGCCTTCGAGCCGGCGCTGAACCGGCATGTGGCGATCAAGGAACTCTCGCCGTCGCTGGCGCATGATCCGCAACTGGTCGAACGTTTCCTGCGCGAAGCGCGCTCGATGGCGGCGCTGAGCGATCCGCACATCATCCAGATCTATTACATCGGCACCGACGAGGCGACCTCGCAGCCGTTCTTCGCGATGGAGTACGTAGAGGGCGAGTCGCTTTCCACCATCCTCAAGCGCGATGGCGCGCTGAGCGTCGAGAACACGCTCAAGATCCTGCACCAGACCGCACAGGGTCTGGCGACGGCCCATGATCGCGGCGTGATCCACCGCGACATCAAGCCCGGCAACCTGATGCTCTCCGATCGCGGGCAGGTGAAGATTGCCGACTTCGGCATCGCGCTGGCGACGCAGGACATTTCCAAGAAGCTGACCTCCACCGGCGAATTCGTCGGTACGCCGGGCTACCTCTCGCCGGAAGTGTGCCTGGGCAAGCCGATCGACCAGCGCTCGGACATCTTCTCGCTCGGCATCGTCATGTTCGAGATGCTCACCGGGCGCACGCCGTTCAGCGATGAAAGCCCACTCGGTCTGATGCTGGAAGTGGTGAAGGCCGAGATTCCCGATGTGCAGCAACTCAACGGCGAGGTGGATGCACAGACCGCCGCGATTCTGTCGCGCATGGTGGCCAAGGAGCCGGAGCAGCGTTTCCAGAGCTGTCATGATCTGGTGGCCGCGCTGGAAGCGCATCCGCTGGTGGTGCGAGGCAGCACCGTCAAGTTGCCCCGCCCGGTAGCGGTGAACGACGCCGCCACGGTGATCGGCACCCCCACGCCGAAATCCTCGCCGCGCCAGGTGACTCCGCCGCCGGTTGTCCGCGCCGGCAGTGCGACGCCAACGCCCGTAGCGGCAGTGGATGAGGCGCCGACCAGAAGCAACGCGACGCCCCAGCCCACTGCCACCCGCCGCAGCGGCGCATGGGTACCGCTGGCGGCAGCAGCGGTACTGGTCCTTTCGGTGGCTGGTGGTGCATTTGCCTTCCGCGGGCAGATCACCGATTTCGTCCGCGGTTTCGGCGATGGTTTCGTCGGCCGCAGCGATGTCGCCTATGACGCTGGCCGCAACACCGGGAAGGCTGCCAACCCGGTCGGCACGAGTGTGGCGGCGGAACCCTTGCCCGCAGCGCCCCAATCCGGCGACGGCGTCTCGCAGATGGCGAGCCTTGCCGCCAGTGCGATATCCACGGCCGACGTCGATGACGCCATCGCGCAGGATCGTGCGCCGCTGGATGCTTCCACGATCGCGGTGGAAGGTGCGCCAGGAAGTGAAGACAACCAGACAACGACCGCCACCGGGCCGATGGATGCGCCAGCAGTGCAAAAGGTTCACACCAATGCTGCGTCGGTTGCCTCGGGGGCAGCCCCTGAGGTGGCGCCAGCGGCCGTGGCATCCCAGCCCGTCGCCGTTACCACGCCGCCCCGCCCGGTAACGCCGCCGGTACCACAACGTGTGGCCGTGATCGGTATCGGTGATGCCGCGATCACCGGCCCGGCGCGCACGCGCATCGAGACCCAGCTCGCCGCTGCCGGTTTCGATGTGGTCGACGCCGAAGCACTCGGTGTTTCAAGTGGCGACCTGTCCAGCGCACTGAACGCGCTGCGGCGCTCGGCCACGGTGGCTGTCGTGGTGCGGGCAGAACCGGTGGGATCGGAGCAACTCAGCTACTACGGTCGGGTGTCGGAGATGTACACCGCCCACCTCACCGTGCGTGCCTACAAGACCGCCGACCGTACCCCCATCGGGGCGGGCCTGCGCGAGAAGGTGCAGTTCACCACGCTCAATGCCGACACCCAGGCGCAGGCCGCGCTGTCGGGCAAGATCGAGCGTCTGGTGGCAGAACTCTCACCGTATCGTCGTCGCGGCTGACGTCGAACTGCCCGTTGCGCCCCGAAACGCCCCGCGCCGGATTTCCGGGCGGGGCGTTTCCTTTCCGGCATCACTTCGACGTGAACCAGGACTGCGCGCGCCGCGTGCGCGGGCTGGACTCCCCGAGCGTGGCAACGAGGGTCTGCAACGCCTGCGTCGCCTGCGTTGTCGTTTGCGCAGACGCAGCCAGCGCTTCACCCAGCGCGATGGCCTCGGCCGTTTCCCAGTGCGATGCGCCGAGTACTTGGTTGCGCAAGTCGGCGCAGCGGCGTGCATCGTTCCGCGCATCGTCGGGCCGCATGCGGCGCAACACGATGGCACGTTCGCACAGCGCCGTGGCCAGATGCGCACGGGCCGCGTCTCCGCCGGTTTCAAGCCCCGTAATCGCGGCATCGAGACTGCCCAGCGCAGCATCGCGCCGCCCAGCCTGGCTCCGGGCGTGAGCAAGCTGGATCCGGAAGCGATGCGTCAGTACGTGATTTTCACCGAGACGTGCCACGGCCTGGGCAAAGGCGCGTTCGGCTTCAATCAGCGACTGCGTCGCATTGCCTTGGGCGTCGAGCCACGCCACCAAGGCCATGCGCGTCGTGGCTGTGTCCAGACTGTCGTCCCCGGTGAAGCGCTGCATCATCGCCAGTGCTTCGCGGAGCGGCGCTTCTGCGTCGTCTGTGCGACCCAGCAGCACCAGTACCCGCACCAGATTCGTGAGTTGTGCGCCCAGCGGAGCTGACTCGCCCGTCGCAGCACGCTGTACCTCCAGCGCGCGTTGCAACCAACCAGCAGCCGTTTTGGGATCACCGCGATTGAGTACCAGCACTGCGAGGTTGTTCAACGTGGTAGCGGCATCCAGGCTACGTTCGCGTCCGGAACGTGCATAGATGCGCAATGCCGCTTGCAACTCGGCTTCGGCTTCGGCATTGCGCCCTTGGTGAAGTCGGATGGTGGCGAGATTGTTGTGCGCGGCGGCGAGGCTCGTATCGTCGCCCACGTCCTTGCGCGAGAACATCGCCAGCGCCACTTCGTAGTCGCCCACAGCCGCTGCCGTATCACCGAGCAGGCGTCGACAGGCGCCACGCGCAGAGAACGCATCGGCCTGGGTGCGCAGGTGATCGGTGCGGACGTCGTCCAGCAGCGGGAACGCGCGTTCGACTTCGTCGCAAGCCTGCTGCGGCTGGCCACGACGGGTGGCGATGGTGGACAGATAGATGTGCGAGCGAGCCCGCAGCACTGCAGGCGTATCCCCTTGTTCGAGTGCCTGAAAGCGCGTCAACAGACTTTCCGCCGCCGGGTAATCGCCGATGTAGAGGTAAATTTCGGCCAAGGTCAGCAACACGTGCTGACGCGCCTGCGGGTCGCCATCGAAACTGTGCTCGATGCCGTCCACCGCCGAGGCGAGTACCGCGCGGGCGCTGCCCTGCTCACTCTCGGGTGAGCCGGCATTGCGGAACATGAGTGCGAGATAGTCGCGCACTGCCTGCGAACGTCGTGCCTCCAGCAAGGCCGCGTCGCGCTCCGCCGCCGCCTCTCGTGCTTGCCACACGATGCCGGTGATGCCCGCGCCCAAGGCGAGAAGGATCGCCACTACCGAAGCCGCGATGCCCCAGTGGCGGCTCAGCCATTTGCCGCTTCGGTACTGCCAGGTCTGCGGATGGGCAAGCACCGGGCGATCGGCGAGATGCCGACGTACGTCCTGCGCCAGCGCATCCACGCTGACGTAACGCTCCATCGGATCGCGCCGCAGCGCACGTGCCACGATGGCGTCGAGATCCCCCCGCAATTGCCCCGCGGGCAAGGCCAGTCCCTCTGCATCGGCAGCAGCGAGGCTGGCCGGCCTGGCATCCACCTGGTTGATGTGGTCGATGTAGGCCACCCAGTTCCCGTCAAAGCGCGGGTGCGGCGATCGCCCGGTCAACAGCAGGTACAGCAATGCGCCAAGCGCGTACACGTCGGTGCGAGCGGTGACGGTCTCGCCGGCGAGCTGTTCGGGGGCGGCGAATTCCGGTGTCAGCGCGAGGTGCCGGGTGTTGCCGCGCGCAGCATCGGGCGAGATCAACTTGGCAATGCCGAAGTCCAGCAACTTCACCGTCCCGTCACACGCGACGCGGATGTTTCCGGGCTTGAGATCACGATGCACGACGAGCGCACTGTGGGCATACGACACCGCATCGCAGATCGCCAGAAACACCGACAGGCGTCGCTGCCGCGACGGCCGCATGCGACGCAGCCAGGCATCCAGATCCTCGCCGTCCGCCAGCTCCATCACCAGCCAGGGTTGGCCGTCGTCCAGCACGCCGCCGTCGATCAGGCGCGCGATCCCGGGATGATCCAGCCGCGCCAGCATTCGGCGTTCGCGTTCGAGTTGTTCCTTGAAGCGGGAATCATCGCCGCGCAGCAATTTGATCGCGGCGCGTTTCTCGAACGCGCCGTCGGCACGCTCGGCCAGATACACCGTGCCCATCCCGCCTTGTCCGATCTTCTCGAGCAAGCGCCACGGGCCGGCGCGCAATCCGCGTCGGTCGGTGACACGCTCGCGCGTGACATCCTTCGCCAGTCCGCTCAAGGGAGGAAGGATGTCTTCCGGGTCCAACGCCCGGCGCAAATCGTCGATCAAATCGGGATGGATCTCCGCACAGAGCGCGAGAAACTTGTCGCGGGCGTCGCCTTCCAGCTCCAGCGCACGATCAATCAGTGGCTCGAGCCGCTCGAAGCGGGCATTGAGATCGGTCACGTACTTCACCGCCTGCTGCATTGGGGCGATTGTGCGCCGCCGGCGACATGTGTTCCAGCGAGCCGCCGGGCACGCATCGTGGATTCACGATCCGGCCGCTCCAGAAACGGCACTCCCGATGCCCGGCCCAAAGTGCGGCACGGGACATCGGGATGAAGGCACTGTCGAGATCAGTGCGGAACCTTGGGGAATCGCGTTGGCGCTGGTGGCACAGTGATCGCCTTGGTTGGATTGCGATCCAGCTCGGCCAGCAGCTCCTGCACGGCCCGCTCGATGCCCGGATCACGACCGGCGGCGATCAACTCCGGACGATCGATCACTTCGATGTCGGGCACCACGCCCACGTCTTCCACATCCCAGCGACCATCGGTGTCCATGAAGCTGAAGGTCGCGGCCAGCACGGCACCGTTGTCTGCAAGGCGCGGGTTGCCGGAGATGCCGATCAAACCACCCCAGGTGCGGGTGCCGATGAGCTTGCCCAACCCCAGCTTGCGGAAGTAGTACGGCAAAGCGTCACCACCCGAGCTGGACAGGCCATTGATGAGCATCGCCTTGGGTCCACGGTGATGCAGGAACGGTGTGGCATTGGGCTCCAGGCCGCGCTGCTTCCAGTAGTTGAGCGGGGTACGCGCAAGCAGTTCGACGAGCCGATCGGGAATGAATCCACCGCCGTTGTAGCGGTCGTCGATGATCAGTGCTTCCTTGTCGTTGTACGCCACCAGTCCCTTGAAGGTCTCACGGCTGCCCTCCACCGCCGTGTTGGGCACATGGATGTAACCGATGCGGCCGCCGGACAGCTGCTCGACCATGCGGCGACGGCTCTGCACCCAATCCAGGTAGCGCAGTTCCTGCTCACTCTCGATGGTGCGCACGACCACATCGCGCGCGCCCGACTCCTGCGGAAGCGCGTTGATGCGCAACGAGACCAGCCGATTGCCCTTGTTCTCCAGCAGGCGGTACACGTTGTCCACGCCGCGCGTGGAGACATCATCGATGGCAATCAGGTACTCGCCTTCCTTCACCATGACGCCCGCCTCCGTCAACGGCGAGCGGGTACGGGAATTCCAGTTTTCGCCGGGGAAGATGCGGGCGATCTTCGCGTAACCTGAGGCATCGCTGATCAGCTCCGCCCCCAGCAGGCCGCCGGGCTTGCGCGCCGCACGGACCTGATCGCCGGATTCGACGTAGACGTGGCCGGAGTTCAGTTCGCCGACGAGCTCCTGCAACACGTAATCGAGATCGGACCGGCTGCGCACGCCGGCCACCAGCGGCTCGTACTGGGCACGGATCGCATCCCAGTCCTGACCATGCATGCCCGGGTCATAGAACCAGTCCCGCAGGATGCGCCATGCGTCCACGTACATTTGGCGCCACTCGCGCGGCGGCTCGATGCGCAACTCCATCCGCTCCAGTGCCAGCTTGCCCTTGGCGAAGTCGGCATCCGGCTTGGCATCCACGATCGCGTGCTGGCTGCCTTGGCTGAGCAGCAGTTTCTTGCCGCCGGCGGACAGCACGTAGCCGCGCGCATCGGCGACTTTCTGCGGCTTGGCATCGGATGCCAGCGAAAGGAATTGCACCGCGGTTCCAGTCGCGCCACGGCCCGATCCGGTCATGTCGATGTAGAACACGCCATCGTCGTTGGCCGAAAGCTGCTGGTAGTTGCCTGCCGGTGCATTCAGCGCAACGGTGCGCTGGTCGAATCCGGGCACGTCGATGCTGAGACGCAACGGCGCCTTGCTGTCGCCGTTTTTCTTGTCCTCGGCTTCGTCTTTGCCCTGTCCGGCCTCATCGATGCGCGGACGATGCAGGGCCGGGCCGTCGGCCGCCAGCGTCGCGGCATAGATGCGGGTCGCATCGCGGTACAGCCAATTGAATTCGTAGGCGGAGAACGCGAGGTTGAAGTCGCGGTTGGAGAGGAAATACAGGTACCGGCCCTTGGGATCGAATGCCGGATTTTCGGCGCTGGTGTCCGCCGAGGTGAGTTGACGCGTCGCACCGGTATCCAGCGCGTGCAGCCACAGTGCGTTGTTGCCGTTGGCATGCCGCTTCACGTACACCAGCCAGCGGCCGTCTGGCGCGAAGGTGTATTCAGTGATGTCTGCGTGCGTGCCGGTATCGACATCGCTGCTGGAGCCGGTGGCCACATCCACCACGCGCAGACGCTGACGCTTGTCCGAGTAAGCCAGCTTGCGCGAATCAGGCGACCACACCGGCGCGAAGCGCCAGATGTCGCCGTCGGTGGTGACACGACGCGGCGCGCTCCGGCCGTCCTGAGCTTGGACGTAAATCTCGTACTCGCCGCTGGCATCGGACAGGTACGCGATCCACTTTCCATCCGGCGACCAGCGCGCGCTGTGCTCGCGGGCATCCGGCGTGCGGCTGATGTTGCGGGGCTCGCCTTCCTTCGCCGGCACGGTGAACACCTCGCCGCGGGCACTGAACAAGGCACGCTCGCCCCCCGGAGACAGGTCGGCGGATTCGACGAACTCGCCCGCCTTGACGTAGCGCGACAGCGTCTCGGGCGCATCGGTGGCGATGCGGATCGGCACCTCCGCAGCCTGACGGGTTTGCGGGTTGAAGCGCCAGATCGCGCCGCCCTTTTCGAACACGATGGCATCCGAGCCGGCACTCGGCCAGAGCACGTCGAAATCGCGGAAATCGGTGACTTTCGCAGGCTCGCCACCGGCGGGGGAAATGGCATAGAGATTGAGTTTGGTGTCGTTGCGATCGGACACGAAATAGACCGTGTCACCGACCCACATCGGCTGGTGGTTGGTGGCGCGGTCGGCCGTCAACTGCAATGAGGTGTTGGCGGACAGATCGTAGATCCACACATCCTGCGCGCGGCCGCCGCGATAGCGCTTCCAGCTGCGGAAGTCGCGATCGATCGGGGTGTAGACGAACTTGGTACCGTCCGGGCTCAGCATGCCGCCGCCGGCTTCCGGAACCACCATGGGTGATTCCAGTCCACCGTCTGCCGGCACAAGGTATGGCCGCCCTCCGCGCTCGTCGTACGGCAAACGGTTCATCCGCACCACGATGTGCTTTCCGTCCGGCGTCCAGTCCAGCACGCGGTTGTCGGTGCCTCCACGCGGCGGCATCGGGCCGACATCGGTGTACCAGGTCAACTGGCGCGGTTCTCCGCCAGACGCCGGCATCACGTAGACCTGCCGGGTGCCGTTGTATTCGGCCGAGAACGCGATCCTGCTGCCATCGGGCGAAAACTTCGGATAAAGCTCCTGGCCTTCGTGCGAGGTCAAGCGGAATGCCGTGCCTCCCTCGGCGCCGACTATGTAGATGTCTCCGGCATGCACGAAGGCGATGCGGCCGGCCTGGATGTCGGGGAAGCGCAGAATCTGCGAGCTTCCATCGGCCAGAACGCAGGTGCTCAAGGCTAGACCGCACAAGGCGGCAAGAACGGATGATTTCATCGGGGACCCCCAGATCGCAGGCAATCCGCAAAGTATGCCCCAGGCGGCGGGCCCGACCACTGCCATTGGTTGGGCGCGTACCGGACCGTGGATAGAATGTGCCGGCGTGCACCATCCGCTCCCACGGCGGATGGGCGCCCAGCGAGGACTCCGATGGCATCACTGGCCGCATCAGGCTGCGGTCAGCGGCTCACGCAATCCCGAAGCCTGCCCCCGCTACCGACAACCCTGAAAGGAGATCGCCGATGATTCCCGCCGACCAGGCCCTTGCCCGCCTGCGCGAAGGCAACCAGCGTTTCGTGGAAAGCCTGGCGAAGGAGGACGCCATGGTGTCTCGCCGCCTGTCGCTGTGCCAGGACCAGAAGCCGTTCGCCATCATCCTGGGTTGCTCGGATGCGCGGGTCCCGGCGGAGTTGGTGTTCGACCAGGGACTGGGTGATCTGTTCGTGATCCGCGTGGCCGGCAACATCGTCGCGCCGTCACAGGTCGGCAGTGTGGAATTCGCCACTGAGCGCTTCGGCGTTCGGCTGGTGGTCGTGCTCGGTCACACGCAATGTGGCGCCATCAGCGCCACCATCGAGCAACTGCTCAAACCGGTGGAAACCCAATCGCGCAACCTGCAATCCATCGTGGACCGGGTTCGTCCATCGATCGAGGGCCTGCTTCACACCGAGCTGCGCAATGATCCGAAGACACTGGCATTGCATGGCATGCGCGCCAACATCGGCGTATCGGTCAGCCATCTCCGACATGGCTCGGTGGTCCTGGAGAAACTGATCCGCGAGGACGGACTGCGCATCGTCGGCGCCGAGTATTCGGTGCAGACGGGGGCGGTGACGTTCCTCGACGGCAGTTGCCCCGTCGACTGAAGCCGGTGCCGCGAAAGGGTCGCAAGAAAAAACCCCGGTCTGACGACCGGGGTTTTTCATGGTGGAGCCAGCGCGGGATCAGCGTGCCGCGTTACTGTTCATCGTCGAATTGCGCGAGGTATTGAGGTACTGCGCAGGATCACGCATGCCGGCGGTATGGCACTGGCCGGTGGCATGGCCACGGTTGACTGCGCCCGGCAGCTGTCCGTTGACACGCTCCGTGGTGCCATCTTCCGGATCGCTCAGCACCAGATCGGTGGCCGCATTGCAGTAGTCATACACCCAGGCACGGTCCTCGAACGAGGTGGTGTAGTAGTTCACCTTGGCGCGTGCCCAGGTCGGGACACCCGCCAACCAGCTCGACGCACCGCTGTAGGTCAGGTTGCTGTTGGTGCCGCATCCGACGCCGAACCAGTTGCCGAGGCGGGCCAGGATGCCGGCGAGGTTGGTGCCCTGATACGGCGTACCCACCGACTGGATCAGACGGTTGCCGGTGGCATTGTCCAGACCGCTCCAGTAGTAGCTGTACAGGTGCAGCGATGCCGCGCCGCCCTGACTGTGCGCGACCACGCCGAACGAGTTCCAGCTGGCGCCGAAGGTCTTGATGCGTTGCGCGAACTGGTCGTGCGTGCGGTTCTGGTTGACGTCGAGGAAGCTCGATGCAGTGCTGAACTGGCCCGCCGGCCAGACACCACCGGAACAGTAACCGTGCACCAGAAGCAGGCGCTTGCCCGTGGCCTTGGCGGAAAGATCTGCCGGGCGGGGACCCATCGTCATCATTTCATCGACAACGACCTCGCCAGCCTTCATGCGGGTGCGCGGTGCCGGGAGATCCAGTGCCATGCGCTGTGCCGATGCCACCGTCACGAAATGATCCGGATGCTCGATGCGCAGGTTGCGCAGTTCGAACGGCGCTTGCGCGCCGGCCTTGGCCACCCAGCGCTCATCGAAGCCGAAGCCGAGCTTGCCCTTGGCCGGCGTCACCATGCCGCCGACCCATGCCACGGGCACGTCGTTTCCGGCCGAATCGCGGCCCCACACTTCCGCGAACGCCCGGTAATGACCGGCGTTCTTGGCAGCGCTGACCGGCACATCGATGGTCAACCGCGTGGCCGCGCTCTTGTCGATGCGCGCCGAGGCGCGCTCACCGGCCAGGGAAATGGAGCGATCCACGAACGGCAGCAGATGTTCGGCGCTGCGCAGGATCTGGTTGCCGGCCTTGTCCATGCCTTCGATGATCACCTGCGCGACGTGGTCACCCGCCTGCACAGCGTTGAACACCGCACCGAAAAGACCGTCGCCCGCGGCACCGTCGCCGTGCAGGCCGTCGTCGAACATCGCGAACGTCTCGACCTTGCCATCGGGCCCGGTCACGGTGAGGGTGGCGCGCTCGATGCGCCCGGCACCCGCACCGGTGATTGCCTTGCCGGCGCCATCGATGGCCGCCAACTGCGCGGTCAGCCCAAGGCTTTCGCCCACCAGTTGGCGACCATGCGTTGCATACGATGCCAGTTCGGTACCCGCATCACCTTCGATCAGCAGGAAGCCACGACCAGCGGACTTGGCATTGCCGGCGAGATCCAGCGACCACATGCCCTTCGCGAGGTTGCCGAACTCGTACATCCGCGCCGGCACCTGTGCGCCTTCGATACCGAAGGTCGACGCGCGGCTGCTCTTGGCAGTGTCGGCGGCACGCAGCTTCTGGCCTGCCGGACCGGTCAACGCGACATCCCAACCGGCGTCATCGGGCCCGAGCAGGGCAAAGCGCAGTTTGCCATTCTCCACCGGCAGCGCCCCCTGCCATGCCGCACCGGACTTTCCAGCGATCATCTCCACCGGGACCAGAGCGCTGCGCGAATGGATCGTGGCCTGTACCGGATCGGGCGCGCGCATTGCGGCGAACTCCGACGGCGACCCGGCCAGTTGCTTGGGCACCATGTCGGCGGATGCCGCTGTGGCAGCTCCCAGACCCAACGCAGCGGTGATGGCGAAGGCGAGCGGACGCCCGACCGAGATCGACTGGTGTTTCTTCATTGTGTTGGCTCTCCCGAACCCCGATGACGTGGACCGGCATGACGCCGGCATGACCTCAGGCCATTGCCGCTGTGCGGCCCCCTGACCTGAAAGCCTGGCGATTAAATGACCATACGGCAGCGAATGCAACTCGCACTGCAACATGGAATCGCAAACCGCCCGCATGCCGAACCGGTGCGCGGTAGCCTGCGCGACCCTTCGCAGCGCGAGCCCGGCCCCGGCTACTCGGCCTCTTGCGCGCGCCGCAGCCGGTACAGCGGCTCGGTGCCGTAGCTCTTGGCCAGCGACAACAGGCCCAGGTAATCGGTGGCGAAGCCGCCGTGTGCGCCGCTGGCGGCCAGGGTGTACGCCAATTCGGCGCTGACGTAGGCCGCGCCCGGCGTGGCCACGGGCTCGATGCGTGCGGCGCGTACCACGTGCGAGCCGAAATAGTTGGAGCGACCGATGATCGGGTCGTGCGCCTCGAACACCGGGCCGGTGTGCATGCCGATGCGCAAGGTGGTTCCGGCGGGCAGGCCGCGCGCGGGCCAGTCTTCGCCGTGCATCGCGTCGCGCAGGCGCAGCGCGAACTCGACGCCTGCGCTCACATCGTCGAACACCATGAACAGGCCATCGCCCCAGGTGTTGACGAAGGACGGCTTCGTCTCGCACTGCGCCAGCATCTGTGCGATGGCACCGAGGAAGTTCACCAGGAACGACGGCGTGTCTTCTTCCTTCAGACGCGAGAACCCCACCATGTCGGCGAACAACATGGTGCGCACCTGGCGCCGCAGCGCGTGGCTGCGCAGCGGTACCGGCGGGTCGTTCGCTGCCGGCGTTTCCTGCGCTTCGAATGCGGAGTGCGTGGTCGGTGGAGTATCTCCGGCAGCGCGCAGTTGCGCCGGGTCGATGCGTTCGCACGGCAGGTTCAGCCGCTGCCAGTTTTCCAGCAGGTCGCGGGTGCCGCCGGGCAGGCGTTCGGAGCCGTTGTCGAGCACGGCCAGCAGCATCGGTTCGGATTCGAGCTGCTGGCCGCGCAGCAGGGCCGCGCCCTGCATCAGGCGGCCGGCGTAGGCGTATAACGATTCGTCGCCCAGATAGTGCTCGCGCACGCCGTAGCCGACCGAGGCCACGCGCGCCAGCGCCCGCTCGAAACGTCTCACCCAAGCAGGCCCAGCGTAGGCCACGCTGGTCGCGACGAAGTCCTCGCGCGCGAACGGCAGGGTGACGTGTACTTCCGCGCCGCGCGCCAGCATCCCCTCGATGAACAGGATGTCGGCACCGCACGCGGCCGAGCAGTAACCGATACCCGCGTTCAGCGCCTCCAGCCGCGTGGCGAGCTTTTGCGCGAGTGCGTCCAGCGCCGCTTCGGGCAGGCGCGGCACGGCGCGGCCAGGAGCGTCGACCATGTGCCCGGTGAACACCACGATGCGCGGCAGTTCGAGTGCGCGCCATACGCTTTGCGGGATCGCCATACTGCCTTCGATCAACCGCAGTTGCCGCCGCATGCTGGCGATGTCGCCCAGGTTGCCTGCCGCGTGCCGGAACGCGGCGGCGTAGTGCCCGGCGGCGGCATCGGGATCGCCCAGCAGCAGCGCCGCTTCGCCCAGCGTGGCCTCGCGCCAGTGCGCTGCGGCATGGGTATCGCGCAGCGCCGCCTCGCGTACTTCGCGGGCAAGGGCTCGCGCGGCGTCGCGGGCGTTCTGGGTGTACAGCATGGTGGCGGCATTGATGCTGGGGAAGATGTCGCCGCTTTGTTCCCAGGCGCGGCGGTAGCAGTCGATGGCCTGCTGCGCCGCGTGTTCGCGCGCTGGCCCTGCGGGCAAGCGCCGCCAGCGATCCTTGGCGATGCGGCCGGTCAGCGCCAGGGTTTCGTCGTGCTTGGAGGCCGCCGCAGGATCGTCCAGCAGCGCCATCGCCAGCGACAGCGCACGGGCGGTATCGCCGATGCGCTGCAAACCGTTGCTTTGTCCAATGTGCGCGGCGAGGTATTGACCGACGACGCGCGTGCGGTTTTCGAGGCAGCGCAACACATGTTGCAGTCGGTGCCCGAGTCCCGGTTCCGCGTGCAGGAACTCGGGAAAACCCGTATCGGCCTGGCCAAGCTCGCGTTTTATTCGGGCGATGCTGTAGCAGCACTGACGCAATTCGACGAAGCCGCACGCGAGCTGGAACAGGTGCTGGGGCCGGATCATCCGTTCGTCATTGATGCGCGCGTATCGCAAGGCTCGGCCGCATACCGCAACCAGCAGACGGACGCCGCACGTGCGGCTTGGGAACGCGCCCTGCACTCGGCACAACGCGTGTTTGATCCCGACAGCACACAGATCGGAACACTCAACAACAACCTCGGCCTGCTGCTGTTCGAGGAAGGCGACTTCGACGCAGCAGAACCCATGCTGCGCGCGACGCTGGAAAGTGACCGTCGTCACCGCATCGAGGATTACGCCGACCTGGCCTTCCCGCTCTACAACCTCGGCTTCCTGTTGCGGATGCGTGGCGACGCCGACGCCGCGCATGATCTGTGGCGCGAGGGTGTGGACATTGCGCAGGCACACGGCCATCGCATGCTCGGCCCCTTGCTGGCCGCGCTGGGCGATCGGGAATGCGAACTGGGTTCGGCGGAAACCGGCTTGCCGCTGGCGCAACGCGCGGTGGAGGTGCTGGAGCAGGCTGGCGACGCCGATGCTTGGCGCGTCGCGCAAGCGCGGCTGTCGCTGGCCTTTTGCCGCGCACGCAACGGCGAGCACATCACGCGCCAACAGATGACCGCAGACATGGACGAACTGCGCCAGCGCTGGCCCAACCCGGCCAACCCCTTCCGGCAACGTGCCCAGTCGCAGTTCCAGACATTGTCGCGGCCTTGAGGCCTACGGCCGCCAGCGATACCCCGCCCCATGCACCGTATCGATTTCGTCGAACGCCGCGTCCAGCGCGACGAACTTCTTGCGCATGCGCTTGATGTGCGAGGTGACGGTGGCATCGTCGACAACGATCTGCGCTTCGCGCATCAGTTGTTCGCGTGACTTCACGTGGCCCGGCCGATGGGCCAGCGCATGCACCATCCAGAACTCGGTCACGGTCAGCGGCACCTCCCCTCCGTTCCACGTGACCCGCATGCGTTCCACTTCCAGCTTCAGGCCACGCAATGCGATCACGGTGTCGCGCGCCTGCGGCGAGCGTAGCGCGTCGGTGCGGCGGAACAGCGCCTGCACCCGAGCGGTGAGTTGCGGCAACGAGATGTCTTTCGTCAGGTAGTCGTCCGCACCGAGTCGCAACCCGGAGATCACGTCGAAATCCGAATCGCGCGCGGTCAAAAACAGGATCGGCAACGTGGCTGAGCGCGCGCGCAATTCGCGGCAGAGGTCGAAACCGCCCTCCAGTTCGTCGCCCAGACCAACATCGATGATCACCAGATCGGGAAGTTGCAGCGCAAACGCCTGCTGCGCTTCCGGACGGCTGGCGAATGCGGCCACGCGATAGCCGTAACGCGTCAGCGCGTCCACGTAGTTGGCGCGGATCGCAGGTTCATCCTCGACGATGGCGATGGTGCGGGACATGCGCTCGGGCTCCATGACGACCTGTCGCGAGAATAGGTGCGACGGCCCGATGCGACAACGCGCTGCCCGCAAATTGCCAGATTCGATCCTGCATGCGGCCCGGTTGCGCCGCGTGTTCGGCTTGCGCCGGCGTTGTCATGGACATCACGCGGACCCGTTGTCCGTGTCGGAGACCACCCATGTGCCGCGAAACCCGCAAACCCTCCCTGTTCCGGTCACGCAGCCAACGCTTTGCCGGCAGCACCGCGATGTTGGCCGCACTCGCCACGCCGATGGCGGATGCGACCGGAGCGCCGCACGCGTGTCAGGCTCCGGCGACCACTGCGCTTCACTTTGAACTCGATTCGCACGGGGAAGGCGACGCCAGAGCAACAGTGTCAGGCTTGCGGCCACCTCCTGACATCGCAAGCTCGGGCTCCCGGACCCCGTCCAAATCACTCGGATGGACAGCCGCATGTGCGTTGCTGACGTTGAGCATCTGCTCTTCCCGCAACGGTTATCGGGAGCGTGCGTGATGGATCTTTGCCTGCCGGAGGATTGGAAATCCCGTCCGAGTGACGTGTTCCGCGACGACCTGGGCCCTCGCGCGACACCCTGCGCCAGTGCCTTCGTATGTGGGCTGCGCGACCTTTGCTTCCTGCCTGAAAGGCGCACGCCGATCAGATCGGCCGTGTTCCTCCACGCTGACCACTGCTCGCGCCTGATCCTGTCGCCTTACCGCGCGCCGGCCTGGGTTCGAATGATCGCTTCGCCTCCTCGTCCGCTCGACGCGGATCAGAAGACCGGGCCCGGCCGCACTGCAGCACGACACGCGCCGGCACCCCGTCGCGCAGACGCGGGCATGGCCATTACCGGCGCGTGATGATCAACAGGCACCACGCCAGCGCTTGAGCAACGCAGGCTCCCGATCGAACGTCGGTCAGATGTTGCGCGGCGTGCATGGTGAAGGATCGCTCTTGGCTTGCATTTCGCCATGCTGCGGCTGGTGCAGGCCACCCCCTACAATGCCGCCACTCACCACCCGGGGATCGATAATGCGCAAGGCAGGGATCGTGCTCGCCGTCATTGCGGCGGCGGTATTGGCATGGCTGTGGTTCGGGCGGGGTGGCGACACGGCCATCGGGCATGACGATCCGCTGGCGTTCGCACCTGCGGATACACCGTACGTGTTCGGCAACATCACGCCTCCGCCTGCCGAGGCGATGAAGCGCTATCTGGCGCACATGGATCCCCAGATCACGAACTGGCGGCAGCAGATCGGCCGCGTGCTGACGGGACTCGACGCACTCGATGACGACACGACCAGGCCCGAAGTCGAGGCATCGGATGCCTCCGGCGAAATCGACGTCGAGCCTGCGATGGACGCCGCCACCGCGCAGCGTGCACGTGCCTGGCTGCGCGCGATCGACGCCGAATTGGCAGCTGCACCCGACGGCGCCGCGCTGATGGCGCGGCTCGGTTTCCATCCCGACCATGCTCGCATGGCGATCTACGGCATCGGATTGGTGCCCGTGTCGCGCACGGTACTGGCCGATCCCGCAGCGTTTCGCGCCTTGGTCGATCGGCTGCAACGGGCCACCGGCGAATCCTTCGAGCCACTGCAACTGGAGGGCGTAGACAGCGGTTGGCGCATTGCGGCACCCGACGTGCCTGTCCAGGGCATCGTCGCGATCGTGGGCAACCATCTCGTCGTCACCGTGGCACCCGCGGACAGCGAAAGCGCACTGCGCACGCTGCTCGGGCTTGAGCGTCCGATGCGTTCGCTGGCCGACGGCGGCGAACTCCAGACACTCAATCAGGCCGAAGGCTTCACACCGTTCGGCAGCGGCTATCTCGACGTGCGCCGTCTGCTGGCGCAGTTCCAGACACCGGCGACGGAACTGGAATCCGCATTCCTTGCGCCACTGGGGATCGAGAAGCCGAACTTTCCGTCCGATTGCGACACCGGGCTTTCCACATTGTCGGAGGCCATCCCGCGCCTGATCGTCGGCTACACCCGGATGGACGCGGACGGGATCGAGGCGCTGTCGCGCATCGATACCTCCGCTGCCATCGCCACTCACCTGCAGTCGTTGCGCGTGCCGATGCCCGGCCTTCAGGTCAAGGACGATGCGCTGGGCCTGTTCGGCATGGCTATGAAAGTTTCCGCATTGCCATCCCTGGCCAACGCGCTTGATGCCGCGACGAGAAAGCAACCGTGGAGCTGCGAGGCGCTGACCGCGTTGAACGAGCTTTCCACGGCCACCCGGAACGGCCTGAGCAATCCGGCCGTCTATGCCGCCGGACCGATGTTCAACAGCATGCTGCTGGCGCTGGACAGGATCGAATTGGATTCGACCGAATGGGGACTGCGTGACCTTGCCGCCCGACTGGTGATCGGCTCGGACAATCCAGCCGGCCTGATTGCGACGGCGCGAAGCTTCGTGCCGCAACTGGCCGGTTTGTCGTTGCAGCCGGATTCGCGACCGCAACGTCTCCCGACCGAGGCGCTGGACGAGTTCATCAAGCAACCGGCCTTCGTCGCGCTCGCGCCGAATGCGCTCGGCATTGCCATCGGTGCGGATCAGGAGGCCCGCCTGCCGGCGTACCTGCAGTCCACCGGCGATGCACAGCCGTTGCTTTACGTACGCTATCGCGGCGCGTTGATCAGTGAGGTGGCCCGCCTGATGCGCGAAGCGAGCACGGACCTTCCCGATGCGGAACGCGAGGAACTGGTGATCAACGCAGATCTGCTGGAAGAGATTTATGCGCGCCACATCGACTGGCTGGAAATGACCGTGGAATTCACCGCCAAGGGCATCGAATTCCGCCAGCGCATGGCGCTGGTGCGCTGATCGCTACGCCGGCGCGAACACGCCTTCCAGTTCCACCAGCAGTTCGCGCCGGCAGATGTCGCCGTGCACGTAGATGACGTTCGCCGGAGCGATGCCGGCAGCGGCCATCTCTTCCTGCACGGCGGCCAGATCGGCCGGATTGCGCAGGTACACCCGCAATGCGGCCGGCTCCTTCAGTGCGAAGGTCGGGGCGCCATGCACGACGGATTGACCGAGCAGCGCATCGAGGTTGGCGAGTGCCTCGCGCAATTGGGCACGAACGTCGCCCTCGTGCAGCGAACGATGGCCGACAATGCTGGCCGTGCCGGACGCCAGCAGACGCATGTCCTGTCCCTCGCCCACCAGCGCACCGCGCGAGAAGCCCGGCGACACCGGACCGTAATCGCGCGGATACCGCCACGCAGGGGTCTGGCGCGGGTTTTCCAGCGCGATCGCCGGGCGTGACGAACACAACGCGACCAGCTGCACGATTCCGGTGGAATGCGCGTGCCCGATGCCCGTGGCGGCCGGCGGCGGATCGTTGAACTGCGCATCCACGGCCACGGCCCGGCCCAGACAGAAACGACGATAGCGCTCACCATCACCGTCGCCATCGTTGATGGCGTCCAGATAGTTCCAGATGCGGATCAGATAGGGACGGCGCGAACCTCGCACCTGTGCGAGCAAGTCGTTATAGGCCTCGCGCGCGGCAGCTTCGATGTCTCCCTCGCGCTCCCGCACTTCGACGCGAATGGACGTGAAGTCGCCAGAATCGGCAACCCAGCTCTCCGGCGACTCGGGACCGCCCAACCACGGGCAGGCCACCTGCACGGCCTCTTCGCGCCCGGGGCCGAAAGAGAAACGCAGCAGGGCCTCTGCAGCGTCCGAAAAACTGACCAGGATTCCACTCACGTCGGCTTCGGCCCCGCGACGATTTCACCATCTGCGATCACCACGTCGGCAGGGCGCGCGGCGAACAATCCGACACTGACGACGCCAACGATCTGGTTGATGGTCGCTTCCATCGCCACCGGATCGGTGATCGACAGTCCGTGCACGTCGAGAATCCAGTTGCCGTTGTCGGTCACCACGCCGTCGCGCCAGACTGGCTGGCCGCCCAGCTTGAACAGCTCGCGTGCCACGTGGCTGCGCGCCATCGGAATCACTTCGACCGGCAATGGAAAGCGCCCAAGGACATCCACGCGCTTGCTGGCGTCGATCACGCAGACGAAGCGCTCGCTCGCGGCGGCAATGATCTTTTCGCGCGTCAGCGCCGCGCCACCGCCCTTGATCAGATGACGCTGCGGATCACATTCGTCCGCACCATCCACGTAAAGGCCCAGCGGCCCGGCGGCGTTGAGATCGAGGACATCGATGCCATGCTGACGCAGCAGCGCGGTGCTCTGCTCGGAGCTGGAGACGGCGCCGTCGATCAGCCCGCGCTCACGTCCGAGGGCTTCGATGAACCAGCGCACCGTGGAGCCGGTACCGACACCGATCACCGAACCGCGCTCGACGTACTCCAGCGCGCGCTCGGCCGAAAGGCGCTTGGCGTTTTCACGATCGGTAGACATGGGCATTTCCTGTGGCAAGGGCGCGGCTCACGGCAGCGCAAGAATGGCATTCCACTGGTGTTCGGTCACCGGCAGCACGGAGAGGCGATTGCCTCGGGCCAACAAGGGAAAATCCCCCAGCGTGCCGGCGTGGAAACGCAACTCGTCGAGCGAAATCGTGCGTGGCAACTTGCGCTCGAAGGCGACGTCCACCATCTGCCAGCGCGGCGCGTCCGGCGAGGACCTGAGGTCGAAGTAGTCGCTTTCCGGATCGAACTGCGTGGGGTCCGGATACGCGCTGGAAGCCACGCGGGCAACGCCGACGATGCCTGGCACGGCGCAATTGGAGTGATAGAAAAAGACGCCGTCGCCAATCGCCATCCCGTCGCGCATGAAGTTGCGCGCCTGGTAATTGCGCACGCCGGTCCATGGCTCACGGCCACGCGCAGCGAGATCGTCGATGGAGAATTCCTCCGGCTCGGATTTCATCAACCAGTAGGCCATGGCACGCGGACGGGACAGGGAACGCGCCATTTTACCCGCGCCGCAAGATACGGGCGTCGGTGACGATCACATCCATCGGCACATCCCACGCTTCAGCCGGCACCTCGGGCGCCTCTTGAAAGTCGTAGCCCACACCCACGAGCAACGGC
Source organism: Denitratimonas yunnanensis (SeqCode) (assembly GCA_026410415.1). Taxonomy (GTDB): domain Bacteria; phylum Pseudomonadota; class Gammaproteobacteria; order Xanthomonadales; family Xanthomonadaceae; genus Denitratimonas. The sequence goes on along the minus strand of JAPMLR010000002.1, from coordinate 136,475 downwards.
CTCGCCGGGCGCGGCATCGCCTGCAGGAAGGCAAAACTGCGGTCGTAATAGCCGCCGCCCGCGCCAAGCCGGACGGCATGGCGGTCGAACGCGGTCAACGGCACCAACACCACATCCATGGCTTCAGGCGCGAGCAGCGACTCCGGCGAAAGATCGGGTTCGGGAATTCCGTAGCGGTTCTGCACCAGCGCGTCGCCAAAGCGCCACGGCGCAAAACGCAGATGTCGCTCCGGTGCGAGGCACGGCAGGCAGTAGATGAAGCGAGGCGCGGGCGAAAGCAGGGCATGCAACGAAATCTCGCCTTGCATCGCCCAATAGCCGGCGACATGGCCGGACGTGGCGAGTTCCGGCAGGCTGCGCAGTTGCTCGGCCAACGCATCCGCGGCGGCGATACGCTCGCGCGCCGGCAAGGCCAGGCGGCGTTCGCGCATCGCTGCGCGCAGCGACATGCGTGCGTCGGAAGCTGAAGTCATCGGCCGGGGAATCGAAGAGGAAAAGAGCAGCCTCCACCGTGGCGATGCGTACGAAACGACCTTGATCCCGAGGATCAGGTGGGAACGCTCACTCGGCGTCGGGCTTACCGCTCGTGGCGGGCATGCGCGCCGGCCTTGGTATCGCGTCCCCGGGGTCGTTCATTAGGGTCAAGGCAAATGTAAGCGTACGCTGTCGGACACGGCAGAGGTTGCCGTGATCATGGTAGCGCAGCACACCGATCAAGGCACGGATTTGTCCTACCATCCTCGCCCCTGGATTCATCTTGGTTGCGTCATCATGTCGATCGAACTTCCTGCGCTGCAGGATCTCGCCCACCCGGAAGGCAATTGCTACGGCTGCGGGCGGAACCACCCCACCGGATTGCGAATCAAGAGCCGCTGGCACGAGGACGGCATCCATGTTGTCGCTGTCCATACACCGCGCGAAGAGTTCGCCGGTTGGCCGGGCTTGGTATATGGCGGGCTGCTCGCCATGCTGATCGATTGCCACGGCAACTGGACCGCCATGGCGCATCACTACCGCACCGAGGGGCGCAAACCTGACACCTTGCCCGGCATCCACTGCGTGACGGCGCACTTGGGCATCGATTACCTCAAGCCGACACCGATGGGTCGGGAACTGACGTTGCGCGCAAGCGTGGACGGCGACGTGGGGCGCAAGACCCGTGTGCTGTGCGAGGTCATCGTCGATGGCGAAGTCACCGCCAAGGCCGATTGTCTGTTCGTGCGGGTCGACATGGAGCGTCTGAAGGCGACAACCTGACCGGCAACCTCCGCCGGATTCATCCGTTCGGCCTGATCGGCTCGACCACCCGACAGTCGGAACTCAGCGCGCGTCGCCACGCAGCTCCCGAACCTGCGATTCCAGTGCTCCGGCGTTGACGTGCTCTGGCGCAATCGGCTCCCCGACGACCAGTTCGACATGGGCACGGAAACGGCGCGGCAGGCGCAGCCGGGAGAGCCGCGAATCGCGCCGGCTCCACATGCTCGCCCACATGCCGCGCAACGCCATCGGTACCACCGGCACCGGGCGCGTGGCGAGGATGCGTTCCACGCCTTTGCGGAACGGCGCGATATCGCCGTCCAGCGTCAGTCCGCCTTCGGGGAAGATGCAGACCAGCTCGCCTTCGGCCAGCGCCGCGTCGATCTGCGTGAAGGCGCGCTCCATCAGTTCCGGGTTTTCCTTCGCGCCGGCAATCGGAATGGCGCGGGTGGCTCGGAACACGATGTTCATGCCGGGGATGTCGAAGATGCGGTGGTACATGACAAAGCGCGTCGGACGCGGCACCGCGCCGAGGATCAGGATCGCGTCCATGTAACTGACGTGGTTGCAGACGATCAGTGCCGGGCCTTCGTTCGGCACCCGCTCGATGTGTTGCACATCCAGACGGTACAGCGTCTTGGCGGCCAGGTAGGCAACGAAGCGCGCGAGGAACTCGGGCACCAGGGTGAAGATGTACAGCGCCACCAGCGCGTTGAGTACCGCCACCACCAGCAGCAGTTGCGGCACGTTGAGGCCGCTGTTGAGCAGCACGATGGCCAGCACCGCCGCGCCCACCATGAAGGCCGCGTTGAGGATGTTGTTGGCGGCGATGGTGCGCGACAACCGATCGCGCGGACTGCGCTGCTGGATCAACGCGTACAGCGGTACCGTGAAAAAGCCGCCGGACATGCCGATCATCACCAGATCGAAACAGATGCGCAGGTTGCCGGGCGCGGTCAGGAACTGTTGCCAGTCCAGCCCGGTGGCGACAGCCATGCCGGGGCGCGCGAAATACAGATCGATGCCGAACACGGTCATGCCGAGCGCCCCCAAAGGCACCAGTCCGATTTCCACCGTGCGACGCGAGAACACTTCGCACAACAACGAACCCACACCGATGCCCAATGCGAACAGCATCAGCACCAACGGCGCGACGCTTTGATCGCCGCCCAGATACAGCCGGGTGTAGTTGGGCAGCTGGGCAAGGAACACCGAGCCGAAGAACCAGAACCAACTCACCCCGAGCACCGAGTTCAGCACGGCGCGATGACCGCGCAGGAACATCACGTTGCGCCAGGTTTCGCTGATCGGATTCCAATTGAGCGTCAGGTCGGGCGCGGTTGCCGGTGCGGCCGGAATGGCACGTGAAGCGATCCAGCCTGCACACGCGATGCCGACCAACGCCACGCCGACCCAAAGCGTCCCGCCGGAAAGCCCCATCAGCCACCCGCCAGCGAACGTCCCCAGCAGAATCGCGAGAAACGTACCGGACTCCACCAGCGCATTGCCGCCCACCAGTTCCGACGGACGCAACGCTTGCGGCAGGATCGAATACTTCAACGGCCCGAACAACGCACTCTGCACGCCACTCAGGAACAACGCGCCGAGCAGCAACGGCAGCGATTGCATCCACAACGCGATCGCGGCCAGCAGCATCAGGGCGATTTCGGCCAGCTTGATCCGGCGGATCGAACGCGCCTTCTCGAACTTCTCCGCCCACTGGCCGGCATTCGCGGAGAACAGGAAGAACGGCAGCACGAACAACCCGGCCGCGAGGTTGGAATACAGGTCGCGCTCGGTGCTGGTCAGTCCGGCGATGTGGAAGGTCACCAGAATGATCAATGCATTCCGGAACACATTGTCGTTGAACGCCCCCAGCGCCTGGGTGAGGAAGAACGGCAGGAACCGGCGTCGACGCAACAGGCTGAACTGGGATTGGGACATGGCATCGCTACCCGGACGTGATGCCACATCATCGCGTGGCAAAAGCTCCCGATGCCAGACTCGCCCGCTCAAGCCCGCCGGTCGCTGGCTGCCAGGCCATGGGATAGCGACGGCGTCCCCTGCGATAATGGGCATTCCGCTTTCTTTTCGAGACTTCGCCATGACCCAGCAGACCGTCCTCAACGCCTCCCACCGCGCCGCCGGTGCGCGCATGGTCGATTTCGGCGGCTGGGACATGCCGATCCACTACGGCTCGCAGGTGGAAGAGCATCATCAGGTGCGTCGCGACGTCGGCATGTTCGATGTCTCGCACATGACCGTGATCGACCTGCACGGCGACAACGTGCGGCCGTTCCTGCGCCACCTGCTTGCCAACAACGTCGACAAGCTCAAAACGCAGGGCAAGGCGATCTACTCGTGCATGCTCAACGAACGCGGCGGCGTCATCGACGACCTGATCGCGTATCGCCTGGGTGACGATTTCTTCCGCCTCGTGACCAATGCATCGACCCGCGACAAGGATCTGGCATGGATCCGACAGCAAGCCGCACCGTTCGATGTGACGGTCACCGAACGACCCGAGCTGGCGTTGATCGCGGTGCAGGGCCCGAACGCACGCTCCGCGGTGCTGCCGCTGATCGCCGCAACTGATCGCGAACGTGTCGAAACGCTCGCCCGATTCAGCGCTGCCGATGCGCAGGGCGCGAACGGCGAGGCACTGTTCGTCGCGCGCACCGGTTACACCGGCGAGGACGGTTTCGAGATCGTGCTGCCGCAGGACCAGGCCGTCGCGTTCTGGAACCACCTGGTCGAGGCAGGCGTGAAGCCCATCGGACTGGGCGCCCGCGACACGCTGCGACTGGAAGCAGGGATGAACCTGTACGGTCAGGACATGGATGAAAATGTCACGCCCTTCGAGGCCGGCCTTGCCTGGACCGTGACGCTGGACGAAGGCCGTGACTTCATCGGTCGCGCCGCACTGGAATCGCAGAAGGCTGCCGGGGTGCCGCGCCGCATGGTCGGTTTGGTGCTGGAAGACAAGGGCATCCTGCGCCACGGGCAGCGCGTGGCCACGGCGGCAGGCGACGGCGAAATCCTCTCGGGCACGTTCTCGCCGACACTGGCCAAGTCCATCGCGTTCGCACGCATTCCTTCGGGTGACGCCGGCGAGGTGAACGTCGACATCCGCGGCAAACTGCTGCCGGCACGCATCGTGAAGTACCCGTTCGTGCGCGATGGCAAGGCGGTGGAGTGACGCCTCCGGCACCGACAACGCATACAATCGCACCACCATCCCGCCGCGAACGCGGCACCCGCTCCGGAGCCAGACATGAGTGATATTCCCGGTGACCTGAAATTCCAGCGCTCGCACGAGTGGGCGCGCCTCGAAGACGGCGGCCGCGTGACCGTCGGCATTTCCGACCATGCCCAGGACCAGCTCGGCGACCTGGTCTACGTCGAGCTGCCGCAGGTCGGAGACCACCTCGAACAGGGTGCATCCTGCGCCGTGGTCGAATCGGTCAAGGCCGCTTCCGACATCTACGCGCCGGTCAACGGCACGGTGATCGCGATCAACGAAGCACTCGCCGACGCACCGGAAACGATCAACGCCGATGCGTATGGCGACGGCTGGCTGTTCGTCCTGCAGATCGACGATGCCGCCCAGCTGGAGACGTTGCTGGGTCCGGATGACTACGCCGCACTGGTCGAAGAAGAAGGCCACTGATCCCGCCTTCGCCGCATGTCGTTCGATCGGCCGCCTCCGGGCGGCCGATTTTTTCTCCGGGTGGATTCGAGTGCGCGTGCGATGCGCGCGTTCCTGCGCAATCGCGCTTGTGCGATGCGAAACCGCGATGATTATTTTCGATGTCGCGCATCGGTGCGAAGGTGCATCACGCCAGCAGCATCACGTGCATCGCATCGCTTCGCGCATGCGCCTCCAGCGACGCGCGCACTGAACTTTCCATGTTTCCTGGAAGCCGCGCCCTGCAAGGCTTTGCGTGCAGCGATGCGGTGCATGCGAGGGCGCGGAGGGATGTCCTCGAGATGATGTCGATGCCAATGCAGCAGCACATTCCCGACGCAGGTGAGGAACGTATTCGTGCAATGAAGCGCGTTGCATGGCGGGACGAACACGCATTGCTTGTTGACAGTGTTGTGATGCGTGTTTAGGTTTCGCGCAACTTCAACGGTTCGTGGCGCATCGGGTGATTGGAACAACATCAAGGCGGAACGGGTACGCATCCAACGCAAGGGCAGCGCATCAAGCGGCCCCAGGCAACGCATCCCCTCTCGCCTTGATCACTGCCCCGACTGCAACTGGAACCTCCGGAGTAGAACGCCCACGTCAACGGTCGACGTGGGCGTTTTCGTGTGCGGCGCAGACCGCGTGAGTTTCTGGGCGTTGACGATGCATTTCCACTGACGAGGAGTACCTGAAACATGGCAACGAAGAAACCTGCAGCAAAGAAGGCCGCCGCGAAAAAACCCGCGGCGAAGAAAGCCGCAGTCAAGAAGGTCGCCGCCAAGAAGGCACCGGCCAAGAAGGCAGTGGTGAAGAAGGCAGTGGTGAAGAAGGCCGCCGCGAAGAAGGTGGCGGCGAAGAAGGCACCGGCGAAGAAGGCCGTCGCCAAGAAGGCACCGGCCAAGAAAGCGGCAGCAAAGAAGCCCGTAGCGAAAAAGGCGCCGGCCAAGAAAGCGGCAGCCAAAAAAGTCGTCGCCAAGAAGGCACCGGCCAAGAAAGCGGCAGCTAAGAAACCCGTAGCGAAAAAGGCGCCAGCCAAGAAAGCGGCAGCCAAAAAAGTCGTCGCCAAGAAAGCTGCGGCCAAGAAAGCGGCAGCTAAGAAACCCGTAGCGAAAAAGGCGCCAGCCAAGAAGGCCGCGAAGAAGCAAGCTGCGGCCAACCCGCTTCCGCCGGCCCCGGTGGCGCCCTCGCTGTCCTGAAGAAGAACACTGCAGCTCCGGCTGCACAGTGTCGACAACCGATGCCCTTCCCGATGCCCAGCGGGAGGGGCATTTTTTATCCCTGCTATCGCTACCCGGGCACCAGCGGGTACTACCCACCCAAGCCATTGCACGCGTCGTTTCCGTGCTTTCCGGTCGCAACCGCCCCTGCCGCGGCTTTCCCTTTCACGTGCCGCTGAACGCGGCACGGATTCGGCGATGGCTCAGCGCAGCTGGCCGCGTCGTACCGGTCGATCCAGTTGCAACCAGTCGCGTGCGGGAAGCTTCAGTACCTGATCCAAGGTGGTGGCCAGCAGTCCGCTCGGCGCGGAGCTTTCCGAATTCCACACCACCACCATGCCGAATCCGTGGTCCGGCAACAGGCCGAGCATGGCGCGATACCCCTGCACCGCGCCGGCGTGATAGATCAGGGTATGGCCGGAATAATCGTAGACCCGCCAACCCAAGGCGTAGTGTGCATCGCGCAGTCGCTCGCGTCGCCAGGGCGAACTGCCCAGCTCGCCTGGGGTGCGCGCCTGGGCCGCGTGCACCTCATCCAGCAGATCCGGGCCGAGCACCTCCGGCGCATGGCCCAGGTGCGCGCGCATCCACAGCGACAGATCGCGGATGCTGGCGTTGACGCCCGCCGCCGGAGGGATGCGGTAATAGGTTTCCTTAGGGCGAACCGGTGTCCAACGTCCGCTCTGGCGGATGTGCGGACGGGCCCAGCTCGCGCTCTCCTCCAATCCGTCCCGGCCGAAGGTGGCGGTGAACATGCCGAGCGGATGGAAAATGCGCTTTTCCACCTGCTGCGAGTAGAAGTTGCCGGTGGTCGCGAACACCATGTCGCCGATCAGGCTGAAGGCGATGTTCTGGTAGCCGTAGCATTCGCTGCCATCGCAAACCGGATCGATCTCGCCAAGCCGGGCGACGAGCAACGGGTAAGGCTCGTCTTGTTCGAGCAGGCGGTCGAACGTGTTGTACGGCAGGCCGACGCGGTGGCTGAGGATGTCCTGCACGGTCAGCGTTTGCGCCGCTTGCAGGTTGCGCAGCTTGAATTCCGGCAAGTAGTCGATGATGCGGCTGTCATACCGCATGGCACCTTCGCGCACCAGCATGGCAGCCAGCGTGCCGGCAAAGGCCTTGGACAACGAAGCGATACGGAACACCGTATCCGCGGTGACCTTTTCGCTGGTCCGGGTATCGGTGACGCCGAAGCCGCGCTCCAGCAGGACGGTATCGTCCTGCACGATGGCGATCGCCATGCCGCTGCCCTTGGCATCGCGCAGGATGCGCTCGGCCAGCCGCTCGGTGCGTTCGGCCAGTGCCTTCTGCTCGCGCTCGGTCAGGCGCGCGGGAGCGGGCGCCGCTCGGGTCGCACTCGGCGCCGTGCTGGCCACTGCCGCCGCCGCGATGCTGGACTGCGGACTGCCCAATGCCCATGCCGCGACCAACCCGGTCACAAGGGCCACGCGCGGTAGTCTTGAGATGAAGCGTTTCACTGCCGGGGTTTGTCTGCACGGGAATCCGTGGCAGTTTAACGTACATCGCCCGGCAACCCCGGCTTCCGGGGGCGCCGCCCTTCAACCAGAAACCCTTCCCATGTCCGCCATCCACACAGGAGATATTTCCATGTCCGCTTTTCTTCTTTTCCTGCTCGTGATCTTCGGTGGCGGCGCGCTGCTGGTGTTGTTCGTCGTCGGCCTTTACAACGCCTTGGTCACGGCCCGCAACGCATACAAGAATGCCTTCGCCCAGATCGACGTGCAGCTCAACCGCCGTTACGACCTGATCCCCAACCTCGTGGAAGTGGCCAAGACCTACATGGCGCACGAGCGCGACACGCTGGAGGCGGTGATCCGCGCCCGTGCATCGGCCGTCGCGGGCCTCGGCGCCGCCAAGGCCAATCCCGGCGATCCGGCCGCGATGCAGCAGCTCGCCGGCGCCGAGAGCGGCCTGGGCGCAGCACTTGGTCGCCTGATGATGGTGAGCGAGGCCTACCCGGACCTGAAGGCCAACCAGAACATGGCCCAGCTCACCGAGGAACTGACCTCCACCGAGAACAAGGTGGCGTTCGCGCGGCAGGCCTACAACGACCAGGTCATGACCTACAACAACAAGCGCGAGGTATTCCCCGGGAACATCATCGCGGGCATGTTCAACTTCCTGCCGGCCGCGCTGCTGGAAATCGGTGCGGATGAAGCGCACAAGCGCGAAGCGCCGAAGGTTTCGTTCAACTGATGCATCCGCCGCCGGCCACGCGCCGGCGGCCTCCACCACGGACCGGCAATGAACTTCTTCGAACGCCAGCAACAGGCGCGCGCATCCTCGCGCCGGCTCGTTTTCCTGTTCGCGCTTGCGGTGATCGGAATCATCGCCGCGATCGATCTGGCGGTGTGGTTCGCGCTTGGCGTATCCCAACCCCTGCACGACGTGGAGCGCAGTGGCGCTGCCGGCGACAGTCGTGTCGCGATTCTCGTCGTGGTGTCGCTGCTCACGCTCGCGGTGATCGGCATTTCCAGCCTCGTGCGGATCGCGATGCTGCGCGGCGGCGGCGCCGAAGTGGCGCGCTCGATGGGTGCCACGCCGGTCAGTCCCGACACCACCGATCCGGCGCTGCGCCGACTGCGCAACGTGGTGGAGGAAATCGCCATCGCGTCCAGCACGCCGATGCCGGAAATCTACGTGATGGAGGAGGAGGGCATCAACGCCTTCGCCGCCGGCTATTCGCCGAACGACGCGGTGGTTGCGGTGACGCGCGGTGCGCTGGACCGGCTCAATCGTGATGAGCTGCAAGGCGTGGTGGCGCACGAGTTCTCGCACATACTCAACGGCGACATGCGCCTCAACATCCGGCTGATGGGCGTGCTGTTCGGCATCCTGGTGCTCGGCATCATCGGTCGGCGCATCCTGATGCACGTGCGTGGCGGGCGCGATTCCAAGGGTGTCGCCGCCGTGATTGCCGCGGGCGTGGTGTTGATGATCGTGGGATATGTCGGATTGTTCTTCGGGCGTCTGATCAAGGCGGGCGTGTCGCGCTCGCGCGAAGTGCTGGCCGACGCCTCGGCGGTGCAGTTCACCCGCCAGACCCAAGGCCTGGCGGGCGCGTTGAAGAAGATCGCGGGACTGCCCGCCGGATCGCGCCTGGACAACGGCGATACCGAGGAAGTCAGCCACATGCTGTTTGGCGAAGGGCTCGGGTTCTCGTCGTTGTTCGCTACCCATCCACCTATCCTGGAACGCATCAAGGCGATCGACCCGAGCTTCGACCCGAAGCAATTCGAGCAGGTGAAGGCGCGCTGGGCACAGCGTCCGCCCGTTGCCGCAGAAGAGGATCTCGCCCTTGGTTTCGCGCCCGATGGCAGCCGCCTGGCCACGCGATCCGTGCTGCCCGTGGCGCACGCCGAGCTCGACGTGTCGCCGCAACTGGTCGCCGCGCAGGTGGGCTCGCCCGCCGCCGACGACTTCCAGCGTGCCGATGCCATCGGCAACGCGCTCACCGAGGAACTGCGCGAACTGGCACGGCGTCAGGACCGGGCCATCCCGCTGGTACTTGCGCTGCTGCTGGATGCCGACGCCTCGCTGCGCGAGCGGCAGCTTTCCGAGGTGGCCCGCAGCATCGACGAATCCACCGCGATGGCCACGCGCGCGCTACATGAAAATGTCGCTGCCATGCACCCGATGCTGCGCCTGCCGCTGGCTTCGCTCGCGTTCCCGGTGCTGCGCCGCCGCCCGCGTCCGGAGCTGGCGCGATTCCTTCAGTGCTGCGAACGCCTGATCGCCGCCGATGGCCGCGTCGCCTTGTCCGAATACTGCCTTGGCCGGCTGCTGCGTCGACAAACCGTCGAGTCGCTCGACCCCTCACGCTATGCGCCCAGCGGGCGACGCAAACTGGTGCAGGTTCGCGACGCCGTCGCCACGCTGCTCGCGGTGCTGGCCGAACAGGGACACAACGCTGAAACCGACGCGCAACGCGCCTTCGTCGCCGGCATGGCGCGCGTGTTTCCGGGCGTCGCCACCCGCTACGCGCCGCCGCCGGACTTCGTCGCCGCACTGGAGCAGGCGCTTTCGGTCCTGGATGAGGTGGATCCGATGGGCAAATCGTTGCTGGTGGAAGCGATGGTCACGGCGATCAGCCACGATGGCCACGTCTCGGTGGCCGAAGCCGAACTGCTGCGCACCGTCTGCGCGGTACTGCACTGTCCGTTGCCGCCGATGCTCGAACACTGAGGGCGCTCCTCTCGTCCCCGCCGCACACGCTTCGCCGTTGAGACGCAGCGCGTTGATCCACGGTTTCGGTTGGCCGGTGTAACGTTGGGGCATGGATGTCGAACCTATTCCCGCCGAAGACAGCACGATGATGCGTGGCGCGCGCATCGCGATGCTGGATGCCGATTCGCTCGGCGCCGACATCGACTTCGGCGCACTGCAGCGGGCTGCCGACAGCTTCAGGTCATTTCCGGCCACCTCGCCGGCACAGCTGGTCGGGCACGCCGCCGGCGCGAACGTGCTGGTGTGCAACAAGACCCCGATCGGCGACGCGGATTTCGCGGCACTGCCGCATGTCGAGCTGGTGCTGGTGACCGCCACGGGCACCAACAACATCGATCTTTCCGCTGCCGCGTTGCGCGGCATCACCGTCTGCAACTGCCGCGATTACGGCACACCCGCGGTGGCCCAGCACGTGATGATGCTGATCCTGGCGCTGCACACCCGCGTGCTGGATTACGACCGCAAGGTGCGCGCCGGCGAGTGGCAGCGCGCCGAGCAGTTCTGTCTGATGGATGTGCCCATTGTCGAGTTGGCCGGACGGGCGCTGGGCATCTTCGGTTTCGGTGCGCTCGGCCAGGCGGTGTCCCGATTGGCCGAAGCGTTCGGGATGCAGGTGCTGGTCGCGCAGCTGCCGGGCCGACCGGCACGCACAGGCACGCTTCCCTGGCGCGAGGTGCTGGCTCGTGCGGACGTGGTCAGCCTGCATTGCCCGCTGACCGACGCCACGCGCGGCCTGATCGACGCCGACGCGCTCGCCACGATGAAACCGGGCGCCTTTCTGATCAACACCGCGCGTGGCGGCCTCGTGGACGAAGTTGCGCTGGCCGACGCACTCCGCTCCGGGCACCTCGGCGGCGCCGGCGTGGATGTCCTCACGAGTGAACCGCCACGCGACGGCAATCCCCTGCTGGCTGCCGACATCCCCAACCTGATCGTCACTCCCCACAATGCGTGGGCCACGCTTCAGGCACGCCAGCGGCTGGTGGCGCAGACTGCCGAGAACCTGATGGCGTGGCGGCGTGGCGCGCCGATTCGAGCAATGGTGTCCGGCGAGTAGCTGCCGGATCTGACAGTGGCAACGGTAAGGAGAGCGACAATGAACAGGATGTATCGCGGCATTTTCGTGATGGCGCTGGCCACCGCCTGGCTACCGCTGGCGATCGCCCAGGACGGGATCATCGATGCGACATCACGCGTGGACGTGGACGTGGCGGACATCGGGCAGATGCGCGAGGTCAAGCACCAGCACGGAACCCGCAAGCTGGACACCACGCGATCGATCCAGGCGTTGGCGTCCTGGCTGCAGTCCGAAGCCGAGCGCCGCCTGCCGGCGGATCAGCGCCTTCACATCACCCTGCGCGACGTGGATCTGGCGGGCGAGTACGAGCCCACAAGCTCGCTGATGAACGACATCCGCGTGATCAAGGACATCTATCCACCGCGCATCGAACTGGACTACCGGCTCACCGATGCCGCCGGCACGGTGTTGAGCGAGGGCGACGCCACGCTGCGGGACATCGGCTTCCTGCAAAAATCGGACACGAAGATCAACGACCCGCTGCGGTTTGAAAAACGCATGCTCGGCAACTGGCTGCGCGGCATCGCCCACACCTCGGACGAGCACTCTTGATCCGACACCCGGTGCCACGACCCGGACCGGTCGTGGCACCCGTCAGGACAGCAGCCGCGCGATCACCCGCTCGGCCAGTGCGTCCGGCGATTCGGCGGTGGTGTCGAGCGTCAGCTCCGCTTGTTCGGGCACTTCGTACGGCGAATCGATGCCGGTGAAGTTCGGCAGTTCGCCGCGCCGCGCCTTGGCATACAACCCCTTGGCGTCGCGCTGCTCGGCCACCGACAGCGGGGTATCGACGAACACTTCGATGAAATCCCCCGGCGCAAACAATGCGCGTGCGGCCGCACGTTCGGCCCGGAACGGTGCGATGAAGCTGACCAGCACGATCAGGCCGGCATCGGTCATCAGCTTCGCCACCTCCGAGACCCGGCGCAGGTTTTCGACCCGATCCTCGTCGGTGAATCCCAGATCGCGATTCAACCCATGGCGCACGTTGTCGCCATCCAGCAGGTAGGTATGCAGCCCGCGGGCGTACAACCCTCGCTCCACCAGATTGGCGATCGTCGACTTGCCGGCACCCGACAAACCGGTGAACCACACGCAGCGCGGATGTTGGCCCTTGAGTGCCGCCCGCGCGCTGCGATCCACATCGAGCGCCTGCCAATGGATGTTCTGGGCGCGCCGCAACCCATGCCGGATCATTCCCGCACCCACCGTCGCGGACGTGACCGGATCAATCAGGATGAAGCCGCCGAGCGTGGCGTTCTCCGTGTATGGCGCGTAGGCCACGGGCGCATCGAGCGACAGCACGGCTTGCCCGATGTCGTTGCATTCCAGACGCTTGGCGGCGAGCGGCTGCAGACTCTCCGGATCGTGGCGGTGCTTGAGTTCGACGACGCGGGCGCCGATGGATTGCGTGGCGAGCGTGATCCGGTAACGCCGCGAGGGCAGCAGCGGCGCGTCGTCGAACCACAACACGTCGGCAACGAACTGATCGCTGACCGCCACGGGCGACACCACGGGAGCCAGCACATTGCCGCGCGCCGCGTCGATCTCCTCGGAAAAGCGCACCGCGATGGCCTGACCCGCGACCGCAACATCGGCTTCGGCGCCGGACACCGTCAGTGCCGCGACACGTGTGCGGGCACCGCCGGGAGCCACGCAAATGTCGTCACCGGTGCGAACTACACCCGACGCCAACGTCCCAGCCAACCAGCGCTGCCCCTCCAGATCGCGCAGGACGGTCTGAATGGGCAGGCGCATCGGTTCGGCGTGGCGTGAATCGACCACCGGCACACTTTCCAGATGCTGCAACACCGTCGGCCCTGCGTACCACGGCATCGTCGGCGCGGCACGGCACACGTTGTCGCCCACCGCCGCCGCGACCGGTATGCAGGTGACGTCGGCAATGCCCAAACGCTTCGCGTGTTCACGGTAGGCGGCGACGATGCTGTCGAACACGGCGGCGGCGTAGCCGACGCGATCCATCTTGTTCACCGCCACCAGCACATGCCTAACGCCGAACAGCGACAGGATCGCGGTATGGCGAAAGGTTTGCGGCAACAGCCCCTTGGTCGCATCCACCAAGAGGGTCGCGATGTCCGCGACGGACGCACCGGTGGCCATGTTGCGCGTGTACTGGACGTGCCCCGGGCAATCCGCGATCAGGAAACGGCGTGTCGCGGTCTGCAGATGACGCCATGCCACGTCGATGGTGATGCCCTGCTCGCGCTCTGCCTCCAGGCCGTCGAGCAACAAGGCGTAATCGATCTCGTCGCCACGCGTGCCGTGGCTGGCGCTGGCGCGCACCAATGCCGCGCGCTCGTCGTCAGGCACGCGTCCGGCGTCGTACAACAATCGCCCGATCAAGGTGCTCTTGCCATCGTCCACGCTGCCGCAGGCAATCAGGCGCACCGTGTCGCTCGTCGCGGGCCTGGTCATCAGAAGTAGCCCTCGCGTTTCTTCTTCTCCATCGAATCGCCTTCGGCATGGTCGATCAGACGGCCCGCACGCTCGGACAACACGCTGGCTTCCATCTCCGCGATGATCGCGTCGATGTCGTCGGCATCCGATTCGACCGCGCCGGTCAACGGATAACACCCCAAGGTGCGGAATCGCACGCGGCGCTGCTCGATGCACTCGCCCGGCTGCAAAACGAAACGCTCATCGTCGGCCATGATCCAGGTGCCGGCACGCCGGACCACCGGGCGCTCCGCCGCGAAATACAGCGGCACCACCGGGATCGATTCGCGCTGGATGTAACGCCACACGTCCAGTTCGGTCCAGTTCGACAGCGGAAATACCCGCACGCTTTCACCGCTTCCCACCCGCGCGTTGTACAGGTTCCACAGTTCCGGACGCTGGCGGCGCGGATCCCATCGGTGCTGCGCATCGCGGAAGGAGAAGATGCGCTCCTTGGCGCGGGATTTTTCCTCATCGCGCCGCGCGCCACCGATGGCGGCATCGTAGGCACCCGCTTCCAGCGCCTGCTTCAGCGCTTGGGTCTTCATCACCTCGGTGTGCACGCTGGCGCCGTGGGATTGCGGCCCGACGCCATCGCGCACGCCCTCCGGATTGATGTGGACGCGCAATTCCAATCCGGTTTCTGCCGCGCGACGATCGCGAAACGCGATCATCTCGGCGAATTTCCACGTCGTGTCGACGTGCAACAGCGGGATCGGCGGATGCGCCGGGGCAAAGGCCTTGAGCAACAGGTGCAGCAGCACCGAGCTGTCCTTGCCGATGGAGTACAACAGCACCGGGCGACGGCACTGGGCTGCCACTTCACGCAGGATGTGCAGGCTTTCCGCCTCCAGGCGATCAAGGTCGCCGGAGGCGCGGGAAGGGTCGATGGGGTGATTCATGGCGGCGCGCAGGATATCGCGTCGCCGCCGTCACGGCGTCACCGGCGCCTCCTCCTTGACCCGGAACCATGCCGCGTACAGCGCCGGGACGAACACCAGCGTCAGCACCGTGGCCACGATCAAGCCGCCCATGATGGCCACGGCCATCGGGCCGAAGAAGGCGCTGCGCGACAGTGGAATCATCGCCAGCACCGCGGCCAGCGCGGTCAGCACGATCGGACGGAAGCGGCGCACGGTGGCATCCACCACCGCCTGCCAGCGCGGGTGCCCGGCTGCGATGTCCTGTTCGATCTGGTCCACCAGAATCACCGAGTTGCGCATGATCATGCCGGCCAGCGCGATGGTGCCAAGCATCGCGACGAAGCCGAACGGCACCCGGAACACGAGCAGGAACAGGGTCACGCCAATCAAACCGAGCGGCGCGGTCAGGAACACCAATGCCGATCGCGAGATGCTGCGCAGCTGGATCATCAACAGGGTGAACACCACGACGACGAACAGCGGGATGCCGGCCGCCACGGACGCGCCTCCGCGTGCCGAGTCCTCCACGGTACCGCCGGTTTCCAGCCGATAGCCGGAAGGAAGTCGGGCACGAATGTCCTCGAACGTGGGAAGGATCTGCGCCACCACCGAGGAAGGCTGCTCCTCGCCATAGACATCGGCGCGCACGGTCACCGTCGGCAGGCGGTTGCGGTGCCAGACGATGCCTTCCTCGAAACCGTGTTGCAGCGTGGCGATCTGCGATACCGGCACGCTGCGTCCGTTCGCGGTCGGCACCGCGAGCGAGCCGAGCAGCGACAACCGCGCACGTTCGTCGGCCGGGCCGCGCAGCAGGATCTGGATCAGCTCGTTGTCCTCGCGGAAGGTGCTGACGGCCAGGCCCGAGAGCGAACTTTGCAGAAACTGCGCCAGATGCGCCGAGCTGACGCCAAGGGCGCGGGCGCGCTCCTGATCGAGTACCAGTCGAACCACTTTGCTGGGCTCTTCCCAGTCGAGGTTGACGTTGGCCACATGCGGGTTTTCCCGCACCTTGTCCGCCACCTCGCGCGCGAATCCGCGAACCAGATCGATGTGCTCGCCCGATACCCGGAACTGCACCGGATACCCCACCGGCGGGCCGTTCTCCAGACGCGTGACGCGGCCGCGCAGGGTCGGGAAGTCGTTGGCGAACAGATTGATCAAGGCCGCGCGCACGCTTTCCCGCGCCGCGATGTCGCGGGTAAGTACGACCAACTGCGAAAAACTGGTCTGTGGCAACTGCTGGTCCAGCGGCAAGTAGAAGCGCGGTGAGCCGGTGCCGACGTAAGCCACGACATTCTCGATGCCATCCATTGCGCCGAGCTTCTCCTCGAGCTTTTCCACCTGCGCCTGGGTGGCGTGCAACGACACGCCTTCGGCCAGCTTCAGA
Source organism: Denitratimonas yunnanensis (SeqCode) (assembly GCA_026410415.1). Lineage (GTDB taxonomy): Bacteria > Pseudomonadota > Gammaproteobacteria > Xanthomonadales > Xanthomonadaceae > Denitratimonas. The sequence goes on along the minus strand of JAPMLR010000002.1, from coordinate 120,214 downwards.
TCCACCAGCAGCTCCAGCCGGGTGGACGAAGGAAAGAACTGTTGCGGCACGAAACGGAACAGCGCCACCGAGGCGATGAACAGCATCAGCGTGGCCGCGATCACCCACCGCCGGTGGCGCATCGAGGCCTCCACCACGGCCCGGAAGCGCTGGTAGAAGCGCGAACGGTACGGATCGTGCACTTCGCCATCCGCCACCATTTTCGGCTCGGGCAGCAGCTTGTCGCCCAGGTACGGAACGAACACCACGGCGGCCACCCAGCTCACCAGCAACGCAATCGTCACCACCTGAAACAGCGAGCGGGTGTATTCGCCCGTGGCCGACGCAGCCGTGGCGATGGGCAGGAAGCCGGCGGCGGTGATCAGCGTGCCGGTCAGCATCGGGAAGGCGGTGCTGGTCCAGGCAAAACTCGCCGCGCGCAGGCGGTCGTAGCCTTGTTCCATCTTCACCGCCATCATTTCCACCGCGATGATCGCGTCATCCACCAGCAGTCCCAATGCCAGCACCAGCGCGCCGAGCGAAATCTTGTGCAGGCCGATGCCGAAGTAATGCATCAGCGCGAAGGTCATCGCCAGAACCAGCGGAATCGACAGCGCGACCACCAGTCCGGTGCGCAGGCCGAGCGAAAAGAAGCAGACCAGCAGGACGATGCCGACCGCCTCGGCCAGCACCTTGACGAATTCACCCACGGAGCTGCGCACCGCCGCCGGCTGGTCGGAGACCTTGCGCAGTTGCATGCCCACCGGAAGGGTCTGCTGCAGACGCGCCAGTTCGGCGTCGAGTGCCTTGCCGAGCTTGAGGATGTCGCCACCTTCCCGCATCGATACCGCGATGCCGATGGCGTCCTCGCCCATGAAGCGCATCTTCGGCGCGGGTGGATCGGAAAAGCCGCGCCAGACGCGTGCGACGTCGTCGAGCCGGAAACTGCGGTCGCCCACGCGGATCGGGAATGCGGCGATGTCATGCTCGGTGGCGAAGCGCCCGGAGACGCGCAACTGCACACGCTCCTCGGGGGTTTCGAAGAATCCGGCAGGCAACACCGCGTTTTGTTCGTCGAGTGCGGCCTGGATGGCGCTCAACGGGATGCCCAGGGTGGCGAGCTTGGTGTTGGACAGTTCGATCCAGATTTTCTCGTCCTGCAAGCCGATGAGTTCGACCTTGGCCACGTCGGGAACGCGTTGCAGTTCGATTTCCAGACGATCGGCGTAATCCTTCAGCACCGCGTAGTCGAAGCCGTCGGCGGTCAATGCGTAGATGTTGCCGAAGGTGTCGCCGAATTCGTCGTTGAAGAACGGACCGGCAGTGCCTGCCGGCAAGGTGGCGCGGATGTCTCCGACCTTTTTCCGGACCTGATACCAGAGGTCCGGCAGCTCGCGCGAGGTCATGCTGTCCCTGGCCACGAAGATGACCTGCGACTCGCCCGGCCGCGAGTAGGCACGAATGAACTCGTAGCGGCCGGTTTCCATCAGCTTGCGCTCGATGCGGTCGGTCACCTGACGCGCCACTTCCTCGGCGCTGGCGCCGGGCCACAAGGTCCGCACCACCATCGCACGGAATGTGAAGGGCGGATCCTCGCTTTGCCCGAGCTGACTGTATGAGACCACACCGAGCACACTGAGCAACACGATCGCGTACAACACCAGCGAACGGTGCCTCAGGGCCCAGGCCGACAGGTTGAACCGACCCATCTCCATGCCGATGCGTTCCATCACGGCGTGCCCGACAGATCGACCGCGCGGTTGTCTCGATCCACCGCACGCAGCACTTCGCCTTCCCGGACCAGATGCACGCCGCCGGCGACGATCCAGTCCTGGGGCGACACGCCCTCGCTGATCGTGGCGTCGCGCTCGCCCCAGTTCATCACCTGCACCATGCGGCGCTGTGCCGTCGACGTGGCGGGATCGAGCACGTACACGTAGGCATCTCCGGCTTCGCCACCTACCGCCGCCAACGGCACGGCGAGTGCCGTGGTGGCGCTTTCCATGGCGTAGACGCGGGCGCTCTGGCCCAGTTCGGTATCGGTATCGGGGGCATCGAAGGCGACGCGCGCGGCAAACGTGCGCGCCGCCGGATCGGCAGCCGGAGAGAGTTCACGCACCGTACCGGGCCAACGCGTGCCGGGCCGCGACCACAGTTCCACCGCGACCGGCGTGCCGACCTCGAACCGCCCGACCATCAGCTCCGGTAGCGAAATGGCGACCTCGCGCTCGCCGTCCGCCGCCAGCACGAACACCGTCTGTCCGGCCGCCACGACTTGTCCGGCCTCGGCCAGCCGCGCGGAGATCGTGCCGTCCATGGGCGCCGTCAGACGTGCGTATTCGCGCTGGTTGCGCATCACCGTCAGCTGCGCGCGTGCATTGTTGGCCTGTGCCTGCGCCGCAGTGAACGCCGCTTGCTTGGCATCGAACAGCGATTGGCTCACCAGCCCGCGTTCCAGCATCCCGGCGTGACGCTCCAGCTCCGCCCGGGCCAGAGACAACTCCGCTTGTGCGGCAGAGAGCTGCGCCTGCGCCGCCTCGGCCTGCAGGCGCAAGTCCCGAGGATCCAGTTCTGCGAGCAGGTCGCCGGCCCGCACCCGTGCGCCGGCATCGACGAACCGACGCGACATCTTGCCACCGACGCGGAACGCCAACGCCGGTTCCTGGCGGGCCCGCACCTCGCCGGAAAAGATCTGCACCGCCGCTTGTGCCGGCTGCGCGCGCACCACCATGGCTGGTCGCGAGGACGTCGCGTCGGGCGCATCGGCGCTACAAGCCGCCAGAGTCAGCATGACGCCGCCCGCCAGAAAAGATGCCGCCATCGAACGCCAGTTCGTCGCCATGTCGATCACAGAGTTAGTAGACTGCGCGGTACAATATATTTAACAAACCCTGCAGTCCACTATTTCGTTCGCCATGCCATTGCCTGCCAACGCCCCCGCCAATCCCGGCCCCGGCCGCCCCAAAAGTGCGGTGAAACGCCATGCCATCCTCGACGCGGCCAAGCGCCTGTTTGTGGACAACGGGTTCGAGGCCACCAGCGTGGAGCAGATCGCGAGCGAGGCCGGGGTTTCCAAGCTCACCGTCTACAGTCATTTCGGTGACAAGGAGACGCTGTTCTTTGCGGCGGTGGAAGAGCGCTGTCGCGAACAACTGCCCGACGACCTGTTCGAAATCCCTCCCATGGGCCCGATCGATCAGGCACTGCGCACCATCGGCCACCGTTTCCACGATCTGTTGTCGTGCAGCGATTCCGTTGCGCTGCACCGGATGATGCTTGGCGATGCACGCAACGTGGAGCGCCTGGGCACGCTGTTCTGGAATGCCGGCCCGGCGCGCATCATCGCCGGTCTCGACGCCTTCCTGCACGCTGCGGTGGCGCGCGGCGAACTGGACATCCCCGACACGCGCGAAGCCGCCGGCCAGTTCCTCTGCCTGCTCAAAGGCGAGGTCAACCTGCGGATGCTGTGCGGCCCGATCGGCTGCGTGCACGGCGACGATGCCGATGCGCACGTGGATTCGGTGGTGACGTTGTTCCTGCGCGCCTACCGGGCACGCTAGCCACACGGCACGTTCTCCTCACCGTGGCAAGCGCTGCCGCGAGTACCGGCCCTGCGGCTTGCGCGACCCCACAGGGCCGTTGCACTCCGACGCCAGACTCAGCGCGGCGGTGCGGTCAGTTCGTTCGCGTCCAGATACCCGTTGTTGTCCACGTCCAGGACATCGAACATCCGAGCCACGGCCCGGCGGTGCCCTTCGAGCGTCGTGGCTGTACGGCTGCGCACACCGGACGGCAATTCGCCCGCCGAGAGCAGGCCGTCACCGTTGCGATCCATCGCATGAAAACCTTGGCTCATGTAGTCCTGATACTCGGCCAGGGAAACCCGGCCATCGCCGTTGGTATCGAAACGGCGCAGATAATCGGCGCGCGTCTGCGCCTGCGCTGCGCCCGTTGCAAACACGGACACCATCACGCAGTGGACCAGCATCGAAACAACGTGACCGGCGCGGCAGCGCCATGGATTGAAGCGCATCGGACTCTCCCTGTGCGGGAATCATGGCCCGGCCACCCGACCCTGTCACGCCCGGCTGCCTCACAATGGGCATTCCTTCCCGATTCTTCCTTCCATGCCCGAACTGCCTGAAGTGGAAACCACCCGACGCGGCATTGCGCCGCATGTGGTGGGCCGTCGCATCGTGAGTGTCACGCTGCGTCGCGATGCGTTGCGTTGGCCGATTCCACCGGAAATCCGTGACGAGCTGCCCGGTCAGCGCATCGATGCGGCCCGACGTCGCGCCAAATACCTGTTGCTCGATGCGCAAAGCGGAAGCGCCATCCTGCATCTGGGCATGTCCGGTTGTTTGCGGGTACTGCCGGACGACGCACCACCGAAGCGGCATGACCACGTCGACCTGCATCTGGACGATGGGCATCTGCTGCGCCTGACCGATCCACGCCGATTCGGCGCGCTGCTGTGGCAGCCGCTCGGCCACACCCACGAGCTGCTCGCACGCCTGGGTCCCGAGCCCTTGTCGGACGATTTCGACGCCGCCTGCCTGATGCGTGCCGCCGCCGGGCGCAGCGCGCCGGTCAAGCATTTCCTGATGGATCAGCGCATCGTCGTGGGCGTGGGCAACATTTACGCCGCCGAAGCCTTGTTCCAGGCCGGCATCCATCCGGCGCGTGCCGCCGGGCGCATCTCCAAGGCGCGCTGGGAACGGCTCGTCGCGGCAGTGAAGCACATCCTCGCCCACGCCATCACGCGCGGCGGCACCACCCTGCGCGATTTCCTCGATCCCGACGGCGAACCCGGCTACTTCGCGCAGGAGCTTTTCGTCTATGGCCGTGCGGGCCAGGCCTGCAAGCACTGCGGCAGCGTGCTCCGCGCCGCGGACTGGGGTCAGCGTGCAACGGTGTACTGCCCCACGTGTCAGCGCTGAGATGTCCGGCAAACACCCGCGATCGCCGCAGCAACATGTCGTCGATGCATTCCTTCCAGGATCCCCTGGATCGGACGTCGACCATGATGTGTTGGCCGTCGGCTTTCCGCCGCTGGTGGCACCCGGCGCGCACTCTCTGATCCTGGGCAGCATTCCAGGCCAGACTTCGCTCCGTCGGCAGCGCTACTACGCCCACCCACGAAACGCGTTCTGGCCGATCGTGCGGCACGTTCTGGGATTGCCGGAGATCGCCGACCATGCCGCGTGCCACGCCGCGCTGATCGGGCAGGGATTTGCACTGTGGGATGTGCTGGCCCACTGCGAACGACCGGGAAGTCTGGATGCGGACATCCGCGCCGCCAGCATCCTGCCCAACGACTTCCCGCGCTTCCTGAGCGAACACCCAGACATCCAGTGGGTGTTCTTCAACGGCACTGCCGCGCAGCAGCTTTGGGCGCGGCATGTGCAACCGACGTTGCCTCCGGACATGGCAGGCCTGCGTCAGCACCGCTTGCCATCCACCAGCCCGGCCCATGCCGGCATGACGTTCGATGAGAAAGCCCGACAATGGCACGATGCACTGGGTCAGGCTCGCAATGACGCGCGCCAGCGCGCAAAATCCGGGCATGTGCCTGAAAGGAAAGTTCCATGAGCAACCGATTCTTCATCACCCTGCCTGATCCGGCCGCGGCACGTGGCAGCGATCCGGACCTGTCATTCCGCGCCCACGGGGCCGAGGCCTTCGCACAGGAATTGCAGGACGCGCTCGGTTCACCCGCCTTGTTCGAGCGTTGGCGAGCCAAGCAGGACAATCCCGACGAAGTCGACGTGCGCCTGGGCGAGGTCGATCCGGCAGCGACGGTGCACGGCACCCAGTCCGACCTGTCGATCGATCTTGTCGTGAACACCACGCTACCGGGTACCATCCTGCAACAACGGCTGCGTTGGCTGTGCGGCAGTACGTGGCAATTGCGCGACGTGCGCGAAGCCTGATCCGACAGCACCACACGCGACGCGAAACGGGAGGGGAACCGATGAGCATTCTTGATCGACTGGCGCGCATGTTCGGGCGCGCCCCGAAAACGCCTGTGTTGGAGGCCCCGGCACCGCTCCTGGAACCGGAATCGCCAGTCACCGAAATACCGCAGGATCTGCCCGAACCCGTGACCGTGCAGGTGCTGCCTGCGGGAAAGGAGCGACGCCAACAGGATCGCATGTCGCCGGCCGACGGCGTACGGGTGCTGGTGGTGGATGACTCGCCCACCATCGTGCTGATGCTGAGTCGCATGCTGTCGCAGAACGGCTACGAGGTGAGCGAGGCTGGCGATGCGGAATCGGGCATGGAGATCGCGCGCAACACCCTGCCGCACCTGATTTTCCTGGACATCGTGTTGCCGGGCATGAACGGCTTCGAAGCCTTGCGCCGGTTGCGCCGCGATGTGGTGACGCGCGCCATTCCGGTCATCATGATCTCGGGCAACGAGCTGGCGACCGAACAGTTCTATGCTCAGCGCATCGGCGCGGACGACTTCATGAAGAAGCCGTTCTCGCGCTCGGAAGTATTCCTGCGGATCGAGAAGCTGCTGGGGCCTGACCGAGTCCCGCAGCGTGCCGCACCGCCGCCGCCGGCGGACGCCTGACGCGCAACGCGGGCAGCACGCTTCCCGGATCAGGAAGCGTCGCTGTCGTCCGCCATGTGCGCCTTCCGTTCGGAACGAACCTGGGCTTCCACCGCCGCAATCGCACTCATGTTCACGACGCGACGCACGGTCGAAGCCGGCGTCAGGATGTGGGCCGAGCCATCCACGCCCATCAGGATCGGGCCGATGCCGACACCATCGGTCATCGAACGCACCAAGTTGTAGGCGGTATTGGCGGCATCCAGATTCGGGAACACCAGCAGGTTGGCGCGTCCCTTGAGGCGTGAGCCGGGCAACAGGCGCTCGCGCACCACCGGATCGAGCGCGGCATCCACGTGCATCTCGCCATCCACTTCCAGCTTGGGCACGCGCTCCAGAATCAGCGCGAGTGCATCGCGCATTTTCCTTGCGCCCGGATCGTCATGGCTGCCGAAGTTGGAATGGGAGACGAGCGCGATCTTCGGTTCGATGCCGAACAGCCTGAGTCGATAGGCCGCCTGCAATGCCGCCTCGGCGATCATCTGCGCGCTCGGCTCCACCTGCACGTGGGTGTCAACGAAGAAGAACACGCCCTTGTCGTTGATCACCGCCGACATCGCCGAGCAGCGTTCCACGCCGGGATCGCGGCCCAGCACGTTGACGATGTAGGCCAATTTCTTCTGATAGCGCCCGACGATGCCGCACAGCATCGCGTCGGCCTCGCCCCGGCGCACCATCAATGCCGCGATCACGGTGGAACGCGAGCGCACCACGGCCTTGGCGGCGGTCGGGTTCACGCCCTGACGCGCCATGATCTCGTGGTAGGTCTGCCAGTAATCGGAAAAACGCGGGTCGTCGTCGATGTTGGTGAGGTCGAAATGCTCGCCGGCACGAATGCGCAACCCGAGGCGTGCGATGCGCGATTCGATCACGGCCGGGCGGCCGATCAGGATCGGATAGACCAAGCCTTCGTCCACCACGGTCTGCACCGCGCGCAATACGGTTTCTTCTTCGCCTTCGGCATAGACCACGCGCTTGAGGTCGGCGCGGGCACGCGAGAACACCGGCTTCATCGCCATGCCGCTGCGGAACACGAACTGATTGAGCTTGTCGCGATACGCGGGGAAATCGGCAATCGGGCGCGTGGCCACGCCCGAGCTCATCGCCGCACGCGCCACCGCCGGTGCGAGCATTTCCATCAGGCGCGGATCAAACGGGCGCGGGATCAGGTATTCACGCCCGAAACTCGGCGTGTCGCCACTGTAGGCCGAACCCAGATCGGTGGCCTCGATCCGTGCCAGCGCGGCGATGGCATGCACGCAGGCCAGCTTCATTTCTTCGGTGATCGTGGTGGCGCCGGCATCGAGCGCGCCACGGAAAATGTACGGGAAGCACAACGCGTTGTTGACCTGATTCGGATAGTCCGAACGGCCGGTGGCGATGATCGCGTCCGGGCGCACCGCCTTGGCTTCTTCGGGCAGGATTTCCGGGTACGGGTTGGCCAACGCGAGGATGATCGGGGTTTCCGCCATCGTGGCAACCATCTCGGGCTTGAGCACGCCGCCCGCAGACAGGCCAAGGAAGATGTCGGCCCCGACGATGATTTCAGCCAGCGTGCGCTTGTCGGTATCGCGTGCGTAGCGGGCCTTGTCCGGGTCCAGCCCCTGGCGCCCTTCGTACAACACGCCTTCGCGGTCCACCGCGAGGATGTTCTCCGGCTTCATGCCCAGCGCCACCAGCATGTCCAGACACGCGATGCCTGCCGCACCGGCCCCGGAGGTGGCGAGCTTCACGTCGTCGATGCGTTTGCCGGCCACCACGAGCGCGTTGACCACCGCAGCGCCCACGATGATCGCGGTGCCGTGCTGATCGTCGTGGAACACCGGAATCTTCATGCGCTCGCGCAGCTTGCGCTCGACGATGAAGCATTCCGGTGCCTTGATGTCTTCCAGATTGATGCCGCCGAACGTGGGTTCGAGGCTGGCGATGATGTCGACCAACTTGTCCGGATCGTTCTCGTCGATCTCGATGTCGAACACGTCGATGCCGGCGAACTTCTGGAACAGCACGCCCTTGCCTTCCATCACCGGCTTGCCGGCCAGCGGGCCAATGTTGCCAAGGCCCAGCACGGCCGTGCCGTTGGTGACCACGGCCACCAGATTGCCGCGCGCGGTCAGCTCGGAGGCCTGGGTCGGGTCGGCGACGATCTCCTCGCAGGCATGCGCCACGCCGGGCGAATAGGCCAAGGCCAGATCGCGCTGGGTGACCATGGCTTTGGTCGGAGTGACCTTGATCTTGCCGGGCGGGTTTTGGCGGTGGTAATCGAGGGCGGCCTGGCGAAAGGCGTCTTGGCTGGACATGTCGCTGTGGTAATCCGGTGCAAGGAAACGCAATTCTAGCGCGCACGCCGCGCAGGTTCCTGACCCGTTGCTTCGACGCGATACGGATTTGCGCGACAATGACGCCCTTCCCCTTGCGATTCCGGCTACCGGGTGAGCGAACCTTCGCGTTTTCCACGCTGGCATTCTCCTGCCGCACTCATGGCCGCGCTGCTGCTTTTGCAGGCACCGCTGTGGCTCAATCCCGGCTATTTCACCCACGACGAACTGCAATGGGCCGTGCGTGCGGACACGCCGTCGCTGGGCGGATTGCCGTGGGTATCGTTCTTCGATGTCACGTGGTTCCAGTTCCGGCCGCTGACGTTCAACCTGTGGCTGCTGCTCTCGCACTTCTTGTTCGAGTCACCCCACCTGTTCCATGCGGCATGCGTGCTGGCCGGCTCGTTAAATGCGCTGCTATTGGCCGGTGTGCTGCGCCGTGCCGGCTGTCGCGGGCAGGTGGCCTTCGCGGCGGCATTGGTGTTCGCGCTGGGGCCGTTCGCGGCCTGGGTACATGGCTGGGTGGGATGTCTCGGCGATCTGTTGTGGGTGGGATTCGGGCTGGGCACGGTGGCCGTGTTGCAACGTCAGGATGCCTCGCGTGAGCGCACGTCCTCGGCGATCGTCGCGGCCCTCGCGGCAGCGCTGGCCACCTTGTTTGCCTTGTTGTCGAAGGAAGCCGCGCTGGCGATTCCCGCACTGCTCGCCTTGGGCACGCTGCTGCTGCGCTTTCCGCGCCCCTGGCTGGCAGCAACCTTCGCCAGCGGCATCGTCGCCATCATCTATCTCGCCCTGCGAATGGATACGCTGATCGCGCCGGGAGATGCCACCAGCTACCGCCTGCACCCTGCGGCACTGCCTGCGCGGTGGTTCGAATACATGGTGTATCCGTGGGCGTTGGGCACGGAAGAAATCCATGTGCTGCGCATGGCCTCGTGGTCGAAATGGTTGCTGCTGGCACTCGCGCCGCTGGCGCTGATCGCGTGCTTGTGGCGTGCATCCTGGCGACTGGCGCTGACATGGCTGATCGGTGCCACGCTGGTACTGGCACCGGTACTGGCTTTGCCGAATTCGTTCAACCAATACGGTTACGGCTTTGCCGCACTGGGCTGCGGCATGGCGGCACTGGCATGGCAACGACTGGGACGAACAGGTCGGAGCATGCTCGCCGTGCTGGCGCTCGTTACCGTGGTGCATGGTTTCCAGGTTCAAATGCAGATGCTGGAGACGGGTGGTTTGCAGGCCGTGTTCTCGCCCTCTCTGGCCGAGCAGGCACAGGCGCAGCCACACGACGTGATCGCACTCTGGCCGGAGCGCGCCTCGCAATTTCCGATCTACGCACGCCTCACCCATGCCGTGCCTGCCTGGCACGGCATCCCGCTCGGTGCGCGTGTGGGCATGGCCGAGAATGCCGAACAAGCCACGCACCTGATCACTCCTGATGGCCATGTGCAGCCTCGCGGAGCCACGCCTTGACCCCGCGCACCGACATCGCCACGCAACTGGCCCCGTTGGGGTGGCGCGCCGATCTTCCCGCCGCACGCGCGTGGGCAGAAAAGTCCGAAGGCCGCGTGGCGCGGGTCAGCGAACAACACCGCTCCGGCTACCGCGTCTGCGATGGCGACAGCGAATTCCCCGTACAGGCGCCCGCGCCATGGACGCGCAAAGGCTTCCCGCCCGAACAACGCGCCGTGGTCGGCGATTTCGTGCGACTGCATGCGCATGAGGATCAGATACTCGAATTGATGCCACGCAGCAGCCTGTTCCAGCGTGGCGCAGCCGGTGAACATCTCAAGGTGCAACCGATCGCCGCCAACATCGACACGGTGCTGGTGGTGACCGGGCTGGATCGCGATTTCAACCTGCGTCGCCTGGAACGTTATCTGGTGCTGGTCAATGCCAGCGGCGCCGCTCCGGTACTGGTGCTGACCAAGACCGATCGCTGCGAGGATGTGGCCACGCTGCGCGAGCAGCTTGCCGGCATCGAAGGCGGCGGCGTCCCCGTGGTGGCGGTGAATGCCAAGGATGCCGTCAGCCTCGCCGCACTCTCGCCCTGGCTGGGCCCGGGTCGCAGCGTGGTATTGGTCGGCTCCTCGGGCGCCGGCAAATCCACCCTCACCAACACCCTCACCGGGCGCGAGAAAATGAAGACCGGGGCTGTGCGCGAGCGCGATTCGCGTGGCCGCCACACCACCACGCATCGTGCGCTTTTGACGCTGCCGCAGGGTGCCTGCCTGATCGATACCCCGGGCATGCGCGAACTGAAGCTCACCGGCGAGGAAGACGTCGCCGACGCGGTGTTCGACGATATCGAAGCGCTCGCGTGCACCTGCCGCTTCCGCGACTGTCGTCACCAGCAGGAACCCGGCTGCGCCGTTCGCGCCGCACTCGACAGCGGCGATCTGGACGCAGGACGTTATGCCAACTACCGGAAGCTCTTGAGCGAACGCGATCAGGCGGCCGACGTGCTTGCCGCTCGGCGAAAGCAGGCGCGCTCATCCGGCCCGGGCAAACCTCGACGCCCCGGATGACGGGCACGCGCTCGGGCGAGCCGCGGTCAACTCCAACCCAGCCGTGTCCGGATTTCCACTGCAACCCGCAGAGTTTCGCGCAAGGGCGTGATCGCATGCGACGCCGGATTCCCGCCGAGCAGGCCGATTCTCCCGGTGTTCTGGAGTTCGTCCACGAAGCGACCGACCTTGCCGCGGACTGCCGACGGCGTGAAGGTCCATACCGGCACCCGGGTCGCAGCGGCCTCGCTGAGCATGTTGACCGAGTCCGGCGTCACCACGAGGAGATCGGCCCAACCCAGCAGGCCGGCATAGGGATTGTCGCCATCTTCGGGGCCATGCCATTGCACGACCGGCAGGCCGGAAAACGCGTGCCGCACGGCCTCGCGCAACCAGTCCGGAGTACGGCGCGAACTGCTGACCATCAGGCTGCCGCCATCGCGCTCAAGCTGCTGGCGCAGCAACCGCGCCAGTGCGTGCCAGTAGTCCCGGTCCAGATCCAGCGCACGGGTCGGACCGCCGAGCAGCAGGGCATGGCGTGGCGGCGGCAAGTCACCCAACGCAGGAAACGCCGCGCGGGCTTGCTCCAGCCAGGCATCGTCGATCCGATTCAAGCCGCCGAGTGTCGTGATGACGTTGTCGCCCATCAACCCGTCGTGCCGGGGCGCGATGACGAGGTCGTAATGCGACGGCGCAATCCGCGGATCGAGGATCTGCACGGCCTGCCATGCCCCCTTGCCGGACTCGCGCAGCAAACGCGTCGCCAGCGCCGCCTGACGCCCGCACCCGATCGCCAGCGCCGACCCCTCCTCCATGCCGCGATCCAGCCATTGCATGAATCCGTTGCCAAGGGCATGCGCAGCGCCGGGCAGTCGATGCGGGGCGAACCAGCGCCACGGCGCGCGGGGTGAAAGTCGCACCACTTCAGGCGCCACACCCAGCGCATGCGCCAGCGCAACCGCCTGGTTCTCGTTGCCGGCCACGCCATCGCTGATCGCCAGCACGCGGCGTTGCGCCGATGCATTCATCGCGGCGATGGCTCACGCAAGGCACCGCGCTGCGGGCACTCGTTGCCCAGCGCATGGCGCAAGTGTTCGATCAACTGCTGATTGCGGCGCACGGTTTCCCGTTTGCGCGGCAGTACCGCCTTCATCGTCTTCTGCGGCAGGGTGTACCCGGGCAGCACCTCGACCAGACGGCCCTCCTCCAGCGCCTGTCGGGCAAGGAAAAAGGGCAGGATGACCACGCCCTCGCCATCCACCGCGGCGTCATGCATCAGCGCGCCGCTGTTGGTGGTCAGGCGCGGGTGCACCTGCACCCGGTGCACATTCTCGCCTTCACCGAAACGCCATTCGTGGCCGCTCTCGTGATACAGGTACTGGATGCAGTCGTGCTCGCGCAGATCGCCCGGCACCTGCGGCACGCCACGCGCCTCCAGATACGCCGGTGCGGCGCAGCACAGCAGGTCGAAGCGGAACAAGGGTTCTTCCTGGAACTGGCCGGAAATCTCGCCGCGATCGGTGATCACCATGTCGTAGCCCTCGTCCACCGGGTTCACCGGACCATCGTTGAGGGTCAGTTCCATCGTCAACTCGGGATGGTCGCGCATGAACCCGGCCAGCGCGCGGCGCAACGCCTGCACTCCGAAAGCGGTCGGCGAGCTGACCCGCATCAGGCCGCGCAGCGCCAGATCATGCGAGGAAATGCTGTTTTCCAGCGCATCCAGTTCTTCGATCAGCCCGGCCACACGCTGCCGGTACATCGCACCGGACTCGGTGAGCCGCACCCGGCGCGTGGTGCGCACCAGCAGCGGCGTGCCCAGTTCCTTTTCCAGATGATGGATGCGGCGCGTCACCAGCGATTTCGGAATGCCGAGCTGGCGGGCGGTCTCGGAGAAGTTCTCCACATCGGCCACGCGCAGGAAAGTACGGATGCAGGAAATATGGTCCATGGGGGGCGGGCAGGTGCGGAAAACAATCACATTGTTTCACACCAGTGAACACCGGATTCAAGCAAATCCATCTTATTCCACTGCCATCGCGCCCATAGAATGGATCGCATGGACATCATTCTTCACCCTTCCCGCGAACGCGGCCGCACCCGGTTGTCCTGGTTGGACAGCCGCCACAGCTTCTCGTTCGGGCATTACTACGAGCCGCGCCGCATGGGTTTCGGCGCGCTGCGCGTGATCAACGAGGACATCGTCGCGCCGGGCGCGGGCTTCCCGCCACATTCGCACGCCAACATGGAAATCGTCTCGATCGTGCTGGCCGGCGCACTGGCGCACCGCGACAGTCTGGGCAGCAGCGACACGATCCAGGCCGGCGACGTGCAGCGCATGTGCGCCGGCAGCGGCATCGAGCACAGCGAATACAACGCCTCGCAGACCGAGCCGGTGCATTTCCTGCAGATCTGGATCGTGCCGCAACGGCAAGACCGGACACCCGGTTATGCACAGCGCCACTTCCCGCTCGAACAGCGCGACAACCGCTGGTGTCTGGTGGTCTCGCCGGACGGCCGAGACGACAGCCTGTCGATCGACCAGCAGGCCCACATCCACCTGACCCGGCTGGACGCCGGCAAGACACTGGAGCATGCGCTTGAACCGGGCCAGCGCGCCTGGCTCCAACTCACCCGCGGCCGCGCCCGCCTCAACGGTCATCCGCTGGCGGCCGGCGACGGCGCCGCCGTCTGCGGCAGCGGCGTCCTTCTGCTGGAGGCCGACAGCCCGGTCGAGGCCTGCCTGTTCCAGTTGCAGGCCTGAGCCGCAACCCCGCACCTGTTCCCGTTCCACCCTTGGTTTCCATGACTTCCCCCAGGAGATTCCCCGCATGACCCGATCCGCACTGGATGACAACGCACTCGACCAGCTTTTCCTGAAGGCACGCACCTTCGGCTTCCCGCAGAACAGCTGGCTGGAAAAACCCGTGAGCACCGAGCAGCTGCAGCGCATCTGGGAACTGGCCCGAACGGGTCCGACCGCCGCCAACACCCTGCCGGCACGGATCGTCTGGGTGGTGTCGCCGGAAGCCAAGGCGCGGCTGATCCCGCTGATGGACGAAGGCAATCGCGGCAAGACCCTGGAAGCTCCGGCCACGGCCATCATCGGCATGGACCTGGGGTTCTACGACAAACTGCCTTACCTGTTGCCGCACACCGACGCCAAATCCTGGTTCGAGGGCGCTCCCGAGGAGGTGCTGACCACGGTGGCGCTGCGCAACAGTTCGTTGCAGGGGGCCTACCTGATGCTGGCGGCACGTGCCATCGGCCTGGATTGCGGCCCGATGTCGGGTTTCGATCCGTCCGGGATCGAGGCCGAGTTCTTCCCCGACAGCCGCATCAAGGCCAATTTCATCTGCAACATCGGCTATGGCAACCCCGAAGGCCTGTTCCCGCGCAGCCCGCGCCTGTCCTTCGACGAGGCCTGCCGCATCCTGTGAAACCACGTTGCACGCCGCGCCGCTCCACTCCCATCGTTCCACCGTTTCAATCCGTATCCCTCACATCCACATTCCCAGGAGTCACACCATGAAGATCCGTCTGCTCGCCGCCGCTCTGGTCGCCGCCAGCCTCAGCGCCACCGCCGTGGCCGAACCGGTGACCTACACCATCGATCCGTCCCACACCCAGATCGCCTTCACTTACAGCCACATGGGCTTTTCCAACATCACGGGCCGCTTCGACTCGACCGAGGGAATGCTGACCTACGATCCGGAAAACCCCACCGCCTCAAGCATCGAGATCACCACCCAGATCGCCAGCGTCAGCACCGGCGTGGCCAAGCTCGACGAGCACCTCAAGAACGCCGATTTCTTCGATGCGGGCAATTTCCCGACTGCCACCTTCAAGAGCACCAAGGTGGAAGCCGCCGGCGAAGGCAAGCTGAGCCTGACCGGCGACCTGACCATCCACGGTGTGACCGTTCCGACCAGCTTCGACGTGACGATCAACAAGAGCGGTGACCACCCGATGGTCGGCAAGCCGGCCGCCGGCTTCGATGCCACCGGTTCGATCGATCGGGTTGCCTTCGGCATCGACAAGTACCTCCAGGCCACCGGCCCGGCCGTGCACCTGGCCGTCACGATCGAAGCCATCGCCCAGTAAGGCGCCTGGAGCCCGCTGTCAGCGCGGCGGGCTCCGCAACGGGGTAAAATCGCGGCCTTTCCGACCAGACATTCCGCCATGACCGCTGCCGCGACACCCACACCGACACTGGCCAGCGCGCAAGCGCGCTACGAAGTGACCCGCGCCCAGCTGCCCCTGTCGTGCCCGATGCCCGACATGGCCCTGTGGAACTCGCACCCGAAGGTGTACCTGCCGGTGGAAGCCATCGGCGAAGCGCGCTGCCCGTACTGCGGCGCGCTCTACGTGCTCAAAGGCTGATCACTGCCGCACCGGCGTGGGACGCCCGCTCACGGTGATGCAACTGCTGCCGGCGCTGGAATCCGGCGGTGTCGAGCGTTCGACGCTGGAAGTGGCGCAGGCCCTGGTACGCAACGGCCACCGCGCCTTGGTGGTGTCGGCCGGCGGGCGCCTGGTTTCCGACCTGACCGCATCGGGCGCCATCCACATCACGTTGGACATCGGCCGCAAATCGCTGCTGACCTTGCGCCACATCGGCCGTCTGCGGCGCCTGATCGAACAGCATCGTCCGGACGTCGTGCATGCCCGGTCACGCCTGCCGGCGTGGATCGGCTGGTTGGCGTTGCGTGGCATGCGCGGGACCAAACCCGCCTTCGTCACCACCGTGCACGGCCTCAACTCGGTCAGCGCCTACAGCGCGATCATGACGCGCGGCGAGCGCGTGATCTGCGTCTCGGAAACGGTGCGTGCCCACGTGCTTGCGCACTATCCGAGCACCGATCCCGCCCGCTTGCGCGTGATCGAACGCGGCGTGGACGCACAGGATTTTCCCTCTGGCCACCGGGCCGACGCCGCTTGGCGCACGCGGTTCTACGGTACCCATCCTGCACTGCGTGACCATCACTGGTTCGTGCTGCCCGGGCGCGGCACGCGACTGAAAGGCCATCGCGATGCGATCGAACTGATCGGCCGCCTGCACGATGCCGGCCACGATGTCGCGCTGCTGCTTCAAGGCGTGGTCGAAGCCGGCCGTGACGCCTATCTGGACGAGTTGCGCGCACAGGCCGCACAGCGAGGCGTGGCTGATCGCGTGGTGTTTGCCGCGCCACGTCGCGACATTCGCGAGGTGATGGCCGAGAGCTTCGCGATCCTGCAGCTGTCGACCAAGCCGGAAGCCTTTGGCCGCACCGTCGCTGAAGCCCTGTCACTCGGAAAACCCGTGCTGGGCTGGGATCGGGGCGGCGTCGGCGAACTGCTGGCGCGTGGCTTTCCCGAGGGCGCTGTCGCCGCCGGCGACATGGAGGCACTGACATCCCGTGCCGCGCAGTGGCTTGTGCAACCGCCACGAGTGGCCACGTTCACGCCGATGTCGTTGCAGGCGATGCAGGACGCCACGCTGGCGCTGTACCGGGAGGTCGCCGATGCGCGCTGAGCACTGGCGCCACCTGCCGCTGGCGCACTGGCTGCTGCTCGCGACACTGGTGTTGTTGCCATTCGGCATGGCCTCCGAGTTGGCAGTGCTGGCGGGTGCGGTGCTCGGTGGCTTCTCGCTGATACGCAGACAGATCGACTGGCAGCGTCCGGGCGTGAAACTGGCCCTGGTGCTCGGGGCGGCGTACTGGCTGCCACAACTGTTTTCAGCGTTCGACAGCGTCTCGCCGAGCAAGAGCTGGAGTGAAGCGGTGCTGGATCTGCGCTTCCTGCTGTTCCTGCTGTACGTCGCCAACACACGCTGCGGGGCGCGCGACACGAAATTTCTGGGAGGCGGCATCGCGGCGATCGTCGTGTTCTGGTGCCTGGACGCACTGCTGCAGGCAGCCACCGGTTACAGCCTTGGTGGCCTGGCCACCAGCGACCGTCTCAGCGGCATCTTCGGCGCGGACAACCTCAAGCTGGGGGGTGTACTGGCGGCGCTGGCCCCATTCGCGCTGAGCGAATCCTGGCACCGTGGCGGCAGGCTCGCGCTGGCGACCGTGACGGTAGTCCTGCTGGTGGTGATCCTGTTGGCCGGCGCGCGCGCTGCCTGGTTCGGGTTCGCGCTCGGTGCGGCCCTGTCGTTCTGGCACATCCTGGGTCGGCGGCGCGCCGTCACCGCCTTGCTGGCCCTGTCCCTGGCCGCGCTGCTGTCGGGAATCATCGGCTATTCCCTGTCCGAACGTTTTGCCCAGCGCGTGGATCGCACCGCGGCGGTGCTGTCCGGCGACTACGCCGCACTCGATCATGCGCTCGCCGGCCGGTTGGCGATCTGGGAGACGGCATGGCGCATGGGTGAAGCACATCCGGTCAACGGCGTCGGCGTGCGTGCCTTCCGCTACGCCTACCCGGAGTTCGCCGCACCGGACGATCCGTTCGTCGACACCGATGGCACCCATGGCGCGCTGCACGCCCACCAGATCGTTCTCGAACTGTGGAGCGAAACCGGATCGATCGGGCTGGGCCTCTGGCTTGCCGCCTTGTTCATCGCCTGGCACATCGCCCGCCACATGCCCAAGACATCGCGAATGATGGCCCAACCGGCAAGCATCGCGCTGGTCGTGGCGCTGTTTCCGCTCAATACCCACTACGCCGTCTATTCGGCATTCTGGGGGCTGCTGCTGATGTGGCTGGCCGCCATCTGGCTGATCCTGCCTGGAGGGCAGTCCGGTCAAGCGGAAGACAGTATCGGCACCAACGGACAATCCGCTCGCTGCCGGCAGCGATAGCCTCGCCGCACTCGCCGATGTCCGAGGCCGATGGTCGGCTCCGTATCGTGGACACGTCCACGCCTGCGGAGTCACCCGATGCGCCAGCTCCTCGTCTTTCTCTGTCTCCTCCTTGCCGGCACGGCTGATGCCACCATCTGGACCTGGCCAGGCCCTGCCGCACCGTGCAACGCGGGGCTCCAGGCCTGCATCGATGGTGTGGCGGCAGGCGATGTGGTGGAGCTGGCCACCAACACCCCGATCACGCTGGAGGGAGCCAACCCGTTGACGCTCAGGAAATCGGTGACGCTGCGCAGCGCGGCGGGGTTCTCCCCGCAGATGGCTGATTTCACGCTCATCCAAGCGATCAACGAGGGCGCCACCGGGCCCGTGCAGATCACGGTCGAGGGTATCCACCTGCCGCAAGGTGCGGTGCAGGTCGTGCACGTGGCGAACCAGCCCCTGGCCACGACAGTGCGCCGGATGCGGATCGAGAACCCGGTCAACCAATTGCCCGCCGTGGAAGTCCGGCAAGCATTCAACAACGCCAGCGCCAGGCTTGCCGGCAGGATCGAGGACAACGACATCCTGGTCGAAGGCAGGTCGATAGCGGGCACGATCTACGCGTCCTCGGCGGTGAGCGTGTCCAGTTCCGTTTCCGACCCGGGGCCACTGGACATCGACGTGGTCTGGAACCGCGTGCACGCCATCAATACCGGGCAGCAGGCGATCATGTCGCTGTACGCGCTCGGCGAAGCGGGGCACGCGCGCTTCCATGGCAACCGCATCGAAGGGCGAGACTTCAATGCCGGCATCAGCATCGCTTCGGGTACCGGCGCAAACTACCCGGTTTCGATTGCCAACAACGTCATCATCGGGCAGAACGGCAACGTCGGACTGCCGGCAGGCATCGCCGTGAGCGCCAGCCAGGGCACTCTGGATGTGCTTGTCATCAACAACACCGTGATCCACGGGCGCAATGGCATCCTGATCAGTGCCCGGACCGATCTGGGCGGCATGGTGTACGGTGCCCTCGTCAACAACATCGTGGCCTTCCACCGTAGTGGCGGCATCATCGTGGAGAACGCGCTGGACACTCCGCCATTGGCTGCGAAAGCAGGGCCGAAGGGCGTCGTCGCCCCCGTCGTCAACGCCCACAATCTGGTCCATGCCAATGCCTACGACGAGTTCACCCCGGGACCTGGCACGCTGACCTCCCATCCGCGCCTGCGGCATGCCGACTTCCGGCTGCGTGACGACTCCCCGGCGCGCAATGCAGGTGCCATCAATGCCGCCTACATGATCGACTCACGGGGATTCCCCCTGCTGGACGTGGACGGTCTGCGCCGGGTCAAGGACGGGGCCATCGACATCGGTGCCCACGAGGTGGGTGCGCGCTCGACGCTGCACGTGACCCATGGCACCAACACCTTCGATCACATCACCTATCTGGACTGGGACGCCATCAACGGCAATGCCGGCATGCATTTCGTGGCAACGCACAACTGGAATCCACCCGGACTTGATGGCATCTACAACAACCATCATACCGGCCTGTATCTCAGCGGCAGCCCGCTGCGCTGGAGCATCTACAACCAGAGCCTGGGCCCGATGCCGCTGGGGGCGGGCTTCAACCTGTTCCTGCCCGATGCCGGCAGCGGCACGGGCCACCTGACAAGCGCGGGCAATACCAGTGGCGGACAGACCTTCCTCTCCAGTCCCGAGCTGGACGCGTCTCCCGACCTGTTCGTGCATGCAAGGCACCACTGGAACGGGCATGGCTCGGCGGGCGTGTACCTGAACCACCCGATCTTCGTGGGCCATTTCGACGAAGCCTGGCGTCTGGTCGTGCCGGCTCCGGCAACGATGCCCCTCGGCACCGGCTTCACGCTGACCTTGCAGGAGCGCTCGCCGAACGCGTTCTTCCATCGTGCCGCGAGCGGCAACATCAGCTTCAACTGGACACGGATCGACCATCCCCGCCTCAACGGCATCCACTGTGCACAGCTTTCGGTCACGCCATCGCTTCTGGCCAACAATCCCCGCCCGATCGGCGTCTGGTACACCGGCACCCAGCACGCCATCTACAACGAGGACGGCAGCGCCATGCCGGTGGATGCCAACTTCTTCGTCAGCTTCGATCCGGCTCAGGTGGAATCGTGCTCACGCACGGAACTGTTCGCGGACGGCTTCGAGTAAGGCCGGCGTCGGCGCTTCAGTCGTAGATCGGCGCTGCCCCCTCGGGGCGACGTTTGAAGCGCTTGTGCATCCACAGGTATTGCGATGGCGCTGCACGCGCCATCGCCTCGATCGCCGCCATGACGCGGGCGGTATCGGCGGCTGCGTCCCCTCCGGGGAAATCCTCGAACGCAGGCTTCACCTCCAGCGTGTAGCTGCCATCGGCCTCGCGGCGGTGGAAGAAGGCGAATACCGCCGCGCCGGACATCCGTGCCAGCTGATGGGTGGAGGTGAGGCTGCGCGCCGGCTCGCCGAAGAACGGTACAAAAACGTTGTCGCCCCGCAACGTGTCCTGATCCGGCGCAAACCACAACGCGCCACCTTGTTTGAGATGGCGAAGCGCCGGTCGCAACTCGTCGCGACCGAACATCGCGCAGGCATAGCGCAGTCGGCCGCGCTTGACCGCCCATTCCATCGCCGCCGTGTCGTGCGGACGGTACATGCCGGCCAATGGAATCTTTTCGCACAACAGACGACCGCAAATTTCCAGGGTCATGAAATGGCCTGAAATCAGGATCGCGCCGCGCCCTTGATCCAGCACCTGCCGGAGCGCTTCCACGCCGACGTACCGTGCTGTCCGCCGCATCGGTTCGATGCGGCCCCACCACGCGCGGGCGAACTCGAAAAGGCCGATGCCCAATGCGGCGAAATTCTCGCGCAACAAGGCTTCGCGCCAGACATCGGTTTGCTCCGGGAAGCACACCGCGAGGTTGGCTCGCACCACCGCCCGGCGAGACGTCAGCGCCCAACGCAGCAAAGCTCCCAACGTCCGCCCCAGTCCGCGCTGCAGCGACCAAGGCAACTGCGCCATCAGCCACATCGCGCCTATGCCGCACCACACCGGCCACTGCCGTATCCCGCGCGGCGGCGGCGGCGGCGGCAGCGGCAGGGTTGCCGGCAGTGGACGGGACGTTTCGGACATGCGGAATGTGCAGAAAGACGGATGGAATGAATGATTCAACGACGGATCGGCAGCATCGCCTAGGTTGGCCGGCTATTCTTCCACCAATGCCCCACTCGTCCCAAATGCAACGGATCGGCGGAGCGCTCCGGCGGTATGCCTATACGCTGGTGCTGTATCTGCTGACGCCCGTGATCCTGTACCGCCTCGCGTTCCGCGGGCTGCGCGCGCGCGGCTATTTTTCGCGCTGGTTCGAACGCTTCGGGTTTTTTCCCGATCCCGCGATACGCAGCTCGATCTGGGTGCATGCGGTATCGGTCGGCGAGGTCAATGCCGCCGCGCCGTTGATCGATGCGCTGCGCCGGCAGTACGCCAACCACAGCTTCGTGATCACCACAGTGACGCCCACCGGGTCGGATCGGGTCCGCCAGCTGTGGGGCGACAGCGTCTTCCACGTCTACCTGCCCTATGACCTGCCGGGCGCGATCCGGCGATTCCTGCGACGCATCCGCCCAAGCATTGCGGTCATCATGGAGACCGAGATCTGGCCCAATCTGTTCCGTCAGTGCGACCGCGCCAACGTGCCGATACTGATCGCCAATGCGCGCCTGTCGCGCAAGTCGCTGGACGGTTACGGGCCGGTGCGACCTTTGGTTCGCGCGGCGATCCGCAGCGCCACCTTCATCGCGGCACAATCGCAGCGCGATGCCGACCGCTTCCTGGAGCTGGGCGCACACGCCGAACGCGTTCGCGTGGTGGGCAACCTCAAGTACGACATGCACCTGCCCGAGACGCTGAAACCCCAGGCAGCGCAATGGCGCTCGCAATGGGGCGTACAACGTCCGGTCTGGATCGCCGCAAGTACGCACGAAGGCGAGGAACTGCCGGTGATCGAGGCCCATTCCCATCTGTTGCGGCGCTTCCCCGATGCCTTGCTGGTGGTGGCACCCCGTCATCCCGAGCGCTTCCGGCCGATGGTGCAGCTGTGCCGCAGCTACGGCTTCCTGACCGCCTGCCGCAGCGAGGACGGTCTCGCCGGACCGGAAACCCAGTGCTTCGTGCTGGATACCCTCGGCGAACTGGTACCGTTCTGTGCGGCGGCCGATGCGGCATTCGTGGCGGGCAGCCTGGACCCGATCGGCGGCCACAACGTGCTTGAACCGGCCGCACTCGGCATTCCGGTGGTGGTGGGCCCGAACACCTTCAATTTCACCGACGTGACCGAACTTCTGATCGAGCACGGCGCCTGCGTGCGGATCGAGGATGCCGAAACCCTGGCGGCGACGCTCCAGCGCCTGCTCAGTCAACCCGAACTGCGCCAACGCATGGGCGATGCGGCCATGGCGGTGGTGGAGTCCGAGCGCGGTGCGGTCACGCGGACGCTGGAGATCGTCCAGCGCACCATGGCAGGCAAGTTTCCGGTGACGTTGGGCTGAAAAAAAGCCGCCTGGTGGGGCCACAGGCGGCTTCTCGGACATGCGAAGGAAAGGCCGTCAGCCGGCGCCGCCCTCCTCCTCGGCCAGCGCGAGTGCCGCCTCGGCGTCGCGGACCAGATGCCGGTTGACCTCGCCGACATCGTTGATGTCGATGACGCCGGCCGCCTGCTTCAGCCTGAGGCCGTTGACCAGGAAGTTGTGGCGGGCGCCGGAATAGGCGCTTTCGGCCTGGAACAGGATCTGCTGGGAAAGCAGTACATCCACGATGGTGCGAGTGCCGACCTCGAAGCCGGCCTCGGTCGCCTCCAGCGCGCTGCGCGCCGAAACCACGGCTTGCTTGCGAGCCTCGATCTCGCTGATGCCCGCCATGAGGGCGCGATAGGCATTGCGGGTCTGGCGCAGGATGGCGCGCTGGTTCTGGTCGTACTGCAGGGCGCGCTCGTCGCGTGCGTTGATCGCCAACTTGACCTGCGTCTGGGTGGCGAAGCCGGAGAAGATGGGAACCACCAGATTCACGCCCACGCGCCAGTCGTCGCCTTCGCTGTTGCTCGGAATGACCCCGGCATCGGCCTGTGACGATCCCCAGCCAAAGGTCCGGCCCTTGCTGGCGGTGGCCGAAAGATAAGGCAGATGGCCGGCACGTGCCGTATTCACATCCAGTTCGTCGGCCTGCGCCGCCAGCGCCTGGGCACGCAGTGTCGGATTCTGTTCCATCGCCAGCGCGACCCATGCATCCACACCCTCGGGCGAAGGACGCCCGGGAGAGAAGTTCTCGTCCAGCCCGCGCAGGTTTTCCAGCGGCGCACCGATGATCTGGGTCAATGCCTCGCGCGCGTCGTCCAGCTGGACTTCGGCAGCGATGGTTCCGGCGCGAGCACCGTCATAGCGGGCGCGGGCTTCGTGCACATCGGTGATCGCGGTAAGGCCCACCTCGAAGCGCTGCTCGGCCTGATCGAGCTGGCGCTTGACCGCGCGCTCCTCGGCCCGCGCGAACACCAGCGCATCGATCGCGGTGAGAGTGTTGAAGTACGCCTCGGCAACGCGAACGATCAGATTGTCGTTTTCCGCATCGAATTGCGCCTCGCCGACTTCGGTTCGCTTCTTGGCGGCACGCAACTGGGTGTAGTTGCCGTGGTTGTACAGACTCTGATTCAGCTGCACGTTGTAGGTGCGACCGCTGGAATGGGAGCGGCTGTCGCTGGTGGAAATGATCGGCGGATCGACCGAAAGGACACGCGCGCCGGAATTCTCGGAACCCGAACGCGAATAACCGACGGAACCGGACAGGCTCGGCAACAGGTTGGCACGGGACTGGGTGACGCGCAGCTGGGTCGCCTGACGGGTAGTGTCGGCGATGGCCAGTTGCGGATCGCTGTCGCGCGCCAGCGTGTAGGCCTGCATCAGGTCTGCCGCGTGGACACTGTTGCCGGCGGCCAGCAGCAGCGCGGCGCTGAGGAGGGAGATTCGGGGCAACGACATGCGGGGATTCCTGAAAGAAAGATTACGTCAGAGCGCGAATTGCGCCACGGGTTCTGCGCCGATCAGATAAGGCAGGTCGGTCTCGAAAAGCCCCTCCTCGCCCACCCGGCCGTGCGCATCGGTGCGGTACAGGACGGCCTGTTGCACCGGCGAGTGACCACGCACCGCGAACAATCGGCCTCCCGGCTTCAGCCAGGCCAGAAATTCCGCCGGCAACGCCGCCACCGCGCCAGTCACGGCCACGGCATCGAAGCGACGATCGGGGTGGAAGTTCAGCGCATCGGCCAGTTCAACGCGAATGTTGGTCAAACCCGTCGTCTCCAGGCGCGTCCGTGCACGCTCGACGAAGTCGGCGTGGATGTCGATGCTGACCACGTCGCGCGCCAACTGCGCCAGGCAGGCGGTGAGGAAGCCGGAGCCGGTGCCGATTTCCAGCACCTCGTCCTCGGGTCGAAGCTCCAGTGCCTGAAGCAGCCGCCCTTCGATCACCGGCTTCATCATCGTCTCGCCATGTTCCAGCGGCAAGGCCATGTCGGTGAACGCCATGCGCCGATAACGCGCCGGCACGAAGTCTTCGCGCCGCACCGAACCGAGCGCTTCGAGCACGCGCGGATCGATCACATCCCAGGGGCGAACCTGCTGGTTCACCATGAAGGAGCGGGCCTGTTCGAAATCGAGCGACATGGGACTGCCTTGTGGATCAAGTAAGGAACGGAACCGGTGATTTTAACCCGGATGCTAGTCATACCGGAGTTTGCGGCGCAGTGCCGGAAGTCAAGGGTTGTGATCCGGGGCACAAGCCAGCCACTCTGCGACGGCGCGATGTCGGCTTTCCCGACATCGGGTCCACGCCACTTCCCCGGAATCCCCGTCCGACGCAACCGATGAAACTCGCCCTGTTCGATTTCGACGGCACCCTGACCACGCGGGAAACCTTCGCCGCGTTCCTGCGCCATGCCACGCCACCGCTGCGCCGTACGCTGGCTTCGGTGCTCCTGCTGCCCCTGGTGCCGGCGTACCGCCGCGGCTGGCTGTCCGGTGTGGCGATGCGCGCCATGGCCACCCGGATCGCCCTGTCCGGGCGCGACGCAAGCGACATCGCGGATGCCGGCGAAGCATTCGCCCGCGACGTGATCCCCAGCCTGCTGCGGCCCGATGCGATCGCCGCACTGCGCACCCATCGCGACGCTGGCGATCGGGTGATCGTCGTTTCCGGGGCGTTCGAGCTTTACGTGGCACCGTGGTGCGCACGGGAAGGCGTGGACTGTCTTGCCTCACGGCTGGAGATTCGCCATGGCCGGCTGAGTGGACAGTATCTGGGACCGCAATGCGTCGGCGAGGAAAAAGCGGTGCGGGTACGCGCGCTGTGTGATCCGACGGAATTCGCCTCGGTTCACGCCTGGGGCGATACGCCGGAGGATGCCGCCCTGTTGGCACTGGCGCATCGACGCGTTTATCGGGGCAAGGAGTGGAATCCAACGCCCTGATCCGCGGCTGGCGCCAGATCGCTCATGCTGCATTGCAGCAACGCCCCGTAGAATCCCGACCTTGCCTGCTTGTTCGTCTCCGAACGATGTCCCCTGCTCACGACATTCGCCTGCGGCGCCTCGGTCTCCTGCTCGGCGCCGCCGGAGCGGTGTTGTTCTCGGCCAAGGCCATCCTCGCCAAGCTCCAGTTCCTGCAAGGGCTGGATGCACTCGATGTGCTGGCGCTCCGAATGCTGTTCTCGTTTCCGTTGTTCGCGCTTCTTGCCGTGCGCCAGACCTTGCTGGTCCGCCGTCGCGCGCAGCCGGCCCCCGGCGTGCGCGACTGGTGGCTCATCGTTCTGGTCGGCCTGCTCGGCTACTACCTGGCGAGCTTTCTGGATTTCCGGGGCCTGGAGTACGTCCCGGTGTCGCTGGAAAGACTGATCCTGTTTCTCAATCCGACGCTCGTGCTGCTGTTGGGCCTGTTCTTTTTCGGCAGAGCGGTCACTCCTCGACAGTGGTTGGCGATGGGCGTGTGTTATCTGGGCGTCGTACTGGTATTTGGCGAGAACCTCCGCGTGCAGGGCGATCACATCGCCTTCGGCAGCCTGCTGGTGTTCGGCTCGGCGGTCAGCTACGCACTGTATCTGGCGCTGTCCGGCGAACTGGTGCGACGCATCGGCTCGCTGCGACTGGTGGCGTACGCGATGTGCGTGTCGACTCTGGCCACGGCGGTGCACTACCTCGGCCTGCGCGACATCGCGCCGCTGCTCTCCTTCCCATGGCAGGTCTACGCCCTGGCGTTGGCCAATGCCGTGTTCTGCACCTTCCTGCCGGTGACGTTCACGATGCGCGCGGTCGAACTGGTCGGTCCCGGACCGGCGGCACAGCTCTCCGTGCTCGGTCCGGTGTCGCTGCTGTTCCTCGGCGGTTTCGTTCTGGGTGAGCCGGTGACCTGGCTGCAGCTCATCGGCACGGTGGTGGTGCTGTCGGGCGTGGCGGTATTGTCTCGTCCCGCGGCCAATTCACTGCCGCTTCCAAAGTGAAGCCATTACGCTATGTGCACCATGAAACTGTTTTCCCTTCTGTTTTTTTCCGCGTTTGCCGGCAGCACGCAGGCGATGCCGGCGTTGGACGATGACGCGATGACCGAACGCCTCGCAGCCTGTGCCGCGTGCCACGGAGCACGTGGCGAAGGCACCCCCGGCGCCGAGTATTACCCGCATCTGGCAGGCAAGCCTGCGGGCTATTTGTTCGTCCAGATGCAAGGCTTCCGCGACGGTCGGCGGCATTACCCGCAGATGGTTTACCTGATGCGCAATTGGGACGATGCGTGGCTGTGGCGTATCGCTGACTTCTACTCCAGTCAGCCGATGACCACGCTGGACCACGCGCCCCCTGCGGCCTTGCCGCCCGAGCAGCGCGCCCGTGCGATGCAACTCGTGCACGAGGGCGATGCGGTCCGGGGTCTTCCGGCCTGCACCCGCTGCCATGGTGCGCATCTGGAGGGCAGAGAGCCGGGTATTCCGGCGCTGGCCGGCTTGCCCGTCGACTATCTGATTGCCCAGCTCGGTGGCTGGCTTACCGGTGCACGCCATTCGCTCGAACCGGACTGCATGTCGCAAGTGGTGCAGCATCTGCAACCCGGTGACATCCGACTGGTGTCCACCTATCTCGCCGGCCTTGTGCCCGACCTGGACTCCCGGCCGATGCCCGCGAGCGATGAACCGCTGCCGCTGGCGTGTGGCGGCACCACGTTCCCTGCCGCTGCAGCGGAGATGTCGCCATGAGTGCGCCGCGACGGGTTCGCCGTGCGTGGTGGGTGCTGGCCATCGCGTTTCCCCTGCTGACATTGATCGCTGCGGTGGGTGGGGTGCTGATCGCGGGACAGGGCGGCTTCCAGGCCCTGTCCGTACCGCACCACGGCGAACTCAAGCCCGCGACCGACGCTGCCACGCTGGCACGCGGCGAATACCTGGCGCGCCTCGGCAATTGCACCACCTGCCACACCCGCCGCGGTGGCGCGCCGCTGGCCGGTGGCCGCGCGTTTGTCACGGAGTGGGGCACGCTGTACTCCACCAATCTCACGCCCGATGCCGACACCGGCATCGGCGCGTGGTCGCTCGACGAATTCCGCCATGTGATGGCGCACGGCGTCAGCCGGAACGGGCCGTTGTATCCCGCCTTTCCCATGCAGCATTTCCAGCATCTGGACAGCGCCGATGTGGATGCGATTTTCGCGTGGCTGATGAGCCGCCCGACGATCGCTTCGGACGTGCCGGCCAATCGGCTGGAAGGCATCGCCGGTTGGCGCTCGGCCATGCTGGGCTGGCGCATGTTGTTCCATCGGCCGCAATCACTGCCCGATGCGGACGCCATGGGCGCCTCGTGGCAACGTGGCCGGTATCTGGTCGAAGGGCTGGGTCACTGCGCCATGTGCCACGGCGAACGCGGCCCGTGGGGTTCGCAGGAACCGCTGTTGCGCCACGCCGGCAGCCGCATTCCCGGCCAGGGCTGGCTCGCGCCGACGCTCGACCGCGACACACTGTCGCGCTGGACCGTATCCGATCTCGCCCGCTACCTGCGCACCGGCACCGCGCCGCAGGCCAGCGCGTACGGACCGATGGCCGAGGTGATCCAGTCCAGCCTGCAACACCTGACCGAGGCCGATGCCCTCGCGATGGCCGAGTATCTGCTGGATCTGCGGCCGGCGCCCCGATTGGCACGTCGCGCCGCGCCTCCTGCCGAGCGGGCCCGGAATCTCGTCGGCAGCCATAGCCTCGCGCTGTACGAAACGCACTGCGCCGACTGCCATGGCGGTGATGGCCGCGGGCGTGAGGGCGTGTTCCCGCCGCTGGCCGGCAATCCGCAGGTCACGGCCGCCGATCCGGTCAATCTGATCCGGGTGACGCTGTTCGGTGCCGCCGCACCGACCACGGCCGCCAACCCGGCGCCGCACTCGATGCCGCCGTTTGCCGACCGGCTTCCCGAAGCCGACCTGATCGCCCTGCTCAACCACGTCCGTGGCAGCTGGGGCAACGATGCGACGGCGATCACGCCGCCGCAGTTGCAGGCGATCCGCACGTTGCCGCTGGAATGACCACGCCGCGTCCGTCCGCCGAGCCATGCCCATGCAATCCGGCGCTGAAGTACGCCGATTGCTGCGGCAAACTCCACGGCGGCGAACCAGCCGGTGATGCCGAGGCGTTGATGCGCTCCCGATACAGCGCCTACGCCCTCGGCAACATCGGCTACCTGCTGGCCACGTGGCACCCGAACACGAGGCCGGCGACGCTGGAGCTGGATCAGACGCCCGGCGCCCGCGTGCGTTGGCTTGGCCTCCGTGTTCTGGAACACCATCGCGACGACGCCGATCACGCCCGCGTGCGCTTCGTCGCGCGCTACAAGGTCGGCGGTCAATCCGCCCAGCGGATGCAGGAATCAAGTCGATTCGCACGCGACGGCGGCCACTGGTTTTATGTCGATGGCGACGTGGACTGATCGGCGCGCGCATCGCATGATGTGGATTCGCCGCCCCCTCTGGCCGATCCGCCCCGATGCCCGCCACGCCCGACTACCCTCGTGACCTGACCGGCTACGGCCGCACGCCTCCGTTTGCCGATTGGCCCGGCGGCGCCCGCATCGCCGTGCAGTTCGTGCTCAACATGGAGGAAGGTGGCGAAAATTGCGTGCTGCACGGCGATGCCGGCAGCGAACAATTCCTCTCCGAAATCATCGGCGCGGCGAGCTACCCGGATCGTCACCTGAGCATGGAGTCGATCTACGAATACGGCTCGCGCGTGGGCGCGTGGCGCATCCTGCGCGAGTTCGAGCGTCGCGGGCTGCCGTTGACCGTCTTCGGCGTGGCAATGGCGATGGAGCGCTGCCCGGAATTGACCCGCGCCTGCGTCGAACTCGGTCACGAAATCGCGTCGCACGGCTGGCGCTGGATCCATTACCAGAACATGGACATCGCCACCGAACGCGAACACCTGCAGCGTGCCGTGGATTTGCACACACGCCTCACTGGCAGCCCGCCGCTGGGTTGGTACACCGGCCGCGACAGCCCCAATACGCGGCGTCTGGTCGTCGAGCACGGCGGTTTCCTGTACGACTCGGATTATTACGGCGACGACCTGCCGTTCTGGACCCACGTGGAAACCGGCGCAGGCGAGCGTGTTCCCCACCTTGTCGTGCCCTACACCCTCGACGCCAACGACATGCGCTTCGCCACCGCGCAGGGATTCAACACCGCCACGCACTTTTTCGAGTACCTGCGCGACAGCTTCGACGTGCTCCATGCCGAAGGTGCGGAAACGCCACGGATGATGTCGATCGGCATGCATGCACGCCTGCTGGGACGCCCGGGCCGCTTCGTCGCGCTGCAACGTTTCCTCGACCATCTGGCCGCGCACGACAAAGTCTGGATCTGCCGCCGCGTGGACATCGCCCGCCACTGGCATGCACGACACCCGTTCGTGACCGACCACCCATCGACCCTCAAATCATGACGCTCGACACACTCAATGCCGTCAGTCGCACCGACTTCATCGATGCGCTGGCCGGCATCTACGAACACTCCCCGTGGGTGGCCGAGCAGGTGGAGCCGCAACGGCCGTTCGCCAGCGTGGACGCACTCGCACACGCCATGGCGAACGTGGTGGCGAACGCCGGCGAGGCCGCGCAACTGCGGCTGATTCGCGCACACCCTCAACTGG
This sequence comes from Denitratimonas yunnanensis (SeqCode), assembly GCA_026410415.1. Taxonomy (GTDB): domain Bacteria; phylum Pseudomonadota; class Gammaproteobacteria; order Xanthomonadales; family Xanthomonadaceae; genus Denitratimonas. Next base: position 89,786 of record JAPMLR010000002.1, on the reverse strand, counting down.
CCGGGAAAGCCGCAATCGCCGACGAATTGACCGAGTCCTCGGCCCGCGAACAACGCGGGGCCGGGCTCGACCAATGCTCGCCGGAGGAATTCGCGCAGATCACCCGGTTGAACGAGGCCTACCAGGCCAGGTTCGACTTTCCCTTCATCATCGCGGTCAAGGGGCATGACCGCGCCAGCATCCTCGCGCACATGGCGACGCGCCTGCGCCACGACGCCACCACCGAGCGCAACGAGGCATTGCGCCAGATCGAACGCATCGCCCGCTTCCGCCTGGAAATCCTGCTGGAAACGTAACCCCTGTCTTTCTCCCGACCGCTGGGCTTGAATAGGCACTTGCCTCTCCACAGGAACCTGCTCCATGGCCCTTGCTCCCACCGATCCGAATGCGCCCGCCTTCACCCGCAGTTGCGTGAACCTCGCCGATCCACGGCTCGGTGCAAAGGCGCTGCTGGCCAGCGACGAGTTTTTCGCCGCCAAGGAGCGCATGCTCGACCCGGCGCCGGCGCAGTTTTATCCGGGGCGCTATGACGATCACGGCAAATGGATGGATGGCTGGGAGACACGGCGCAAGCGCGGTCCGGGGCATGACTGGTGCATCGTGCGCCTCGCCCGTCCCGGGCGTATCGCCGGGCTCGACCTGGACACCTCGCACTTCACCGGCAACTTCCCGCCCTCGGCCTCGGTGGAGGCCTGCTTCCTGGCTGAAGGCGATCCGGATGCCGAGACCGAATGGTTCACCCTGCTGCCGTCCGCCGGCCTGCGGGGCAACAGCCACCACTACTTCGATCTCGGCGAATCCCGTACCGTCTCGCACGTGCGCGTGAACGTGTACCCCGACGGCGGACTGGCCCGGCTGCGGGTCTACGGTACGCCAATGTTCGACCCGGCCGCACGCAACGATGCCGGACTGATCGACCTCGCCGCCGCACTCAATGGCGGCATCGTGCTCGCGGCCAACAACGAACACTTCGGCCCGGCTTCCACGATGTTGTTGCCGGGGCGCGGCGTGAACATGGGCGATGGTTGGGAAACCCGCCGCCGGCGCGAACCCGGCAACGACTGGTGCCTGATCGCGCTCGCGCACCCGGGCACCATCGATGCCGTGGAAGTGGACACCGCACACTTCAAGGGCAACTACCCGGACCGGTGCTCCATCCAGGCCGCACGCGTGACCGACGGCACACCCGAATCGCTCATCACCCAGGCCATGTTCTGGGAAGACCTGCTGCCGGAGCAAAAGCTCCAGGCCGACCACATCCACCGCTTCCACGCCGAACTGAAGCCGCACGGGCCGATCACCCACGTGCGCTTCAACATGATTCCCGACGGCGGCGTGTCGCGACTTCGGTTGTGGGGCAAACCCGCGTGAGCTGCAGGCTTGCGATCGACGCACTGACGCCGGAGGCATTCGCGCCGTTCGGCGAGGTGATTTCACCCGATGCCGCACGGCGTGTGTTTCCGATCAATGCGGGAAACACCCAACGCTTCCACGATCTTGCGGACGTGGAATGTCTGGGCGACGGCGGCCGCATCGGCATCAGCCTGTTCCGCGCCCGACCTCGGGACCTGCCGTTCGAGGTGACGATGCTGGAACGCCATCCGCTGGGCAGCCAGGCTTTCGTGCCACTGTCGCAGGCTCCCTATCTGGTCGTCGTTGCCGAATCGCCCGATGCCATGCCGCGCGCGTTCCTCGCGCGCGACGGGCAGGGCGTGAACTATCGACGCGGCACCTGGCACCATCCGTTGCTGGCGCTGGACGCGGTCAGCGATTTCCTCGTGGTGGATCGCATCGGCGCAGGCCACAACTGCGATGAAGTCACCTTGCCGCAGGCGTGGCTGCTCGAACCGCCCCACTGAATCGCGATCAATCCTCGAAACCGTCCTCGAACAGGGTCGAATTCCACTCGTAGGCACCCACGTCGTAAGGGCCTGCAACGTTTCCGTGCGGCGAATCGACTGGGCGCGGGTTGATGTTGTGGTCAAAGAGGCGGAAGCCCGAAGCCGACGGACAACGGTCAATCGCCCAGGCATCGACCAGCAAGCGGTAATTGCCACTTGCGGCATTGATGAAGCCCGGGGCGGTGGTGAAGGAGGTCTGCTCGTCGTGATCGGACACATTGGTCTGCACATGGAGGACGTTGCAGGACCATTGGACCTGGGGGCCGCTGCCGGTGCGTTGCAGCACCGGCAGCGAAGTGGATGCATTGACGATGGTGCGCGCGATCACCACCCGCCCTTCGGCGTTGGCATTGATCACCGCCGCGCCACCGGCATTGTCGGCAATGGTATCTGCCAATAAATGCACCTCGGCCACTCGCGGCGCGGCACCGGCGCCGGGGCTGATCTCCACGGTACTGGCACCCGTATTGCCAACGATGACGTTGTTCTCCGACATCAATACCGCACCTCGATGCATCGCAAAGTAGGCGCTGCCGCCTGCGGTGGCATGGTTGTCTTCCACGCGCGTGCCCTCCACACGCACCTGTGCATTATCTCCAACGACGCTGATGCCACCTCCCCAGTCGGCCTGATTGTCGACGATGAGCGAACACTCCTCGGCACCACCACATCGACGCCGGGTTCGCAGGATCTCCACCACCGCGCCATCACGCACCATGATGCCGCCTCCGATGGATGCGGCGGTGTTGTTGCTGACGGTCGCATCGTGGATTCTCACTTGTGTCTGCGGGCCGGATGCAAAGATTCCGCCGCCCTGATTGCCGGCCTCGTTGTTCAGGATCAAAGGTCGCGGATCGCTGCTGCCAAGTGCCTCGCCGATCGTCAGGGAGCTGCCGGGGCCGCCCCCGGAAGACCGTACCGCGATACCGCCGCCCATCTCTGCGTCGTTGAAACCAATGTTGACGAAAAGCCCCGCAAGACCGGTGGCACCGGAGTTGATCTGCGCCGAGCAACCGTCGAGCATGATGCCGCCCCCATGCAGCCCCGCCGTGTTGGTGACCACGCTGCTGGCCGATGCCAGATACAGTTCGCCGCCGCTGCTGCAATGGATACCGCCGCCGTCCAAGGAAGCAGTGTTGTCGGTCACGGCCGAGTTTCCATCCAGGCGGACGATCGCATGTTGGCCTCCGCCGATCAGCGCGATGCCACCGCCGTTGCCCGCGTTGTTGTTGGTGACGGTGACGCGCTCCAGCCGGACATCGGCCGAGCGCACCAGAAGCCCGCCGCCGTCGCTGTTTTTCACGGTAAGGCGGCGCACCACGATATTGCGGCGCACCGAACCACCGTGGATGTCCAGTGCCGGGCCTGCGGCTGCGCCTGCGGCATCGATTTCGGTGTTGGTGCTGTCCGATGTAGCGGACGAGCAGGTGGCATAACCGCCCTCGATGATGACGCCGCGATTGAACAGATCGAGTTTGACGCCCGAGTAGTTTCCACTGCGCGCCACGCGGATGACGTAGGCATCGCCTGCGGGAATCGATGTCGGCACGGCATCGATGGCGCTTTGCAGCGCATTGGGCAGCACATCGGTGCGGTAGTCGCACTGGGCACCGGCACCCACGCGCAGCAGCATCACGGCGGCATCGGCCGGCGGGCAGGCGAGGGCACTGCACAGAGCGAGCAGGGAAAGAACGGTCGAGGCACGGCGCGGCATGACGTTCTCCGTGGTGGCAATGCAAGGGATACGGAGCGGACGGCGGCAATTTGACATGCCAACCTCTATCCTGTGCTCCTGCAACCTGAAACGGAGACGATATGCGCGGCGCAATAGCGGTGGTGGCGTTATGGGTGGGGCTGCTGATGACAACGCCGGCACAGGCATGGTCGGCCTTCGGACATCGGCTGGTCGCTCTGCTGGCTCAGGACCAGTTGTCGCCGCAGACGCGTTCGCAGGTCGACGCGCTCCTTGCGCTCGAACCCGGCGCCGATCTGGGCACGATCGCGGCCTGGGCCGACGAAATCCGCGACCGACCGGAGTACCGTTTCACCGCCACGTTCCACTACGTGAATTTCCGCGACGGAAGTTGCCACTACGACGCCGCGCGCGACTGCGCCAATGGTGGCTGCATCGTCGATGCACTGGAACGCTATACCCGGGTCCTGGGCGATGCCGGACGCACACCTTCCGAGCGCCTCGAAGCGCTGAAATTCGTCGTGCATTTCACCGGCGACATCCACCAGCCGATGCACGCGGGCAACCGCGACGACCGTGGCGGCAACCGTTTCCAGGTGCGCGTCGGCGATGAAGGCAGCAACCTTCATTCGGTCTGGGATTACCACTTGCTGCAAAGTGCCGGACTGAACATGGCGGCCTATCGCGAACGCCTCGCCCCGCAAGTGACCACGACGGACATCGTGCCGATGGAATTCACCACCTGGGCCGAATCCTCCTGCCGCCTGCTCGACAACGCCGGAACCTATCCCGCACGTCCCGGAAAGCTCCCGTCAGGCTATCTGGACGAATTCCGCCCCCTGGCCGAATCCCGCGTCGTGCTGGCCTCCGCGCGGCTCGTGGCCGTGCTGGAACGCACCCTCGCGCCAGCGTCCGCCGCCGTGGTTGAGGCTGAACGATAGACAACCCCTCCAGGCGAATTGACTGCGATCAAGCCGTCATTGTTGCGGCGCAAGAAACTGCGCCTCCCCGATCGAGTCAATACAAAAGGAGTCCCCCATGACGCATCGTCATCTGCTTGCCGCTGCGCTTGCCGCCGCCATTCTCGCTCCCGGTCTGGCCAGCGCCAATGACACCTGGTTCGTCCGCGTCGGCGTGCACAACGTGGATCCCAAGTCCAACAGCGGCACCCTCGCCGGCGTCTACAAGACCACCATCGACAGCGACTTCAAGCCGACGGTCGCGTTCGGTTACCACCTCAACGACAACGTCGCCATCGAGCTGCTCGCGGCGCTGCCGTTCAAGCACGAAGTCAGCCTCGACGGCGTCGGCGCAGTGGATTTCACCCACCTGCCGCCGACCCTGAGCCTGCAGTACTACTTCGCCCCGCAGTCGAAGGTGAATCCGTTCGTCGGTGCCGGCATCAACTACACCTGGACTTACGACGAGAAGACCAAGGGCCCGATCGCCGGCACCAAGGTCGGCATCGAGAACTCGTGGGGTCTGGCCGCGCAGGCAGGTCTGCTGTTCCAGGCTGGCAGGAACTGGGACATCGTCGCCGACGTGCGCTACATCGACATCGACGCCAAAGTGCGCCTGAATGGTGCCGAGATCGGCAAGGTCGACGTGAATCCGCTGGTTTACGGCGTGGCCGTCAACTTCCGCTTCTGATCGCACGCTGACACCAGCGTCCGATACCAACCCCCGGCAGATGGAGTTGCCGGGGGGTTTTTTTTTGATCTGCCATCAAGCCCCTCATTTCTCCGCTCCTTGCGTTGCGGGATAGCTCCACTACCGCCTAGAGTTCAGTGGTTTTCAGCACCCGGGGAATCTCGTGATGTCGGACGACGCTTCCCGTCCCCAACACGCAGCGGCCAGCGAAGTGTCGATGCTGGTCCAGCGATGGCGGGACGGAGACGATGCCGCGCGCGATGCGTTGGCAGCGCGGATGCTGCCGGAACTTCGGCTGCTGGCCGAACGTGCCCTGCGCCGACTTGATCGCCCGGTATCGCTGCATCCCAGCGATCTCGTGCAGGAATCGATCATCAAGCTGCTGCATGGTGGTTCGGACAGCAGCGGCACTTCGCATCTGCGCGCCCTGGCCGCGAACATCGTGCACATGACACTGATCGATCATCAGCGCATCCGTTACGCCGACAAGCGTGGCCGTCGCGACACCGACAACGTCAGCATCACGGTGTTCAACAACATCGCAAGCGATGAACTGGCGCAGGCGGACCTGATCGATATCCATCGAGCGATGCAGGCACTGGCGCAAGAAAGCCCGCGCGCTGCCCGGATCGTGGAGATGCGCGTGTTCGGCGGCATGAGCGAGCAGGAGATTGCCGGCGTGCTCGGCGTTTCCCGTCCAACCGTTTCCCGGGACTGGGCGACTGCCAAGCTGTGGCTGGCCAGATACCTGTCTGCGTTCCGCGAACGTGACGACGAACACGCGACCACTTCAGCCTCCTGAAAACAGCCCCCGTACTCACCGCAGGCTTGCACCATGAGTTCCAATTTCACCCTGCTGGCCGAACACATCCAGACCGCCCTGCACCTGGACCACGCATCACGCGAGGACTATCTGGGGAGTCTGCCGCCCGAGATTGCCCGCCACGTGCGCAGCCTGCTGGAATTCGAGCACGCCACGCTGGATCTCAGCCGGATTCCGGCCATCGAACTGGTACTGGACGTACTGGCCGAGCCAGCGCCTACGCAGATCGGTCGCTGGCACGTGTTGGAATTGATGGGTCGTGGTGGCATGGCATCGGTTTACCTCGTCGAACGCAGTGAAGGCGGGATTCGCCAGTTGGCCGCCTGCAAGATCGGCTACGCCCGCGCCGACCTGGAAGATGGCCTGCGGCGCGAGACCGCCACCCTGCTTGGTCTCAACCATCCCGGTATCGCGCATGTCCTGGACTTCGGCCACACCGACGCCGGGCGTCCGTACATGGTGTCCGAGCGTATCGAAGGCATCGATATCGTTACCTACGCCAACCAGCAACTGTTGCCTCTGGTCGCGCGCCTGGCACTTTTCGAAGATGTGCTCTCCGCTGTAGCGCACGCGCACGAACGCCTGTTGCTGCATCAGGACATCAAGCCGGACAACATCCTCGTCGGCACCGACAACCGCCCTCGCCTGATCGACTTCGGCCTGGCCTCGATAGTGAACAGCGGGGGAGATTCACCCGTCACCGGCTACACACCGCGTTATGCCAGCCCCGAGCAGATGCATGGCGAGCGCCTGACGGTGCGTTCTGATGTGTATTCGCTCGGTGTCACGCTGGCCACGCTGATGGAAGGCGCCGGCCCCGCACGAAGCCATGAGGACGCACATGCCGTCATCGCCAAAGCCACGCACGCAGATCCAGTTCTGCGCTATGCATCAGCCTCGGATATGGCCGCAGATCTGCGCGCAATCCGGCAATCGCGCCCGGTTTCCGCCCGCCCGATCAGCCCAGGCTACCGACTGACACGTTTCCTGCAACGCCACCCGCTGCCGATGGCTCTGGCAGTCCTGGTCGTCCTTTCAATAGGCTCCGGCGTGACCGCCACGCTGTGGCAGGCGCGCCGCGCCGTGGAGTCGGCGCGCACCGCGGAAGCCGCCCTGGTCAACGCCCGCGCCGTGGAGACCTTCCTGATCGAGGATGTGCTCGGTCGCGCCAATCCGAACGATCCGCACTACGACCCCTCCATCGGAATCGTCGGTGTGCTGGACCACGCCGCCGAAGCCGTGCAGCAGCGTTTCGGCGGAAATCCACTGGCCGCCGCCGGCATCCACACCGCCCTTGCCTCGATCCAGCGCAACCTGGGGCGATACGATCAGGCCGTGAGCCACGCCGAACAGTCCGCCACGCTGTATGCCGGAGAGCTTGGCCCCATGCACGATTTGGCACTGAGCAGCCGCTATCTTCAGGTGCGCGCCCTGGCCGTGGCTCAAATGGACGATGCGGAAGTCTTGTTGAAGCAGACCGATGCGCTCGCGGCGGATCGGCTGGATCAGGACACGCGGCTGGCATTGGATGCAGCCATTGCGCGGGCCGAGATCCAACAGAACCGGATGCGCGGCCCGGAGGCATTGGACGCTTACACCCGCATGGCCCGGTTGCAGGCACGCATCGCCCCGGACGACCCGACGCTGGCAGTGACGGCCGCCAATGGCATGGCCGAGGCGTACCTTCGGATGGAGCGGCCAGCGGAAGCCATCGACGTGCTTGAGGCGCTGCCGCTGGCCTCCTATTCGGGCATGCAGCAGGCCACCATCCACCGCAAGCTGGCCTGGGCGTATCGCGACCAGGCGTCCTATGCCAATGCGGCGGCCGGCAAGCAAGACGCTCCCGAGGATTACGAGCGCGCCCTGGAACACGGAATGCGGGCGCTCCACCTGTTCCGCGAGCACCTTGGAAACGATGCCCACACCACGCTCGCGGCACTGGGCACCGTGTCTTCATTGCATGAGTTGCGGGGCGAGTGCGACGCCGCACTGGATACCGGGCGCGAAGCCTACGAGGGCATGCGGCGGGCCTATGGTGACACCTCGCAGGCCGCGTTGATCGAGCGCGGCAATCTTGGCAGCAAGCAGTTCGAATGCGGTCACCAAGAAGACGGGCTGACGAATCTCCAGGCCGCCCTGCACGGACTTGGCGAACATTACGGCGCGGACAATGGCGCCGCCCAGAGCTTCACGTTCACGATCATCTGGTTTCTGACGCGCGCGGACCGTCACGACGACGCCATGGACTGGGTCGGGAGATTGAACGCCCACTCCTTGCGCGATGCCACCCTGGTCGAACTGCTCGGCATCATGCGGGAGCGCCAGTCCGCTACCGCCACCCCTGCACAGCGCAGTCGTTTCGAGGCGATGCACGCCCGACTGCTCTCCGGGCGATCCGCCGAAGCGGAATGATCCGACCCAGGCGGCCTCTCAGCGGCGCAACCGCTCGCGCGCCGGCGCATCATCTCCATCACGAACTAACGATCCGCCTCGTCCAACCTCGTCGGCCGCAGGCTGCCCCACCTGATCGTTCTTCTGGGCGGAGTTTTTCGCCAACCGCGAAAGCAGCTTCATCCCACGCTTGAAACGCGAGATTGCTCCCGCCTCACCCGCTGGGCCAACACTGCCTGTGTCCAGCGGCGTGCCTTGCGCAACGCCGCAATCCAACCTCTCGGGTGCCGGGCCATCGAAGAATCGAGGCGTGATGTATCAGTCATATTTATTGACTTTTCAGACGGCACAAATGGTTGGATGTGCCCATACCGATTGATAGGATCGAAAGCGTTGTGTCTCAACATTTCATGTTGATTCCAGGGGGCCAGACGGTGCGGGCGTGATGCAACCCCGCGCCGAAGTTCGATAGGGACGATGCCGGGCAGACCCGCATCGCCCTTGCGAGCGACACCGGCGTCTCCATCCACCAGACCGCACAGGGAGTTCGCCATGCCATTGCCTCCGATCCTTCGCGCCGCGCCGTGCCGATATCCGATCCTTTCCACCGCCCGCTGCCTGCTGATGATGGTGCTTTTTTCGCTAGCAGCCGCTGCGGCGCAGGCGCAAAGCCTCTTGCCGATGCAGGATGTGGTGCAGGTCGCGGCTGGCGAGGGCCATACCTGCGCCCTGACCACGGATGGCGGGGTGAAGTGCTGGGGGGACAACATCAATGGTCAACTCGGTGACGGCACCACCACGGACCGGCTTATGCCAGCGGATGTGCAAGGGTTGGGTAGCGGCGTGCAGTCCATTGCTGCGGGCGCGGGGCACACCTGTGCGTTGACCACCAGTGGCGGTGTGAAGTGTTGGGGCTGGAACTCCGTTGGCCAACTCGGTGACGGTAGCACCACGCCCAGGCTCACGCCGGTGGATGTCACGGGTCTAGGTAGTGGCGTGCAAGCCATCGATGCGGGCTACCAACACACCTGCGCCCTGACCACGGACGGTGCGGTGAAATGCTGGGGCAGCAATGGCAATGGTCGCCTAGGCGATGGCAGCACCACAAACCAGCACACACCCGTGGAGGTAACGGGCCTTGGCAGCGGTGTACAGGCCATCAGCACGGGCGAATCTCACACCTGTGCCCTGACCACAGGCGGCGGGATGAAGTGCTGGGGCAGTAACGCCGGTGGACAACTCGGCGACGACAGCACCACGCCCCGGCTCACGCCGGTGGATGTGACGGGCCTCACCAGCGGCGTGCAGGCCATCAGTGCGGGCTGGGGCTACACCTGTGCACTGACTACGGACGATGGCGTGAAGTGTTGGGGCAGCAACAACTACGCGCAGCTTGGTGATGGGACCACCACCAGTAGGCCCATACCGGCGGATGTCACAGGCCTGAGCAGCGGTGTTCAGGCCATCCGTACAGGCACCCAACACGTGTGTGCCCTGACTGCAGATGGCAGCGTGAAATGCTGGGGCTGGAACTCGGTGGGCCAACTCGGCGACGGAAGCACCGCCACGCTTCGGCGCACTCCTGTGGCTGTGATCGGATTGGGCAGCGAGGTCCAAGCCATCACTCTCAGTGCGAGCAGCACACACACATGCGTCCTGATTACGAGCGGCGAGGTGAAATGCTGGGGAAACAACTTTTACGGCCAACTCGGCGATGGCAGCAGGACGCGCCAGTTCACATCGATGGAAGTGACAGGCATGGATGCCGGGGTGCAGGCCATCAGCGCAGGCAGGGATCATTCCTGTGCCCTGAACGCAAGTGGCGGAATGGCTTGCTGGGGAATCAACTACTACGGCCAACTCGGCGACGGCAGCAACACGACTTGGCGCACGCCCGTCGGCGTGACGGGCCTTGGCAGCGATGTTCAGACTATGCGCTCAGGGGGCGGACACACGTGCGCCCTGACGACCAGCGGTGGTGTGAAATGCTGGGGTTTCAACTTCTACGGCCAACTCGGTGATGGCAGCGCCGAGAATCGACTCACGCCCATGGACGTGACCGGACTGAATACCGGTGTACAGACCATCAGTGTCGGCACCTTCCACAGCTGTGCCCTGACCACGAACGGCGGAGTGAAGTGCTGGGGAAACAACGGTACCGGACGACTTGGTGATGGCAGCACCGCGAATCGGCTGACGCCGGTGGACGTGTCGGGCTTGAGTAGCGGCGTACAGGCCATCAGCGCAGGCAGGGAACATACCTGTGCTCTGACCACGAACGGCGGAGTGAAGTGCTGGGGAAACAATGGTGGCGGTCGACTTGGCGATGGCAGCACCACGAATCGGCTCACACCAGTGGATGTGGTCGGCATCGGCAGCGAGGTACAAGCCATCAGTGCAGGCAGTTCGCATACCTGTGCCTTGACCACGGGCGGCAGCGTGAAATGCTGGGGCACGAACTTCCAAGGCCAGATCGGCGACGGCAGCACTACGCAGCGACTTGTTCCAGTGGATGTGATGGGCTTGAGCAGCAACGTACAGGCCATCAGCGCGGGCGAGAGCCACACCTGCGCGCTGACCGCAGGCGGTGGTGTGAAGTGCTGGGGCTACAACATCTTCGGCCAACTCGGCGACGGAACTGCCACGCAACGGCTCACGCCGGTGGACGTAAACGGCCTTGGCAACAACGTGCAGGCCATCAGCGCCGGCTATTCCCATGCGTGCGCCCTGACCTCGGAGGGAGCGGCAAGATGCTGGGGCAACAATCAGTATGCCCAGCTCGGAATTGGCGGGCGCAATCACGGTCTACCCGGAAATGTGTTGATACCCGGCCTGCCTGAGCACGATGCCACCCTGTCCGCACTGTCCTTGATGCCCGTCCCGCCTGGCCTCGACTTCACCCCTGTAACCACGATCTATCTGGTCACTGTGGGTCACGTAATCGAAACCCTTGCCTTCACCCCCACCGCCAGCAACCCAGCCGCAACCATCACGCTGAACGGCCAGCCGATCGCCAGCGGCGAAACATCGGCACCACTGCCGCTCACGGTGGGCGACAACACGTTCACTCTGAACATCACCGCCGAAGACGGCATCACCCAGCGCGAATACACCGTCGATGTGGTCCGTCTCTCGGCCCAGCCGGTGGCGCTGTCGGTCACGATTGCGCGCTTACCCGACGGCTTCGCCATGAGCGGCGGTGAAATGCGGTACTACCGCATCACCGCCACCAACCTCGGCCATCAGTCCGCAGACAACGTGCAATTGACCGCTCCACTTCCCGTCGGGCTGACGGACGTGCTCTGGATGTGTGCAGCGCCCACGGAGTGCACCCCGGCACAAGGCGAGAATGCCGTCGCGGTGACGTTCCCGCTCGGCTCCGGCCAGTCCGCGCACATCGATCTGAGTGGCGAGGTGCTGCCAGACATGGCCTTCGTCGATATCCGGGCCAACGCCGGTGCCTCATCCGCGGGTGTCAGCACCCAGGGCAGCATCAGCGAACCGGCCAACGGGATCGGCGTGTTGAAGGACGGATTCGAACCATGAGGTCGTTCCCGTTGCATTACCTCGCTCACTGAATGCGGGGTAATGCAACGCAGGGGTATTGATGACCTGAAAATGCTGGCAACGAATCGATCCTGGGGGAATTCACGCATGAACCACTTACCTTCATCCGGAGACGGAAACGCCTCAACCGCCAATACACCAGCCCGCCAGGGTGGCCTTATCTACCGCATGTTTGCAGGTGCGCGGCAATTGATCCGCGCATTCCGCGACCATCCCGTCTGGGGAATCGCGTTCGGGCTTTGCGTTTTCGTGCTGGCGTATGCCGGCAATTGGGGGCTGGACAAGGTACGCGACCGCCTGTTCGGTCCGGACGAATTCCTGGCCCAGATCGCCGAGGATCAGAAAAAAGAATTCGCCGAGCTCAAGGATAGCCTCGGAAAACTGGGTCAGTCGCTTGAAAGTGGCGATCAGAAGACTTTTCGTGCTGTGGAAAGCGCGGTGAAGGCAGTGGAGACCAACAACCAGAACTTGATCCGGCAACTGGTTTTGGCGAAGGAAGAAAACGATACGCTGCGGCGCGTGACCGAGAAGGTTGCCGGTGTTTCAGGAGGCTACGATTTCATTCTTTCCGAAAAGCAGGGCATGCGCATCGATGAAACCACGGCGATTGGAATCAACTATCGGGGTCGTGATTACATCGTCGTCGGATTGTCGACCAAGGAGGGAAGCAAAAACCATGACTTGCGTCCTGGTCAGTCAATTGGCTACACATCGGCGGGTCAAGTGAGTTGCCGGATCGCTCTGCTTTCGTTGCGAGGAGAGCCAGGAAGTACCTCGGCGACCTTCACCAATCTCTGCGACAAAAACCCGGCATCCGCGCAGGCAAGCACATGAGTGCGTTCTGGCAGCGGCGGTCAACAGAGCACCAACCGTAGAGTTCGGACAGCTTTTCCTGGCCGATCCGTGCCGTTCTTTGAAGCCGGCATCGCATCGGGCACGGTGGCCAGGCCATACCGCTCTGGCCGTGGCATGCTCGCGTCCCGCCTTCCTTCGGAGCTTGCATGCGCCGTTTGCCCCGCCGCCCGACGCTGACTGTGCTCGCGCTGTTCCTCGTCTGGCTGACCAGCGCGCTGTGGCAGGCGTACAAACCGCTGCCGCCCGGCATCGGTGAAGTTCGGCCGTGGCGCACGGCTCCCGAGGTGACGTTTCTGGCGGATCTGACCTTCGTCGATTCGCTCGGCGTGCGCCGCAGTGAACAGGCGATCTTCGATGCGGCCCACGCGATGATCGGTCAGGCCCGCCGCCTCGTCGTCCTCGACATGTTCCTGTTCAACGATTTCGCCGGAGCCGAGGAATCGATCCTGCGCCCGTTGAGCGGCGAATTGAACGAGGCACTGCTGCAGCGCCTGCGCCAGGTGCCCGAACTGCGCGTTGTCGTCATCACCGATCCGATCAACACCGTGTACGGCGGCATGCGATCGCCGCACCTGCAGCGGCTGCGCGATGCCGGCGCCGAGGTGATCGAAACCGATCTCGCGGCATTGCGCGCGTCCAATCCGATCTGGTCCGGCCCGTGGGCATTGTGTTGCGCGTGGCTGGGCAACACCGCGGAGGGTGGTTGGCTGCCCAACCCGTTCGGTCAGCAACACATCCCGCTGCGAAGCTGGCTGGCGTTGCCGAACTTCCGGGCCAACCATCGCAAGACGCTGGTGGTCGATCGCGATTCGGGCTGGCAGGCTCTGGTCACGTCCGCCAATCCGCACGATGCCAGCAGCGCGCACGGCAACATCGCGCTGCGTTTTTCCGGTGCCGCCGCACTCGACCTGCTGGCGAGCGAAGCCGCCGTCGCGGCGTTCTCCGGCACGCCACTGCATGACCTGCCTCAACCCGACGTCGACGAATCGGTGGAGGGACCGCGCTTGCGCGTCCTCACCGAAAGCGCCATCGCCGATGCGCTGATCGATGTCACCGAACACGCCGCACCGGGCGAAGCGCTCGACGTGGCGGTGTTCTATCTGGCCCATCGCGGCCTCATCCGGTCTCTGTTGAATGCGCACGCCCGCGGCGTCACCGTGCGCGTGCTGCTGGACCCGAACGAAGACGCGTTCGGGCGCAAGAAAAACGGCGTCCCCAACCGTCAGGTGGCGCACGAGTTGGTTGCCGCCGGCATTCCGGTGCGCTGGTGCGACACCCACGGCGAGCAATGCCACGCCAAGCTGCTGCTGCATCGTGGCGCGGGCGAAGCCACGCTCATCGCCGGATCGGCCAACTTCACTCGTCGCAATCTAAATGACCTGAATCTGGAAACCAGCATGCAGCTGGTTGCCGATGTTTCGCACCCGGCGATGCGCGATGCCACGCACTGGTTCGAATCCGGTTGGACGAACCTGCCCGACAAGCGCTTCAGCACCGACTATGCTCAGTATCAGGACGATGCGTTGTTGCGCCGCGCGTGGTATCGCATCGGGGAAGCAGCAGGCTTGTCGACGTGGTGACGGGACGCGTTCCCCGCTCGCTCAACGTCGCGATGCGGCCAACTGCCGCACCGTTTCCTCGTAACCCAGTTGCACGGCGCGATCGAACGGGTTCCAGCAGAGCAGATCGATTTCGCCCAGATCCGCGGACATCACCCGCTTGCTGGACCTTGCTGGAACGTCACGAGCCGCCGCTCCGGCGCACTCGCCCGCTCTCCGAGGCCAGGCCGAACCAGTCCGGTTTCCAACTGGTGTGTGAGTCTGACGTATAGTGACGTCGGCATTGTCGCCAGCCTGCCAAGGGGAGTTGGGGGAGAGGCGGTCGAGCGGAATGGTCTGCGCTTCGCGCGCAACGGGCCCGCATAACGCCAGACATGGGAGTGTCTGTCGGCGGTTCGCATCGAGGGGCTTCCACTCGCAAGACCGGCGTGAAACGCGGATTCCGGGCCGACCTTCAGCGGCAGTGTCCCGGGCTCCTGGCAGCCATGCATGGATGCCGGCGTTCACGGCCTTGTGCCTGAAACGCACAGGCAACTTCCCGCGAATGGGAATGCGCACGTCAAACTGTTCTGCCACCGCGGACGGCCGCTCAGGCCGTTGTCGCCCAGCTGCACGGATCTGTGCCGTGCCAGACACATGGACAAACGCCGCTTCCGGCTCCCGGACGCTGTTTGCTCCTGCCGCACCGAGCGGCAACGCCGATCATCAATACGACCGGATTCCGAAGAGGTTTACTGTCATGAAAGTGATGTCCGAAGCTCGGGCCGGCCACGGCCTGTCATTCCTCTCGCCATGGTTCCTGGTCCTGCTGGCACTGTGCCTGGCTTTGTCTGGCGGGCGCAACGCGAACGCGCAGTCGGTGGTCGATGAATTCCGTGTCGACATCAATGCGGCGGTGAACGTGGTTGTCGCGCAGCCAGACGGCAAGTTGATCGTCGGCGGGCAGTTCACGACATGGAACGGTCAGGCCTTGGGCAGCCTGGGACGCCTGATTCCAGATGGCAGTCGCGACGCCGCGTTCGCCCCTGACATTGTCGGCGAGGTGTACAGCGTCGCCCTGCAGCCGGACGGCAAGGTGCTGGCAGCCGGCGCATTTACCCAGGTGGCCGGTGTGGCGCAGGCGGGACTGGCCCGGCTCGATGCCGATGGCAGCCTGGATGCCAGCTTCATGCCGGTCGTCAACGGGCCCGTCCATGTGGTGGCGGCCCAGGCGGATGGCGGCGTGCTGGTCGGTGGCGATTTCTCGCAGGTGAATGGCGTGGCGCGAGCGAACCTGGCGCGTCTCCATCCAGACGGCACGCTGGATCCCGCGTTCATGCCCGATGCCAACGGACGCGTGCTGGCGATGCTGGTACTTGCCGATGGCCGCATCGTTGTCGGCGGCGAGTTCACCCAGATCGGCGGTGAACCGCGAAGCCGCGTGGCGCGCCTGCATCCCAATGGCAGTGCCGACGCCACCTTTGCCGCCGATGCCGACCAGCCTGTGTTGGCCATGGCACTGCAAATCGATGGCGGGCTTGTCCTTGCGGGAGAATTCACCGAGCTGGGCGGCGTGCCCCGTGCCCGGCTGGCACGGCTGCACGCCGATGGCAGTGTCGATGCCGCTTTCTCGACGGGCGCCAACCAGACCGTCCGAACGGTGAGCGAACTGGCCGATGGCAAGTTGATCCTGGGCGGCGATTTCACCCAATTGGCGGGGCAGGCTCGCAATCGCATGGCGCGTCTGAACCACGATGGCAGCCTTGATGGCAGTTTCAGCCTGTCAGTCAACGCTGCGGTGCACGCAACGACAGTTCAAGCCGATGGCAAAGTCGTCGTGGGCGGCTTGTTCACGCAGTCAGGTGGACAGTCCAGGCCGCACCTATTGCGCATCACGGTCTCTGGGGGCGTAGAGCAGACATTCCAGGCCGGCGCGAGCGGACAGGTCAGCAGCCTGGCCGTCCTGCCCGGTGGCCGGATGATCGTGGGCGGCCTCTTCGGCCAGGTTGCCGGCCAGGCAAGAAGGGGCATTGCCCGTCTGAATTCCGAGGGGGGGCTCGACACAACGTTCAACACTTCAGTCGACGGCTGGGTCAATGCGCTGGCGGTGCAGCGCAACGGTCAGATCCTGGTTGGCGGCTTGTTCAGTTCGGTGGGTGGTTTTCAACGCCGGGACCTCGCCCGATTGAACGCGGATGGCAGTGTCGATACAGGCTTTGTCGCCGACACCAACAATGCCGAGGTGCTTGGCTTGACCTTGCAGCCGGACGGCAAAGTGATCGTGGTCGGTGTCTTCGCCTCTATCAATAATGAGGCGCGGCGCGGTATAGCGCGACTGAATCCCGATGCAAGTCTGGATCCGGCGTTCGGGATCTGGAATACCTTGGGCAGCATTCACGCCACGGCTGTGCTACCGGATGGCGCCATCCTGATCGGCGGCAGCTTCCACCAGATCAACAACTCGCAATTCCAAGGCCTTGCGCGTATCAAGCCCGACGGCAGTTTTGACTACAATTACAAACCGCAACTGAACGGCGGGGCCTATGCTTTCGCCACGCAGCCGGATGGCAAGGTGCTGGTCGGCGGAATGTTTTCCAGGGCCTTTGGCCAGTCCCGGCGCGCATTGTTGC
This sequence comes from Denitratimonas yunnanensis (SeqCode), assembly GCA_026410415.1. GTDB lineage: Bacteria > Pseudomonadota > Gammaproteobacteria > Xanthomonadales > Xanthomonadaceae > Denitratimonas. The sequence goes on along the minus strand of JAPMLR010000002.1, from coordinate 72,738 downwards.
GATTGAATCCGGATGGCAGCCTGGACAACTCGTTCACCAGTACGCTGGACAGCGGGATGGTCAGGGCCATCGCCGTACAGCCGGACGGGAAGGTGCTGGTCGGCGGCTCTTTCGCTGAAGTGGGTGGGCAGGCCCGAACCAATCTCGTCCGACTCAACCCGGATGGCAGCCTGGACAGTTCGTTTGTGGCCGATACGAACGAGATGGTGTGGGATATCGCCCTGCAGACGGATGGAAAGGTGTTGCTGGGGGGCGAATTCACCACGGTGCAGGGCGTGTCGCGTTCGCGAATCGCTCGCCTGAGCATCCCGGATGCAGCCGTTCAGCGTATTGATGAAACGTTCGACCGTTGGCATCTGCGCTGGATGCGGGCCGGAGCCGGTCCGGAGATGGAGCGGGTGTGGTTCGAGCGCTCCGACGATGGTGCCCAGTACAGCTTCCTGGCCGACGCCATTCGCATCGATGGTGGCTGGTCGGCCCCGTTGCCTGCACGGCTGCCCAAAGAACAGAGCTTATGGCTGCGCGCGCGCGGCAGCGTCGCCGGTTCAATGCATCAGTCCGTGCGGATGTACCACCACCCACTGCTGCACAAGGTGACCGTCCGCTCCCAAGGCGGAGGCACTGCGGGACCAGCGCAGCAGACCGTCAACGACGGCGCGCCGGTGACGTTCACCGCGATTCCGGATGCCTGGCACAACGTGTCGGTCACCGGTGATACCTGTACGCCGGTCGACAATGGCGACGGCAGCTGGAGCGTGCCCGCCGTCACCGATGACTGCGTCATCAGCGTGCAATTCAGTCCGTTTCAATACACCGTGAGCGTCAGCACGAAGGGCAACGGCACCGCATCGCCGGTGTCGCAACAGGTCGATCACGGCAGCCAAGCCGTGTTCTCGCTCCCGCCGGCGACGGGCCACTACGTCGCATCGGCGACCGGTGACACCTGCACCGTGAGTGCGATCGGCAACGATCAATGGCAGACCTCGGACATCACCGAAGACTGCGCCATCGCCGTGACGTTCCTGCGCCGGCAGTACACCGTCACTGCCCAGTTCACCGGCAATGGTTCCGTGTCGCCGCTGGTCCAGACCATTGCCCATGGTGACCCTGCCGTCTTCACCCTGCTGCCGGACCCCAACCATCGGGTGTTATCGGCTGTCGGCGACACCTGCGCGTTGGTCGACAACGGAGACGGCACATGGGTCACTGGCGGCATCGCCGCCGACTGCGCGATCTCCATCAGCTTCGATATCAAGCGGTACACACTGAGTGCGACGGTTACGGGTCCGGGAACGGTTTCGCCGACCGTGCAAACGGTTCCTCACGGCGGGTCGGCGTCGCTGTCCACGATGACCACTCCCGGACACCAGCTCGTCGCCTTCTCTGGCGACACCTGCACCCCGGTATCAACCGGCACCTCCACCTGGGCCGTGTCGAACGTGATCGACGACTGTGGCCTCGTGGCCGTATTCGACGTCGCGCGTTACACGGTCACCGGCCTGGCCGTCGGTCAGGGCGTGGTCGATCCCGGCTCGCAGACGGTGCTGCGTGGCGGTGAGGCAACCCTGACGGTGGCGGCAGCACAAGGCCATCACCTGGTGTCGGTGATCGGCGATACCTGCACACCGGTCGACCACGGCGGCGGCACCTGGAAGGCTGCGAGCATCACCGCCGCCTGCACCATCACCGCGACCTTCGCCCTCAGCACCTACCCGGTCACGGTCGACATCATTGGCGAGGGCGCGGTGACGCCGACATCGCAGACGGTGCCGCATGGTGGAGCCGCCACCCTCGCGGCGACGCCCGCCGCCGGCCATTATCTGGCAACGCTGCACGGTGACACCTGCACCGTTCGGGCCGGCAGCAGTGGCAGCTGGAGCACCGGCGCGCTGACCGCGGCCTGCCATCTGACCGCGACGTTCAATCCAGCGCGTGTCGGCGGCTGTTTTGTGCGTTCCGGCGCGTTGGGCATTGGCGACGGGACTTCATGGCAGGACGCCTATCCGTCGCTGGCTTCCGCGCTGGCTGATCCGGCCTGCCACACCATCCACATCGCCGCTGATCAATACCTGCCAGTCGAACCGGCTGATCCGGCTGCAGTCACCCCGGCCGAACGGGACGCGACGTTCCTCGTGGGGCGCAGCGCGCACCTGCTGGGCGGCTACCCGCCGGTCGGCGGCACGGCCGGCGAGCGTGATCCCGGCGTGTTCCCGACCATCCTGTCCGGTGACCTGGGCGGGGACGACCTGGGTGAAGGTGGAATCACGGGGCACTACAGCCTGGCCCGTGGAGACAATAGCTTCCACGTCGTCACCGTAGATGCGCCAGGTGGCCAGGTCGCACTGGATGGCCTGGTCATCAGCGCCGGCCAGGCCGGCGGGAGCAGCGGTGGGCGTGACCTCGGTGCCGGCATCCTCCAGCGTGCGGGAAGTGTGTCGGTCTTGCGTTCGCGCCTGCTTGGACATCATGCCTACCGGGGCGGCGCCGTCTACGTCGCCGCTGGCGACCTCAGCTTGGTCGACTCGGAGGTAGCCGGCAACTATGCGGTCGAGCATGGCGGCGCGGTGTACGCTGGAGCAGGAGAAGCACCGCCTACGCAGGTGGTGATGGACCAGGTGACGGTATCGGGCAATGCGGCCGGCATGCAGGGCGGCGCCTTGTACGCGGGGGACGGCAGTCTGTCGGACCTGCACTACGTCACCATAACGGGTAACGATGCACCGGCTGGTGCCGGCTTCCAACAGGTGGGCGGCCACGCGATGCTGATGGCCAGTGTTGTCGCTCAGAACACCGGCGGCGACTGCTCGCGCGTGTCCGGCGAGCTGGTGGTGGAATTCACCCTGGTCGGCGACGGCAGCTGTGAGGTCCAGGCTGGCACGTACGGCAATCTGGTCGGGGAAGCTCGACTGCAGGCTCTGGGTGCCAATGGCGGCCCGACCCGCACACACCTGCCTCGTCCTGATAGCCCATTGCTGGATGCCGTGCCCTGCGCGCCTGCGCCGGGATTCACCGACCAACGTGGCGTGAGCCGTCCCCAGGGCGACGCCTGCGACATGGGCGCCGTGGAACGGGAAGTCTTGGTGGCCGACCTCATCTTTGCAAACGGTTTCGAGTAGCGAGGCGCCACGCGGGCCGGCGGTCCACGCCGGCCCGCGTCGCAAGCGGTGGTAGCGGCCATTGCCGTTTGCTCGACGGGCCGCTAGCCGTGCAAACCCATCTGTTTGGCGACAATGGTTTGGTGGTTACGGTGGTCCGACGTCATGCCCACGGCCATCCAAGCGGACGACAGAAAACGTCCGCGCCGAACGACCGCATCCTCACTGACGGCGCGTGGCGCGCAACCGCGTCTGGATCTCCCGGGCGCGCAGGGTCCGGGGCGCTGATCGCCAAGACTCCGGGACAGGATCCCGGTACTGCGCTGCATCTCCCGGTCGGCTTCCTCGCCGCGCCCGGCCAGATTCAGCGTTTGCGCATGACCGACATGGAAGATCTCCGTCTGCCACGCGTCCGGACCAAGGTGGGATGGGCTGCTGCGGCCGCCAATGCGCGTTGATGCATCGCCAATGCTTCGTCGAAACGCGATTGCTTTCGGTACAAGCCCGCGATGTTGTGGATCAGGACGATGCGTTGCTGCGACGCGCGTGGTATCGCATCGGGGAAGCAGCGGGCTTGTCGATGTGGTGACGGGACGCGCTCGCTCAACGTCGCGACGCGGCCAACTGCCGCACGGTTTCCTCGTAACCCAGTTGCACGGCGCGCTCGAACTGGTTCCAGCCGAGCAGATCGATTTCGCCCAGATCCGGGGTCAGCAGCAGGTTGGATTGGCGTCGTTGGCGCGCGACGGTGGCCGCGGAATTGACCATGCCGGCACGCCACAGGATGCGGCCGATGCCGGGGTAGCGCTGATCGCGCCATTGCAGCGCGATCTGTTGCCACCACGGTGGCAGCGCGGTTTCCTCCAGTTCGGTATCGATGCGGTAGTTGCCGCCCACGTCCACCGCGATGATCTCGCCCGCCAACCGATGCCGCATCTCGGCCACCGGCAGGTTGTCCATGATGCCGCCATCCACCAGCACGCGGCGCTCGTGGAATACCGGCGGCACCACGCCGGGGATGGCGCTGGTAGCGCGAAGCGCGATCCACAGCGGGCCGCGTTCGTGCACATGGAGCACGCCTTCGGCCAGGTCTGTGGACACGCAGAAGAACGGCAAGGGCAAGTCCTCGATATCGCCTTCGCCATAGGTGCGCTTCAACACCTGCGTCACCTTCTGGCCGCTGTGCATCGCCACCAGCGGCAAAGTGCGGTCGGAGAGCGGATTGTCCTCGACGAATGCGGCGCGCAACGCCGCGACCAGATGCGCATCGTCCCAGTCCGATGCGATGCCCGCCCCGACGATGGCGCCGGCACTGCATCCGGCGATGTAATCGACCTCGATACCCGCCTCGCGCAGCGCATGCAACGCGCCGATGTGGGCAAATCCGCGCGCGCCTCCGCCGGACAGCACCAAGCCGGTGGCACGTCCACTGAGCAGACGCGCCACCCGCGCGATGTCGTCGTCGCGACGGACATGATGATGCATCGTCACCGCAGGAAGTGCAGCGATCCAGGGCCGGGTGCTGCCTGCATCAGGAATACCGGGCTGCAACAAGACCAGATGCCGCGGCGTGTGTTCCGACAAGGCGGGTGGCGGCGAGAGCACACCGGACGGGGCCTGCGATGCGTCCGCAAGCAGTACCACCGCGTCGCTCTGGCGCACGCACCGCTCACGCCAGATCGGATCGTCGTCGCCGACGTACACCAAACCGCCACTCTGCTGCTCCAGCCTGGTGAACCAGCCCGGTCCGCGGGTACGCGCCTCATCCGGCAATACCACGCGAACCTGCCCCAACGGCCTCAATGCGTCCGCCAATTTTCCGGCGAAGGCCTCCGCATCCACGCCGGGCGTGGTCGCGAGCACCGCGAAGCAGCGGGCTTGCGCCGGGCGATCGATGGTTTCGGCAAAGCGCTTCAGCGCCTCGCGCGCGAGCCGCAGCATCGCGCCCGGATGTTGCCCCACCAGATGTTCGAAGCTGGCCTTGGACCAGCGCAGCAGCTCGCTGTCGCGCAGTGCCACGGCGGTCGCGTTGCGTGCCCGCTCCAGGATCAGGCCAACTTCGCCCACGCATTCACCGGGGGCGATCTGCCCCAGTGCCCGATGCTTTCCTTCCGCATCGCGCCGCCAGGCCCGCAGCCTGCCCCAACGCAGCACGTAGAACGCGTCGGAGAGGTCGTCCTGATCGAACAGCGCCACGCCACCGGGCAACGCGATGCGTTCCGCGCTGCTGGCAAGCGCGACAAGCGTGGCCTCCGGCAGCCCGGAGAACAGCGGCAGACCGGCAAGGAACTCGTACAGGCGCGACTCCTGGACGGATGCATGGGACGGCAGGGATGGCTCGGACATGGCTGGAACGCTAACCGATTCGCCCATGCCGCGCAGCGGGCATGTTGGCGATGACGGTTTTTGGCACGGTTTTGCGTAACAGGAAAACACCCCTCCAGGATCCGCCCCGATGCGCCGCGCCCTTCAATCCCTCGTCGTTTTCTCCTGCGTTGTGCTGGCGTCCCCCGGCGTGCACGCCGACATCATGGTGGGCGGCATGGGAACACCCGCCGGGGCCAACCATCCGCTCAACCACTTTTCCAGTCTCGCTCAGGGATCGATGCTGCCGCAGCGACAAATCGTCGGGCCGGCCACGCTGCTGCACGAACCGGGATTCGGGGTCTACGAGCCCACTCATCAGCTGATTTACGTGTCCGATTTCCGTGGCCAGGCGATTCGGGTGTATCCGGCGTTCGCCAGTGGCGATGTCCCTCCATTGCGCGTGATCAACTCCCCGAGCCTCGGTCAGACGCGCGCCAATGCCCCGGTGTTCGCGCACAACGAACTGGGCACGATCAGCAACAACTGCTGCATCGCCACGTTCCCGATGCATGCCAGCGGCAGCTCGATCACACCGCTTCGCTCGATCTTCTGGGGCGGCGGCAGCGGTGGCGTCACCGGCCTCAACAATCCGGTCGGCTTGATTTATCTGGCGCCCACCGATGAGTACGCCGTGATTGACAGCGACTCCACGCCGCCGTTCACCACTCGCATCGTCTTCCACCACCGCACGTCCTCCGGCGATGTGCCTCCCTCGCGCCAGATCACGGGGCCAAACGTCGCCAATGCCCGAGGGTTGGCGTACGACCCGGTGTCGCGGCACCTTTTCGTGCTGCGCGTGGACATTCAGCCATCGCCGGCAAGCAGTCCGGGAATCATCAATGTGTTCGACGATCTGGCCAGCGGCGACGCCGTTCCGATTCGCGAAATCACCAGCAACTCGCTTTTCCTGCCGACGCAATCCCATTACTTCGCCGGACTGGGGTTCGACCCGTACACCCAACGCCTGATGGTCAGCCGGGTCCTGGGCGGATTTCCGTCCTTCAACCAGATCGTGTCGTTCTCCGCCTCGGCGTCGGGCCCTGCCGGGGCCATCCAGATGCTCGAAGGCAGCCAACTGAGCGGACACCATCTCGGCGTGCCGTTCGGCGTCCCCGCGTTCTCGCCGACCGTACCGCCGCTGATCGCCATCGCCCATCCCACGACCGTTGCCTTCGGTGGCACCAGCGCCTTGTCCACGCATGGCGGTCAAGGAAGCAGCCCGGCGGCCTATTCGGTGACGAGCGGGATTCCGAACTGCAGTATCCAAGGCAATACGCTAACGGCCTTGCAGCCCGGTGCCTGTACGGTCACGGCGACGACCGGTGGTTCGTCGGGCATTCCCGTGCAAACCGCGTCCATCAGCCTACAGATCACGCAGGCGCCGCAGGCCGCGCTGACGCTGATCACCTCGCCCAAGGTGATTCCCGTCGGCGGAATCTCCATCCTGTCCACGCAAGGAGGGTCGGGGACTGGCGCGGTGCAGTACGCCATCTTCACCGGCAGCGAACATTGCCAGCTGCAAGGCAACACCTTGACCGGGTTGGCCGAGGGATCCTGCACCGTGTATGCGGTGAAATCAGGCGACACCTACTATTACCCGACATCGAGCGAATTCACGACCGTGATGGTGGGCTACCGGATTTTTTCAGGCGGTTTCGAGCCCCTCGCACCGACACCGTGACGGTCAACTTCAGATCGCACCGCACAAATTGGCGTGTCAGGACTTTCCGGTGGGCATCAAGCACGGGGATACGGCAACGGATTCATCTGCGCCGATCCGCTTGGCGGTGCCACGTGGTGTTGGGGCCGTGCCCGGTGCTGCTTCATCGAGTTGGACCAACCCCGTCCCGGTTCTGGCTGTCTGACAACCCCTCTCTTCCCGTGTGGCGCAAGGCTTGAAATCCGCGCGCCAACCCGCCACGTTGAAGCGATGACTATTCCGGCCAATCCCCTGCTCGACGGCGCCGCGCTTCCGGCGTTCTCCCGTATTTCCGCAGCCGATGTGACACCTGCCATCGACGAGCTGCTTGAGGGCTACCGTGCCCGCGTCGAAACCCTGCTTGCCGACCCGTCCGCGCGCAGCTTCGACACGCTGATGGCACCGCTCGAAGAGGAGGAGGAACGACTCAACCGTGCGTTCTCACCTGTGTCGCATCTGCATGGCGTGAAGGACTCGCCGGAGCTGCGCGACGCCTACGAAGACGCCATCGAGAAGCTCACCGACCACGCCACACAACTGGGTCAGAATCGCGCCTTGTTCGATGCCGTGCAGGCGGTCCACGACGCACCGGAGTTCGCCTCGCTGGATCGCGCGCACCGCACCCTGGTCGAAGACAGCCTGCGCGGCTTCAAGTTATCCGGCGTAGCGCTCGACGGCCCCGCGCGTGAACGCTTTGCGCAAATCCAGAACGAACTCTCCAAACTCACCACGCAATTCGGCAGCGCCGTGCTGGATGCCACCGATGCCTGGCAGCGCCCGCTGATCGAATCCGAACTGGCCGGTCTGCCGGAGTCGGCCCGCATCATGCTGGCCCAGGCCGCTGCGGATGCCGGGGAATCCGGTCATCTGGCCACGCTGAAAGGCCCGGTGGTCACCGCCATTCTCACCTTTGCCGACGACCGCGCCCTGCGTGAAACGGTGTACTCCGCCTACCACACCCGCGCCTCGGACCAAGGTCCGCAGGCCGGCCAGTTCGACAACGCGGAACGGATCGAACAGATCCTCGCGTTGCGGCACGAAGCCGCGCAATTGCTGGGCTTCGCCAACTCGGCGGAGCTGTCGCTTACCGACAAAATGGCCGGCTCGACGGATCGCGTGCTGGCCTTCCTGCGCGATCTCGCTGCTCACGCCAAGCCGGTGGCGGAGCGCGAGTTGGCGCAGTTGCGCGAATTCGCCTGCAACTCACTTGGCATCGACACGCTCCAGCCGTGGGACGTGGCCTACGCGAGCGAGAAGCTGCGTCAGTCACGCTTTGCGTTCAGCGAAGAGGACGTGAAGCCCTATTTCCCGGCCGAAGCGGCCATCGCCGGCCTGTTCGAAGTCGCGTCGCGGTTGTTCGGGCTGACCTTGCGGCAGCGCGACGATGTCGAGCTCTGGCATCCCGACGCGCGCTACTACGACGTGCTCGATGGCAACGGTCATCTGCGCGCCGGATTTTACGTGGACATGTATGCCCGCGCCGGCAAGAAAGGCGGCGCGTGGATGGATGTGTGCCGCAACCGGGCACGCCACGCAGGCGGGGCACAGGTGCCCGTGGCGTATCTGGTCTGCAATTTCGCGCCGCCGTCCGCCCTCGCCCCGGCGCTGCTCACGCATGACGATGTGGTGACGCTGTTCCACGAGTTCGGGCACGGCCTGCACCACATGCTCACCGAGATCGACCTGCCATCGGTGGGTGGCATCAATGGCGTCGAATGGGATGCGGTGGAGCTGCCGAGCCAGTTCATGGAGAACTTCGTGTGGAAGCGCGATGCACTGGACCTGTTCGCGCGCCATTTCCGCACCGGCGAACCGCTGCCGCAGGCGCTGCTCGACAAGATGCTCGCAGCGCGGGATTTTCAGGCCGGCTTGTTCCTGATGCGCCAGCTCGAATACGCACTGTTCGATTTCCGCCTGCATCTGGAGTACGACCCGACGCGGGGTGCCCGCGCGTTGGAACTGCTGGAGTCGGTGCGCGACGAGGTCGCGGTGAACCGGGCACCGGCGTGGACGCGCTCGCCCCACGCCTTCACCCACATCTTCGCCGGAGGCTATGCCGCCGGTTACTACAGTTACCTGTGGGCGGAAGTGCTGTCTGCCGATGCGTTTTCCGCGTTCGAGGATGCCGGCGTGTTCGATACCGATACCGGTGCGCGCTTCCGTGAAGAAATCCTCGCCGTCGGCGGTTCGCGTACGGCCTTGGAAAGCTTCATCGCGTTCCGCGGGCGCGAACCCGATCCGTCCGCGCTGCTGCGCAGCTACGGTCTCGCCGCCTGACGTCAGGCGCGACGGACCGACTCCTGGCACCGGCATCGGATGGTTCCGGGCCGGCACGCAGGCCTTCCGGCACGGAACCTGGGAGCGCTCAGGCCGATTTCGGATCGCGCACCAGCAACACGTCGGTAGCGGCAGTTTCCAGAATGCGCCTGGCGATGGAACCGATCAGGATGTCGAACAGCGCGCTGCGGCCATGCGTGCCCAGCGCGATGAGATCGGCGTGATCGCGGGCGTACTCGTAGGTCAGACGCACCGGCTCGCCATGTTCGGCAAGAACGCGGACGTGGGCACGTTGTTCCGGCGTGAGCGCCGCTCCCTCGAGGAAGCGGCCGCCTTCGATCAGTGCAGCCTGCCCGGCCTCTTTGATGGCGCTGGCCCGAGTGGTATCCATCATGCCCAGGAAAGGCACGTCGAACGAGTGCAGAACCGTGGTTTCCGTGCTGGGAAACAGGGCCAGGCTGGCTTCGAGTGCCAACCGCGAGGATGGCGAAAAATCGCTGGCGACCACGACGCTGCGATACGGACCTTGCACCCGGTCCCGCACCACCAGCACCGGGATGGTGGCATGGCGTGCCAGCCAATCGACGCTGGAACCCAGTACGGTACGTCCCAGCGATTCGTTGCGCGCGATGCCGGTGACGATGAGTCCGGCGTTCACCTCGGCCGCGACGCGTGCCAGCACTTCGGGCACCTTGCCTTCTTCCACCCGCGGCACGATGTCCACGTCGCTGGCTGCCGCATCGTGGCGCAGGCGCTGGAAGGCGCGCCGGACCGGATCGTCGAGCGTACTCGCCCACGAGGGCAGTGGTGTCGCGCGTATGCGCTCGACCGACAGCGTGCCAGGCTCAACCACCGTCAGGGTCACCAGTTGCGCATTCCACTGACGGGCAAGCTGCACGGCACGATCCAGAGCGCGGTCGCAGCGGGCGCTCATGTCGGTGGCAAGCAGGATGGTACGGGGCGGAGTGGGGACAGTGCTCATGCAGGATTCCTTTGCGTACGTATCGTCGTGGCGGCGGTGCCCAGTTCATCGAACCAGCCCAGCCGTCGCAACAGCCATTTCTCGATTTCCAGCGCCACGAACAGCGCGATGCCGATGGCAACGATGACCAGACCATCATGCAACGGCACCGGGCGGGTATCGAACAGGCGCTGCATCAGCGGCAGGTAGGTAAAGACCAACTGCGCCAGTACCACGACCGAGATGGCCCATAGTACCGCCGGCGTGCCCCGGATTCCTCGCAGCGTGAACGATCGCATGTGCAGGTAGCGCACGTTGAACAGATAGAAGATTTCCAGCACGCAGATGGTATTCACCACCATGGTGCGGGCCAGTGCCACGTCGTAGCCCTCGAACATCGCCCACGCGTAGATCCCGAATGCGCCGGCAGTGAACAGCAACGACACCAGCATGATGCGCCACAGCATGAAGGGCGAGATCAACGGCGCCTGCGGATGCCGGGGCGGGCGCTGCATCGCTCCCGGTTCGGCCGGCTCGAACGCGAGCACCAGCCCGAGGGTGACGGTCAGCACCATGTTGATCCACAGGATTTGCGCCGGCGTCATCGGCAAGGTCAACCCGAGAGCGATCGCGGCGATGATCGCGAGCGCCTCGCCGCCATTGGTGGGCAAGGTCCAGGCGACCACCTTGCGGATATTGTCGTACACCGTACGGCCTTCGTTGACCGCCGCCACGATCGAGGCGAAGTTGTCGTCGGTCAGCACGACCTGCGAGGCCTCCTTGGCGGCCTCGGTGCCCTTGTTGCCCATCGCGATGCCGACATCGGCACGCTTGAGCGACGGCGCATCGTTGACCCCGTCGCCGGTCATCGCGACGACGTGTCCCTGCGACTGCAGCGCCTGCACCACACGCAACTTGTGCTCGGGGCTGGTACGTGCAAAGACGGTGGCGCGTTGCGCCAGCGCCGGCAGGTCGGCGTCGGTCACACTGTCCAGATCGCGTCCCGTGACGACCTGAGGTTGCTCGGCGATGCCCAGTTGCCGCGCGATGGCGACCGCCGTGGCGGCATGATCGCCGGTGATCATCTTCACGCCGATCCCCGCACTGCGGCAATCGGCAACGGCGGCGATGGCCTCCGGACGCGGCGGATCGATGAAGCCGATGATGCCGAGGAAGGCCAACTCGGACACATCGTCGAAATCCAGACGTTCGGGGGCCACTCCCAACCGCTTCAATGCAAACCCGAGCACCCGCTCACCGGCGACACCGGCGGCGTCGATAGCCGCGTCCCAGTGCCGAACATCGAGCGGTGCCACCTCGCCATCGGCCGCCAGCTGGCGGCTGCACAACGCCAGCACCTGCTCGGGCGCGCCCTTGACGAACACGATGGCGCCACCATCCGGAGCACGATGCAGGGTCGCCATGTAACGGTAGGCGGCATCGAAGGGGATGCCGTCCAGGCGCGGCCAGCTGGCCTGCACCGCCTCGTGCCGGAACCCCGCCTTGGCCGCGACCGCGATCAGTGCGCCTTCCATCGGATCACCATCCACCTGCCAGTGCCCGTCGCGTTGCAGCAGATGCGCGTCGTTGCACAACAGAACGCATTGCAGCAGCCACTCGGCGGCGGCACAGGGTTGCGCCTGACCTGCGGGAAGCTGCAGCTTGCCTTCCGGGGTGTAGCCTGCGCCTTCGGCAAGGATCGCTCCGCCCGTACTCACCACGCGCCTTGCAGTCATTTCGTTGCGGGTCAGGGTGCCGGTCTTGTCGGAACAGATCACCGTGGTGGCACCGAGGGTTTCCACCGCCGGCAGGCGCCGCACGATGACATGGCGCGCGGCCATGCGCCGCACCCCGATGGCCAGCGTGATGGTGATGACCGCCGGCAGGCTCTCGGGCACCACGCCCACGGCCAGCGCGACAACCACCATGAAGCCGTCCAGCCAGCCGTAATCGCGCGCGAACACGGCGAACACCAACAGCAGTGCCGCCACAGCAATGGCGACAAAGGTGAACTGCCGGCCAAAGCGGTTGATCTTGCGCAGCAACGGCGTGGTCAGGGTTTCGATCTCGCCCAGCAACGCGCTGATGCGGCCTATCTGAGTGCGCGCTCCGGTTTCCACCACGATGCCGGTGGCCTGCCCGGCGGCCACCAGCGTGCCTGACCACGCCATGCCGTGACGGTCACCGAGGGCGGCGTCCGCAGCGGCCTCGCCTTCGTGCTTCTGCGCCGTCACCGATTCCCCGGTCAACACGGCTTCGTCGATCAGGAGACCGCGCGCACGCAGCAGGCGCAGGTCCGCCGGGACCCGATCGCCAGCCTCCAGCAACACGACATCACCCGGCACCAGCTCTGCCACCGGCAGCGCCATGCGCCGCTCTGCACGGATCACGCGCGCGCTCGGCGCCAGCATCGCGCGCAGCGCCGACAACGCATGCTCGGCCCGTCCTTCCTGCACGAAGCCGACGGTCGCGTTGATCAGCACCACCGCGACGATGACGCCGGCATCCACGACATGCCCGAGCATGCCGGCGATGACCGCTGCCGCCAGAAGAAACAGGATCAGTGCGTTGTTGAATTGCGCCAGCAGGCGCTTCCAGGACGGCCGCGTCGTGGCCTCTGGCAGCAGGTTCGGACCATGCTGCTGCAGGCGTCGGGCTGCCTCCCGTGCGGAAAGCCCTGCGATGCCGGAACCAAGCTGCCCGCAAACGGCATCCGCCGACATGGCATGCCAGGGTACGGCAGTGGTGTCGGGAGATTCCGGCGGCGAAGTCTGCATTGTTGGCTCCGTGTCGTTTCGGCACCGGCCCGTGTTGGCGGAACCGGCGGGGCGTTGCCGTGCCGACCGATGGCGGCACAGCCGGGAAGCGAAATCCTAGCGATGCCGCCGCCGATGTGCTTGATCGGCATCAATCGCGCGCCGCGTGCCGGGCCTCCCACTCGTCAGCCAGCAACCCGTGCATCAATGAATCCTGCAGCTCGCGGCCGGAATTGAAATTGGCGCGAAGGCGCCCCTCCAGGCGAAACCCGTGACGCGCGAGCAGGCGCAGCGACGCGTCGTTGCCCGGCGCCACATCGGCCCCGATGCGATGCAGCCGCAGTGCACCGAAACCGAACGCCAACGCCAGCGCCACGGCCTCGCTCGCCAGTCCCTTGCCCCAGTGGGCGCTGGCCAGCGCGTAGCCGATGTCGGCACGCAGATGACGCGGCTCCAATGCATAGAGCGTGGTGGTGCCGATGCAGGCATCGCTGTCGCGGTCGGCAAGGATCCAGTTGAACAGTGTGCGCTGCGCAAACCCTTCTCGGATGGACTCGGCATAGGCCACTGCCTCCTCGCGCGAGGTCATCGGCGGGCGGCTCCACCAGCGCATGACCCGTGGATCGGAGAAAATTTCGTGCAGGCCATCGACATCACCCTCACCGTCGCGGATCGCTCGCAGACGCACGCGCGCGCCGTCCAGACGAGGCAGCGCAGGCAATGCGACGATCGCAGCGGAAATTTCGTCGGGCCGGGCAAGCAGGTCGATGGGCATGATGTTAGCGTTCGCAATCCATAACGAATCAAGCAACAAGGACAAAGCATGGCAGCGCAACAACGGCGAACCAAGATCCTCGCCACCCTCGGCCCCGCAACCGATGCCCCCGGCGTTCTGGAAGCGATTGTCGCGGCCGGCGTGGATGTGGTGCGGCTGAACTTCTCGCACGGCAGTGGCGCCGATCATGCGGCCCGAGTGGAACGGGTACGTGCAGCCGCGCAGGCGGTCGGACGCGAGGTCGGCATCCTCGGTGATCTGCAGGGTCCCAAGATCCGGATCGAGCGCTTTGCCATCGGCAAGGTCGCACTCAAGGCGGGCGAGCCGTTCTCGCTGCACGCGCGTGCCGATGCGCCGCCGGGCGATGCCTCCGGTGTCGGCGTGTCGTACCTCGGCTTGGTGAACGACATCGCGCCCGGTGATGTGCTGCTGCTCGACGATGGTCTGGTGTCTCTGCGGGTCGATGCGATCGAAGGCGACAGCATCCGCACCACCGTGCTCAACGACGGTTTTCTCTCCGACCGCAAGGGCCTCAACCGCCTCGGTGGCGGCCTGTCGCTGGATGCGCTCAGCGACAAGGATCGAGAAGACATCCGTCTGGCGGCCGAACTGGGCGTGGATTTCATCGCCGTCTCGTTCTGTCGCAGTGCTGCCGACATCGAGGAAGCGCGGCGTCTGGCGCGCGAGGCGGGAAGTCAGGCGCATCTGGTGGCGAAGATCGAACGCGCCGAAGCCATCGAGGCCCTCGGCGAGATCATCGACGCCAGCGACGTGGTGATGGTGGCGCGCGGCGATCTGGGCGTGGAGATCGGTGATGCCGAATTGCCGGGCCTGCAGAAGAAGATCATTCGCGAATCGCTGGATCGCGGGCGCGTGGTCATCACCGCCACGCAGATGCTGCAGTCGATGGTCGACTCGCCCATTCCCACCCGCGCCGAGGTGCTGGACGTGGCCAATGCGGTGATCGATGGCACCGACGCCGTCATGCTCAGTGCCGAAACTGCAGCCGGCAGCTATCCGCTGAAGGCCGTCGAGGCCATGGTGCGCATCTGCCTCGGCGCCGAGCGCCAGTTCGAGCACGATACCGATTTCGAGTCGGCCCCGCGTGGGCTGAAATTCAGCGATCAGGCCATCGCACTGGCCGCGATGTACCTGACCGAACACATCGAAGTGCGTGCCATCCTCGCCCTGACCGAATCCGGCGGCACGGCGCGGCATCTTTCCCGTTTCCGCTCCAGCGCCCCGATCTACGGGCTTTCGCGTCACGCGCCGGCACGTCGCCGCATGGCAATGATGCGCGGCGTGTTCCCGATCGATTTCGACAGCCGTGGCGAGCCCCCGCGCCAAGCGGCACGACACGCCATTGCCGAGCTGTATGCCTTGCGCTTGCTGGCCGAGCGCGATCGCGTCCTGATCACCAGCGGCGACCACATGGAGCATCTGGGTGCCACGAACACGCTGCGTCTGTTGAACGTCGGCGCGGATGGTGCCGCCGAAGGGCTGGGCGAGATGTGAGCCGCATCGCGCTGACCGCCGAACGTGCTGCCGATTGCCTGCGCCAGGGCAGGGTCATCGCGTATCCGACGGAAGCGGTGTGGGGCCTGGGTTGCGATCCGTTCAATGCCGCTGCAGTGCAACGCCTGCTGGACGTGAAGCAGCGCCCGGCGGCCAAGGGCATGATCGTCATCGCCGCCGATGTGGCGCAGGCGCTGCCGCACCTGCACTGGGACGAGCTTTCCGGCGCGCGTCGCGACGAGATTCTCGCCAGCTGGCCCGGCCCCAACACGTGGCTGATCCCGTGCCGCGCCCATGTCCCCGAGTGGTTGCGCGGCGAGCACGACACGCTCGCCGTGCGCGTCACCGGACATGCCGTCGCGTCATCGCTTTGTCGCGCTTTCGGCGGCGTGGTGGTATCCACCAGCGCCAACCGCAGCGGCGAAGCACCAGCGCGCGTCATCACGGATCTTCCAGAGGATGTGCTGGCGCAGTTGGACGGCTGGATCGACGGCGCCACCGATGGACGCGCGCAACCTTCCACGATTCGCGATGCACGCAGTGGAGCGGTGGTTCGACCGGGATGAACCACCGCCCTACGGTCTACGACTGAACGGCGCCGCCGCAACAGAGGGTTGGATAACTGCCCTACGACGAGGCGTCGCCTGGCAGGCTCAATCCTGCCGATCAATTGTTCAAGGTTTGCACATAGCAGCTGAGGGTGACTCCATTCCAGGTGCACGTAAGGGTGGTGCCGCTACCATTCGTTACGGGTACGCCGATCAGATTCAGGTAATCAAGGTACTCCGCAAGTGTATTTCCCACGATGGGGTAATGACCCGCAGAGCCTTGATCATTACCCTCGATAACTGCGTTTCCGGCGGGATCGCGTGCAGTGCCTTTTATCAGATCAAGTTTACCGTCAGCGGCACTGTACTTGAGATTTACCTGAGAACCGTTCTTGAATATTACGGTCACGATGACCTGATTGGGTAAAATCTGAAAATGCGCCAACGCCGCCTTTTCCAGGACCTGCACAAAATCATAGATGGAGTTGACCCCAGTGGTGCGTTTTGCATAGATGTAATCGAACAATTGACCGCGCCGCACGTTGTCAAACATCACAGGGATTACGCTGTCACCGAAAGAACCGACATCATTAAAGTCCTTCAAGTCGACAGCAATGTCGCTGGAAAATGACATCCCGCCGGCCACGTAGTAGTCATGAATTGCTGCAAAGGACTGCAACTCCTGATTTGACAAGGGATACTCTTCCGTCACGAGCGGTGCGGCGAACGCGCAGTCCGCGCGGGAAGCCACCTGCTGGTCGTTTTGTTTGTTCGCTGTCAACGCCCTGGATGCTGGTTCGGACCCGTTGCCTTGGACCACTTCATTTGAACAACGAACGTGAAATCCATAAACCAGTCCAGCGCTCAAATCATAAATACGATGATGCCCTTTTCCCAAAGACGTCGCTTGATTGCTCATGGCCGAGTAGCTGCAGCCCCTGCACTCCAAATCTCTTGCAGAAGCAAGCGGTGTACATAAAAAGAAATAAACACAAATAATTGAAATAAAAAACTTCACCGCTTATTTTCCTTGTGACGCGGGGATATGAGTGGATCATAAGCCCCCCCGTGTCAAACGGAGCCACAAGCCAAAACGGTTATTTCAAACAGGCCAGAACGAAAAAATCATCGAATCAATCGTTCGTTGACCAGATTTTCGACCACTGTCGGATCGGCGAGGGTCGAAGTATCGCCAAGCTGATCGGGCGCGTTTTCGGCAATCTTGCGAAGGATGCGACGCATGATTTTCCCCGAGCGGGTTTTAGGTAGACCCGGCGCCCACTGCAGGTGATCGGGCGTGGCGATGGGGCCGATTTCCTTGCGTACCCATGCCACCAACTCGCGACGCAATTCTTCGCTTGGCATCTCTCCCACATTGAGAGTGACGTAGGCGTAAATGCCCTGACCCTTGATGTCGTGCGCGCAACCGACCACGGCCGCTTCCGCGACTTTTGGATGGGCGACCAGCGCGCTTTCCACTTCCGCCGTACCGATGCGATGTCCGGACACGTTGATCACGTCGTCCACCCGGCCGGTGATCCAGTAATAGCCATCCGCATCACGACGGCAACCATCGCCGGTGAAGTAGGTGCCGGCGTAGGTCTTGAAGTAGGTATCGATGAAGCGCTGGTGATCGCCGTAAACGCTGCGCATTTGCCCCGGCCACGAATCCAGCAGCACGAGATTGCCCTCGGCCGCGCCTTCCAGCACCGTACCGGAGGCATCGACGATGGCCGGGCGAACGCCGAAAAATGGTTTCGTCGCTGACCCGGGTTTCTGCGGGATCGCGCCGGGCAGCGGCGTGATCAGGATGCCGCCGGTTTCGGTTTGCCACCAGGTATCCACCACCGGACAACGCTCGTCGCCGACCACGCGCCAGTACCAGTCCCACGCCTCGGGATTGATCGGCTCGCCGACGCTGCCCAGCAAACGCAAGCTCTTGCGCGAGGTCTTTTTCACCGGCGCTTCGCCTTCACGCATCAGCGCGCGGATGGCGGTGGGCGCGGTGTAGAACAGCGTGACCTGATGCTTGTCGACCACGTCCCAGAATCGACTGGTATCGGGGTAATTGGGCACACCTTCGAACATCACCGTGGTCGCACCGTTGGCGAGCGGGCCATAGACCAGATAGCTGTGCCCGGTGACCCAGCCCACATCGGCGGTGCACCAGTAGACGTCGTTTTCCTTCAGATCGAATACCAATTCGTGCGTGTAGCTGGCATACACCAGATATCCGCCCGTGGTGTGCAGCACGCCTTTCGGCTTGCCGGTGGAACCGGAGGTGTAGAGGATGAACAGCGGATCTTCCGCATCCATCACTTCTGGTTCGCATTGCGTCGGCTGACCCTCGACCAGCGTGTCGTACCAGCGATCACGCGGGGCCTGCATGTTGACCGGATTGCCCGTGCGGCGCACCACGATCACGGTTTCCACGCAGTTGGTGCCGGCGCGCCTGAGGGCATCATCGACGTTTGTCTTCAACGCCACTGGCCGCCCTCCGCGCACGCCCTCGTCGGCGGTGATGACGACGCGCGATCCACAATCCGCGATGCGGCTGGCGAGCGAATCCGGCGAGAACCCGCCGAACACGATGCAATGGATCGCACCGATACGGGCACAGGCCAGCATCGCCACGGCGGCTTCGGGAATCATCGGCAAGTAGATGGTGACGCGGTCGCCCTTGCCCACACCCAGATTGCGCAACGCATTCGCCAGCTGGCAGACCCGTGCGTGCAGGTCGCGATAGGTGATGTAGGCCGATTCGGCAGGATTGTCGCCTTCCCAGATGATCGCGGTCTTGTCGCTGCGGGTTTCCAGGTGCCGGTCCAGGCAATTGACCGCAAGGTTGAGCTGGCCGTCCTCGTACCAGCGGATGCGGAAGTCGGCCAGATCGAAGGAGACATCCTTGATTCGGGTCGGGAAGCGGTACCAGTCCAGTCGCTGCGCGATCCTGCTCCAGAAGGCGGGCGAATCCTCCACTGATTCGCGGTAGAGCCGTTCGTAGTCGGCGGTGCTGACGTTGGCCTGAGCGATGAACTGAGATGAAGCGGTATGGATGCGTTCCTGGTTCATGGGGCACCTGTGCAAAGTTGCGGCATGCGGAATGGCGGCGTGGCCACCGTCCCCTTTTTCTAACACCTATCGGTGCGCGGTGCGCGTAGACCTTGGTCGAGAACACGACACTGGCGACACGGAAGAACCAATCCCGGCGAACGGGGGACATGCCGCTCGAAGGCACCGATGGCAGACCGGGCAGAGGTGCAACGACCCGCGCCGGGCCTGACGGGACGGCAACGCAGCGCTCATCGTGCCGACAACTGGAACCTGGAGCGTGTCGCGAGTACCTGTCTGCGAGCGGCTAGTACGGCGTGTCGTCCGGCAGTTGTTGCAGCGCCTTCATCGCTTCGACCAGCGCCCGCGATTCCTCGTCCTCGAACGTGCCGGCCAATCTGGCGATGTCGCCCGGCACGGGCAGGTCCGGCTGCACCATGCCGAGTGCCTCCTTTATCAACCGTAGGATGACGTCGTTGATCGGCCAGCCGCGTTCGCGCGCGATGCGCTTGATGCGATCGGCGACCTGCGGTTCGATGTCACGGACGAGAAAATCTGGCATGGGAGATCGAAAAACCTGCAATGTTCATCGCGCGATCCCCTGGTTCGATGCGCGCATGGTGCGTCGGAAACATAGCACGCCCAAGCCCGCCTGCCGAACCTGCATCGGTTGGAATTTACCGCGCGTCAGGTTTGCTCCGGCGTACGCTGGCGCATGGTGGCATCGACCTGTTCCCGCATCCACCACGCCATGACCAGCCCCGGGATGCCGACGACCACCGAAACCAGGAAGAACGCCGGCCAGCCCCACGCATCGGCCATGACGCCAGCGGGCGGCCCGACGAACACCCGGCCAAGGCTGGCAAAAGCAGACAGCAACGCGTAATGCGTGGCCGAGAACCGGGTTCCACACAACCCCGTCAGCAGCGCCACGAACGCGGCGGTGCCCATGCCGCCGGCAAAATTGTCCAGACTCAACGCGAACAGCAGCAGACTGTCCATCGGCGTGGGTTCGGGCAGGTGCACGATGAACAGGTTGAACGCCGGCACCGTCAGCGTGCCCCACGCCTCGGCGCCCAGGTGCGCCAGCGCGTAGAAGCCAAAATTCGACACCAGCTGCAGCACGCCGAACCCCAACACCGCACTCGACAGTTTCACCCGCAGCAGGAAGAAGCCGCCGATGATGGCGCCGACGATGGTCATCAACAGCCCGACCGTCTTGTTCGCCAAACCCACTTCAGTCTGGCTGAAGCCGACGCCCTTGATCAGGAACGGCGTGGACAGACTCAGCGCGAACGCATCGCCGACCTTGTACAGCACCACCAGCGCGAGAAACGCCCACGCGCCGCGCATGGAGAAATAACTCCGCAGCGAATCGTCCAGCGTCTGGAAGCGCAGCCAGCGCGTCGCCAGCCCGCCCAACGTCATGGCGCCGGCGATTTGCACGAGCAATACCGCAAGCCGGATCCAGCGATCGCCGCTGTCCACGTCGACACCAACCATCTGCAGCAGACATCGCGCCAACCAGGCACCGAGCGCCACACCGGCCACCAGCCCCAAAAATCCGCGCAACTCATGCCATGCAGGCGTCCGCGCCACCTCGGCAAAACGCTGCGGCAAGCGCGGCATCGACACCAACGCGATCACGCCCAGCACGCCCAGAATCGCGGCCATCGTGCGGTAGACCTGCGGCCAACTGCCCCATTGTTCGGCCCAGATCAGGCTGATGCCGCCGGACAGCACCATCGCCAGCCGATAACCGAGCACGGTGACCGACCCACCGAGGCCCCGCTCGTTCGGCTGCAGCAGGTCGGTGCGATACGCGTCCACCACTACATCCAGCGTGGCCGAGAGGCATGCCACCGCCACCGCGACGGCCGCGAACATGCCGATGCCCTGTGCCGGCGACATCGAACTCATGCCCATCAACGCGAGCGCGAGCGCGAACAACAGCAACACGATCCAGCCGCGACGCCGCCCCAACAGCGGGATGTCGAATCGATCGATCAACGGTGCCCAGAGGAATTTGAAGGTGTACGGCACACCGATCAGCGCGAGAAACCCGAGCGTGACCAGGTCCAGTCCTTCGACCGTGAGCCAGGCCTGCATCGCGCCACCGGTCAATGCCAACGGCAAGCCCGAGGCAAATCCCAGCACCATCACCACTACCAGGCGGCGCGCACCGCCCAACCGTTGCGCCAACTCGGTCGCCATCACGAACCGTAGTCCACCAGGAAAGGTGCGTGATCGGAAAAGCGCGGCTCACGCCACACCTGACAACTGCGCAGACGATCGCGCAGGCCGGGCGTCGCCAACTGGTAATCGATGCGCCATCCAACGTTGTTGGCACGCGCGGCGCCACGGTTGGACCACCAGGTGTATTCATCGCTGACATCAGGCTTGATCGCACGGAACGCATCGACCCAGCCGGTCGGCGGCTGCGATGATCCATCGCCGCAGGCATCGGCAATCAACCCATTCATCCACGCACGCTCGGACGGCAGGCAGCCGGAGTTTTTCTGGTTGCCCGTCCAGTTCTTGATGTCGTTGCGCGAACGCACGATGTTCCAGTCGCCACACAACACGTAGTCGCGCCCGCTGGCGAGCCATTCGTCGAGGATCGGCCTGAGCCAGTCCATCACCTGAAACTTGAACCCTTGGCGCTCGTCGCCGGACGAGCCGGAAGGAATGTAGAACGACACCACGCTGAGGTTGCCGAAGCGCGCTTCGATGTAACGCCCCTCATCGTCGAACGGTGCCCAGCCCAGTGAGGTCCGGATTTCATCCGGCGCCCGCCGACTGTAGATCGCCACGCCGCTGTAGCCCTTCTTGGTCACCGCATCGCGGAACGCGACGTGGTAGCCCGCAGGGCGGAACGCCGCATCGGCCAGCTGGTGTTCCTGTGCCTTGGTTTCCTGCATGCACAGCACGTCCACGTCCTGCGCGGCGAACCACGGGAAAAACCCCTTGTTCGCCGCCGAACGGACGCCATTGGCGTTGAAGCTCATGATCCGCATCGCGGCCATCCCGTGAAAAGCACCGATGATACGGCAGTGCGATGGGTGTGCTGGCAGACGGATGCCGGGAAGACGTTGCACCTGCCCGACAGTGGTTGGCTCATGCATCGGCATCGGCATCGGCATCGGCATGTCAGGCACGTGAATCCGATGTCCTGGTGCATTGCGACACAGATTTTCACAGTCATCGTGTTAGCTTCCGCATCGGCGTGCTCGGGGGGGGCCGCGCCGATCCACCATCCATCAGGAGAGTTTCAATGCTCGTACGTACCGGCGTATTCGCCAGCGTGCTCGTTGCGCTTGGCTTGGCTTTACCCGCAGTTGCCCAGGGGGGCTTGCCGCAACTGCCCGCTGCCGAACAGACACCCATCAGCGCACTCGACCACCAGCAGGACGAAGATCCCGCCATGCTGGCCCGGCTGAAAACCGAGGAAGCAGCACTGATCGCGATCCGCTCGGACTTCCCGGCCCTGTTCGCCGAAGCCTATTCGCGGTATCCGCAGATCCCCACGGGCGTGCTCGAAGCCATCGCCTATTCTCAGACCCGCTGGATGCCGCTCTCCGTCGAGGCCGGACACAATGAAAATCACCACCACATGCCCACGGCCCACGGCGTCATGGGCCTTTACGGTGGCGAAGGCTTCACCGACCAGCTTTCCCAAGCGGCCGCGTTGCTCGGCGTGCCTGCCGACCGCATCGCGAAGGACAACCGCTACAACATCCTCGGCGCAGCCGCACTTCTGGCGCAGGAAATCGACGGCGAACGGCGTGGACGCCGCGCCAAAGCGGCACCCGCACTGGAAGATCTGACCGGCGCACTGGCGCGCTATGCCGGGTTCACCCCGGTCGACGGCAAGAGCGCGATCGACGATTTCGCGCGCGAGAGCTTCGTCTTCGACGTGCTGCTGGCGCTGGACCGTGGCGTCAACGAGAAAGGCATGCTCGTACCCGAACATGCCATCCAGTGGGAAAAAGCGTTTCCGGTGGAAAAACTGGTCCGCCTGCGCGCCCCGTTCGTGCGGCTGGATCTGACCAAGAACCTGATCGACACCGGCGACTTCGCCATCGACCCGATCACTGAAACGCTGGTCGGCCTCAACGCCGCCAAAGAAGACGAGGCCGAGAGCAAGAGCACCGACTACGGCCCGGCAATCTGGAACGTGGCCCATTCCAGCAACTACACCGCCTCGCGCAGCGCCGCGGTCAGCGCCGTGACCCTTCACACCGCGCAAGGCAGCTATGCCGGCACGATTTCGTGGTTCAAGAACTCCGCAGCCAACGTCAGTGCGCACTACGTGATCCGCAGTTCCGATGGCCAGGTCACGCAGATGGTGCGCCATGCCCACACCGGCTGGCACGTACGCAACCACAACGCCTACACGCTCGGCATCGAACACGAGGGCTATGTCAACAACAGCTCGTGGTACACCACGGCGATGTACAACGCCTCGGCGGCGCTGGTGCGGCACTTCTGCGCCAGCTACAGCGCGATCTCCTGCGCGTCGGCCTACAAGGGCGCGCCCAGCAGCGGCATCAACGTGTTGGCCGACAGCGTCAAGATCAAGGGCCACCAGCACTTCAGCGGTCAGACCCACACCGATCCGGGCATCAACTGGAATTGGGCCAACTACTACAACCTGCTCAATCCGGGCAGCGGTGGCGGCGGTACCGGCGCCACCCGCATCCTGGCCTCGTTCGAAAGCACGGTCGGGCCGTTCAACACCTCGCCGGCCTATTCGGGCAGCACCACCGGCATTTCCACCGCATCGACCGCGCTGCGTGACTGCAGCATGCGCAAGAACGGCACCTGCTCGCTGCAAGTGAAACTGGTGGACAACGCCAGCAGCTCGGCCGCGTGGGCGGTGCGCCTGTTGTCCGGCAGCGGCACGCCTGCATCCAACACCAGCCTCACCCGCGCCAATGGCAAGGTCGGCTTCTGGGTGTACTCCGGCGGCACCGGCCTGAGCGCGGCGCTGGGCATCGACGACAGCGACGGCACCGAGCGTTCGATCGCGCGCACCATCCCGGCCAACACCTGGACCTATCTGGAATGGAACCTGGCAGACGCCGCGCACTGGGATGCCTGGGTCGGCGGCAATGGCGCGATCACCGCCTCCACCGTGACCCTGGATGCGATCTGGTTCTACCGCGCCCAGACCGCGTACAACGTCTTCGTCTACATCGACGACGTGCAGATCAGGAACTGAGGCTGACGCAGGGCAATCCCGAGGCCGCGCCGCGTTGTCGGCGCGGCCTTTTTGCGGGCGGCAAACAATGTTGATTCAGGCAAAATTGGCAAAAAGGGGTATATTGGCATCATCCCTCATGGAGCCTCGCCATGCCTGTCCTTCCCGCCTTCGTGTCCGATCCGCTTGCCGACCTGCCACGCGCGCCTGCTTCGGACGTGAAAAAGCTCGGCTGGCGTGGCGTGATGGAGACCGTGCGGCGCGAGGGGGCGGTGGTCGTCACCAATCACGAACGCCCCGAAGCGGTGATCCTGCCGGTGGCCGAGTACGAGCGCCTGCAACGCGGGAACGAGGCGGCGATGGCGGCATTGCGCAGCGAGTACGACGAACGCCTGAGGTGCCTGGATGCACCGGGAACGGCTGAAGCACTGCGCGATATCCTGCGCAAACCGCTTGATCTGGATGGCGCGGTGATCGCCGGTCAAGACTACTGACCCATGCCGCGGCCCCTGGTCTACGTAATTGCCGGCGTCAACGGTGCCGGCAAAAGCTCCCTCGGTGGCCGTGCGTTGTCGCAATCGGGACTGTCCTGGTTCAACCCGGACACCTATGCCCACCAATGGAGGTCCCGCACCGGCTGCACACCCACGCAAGCCAACGCAGCCGCGTGGCAGGAGGGTGTTCGTCGCCTGAATGCCGCCGTTGCCAGCGGTCGCAACTACGCCTTCGAGACCACCTTGGGCGGCAACACCATCCCTGCAAGATTGCGCACCATCACCGCCACGCACGACGTGGCGATGTGGTACTGCGGACTGGACTCTCCCGAGCGCCATATCGCCCGCGTACGCCTGCGGGTGGCCGGCGGCGGTCACGACATCCCGGAGACCAGGATTCGTGAACGCTACATTTCCTCGCTAGCCAACCTGATCGCCCTGCTGCCGCATCTGGCGCAGTTGCAGGTGTACGACAACAGCGCCGACGCAGCCTCCGGCAATCCGATCCCCAACCCCCGCCTGCTGCTGCAGATGGAGAACGGAAAGATCACTTCGCTTGCCGACGCCGACGTGTTGCGCGCCATCCCGGACTGGGCCAAACCGATCATGGAAGCTGCGCTGCGGATGCGCTGACGGACCAACCCCACCTTCCAGCGAGCCGCGATGGCACCGTCCCCCACAACCGCTCCCGATGTTTTCTTTCAATCCGGCACGGCGACGGGTGCGCAGGGCAGGTACTTGCAGTGTCGCGCACATCGGCACGCGATCCATCGCAATGATGGCTGATCCGAATCATCGCAAGCGCCAAGGGATTGCTGGGAAATGACGTTGTCGGTGCCTGTTCTCCGAGTCCCCATGCAAACGGCCCCGCCGAAGCGGGGCCGTGAGTGCGTTAATCAACGGAACGCGATGACGATCAGGCAGCCGCCTGCTTGGTGTCGTCGTAGAACTGCTCTTCTTCGGTGGAGCCGGTGAGCGCGGTGACGCTGGACGCACCACCCTGGATCACCGTGGTCACATCGTCGAAATAGCCCGCGCCCACTTCCTGCTGATGACTGACGAAGGTGTAGCCCTTCTCGCGCGCGGCGAATTCCGGTTCCTGCACCTGCTCGACGTAATGGCGCATGCCTTCGCCGCGCGCGTAGTCGTGCGCGAACTTGAAGGTGTTGTACCAATTGATGTGGATGCCGGCCAAGGTGATGAACTGGTACTTGTAGCCGAGCGCGGAAAGCTCTTCCTGGAACGAAGCGATCTGCTTGTCGTTGAGGTTCTTCTTCCAGTTGAAACTCGGCGAGCAGTTGTAGCTGAGCAGTTTTCCGGGATGCTTCGCCAGCACGGCCTGAGCGAATTCGCGTGCGAAGCCGATGTCGGGCGTGCCGGTTTCGCACCACACCAGATCCGCATAAGGCGCGTAGGCAATGCCGCGCGAAATCGCCTGCTCCAACCCGTTCTTGACACGGTAGAAGCCTTCGTTGGTGCGCTCGCCGGTGAGGAAAGGCGTGTCGTTGGCATCGTGATTGGAGGTGATGAGGTTGGCGGCCTCGGCATCGGTACGCGCCAGCACGATGGTCGGCACGCCGAGCACATCGGCGGCCAGACGCGCGGCGACCAGTTTCTGGATCGCCTCGCCCGTGGGCACCAGCACCTTGCCGCCCATGTGGCCGCACTTCTTCACCGCGGCGAGCTGGTCTTCGAAGTGCACGCCAGCCGCGCCGGCGATGATCATGTTCTTCATCAGTTCGTAGGCGTTGAGCACGCCGCCGAAACCGGCCTCGGCGTCCGCCACGATGGGCAGGAAGAAATCGATGGTGTCTTCGTCCTTCACTTTGCCGTCGAACAGGTTCTTCCACTGGATTTCATCGGCGCGCTGGAAGGTGTTGTTGATGCGCCGAACCATGGTCGGCACCGAGTCATACGCATACAGCGACTGATCGGGATACATGGTTTCAGAGGTGTTGCCGTCGGCGGCGACCTGCCAGCCGGAGAGGTACACCGCCTCCAGTCCGGCCTTGGCCTGCTGCATCGCCTGCCCGGCGGAGATGGCACCGAAGGCGTTGACGTAACCCTTCTTCGCCTCGCCGTTGACCAGCTTCCAGAGCTTTTCAGCGCCGCGCTTGGCGAGGGTGTGTTCGGGTTGCAGGCTGCCGCGCAGCCGCACCACATCGGCGGCACTGTATGGGCGCTTCACCAACTTCCAGCGCGGGTCGGTATTCCATTCCTTCTGCAGGGCGTCGATCTGTTGTTGATGGGTACTCATCGCAGGATTCCTTGGGGAGTTTGGGCGGGGAAAGAAGGTGGATCAGATCCGCTCGTACGCGGGCAGGGTGAGGAAATCGGCCAGCTCGTCGGCATGGGTGAGTTCGGACAACAGCGCCATGGCCTCGCGGATCCTGGATTGGCCGGGCAACCCGCTTTCCGGCAAGCGCTGCGGCACGCGCGCCAGCACCACGTCGAACCACGCGAAGTCGATCGGTGCGCCGTCTTCGAACACCTGCTCGCCGAGGTGCAGCCATTGCCACAACTGCGTGCGCGAGATTTCGGCGGTGGCGGCGTCTTCCATCAGATGATGGATCGGCACGCAGCCCAGGCCATCGAGCCACGCCGCGAGGTAACGCACGCAGACGTCGACATTCGCGGCGAAGCCCTCGCGGGTGATGTTGCCGCCGCTCGGGGCGATCAAAACGTCACGACTGGCGACAACGTCGGCACGCGCCACGGCGAGGTTGTTGGGGCCGGGCATGTGTTCGTCGAACACCGATTTCGCCACCGGAATCAACGCCGGATGCGCGACCCAGGTGCCGTCATGGCCATTGATCACTTCGCGCAACTTGTCGGCTTTCACCCGCGCCAGTGCTTGCTCGTTGGCCTGCGGATCGTTGTTGATCGGAATCTGCGCCGCCATGCCGCCCATCGCGAACGCGCCGCGGCGATGGCAGGTTTTGATCAGCAGCTGCGAGTAGGCACTCAGGAACGGCACGCCCATGTTGACCTGTGCCCGCTCGGGCAACACGCGATTGGCGTGGCGGCGGAAGGTCTTGATGTAGGAAAAGATGTAATCCCAGCGCCCGCAATTGAGCCCGACGATGCGACCGCGCAGCGCGTGCAGGATCTCGTCCATCTGGAACACGGCGGGCAGCGTTTCGATCAGCACCGTGGCCTTCATCGTGCCGATCGGCAAGCCCAGACGAACTTCGAGGAAGGCCATCACTTCATCCCACAGCGCGGCTTCTTCCATCGCCTCCAACTTGGGCAGGTAAAAGTACGGGCCGCGATCACGCGCATGCAGGGCGGCGGCGTTGTGCAGGGCGAAAAGCGCCAGATCGAACATGCCGCCGGAAAGGCGCTGACCATCGACCAGCACATGCTTTTCCGACAGATGCCAGCCGCGTGGTCGCACGATCAGTACGGTGCTGGCGTTCGGCTCCAGGGCGTAGTGCTTGCCGTTCGGTGCGGTGAACTCGATCGTGCCCGACACCGCGTCGCGCAGGTTGATCTGGCCATCCAGCTGATTGACCCAGGTCGGGCTGGTGGAATCCTCGAAATCGGCCATGAACACCTTGGCGTCGGAGTTCAGCGCGTTGATGATCATCTTGCGATCGACCGGCCCGGTGATCTCCACGCGGCGATCCTGCAACGCGGCGGGAATCGGCGCCACGCGCCATTCCGATTCGCGGATGGAGCGGGTGTCGGCACGGAAATCGGGCAGCTCGCCGGCATCGAAGCGGGCCTGGCGTTCGCGTCTGGCGGTCAGAACGGCCTGACGCTGGGGCTCGAATCGACGATGCAGTTCGACCAACAGCGCCTGAGCCTCCGGGGTGAGGATGGCGGCATGCCCGGCCGCCAGCGGCGCGGTGATTTCGATACCGGAGTGGAAGGATGCATCGGCCATGGCGGCCTCCTGGCACGTCTGTTCAAACGGGTGTTCACCGTAGATGCCAGATATGACTTTGCCAATACAAATGTTTCAATGAATAGTATTAACATTGCAAATAATGTATTCCGGCTCACGGCCCGACATGAGCAGCTCCGCCACCCGCTACTACTACAAAGGCAGCACGCTCAAGCAGTTGCGGGCGTTCTGTGCCGCTGCGCGTCTGGGTTCGGTGACGCGCGCGGCCGAGGCGCTCTTCCTCAGCCAGCCCGCCGTGAGCCTGCAGCTGGGTGCGCTTGAAAGCGCGCTGGGCGTGAAGTTGTTCGAGCGCCAGGGCCGCCGCCTCAACCTCACCCACGCGGGTGAGGAGTTGTATGACCTTGCCCGTCCGCTGGTCGATGGTCTGGATTCGCTGGAAGGCGATTTCCGCGACCGGCTGCGCGGACTGTCGGCCGGCGAGCTGAACATCGCGGCCGGCAGCTCGACGATCCTGTATTTCCTGCCGCCGTTGGTGGAAGCGTTCCGCACCGCGCATCCGGAAGTGCAGCTCAAGCTGCACAACGTCACCGGCAAGGATGGACTGGCGATGATCCGCTCCGACGAAGTGGACCTGGCGGTGGGGTCGATGCTGGATGTTCCCACCGATCTGGACTACGCCCCGGTGCGCAGCTACGACCCGATGCTGATTGCCCCGCTCGGTCATCCGCTGGCTACCACGCACCCGCTGACGCTGGAGGATCTTTCACCCTACGGCCTGATCCTGCCGCCCAAGCGTCTCACCACGTATCGCCTCGTCGATCTGGTGTTCCAGCAGCGGCGCGTGCCCTACACCGTGGCGCTGGAAGTGGGCGGCTGGGAGATCATCAAACAGTATGTCGCGATGGGTCTGGGCATTTCCATCGTCACCGGCATCTGTCTCACCGAGGCCGATCACGAGCGCCTTGCGGTGCGCAACCTGCGCGCCTATTTCCCGCCGCGCAGCTATGGCGTGGTGATCCGCAAGGGCAAGTATCTGTCGCCGCAGGCGCGCGCGTTCGTGGATCTGGTGAAACCGGCGCTGTTCACCCGTCGCGATTGGTTCGAGAGTGGGCACTCGGAACGCTGAATGGTGTTTGGGTCAGGTTCCGACTGCGGGGCGTACCATTCACGGTCGATTCCATATCTTCCGGACAATGAAGCCCTTCCGTCACGTCCTCGCTGCCATGCTGTTCGCCGCCCTGGCAGGTGTTGCCGTGCCGGTGACGGCCGAGGATGCGCGCACGGCAAAGGCGCAGGACCTCGCGCATCAAGGCGATATTGCCGCTGCCCAGTCGCTGTGGCGGGAGATTGCGGCAGCTGCACCGGAGAATGGCGACATCGAGGGGTTGGACAGGGCGCGCCGTGCGTTGGCGGCACTGGCCTTCCAGCAGGGTCGCTATGACGAATTCGCCATGCTGCAGACCCAGCGCCTGGACGATGCCAAGGCACGCGGCGACATCGGCATCCAGGCCGCTGCCCGCATGGAACTGGCGATCCTGGAGCGCCGCCGCGGCCGGCTCGACACCGCCCGCAGCGGACTGGACGAGGCCATCGGCATTTTCCGACGCATCGGTGATCGCGATGGCGAAGGCCAGGCATTGACCCATCAAGGGCTGGTGCTGATCAACCAGGGCCTCCATGCACAGGCACTGGAAGCACTGGAAGAAGCCCAGTCGCTGCACCGCGCCGGTGCGGACGTGCAGATCGACCGCACCCTCCATTACCTGGGCCTGCTGTATCACGGACTGGGCGATTTCGATGTGGCACGCGAGCATCTGGAACGCGGCCTGACACAGGCACAGGCCTTGCCGGATCCAATGCGGTCCGCTCCGCTGCTTGGCAGCCTGGCGCGCGTCTCCAACGATGCGGGCCTGCACGAAGCCGCACTGGAATACACCCGCCGTTCCGGCGTGCTCGCGGCCCGGTTCGACAGCATCCCCGGACTGGCCTACAGCCTGCTGGAGCGCGGCCGTGCCCTGCTCGGTCTGGGGCGTCTTGAGGAGGCCCGCCAGACACTGGAGGAATCACGCAGATTGAGCCGCTCGATCGCGCAGGATCGCACGGTCGCCGATGCCACCTTCGCGCTGGGTCGCACCGCGCTGCGTGCCGGAGACCCCACCGAGGCTCTGCGCCTGTTTGCCGAGGCCCTGCCGAATTACGAGGCTGCCAACGACATCCCCCAGACACTGGAGGCCTATCGCCAGATGGTGCCGCTGCTGCGTGCACAAGGCGATCATCCCGAGGCCGCGCGACTGGCCGAGCTGGCGATGACGATGCAGGAACAGATCAGCGGTCGCGACATCAGTCGCCGCATCGCACTGCTCGAATACCGCCATCAGGCCACCAACAATGCCCGTCACATCGAACTGCTCCGTCACGAGAACGAAATCCAGCAACTGCGGCTGATCAACCAGGCACTGGATCGGCGCATCGGTCTCGGACTGATTCTGGGATTGAGCACCGCCGCTGCCCTGCTGGCATGGGCGTTCCTTCGCAGTCGCCGTGCACGCAACGCCCTGAAGAAGGGCAACGTGGAGCTGGAGGCGAGCCGCCTCGCGCTGGCCGAAGCCAACGCCGCGCTGGCGGAGCGGGCGCAGATACTGGCGCAAGCGGTCATCACCGACCCCCTGACCGGCCTCTCGAATCGCAACCACGTCCTCGACACACTGGAGGACATGGCGGCCACGGCGTTCTCGAAACGGCAGAGCCTGGCGGTACTGATGCTGGATGTGGACCACTTCAAGAAGATCAACGATGTCCACGGGCATGGCGTCGGGGATCGCGTCTTGCGCCGGGTTGCCACCGTGGTGCGCGAGATGGTGCCGCCCCAGGCCATGCTGGGCCGCTACGGCGGCGAGGAGTTCCTGCTGGTCATGCCCGGGCATGAACTGGAGGCGGCACGGCGCTTGGCCGAACGCATCCGCCGGGCGGTGCAGGACTCCTCCGGTCCGGAAGAGCCGCCGGTCACGCTCAGCATCGGCGTGGCTGCCCGCACGGCCGGCAAGGACATCGATCCGGACGAGCTGATCGAAGACGCCGACCGCGCCCTGTACAGGGCCAAGGATCTGGGTCGCAATCGCGTCGAAGCCGCGTTGCGCGTGGCCTGATTTACCCCTGACAAGGCGCTTGCGGCATTGGTGCAGTGCACCGGAATCACGCACCAATCTGGTGCGCCTCCGTCTGAACTGCCATTGGTCGAGTTAAAATTCCATCAGTATCAATGCCTTGGAATACACCCGTTGTTGGCACGCCCTTTGCATTGACAAGGCACTTTCCCTTGATCCCCTGCGGAGTGCCCCATGTCATACGAACAGATCGAAAAGCTCATTTCGGACAACGCGATCGAGTTCGTCGATCTGCGCTTTGCCGACATGGGCGGCAAGCAGCATCACGTCACCTTCCCGATCCGCGCGGTGGAACCGGCGCTGTTCGAGGACGGCAAGATGTTCGATGGCTCCTCCATCGCCGGCTGGAAGGGCATCAACGAATCGGACATGGTGCTGCTGCCTGATCCGTCCACGGCCTTCATCGACCCGTTCACCGCCGATCCCACCCTGGTGCTGGTTTGCGATGTGCTGGAGCCGGCCACGATGCAGGCCTACAACCGCTGCCCGCGCTCGGTCGCCAGGCGCGCCGAAGCCTTCCTCAAGTCGAGCGGCATCGCCGACACGGCCTTCTTCGGGCCGGAACCCGAATTCTTCGTGTTCGATTCGGTGCGATGGGCCAACGACATGGGCCACACCTTCTTCCATATCGAATCCGAAGAAGCGCACTGGAACTCGGCCAGGGACTACGAGCACGGCAACTCGGGCTACCGCCCCGGCGTCAAGGGCGGCTACTTCCCGGTCGCACCGACCGATACGCTGCACGATCTGCGCGCGGAGATGTGCAAGATCCTCGAATCGCTCGGCATCGAAGTCGAAGTGCACCACCACGAGGTCGCCAACGCCGGTCAGTGCGAGATTGGCGCCAAGTTCAACTCGCTGGTGAAGAAGGCCGACGAGCTGATGACGCTCAAGTACGTGGTCAAGAATGTCGCGCACCGCAACGGCAAGACGGCCACGTTCATGCCGAAGCCGCTGGTGGGCGACAACGGTTCGGGCATGCACGTGCACCAGTCGCTGTCCAAGGACGGGCAGAACCTGTTTGCCGGCGAAGGCTATGGCGGCCTGTCGCAAATGGCGCTGTGGTACATCGGCGGCGTCTTCAAGCACGCTCGCGCCATCAATGCCTTCACCAACTCCACCACCAACAGCTACAAGCGCCTGGTGCCCGGGTTTGAAGCGCCGGTGATGCTGGCCTACTCGGCCCGCAACCGTTCGGCTTCGTGCCGCATTCCGTGGGTCAACAGCCCGAAGGCGCGCCGCATCGAAATGCGCTTTCCCGATCCGATGCAGACCGGCTACCTCACCTTCGCCGCGCTGCTGATGGCCGGGCTCGATGGCATCCGCAACAAGATCGATCCGGGTGCACCCAGCGACAAGGATCTCTACGACCTGCCGCCGGAAGAAGAGAAGAACATTCCCACCGTCTGCCATTCGCTCGATCAAGCACTGGAAGCGCTCGACACCGACCGCGACTTCCTCAAGGCCGGCGGGGTGTTCAGCGACGACTTCATCGACGGCTACATCGCGTTGAAGATGCAGGAGGTCACCAAGTTCCGCGCCGCCACGCACCCGCTGGAATACGCGCTCTACTACGGACTGTAAGAAAATACACGGGGCTGGAATCGAAAGATTCCGGCCCCGTTCGCTTTCAAGGCCTTCCCCCATCACGGATGGCCAGTACACGTCGCAACACGCCATGCGGGGGCATGGCAACCAAAGCAGGGGCGGCAGGCCGATCGCTACCTGCACATGAAAAAGACACGGCCAGCAGGGAGGGACCCACCATCCACATGCTCGAAGGGGAGTCTTTCATGTCATTGCGTCCATTGTTTTTGGGGTGTCTTCTGGGGATAGGCTTGATGTCGGCCGATGCGGTGCAGGCAGCGGGCCTGAGCGGTTCGCTCACGCTCACGTCCGACTACGTGTTCCGCGGCTATACCCAGACCGACAAAAAGCCGGCCCTGCAGGGTGGTATCGAATACGAGGCCGAGAGCGGCTTCTACGTGGGCACCTGGGGCAGCAGCATCAGCTGGCTGTCCGATTCTGACCCGGACGTTTCCAGCCAGCTGGAACTGGATGGCTACATCGGCTATCGCAACCAGCTTTCCGACACGATCTCCTTCGATGTCGGCGCGCTCTACTACGGCTACCCGGGCAGCTACCCCTCCGGCTTCAACGATGCGGACACGGTGGAGCTGTACGCCGGGCTTTCCGCCGGCATCTTCGGCGTGAAGTACTCCTATGCCGCTACCGATCTTTTCGGCATCGAGGATTCGGACGGAAGTTCCTACCTGGAAGCAGGCATCGACTACGGCTTCGCCGATACGTGGTCACTCGGCCTGCACGTGGGCAAGCAGTTCATCTCCGGGGACTTCGGCGAGGACTACATGGACTGGTCTGCAAGCATCGGCAAGTCCCTTTCCAACGATTTCGACATCGGCGTGACCTTCACCGACGTGGACGTGGACGGCGGCGACTCGCGCCTGTTCGTGGCCATCACCAAATCGTTCTGACGATGGAGAGCACCGCATGAAACTGATCACCGCCATCATCCGTTCATTCAAGCTCGACGAGGTGCGCGAGGCACTCACCCAGGTCGGCGTGTCGGGCATCACCGTCACCGAGGTCAAAGGCTTCGGGCGACAGAAGGGCCACACCGAGCTGTATCGCGGAGCCGAATACGTCGTGGATTTCCTGCCCAAGATCAAGGTGGAGGCCGCCGTGCCCGATGCCCTGGTCGATGCGGCCTTGGACGCGCTGGCGCTGGCCGCGCGCACCGGCAAGGTGGGCGACGGAAAGATCTTCGTCTCGGCCCTGGACCACGTGGTGCGCATCCGCACCAGCGAAATCGACGACGACGCGCTGTGATGCGCGCAGGAGGAATCCCCATGAAAACCGCCATGACATCCCAACTCGTCTCATCGAACGGTGCTCGCATCGCATTGCTGTACCTCCTCGCGTTCGCTGGCCTTTTCTGGCTCGTGCCCGCGTTCGCTCAGGACGAAGCCGAAATCGTGTTCGACAGCGGCAACGTCGCCTGGATGCTTACATCCACGTTGTTGGTACTGCTGATGGTCGTGCCCGGCCTGGCGCTGTTCTATGGCGGCATGGTCCGCAGCAAGAACGTGCTGTCGGTGATCAT
This sequence comes from Denitratimonas yunnanensis (SeqCode), assembly GCA_026410415.1. GTDB lineage: Bacteria > Pseudomonadota > Gammaproteobacteria > Xanthomonadales > Xanthomonadaceae > Denitratimonas. Next base: position 37,859 of record JAPMLR010000002.1, on the reverse strand, counting down.
GCAGGTGCTGGTGGTGTTCTCGCTGGTCGTGCTGATCTGGATCGCCTACGGTTACAGCGCTTCGTTCACCGAGGGCAACGACTTCTTCGGCTCGTTCACCGCCAAGGCCTTCCTCACGGGCATCGGCGTCAGCAGCGAAGCGGCTGGTATCCCCGAGTACCTGTTCGTGGCCTTCCAGTCCACGTTTGCGGGTATCACCACGGCGCTGATCGTCGGTGCCTTCGCCGAACGCATGAAGTTCTCCGCCGTGCTGATCTTCTCGGTCACCTGGGTCACGCTGGCCTATTTCCCCATGGTGCACATGGTGTGGAGCGGCGGTTTCCTCGCACACAAGGGCGTGATCGATTTTGCCGGCGGCACCGTGGTGCACATCAATGCCGGCGTCGCGGGCCTGGTAGGCGCGTACTTCCTCGGCAAGCGCCTGGGCTACGGCAAGGAAGCGATCAAGCCACATAGCGTGCCCTTCACCTTCATCGGTGCCTCGCTGCTGTGGATCGGCTGGTTCGGCTTCAATGCCGGCTCTGCCGTGGCGGCGAACGCAACCGCTTCGCTGGCGATGATCAACACCATCGTCGCCACGGCTGCCGGTGTGGTGGCCTGGACGCTGGTGGAAGCCATCATCAAAGGCAAGCCCTCGGCGCTGGGCGCAGCCACCGGCGCAATCGCCGGCCTGGTCGGCGTGACGCCGGCGGCCGGCACGGTCGGGCCACTCGGTGCCATCGTCATCGGCCTGGTCTGCGGCGTGGTCTGCGTGTGGGCCGTCACGGGCTTGAAGCGCCTGCTCGGCGCGGACGACAGCCTGGACGTGTTCGGGGTGCACGGTGTGGCCGGCATCATCGGTGCCGTGTTGACAGGCGTGTTCAGCGCCGCCTCGCTTGGCGGCACCGGGCTAGCCGAAGGCGTGAGCATCGGCGCACAGATCGGCGTGCAGATCATCAGCGTGGTATTCACCATCGTCTGGTGCGCCATCGTCACCGCCATCGCGATGCTGGTCGCCAAGTTCACCGTCGGTCTGCGCGTGCCTGAGGAATCCGAGCGCGTTGGCCTGGACATCACCACGCATGGGGAGTCGGCTTACGAGTAAGCCGGCGGACAAGGTCCATCGCCTCCCTCCCGGTGCGGCGATGGACCTGATGGGGAGGATGTTCCGTCGGGGAAGGACGGAGCATCCACAACACACCCGCACCCGGTGTTGCGCCGGGGGCGGGTTTTTTGTAGTGCCTTCGACAGCGCAGTCCGGTATCGCCGCAAGTCGCGGCCCGATATCCGATTGGTTGCGGTGGGCACCACGCCTGCGCTGGATGGACCGGGGAGACCATCCAGAAACACATGCGGCAGGGATTTGCTACGCCGCCACCTCCATCCCCACATACCGCGCCCGTGGCCGGATCAGGCCACTCTGGCTTTGTTGTTCCAGCGCATGGGCGAGCCAGCCTGCGACGCGGCCTGCGGCAAACAAGGCGAGGGCATCGTTCGCTTCAAGACCGTGGCCTTCGATGATGGCGGCGAGCATGAGGTCGATGTTGGGGTGCTGGCCGGTGAGGCGTTCGACCTGTTCGGCCAGTGCCAGTACGGTGGCCAGCGCCGCCGGGCGCTTGGCGAGGCCGTCGATCTGCGCCAGCAAGGCCGCGCCGCGCGGGTCGCCATGCGGGTAGAGCGCGTGGCCGAAACCGGGGAACTCGTCGCCGCGCCGCCAACGCTCGGAAACAAATGTGGCCATGTCGGAAGCCTCGCGCGCCTGCCGCAGGAACGCGAATGCGCGCGCGGTCGCGCCACCGTGGCGCGGGCCGGTGAGGGCGGAAAGACCGGCGCAGACAGTGGCATGCAAATGCGCCCCGGTGGATGCCACCACGCGCGCGGCGAAGGCCGAGACATTGAGTTCGTGCTCGGCGCAAAGCACCAACGCCGCACGCAACAGATCGGCGAAGGCGCTGTCGCGCGGCTTCCAGCGTTGCGCCAATACCTCATGCACCGGCGCATCCGAAGCGGCCATGCCCGCCAACAAGGCCGCGTTCTGACGCAACAACAAGGCTGCGGTTTCACGCCGCACGCTCGGCGCGGCGTTGAACGAATGCGGTGACGCCAGCGCCAGCAGCGGCATCGTCGCCAACGCACGTTCCAGCGGCGGCAGCGCGACATCGCCCGCCAACGCCATCGCCACCCTCGGCCATGACGGCGGTGCGGCGGAAAACGGATCGACATCACCGCAATTCCATAGGATGCGGGCGGCGTCTTCCAGCGTGGCGCCATCACGCGCCAGCGTCACGGCGGAATGGCCACGATAGGTTGGGCCATCCGGGCGAATCTGCGAAATCGCGGTTTCCATCACCGGCAAACCGCGATCCAGACTTTGCGCCGCGCCACGCGCCGCGCCGCGTCCGGCCCGTTTTCGGGCGATGAGCCGATCGATGTCCTGAGCGCGATACACCCGACTGCGCGGCGCGGTGCCGGGGCGCGACTCGATCAGGCCACGACTGACGTAGGCGTACAGCGTCGCGGCGCTGATTCCCAGGCGTTCGGCGGCTTCACTGGCTGAAAGGTAGATGTCCGGCATATGACTTGATTAGATCAATCAAGATTGATCAATGCAACACGAGCTGCCAAAGTCCTGCTCCCGATGGCGCACAGCCGCATGAGATTTCCCCCTTGCCGGCGCACACTGGCCGGCCTCCACGAGGACACAGCCATGACGCACTCTTCCTCCGCCGGCGCGCGCTTCCGTGCCGCGCTTGCTGCCGAATCGCCGTTGCAGGTGATCGGCGCGATCAACGCCAATCACGCTTTGCTGGCCAAGCGCGCCGGCTACAAGGCGATCTACCTTTCCGGCGGCGGCGTCGCCGCAGGTTCACTCGGCTTGCCGGATCTGGGCATCAACACGCTGGAAGACGTGCTCATCGACACCCGCCGCATCACCGATGTCTGTGATCTGCCGCTGATGGTGGATATCGACACCGGCTTCGGCCCCTCGGCGTTCAACATCGAGCGCACCATCAAGTCCTTGATCAAGGCCGGCGCTGCGGCCTGTCATATCGAAGATCAGGTCGGCGCCAAGCGTTGCGGCCATCGCCCCGGCAAGGAAATCGTCACGCAAGGTGAAATGGTGGATCGCGTGAAAGCCGCCGCCGATGCCAAGACCGACAAGGATTTTTTCCTGATCGCCCGCACCGATGCCATCCAGGTGGATGGCGTGGATGCCGCCATCGAGCGCGCCATCGCCTGCGTCGAAGCCGGCGCCGATGGCATCTTTGCCGAAGCCGCGTATGACCTGCCCACCTATCAGCGTTTCGTCGATGTGGTGAAGGTGCCGGTGCTGGCCAACATCACCGAGTTCGGCAAAACCCCGCTGTTCTCGCGCGATGAATTGGCCTCGGTGGGTGTGGCGATCCAGTTGTTCCCGCTCTCGGCCTTCCGCGCTGCCAACAAGGCCGCGGAAAACGTCTACGCCGCGGTGCGCCGCGATGGCCACCAGAAATCCGTGGTCGATGCGATGCAGACCCGCGAAGAGCTGTACGACCGCATCGGCTATCACGCCTTCGAGCAGAAGCTCGATGCCCTGTTTGCTTCCAAGAAATCCTGATCGGGAGAGAACCCATGAGCAGCACCGATACCGCCACTCCGGGCTTCAAGCCCAAAAAATCCGTTGCCCTGAGCGGCACCGCCGCCGGCAACACCGCGCTTTGCACCGTGGGCCGCACCGGCAATGACCTGGCCTATCGCGGCTACGACATTCTCGACCTGGCCACCACCAGCGAATTCGAGGAAATCGCGCATCTGCTGGTACACGGCAAGCTGCCCAATCGTGCCGAACTGGCCGCGTACAAGACCAAGCTCAAATCCTTGCGCGGCCTGCCGGCAGCGGTGAAAAGCGCATTGGAAGAACTGCCGCCATCCTCGCACCCGATGGATGTGATGCGTACCGGCGTTTCGGTGCTCGGTTGCGTGAAGCCTGAGAAGGACGATCACAACCATCCCGGTGCACGCGATATCGCCGACAAGTTGATGGCCTCGCTCGGCTCGATGCTGCTGTACTGGTATCACTACGCCTACAACGGCAAGTGCATCGACGTGGAAACCGATGACGACTCCATCGGCGGTCATTTCCTGCATCTGTTGCATGGCGAAAAGCCGAAGGACAGCTGGGTGCGCGCGATGCACACCTCGCTGATCCTCTATGCCGAGCACGAATTCAACGCCAGCACTTTCACCTGCCGCGTCATCGCGGGCACCGGCAGTGACATGTATTCGTCGATCTGCGGCGGCATCGGCGCACTGCGCGGGCCCAAGCATGGCGGCGCCAACGAAGTCGCGTTCGAGATCCAGAAGCGCTACGAGACACCGGACGAAGCAGAAGCCGACATCAAGGCGCGCGTGGAGCGAAAGGAAGTGGTGATCGGTTTCGGCCACCCCGTCTACACCGTCAGCGATCCGCGCAACAAGGTCATCAAGCAGGTCGCCAAGGATCTTTCCGAAGAAGTCGGCAGCACCAAGATGTACGACATCGCCGAGCGCCTCGAGAGCGTGATGTGGGACATCAAGAAGATGTTCCCGAACCTCGATTGGTTCAGCGCCGTCAGCTACCACGTGATGGGCGTGCCGACCGACATGTTCACCCCGCTGTTCGTCATCGCCCGCACCAGCGGCTGGAGCGCGCATGTCATCGAACAACGCATCGACGGCAAGATCATCCGCCCGAGTGCGAACTACACCGGGCCGGAAGATCAAACCTTCGTGCCGATCGATCAGCGTGCGTGATCTACCGATCCGCTTCGCAAACATCCGGCATCGACGTAGGTCGGGGTTACATCCCCGACAGTCATGCCGGAACGTAAAGAGAACGTCGGGGATGTAACCCCGACCTACTGATCAAACGGGTGTGGCGTGATCCATACGCCACGCCGTGTCATCGAGCCAGCCATGAACAGCCAGTACCGCAAACCTCTCCCGGGCACCGCGCTCGATTATTTCGATGCACGCGCCGCCGTCGATGCGATCAAACCCGGCGCATGGGCCACGCTGCCCTACACCGCCCGCGTCCACGCCGAGAACCTCGTGCGCAAGGCCGATCCGGCGCAGTTGAACGATTACCTCGGGCAATTGATCGAGCGAAAACGCGATCTGGATTTCCCCTGGTTCCCGGTGCGCGTGGTGTGCCACGACATCCTCGGCCAGACCGCGCTGGTGGATCTGGCCGGGCTGCGTGATGCGATTGCCGATCAAGGAGGCGATCCGGCGCAGGTCAATCCGGTGGTGCCGGTGCAGTTGATCGTGGATCACTCGCTCGCGGTGGAAGCGCCGGGCTTCGACAAGGATGCGTTTGCCAAGAACCGCGCGATCGAAGATCGCCGCAATGAAGACCGCTTCCACTTCATCAACTGGACCAAGCTCGCCTTCGACAACGTCGATGTGATTCCGGCGGGCAACGGCATCATGCACCAGATCAATCTGGAGAAGATGTCGCCGGTGGTTTACGTCGACAACGGCGTGGCCTTCCCCGATACCTGCGTCGGCACCGATTCGCACACCCCGCACGTGGATGCGCTCGGCGTCATCGCCGTCGGCGTGGGCGGGCTGGAAGCGGAAAACGTGATGCTGGGCCGGGCCTCGTGGATGCGTCTGCCGGACATCATCGGCGTCAAGCTCAGCGGGCGCCGCCAGCCCGGCATCACCGCCACCGACATCGTGCTGGCGCTGACCGAATTCTTGCGCAAGGAAAAAGTCGTCGGTGCCTATCTGGAGTTCTTTGGCGAAGGCGCCGACAGCCTCACCATCGGTGATCGCGCCACGATCTCCAACATGTGCCCCGAATACGGCGCCACGGCGGCGCTGTTCTACATCGACCAACAAACCATCGATTACCTCAAGCTCACCGGGCGCAGCGACGAGCAGGTGAAACTGGTCGAAACCTACGCGAAAGCCGCCGGCTTCTGGGCCAGCGAAATGACCGGCGCGCAGTACGAGCGCGTGCTGGAATTCGATCTTTCCACCGTGGTGCGCAACATGGCCGGGCCGAGCAATCCGCACCGTCGCCTGCCCACCAGCGCACTGGCCGAACGCGGCATCGCGGTGAATCTGGATGCGGCGCTGCGTGAAGAAGCCGATGGCCTGATGCCCGATGGCGCCGTCATCATCGCCGCCATCACCTCGTGCACCAACACCTCCAATCCGCGCAACGTGATCGCCGCGGCATTGCTGGCGCGCAACGCGGTGAAAAAGGGTTTGACCCGCAAGCCGTGGGTGAAAACCTCGCTTGCGCCCGGTTCCAAGGCGGTGCAGTTGTATCTGGAAGAATCCGGCCTGCTGCCCGATCTGGAAGCGCTCGGCTTCGGCATCGTCGCCTTCGCCTGCACCACCTGCAACGGCATGAGTGGCGCACTCGATCCGGCCATCCAGCAGGAAATCATCGAGCGCGATCTTTACGCCACCGCCGTGCTTTCGGGCAACCGCAACTTCGATGGCCGCATCCATCCGTATGCCAAGCAGGCCTTCCTCGCCTCGCCGCCGCTGGTGGTGGCTTACGCGATTGCCGGCACGGTGCGTTTCGACATCGAACAGGACGTGCTCGGCCACGACACCGAAGGCAAACCGGTCACGCTGAAAGACCTGTGGCCCTCGGATGAAGAAATCGACGCCATCGTTGCCGAACACGTGAAACCCGAGCAGTTCCGTCGCGTGTACGATCCGATGTTCGCGCCCCGCAGCGGCCACGTCGCCAAGGTCAGCCCGCTGTACGCCTGGCGCCCGCAGAGCACCTACATCCGTCGCCCGCCCTATTGGGAAGGTGCCTTGGCCGGCGAGCGCACCTTGCGCGGCATGCGTCCGCTGGCGGTGCTGCCGGACAACATCACCACCGATCATCTTTCGCCTTCCAACGCCATCCTGATGGACAGCGCGGCGGGTGAATACCTGCACAAGATGGGCTTGCCGGAAGAGGACTTCAATTCCTACGCCACCCATCGCGGCGATCACCTCACCGCGCAGCGCGCCACCTTCGCCAACCCCAAACTCATCAACGAAATGGTCGTGGTGGACGGGCAGGTGAAGCAGGGTTCGCTCGCCCGCGTGGAGCCGGAAGGCAAGGTGATGCGCATGTGGGAAGCGATCGAAACCTACATGGATCGCAAGCAGCCGCTGATCATCATCGCCGGTGCCGATTACGGCCAAGGTTCCAGCCGTGACTGGGCCGCCAAGGGCGTGCGCCTGGCCGGCGTGGAAGCCATCGTGGCCGAAGGTTTCGAGCGCATCCATCGCACCAACCTGATCGGCATGGGCGTGTTGCCGCTGGAGTTCAAACCCGGCCAGAACCGCCATACCTTCTCCATCGATGGCACTGAAACGTTCGATGTGATCGGCGAACGCCAACCGCGTGCCGATCTCATCGTGCGGATTCACCGCAAGAACGGCGAACGCGTGGACGTGCCCGTCACCTGCCGCCTGGATTCGGACGAAGAAGTGGCCATCTACGAAGCCGGTGGCGTGCTGCAACGCTTCGCCCAGGATTTTCTGGCGGCCAACAAAACCGCCTGAAACCCGTCACGCCTGCGCCTTCCATGGCCTTTTTGCCATGGAAGGCGACATCGCTGTCACGCACACCTGCCCGACGGGCGCACGCCAGCACTGCCTCACTCCGCAGGTTGCAGAATCCGTTTCCGGACTCCTCGGCGCAGGCCACAGCGCCTGTGCTCCGCTTGCCCGCCACGATGTGCTGGCGCACGATGCCCGCATGACTCCACCGCGCAACAATCCCTCTTGTGTCATCAATTGCGCCGTCTACTCGAAAGACGGCGAGCGCAGCGACCTGCATATCGAAGATGTCAGCGAAGCGCTGGTCATCGACGATGGCAGCTATGTCTGGATCGGCCTGTATGAACCGGACGACGCGGTGCTCGCCCTGCTCCAGGAAGAATTCGGCCTGCACGATCTGGCGATCGAGGATGCGAAAAAGGCGCACCAGCGCCCGAAGGTGGAAGGCTACGGAAAGTCGTTGTTTCTGGTCGCCAGCACCGCGCAACAACTGGATGACCGCATCGCCTACGGCGAAACCCATGTATTTCTCGGCCCGCGCTACCTCGTCACCGTGCGCCATGGCGCCTCGTTGTCTTATGCGCCGGCCCGCGCCCGCATCGAGCGTGAACCGGACATGCTGGCCCTCGGCCCTTCCTATGCGCTGTATGCCGTGCTCGATGCCATCGTCGACAACTACCTGCCGCTGGTAGACAACTTCAAGCAAACCCTGTCGGCACTGGAAAAGGACATCACCAACGAGACGTTTGATCGCCGCATCGTCACCCGGCTTTACGATCTCAAGCGCGAATTGACCTACATGCGCGTCGCGGTGACGCCGATGCAGGATGTGCTGTCGCAACTCATGCGCAGCCCGGGCATCTCCATTCCCGAAGAAGTGCGCCTGTATCTGCGCGATGTGCACGATCATTCCCTGCGCACCAACGAAACCATCGATGTGCTGCGCGACATGCTGGGCACCGCGTTGAGTGTCAATCAGGCACTGGTCACGCTGAAACAAGGCGAAGTGGTGAAGCGTCTGGCGGGCTGGGCGGCGTTGCTCGCCGCGCCCACCTTGGTGACCAGTTGGTATGGCATGAACTTCGAGGTGATGCCCGAACTGAACGGTGCCTACAGCTACCCGATCCTGATCAGCGTGGTCGGCGCCGTGGTGGCCGGCCTTTACATCTACCTCAAGAAGATCGACTGGCTCTGAGGCTTTCAGCGCTGGCGGGAACGCGCGGAAAGAGCATTCCCGCCAGCGCTTGCATCACGCCCCCGGCCTGGATTCTTCCCCGCCCGGATACAGCGCGAAGCGCTGCGCCTGATCACCATGCGTGGGGGCGCCATCCGGATACGGCCAGCCGCCGAAACGGGTGCGCTGGAAATCCGCGAACGTCTGCTGGATCTGCTCCGGCGTGTTCATCACGAACGGCCCATAGCTCGCCACCGGCTCGCCGATGGGGCGCGCCTGCAACAGCAACACCTGCGCTTCGGTGCTGCCGGTATTGCGAACCGTCAACGCCACGTCCGAGCGCACTTCGGCCAGATGCCGTTGCGGCAAGGCAAAGCCGCTGATGTCCAAGCCTTCGCCCACCAGCAGATGCAGCGAACGCGACAGGCCCGCGCCGGCAGCCGGCACCTTCCAGCTCGCACCAGCAGGAATACGTGTCAGCCAGATGGCGATCTGCGCTTGCGGTGTGGCCGCCCAGGAATCGGGCGGCGGTGACAAGGGTTGCGCATCGCCATAACCGCCGGCGATCACCCGCACGCTCACGCCTTCGGCCTCATCCACCACCGGGATGTCCTCGTTCCAGAACATGGAAAAATGCGCCGGTGCCATCTTGTTGGCCGCCGGCAGATTCAGCCAGACCTGAGCCAGGTTCAGGGTGTTGTCGGCCTCGGCGTGCAGCAGCGGAAACATTTCCGAATGCATGATGCCGCCACCGGCAGTGAGCCACTGCACATCGCCCATGCCATAACGCGCCTTGCCGCCGAGCGAATCGGCGTGATCCACATAGCCCTGCGTGACGATGGTGATGGTTTCAAAGCCGCGATGCGGATGCGCCGGAAACCCCGGCACGCGCTCGCCGTGATACATGCTCCAGCCATCCTTGCCGGCGAAATCCGACCCCATCTGCCGCCCGGCCAGAGACGCCTTCGGCGCCAGCGCACCATCGCCTTGCGGATACAGATCCAGATGGTGCGCCATGAACAGAAACGGATCGGCCCCACGCCATGGCGTGGCGAGCGAAGCGATGGAGAGGATCGGCGACTGGCTCATGGTGGGCTCCGGTTATACGTAATGATGCAGACCTAAATCGTTGCACCCGCAAAGCATTTCAACACGGTTATTACGCGCGTGAATGCAACGCCGCGTTCCACCCAGCAACCCAATTTGCCAATGATTGCCCTCTGACAGGAGGCTGCGTAGTCTTGGATGGCAATTTTCGCCATAGGAGCCTGCCGTGGCCACCATGAATGTGTCCTTGCCTGATCCGCTCAAGCAGTTCGTGGACGAGGAAGTCCGCGGAGGCGGGTTCGCCAGCACCTCCGACTACATGCGCGATTTGATCCGTCAGCGCCAGCGCGAAATGGCGGCGGAGTTCCTGCGCCGGTTGATCGCCGAAGGGATGGCCTCCGGTCCGGCGGAGCCAATCGAACCGGACTATTTCGAGCGCATGCGTGAACGCGCCCGGCAACGAGCCGGCGAATGACACCGTTGCGCCTGAGCAGGCAGGCTAGAAGCGATGCAAACGAAGCGGCCACCTGGTACGCCACCCAAGGTGGCCTGGCGCTGGAACTGGTTTTTGCCTATGCCTTGCGAGCGGTGTACGAGCTGATCCAGCAGTACCCCGGCAGGTGCGCGTGGCGGAACGGGAGACGGAAAGCACGCCATGAGCGACAAGAAGATCATCCTCATTGCCGGCCCGCCAATGGGGCGGGTAAAGCCACGCTTGCGGCGAGCACTTCGGCTGTGCGCATGAGGATGCGTTCGTGATGTTGAAGGCCTCGCAGGTGCGCTCCGCGTTCGGGGCCTGAGTCAGCCAATCTACAATCAGCCGCCCCCTTTTCTTGCAATCAGCCGAGGCTGAAATTTACAATCAGCCGACATAAATTCTTTCAATCAGCCGATGCCCGATACCGTGATCCATGCCCGCCAGGCCACACCATTGCTGCGCGAGGCGCTGGCCGATTCGCCGGTGGTGTTGGTGCATGGTCCGCGACAGTGCGGCAAGACCACCTTGGCCAGAGTGGTGGGGGAGCCACTGGGCTATCGCTATGTCAGTTTCGATGATGAGACGACACGCGCCGCCGCCGAAGTGGACCCGGTAGGGTTTGTGGACGCGCTGCCGGCAAAGGTCATTCTGGATGAAGTGCAACGCCTGCCTGGACTGTTCACCACGCTGAAGCATGTGGTGGACCGTGACCGCAAACCAGGGCGGTTTCTGCTGACCGGCTCGGCCAATGTCTTGTTGTTGCCGAAGCTGGCCGATTCCATGGCCGGGCGCATGTCGGTGCTGCGGCTGCATCCATTGGCGCAATGCGAACTGGCCGACCAGCCTGGCCAGTTCTTGGAGGCGCTGTTTCAAGAGGGCTCGTTCGCCGGCTCGTTCACCGGTGAACGCAACCAGCGATTGGGGGCGCGCTTGATCGATGTGGTTGTGGCGGGCGGTTATCCCGCTGCGTTGGCACGCGCGACGCCACGGCGACGCACCGCTTGGTATCGCGACTATATCGATGCGCTGGTGCAGCGTGACGTGCGTGATCTGAGTCGTATCCATTCGCTGGACGCATTGCCCCGCCTGTTGGCCGCCGCAGCGGCACAAACGGCGCAGTTGTTCAATGCCAGCGATCTGGCTGCGCCATTCCAACTCAGCCGCCCCACCATTGCGGACTATGTAACCTTGCTGGAACGTGTCTTCCTGCTGGAGCGTTTGCCGCCGTGGCACAGCAATCGGCTTAGCCGTCTGGTGAAAACACCCAAATTGCATCTGGGTGACAGCGGCCTAGCCTGCGCGCTGCTGGGTGTGGATGCGGGTGCCTTGGCGGGTGATCGGGCCATGCTCGGGCATCTGTTGGAAACCTTCGTGTTTCAGGAACTGCGCCGGCAGGAAAGCTGGAGTGATATGGGGGCAGGCTTCTACCACTATCGCGACCGGGATGGCACCGAGGTGGATATCGTGATCGAGCGTGGCGCACATGCGTTGGCTGGAGTAGAGGTCAAGGCTGCGGCAACCGTTACGGAAAGCGATTTCCGCGGCCTGATCAAGTTGCGAGAGGCCACCGGAAAGCGATTCTCCGCAGGCGTTGTGTTGTACGACGGCGAGGCGACACTGGGATTCGGCGATCGTCTGTTCGCCGTACCGATCCCTGCCCTGTGGCAAGCCGCCTGATACTGGAAATTCGAGGGGGAATTCATGACCTGCCATTCCGAACACGCTTTTGAACATGCTCTTGACGCCGCCATCCAAGCTGGGCGTCTGGCCTCCGGCGGCAACCTTCTCTCGGGTGATGGCTGATCGCGCTTTCCGTTCTGTCGCCAGCGATCATCTCGCGTTCGATCTGTTCGAGCGATTCCTCGCATCCCGTCACCAACACGACATCCATGCCATGACCATCCTGCGTTGCATCGCCATGCTGCCCAAGCGGCTGAAGCAATCGGTCAAACGGCCCGAGCCGGAACCACAAGCCAATCCGCTGGGAGAGTGATATGCCGATATCGATGCCTGGAATCGCAAGCCGTTCGTGGTGATGCTCAAATGGTGCCACTGGCGCGATACTGGTGCTCAACGGCAATGCCGCCGGCTTGGGTGCGTTGCAGGCACGCGCAGCGTTGCGGGTTGCCTGATCCCGGGATCACACTGATACCGCCTTCCGCCAAGAGATCGAGCCATGTCCGACACCACCACGCCGCAAACCGGCACCGTCCGCCTGCATCGCATTTTGCGCGCGCCGCCGGAGCGGGTGTATCGCGCCTTTCTTGATCCCGGCGCACTGCTGAAATGGCTGCCGCCGTATGGCTTCACCGGCACCATGCACCACTTCGATGCCTGTGTCGGTGGAGGCTATCGAATGTCGTTCACCAACTTCGGCACCGGCTCCAGCCACTCGTTCACCGTGACCTACCAGGAGTTGGTGCCGAACGAGCGGATTTGCCATACGGACACCTTCGACAACCCGGACTTGCCCGGCCAGATGAAGGTGGAAGTACAGTTGCGCGCAGTCGCCTGTGGCACCGCGTTGTCGATCGTCCAGGCCGGCATTCCCGCCGTGATTCCGGTGGAGTTCTGCCATCTGGGCTGGCAGGAATCGCTCGATCAACTGGCGCGACTGGTGGAGCCGGAGATTCCGGACGGCGCGTGAGTCCATCGAACACTCCACTGAACAACATCATGAACACCGCTCATCAGGATCTTTCCGGAAAATGACCGTCCTGCGCTGCACCGCGAAACTGCTCAAGCGCCTGAAGCAACCGGCCAAGTTGCCTGAGCCTGCGCCGCAGGACAATCCGTTGGGCGAGTGGTATGCCGATATCGACTTCTGGAACCGCAAGCCGTTCGTGGTGATGCTCAATGGCGCTACCGGCGCGATGCTGGTGCTCAATGGCAACGCGCCGGCCTGCGTGTGCTGCATGAGCGTGCGCTGTTGCAGTTCGCCTCGTTGTGCGAGTGCTTCGGTATCCACGGGCCACTGGTGGATGCGGAACTGCATGGATTCGATGGTGGTTTCAACTTCGGCAAGGCCACTGACCGCAGCCTGATTTCCTCGACCAGCCAGCGAAAACACAGCGCATGGGTCGGTTTTGAGCATGCGTTGGACTCACTGGTGAATACGGCACAGCGTGAGTGGGAGAACGGCCTTTTCCAGCACATCCTGCCTTGGGCCATGCACCTCGCGGCTCGCACTACCACCGCCCACTGGATTTGCTCAAGGCGCGGTTGATGCCCGCAGGCAAGGTGCTGATGTCCGCTGCACCCCATGCATCCGATCGAACACATTGATCGTAGCGTTCCACTTGGTTGCCGCGATGCACCGCACGGTAAGCTTGCAAGCCCGTCATGGCGCCACATGGCAACCTTCAACCGTCAGGATGTTCTGGTCATGAGTCACCTGCCCCAACGCCGCATCCCCGCCACCTACATGCGCGGCGGAACCAGCAAAGGCGTGTTTTTCCGCCTCGAAGACCTGCCCGAAGCGGCGCGTGTGCCCGGTGCGGCGCGCGATGCACTGTTCCAGCGCGTGATCGGTTCGCCCGATCCATACGGCAAGCAGACCGATGGCATGGGCGGGGCGACGTCGAGCACCAGCAAAGGCGTGATCGTGTCGCCGTCGAGCAAGCCCGATCACGATGTGGATTACCTGTACGGGCAAGTCAGCATCGACACCGACTTCGTCGATTGGTCGGGCAATTGCGGCAATCTTTCCACCGCCGCCGGCGCGTTCGCGATCCACGCAGGTTACGTCGCCAACGTGCCGGAAAATGGCATCTGCACGGTGCGCATCTGGCAGGCCAACATCGGCAAGACCATCCTCGCGCAGGTGCCGGTGTCGAACGGGCACGTGCAGGAAACCGGCGATTTCGAGCTGGATGGCGTGACCTTCCCGGCAGCGGAAATCGTGCTGGAGTTCATTGATCCTTCCGATGAAGGCGAAGGCGAAGGTGGCGGCTCGATGTTCCCCACCGGCAACCTCGTCGATGAACTCGACGTGCCGGGCATCGGCATGCTCAAGGCCACGATGATCAGCGCCGGTATCCCGACCGTGTTCGTCAACGCCGCCGATATCGGCTACGACGGTACCGAGCTGCAGGCCGCGATCAACGAAAACCGCGCCGCGCTGGAAAAACTCGAAGCCATCCGTGTTGCCGGCGCACTGCGCATGGGTCTGATCCAGACCGCCGATGAAGCGCAGAAACGCCAGCACACGCCGAAGGTCGCCTTCGTTGCACCGGCGAAGGATTACGTTTCCAGCAGCGGCAAGGCCATCGCGGCATCCGCGATCGACTTGAACGTGCGGGCGATGTCGATGGGCAAATTGCACCACGCGATGATGGGCACGGCGTCGGTGGCGATTGCCACAGCGGCGGCCGTGCCGGGCACTTTGGTCAATCTTGCGGCGGGCGGTGGCGAACGCGAGGCGGTACGTTTCGGTCATCCATCCGGCACCTTGCGCGTGGGCGCGGCGGTGGCGCTCGTGGATGGGAAATGGACGGTCACCAAGGCCGTGATGAGCCGCAGCGCGCGCGTCCTGATGGAAGGTTTCGTGCGCGTGCCTGCCGACTCATTCTGAGCCATTCGCCGACTCGAATCCGTCGGCGAAAAGATCCTGAAATACCCATGCCAGTGCGGCTGCGACGTCGATGCGGCCATGCCCGAATACCGGATTCGGGAGGACGCTGATCGGGATGCCGCCGCATTCCTGGCTGGAAACGATGGGTATCGCGCTGCGCTGGAGCAGTTCGATGACCCGCTCCGGATCGCGCTTGAGGCCTGGATCGGCACTCATCAGCAAGGCCGCCGCACCCGCAACGTGCGGGCCGGCCATGCTGGTACCGGAATAACTGGCGTAGCCGCCGTTGCGGATCGAGGACCGGATGCTGCTGCCCGGCGCAACCACGTCGGGCTTGATCCGCTGACTGCCATCGACCGTGACCGGGCCGCGGCTGGAAAAGGAGGACATCGCCTCGGCCGACGTGGTGGCGCCCACGGTGAAACTGGCGGCGTAAATCGCGGCAGGATCCCGCACGGTATTGCAGGCGCTCCCGGAATTACCGGCCGAGGCCACCACCAGGATGCCGGCAGCCTGCACGTTCTCGATGAGAGTGCGCAGGATGTTCGGATCGGTGCAGCCTTCCGATGCCGTGCAACCCCACGAGTTGTTGATGACGTGCGGCGCGCGCGCCGGATCGGGGTTGTTGCCGGAAAGATCGGTCGGCGCGAGAAAGAACTGGAAGCATTCGGCGTAACGCGACGGCGTGCCGTCGCCCTGATCCATGTTGCGGCAACCGATCCAGCGCGCCTGTGGCGCGACCCCGATCTGATTGGCGCCACCATCGTCGCCCACCAGGGTGCCCATGGTGTGGGTGCCATGATTGTGGTCATCGCATGGCGCGGGCGCATTGGCACCACAAGAGCCGCCGCCGAAGTGGATCGCGTCCCACCAGTGGTAGTCGTGCACGGCGGTGGTTCCGTTCCAGCCGGCATAGGCGGATTTGAGGGCCGGGTGATCCCATTGATAGCCCGTGTCCTGCCCGGCCACCAGCACGCCCTGGCCGAGAAAGCCGGCGGCCCAGACCTCCGGTGCGCGGATGCGCTCGACGCCCCATTCGATCGCGCTCGGGGACTTGGCGGTAGCAGCGATGTCCGGCCGGACTTCAGGCAGCCGCCGCTGCGCGCCATCCCAAATGATTTCGGCCACCTCCGGCTGACCTGCCAGCCAGTCCAGCGTGTCCGTATCGGCTTCAAGCGCAATGGCATTGATGGCCCACAGGCTACGGTAACGCAGGCCGCGCTGTTCCAGCGCCTGACGCAGTTCGCGCTGGTCCTGTGTGGCGTGTTCGCGCAAGGTCGATACCACGGCGGTCAGACGTCCTTCGCCCAACGCCACAAAACGCATGCTTCGAACATCGGGTTGCTGGCGCATTAGCACCAGAACAGGAGCGGGTGTACCGGCAGCAGCATATCGCAGCGCGTGGGTGTCGATGCTCGCGAGGGATGCAGAGAGAACAAGCAAGCTGAGAGGCATGGCGAGGCTGGAATCGATAAAGACCCAGTATGCGCCAAGTGGTGCACCGCTCTTTCGTTTGGCGCAATCCGCAAGCTCCGGGTTCCCCGATGGAACCCGTTGATTATTGCCACGCCTCGGTGCGAGCGGAGAGCCTGCACCGAGGAGTGGGGTGGGCTACGCGTCAGATCGGTGGCGGCGACTCGAATTCATCGCTGAAGATGGCATCGCCCTGGATGCGGACAAGACGATGTTGCGAAGGCGCGGCGGCCGTCGTGCCCGCGGGGGAAGCACCGTCCGCGCCGCCTTGACGGGCGGCGGTGATGCCGCACAGCGTGCCACTATCGCCGTGCACGACGAGAAGGCTGGGGGTCCCGTCCGCATCCACAAAACACGTATCCGGGGTCCAGACGGAGTAGGCGACGGGAACGTCACCGCCCGCGCTGGCTTCAGCAGTGAGTGCGGCAACGGCATCTACGGGCAGCGTCGCCAATGGGGAGTTCGGCTGTCCGGGGGAGAAGCTCAGCTGCTGGCCGCTTTGGACGGTGACGGGGGATGGCCGATTGATTCGATCGCCTAGCTAGTCCGCGTTCGGTCGAGACCCACAACGTGCCTTCAGTATCCCTATGGATGCCCCATACGAGTGAGTCGGGCAGGCCGTCGTCATCCCCATAACGGCGGAACTGTCGACCATCGAAGGACAGCAGGGTGGTTGGGTCGACGTGAAGCCAGATCAGGCCATCATCGGTTTGCAACAGCTCAAGCACGCGATTGCTGCTGAACTCGGGATGCTCGTTGGCAGCAAAGGTGACGAATCGATGGCCATCAAAGCGGACCAAACCATCGAAGGTGGCCATCCACAGGAAGCCGGTACGGTCCAACATGATGCGATTGACCGCATTGACGGGCAGTCCGTCCGCGGTGCCCCAATGCTCGATCAGGTAATCGGCTGCGTCCGAGCGCCACGGAATCATGGCGACAAGCATGAGTGCCAGTACTCGTCCGGTCAGATGCGATATGAAGGCGTGCTTCTTGGCGCTGTCCGACACCACGCTGGTCAACGCTCCCGGGGGCGCCCCGGCCCCAGTTTTCGCGTCAGGGTGTTGCGCCCCACGCCCAACCGCCGCGCTGCCTCCTGCTTACGACCACCCGTTGCGGCCAGCGCTGCCTCCAGCAGGATCTGTTCAAGCCGCTCACTGGCGTGCGGATGCAGGCCATCGCGCCCGGCCACGAGTTCTCCCTCTGCCCAGCGACGCAGGGCCCGCTCCCAATCGTGGCTACCGGCATCGCCTTGGTCCGTACTCACCGACGCCGGATCCGGGTTTCCTGGACTCAGACGCTGCGGCAGATCGGACAGCAGGATCGTGTCACCCGGCGCCAGCGCCATCAGGCGCCAGCAGAGGTTTTCCAGCTCCCGGACGTTGCCCGGCCACGGGTGACGCCGCAGCGCATCCATCGTGGCCGGAGCGAACTGCTTGGGCGTGGCCTGAATGCGCCGCGCGGCGTCGGCGATGAATTGTCGGGCAAGGGCGGGAATGTCTTCACGCCGTTCGCGCAGCGGCGGCAGTGCGAGGCGTACCACGTCGAGACGGTGCAGCAAATCCGCCCGGAAACGTCCATCGCGTGCGGCTTGATCCAGGTTTTGATGCGTGGCGGCAACCACCCGGACATCCACGCGCAACAGTTCACGACCACCGACACGGAAGAATTCACCTTCGGCGAGCACGCGCAGCAGCCGGGTCTGAAGACCGAGCGGCATGTCGCCGATTTCGTCGAGAAACAGCGTGCCACCATCGGCTTGTTCGAAGCGCCCGACATGGCGCTTGGCCGCGCCGGTAAACGCACCCGCTTCATGTCCGAACAGTTCCGATTCGAGCAACTCGGCCGGAATGGCTGCGGTGTTGAGCGCGATGAACGGGTGTTTCGCGCGCGGCGAGTGGCGATGCAGGGCGCGCGCCACCAGTTCCTTGCCGGTGCCGGTTTCCCCGACGATCAGCACCGACAGCGGCGCCTGCGAAAGCCGTCCGACCGCACGGAACAGTTCACGCATGGCCGGGGAATCGCCCAGCAGCGCATGTTCGTCGTTCGCGTTTTCAGACTCGGCGGGAAGGGGCGCGGTATCGTTCAGTGCCCGTCGCGCCATTGCCACGGCCGCGTCGATGTCGAACGGCTTGGAGAGGAAATCATGGGCACCGCCACGGAACGCGCCCGCGGTGCTGGGCACATCGGTGAACGCGCTCATGACGATGACCGGCAATTGCGGTGCGTGTTGCTTGAGTGCATCCAGCAGATGCAGGCCATCCATGCCGGGCATGCGCACATCGGTGAACACCAGCGCGGGCGCCGATGACTGCATGGCGTCCAATGCCTCGGCGGCGGCACCGAACTCGCGCACGGTGTATCCGGCTTCACGCAACGCCTGCGCCAACACGAAGCGGACGGAGCGGTCGTCGTCGATGACCCAGAGTTCGTTCACTGCGCCTGACCGATGGCGATGATGATCGCCAACGCCACCAGTGCAGCCAACACCGCCAGCGCAATCTTGATCCAGCTGTAAGGCCGCTCGCCGGCGATCTTGCCGGTGTAGCCGTTGGCGAGAATCTGGAAGTTGCGCGAACCGTAGGTGTAGCTGACCAACCACACCGGCACGAGGATGTGCTTGAAGGTGCGACCGCGATATTGGCTGCGCACCTGCAAATTCCGCTGCGTATCACCGGGCACCTGCGCCGCGCACAAGGCACGGGTCTGACGCTCCATGTCCTGCATGTTGAGATCCGACGCACGCCGCAGATCGACCTGATATCGCTCCACTGTCCAGCCACGCACGAACTCGGGCGCATAGGGTTTGAGCTCGGAAATGGTGGGAAACGGCTCGACCTGACGCAGCAGCGCCGCGTGCACTCCCGTGGTTCCCGGCACTAGCTCGTCATCGAAGAAGTGCACCAGATCGCCCGCCGCAGGCACCCAACGCACCTTGCGCACTTGGCGGGTCTTGCGCTGACCGTTTTCGGTGTAACTCTCGGTGACGTAGTAGTAGTGTCCGGCTTCAGCCGTCCACTGGGCATCCACGTGTGCGTCGAAGGTCCAGTAGGGCAGATAGATGCCGTGCAAGGTGTCGGTCAGTGCCGCGCTCTTGAGGCGGTCGGGCGCGAACCAGCGCGTGCCGTACCACTTCCTGATCGCATCCCGGATCTGGCCGTCGCTGATCTTGAACGGCAACAGGCTTTGCGGCGTGATGGCGTCGCCCTGCGCCTCATGCGGGACGATCGCCGGGGAGCCACAGAAATCACATCGCTGAGCCGCCCGGGTGCCGACGAACACCGAAATGGCATGGCAGCTCTGGCATTTGACCTCGTGCCGTTCCTCGCCCCAGCCCCGCCCACTGGAAGGGTGAGCCAGCGCATGGGCCAGATCATTTTCGACAATGCCCGTGCCCGGATCGGCCTCCTGCGGTGGCGACCACGGCGCGACCGTCCCGCAATAAGGACAGACCAGCGCCTGTTTGGCGGCATTCCACTCCAGATCACCGCCACATTCCGGGCAGGGATGCTTGCCGATGGCGATGCCGATGGGGCCAGGTTGCGTCATGGGAGGCGAATTGTCAGCGAGGGCAACGAACGAGCGTCTCTGGCGCGGGAGCGATCACTCGCCGTGCAGGAATGCCTCCAGGGCGCTCTTGGCGATGCGGGTGGCATTGCCGATCTTGCGCGCCTTCAAGTCGCCTGCCTCGATCGACGCCATCACGTCCTCGACCGACACGCCCAACGCCTGCGCCGCCTGTTCCGGCGTCAGCACATCCAGACCACCGAACGCTGCCGGTGCGGCTTGCGGCTGTGCTGGCGTGGCCGCTTGCGCGCCGCTGCCGGTCATGCCCTTCATCATTTCCTGGGCCAGACCAAAGCCCACCGCCATCTGCGCCGGCACGGCGGCTGCTCCGCCACCGTCGCCCTGACCCATCGTGGCGCCCATCTGGTACTTCACGTACTCGTTGAGGTTGCCGATGGCGCCCATCGACGAACGCGCGTCGATGGCCTTTTCGACTTCGGGCGGCACCGACACGTTTTCCAGCACGAACGCGGTGATCTCGATGCCGTACTTGTCCACCATTGCCGGATTGATGAGCGGCAGCAGCGCGTCACCCAGTTCCGAATAACGTTGCGCCACATCCAGCGCCGGCACATTGGCTTTCGCCAAGGCTTCGCTGAACACGCTGACGATGCGCGAGCGCATCGTGTCGGCAAACTCGTCGAGGCGGAAGTTCTGGTCGGTCCCTGCCACTTCCTTAAGGAATTTCGGCGGGTTGACGATGCGGAAGTCATAGGTGCCGAACGCACGCAGGCGCACCACGCCGAAATCGGCATCGCGCATCATCACCGGGTTGGACGTGCCCCACTTGTTGCCGGTGAACAAGCGCGTATTGAGGAAGTAGACATCGCACTTGAAGGGCGATTCGAAGCCGTGCTTCCAACCGTAGATGCGCGACAGGATCGGGATGTTCTGCGTGCTGAGCGTGTGCTTGCCCGGGCCGAACAGGTCGGCGTACTGGCCGGTGGCGACAAATTGCGCCTGCTGGCTTTCGCGCACGATCAGCTGGGCGCCGTTCTTGATGTTCTTGTCGTCGTCCGGCCAGCGGTAGGACAAGGTATCGCGCGAGTCATCGGTCCATTCGATGATCTCGATCAGTTCGCCCTTGATGAAATTGAAGATACCCATGGCGTGCTTCCGGAGGAGTTGGGGCATTCATATTACCCAGCTGGATGCCGGTTGCAGCAGACCGAACCGTTCCGGCGTAGAATCGATGGCGCATCCCCTTGATATGCAAGGAGTTGATCATGACGACGTTACGTTCTACTTGGGTTTTCGTACTGCTCGCCTTGTTGGCATGGATGCCTGCTCAGGCCATTGAAGACCTTCCACCGCCGGTGGTCATGCCACAACCGGCCACGTCGGATCAGGAACTGACCCTGACCGCGCATGTATCCAGCGGTGGCCGCGTCGGCTGCGACCTGCATACGCCATTCGAGACCTCGCTCAGCCGCGAAGGCACCACCTTCCATCTCGACTACGTGATCCGGCTCCGTGGCCCGGGTTCGCCGTGGGTTCCGTGCGTATTGCTGCCCATGCCGCTCCCGTTGTCGGCCTCGCTCGGCACGCTGGAGCCCGGCACGTACCACGTCGTGATCCGCGGTACATCGCTGGGTGTGGCCAATCCGGACCAACAGCTTTCATTCACCGTCTCGGGAGACGGGGACGGAGGCATCGGTGCGCTTCCGCAACCCGAAGTCATCCCAGCCAACCCCAGCAGCGAAGATTTCATCAGGCTGGTGGCCCGCGTTCCTGCTTTCACCAACGGGTGCGACTTGCAGATGTCCTCTTCGACGTCGGTGGCGCGCAGTGGCTACTCGCTGGCAGTCAGCTATGCGTATGTCAGGGTGGATGAAGCCGACCTGCCGCCAGACGCCATCTGTCTGAGCGCATCGGTGCCCGCGTATGCCGAGGTCGATCTGGGGCGTCTGCCCGGCGGCAATTATGTAGTCACCATCAACGGCACCATCGACGGCACGCCGGCGGAACCGCAACAGCTCGAATTGTTCGTCGGTGGGGCGCCCGAGGGCATCAAAACGATCCCGACCAATCGGCCGTTGGCGCTAGGGCTGTTGTTGCTGGCCCTCGCGGGCATGGCGATCTGGCGATTGCGCACGCGTTGAGGTGGAACCGGGCGCGATGTCGCCGAGGCATCGCGCCCACACCGGAAGTCAGGGTGCGTGTTCCCGCGCCAGATACTCTTCCGATTGCATCTCCGTCAGACGGCTGACGGTGCGTTCGAACGCGTGTGCCACGCGACGTCCGTGGTACAGCGCATGTGGCGCATCAGCCGCCGACGCCACGAGCTTCACGCGGCGATCGTACAGCTCATCCACGAGCAACACGAAGCGATACGCCGCATCTTCGCTGGTTCGGTCGAACGCGGGGATGCCGGACAGGATGACGGTATGGAAACGGCGTGCAATCTCGATGTAGTCCGCCACCGAGCGCGGGCCATCGCACAACGCGGAAAATTCGAACCAGACCACGCCATCGGCCAGCTCGCGCACGGCGATCGGCCGCGCGTTGATCTCCAGGCGTGCGTCATCGGCATCCACGGTCGCATCCCGGGTGAGTCGCGCGAAACACTGGGCCAGCGCGGCCTCGGCCTCGTCGCCGTGCGGCGTCTGCCAGACGCTGGCGTGGGTCAGCGCGCGAAGCCGGTAATCGCGCTCGCTGCGAACTTCGAACACGCGGCAATGGGCCTGCAACAGGATGATCGCCGGCAGGAAGCTGGCGCGTTGCAAACCATCGCGATAGAGGTTTTCCGGTGCGGTGTTGGACGTAGTGACGAGGGTCACGCCGCGTGCGAACAGCTGCTCCAGCAGGCGTGCCAGCAGCATCGCATCGCCGATGTCGGTGACGAAGAATTCGTCCAGGCACAGCAGCTGGAATTCGCGGGCGTAGTCGCTGGCGATCTGCACCAACGGATCGGCATGCTGGCCGAGTGCGCGGATGCGCGCATGCACTTCGCCCATGAAACGGTGGTAATGGATGCGGCGCTTGGACGGCAGCGCGAGATGCGCGAAAAACAGATCGACGAGAAAGGTTTTGCCGCGCCCGACCCCGCCCCACAGATACAAACCGCGCACCGGCGTATAGCGGCGCAGACGACGTGCCAACTTCGCGAAGGTGCCGCCGCGGTTGCGGTCGATCAGTTCGTCGTGGATGCGATCGAGCTCATCGAGCACCGCCAGTTGCACCGGATCGGACTGCCAGCGCCCCTCGTCGACGCCGATGCGGTACGCCTGCGACGGCCGCATCGGGCTTTGGTCGAGCGGCGGTGTCACGCGGGCGGCAGGTTGGCGCGCACGCCGTTCTTGATCGCGCCGCGCAGGTCCATCATGCGGCGGTGGAAGAAATGCCCGGTTTCGGGCATGCGCACCAGCGCGGGTTTGTCGTCCATGGCGTCGATCCAGTCGAACACCGCCTGCGGATCGACCACGTCGTCATCCTCGCCCTGCACCACCAGCCACGGGCACGGCGGCGCGATGGCGGCAGAAAAATCCCAGCGACCGACCGGCGGCGCGATGGAGATCATCTGCTTCACCGGCAAATGCCGCGCCGCAAGCAGTGCCACGTAGCTGCCGAAGGAAAAACCGGCCAGCCAGAACGCATCATCGGGGCGTTGCTTGGTGACCCATTCGGCCACGGCGAGGAGATCGAGCGTTTCGCCACGGCCTTCGTCGTACTCCCCGGTCGATTCGCCCACGCCACGGAAGTTGAAACGCACCACTGTCAAACCAAGCTCGCGCAGGCTGCGCACCGTCATCGTCACGACTTTGTTGTGCATGCTGCCACCGTGCAGGGGGTGCGGATGGCACACCACCGCCACGCCGCGCCGCGCCGTTCCCGGCTCGGGATGTTCGATGCACGTTTCCAGCACGCCGGCCGGGCCGGGCAGGAGCACGGTGGCATCGGTTTCAGGGAAGGGGATGGGGGCAATCTTCACGCCAGAGGTCGTACCAGGTGACAAGACGACATGATAACTGGACGCGGACGAGCAATGTTTCAGCGAACCCGCTCCTCGCAGCGTCGCGGATTGGCCCCGGTGAGCCCCGTGAATTCTTCGAACGAACGAGCGAAGGGCACATCGACGGGCGGCAACCGGAGAATCCTCGGCAACGACTTCACTCCTGCGCCCGAGACCCACGCAGCAGCAGGATCGCACCCGGGTCGTCGTCGCGTTGCACGCGCTTGCGTGGCAGGTCCGGCAGTGCGTTCTCCAGCACATCCAGTCCCACCTGACTCTCTTGCTGCACACGCCACACCTGGAAGATCGACAACTCCTGGCCGAAATGCAGCAGTGCGGCGGTGCCTTGCCATACCGGCACATCGCCCGGGGTAAGCGCCAGAGGCGCAAACCACAGGTGCAGCACCAATCGGGTATTCGGGGCCGGGCCGGGATGAGAGAGCAACAAGGCGTCGCCGTGGCCGTTATGCGAGGCCGGCAGCACCGGCAAGGTCTCCGGCGTGGCGTTCTTGTCGAGGATGGCGAGCACCGTTTCCAGGTTCGCCGGCGGACCCGGCTCCCAACCCGCATCGAGCAGTCGCTCGCGCAACACGTCGATGTCGCCGGCATATTGCAGGTTCAGCGGCCAGGCGCGCTCGGTGAGGAACTCGTTGCGGCGCGCGGGCAGGTTCGCCCAGTCGCCATCCCACCAGCGCCCGACGTCGATGGCGGCACGCACCTGCGGCGGCGCGAAACCGGCGAGGGTCTCGTCGGCGCTGCGCGCCCCATGCCAGAAGCCGAACCCCGCCACACTGAGATAGAACAGGATGGCCAGCGGCCGCATCCAGAACGAGCGCGTGGCGCGACGTCGATATCCCAGGCCAAGCACCGTGATCCAGACGATGCCGAGGAACACGCCACCCAGCACGTCGGTGAGCCAGTGCGCGCCCAGATAAAGCCGTGCGAACGCGACGGTCGTCACCAGCACGCCGGCCACCGCATACGGCCATGCGCGGCGACGGCCCGGCAGTTCGCGCGCGATCAGCACGGCGAAGAAACCGTAGACGATGGTGGCCATCGTCACCTGCGCGGACGGGAAATCGAACCCGGCCACGGCCACGGCCGCCGGCGGACGCGGCACCTGCACCATGGCATCGAGCGCCCACACCAGCGCCAGACCGAACACGAACGCCGCGATCCAGTGCCCGGCCGCGATCCAGCGCCTGCGCCAGCACAACCAGCCCAGCGCGACGCTCGCGGCAGGCAGCAGCACCTGCCAGTCGCCGAACCCGGCGAGCACCGACATCAACCGATCGGCGAGCGGGGTGCGCAGGCCGAACATCGCATGGTGCAGGGCCAGATCCAGCCGGGTCGGCTCACCGTTGCCTGCCGCCATCAGCAACACGGTGAAGAACGCCCAGCCGCCCAGGATCAACAGGATTGCCATGACCAGCAACGACGGCGATTCGCGCCGACGCGGGTCGATCAACGCATCGGCAAACCGCCCCAGCACCGGATGCCGCACCGACCAGCGCAACAGGCGCGAGAGGAACAGCGCCGTGCGTGGCGCCAGCACCTTGTAGACCTGATAGACGGTGAATCCGATCAAGGCCAGCAACGCCAGCAACACGCCCACGACGATGGCGAGTCGCCCCGCCACGGCAGCGAACAGGTCGATCGAGGCGCCAAAGACCCAACCGGGAATCAGGAACACCGCACCCCAGCTCATCCCTGCCAACAAGCTGGCCGGAACGTAGCGCTTCGCCGGCATATCCAGCATGCCGGCAATGGCCGGAACCAGCGGACGCACCGCGCCGACGTAGCGCGCGATCAGGATACTCTTGAGACCGTGACGGCGAAACATCGCCTCGCCCTGCGGCAGCCACTCCGGATGCCGGGAGAACGGCCAGATGCGACGCAGCCGATCGCCATGAACCCGGCCAAGCACGTAACTCAACCCATCGCCGCAGAACGCTCCCAGACCGGCGCAGACGATGGCGTACGGCCCATCCAGCGAGCCCAGTCCGATGAAGGCGCCGATGGCGAAAAGAATCGGGATCGCGGGGACAAGGAAGCCGAGAATCACCACCGCGTCGCAGAATGCGACCAGGAAGATCACCATGCCGGCCGCGATCGGGTGTTGGCCGACCCAAGCGATCAGCGTGTCCAGTGTCTGCGAATTCATCGCCCGATTATAGGTGCCCACCTGCAGCAGCCGCCCTTCCGCTACAGTGACGGGCCGACCATGACTTAATCCCGGTAAAGCTCCAATGACCTCGCTCCACGGCAAGACCCTCTTCATCACCGGCGCCTCGCGCGGCATCGGTCTGGCGATCGCGCTGCGCGCCGCGCGCGACGGCGCCAACGTCGTCATCGCGGCCAAATCCGCCGTGCCCAATCCCAAACTTCCCGGCACCATCCACTCGGCTGCCGCTGCGGTGGAAGCCGCCGG
This sequence comes from Denitratimonas yunnanensis (SeqCode), assembly GCA_026410415.1. GTDB lineage: Bacteria > Pseudomonadota > Gammaproteobacteria > Xanthomonadales > Xanthomonadaceae > Denitratimonas. Next base: position 11,643 of record JAPMLR010000002.1, on the reverse strand, counting down.
CGGGCAAGCGCTTGCGGTGCAATGCGATATCCGCGAAGAAGCACAGGTCGAGGCAGCGATCGCCGCCACCGTGGAACGCTTCGGCGGCATCGACATCCTCGTCAACAACGCCAGTGCGATCTGGTTGCGCGGTGTTGCCGATACGCCGATGAAGCGATTCGACCTGATGCAACAGGTCAATGCGCGCGGCACCTTCCTGTGCACCCAGAAGGCGCTGCCGCATCTGCTGAAGTCCGCAAACCCGCATGTGCTCACGCTCGCGCCGCCGCCCTCGCTCGATCCGAAATGGTGGGCACCGCACACCGGCTACACCCTTGCCAAGATGGGCATGAGCTTCGTCACCCTGGGACTCGCCGCGGAACTGGCCGACAGCGGCATCGCGGTCAACGCGCTGTGGCCGCGCACCATCATCGCCACCGATGCACTGAACATGATTCCCGGCGTGGACGTGCCGCGCTGCCGCACTCCCGAGATCGTCGCCGACGCCGCGCACGCGGTGCTTATCCGCCCAGCGCGCGGTTTCACCGGCCAGTTCCTGATCGACGAAGAAGTGTTGCGCGACGCCGGCGTGAACGATTTCACCCGTTACGCGGTGGATGCCTCGCTCGAACCGCTGCCGGATCTGTTCGTGGATTGAGTCAATGCCCCTGCGTCCACAGACGCAAGGGCACATGCCGGGCCGCATGCGTGAAGTCGCGGTCGGTAGTCAAAAGGAGCAGATCATGGGTGAGCGCCAGTTGCACGATCAGTGCATCGGCACCGCTCATCTGGATGCCTTCGGCGCGCAGCAAACGTTGCATGCGCGCGGCGGCGAGGTGATCTTCCAGTGCAGGGGCAAGATAGGGCAAGGCGGCCAAAGCCTGCGTCACCGCATCAGCGGCGTTGGACGCCGATAGCCCATAGATCAGTTCCTGAGCAATCGCTCCGGTGATGGCGACCAATTCCTCGCCACGCAAAAACCGCTGCAAGGCCGCAACCTCCGGCACCGATGCCGGGCCGTTCCTGCGAAACAGCAAAAACCACACGCTGGTATCGACCAGCACCACGCTCATGTCCGGGCGTGCTTGCGGTCGCGCACCGCACGATCGGCCTTGTGGTCGCAGGTTTCGTCCCATTCGGCTTGCCCACCAGATCCAGCAACCGGGCCTGCTCGCGTCGGGCGATGAACTCCTTCAGGCGCTCGTGACGGCAGCCTTCCTGGTCTTTTCGCCGCTCACCGCGAAAGCGTGATCGAGCAGCTCAGGATCGAGGGCAAGATTGGTAGCCATGGCAGGATTTCTCACACAACGGGTCACACAACATACGCTTTGCGCTGGTGACCTGTCCCGCAAGTCCGTTACGCATCATGTCCGCGCAGAGGGGCTATATGCCTATCGCGCCAGCGAAGACATCAATTGGCGCGAAGTACCGGCGTCGCTTTGCAACGCAGTCATCATCACGTCCGTATCCAGTACCAGCCTGAGCATGATGACATCGCATGTGGCGTCACCTGTGTGGGCAAATCACTATAGCGGCAGCATCAGATCGCCTTGGAAAACCGAGCCGGAGCCATCGCGTCGGCGCGGTCGTGCAGGTAGGCGTCGAAGCACATCGCCAGATGCCGCAGCATGAGCTGGCCGCGTTCGGTGGCGCGGATGCGCTCGAAATCCACCGTGACCAGGCCATCGGCCATCAGCGGCATCAGGCGGGCCAGCGCATCGGCGAAATAGCTGTCGAACACGATGCCGTGATCGCGCTCGATCTCGGGAATGTCGACCACGCCCAGGCACATCAACCGGCCAATCACGTCGGCGCGCACCAGATCATCGTCATCCAGTGCCAGCCCGCGCCATACCGGCAACGCATCGGGCTGGTGCAGCAGACGGGCCTCCCACGTCGGCAGGTCGCGCGGGTTCTGGCTGAAACTGCCGCCGATGTGGCTGATGGCGCTGACGCCCAGACCCACGAGATCGGTGTCGGCATGGGTGGTGTAACCCATGAAATTGCGGTGCAGGCTGCCGTCGTGGCGGGCGCGCGCCAGCTCGTCCCCGGGCAGCGCGAAGTGGTCCATGCCGATGTGTTCGTAGCCGGCGGCGGTGAGCTTCTCGATCGCCAGACGCAGCAGCGCCAGACGCACGCCGGCCGGCGGCAGGTCCTCTGCCTTGAGCTGGATCTGGGCGCGGAACAGTTCGGGCAGATGCGCGTAACCGTAGATCGCGAGGCGATCCGGGCGCGCCTGCAGGACGGTGTCGAGTGTGCGGGCAAACCCCTCGACGTTTTGTTTGGGCAAGCCGTAGATCAGGTCCACATTGATCGAACGCATCCCATGCGCGCGACAGGCCTCGATGATGCCGAGCGTCTGCTCGACGCTCTGGATGCGGTTCACCGCTTCCTGCACGACCGGATCGAAATCCTGCACACCGAGGCTGGCGCGGTTGAAACCGAGCGCGGCAAGCTCGCCGATTTCCCCGGGTGTGACGAAGCGCGGGTCCAGCTCGATGGAAAAGTCGCGATTTGCGGCATCGCTGAAACGGAAGTGTCGTTTCAGCATGGCGAGCAGGCGGCCGATCTGCGTTGGCGTGAGGAAGTTCGGGGTGCCACCGCCCAAGTGCAGCTGGATGGTTTCGCGGTCGTCGTCGAACAAGGGTCCGACGCGCCGGATCTCCCTGTCCAGCATCTGCAGGTAATGTTCGCCGCGACTGTGATCGCGCGTGATGATGCGATTGCAGCCGCAGTAGAAACACGGGCTTTCGCAGAACGGTACATGCACGTAGATCGAGATTCGGTTCGGCACCGGATTCTCGTTGCTGCGCACGATCTGTTCGCGCAGCTCCCGATCGCCGAATCCTTCGTGGAATCGCGGGGCTGCAGGATAGGAGGTGTAGCGCGGACCGGGGCGGTCATAGCGCTGCAACAGGGTATCGTCGAAGGCGGGAGGCAGGGACATGCGGAGAGTCTGCCCCCTGTGTCGCGACGCTGCCTTGATGCGGATCAAAGCGCAATGACGCCCATCCGACAATCGGGGACAATGGCGGCTTTTCCGAAGGAGCGAACCCGATGGCCATCCTGCGCATGACCGACCTCGACCTTTCAGGCCAGCGCGTGCTGATCCGCGAGGATCTGAACGTCCCGATCGCGGACGGCAAGGTGGCGTCGGAGCAACGCATTCTGGCCGCACTTCCCACCTTGCGCGCTGCGCTCCGACAAGGTGCGGCCGTCATGGTGACGTCGCATCTGGGTCGCCCGAAGGAAGGTACCTTCTCCGAGGCCGATTCGCTCGCGCCGGTGGCGGCGCGGTTGTCGGAGCTGCTGGGCCAGCCGGTGCCGCTGAAGCGTGACTGGACCGACGGCGTGGATGTGGCGCCGGGCGAGATCGTGCTGCTGGAAAACTGCCGCATGAACGTCGGCGAAGGCAAGGATGATCCGGCGCTGGCGGCGAAGTACGCGGCGTTGTGCGATGTCTACGTGATGGATGCATTCGGCACGGCGCATCGTGCGCAAGCGTCCACGCACGGCGCCATCCGGGCCGCCAAGGTTGCCTGCGGCGGCCCGCTGCTGATGGCGGAACTGGATGCACTGGCGCGGGCACTGGAAGCGCCTTCCCGGCCGCTGCTGGCCATCGTGGCCGGCTCGAAGGTGTCCACCAAACTGGCCCTGCTGGGCAGCCTGATGGAAAAAGTCGATCACCTGATCGTGGGCGGCGGCATCGCCAACACCTTCCTCGCGGCACGCGGCTTCCCGGTCGGTAAATCGCTGGTCGAGGCAGACCTCATCGACACCGCGCGCGAGATTCTCGACAAAGCCCAGGCCCGCGGTACCCGGATTCCGCTGCCCAGCGACGTGGTGGTGGCGCCGACGTTCGCGGCCGATGCACCGGCCACGGTGAAGCCGGTGGAGGCCGTGGCCGACGACGACATGATCCTCGACATCGGCCCGGCCACGGCCGCAGATTACGCCCACGCCATCCGCGAGGCCGGCACGGTGCTGTGGAACGGGCCAGTCGGCGTGTTCGAGTTCGATGCGTTCGGTGAAGGCACCCGGGCAGTGGCGCAGGCGATTGCCGCGTCCGATGCGTTCTCCATCGCCGGCGGCGGCGACACGCTTGCCGCCATCGACAAGTACGGCGTCGCCAACGGCATGTCCTACATCTCCACCGGCGGTGGCGCGTTTCTGGAGTTCTGCGAAGGCAAGACCTTGCCAGCGGTGCAAGCATTGTCCGAACGAGGGTAAGTCTTCGCGAATGCGGACGATATTGACAACGGTTCTCATTCGTATCAGGATGCCGCCATTCGTCCGACTCGGGAGTCGCGCCGCATGTATGTCTGCGTCTGCAATGGCATTACCGACCGGGATGTCCGCGATGCCGTGCGCGCCGGCGCCCGTGACCTGACCGCGCTGGCCGCCATGACCGGCTGCTCCACGGTATGCGGCAGCTGCGGCGATCTGGCGATGGACATCCTGCGCGAAACCGAACGCGAGGCGTTCCCGTTGCCGCTGCTGGCTGCGGCCTGATCCCTGCGGCCGCCTCACGACGCCGACGCGTCGGACCCGCCCAAAGCGCCAACCGACGGCACGCGTCGCGCGATCGCCATCGGCACCGGCACCGGCAGTTTCATTGCATTGCCGGGGTATCGGCCTCCCACGCCCCGCGCGATGGCGGGTCGGCAAAGCACGCCCCGCCCAGATCGCCGAGCCGCGCATCCAGGGTCACGCCGCTACCCGCCGCAGGACTGTCGGGCGCGATGCGGTAATCCGGCGGGGTGATGCCCGGATCGACACCCGCCAGGCTGCCGGAGACCGTGCCGGGAAGATTGGGCAGGGAGTTCGCCGGTTGGTCCGGGGCGTGGAACAGATTGTTGATCCAGACAAAGCTCGACGCATCGGTACCGGAGCCGACATTCACGCCCGACGATGTCACCTGACTGCGCTGGAACACGAACAGATTGTTCTGCACCAGGCCATTGCGGGTCGGCTCGAACACATGACCTCCCTGCGAGCCGGTTTCCTGCAACACCCGCACCAACCATGTTCCGGGGTTGACGATGGTGTTGTGCGCCGCGACGCAATCCACGCAGCCGACGAAATTGAGCGGTGCCTGGGCGCTGCCGACGAACAGGTTGGACAGCGCCCGGATGCGCCGCGCCTCGGCATTCGAATGGCTGCCGGACAACGGCGGTCGGAAAAACTCCAGGCCGGTCGAACCGCCCATGTTCAGTGCCCGGCTACCGCCATTGATGAAACGATTCGCATGGATGTCGATGTCGCTGCTGCCACCCTTGGTCTGTACGCCACTGCCGCCGATGTCGATCAGCACGTTGCCGTGCACCAATCCGCGATGGCCGCCGACGAAATCGATGCCGCTGCCCCCGTCGCCGCAGTTCTGGAAATGGCTGTCGCGTATCTGGAAATCATTGAGGCCGGAGATCTTCAGGCAGTCCTGGTTGCCTCCACCGCCGATGTCGCGGATATCCAGCCGCTCGACCACCACATGGTGCGCGGCAAGCGGATCGGCGTACTGGCCGCCATCGTCGATATTGATGCCATTGGCGCCGGCGTTGCGCACCAGGATGTCGTGCAGCACCACGTAGGCGGGCCGGGAGAATTGGATACCATTGCTGCCGCCCTCGATCACCGGGCGCGGCTGTCCCGCCATGCCACCCACCCAGATCGGCGCAACGGCCGTGCCGCGCAGATCGGCAACGAACTGCCCGCCGGCATAGGTGCCCGGATGAATGACAATGGCCGCTCCCGGAAGCGCCACCTGCGCCGCCCGCACCACCGTGGCGAAAGGTTGCGTCGACGAACCATTGCCGATGCTGTCGTTGCCGCCGGTGGCAACGTGCAGGACATGACTCGGCGACAAACCACTGGCGAAATGTGCGGGAACCGCGCAGACATTCCCGGACGACTCGAACCCATCCACGAACAGTGCCCCGACCGCCGTCGGGACGAAGCCCGGGACGAGGATTCCCGCCATCAACCAGCGCATCGTGTTCATCCACGCCACCTCCGTCAGCACCAGTCTTCCACAGGGTGGCAACCAGACCAACTGCCAGCGACAACAAGAGCGATTCGCGATCAATCCTTTTTCAGCCGTTTTGATTAGCATGCGCGTTCAACGTTTTACGGAGCCATCGGCCATGAAAGGCGACACCCAGGTCATCGCGCACCTGAACAAGGCGCTGTTCCACCAGCTGACCGCGATCAACCAGTTCTTCCTGCATGCCCGCATGTTCGGCCATTGGGGGCTGGAGGAACTGAACGAGCACGACTACCGCCACTCGATCCGGGCGATGAAGCAAGCCGACACGCTGATCGCGCGCATCCTGTTTCTGGAAGGACTGCCAAACCTGCAGAATCTCGGCAAGCTGCTCATCGGCGAGGCGCCGAAAGAGTGCCTGGAGTGCGACCTGCGTCTGGCTCAGGGCACCGTGGCGCAGCTGCGCGAGGCCATCGCGTACACGGAGCAACAGGGCGACTACGTCTCGCGCGACCTGCTGGTGGAGATGCTTGAAGCGGAGGAAGAGCAGGTCGACTGGCTCGAAACCCAGCTCGGATTGGTCGAAAGACTGGGGCTGGAGATCTATCTGCAGTCGCAACTGGGCGACTGAACCCGGCCGGATCCACTCCGGCTTTGATCCGGCGCAACGTCGCCTTCGGCGTCGCCATTACAATGCAGGGCTCGGCAGCAAATGCCGAGCCTTTTTTCGTTTACGGGATGCCTCATGTCCGCGTTCGATGTCGAGCACGTGCTTTCGGTCCATCACTGGACCCGCGACTACTTCAGTTTTCGTACCACGCGCGGCGCCGGACTGCGCTTCGAGAACGGCCAGTTCGTGATGATCGGCCTGCCGGTGGACGGCAAACCGCTGATGCGCGCCTATTCCATTGCCAGCGCCAATTGGGAAGAAGAAATGGAATTCTTCTCGATCAAGGTGCAGAACGGCCCACTCACCTCGCGGCTGCAACACCTCAAGGTGGGTGACGAGATCCTGGTCGGCCGCAAGCCCACCGGCACCCTGCTGATCTCCGACCTGCATCCGGGCCGCAACCTGTACCTGTTGGCCACCGGCACCGGGCTGGCACCGTTTCTGGCGATCATCAAGGACCCGGCGACTTACGAACGCTTCGAGCGCGTCATCGTCACCCATGGCGTGCGAAACGTGTCCGATCTGGCCTACCGCGACCACATCACCCGCGAACTGGGCGAGCACGAGTACCTGGGCGAGATGGTGTCGCGCCAGTTGTTGTACTACCCGGCGGTTTCGCGCGAAGACTTCGTGCACCGTGGCCGACTCACCGACCTGCTCGACAACGGCCGGATGACGCAGGATCTCGGCATCGACGCCCTCGATCCGGCGCACGACCGCGCGATGATCTGCGGCAGCCCGCAGATGCTCGCCGACTTCCGCGCCATCCTCGACCGCCGTGACTTCAAGGTCGCGCCGCGCATCGGATCGCCGGGCGACTACGTGTTCGAGCGGGCGTTCGTGGACAAGTAGGCGTCGCTGCCACACCCGGGCCATCGCCCGCCCGACCCAAGGCTCGATTGCCGTCGTGTGCTGGTGGCGGCGTGTTCAGAACGTCCACTGCGCGCCCAGTTGCCATTGCCGGCCGGGGCCGGGTTCGTGGAAACGTCCATTGCCCTCGTTGACGATGACCGAGCCGACATGGGCGCGGTCGAACAGGTTGTCGATACGCACGAACAGGCGCAGTGCACCGATGTCGCGACCGGCTTCGATGCCTGCCAATGCATGGGCCGGCGCGGTCTGGCTTGCACTGTCATCGACCACGGCGGTGCCGGTGCGCGCGGCATCCAGGGCCACCCACCAGGCCTCCTGCTCGAAAGCCAATCGCGCAAACAACTGCGAACGCGGAACGCCGGGAATCGGCGAGCCGGCAGCGACCGGAGCATTCGGAGTCAGGCACGGCGTGCCGGCACAGGTCAGGAACGGACTGCGGAACCGCGCCGCGATGCGGGTGTAACCGAACCGGAAGCGCCAGTCGTCCGACACGGACGTGTCGAGCGCCAGCTCGATGCCTTCGCGCCGCGCACTGGCGACGTTGCGGAAGCTCGTGCGTCCGCCACTGTTGCGGGCCACGGCAAGCTCGTCGTCGGTATCGACGCGGAACACTGCGGACTCCATCACCACGGCGGACGATGGGCGCCACGTCGAACCAATCTCCATCGCGTTGCTCATCGCCGGCGCGAGATCGAACGCCAGACCTGCGGCGCCATCGGCGCGGTAGGCCAGCTCGGCAAACGTGGGCGTCTCGAAACCACGCCCGTGCCGAACATGCACGCGCCACGCCGGCGTGGCGTCGAACATCAACCCGGCCACCGGAGTGACGGCGGCATGCCGCACACGGCCGGAATCGTCCGGATTGGCCGCGGTGATGTAGCGATCCTCGGACCGGAAGCGCACGGCGCTGTGGCGCGCACCCGCCATCAGCGACCAGCGCTCGGCAATGCGCCAGTCGAGCTGGACATACTGGTCGAAACCCTCCACGCGGTTGCGCTCGTTGCGCCGCTGCACTCCTTTCACGCCGAGAACGCCGTCGCGATGGTTGGCATAGCCGCGCCGCGCCTGATGCTGCACATCGACGGCGGCACCGACGACCAGCGTCAGCAGCCGTCCACCGAGCTGCCCGTCATGCTGCCAGCGCAGGTCCGCACCGTGGTAGTCGCTGTCCAGCTCCACCACGCCTCCGGAGTGCAGCGGTGCGTTCTGTGCCGCCAGCGGAATCGCGAGGAATTGCTCCACCCGGCGTGTGCCGCCGTAGCCCATGACACGCACACTGTGGCGCTCCCCCAATGCCTGCCGGAAGGTCGCGCCCGCCTGCTGCTGGTGTACCGACTTGCGGGTATCGAACTGCAATGCCGCGGCGACGGTCTGGCGCGGATCACTGCGAAACTGCTCCCAGGTCAACCCGAGCGGGTCTTCGGCGCGGGGCTGATCCATGCGATTGGCCACCACGCCGAGCTCGCGACCACCATCGAACGACCAGTCCAGCCGCAGGTTGGCGGTCTCGCGCCGCGCCGCGCTGTGGTCGCGGAATCCCTTGCTCTCCAGATGGGAAAGCGTGAAGTGATACCCCATCGCCGCGGCGCGGCCGCGCCCATCAAGCGATGTTCGCCAGAAGGCGTCACTGCCGCCACGTTGCGTCGCGCGCCAGCGATCCGGCTCGGCACCAGGCGCACTGTGGAGCGCGATCACGCCACCGGGCGCGCTGCCATGAAGGGCAGAGAAAGGCCCGCGCAGCACCTCGATGCGCTGGGCAGCATCGAGCGGAAAATGCGACACCTGACCCGAACCATCAGGCATGGCCGCCGGAATGCCATCACTGTAGAGGCGCAGCCCGCGCACGCCGAATGTGGCGCGCGCACCGAAGCCGCGAATCGAGATCTGCTCATCCTGGGCGAAGTTCTGCCGGTTCCGCGCGACGACACCGGGAATCCCGGCCAGTATCTCGGACAGCCCTTTCAATGCCCGCGCCGAAGGCACCGCGTCGACGTCCACCACGGCCGTTCCCGGCAGAAGGGGTTCGGCATCGCGCAGGTCAGCGGACGCCGTGACGACCACCGGGCGAAGTCGATCGAGGTGCTGCGGATCGACGGCGACCGGGGCTGCCCGCACCGCCGCCGTGGAAACAACGATCAGGCAACCAACAAGGACGGACGTGCGCTTCAACCCGCAGGCTTCGGCGTCAGTGCCACGAAACGACCCTCCAGAGTGCAGCACAGGGTGCCATCGCGAGCGAGAATGCGTGCACTCAACAGCGCGCGTGCCCTGCCACGCTGGGCGAAGGCGGCAATGACGGCGTTCCAGTCCTGATCGGGAACGAGGCGGGCATCGGCGAGAAGGTCGTCGTAGAGCGGGGCGAGGTAACGCACGGCGGAGTCCTGCACGTAGACATCGGCGACGTGGCCGGCGTCTTCCAGTTTCATCGACATCAGCGCCCAGGCAGCCAGTGTCATGACGCTGGCGAGGCTGCCCCCGAACGCGTTGCCCTTGTCGTTGATGTTGGCCGCGAGCGGTGCGATCAGGCCGAGGCTGTCGCCGTCGTAATCGTGCAGGCGCAATTGCAGGGCGCGCACCGGCGGCATCGACAGCAGGCGTTGTTCGATCGTGAGTGGAGAAACCGGGATGTTCAAGGCAGATCTCATGCGAAAGGGCGGTAAGCTGGAAGGATGAATCGTAGTCCAGATACCCGGCCCCTGGCGGGCTGGTCGGTGCTTTGCCTGCGGCCATCGATGCAACAGGCTGCCGCGCGCCGCGCGGCACAGGCGCGCGGCGCGCGGCACGTCGCGCTGCCGGGCGTGCGGCTTGTGTCGCTGCCGGCAGCAGCGGCGCTGGAGCAGGCGCTGGCCTGCGCGACGCTGGTGTTCACCAGCCCGGCAGCCGTGCATTTCGCCGCACGCCAGAGGCCGTTGCGGCCGAACTCGGCGACGCAGGTATTCGCGGTAGGCGCGGGCACCGCACGGGCGCTGGCCCGGCAGGGTATTGAAGCGATCGCGCCGCCACCGGAAGCGATGCACTCCGAAGGCATGCTGGCCATGCCACAGTGGCAAGGCGTCATCGGGGCAGTGGGTCTGGTAACCGCGCCGGGTGGGCGCGGCGTGATCGCGGCGGGTCTGAATCAACGCGGCCTGCGCATCCTCCGGGCCGAGGTGTATCAACGTCTGCCTCCGCAGCTGGATGCACGTCACCACCACGCCATCCGGAACGCGGTCGCACCGCGCGCCGTGCTGGTATCCAGTGCCGAAGCGCTGGACGGTGCCCTGGCGGCACTTCCCCCGGCCCTGCGGGCGCATGTCCTGGAGTCGCTCGCCGTGGCGAGCAGCCCGCGTCTGGCGAACCATGCGGAGGCGCTCGGGTTCGCTCGTGTCTTCATCGCGAGCGCTCCAACCACCTCCGCCATGCTCGACGCACTGGAAAGTAGCGCTTCACCGGGCTTCCGGTAGCATCATGTTTCGTCTTCAGCCGACACTGCTGCCGTGACCGACATCGACCCGAACGACACCCCCGCCACAGATGCACCCGCCGTGCCACGCCGCTGGCCGTGGCTGGTGGCACTCGTGGTCCTGTTCGCCGTCGCGACGCTTTCGCTGCTGGCAATCCGCACGGTCCGACAGGCGGGCGACGAGCAGACCGATCTGCGCGCCCGGGCGCAGGCGCTCCAGGAACGATTCGAGACCATGGAGCGAGGAGTGGAACAGCTGCGCGAAGGCCAGCAGCGCCTCATCCAACGGCTGGATTCCTCGTCGGCAACCAACCAGGTGCTGCGCGAGGAGCTGCTCGGCATGGGCGAACGCGCCGGCCTGCTCGAAGACGCCGTGGCACGCCTCGCGCAGAGCCGCATGAGCGGCGAGAGCGTGCTGCGGCTCAGCGAGGCCGAATTCCTTTTATCGATGGGAACCGAGCGCCTGAACCTCCATGGCGACGTGGCCTCGGCCATCCAGGCGTTCTCGCTGGCCGAAGGCACGCTCGCCGGGCTGGACGATCCGGCGCTGGCGACGTTGCGCCAGACCTTGACGCAGGAGTTGATCCAGCTGCGCGAACTGCCGCCCGACGCGCGACCGCGTCTGCGCGCCGAACTGGCCGCGCTCGCCGGCCAGCTGCCGGCGTTGCCGTCCTCGCGCGAGGACACCGTGGCCCTGGC
>JAPMLR010000160.1 GCA_026410415.1 Denitratimonas yunnanensis (SeqCode) | reverse complement strand
GGGGCACTGGCGTGGCAGGCAAAGTCGGGGGCCATCCCGCCATTTTGCCCGTCCGCGCTGATCGATGTCCCGCATCCTGGTCCTGCGACACGTCGCCGCCGAGCCGCTCGGCACGCTGGATCCGCTGATCCGCGCGCGCGGCCACCGCATCCGCTACGTGAACTTCGAGCGCCAGCCCGAGGCCACGCCGTGCATGGACCGCTACCATGGCCTGATCGTGCTGGGCGGGCCGATGAACGTCGAAGAACACCGCCAGCGTCCGCATCTGCTGACCGAAATGCACCTGATCGAACAGGCCCTGGCGCAGGACAAG
>JAPMLR010000159.1 GCA_026410415.1 Denitratimonas yunnanensis (SeqCode) | reverse complement strand
GCGATGACACGCCTTGGGCCGTGTTCGACGGCTTTACGGCTGCGGCCCGGGTTGGCCACCGCCTAACCACGCCGGCGCAGGTGGTGCTGGTACGCACCGACCGGAACGGCAAACGTCATGGAGCCGAGCATGCGTGCCGATGACGAGTGGTCGAGATGGAGCGCGAGCGAGTGGCTTTCGCTGGTTGCGCTGGCGTTCGCCTTCGTGCTGATCGCCAGCTTGCTGCAACTTCGCTCGGAAGCCGATGACGTATGGTTCCAGCAGGCGCTGGAACACCGCTCGCTGGGCGAATTCCTGTGGGTGCGCTATCAGC
>JAPMLR010000158.1 GCA_026410415.1 Denitratimonas yunnanensis (SeqCode) | reverse complement strand
TGCCGAAGAAGTCCAGCCCGAACGTGGCCAGCGCCTCGCGTCCGCCCCACAGCATGGAGGCCGCAGCGCCCAGCAGCAGCGCCAGGACGATGAGTCCGACGCTGGTCATGGCCAGACGGAACGCGCGATCGGCGCGCGCGTCACGCCGCTCTCGCCGGTTCATGGTGACGGCTTGCGATGGAATCACGATCGGTCTCATCGACGTATCACGTACCCGGCGTGGCCTGCCAATACGTCCGGACGCGCGTCACCAGCGCATCGGGCAGCGGCACATAGTCCAGCGCGTCCGCCTGCGCGTCGCCATTGGCGTAGA
>JAPMLR010000157.1 GCA_026410415.1 Denitratimonas yunnanensis (SeqCode) | reverse complement strand
ACCTGCTATTGCACCGGCGCCAGGCGGGCGCTGATGGTTACTCCCGAGCTCACCATCACCTTTTTTTCCCAAGGCAAATAGCCGGCCAGAGAAATATGCACGGTTCGCAACCCTTGCGGCAAGGACACCGTGCCGCCGGCATTGCCATAAAAAATGCCGTCCACTTCGATATCTGCCCCCGGCGGTGTACTGGTCACAGCCACTTGCACCATCGCCGGCGCTGCGACCTGCACCACGGCAGGGCGCTCAAACCGTCCCGATTGCACGACTTCGGCAACCACATCATGCGCCGCCTGCTCTGCCAGGGCGGCAT
>JAPMLR010000156.1 GCA_026410415.1 Denitratimonas yunnanensis (SeqCode) | reverse complement strand
CTCCGCGCAAGGCTCACGCCCCTCGTGACGTGACGTTCCGGTCCGAGGTGGCGAATGCCGGCGCCTCAGCGCCGCAGCGCGTCGAAATCCGGCACCTCGAACTCGTAGTCCGGCAGGAGATAGTCGGGCATCTCCTCGCTGCAATCCATCCCCTGGCAGCGTCGGCGCTGCAGATAGGCGTCGCGCACCAGCAGATACGGATCGCTCGCGTCGCGCATGAAGGCCTCGTAGGGCAGCACCGAAGCACGCGCGTCCACGCCGTAAAGGATGCTGACTTCCGCACCTTCGCGTCGCGCCAGCCAGCTGATCGGGC
>JAPMLR010000155.1 GCA_026410415.1 Denitratimonas yunnanensis (SeqCode) | reverse complement strand
TGAAGTCCCAGTATGACAGCATGAGGTCTGCAGTGAACTACATTACCCAACATGCCCCTGCTGTGAAGAGCGTGTATGTGCGTGCGGTGGCGACCTATGCTATGACCCTCCATGACTCCAACAGCAGGGTGACCTCCGACCTGTTCACCAGCCTAGAGAAACTGGCTCGGGACAAAGGTCACCCTGCCACCCTGAGGTATTGGCAGGACTCCAGTGTGACGGCTGAGTGGGTGAAACCAGATGAGACCAGCGGTCAGACGGTGGAGACGACGGCATACGTGCTGCTCACTGTTATACTCAAGGGGAGGATCCCG
>JAPMLR010000154.1 GCA_026410415.1 Denitratimonas yunnanensis (SeqCode) | reverse complement strand
TACGCCAATGCGTTCTACGGCCCGTTCCGCAGCGCGGTGGGCAGCGCCGGCAACCTCGGCAAGGGCAACAAGCACACCTACTAGATGGACCCGGCTAACTCCGACGAGGCGCTGCACGAAGTCGGCCTCGACCTCGCCGAGGGCGCCGACATGGTGATGGTGAAGCCCGGCCTGCCGTATCTGGACATCGTGTACCGCGTGAAGCAGCAGTTCCGCCGTCCCATTTTCGTGTATCAGGTCAGCGGCGAATACGCCCAGATCAAGGCGGCAGCGGCGAACGGGTGGCTCGACGAGAAGGCGCTGGCGATGGAGTC
>JAPMLR010000153.1 GCA_026410415.1 Denitratimonas yunnanensis (SeqCode) | reverse complement strand
CCGACGCTTGCCGTGGCCGTTGTTCAAGCGCGTGCCGGACATTGGCGGCGAGGTGGCCCGGTCACTCGGACATTTCTTCGATCAAGCGGGCAACCAGCAAGCGCTCGACGACTTGCTCGCGCGTGGCCTGAAGGTATCCAACACCCGGCTTCCCTCGGGGCGGCTTGGCGTGGGGCTGGATCTCGCCACGGTTCTGGGCGATCTGGACATTCCGAAATCACGCCCGTGCGAGCTGCCCAGCTGGCATCCGTGTTTCCCGACGCCGCGCAACTGGCAGAGGCGTCACGGGAGGCGTTGCTCGCGTCGGGATTGCC
>JAPMLR010000152.1 GCA_026410415.1 Denitratimonas yunnanensis (SeqCode) | reverse complement strand
TTCAGGAAGGCGGCGCAAATACGTTGTTTCTCGCGATGGGATTCCTTGCCTGGACACGTAATGATCGGCCTGACACCCGCTTCCGGGCTCCGCTAATCCTCGTTCCCGTCACCCTTGGGCGAAAGAGTGCACGCTCAGGCTTCACGTTGCAGTCCCATGAAGATGAGGCGAGGTTAAATCCGACACTGGTCGAAATGCTGCGGCAGGACCATCAACTGGAGCTCGGGATTCCGCTGAACGAGCTCCCACGTGATGACACAGGGATCGACATCCACGGCATCTGGACCCGTGTACGGGCTGCAATCAAGGACATT
>JAPMLR010000151.1 GCA_026410415.1 Denitratimonas yunnanensis (SeqCode) | reverse complement strand
GCACCACGGGGCGAGTGCCCGGGCGACCTGTGGGTCGGCGATGAAATGACGACTGTGCGTGGTCACCGGCAGGAAGCCGCGTGCCAGCTTGTATTCACCCTGGGCACCCGGTTCGAACCGGCGAAGTCCCTCACGCAGGCAATATTCGATGCCCTGGTAATAGCAGGTCTCGAAATGCAGGCCAGGGGCATGGTGTTCGCTGCCCCAGTACCGTCCATACAGCGTGTCGACACCGCGCAGGAAGAATGCACCTGCGACGCAGCGGGCATGGTGGTCAGCGAAGATGAGGATCAGCGAGCGCGGCATCGTTCGCGC
>JAPMLR010000019.1:1553-3102 GCA_026410415.1 Denitratimonas yunnanensis (SeqCode) | reverse complement strand
TGTTCACCCTCGACGGCGACACCGTCGGCGTGGCCGGTTCGGATCCGGAGACCTGGTCGTACTTCACCGCGACCACGGCCAACCCGAACGGCATCACGCTGTCCGAGCAGCTGGTGGTGGATATCGCCATCGAGCGCGGTGGCGGCATTGCCGCCGGTGACGTGGTGCTTGAGTTCGAGCCCTGGGGAGCCCCGGGCACATGGGTCGACATTCCGCTGGCCAAGGTGGGTGACGTGCTGACCGGTACATTCGGTCCGTACTCGCTGGATCCGGTCTCGAGCGAGGCGAACCTGCGTGCCCGCGTTGCCCGCGGTGGTACCTACGTCACCACGGCGTGGCTGGAAGGCGCCAGCAGTGGCGTGGTCTTCGATACCGCGCACTGGAGCATCGACGTGGCTGATATCGATCTGGTCGGCAGCGGCAATGCCGCAGGCGTGATCGGTGAGGCGGTGGACACGGGCTTTGCCCTGCTCAATACCGGTACAGCGGATGTTGGTGCGCACATGCCGGCACCGAACGACGAGAACGTGCGTGGTCGCTTCTACATCCAGGGGCCGGTAGACCTGATTGGCGCAACGCTGCCGGGCTGTGGCGACGAGAACTGCACCTCGCCGGATGTGGCGGTGGAGTTCTTCAATCCGCTGACCGGTACCTACCAGCGCATCTACAACCTGCGTGCTGAACTGGACGAGTTCAACGACCCGACCGGTCGCCTGTTCGGTCACTTCGGCGCGCTGGCCACCGGTGGCCAGCCGGTTCCGGCGGGCTACACGGGCACCTTCCTGTTCCGCACCACCTTCCTGCAGCACACCGGCACCTACACGGTGACCTCGCAGGTGGTCGGCCTGGACAGCGGCAAGGTGTACGCGGAAGCGGCGCCGCAGACTGTCGGCATCGGCACCGGAACCGCGGCGACGATCGAGATCGTCGGCGACGCTGCCGGTGAAGCTGTGGTGGGCGGCAACGACCATGACATCAACGGTGATGGCAGCCTGCAGGTGCGTGTTCGCGACAGCGGCGGCAATCCGGTGCCGGATGCGGCGGTGGCGTTCAATGTCCCGGTCGCCGGTGCCAGTGCCAACCTGTCGGCGGCCACCTGCACGACCGATGGCAATGGCCTGTGTGCGGTGACGGCGAGCAGCAATGATGTTGCCGGCAGCTTGGAGGTCGAGGCGAGCATCGCCAATGGCCAGTCGGTCATCTTCAGTCTGACCAATCTGGCCGATATCGATGCGGCGCAGATCAAGGTGCTGGCCACCGGCGGTACGCCGCAGACGGCACCGGCCAACTCGGCGTTCGGCATCCCGCTGTCGGTCCTCGTGACTGACCGGTTCGACAATCCGCTGGCCGGGCAGTTGGTGGGTTACACCGCCAACGGCGCGACCGCCAATGCGGCCTTGACGATGCCGGCGCTGACCGGTGCCGATGGACGCAGCAGCGTCAGCGCCACAGCGAACAGCCAGCTGGGTTCGTACACGGTGACGGCGGTGCTCGGAACAGGTGCGCAGAACACCGCGACCTTCGATCTCACCAACACGCTGGCCACTGC
>JAPMLR010000019.1:0-1457 GCA_026410415.1 Denitratimonas yunnanensis (SeqCode) | reverse complement strand
TCTTCAATGTGACGGTGACGGTGTCCGGCATTGCGCCGGAAGCCGTCGAGTTGACCAATGTGAGCGGTGCAGCGACGGCGTTGGCGATCGTGTCCGGTGATGGCCAGTCGGCCACCATCAACAGCGCCTTTGCGCAGCCGCTGGTGGTGGAGCTGCGCGATGGCGGCGGCAACGTGCTGCCCATCGCCCCCGGTTCGGTGAGCTTCAGTGCACCGGCCAGTAGCGCCAGCGCCAGCTTCACGCCGGCGACCGGTGAAGGCACGACGACGGCCACGGCCAACGGGCAGGTCGGCAGTTACGTGGTGACCGCAACCTGGACTGACGGTGTCGACACGCACACCGCGCTGTTCTTGCTGAGCAACGCCGCCGACAACGGTGCCGACGCGAGCCTGACCTTGGCCGGCCCGGCTCTGGCTGCTGCCACACAACCCGCAGGGGCTTGGATCACCGGCTTCCAGTCGGAAGTTGGCAACGCCGGCAGCACCACCGCGCAACCTGTACACACGCGCCTGATCGTGGTGCGCATCGACGATGGCAACAACGATCCGATCACTGGCAGCACCGGTACACCGGGCGGCGACATTGACGCATGCGTGTCCATCGGTGACGGATTCCAGGGCGCCTGCGATGCTGGCTATTTCAGCCTCCAGAATGGCAAGACGGTCGGCACGCACGAGGGCCGGGCAGCGGTGTTCTTCCGCTATCCGAATCAGGCGATCAATGACCAGCCGCTGCCGGCGACGGGTGGCCTCACCATTCCTGTGCAGACCGCGTTCAAGTTCGCACCCGGCGAGTACCGCCTGATCGCTGAACTTGTCGGCAGCGACAACGGACAGGTCTATGCCAGCAGCAACGTGCTGATCACCACGGTGCCGGATGCCGGCGTGGCGGTCGCAGGCGTTGCCACGGGTGCGGCCGGTGAATCGTTGCCCAGCAGCGTGCAGGTCACCAACGACGGTGGCCGCGTGCCGGACAACGTGATGGTGCGCCTGACGCTAAGCGACGTCGGTGTGGTGAGTGATTACCCGAACCTCGTCCAGGTGAGCCCGACGGTCTATACCTTCAGCCCCTCCGGCGGTTCTTTCTTGCTGGTGGATGGTTATGACAGCCTGTTCACCGGTCGCGTGCAGTTCGACGCGCCGGGCATCTACACGGTGACGGCCGATGTGCTCGATGCAGTCGATCCGGGTCTCGTTTGGGCCAGTGCGACGCATGAGATCACCATCGACCAGCAGGACGTGACCATCACGCTGAGCGATCTGAACCATGTGTACAACGGTTCGTCCAAGAGCGTGACGGCCAGCACCAGCCCAGCGGATGTGGCGCTGGTCATCACCTACGAAGGTATCGACGTCAGCTATGGTCCGACCACGGCGGCTCCGACCAACGCCGGCAGCTACACGGTCACGGCCGTGCCGCAATCGGCTTCCTACAGTGGTTCGGCCAGCAATACGCTG
>JAPMLR010000150.1 GCA_026410415.1 Denitratimonas yunnanensis (SeqCode) | reverse complement strand
GGACGGAAGCCGGCGCGCTTGCATTTCACGTAGGCCGCGACCGCTCCCATCTCTACCAGATCCTCGCGGGTGCGTACGCCAACCTGGCACAACCAGGCAGCGGACTTCGGACCGACGTTCAACGGGGTACTCATTCGATCGACTCCAGAAACAGCGCGGCAATGGCGGCCATGCCGGCCTCATCGTCGGCATCGAAACGCGCAGGCTCCGGACTGTCGAGATCGAACACGCCCACCAACCGATCACCTGCGTACACCGGGATCACCAGTTCCGAACGGGATGCCGCATCGCAGGCGATGTGACCTTCGAACGCAT
>JAPMLR010000149.1 GCA_026410415.1 Denitratimonas yunnanensis (SeqCode) | reverse complement strand
CGCATTCACCTGGGTCTGGCCGACGCCGTCGAGGTAATACTCGATCGGGTCTTCGACGGTCAGGATGTTGCGGGTGGCATCGTTCAGACGCGTCAGCGCGACATACAACGTGGTGGTCTTGCCGCTGCCGGTGGGGCCGGTGACGAGCAGGAGGCCGTGCGGGCGGTGGATCAATTGATCGATGCGCGCTGCGGTGGTGGCATCCATGCCGAGTTGGGAGAGATCGAGACGGCCCGCCTGTTTGTCGGGCAGGCGCAGCACGACGCGTTCGCCGTGGCCGGAGGGAATGGTGGAAACACGCACATCGACCGGTCG
>JAPMLR010000148.1 GCA_026410415.1 Denitratimonas yunnanensis (SeqCode) | reverse complement strand
CCGCGAGTTGAGCGTCGTGCGCGAACGAAAACCTTGTTTCGCAAGCCATGCGTGACTAAACTACGCGCCCCGCACGCACATGCGGCGGTACACCTTCTTCCGCCAGACGCGGAACATCTCTTCCGGGCCGTTAGCTCAGCCGGTAGAGCAGCGGACTTTTAATCCGTTGGTCGATGGTTCGAATCCATCACGGCCCACCACATACCTGTCCGCCGCCGTCCGATAGTGTCCGGAGATTCCCAAGAACCCCGCCATCGTGCGGGGTTTTTTGTCCGTAGGCGTCCGATGCCGTCCGCTGGCATCCGGCAAAAATGT
>JAPMLR010000147.1 GCA_026410415.1 Denitratimonas yunnanensis (SeqCode) | reverse complement strand
AGGTGAACTGGATGACGGCCGGGCGCGGCATCACCCATTCGGAGCGTTTCGAACACTTGCGTGGAAACGGTGGCAGGCTGGATGGCCTACAGGCGTGGGTGGCATTGCCGGAAGATCGCGAGGAGTGCGATCCGGGCTTCTGGCATTACTCCGGCGACACGCTGCCGGAGTTCCGCGAGGAGGGGGTGCATGGGCGCCTGATCGCGGGATGTCTGGGCGGATTGGCGTCGCCGGTGGCGATCGATTCACCGCAGTTCTATGTGCACTGGCAGTTGCGCGCCGGCGCACGTGTTTCGTTGCCGGCTGATTATCCGG
>JAPMLR010000146.1 GCA_026410415.1 Denitratimonas yunnanensis (SeqCode) | reverse complement strand
CCAGAGCAACGCAGCGTGGTGGAAAAAACCGATGTTGAACGTCGCACCCTCAGCCACGAAACCATCATCCGTGAGCAGCAACGCATCGTCGAAACCCTGTATGCATGCTTGACGGCGCAGATGCATCACGTCGAAGCTGCCGCCGTGCTTGAGCTGCGGCAGGTAGCGGCTGTGCAGCGTGCTCATCAGGCGCACGGGCGCGATGATTTCCGGCGCAGGCGGATCAACCAGCATTAGCACTTCCAACCGCGCCGGTGAAGGCATCGCGCGTGCAGTGAAGTTGGCGGCACCGATGCTGATGCGCAACGAGGCATCC
>JAPMLR010000145.1 GCA_026410415.1 Denitratimonas yunnanensis (SeqCode) | reverse complement strand
CCGGCCGATCTGTATCTGGAAGGTTCGGACCAGCATCGCGGCTGGTTCCAGAGTTCGCTGCTGACCGCCATCGCGATGGACCGCGCCGCGCCGTACCGGCAGGTGCTCACGCACGGTTTCACCGTCGATGAACATGGCCGCAAGATGTCCAAATCGCTGGGCAACGGCATCGAGCCGCAGGAAATCCTCAAGACGCTCGGTGCCGACATCCTGCGCCTGTGGATCACCAGCACCGACTACCGCAACGAGATGTCGCTGTCGCAGACGATCCTGAAGCGCAATGCCGATGCCTATCGCCGCATCCGCAACACGCTGC
>JAPMLR010000144.1 GCA_026410415.1 Denitratimonas yunnanensis (SeqCode) | reverse complement strand
AGAGACATCAGTAACGATGACGAAGGGATGCGATCCGCTCTCAACTCCGCCGTCGTCGAACACAACAGGCGCTCCAACGACATGTACCTCAGCCAAGTGTCTGAAGTGGTCAAGGCTCAGAGCCAGGTGGTTTCTGGCATCAGGTACCGCATCACTGTGAGAATGGGAAAGACCCCTTGCAGAAAGGGGAGCGTAAGTGAAGTGTGCGCTGTCCACCAAGACCCAGAACAGGCTCAGGTTCACTTGTGCACATTTACCATGTGGAGCCAACCATGGCTGAGTAGGATGGAGCTGGTGAAGCAGGAGTGCTAGAAAG
>JAPMLR010000143.1 GCA_026410415.1 Denitratimonas yunnanensis (SeqCode) | reverse complement strand
CTTCTTACCCATTTAAAGTTTGAGAATAGGTTGAGATCGTTTCGGCCCCAAGGCCTCTAATCATTCGCTTTACCAGATAAAACTGCGAGACTCTGAGCGCCAGCTATCCTGAGGGAAACTTCGGAGGGAACCAGCTACTAGATGGTTCGATTAGTCTTTCGCCCCTATACCCAGGTCGGACGACCGATTTGCACGTCAGGACCGCTACGGGCCTCCACCAGAGTTTCCTCTGGCTTCGCCCTGCCCAGGCATAGTTCACCATCTTTCGGGTCCTATCGCACGCGCTCACGCTCCACCTCCCCGACGGTGCGGGCGAG
>JAPMLR010000142.1 GCA_026410415.1 Denitratimonas yunnanensis (SeqCode) | reverse complement strand
AATATACTTTAAGTCCAATAAAATATGAACCATTTCCTCCTTTGGGATAAGGTTTTTGGGCTTTTTAGGCTTATTGTATTTGTAGCAGGAAGAGAGCCCTAACAGCAGACACAACAAAAATAGTACTATCGCTTTTTTATACATTACCTGTTAAATGTTAAACGTTTTGCAGCTTTAACTTCTGAAAACTTAAAATTATGGTACACCAAACTACCATTTAAAATGGTATGTGTAATTCTTGATTTAAATGTAGTCCCTTCAAAAGGCGACCATCCACATTTATACAAAATATTGTCCTTTTTAACCGTCCATGGATTG
>JAPMLR010000141.1 GCA_026410415.1 Denitratimonas yunnanensis (SeqCode) | reverse complement strand
GGGAACCAGATAGGCCTGGATAAAACGCCAAAACATGCGAAAACGTGCCAACGCCTCCCCCGTGTCGGTCGCAACGGATGTTTCAAGTCTGTGTATCGGTCGACTCCGGAACAACGTCCTCACCGTGCTCACCACTCGATACCAGCGTGGCGATGCCCAGATCGCCGGTGACGTTGATCGTGGTGCGGCACATGTCGAGAAAGTGGTTGACGCCCAGGACCAGGCCGATGCCTTCCGGCGGCACCCCGACCATCGCGCAGATCAACGCCACCACCGGCAGCGAACCGGACGGCACGCCGGCGGTGCCGATGCCGCCCA
>JAPMLR010000018.1 GCA_026410415.1 Denitratimonas yunnanensis (SeqCode) | reverse complement strand
CGTTGGCGCCCTTGAGGTTCTCGACCGCCGACTTGGCGCGGATCAGGGCCACGCCACCACCCGGCACCACGCCTTCTTCCACCGCTGCACGGGTCGCGTGCCCGCAGCGTGTGGGTCATCGGCCCAGAGCAGCTCGTCGGTGAATTCCAACGCCTGGCGGAAGGCTGGGCTGCTTTCGCTGTTACGCAGCCACATCAGCACCAAGTGGTTGGACCACGGGCCACGCAGCAGTTGCCGCACCCATGGCATCGGGTCGTGCCGGCTCAGGCGTTGTTGCAGCAGCGAAGCGACACGGTTGCGTGCCAGGGTGAGGCGTTCGCGTCCGATGGTGGTTTCGATGGTGCGTTGCTCGGCCAGATCGGCGCGGTGGCGAAAGGGTTCCAGTTGCTGCCGCAGGTCGGTGATGGCCTGTGCGAAGGCGATGGGGTGGTCGTCCTGGAAATGCGAGGCCAGTTGTTCGACGGTGAGCGCGATCTGTTTGAGCAGGGCGTCGTTGGGATCGGATGATCGGCACCAGCCGGCGGAAAGTTCGCCCAGTTCGTCGATCAATTCACGCGCAGGGTGGCTGGCGCCATGGAGCAGGTCGGTGTCCTTGAGTGCGGTGCGCAGGAAGGGGATGTGCAGGCGCGCCAGCATGGCTTGCAGGGGTGCTGGGAGGTCGGGATCGTTGCGGATGAGGGTGCTGGGATCACTCGTCTGGCGGAGGCTCTTGATCAATCTCGCCGACTTCCCCAAGAATCACTTGTCCATCCGGACCCACTGGGATATTTCTACGAAGCAATTCCATCCACTTCTCGCCAAAGGCGCCGTCCCCCATCTCAAAATCGGTTCGCCATAGGCGCGTAACTTCCGGGATACCCGAGCCGCCCGAGCGGATCATCAAGAGCGTGCCTTCTCGCCCACCTTCTGGCCGCAATTTGAAGCCAGCATATGCAGCACGCTCGTTCTGAACAATATCCCATACTTGAAGGTGAGCGCTAACAACCCCAACTTTGCCATCGATCATGACCCGGGAGTATGGGAAGTGGCCTCGGCGCATCACCTCGCTGACTATTTCTCCGAATACTGCTCCATCATCATCCACTACCACGCTTAGCTGCACGTCTCCTGTGTCAACCATGGGGCTTTCTGGTTGGATGAGGTTTCTTCCAACCCATGCCGAAGGGTCGCTGCTCCAGCGTCCAACAAATCGTTCCGGCCTATAAACCAGATGACCCACGGCCTTTGTGGCGCGTGGATAGTTCTCGTAAAAAGAAACGATCTTGGAGGGCACCTCCAAGAGTCCGACGAGTAACGCAACAATCCAGCCGGATGCAGCCGCAAATAACTTCCAGCCGCCCCACTGCGTTGCATGTGGGGTAGGGCAGTCATCCTCCGGGATGGGTCGCAGTGTGTTCACCTGGGTTTGCTGTCGGGGCCTTCTTCTGCGACTCATTTCATCCACTCTCTAACCAGATCACAGACTGGAACCCCTTAGACACTCCCGCTCCAACCCCTCGAACGCATCATCCTCCCACCCATTCCGCCGGGCAAAGTGGATCAGCGCCAGCGCGGTGCCGTGCTGGCCTTCGTCCAGCCACCGGCGGGCGCATTGGGCGAAGCCGGGGTTGTGGGGCAGGGCGGCATCGGGGCCGTGGATGGTGCGCCAGGCGGTGGCGATGTTCTCGCTGCCCGTGACCAGCCGCACGCCGGCATTGTTGCGCGTGCGGCCGTCGTCAAACTGCATCAGCACCATGGCGAACGCCGCCAGCACCGCGCGCGCGCCTTCTTCATCGCCCGGCTCAAGCCGGGGCGGCAGGCTGGGGGCGCGGCGCGCTTCGGGTGGGCGGCCTGGGCGGCGGCGTGGGGCGTCAGTCATTGGCTGCCCTTTCTTTTTCCGCATCGCGGTGAGCCACCATCCCAACCGCAACGAAGAACAGGACGCATAAGGTCACGGAGGTGTCGGAAGCCGTCAGCGCCACCTCGTGGACGATCCAGCCGTCGCGGGTGATTCATGCCTGCTCCTCCCCTGTATCGGAGTAGGAATCAACTACATCGTCTTGCAACACTGTCATCTGTGAATCAATCCATGCCTTCGCTCGCGGATCGTTGGCGGCAATCTGCTGTTCGATGGCGAGCGTTTCACGGTACTGCGCGGCGTCGGCCGTGATGGTCCATGCCGCATCCACGCCTAAAGCCGAAATGCTTCCCCGAAGATCGCCCAGCGGCACGCGGAAGAACTCCTTTCGCGGGTTCACTTTGTTGATCTGGGCGAACAGAAAGCGGCGGTGCAGTGCGTATTCAAGGGCTGGCGCATCGTCCGACCAGATCATGGCATGCACGTCGAAGGGGAAGGGCACGCTCGCGTCGCCCAGTTCGCGCACGCGGTCGGCAGGTTCGAGGCGGCGCGTCATGCCGATCTTGAACACGTCATCACCGAACGATCCGATGTTGGAAATCACATACACATGCCCGGCCTTGGTCTGCTGCGCCATGCTCAACGCCCGCTGATTCCGGGCCTCGGCCTCGCTCAACTTCACCTGTAGTTCGGCCAGTCGCGCCTCGTAGAGCGCACGGGTTTCTTCATTGGCCCGCGCTACCTGTTCCTGCGCCTTGCGCAAGGCCCGCTGCAAGGCATCTTCCTCGCGCTTGGCATCCTTCAATGCCCGCTCGATTTCACGCCGCGCCTTCTCTTCCTCCCGAATCTGCTCGCGGATACGGCGCTGTTCCTCACGCTCGCGCTCACGGAGCGCCTGCACCGCTGCTGCGGCACGCAACTCCGTCAGCCTGGCCTCAAGGTAAGCCGGTGCAATACGTGCCTGACGAAACGCAGACCCCAGGTGATTGACCAGCGCGAAGGCATCGCGGAGGCGCTGTTCCTGCGTGCCGTAGTTTTCACCCTTGAGGCGCACCAAGATGCTATCGGCCTTGCCGTTGAAGGCATCCAGCACGAACGCGATGGCAGTGCGGCGGCGATGGGCTTCAACGTAATCGCACTCGGCAGCCATGCCCTGGTCAATCATCAAGCGCGTCGCCGCACGCGCGGCTTTCAAGTCCTGTCCGGACTGATCGAAGCCGTAGTGTTCGGCCAGTTCATCGAGCAGGGCATAGGTTGGCTTGATGTAGCGGTCGCCGTACCCTTCGATGACGTTTTTCATGGCTACGGCGGCGGCTTCAAGCTTGTCGGCATCCGCCAAGGCGCGCAGAGCATCACCGGCGAGTTTTTCTGCCTGAGCCTCCGCCGTCTGGATGATTGACTGTGCGCGAGCGGCCGCCTCCTCACCAAGCGCCGAAGCACGGGCACGGGCCGTATCGGTGCTGCGCCGCACCTCGACCTTCGCCTCCTCCAGTTCGCGTTGTGCAGTGGCCCGGATGCTATCTGCCGCCTGGCGCGCATCGGCAATCGTCTGTTCGGCCTCGGCCCGGACATCGACGATGGTCTGAAATGGCTCAAGAACCGCAATGCGTTGCTGCAATTCCGCGTTCTTTGCCTCCGCCGCTTTGCCAGCTTCGGCTTGTTTGGCAAGCGCAGCAGATCGTTCCCTTTCGGCCTTCAAGTAGCGAGCTGCTTGCCTCCACTGGACCACTGCGATAAAGCAAATCGGAATGGCAATCAGCCACGCCAGTACCGAACCTTCCATGCTTCCCCCTATCGCAGCAACGTCATGATCGCCCGCCGCCTTTCCGCATCACTGCTGCGAAAGAGCCGAAGCAACTGCCTTTCGTCCACATCCAATGGAGCGGTATCGCCAATCCCGTAGGGCGGCGGTGGCTCTTCAACCCGCAAGCGGCCTACTGGCTGCAACATCACTGTCATTGGTCCGCGCCCCGTCGCCAACCATTCGAACGCCACGCGAAAATCGCACGCAATCAGGATCAGGCGTTGGGTAGCAGCCCGGTGGATCGTTAGGACGGGGCCTGTGGCCATCAGATGCAGGCCTCGAAGCGCGCGAGTGCCTCGTCGATCGTGAGGATCGCGGGATCGTAGAGTCCGTAGCCGAGCAGGCTGCCCGTGGCGATGCGCAGCTCCGCGTGCGAGCTCGGAGGCAGGGAGCGGAGCAGCTCGCGGAGCCGGGACTTGTCCGGGTCGTGGTTGACGAGGACGAGGAGAAGCACGGGCGGCTCGTCGCTGAAGCCCGTGAGGTCCTTCTCGCAGTCGACCAGGCCGAGCGCGCGCTTCTGGTTGAAGACGCGGAGCATCTCCTCCTTGATCGCCGCGAGGTTGCCGGGCGCGGCGAGGTAGCCGTTCACGTCATCTACATGAGCGTGAAGACCGGCAGTCCCTTCGAGCGCGCCGTCGCCGACCTTCACCTCGCCGAGCACGAGGCGATGGCCGTCCTGCTTCTTCCGCGCGGTGGGCGTTGATGGCCACCGGACCGCGACGAGGTCGAAGCGGCCGTGGTGGTTCGCGTACTCGATGTCGCAGATGTAGTAGTCGGTCGAGCGCGCGATGCATCCGACGTTGTTGTCGCGAAGGATGAGTTGCTGGACCTCTCGTTCCTCGCCGGGCTGCGCGAGGTCCATCGCCTGCTTCAGCGTGGGGAGCGCAGCCAGCCAGGCCGCGACGTCGGAGGCTTCGCGTATGCGAGCCCCGGGCATCGAGGGCACCGCACCCTGAAAGTACTTCGTGTCGAAGAACGCCGAATAGCCACCGTTGGACCGGGACACCCGCATCACGTTCCCGCCCCGGTAGTAGACGTTGATGTAGTCCTCGCGCAGCTCGAGGCAGAGGCTCTGGTCCCTCGCGACGCGCTCGCGGATAGGCGCCAGCAAACCTCCTTGGAGGTCCGCGAGGAACTCGGGGCTCAGCCCCCTGCGCGCGATGGCGACCATCCTGACCACGGGTATAGGAATTTCAAACGCCCTTTTCGGGAAGTCTGGCGGGTAGGTTGCGGCCGCGCAAGCGCCGGTTGGGGCTCGGGTCGGTGGTCCGCGCGCGGGGT
>JAPMLR010000140.1 GCA_026410415.1 Denitratimonas yunnanensis (SeqCode) | reverse complement strand
CTCGCGCACCACGGTGGCAACCCGGCGCAAGACGCGATCCCCGACGCCATGCCCGTGGACATCGTTGATCTTCTTGAAGTGGTCCACATCCGGCATCAGTACCGCCAGGCTCTGCCGTTTCGAGAACGCCGTGGCCGCCATGTCCTCCAGTGTGTCGAGGACGTGGTTGCGATTCGAGAGGCCGGTCAGGGGGTCGGTGATGACCGCTTGCGCCAGTATCTGCGCCCGCTCCGCTAGCGCGGCGTTGGCTTCGGCCAGCGCGAGGCGGCTCGCCTCCAGCTCCACGTTGCCCTTCTTCAGGGCGTTGCGTGCACGGCG
>JAPMLR010000139.1 GCA_026410415.1 Denitratimonas yunnanensis (SeqCode) | reverse complement strand
CCAAGGCGCCGGCTTCATTGTCCACCAGTACCGACAGCGTGACGCGCACGGTGTGCGGGGCACCGTCGGAGAGAAAGTAGGCGGAGGCGGGTTGGGTGGTCATGGGATGTCCCGTGGGTTTCGTGGTGTCGGACGTGTTCGTGATGCCAGTGCGGAACGTCGCGAGGCTCAGACCATCATCCGGCCGGCTTCGGTCACTTCGGCGTCGGCGGCGTCGGGCAGGATCATTTCGAAATGTGCCGCGCCGGAGGGAATCATCGGCAGGCAGTTTTCCACCTTGTCAACCCGACAATCGACGATCACCGGGCCGTCGTAGGCG
>JAPMLR010000138.1 GCA_026410415.1 Denitratimonas yunnanensis (SeqCode) | reverse complement strand
GCGCCTGCGGGATGGGCTGCTGCTGGTGGGGGCCAGCGGCAACCGCGATGGCAATGGTGTCGGCGGGCAGTACGCGAGCATCTTCACACGCAACGGGAGCGGGCAGTGGCAGGAAAGGGGGGTATTGGCTTCCAGCCACACGAACAACAGCAACTACGGCGCGGCGGTAGCGTTTGTCGGTGCACGTGTGGCGGTCAGTGCGGATATTTTCCCGAACTTCAATACCGGCACTCGCTGGGGTGCGCTCCATGCCTGGTACTCGCCGAGGCTAGCTCGTTGCGGCAATTTCGACGGCATATTCTGCGATGGCTTCGAGACC
>JAPMLR010000137.1 GCA_026410415.1 Denitratimonas yunnanensis (SeqCode) | reverse complement strand
AAAGTTTCTCCTTCGTCGAACAAGTTGGCAAGATTGTTCACGGCAATCTGCGTGGAAAGAAGACAACTGTTTGCAGACACATAAGCACGAGCTATTTTGTAAACATAGGCTTTCGTATTACAATTGTCTAGGATCGGAAGACTTTCGTCGATAGCATCTATAACACTAAACATCACATCTAAAACTTTAATGGTGAGTGTTGTATTTGTATCTTCGTAACCTTTTTCAATCCGACCTGAATAGAAAGCATAGTCCTCAACAGTTCGTCGTTTAAACTGCCGCATAAAATCGGAACCATCTGTAGCAGAATTGAACAAAT
>JAPMLR010000136.1 GCA_026410415.1 Denitratimonas yunnanensis (SeqCode) | reverse complement strand
TAGAAGATGCTGAACGTTTGAAGACAATCGATCCAAGTATGTATGAACTGCCACAATATAAAGATAAACAATTCCGCAAGGTTATCTTCTTTGATCGTCAAGCAGGCTTAGATGCAATGCATATTGAAGTTGGGGATTTACCACGCCCACACTCTGCTGCTACTGGTGATCGCGGCCTTGTAGAAGTCACGGCTCAAGAATTTAAAAATATGTTTGCTGCGAAATACGATGAAGCTGCGCCTGTGCCAAGTATTGAGGAGCAAGAGGAAGAACAGTTTGTAGCGGAAGATACTGCATTTGAATATCTGCCGAACACAGA
>JAPMLR010000135.1 GCA_026410415.1 Denitratimonas yunnanensis (SeqCode) | reverse complement strand
GCATTGCCGGGTCATGGACCCGCTTCCGCCCAGCCATCCCGTATCGGTCGCCAGGCTTCATCCAGCGACCTTGCCACGGGCCTGTGCATGTCCTGATGTCACCTGCCGTCGCGCTTGCGATGGCATGCATCGAACGGCAGCGAGACCACCCCGGCACGCAGCCCGGAACGAATTTTTCGCGGAGCACGTTCTATGAGTTTGCGTCGCTATTGTGGCATGATCGCCGCGGTTTCCCTTGGTCTCTGTCTGGCCTTCGCTGTCGGTGCGCAAGATGAAGGTGCGCCCGTGCAAGTCAGCGACAGTCCGGATATGGAGCCTGC
>JAPMLR010000134.1 GCA_026410415.1 Denitratimonas yunnanensis (SeqCode) | reverse complement strand
TCTTCTCGGGCAACCACGATGAGTTCTACGATCCGCGCAACAATTATCTCAACGATGTGCTGGATCGCCGTTTGGGAATTCCTCTGAGCCTGGCGTTGATTCAGATGGAACTGGCACGTCGTCTTGATGTGCCATTGGAGGGGGTTTCGTTCCCTGGCCATTTTCTGGTGCGCCTGCAGGTCGAGGATGGCCTTCTGGTGCTCGACCCCTACCACCGCGGGCGTTCGATCGACGCGGATGAGTTGCGTCAGCGCGCCAGTCCCCATCTGGCGGAAACCGACATCGACGACCAGCAACTGCTCATGATGCTGGCCCCGGCC
>JAPMLR010000133.1 GCA_026410415.1 Denitratimonas yunnanensis (SeqCode) | reverse complement strand
CGCATCGTCCTCGCTTTCGAGAAGATCGGTGGGCTCGGGCAACGCCTCGGCGATCTGGTTCAGATCGAGCGCATCGTCCATGTCGGCGGCCACGATCAGAGCGTCATCCGAACCGCCTTCGTACAGCCCGCGCAGCAGACGTTCGTAGGCATCCGCGTCAAGGCGTTCCAGCTTCAGCGGCCGGCGCGCGTGACGGCGCAGCTCCGCGATCACTTCAGGCTTCATGCCGGGACGGCACACCACGCGTGCGGCATCGGCCTCGAACACGGTGATCGTCGCGCCGTGGCGGCGCGCGAAGCCGAATCCCGGACGCGCGGGCG
>JAPMLR010000132.1 GCA_026410415.1 Denitratimonas yunnanensis (SeqCode) | reverse complement strand
CGGATTGCCCAACGCCGCCACATCAAGGATTCCGGAGTCGCCACCTTCCGTAGGTCGGGGTTACACCCCCGACGAAACCCCGCGATGTGCCACACCGCCCGAATTCCCGCCACACCCGCCACATCAAGGATTCCGGAGTCGCCACCTTCCGTAGGTCGGGGTTACACCCCCGACGAAACCCCGCGATGTGCCACACCGCCCGGATTGCCCAACGCCGCCACATCAAGGATTCCGGAGTCGCCACCTTCCGTAGGTCGGGGTTACACCCCCGACGAAACCCCGCGATGTGCCACACCGCCCGGATTGCCCAACGCCGCCAC
>JAPMLR010000131.1 GCA_026410415.1 Denitratimonas yunnanensis (SeqCode) | reverse complement strand
TCGGGAGCGGTTGTGGGGGACGGTGCCATCGCGGCTCGCTGGAAGGTGGGGTTGGTCCGTCAGCGCATCCGCAGCGCAGCTTCCATGATCGGTTTGGCGCAGTCCGGGATGGCGCGCAACACGTCGGCGTCGGCAAGCGAAGTGATCTTTCCGTTCTCCATCTGCAGCAGCAGGCGGGGGTTGGGGATCGGATTGCCGGAGGCTGCGTCGGCGCTGTTGTCGTACACTTGCAACTGCGCCAGATGCGGCAGCAGGGCGATCAGGTTGGCTAGCGAGGACATGTAGCGTTCACGAATCCTGGTCTCCGGGATGTCGTGACCG
>JAPMLR010000017.1 GCA_026410415.1 Denitratimonas yunnanensis (SeqCode) | reverse complement strand
TATAATGGCCGGCTCGCTGACCAGAAAGGCGCAAGACGCGCCGGGAAGGGAGGCGGGAAAAGTTTCCGGATTTGGTTGTTGACGGATCGGAAAACTGGTGTAAGATGAGCGGCTCCCTTGAGCGAAATGCCTTGGGACGGAAGTTGAGATCAAAGGTCTCCTTCCACGGTTCTTTGACAGTGTGCGCAGGTAACTTGTGCGGACGCCTTGCGATGGATGATGAGTCCATATAGCAAGCGTCTACAAACTAAGAGTCAGCAATGAACGCTTAGGATTTGAACGCTCGCTCGAAAGATAGAAGCCTCGGCTTCAAAAACTTCAAGTGAAGAGTTTGATCCTGGCTCAGATTGAACGCTGGCGGCATGCCTAACACATGCAAGTCGAACGGCAGCGCGGACTTCGGTCTGGCGGCGAGTGGCGGACGGGTGAGGAATACATAGGAATCTACCCAGTCGTGGGGGATAACCTCGGGAAACCGGGACTAATACCGCATACGACGGAGACGTGAAAGTGGGGGACCTTCGGGCCTCACGCGATTGGATGAGCCTATGTCCGATTAGCTAGTTGGCGGGGTAAGAGCCCACCAAGGCGACGATCGGTAGCTGGTCTGAGAGGATGATCAGCCACACTGGGACTGAGACACGGCCCAGACTCCTACGGGAGGCAGCAGTGGGGAATATTGGACAATGGGCGCAAGCCTGATCCAGCAATGCCGCGTGGGTGAAGAAGGCCTTCGGGTTGTAAAGCCCTTTTGTACGGGAAGAAAGCTTTCGGGTTAATACCCTGGGAGGATGACGGTACCGTAAGAATAAGCACCGGCTAACTTCGTGCCAGCAGCCGCGGTAATACGAAGGGTGCAAGCGTTAATCGGAATTACTGGGCGTAAAGCGTGCGTAGGTGGTTTTTTAAGTCTGTCGTGAAAGCCCTGGGCTCAACCTGGGAATGGCGATGGATACTGGAAGACTAGAGTGCGGTAGAGGATGGTGGAATTCCCGGTGTAGCGGTGAAATGCGTAGAGATCGGGAGGAACATCAGTGGCGAAGGCGACCATCTGGACCAGCACTGACACTGAGGCACGAAAGCGTGGGGAGCAAACAGGATTAGATACCCTGGTAGTCCACGCCCTAAACGATGCGAACTGGATGTTGGTCTCAACTCGGAGATCAGTGTCGAAGCTAACGCGTTAAGTTCGCCGCCTGGGGAGTACGGTCGCAAGACTGAAACTCAAAGGAATTGACGGGGGCCCGCACAAGCGGTGGAGTATGTGGTTTAATTCGATGCAACGCGAAGAACCTTACCTGGCCTTGACATGTCCGGAATCCTGCAGAGATGCGGGAGTGCCTTCGGGAATCGGAACACAGGTGCTGCATGGCTGTCGTCAGCTCGTGTCGTGAGATGTTGGGT
This sequence comes from Denitratimonas yunnanensis (SeqCode), assembly GCA_026410415.1. Taxonomy (GTDB): domain Bacteria; phylum Pseudomonadota; class Gammaproteobacteria; order Xanthomonadales; family Xanthomonadaceae; genus Denitratimonas. The sequence continues at coordinate 4,175 of JAPMLR010000017.1, read as the reverse complement.
TAAGTCCCGCAACGAGCGCAACCCTTGTCCTTAGTTGCCAGCACGTAATGGTGGGAACTCTAAGGAGACTGCCGGTGACAAACCGGAGGAAGGTGGGGATGACGTCAAGTCATCATGGCCCTTACGGCCAGGGCTACACACGTACTACAATGGTCGGGACAGAGGGCAGCAAGACCGCGAGGTGGAGCCAATCCCAGAAACCCGATCCCAGTCCGGATTGCAGTCTGCAACTCGACTGCATGAAGTCGGAATCGCTAGTAATCGCAGATCAGCATTGCTGCGGTGAATACGTTCCCGGGCCTTGTACACACCGCCCGTCACACCATGGGAGTTGGCTGCTCCAGAAGCAGGTAGTCTAACCGCAAGGAGGACGCTTGCCACGGAGTGGTCAATGACTGGGGTGAAGTCGTAACAAGGTAGCCGTACCGGAAGGTGCGGCTGGATCACCTCCTTTAGAGCAAGACGAGTCGGCATCGCCGGGCGTCCACACAAGTTACCTGCATACTAGAAACGGACAATCGGTGTCGGAAGGCGCGGGTTGTCGGTCTTGTCACAAGACGGGGCCTTAGCTCAGCTGGGAGAGCACCTGCTTTGCAAGCAGGGGGTCGTCGGTTCGATCCCGACAGGCTCCACCAGTCTGCGACCGCCATGATGAGGCAACACATTGGGTCTGTAGCTCAGGTGGTTAGAGCGCACCCCTGATAAGGGTGAGGCCGGTGGTTCGAGTCCTCCCAGACCCACCACTCCGATGAATTTCTAGTATGTGGCGCACACAAGAATGAAGCTGGTCGACGTTGAAGTTGGCCGGAGTTCTTTGAAAACATGGGACGTAACAAGCGTTTGAGACGAATGTCTTGAATGTGTCGTTGAGGCGAGTAAGCGAAACAACTTGTCGTGAGATCGATCCCGAGGCAACTTGGGGTTATATGATCAAGCGACTAAGCGCATACGGTGGATGCCTTGGCGGTCAGAGGCGATGAAGGACGTGGCAGCCTGCGAAAAGCGTCGGGGAGCTGGCAACAAGCTTTGATCCGGCGATGTCCGAATGGGGAAACCCACCGCGCAAGCGGTATCGTGCATTGAATACATAGATGCACGAGGCGAACCCGGGGAACTGAAATATCTAAGTACCCGGAGGAAAAGAAATCAACCGAGATTCCCTGAGTAGTGACGAGCGAACGGGGAACAGCCCAAAAGTCGATTATGTTCTAGTGAAACGGTCTGGAAAGTCCGGCCATAGAAGGTGATAGCCCTGTACGCGAAAGGGCATAGTCGATGAAATTGAGTAGGGCGGGGCACGTGAAACCCTGTCTGAACATGGGAGGACCATCTTCCAAGGCTAAATACTACTGACCGACCGATAGCGAACCAGTACCGTGAGGGAAAGGCGAAAAGAACCCCGGAGAGGGGAGTGAAATAGAACCTGAAACCGTATGCGTACAAGCAGTGGGAGCCCCTTCGTGGGGTGACTGCGTACCTTTTGTATAATGGGTCAGCGACTTACATTACGTGGCAAGCTTAACCGTATAGGGGAGGCGAAGGGAAACCGAGTCTGAATAGGGCGAATAGTCGCGTGGTGTAGACCCGAAACCGAGTGATCTATCCATGGCCAGGATGAAGGTGCGGTAACACGCACTGGAGGTCCGAACCCACTCCCGTTGAAAAGGTAGGGGATGAGTTGTGGATAGGAGTGAAAGGCTAATCAAACTCGGAGATAGCTGGTTCTCCTCGAAAGCTATTTAGGTAGCGCCTCGTGTATCACTGCTGGGGGTAGAGCACTGTTATGGCTAGCGGGTCATCGCGACTTAGTAAACCATTGCAAACTCCGAATACCAGCAAGTGCGAGCACGGGAGACACACGGCGGGTGCTAACGTCCGTCGTGAAAAGGGAAACAACCCAGACCATCAGCTAAGGTCCCCAAATTACTGCTAAGTGGGAAACGATGTGGGAAGGTATAGACAGCCAGGAGGTTGGCTTAGAAGCAGCCATCCTTTAAAGAAAGCGTAATAGCTCACTGGTCGAATCGGCCTGCGCGGAAGATTTAACGGGGCTAAGCAGTATACCGAAGCTATGGGTGCACACTTAGGTGTGCGCGGTAGAGGAGCGTTCCGTACGCCTGCGAAGGTGTGTCGTAAGGCATGCTGGAGGTATCGGAAGTGCGAATGCTGACATGAGTAACGATAATGCGGGTGAAAAGCCCGCACGCCGAAAGCCCAAGGTTTCCTAGCGCAACGTTCATCGGCGCAGGGTGAGTCGGCTCCTAAGGCGAGGGCGAAAGCCGTAGTCGATGGGAATCTGGTTAATATTCCAGAACCTCGCGTGACTGCGATGGAGAGACGGAGAAGGGTAAGTGTACCGGGCGTTGGTTGTCCCGGGGAAAGGCGGTAGGTGGAGGACTTAGGCAAATCCGGGTCCTTGTCAACACCGAGCACCGAGACCAGTCCTTATGGACGAAGTCACTGATCCCACGCTTCCAGGAAAATCTTCTAAGCTTCAGGTCACGCAGACCGTACCGTAAACCGACACAGGTAGGCAGGGTGAGAATCCTCAGGCGCTTGAGAGAACTCGGGTGAAGGAACTAGGCAACATAGCACCGTAACTTCGGGAGAAGGTGCGCCCTTCTTGGTGGCTCGTGCGAGCTATAGCTGAGAGGGGCCGCAGTGACCAGGCCGCTGCAACTGTTTATCAAAAACACAGGACTCTGCAAACACGAAAGTGGACGTATAGGGTCTGACGCCTGCCCGGTGCCGGAAGGTTAATTGATGGGGTCAGCCGCAAGGCGAAGCTCTTGATCGAAGCCCCGGTAAACGGCGGCCGTAACTATAACGGTCCTAAGGTAGCGAAATTCCTTGTCGGGTAAGTTCCGACCTGCACGAATGGCGTAATGATGGCGGCGCTGTCTCCACCCGAGACTCAGTGAAATTGAAATCGCTGTGAAGATGCAGCGTTCCCGCGGCAAGACGGAAAGACCCCGTGAACCTTTACTATAGCTTTACACTGAACGTTGAGTTCATCTGTGTAGGATAGGTGGGAGGCTTTGAAGTGCGGACGCCAGTTCGCATGGAGCCAACCTTGAAATACCACCCTGATGTGCTTGACGTTCTAACCTCGACCCGTTATCCGGGCCAGGGACCGTGTATGGTGGGTAGTTTGACTGGGGCGGTCTCCTCCCAAAGAGTAACGGAGGAGCTCGAAGGTACGCTCAGCGCGGTCGGACATCGCGCACTGTGTGCAAAGGCATAAGCGTGCTTGACTGCAAGATCGACGGATCAAGCAGGTACGAAAGTAGGACTTAGTGATCCGGTGGTTCTGTATGGAAGGGCCATCGCTCAACGGATAAAAGGTACTCCGGGGATAACAGGCTGATACCGCCCAAGAGTTCATATCGACGGCGGTGTTTGGCACCTCGATGTCGGCTCATCACATCCTGGGGCTGTAGTCGGTCCCAAGGGTATGGCTGTTCGCCATTTAAAGTGGTACGCGAGCTGGGTTCAGAACGTCGTGAGACAGTTCGGTCCCTATCTGTCGTGGGCGTTGGAGATTTGAGAGGGGCTGCTCCTAGTACGAGAGGACCGGAGTGGACGAACCTCTGGTGTTCCGGTTGTCACGCCAGTGGCATTGCCGGGTAGCTATGTTCGGAAGCGATAACCGCTGAAAGCATCTAAGCGGGAAGCGCGCCTCAAGATGAGATCTCCCGGGAGCTAGACTCCCCTAAAGGAACGATGAAGACTACGTCGTTGATAGGCTGGGTGTGTAAGCGCAGCAATGCGTTGAGCTAACCAGTACTAATGATCCGTGCGGCTTGATCATATAACCTCAAGTTGTTTTGCGATCCATCGCATACGAAACACTTCCTCGATGACACATCGAGACTTCACAAACCTTGTTACGTCCCATCCCCATGAGAGCGTGAGCGCGATCAAAGGTCATGTAGCCCTCGTCACGAGGTACGGACCCAAGAACCGCGACCCTCCACCCTCTCCCTGGTGAACATAGCGCTGTGGAACCACCCGATCCCATCCCGAACTCGGAAGTGAAACGCAGCCGCGCCGATGGTAGTGTGCTTCGCGCATGCGAGAGTAGGTCATCGCCAGGGCCTTACACCAAAAACCCCCGTCCAAAAACGGGGGTTTTTCTTTGCACCATGCGAAAAAACAACGGCAGGAGCGGGTTG
>JAPMLR010000130.1 GCA_026410415.1 Denitratimonas yunnanensis (SeqCode) | reverse complement strand
GACGTACCGCTGATACTGGCCGACCCGGTGAGATTGGTGAAGCGCACACTGCCCTCGTCGTCTGCGGCGCTGTTGCCGTTGACGCCATTTATGACCGAATTGACCAGCGTGAAGCCCACCACATTGGTGCCGCGGATGGCGTAGTCGCTGAAGCCGTTCAACTGCATCCAGGAGAAGGACGGAGCCTGGGTATTGGTCAGTGAAATGCCGATCGTCTTGTTCTGGATCGTACCACCGGTTCCGGCGGCGCCGGTGCCACGGACGGTCAAGCCGCCGTTGCTGCCGGTGTTGTTCAGCTCGATGCCCGTCGAGCTGCCGCCGT
>JAPMLR010000129.1 GCA_026410415.1 Denitratimonas yunnanensis (SeqCode) | reverse complement strand
ACCCGACCTGGCGGCACTGGAACGGCTGCAGGCCCTGGACGTAGTTGACGTGCAGGGTCTGGATCTTGTCGGAGTTTCAGCGGCGACCTGCTCGATGTCTACACCACCTTCACTCGACGTGATGAAGGTGATGGACTTGGTGGAACGGTCCACCAGCAGCGACAGGTAGAGCTCTTTGGCGATGTCGGTGGCTTGGGTCACCAGCACCGTATCGATCGGCAGCGCCATACCGGCGCTCTGGTAAGTGGCCATTCTGGTGCCGAGCATCGCGGAGGCGTATTGCTTCACCTCGTCCAGAGACCTGGAGAGCTTGACGCCGCCGG
>JAPMLR010000128.1 GCA_026410415.1 Denitratimonas yunnanensis (SeqCode) | reverse complement strand
GGGTGCACCGGTGTCCAGCGTCGTCAGTGCGTCCAGATACGCCACCTCGGCCTCGTCCTTGCGACCCAACGCCAGCAGCGCATCGCCGCGGACCTCGGCAGCCAGTCCGGCAAAATCACCGGCAGGCACTTTGGCGAGACTGTCCAAGGCGTCCTGCGCCTTGCCCGCGGCAAGCTGGAGACGCGCCAGACGAAGATTGGCCAACGAGGCCAGCGCGGGAGTCTGGACTGCCTTCGCCGCATCGACGAGTGCGCCCTGTGCAGCATCGGCATCGCCCGAGGCGAGCTTCTGGTCTGCCAGACGCAACAGCCCGAGCGCGCCGTA
>JAPMLR010000127.1 GCA_026410415.1 Denitratimonas yunnanensis (SeqCode) | reverse complement strand
AACACCGGTCACGGGCGAGCCGTCACTGTTGTTCGAGGGAGCCGTGGGAACGGCGCGGTCACTGTTGCTGGAGCCGCCACAGGGTGCTAGCAGCAGCGTGGACAGCGCCAAGGTCAGGGGAATCCTGGATGGCATGTTGTATTTCCTTCGGCAGCCGGTGGTAAGCGAGGGGCCTCGTATCATAGGTATCGCGTTCAGCGGTTAGCAATGCTGCGGCGTATGGTCTGAGCAGGGATTTCATGCTGCGACGCAGCATGTCATCGCACGCTATCCGTCCGGAAAGTTTCCCGGCTCGGGCCGGAACGGGCGCGGCGACCAGTCCAG
>JAPMLR010000126.1 GCA_026410415.1 Denitratimonas yunnanensis (SeqCode) | reverse complement strand
TGCGCTCGTGCTGGAGGCGGCGCTGGCCGTGGATCCGGGCAACCGCCGCTATGTGTTCTATCTGGCGCAGAGCTACCGCGATGCCGGTGAGCGAGAGGCTGCGTTCGTTCAATATGAGCGTCGTGCGGCGATGGGGGGCTGGGACGAGGAGATCTGGTACTCGCTGTATCAGACCGCATTGTTGGCGGAGTCGCTGGGGCGCTCGCCGGGTGAGGTGATCCAGCACTATCTGGTTGCCTTTGAGTACCGCCCACATCGCTGCGGCGAGGTGCTTGGTCAACTGGCGCGGTGGTGCCGCGAATCCAGGCGATTTGCGAGTGCGCG
>JAPMLR010000125.1 GCA_026410415.1 Denitratimonas yunnanensis (SeqCode) | reverse complement strand
CAAGTGGATCGAGTTCGCGCTGTCCACGGTGGTGGTGATGTGGGGCGCGGCACCGCTGTTCCGGCGCTTCGCCGATTCGCTGCGAGCACACAATCCGAACATGTATACGCTGATCGGGCTGGGTGTGGGCGTGGCCTATGGCTACAGCGTCGTCGCCACGCTGGCGCCGCAGCTATTCCCCGCTGCTTTCCGTGATGTGCACGGCCAGGTCGGGCTGTATTTCGAGGCCGCCGCCGTCATCGTCGCGCTGGTGTTGCTGGGCGAATGGCTGGAACTGCGCGCCCGCCACCGCACCGGCGCGGCCTTGCGTGCGCTGCTCGATCT
>JAPMLR010000124.1 GCA_026410415.1 Denitratimonas yunnanensis (SeqCode) | reverse complement strand
CCGCCATCGCACGCACGGCCGGATGGGTGGCGCACTGGCTGGAACAGCAGAACGATCCGGAAAACAAGATCGGCCGGCCGCATCAGATTTATACCGGCGCGACGCCGCGCGACTACGTGGCGTTCGACGCACGCGGCTGAGTCGATCGACCGATGAAACAACACAAGGCGCCCCGCACGGGGCGCTTCGTGTTTCAGGACTCGGCACCTTGTCGCAGCAGCGCACCCAGTGCAGCGCGAGGGATGGGTGTTCGCCCGTCGCCCGCAAGTGGCGTGTGGCGTTCACATTCTGCCGGAAGCAGCCACAGCTCAATCTCGATGCTGT
>JAPMLR010000123.1 GCA_026410415.1 Denitratimonas yunnanensis (SeqCode) | reverse complement strand
AACGATCCAAGAACTCAAAGTTTTCAGTATACTTTGCAATTCGATTGTAGCCTTCAGCTAAACAGCCGAAGAAAAGTTGTTCCACATAGTAGTGTGGCAATTGGCTAAGAATGATTTTGAAGTCTTCATGATTTTGGCCCATAAGGTACTTAATAGGACGAACAAGACACTGTGCATCACGTTCTTCATTAATCATTTTAACAAACGCTTCTGGTGTATTAATATAGTTAAAATTCAGCTTAGCTTCGGTATCTGCTTGATTACCTTCATATTTTGCAAAATACAAGAAGTAAACATCATTTTTAACTTGATTTTCATCAAGAAT
>JAPMLR010000122.1 GCA_026410415.1 Denitratimonas yunnanensis (SeqCode) | reverse complement strand
TGCCTCCCTCCAACCGCATCGACGTGGAGCAACTGATGGGGCACCTGTTCGCGACCACCGATCTTGAAAAAAGCTTCCGCGCCAACTTCAACGTGATCGATCTCAACGGCAAGCCGCAGGTAATGAGCCTGAAACTCCTGCTGAGCGAGTGGTTGAGTTTTCGTACCGATACCGTGCGCAAGCGCCTCAATCACCGTCTGGACAAGGTCAACCGCCGCCTGCACCTGCTCGACGGATTGCTGATCGCGTTCCTGGATCTGGATGAGGTGATCCGCATCATCCGCACCGAAGACGATCCGAAAGCCGCACTCATCGCTCGCTTCGC
>JAPMLR010000016.1 GCA_026410415.1 Denitratimonas yunnanensis (SeqCode) | reverse complement strand
CGCCATTGCCGACGGCGTGGCCACCAACAAGGAAAACCGCAGCCTCCAGTACGACGCCCGCGACCGCATGACCCAGGCCACGGCCCCGAACCAGGCCGGCGAGGAGATCTACGACTACGACGTACTGGACAACGTACGCCGCGCCGCCATGACCCCCGATGGTCTGGGCGGCTACGTGCAGGACTACCGCTACCTCTACGACGCCAATCACCGCCTGTACCGCATCGACAACGCAGCGGGAACCCAGCAATGGGGCTTTGCCCACAACACCTTCGGCGAAACCCTGACCCGCGCCGGAAGCGGCAAGAACTGGAGCTACCAGTGGAACGCCGCAGGAAGAATGACCCAAGGCCAGCAGGTCTACGCCGGCACCACGTGGGAAACCTACGCCTACGACGCCCACGGCCGGCGCACGCTCAGCACCCGCAACACCGGCACCACGCGGCATCAGGTCTACAACCGCGCAGGGCAGTTGCTCTATGTCGAGGACACAAGAGACAACCAGCGCATCGACTACATCCACCTGGGCGGCAAACTCGTCGCCCAGCGCAGCCGCCCGATCGCCACCAGCACCGCGACCGTCACCTACCACCACACCGACCACATCAGCAGCGCCAACGTCGAAACCAACACCGCCGGCACCCAAACCCACCGCACCGTGCGCATGCCCTACGGCTCGCCCTACAACGGCATCTACCGCGAAGGGCCAGGGTTTGCCGGTCACGTGACCGATACGCAGACCAACCTGACGTACATGCAGCAGCGGTATTACGACCCGGTGGCGTTGAGGTTTCTCAGCCCGGACCCGGTGCACGTGAGCGCAACAGACGGGAGCAATTTCAACCGCTACTGGTATGCCAATAACAACCCCTACAGATATAAAGACCCGGATGGGAGGCAGTCGCAACCTGTGCGTGAGTACGAAGTCTTGATCAGGACGCCCAATGCAGATGGCGGCGTAGCTGTCGAAAGAAAGATGGTTGCCGACTATGGGATTGCAGTGGGTGGAGAGGCTTCGGGCGCAGGGTCTGTCACTCTTTTGCCCCAGCAATCTGCCCAGGGTGCTCCGGCAGTGGTTGGACGTGAAATCATGAATAGGTTAATGAACTTCAGCGAGAAGGAAGGGAAAACTGTTGAAGTCACAAGTGGGGAAAGAGCCCCAGAGCAGAATGCAGCGGTAGGGGGTGCTCCGGCAAGCCAGCACCTCAGTGACAATGCGGCGGATATACGCATTCAAGGAAATACCACAACCCAGACGGCTGATGCAGCGCATAAGTCCGGTGAATTTAACCGAGTCAATGAATATTCAAACGGACGGGGTGTTCACGTTGATCTGCGCAGCGATGGCAAGCAAGGCAGGTTTGACAATTGGAGGCATCGCGATGAGTAAGGTGATGAGGTTTTATCTGATGTTTTCCTTGTTGCTTTGTAGCGTAGGTTGTTCTGGTACTACGCTAACGGACAGCATCGATCCGCAGTCCGCTCGTGCTTACGTCATAGACTCATCGATCGGGAGTCTGGAGGGGGTTCGTGTCGGAATGACGGAAGACGAGCTAATGGATTTGGCCTATGATAAGTCTAGGGGCTTAGTCAATTTGGAGGGGGATGAGTATCTAGAGGTTCAGGTGAACTTGGGGGGCGATGTGTTCGTTGACTGCCTATTTCACGATTCGGAGTTGTATCAATTTTCTACTGTGTCGAGGCTTGTTCAGGATGAGAATGGCCTGGGCGTTGGGGCAACACTGCTCCAACTAAAGGAGAAATATCCGAATGGCAGGCTTCTTGTTGGCGACGAAGATGGCAGGTTCGCGAGTTTTTTGAGTGGATCAAAGGTGCTATTTTTTTTGGGCAAGGATGGATTTGACGACCTATGCTTCGACGCTCAAGCACAGGAGTGCGAATACAATGATCGAAAGGTGACAGTGGAAAAAGTCATTGTGAGTAAGCACGGGAGCTAGCAAACCCCCCAGCGTCTGAGTCGGCTTCCGGCGAAGCGTGGTCAGCCCAACCCACGTAAGGCGCAATGTAAATTGCGCCGCATGTCATTTGATTGAGCCCCAAGAATCGTGACCATCCCCGCCCTCCATGCTGTCCACGCTGATCGCCGTCGCTCACGCAGGCAGCGAAGGGTGGCACACGGGTCCACATTCGCCCGTAATCTGGTCTGCGTCACCTGCGGTAATCGCACCACCACCCGCTACGTCAAACGCGCCTTCGACGCTCTGGGCCGGGAGACCTTCGCCTCCTATCCCAGCGCCACCAGCAGCCCGACCACCGGCACCTGGACCGGCTACGACGCGCTGGGCCGCGCCACCTCCGTCTCGCAGGACAGCGAGCTGGGCCTTTTGACCACCACCACCGAATACCTCACCAACTTCCAGACCCGCACCACCAACCCGCGCGGCTACCAGACCACCACCAGCTACCGTGCCTTCGACGAACCGGCGACCGATACCCCGATCAGCCTCTCCGAACCGGGCGGCGTCACCACCGCCATCACTCGGGACATCTTCGGCAAGCCCACCGCCATCGTCCGCAGCGGCACCTGGAACGGCACCGCCCAGACGGCCACGCGCAATTTCGTCTACAACGCTCAGCAGCGCCTGTGCAAACGCATCGACCCCGAGGCCGGGGCCACAATCATGGACTACGACGCCGCCGGCAACCTCCTCTGGAGCGCCCGCAGCGCCACCCTCACCAGCACCACCGCCTGCCAGACCGGCTCGGTCGGCACCAGCCTCAAGAGCCAGCGCAGTTACGACGCCCGCAACCGCCTCACCGCCATCGACCACCCCACCGGCACGGCGGACGAGAGCTACGCCTACTTCGCCGATGGCGCGCTGCACACCGCCACCACCACCGATGGCGGCACCTGGACGTACGCCTACAACAAGCGCCGCCTGCCCACCAGTGAAACCCTCACCCTGGGCACCAAAACCTTCGCCATCGGCACCACCTACACCGGCCTGGCCCACGTATCCACGCTCACCTACCCCAGCGGCCTGAGCGTGAGCTTTGCCCCCAACGCCCTGGGCCAGCCCACACAGGCCGGCACCTATGCCACCGCCGCCACCTATCACCCCAACGGCCAGATCAAGGGCTTCACCTACGGCAACACCCTGATCCACAGCCAGACCCTCACCAGCCGTGGCCTGCCGCTGCGCCTGCGCGACCGCACCAGCGCCGGCGCATCGCGGCTGGACTACACCTACACCTACGACAAGCACGCCAACATCACCGCCATCGCCGATGGCGTGGCCACCAACAAGGAAAACCGCAGCCTCCAGTACGACGCCCGCGACCGCATGACCCAGGCCACGGCCCCGAACCAGGCCGGCGCGGAACTCTACGACTACGACATCCTGGACAACGTACGCCGTGCCGCCATGACCCCCGACGGCCTGGGTGGCTACGTGCAGGACTACCGCTACCTCTACGACGCCAATCACCGCCTGTACCGCATCGACAACCCCAGCGCCGTGCAGCAATGGGGCTTCACCCACAACACCTTCGGTGAAACCCTGACCCGCGCCGGCCAGAGCCGCAACTGGAGCTACCAGTGGAACGCCGCCGGGCGCATCACCCAGGGCCATCGGGTCTACGGCGGCACCACCTGGGAGAACTACGCCTACGACGCCCACGGCCACCGCACCCTGTCGACGCGAAACACCAGCACCACCCGCCACCAGGTCTACACTCGCGCCGGGCAACTGCTGTACGTGGAAGACACCCGCGACAACCAGCGCATCGACTACATCCACCTGGGCGGCAAACTCGTCGCCCAGCGCAGCCGACCGATCGCCACCAGTACGGCCACGGTGACGTACCACCACACCGACCACATCCAAAGCGCCAACGTCGAGACCAACACCAGCGGCACACAGACGCATCGCAGCCTGCGCGCTCCCTACGGCGATCCGTACAACGGCATCTACCGCGAAGGGCCGGGCTTTGCCGGGCATGTGACCGATACGCAGACTAACCTCACCTACATGCAGCAGCGGTATTATGACCCGGTGGCGTTGCGGTTTCTGTCGCCAGATCCGGTTCACGTGAGCGCAACAGACGGGAGCAACTTCAACCGCTACTGGTACGCCAATAACAACCCTTACAGATTTACGGATCCCGATGGGCGTCTTAGTCGGGGTACGGGGTTCGACGATAAGCAATGGAAGCGATTTGACGCTGCCCAACAGCGGGCCGCTGGTAGCCTGGAGAAAGGCGCTGCCAAGATCACGCGGGCGCTAGAAACTGGTAAGGGGATGGGGGGCGTCACACGCGCCTTTGAGCGAAATTTCGGTAAGGGAACCGCGACTCCGGAAAACATGGCCAAGGCGGCGTCGGATATCTCCAGCATGGCTGGAGCGCTACGCGACACGGGACCGAATGCAATTCCCGCCAATGGTATGTCGGCGCAAGCGATGGGAGCAGCATTCAGTAATATGACTGCTGATACGCTCATGGGCGTTCCTACAACCGGGGCAAAGCAGGTTGTTGTGAACTTGGATCACTCGCAGATCAATAATGCGAGCAAGGTGACCTGGGGTGTTGGTCATGAAATGGGACATGCTGTCCTCGGCTATCCGGATCAGCGCTTCAACGGCCATCCGGCCTATAAGTTTGGTGACCCAGATCAGCAGGACAGCTTTAAGAACCTGCCTGGTCATCAGCGCCTTATAAATCCAGACCATTTGATGGATTTCGTCCGATGAGTGTCGTGACCTTAATGCTGCAGTGGTTGTCCGTTGCGTTGCTGCTGTTCTTGACCAGTTGTGCGCCGTCGATCACGCGGCCGACAGTGAATCAATATGAGCTGGAAGTCACGGACAATGCTGCTGAGCATCGCTTCGATATCGTGCTTCAGTCGCGTGACACCCGGCCTCTTTGTGTGTCGGTCGAGAACTGGCCAAGTCGCGGAGGTCAGCTGCATATGGGCAGCGACTTGGCAACACTCCAGACGACCGCGGGGGTCTTGCCGGCACGGGATGAGAACTTTGGATACTGTCCAGGCGGTTGCGGTCAGCATCGGGTCGAACCGGGGGGCGAATTACACGGCTTCATTGCTTACGAAGCCTTCGGTGATCCAGTTCAACTGGCTGCGGATGTAGGTAAGCGACTCCAGTTCTCGGTTACACCTTCCTACTGCCGAAGGAAGTGAAGTGAGAGGGACAGTTACGGGCTCACTTCCTGACCGTCCATGAAGCACAAGGCTCGCATAGCGGGCCTTGCTGCTGATGAATCGATGGGGTCAGAGTCATTGATCGTCTGACGCCACCGACAAAGCAACAACGAATAAGGCCCGCTGATCTTGCCCCTAGCGCGGTAGGTTGGGGTGAGCTTGCGAACCCCAACGTTTGGTCGCTCTGCACCATTCGCCTGTGATCTTCAAGGCCCGCCATCTGGCGGGCCTTGTGCTTTGCCGTTGCTGCTTCACCGCAAATAAACCATCTTGACCCACCGCCCGCGCCCATCACCGTGGCCCAGGTCCATGCTGGTGCGTGCGAGGGCCTCGGCCATCGGGATGCCGTCGTGCAGGTAGGCCTCCACCCGCGCCCGCACGAAGGCATAGCGCAGCGCATGGCCCTGCACGCCGAGGCGGTGCATCGCATTGCGATACCACCCCTCGGGCCTGCTTGAGCGTCTTGCCCGGCACATGCAACACCTCACGCACCGTTGATGCCATCCGGGTTAGGCTGGTGCCGTCATGTCCTTTCCCGCCCTGCAATCGCTTCCAGCTTGTTGCCGTCTTAGACAACGGCGTTGGAGAAGTGCCGTACCCGGCTTCACCTACGGCAACACCCTGATCCACAGCCAGACCCTCACCAGCCGTGGCCTGCCGCTGCGCCTGCGCGACCGCACCAGCGCCGGCGCATCGCGGCTGGACTACACCTACACCTACGACAAGCACGCCAACATCACCGCCATCGCCGACGGCGTGGCCACCAACAAGGAAAACCGCAGCCTCCAGTACGACGCCCGCGACCGCATGACCCAGGCCACGGCCCCGAACCAGGCCGGCGAGGAGATCTACGACTACGACGTACTGGACAACGTACGCCGCGCCGCCATGACCCCCGATGGTCTGGGCGGCTACGTGCAGGACTACCGCTACCTCTACGACGCCAATCACCGCCTGTACCGCATCGACAACGCAGCGGGAACCCAGCAATGGGGCTTTGCCCACAACACCTTCGGCGAAACCCTGACCCGCGCCGGAAGCGGCAAGAACTGGAGCTACCAGTGGAACGCCGCAGGAAGAATGACCCAAGGCCAGCAGGTCTACGCCGGCACCACCTGGGAGAACTACACCTACGACGCCCACGGCCGACGCACGCTCAGCACCCGCAACACCGGCACCACCCGGCATCAGGTCTACAACCGCGCAGGGCAGTTGCTCTATGTGGAGGACACAAGAGACAACCAGCGCATCGACTACATCCACCTGGGCGGCAAACTCGTCGCCCAGCGCAGCCGCCCGATCGCCACCAGCACCGCGACCGTCACCTACCACCACACCGACCACATCAGCAGCGCCAACGTCGAAACCAATACCAGCGGCACGCAGACGCACCGCAGCCTGCGCGCTCCCTACGGCGATCCGTACAACGGCATCTACCGCGAAGGGCCAGGGTTTGCCGGTCACGTGACCGATACGCAGACCAACCTGACGTACATGCAGCAGCGGTATTACGACCCGGTGGCGTTGAGGTTTCTCAGCCCGGACCCGGTGCACGTGAGCGCAACAGACGGGAGCAATTTCAATCGGTATTGGTATGCCAATAACAACCCTTACAAGTTCACGGATCCGGATGGCAGGCGAAGCATTTACATCGGCGGTGGGGCGGA
>JAPMLR010000121.1 GCA_026410415.1 Denitratimonas yunnanensis (SeqCode) | reverse complement strand
TGAGCGCGGCGAAGGTCGCCGCGATCTGTTCCAGTACGAGGGCGGCATCCGCAGCTTTGTCGAGCACCTGGCTCAGCTCAAGTCGCCCTTGCATCGCAGTTTGGTTGCCGTATCCGGTGAGCAGAACGGCATCGTCGTGGAGGTGGCGTTGCAGTGGACCGACGCCTACCAGGAGACCATGTTCTGCTTCACCAACAACATGCCGCAGAAGGATGGCGGAACGCATCTGGCAGGTTTCCGGGCGGCGCTGACACGCACCCTGAGCACCTACATGGACCAGAACGGAATCGCCAAGCAAGCCAAGATCAGCCTGTCGGGTGACGACA
>JAPMLR010000120.1 GCA_026410415.1 Denitratimonas yunnanensis (SeqCode) | reverse complement strand
CGCCGCTGTCGCTGGCAAGGAAATCCTCAAAGGCCTCACGCTCGACGTGAAACCCGGCGAGGTGCACGCCATCATGGGCCCGAACGGTGCCGGCACATCCACCCTCGGCAACGTATTGGCCGGGCGCGATGGTTTTGAAGTCACTGCCGGCGATGTCCAGTTCGATGGCAAGCCGCTGCTGGACCTGGCGCCGGAAGAGCGCGCCGCCGCCGGCGTGTTCCTCGCCTTCCAATCCCCGGTCGAGATTCCGGGCGTGAACAACACCTATTTCCTGCGTGCCGCGTTGAACGCACGGCGCAAGGCGCGCGGCGAGGAGGAGCTGGATT
>JAPMLR010000119.1 GCA_026410415.1 Denitratimonas yunnanensis (SeqCode) | reverse complement strand
TATTGGTGCCGGTGGGCTGGGTGTCTTCGGTCATGGTGTCGCCACTGCTGCTTGCGCGCATCCGAGGACTCGCACTGTCGATGAAATAACGGGCCTTGATTATAGCAGTGGCGCCATCCGACCTTGTTCCACGTGGAACACTCGGGTTTCGCGCACCGCGCCGACTGGAAGATCGATCCTGGAAGTCCCCGTGAGGAACGCCTGAGCCGGGGTTCGGGACAACCACTCAAGGGTGGCTGCCAGGTGTGTGGCATCCAACTCCGAGGCCAAATCATCCAGCAAGAGGATTGGCCACTGCCCGCGCTGCTCGGCGAACGCCGACGCCT
>JAPMLR010000118.1 GCA_026410415.1 Denitratimonas yunnanensis (SeqCode) | reverse complement strand
CGACTGCTCCAGCAAGAAACCCAAACTCACCCTAAAGCTAAAGGCCCTATATAGTGGAAAGGAGACCGGTACAAACATGGTGATCCTGGACATCAAAATGCTCTCTGGATTTGTCCCGGACCCAGAGTCTTTGAAGAGGCTCAAAGGAGCCCTGCTGGTGGATCGCATTGAACTGAAAGACGATCATGTTCTGGTGTACATACAGGAGTTACCAAAGGGAATACCCATCAACCACAGCTTAGAGCTCATACAGGAGGTCCCAGTGCAGAACCTGAAGCCAGCCGTGGTCAAGATCTACGACTACTACCAGCCAAGTGATCAGGCTC
>JAPMLR010000116.1 GCA_026410415.1 Denitratimonas yunnanensis (SeqCode) | reverse complement strand
CGCCTATCAGGATCGGCGGAGTGACCTGCGCCCTCGCGAGCCTGGTCATGTCATCGACGAACTGGTCGAAGGCATAGTCTTCTTCCGGTGCGTTCCAGCGGCTGCCGCCGTGTCCGCGCGCAGCGAAGCTGATTCCGGGAAACCCCTGTGCCGCCAAGCGCTGTGCAGCGCGGGCCCACGCCAGCCTGGTCTGCCCGAATCCGTGCGCAAACAACAGTGCCGGCTGTGGTTGCGCAGAGGACTGGGTATGCCCGATGAACCGGTCCAGTGCCAGTGGTCCGGAGTGCTGGAGGGTCGGAGGGGAAACTTGCGCTACCATACGTTTCA
>JAPMLR010000115.1 GCA_026410415.1 Denitratimonas yunnanensis (SeqCode) | reverse complement strand
GTAGCGGCCTTGAGGCCGGGGAAACCGAGTCTCTCGCGTTGATCTTGATACGCCTGCGCCACCGACTGCGACAGCTTGCGCACGCGCAGGATGTAGCGCTGGCGTTCGGTGACGGAGATCGCGCGGCGGGCATCGAGCAGGTTGAAGCTGTGGCTGGCCTTGCAGACCTGGTCATAGGCCGGCAACGGCAGGCCCAGTTCGACCAGCTTCTGCGCCTCGGCCTCGCAGGCATCGAAGCGGTGGAACAGCTGGGCCACATCCGCGTGTTCGAAGTTGTAGGCGCTCTGCTCGCGTTCGTTCTGCAGGTAGACATCGCCGTAGGTCACCG
>JAPMLR010000114.1 GCA_026410415.1 Denitratimonas yunnanensis (SeqCode) | reverse complement strand
CGAGGCGTGCGTAATGGGGGTGAAATCGGCACGCGTGGCTTCGAACAATTGTTCGAAGCTGTCGATGATGAAGTAGGTGCGTTGGTAGCCGTCGATCCGGTAGCGCGTCCGCATCACCCGCTCCATGTGGAAATCGATGCGGTTGGGCGCCGGCGATTCGAGCGCGTAACGGCTTTCGCCCGAGCTGGAAAGGATGCCCGAACCATAGATGCGCAGACCGTCGCGGCTGTGGATCAACCCGAATTCGACCGTGTACCAGTACAGCCGTGCCAGATGCTGCAGGGCCGCGCCGCCGATGCCCACCGCTTTCAGTCCGCCCAGCCCGTAA
>JAPMLR010000113.1 GCA_026410415.1 Denitratimonas yunnanensis (SeqCode) | reverse complement strand
GAATCAAAAATAGAATGCAGTTAACAATCTAAAATTGAAATGAAACACGTATTTCTTCTCATAATAGTTTTGTTAAGCCTCAAGGTTTATGCCCAAAAACACTATCAAAAAGCATATTACGACAACGGTAATGTAAAGGCGGAAGGTTGGTTGGAAAGCGATATAAAAGTTAAGTATTGGACCTTCTACTATAAAAACGGTAAAGTACAAAAAGAAGGGCATTACAAAAATGGTAAACCCGTAAAGTATTGGTATTTTTACCGCGAAAATGGCACTAAGGAAAGCGAAGGGCATTTTCGCGAAGGCAAAAAAAATGACTGGTGGTTGT
>JAPMLR010000015.1 GCA_026410415.1 Denitratimonas yunnanensis (SeqCode) | reverse complement strand
CCGCCGAAACGCTCCGCGCCGATCTTCGTCAGCGCCGCCGTCAGCGTCGTCTTCCCGTGGTCAACGTGACCGATCGTGCCCACGTTCACGTGGGGCTTGGTGCGCTCGAATTTACCCTTTGCCATTGTCTTCTACCTTGGAAAAAGCGGATTTTGGAATTTGATTGCCTGAACTTCGGAAGACCGGGGCGATGACACCTCCCCTGGAATCACGACTTCTTGATGACCTGCTCGGCGATGTTGGCTGGCGCCTCAGCGTAGTGGTCGAACTCCATCGTGAAGGTGGCGCGACCTTGCGTCATCGACCGCAGGCTGGTGGCATATCCGAACATTTCGCCCAGCGGGACCATCGCATTGATGACCTTGCCGGAGGGAGAGTCGTCCGAGCCCTGGAGCACGCCACGACGGCGACTCACGTCGCCCATCACGTCACCCATGTAATCTTCCGGGGTAACGATCTCGACCTTCATGATCGGCTCCAGCAGGACCGGACTTGCCTTGGCGAAGCCTTCCTTGAACGCCATCGAGCCGGCGATCTTGAACGCCATTTCATTGGAGTCCACGTCATGGTACGAACCATCGACGGCGCGAATCTTGATGTCCACGACGGGGAAACCGGCAAGCGGGCCATTCTGCATCGCTTCCTGAATACCCTTGTCGGAGGCGGTGACATATTCCTTCGGAACCACACCACCAACGATGGCGCTTTCGAAGATATAGCCGGCACCACGTTCCTGCGGCTCCATCTCGATGACGATGTGACCATACTGGCCACGGCCACCGGACTGGCGCACGAACTTGCCTTCCTGCTTGAGCGCCTTGCGGATGGTCTCGCGGTAGGCCACCTGCGGCTTGCCGACGTTGGCTTCGACGTTGAACTCGCGCTTCATGCGGTCGACGATGATGTCGAGGTGCAGCTCGCCCATGCCCGAGATGATGGTCTGACCCGACTCTTCGTCCGTGCGGACGCGGAAGGACGGATCTTCCTGCGCCAGACGACCGAGGGCGACGCCCATTTTTTCCTGGTCGGACTTGGTCTTCGGCTCGACAGCCATCGAAATGACCGGCTCCGGGAAGCTCATCCGCTCCAGGATGATCGGCGCATCCTGCGCGCACAGGGTGTCACCGGTGGTGACGTCCTTCAGGCCCACGGCGGCGGCGATGTCGCCGGCCAGCACTTCCTTGATCTCGTCGCGCTGATTCGAGTGCATCTGCAAGAGACGCCCGATGCGCTCCTTCTTGCCCTTGACCGAGTTGAGCACCTGGTCGCCGGCATTCAACGTGCCCGAGTAGACGCGGAAGAAGGTCAGCGACCCCACGAACGGGTCGGTCATGATCTTGAACGCAAGCGCCGAGAATGGAGCACTGTCACTGGGGTCGCGCAAAAGCTCCTTCGTCTCATCGTCGATGTCGCTACCGCGCACGGCCGGCACGTCCACCGGAGACGGCAGCAACTTGACGACGCCGTCGAGCATCGCCTGCACACCCTTGTTCTTGAACGCGGTGCCGCAGAACATCGGCACGATCTCGGTCTTCAGGGTACGCTCACGCAAGCCGGCGACGATCTCCGCTTCGGACAAATCACCCCCATTGAGGTACTTGTCCATCAGCTCTTCGCTGGCCTCGGCAGCGGACTCGACCATATAGGCACGCGCCTCTTCTGCCTGAGCCTGCAGCTCAGCCGGAATGTCGCGATACTCGAAGCTCAAACCCTGCGAGGCGGAATCCCAGTGGATCGCCTTCATCTTCAACAGATCGACCACACCCTCGAAGTTGTCCTCGGCACCGATCGGCACCTGCATCGGCACCGGCGAGGCACCCAAGCGGGACTTGAGTTGGTCGCGCACCTTGAGGAAGTTCGCACCGGTGCGGTCCATCTTGTTGACGAACGCGATGCGCGGCACGTGATACTTGTTGGCCTGACGCCACACAGTCTCCGACTGCGGCTGCACGCCACCCACGGCACAAAGCACGAACACGGCGCCGTCAAGCACGCGCAGAGACCGCTCCACCTCGATGGTGAAGTCGACGTGACCTGGCGTGTCGATGATGTTGAACCGGTGCTCCGGCAGGGACTTGTCCATGCCCTTCCAGAACGCAGTCGTGGCCGCGGACTGAATGGTGATGCCGCGCTCCTGCTCCTGCTCCATCCAGTCCATGGTGGCGGCGCCATCATGCACTTCACCCAGCTTGTGGTTCTTGCCGGTGTAAAACAGGATGCGCTCGGACGTCGTCGTCTTGCCGGCATCGATGTGGGCCATGATGCCGAAGTTGCGGTAGCGCTCGATAGGGGTGGTACGTGCCACGGGATGCTCCTCGTCTTACCAGCGGTAATGTGCGAACGCTTTGTTCGCTTCCGCCATACGGTGGGTTTCCTCACGCTTTTTGACGGCGCCACCACGGCTCTCGGCCGCATCCAGCAACTCGCCAGCCAGCTTGCGCGGCATCGAGTTCTCACCGCGCTTGCGGGCAGACTCGATCACCCAGCGCATCGCCAACGCGACACGACGAGTGGAACGAACTTCAACGGGAACCTGGTAGGTGGCACCACCGACACGGCGAGACTTGACCTCGACCGCAGGAGCAACGTTGCCAAGAGCTTTTTCGACCAGCTCGAGCGGATTGGCATTCTTCTCGCCGATGACATCCATCGCGCCGTAGACGATCTTTTCAGCAACCGACTTCTTGCCACTCTTCATCACCATGTTGATGAAACGAGCGACGGTCTGGCTGTCGTGCTTGGGATCGGACAAGATCGAGCGAGTACCGGGCGAACCTTTACGGGACATGTGCGCACCTGAATTTGAAAAGAGCTTGCGAAAACGGAAATTGCGTCAGCCGCCATTGCGCGACGGCAAGACGTGCGTCACTTCGGACGCTTGGCGCCGTACTTGGAACGGGCCTGGCGACGCTTGGCGACACCGGAAGCATCGAGCGAGCCGCGCACGGTGTGATAACGCACACCCGGCAGATCCTTGACGCGGCCACCGCGGATCAGGACCACCGAGTGCTCCTGCAGGTTGTGACCCTCACCGCCAATGTACGAAATGACCTCGAAGCCGTTGGTCAGGCGAACCTTCGCGACCTTGCGCAACGCGGAGTTCGGCTTCTTCGGCGTCGTGGTGTAGACGCGGGTGCAAACGCCACGGCGCTGCGGACACTCGGCGAGCGCAGGCGAAGCGCTCTTGTAGGTCTTGGGACTGCGCGGCTTGCGAACCAGCTGATTGATCGTGGACATGCGTGTAATCCAGCAACAAAAACTGTTGAACAAAAAACAGGCCCGGCAGGAAGCCGGCCTGTTTCCTTGAGAAACCTCATGGCGTTGTCGTCAGCCAGCACATGTGCCTGTGACGCTCCGAAATTCCCTTTAGCGAACACGAGGAACATCCTGTCCCTCATTTCGATTTACGCCGAAAGCCTCAGGCCCGAGACATAGCTGCAGACCAAGAAGCGGAATTGTAGGGTGTCGAGAAGTGTTTTGCAACACCAGACCCCATGAAATTTCCGCTGAATGTCGCGCCAGACAGGCAGCCGCCGCAGCGCTGCCTGTCTATCGCATGAACGGAAGCTCAACCTTCTCCGGCCGGCTCGACGGCCGGTGCATCGACGGTCCCGCGCCGGCTGTCCAACTCAACATCGGCCAGCGCATCCATCTGGTTGCGGCGGCGGCGGTGATAAGCCAGGCCCGTACCCGCTGGAATCAGGCGGCCAACGATAACGTTTTCCTTGAGACCGCGCAGGCTGTCGCGGGTACCGCGCACGGCAGCCTCGGTCAGGACGCGGGTGGTCTCCTGGAAGGACGCAGCAGAGATGAACGACTCGGTCGCCAGCGAGGCCTTGGTGATGCCCAGCAGCACAGGCTCGAACTTGACCAGCATCTCGTTGCGAGCCTCGATCTTGGCATTCTCATCGATCAGACGCAGCCGCTCGGCCTGTTCTCCGCGCAGGTAGTTCGAATCACCCGGATCGGTGACTTCCACCTTGCGCAACATCTGGCGAATGATCGTCTCGATGTGCTTGTCGTTGATCTTCACGCCCTGGAGACGGTAGACGTCCTGGATTTCCTTGGTGAGGTAGGACGCCAACTGCTCGATGCCCAGCAAACGCAGGATGTCCTGCGGGTTCGGCTCGCCGTCCACGATCATGTCGCCGCGGGTGACGTGCTCGCCTTCGAACACTTCGATCTTGCGGTACTTGGGAATCAACTCCTCGTGCTCGTTGCCCTCGGCATCCTTGATGATGAGGCGCTGCTTGCCCTTGGTGTCCTTGCCGAAGCTGATGATGCCCGAACGCTCGGCCAGAATCGCCTGATCCTTCGGCTTGCGCGCCTCGAACAGATCCGCCACGCGCGGCAGGCCGCCGGTGATGTCGCGGGTCTTGGAGGCTTCCTGCGGAATACGCGCGACCACGTCGCCCACGCCTACCGGGGCCTCGTTCTGCAGGGTCAGCACGGCGCGCGGTGGCAACAGGTACTGCGCCGGCAGGTCGGTGCCCGGGATGTTCAGATCGTTGCCCTTGGCGTCGACGATGCGGACGATCGGTCGCAGGTCCTTGCCGGCCGAGCCACGACGCTTGGGATCGGTGATCTCGACGCTGGCCAGGCCGGTGAGTTCGTCGGTCTTCTCGATGACGGTGACGCCCTCGACAAAGTCGATGAAGCGAACAAAACCAGCCACTTCCGAAACGATCGGGTGGTTATGCGGATCCCAGTTCGCGACGACCTGGCCGCTCGTGACGGCATCGCCATCCTTCACATCCAGCACCGCGCCATACTTGAGCTTGTAGCGCTCACGCTCACGCCCCTGGGCATCGAGCACGGAAATTTCACCCGAGCGTGACACCGCCACCAAATGACCTGCGCTGTGCTGCACGGTCTTCAGATTCGTGAATTTCACCGTGCCGGTGGTGCGTACCGCGACGTTGTCCACGGCAGCAGCACGCGATGCCGCACCACCGATATGGAAGGTACGCATCGTGAGCTGGGTACCTGGCTCACCAATCGACTGGGCCGCGATGACACCCACCGCTTCGCCCTTGTTGACCAGGTGGCCACGGGCCAGGTCGCGTCCATAGCAAAGGGCGCAGACGCCGAAACGCGATTCACAGGTGATCGTGGAGCGCACCTTCACCATCTGCACGCCCGCATCCTCCAGCCGCGCGACCAGACGCTCGTCCAGCAGGGTGTTGCGGGTAACGATGGGATCCTCGTCGTTGCCGGGCGCGAACACATCCTCGACCACGACGCGGCCGAGCACGCGGTCGCGCAAGGGCTCGACGATGTCGCTGCCTTCCACGATCGGAGTCATTGTCAGGCCATGCCTGGTTCCGCAATCGTCCTCGGTGATGACCACGTCCTGAGCCACGTCCACGAGACGGCGGGTCAGGTAGCCGGAGTTCGCGGTCTTCAGCGCGGTATCGGCCAGGCCTTTTCGCGCACCGTGGGTGGAGTTGAAGTACTGCTGCACGTCCAGGCCTTCGCGGAAGTTGGCCTTGATCGGGGTCTCGATGATCGAGCCGTCCGGCTTGGCCATCAGGCCACGCATGCCGGCCAGCTGACGGATCTGTGCCGCGCTGCCGCGTGCGCCGGAATCCGCCATGATGAAGAGCGAATTCATCGACTTCTGATCGACGAGTTTGCCCTCGGCATCGGTGACCTTGTCGGTACCGATGCCTTTCATCATCGCTGCGGCGATCTGTTCGTTGGTACGCGACCAGATGTCCACGACCTTGTTGTAGCGCTCGCCCGCCGTGACCAGACCCGATGCGTACTGCTGCTGGATCTCCAGCACCTCGCCTTCTGCGTCCTCGAGGATCGCCTTCTTTTCGTCAGGCACCGTCAGGTCGTCGATGCCGATCGAGACACCGGCACGGGTGGCGTAACGGAAGCCGGTGTACATCAGCTTGTCGGCGAAGATCACCGACTCCTTCAGGCCGAGACGGCGATAGCACTCGTTGATCAGACCACTGATCGCCTTCTTCTTCAGCTCGGTGTTGATCAGCTCGAACGGCAGGCCGTCGGGCAGGATTTCAGCCAGCAACGCACGCCCCACCGTGGTTTCCACGATACTGGTCTTGCGCACGGTGCTGCCTTCTTCCGCCGTCTCGGTGTGCGGGATGCGTACCTTGATCGCGGCGTGCAGCTCCACGACGCGGTTGTCGTAGGCGCGCTTCACCTCGGCCAGGTTGGCGAACACCATGCCCTCGCCCTTCTTGTTGATGAGCTGGCGTGTCATGTAGTACAGGCCGAGCACCACGTCCTGCGACGGTACGATGATCGGCTCGCCGTTGGCCGGCGACAGGATGTTGTTGGTCGACATCATCAGTGCGCGCGCTTCGAGCTGGGCTTCCAGCGAAAGCGGCACGTGGACGGCCATCTGGTCACCGTCGAAGTCGGCGTTGAAGGCCGTACAGACCAACGGGTGCAGTTGGATGGCCTTGCCTTCCACCAGCACCGGTTCGAATGCCTGGATGCCGAGGCGATGCAACGTCGGCGCGCGGTTCAGCAACACCGGATGTTCGCGAATGACTTCTTCCAGGATGTCCCACACTTCGGCTTCTTCACGCTCGACCAGCTTCTTCGCGGCCTTGATGGTGGTGGCCAGTCCGCGACGCTGCAGCTTGGAGAAGATGAAGGGCTTGAACAATTCCAGCGCCATCTTCTTCGGCAGGCCGCACTCGTGCAGGCGCAAGGTCGGGCCGACCACGATGACCGAACGGCCGGAGTAATCCACGCGCTTGCCCAGCAGGTTCTGACGGAAGCGACCCTGCTTGCCCTTGATCATGTCGGCCAGCGACTTGAGCGGGCGCTTGTTGGTGCCGGTGATGGCACGGCCACGGCGGCCATTGTCCATCAACGCGTCGACCGATTCCTGCAACATGCGCTTTTCGTTGCGCACGATGATGTCGGGCGCGGAAAGTTCGAGCAGGCGCTTCAGGCGGTTGTTGCGGTTGATGACGCGACGATACAGATCGTTCAGATCCGAGGTCGCGAAGCGGCCACCGTCCAGCGGCACCAGCGGGCGCAAGTCCGGCGGCAGCACCGGCAGCACCGTCATCACCATATATTCAGGGCGATTGCCCGACTCCAGGAACGCCTCGACCAGCTTGATGCGCTTGGATAGACGCTTGAGTTTGGTTTCGCTGTTGGTACTGGCGATCTCTTCCTTGAGCCTGATGGCTTCGGCATTGAGGTCGATCGTCTTGAGCAGCTCGAACACGGCCTCCGCGCCCATGCGCGCATCGAACTCGTCGCCGTGGTCCTGCACCGCCTGAAGGTATTGCTCCTCGGTCAGCAGATTGCCCCGCTCGAGCGGCGTCAGACCCGGGTCGATCACGACATAGGCTTCGAAATACAGGATGCGCTCGATGTCACGCAGCGTCATGTCCAGCATCAGGCCGATGCGCGACGGCAGCGACTTGAGGAACCAGATGTGCGCGACCGGCGTGGCCAGTTCGATATGCGCCATGCGCTCGCGCCGCACTTTGGCCAAAGTGACCTCGGTGCCGCACTTCTCGCAGACCACGCCACGGTGCTTCATGCGCTTGTACTTGCCGCACAGGCACTCGTAGTCCTTGATCGGACCGAAGATCGACGCGCAGAACAGACCATCGCGCTCGGGCTTGAACGTGCGGTAGTTGATCGTTTCCGGCTTCTTGACCTCGCCATAAGACCAGGAACGGATCAGGTCCGGCGAGGACAACCCGATGCGGATGCCGTCGAAATCCAGCGTCTGGCGAGTCGGGTTGAACAGGTTGAGCAAATCTTTCATGGCTTTCTCCGGTGAGTCGGGATAGAGGGTCGGGGATGATCAGCGGCGGGAAGTCGGCGACTTCCCGCCCTGCCCTCAGTGCTCTTCCAACTCGATGTTGATCGCGAGCGAGCGGATTTCCTTGACCAGCACGTTGAACGACTCGGGCATGCCCGCCGTCATCTCGTGGTTGCCGTCGACGATGTTCTTGTACATCTGGTTGCGGCCCTGCACGTCGTCGGACTTCACCGTCAGCATTTCCTGCAGGGTGTAGGCCGCGCCGTAGGCTTCCAGCGCCCAGACTTCCATTTCGCCGAAGCGCTGGCCGCCGAACTGCGCCTTGCCGCCCAGCGGCTGCTGGGTGACGAGCGAGTACGGGCCGGTGGAACGGGCGTGCATCTTGTCGTCCACCAGATGGTTGAGCTTGAGCATGTACATGTAACCGACAGTGACCGGGCGGTCGAAGGCCTCGCCGGTACGACCATCGAACAGCGTGGTCTGACCGGATTCTGGCAAGTCGGCCAGCCTCAGCATCGTCTTGATTTCCGACTCGCGTGCGCCGTCGAACACCGGCGTGGCCATCGGCACGCCAGCGGTCAGGTTCTTCGCCAGAACGCCGATTTCCGCATCATCCAGCGAGGCCAGGTCGGCACGCTTTTCGCCCTTGCCGGTGGCATCGTGGTTGTAGATTTCGTCCAGGAACTTGCGCAGTTCGGCGATCTTGCGCTGCTCATCGAGCATCTTCTGGATCTTCTCGCCCAAGCCCTTCGCGGCCCAGCCCAGATGGGTTTCCAGAATCTGGCCGATGTTCATGCGGCTCGGCACGCCGAGCGGGTTCAGCACGATGTCCACCGAACGGCCATCGGCCATGAACGGCATGTCCTCGACCGGCTTGATCATCGAGACCACGCCCTTGTTGCCGTGACGTCCAGCCATCTTGTCGCCCGGCTGGATGCGACGCTTCACGGCCAGGAACACCTTGACCATCTTCAGCACGCCCGGAGCGAGATCATCGCCCGCCGTGATCTTGGCGCGCTTGTCGGCGAAACGCTTGTCGAACTGGGCCTTGTGCTCTTCGACCTGCTTCTGCGCGTTTTCGATCGCCTCGGCGGCGTCCTCGTCCTTCATGCGGATCGAGAACCAGTCGTCCTTCTTCAGGCCGTCCAGATAGGCGTCGGTGATTTCAGCCTTCTTCAAGCCAGCCGGGCCACCATTGGCAACCTTGCCGACGATCTGCGAGCGCAGACGGTCGAAGATGGCGCCTTCCAGGATGCGGAACTGGTCGTCGAAGTCCTTCTTGACGCGCTTGATCTCCATTTCCTCGATTTGGCGTGCGCGCTTGTCCTTCTCGATGCCATCGCGGGTGAAGACCTGCACGTCGATGACGGTGCCGTCCATGCCGGGCGGCACGCGCAGCGAGCTGTCCTTCACGTCGGACGCCTTCTCGCCGAAGATCGCACGCAGCAGCTTTTCTTCCGGCGTCAGCTGGGCTTCGCCCTTCGGCGTGACCTTGCCGACGAGGATGTCACCAGCCTGCACTTCGGCGCCGATGTAAACCACGCCGGATTCGTCCAGACGGCCGAGGGCCTGTTCGGAAACGTTCGGGATGTCGGCGGAGATTTCTTCCGGGCCGAGCTTGGTGTCGCGTGCAACGCAGGTCAGTTCTTCGATGTGGATCGTGGTGTAACGATCTTCCTTGACCACACGCTCGGAAAGCAGGATGGAGTCTTCGAAGTTGTAGCCGTTCCACGGCATGAACGCGACCAGCATGTTCTGGCCGAGCGCAAGCTCGCCCAGATCGGTCGACGGACCGTCGGCCAGCACGTCGCCGCGCGCCACGCGATCACCCACGTTCACCAGCGGGCGCTGGTTGATGCAGGTGTTCTGGTTGGAGCGGGTGTACTTGACCAACGTGTAGATGTCCACGCCGGCATCGTTTTCACCGATCTCGTCTTCATGCGCACGCACGACGATACGGCCGGCGTCGACCTGGTCGACCACGCCACCGCGTACCGCGATGGCGTTCACGCCCGAGTCGCGCGCCACGAAGCGCTCCATGCCGGTTCCCACCAATGGGGTCTGGGCGCGCAGCGTCGGCACGGCCTGGCGCTGCATGTTGGCGCCCATCAGCGCGCGGTTGGCGTCATCGTGCTCGATGAACGGCACCAGCGCCGCTGCGACCGAGACGGTCTGCATCGGCGACACGTCCATGTAGCGGATCTCGTCCGCGCCCTTGAGCAGCGACTCCCCCTGGAAGCGGCAAGGCACGAACGCCTCGGCAAACTCGCCATCCTTGGTCAGCGGCGAATTCGCCTGCGCGACCGGGAATTCGGCTTCTTCGATGGCCGACAGGTACTCGATCTGATCGGTGACCTTGCCACCCACCACTTTGCGGTACGGCGTCTCCAGAAAGCCATACCTGTTGGTGCGGGCGTACACGGCCAGCGAGTTGATCAGGCCGATGTTCGGGCCTTCCGGCGTCTCGATGGTGCAGACGCGGCCGTAATGGGTCGGATGCACGTCGCGCACTTCGAAGCCGGCACGCTCGCGGGTCAGGCCGCCCGGGCCGAGGGCCGACACGCGACGCTTGTGCGTGACTTCCGACAGCGGGTTGTTCTGGTCCATGAACTGCGAGAGCTGCGAGGAGCCGAAGAACTCCTTGATCGCGGCTGCCACCGGCTTGGCATTGATCAGGTCCTGCGGCGTCAGGCCGTCGGCTTCCGCCAGCGACAAGCGCTCCTTGACCGCCCGCTCGACGCGGACCAGCCCCACGCGGAAGGTGTTCTCGGCCATTTCGCCAACCGAACGCACGCGACGGTTGCCGAGGTGGTCGATGTCGTCCACCGTGCCCTTGCCGTTACGGATGTCGATCAGCACCTTGAGCACGGCCAGGATGTCGTCGTTGTCCAGCACACCGGAGCCTTCGACTTCCTTGCGTCCGACGCGACGGTTGAACTTCATGCGGCCCACAGCCGACAGGTCGTAGCGGTCGAAGCTGAAGAACAGGTTCTGGAACAGGTTCTGTGCGGCGTCCTTGGTGGGCGGCTCGCCCGGACGCATCATGCGATAGATCTCGACCAGCGCCTCCAGCGGCGTCTTGGAAGGATCGATGCGCAGCGTGTTGGAAATGTACGGGCCGCGGTCCAGATCATTGACCCACAGCGTGGCGAAGCCGGAAACGCCGTGCTTGCGCAAGGTCGCCAGATGCTCTTCGGTCAGCTCGTCATTGGCCTGGGCCAGCAACTCGCCGGTCTTCTTGTCGACGATGTCGTGCGCGAGGATGCGGCCCAGCAGGTACTCGTCAGGCACGTTGAGCGTCTGAATACCCGACTGCTCCAGCTGCTTCACATGGCGCGCGGTGATGCGCTTGCCGGTTTCGACAATGACCTTGTCGCCTGCCACCACGTCGAAATTCAGTGTTTCGCCACGCAGGCGCTCGGGCACCAGCGCCAGCTCCGCACCTTCCTTGAGCAGATCGAACTGGTTGGTCTCGTAGAAGATCTCCAGCATCTGCTCGTTGGTGTAACCCAACGCGCGCAGGAGGATCGTCACCGGCAGCTTGCGGCGACGGTCGATACGGGTGAACAACGCGTCCTTCGGATCGAACTCGAAGTCCAGCCAGGAGCCGCGGTAAGGAATGATGCGGGCGCTGTAGAGCAGCTTGCCCGAGCTGTGCGTCTTGCCGCGGTCATGATCGAAAAACACGCCCGGCGAACGGTGCAGCTGGGACACGATGACGCGCTCGGTGCCATTGATGATGAAGGTGCCGTTGTCGGTCATGAGCGGCATTTCGCCCATGTAGACTTCCTGCTCCTTGACGTACTTGATCGCCTTGTTGCTTGCCGGGCTGTCCTTGTCGTAAATCACAAGGCGAACGGTCACCCGCAACGGGGCACCATACGACAGGCCGCGATTACGACACTCGCGCTCATCGAACGGCGGCTCGCCGAGCTTGTAGCTGACATACTCCAGGGCGGCGTTGCCGCTGTAGCTGGAAATCGGGAACACCGACTTCAACGCCGCGTGCAGCCCCTGCTCGGCGCGCTGCGCCGG
Source organism: Denitratimonas yunnanensis (SeqCode) (assembly GCA_026410415.1). Lineage (GTDB taxonomy): Bacteria > Pseudomonadota > Gammaproteobacteria > Xanthomonadales > Xanthomonadaceae > Denitratimonas. Next base: position 4,179 of record JAPMLR010000015.1, on the reverse strand, counting down.
AGTCTTGTGCTCTTGCAGGAACTCGCGATAGGAATCGACCTGGATCGCCAGCAGATACGGGACGCCCAGAATCGAGGGACGCTTGCTGAAGTCCTTGCGGATGCGCTTTTTTTCGGTGAACGAGTAGGTCATGGTCGGCATACCACCCTCAGGTTGTAGAGAAGCGAAGGCCTCTCGGATGAAACGAACATTGGAATTTCGGTGAGACTCGGGATTGGCGACTCGGGAACTGCTCCAGGGCAACTCCGAACCTTCAATCCCCAGCCTCCCGATCCCGACGCCGAATGGCTTGTCGCACCGGGCTCCCGCAACGGATAAAGCCCGGGGGCGTACGCCCCCAGGCTTCAGGCTGTTGCCGAAGCGGGTAAACGACGCAAGACGCCGCTTACTTGACTTCGACGGTGGCGCCAGCGGCTTCCAGATCCTTCTTGAACTTGGCAGCGTCGTCCTTGCTGACGCCTTCCTTCAGGACGCCACCGGCTTCGGTGAGATCCTTGGCTTCCTTCAGGCCCAGGCCGGTGATGGCACGGACAGCCTTGATGACGTCGACCTTCTTGTCGCCGGCGGACTTCAGCACGACGGTGAACTCGGTCTGCTCTTCCACCGGAGCGGCAGCAGCGGCGGGGCCGGCAGCCATGGCAACCGGGGCAGCGGCGGAAACGCCGAACTTCTCTTCGATCGCCTTGACCAGCTCCATCACCTCGAGAAGGGTCTTCTCGGCGACGGCTTCGACGATCTGTTCGTTGGACAGGGACATGATGTTACCTCTGGAGTTGATACGTTAAGCAGCGATGCGTGCTGCGGAATGGATTACGCCGTTTCGACTTCAGCATCGGCGGAGGCTTCTTCGCCACCACCCTGCTTGTCGGCCACAGCCTTGATCGCACGGGCGAACATTGCTGCCGGCTCGGCCAGCACGCGGGCGAGCATCGCCAGCGCCTGCTCACGGGTCGGCAACGAAGCCAGCACGTCGACGTGGCTTGCCGGATAAAGCTGACCGCCCATTGCAACGATCTTGGGCTGCAGCTTGTCGTTGCCCTTGGCGAACTCCTTGATCAGGCGACCGGCAGCGCCGGGCTCCTCGGTCGAGAACGCATACAGCAGCGGGCCGACGAGCGCGTCTTTGACGCATTCGTATTCGGTACCCGCCACGGCACGCGATGCCAGGGTGTTCTTGACGACTTTCAAGTACACACCGGTTTCACGCGCCTTCTTGCGCATCGCGGTCATCTGGGAGACCGTGGTGCCTGCATACTCGGCGGCGACCAGGGAGTGAGCCTTGGCGGCGACGTCGGCCAATTCGGCGACGACTTCTTGCTTCTGGGACAGATTGAGAGCCATTGCACTCCTCCTAGTGAACTCCGCTTGCGGCTCCTGCCGCTCGCGGTCCTTGTCGATATCCTTCCGTGGATATCGGGAATGCCGGAAGGCATTCCTTGGTGGCCGTACTGGACCTGGCGTAACCAGACCTGGGACATCCCAGAACTTGCGTGAACCAGAAGACTCCAGAAGGCTTCACCATCTACGCAGGCCCGGCCGGACTGGCTGGATTACGTGGATCACACCGGAACGGGCAACCCACACCTGCGGTCTTTGACGGCGCCCCGACACCTCGCAGCATCGGGGGCCTCCAAAACGTCGGGGCGACGTCGGCGCCCCGTGTATTGCTCGATTACTTGGCCAGCGACAACGTGCTCTGGTCAACCGTGATGCCCTTGCCCATCGTGCTGGACAACGACACCTTCTGCAGGTACTGACCCTTCGCAGCCGCGGGCTTGGCCTTGACCAGGTCCGAAAGCAGCGCATTGAGGTTGTTCTTCAGCGCATCGATTTCGAAGCTTGCCTTGCCGATGGTGCAATGGATGATGCCAGCCTTGTCGGTGCGGTAGCGCACCTGGCCTGCCTTGGCATTGCGAACCGCACCGGCAGCGTCCGGAGACACCGTGCCGACCTTCGGGTTCGGCATCAAGCCGCGCGGGCCGAGCACCGTACCGAGCTTGCCGACCACGCGCATCGCGTCCGGCGTGGCGATGACCACGTCGTAGTTGAGGTCGCCAGCCTGCATCTTTTCGGCCAGATCGTCCATGCCAACCACGTCAGCACCGGCAGCCAAGGCCTCGTCGGCTTTCGCGCCGGCCGGGCAGAACACGGCCACGCGCACGCTCTTGCCGGTACCTTCGGGCAGCACGGTGGAACCACGCACCTGCTGGTCGGACTTCTTGGCATCAACGCCCAGACGCACGGCCACGTCGATGGACTCGACGAACTTGACCTTGCTGTTGTCCTTGAGGATCTTCAGTGCTTCGTCGAGCGCATAGGCCTTGCCCGGAACGACGGCGGCATTGAGAACTTTGAATCGCTTGGTGATCTTTGCCATGTCATTAACCCTCGACGTTCAAACCCATGCTGCGCGCGCTGCCGGCGATGGTACGCACGGCCGCGTCCAGCGACGCTGCGGTGAGATCGGGCTCCTTGGCCTTGGCGATTTCCTCGAGCTGGGCGCGAGAAATCTTGCCCACCTTCTCGGTGTTCGGGCGCTTGGAACCAGACTGGATACCGACGGCCTTCTTCAGAAGGATCGTCGCCGGCGGCGTCTTGGTGATGAACGTGAAGCTGCGATCCGAATAAGCCGTGATGACCACGGGGATCGGCAGACCGGGCTCGAGCTTCTGCGTGGCTGCGTTGAACGCCTTGCAGAACTCCATGATGTTCAGACCGCGCTGACCCAGCGCAGGACCGACCGGCGGCGAGGGGTTGGCCTGACCGGCCTTCACCTGCAGCTTGATGTAACCGACAACCTTCTTTGCCATTTTCTATTGCTCCTGGAGTCCGAGCGTCTGCACGTTCCAGATGGAACTGCGGGACTCCTCCTCTGGGTTTAAACGGGGGCCAGAATCAGACCCCTGCCCTTCAGGCCTTCTCCACCTGGCCGAACTCCAGCTCGACCGGCGTGGAACGCCCGAAAATCAGTACCGCCACGCGCAGGCGGCTCTTGTCGTAATTGACCTCTTCGACGGTGCCGTTGAAGTCGTTGAACGGCCCATCGACGACGCGGACCATCTCGCCCGGCTCGAACAGGGTCTTGGGACGTGGCTTCTCGACACCATCCTGGACACGGCGAAGAATCGTGTCGGCCTCGCTGTCCTTGATCGGCAACGGGCGATCAGCCGTGCCACCGATGAAACCCATGACCTTCGGGGTTTCCTTGACCAGATGCCAGCTGTCGTCATCGATGCGCAGCCCCCCCCCCTCTCCGGAGGTTTCGATCTGCACCAGCACGTAGCCGGGGAAGAACTTGCGCTCGGACTTGCGCTTCTGTCCGCCGCGCATTTCCACCACTTCCTCGGTGGGAACCAGCACCTCGCCGAAGCGATCCTCCATGCCTGCACGCGCGATCCGATCCTTCAGCGCGCGCGACACCTGATGCTCGAAGCCCGAATAGGCGTGAACCACATACCAACGTTTGGCCATCACCGCCCCCGATCAGATGCGCAACAGGAGGCGGATGCCGCCCGAAAGGAAGAAGTCGATGATACCGATCAGAATGCTCACCAATATCACGACGATGATGACCATGATGGTGGTGCGCAACGTCTCCTGACGCGTCGGCCAGATCACCTTGCGCAATTCGAAACGCGACTCGGCCAGGTATTCGCGTGTCGCACGCCCCTTGGGCGTGAGAGCAAACACAGCACCTGCAGCGATCAGCCCGGCCAGCGGCAACAGCGCCCGCAATGGCGTGGCCCAAGCCGCAAACCAGTAGAAGCCAACGATACCCGCAACCACGAGCAGCACAGCTGCCACGTACTTGGCGACATCCCCGACTTGCGACGACTCGTGATTTTCAGCCTTCACATTCATCCGTGGCATTCATGATGTGGCACGCCAGGAGGGACTCGAACCCCCAACCTGCGGTTTTGGAGACCGCTGCTCTGCCAATTGAGCTACTGGCGTAAAAAATGTTCTGGCGCAGCCGAGTACGACCCGACCGCGCCCGAATGGAGGATTTTCAATCTGTCGGGCAAGAAACGCGTCACACCTTCCACACACCCGAACGATGACTGATGAATCCCGCCTCTTACTTGATGACCTTGGCCACCACGCCGGCGCCGACGGTGCGGCCACCCTCGCGGATCGCAAAACGCAGGCCTTCATCCATCGCGATCGGAGCAATCAGCG
>JAPMLR010000112.1 GCA_026410415.1 Denitratimonas yunnanensis (SeqCode) | reverse complement strand
TTGACTGCTCCGGTGGTCGGCAACACTGGTGCCATCGACGTCGTTGCGAACCAGACCAACAACAATTCCACCAACGGTGGTGTGCTGGAGTGGCATCTCATCAACCCGGTAGTGGGCTTCGCCGGCAGCGGAACCGCCGATGCGCCGCATCTGGTAATCCATCTGGATACCACAGGCTTCCAGAACATTCAGGTGAGTTACCTGCTCCGCGACATCGAGACGGCCGACAACTCCGTGCAGCCAGTGGCATTGTTGTACCGGGTGGGCAATACAGGCGCCTTCGTGAATGTTCCGGATGCCTATGTCGCCGATGCTTCCGCCGGACCTTC
>JAPMLR010000111.1 GCA_026410415.1 Denitratimonas yunnanensis (SeqCode) | reverse complement strand
CGGCGGCGCCTGGGCGTTCTGCCTGATGCGCGTGGCGTCTACAAGCGCCTTACCGCGCGGGAGAACATCGCCTATTTCGGGCGCCTGCACGGCATGGATGAAGCCACCATCGTGGCACGCACCGACGCGCTGTCGAAGGCGCTGGAGATGGACGACATCCTGGATCGACAGACCGAAGGCTTCTCGCAAGGTCAACGCACCAAGACGGCGATCGCACGCGCCATCGTGCACGACCCGCGCAACGTGATTCTGGACGAGCCCACCAACGGGCTCGACGTGATGACGACTCGCGCGATGCGTGGCTTCCTGCGCCAGCTGCGCGATGAAGGA
>JAPMLR010000110.1 GCA_026410415.1 Denitratimonas yunnanensis (SeqCode) | reverse complement strand
TGCACGCAATCTGCACGCGGCAGCACGTCGTTGCGTGGAACTGCACGACGGCGAGCTTCCCACCGACTTCGATGCGCTGCCCGCCCTGCCCGGCATCGGTCGTTCGACTGCCGGCGCGATCCTCGCGCAAGCACACGGCCTGCGTTTTCCGATCCTCGACGGCAACGTCAAACGCGTGCTGACGCGCTGGGCGGGCATCGAGGGCTGGCCGGGCGCGTCGGCGATCGAAAAACGCCTGTGGCAATTGTCCGACGCATTGCTGCCGCCCGATCGCCTGGCCGACTACACCCAAGCCGTGATGGACCTGGGCGCGACGGTCTGCTCGCGCAGC
>JAPMLR010000109.1 GCA_026410415.1 Denitratimonas yunnanensis (SeqCode) | reverse complement strand
CTTTATTACTTTACCATCTTCTATCATGCTGGAGGGCAATCCGTGGCACACCTGACTCTTTACAAGAACAATGAAGTTGTCGTCATTACGTCTGATCACACGTCGTCTGAGTTTGACACAGCTGATAACGGAGGAAATGCAGCATTCGTGCAGCTGCAGTCAAGAGACCAGGTGTATGTGCGCATGGATCTAAACGCACATGTTTGGGGAAATGACCAACATACAACCTTCAGCGGTTTTCTTGTCACTCAAATGTGAGAATCAATGCACTGCACATCTATTAATTTCTGAATGAAGAAAATGAGAAAATCTGGCAAACAGATCGGAAGAG
>JAPMLR010000108.1 GCA_026410415.1 Denitratimonas yunnanensis (SeqCode) | reverse complement strand
CCGATCCAGTCATGCCGTGGCCGATTTCACTGCTCGGCTCAAGCCCTGGTCCATCGTGGGGCTGATCACCACCGTGGTGCTGCTATTCGGTTTTCAGGCCGGCACCATCGTCGCCAAGCCGGGCGTGATCCTGCTGATCGCCATCCCGCTCACCCTGCAAACCTATGGCATCTTCGTGATCGCTTACTTGGCTGCACGCTGGATGAAACTGCCCCACAACGTGAGTGGTCCTGCCTGCCTGATCGGTACATCCAACTTTTTCGAATTGGCTGTGGCCGTGGCCATCTCGCTGTTCGATCTGAACTCGGGTGCGGCACTGGCTACCGTGGTGG
>JAPMLR010000107.1 GCA_026410415.1 Denitratimonas yunnanensis (SeqCode) | reverse complement strand
CGAAGTCGAGCAACAGCGCGCCGAATTCGACAGCGCCAAAAACGCTGCCCAGCGCGAACTCAATGCCATGTCGGTCAAACTGGCCGAGCTTCAGGCCGAATCCACCCGCATCAACGCACTGGATGCGCGGCTGACCAAGATCGCGAGAATGGACGATGGCGAGTTCAATTTCGACGAACCACCTGCCGTCGGCGGCCCGCGCACCACCACCGGTGAACTTGCCGACCATCAGGTCGTGGCGCCCACCGGCGTCCAGCTCTGCGACTCCATCGACGCGCTTTCCCGCCGGATATCGGTCCAGTCCCAGCAATTGCTGCTGTTGGAAAGCGTGCT
>JAPMLR010000106.1 GCA_026410415.1 Denitratimonas yunnanensis (SeqCode) | reverse complement strand
GTTATCTAATGTTAATTCTGAAGAGTTAATGGAAGCAGCTAAGATCATTGGTGCCAAATGCACAACAATTGATTTACATCGGGATACAAAGTCTCAACGTGATCGTATGTTAACAAAGTATCAAAGCGATCTCGACACTACTTTAATGTTGCAATGTGTAGAAAAACTTGAGAATGCAGGTTTCAATGTTGTTCGTTACAAACTAGAACGAATGTTCAAACATGTTGCCTGTGTTCTTTTCATGGATCTAAGCAAAGAAAATTACGGAGAAGTTCACATTAAAACTTCAGCAAGTGATCCTGAAGTAGAAACAAACTTCTTCCGTATTTCTTCTT
>JAPMLR010000105.1 GCA_026410415.1 Denitratimonas yunnanensis (SeqCode) | reverse complement strand
AGGACAAGCTCAACCATGCCAGCCTGATTGACGCCGCGCGCCTCGCTGGCGCAGAGCTCAAGCGCTACCCGCATGCGTTGCCCGATGGCGCGTTGTGTCAGTTGCGCAGCCAGCCGGCGGCAGCCGCGTTGCTGGCGACCGATGGCGTGTTCAGCATGGACGGTGACATCGCGCCACTGAAGATACTGGCCGTGCTGGCCCGCGCCGAGAACGCCACCTTCTACGTCGACGACGCGCACGGTGCCGGCGTTCCCGGGCCGGATGGTTGCGGCAGTGTCGCGCACAGCGGGTTGAGCGTGAACGAGGTTCCGCTGCAACTGATCACTCTCGGAAAAG
>JAPMLR010000104.1 GCA_026410415.1 Denitratimonas yunnanensis (SeqCode) | reverse complement strand
ATCCATCCGCAATGCCGCCGTCGCCGCGACTGCGACGGCCGGTTCCACCAATGCCGTGCTGCACTTGCTCGCGATCGCGCGTGAGGCCGGTTTCTCCTTTACGCTGGACGAATTCGACGCCATCAGCCGCCGCACGCCGGTCATCGCCGATCTCAAGCCCGGCGGGCGATTCATGGCCCCGGACATGTATCTGGCCGGCGGTTCCGCCCTGCTCGGACAACGCCTGATGCAGGCCGGCCTGATCGAGCACGCGCCCACCGTCAGCGGCAAGAGCCTGTTCGCCGAATTCGCCGAAGCCCGCGAGCGCGAGGGCCAGAAGGTGATCTACCACGCCGATGC
>JAPMLR010000103.1 GCA_026410415.1 Denitratimonas yunnanensis (SeqCode) | reverse complement strand
AAGGTTATGGTTTTTCCTGTGGTCATGTATGGATGTGAGAGTTGGACTGTGAAGAAAGCTGAGCGCCGAAGAATTGATGCTTTTGAACTGTGGTGTTGGAGAAGACTCTTGAGAGTCCCTTGGACTGCAAGGAGATCCAACCAGTCCATTCTGAAGGAGATCAGCCCTGGGATTTCTTTGGAAGGAATGATGCTAAAGCTGAAACTCCAGTACTTTGGCCACCTCATGCGAAGAGTTGACTCATTGGAAAAGACTCTGATGCTGGGAGGGATTGGGGGCAGGAGGAGAAGGGGACGACAGAGGATGAGATGGCTGGATGGCATCACTGACTCGATGGAT
>JAPMLR010000014.1 GCA_026410415.1 Denitratimonas yunnanensis (SeqCode) | reverse complement strand
ACTCCTCCCGTGATCCCGTGTCCTGATGGCGAACACCTTCAGTCTGGCTCATCGAAGCCGTGTGGCGACGCGGGGGGAGTCCATTCGATCATTCAAGCCGACGCCGCTTCGCGGCACGGCTTAATTCAAGTGTTGGGCATCTTGGAGAGGTTTCATGCGAAGAATCGCAGCAACGTTGCTATTTGGGATAGTCGCACCCCAGGCGATTGGGGCAGATGATTTCTTTGGCCAGCCGCAGCGCCTTTGCTCCGCGGTGGAATCGCAGGGCCTTCGCACTGAGGGGTGGAAGCAAAGCAAGGCAATGCCCGGCGAATGGTTGTGCATGACCACTCTCATCCCTTTTGGCGCCCCAGGTGCCAATGGCATGGAGAACAACATTGCTTTTTACGTCAATGGCACGAGCTCTGGCCGAGCAAACGACATCCGCATCAAGGTCAACATCAACAACGCAGCGGAGCGCAGGCAAGCATTCTCGCGCCTTGAGGCTGCAACTAAGTCTTTGTTCAAGGCTATTTCGCAACCTGTCCCACCTGAGATGTCGAAGACCATATCACAACAGAAACCCGCTTCGATAAGCACCGCCTTCGGGACGGCGGAGTTGATTCGTGAGTCTGGCCGAATAGACAGCTTCAAGGTAGTTCTGACGGATGCTCGGTTTCTGGCAGCCAAGCAACAAACCCGCAACAGTTCAGCTGGGGATTTCAGTTCATGCAAAGCCGCCGTGGCAAAGGCCGCCGGCTATTCCTCGTCACTTCTCTCAGGCGATGGAGATCCTGTGCAAGAGTCCGGGTACAGGAGCTTCATGCTGAAGGGGCGTGGAAAAGACTTGTTCTTCTGCGAGGTTTATTCAGGAGGTCGCCACAAAGTGAAGGCTGCGCTCAATGGGAACTTTCCCTTCAGGTACATCGCAGAAGGTTCTTTCTAACAATGCCCAACAAGGCGCTCCAGCCGACAAACCTGCCTCCGCTTCGCTGCGGCAGATTTGCGGCTGAGCTTGGGCGTTAGCTTTACGATCATGGATTTCTCAGCGCCCTGTTTCCACCGCTGATGTCAATCAACGTGACTCTTGTAGCGATCCAAAGCGGCACAATTCTCTCGCCTATGGGGACTGTATATGCGCATTCATAAGCTCCTTCTTGCGGTTGGATTCGTTTCAACGTTTGCTGTTCATGCTGCGGGCAAGGTCAAGGACGAAGCCTATGCGCGAGCATCAGATGTGGCCCAGGCAGAGAAGTTTCTAGCTGGGCTTCCACCTGCTTGCAAGAGTAGTCATGCGTACGCATCCAAGGATGGCACGGTAAACATTCGGATACTTTGCTCCGGATCCGGTCAATCGACTGTGGGTTGGATCAAAATCAAGGACGGGATCGTTACAGAGATTCAGTAGATCAATCTTGTCCGCGAAGTATCACTTGAGCCGTTTCACAGCTCCCATTTTTGCGTCTGCGAAAAGCTAACTATGTGGTCAAGCGGACAGCGGGGAGAGGCCATCGTGTTGCCTGATGCTCAATCGTGCCGCTGCCGCTTACCACGGCGTTAGGTTGCGCGTGAGACTTCTCAGCGACGTTCGAATCCGCCACTTCCTTCCTACAGACATCGAGGAAGTCCTTGCGATCTATGCCGCGTCGAAACTCGACGAACTTGCCCTTGAGCCAGTTGTGCCAAGCTTGCTTCCGCTCACGGAAGATCCGGCGCGCCTGGCAATTTTCAAGCGCTCAGAGATCCTGGTAGCCGAGGCAGATCGCCCTGTCGGCTACATTGCTGTACTTGGCAACCAGATCACGGGCCTGTTCGTTCATCCCCGAGCACGAGGACTCGGCATAGGTGGCAGCTTGCTCCGGCATGCTCTATCTGCCGTCACCGAACCGGCTATGCTTTGCGTCGCAGCGTCCAATGCGCCAGCGGTCCGGCTGTACGAGAAGCACGGCTTCGCTGTCTTGGGCAGTTTCGTAGCTGAATACAATGGCGCGCATGTTCGAGCCCTCGAAATGCGTCGGCCTCTGTTGTCTCACGAGCGTAAGCTCGCGCAGGCGTAACCTAACTATGCGTGTATGGACTCCCCTGTCAATCCCATCCGGCAGGGTTTTGTGAAGCAGCAGCTTCACGGCATGTGATTCTGGCTTTTCATCCTGCTGACGCTTTTGCTTCAACTCCGGCAAACGGGAGCGGTTGCATTCGTGTATTCGGCTTTGCGGTGGGCTTTGCCCGAGCCATCATTCCGGCCAGTCCGCTTGCCTGCGGACTGGCGTTCGCAGGCTCGCGGCATGCCGCTCGAAAGCCCTGCTCACCCGCGAGACGAGGCCAGGCGTGCGCCGAACCGCAGGCTTCCATCACGATGCGTAACGGAGCGCGATTTTCCAGACACTCGGAAAATGGCCCGCGCTTGAGCCGCTTGCGCGCAACGATGCGTCCCGTCGCATCGGCGAATGCCAACTCGAACACGTCCTTGGCCAGATCCACCGCCAGCGTGACGGCGGCGGACGATTCATTGCGAACAGTTTTGGTGGTAGCGTGCATATCGGACTCCTCCCGTGATCCCGTGTCCTGATGGCGAACACCTTCAGTCTGGCTCATCGAAGCCGTGTGGCGACGCGGGGGGAGTCCATTCGATCATTCAAGCCGACGCCTTCGGCGCGGCTTAACTCAGGCGTTAGACAACCAACAGGGGAGTTGTTCGCATGAAGATTCAAGAGCAAGATCTTTACCATGGCGCGGCTTTGACGCAGATCGCCGAGCACACGTCGTTCAAAGCACTAAATCGCGGATCGACAAAGTACGGTCATTACCTAGTAAACACTGACCGGCACTTTTTCATCAAGTACAGGAAGCCTACCAAGTCTCCTTGGCAGCACACACTATCTGCTGACGAAATGAAGGCGCTTATCGCGGCCTCTAAAAAGCATGATCTCGTTTGGCTCTGTCTCGTGTGCGGGAACATTACGATCTGCGCCCTGAACAAAGCAGAGATCGCCACCGTGCTTGATCTCGCGTCCGCAACACAGCAATGGGTAAAGGTTGAGGTGCCGAAGGGAGGCAGCTGCCATGTTTCAGGGAGCAATGGAGCTCTCAGTAAGGTCGTGCCCCACAACTCGTTCCCCGATAAGTTGTTCGTCTAACTGTGTGCTCAACCGGACCTGCGGGGACATGCTTCATTCAATCCGACCATTGCCGGCCGCAGGCCGGTTAGCACGGCGCTAGATCACTTTGCCGACTATTACGCTAACGGAAGCATCTCTTGTCAGCTTGCTCACGTTCGCTCTGGGCGTGCTTCTAGGTCATCGTCTTGCGTTGTGGAGAGATCGTCGCAAAGAGTTCAATGACGCGGTCGCCCCGATCCGGCGCTGGCTACTCGATTTGACCGAGCATCCAAGCCCTTTCCTGCGGCAACCTTCCAAGCTTGAGATGGATTCTTTTCTTAGTAGGCTCGCACTACATGACAGACGCACGTTCGAGGAAACTCTCAGCATGTACCAACGTGAGCTCGACGCCGTCACAAGCCAGAACCCGAAGACGGGTGAGATCGAGCTGGGCGACCTATCTGGTGCAAGGAGGCAGGCGACCATGTTGCTTGCATACACTGAGCGTAAGTGATCTAACAATTCATGTATGGACTCCCCCGTCAACCCCTGACGGCATGGTTTTGTGAAGCGCTAGCTTCACGGCATTTGATTCTGCATTTTCCATCCTGCTGACGCTTTTGCTTCAACTCCGGCAAACGGGAGCGGTTGCATTCGTGTATTCGGCTTTACGGTGGGATGGTTTCCCGAGCCATCATTCCGGCCAGTCCGCTTGCCTGCGGACTGGCGTTCGCAGGCAAGCGCCATGCCGCTCGAAAGCCTTGCCCACCCGCGAGACGAGGCCAGGCGTGCGCCGAACCGCAGGCTTCCATCACGATGCGCAACGGCGCGTGATTTTTCTGACACTCGGCCAATGCCCCGCGCTTGAGCCGCTTGCGCGCGACGATGCGTCCCGCCGCATCGGCGAATGCCAACTCGAACACGTCCTTGGCCAGATCCACCGCCAGCGTGACCGCGGCGGACGATTCATTGCGAACAACTTTGGTGGTAGCGTGCATGTCGGACTCCTCTCGTGATCCCGTGTCCTGATGGCGAACACCTTCAGTCTGGCTCATCGAAGCCGTGTGGCGACGCGGGGGGAGTCCATTCGATCATTCAAGCCGATGCCGCTTCGCGGCGCGGCTTAACTCAGGTGTTAGGCCCCAATGATAGATCACGAGATATTTCCAAGATCTGAGCTTCTGCTCCAGAACATCATTGAGGTGATTGATAGACCGCCTTACGACAATTCAGCTCGGATAGCTGTGTCGGGAAACCTTTGCCAGATGTCCATCGAGCACTCTGCTGCTTTTCGTAGCCTGGCAGAGAATAGAATGTTCGCTAGCAGCTTCGTTGTGCTTCGTGCACAGTTCGAGACAACCCTCCGCGCGGTCTGGGCGCTTTACGCTGCCACGGACAACCATATTTCCCGCATCTCTGCACGGCTTGCCGAAGACACGGAACAAGCTGCCAAAAATCTTCCTCAAGTCCAGGACATGCTCGCGGCAATCGCTGGGATCCCTAATGCGAAGGTGCCGCATGATGCACTGTCAGAATTCAAGGGCAGTGCTTGGCGGGCACTCAATTCCTATACACATGGCGGCATTCATCCGCTCAGTCGCATGGCAGACGGGTATCCCTTGGAGCTTATTTTTGCCAACGTAAAGATCAGCAATGCTTTGGCAATTGTTGCCGCAATGCAGTTTTGTGTTCTTACGGGGATCAATGGGCTGCAAAAGCAGCTTATTCCGCTCAACGAGCGCTTTCATGACTGCCTTCCGGCTCATCGGGTTGGAGCCTAACAATGCGTGTATGGGCTCCCCTGTCAATCCCATCCGGCAGGGTTTTGTGAAGCAGCAGCTTCACGGCATGTGATTCTGGCTTTTCATCCTGCTGACGCTTTTGCTTCAACTCCGGCAAACGGGAGTGGTTGCATTCGTGTATTCGGCTTTACGGTGGGATGGTTTCCCGAGCCATCATTCCGGCCAGTCCGCTTGCCTGCGGACTGGCGTTCGCAGGCAAGCGCCATGCCGCTCGAAAGCCCTGCTCACCCGCGAGACGAGGCCAGGCGTGCGCCGAACCGCAGGCTTCCATCACGATGCGCAACGGCGCGCGATTTTCCTGACACTCGGCCAATGCCCCGCGCTTGAGCCGCTTGCGCGCGACGATGCGTCCCGTCACATCGGCGAATGCCAACTCGAACACGTCATTGGCCAGATCCACCGCCAGCGTGACGGCGGCGGACGATTCATTGCGAACAGTTTTGGTGGTAGCGTGCATGACAGACTCCTCCCGTGATCCCGTGTCCTGATGGCGAACACCTTCAGCCTGGCGTATCGAAGCCGTGTGGCGACGCGGAGGGTTCCATTCGATCATTCACGCCGATACCGCTTCGCGGCGCGGCTTGACTCAGCTTTGGACCACAGAGGAATCCATGCAGCTAGATTTGAACAACCGGTTGCAGTCCGAGATACGACGGGAGCACTACGATGGTGCGCCTGGCGTCCTTACTTCGGCGCTTGTATGGCTGATCGCATCGGCAGTCTGTTTCTTTGCGGGGGCTCTCCAGGGTGTGTGGGCGCTGCTGATCGGCGGCGCATTGATTTACCCGATTAGCGCATTGCTCGCCAGATTTTGGGTAAAGCCGAAAGCAGCACCTGCCCCGAACCCGCTGAACCAACTCGCGGGTGCATCGACAGTATGGCTCATCGCATGTTGCGTCATGGCGTACGGCTTGTATCACCTTCGGTCCGAGATGTTTTTCCCGGCCGTGATGCTTGCGATCGGTTGCAGATACACTGTCTTTGCGACGGTGTATGGGCTCAAGATCTACTGGGTTCTTGGCATTGCACTGGTGGCGGCTTCATTTCTCTCATTCTTTTTCTGGCTCGCACCGCCGGCTTCAGCCCTGGTGGGCGGGTTGGTCGAGCTGGCTTTTGCCATCGTCATTTTCCGCGGGGCGAAGGCGTTTGCGGCTGCTGCCTGACCATAATCCCCGACGGCAGGATATTGCGAAGCGGTCGCTGCACGGCGGCTGCGACGAGCCAGTACGAACATCGGCGTCAGCGTGGCTTGTGCGCGTGCCGTGAGGTGGCATGCCGGGTCGAGTGAATTGCGGTGCACGTTATGCATACTGGCAGTTTGCCCGAGTCAGTGCTCCGCTTGATCCTGTTGTGCGGGGATGACTGGCTGCCGGGGTAGCCGGATTCTTGCCTGGCAGTTTCATGTCTTGACAATCCCAACGAGAACGGCCCGGCGGATTGCTCCGTCGGGCCGTTTCAGTTGCAGCGCGGCACGTGGGTGACAGGCGGCAGCGGTGGGGCCGATGGCCCCGGTTCCGTGCCTGGATCAGCCGGCCAGTGCTTTCTTCACCAGCGTCGACACCAGTCCCATGTCGGCCTGGCCTGCGAGCTTGGGTTTGAGCACGCCCATCAGCTTGCCCATGTCCGCCGGGCCGGTGGCGCCAGTCTCGGCGATGGCGGCGGCGATGGCGGTGCTGATTTCGGCTTCGCCGAGTTTGGCCGGCAGGTAAGCGTCGATGACGGCGATCTCGGCGCGCTCGATGGCGGCAAGGTCCTCGCGGCCGGCGGCTTCGTACTGGGAAACCGAATCGCGGCGCTGCTTCAGCATCTTTTCCAGCACGGCCAGTGTGGCGGCATCGTCGAGGACGATGCGCTCGTCCACTTCGCGCTGCTTGATCGCTGCGTTGATCAGACGGATCACAGCGAGGCGGTCTTTCTCGCCGCTTTTCATCGCGGCCTTCATGTCATCGGTGAGGCGTTGCTTGAGACTCATGGTCCAGGTTCTCCGAAAAGCAGGAATGCAAAAAAACGCCCGGAGCGTTTCTCGACAGCGTGATGGCGATGGCCCGAAGGGACATCTTGATGGCTGGAGACGACAAAAAGCCGGCAGCGCGAGGCGCAGCCGGCTTTTCGGCAGAGCACGGCGGATCAGTAGAGGCGCTGGCGCTTGGTCACGTCGCGCGAGACGCGGCGCAGGTGACGCTTCACCGCGGCGGCCGCCTTGCGCTTGCGCTCCTGCGTCGGCTTCTCGTAGAACTCGCGCTTGCGGGTTTCGGCCAGGACGCCGGCCTTTTCGCAGGTGCGCTTGAAGCGGCGCAGGGCAAACTCAAACGGCTCGTTTTCGCGGACTTTGACGCTGGGCATGGAAGCTCCGGGATATGTTCGGTGGATGCCGGGAAGGGCCCGGACGTTGTGTGAGCCGCGTATGATACTGGGCAAGAATCGTCCAGTGCAAGTCCAACCCAGATGATCGTTCTAGGAATCGAAACCAGTTGTGATGAAACCGGCGTGGCGGTGTACGACACGGTTGCCGGGTTGCGCGCCCATGCGCTGTACAGCCAGATCGCGCTGCACGCCCAGTACGGGGGCGTGGTGCCGGAGCTGGCCAGTCGCGACCATGTGCGCAAGCTGGTGCCGCTGGTACGCGAGTGTCTGGCGCAGGCGGAATTGTCGCTGTCCGATCTGGATGGCGTGGCCTACACCGCAGGTCCCGGGTTGGTCGGGGCGCTGTTGGTCGGTGCGGCTGCCGGGCGTGCGCTCGCCTTCGCGCTGGATATTCCCGCCATCGGCGTGCATCACATGGAGGGCCACCTGCTGGCGCCGCTGCTTGAGGACAATCCTCCGAAGCCGCCATTCGTGGCGCTGCTGGTGTCCGGCGGCCATACCCAACTGGTGGACGTGCGCGGCATTGGCGAGTACGCGCTGCTCGGCGAGACGCTGGACGATGCGGCGGGCGAGGCTTTCGACAAGACCGCCAAGTTGATGGGCTTGCCGTATCCGGGCGGCCCGCACCTGGCGCGGCTGGCCGGTGAGGGCAGGCCCGGCGTGTTCACGTTTTCGCGTCCGATGACCGATCGGCCGGGTTTGGACTTCAGCTTTTCCGGGCTGAAGACGCAGGTGTTGCTGGCCTGGCAGCAATCGGATCGAAGCGAGCAGACCCGTGCCGACGTTGCCCGCGGTTTCGAGCAGGCGGTGACTGAAACGCTGGCGATCAAATGCGAGCGTGCGCTGCGCCAAACCGGCCACCGCACCCTGATCGTTGCCGGTGGTGTCGGGGCCAATCGCCGCCTGCGCGAGCATCTGGCCGACATGGCGCGGCGTTGCCGTGTCCAGGTGTGTTTCCCGCGTCCGGAGTTCTGTACCGACAACGGCGCGATGATCGCGTTCGCCGGTGCGTTGAGGCTTGCGGCAGGACAGGGTGAACCCGCTTCCGTGGCGGTGCGGCCTCGCTGGGACATGGCGGAATTGGTGCCGGTGGCGTAAGCCGCGGTTCGGGTTTGCCCGTTCAGGACGGGTACCATCCCGAGTTCCATCGTATTCGCGGCAGTTTCCATGGACACCGTTTTCATCGAACAACTCGAAGTCGATGCCCTGATCGGCATCTACGACTGGGAGCGGCGCATCCGCCAGCCGTTGTGGTTCGACATCGAGATGAGCTTCGACAACCGAGTGCCGGCAGCAACCGACACCATCGACGACACGCTGGATTACAAGGCCGTCAGCAAGCGTGTCGTCGCGTATGTGCAAGCGTCGGGCTTCGGGCTGGTTGAAACCCTGGCCGAGCGTGTTGCCGGGCTGATCCTGACCGAGTTCCCGGTGCGGCGGGTGCAACTGAAGCTGAGCAAGCCCGGCGCGGTGCGCGGTGCACGCGCCGTGGGCGTGAAGATCGTGCGTGAGAAGGAGGTGTCGGCATGATGGCGTGGATCCAGTCGCTGCGCGAGATGTTGGAGCCGCATCCGGGGCTTTATGCCGCCCTGGTGGTGTGTGCGCTGTGCGTGGCCGCGTGGCTTGCGAATTTCGTCACCAAGAAGGTGCTGTTGCGTGCCTTGCGCCGGGCCCTGCGCGCCACGGTGATGCCGGCTGTCGCGGGCGATGGCCGGGACTTTCGTTTCGGCGTGATCCCGCGCCTGGCCAATATCGTGCCGGCGTTGGTGCTGATGGCTGGCGTGGCCCTGGTGCCGGGCCTGCCGGATGTGGTGGTCAAGGTGGTGCGCAACGTCGGCGCCGCCTTCATCGCACTGACCGTGGCAATGGCGGTGTCCAAGGCGCTGGACATGGTCGATGCCCTGTACGGGCGGCGCAAGAATGCGCGGAGCAAGCCGATCAAGGGCTACCTGCAATTGGTCAAGATCGTGGTGTTCGCCGTCGCAGCGGTACTGATGATCGCGGCGCTGATCGATCGTTCGCCGCTGGTACTGCTGTCTGGGCTCGGCGCGATGATGGCGGTGTTGATCCTGGTGTTCCAGGACACGTTGCTGTCGATCGTGGCCGGCGTCACCGTCAGTTCCAACGACATGATCCGGGTGGGCGACTGGATCGAAATGCCTTCGGCCAATGCCGACGGCGACGTGGTGGATATCTCGCTGCACACCATCAAGGTGCAGAACTGGGACAAGACGGTCACGGCGGTGCCGATCAAGCGGTTCCTGAGCGAATCGTTCAAGAACTGGCGCGGCATGAGCGAATCCGGCGGGCGCCGGATCAAGCGCGCGCTGCATCTGGATCAATCGTCGGTGCGTTTCCTCGATGCGGCCGAGCAGCAGCGGCTGCATCGGCTTCGCCTGATCGACGATTACCTCGACGGCAAGGAGGACGAGATCGCGCAATGGAACGCGCAGCAGCGCGAGTGGGTGGAGCGGGACACGGCCAACGCCCGGCGGCTCACCAATGTCGGCACCTTCCGCGCCTACGTGATGCGCTACCTGCGGGCACATCCGGGCATCCATCAGGACATGACGCTGCTGGTGCGCCAGCTGCAGCCCGGCGCCACCGGCCTGCCGCTGGAGATCTACTGTTTCACTTCCGATACGCGCTGGGGGGTGTACGAGGACATCCAGTCGGACATCTTCGACCACTTGCTCGCGATCCTGCCGGAATTCGGCCTGCGCGTGTTCCAGGAGCCGACCGGCTACGACTTGCGGGATGGCCTGTCGGCGACGCGCACGCTCCCTTCGGACGAGACGACCGTTGCCATGGAGTAGGCGGGGACAGCACAGCGGGCACGGCGACGGATAGAATGCGCGGCTTCGCGTGAAACCCGCATTCCGGACGGAATCGCCCATGGGCCTGGCCCTGCTCAGTCTTGGCAGCAACATCGAACCCGCGCGTCATCTGGCCTCCGCTGCGACGGCGTTGCGGCAGGCCTTTCCCGATGTGCGGTTCTCGCCGGTCTATCGCTATGTCGCCGTGGGTTTCGACGGGCCGGACTTCCTCAACGCCGGCGCGGCGCTGACCACGGCACTGTCGCCCGAAGCGCTGAACGGCTGGCTGCACGCACTTGAAGACGCCCATGGCCGCCGGCGCGACGTGCCGCGTTTTTCCTCGCGCACGCTGGACATCGATCTGGTGTTCTACGACGGCCTGATGTGCGAGGGGCCAGGGAACCTGAAATTGCCGCGCCCGGAATTGAAACACGCCTTCGTGCTGGAGCCGCTGGCGGCACTGGTGCCGGAGTTCGTCGATCCGCTGTCGGGAAAAACTCTTGCTGCGTTATGGTCTGCGCATGCCGATCATGCGCATCGGGCACATGCGGAGCCACTGGATTTGTAGGCGTTCGCAGCGACAGTGCCTTTGTCGCGACGCTGGAGACGAGTGTGTCGCCCCGGCGGAAAGTCATGAAGCCGTTTTCGGATCATGCCGCCTTCGTTGATCAGTTCATGCAGCCGTGTTTCAAACGAGTTCTGATCAGGGCGCCATCGCAGTAGACCTCTACCGTGGAGCTGGCACACGCAGTGGTGGATCCGGTATTCACGCCATCGCGATGGATATATCCTCCAGGGCAGGAATACACCGTGCGCGGGCCGGATTTCTGCAAGCCTTCCGCCGTAATGGTGATTGCACCCATGGACATGACTTCTCCCAGCGCGGGAATCACCAGCAGGGAATCTCCGCTCAGAAGGGTGCCGTGAATGTTGATCGTGGCATCCTTCAATTCGTAAACCGGGAGTTTTGCCTCGAAGCCATGGGCCAGCACCCTGGCGGCAGTGGCCGTGATGTCAGGGCCGAATTCGATGGTGGTCTCTCCCCTCGAATAGAGAACGTTGTCATTCCAGACTTCCAGCGCTCCGTCGGTTGCCATTTCGCCTTCGGACGGAAAGGCGTCGGTGGCTTGGGCGGGAGGTGTGGCAAGGAGTGTCGCCAGGCAGATGCTGAACAAGCTCGGGAAAGATCGCATGACAAACCCATTTTTGAATGAAACGGGATTCGACTCTAACTGCGTTCAAAAAAAAAACAAGCCAGTGCAGAAGGTCGTGGTGTATCCGTTTCCATAATCAAATCGTCAGCCAGCGCCCGCCATCTACCCGCAGCACCTGTCCGGTGGTGTAGGTGGCCTTGCCCAGTAAAAATACGACCGCTTCGGCGATCTCATCCGGCGTGCCGGTTCGCCCCAGTGTGGTTCGCGCGAGCAATGCATTGTCAGGCGCGGCGTCATCCGCTTCTGGCCAGAGGATGGCACCGGGCGCAATCGCATTGACCCGAACTTCCGGGCCCAATTCGCGTGCTAGCGACGAGGTCAGCATCGTCAGTGCCGCCTTGGCCATGCAGTACACGGTGTGGTTGGCGAGTGGGCGCTCGGCGTAGATATCGCAGAGGTTCACGATCGCGCCCTTGGATTCACGCAGGTGGAAGGCAGCCGACTGAGCAAGGAAGAACGGTGCCTTGGCGTTGGAATCCATCAGCGCATCCCACATGGCTTCGGTGGTTTCGCCGATGGGGGTCGGGAAAAAGGATGATGCGTTGTTCACCAGCGCATCGAGCCGCCCGAACCGAAGCGCGGTGCGCTCGATCAGCGAGGGCAGGCGTGCGGTGTCGGACAAATCGGCGCGCAGCAGCACGGTGCTGTTGCGGCGCGATTCTTCCAGCGTGTCCTGCAAGGCAGCGGCGTCGGTGGCGCTGTCGCGATAATGCAGCGCGAGGTCATACCCTGCGGCGTGCAGACCGGTGGCGATGGCGGCGCCAAGACGACGGGCGGCGCCGGTGACGAGTGCAACAGGGCGAGGTGCGTTCATGGCGCTACCTTAACTTTTGCCGATGCCGCAAATCCATCGGAACGGTCACGGACGCTGGCTTTACCATACGTCTCATTTTTCCGGAGGAATCCCGTGCGCGTCGACTTGCCAGAACCCGAAGACGCGGCACGCTCGCACAGCGACGAGCTGGCCGCGTTGATCCGTGCCGTGATCGAGGCCGAAGGCGGTGCGATTCCGTTTTCGCGCTACATGGAGCTGGCCTTGTATGCCCCGGGTTTGGGCTATTACAGCGCCGGTGCGCAGAAGTTCGGGCGCGGCGGGGATTTTGTCACCGCGCCCGAATTGGGTCCGTTGTTCGCACAATGCGTCGCTGAATCGGTTGCGCCGGTGTTGCGGCAACTGGGTGGCGGCCAGTTCCTGGAGCTGGGCGGAGGCAGTGGCGCGTTCGCGCAGGATGCGTTGGTCCATCTGGCGATGCTGGATGCGCTGCCATCGCGTTACGCGATCCTGGAACCGTCGGCCGATCTGCGCGAGCGTCAACGCGAGCGCTTGGGGGCCGCGTTGCCACTGTCGCTGTTCGAGCGGGTGGTCTGGCTGGATGGGCCGCCGGATGCGGATTGGCGCGGCGTGCTGTTCGCCAATGAGGTGCTCGATGCGTTGCCTGTGCCGCGCTTTGCCGTGCATGGCGGCGAACTGCATGAAGAGTTCGTTGCGCTGGATCCGCAGCGTCGTTTCATCCGCGTCGATCAACCTGCCGACGGATTCCTCACCGCGGCCGTGCGGCATGTCGAACGCTATCTGGATCGGCCTTTTGCCGATGGCTTCCGCTCCGAGGTGCTGCCGCAGCTGCCGTACTGGATTCAGGCCGTGGGCGGGCTGCTGCGCGAGGGCGCGATGCTGTTTGTCGACTACGGTCATCCGCGCCGGGATTTCTATGCGTCGCAGCGGCGCGACGGCACCTTGCGCGGGTTTTACCGGCATCGATTGGTGGAGGATCCGTTCCTGTGGCCGGGACTCACCGACCTCACCGCCTCGGTGGATTTCACCGCATTGGCCGAGGCCGGCACCGGGGCCGGCTTCGAACTGACCGGCTACACCACCCAGGCCGGCTTCCTGTTCGGCAACCGTCTCGCCGAGTGTTTCGAGACCCTGCATGGATTGGCGCAGGATGAAGCGGCGCGCTATGCCGTGGGCCAGCAGGTCAAGCAGCTCACCCTGCCCGGCATGATGGGCGAATCCTTCCAGGCGATGGGTTTCGCGCGCGGTGTCGATTTCGGCCATGCCTTCCTCCAGGGCGACCTGCGTTGGCGGCTGTGATGCGGGAGCTGCGTTGGTCGCGTTTCTGGCTCGGCATGTGGATGTTCGCCATCCTGGCGGTGATCGTGCTGTCGTTGATTCCGCCGCCGCCGATGCCGATGGAAACGCCGCGTCATTTCGACAAGCTGCTGCATGTTTCCGCGTATTTCGTGCTGGCTTTCGGTGCGGTGCAGGTGTTCGAGCGGCCGCGCGTGCTGGTTCTGGTGGCATGCGGACTGGTGGCGCTGGGCATGGCGCTGGAGTGGGCGCAGGCCACCTTCGTGCCGCATCTGCGCATGCTCGACCTTCGGGATGCGTTGGCGAATGCCGTGGGGGTGTTGCTGGGCATGGCGACGGCGGCGACATCGCTGGCTGGCGTGGTTGCATGGCTGGAACGCCGCATCGTCGATCGCATTTGACAGACCGTGGCGTTCGCAGACGGTGAAACGGGTGCGCGGGCAGGCAGGGGCTCAGGACGCGGTGTGTCGTGTTGGAAAGCGTCGCCGCACAGCAGCCCTGATCGGTGATTCTTCGGCAGTGGGCGGGATGTCTCAGCGACGTCGGCGTACCGCCAGTACGCCATCCAGGGCCAGTTCGGCCTTGAATCCCGCGGTTTCCAGTCGCCGCGCGACTTCGCGCGGCACGTCGCGCCCGCTGGTGAGGCGGTTCGGGCTGCCGGTGTAATGGAACAGGCGTCCGTTCGGACGCAGCACGCGCGCGAGTTGGTCGTAGAACGCCTGCGAATACAGTTCGCCGGCAATGCCGAAGCGCGGCGGATCGTGAAGCACCGCGTCCGCCGATGCATCGGGAATGTCGGCGATGGCCTGGGAAATGTCGGCGTGGGTCAGCTGCAGGCGGCCACCGTTGCCGGGATCGTCCGGACAGGGCGACCATGGATTGAGCGTGCGCAGCCAGAGCACGTCGGGGTTTTTCTCGAACGACAGCACCCGCGCTGCGCCGGCGGCCAAACAATGGGCGGCGAAGTAGCCCAGTCCACCGCAGGTATCCAGGATGTTCTTTCCGGCGGGAGCCACCAATGCCACCTTGCGGCGCGCATCCTCATACGGCGATGTCCGGGCCGTCGGCAGCATCTTGATGCCGTCGATCTCGAACGTGGGTGGGCCCCATTCGGTCGGAACGAGCTTGATCAGCGATCCGGAGAAACGCGCGGCGGGCACCCAGCCCTCGGTATCGTGGACATGGATCGTGCGGTCCTTGAGTTGTTCCGGCCATGGCCAGCGTCGGTCATGCCACTCGAACGCATCCGGACGCAGGGCCACCGGGCGCACGCTCTTCCCCAGGTCCAGTGATCCGTGCCACTGATCGCATCCTGCCGCGCGCGCGGCACGCAATGCATCGAGCAGCTGGCGGGTCAACAAGGGGCCGGAGTAGTGGGGCATCGACGTGGCACGGAGGGAATGATCGGGTATTCGGGCACGGAGCGGCGGTCGGTGTCCATCGTCGGCGATGACTTGATCTTCGCCGGCATGCCTCCATCCTCGGGTAAGTCCCACTTCCCTCCGGAGTCCACATGTCGACTGTCCTCATCACCGGTGCCAACCGTGGCATTGGCCTCGCACTCACCCGCCTGTACCGCGCACGTGGCGACGAGGTGATCGCCGTGTGCCGGCGTTCCAGTGCCGAACTGGAGGCCACCGGCGCACGTGTCGAGGTCGGCATCGATGTGGCCGATGCGGCTGCCGTGGCCGCATTGCCGGGGCGCCTTGGCGATGTCCGCATCGATGTGCTGCTGCTCAATGCAGGCATCTTCACCAACGAGAAACTGGGCGAACTGGATGCCGGCGCGTTCGCGGCCATCGTGCGCCAGTTCGAGGTCAACACCCTGGGACCACTGCGCGTGACCGAGGCGTTGCTTGGCCATCTGGATCAGGGCGCGCGCATCGGCATCATCACCAGTCGCATGGGGTCGATAACCGATAACGGTTCCGGCGGTTACTACGGCTATCGCGCATCCAAGGCGGCGGTGAATGCGGTGGGCAAGTCGTTGGCCCTGGATCTCGCGCCGCGTGGCATGGCGGTGGCGCTGCTGCATCCGGGCTTCGTCGCGACCGAGATGGTGGGTGGCAAGGGCGACATCAGCCCGGAAGAGTCGGCCTCCGGATTGGCGGCACGCATGGATGAGCTCACTCTGGAGCGCAGCGGTGGCTTCTGGCATTCGAATGGCTCGCCGTTGCCCTGGTGAGGCCGTGATCGCGGATTGAAGGCGAGGCGATTCTGCCGCGCTGGATGCGCGCCAGGCGTGTTGCATGAGCCCATCTGCCGTCCGGCCCCGGATCCGGGGCCGGGTTCGTGGCGCGCAGGCGTGGCACTCAGGCGAGCGGTTGTTGGCCTTCGTCCCGTCCCGCGGGTGGCCGCTGCCAGGTCGCATCCAGCAGCAGCACCAGCGCCAGCAGGGTGCAGGCCAGCCACACCCACGGGCGCTGGTACCACGGCGCGGGACGCATGATCTCCAGTTCCACGGCGGTTCCTGGCCAGGAATCGCCTTCGTTCTTGGCCTGCAGTTGGAAGGTGTGCTCTCCCCACGGGATGCTTGGATAGACGATGCTGCGGTGGATGCCGGCCTCGATCCAGTTCTCGTTGACCCCGGAAAGGCGGAAGCGGAAACGCAGCTGTTCCGGAGCGGACAGGTTGATCGCGGTGTAGCCGATTTCGATGTTGCCGGCCGATGGGGGCAGGCGCAGTGGGCGCCTCGGATCGTGCGCGACGCCGGCCACGGCGACGTGTTCGATATGCGGAGGCGGCGGACGTGTCTCCGGCTTGTCGTAGTCATCCGGGGCAAGTACCGCGAAACCTTCGACCAGGGTGTACCAGAATCGGCCGTGGGTGTCGGTGATGCAGGTGGATTGGGTGCCGCCGTTGATCTCCGAGGGAATCAGACCGTCGTTGGTGCCGAAGCGCACCGATTGCGTCATGTCCAGTCCGGTGGCGGTGGGCAACAGCATCGACACGCCCAGGTTGCCGCCTGTCCACAGACGGCCACGCCGGTCTTCCATGATGCAGGAGACTGTGTCGTCGAACAGGCCGTTGTGCTGGTCGTAGACCTGCAGTTGACCACCCGCGATGCGGTTCAGACCATTGCCATAGGTGCCGATCCACAGCGTGCCGTCGTCGCTTTCGTGCAGGGTCCGGGAAAAGTGCAGCGAAGGGTGATCGCTGCTGGACCAACGTTCCGCGACTGTGCCCCGATCCAGGCGAACGGCGCCTTCGGTGCCGACAAACCAGTGCCCGCCGGCGCGCGATGCCACCACCCGGCGTACCGTCATGCCCTCCAGGGCGGCTACGGGTTCCGAATCGAGCATTCGACCGTCCTTGTCCAGCTGGAGCAGGTAAGTGCTCCTCCAGACCGAAACCAGCAGCTGGTCCGGGGTCGGCGAGAAAATGGCGTAGATCGGGTGATTGCCGGGCCAATGGGCGGTGATCCCGTCCGGGAGGACCTGACCGGGGGCAATACGCGACAATGCACCGCTTCCGGCGCCCAGCCAGACGCTCCCGTCTGCCGCGGTGTACAGGGTGTCGATACAGCGCAAGGGGTCACCCGGCGGTGCGATCCAGTGTGTCACGCGGCCATCGGCATGCCAGTGGCGCAGACCCTCGCAGGCAAGCGCGAAGACCATTCCGCCGTCCCCGGTCATCGTGACCGAACGACCAGGGGTGCGCATGTCGAAATCCTCGGAGGAGAGGGTTCCGATCCATGGGGCGTGGAGGCGCAGCACGCCACGGTTCTGGGTGCCAACCCAGATGTTGCCCTCGCTGTCTTCGGCGATGTGGAATGGAATGACGGGCGCGATATCGGCAATCGGTTCATGGCGGCCGTCGACATGCATCCGCAGGATCCGGCCATCACGCAGCGAGACCAACACGGCGCCGTCTCGTGCCGGAAACAGACCTTCCACCGGGCCCAGTCCGAACGCACGCCATGTCCGGTCGGCGTGGGTGTAGTGGTACAGATCGACGCCGCTGCCGATGTAGGCCCCACCCGGGGCGGGCTCGATGTGGCGCAGGTCGTTGACATCGTCGGGTGCCGGGATCGGATCCAGGCCATGTCCGGTGTAATGCAGAAGATGGCCGGGCGTGAGAACCAGCATCCCGCCGACAGCATCCGACTGCGTGGCGCTGACGATCGACTCCCCCAGGTCCTGGAGCATGCGCGCCTGCAGCGACGCCATGTCCACCCGCCACAAGCCGACATGGGTGGACAACCAGATCGTTTCGCCCTCCTGGCTGATGTTGTTTACCCGACAGCGTCGCCGGCAGATGTCCAGCTGCAGGAAGCGGCCATTGGCCAGCACGCTGATCCCGGCATCCTCGGTGCCGATCCACAGCCGTTCGCGGTCGTCCTGGAACAGCGAAATGATGCGGTTGCTCGCCGGGCCCCGGGCCTCGACGCCCGGGCCGTTTCCCAGGGTCACGCCGATGTCGGCGGGAAAGTGGCTGAAACGGTGGCCGTCGAACCGGGCCAGGCCACCGAAAGTGCCGATCCAGAGGTAGCCGTCGGCCGTCTGAAGCAGGCTGGTGACCGTGTTGAGCGGCAGCCCATGCTCGCTGGTGAAGTTGCGGAGCACCGGGGCAAGCTCGGGCCGCATGATCGCTGCCGATTGCGTCAGCGTGGGGGTGCCGTCTTTCGCGGCAATGGTCGTCACCCACAGCAGCAACTGCATCAACAGGGCGATCCGGGCGACAAGTGCGTGCATTGGAGCAGCCGGCATCCAGGGCGGAATGGATCAGTATGCCTCGTGGACGGCGCGCGGGAGGGCGAGCGGCCTTGAAATGCCTTTCGCCGGCCCCATAAAGCGGTCACCCCCGCTTCACCTGCGGTTTTTTGCCGGCTAAAATTGGCACTCACCACCGGCGAGTGCTGACAATGTGCCGGTATTTTCCATCAATCAACAACTTATGAGGGTTATCATGAAACTCACCCCGCTGCATGACCGTGTGATCATCAAGCGTCTGGAAGAAGAAAAAGTCTCCGCTGGCGGCATCGTGATTCCCGACAGCGCCACCGAAAAGCCGATCCGTGGCGAAGTCGTCGCCGTCGGTCAGGGCAAGCCGCTGGACAACGGTTCCGTGCGCGCCCTGCAGGTCAAGGTTGGCGACAAGGTGCTGTTCGGCAAGTACAGCGGCACCGAAGTGAAGGTCGATGGCACCGAGTATCTCGTGGTGCGTGAAGACGACCTGTTCGCCGTGATCGGCTGACGTCCTACTTCCCCCGAAATTCGTTTACTGGAGTAAATCAAATGGCAGCCAAAGATATTCGTTTCGGTGAAGATGCCCGCTCGCGCATGGTGCGCGGTGTCAACATCCTTGCCAACGCCGTGAAGGCAACCCTCGGCCCGAAGGGTCGTAATGTCGTGCTCGAGAAGAGCTTCGGCGCCCCGACGATCACCAAGGACGGCGTCTCCGTCGCCAAGGAAATCGAGCTGGCCGACAAGTTCGAGAACATGGGCGCGCAGATGGTGAAGGAAGTCGCATCCAAGACCTCCGACAACGCCGGTGACGGCACCACCACCGCCACCGTGCTGGCGCAGGCATTCATCCGCGAAGGCTCCAAGGCCGTCGCCGCCGGCATGAATCCGATGGATCTGAAGCGCGGTATCGATCAGGCCGTGAAGGCCGCCGTCGCCGAGCTGAAGAACCTCTCCAAGCCTACCGCCGACGACAACGCCATCGCCCAGGTCGGCACGATCTCGGCCAACAGCGACGAGTCGATCGGCAACATCATCGCCGAAGCCATGAAGAAGGTCGGCAAGGAAGGCGTGATCACGGTCGAGGAAGGTTCGGGCCTGGAGAACGAGCTGGATGTGGTCGAGGGCATGCAGTTCGACCGCGGCTACCTGTCGCCGTACTTCATCAACAACCAGCAGAGCCAGCAGGTGGAGCTGGACGATCCGTTCATCCTGATCCACGACAAGAAGATCTCGAATGTACGCGACCTGCTGCCGGTGCTGGAAGGCGTGGCCAAGGCCGGCAAGCCGCTGCTGATCGTGGCTGAAGAAGTCGAAGGCGAGGCGCTGGCGACGCTGGTGGTCAACACCATCCGTGGCATCGTCAAGGTCGCCGCAGTGAAGGCGCCGGGCTTCGGTGATCGCCGCAA
>JAPMLR010000102.1 GCA_026410415.1 Denitratimonas yunnanensis (SeqCode) | reverse complement strand
GGCGATCCCTATGCGCTGATCCTCGCCGACGAGCCGGGCCGCGTGGCGATCGATCTGGGCGTGTATGCCGCACCGGAAACCTTCTTCATCGATGCGCATGGCATCGTGCGCTTCAAGCACATCGGCGCGTTGACGCCGGAAATCGTGCGACGCGAAATCCTGCCGCGCCTGCAACAGGAGCCATCGCGATGACACGCCCGATCCTTGCCCTGACGCTGTGGCTTCTCGCCACCTGCGCCCTGGTTGTCGATCCGATGCCATTCCGCGACGCCAGCGAGGAAGCCCGCTTCCGCGCGCTGGCCGCGGAACTGCGCTGCGTCATGTGCCAGAACCAATCGCT
>JAPMLR010000101.1 GCA_026410415.1 Denitratimonas yunnanensis (SeqCode) | reverse complement strand
GAACCTTGTTGCCCTGCTTGGCTGGCCCCGTGCCTCCTGCACGAAGGTTCGGCTGGCACTGCGGAAGGCGCGTGCCGGCCAAGCCTGATAGTCGTAGGGATCAGCGCCCTGAGGGTAGAGCGTGAACCAGCCGGAGCCATCATTGGTGCCGATCGCCAACTCGTACAGCGCATACCACATGCGCCCGTCGTACAGGCCGTCTTTCAGCACGATCACCTGCACGCCGGCGGGGAAATCGCTGCTGGGGGCTTCGTAGTAGCCCGAGGCGTCGTGATTGGTCGGCGCATACGTGCTGCAGCCACCGACCTGCCCGTCGTCGGGACGACAACCTTCGTACACCC
>JAPMLR010000100.1 GCA_026410415.1 Denitratimonas yunnanensis (SeqCode) | reverse complement strand
GGTGCCTTGTTGTTCCGGTGATTTGACCGGCACCGGGCGGATATCGCCGCAGCGCGCCGCTTCCAGCAAGCCGGCGGCATCGGCGCGGTCGGTCTTGTTGCCACGCACATACGGACGCACATGCTGCGCCGGCAGCAGTTCCACCGAATGACCGAGCCGCACGAAGCGCCGCGCCCAAGCGTGCGCCGAACCGCAGGCTTCCATCACGATGCGCAATGGCGCGCGGTTTTGCAGACACTCGGCAAATGGCCCACGCTTGAGCCGCTTGCGCTCCACGATGCGCCCCGCTGCATCGGCAAACGCCAGCTCGAACACATCCTTGGCCAGATCCACCGCCAGCGTGA
>JAPMLR010000099.1 GCA_026410415.1 Denitratimonas yunnanensis (SeqCode) | reverse complement strand
GGTCATCGAACTCATCCGCAGCCCATCCATGCCGTCGTCGCTACCCGCGCTGTCGGACAGGAACACGGATTCGTCTTCGCCTTCGAGCCAGCCGCGGCGCGACAGGTGCCGGCACACGCGATGCGCGATGGTGTTGGCGAGCTGCGTCAGTTGCGCAGAGGTGGGGGCACGGGCGCGGCGCAGGCGCGGCTTGCGCCGCGGGGGCTCGACGTTCGCGTCGTACACGCCGTCGAGCCACAGCATGTGGAAGTGAACATTCAGGTTCAGCGCGCTGCCGAAGCGCTGGATCAGGGTCACCGCACCGCATTGCGCCGTATCCCGCGGCACGCCGGCCTGATCGGCAAG
>JAPMLR010000098.1 GCA_026410415.1 Denitratimonas yunnanensis (SeqCode) | reverse complement strand
GATTCTACCCTCATTAATGGGCGTTGCCTTATTGCCCCGCCCTACGAAATACATTCTACCCGATTTATAATTGTTGTCAAATTATTTTTTCAAGCTTGACCACTCAAAACACGGGGCGATCTCGTTAAAACTTGCACCCTGTAAAGCACATAATTTTTTAGCAATAGCCGCCGTAACCTGGCGTTGTACGCGCGGATCTGCTACTGATTGGAGAAAGTAGGCGGCTTTATATGTGATCATGCTTTCGCCTGTTTCCTTGTTAACATGATGCACTGTTTTAGCCTTATCATCTTTTACCAGGATGTAACCGGATTCGATGGCCTTGATTGCAACGTCCAATGATATTTT
>JAPMLR010000097.1 GCA_026410415.1 Denitratimonas yunnanensis (SeqCode) | reverse complement strand
TTATCAATCATCTTATAAGGTGCACACCATGAAAACAACAGATATTATCAAAGAGATCGCCCTTGCCGCTGACGTTGAGATCGAGGAAGTGATCGCGCTCAATCTTACAGAAAACGATCTGCGCAACTATGAAGCGGAAAGCGTGAAAGCAAGTGGCGCGGTCCTGGCATATAATCCGGCTAACAAATAGTTTGACAAGCTGAATCAACCTGATAAGATGTATCACATAGGGGCGACAAGCGCCCCGCCTAACAGAAGAGAGAAAAAATCATGACCATCGTTAAATTAACAACCGAAGAAATGAAAACAATGTTAACCACTAATTTACAAAATTGGAAAATTGGTGTTGACGT
>JAPMLR010000096.1 GCA_026410415.1 Denitratimonas yunnanensis (SeqCode) | reverse complement strand
GCCGAAGCGCATGCGCAGCACCTTGGCTTCCCTCGGGGTGAGGCCGGCCAACACATCGCGCACGGTTTCCGACAGGCCGGTAACGGTGGCCTGCTCGATCGGGGACTCCACGTTGGTGTCCTCGATGAAATCGCCCAGGTGGGAATCCTCGTCGTCGCCGATCGGGGTTTCCATCGAGATCGATTCCTTGGCGATTTTCATCACCTTGCGGATCTTGTCCTCGGGCATTTCCATTTCCTTGGCCAGCTCTTCCGGCGTCGGCTCGCGGCCGAATTGCTGGAGCATCTGGCGGGAAATGCGGTTGAGCTTGTTGATCGTCTCGATCATGTGCACCGGGATGCGGATGGTGCGGGCCT
>JAPMLR010000095.1 GCA_026410415.1 Denitratimonas yunnanensis (SeqCode) | reverse complement strand
GGCGCCACCCCGACCATTGGCTGATGCGCTCGCCGGACCGCCGCCCGAGGTGCCTGCAAGGGTCCGGGCGGCAGTCGAGTTCCTCCCGACACCCGTGCTGCTGCTGGACAACCAGCAGCGTGAAGGTCGTGTAGGCGTGCGCGCCTACGCGCAGGCCACCACCACTGGAAGTACTCCGGTGCTGGTGGAATTGGGCTGGTTGCCAATGGGCGCGAACCGCGCCTTGCCACAGGTGACTGTTCCGTCCGGCACCCAGATCATCGACGGCGTGCTTCTGCCATGGCCGGGGCAGGGCTTGCGTTTGGCGGAAAATCCCTGGGAAGGACAGGGCGCGGTACTTTTGACCTATCTGGATCGCG
>JAPMLR010000013.1 GCA_026410415.1 Denitratimonas yunnanensis (SeqCode) | reverse complement strand
CCGACGCGCGACCGCGTCTGCGCGCCGAACTGGCCGCGCTCGCCGGCCAGCTGCCGGCGTTGCCGTCCTCGCGCGAGGACACCGTGGCCCTGGCCAGGCCCGAGGACTCGCGCATCCGGCAACTCCTCGGGCAACTGGTAACGGTGCGCCGGGTCGATCCGCAGACCAGCCTGCTTGGCCCGAGTCAGCGTCAAGCCGCGCTGGCTGCAATCGCGCTGCAGCTGGAGCTGGCTCAGGCCGCACTGGCAAAGCCCGATGAGGAAGCGTTCACTGCAGCACTGGACCGGGTCGAACATGCCACGCCGGGGCTGTTCGACACCCATGACGCTGGGGTGACGCGCTGGCTGGAACGACTGGCGGCACTGCGTCACGCGGATCTGTCTCCCGACCTTCCTGCGCTGGGTGCCACCCTGCGCGAGCTTCGCGGTCTTCGCGCAGTGAGGCAGGTGGGCATGGGCGACGCGCTGCGCTTGCCGACGCCGGAGGCGGGCAGCGAGGACGCTGCGACCGCTCCGGACATCGCGGAATCGGGAGCATCAGCCCCACCGCCGGCTGCAACCGGCGCAGCCGCACCGGAAGCCTCTGACGGGCCGGCAGGGGATGAAGAGGAGTCCCTCCTGTTGCCCGAACTGGAGGTCGAGCCTGATCCGGGAGTCCGGCCATGAGGCGCCTTGCCGCACTGGTCGGCCTGCTGGCGCTCGCTCTGCTGGGCGCCTGGGGCTGGCGCGTGGTCGCCGCCGATCCGGGCTATGTCCTGATCGCGCTGCGCGGCTGGAGCGTGGAAACCACGCTGGTGGTGGCGATCGTGGCGTTCCTGATCGGCTGGCTGGGGCTGTGGCTGCTGCTGGTGCTGCTGCGCTTCCCGTTGCGCTTCTGGCGCAAGCGACGCAGGCATGTGGCACGCGAGCGTCTGGCCGGCGGTCTGGTGGCGTTGCACGAAGGCCGCTGGCGCCGTGCCGAGCAGCTGCTGGCACGTGCCGCGACGGAATCCCAACATCGCCTGCCGGCGTTGCTCGGCGCCGCCCGTGCCGCTCAGGCCCGTGGTGACGACGCGGCGGCGCAGGCGCACCTGGCACGCGCGGCAGAAGGCCATGACCCGGTGACCGTCGCGCTGGTGACCGCGCGCGAACATCAGCGCCGCGGCGAGTCAGCCCGGATCGTTGCCTTGTTCGATCCCCAGCCCGTGGCCGCACTGCCGCCGCGCGCATTGGACATTTACCTCGGCGCGCTGGCCACCACCGGCCGTGCGCGTGACGCCGTCACCTTGCTGCCCGCACTGCGCGCCAGCCAGATCGCCGAAGGCGAGGCGTTGGTGCGACGGGAAGCGGAGATTCTCGCCGCCGCCATGCAGCAGGCACCGGATGCGGAGACGCTCTCCCAGCTCTGGGCTGACGTCTCGCGCGCGCAGAAAACCGACGCCCGGATCGTCACTGCCTACGCCCGCCGTGCGGTGGCCTTGGGCGAGGCCGAGGCCGGCATCACCGCAGTGGAAAAGGCGCTGCGCAAGCAATGGTCGCCGGAGCTGGCGGCGGTCTACGGCGTGTTGCCGCGCAGCGCGCGTCATTCCCCGCTGAAAATGGCCGAGGCCTGGCTCGCCGAGCATCCGGACGATCCAGCACTCCTGGTCACGCTCGGCCACCTGTGCCGCAACGAGCAGATCTGGGGCAAAGCCGAGGATTACCTGCAGCGTGCTCTGGCATCAGGGGCTGGGGCCGATGCGTGGGAAGAGCTCGGTCACGTCCAGGCCGGCCAGCATCACGATGCCAAGGCGCGCGATGCGTATGCCAAGGCGCTGGCGATGCGGCGCGGGGAGGCTGTTGCCGCGTTGCCCGATCGCAGCCTGCGCGAGCTGATCGCCCACGAAGCCGTCGCCGAAACCCGCTCCAGCATGGGCGTGCCGCTGCTGCCGCACGCGGCGTCGGACGCGGACTACCCGCTGCGCGACTAGGGCATTTCAGGCTGATGACGCCCTATGTGGCGCCGTTGCGCGCTTCCACGCCTCAGCCGCTGACCTGGGCGATCCAGTCCTTGAGGTTGTAGTAGTTGCTGACCCGCGTGATGCGCCTGCCCTCGATCTCGAAGAACGCCCCACCCGGCAGCACATAGCTTTGCCCCCGCGCTGGCGGCAACCCGTCGTCGTCGGCCAGATACTGGCCGTGCACGACGTACTCGGCGGCGGCATGACGCCCATCGACGCTGGCGAGGATGCGGATGTCGCGCAATTGTTCGGCATAGCTTTTCTGCATCCTGGCGAGAAAAACCCGGAACGCGTCAATGCCGATCTCGCGCGCACCTTGATTCAGATCGTGCGCCACATCGGGCGCGAGCAAGCCGAGCATGGCCTCCCAGTCGCCGCGGTTGAACGCGGCGTAATAAATCTCGATCAGGGCGATGCTGCGGTCGGATGCACGCTGGTGCGAGTGGATCATGTGCTTGGTCTTTTCAGGAAAACAGGGGGGAAAGGTCGAGATTGCCGCCGGACAGCATGATGCCCACACGCCGCCCGGCGAAGCGCTCGCGATGGCGCAGCACAGCCGCGAGAGCCATCGCGCCGGATGGCTCCACGACTTGTTTCATGCGCTCGAAAATCAGGCGCATCGCGGCGCGAACCTCGTCGTCGTTGGCCAGGAGGATGCCGTCGCAATGGCGCGAAAGGATGCCGAAGGTGCGTTCGGACAAATGCGCGCGCAAGCCATCGCAGATGGTGTTGGGCGTCATGTCGGTGACACGGCGCTGCTGGCGCAGCGATTGCCATGCATCGGAGGCGCCTTCCGGTTCGGCGCCGAACACGTCGATCGCAGGATTCAGGGACTTGGCGGCGATCAGCGTGCCCGACAGCAACCCGCCACCGGATACCGGCGCGATGATCGCATCCAGCGCCGGGGCCTGATGCAGGAGTTCGAATGCGGCCGTGCCCTGTCCGGCGATCACGCGCGGGTCGTCGAACGGGTGGATCATTTCGCCGCCGGTTTCTGCGAGCACCTGCGCGCTGACGCGGTCGCGGTCGTGCTGGGACACCTCGCAGGGCACGATGCGGGCGCCGAAGTCGGCGATCGCCGCCAGTTTCACCTGCGGCGCATGGCGCGGCACGACCACGGTGGCCGGAATGCCACGCAAACGACACGCCAGCGCAATCGCCGCGCCGTGGTTGCCGGACGATTGCGTGACCACGCCACGCGCGGCGCTGGCGTCATCGAGCGAAAACACCGCATTGCAGGCGCCGCGGAACTTGAAGGCGCCGACGCGCTGCAGGTGCTCGGCCTTGAAGAACAATGTCGCACCGGCGATCCGATCGAGTGAAGCCGAGCCCAGCACGGGCGTGACGTGGGCATGCGGGGCAATGCGCGCAGCGGCATCGCGGATGACATCCAGATCGATCGGTGGCATGGTTGGGCGGCGCAGTCGGGTTGCACAGAATAATTCGAGTCGCACGGCCTGGAACGTACCGGCACGCGCGGCGCATACCCGAAACTCCCGTCCTTACCCCACATCTGGGTAATATCGGGGTTGTGGCATGTGTCACATGATGGCGCGACGCCCGCTTGGGCAGTGTCCCGCCCATACCCAAGGAGACAGGATGACTTCCACTGCCGATCCGGTGATCCGGCTGGCCGACTATTGCCCGCCGGCTTGGCGCGTTACCCATGCCATTCTGGAATTCGATCTCGACATCCACGCCACACAGGTCACCTCGACCCTGTCGCTGGCACCCGCTCCCGGCCAACCGCTCCAGCCACTGCAACTGGATGGCGAAGCGCTGGAATTGCTGGACATCGCGCTGGATGGCCGGACGCTGGCAGCGCACGAGTATCGGATCGATGCCGCCGGACTCACGATCGAGAACGTCGAAGGCCCGTGTTCGCTGCGCACCACGGTGCGGATCCAGCCTCGGGCCAATACCCGGCTCGAAGGCCTGTACGTCAGTCGCGGCGCCTTGTTCACGCAGTGCGAGGCGGAAGGTTTCCGCCGCATCACGTTCTTTCCCGATCGGCCGGATGTGTCGGCAGTGTTCGATGTCACCCTGCGCGCCGACCGGGAACACTTCCCGGTGCTGCTGTCCAACGGCGATCCCGCCGGCGCCGGCGACCTGGCCGACGGCCGCCACTTCGCGCGCTGGCACGACCCCCATCCCAAACCTTGCTACCTGTTCGCGCTGGTAGCCGGCAGGCTCGACCGCGTCAGCGCTCCGTTCACCACGATGGAGGGCCGTGCCGTCGAGGTGAACATCTGGGCCGAACCGGCCGACGTGCCGCGCTGCGAGTACGCGCTCGGCGCGACGCTGCGTGCGATGGCGTGGGACGAACGCCGATTCGGGCGCGCTTACGACCTTTCCGTGTTCAACATCGTCGCCGCGCAGGATTTCACCATGGGCGCGATGGAGAACAAGGGCCTGAACATCTTCAACGCGCGCTACATCCTGGCCGACATCGACACCGCCACCGACGAGGATTTCCTCGCGATCGAATCGGTGATCGGGCACGAGTATTTCCACAACTGGTCGGGCAATCGCGTCACGTTGCGCGACTGGTTCCAGTTGTCGCTGAAGGAAGGCCTGACGGTGTTCCGCGATCAGGAATTCACCGCCGATCTTCACTCGCGCGGCCTGAAACGCATCGACGATGTTCGGCTGCTCAAGAGTCGGCAGTTCGTCGAGGACGCTGGCCCGCTGTCGCATCCGGTGCGTCCGTCCAGCTACCGCGAGATCAACAACTTCTACACCGCCACCGTCTATGAGAAGGGGGCGGAGTTGATTCGCATGCTGCACACGCTGCTGGGCGAACACGATTTCCGGCGCGGCCTCGACGCCTACTTCGCTGCGCACGATGGCGGTGCCGCCACGGTCGACGATCTGGTTTCCGCGATGGCACGGGCATCATCGCGTGATTTGTCGCAATTCCTGCGCTGGTGGGACCAGCCCGGCACGCCGCGCATCGAAGTGAGCGAGACCTTCGATCCGCTGTCAGGCGAGTACGGCCTGACGTTCCAACAGCACAACGCGACGCCGGAAGAACCACTGCACATCCCGCTGGCGCTGGCGCTGTACGACGCTGCCGGCCGGCGCGTGGACAGTCGCCCGCAATCGGATGCACCGATGCGCACCGGCCTGGTCGAGTTGCGTGCGCGCGAACACAAGCTGCACTGGTACGGCCTGTCCGCCAGACCCTTGCCGGCGTTCCTGCAAGGGCTCTCCGCCCCGGTTCGCCTGGATTTCCACTACTCGCCATCGCAACTGGCGCGCCTGGTGCACGTGGAGTCCGATGCGCTGACGCGGTGGGAAGCGATGCAGCAGCTTTCCCGGCTCGCGATCCTTCCCGGCACTCAACAGGCCGACGCGCGCGATGCGCTCATGGCCGCGCAGTCCAGCCTGCTGGAGGATCCACAAGCCGATCCGGCATTCGTGGCGGAATGCCTGTCCATCGCCGACGTGTGGGATGTGTCGTCGGATCTTCCGCTGCTGGATATCGAACAACTGTGGCGCGATCGCGAAACGGTGCTTCATCAACTGGCGTCGCACCAAGCCGACGCGCTGCGGTCTCGCTACGACGCGCTCGGCACCTTGGCACTCGCGGGCCTGGACGCACCGAGTGCTGCCGCCCGTCGTCTGCGCAATCTCTGCCTGCAGCGTCTGGCGCGCGTCGAACGCGATGGCGAGCGCGCGACAACACAGTTCCACACCGCCAACACGCTGACCGACCGTCTCGCCGCACTCGCCACGCTGGTGAATGGCGGCCTGCCTCACGCTGACGCGGCGTTGCGCGCATTTGCCCATCGCCATGATGGCGATGCACTCACCACCGACAAGTGGATCGCACTGGTGGTCGCCGCGCCGCGCACAGGCGTGGTGGACACGGTGGCCACGCTGATTCGAAGCCGCCACTGGCAACCGACCAACCCCAATCGCGTCCGTGCGGTGCTGGGTGCATTCGCGCGCAACAACCTTCCGGCTTTCCACCGTCCCGACGGTGCGGGATATGCGGTGTTCTTCGAGCAACTACCCAAACTGGATGCGATCAATCCGCAAGTCGCTGCCCGGCACCTCGGCCTGCTGGAGAACTGGCGTCGTCTCGATGCGCCGCGTCGCGGACTGCTGTCCGCCCACATGGCCGAGCTCGCGCCGCGACTGAGTTCTCGTGATTCGCGCGAGATGCTGTCACGCCTGCGTGGCGCCGAATCGGAATGAATCGACGCCATCACTAACTGAATCGCAGGTGTGTCCGTTGCGGCGGTTCGGCCGGATTCAGCACCGATTTACGGCATGCGCCCGAGACTCGGGATTCACTCTGCCACAGGGGTACTTGCCATGCTGCGCTGGATCTTCCTGCTCACCACCGCCATCATGCTCAGTGGCTGCGTCACGACGCGCGAGGTCGTGTATCGCGAGCCCTACACGACGGACAGCTACAGCTACGGCAACGCGCCAACGTACTACCGCGATGGCGGCAGCTACTACTCGCCGGCCTACTCGGGCCAGGGCGACTACTATTTCGGCACCAATGTCGGTTCCGGGTTCGGCATCAGCTACTTCGACTATCCGGTCTACTACTCCATCTTCTGGCCGGTGAATCGCTGGTACTACGACCCGTTCGTGCATCCGGGTTATTACTACGGCGTGACCTGGTTTCCGCGCAGCTATTTGAGCCTCGGCCTGAGCTACGGCAGTCGCTGGAGCAGCCATGGCTGGATGTCGTACTCGCCCTACCGTTACGCGTGGGTCGACAACTACTACGACTGGCGCCCCTGGTATGACCGCTACCCGAACTATCGTCGCCACTACCCGACGCCTCGCTACGGCGATGCGCGCGTGGAAGCGTCGCGTCTGGCCGACTTGCGGCGCCCGGTGTCGCCACGTTCGCGCCCGTACGACCAGCGCAACTACGGCGGCATCAATACCGCGCCGTCGTATCGGGGCAATCGCGCAGCCGATTATGGTTCCGCACGCGACGGCGTGCGCCGGGTTGGCGCGGGAGCGTCGCAGAACACACCACGGTCGGTCCCGCGTGTTGACCCTGTTCGTGGTACGCCCGGTGGCTCGCGCATGGATGGATTTCCACGCGGCCAGGCTCCTGGCGCCCCGGGCAATCGGCGCGGCGAGATCGAGCGTCTTTCCGGACAACGCGCGCCGGCATCTCGCGGCGTGACGCCACCGGGAGATCGACAGTTCCAGGACCATCGCGCCCCCAACACGCTCGAGACGCGTCCGGTGACGCGCCCACGCGCGCCAGACAGCGGCATTCCAGTGCGGCGTGTCCAGCCCGCACCGGTACGCGAACCCGCATCCTCCATGCCGTTGCCTTCCCGTTCCGTGCCGATCCGCGGTGCCGCACCGTCGCGGCCGGTTGTTCGCGAGGTGCCGCCCGTGCGAAGTGCTCCGCCGATCAGGGAGTCCATGCCCGTGCGTGATATCGCTCCCATTCGCCAGAACCTGCCTGTACGCAGCGCGACACCGCAGCCACGCCCGATCCCGAGCCACACGCCCGCAGCACCTGCTCCCGTGGTTCGCAGCGCACCGAACCGAACCGTCACGCCGCCTTCCGCGCCGACGTCGCGGCCCGTGCCCGTCGAATCGCGCAGCGAAGGCTCGTCCTCGCGTGGAAGTTCGTCGGAGGTTCGTCGGGTGGGATCGAATCGCATCCGGTGAGCGCCATCACCAGCCATGCGATACGGACGGGGCCATGCGGCCCCGTCTTTTTGCCCGGATCGGCAGATGCGCCAGCGCGACGGCCACGCGATCACACGCCACCCCCGGGGGCTGTGTGAATGCAATCACAATATTGAACATTCATGGGTCGCCCATGTCTTGCAATGGGGAGCCTGTCGGCGGCATGATTCGCCGCGTGTGACGCGCAGCGTCGGTTTTCGACATGGCATGCGAGTCACGCGCCGAAATTTCCGCCTGCTCGGCACCCGGCAATGGTCTGTCCTGGATTCCCCCTGTTCCATTAAGACCGTCGGGTGCCGACTTTTTCAGAACCCTCGCCCACGTCGCAGCGCCAACGCGCGCCGGGAGCGGGGGTTCGGCTTTTCCGTCCCCTGAAAACCGGAAGCCTGTGCGGCAGGGGACTCCGAGGGAGCGCTGCCGCACAGGCTTCTGGTGAATGTGCCGGTGCTCGGCTGTCCGATACTCCGGCGGCGTCCCCGT
The DNA here is from genome assembly GCA_026410415.1 of Denitratimonas yunnanensis (SeqCode). Lineage (GTDB taxonomy): Bacteria > Pseudomonadota > Gammaproteobacteria > Xanthomonadales > Xanthomonadaceae > Denitratimonas. Next base: position 47,309 of record JAPMLR010000013.1, on the reverse strand, counting down.
ACCGCGCCGACTGATCCCTGTCCAACTCAGTCTGCATCGCGCAAGGCTGCGGTCGCGCATTATGCTGCGTCCTCCAGACTCGCAACGTGCCTGCCGGCACGGGTGCGTCGTTCTATAAGCAGGAATCGTTCCAACTGCAACAATGGAACAGATGCGACCGGAAATGTCAGGTTTTGCCATGATTTACAAAGAACACTTCGATGTGATTGTCGTCGGTGGAGGCCACGCCGGAACCGAAGCCGCGCTGGCGTCGGCCCGTGCGGGTGCGCGCACGCTGCTGCTGTCGCACAACATCGACAGCATCGGGCAGATGAGCTGCAACCCGGCCATCGGAGGCATCGGGAAAGGGCATCTGGTCAAGGAAATCGATGCCCTCGGCGGCATCATGGCCAAGGCCTCAGATCGCGCCGGCATCCAGTGGCGCACCTTGAATGCCTCCAAGGGTCCCGCAGTGCGCGCTACCCGTTGTCAGGCAGACCGCGCGTTGTACCGCGGGGCAATCCGGCACGCGGTCGAACACCAACCCAATCTGTCGCTGTTCCAGCAGGCCGTGGACGACCTGACCATGGACGGCGACAAAGTGACCGGGGTCGTCACTCAGATGGGCTTGCGCTTCTCGGCCCGCTGCGTGGTGCTGACCGTCGGCACCTTCCTCGCGGGGAAAATCCACATCGGCCAAGCCAATTACGCGGGCGGCCGCGCCGGTGACGCGCCCTCCACACCGTTGGCCATGCGCCTGCGTGAGTTGCCGCTTGGCGCCGACCGCCTCAAGACCGGCACGCCGCCGCGCATCGACGGCCGCAGCATCGACTGGTCGGTCCTGGAGGAACAACCCGGTGACGATCCACGGCCCGTGTTTTCCTATCTGGGCTCGCATGCCGATCATCCGACGCAAGTCAGCTGCTGGATCACCCACACCAGCCAGCAGACCCACGACATCATCCGCAGCGGGCTGGATCGTTCGCCGTTGTTTACCGGCGCCATCGAAGGCATCGGGCCACGTTACTGCCCCTCCATCGAGGACAAGGTGGTGCGTTTTGCCGAGAAGTCGTCGCACCAGATCTTCATCGAGCCCGAAGGACTCACGACCACCGAGATCTACCCGAACGGCATTTCCACCTCGCTGCCGTTCGATGTCCAGTTCGCGTTGGTCCGCAGCATCCGCGGCTTCGAGAACGCCATCATCACTCGCCCCGGGTACGCGATCGAATACGACTTCTTCGATCCACGCGGCCTGAAATCCTCGCTTGAAACCCGCGCCATCTCCGGCCTCTACTTCGCCGGCCAGATCAACGGCACCACCGGCTACGAAGAAGCCGCCGCGCAGGGACTCATCGCCGGCCTCAATGCCGCACGCGCCACGCAAGCGCTGGAGCCGTGGACACCACGCCGCGACGAGGCGTACATCGGCGTCCTGATCGACGACCTGATCACCAACGGCACGCTGGAGCCGTACCGCATGTTCACCTCGCGCGCCGAGTACCGTCTGCAACTGCGCGAGGACAATGCCGACCTTCGCCTGACGGAACGCGGTCGCGAACTCCGACTCGTGGATGACACCCGCTGGGCGGCGTTCTGCACCAAACGCGACGCGATCGAACGGGAGACGGCGCGCCTCAAGGCCATCTGGGCCGCACCCGGAAATCCACTCGCGCGCGAGATCGAAGCCTCGCTTGGCGTGACGGTCAGCCGTGAGACCTCCGCCCATGACCTGTTGCGACGCCCCGAGCTGGGGTACGAGCACCTGCTCGGTGTGCCCATGCTCGGCCCCGCCGTCGCCGATTCCAAGGTGGCCGAACAGGTCGAGATCCAGGCCAAGTATTCGGGCTACCTGAACCGCCAGAACGAGGGCATCGAACGTCAGCGCCGCAGCGAAGCCACCCCGATCCCGCAGGATTTCGACTATGCCGTGGTTTCCGGCCTGTCGAGTGAAGTCCGCACCAAGCTGCAGGCATCACGCCCGGACACCGTCGGGCAGGCGATGCGCATCTCCGGCGTCACGCCCGCGGCGATCTCGCTGCTGCTGGTGCATCTGAAACGCTGGCGCGACACCCGACCCGCAACGGGCGCGGCCTGAGCAACCCTGTCGGCAATCACCCGGTCGACGTCATCTGCAGCGCCACGACAATCCCGACGAACACCACCCCACCGATCCAGTTGTTGTGCAGGAACGCGCGGAAACAGGCCGCGCGTTCGCGTTTGCGCGCGATCCAGAACTCCCACGCCACCAGCGCCAGCGCCACGCCGAGCGCGACGAAATAATACGCGCCCAGTTCGGCGCGCTGGCCTACCAGGGCCAGCGCCCAGAAGACGCCGGCGTAAAGGAATGCCTGCGCGATCAGGTCGGCGTCGCCGAACAGGACCGCGGTGGACTTCGCGCCGACGCGGATATCGTCCTCGCGGTCCACCATTGCGTACCAGGTGTCGTACGCCGTCGCCCACAGCACATTGGCGCAGAACAACAGCCACGCCAGCGGCGGCACGGCGTCCTGCACCGCGGCGAACGCCATCGGGATGCCCCAGCCGAAGGCGATGCCCAGGTACACCTGCGGCAGGTACGTATAGCGCTTCAGATACGGATAGCTCGCGGCCAGAAACACGCCGACAACGCTCAGGTACACCGTCAGCCGGTTGGTCAGCAATACCAACCCGAAGGCCACCAGCATCAGCACCGCGAACGTCGCCAGCGCCTGCCCGCCGCCGAGTTCGCCGGTCGCCAACGGGCGGGACTTGGTGCGCTCCACGTGTGGATCGAGCCAGCGGTCGGCATAGTCGTTGATGACGCAACCGGCCGAGCGCGTCAGCCACACACCGGCAGTGAAGATCAGCAGCAGGTGCCACGGCGGAAAGCCATCCGCGGCCAGCCACAACGCCCACCAGGTCGGCCACAGCAACAGCAGAGTGCCGATGGGGCGGTCGCCGCGCACCAGGCGCCAGTAAGGCGACAGACGTTGTTTCCACGCAGGTTCCGGCGTGCGTGGCGGTGGCGCGGCGCGGCGGACAGGACGACGGATCGGGCGCGAAGTGGTCATGGAGTGTCCGGAAGATGAACGCTGGGCTGGCATTGATGCCATCCTGACGCCATATGGTAGCCGGGCGTGTCACGCGTGCTGCTTCTGCACGTCCTGTTCCGCAACGCGATCCGCGTCATTTCCCACTTCCAAGGAGCATGCGATGAGTTCTACCGGACAAGGCAGCACCGGCAACGTCATTGCCGCCATCTGCAGCCTGTTCATCCCCGGCCTTGGCCAACTGGTGCAAGGCCGATTGGTGTCGGCACTGGGCTGGTTCCTGCTGGCCTGCATCGGCTTCGCCATCACCTGGCTGCTGACCCTGAGCCTGCTGCCGTTCGGCTGGTTCATCGTCAGCGTCTTTTCCTGCCTCAACGCAGCCGTGTACCGCCGCTGATCGACCCTGGGCGATGCCCGCAACACACGGGCATCGCCGCCATGCCGCATCCGTGGCAGAATACGCGGCCCAGCACACGCGCCTGTAGCTCAGCCGGATAGAGTAGTGGCTTCCGAAGCCATTGGTCGGGGGTTCGAATCCCTCCAGGCGCGCCATCTGTTCCAGAGCGTCAATCACTTACGACGCTTTGCGCAATCTACCCACCTAGCGACCCGCCTACGGGAGTTCGCTGGGCAATGAGCGAGAAGGCCACCCGATGGGGTGGCCTTTTTGTTGCCCTGCCGCTGCGAGTTCGTGGGCCCTGTCCTATGATGCATTCAGCGTATATGGCAGCAAACCGATGAGGGTTCTACCCCGAAACCACGGACGGTTGTAAAAGGGTGGAAAACTTCAAATCCTGCCTGGCAGTCCTTCGCCGCATTCTTGGATTGTGGAACCGCTCGATGTATTCGAACACATCAGCTCGTGCTGCATCGAGTGTCGGGTACCTCATGCGGTAGACGCGCTCGCGCTTGAGCAGGCCGAAGAAGCCTTCGCAGGCGGCGTTGTCGCCACAGTGGCCGACTGCGCTCATCGAGCAGGTCAGTCCGTTGTCCTTCAGATAGTTCTGGTAGTCATGACTTCGAAATTGACTCCCGCGATCGGAGTGCAGGATCACCGCTCATTGCCGAAACCTGCGACGCCAAGGTGAGACGGGGATCGCATTCAACGCGCCACAACCTGGCCCGGTGCCCCACGCGTGCCTGACACCCCGCCGGCAAGACCGTCCGGCGCGATCAAGCACCGGCATCATCCAGCGCCTCACGCACCTGTCGGGCCAGGTCGGCGCGCCGATAGGGCTTGCTGAGCAGCCGCACGCCGGGCCCCAGGCGCCCACCGTGGACGATGGCATCGCGGGTGTAGCCGGAGGTGTACAGCACGCGCAGGCCCGGTCGCAGCTGCCGCGCCTGCTCGACGAGCTGACTGCCGCTCATGCCCGGCATCACCACATCGGTAAACAGCAGATCCACGGGCTGGTCGCCGCGCAGCACAGCCAAGGCAGCCTCGCCGCTGTCGGCCTGCAAGACCCGGTAGCCCAGCGCCAGCATCTGACCGCTGGCGAAGCTGCGCACCAGTTCATCGTCCTCGACAAGCAGCACGTGTTCGGCGCCACCAGTCAGTGGCTGCTGCAGGTCGGTCACAGGCATCACCACGGCGTTGCCGATCGTCGCGGGCAGATACAGCTTCACCGTGGTGCCGACGCTCTCCTCCGAGTACAGGCTCACGTGGCCGCCGGATTGCTTGATGAAACCGTAGACCATGGCCAGCCCCAGCCCGGTGCCCTTGCCTTTTTCCTTGGTGGTGAAGAAGGGCTCGAACACGCGCGGCAGGAGTTCGCGGGGAATGCCGATACCGGTATCCGAGACTGCCAGCATCACGTAGTTGCCAGCCTCGACGTCCGCATGCTGTGCCGCATAGTCGGCGTCCAACGTCACGTTGCTGGCCTCCATGATCAGCGTGCCGCCCTCGGGCATGGCGTCGCGCGCATTGATGCAGAGATTGAGCAGGGCCGCCTCAAGCTGCGGAGCATCAATGAAGGCCAGGCCCGGGCCGCTTGCCAGCCGCAGCTCGATCCTGATCTGCTCACCGAGCAGTCTGCTCAGCAGGGCGTGCATGTCGCGCACGAGCGCGTGGACATCGATCACTCGTGGATCCAGCGTCTGCTTACGCGCGAAGGCCAGCAGCCGGTGGGTCAGTTCGGCGCCGCTTTGAGCGGCAGAGACGATCATCTCCACCAAGGAACGCTTCGCAGTGTCGTCGAGCATCTCGACCAGCAGTTCGGCATTGCCGAGAATCACGGTCAGCAGGTTGTTGAAGTCGTGCGCGACACCACCCGTGAGCTGGCCCAGCGTGTCCAGCCGTTGCGACTGCCTCAATTGCTCCTCGAGCTCGAAGCGCTCCGAGACGTCGCTCATCCCTCCGACCATGCGCACGACCGTGCCAGAGGCATCATGGATCGCACGACCGCGATCCACCACCCGCGCGTAGCTGTCGTCGCGACGTCGGAATCGGTAAGCGGCTGACCATTCGTCGCGCTCACCGGCCAGCACCCGCGTCATCTCGGCATTCAATGTCGCCAGATCGTCCGGATGCACGCGCTGCAGCCAGGCTGCGCGGTCGGGCACGAGCTCATCGGCGCGAAAACCGGTGATCGCCTCCACGCCTTCGCTGAGCCAGAGGCGATCATCCGCAGGCGTCCAGTCCCAGATCGCATCGCTGGTCGCCCGAGCAAGCAAGCGGAAACGCTCTTCGCTCTCTCGCAAAGCGGCTTCCGCCGCGCGCCGCTCGGTGATGTCCATGACCATGCCAAGTCGGCGCAGGCTGTTGGCTTCGGCGTCGAACTCGACACTGCCACGCTCATACATCCAGCGCACCGCGCCATCCGCTCGGCGAATGCGGTATTCGGCTTCGAACAGGGGATTCGAGGGCGCAACGAACTGCTGGGCCACCAGGAGTTGCACCCTGTCTTCCGGCACTACCAGGCGGGTGAAGTCATCGAAAGTACCGCCGAACTCGGACGGGCTGAGGCCGAACAGGGCGCAGGTGGCGTCGGACCAGGTCAAGCGATTGCTGGCAACCTCGAAACTCCAGCTGCCCATGCGCCCTATCCGTTGCGCGGTGTCGAGCAGAACCGTCTGCGAGTGCAGCATCGCCTCGCTGCGACGGCGCTCGGCGAGTTCTCGCTGCAAGTCCTGATTGACGGCCTGCAGTTCCAGCGACCTCTTTTCGAGCTTGCTGATGAGTCGCTCGCTGTAGAGCCTGAGCAGCTCGCTCTCGGTGCTGCCCTCGTTCGCCTCCACGGACGTTGGCCGATGGCGGAGGCGGTCAAGCTGTTCACGCACGCAGGCGACGATTTCCTCGGGCTCGGCGGGCTTGCGCAGAAAGGCATCGGCACCGAAGTCGAAGGCCAGTTTTTCATCGGCCTCCTCGGTGTAGGTCGCCGTGTAGACGATGAAGGGTATCGGGCCGAGCGCATCGTCCGTGCGCCAGTGGCGCAGCAGGGTGTAGCCATCCATCACCGGCATCAACAGATCCGATATCACCAGATCCGGCGGAGACTGACGGGCCTTCCCCAACGCCTCGGCACCGTGCCGTGCCGTGTCGACGGTGTATCCGTGGGCGGCCAGCAGCGCCTGCAGGTAGTACAGATTGGAATCCATGTCATCAACCAGCAGCAGTCGTTTCATGGCATCTCTCTGATGGCCCGGCCAGGCTGGGTGAACTGCGCGATTTCCGCGACAAAGGTATCGGGGTTGATCGGCTTCTCGATGTACCCGTCGCAGCCGGCCGCCAACGCCTTCTCGCGATCTCCGGCCATCGCGTAGGAGGTCACGGCAACGATGGGCACCTTGCGCAATGCTTCGGTCTGCCGCAACGCGGCGGCCACGGCGTAGCCGTCCATGCGCGGCAGCTGGATGTCGAGGAGAATCAGGTCGGGCGTTTCTGCACGAGCCATCTCCACACCACGCAGGCCGTCTTCCGCCAGCCGAACGCAATCACCGTTTTGCTCAAGCAGAAAGGTCAACAGGTAGCGGTTCTGCTCATTGTCTTCGATCAGCAGGATGCGTCGGCTCATGGCGAGGGTGTCCGCTCAAGCGGCAAGGTAAGGGTGAATTCGCTGCCGTTGCCCCATTCGCTGCGGACGGCGATCTCGCCCCCCAGCAGATGCGCCAGGCGACTGCAGATCGCAAGCCCCAGGCCGGTGCCCTCGTGCAACCGTGCAAGGCCGTTGTCGAGCTGACGGAAGGGTAGAAACAGTTGATCAAGGTCCTCGGGCTTGATGCCCACGCCCGTATCGACGACACGAATGCGTGCAAGCGGACCCGCGGACGCCTGTGCGTCGACGCTCGCCTCCACCCTGACGCTGCCCCGATCAGTGAACTTGATTGCGTTGTTGAGCAGGTTGAGCAGAACCTGCTCGACCCGCCTGCGGTCACTCATCGCGCCTATCGCCGCGGGCGAGACGTGGACGGAGAGCGCCAGGCCCTGCCGGTCGGCCAGCGGCTGCAGGGACGCCACGCAGCGCTGGATCGACTCGGCCAGATCGAAGTGCTCATGGCGCAGATCGAGCTGGCCCGCCTCGATCTTCGAGATGTCGAGCACATCGTTGATCAGATCCAGCAGATGCCGGGCGCTGCCGCGCACCATACCCAGCTGCTTGCTCTGCTCGTCGTTCAGCGGGCCGGCAAGTCCGCGCAGCAGCAGACCGGTGAAGCCGATGATCGAGTTCAGCGGCGTGCGCAGCTCGTGCGACATGCTGGCGAGGAAGGCCGACTTCAGCCGATCCGCACCTTCGGCGCGGAGCAGCGCCGAGTGCAGTTCGGCGGTTCGCTCTGCGACCAGGCCTTCGAGACTCTCGTTGATCTCCATCAGCGCGCGCTCGGCGCGATGGCGCTCGGAAATGTCGATGCCTACCCCGACCAGGCAGGAGCGCCCTTCGTAGTCGACTCTGCGGCCGGTGAAAAAAAACGGCGTCCCCTGGCCGTCACGCGAAACAAACGCGGCCTCCACGTGCGCCTCGCCGAGCGCAAAAACATCGGCCACGCGCGCAGCGACCAGAGACCGCTCCGCCGCGGAGAAGAAGTCGAGCGGATGCATGCCCGCGATGTCATCTCCGCTGTAACCGGACACCAATTCAAAGTTGCGATTCCAACGCAGGAAGCGCCCGGCCTCATCGTAGAAATAGACGATACCCGGCATGCTCTCGAGCATCGTGTCGGAGAAACGGCGTTCGTTCTCGGCACGCTGCAGCGCCGTTGAGTACGCGGTCGCGGCTTCCAGCGCGTCGATCGCGAACGCGATGTCGTTGGCGGCCTCGCGCAACAGGTCAAGTTCCTTGCTGCGGAAACAATGCTTTTCGGCCGAGTACAGCGTGAGGGTGCCGCAGGGCAGGCCGTTTCGCTGGATGGGAATGGCGGCGGCCGCCCCGATGCCGAAACTGCGGACCTGATCGCGCCAGCTCGACACCCTGGGGTCGGCGTCGACATCGTTGCTGACATAGGGTTCGTTGTCTCGAAAGGCCTGTACCGCCGGAACGCCGATCGACGCAGGGGAGTCGCTGTCCAGGTCGAGGGTCGAGAGATAGCTCTGGCCATCGCCGGCGCTGGCGATCAGCTGCAGCCGTGGCTCCGTCGCCGGGTGCCAGCCAATCCAGGCGAGCCGAAAACCGCCATGGCTCACCAGTGCATTGCAGACCCGGCTGAACAGGTCATCGCGCGAGGTGGCGAGGACGATGCTCTGGTTGACCTGGCTCAGCGCAGCATACAGCCGGTTCAGGCGCTCGATCTCGGCCTCGTAAGCCAGCCGCGGCCCGATGTCGCGCAAGATCAAAGTCAGCATGGCGTGTTCAAACACCTGAACTCGCGCAGCAGAGACCTCAAGCTGCAGCAGGCTACCGTCGGCATGATCCGCCTGCAGCAGGCTCGGGCCCTGATCGGGCTGCGGCAGCCGGTCGCGAATGAAGCGGGAGATGGGCCGGCCCACCACCAGCGCACCCGGGCAGCCGAACAAGGACTCGGCCGCAGCGTTGATCTGGACGATGTTCTGCGCCGCATCGAGGGTCAGGATCGCGTCCGAAGCGCCATCAAGAATGCTGGCCAGCTGGGTTTCACTGGCGCGCAACTTCCGCTGCGCGGCCTGCAGCGATGCATGGTTTGCCAGCAGCACCCCGAACGCTCGGCGCATCAGCAGAAAGAGCAGCAACGAGGTCAGGCCGACAAATGCCAAGCCTTTGTAGACACTCCAGCGCAGTACCAGGTCCGGATCGCGAAGCAGCGCATTCAGCGCGTGATCCGAGAGGTAGATCCACAACATTGCAACGACGGCATAACTCGTGGTAATCGAGGCAGCGCTCCGCGAACCTGCAAGCGCCCTGACCGGCCGGCCGGGTCCGGCCAGCACCTTCGATGCAGCAGATTCCTCTCCGGCGGCGTGGCTCTTCATTTCACGCTCCTGGTTGAACGGATTCAGCGCTGCTTCTGCGTGAGGCGAACAAAGCGAATGCAACACACTCGCTGCGCCCTTCCCGCTCGGAGCACCTTAAGCCTTGAATGCGCTGTGCACAGGCCATGACACGACGACTCCCTTCGTGAACAAGGCAAAAGCCACATCCAGACCACCCTGGAGTTGATCCGCCCGGAGTTCCGAAGACACTCAGGACCCTCGTTGCGCATGGCGCCGCTCGAACTCTACAGGTGACAGATCGCCATTTGAACCGTGGCGACCTTTCGGGTTGCAGAATATCTCGATGTAATCGAACACGTCGGTCCGCACGGTGTCCTTCGTCAGGCAGGTCAGACGCTTTATCCGCTCGCGCTTGAGCAGACCGAAGAAGCTTTCCACCGGTGCGTTGACGTGGCGGTTTCCGCGCCGGCTCATGCTGCACACCAGGCCATGCGCTGACAGGAGCTTCTGCCCATCGTCGCCGGTATAGACCGATCTTTGGTCCGAGTGAACCAGAATGCCGGCCTTTGGCTTGCGCCGCCAGATCGCCGACAGCAACGCCTGCAGCTGCACTCCTGAATCCGCCCATATACGCTGCCGTTGACCAACCCCTGATGCTTGATCAATCCGAGCAGGCGCCTGTCATCCCTGGCTCACACGCTCAACGGCGCCTTCAGACAGACCATTTTCCATGGCCCCAGATGTCTAAAAACCTGAGCGGATCAGCCGCTGGCAGGCGGTAATGGAGAACATGCAGTCGTCGCCGAAGATCTTGGCCAGCGTTTGTTCCTTGGCCGATAAACTGTGCGTCATGACTGTCCATTTCCCTGCAAATGGATATTGTGATTTCCCGTGAAACAGCAGCCGGTGACCCGGCTGCGGCGATACTACCCAAGCCAATCCAACGTGCGATCAAACAGCTCGGCTCATCACGAGTTGCCCCCCACGTGATGGAAAATGGGTTCACCCCCGCGCCTCATCATCCGGCAACCGTGCACTCGACGATCCGCTGCGTCAGCCGTCCATGCCGGACCAACGGGGTACGGAGCGCCTTGCCGGTGGACGCCGGCACGCTCCACAGCTCCAGTGATTGCCGGGCACGCGAAAGTGCGGTGTAGAGGGTCTGACGTACCAGCAGCGGGGAGTCCGGGTCCGGTGGCAGCAGTACCGCGACGTGGTCGTATTCGGAGCCCTGGCTCTTGTGCACGGTCAGCGCGAAGGCGTCTTCGTGCGGCGGCAGGGTGTAGGGGTCGAACAGGCGCAAGGGCGGTGGCGCATCCGTGTGTTCGGAGGCGTGCATGGCGACATCGGGCGGGCGTTCGAAGGCCACGCGCAGCAGGGTGTCGCCGTTGTTGTTCAACACCGGCACACAGATCCCGACATCACCGTTGTAGAGCCGGGCGGCAGGGTCGTTGCGGGTGATGATGACGGCGCGGCCGGGATACCAGTTGCGTCCGGCCCAGACTGAAAGTGCATCCCATTGGCGCAGCCGTGCGGCGATCAGCGCGTTGGCCTGCAGCGCACCGAACGGGCCTTCGCGCAGTGCGCACAGCAGTTGTTGCCGGCCGAACGCCTCCAGACGCGGTAGCAGCGCCGGATCGTCCGCCGTCAGCGGTGTGGTGATGTCCACATCTGCCAGCACCTGTTGCAGGCTGCGCACCCATGCCGTCAGTCGGCGCCGCAACGCAGGCACATCGGCCACGTTGTGCACCAGTGCCGCCGGTCGGCCATTGCCGGCCGTGTGCGCCGAAGCTGCAGCGACCGCGTCCTCGAAAGCCTGCATGCCGCCGCAGCGCACCGCTTCGTTGATCGGCACCAGCGTGATGTCGGCGCGGAAGCAGTGTGCGAGGCGCACCAGATCGCCGCGCGGATCGGTTTCCAGTGCGCGCACGATGTCCATCATGATCGAGCCGGTGCCGACCGAAGTGAGCTGGTCGGCGTCACCCACCAGCACCAGCACCGCGTCCTCGCGCAGCGCGTCCAGCAGCGCGCGCAGCAGGCCCAGATCCAGCATCGAAGCCTCGTCCACCACCACGATGTCGGCCGGCAGCGGCTCATCGGCGCGGAAGGCGAAACCGCCGTGGCGTCCGCGACTGCCGAGCAGCCGGTGCACGGTGCCCGATTCGGCACCGAGCACCGCTTCCAGATGCGGGCGCCACGTCTGCGTGATGAGTCGCTCGCCACCACGCAAGCGCTCGGCTCCCTGATGCAGCGATTCGCTCAGACGCTGCGCGGCCTTGCCTGTGGGCGCCGCGATGCGGATCTGCGGCATGCCGCCGTGGCGGGCTTCATGTTCGCGCGACAGCCCCAGCAGCATGCGCAGCACGGTGGTGGTCTTGCCGGTGCCGGGGCCGCCGGTCAGCACCATCAGGCGACGTCCGGGTGCCTGCCGCACGGCGGCGCGCTGGCGTTCCTCCTCGTCCGTCCAGCTGCCGTTGAACAGCGCACGCAATTCATCATCGTGCAGCGGGCGAACCGGCTCCAGTGCGGCCTGCCGCCGCCGTGCCAACGCACGCGCCACCGCGACCTCGGAACGGTGATTGCGACGCAGATAGAAATGTCCGCCTTCCAGCACGAAAGGGCAATGCTCTGTGTCGCCGGCATCGCCCGGCGCCACCAGTGCGCTCTGCTCCAGCGTGGCGCGCAAGTGCGCAACCTTGTCCGGATCATCGCCTTCCGCCAGCGCCGCCAGTTCCAGCGCGCTGTGGCCCTGGCCTTCGGCATGGCTGGCCCACGCGGCGGTGTGGGCGGTGAGCGGATCGCCGCCGTGCGCCAGCACCCAGCGCCAGACTGCGCGGTCCAGTTCGCGCCATTCCTCCGGCAAGGGTGATGACCGGGAAGGTTCGTGGAAACCGAAACGTTCTCCGGCAACGTGCGTCTTCATGCGGCCTCCTGCCAGCGTGCGCCAAGGACGTTCTGCACCGCATCCAGCAGCGCAGCGCCGAAGCGATGCCGCCAGACGCCGCAGGGCGTGCCGTCCGGCAGTTGCAGCCCGACGGCGCGGACGAACAGGTACCAGCAGTCGCCCAGATGCTGTTCGCGGCAATACGCCGCACCGAGCCGCTCGCGCAGATAACGCTCCACCGCGACTGCGTACAGCAGCGCCTGGAAGCGGTAGCCGGTGCTGGTCATCTTCTTTTCCAGTGCGGCCGAGGCGTAGTCCTCCAGACACGCACGCGCACTGCTGGCGAGCTGGTTGCTCTTGTAGTCGAGCACGTGGAAGCGGCCATCGTGGGCGAATATCAGGTCGATCTTGCCGTTCATCAGGCCGGCCAGAATCTGCTCGCGCGGCGGCACCAGACCGGCTTCGCCATGCGCTTCACAGGCCAGCCGCAGGGCGCGCAGGCTGGCACCGTCGAGCACATAGTTAAACTCCATTTCGGCACGCATCTCGTGTGCCGCAAGCGCGGCCAGACACGGCCCGCCAGCACCTGAGAGGCGGGTATCGAGCACGGTCTGCAGGCGGGTGGTGAGGGCGGCAGCAAGGTCTTCGACATCGCCTTCGCGCGGGCGAACGCCGTAGCGCTCCAGCGCCGCCCGCACATGGCCGGGCTGGGCATCGAGCGCGAGCCCGGGCACGCGGTCTTCGAAGATGGCATGCACCGCGTTGCCGAAGTCCGCGCCGCCGATCATCGACAGGCTGTCCAGTTCGCGATGGAAGGTGCAGCTCGACGGGGTGGCCGGAAGTTCGTCCGGCAGGCTGTCCGCATCGTGTGTTTCATGCGGCACGACCCGTTCAACCACAGCCTCGTCCGCAGCCGCCTCGTCCTCGCCGCCGATATGCGACTGGCCAGCACCGCTGAGCGTGGTGAAGCTGTGCCGCATCGGCAGTGGGCCACGTGGTGCGGCTGGCAGCGGGCGCACGCTGCGCTGTTCGCCCGACGAACGCGGCGCAATCCAGCGCAGCTCATCATACGCATCCCAGCCTTCGTGACGGGCGATGGTGGCCGGCTCGGCATCGGCATCGGGTACGAGTGCGGCAAGGTCCAGCGTGTTCAGCGGTGCCTCCGCAGACGACTGCACCTTCTTCATCGTGATCTGGGACAAGGTCAGCACATGGCAGGCATGGATGGCGCGGGTCAGCACCACGTACAGCATGCGGAAGCGTTCCTCGAATTCCTGCTGCTTGACCAGCTCCTTGCCCGGCCCTTCCATCAGGTATTTACAGCCGGTAGCGGGGTCGGACAACAGGTGCGGCATGCTGCCAGCCTTGTGGAATCGTTTGTGTTTCCACATCAGCGGCAGGAACACGACGCCGAACTCCAGCCCCTTGCTGACGTGCAGGGTCATCAGCCGGACCCGTTCGGCATCCGATTCCAGCCGCAGCGCGCGCGTATCGGCGGCATCGGCATCATCGGCTCCGCCGTCCATCTGGTCGGCGAACCAGGCCATCAGCCGCTCACCGCCGCCGCAGTCTTCCCAGGCTTCCTGCAACAGTTCGCCCAGATGGCGCAGGTCGGTCAGCATGCGCTCGCCGTCCACGCTTTGAAGCAGTCGCGCGGCCTGCTCTTCCAGCAGGCTGCCGACCACTGCCAGCGGCCCGCGCGTGACCAGCAGTGCATGCAATGCGTGGAAGCGCGCGACCTTGCGGTCCCAGGCAGCGGCGTCATCGCGCAGTTGCTGGATCTCGCGCAGGCTGGTGCCGAACAGGCGCGTGACCAGCGCCGCGCGCAGGCTGCCCGGATCGCCGGCATGCAGCACCGCATACAGCACCAGGCGCAGATCGCGCGCGATATCGGTATCGAACACGCTGGCCCGCGACACCGCGACGCAGGGCACGCCGCGCGCCTTCAGCAGCGCGCCCAGCCGGGCAATCTGGGGATGGCCGGGCAACAGCACCGCGATATCGCCCGGCCGCAGTGGCTTTCCGTCGATGCGATAACCGTTTTCCGACAGCGCCCACACGATCTGCCCAGCGCACGTATGAAGGGCGTGGTCCTCCAGACTGGCAATGCCTTCCGTCGATGTCAGTTCATGCAGCACCAGCGCTTGTTCGACCGGCGCGCCATTGCTCGCATGTTGCAAGGGCTTCGCATCGCGGCGGCCGCTGGCCTGCACCGGTTCGTAACTGATCGAGGTGTTCGATTCTTTCGGCCCCAGGCGTGTGCCGGTGGCGGCGTAGAAGGTGTTGACCGCCGCGACGTAGGCACGGCTGGAACGGTGGTTGGTGTCCAGCGTCAGGCGGTCCTCGTCGGGCACGGCATCGCGTGCGCGCTCGTAGGCCTGCACATCGCCGCCACGGAAGCGGTAGATCGACTGTTTCGGGTCGCCGATCATCACCAGCCGCCCGCGCGGCTTGCCGTCCGCGTCGCGGTAGATCGCGTCGAGGATGCCGAACTGCACCGGATCGGTATCCTGGAATTCGTCCACCAGCGCCACCGGCCACGCCGCGAACAAGGCATCGGCCAATGCCCGTCGGCCCTCGCGTGGTTCCAGTGCGGCACGCACGCTGTGCAGCAACTGGTCAAAGGTGGACTGGTTGGCGGCATCCAGCCGCGATTGCATCGCGCGTTGGCACCAGTGCTGGGCGGCGGTGAGGAAATGGCGCAGCGGCAGGCTGCCGCGACGATCAAACTGCGGCGCCAGATCATCCAGCACCTTTGAGATTCGCAGCGTCTGGCCGATCAGGATGTCGAGTTCGGGATCGTCCAGACTGGCCTTGTTGATGCCCGTCCGTTTGGCCAAGTTGGCGAAGTCCCCGAAGTACTGGACCAGCTCCTCGACATCTTCCAGAGGCTCGGCCAGCGCCTGCACCAGCGCCGGCCACGCGCGGCGAAGGCGGGCATTCGCCTTGGTGCAGCGCTCGGTCAACGCCAGCACATTTTCAGACCACGCATCGAAGTCCGAAAGGAACTTCAGATGCGCCAGTTCCGCGCGCAGGTCGATGGGGGTTTCATCCGCCTCCACCACCACATCCGGCTGCATCAGCACCGGCAGGTATCTATCCAACTGGGAGCGGCTGATCTCCGCTTCACGCGCCAACGCGACCAGTTCATCCTCATCATCGCCCTGGCTGATGACCCGCCACAGGTCGTTCGCCAGCGCGGCCTGCAAGGTCTTGCCGTCGATCATGTCGCGCCCGTTGAACAGCGCGCCGGCGGCGAACGGGTGATCGGCAAGAATGCGCGAGCACAGCGAATGCAGCGTGGAAATCGGTGCGGCGTCGAAACCGGTCAGGGCCGCCTGCAGGCGCTGCACGTCGGTCTTCAGCACAGCGGCATCCGTGCGCCAGCGGTTGCGCAGCCAGGCGCGGTCGGTGGCTTCATCAGGCGCAGCGTCGATGCCTTGCCCTGCGCCATATGCGGCAGCTTCGGCCAGCGCCCACTGCAATTTGCTGCGCAGCCGTTCGGACAGCTCGGCGGCGGCGGCGTTGGTGAAGGTGCTGACGATGATTTGCTGCGGCGTGCGTTGTTCTTCCAGCAGCAGCCGCAGGTACAGCGCGCTGATGGTCCAGGTCTTGCCGGTGCCGGCGCTGGCTTCGACCAGGCTGCGGCCCGCGCCCGTCAGGGTCAGCGTGGTCCAGTTTGCGGGCGTGCTCATGCCTTGGCCTCCTGCGCATTGGCTTCCGGATCGTCGTGCTGTGGCGGCGGAAAAGCATCCAGCCGGATCAGTTCATTGATGGTGCGGGCTTCATGCACCAGCGCTGCCAGAGCTTTTCCTTCGACATCGCTGTCGGCATCGCCGAAGACCAGATCGCCTTCCAGCATCGCGGCGTAGCCGGGGGCGTAGTCGCGTTCGCCAGCAAATCCGCCAAAATCGTTGATCCAGACCTTGCGCACCTCCGAGGCGATCGCTTCCTCCTTCTCCGTGCTGACCGCCTTCCAGCCGGCCTTGGGATGGAAATACGAGCCGCCCTGCCGCGCGATGTCCCAGCAGCGAACCAGTCCGCGCAAGCGGCGACGCAGATCGGCCTGCAATGCGACCCGGGCCGGCGCATTGGCCTGGCAGTAGTGTTCATCCCAGGCATTGATGCGCTGCGCCAGATCCGGCTCGCCATCGGCCAGCATCGTCAGGCGCACCGGCATTGCGTTCTGCGCGTAATGCAGGCGCAGCAGCGCCCAGTGCAGGAAGGCGGGAATCCGATCCTTGAAGTCCAGACCATCGTGCGTTTTCAGGCTCGTTTTCTTGTCGCCGGTCCTTTTGTCTCTGGAATCCGGATAGGCGAACACCAGCTGCACGCCATCGCCCTCAGGCATCGGAAACACATTGCGCACCTGTCCGCTGATGCGTTGCGGTGCGTCGCCCTGCCCGTCTTCGTCATCCTCGCCTGGCAAACGCAGGGCCACATCCACCCGCAGCGTCTGTGCGGCAGTAGCCGAGGACACGGCAAAGCGTCGGCTTTCCTGTGCCTGCGCCCACAGCGCCTGCACCGCCTCGGCCTCGGCGGCCCATTGCACTTGTCCGGCCTCACCCAGCGGCAGCACGCCGCCATGCGCGACCCACGCCGGCGGGGTTTCGTCCCACTGCCAGCTCGGGTCGGCACATTTGCGCGGCAGCACATGCTGCAGGAAGACCCGGCGCGCGACCGTGTGGATTGCCGAAATACCATCCATCGGCTCATCCTCGGGCAGGCGCACGTTGCCGTCGAGGGCATCCAGCGACAGGCGCAGGTGATCCCGCAGCAGCGCCTTGGCCGGATCGCGGAAATGGCTTTCCAACGCGCGCAGCGGCACCGGATCGGGCAGCGGTTCGGGCAACGGCATAGGCGCGGCGCGCAGGCCCTGCAACAGCTGGTCGCCTGCGCCCCACATGCCGCCGAACGCCTGCGAATACGAGTACAGCGCCGGCTCGCCGGCATCGAAATAGCGCGCATCGAAAGGTTGCAGCGGATGCCGCACGATCCATGGCCGCAGCGCGTCCTCGTCGCCGGGCGTGATGCCGGCATGGTGCTCCAGCTCGGCCAGCAGCTCGGCCAACGGCGCGGCCGGATTGCGCGGTTTGCCGTCGTGCACGCCCTGCCCAAGGAAGGACAGGTGCAGGCGTTTGCGTGCCGACATCACCGTTTCCAGGAACAGATAGCGGTCATCGCCGGGCACGTCGCGATCACCGACACGACGGATGCGCGCCATCAGATCGATGCCGCCGTCGGAAGGCCGACGCGGAAACGCGCCTTCGTCCAGCCCCAGCACGCAAACCACATCGAACGGGATCGCACGCTGCGGCACCATGCCGCAGAAGGTCACGCCACCCATCAGGAAACGCTGGTGCTCCGGCGCGCCGGCGAGGGCTTCCTGCAACAGCTCGCGCACTACCGCAAGGCGCAGCATTGGCAGCTCATCGTTGACGGCCGGTTCGCCTGCGAGATTGGCGATGGCGCGGTGGATCACCGACAGTGCGGCGCATGCATCGGTATCGGTGGGGTCGATCCGCATCAGCGCATCCACGCGTTCGCGCAGCAGCCGCGACCAGTCGGCGGCGGGCTGTTCGACCTGGGCCAGATCGCGCCAGGCCTGCAACTGGCGCAGCAGATGGTCGAGGCTGCCGAGTGCGGCCGCGCCGGGGCCTTCGATGCCGCCCATCGGCAGTAGTTGGGTGCCATCGGGAAGCTGCACCGCGTCGGGGTCTTCCGCGCCCGGCACATCGGCCATCAGATAACCGGCCAGCATCCGGTCCAGCGCCCACGCGAAACTGAATTCGGGCCGCGCCGGCAGCGACAGCGCGCCCTTGTGCGCACCATCCAGCGCCCACGCAACACGGCTGTTGCCGAGCCATTCGACCAGCGTGTCGGCCGCATCGGCATCCAGCGACAGTGCGCGGCGCACTTCGTCCACGGCCAGCAGATCGACCACTTCCGGCGCGGTGATGCGTGCCGCGCCGATCCCCAGCAAGGTGGTGAACACGGTGAACAACGGGTGGCTGCGCGCCACCGGCACGTCGGCCAGGTGGTACGGCAACAGACGCTCGCGGGTCGAGCCCGGCTCGCCGAACACGGCCGGGATCAGCGGCAGATAGGCCTGGATGTCCGGCGCCATGACCACGATGCCGCCGGCGCGCACGTCCTCGTGTTCGATGGCATCCAGCAGCGCATCGCGCAGCACTTCCAGTTCGCGCTGGCGGGTGTGGCAGGCATGCACGCGCAGGCTGGGATCGCTCGCGGCGGATGCGACCGTCACGTCCTCGGCCATCAGCCCGGGCTGCAACTGGCGGATGCTGTGCTGCAGGCGCTGCAGGCGGTTTTCCGGCGGCGTGTCGGCTTCGTCCTGCCAGTGGCGTATGTCCTCGCGCAACTCGCCTTCGACCAGTGCGGCGAAAAAGTGCTGGCCCATGCGGCCCCAGCGCGCCAGCAACGGATGGCCCTGCTCGTGCCAATCCAGTGCTTCGGGATCCGAAAGCCGGGTGCGCTCATCTGCCTCGAAGCGCTCCCACGCCGCCACATCCGGCATGCGGAGGTGGCCATCGCCACGACCGGCGAACAATCCGCCCCAGTATTCCCGACACGGATCGGGGACATACAGGAATACCGCCGCCTGCCGTGCATAGCTGCGCAGCACCTCCAGCTCCACCGGCGGCAGATGCGAGAGCCCGAACACGTGCAGCGGCGGCAGCGTGCCCGAGCACTCAATCAGCGTGGTCGACAATTCCCGCATCAACCGACCGCGATGCTCGCCGAGCTGCGACGCGATGGCCTTCCACAACGGCGCCAGGCACTGTGCCTCCAATGCCCGCAGCGCGACATCCTCGATGCCGCTGGCGGCATAAGACGGCTTGCCCGCCTCCCAGGCAACCAGCCAGTCACTGCGGTACACCAGATACTGCGAAAGCACCTGCGCCAGCCGATCCGCCAGCTGGAAACGCCGCAAGGCCCGCTCATCGTCGCTGCCGGCACCTTCCAGATACGCCAGCACGCGCGGATCGGCGATGCCGTGGCGCGCAGGCTCGCCCAGCATCACGTGCAGCGTCCAGCGCAGATGCGCACGACGGTATTGCGGCAACGCGACAGCCCGCTCTCCCAGCAACTGCCGCGACAGTCCATCCAGCCAGGTGCTGGGCAAGATCACATCGAGATTGGCCACGACCCTGCCGCTGCCGACCTTGCGCGCCAACGCGCCGGTCAGCCATTGCTTCATGCCCGGATGCGCCGCGATCACCGTCTGCGGCGCCAACGGATGTGCGGGCCGCGTTTCGCTCAGCAGCGCCTGCAACGGATCGAGCAGGGATTCCAGACGGCTGGCCCGCAGCAAGGTGAATCCAGCGAAGGAGGCTTCGTGATCCAACTCGTATTCTCCTGTGGTGTTGCGTGTCCTGTCCCATCCTGCAGGACGGAATGACAGTATCCGTCCGATCCGTCTCAGCAGATGAGACCAACGCGGCATGCATCAACGCCTGGCGTCGCTCCACGTATCGGCATGCAGGCCATTGGCGTCACGCGGTCCTGTCCCTGGGCGCAGGCCATCACCGGAACGGAGTCCGCATCAGGCAGGACATCACGTCGGGTCAAGCCGCGGTTCAACCGGGCGATTGGTGACCAGGTGCCGGAACAGCTCGTTCGCCGCCATGCAAGCATGCGCGAGCAGCAGCACGTCGGGCAGGAACAGGATGCGGTTGCCGGAGGCATAGATGGTCGGCGAAAACGCCACCAGCATGACCAGCGCGGGCGACAGCAGGACCAGGCCAACGGAGACCAGTGCCGTGTTCCAGCCACGCGCACGGTAGGCCGCCGCACCCGCCAGCAGGGCGTAACAGGCGAGGGTGATCGAATGGGACGCGTACGTGCCGAACAATGACCAGTTGCTCGGGGCAAGAAAATCGCTGTGTCCCAATGCACGCGGGTAGCTCGGCAAGCGCCAGTGGAGTATCGCGTTGACGATGAACAGCACCAGCCCCAGACAGACGGGCCAGCGCGCCCAATGGCGTCGGTCGCTGGCCAGTGTGGCCAGCAACGCGACGCTCGCGACCACGACAGGCAACAGGTTGTCCGGGGCATGCAGGTGGGCATTGAGCCGGTCCAGACCGGTACCGAGGCGGGCGATCACGTCGAGATCGACGTATTCGGGGAACCAGCGCGTTTCGATCAATTGGCGGCGGTAGTTTCCCGGTGCGCAGAACAACGCGACCAATGCCGCCGCGCCGGCCAGCGCGAACACCAGTTCGTGCCGGATCGAGCGGCCCGAGCGCAGACGCAGGACGATCAGCGCAGCGACGGCAGCCAACCAGGCCAGGGCCACCTGTTCCTGCTGGCAGGCCACCAAGGTTGCAAGGATGCCGAGGCACGAGAGCAAGGCGCCCGGACGTGTTTCACGCATCAGCACGACGAGGGAGAAACACCCCAGCACGCAAGGAAGCAGATAATTATAGAAGCCGCTGATCCACCACACGCTGTCGATCAGCACCGCACGGCTCATGGAGAATATCCCGAGCATCACCAGCAGCGTTCCGGAGGCGGCTGGCAACCAGCGCGACAGTGTCATCCGCCAGAGGCACCAAGCGAGGCCGACGAGACTGGCCGGAATGGCGAGACGCCATACCAGCGGGTAACCGATGGTGCTTACCATCAACGCATCGATCAGGGTGCGTCCGCTCCATTGCTGATAGCGCACCCACAGGAATTCGCCCAGCGAGCGGTGTTCCAGCGCCTGCTGGAACCATACGTCATCGGCTTCCGAGCGAAGCTGCAGCAAGCTGGCGATCAGCACGAAGGCGAACGCCAGCGCAACCAGCGAAAGCCACTCGCTCGCGCTCCATCTCGACCACTCGTCATCGGCACGCATGCTCGGCTCCATGACGTTTGCCGTTCCGGTCGGTGCGTACCAGCACCACCTGCGCCGGCGTGGTCAGGCGGTGGCCAACCCGGGCCGCAGCCGTAAAGCCGTCGAACACGGCCCAAGGCGTGTCATCGCGCTGGTGCTTGCGGGCGATGTCATGACGGCGCTCGATGCGGGACGGGAGACGAAGGTAATCGCCGTCCAGAGTACGGGCATAGACTTCGATCACGCCGGTTTTGCGCTCGTTCGGGATGAAGGCCCAGCCACGCACATGCAGAATGTCGCCGCGGAGGCGACATTCGTCCAGATGGCTGCTCAGGCCTGTGGCGGTGTATTCCGGGTGTGCTTGCTCAGGCAGGCGGTTCATGCGCAGGTACACCAGCCACGGCGCCACCAGAACAGCAATGGCGAGCAACACGATCATCATGTCGAGCCCCCTGTCGCTCATCGCTTTGCGCCCACCCGCACTGTCCCCGCTTCGCGTCGATCCTCAGGCATGTTACCGGATCGTGACAATGCAACGCGCCGGCAACACCATGCCGTTTCGGGCCATGTGGCGGGTCGGGCTGTTTCGGATCGGGTGGGACCGTCCCGTCGACCCGATCCCCCGGAGTCAGGCACACCAGGACAGGGGTGCGGCCGCGAGGGCTCAGTCGATGTCGTGATCGGCCAACCCGGTTGCCGGATTTTCCAGGTGCTCCCAGACCGCTTCCAGCGCGGCGTGCACGTATGGCAACAACGGGATGTAACGGCGGCCGTAGTCGGGAAAGGCGAGAAATGCGTCGAAATGCTGCGCCTTGGCGACTCGCCAGAATGCAACGTCGCGTCCTGCCGCACGGGCCATCGCAACATACGGTGTACTGCTGAAAGCCATCGGGACAAGACCATCGTCGCGACCATGCACGACGATCACCGGCAAACCGGCACGCGGCGGTGCGGCACGGGTGGCGGCAATGCCATCGCGTACCCGGCGTGCCGCATCGCTGTCGCCTTGCCACAGGGCACGCAAACATTCCACTCCGGGAAGATCCGGATCGTCACCGGCTCGGTTCGGGTCGCGCAGCGCGATGCCGTTTCCGGGCGGAATGCCACTGGCATCGCTCAGCCACAGCGCGCGCTCTTCCGGGGTGGAATTCCTCGGCACGCCTGCTCCGTCCAGCAACGCGTAGTCAAATCCGCAGGGATGTTCGCCGGCTGCAAAGCGGCCGTATGCCGAGGCGTACGTCGCCGCGATGCCACGCCACAGGTCGAAGCCTGTGGTGGTCGCACCGGTGTGCAGTGCGCGGTCGTCAAACCCTGCGTCGTGCAGCAACGCACGCGCCTGCCTGGCTTGTTCGTCCGGAGTCGCACCGGTCAATTCGCCGCGTGCGGCAAGGCTGGCACAGCGTCGTTCCCCGAGGGCGCGCAGCGCATCGGTCAGTGGCGGCTGGGGAAGATCGTCCAGATCGAGCAATGCACACGGCATCAGGCGCGCGGCGAGGGTCGCGTAGTCATACAGCGGCCGGCTCCCTGCAGCGTCGACATGGACATTCGGCTCACCGGCGACGACGGCATCGATCAACCTGTCGTCATGTTCTGCAGCTCGCAACACCGCGCCGCCGCCATTGGAAACCCCGACCGCAATGACACGGATGTCGGCGGCCGTGAAGTCTTCCCTCGAACCAAACTCGCTCAGCAGCACATGCAGTCCGAACTCGGCCGCCTGGCGAACATGCTCTCCCCAATCGGCCTCGGGGTTGTCCTGCGAATGCGCATGCTTGAAGGCGATCCCGGAGGGCGCCGGCGTATCGGGAGTGAAAACCGCCTCGCCGGAGGTTTCATTGGCCTCCGCCAGATCGATGTAATCGGTTCCCGCGCCCTTGTCGGTATAGGCCACGGCACAACCGCGTGGCAGCGCCCACGGGGCGGCGACCGCAATGGCGCCATAGACACCGCGCGATCCAGAAGCAGGCGCGACCACCAGACAGGCACGTGCCGGGTCGAAGCCGTCAGGCAACTGCACCAGCACCCGGTGCGGGTGGCGCGCGCCGGGCACCGTCATCAATGTGGAGAACTCGCGTCCGGGAATCGGTGGCAGCGCATCGCCTGCACCTCCACCCGGTCGAAGATCTGCAATGCCTCGCCAATTGGCCCAGATGGCGCGACGGCGCACCTCGGCAGGTGTGGGCGTCACCGGGTCGGCCATCGGCGGTGGTGTGGTGGCGCGGAGACCATCGATGCCCAGCCCGGCACTCAACAGGTCGTCATCGCCACGGTGCGTGGTGTGATGGATCGGTCCCGAGACTGCGGACCCGGCAGAAGGTTTCATCGGGGTACCGGAACAGGCTCCCAGGATCAAGGCAAGGGAGGCGCAAAAAGGGATTCGATGGCGGGTGTTCATTCGAACACGATAGCGGAATGGTCGCGCTCCGGAACTGTACCTTGGTTCGACGAAACCGCTGCACCAACGAAAACGGCGCCCTTCCGGGCGCCGCTTCGATGTTGCTCATGTGTACCGGACCTCAGTGCTTGAGGTTCTTGCGCAGGCGCTCCAGCGCCTGCAACTGCGCCATGGTTTCAGCCAGCTTGGCCTGGGCATCGGCCAGCTCCATGGCTTCGCCACGACCGGCGAGCACGCGCTCGGCTTCTTCCTTGGCCTTGCGCACCGCGGCTTCGTCGATTTCATCGGCGCGGATGGCGGTATCGGCCAAAACCGTCACCACATCCGGCTGCACTTCCAGAATGCCGCCGGAGATGGCGAAGTCGATCTGCTCGCCCTGCGGCAGCGTGACCACGACCTTGCCGGGCTTCAAGCGGGTGATCAGCGGCGCATGGCGTGCGGCGATACCCAGCTCGCCCACTTCACCGGTGGCGACGACGAGCGTGGCCTCACCCTGGAAGATTTCGTTTTCGGCGCTGACGATGTCGCAACGGAAGGTGCTCATGCTTGTTCTCTTGTCCTGCGTGCCAACCACACACCGGAATCAGGCGTGGCCCGGATTCCGGTGTGAACCTGCCTCGCTCGATAGGCGCGAGGCGGGCGCTCCCATTACGCCTTCTCGGCCAGCTTCTTGGCCTTTTCGACGGCTTCTTCGATGGTACCGACCATGTAGAACGCCTGCTCGGGCAGGTGGTCGTATTCGCCATCGACAATGCCCTTGAAGCCGCGGATCGTGTCCTTGAGCGACACGTACTTGCCAGGCGAGCCGGTGAACACTTCAGCCACATGGAACGGCTGGCTGAAGAAGCGCTCGATCTTGCGGGCGCGCGACACGGCCTGCTTGTCTTCTTCGCTCAGCTCGTCCATGCCGAGGATCGCGATGATGTCCTTCAGTTCCTTGTACTTCTGCAAGGTGGCCTGCACCTTGCGCGCGGTCTCGTAGTGCTCGGTGCCGATCACGTTCGGGTCGAGCTGGCGGCTGGTGGAGTCCAGCGGATCCACGGCCGGGTAGATACCCAGCGAAGCGATGTTGCGGCTCAGCACCACGGTCGCATCCAAGTGCGCGAAGGTGGTGGCGGGCGACGGGTCGGTCAGGTCGTCGGCAGGCACGTACACGGCCTGGATCGAGGTGATCGAACCGGTCTTGGTGGAAGTGATGCGCTCCTGCAGCACGCCCATTTCCTCGGCCAACGTCGGCTGGTAACCCACTGCCGACGGCATGCGGCCCAACAGCGCCGACACTTCGGTACCGGCCAGGGTGTAGCGGTAGATGTTGTCGACGAAGAACAGGATGTCGCGGCCCTTGCCGGTCTTCTCGTCCTTCTGGTCGCGGAAGTATTCGGCGATGGTGAGGCCGGTCAGCGCCACGCGCAGACGGTTGCCGGGCGGCTCGTTCATCTGGCCGTACACCATGGCCACCTTCGATTCTTCCGGGTTCTTCTCGTTCACCACGCCCGACTCGATCATCTCGTGATAGAAGTCGTTGCCTTCGCGGGTACGCTCACCGACGCCGGCGAACACGGACAGACCCGAGTGCGCCTTGGCGATGTTGTTGATGAGCTCCATCATGTTGACGGTCTTGCCGACGCCGGCGCCGCCGAACAGGCCGACCTTGCCGCCCTTGGCGAACGGGCACATCAGGTCGATGACCTTGATGCCGGTTTCCAGCAGTTCGTTGGCCGAAGACTGATCTTCGTAGCTCGGCGCCGCGCGGTGGATTTCCCACTGCGTGTCGGCCTTCACCGGGCCGGCTTCGTCGATCGGATTGCCGAGCACGTCGAGGATGCGGCCGAGGGTGCCTGCACCAACCGGCACGGAAATGGCGTTGCCGGTGTTGTTGGCCACGAGGTTGCGCTTCAGGCCGTCGGTGGAACCCAGTGCGATGGTACGCACCACGCCGTCACCCAGCTGCTGCTGTACTTCCAGCGTGATCGCGGTGCCTTCCACCTTGAGTGCGTCGTACACCTTCGGCACGCTGTCGCGCGGGAATTCGACGTCGACGACCGCGCCGATGATCTGAACGATCTTGCCCTGACTCATGATGGTTTCCTCAAGCTCTGTATTTGCAATGCTTTCGTTGAAAGTCCGCACAACCGCGTGCGGGATTTTTCGGGCGGATATTCGCGCTAGACCGCAGCCGCGCCGCCCACGATTTCGGAAATTTCCTGCGTGATCGCTGCCTGACGGGCCTTGTTGTAGACCAGATTCAGGGTGTCGATCAGCTTGCTGGCGTTGTCGCTGGCGGCCTTCATCGCGACCATGCGTGCAGCATGCTCGGACGCGACGTTTTCCAGCACCGCCTGATACACCAGCGATTCGATGTAACGGTTGATCACGTGATCCAGCACGGTGGCCGGATCGGGCTCGTACAGATAGTCCCAATCATGCTTGATCGAGCTCTCTTCGCTGGCTGGCAGCGGCAATAGCTGATCGAACGCGGCACGCTGCACCATCGTGTTCACGAAGTCGTTGTAGACGATGTAGACACGATCCAGCTTGCCTTCGGTGTAGGCGTTCAGCATCACCTTGATGACACCGATCAAGGACTCCAGACGCGGCACGTCACCGATGTGGGTCACGCTGCCGACCATGTTGACCTTGACGCGGCGGAAGAACACCGAGGCCTTCTGGCCGATGGTGACGATGTCGGATTCGACACCCTTTTCCTGCCAGCCACGCAACTCGCCGACGATCTTGCGGAACAGATTGTTGTTCAAACCACCGGCCAGACCGCGATCAGACGAGATCACGATGTAACCGACGCGCTTGACGTCCTTGCGCTCGGCCAGGAACGGGTGCACGTAATCGGTATTGGCCTGCGCCAGATGCCCGATCACCTGCTTCATCGCACGCGCATAAGGGCGCGAGGCCTTCATGCGGTCCTGTGCCTTGCGGATCTTGGAGGCCGAGACCATCTCCAGCGCACGCGTCACCTTGCGGGTGTTCTGCACGCTCTTGATCTTGGTTTTGATTTCCCGTCCACCAGCCATGTCGCTATTCCCGTATGCGCTTCTTTGCTTCTCTAAAGCGGAGCACGCTCCGCTCCACGAAACCGATTACCAGCTACCGGTTGCCTTGAAATCGGCGATGCCCTTCTTGAAGGCCGCTTCGATGTCGTTGTTCCAGTCGCCACTGCTGTTGATCGTGTTGATCAGCTCACCGGCGGTGTTGGCGAAGTGGGCGTGCAGGCCGGCTTCGAAGGCGAGGATCTTGCCGACCGGCACGTCGTCGAGGAAGCCCTCGTTGACGGCGTAGATCGACAACGCCTGATTGGCAATCGACATCGGCGCGTACTGCTTCTGCTTCATCAACTCGGTGACGCGCTGACCGCGTTCCAGCTGCTTGCGGGTGGCCTCGTCCAGGTCGGAAGCGAACTGTGCAAACGCCGCCAGCTCGCGGTACTGCGCCAGCGCGATACGAATGCCGCCGGACAGCTTCTTGATGATCTTGGTCTGGGCCGCACCACCCACGCGCGACACCGAGATGCCGGCGTTCACGGCCGGGCGGATGCCGGCGTTGAACAGGTCGGTTTCCAGGAAGATCTGGCCGTCGGTGATCGAAATCACGTTGGTCGGCACGAAGGCAGACACGTCGCCGGCCTGGGTTTCGATGATCGGCAGCGCGGTCAGCGAACCGGTCTTGCCCTTCACTTCACCGTTGGTGAACTTCTCGACGTAGTCGGCCGAGACGCGCGCGGCGCGCTCCAGCAGACGGGAGTGCAGGTAGAACACGTCACCCGGATAGGCTTCGCGGCCCGGCGGGCGCTTCAGCAGCAGCGAGATCTGGCGGTAGGCGACGGCCTGCTTGGAGAGGTCGTCGTACACGATCAGGGCATCCTGACCGCGATCCATGAAGTACTCACCCATGGTGCAGCCGGAGTAGGCGCTGATGTACTGCATCGCGGCCGATTCGGAGGCGGTGGCGGCCACGACGATGGTATGGGCCAGCGCGCCGTTTTCTTCGAGCTTGCGTACGATGTTGGCCACGGTCGATGCCTTCTGGCCGATCGCGACGTACACGCACTTGATGCCGGTGCCCTTCTGGTTGATCACCGCGTCGATGGCCAGCGCGGTCTTGCCGGTCTGACGGTCACCGATGACCAGCTCGCGCTGGCCACGGCCGATCGGGATCATCGCGTCGACCGACTTGTAGCCGGTCTGCACCGGCTGGTCGACCGACTTGCGCCAGATCACGCCGGGTGCCACGCGCTCGACCGGTGCGGTGAGGCTGGCGTTGATCGGACCCTTGCCGTCGATCGGCTCGCCCAGCGCGTTGACCACGCGACCGAGCATTTCCGGGCCGACCGGCACGGAGAGAATCTGGCCGGTGGTCTTGGCCACGTCGCCTTCGCGCAGGTGCTCGTAGTCACCCAGCACCACGGCACCGACCGAGTCGCGCTCCAGGTTCAACGCCAGCGCGTAGGTGTTGCCGGGCAGTTCGATCATTTCGCCCTGCATCGCGTCCGCGAGGCCGTAGATGCGCACGATGCCGTCGGCCACCGAGGTGACGGTGCCTTCGTTGCGGGCTTCCGCCGAGAGCTTGGCCTTCTCGATACGGTGCTTGATCAGTTCGCTGATTTCAGACGGGTTGAGCTGGGTTTGCATTGGGAGTGTCCCTGGTGTCCGGCGCAGGCGCCGGCGAAGGTTCAAAAAGAAATCGTCATTGCGTCAGTGCGGTACGCAGGCGCTCCAACTTGCCGCGTACCGAGCCATCGATCACCACATCGCCGGCGTCGATCACCGCACCACCGATCAACGCCGGATCCACCGCACGGGTCAGCGCGATCTCGCTGCCGAAGCGGCGGCGCAGCGCCGCGGCAAGGCTCTCGATCTCGCTTTCTTCCAGTGCGGTGGCGGACGTGACCTTCACGTTCACCACCTTCTCCGCCTCGGCGCGCGCCTGCTCGAAAAGCACGGCGATTTCCGGCAGCAGCGGCAAACGACCGTTGGCCGAAAGCACGCGAAGGAACTGCGTGAACCCCGCATCCACGTCACCTTCGGGCGACAGCAATGCCACCGCGGCGTCGGTACCGGTGGCCGGGCTGGAAAGCAGCGACTTGACCGATTCATCGGCGGCGATCGCGGCAGCGAACCCCAGTGCGGCGGACCACGCCGGCAACTTCTGCTGTTCGCGCGCCAGCGACACTGCAGCGCGGGCGTAAGGGCGGGCGAGGGTGAGGGCGGTGCTCATCGAAGGCTCCGGATCAGAGCTGGCTGGCCAGCTCGTCGAGCAGCGCCTTCTGGGCGTTGCCGTCGATCTGACGGTGGATCAGCTTTTCCGCACCGGCAACGGCCAGATCGGCCACCTGGCGGCGCAGCTCTTCCTTGGCACGGAACGTGGCCGACTCGATTTCGGCCTGTGCCAACGCTTTCTGGTGCTCGGCCTCGGCGACAGCATCCTGCCTGGCCTGCTCGACGAGCTGGTTGGCGCGGGCGTTGGCCTGGTCGATGATCTGATTGGCCTTGGTGCGGGCGTCACGCAGAAGTTCGGCGACCTGCTCTTCGGCGCGTGCCAGGCTTTCCTGGCTCTTGTCCGCGGCGCTGAGGCCTTCGGCGATCTTCTTCTGGCGCTCCTCGATGGCACTGAGCAGCGGCGGCCAGATCTTGCTGGCAATCAGCCAGATCAAGGCGGCGAAGGCCAAGGCCTGGGCGATCAGGGTGAGATTGAGGTTCATGGGTGCGCTCTGCCTGTGTTGGGGAAACAAGTCACCTTTCGACCTGCTTCCCGCCACCTGCCGCCGACATCAGCGGCAGGCCCGACGGAAGGTAAGTTCCGGCGATTACGGCGCCAGGCCGCCGACCAGGAACGGGCTGGCGAAGGCGAACAGCAGGCCCACGGCGACGCTGATGATGAACGCGGCGTCGATCAGGCCGGCGGTGATGAACATGCGGACCTGCAGCACCGGAATCAGCTCCGGCTGACGTGCGGCGGACTCGAGGAACTTGCCGGCCATGATGGCCAGACCCAGACCTGCGCCAAGGGCGGCGAGGCCGATCATGATGCCGATGGCCAGAACGGTCGAGGCCTGGACGGAAGCGAGAGCGGAAAGATCCATGGTTTTTCTCCGGAACGGATGGTTAAGGATGAACGAACAAAGGGATGAAGCGAAAATCAGTGGCTGTCTTCGGACAGGCTCAGGTACACGATCGACAGCATCATGAAGATGAAGGCCTGCAGCGGGATGACCAGAATGTGGAAGATCATCCAGCCCAGCCCGAACACGGCGCCGCCCAGCAGGCCCAGGAGGCCTGCACCGCCGAGCACCCAGATCAGCAGGAACACGATTTCGCCGCCGAACATGTTGCCGAACAATCGCATCGCCAGCGAGATCGGCTTGGACAGCCACTCGACGATGTTGAGGATCAGGTTGAACGGCATCATCCACTTGCCGAATGGCGCAGTCAGGAATTCCTTGCCGAAGCCGCCGATGCCCTTGGACTTCAGCGCAAAGAACAGCATCAGGAAGAACACGCTGATCGACATGCCGAGCGTCGCGTTGACGTCGGCGGTCGGCACCGGCTTCCAGTAGGGCACGCCCAGCAGCTCGAGCGGCTTGGCAATGAAATCGGCCGGGATGAACTTGAGCATGTTCATCAGCAGGATCCAGAAGAACAGCGTGATCGCGATCGGCGTCACCAGCTTGCTGTGGCCGTGGTAGGTATCGCGTGCCTGACGATCCACGAACTCCAGCAGGATCTCCACGAACGCCTGCCACTTGCCCGGCACGCCGGCCGTGGCCTTGCGCGTGGCGAGCCAGAACGCGAACACCATCAGCAGGCCCATCAGCAGCGACGTGACCAGGGTATCGACGTTGATTGTCCAGAAGCCGCCTTCACCCACCTGCGCCGTGAGATTTTGCAGATGGTGCTGGATGTAACTCGTCGGAGTGAGTTCCGCCTCGCCCGCCATGTGTCCTGAACCCTGAATTGGATGTTTGGATATCGGCCGCTGAAATTCAGCGCCTGAACGTGACCACGATCTGCGCCAGCAGGGCAACGATCACCCCGCAGGCCAATCCCGGCGGCGGCAACCGCCACACCGCCACACCGAGCAACAAGGCTGCAATCAACAGCAGCCACTTCAACGCGATGCCTGCCAGCAACCGGCCAAGCGCCGTGTCGGCGCCGGCAGGAGTCGTCCCTGCAAATGCCAACCGGGCGGACAGCCACGAACCTGCTGCCATCGCACTCCCGCCGACGACCGCAGCCAGCGCATGCGCCGGGCTGGCGATCAGCAGCGCCAATGCGGACACGACCACCGCGACGGCCTGAACGACAAGAACCTTGCGGGCCTGTTGCCGACCATGGGTCACGGAATTGAACATGGCTGCGTTCCGAATTGAGCGGACGTCCCCGCATTGCAACGGGATTGCGCCCTGCTGAGCCTGTCAATCATAGCAGGCAGGTCAATTCGGGGGCAAGATCGCTGCGGTGCAGCATCTGTTCCGGACCCCTTCGGACACAGCCGGTGACGGTCAGCGTAATCGCCGGCCATTCTTGCTATGGACCGTTTCGCGGCAGAGTCAGGGACACGTACAGGCCGCCGCCAACGCGATTGGCCACGCCGATGCGACCACCGTGTGCTTCGGCGATTTCGCGCGTCAGGGCCAACCCCAGGCCCGTGCCGTTGCGCTTGGTCGAGTAGAACGGCAACAGGGCGTTCGCCAGCGCGGCATCGGTCATGCCAGTGCCCCGATCCAACACCTCGATGCGCCAACCCTCGACATGCCGTCTCACGCACAGGGCAACGCCCTCCTTCGAAGAACCCGATTCGTGCGCGTTCTTCAGCAGGTTGAGCAATGCCTGTTCGATCTGTGCAGGATCGAAATGTGCGGTTTCATCAGGCACCTCGCCTTCTATCGCGAAGGGCATTTGGCTTTTCAGCTTGTCGATGAAACCCGGAAGCCGCACCGGCTCCATGCGCGGAGAAGGCAGTTTGGCAAAGCGTGCATAGTCGCGCAGGAATCGTTCCAGATGGCGGGCGCGCTCCTCGATGGTGTCCAGCGCCACCGGCAATCGGTCCAGTTGACCGCGCTTGACCAACTCCCGACCCGAATGCGCAAGCGACGCGATCGGCCCGAGCGAATTGTTCAATTCGTGGCTGATGACCCGAATCACCTTCTTCCACGTCTGCACCTCCTGGCGGCGCAGTTCGGCCGTCATCTGGCGCAACAGGATCAATTCGTGCGGACGGCCATTGAGGCGGAAGAGGCGACGCGCGAGGTGATAGATGTCATCGTCTTCCCCGGCACTGAACATGCCATCGCCACCGCGTGCGAAAGCGTCGCGCACTGCCTCCGGCGTCCCTGCGAGAAGGTCGTCAATGGCTCGACCTTCCAGCTTCCTTCCCTCACCCAGCAGGCGACGCGCGGCGAGGTTGCCCAGTACCACGCGACGGGCGGGATCAAGCAAGACCATGGCGACCGGCGTGTTCTGGACCATCGTGTCCAGCAACAACTCGCGTTGCACCAGATCGATGCGCTGCTCGCGCAGGGCCTGACCCAAGGCGTTGTGCGCATCCACCAGCTCGATCACATCGGCATAACGATCCCAGGTGATGCCGAAACTGAAATCGCCGTCGCGATAGCCGGTCACCGTGCTGGCAAGCGCGTGGAACAGCGCACGAAGCGGGGCGATGCTGCGCCACACCGTCATGCCGACGATCAATCCGACGCACGGCACCACGATGAGCGCAGCGATCCATGGCGCCAGCCAGTGACTCAGCGCCGCGGTGGCTGAGGCAGCAAGCGTGACGCCCGACAGCGCCAACAGGATCATGCGCATGGCCAGCGGCAGGACACGGAGAATGCGCACCGGTGCCGTCCGTCAATCGCGTGCGATGCCGAGGCGATCCATCCGCCGATACAAGGCCTGCCGCGACAGTCCCAGTTCGGCCGCTGCCTGAGCCAGCACACCACCAGCCCGCTGCAACGCAGCCTCGATCATGCTGCGATCCGGTTCATTCGGTGTGCTGGACGCGGGTGCATGCGCCAGGACCGGCAACGCGAGCGCAACGGCCTCGATCCGATCGATGGACAACAACGCCGACCGCTGCACCACGTTCCGCAATTCGCGCACGTTGCCAGGCCAGGCATGCGCGAGTAACGCACGCTCTGCGGCTTCGGAAAAACGCCTGCCGTCGGGCAGGAAATGGCGCGCCAACGGCAGGATGTCGCGCGGTCGCTGCGCCAACGCGGGCAGGCGCAGTTCGATGCCGTTGAGGCGGTAATAAAGATCTTCGCGAAAGCGCCCCTCGGCAATCATGCCGGGCAGATCGGCATTGGTGGCGCTGACCACGCGCACTTTCACCTGGCGCTCGCTATTGCTGCCCAGTCGCTGGAAGCGGCCGGTTTCGAGCACACGCAACAGCTTCACCTGGCCTGACAGGGGCAAGGTGCCGATCTCATCCAGAAACAAGGTGCCGCCGTGGGCGGCCTCGAATTTGCCGGCGCGCGGCTTGTTGCCCGCACCGGTGAACGCACCGGGTTCGGCACCGAACAATTCCGCTTCGATCAGATCGTGCGGCAGCGCCCCGCAGTTCACCGCGACAAACGGGCCCTCGCGTACCGGCGAGTTGAAATGCATGATCTCCGAATATTTCTCCTTGCCGCTGCCGTTGGGTCCGGTGATCAGTACCGGAAGATCCGAGCGGGCGACCTGCAATGCCAGCGTCAGCAGCGCCTCGCTGGCCGGGTCGGCGTAGACCAGACCGCGAAGGTCATGCCCATGCGCCAATGCGTCGCGTCGATGGC
This sequence comes from Denitratimonas yunnanensis (SeqCode), assembly GCA_026410415.1. Lineage (GTDB taxonomy): Bacteria > Pseudomonadota > Gammaproteobacteria > Xanthomonadales > Xanthomonadaceae > Denitratimonas. The sequence continues at coordinate 14,047 of JAPMLR010000013.1, read as the reverse complement.
GCTCACCGGTCCGATGTTCGAGCAGTTCGCGCCGGGTATGGACCAGTTCGAGCAGATTGTTCACCGCAGCGAGAAGCTTGTGGTCGTCCCACGGCTTGGCCAGATAGTCCGCGGCACCGGCTTTGACCAATTCCACCGCCGCTTCCAGATGCGTCCACGCGGTCAACAGGATGACCGGCATGTCGGGGTTGCGTTCGCGGATCTGCCGGAACAGCACCACGCCCTCCTCCCCGGACGTGGTATCGGCGTGAAAGTTCATGTCGGAGATGACCAGATCGATGCCGCCTTGCTCCAGCATCGCCAATCCGGCCTCCGGCGTTTCCGCGGACAGGGTCCGGATGTCGTGCAGGGAGAAAAGCACCTCCAACGCGATGAAGACGGAGGGGTTGTCGTCGATGACAAGGACGGTAGGCATCGGGAACAGATCCGTTGGCAAGAACTAGCGTGTCGATGGGGACAGCGGCGAAGCGTAACCGCGTTCGTCGGCGCTGGAGCGAGTCGGTGCTCGCCAGCGCGTTACCATCACGCACATCCTCAGCCCGGGATTTCCACGATGCGCCGCAACGGTCTCGCCTGTGTCGTTCTGATGATGTTGCTGGTCTGGCAGGCGTCCACTGGCGCGCGTTCGCTGGACGAGCCCCGTGCCAGTCGCTTTGCCGCGTTGGCATTGGCCTGCGTGGACAAGGAATTTCCCAACATCGTGCATCATGTGATGGCTGGTGCGGAGGATGTGGATCGGCCCAGTCGCCTTACGCCCGCGTTCTACGGATGTTTCGACTGGCATTCGGCGGTGCACGGACATTGGCTGTTGGTCCGATTGGCCCGGCTGCACCCGGAGGCGCCTTTCGCCGAGGAGGCCCGCACCGCACTCGCCCGCACATTGACCCAGGCCAGGCTTCTGCAGGAAGCCGCCTACATGGCCCATCCGGAGCGTGCCGGCTTTGAACGCCCGTATGGTCACGCGTGGCTGCTGCAGTTGGTTGCCGAACTGGAACAGTGGGACGACGCGCAGGCGCGGCAATGGCGTGAATGGCTTCGGCCGCTGGAACAAGTGACCGTGCAGCGGCTGTCGGACTGGCTGCCCAAATTGCGTTATCCGATCCGTGGCGGCGAGCATTACCAGACCGCGTTCGCGTTCGGCCTGATCCATGATTACGCGGTGCAGGTCGGGGACCACGTGCTGCGCGAACGGCTGGTCGATGCCGGCCGACGTTTCTACGAACGTGATCGCGACTGCCCTCTGGCATACGAACCTTCCGGGCATGATTTCCTGTCGCCGTGTCTGGCGGAAGCGGATTTCATGCGCCGGATCCTTCCGCCCGATGACTTTGCACGTTGGCTGACCGATTTCCTGCCCACACTGGAAACCCCGGATTGGTTGCCGATCGGACAGGTCAGCGATCGCGCCGACGGCAAACTCGCGCATATCGATGGTCTCAACATCAGTCGCGCGTGGATGCTGGAAGGCATCGCCGCTGGCTTGCCGGACGACGATGCGCGCCGGTTCGCGCTGCAGGCCACTGCGACCGCGCACGGTGACGCTGGCGTTGCCGGCGTGAGTGACACGCACTACGCCGGCAGCCATTGGTTGGCGAGCTTTGCGGTGTACTGGCTCAGTCAGCGTGGCATGGGCCACTGAGACGATCGAGTCAGTTCGAGACAAGCGGCGGCGCGCGGCGCGCGCCCTGCCGGCTGAACGTCGCGCGCGCATCGCCATCGACCGGTCAGGCGGTTCGCGTTGCAATGGCAGGCGGCACGCTGGCCGCGCGGCGCGCTGGCCCCAGCACCGCCACCTGACCCAGCAACCACAGCGCCACCGCCCCGATGGGCAAGTAGTGCCACGGCAGCCGTGCCGTTTCGTACGCGCTCATCAGCCACTGGTTGATGCCGAATGCCGCGAGCATTCCCAACACGATGCCAATGCTGGCCAGCACGAAGTTCTCGGTTTGGAAGTAGCGCAGGATCTGGCCCCTGGTGGCGCCCAGCGCGCGCCGCACGCCAATCTGCTTGGTGCGTTGCTGCACCCAGAAACTGGCGAGGCCAACGATGCCCAGGGCAGTGACCAGCAGCAGCGCGACGCAGACAACGCCAAGCAACCACGCCATGCCGCGTTGTTGTTGATAGAAGTCGCTTCGCAACTGCTCGAAGGCCTTGGTGTTCTGCTCCAGAATGATGCGCCGCGGACCGCTTTTTCGCAGTGCGTCGCTGGCGGCATCCAGCACCTCCTGCCGCCGCTCGGGTGAGGTACGGATCACATAGTTGCCACCAAGGTTGTAATCCACCTTGATCGGGAAAATCATCGCGTACTCGCGTGCCGCCGGTCCGCCCTGCATGCTGGGCCGCACCAGATGCTCGACGATGCCGATGATCGGCATCGGATCGTTGCCCCACACATAGATCGACTTGCCCAGTGGGTCCTCGCCCGGAAACAGCCGGGTGGCCATGCTGCGCGTGAGGATGACACCGGGGACGCGGATCTCGCTTTCCGGATCGTTCAGCGCATCGAAATGCAGATACTCGTCGGCAGTGAAGTTTCGCCCGGCCACCAGGTTCAGGCCGAAGGTCTCGATGAAGCTTTCCTCGGCCATGTAGTTGGAGGCGTTGAGGGTTGGGCGCTGCTGGTCCGGTTGCAGGTTCACGCCACTGTTCCAGGAGGAGTTCACGAACGGCACCTGGTTCACCGTGGTGGCGGCCTTCACGCCCGGCATGGCGCGCAGCATCGCCAGATCGGCCTGCGTCTGTGCCTTGCTGTCCGAATCACCACCGACCGGGATGATCTGGATGCGGATCAGTTCGTTTTCGGCCAGGCCACTGACCTCGCTGATCTGCGCGATGCGTTCGCCGATCATGAAAAGCGCGTTGCAGATGATCGCGCAGGTCAGTGCCACCTGCAGCACGATCAGCGCAGCGGCGGTCTTGTGCCGCATCAGGGTGGAGAGGATGGGGCGAATTTCCATGGTCAACTCCGTGTTGCCTCGGGTAGGTCGGGCCTGCGTGCCCGACGTCGGTGATTCGATATCCTGTCGGGGGCGGTAGCCCCGACCTACTGGGATTTGAGTTGCACAGCCGGCGTGATCTGCATCGCCCGCCACGCGGGCAACATCCCGGCGAGCAGGCTGGCGGCAATGGCCAGCACGAAGGTGGTGGTCAGCATCGAGCCATCCAGATAGGCCAGCTTGGCGTAGCCCATCGGCTGCTGCCGCACCGCCCACAATCCGAGCAGGGCCAATCCCAACCCGAGGATGCCGCCGGCCAGGCCGATGGTTCCGGCTTCGACCAGACACTGCTTGAAAATTTCCAGCCGCGATGCGCCCAAGGCCCGGCGCACGCCGATTTCGCCACTGCGGCGCAGGAACTTGGCCAGCAACAGACCCACCGTGTTCAGCAGGCACACCAGCAGGAAGCCAAGGCCCAGCCACAACTGCATCACCACGTCACGCGGCACCACGCGGTTGAAATCCAGCCATTCCATGACATTGCGCAAGCGCGTGTTGGGATCGCGCTCGAAGCGGCCTGCGGCCTTCTGCTGGGCGGAGTAGTTGTCCAGATAGGCCTTGTAGTCCGATGCCTGTGCGGCCGTCTCCAATTCCACCCAGTACTGAATCCAGGTGCACGGCGCGTTGACGCCGGTTTCATCGGCGGCACTGTCGCCCCAGCAATTCATGCTGCCGTTGCGGCCCAGCTTGAGGTCCCGCGAGGTGGAGAACGGCAGGAACACATCTTCCAGCTCGCCATAGCGGCTGTAATTGAGGTCATAGAACCTTGGCGTGGGCTGCCACGTGTCGATCACTCCGGCGATGCGCAGCTCGGTATTGCCGACCAGCAGCGGCCTGCCGACGCTGTTGCCACCGCCGAACAACCTGTCGTTCAACGTGGTGGAGATCACCGCGACGCGCGCACCGGCGGTATCGTCCTCGGCACTCCAGCCGTTGCCATGCAGGAAGGGCACGGAGAACATCGCGAAGAAATCCGCACTGGTGTAACGCGCATCGGACATGAACGACGGCAGGTCATTGCGCTCGGGCGTTATCGTCACCGAGCCGCCGGTCATCATCGCCTGGCGTGCACCACGCTTTTCACGCAACAGGGTTTCCGAATCAAAGCGCGTCATCTGGGTTTCCGGTTCGTCACCGGGCACCATGCCGCGCAGCGGCTCGGGATCCAGCTGCACGTAAAAGATGCGTGCGCTCTTTTCCGGAATCGGATCGCCGGACAACACGCGGAACACCGTCAGCGTCGTCATGCAGGCGCCGATGCCCAACGCGATGGCCAGCACCATCAGCGCGGTGAGTGCCTTGTTGCGCTTGAAGCTGCGCAGAGCCAGGTTGAGGTAATAGCCGAACATGGAAGGCTCCCGCAGGTCGGGCCTGTGTGCCCGACGGTGGTGGTGTATGGGATGGAGAAGGGCTGGCGAGGAAGGTGCAGGGGTCGGGGGCGTCGCCCCGACCTACGCGGAAACCCGGGCCGCACGCGACAGGCTGGGTTCCACCGACAGATCGGTGGCAATGCCATCGACGATGTGCACGTTGCGCTGTGCCCGGGCCGCCAGTTCCGGATCGTGCGTGACCATGACGATGGTGGTTCCCTGCATGTTGATCTCCTCCAGCAGCTCCATGACGCTGCGCGCCATCTGCGAATCGAGGTTGCCGGTGGGTTCGTCGGCCAGCAACAGGCGCGGCGAACCGGCCAAGGCGCGCGCGATGGCGGCGCGCTGCTGCTGGCCGCCGGACAGTTCCGCCGGGTAATGCTTCATGCGTGATCCAAGACCCACCTGCGCCAGTGCCTTCTCGATGCGCTGGCGTCGCTCCGCCGCCGGCATGCGGCGGTAGCGCAACGGCACATCGCAGTTGTCGAACAGGTTGAGGTCCGGGATCAGGTTGAAGCCCTGGAAGATGAAACCGATCTTCTCGTTGCGCAGACGCGAACGGGCGTTGTCGTCGAGCCCCTTCACATTGACGTCATCCAGCACGTATTCGCCGCCGGTGAAGGTTTCCAGCAACCCTGCGATGTTGAGAAATGTGGTCTTGCCCGAGCCCGAGGGGCCGGTGACGGCGACGAATTCGCCCTCGTCGACGCGCAGATCGAGGGAACGAAGCGCATGGGTTTCGACCAGCTCGGTACGATAGACCTTGGTGACCTGACGCATGTCCAGCATGAGATGCTCCTTATGTTTGATTCGGTGACGGATCGCGCTCAGAGCCCGGAAACCCGGACCCGCTCGCTGCCGGTGAATTGATCGGTACCGGAGATCACGATGCGCTCTCCGACGTCGAGGCCGGATACGATTTCGACGGCACTGAGGCTGCTGACACCGGCCTGGATGGCTCGCCGTTCGGCAACGCCATCGCGTATCACCCAGGCGAAGCGCCCGCCTTCCTGTTCAAGGAACGGGCCGCGTTCGATCATCAACACGTTGTTGCGTCGGTCCAGCACGATGCGTGCGGACAGGCGCTGGTTCTGGCGCAGCCCCGGAGGCTGCTGGCCATCCTCGAAGCGCAGGCGTGCCGTCACTTCGCCATTCACCACTTCCGGCGATACGGCGGAGACGGCGGCCGCATAGTCGGCCCCACTGCTGCGGACCCGCGCTGGCACGCCAATCGCCAGATCGCGCGCGAAGCTTTCGGGCACGCGGATTTCCACTTCGAACTCGGACAGGTCAACCACCGTCAACACGGGCGCGTTGATCGCGACGTTGCTGCCTTGCCCGACCTGGATCTGTCCGACCTGTCCGTCGAACGGTGCGCGCAGCGTGAGGGCGTCGACCTGGCGCTGCAGTTCATCCACCACGGCGGCCTGGCGTTCGGCCATCAACCTCTTGTTTTGCGCATCGATGCTCGCGCCCTGGTTTTGCAATGCCTGACTCTGGCGCGCCGCGTCCAAACCGATTTCCGCCTTGCGCAGGTTGTCACGGGCGCGATCCAGATCGTTGCGCGGTACCGCGCCACGCTCGAAGGCGCGCTCGATCCGCTCCAGGTCGCGCTGCGCCGCGGTATGGTCGATGCTGGCCTGATCGAGCAGCCTCTGTGCATCGAAACGGGACAGCTGCGCGTCCAGCCCGGCACGCCGCGACTCGCCTTCCAGACTGGCCAGCGTCGCCGCTTCCTGCACCAACCGGCTGCGCAGCTCCGGGCTGTCGATGCCCGCCAGCTCCTGCCCTTGCGTCACGACATCGCCCGCGACCACCTTCAGCGAGACGGTTCCACCGGCAATCGCGTACAGGGTCGGACTGTTGGCCGTGATGACGCGGCCATCCGCACTGATGTCGCGGATCAGATCGCCTCGCGTCACCTGCGCGATGCGCAGGCGCGAGGCGTCGATCGATTGACTTGCATCGGACCAACGCAGCGCCATCCAGAGCATCCCCAGCACCAACGCAATGCCGCCGGCCAAGGCGAACTTCAGGCGCCGCGATCGGGGTCTGTCGGAGGCAAGTACGCGGTCCTGGGCGGAGGTATCGGAAATCATCGGCAGCAGGAGGTCGATTGAGTGGTTACTGCATTCAATGCACGGATCGTGCCAACCAAAAAATCATCCGCAAGTATCTGTTTGTCTTGAACTTGCCTGAATCGATCCCGCTGTCCGCCTTGTCCAGCCGGACGTTCGCCACAGGCGCCGGACACGCCCATGCGATACTTTCGCCCCTTCCCCAATTGCGAGTATCCGCATGTGCGGCATCGTTGGAGCAATCGCCGATCGCGATGTGGTTCCTGTCCTGATCGACGGCCTCAAGCGGCTTGAATATCGTGGCTACGATTCGGCCGGCATCGCCGTCATAGACGGGAGCGAGGTGCGCCGGGTGCGCCGTACCGGGCGCGTCGCGGAGATGGAATCCGCGGCCGGAACCGAGGGCTTTTCCGCCACGCTCGGCATTGGCCACACCCGCTGGGCGACTCACGGCGGCGTGACCGAATCCAACGCCCATCCGCACATCAGCCACGGCGTGGCGCTGGTCCACAACGGCATCATCGAGAACCACGAACAGCAGCGCGAACGCCTTGTCGCACTCGGTTACCAGTTCGAATCACAAACCGATACCGAAGTCATTGCGCACCTGATCCACCATTTCCGCACCGAGGGTGCGAGCCTGCTTGGCGCGTTGCAGCAAGCGGTGAAGGAATTGCACGGGGCCTATGCACTCGCGGTGATCGATCAGCGCGATCCGGGCACCTTGGTCGCGGCACGCATGGGCTGCCCCTTGCTGATCGGCCTGGGCGAGGGCGAGAACTTCGTGGCGTCGGATGTCTCGGCCATCGTTTCGGCCACGCGGCGGGTGATCTTCCTCGAGGAAGGCGACACGGCGGAAATCACCTGCGCCGGCGTTCGCGTGTTCGATGCGGATGATCGGTTGATTGCCCGCGACGTGCACGTGTCCGATATCTCGCTCGCCTCGCTGGAGCTCGGTCCGTACCGGCACTTCATGCAGAAGGAGATCCACGAGCAGCCGCGTGCCATCGGCGACACCATCGAAGGCATCCTCGATGCCGGTGGCTTCGATCCATCGTTGTTCGGCAAGGACGCCGCCGCGGTGCTCAGAGACGTCTCCTCCGTGCAGATTCTGGCCTGCGGCACCAGCTACTACGCCGGGTTGACGGCGCGTTACTGGATCGAAGCCATCGCCGGCATCCCCTGTGCGGTGGATATCGCCAGCGAATACCGCTACCGCGATGTCGTCGCCCACCCGAACCAACTGGTCGTGACGATCTCCCAATCGGGGGAAACGCTCGACACGATGGAAGCGCTCAAATACGCCAAATCGGTCGGCCACGCGCGGACGCTGTCGATCTGCAACGTGCCGGAGAGCGCCATTCCACGTGCCAGCCGTCTGGTGTTCTATACCCGTGCGGGTGCCGAGATCGGGGTCGCCTCCACCAAGGCGTTCACCACGCAATTGGTGGCACTGTTCGCGTTGGCGGTCACGCTGGGAAAGCTGCATGGCCATGTCGATGAAACCCGCGAGAACGCGCTGCTCGAAGACCTGCGCCACCTTCCGGGCAGCGTTCAACATGCATTGAACCTCGAACCCCAGGTCGCCTCCTGGGCGGAGAAGTTCGCGCCGCGCCAGCATGCGCTGTTCCTGGGCCGCGGCACGCATTACCCGATCGCGCTCGAGGGAGCGCTCAAACTGAAGGAAATCTCCTACATCCACGCCGAGGGATATCCGGCTGGCGAGCTCAAGCACGGCCCGCTCGCGCTGGTGGATGAGGCCATGCCTGTGGTGGTGATTGCTCCCAACGATGCACTCCTGGAGAAGGTGAAGTCCAACATCCAGGAAGTGCGTGCACGCGGCGGCGAAATGTTCGTGTTTGCCGATGCCGACAGCAGCTTCAGCGCGTCCGATGCGGTGCACGTGATCCGCACGCCACGCCACATCGGTATCCTCTCGCCGATCGTGCACACCATTCCCGTGCAATTGCTGGCCTATCACACCGCATTGACGCGCGGCACCGATGTCGACAAGCCGCGGAATCTGGCCAAGAGCGTGACGGTCGAGTAGCACGTCCCGGTGGTATCGGGCACCAGGCCAAGAAGCGTGCCGTGACGGGAACCGGCGACGTTCCCGCTCGGTCCGTCACGTCTTTCCGGATGCCGCCGCCTCAGCGCAGCATGAACTTCAGGACGGCATCGGCCAGCTTGCCGAACGGTGGCCGCAGCAGGTTGCCGATGTTGCGCCGTCCCTGGATCAAGACGCCGCGCGCGTGACTCATCGCGCGGAAGCCTTCGATGCCATGGTAGGCCCCCATGCCACTGGGGCCGACGCCACCAAACGGCAGATCGTCCTGAGCGTAATGCATCAATGTGTTGTTGATCGTGACATTGCCGGACGTGGTGCGCGACAGCAACGCCTCCCGCTCCGGCCCGGTTGGTCCGAAGTAGTACAGCGCCAGTGGACGCGGTCCGGCATTGATCCTGGCAATGGCCTGATCGATATCGTCGGTTGCGCACAGCGGCAACAGGGGGCCGAAAATTTCTTCCTGCATGATGCGGGTGTCGTCTCCGGCACCGAACACCAATGTGGGCGCAAGCGTGTTCGGCCGTTGGAGGGCCATGTCCTGGTTGTACCCCACCACTTCGATCCGGGCCCCCTTCGCGCGCGCATCGTCCAGCAATGCGTTCAGTCGCGCGAAATGGCGCACGTTGATGATCGACGAATAATCGGGCCCCGTCGGGCCGGCGGGATAGAACCGTTTCACCGCGGCATCGAAGGCCAGAGCAAAGGCCGAGACATCCTCAGGGTGCAGCAACACGTAATCCGGCGCGATGCACGTTTGCCCGGCATTGGCGAGCTTGCCCCAGGCAATCGCGTCTGCCGCTTCTTCGGCGTGACCACGCGCGATGACGGCAGGCGACTTGCCCCCAAGCTCCAGTGTCACCGGCACGAGGTGTTCCGAGGCCGCACGCATGACGGCACGACCCACCTGGGTGCTGCCGGTGAACAGCAGATGGTCGAAAGGCAGTGTGGAAAATGCGGCACCGATCCCGGCATCCCCCTGTATCACGGCCACCTGTTCGCGCGGGAACAGCTCGCCAACCAGCGCCTCGAGCAATGCGCTCGTGGCCGGGGTGAATTCCGAGGGCTTGATCATCGCTCGGTTGCCTGCCGCCAGCGCAGTCGCCAGTGGCATCAGCGCCAACGACAGCGGATAGTTCCACGGCGACATGATTCCCACGACGCCAAGCGGCTGGTACTGCACGAATGCACGTGCGGGCTGGAAGTGGATCGCGACGTGGCGCCGCTGCGGCTTCATCCAGCGCCTCAGCCTGCGATGCAGGTAGCGGATTCCCTCCACCACCGTCATCAGTTCGAACATCGTGGTTTCATGCGGCGATCGGTGACCGAAGTCGGCCGTCACCGCGGCTTCGATCTCGTGCCGTTTTGCCAGCAATGCAGACCGCATCCGATCCAGATCCGCTCGCCGCTGCGCAAGCGTTGGCGGGCCATCGCGCAGGAACGCCTCGCGCTGGCGATTCAGGCATTGCCGGGCGGCATCAATGCTGCTGTCGTCATGCTGTGGAGCTGGCGTTGTCATCGTTGCATTTCCGAAAGTCGAGGCGTGGACCGTTGCCGGCAGATCATGCTAGCGGAGTTTGGAGCTTTGGCACGTGACCGGATGGCGCTTCGCGCACCTCGTACACCATCCGGCGGTGATCGCACTGTCGCATGCACGGCGTTCGGCGGATAATCGGCAGCTTCGTGTTTTCCGCCGCTTGATGGACGCGCCACCGTGCTGTTGATGATCGACAACTACGACAGTTTCACCTTCAATCTCGTGCAGTACCTGCAGACGCTTGGTGCGGAGGTTCGGGTAGAGCGCAACGACGCCCTGAGCGTTGACCAGATAGCGGCGCTGAAACCGCAGCGGATCGTGATCTCTCCGGGGCCATGCACTCCGAACGAAGCCGGTGTCTCGATGGAGGTGATTCGCCAGTTGGGACCGACGACACCGATTCTCGGTGTCTGTCTCGGCCATCAGAGCATGGGGCAGGTCTACGGCGGCAACGTCGTGCGCGCCGGCCGGATCATGCACGGCAAGACATCGCGTATCCGGCACGAAGGCCGGGGGGTGTTTGCCGGGCTGCCGGATGGTTATGAGGCGACACGCTACCATTCACTGGTCGTGGAGAAGTCATCGTTGCCTCAGGTGTTGGAGGTCACGGCATGGACCGAGAACCCCGATGGTTCGATCGAGGAAATCATGGGCCTGCGGCATCGCGAGTATCCGGTGCATGGTGTGCAGTTCCATCCGGAATCGATCCTGACCGAGCATGGGCACGCGCTGTTGCAGAATTTCCTCAACGCCTGACCTGACCACCAAGCCCGGAAGCATTCTTCGCCTCCGTTACCCTGGGGCATGCCGGCATCCGCGTTTTTCACCTGTGTCTGCGGCACCACGATCAACCTGCCGATCACGCAGGAAAGCCCACATCCCGCGGCGGCGGCCTTACTTCATTACCGATCAAGCGCATGGCAACGATGACCCGACTGAGCATCAATCTCAACAAGATCGCGGTGTTGCGAAACTCCCGCGGCGGTACGCGACCGGACATGATGCAGGCTGCCGAAACCGTGCTTGCCGCCGGTGCGCAGGGCATCACCTTGCATCCGCGTCCCGATCTTCGGCATGTCCGTCCTGCGGATGTGCGCGCATTGTCGGCCGTGGTGTCGGGCCGGACCGAGTACAACCTCGAGGGCAATCCCTTCGCACCTGCACGCGGCGAGTATCCCGGCCTCCTTGCGTTGATAGACGAAGTACGGCCACAACAAGCCACGCTGGTGCCCGATTCGGATGCACAGATCACGTCCGACCATGGGTTCGACCTGGGCCGGGACATCGAACGGTTGGCACCGGTCTGCGCACAACTTCAACGCATGGGCGTGCGGGTCAGTGTGTTCGTGGATGCCGGTTCGGTGCGGGGTTTTCAGGCAGCACGCGACATCGGCATCGACCGTGTGGAAATCTACACCGGGCCGTATGCCGCCGCCTTCTTCGCAGGCAATCCGCAACACGCGCTGGATGATTGCAAGGCAACCTCCGAAGCGGCCTGGAGAGCAGGGCTTGGGGTCAATGCCGGCCACGACCTCGATCAGGCCAATCTCGGCGAACTGCTTGCCGCGTTGCCGGATATTGCCGAAGTGTCCATCGGCCATGCACTGATCGATGATGCGCTGTATGACGGGCTCGATCAGACCGTGCGCAACTATCTCGCGGTGATTGCCTCCGCCCACCGCCGCGACCGGTAGGCTTTTCGATCCAGGCACTTCACGGGCTTCCCGGAAAAGAGAACGCCGCCCGAAGGCGGCGCTCTGGATGCATCGGTGCTGCGTGCTGGTTACATCGTTTCCACGAAACCGATTTTGATCATGCCCGCGTTCTTCGCGGTTGCAAGCACTTCTGCCAACACCTCATAACGCACTTCCGGACTGGTTTCGATTTCCAGTGTCGGCTGTGGATCGAAGCCCGCTTGAACCATCAAAGCTGGCTTGAGCGAGTTCTTACCAATCTGACTGTTGTCGAAGTACAGCTGCCCACTTTCATCGATGCGCAAGCGGATCGGCGGTGGCGGATCGACCGGATTTTCCGGCATCACGTTGCTTGGCTGCGGCAGGTCAATCTGGATCTCGTAGGACATCATCGGTGCCGTCACCATGAAGATGATCAGCAACACCAGCATCACGTCGACCAATGGCGTGACGTTGATGTCCGCCATTGCACCGCTTCCGCCACCCGAACTGAAGGCCATGTTTCAACTCCTAAACTTGTTGCGACGGGTGATGTCAGTTTTCCTTGGTCGCCACGAAGCCGACCTTGGCGATTCCCACGTTCTTGGCTGTCCTGACGACCTCTTGCACGACCTTGTAACGGGTAGTGCGGTCGGCGCGGATGTCGATACGGGGTTGCGGCTTCTTCTGGGCTTCCAGCGCAAGCTGGGATTCCAGCATCATTCTGGTGATGGGATCGTCATTCCAGAAGATGTCGCCGTTTTCCTTGATCGCCAGCGTGATCGGACGACTGGGGTCGTCCGGTTTCACATCGAGGTTGGCCTCGGGAAGCTTGATCTCGACCTTGTGGGCCATCAGAGGTGCGGTGATCATGAAAATGATCAGCAGCACCAGCATCACGTCGACCAGCGGCGTGACGTTGATTTCGGCCATAGGACCGCCACCACCACTGCCGTTGCTGCTGAATGCCATGTCTTAACTCCGTAACGTCGCCGATGACCCGCCGGACTTAGCGCTTGGCCGGGGCAGCATTGCCCACGCGCGAGCCGGTCGCGAAGAAGTCGTGCAGATCGTGCGCGAAGGTATCGAACTTGGCATTCGTGTCGCGGTTGGTGCGGACAAAGGTGTTGAACGCCACCACCGCCGGAATCGCGACGAACAGGCCGAGCGCGGTCATGATGAGCGCCTCACCCACCGGGCCGGCAACGGCGTCGATCGATGCCGAACCCGTGGCACCGATGCGGATCAGTGCGCCATAGATGCCCCACACGGTGCCCAGCAGACCGATGAACGGTGCGGTGGCGCCAGTGGTAGCCAGCCAGGTCAGACCATTCTCGAGCTTGCTGCTCTCGCGGGTCACGGCCTGACGCAGGGCGCGATCGATGAACTCTGAACGGTTCAGGGACTCGACCAGGCGGCTGCCTTCGTTACGCTGGTGGTGCAAGGCTGCCTGAGCGGCATCCAGCGCGATTTTGGAGAACGGCTCATTCTTGGGCTGTTCTTCCATTGCACGGATCGCATCCGCCGGATTCGGCGTGTCCCAGAACGTGCGGATCACGCGTTCGGCACGTGCACGGACCACGCTGTTCTTCAGGAAGTTGACGATGGTGTAGTACCAGGAGCCGATCGACATGATCACCAGGGACAGCAGAACGACCCAGGAGACTGCGAATTCGCCGGGTTTGCTGGTCATCTCATGGAAGAGATGGGCAAAACCCATTTGCGACAACGCATCGGCATCGGATGCACCAGCGAAGCTGGGGGCAGCCGCCTGTGTGGAGGGATCGACAGCGGGTGCCGCGATCGCGGTCTGGTCTGCCGGCGGGGTGGAAGCTGCATCTTGTTGCATAACGCCTGTCCCTTCTTAGAGATCACTGAGCTTGAATGAAATGGGTACAAGTACCCAACTTTGAATGGCCTTGCCGTCACGCATGCCAGGATTGAACCTCCAGTCCCGTACCGCATCCATCGCGGCCCGGTCGAGCAAACGGGAACGGCTGGATTTTTCGATTTCGATCTGGACCGGAACACCATCGGTGCCAACCAGCACGCGCAGGACAACCTCACCCTCCTGCCGCTGGCGGACTGCCTGCGGTGGATACCGCGGCGGACGGTAACGACGATAGCTGGTGTCTTCGCTGGCGCCGTAGTTGGCCAACGGGGCCGGTGGCGCTGGCGGTGCCGGCGGCGGCGCCGGCACCGACATCGGGGTGGGATCATCCAGAATCACCGGCGGCGCGGCGGGTGGCGCCGGCGGCGGCGGCGTGGCCCGCTCGATGACCTTCGGCGGTGGACGCTTGGGGGGTTCGGGAGGCGGCGGCGGCGGTG
>JAPMLR010000094.1 GCA_026410415.1 Denitratimonas yunnanensis (SeqCode) | reverse complement strand
TCAATTTGGCGTAAAATTTACGAAGATAATATTGAAGAGTTGACTTTGATCCTCGACACTGTTGTTGAACAAGAGGAACAGTGGTGTGACTACCTGTTTAGTGAAGGTCGTTTTATTGTAGGTCTTAACGCCGAATTGTCTAAACAGTGGGTTTATTTCAATGCTGCTCCTATTTATCGTCGATTGAAAATGAAAGCCAAGTTTAAAGCACCTAAACATAGTCCTTTAGCTTGGATGGAAAAATGGTTGAATCCTGATTTGATTCAGTCAGCAGCCCAAGAGATTCAGTTAACTAATTACAAATTGAATTCAGCTAACAAAGATCTCTCTGATGATGAGGAGCTTGACTTCTAATGATTT
>JAPMLR010000093.1 GCA_026410415.1 Denitratimonas yunnanensis (SeqCode) | reverse complement strand
GCAGGAAATCCACCGCTTCGCGCACTTCGGCAATGGCGTCGGGCAAGGTCTTGCCGGCCTCTTTCACGCACAGCGCGACGTACTGCGGCAGGCGTTTTTGCAACAGATCCGCAGCGTGATCGAGCAGCTTGGCGCGCGAGGTGGCGGGCAAGGTATCCCAAGCTGGTTGTGCCGTTACCGCATTGACCAGTGCACGTTCCACCGTGGCGGCATCGGCGGCCTGCCAGCTGCCGACCTGCTCGCGCCGGTCTGCCGGATTGGTCACGGCTTGCGCCGTGCCCGACGACTGCGCGCCGGGCACCAGCGGTGCGGCCTGCCACGGCGTGACCGCTGCATTGACCTCAGCGGCGAGACGACGAAGTTC
>JAPMLR010000092.1 GCA_026410415.1 Denitratimonas yunnanensis (SeqCode) | reverse complement strand
GTTGTAAATGCTCCGGCAGGGACTGGTAAAACCTCTGTTGCTTTATGGAAAGCTTTGCAGATGCTTCGTTCAGGAGACTTCCGTAAACTACTTTTTATCAAGAACCCTACTGAAGTCGGAGATGATCAGATTGGTTTCTTGTCGGGGGATAAAACAGATAAACTAGCAGCACACTATGAATCTACAAAACGTATTTTCCAGCAATTCATGACAGCCAACAAATTGGAAAACGATATTGGATCAGGTAAGATCGAATTGAATATTCCTAACTATTTGTTAGGGGCTACCCTGGATAATACAATCGTCATTATTGACGAAGCACAACTTATGTCAACAGAAACACTTAAACTTCTTATTGAACGTGC
>JAPMLR010000091.1 GCA_026410415.1 Denitratimonas yunnanensis (SeqCode) | reverse complement strand
ACGCGGTGATGGTGGACGATGATTTCGGCAAGCCCGTCGCCCCGGAGAAGGTGGAAGCAGCGTTGCATGCCAACCCCGGTGTCAAGGCCGTGGCGTTCGTCCACGCGGAAACCTCCACCGGCGCCCGCTCGGATGCCGCCACGCTGTGCCGACTGGCGCACGAACACGGCGCGTTGAGCATCGTGGATGCGGTCACGAGCCTTGGCGGGATCGAGTTGGATGTGGATGGCTGGGGAATCCATGCGATCTATTCGGGTTCGCAGAAATGTCTCTCCGCACCGCCCGGCCTTTCGCCCCTGAGTCTCAGTGCGCGTGCCACCGACGCGGTGAAGGCGCGCAGGACGCCGGTACAGAGCTGGTTCCTC
>JAPMLR010000090.1 GCA_026410415.1 Denitratimonas yunnanensis (SeqCode) | reverse complement strand
GTCGAACGCGAGCGGGCCGTCCAGCATGCCGCCGGTGATCTGGCCACGGTCGGCCATCTTGCACAGGGCGGCGGCATCGAGCGTGGCCGGCATCGACGACATCACGGTTTCCACGGCGGCAAGAATCGCAACCTTCGGCGCCGGCACGCCGATCACGTGCGCCAGATCGATCGCGTTCTGCACGATGTCGGCCTTCTGCATCAGATCGGGTGTGCGGTTGATCGCGGCATCGGTGACAATGAACGGCCGCGGATAATGCGGTGTCTGCAACACGAAGCAATGGCTGACGCGGCGCTTGGTGCACAAACCGGCATCGCGTGCCACCACGGCGGACATCAGCTCATCGGTATGCAGGCTGCCTTTCAT
>JAPMLR010000089.1 GCA_026410415.1 Denitratimonas yunnanensis (SeqCode) | reverse complement strand
ATAAGATTGTAAGAGAGATGAAATCTCAATTCATTTGTGCAAACCTGTCTTATGTCTTTCCATTTAACATGGGATTCAAAGATTACGAAGACGAAACCAGATACAAAAGATGCCATGAAAATCCCCTCCGTGTGCAATGGGTGAAAGACAGAATTGAAGATGCAAATAATGCTTGCATTGAATAAAAATGTTTGTATGATAGTTTGCATACCGCGCATAACAAACAGCTAATGAGGAGATTGGAATGCATAACATGAAACGCATGAAAATTCGTATAGATAATGATGGTGGTTATAAAGGACTTACCCGTGCAAAATTCCCGCTTGTGTTGGAAGCTACGGTGGAATACAGTGGGCTTGCTCATGTT
>JAPMLR010000088.1 GCA_026410415.1 Denitratimonas yunnanensis (SeqCode) | reverse complement strand
GATCTGTGCTTTCATCAGTTCTTGGAATTCAGCAGATTTCAGGAATTCTTCTTTGTTGATATTTTCCAAAGGGGTTTCTCCTTTATTGATTCCAGTTGTGTTTGCAGATTTATCACCTGCGGGGTTAGCCTCTGCATCCACAGAGTTTGTATTAGCTTTAGCGTGAGCTTTCACTAAATAATCTTTAACTTGACTTTGTTTCAAGGAACTCTTAACGAGATTACTCAAAGCATCGTCTAAAACGTCCTCAAAGAAATCAATGGAGATCATTACATCACCATCAACAACTTGATAATCAGTAACACGAACAACAGGTTTAGCAACCTCTTCAACTTCAACATTCAGTCCGTCAACTTTAAAGCCAACAA
>JAPMLR010000087.1 GCA_026410415.1 Denitratimonas yunnanensis (SeqCode) | reverse complement strand
GATGCTGTGGATGAGAAAAGTAAAATTTTCGGAAGGTTTCGAAGACTACCTGGGGAAAGGGATAACCTGATTCTAAATCAATGTAAGATTGATGGACCAGAAGTTACAGTAGTGCTTCCTAAAGACCCATCTGGTGCTGGGACAATAGAATATACAGAATCTGCAAAGAAACTTATTCTAGAGGGTTTTGTTGTTAAACCAGATGCTATGCCAGGCAACAAGAAAAAGCTTCAGCGTTTTATGCCTTTTAGTAGTGCGTGTCAAAACGGTTTTGTTTATATTGTTGAAGATTCTTTCCCTAATGTGGAAACTCTAACCCACTTTTATAAAGAATTGGAATCTTTCAATGGTGAAAGATCTACAGCCAC
>JAPMLR010000012.1 GCA_026410415.1 Denitratimonas yunnanensis (SeqCode) | reverse complement strand
GCCTGCCCGACGAAGGCGCGGTCGCGGTGTTCGACGACGCCACCGTCATCGACCGCGCCCGCCGCGACGCCGCCTGGGCCGAAGTCGCGCGCCGCCTCGCGCACGAGATCAAGAACCCGCTGACACCCATCCAGCTCGCCGCCGAGCGCCTGCGCCGCCGCGTATTGCCGAAATTGGACGAAGACGATGCGCAGGTTCTGGATCGCGCCACCCACACCATCGTCGCGCAGGTCGATGCACTCAAAACCATGGTCAACAGCTTCGGGGATTACGCCCGTCCGCCGTCACTGGCATTGCTGCCACTCGACCTGAACCGGCTCGCGAGCGAAGTGCTCGATCTGTACGAGCACGACCAACGCCTGATGTTGGTGCGCGACTTCGCACCGGATCTGGGGACCGTGGTCGCCGACGCCGGCCGCATCCGCCAGGTGCTGCACAACCTCATCAAGAACGCCATCGAAGCCGCCGCCGAACGCAGCCGATGCCGCATCGACGTGCGCACCCGTCGCGTCGAGGAGACCGGCCGCCACTTCGTCGAACTGAGCGTGGCCGACGACGGCCCCGGCCTGCCCGAAGGCTTCGACACTCACTGGTTCGAGCCATACCGCAGCACCAAACCGCGCGGCACCGGCCTGGGTCTTGCCATCGTCGCCAAGATCGCGCAGGAGCACGGCGCGCAGTTCCTCGCGCAGCGGCGGGAGGAAGGCGGGGCGATGTTCGTGCTGCGGTTGCCGGGCGATTGATCGACCCACACTCAGGGCGTCGTCTCGAATCCCTCCTCGAACAGGTAGTCAGCCCTGCACCGGCCCGACGAACACGGATCGGAAGCTGGGACTCCAGCCTGCGGATACTCCACGCCATCCGGGATGCCGTCCCTGTCCGAATCGGCATGGTTCGGATCGCTGCCTAGCAGGTATTCGAACCCGTCGATCAGCCCGTCTCCATCGCTGTCCACGTTCGGATAAGCATAGCCAAGCACCATGTTCGATCCGGCAGGATAGGCCGCTGTATAACCTTGAGCCTCGAAACCGGACCGCTCGCGTTCCAGAAACACCGTGCAATCGTCGTCCGCCGTCTTGCACTTGAGCCACAGCCGCTCCGCGCCCTGTGGGATACAGGTGGGTTCGGGCGTGCAAGTCTGGTAGACGTAGCCTTGCAGGCCACGATAGTCGTATCCCGCATTGGTCGCCGTCTGTACATGCGCCGCCGAGGTCAGCAACAGGAAATCGCGGTTGTGGCCGTTGCAGCCTGTGACACCGGGCGTGCAGCCCAGCGGCCAAAACCGGGCGCGGCTGGTCACAGGATGGATTGGCACTTGAGGCCGGGCTGGACGGAACATTTATCGCCCACGTCGAGCGCCTGCGCAGGAACATCTCCCTCGACAATATTGAAAAAATTGCCGATGCCCTCGATGTGCCCGTGCACGAACTGCTGATGCCTCATCGGTGACATGAGAGCGTGTCATGCAGGCTGACGACAATTGCAAGGAAGTCGAACCGACCGAGGCGCGGCCGGACGTAGTGGCACGGGCGCGCGTAATTGCCAGGATCGAGGCCGGAACTAGTGTGCTGTCCCGCAAAAAACTTGCATTGCCATCGTCCCCGCGCAGACGGGCGTGACGAACAACGAACTTGTGGGACAGGACAATAGGCGGCGAGGTGACGGATCACTGCCACAGGCGGCACATACAATGTCCTGACCTTGCCTCCCGGCTTGCCGCCCGCCAAGCCCGGTCGCAGACTGTGCGCTTTCGCGTCAACGAATCCCGCCATGCCTGCCCCACGAATCCTGATCATCGACGACGAGCCGGACATCCGCTCCGGCCTCACGGACATCCTTGAAGACGAGGGCTACCGGGTCGAGTCCGCCGCCGATGCCGGGCAGGCGCGCGGGCAGCTGGCCGAGGCCACGTTCGATGCGGTGCTGCTGGACATCTGGATGCCGGGCACTGATGGCATCGCACTGCTGCGCGAGTGGGTCGCAGCGGGTGAACTGCCGCAGCCGGTGATCATGATGTCCGGGCACGGCACCGTGGAAACCGCGGTGGAGGCGACACGCCTGGGGGCCTACGACTTCATCGAAAAGCCCATCGCGCTGGCCAAACTGCTCATCACGCTGGAACGTGCGCTCGAAGCACAGCGTCTGCGACAAACCAACCGCAGCCTGCAGCAGCAGGTGGGCTCGTTGTTCGAGCCGGTGGGTACCTCGCCGGCCTTCACCGCCGTGCTGTCCCAGCTCGAACGACTGGCCGAGCGCGATGCGGCGATCCTGCTGCGCGGCGAAGCAGGAACCGGAAAGGAGGCGCTGGCGCGCTGGCTGCACGGGAAAAGCGCACGTCGCCACGGCCCCTTCGTCACCGTCGCCGCCGGCGCGGTCCCGGACGAACAGGCAGCCGTGGCGCTGTTCGGCAGCGAAAATGGCAACGACATCTCCGCCGGCCTGCTGGAACAGGCACAGGGCGGCACGCTCTATCTCGATGAAATCGCCGAGCTGGGCGCGGAGCTGCAGTTGCGTCTGTCCAGCGCGCTGGAACGCCGCCAGATCCTTCGCGTCGGCGGCCGCAGCCCGGCGGCGCTCGATGTTCGGGTGATCGCGGCCAGCTCCCAGGACCTGGAATCCGAGCGGGCCGCCGGTCGGCTGCGCGACGAGCTGTATTTCCAGCTCAACGTGGTGCCGATCAAGGTGCCGGCACTGCGCGAGCGCGGCGAGGACATCGACCTGCTGGTGCAGCATTTCGACCAGGCGTTCGCGGCGCGTGACCGGGTGCCGCCGCGCCTCTGGCCCGACACCGTTCTCGCCCGCCTCCGTCAGCACCCATGGCCCGGCAATGTGCGCGAACTGCGCGCACTGTCGCAGCGTCTGGCACTGCTGGGCAGCGGAGAAGTCACCCTGCAGGAAATCGAACCGGCGCTGCACGGGCAGGCCACGGCACCCACAACGGCTCCCCGCGGGGACGATGTTCGCCTCGACCTCAGCCTGCCGCTGCGTGAAGCCCGCGACGGTTTCGAGCGGGCATATCTTCTCCGACAGTTGCACAATGCCGGCGGCAGCGTCGGAAAGCTGGCACAGCTTTCGGGCATGGAGCGCACACACCTGTATCGCAAGTTGCGCGATCTGGGCATCGACATCAAGGGCAGCGCGTAGGCACTCACGGCATCGACGATGAAAATCCTGATCCTCGGCGCAGGCCAGGTCGGCTCCTCGGTGGCGGTGGCGCTGGCGAGCGAGAACAGCGACATCACCGTGGTGGACAACCACCCGCAGCGGCTGCGCGATCTGTCCGAACGGCTCGACATCCGCACCGTGCACGGCCATGCCAGCCTGCCAAGCGTGCTGGAAGATGCAGGTGCGGACGACGCCGACCTGATCATCGCGGTGACCTCCAGCGATGAAGTCAACCTGATCGCGTGCCAGGTGGCCGATGCACTGTTCAAGACACCCACCAAAATCGCCCGCCTGCGCCAGACCGAATACCTCCAGCATCCCGAGCTGACCAGCCGCCGCGGCAACGCGGTGGACGTGGCGATCAGCCCCGAAGCACTGGTCTGCACCCACGTGCAACGCCTGATCGAGCACCCTGGCGCGCTGCAGGTGCTGGATTTTGCCAAGGGCCAGGTGCAGATGGTGGCGGTGCGGGCAGCGCATGGCGGTGCCCTGGTGGACGAACCGATCCGGCACGTGCGCGAGCGCCTGCCGCCTGGCACCGATGTTCGCGTGGCGGCGATCTATCGCCACGGCAAGCCGATCATTCCCGAGGCCACCACCCGGATCGAGGCCAACGACGAGGTCTTCTTCCTCGCCGATCGCCGCCACATCCGTACCGTGATGGATGCGCTGCGGCCCAAGGACAAGCCGGTGCGCCGCATCCTGATCGCCGGTGGAGGCAACATCGGCATGTCACTGGCGCTGGCCATGGAGGGACAGTTCGGCGTGAAACTTCTGGAGCGATCGAGGGACCGCGCCAAGGCCATCGCCGAGGATCTGCAGAACTCCATCGTGCTGGTCGGCGACTGCACCGACGAAGACTTGCTGCGCGAGGAGAACATCGACCAGACCGACGTTTACTGCGCACTGACCAACGACGACGAGGCCAACATCCTGTCGGCGATGCTGGCCAAGCGCATGGGCTGCCCGCGCGTGATCGCACTGATCAACCGCCCGGCCTACGCCGAACTGGTGGAAGGCGACAGCAGCATCGACATCGCGATCAGCCCGCAGCAGGTCACGCTCGGCGCACTGCTGACGCACATCCGTGCCGGCACCATGGTGCGGGTGCACAGCCTGCGGCGTGGCATGGCCGAGGCGATCGAGGCCGTCGCACTCGGGGATTCCCGCACTTCCCGCGTCATCGGGCGCGGGCTGGATGAACTGGACCTGCCCGAGTCGGCCAACGTGGTCGGCGTGGTGCGTGGCGAGAAGCTGCTGATCGCCCATCACGATGTCATCGTCGAGCCCAACGATCATCTCATCGTGTTCCTGCTCGACAAGCGCGAACTGCCGCGCGTGGAAGCGGCGTTCCGTGCGGGTGTCACGTGGTTCTGACGCCTTCTCGCCGGCACAGGCCGCGCTCTGCACTCGACCGCTTCGAGCACTGACGCATGCTCTCGCGCCGCTTCCTGACGATACAGAAAGTGCTCGGTGCGCTGATCGTGCTGGCGTCGCTGTTCCCGCTGCCGGCATTGTTGCTCGCCCTCGCTCTGGGCGAGGACACGGCGATGGCCTTCATCGAGACGTTCCTGGCCACCGCCCTGCTCGGGCTGGCGCTGTGGTGGCCGGTGCGCCGCGTGCGGCATCCGCTGCGACTGCGCGACGGCTTCCTCATCACCGCCGCGGCATGGCTGCTGGCGTCGCTGGTTTCCGCCCTGCCCTTCATGCTGACTGCGCCGAACCTCTCCTTCACGCAGGCGATGTTCGAGTCCGTCTCCGGTCTCACCACCACCGGCGCGACCACGATCGACGGCCTCGATGCATTGCCGCGGAGCATGCTGCTCTACCGCCAGTCACTGAATTTCTACGGCGGCCTGGGCCTGGTGCTGTTGGCCGTGGCGATCCTGCCGATGCTGCGCGTGGGTGGCATGCAACTGTTCCGGGCCGAAGCCACCGGCCCGAGCAAGGACACCAAGCTTACTCCTCGCATCGCCGAAACCGCCAAGGCGCTTTGGAAGGTCTATCTGTGGCTCAACGTGTTGTGCGCACTCGGCTTCTGGGCCGCTGGCATGAGCCTGTTCGACGCCGTCTGCCACGCGCTCGCCACCGTCTCCACCGCCGGCTTTTCCACGCACGATGCCGGGTTCGGTTACTGGAACAATCCGATGATCGAACTGGTCGCGATCTGCTTCATGCTCGTCGGCGGCGTCAATTTCGGCCTGCACTACGTCGCCTGGCGACGCGCCACGGTGGCGCCCTACCAAGCGGATACCGAGCTGCGCGTCTTCGCGTTCCTGGCGCTGGGAGTGACCGTGGTGGTGGGGCTGGTCCTGTGGCTGAGTGGCGAATATCCCAGCTTGTTCGAGGCCTTCCGTCACGCCGCATTCCAGTCCGTTTCCAATCTCACCACCACCGGCTTCACGCTCGACGACTTCAGCCTGTGGCCGGCGTTCGTGCCGCTGCTGCTCATCATGGTGGCTTTCATCGGCGGCTCATCCGGCTCCACCTCCGGCGGCATGAAGGTGGCGCGCGTGGCGATGGCGATCCGTCAGGGCCTGCGCGAGATCAAGCAACTCGTGCATCCCAAGGGCCAGTTCATCGTGAAGATGGGCGGGCGGCGGGTGTCGGAAAGCATCGTGCTGTCGGTGGGCGGCTTCTGCACGCTGTACGTGCTCTCGTTCATGGGCGTGATGCTGGCGCTCTCGGCCACCGGCATCGATCTGGTCACCGCTTTTGCCGCTGCCGCCAGCTCGATCAACAATCTTGGCCCGGGCCTGGGCGAGGTCAGCGTGCATTTCGGCACGATGCCCACATCGGCGGTCTGGATCTGCTCGTTCGCGATGATCCTCGGGCGGCTGGAAGTATTCACCGTGCTGGTATTGCTGACGCCTTCATTCTGGCGCGAGTGAACGAACGGCAGCTGTTCGGTTCACCACTGCCACGGGGTTCTGGCCAGATGCGTGGCGAGGCGGCGGTAGAGGGCGCGGGCTTCGCTTTCCGGCAGGTGGATCAGATGCAGGCGGTGGCCCAGCGGATGTGCGCCGGCGGTGTCGGCGTTCAGGCTGGCCATGCCGTGGCGGCGGTCGAACGGGGATTGCACCAGCCGCAGACCCTGGAGCTTTTCGATCCGGGTGAAGGAAATCCGCCGGTCCAGCCAGCCGCTGCGCCAGACCAGGAAGTCCCCTTCCACCGCATAACCCGCCGCTCGCGCCTGCTGCCGCGCCAGCCAGACCCAGAACGGCACCAGGGCCAACCCGAACAACGCCTTCAGGCCAATGAAATGCAGCAGAACGGCACTGGCGCCGAGCGTCAGGATGCAGGGTGCCAGACACAGTCGCCGCCACGCACGTGGATGCAGCGGCCTGAACTCGAACTGCCCCGGCCACTCCGGCAACCAGCGCCGTAACAGTGCGTCGAGTGTGTCCGGCGAGGCGACAGGGACCAGTTCGGACACCGTCTGTTCCTCGTTTCCCATCCGCAACGCGGCGGTCTCGACGCGCAGCGAGCTGCGCCCGAACAGCCGCAGCACCACGCCCTGCCGCAAGGTCCAGTGCTGGATTCGCCGCAACGGGGCGCTGGCGCGAATCCGGGTCAACAGGCCGCGCTCGACCGACACCCGCGGACCGGCCTGTTCCAGCGTGAAGCGGAAATGGGCCAACAAAGTCAGCACGATGCCGAGCACGCGCCCGGCGATGACCGCCAGCAACAGGATGACCAGGCCGAGCGTCGCCCACACCAGCAGCGATACCCCGAGCGTGGTCAGCCATTCCAGGCCCTGCCGGGGCCAATCGCCGAGTTTCTCGAAAACAACCTCGCCACCGAACTGCATCAGCGCACCGGCACCGGCGGCCAGCAACACGGTGCCACGATTCGAGGCCAGACCGAGCTTGAGCAGCTCCAGCAGTGGCAGTTGCAGCAACACCTGAGTGGCGGGCGCGTCGGGCGCTCCCGGCATCGCCATCGCCGGGGCATCACCCGATGCCGCGGCAACGACTGCCCGAGCCGCGCCGCGGCGGTGTTCGATCACGCGCTCCAGCGCCGCCGCATCGGCCATCGACAGCACCCGCATCTGGGCTTCCGGCTCGTCTCCACCGACCGCCGATTCCAGCCGCACCTCGGCCACGCCGGCGATCTGGTGCAGCAGATTGCGGTGCAGCGCCACCGACTGGATGCGTGCCAGCGGCACATGCCGCACATTGCGCTGGAACAGGCCGGAACGGATCACCAGCTCGTCGGCATCGATGCGGAAACGGTAGGTGAAATACTGCGCCACCGCGGCCAAGGTCATGAGCGCCACCGCGATCAATCCCCACCACTGCCAGCTGTCCTCGTTGCGCCCGAACACCAGGAGCGCGATCAACGGCAGCGCAAAACCCTTGATCTGCAGCAGCAGAACGAACATCCAGGACAGTGGATGCAAGCGCCGCTCGTGTCCGGCACCGAGCCGTGTCTGATCCGAATCGAGCATGGCATTGCTCGCGGCGGCAGGGCGAACCGCTGCGTCAGCGTCAGCCTCCTGCCCATGGGACGCTTCAGACGACATCGTCATCCACCCGGATCAGTGCATCGCGCAACGCGGTGGCGCGTTCGTGCGGCAGACCGTTGAGCGAGAGCTTCCCCAACTCGCTGCCGGCGGTGTATACGCGCAAACCCGCCAGACCCAGGCGGCGGTCCAACGGACCGCGGTGCAAGTCGATGTGCTGCACCCGCGAGCGCGGCACCCAAGTATCGCTGCGCCACCAGACGCCCCGCTGGATGCGCAGACCCAGTGGTCCCAATGCATAGCGCACCCGGCGCCAACGCGCTCCGGCGTACCACCAGGCCGGAATCGGCGCGAGCGTCAGCGCAAGCGGGAACAGCCAGAGAAACATCCGGCCCGGCAACTCCAGCTTCACCACCAACGGCACAAGCAGAAGCACCGCCAGCAGGCCGAGCAATTCAAATCCGATCAGGGCGCGCAGACGGAAACCCCAGCGCGCCCGCGGGTCCAGATGTTCGAACTGATTGCTGGCAACAGCAGGTGAAACCGCAGTGCGTTCAGTCATATCGGATCGGCTCCGCGTTCTCGGGACGGATCGTGAAACGCTTGTAGCTCCACTGGTACTGCGCCGGAGCCAGTGCGATGCACCGCTCGACCGCAGCATTGAGCGCTGCGGTGGCGATCATCGGGTCCTGGTCGGACACCGCCACCGGGGCCGGCAGGATGCGGATGCGAAACCCGGCAGCGCCCGGAAGCCGTTCGGCGAACGCCATCAGCACCGTGGCGCCCGTTTTGTTTGCCAGGCGGGGCAACAGCGTCATGGTCAGTGCAGGAATGCCGAAAAATGGCGCGAACTCGCCATCGCCACGCTTGGGTTGCTGATCGGGGAGGATGCCCACCATGCCGCCTTCCTTGAGGATTCGAAACAACGTTCGAACCCCGGACGCCTCGGCCCGGACCTGCGTGACACCGGGCTGGGCGCGCAATCGCCGGATCAGGGTATCGCCCCACGGTTGGCGCGGAGGGCGATACAGGATCGCCAGCGCCGACCTTGACGCAAGCCATTGATTCAGCAGCTCCCAGTTTCCCAGATGCGGCGCGGCAATGATCACGCCCCGCCCGGCGGCGATAGCGGTATCGAACAGCTCGCCCCCGTGCACCTCGCGCACCAGCGCCAGATTCCGCGTTGCCGGGCGGGTCCAGAACCGGGCGGTTTCCAACAGCGTTCGGGCGGTTTCCGCCAGATTCGCACACCACAGGCGCTGCCGTGCAGCCTCATCCATATCCGGAAAACAGAGTTCGAGGCTGCGCCGCGCCACCCGAGCCTCGCGCAGGCCCAACCCCCGAACCACGCCACCCAGCGCCGCCCCCATTCGCTGCAACACCGATATCGGCAGGCTGCCGATCAACCAGAGGGCGGCGTGAAGCAGACGAGCAGGAACAGGCATGACGGATACCGGACAGCGGATTGGCAAATGGTAGAGCATCCGAAGCAACCACTCCGTCCGGGTTGGGTCTACCATCACCGCCCCACCCCCCGACCCGCATTCCATGATTGCCCTGATCCAGCGCGTGACCGAAGCCAGCGTCCGAGTCGAGGGCAACATCGTGGGCGCCATTGGCCCCGGCTTGCTGGCACTGGTCGCGGTGGAGCCGGAGGATGGCGAAGCGCAGATCGAGCGCATGCGCGACCGCCTGCTGGGATACCGGGTATTCAGCGACGACGCCGGGCGGATGAACCGCTCATTGGCCGATACGGGTGGCGGACTGTTGCTGGTCAGCCAGTTCACCTTGGCCGCAGATACCCGCAAGGGGATGCGGCCGAGCTTCACCACCGCCGCCACGCCCGAGCACGGCCGGCGCTGGTTCGATCAGTTGGTGGCGGCCTGCCGGGCTCGCCACGGCCGGGTTGAAACCGGCCAGTTCGGTGCACATATGGTGGTGAGTCTGGTCAATGACGGCCCGGTGACCTTCCGGCTGAGCTGTTGACCCCCGCCCGCGCCCCGGAAAGCGAGGCACATGCCCCGTTTTCAATGCAGAGTTGGAGCTTCGTTCAGCCCATCAATGGCGGGATGTGGCCCAAACCGCTATACTGGCGCGTTCTTTACTTGACAAATCCAGTCAGGCAGCACATGTCGATCGATACCCCAGACCCGCAGTCGGAAATCAAGCAGCTCATCGCCAAGGGGCGCGAGCAAGGTTATCTGACTTACGCCGAGGTCAACGACCACCTGCCCGATGACATCGTCGATCCGGAGCAGATCGAAGACATCATCGGCATGATCAACGACATGGGCATCGAGGTGCACGAGGTTGCGCCCGACGCCGAAACGCTCTTGCTCTCCGATGCGGCCCCTGCCGGCTCCAACGACGACGATACCGCCGCCGAAGAAGCCGTGGCCGCGCTGTCGGCACTGGACTCCGAAGCCGGCCGCACCACCGACCCGGTGCGCATGTACATGCGCGAGATGGGGACGGTGGAGCTGCTCACCCGCGAGGGCGAAATCGCCATCGCCAAGCGCATCGAAGAAGGCCTGGGCCAGGTCCAGGCCGCGCTCGCGAGCTTCCCGTGGTCGATCCAGCTGCTGCTGGAGGAATACGATCAGCACGTGGAAGGCAAGAAGCGCCTGTCCGAAGTGGTGCAGGGCTTCGCCGATCAGGAAGAACCCGAACCGGCGCCCGCAGTGGTGGAAGACACCAGCGAAGCCGAAGAGGCGGAGGATGAAGACGAGGCCGACGGCGACGAGGAAGAGACCGCCGTCGAAACCGGCCCCGATCCGGCCGAAGTCGCACGTCGCATGGAAGCACTGAAGGTCGGCTACGAGAAATTCCGCCGCGCCTACGACAAGGCCGGCCCGGCCGATCGCAAGGTCATCGCGCTGCGCGAGGAAATGGCCACCGAATTTCTGCGCCTCAAGCTGCCGGCGATCCAGATCGACGGCCTGGTGCGCAAACTGCGCGAAGTGGTCAACGCCGTCCGCAGCCACGAGCGCAGCATCATGGATGTCTGCACCCGTCTGGCGAAGATGCCGCGCCGCGACTTCCTGCGCGCGTTCCCGGGCAACGAAACCAACACCACGTGGGCCGACGACATGATTCGGCGCAAGCAGAAGTGGTCTTCCGGCCTGCGCGAGCATCGCGACGATATCGTTTCCGAGCAGGAAAAGCTCACCGCGATCGAAGGCGCGCTGTTCCTCTCGCTGCCGGACATCAAAGACATCAATCGTGCGATGGCCTATGGCGAGGCGAAGGCACGCAAGGCCAAGAAAGAGATGGTTGAGGCCAACCTGCGCCTCGTGATCTCGATCGCCAAGAAGTACACCAATCGCGGCCTGCAATTCCTTGATTTGATTCAGGAAGGAAACATCGGCCTGATGAAGGCCGTGGACAAGTTCGAATACCGTCGCGGCTACAAGTTCTCCACCTACGCGACGTGGTGGATCCGCCAGGCCATCACCCGCTCCATCGCCGATCAGGCCCGCACCATCCGCATCCCGGTGCACATGATCGAGACGATCAACAAGCTCAACCGCATTTCCCGCCAGATGCTCCAGCAGTTCGGCCGCGAGCCGACGCCGGAAGAGCTGGCCAAGGAAATGGAAATGCCCGAGGACAAGATCCGCAAGGTGATGAAAATCGCCAAGGAACCGATCTCGATGGAAACCCCGATCGGCGACGACGAGGATTCCCACCTGGGCGATTTCATCGAGGACACCAACGTGGAGTCCCCGATCGAGCAGGCCACCGTCACCGGCCTGTCGGAAACCGTGCGCGATGTGTTGGCCGGCCTCACCCCGAGGGAAGCCAAGGTGCTGCGCATGCGCTTCGGCATCGACATGAACACCGACCACACCCTCGAGGAAGTCGGCAAGCAGTTCGACGTGACCCGCGAGCGCATCCGCCAGATAGAAGCCAAGGCGCTGCGCAAACTGCGTCATCCGTCCCGTTCCGAGCAATTGCGCTCGTTCCTGGACATCGAATGACGCCAGGCATCGCATCGCTGGCATGACGAAAAAGGCGGCCTGACGGGTCGCCTTTTTCATTGGCACCCCGCTCGCCCGCTCGCTACACTTTCCGGCATCCACCGGGGGAAGACCGTCCAATGAATGCCGCGACCGCCGATACGCTGAACCCGTTGTACCCGCTCGACACGTTGCGGCCGGAAACCCGCGAGCAGCTCGCCAGCGAGGCAGCATTTTCCGACTACACCCGGGGCGAGGTGCTTTTCCGCGCCGGCGACATCGACGACGACACCTTGTACCTGCTCGACGGCGAGGTCGAGGCAACCTATCCGGACGGCAAGAACCGCCAGTTTTCCGCGCGCTCATTGCAGGGCCGCTACCCGCTAGGAGACGCCCAACCACGCCGCTTCACCGCCACCGTGTCCTCGTCCCGCGCGCGCGTGGCGCGGCTGGACCGGCGCTACATGGAAAAAGTCATTGCCTGGGACCAGATCGCACGCCATGCCACGGTCGGAGACAGCGCCACCGATTCCAACCGCTGGGTGTTCCGCCTGCTCCAGAGTCGCGCCTTCCACAAGCTGCCCACCGGCAACATCGAACGCATGTTCCAGGGCTTCGAGGAAGTTCCCGCGCGCGCCGGCGACATCATCGTGCGCGAAGGCGACGCGGCCGATTATTTCTACGTCATCAAGGAAGGCGCGGCATCCGTCCTGAAACACCTGGACGACACCGAATCCATCGTCGCGTATCTCGTGCGCGGAGACTGCTTCGGCGAGGACGCCCTGCTCTCCAACACCACCCGCAACGCCACCGTGAAGATGGTGCAGGACGGCCGCCTGATGCGACTGGCACGGCGCACCTTCGAGGATGTGCTCAAACCACCGGTCGTCGAATGGCTGAACCCGGCACAAGCCTCGCTGCTGGCACGCACCGGCGCCATCGTGATCGACGTGCGCCTGCCGGCCGAATTCGAACAGCGTGCCATCCGCGATGCCATCAACGTGCCGCTGTATCGCCTGCGCGAAGATGCGGTGGACCGCTTCGACCCCGACAGCAAGCTGATCGTCTACTGCAACACCGGCGAGCGCAGCTCCGCTGCGGCCTTCATCCTGACGCGGCTCGGCTTCGACGCCTATGCGCTCCAGGGCGGCCTGCTCGGCATGCTGAGACTTCAGGAAAAACAGCAGGCTCCATGATCGATCCGGATACCGACACCGTCGCCGCGTGGTTGCGCGACCTGCAAGACCGTCTGTGCTCCACCCTCGCCCACGCAGATGGCAAGACCGACTTCATCGAAGATGCGTGGCAGCGCGAGGCCGGCGGCGGTGGGCGATCTCGCGTCCTCAAGGATGGCGCCCTGTTCGAACAAGGTGGCGTGAATTTTTCCGAGGTACATGGGTCGGCCTTGCCGCCCTCGGCTAGCGCGCATCGTCCGGAACTGGCGGGTGCGCCGTGGCGCGCACTCGGCGTGTCGTTGGTCCTGCACCCACGCAATCCCTATGTGCCGACCACCCACATGAACGTGCGCTACTTCGAAGCGCGCCCGGCGAACGCCGCGCCGGTCTGGTGGTTCGGCGGCGGCTTCGACCTGACCCCGTTCTATCCTCTCGATGAGGATGTGCGCCATTGGCACGAGGTGGCACAACGCACCTGCGCGCCGTTCGGCGAAGATGTCTACGCCGACCACAAGGCGTGGTGCGACCGCTACTTCTTCCTCAAGCACCGCAACGAAGCGCGCGGCGTCGGCGGCCTGTTCTTCGACGACCTGAACCGCTGGGAATTCGAGCGCTGCTTCGAATACACCCGAGCCGTGGGCGACGCGTTCCTTCCCGCGTACCTGCCGATCGTCGAACGTCGCCGCGACACGCCCTACGGCGAGCGCGAGCGCCAGTTCCAGCTCTATCGGCGCGGCCGCTACGTCGAGTTCAACCTGGTCTGGGACCGCGGCACGCTGTTCGGCCTGCAATCGGGCGGCCGCACCGAATCCATCCTGATGAGCCTGCCGCCGCAGGTGCGCTTCGAATACGGCTACGCCCCTGAGCCCGGCAGCCCCGAGGCCCGCCTCGCCGATTACCTGCGCCCGCGCGACTGGCTGGCCGAACTGCCACCGGAAGCCGCATGAAAATCGCCAGCTGGAACGTCAACTCGCTCAACGTCCGCCTGCCGCACCTGCTCGACTGGCTCGGTCAAGCCCGACCAGACATCGTCGCGTTGCAGGAAACCAAGCTGGAAGACGCGAAATTCCCCGCGCAGGCGCTGGCCGATGCCGGCTATCGCTGCGTGTTCGCGGGTCAGAAGACCTACAACGGCGTGGCGATCCTGTGGCGCGATGGCGAGGCACGCGACGTGCAGGCAGGCATTCCCGGCTTCGACGATCCGCAGGCGCGTGTACTGGCCGCCAGCATCGGCAACCTGCGCGTGATCGATCTTTACGTGGTCAACGGCCAGGCCGTGGGCAGCGAGAAGTACGACTACAAGCTGCGCTGGCTGGCAGCGGTGCACGACTGGATCGCGGCCGAGCGTGAGCGCCATCCGAACCTGATCGTGCTGGGCGATTTCAACATCGCGCCGGACGACCGCGACGTCCACGATCCGGCAGTCTGGAACGACGACAGCATCCTCACCTCGACCGCCGAACGCGCCGCACTGCGCGATCTGTTCGATCTGGGGCTTTGCGACAGCTTCCGGCTGTTCGAGTCCGAAGGCGGGCAGTTCTCGTGGTGGGATTACCGCGCGGCGGGCTTCCGCCGCAACCTCGGCCTGCGCATCGACCTGGTGCTTGCCGGAGATGCCCTGCGGTCGCGCCTCACGGGCGCAGGCATCGATCGCGAACCGCGCACCTGGGAACGCCCCAGCGACCATGCGCCGGTGTGGCTGGAGCTGGCCAACGGCTAGCGCGACCGGATCAGGGCCGAGCGCGGTTCAGCCAGCCATCGGGCCGGGAACAGTACCGTCTGCGAACCTTCCGGCAGATCCCACACTGCACTGACACCTGATGCGGCGGGCCGAGCGCCTGCATTCACCGAACTTCTCGCACAAACAAAACCCCGCGTCGCAATGCGACGCGGGGGTGTGAACGAGACTTCGGGGCGACAACCGGCCAAGCCGTCACGCCACCGTTATCAGAGTTCGCAGAAGCAGTAGGCCACCACCTTGAACGGCTTGCCGCCTTCCGGCCTGGACTCCAGCATGCGCAAGGTGCTGCGCGCCTCGCGCAACGCAGGTGCATCCAATACCCGGGCCGGCAAGCCAAGCCGGGATGCCATGCCTTGAACCATCGCGTCACGGCTGGCGTTGACGACAAACTGCTCGAACGGCGAGAGCGTCTTTTCGACGTACCGCACCGCGTAACCGTCTTCGGCGAGGCCGGCACGTCGCGCTGCTTCAGTGATGGCGTCGGAGAGGCCACCCAGCTCATCGACCAGTCCGAACGCCTCGGCTTGCGCACCACTCCACACGCGACCACGCGCCACCTCATCGATCGCTTCCGGTGACTTTTCGCGCGCGGCGGCGACCTTGCCGATGAACTGACGGTAGCCATGGTTGATGACTTCCTGGATTGCCTCGCCCACGACGGGATTCAAGGCACGGGTCGGATCGAACGCACCTGCGATGCGCGTGGTGCCCACACCATCCACCCGCACGCCGACCTTGGCGAGGGTTTCGGGGAACGTCATGAACATGCCGAAGATGCCGATGGAGCCGGTGATCGTGTTCGGCTCGGCGTAAATCATGTCCGCATCCATCGAGATCCAGTAGCCACCCGACGCGGCGACGTTGCCCATCGAGGCAATCACGGGCTTGCCGACCGCGCGCAACAGTTCCACCTCGCGACGGATCTGTTCGGACGGGAACACGCCGCCGCCCGGGGAATCCACACGCAACACCACGGCCTTCACGTCCTCGTCCTCGCGGGCTTCCCGCAGCAACTTGGAGGTGGAGACCCCGCCCACGGCACCCGGAGGAAGATCGCCATCGGCGATTTCACCCTGGGCCACCACCACGGCTACCTTCGGCCGGGTGTCGATCGGGAGCGTGTCCCGGTCGAGGAAACCGAGATAGTCGTCCAAGGCCACCTGACGGAAGCTCTGGATGTCCGTATCTTCCACGCCACGCTCGATCATCAGTTCGCGGAACTGATCCTGCGTCATCAGGCCATCGACCAGCTTCTGCCGCAACGCCAGCTGCGCCAGATCGCCACCCACCGATTTCACCTGGGTCGCGAAGTCGTCGATCTGTGCCTGCAGTTCGGCAGGGTCGATGCCGCGGAAACTGCCGATGTCGGCCAGAAAGCGCTGCCAAAGATCATTCATCCAGAACAGATCGGCCTCGCGCGATTCCTCCGACGGCCCATCCAGAATGTACGGCTCCATCGCCGACTTGAACTCGCCCACGCGGAACAGGTGCACGTTCGCGCCCAGCTTTTCCTGCAGGCCTTCGCGGAAATAGGCGCGATACCGGGCAATGCCCTCGCCGATCACCGCGCCATCGGGATGCAGGTACACCTCATCGGCCAGCGCCGCGAGGTAGTACTGCTTCTGGTCCATGCCATCGGCGTAGGCGACCACTTGCTTGCCGCTTTTCTTGAATTTCGCGATGGCGCGGGACAATTCCTGAAGGGTGGCGTAGCCGATGCCGGTCATCTGGTCCGGGCGAATCACCAGGCGCTCGATCCGCGCGTCGGTGGCGGCCGCATCGATCGCGCGAAGCAGATCGCGCAACTGGGTTTCCGGCTGCGTCTGGCCGAAGGCGCGCGCCATCGCGCGTTCCATCGGATCGGCACTGAATTGTTCGACGACCTGGCCTTGCGGCGCAATCACCAACGCGTTCCGGTCCGACAGTTTCACCCCGCCGGAGAAGATCACGATCAGCAGGATCGCCACGATGAACAGGAATGCGAGGTTGAGCACCAATCGGCGGGCGAAATTGATGCTGTTCCAGATGCCGCGCAGGAAGCGCATCAACGGACCGGGAGTGCTTTTGGACATGGGGAAACCCCGAGGCAGTGGGAATACCGGCCAAGGATACCGTGCCGGTGTTGGTGGTCACGTGCCGGAAGGGACAGCCATTCGGGTTTTGGCTGGCACAACTACGGGCCGCAGGAGCCGGGCGACATCGGCACCATTGCCTGGCACGACTTCCCCGGTGCCAGCCGGTCGACACCGGATACCTGGACGCTACGGCTGCGTGCCGGCGAACCGGGCGACTGGTTCCCCAATGGCGAGGTGATCCGCTTCGTCGGTGGCGCAGGCTACCTGGATCTCTCCTTGTTCTCCGACGGGTTCGAGACCACGCCCCCGTCATACCACTGACCCGGCCAGCTCGCGGAAGCGGCGAACTTCACCGGCCCACCGCTTCCATTCGCGCCAGGCGACGGCGCAGCCGCAGACCGAGCAGCAGCGCGGCGAAGCTCAACCCTGCCACCAGCCCGGCCCACATCCCGGGCGCACCCCAGCCCAGGCCGAAACCCAGCGCCGCTCCCAGCGGCATGCCCACGCCCCAGTAAGAGAAAGCCGCGAGCAACATCGGTACACGCGTGTCTTTCAACCCGCGCAGGGCGGCACCGGAAACCACCTGGATGCCATCGGAAAGCTGGAATGCGGCGGTGAACAAGAGCAATGTCGTTGCCAGCGCCAGTACCGTCGCGTCCCGGGTATAGATTGCCGCGATGGCGTCATTGAACAGCGCGATGCCGGCGGCTGCCGCGCATTGGGTCAGGATCACGATGACGTAACCGGCACGAATGGCGCGACGCACACCGCTTGTGTCGCCGGCACCGGCCGCATGGCCCACGCGTACCGTGGTGGCTTCCGCCAGGGCAAGAGCCGCCATGAACGTCAGCGTGCCGATGTTGATCGCGATCTGGTGCGCGGCCGCCGGGACTTCGCCCAAGCGCCCGATCAGCAGCGCCGTCGCAATGAACAGGCCGCCCTCCATCGCCACGGTCACGCCGATCGGCAGGCCCAGCGACAACAGCTCGCGGATCGGTTGCCAGCGCGGCCAATCCCATTGGCCGAACAAGCGAAGTTCGGCGAAGCGCCGGCTGCGAGACAGGTACAACCCGAACGCCAACGCCTGGCACCACAACATTACCGCGGTGGCATACCCCAGCCCCGCCGCGCCCAACTCCGGCAAGCCGAAGCTGCCGAACATCAGCGCATAGCCCAGCGGCAACAGCAGCATCAGCCCCGACAACCCCAACACCATCGTGGGCAGGGTCCAATGCAGGCCTTCGCTCAGATACCGCATCGCCAAGTACAACGCCAACGCGGGAACACCCCAAAGTATCCCCATCAGGAAGCCGCGTGCAGATGGCTGGATTTCCGGTGCGATGCCCATCGCACCCAGCCACCCGGTCGCCCCGTGCAGAAACGCCATCAGGACCGCCGCCAATCCCAGAGCCAGCCAGAGTGTCTGGCGAAACAACGCAGGCACTTCCGCCTTGCGCCCCGCCCCCACCAACTGCGACACCGACGGAGGCACGGCGAGCAGCACACCCACCAGCACGATCGTCACCACCGACCACAACGCCGTACCCACCGCCACGGCGGCCAGGGTATTGGCGCTGTGCCGGCCCGCCAGCACCGAATCCACGAATCCGATCATGCCGGTGGCGACATGGCCGAAAATCAGCGGCAGGGCGAGTTTGAACGTACTGCGTATCTCGCGCGCCAGCGGCACGAAACGGGAATGGCTGGAAGGCATGGAAGGCTCGCTTGGGAGACGCCTGCAAACGGCGGAAGCGCAGCCGTGCGGAGTGTCTCCATTCTACCTGTGCGCCCGGCTGGCGCCTCACAGCACGTACAGGCATGGACACCGCATCAGCGCGCTCTACACTGGTTCCAATCCCGCTTCGACGCACCATCTGCCATGTCCCCGGATCCGGCCATCGCTGAAGTCGCTCCTCCGCGCTCTTGCGAGAACTGCAGGACACCGCTCCACGGACCATACTGTGGCATCTGCGGTCAGCCC
The DNA here is from genome assembly GCA_026410415.1 of Denitratimonas yunnanensis (SeqCode). Classification (GTDB taxonomy): domain Bacteria; phylum Pseudomonadota; class Gammaproteobacteria; order Xanthomonadales; family Xanthomonadaceae; genus Denitratimonas. The sequence continues at coordinate 42,305 of JAPMLR010000012.1, read as the reverse complement.
GTGAAGGGCATGGTGCGTCACTTCAGCACCATCGTCGGCGACTTCCTCGATACGGTTTTCGATTTCGATTCACGGATCGCACGTACCCTCGGCCCGCTGCTGCTGCGCCCCGGACATCTCACCCTGGAGTATTTCCGAGGGCATCGGGTGCGCTATGTCACGCCGGTACGCCTGTTTTTCGTCTTGTGCATCGTGGCGTTCCTGATGGTGCGTTTCTCGGTCGATGCAGAAACGAACATGGCGCTGCCCAGCGGCATCGAGCAGGCCGAGCGGATCGAAGACGTCGAACGCCTGCGCGATGCCGCGCTGAAGGGGATGGCCGGAGCGCGGAAGGCGGCCTCCGGTTTGCCCGAAAGCACGGCCGGGATCGAACAGGGCATCGCGCAGATCAACGAACAGGCGCAGCGTCGCATCGACTGGCTCGCCGCACGTGAGCAAGCCAGGATACGTGGCGACGCGTTCGACCTGCCCTATCCACCCGGTCGCAGTGCGCGAGACGCGCCGCCACCGGAGTTCTTCTTCAATGGCAAACCCTGGCACCAACACGACAACCCCATCTCGATCGAGTGGTTGCCCGAGCGCGCCAATGCCTTGCTGAACCAGATGATCGGACGCGCCCGGACCAACCTCGGCGAAGCACGCCATGACCGCTCCCGGCTTGCGGACGCCTTTTTCCAGATGCTGCCGCAATCTCTGTTCGTGTTGGTGCCGGTGTTCGCCCTCGTATTGAAGCTCGCCTACTTCTTCACCCGTCGGCTGTACATGGAGCACCTGATCGTGGTGTTGCACAGCCACGCCTTCCTGTGCGCGATGTTGGTGCTGGTGACGGGCACCATGGCGTTGCGCGACGTGCTGGACCCTGCGGGCTGGGTCCATGCCGCGCTGGGCTGGGCGCTGGCGGCGCAGCTTGCATGGATGCCGCTTTACCTCCTGCTGACGCAGAAGCGGGTCTACGGGCAAGGGTGGCTTCTCACCGTGCTCAAGTTCGTGCTGCTCGGACACATCCACTTTGCGCTGATGGTTCTCGGCCTGATCATCAGCCTTGCAGCCAGCCTGGTGGCGATGTGACCTGCCGGAATCAGCGCACCGATTCCAGCTCCGACACGCGCATCGCCGGTTCCATGTCGAGCAGTTTCTGCCGATAGACATTGCGCTGCCCCGGCGGCAGGCGAGCAAGATGGCGTCGCAGGGCACCCACCTGATCCAGCGTGAGGGCGCGAAGCATCGCCAACGTGTCGGCGTGCTGCTCGACCGGAATGAAGGGGAACAGGTCGTTGGCCAGATCCATCGCAGCCCGGGTGGAAGCATCGAAGCGGTAACGCTGGCGCTGCTCCGGCGGCAGGGCGTCGAAGCGCTCCCGCCATGCCCGGCGGCTGGCCTCGGGCAGGCGCGCGTAGTCGCGCATCGCGGCCAGGGCCGCATCGCGCGTGGCATCATCGAGATGCTCCCACGCCTCGAAACGTTCGCGCAGCGCCAGTTTGGCTTGCGGCGACAGCTCATCCCAGGCCATCAGGTTTTCCCGCAGCCGAGCCTGCTCCTCGGGCGTCAGCGCCACCCATGCGCGGGCGTGAGCCAGCAGGCGATCACGCAACGGCGCTGGCAGGCGCGCCATCAGCGACTGGAAAGGTGCCAGCGCCTGTTGCACGGCAGGCACGTCCGCTCCATCGGAAGATGCCTGCGCCGATACCGCACAGATAATGGCAAACGACACCCACAGCGCGAATGCCGGCCGCTTCATTGCAATGCCTCCTGTTCGGCCAGCCAAACATGGAACTCCAGATCCTCCAGCACGCCAGGATGCTGCTGCTGCAACAGCACCAGCAGGAAATCCGGCGCGGTCAGCGGTGCCTCGGGGGCGTTCGGGGGCGGCATCCGCTGAGGGCCGGTCTCGACCTTCGACGGTGCGCCATCGGTGGATCCGGTCTGGCGGAACTGCCAGACCATGACACCCGCCAGTACCAGCAACCCCAGCACCACGGCCCATCGCATTTGTCGCCCCGCCCCTGCTGCTGGCTGGAGGTGCGCCCCGGGTTGCACCGGTGCGGGCAGTGCCGCTTCGGAAGCGCGATCGGGCGCACGTGAACGGTCAGGCGGCGCCGTATGCAGAGCACGGCAACGGTGCAGCCAGTCATTGTGCCGGCGATCCAGCGGTGCATCGGAAAGCGCCATGCGCAATTGCGCGACGGCGAACGCGAGACTCGCGCGCACGGTTTCCTCCGGAAGACCGAGCCGTTCAGCGATGCCGTCCACATCGGCGACGCCACGGAGACGCATCGTCACCGCCTGGCGCTGCACCGGGGAGAGTCGCACGAGCGCTTCGTCGAGCATCTGCCGCGCAAGGTCATCAGGCAGCGAGACAAAGGATCGGGTCGGATCGAATTCAGACATGCAACGCGGCGGCGAGGAGCGCGGTGCGGCAGGATAGCAGCCTGTATCGCCTACCCCATCCGTGGGGATTGACACACCAGCCCCGGGCGTTCTCCCCAAGCCTGACAAGGATTTGCGCCGATTGGGTTGTACACAGCGGCCTCCGGGTGTCCGTTTCCTCGTGAAATTTTGTGTCATTGACCTTCCACCAGTCGCAGCGCACATCACAACATGTTGATTTTATTTGACATTGACGACGTGGCTATTTTTTGACCAAGCCGTTCCCGATGCCCATCGCACTGGCGTGGCGCACTCCTGTCCCAGCGTTGTTCCACACACTTATCCACAGGACTTGTGGATTTCCACGATTTCATCATGTGTGGCAGTCAGTTAGCACCAATTCATGACTTGTGGCACAGAACTGCGCCGCAACTAAGCAAGTACCGGAACCGCCCTCCGTCCTACACTCATTACCCATGAGTGCATCCCCGCCTCCGGTCTGGCGTATCGCCCTGCCGCTGCCATTGCCACGTCTTTTCGACTACCTGCCACCCATTGGGGCCAGTTGCCCTGCCGCGGGCGCGCGGGTACGGGTGCCGTTCGGGCAGCGCACCCTCGTGGGTTTCTTCATTGAAGAAGGCACCGCCGCAGTGGACGGGGTGGCGTTGAAACGCGTCGACGCCGTGCTGGATCCAGACGCATCTCCGTTCGATACCGCCCTCTGGCTGAGCCTCCACTGGGCTGCCAGCTACTATCAGCGCGCGCTCGGCGACGTGCTGGCCAGCGCCCTGCCGATTCCCCTCCGTCAGGGCGAAGCGCCGCCGGACACCAGAATCGCATACTGGTACCTCAGCGAAGCCGGACGGACGGCTCGCCCGACCTTGCGGGTCGGCTCGCGACCGCGTGCGCTGGCTGATTTTTTGGCCGGAGGCGAGCGCGATGCCGCCGGGCTGGCCGGATTCGACCCCAAGTGGCGCAGCACGCTGCGCACGCTGGATACTCGCGGCCTCATCCAGACCCGGCTGCGGCCACCTGGTGCGCAGCTGTCGGAGCCGCGCCGCGCCGCCCCGGCGCTGTCGGTCGAACAGGGCACCGCCGTGCAAGCCATCGAGGCGATGGCCGGCAGATTCGACGTCGCGCTGCTGGAGGGCGTCACCGGCAGCGGCAAGACCGAGGTGTATCTGGCCGCCATCGAACAGTGCCTGGCTCGGGGCCGGCAGGCACTGGTCCTGGTGCCGGAGATCGGCCTGACACCCCAGGCCATCCGACGTTACGGCGAACGCCTGCCGGTTCCGGTACATGCCCTGCACTCGGGTCTGTCGGATGCCGAACGTGCCCGGACCCACACACTGATGGCGCGCGGCGAGGCCCGCGTCCTGATCGGCACCCGCTCGGCGGTGTTCTCGCCGCTGCCCGAGCCAGGCCTGATCGTGATCGACGAAGAGCACGACGCGTCTTACAAACAGCAAGATGGCTTCCGCTACCACGCCCGCGACTTTGCCCTGATGCGGGCCAAGCGCCTCGGCATTCCGGTCGTGTTGGGCAGCGCCACACCCAGCCTGGAAACGCTCCAGCACGCGCGACAGGGCCGCTACCGCTGGCTCACGCTGCGCGAACGCGCCGGCGGGGCCAAACCGCCCCGGGTGCACGTGCTGGACCTGCGCGGCCAACGGCTCACCCACGGTCTGTCACGGCCTCTGATCGATGCCATCGGCGCCTGCCTGCGGCGTGGCGAGCAGGCGATGGTGTTCCGCAACCGGCGCGGCTATGCCCCGGTCTTGTTGTGCCACGACTGCGGCTGGCACGCCGATTGCCCGCGCTGCGACAGAGCGATGACATTGCACGGTCGCAACCGACTGATCTGCCACCATTGCGGCCACCGCAAACCCGCGCCACCGGCCTGCCCCGACTGTGGCGGTCTGGCGCTGGTTCCGCAAGGTGCCGGCACCGAACGCCTGGAGCAGGCGCTGGCGGATGCCTTCCCGGATGTGCCGCTGGTACGCGTGGACCGAGAAACCACGCACGGCCGTGATGCCGTGGAAAAGCACTTCGACGCCCTCGGAGACGCACCCGGTCTCCTCGTCGGCACCCAGATGCTGGCCAAGGGCCATGACCTGCCGAACCTTACCCTGGTCGCGATCGCCAGCATCGACGATGGCCTGTTCAGCGCCGACTTCCGTGCCGGCGAGCGCCTTGCCCAGTTGCTGATCCAGGTGGCTGGTCGCGCGGGACGGGCACAGAAGCCCGGCGAGGTCTGGCTTCAGACCCATCACCCCGACCATCCGCTGCTGCAGACCCTGATCACCCGCGGTTACCCGAGTTTCGCCGAGGCCGAGCTGGCACAACGCGCCGAAGCACAGTTCCCGCCGTTTTCCTACCTGGCGTTGCTGCGCGCCGAAGCCACGCACGAGGCGGCGCTGAAGGACTTTCTCGCCACCGCGCATGGCCTGGCGCGAGGTCATGACCAGGTTCAGGCCCATCCCCCCATGCCGGCACCGATGCCGCGCCGGGCAGGCCGGATGCGTGGCCAGCTGCTGATCGAATCCAGTCACCGCCCGGCCCTGCAGGCAATGCTGCGCAGCCTGTTCGTGCAACTGCATGACCTGCCCGAAGCGCGCAAGGTGCGCTGGTCGCTGGATGTGGACCCGGTGGATCTGTACTGAGTCTGCGACACGGGCAGAGCATGACTTCCCCGCATCGGTGCGATGCCGCGTCCCGCTGTTCGCACAGGCAGCGCCCACCGGATTTCCCGACGACCGGCAGCGAACGCGACCCTTGCGGAAAGGCATTCCCTCACGGCCTGCGCTACCCTCATCGGATGCCTGCGCACACGTTCCAGCGATGAGTTCCACGTCCTCCTGGATGCCCGACTTCTGCCGTCCGCAAGCGGTATTCGGCGTGATGGTGGCAGTGGAGGTGGCGGTGCTCACGGCGATCCTGCTGCGCTTGCCGCAAGCGCCGGGAAGCTGGACGGAACTGTTCACCGCGAGTCTGCTGGCGCAATGGCTGGCACTGTTGTGCGTGGCCGCCCTGTGCAAGCTGCGCGAGCCGATCGATCGATTGCCGCGGCTGAGCGGCGTGATCCTGGCGTTGGCGACACCCACGGTCATCGTCGGAATCGGCACGTTTTTTGTCGTGCTGCTGGACCAGGCGCTCGCGTTGGGTTTCACCGTCACGCCTGCGTACACCCTGCGCTTCATCGCGGTGTGCATGGGGGTCGCACTGCTGCTGGCCGCTGCGCTGTTGCGCTACTTCTATGTAAGCGGCCAATGGCGCGGACAGGTCGCCGCCCATGCCCACGCTCAGGTGCAGGCATTGCAGGCGCGCATCCGGCCGCACTTCCTGTTCAACAGCATGAACTCCATCGCCAGCCTGATCCGGCACGACCCGGCCACCGCCGAGCGCGCCGTGGAGGACTTGTCCGAACTGTTCCGCGCCGCACTGGGCGCGGGCGATGGCGAATCGACGCTGGCCGACGAGTTGCACCTGTGCGAACGCTACCTCGCGATCGAGGCGCTGCGCCTTGGCTCCCGCCTGCGCGTGCGCTGGGAGCTTTCCGACGATCTGCCACGCGACCTGCCGCTGCCCCGCCTGATCCTGCAACCGCTGGTGGAAAACGCCATCGTGCATGGCATCGCCCGACTGTCCGAAGGCGGTGAACTCGCCATCAGTGCGCGGCGCGAAGGCTTCCAGCTGCACATCGACGTGCGCAATCCGATGCCATCGACCGGTGCGCCATCGCACGGCAACCACCACGCCCAGAGCAGCATCTCCCAGCGCCTCACGCATCGCTTCGGCCCGCGTGCACGCATGGCCGCGAGCGCACGGGACGGCTACTATGCCGCCACGTTGATTGTTCCCATCGACACCGAATGAAACTTCTCATCGCCGACGACGAACCGCTCGCCCGCCAGCGCCTGCGCGACCTGCTCGGCGACATCGGCGGGCACGAGATCCTGGGTGAGGCGAGCGATGGGCGCGAGGCCTGCGAAAAGGCAGCCACACTTGAACCAGACGCGGTGATTCTCGACATCGCGATGCCGGTACTCGATGGCCTCGAAGCCGCGCGCCACCTCGCCGAACTGCCGTCGCCGCCCGCCGTGATCTTCTGCACCGCGTACGACGAGCACGCGCTTGCCGCGTTCGAAGCGCATGCGGTGGATTACGTGGTCAAACCGATCCGCGCCGAACGTCTCGCCGCGGCACTGACGCGCGCCGAACGGTTTCGCCACGGCCCGGCGCCGGCCGGTTCGCTGCCTGCGGCGCGGCGCTCGCACCTCTCCGCCCGCATGCGCGGCGCGCTGCGCCTGATACCGGTGCATGACATTCGCTACCTTCAGGCCGAAGAAAAATACGTCGTCGTGCACCACGCCCGCGGCGAGGACCTGGTCGAGGACTCGCTCAAGTCGCTCGAAACCGAATTCGGCGACCGTTTCCTGCGCGTGCACCGCAACTGCCTGGTCGCCACCGACCAGATCAAGGAACTCGCGCGCGAAACCGATGGCCGGGAAATCGTGCGCCTGCGCGATGACCCGGCCCACCTCGAAGTCAGCCGACGCTGCCTGCCTGGCGTGCGCCAACGCCTCAAAGCCCTGTGAGCCCCATGCCTCCCCACTCTCCCCTGCGCATCGCCACGCGCAAGAGCGCACTCGCGCTGTGGCAAACCGGACACGTTGCCGCGCAACTGCGCTCGCTGCATCCGGGCATCGAGATCGAACTGGTCCCGCTCTCCACACGCGGTGACGAAATCCTCGACCGTTCCCTCGCTACGCTCGGCGGCAAGGGGCTGTTCCTCAAGGAACTGGAAGTCGCCATCGAGGAAGGCCGTGCCGACTGCGCCGTGCACTCGCTCAAGGACGTGCCGATGGCGCTGGATGCGCCGTTCGCGCTGGCCGCCGTGCTGGAACGCGCCGACCCGTTCGATGCCTTCGTGTCCAACCGCTACGCCAGTCTCGACGCCCTCCCGCACGGCGCCCGCGTCGGCACCTCGTCGCTGCGCCGCCAGGTGCAGGTGCGCGCGCGTCGCCCCGACCTGCAGCTCGTGGATCTGCGAGGCAACGTCAACACACGTCTCGCGCGACTGGACGCCGACGAATACGACGCGATCCTGTTGGCCTGTGCCGGCCTGCAACGCCTCGGCTTCGATGAACGCATTCGCGACCGCCTGACTCCACCCGATTTCCTCCCGGCCGTTGCCCAAGGTGCGATCGCGGTGGAATGCCGTGCCGATGACGCGCATACCCGCGCGCTGCTGGTACCGCTCGACCATGTGGCGACTCGCCGCTGCGTGGAAGCCGAGCGCGTCATGAACCTGCGACTTGCCGGCAGCTGCCAGGTGCCGATTGCCGGCTTCTGCACCGAGCAGAACGGCACGTGGACGTTGCGCGCACTCGTCGGTGACGAACACGGCAGCGAAATCCTGCGTGCCGAGGCCACGGCAGATTCGGCCACGCTCGACACGCTCGGCGAGCGTGTCGCCGACGCGCTGCTCGCACAAGGCGCCGGTCGCCTGCTGGCACGGTAAGCCACGCCGCACGCGCAGCCTGCGACAGGCTCGCCTCTGACAAGCACCGCGCCTGCTGCCTTGATCGTCCCGGCATCTCCGGCAAGGTGTTTTCCGCAGCGGAGACAGCAACGCGGGATCAACGTGCGTCGTCAGCGCCCAACCACCCGCGCATGGCGTGCCACCACATCGCGATTGCGTAGCGCAAGCCGCCGCAATTCATCCGACTGGATATGCTCGCTGTCAGCCACCTGTTGCCAAAACCGCCCAGCCACTTCCGCCGCCCACCCGACATGTTCCAACTGTCCGATGCGATCCGGCACACCGGGTTGAATGGGCACGGCGGCACGCACCGCGCCGGTACGCGAAGGGGCAAGTGACATCGGCAACATGTCGTAGGCCGGGGTCAATGCGAGCGGGCCGCTGTCGACGAGGTGGAAGCCGAGGTTGCCGGCGTGCATGTCGCTGTTGCCGATGAGGCGGCCGAACCAGTGCAGACGCGCCATCTGCGTCACGGCATCGGAATCGATCAGGCCGGCTGCGGCAAGGCGGTCGGCGGAAAGGCTCCAGTCACGCAGGTCATCGCCGATGAACGCGTCGCTCAACGCCAGCAGCGATACGTAGCCACGTCGCCCCAGCACGTTGGTCGTGCGATCGAAACGACGTACTTCCAGAAAGGTGTAGCCGGCGGCGTCGATCAGTTCGGATTCGGAGGCCGGCAGATCGGCATCACGCAGGCAGCTCAGTGCGATGTGTTCGCATGCGAGCAGATCGGCCCAGCGCCTGGCCGCCTCGCCACTGTCGGGGACGGCGAATTTCACCAGCGCGGCGTAGCGGGTGGTGTCCGTGGTCACTGTGGCGGTGAACTTGGGTTGTTCGCCGCCGGGTGAGGAGCCAACGTCCTCTCCGGCCAACGCTGCCTGCGCCCATTGTGCGTAGCGCACGGGGCGCTCGCTCGCTGCCACGGCATCGGACGGGACCTCGTGTTCGGCCAGCGCATGTTCGACCGCCATCCGGCCCAGCAGCAAATCACCGATGCCAGTGCCGCCGCTGCGGGTGATGGCCAGCAGGGTGTCACGCAACTGCCAGCGGTTCAGATCCTCCGGCACACCCAGACGTTGCGCCTGTTGATGCGCGAGGGTGCGGCCAAGGAAGCCTTGCGGGCGCAGGTCGTCGAGAAACCACGGCAAGCCGGAGAAGTGTCCGGCCACATGCTCCACGGCACGCATCAGGTTCGGCCGTTCGCCTGCCGGCTCGAACTGGAAACGCTCGCCGCGCAGTGCATGCAGGGTGCCCAGCTCGTCAAGCGTGGCGTCGGCACGCATCCGCCACAGAGGCCATGCGCTGCCGGCATCGGTGGCGGTGCGTGCGGCATATGCGGTGGCCCGCGCCTTGCCGATCCGCAGCACGTGCGTGCCCGCTTCGCGCACCAGTCGCCCCAGCACCGGGCGGGACACACCCAACTGCTGCACCAGCCGCGCTGCGGGCACGGGTTCGCCGCTGCCGAGCAGGCTCAGGAGGTCAAGCGAGGTAACGGAAGGCATCCGGGGCATGGGTTCGTCTAGTCGTTTATTTACAATTCAATAACAATACAAAAAACATTACTGGATCACAATGCATTGTTTCTAAATGAAAAATGCAGGTCTTCTTCGTGCTGTTTGTTTACGATTCTATAAACATATGCCACACCTTCCGCCACAACATCACACCTGTCGGCAAACCACGCGTCGCACATTTCACCCCCGGCCTGCGATCATGTCGCATGCCGACTTTCCAAGAACTCGATCTCATTCCCGCCCTGCAACAGGCGCTCGACGCCGCAGGTTTCGACACCCCCACGCCGATTCAGGCTCTTTCGCTGCCGCCGGTGCTGGCCGGCAAGGATGTGCTGGCGCAAGCGCCCACCGGCAGCGGCAAAACCGCTGCGTTCGGGCTGGGTCTGCTGCAACGGATCGATGTTGCTGCCATCCGCACCCAGGCGCTGGTGTTGTGCCCCACGCGCGAATTGGCCGACCAGGTCGGCAAGGAGCTGCGGCGTCTGGCGATGGCCATTCCGAACGTGAAGCTCAGCCTGTTCACCGGCGGCACCGCACTGGGCCCGCAACTGGCCTCGCTCACCCACCCGCCGCACATCGTGGTCGGAACACCCGGACGGGTGCAGGAACTGCTGCACAAGCAGGCGCTGGATGTCGCCGGCGTCGGAATGCTGGTGCTGGATGAAGCGGATCGCATGCTCGACATGGGTTTCGAGAAATCGATCAGTGACATCGTGCGGCGGCTTCCAAAGACCCGCCAAAGCCTGCTGTTCTCGGCCACCTGGCCCGATGAAGTCCGTGTGCTTGCCAAGGCCAGCCTGCGTGATCCGGTCGAAGTCGCGGTCGAAGGTGCCGATGTCAGGCCGCAAGTGGACGTGCGCTTCTACGAAGTGGCCCTCGATGCCAAGCCCGCTGCGCTGATGGGGTTGCTGATGCAGCAGAAGCCCGAATCCACCGTGGTGTTCTGCAACACCAAACGCGATGTCGATGATGTTGCGGCTGCGTTGCAGGATGCCGGCTTCGCCGTGGCCGCGCTGCATGGCGATCTGGAGCAGCGTGATCGCGACGAAGTGCTGGTGCGCTTCGCCAACCGTTCGTTGAGTGTGCTGGTGGCCAGCGATGTTGCCGCGCGCGGGCTCGACGTGAAGGATCTGGCCTGCGTGGTCAACTACGAACTGCCGAGCGATTCGGACGTGTATCTGCACCGCATTGGCCGCACCGCCCGCGCGGGCGAAAGTGGTCTCGCGTTGAATCTGGTCACGTCGCGTGAAATGCCCCGCGCCTTGCAGATCGAAACCACCAGCGGCCAGGCGATCCGCTGGAACCGCGCTCCGCTTGATGCCCGCCCGACCGACGTACCCAAGGCAAGCATGCGCACCCTGCGCATCGACGCGGGCCGCACCGACAAACTGCGACCGGGCGATATCCTCGGCGCATTGACCGGCGCTGCGGGGCTGAAAGCCGACGACATCGGCAAGATCGACATTTTCCCCACGCGCAGTTACGTCGCGGTGCGCTCCGGCCTGATCAAAACCACCGTGGCCGGCTTGCAGGCCGGCAAGATCAAGGGACGCAACTTTCGAGTGCGGGCGATGTAACCGGAAGCACGATGACATCTGGCTGGATGGGATATGCGTGGCAACACGCCCGGGCCAGCATTGATAGATTCGGGTTACTCACCCGACCCGAGATGATTCGATGAAACATCGCGCCTGTCTTTTGATCCTGCTCGTCCTTTTCTTCGTCGGCGGCTGCGCCAGTGTGCCGTTGGGCACCATGTGGAAGCTGCGAAACTTCGAGCCTGCCGATCTGGCGAAGTTGGAACCGAGCGAGATCCGCGTTGCCACGTTGATCCAGCCTGGTCCGCAGAAACTCGATCCGGAGCGCAGCAAGCTGGTCTTGCAGCTTGAGCCACGCGATGGCGGCGAAACCGAAATCCATCAGTTTGGTCTGATGTTCTCCACCACCGATTCGGCCATTCCACCGGGCCAGCCGCATGTCGGCTGGCAGAACTTTGCACTGAATGATGCGGGCACGACGGCGTTTCGTTCCCTGCAACCGCAGCTTGTCAGTGTCAAGGACAACTACAAATCCCTCACCTTCAAGGTCCAGTTCGGCCTGGTGGAGGCACAGTTGCAGGAGCGGCCATCACATCTCAACGTCAGCGCTCGCCTTCGTCTGGCATCGGATCAGAACGTGCTCACCTTGCTGGATGGGGCACGCATCGCGATGAACTACGAATCCGCGACTGACTGATCCGCAGCGCAATCTCCGGTGCACCCTCCATCGGTGCACCGGCACCTGACTTCAGGGGTTGCCCCCGGGGACGATTCGCATGGGTGCAGGCATGAGCCAGTTTCAGAACTGGAAGTACACGAACGGCACCTGCGCATCGATCTGTGCGAACACTTCCAGGAACAACAATGCCAATGCGCCGGCCAGCGCGGCGGTGGGCAGGTTGGCGCGTTGCACCAGCCAGTCCTGCACGCGGCGATCACGGTCGATCAGGCAGAATCCGAGCGTGCCGAGCGGGATGGCGATGATCGCCGGGTGTGCAAGCGCGAAGTTCCAGGCCTGCGGTGCGAATACCGCGCCGAGCGTCGCCCACGAGGTGGCGAAATCCGGTGCCCGGAAGGGAATCCAGCCCAGCGTGACGATGACGAAGGTTAGCGCGATCCAGAAGGGTGCGAGCCACCGCGTATCGACAATGCCGGCGATGCCGAGTTTCGTGATCGCATTGCGCCACAGCCGATGCCCGATCAGCAGGACACCGTGGTAGAGACCCCAGATCGCGAAGTTCCAGCTCGCGCCGTGCCACAGCCCGCCCAGGCCCATCACGATCAGCAGATTCAGATACATGCGCGGCACGCCGACGCGATTGCCGCCGAGGCTGATGTACAGATAGTCACGCAGCCAGAACGAGAGCGAGATGTGCCAGCGACGCCAGAATTCGGTGATGTTGGCGGACAGGTAAGGTCGCTCGAAATTGGGCGGAAACTTGTATCCGAGCAGTCGCGCGCAACCGCGCGCGATGTCGGTGTAGCCGGAAAAATCGAAGTAGATCTGCATCGAAAACGCCAGCACGCCCGCCCACGCGGGCACCTCCATGCCCTGGTATTGGCTGCCCGAGTACCATGCATCGGCGATCGGTGCGAACCAGTTGGCGAAGGCGACTTTCTTGATCAAGCCCTTGAGGATTTCGCGCATGCCCCAGCGCGAATCTTCCGAGGTGATGACGGCCCGCTGCGCCAACTGCGGGAAGAAATCCATGGGTCGGATGATCGGCCCCGCCACCAGATGCGGGAAGAACGTGATGAACAGCGAGAAATCCACCGGATCGCGTACTGCACGCATCTGTCGTCGGTAGATGTCCACCGCGTAGGCGATGCCTTCGAAGGTGAAGAAGCTGATGCCCACCGGCAGCACGATGTTCAGCAGCATGCCGTCCGGATTCAATCCGAACAGCGTGGCGAAGGAATCCACGAAGAAGTTGGCGTATTTGAAGAACGCCAGCACCGCGAGGTTGAACGCCACCGCCAGCGCCACCGCGCGCTTGCGTGCCTTGCCTTCACGTGCGTCGATCAGCAGGCCGAACACGTAGTTCGCCACGATCGATCCGCCCAGCAGCAGGCAGAAGCGCCAGTCCCAGACGCCGTAGAACACGAAGCTGGCCACCACCAGTGCGATCTTGGCCGGGCGATCGCGCAGCATCGCCAACCCCAAAAGCACGGCGGCGAAGAAAATCCAGTACTGGAAAGTGTCGAACATCATGGCTGCGACGCGTCCGATCGGATGCCGTCTGCCGCCATCACCTCCGCGACCGCGGCCGCCAACCGCCGCGACACGATGGCGCGTGCCGTGCTGTTGGCATGGAGCGCATCGAAGAAATAGCCGGGCGCTTCCAGATCGGCAAGAAAATCCGCCGGCAGCAAGGTGACGTCCGGCTCCTGCGCGAGTGCGGAAAGTGCGGCGGAAGGCACGTTGTCACGCGGCAGGATCTCTGGATAGGGTCCGCGCGGGAGAGGAAAGATGATCAGTCGTGCTCCGTTCCCGCGAACCAGGCCCAGCAACCTGCCGAGCCAGTGGCCGAGGAAGGCCTCGTTGTCGGCCGCAGGTTCCTGCGACAGGATCTGCAGATGCTGCTCCAATGCCGCGCGTTGCTCCGCCGTCGCACGGGACCAGTCGCGTACCTGCCGATTCCCGTCGAACTCCAGCGCAGGCATGTGTGCATCCTCGCCGGGGTAGTCGTCCACGTGGGCGAGCCACCAGCGCTTGCCGCGCAGGCTGCGCCAGCGCTCGCGCGGGGAAGCGAACAGCGCCTGGGTATCCTGCTGCATCTGCAACGCCGGCAGCCAGAACGCATGTCGGGCACGACGGCGGATGTCCGGATCCTCGAAACTGGCGGGGAATTCGCGTGCATCGCGCAGATCGGTCAATGAGGCCATGAAAGCCGGATCGAGCGACCAGTCCACCCAGCGTGCCGCACCCGTCGGCTGGTATGGCACACCGACGACCACCACATCGAACGGTACCTCGTCGCGCACCATTTTCCTCAGCAGGTAATACCAGGTCCGTGCGGTACTGCCCGGCACCGCGACGTTGACGAAAGTGACATCGGATACCACCGAGGCCGCCGTCGGCGGGGAGAAGCCCTGCCCCACGCGCGAATCACCAAACACCAGAACGGTTGGCGGCACCTCCGTGGCGTTGCGGCGCGCCAGCAGCGGGCGCAGCATCGCCGCGCCTGCATTGGAGTGCGGCTCGGCCAGGAACCGGTAATAGAAACCGCTGCGGTAAAGGATCGAATCCAGCAGGAACCAGCCCAGCAACACGACCACCGCCAACCCCACGGGATGCCGCAGACGACGCCAGACAAGGCAGAGGGAATCGAATGGCGGCATACGGGATCGCGAGAATTTCCAGCCCGCGATTATCCCGGTTTCACGCGATTGCGACAGGGTGTGCGCGTGCCGGTTGCCTTCGCTCCCGCCTCTCCGGCGAACAGCGGATTGGTTAAGCTGTCGCCTTTCGCCCGATTCAGCCAGCCCATGCCCACCAACGACTTCATCGAGATCTACGACAACGCCCTGTCGCCACAGGACTGCGCCGCCATCGTGGCGCGTTTCGAGGCCGATGGCCAAGCGCTACCCGGACGCGTGGGTGCGGGCGTGTTCCCCGAGCTGAAAGACAGTCGCGACATCACACTGGAAGGCAAGCCCCAATGGCAGGATGTGCAGAACCTGCTGATGGGTGCCGCACTGCGCGCCATGCTCAACTACGTGCGACGGTATCCCTACACGATGATCGCGCCGCTGATGCTGCAATTCGGAAAACCGCTGCGACGCCTGGAAGCGCAGGACCTCGTCGCGATGGACGATGCCACGCTCACCGCCATGGTGCAGGCGGTGATGCGTCCGGGCTCGATCAACCTGCAGCGCTACACCGCCGACCAGGGCGGATATCCCTACTGGCACTGCGAGCTTTACCCACGTGATGCCACGTGTGAAACGCTTCACCGGCATCTGCTTTGGACGGCTTACCTCAATGACGGATTCGAGGAAGGCGAAACCGAATTCCTCTACCAGGAGCGAAAGATCCAGCCACGTACCGGCAGCCTGCTGATTGCCCCGGCAGGCTTCACCCATACCCATCGCGGCAACCGTCCGCGCGGTGGAGACAAATACATCGCCACCAGCTGGATCCTGTTCCAGCGCGCAGAGAGGCTGTTCCCGTCAGGATGACAATGTAGCGTCGGGGACGTAGCCTCGACCTACCAGACCGGTCATCCCGCGCAAGTCGGGGTTGCATCCCTGACGTGGTCGCCGGGATGGATCACTCCGATTCCCACCACAGCCAGAAGCCATCGCTGATGCGACGGAAGAAGCCGGCTTCCGGGGCATCGGCCAAGGCCACCAGCGGTCGCTCGACCAGTGGCTTTCCGTCGAGCGACAGGCGCAGCGTGCCCACTTGCTGCCCCTTGGTGAAGGGCGCAACGAGCTGACGCGGCAAATCCATTTCGGCCTTGACCTGCTCGTAGCGGCCACGTGGCACCGTGAGCAACAAGGGCTCGTCCAGTCCGAGCGCAACCGTCGCGGCTTCGCCCTTCCAGAGCTTGGGTTCGGTGACCGCCTGGCCAGCGTCGTAAAGCTTGTGCGATTCGAAGAAGCGGAAGCCCCAGTTGAGCAGGGCATAGCTGTCCTCGGCACGCTGCTTTTCGCTGCTTGACCCCATCACCACACTGATCAAGCGTTGCTCGCCGCGCTTGGCCGATGCCACCAGGCAGTAGCCTGCGCCGGAATGGTGGCCGGTCTTGATCCCGTCCACGGCGTCGTCCTTCCACAACAGCGAATTGCGGTTGAACTGGCGGATGCCGTTGAACGTGAATTCCTTGACCGAGTGGTAGGCGTACTCTTCAGGGAAATCGCGAATCAGTGCCCGGGCCAGCCGGGCAATGTCATGCGCGGTGGTGTAGTGGTCGGGCGCGGACAAGCCGTGCGAATTGACGTAATGGGTGCCGTCGAGGCCCAGCTGGCGCGCATAGGCATTCATCAGGTCGGCGAAGCCTGCCTCGCTGCCGCCGACGTATTCGGCCAGCGCGATGGATGCATCGTTGCCGGACTGGATGATCATGCCGTGCAGCAGATCGCCCAGCTTGACCTTCGAGTTCACCGGCAGAAAGCTGGTGGAACCATCGGTGCCGCCACCGCCGCCGCGCCAGGCGCGTTCGCTGATCGGCACGTCATCGTCCTTGGAAATCTTGCCGGCGGCCAGTTCCGCCGATACCACGTACGATGTCATCACCTTGGTGATGCTGGCCGGCTCGACCTGCAGATCCGCATTGTGGGAGGCCAGAACCTGACCGGTGGCGTCATCGACCAGCAGCCACGCAGTGCCCTGGATCGAAGGCGGAGACGGCGTGACGGCAGGCGCCGCGTTCGGTGTGGGCAGTCTGGGCGTGGGCTGCGTGGCAGGCGCGTCCTGCGCCAATGCCGGCGTTGCGAGCCCGATGCCCAGGAACGTTGCAGCCAAAATGGGAAGAAGCTTCATGTCGGAACACACTCCATGTCGTTCGATGGGCCTTCGCGATGAGAGGCGGCGAGGGCGAAAAAGGTTCGCATTATCCGTACAGCGACGGATGAACGGAACGTTGCCCGGTCATTCGGTGATCAACGTGGGCACGCCCAATCCCATGCCATGCACGCGTTCGGACGCAGCGTGACTGCGTTCGGCGTTGACGAATGGACCAACCCTGACGCGGTAGACGATGCGGCCACCCACCTGTGCGCGCTGGATGTCGGTTTTCCCGATCCTTGCGCCTTCAAGGCGCTCCACCAGTCGGCGCGCATTGTCCGCCTCGGTGAAACTGGCCACTTGCAGCCAGACTCTGCCTGCGGGCGCAGCCGATGATGGCGATGGCGGTACCGTGGTTGCCGCGGTGGGTACGATTCCGGCCCGTGCAGCCGCCCAGGCGCGCTCGGCCGGCATCGGTGCCGGTGGCGCTGGCGGTGTCTCGCCCGGCTTCAACACACGGATCTCGACCGGCGCGGTGCCATCGATGTGCATGCCCAGTTTCACCGCTGCTGCGTAGGACAGGTCGATCAGGCGATCCTCGTGGAACGGGCCGCGATCATTGACCCGCACCACGACGCTGCGCCCGTTGGCCAGATGCGTCACGCGGACATGCGTGGGCAACGGCAACGACTTGTGTGCGGCCGTGAACTGATACATGTCGTACGGCTCCAGGCTCGACGTGGCGCGGCCATGGAACTTGGCGCCATACCACGACGCGATGCCCCGAGCGACATAGCCATCGGCGTTCTCCATCACGTGGTAGTTCTTGCCCAGCACAGTGTACGGCGAGCGGTTGCCGTATCGGGCACGCGGCTCGCCGGTGGGTTCGGGCTCCACCAGATGGCTGATGTCGGGAGGAATCGGTGGGCCGCCATCGGGCACGCCGGGCTTGTAGAGGCCGCCGGCGGTGTATTCGCCGGGCCTGTCCGGGCGCGCGCGTGTCACCGGTGCAGGGCGGTGTGGCGCGCCATGCGCCGGTTTCGCGGCATCCGTTGCGGCCGGTCTCGTCTTCTTTCCGCCGCAGGCACTCAAGACGAGGGCCAGCAGCATGATGAGAACCCGGCTGAAACAGACCCGGCTCACGGCTCCAGCGTGGCGCTGTCGGTGCCGGCGATGGCCTGTGCCAGATGAAACACGGCCATCGAATACAGCGGCGAGCGGTTGTAACGTGAGATCACGTAGAAATTATTGAAGGTGATCCAGTATTCGGTACCCTCGGCGCCTTCCAGCGTCAGCAACGTGGCCGGCGCGGCATGGCCGATGGCCTCGGCCGGGCGGTAACCCTTGTCGGCCAGTTCCAGCAGGGTGTAGCGCGCCTCCAGCGAGCCGGGCTTGAAGTCCTCTGCGCCCTCGGCGCGGACCGCCCGGACGGCAACCGGTTCGCCGCGCTGCCACTTGTGCGCCTTGAAATAATTGGCCACCGAGGCAAATACGTCCGGCAACGAGTTCCACAGGTCGCGCTTGCCGTCGCCGTCACCATCGATCGAGTAAGCGCGGTAGCTGGAGGGGATGAACTGGCCCCAGCCCATCGCGCCGGCATAGCTGCCGGTGATCGTCGTCAGATCGAGCGATTCCTCCTGCGCCAACGCGAATACCTGAGCCAGTTCGCCGCGGAAAAACGTGGCGCGCGGCTCGTGGAAGAAGCCCAGGGTGTACAGCGCATCGAGCACTTTCCAGCTCCCGGTATTGCCGCCGTAGCTGGTCTCGACCCCGAGGATGGCAACGATGATCGCCGCCGGCACGCCGGTGCCGGCCTCGACCTGCGTCAGCGCGTCGCGGTGGGCTTCAAGAAAGGCGCGGCCTTTGGTGATGCGTTCGGCACCGAGAAAGATCGGGCGGTAATCCTTCCACGGCTTGGCTTCGGCCGGCCGGGTGATGGCATCGATGATGCGCTGCTGGTACCTGGCCTTGTCCAGCATCGGCGCGACCGTTTCAGGCGCGATGCCGTACTTTTCCTGCACTTCGGCCAGAAACGCCTCGCGTTGCTGCGGCTCGAGCACACCGCGTGGAGCCGGTTCGGCGGCGAACGTGGAACCGGCCAGGGACAGGGCGATGACGAGGGCGACGCGACGCGGATATGACGGCATGGGAACGAGGGAAAATGCGGGCCGGCGCGCAGTTTACACGGCCCTTCCCGCACTGCCCTCATGCCGATGCGCGACGTTCAGGCGACCTCGCCATCCGAGTCACCGGATGCCGGCCCAGCAGTACCGCGGGAACCAGCACCAACCAGTACGGCAGCCAGCCGATCCAGACGTTGTGCCAGTGCGCGGCCGGGACGATCGTCAGCACCAGGACACCCAACGTCAGCCAATGCAGCAGCACCGCATCGAACGCAGCGACACGGCGCGGCCAACGGGAACGGGAAGGAAGCACGGGACAGGACATGACATCACTCCGCAACAAGGTGCGGGAATCGTCACGTGCCGCCGTCTCACCGGCTGAGACGGGATGATCGCCTCATTCCTGACGCACCAAGCGGTCGGCCAGTTCCGCCGCTGCGCGCCGCAGTTCCGGCACCGCGGTGATTTCCCACCAGCGGCCACGCAGCAGCGGCCCCAGAACGTACAGGCCCGTCACGCGCTCGCCGTTGCGGTCGAGCACGACGAAGTCCTCGTCGATGTCCATGCCCAGGCCGAGTGCGTCGCTGCGCACCACGCCCGCATCGCGCAAGCGGGCGACAAGCGGGTGCGCCGTACGTTCGACATCGGAGTCCAGTCCGATGGCGCGAACGACCCGATCTACCGACAGCGTGCGCAGGTCCGACAGTCCGCGATCCCGGAGCGCGAGACGCGCCCGTCCATCGTCCACATCGGCCCCAATCAATCGACTGGCCCGGATGACGAGCTGGCCGCTGCTGCGCATCGCATCCAGCTCATCGTTCAGCACCGGCGCGATGCGATGGCGATGGATTTCCCAATAGGTCCGCAGATGGCGCAGGAAACGCCGGCGGGCGCTCCCGTCCATGCGCTGCCAGAACGATTGGGTGTGCGGGCGCAGGGCATCGATCACGCGCCGCCAGTCATCCGCCTGACGCGACGCGCTGCGAAGCGCGTGCAGCACGCGGCGCACGTCGCCCTCCTGCAACGCATCGAGAAGCTCAGTCGACACCGGCAACGGCGCGGCCGGCTCTACCGTATGCGGCAACGGCGGGAGGCCATGACGCGAGATGGCTTCGATCCGCCCCCGATGCCCGTTCCGACGCAGGCTGATCGCCACATCGGCGAACGTCAGGCCGGTACCGATCACCAGCACCTCTGCATCGCGTGCCACCTGATCCAGCGCGCCATCGGCAAACGGGGCAGCGATGTAGTTGGGGCTGGCGACGAGCGCCGGCGACAACGCCGAGAGTGGTTGTGGCGGCAAAGCGCCCATCGCCATCACGACGCGCGTGGCGGCGATGGAATCACGGCCCGCCACGCGACAGACGAAGCCCGATGCGGTGCGATCCACCGCCTCCACCGCCGCGCGAATCACCTGCAGTGCGACGCTGCGTGCCGCTGCCGTCGCTTCGGCCTCGGCGAGCATCGCGCACAGGTAATAGCCGTAGTGCGCGCGCTGCTGGAATCCTTCCCGCGCCGGACTCTGCAAGCCCAGCCAGTCGGCAAACCCCGCGGGCTGCGCCGGATCGATGCCGAGGTCGCGGGCACGCACGTTGAGGCAATGCTCCAGCCTCGGTGTGCCGTAGGCGACGCCGCGAGCGAAATCGCCGTCGTGTCCCATCAGCGCGATGCGCACGCCGGGCTGTGCGTGCAGCGTCAGCGCGCGTGCCAGCGCGACACCGCAAAATCCGGCGCCGACGATGGCGATGTCGACGGCGTGGTTCGTGCTCAGGCCGTCAGATCCTTGATGGTCTGGGTCGGGCCATTGGTCTTCACCGACGCGATGCCGGTGGCGCGGGCAGCGTCCGAACCATACATCTGGCTGGTGCCGATGACCTGATGATTGGCCGCCTTGAGGTTGAAATACAGCGTGCCGTTCGATGCGTCTTTCAGCTCGTATCGCTCATCTGCCGAGCTGTTCTTCTGCACCGAGGCGATGCCGTTCTCGGCTGCGGCGCGCGTGGTGTACAGCTCGCTCGTCAGGATGATTTCCGCATTGCCCGCCTTCAGCACGAATCGGAATTGTTCGTCCTTGCTCTTGCTCAGTTCATACCAGCCTGCCATTGCCCTGCTCCTGCGAAGTAGGCGCCATATGCGCGCGTCAACGATACCGCCTCCGCTGCCGTATTGCAGCCGCCGGAGGCGTTCGGCGCAACGCTATCGCACGTCGGACACGGCTGGCGATATCACCGCGGGAGGACGTCTCCCGATACCCGCCAACGCGAGGAAGATGGCCGGCGTGGTGTACAGCGTCAGCACCTGGCTGACGAGCAAGCCACCCACGATCGCGATGCCCAACGGCTGGCGCATTTCCCAGCCCTCGCCCGTCGCCAGCATCAAGGGCAACGTGCCGAACAAGGCGGCGAGGCTGGTCATCAGGATCGGGCGGAAGCGCAGCAACGCCGCCTCGTGGATCGCTTCCCGCGCGGACAAGCCGCGCTCGCGCTGCGCCGCCAGTGCGAAATCCACCATCAGGATGGTGTTCTTCATCACCACGCCGACGAGCAGGAACAGCCCGAGCAGGGAAATCAGATCCAATGGCTTGCCCGAAAGCAGCAGCGCGAGCAGCGCGCCAATGCCGGCGGAAGGGAGGATCGACAGGATGGTGAGTGGCTGGATCGTGCTTTCGTACAGGATGCCCAGCACGATATAGACCGCCAGCACCACGCCGAGGATCAACCACACCTGTCGCTGCCGCATCTCCTTGAGACTGCCGGCCTCGCCGGACAGTTGGCCGATCACCTCGGTCGGCAACATGATCTGCGCCATCGCGCGGTCGATCGCAGTGACTGCCTGATCCAGCGTGACACCCGGTGCCAGCGCGAACTGCACGCGGGTTGCGGCGAACTGACCGCGGTGCTGGATGCGATCGGGCGAGGTGCCGAAGTCATAGCGCGAGAACGCCGACAACGGAACGCGACGCCCATCCGCCGCGATCGCATGGACGCGATCCAGCGTATCGGGATGCTGGGTGTGGCGCGGGTCCAGCTCCATCACGACGCGGTACTGGTTGAGGCTGTCGTAAAGCGTTGCGACCTGGCGCTGGCTGAAGGAATTGCTCAACACCGACGCGATGGTGCGCATGTCCACGCCAAGGCGCGCGGCGGCATTGCGATCGATGTCCAGCACCACTTGCCGTGCGCCTTCGTCACCGGACGACTGCACATCCACCAGCTCCGGCAGCGCGGTCAACGCATCGGTGGCACGCGTGGTCCACTCGCGCAATGGCTCCAGATCGCCGGACATCAGTTCGAACGCGTAGTTGCCTTCGCCACCACCGCCGCCACCGCCCTCGATGCGGATGTCCTGGTCCACCCACAACCACAGCATGCCGCCCGGAATCTTCGGCATGTCGGCGCGGATGCGGTCGATGACTTCCTGGCTGGAGACACCGCGCTCGGCCAACGGCTTCACCTTGATCATGATGAAGGCGTTGTTGATGCCCGAGCTGCCACCGATGTAGCCGATGATGTCTTCGATGGCCGGATCGGCCATCAACAGCTCGCGGTACCGATCGAGCTTGGGCTGCATCACCTGGAACGACAAGCCGTCGTCGCCACGCGCGAAGCCGCGCAGCTGTCCGGTGTCCTGCTGCGGCACCACGCCTTTGGGCACGATCAGGAACAACCACACGTTGAAGCCGATCACCAACGCGAACAGCGTCAGGGCCAGCGCACGATGGTCGAGTGCGCCGGCGAGCGAACGTGCGTAACCGGCGCGTACCTTGGCGAAGAACGCCGAGCCGGCACGCTGCACACGGTTGGCCGGAATATCAGTATCGGAACGACGCAGCAAACGTGCGCACAGCGTCGGGGTCAGACTCAACGACACCGCCAGCGACACGAACATCGCCGCCACCAGCGTGATCGAGAACTCGCGGAACAAGCGCTCGACGAAGTCATCAAGGAACAGGATCGACACGAACACCACCGCCAACGCAATGTTCATCGACAGCAGCGTCGCGCCGACCTCGCGCGCGCCGCGCAGTGCGGCGGCGAACGGCGCCATGCCCGCTTCGATGTGGCGCGAGATGTTTTCCAGCACGACGATGGCATCGTCCACCACCAGCACGGCGGCCACGATCAGTGCCATCAGCGACAACGTGTTGAGCGAAAAGCCGCACAGCCAGATCAGCGCGAGCGTGCCGGCAAGCACCACCGGAATCGCGAGCGTCGGCAGCAACGCCGCGCGCAGATTGCCGAGGAAGGCCAATACCACCAGCACAACCAAGGCCACCGCCAGCACCAGCGTCAATTGCGCTTCGGACAAAGTCGCCCGGATCACCGGTGAACGATCCATCGCGACGGTCAGGTCGGCGCCTTCGGGCAGCAGCGCGCGCAGCGACGGCAACTGGGCATGGATGGCATCGATGGTTTGCACCACGTTCGCATCCGGCTGTCGGCTCACCACCAGCAACACGGCCGGACGGTGGTTGTGAAAGCCGGAGGCATAACGGTTCTCCACGCCCTCGGACACCTGTGCCACATCCGACAGCCGCACCGCGCGGCCATCGCGCCAGGCCACCAGCAGCTCGCGGTAATCGGCGGCCTCGCGCAATTGCAGATTGGCTTCGACCTGCCAGCTGCGACGGCTGTCCTGCACCGCGCCGAGCGGCCGCAAGGCGTTGGCATTGCGGATCGCACCGGCAACGTCATCCAGGGCGATGCCGTACTGGTTCAGCGCATTGGGATCGAGCGACACGCGCACCGCAGGCAGCGAGCTGCCACCGACCTCGACCTGGCCCACGCCCGGAATCTGGGTGAGCTTCTGCGCGAGGATCGTGGAGGCCAGATCGAACAATCGGCCCGGCGACAGATGATCGGCGCTGAGTGCCAGCGCCAGGATCGGCGCCTGCGACGGATTCACCTTGCGGGCCTGGGGCAGACCCGGCATGCCGCTGGGCAACTGCGGCGCGGCGAGATTGATCGCGGCCTGCACATCGCGCGCGGCGGCGTTGATGTCGCGATTGAGGTCGAAGCGCAGATCGATCCGCACCATGTCCTGCGAACTGTTCGAACGGATATCGGTGAGGCCGGGAATCGCGCCGAGCGCACGTTCCAGCGGCGTCGCGACGTTCGACGCCATCGATTCCGGACTCGCGCCCGGCAGGTTCGCGGTCACCTGGATGGCCGGGTAATCGACCTGCGGCAGCGGCGCGACCGGCAGCATCCGGTAGGCCAGTGCACCCATCGCCACCAGCGCGATGGCAAGGAGCGCGGTCGCGATCGGACGTTCGATGAACAGGCGCGAGAGGTTCACACGCCCGGCATCATTCCCGGCTGGAGCCTCATGCATGGCTCGCATCTGCCGCACTGGCCGGCTTGCGTGCGAGCCGGTCGAAGAACAGATAAATGACCGGCGTGGTGAACAGGGTCAGCACCTGACTCACGATCAGGCCGCCGACCATCACCAATCCCAGCGGCTGGCGCAGTTCCGCGCCGGAGCCGGTGGCGAGCATCAGCGGGACCGCGCCGAACAATGCCGCCAGCGTGGTCATCAGGATCGGGCGGAAGCGCAGCAGCGCGGCCTTGTGAATGGCATCGCGCGGGCTCATGCCTTCGTTGCGTTCGGCCTCAAGCGCGAAGTCGATCATCATGATCGCGTTCTTCTTGACCAGCCCGATCAAGAGGATCACGCCGATGATGGCGATCAGATCCAGACTGCCGCCGGTGACCAGCAGCGCCGCGAGCGCGCCGACCGTGGCCGAGGGCAACGTCGACAGGATCGTCACCGGGTGGATGAAGCTTTCGTAGAGCACGCCGAGCACGATGTACATCACCGCGACGGCCGCGAGAATCAGCCACAACGTCGACGACAGCGAGGCGCGGAAGGCTTCGGCCGCCCCCTGGAAGCGCGATTCGATGCTTGCCGGCAGATCGATCTCGACCTGCGCCGCCTCGATCGCGGCCACGGCTTCACCCAACGAGGCGCCGGGCGCGAGGTTGAACGAGATCGTCGTCGCGGGGAACTGGCCGATATGGTTGCGCAGCAACGCACTCGGGCGCTCCTCCACACGCGCAATGCCCGACAACGCCACCGGCGTGCCCGAGACGGACGGCACCCGGATACGTTCGAGCGCCGACGGATCCAACGCGAACTGCGGCATCGCTTCCAGCACCACGCGGTACTGGTTGGCCTGGGTGAAGATGGTCGAGATCTGACGCTGGCCGAAGGCGTCGTACAACGCTTCGGCGATGTCGGCGGCACGGATGCCCAGACGTGCGGCCGCCGCACGATCGATGGTGAGGTAGGCCTGCGACCCCTGATCGGCAAGATCGCTCGCCACGTCCTGCAATTGCGGCAACGCCTGCAACTGCGCCACGAGGCGCGGCGTCCATTCGGCCAGCGCCTCGAAATCGGGGCTGGAGAGGCTGAACTGGTACTGGGTCCGGCTGATGCGGTCTTCGATCGACAGCTCCTGCACCGGTTGCAGGTACAGCGCGATGCCGGGCACCGCAGCCACCTTTTCCCGCAGGCGCTCGATCACCTGCGCCGCGCTGGCGTCGCGTGCCGCATGCGGCTCGAGTTCGATCAGCATGCGCCCGGTATTGAGCGTCGCATTCGTGCCGTCCACACCGATGAACGAGGACAGGCTCGCCACGTCCGGGTCGTCCAGCACGACATCGGCCAAGGCTTGCTGGCGCTGCGCCATCGCGGCAAACGACACCGATTGCGGCGCCTCGCTGATGCCCTGGATCAGGCCGGCATCCTGCAGCGGGAAGAAGCCTTTGGGTACGGCGAGATACAGCAGCGCAGTCAGCGCGAGGGTGACCAGCGTGGCGATCAACATCAGCGGCTGGCGATCGAGCACCCAATGCAGCCCGCGATCATAAGCGTCGATCACCTTGTCGAACATGTCGCCCTGCTTGTGGCTGTCATGCGAGGCATGCTCGCTCTGGCGCTTGAGAAAGTAGGCGCACAGCATCGGAGTCAACGTCAGCGACACCACCAGCGAAAGCCCGATCGCCACCGCCAGCGTGATCGCGAATTCGTGGAACAACCGGCCCACGACGTCGGCCATGAACAGCAGCGGGATCAGCACCGCGATCAACGACAGCGTCAGGGAAATCAAGGTGAAACCGATCTGCCTGGCGCCCTTGAGTGCGGCCTGCATCGGTTTTTCACCGGCTTCGAGATGGCGCGCGATGTTTTCCAGCATCACGATCGCGTCATCGACGACGAAGCCGGTGGCAATCGTCAACGCCATCAGGGTCAGGTTGTTGAGCGAGAACCCGGCGAGGTACATCACCCCGAACGTGCCCACCAGCGACAGCGGCACCGCGATCGAGGGAATGATCGTGGCCGGGATGGTGCGCAGGAACACGAAGGTCACCATCACCACCAGCGAGATCGCGATGACCAGTTCCTTCTGCACGCCACGGATCGAGGCGCGGATCGACTCGGTGCGATCCGACAGCACGGTCACGTCCACGCCGCGCGGCAGCGTCGCGGTGAGGCGCGGCAGCAGCGCGCGAACCGCATCGACCACCTCGATCACGTTGGCGCCGGGTTGACGCTGGATGTTGACCAATACCGCCGGCGTGCTGCCCGACCAAGCCGCGAGAAAGCGGTTTTCCGGGCCTTCCTCCACCGTGGCGACGTCGCCAAGGCGCAGCATCGCGCCATCGCGCCAGGTCAGTACCAGGTCGCGATATTCCTCGATCGACCGCATCTGATCATTGGCATCGAGCATCACCGCGCGGGTCGGCCCGTCGAAACTGCCCTTCGGCAGGTTCACGTTGGCCGCGGAAATGGCGCGACGGATGTCGCTGGTACTCAACCCGGCGGCCGCCAGCGCCACCGGATTCACCTCGATGCGCACGGCCGGGCGCTGCCCACCGGCCAGACTCACCAGGCCCACGCCGGGAATCTGCGCCAGCCGTTGCGCCATGCGCGTGTCCACCAGATCGTAGATTTCCGGCAGCGGGCGGGTGGCCGAGGTGACAGCCAATGTCAGGATCGGCGTATCGGCTGGATTGACCTTGCGATAGATCGGCGGCACCGGCAGATCGTTCGGCAGGAAGCTGCCGGCGGCGCTGATCGCGGCCTGGACTTCCTGTTCGGCCACGCCGATGTCCACATCCAGTCCGAATTGCAGCGTCACCACCGACGCGCCGCCGGAACTGGTCGACGACATCTGCTTGAGCCCCGGAATCTGGCCAAAGCGCCGCTCCAGCGGCGCCGTGACCGCACTCGTCATCACGGTAGGGCTGGCGCCGGGGTACAGCGTGGTGACCTGGATGATCGGGTAGTCCACCTGCGGCAAGGCCGCGACCGGCAGCAGGCGATAGGCCAGCACGCCGGACAGCAGCAGCGCGATCATCAGCAGCGTGGTGGCTACCGGGCGCTCGATGAACGGGCGCGAGAGATTCATGGCGTCGTCGCGCCGTCGTCCTCGACCACCAGCACGGCGCTGCCTTCGCGCAGGCGATCCAACCCTTCCAGCACCACGCGCTCACCGGCCTGCAGCCCGTCGAGCACGACCACACGCTCGCCCTCGCTCGCACCGAGCACGAGATTGCGCACCGACACCTTGCTTTCGGCATCGACCACGAACACGTAGCTGCCATTGCTGCCGTACTGCACCGCCGCATTCGGGATCGTCACGGCAACTTCGCGGCTCACGCGCAGGCGCACGTTGACGAACTGGTTCGGGAACAGGCGCGCATCGTCGTTGGAAAACTGCGCGCGCAAGCGCAGCGTGCCGGTCTGCGTGTCGATGCGGTTGTCCAGACTCGCCAGAGTGCCGCGTGCCAGGACCTGGCGTTCGTCGCGATCCCATGCGTCCACCGCCAGTGCCGGATCGGCGCGAACCGCATCCAGCAGACGCGGCAACTCGGTTTCCGGCACCGAGAACAACACGCTGATCGGCGCGAGCTGGGTGATGGTGATCAATCCTTCCGCATCGCCGGCGCGTACCAGGTTCCCGACATCGACGTTGCGAAGGCCGACGCGACCCGAAATCGGGGCGACGATGCGGGTATAGGACAGCTGCAAGCGCGCGTCATCGACGCTGGCCTGGTCGGACTGGCGGCGCGCTTCGTACTCGCGCACCAGCGCTTCCTGCGCCGAGAGCTGCTGGGCGGCGACATGGCCCTTCGCGGCCAGATCGCGATAACGCGCCAGTTCGGTGCGGGCGTTGTCGAGCTGCGCCAGATTCTGCGCCTGCTGGCCTTGCGCCTGCGCCAGACGCACCTCGTAAGGCCGTGGATCGATGCGCGCCAGCAGATCGCCGGCTGCAACGCTCTGACCTTCTTCGAACGCGATCTCGACCAGCTCGCCGTCCACGCGGCTGCGTACCGTGACGGTATTGAGTGCCGTGGCGGTGCCCAGCGCCTTCAGATGGAGATCCAGCTCCTCGCGCACCGCCTCGGCCACCCGCACCGGAATCGCCATGGCACCCATCGAGCGCCAGCGCTGCTGCTGCGTCGGCGCCGGCTGCGGACCGAGTTTCTGCCACGCAATGATGCCGGCGGTGACGACAAGCGCGCCGCCCAGCAACCACACGAACGGGCGCAAGCGACGGAACGAACGGGACGTATCGGCAGGCATGAAAACTCCTGGAGTCGCGCGACGCGCACCGCACCTGACGGGGCGGCAGGGAAATCACCAGCGGGGCGGCGGCTGCGCAGGTTGCTGTCGGCTGAGGTGAACGACTGCATTGAAAGGGGTTTGTCAATCTAGCGTGCATGTCGCACACGGACATCTGCCGAAAGGCATGGTCAATGCCGATGGATGTCCCGCATCAACGCCAGCAAGCCATCGCGGAACGCCGGGCCGCCGCCATGCGCGGGATGGCGGATCTTGGTGGCGGTGATGCCCAGCGTTTCGAGGCAGCTCATGCCGATGTTGCCGACAGCGGCGATGTGGCGCGGCTGGTAAAGCGCAATCAGTTGTTCGAGTTGCGGCAGGGCATCGCGGCGCAGTTCCGCCGGCGTTGGCGTGCGGTTGGATTCGTCCACGCCGGGCTGGTGCGGATGCAGTGGCAATGCGGGCCACACCAGAGGCAGGCAGGGCAATTCCTGAAATACGCGCTGCACCACGGTGGCGCTGGCCTCGCCGTGGAGCTTTTCGCCTTCGGCGATCAGTCGGTAACCGGCGGCCTCACCGCCGAACAGGCCGAAACGATCCTTCGGCCCCATCATGATTTTTTCCGAACAGAAGTTGACGCCGGTACGCCACGCGCCGCGATAGCCGGGGGCTTCGCCGATCAGAAGCACCGTGGGCCGCCATGGCAGCAGTTGCTTCAGGAAGGTCTGGAGATTGGCCAAACGGATACGCCCGGCCGGCGTGGCTGGATCGTACAGCGCATGGGCGTTGGCACGGTCGTGGAACCCCTGCAGGGTGTGCAGCCAAGGCTCCAGGCGCGACAGCATGCGACGGGCAAAAGCCGTGTCCATGGTGCTTCACCTCCTTGCGAGACGTGGAGCCAAATACTGCGCCGCCACATGACACTTTTGACTGAACACACGTTCATTTTTTCGCCGAACCGCGTAATCGGCGGAATCGACGGAGGTGTTGCCGACTGCGTCGTTATGCGGTTTTCCCCGCCACCGCAGGGTTTTCGCTGCACTGCGGCAAAAACCTGGGGTGAGGGCTTGACATCGCGAAAGAGGGCGATCCAGCATCGGGGCCATGGCCTTTTCATCACCCCATCGCCCGAAGTCGCAAGCGCCCAACAGCCGCTTCCTGCTTCTCCTTCGACTCATTAGCCGACATCCGTGCGGAACGGCGACTTGGGCCTGAACTGAAGAAGACCCCAAGACACCGAAACCCCGCACCGGGAAGCCGATGCGGGGTTTCTCGTATCTGGCCCCGACACAGCCAACGCCTTCCCACCACCCCAGACAGCGACGCCAAGCAGCCATGCACAGTGATGCCATCAAATCCGGACCCGATCACGCCGCCGCCCGCGCCATGCTGCGTGCCACTGGCCTCACCGCGCAGGACATCAAGAAGCCGTTGATTGCCGTGGTGCACAGCTGGTCGGATGTTTCGCCCTGCAACCTCAACCTGCGCGACCTGGCCCAGCACGTGCGCGAGGGCGTGAAAGCCGCCGGTGGCACCCCGATCGAGTTCAACACCATCGCCGTGACCGACGGCATCGCCATGGGCAGCCCCGGCATGAAAGCCTCGCTGGCCTCGCGCGAGTTGATCGCCGATTCCATCGAACTGGCCGTGCGCGGCCATTGTCTGGATGGCGTGGTGGTGCTGTGTGGCTGCGACAAGACCATTCCCGCCGCCGCCATGGCGCTGGCGCGGCTCGATCTGCCCGGCCTCATGCTGTACGGCGGCAGCATCCTGCCCGGTTGCCACAAGGACAAGGCGATCACCATCCAGGACGTGTTCGAGGCCGTGGGCGCGCATGCGGCGGGCAAGATCGACGATGTCGAACTGGAAGCCATCGAAGGCGCGGCCTGTCCCGGTGCGGGCGCGTGCGGCGGCCAGTTCACCGCCAACACGATGGCGCTGGCGACAACCTTCCTCGGCCTCGCACCGGTCGGGTTGAACGACATTCCCGCACCTGATCCAGCCAAGTTCGGTGCCGCGCGGGCGTGTGGCGAGCGCGTGATGGAACTGGTGCGCGAAGGCATTTCCGCGCGCGCCTTCGTCACCCCGCAATCCATCCGCAATGCCGCCGTCGCCGCGACTGCGACGGCCGGTTCCACCAATGCCGTGCTGCACTTGCTCGCGATCGCGCGTGAGGCCGGTTTCTCCTTTGCGCTGGACGAATTCGACGCCATCAGCCGCCGCACGCCGGTCATCGCCGATCTCAAGCCCGGCGGGCGATTCATGGCCCCGGACATGTATCTGGCCGGCGGTTCCGCCCTGCTCGGACAACGCCTGATGCAGGCCGGCCTGATCGAGGACGCGCCCACCGTCAGCGGCAAGAGCCTGTTCGCCGAATTCGCCGAAGCCCGCGAGCGCGAGGGCCAGAAGGTGATCTACCACGCCGATGCGCCGGTCAAGGCACGCGGCGGTTACGGCATCGTCTACGGCAACATCGCGCCCGATGGCTGCGTGGTGAAACTGGCCGGGCACGAGGCGCTGAAATTCGAAGGCACGGCGCGGGTGTTCGATGGCGAAGAAGCCTGCTTCGCCGCCGTGCAGAAACGTGAGATCCAAGCCGGCGATGTTGTCGTCATTCGCGGCGAAGGCCCGGTCGGTGGCCCCGGCATGCGCGAGATGCTGGCCGTCACCGCTGCGCTGGTCGGGCAAGGCCTGGGCGGCGATATCGCGCTCATCACCGATGGCCGCTTCTCTGGCGCCACCTACGGTTTCATGGTCGGCCACATTTGCCCTGAGGCTGCGCTCGGCGGCCCCATCGGCAAGCTGCGTACTGGCGATCAGATCGTCATCGACGTGCAGGCCCGCACGATTTCCACCGAGGCCGATCTGGACGCCCGTCCGGTCGAATGGACGCCCGCACCGCGCGAACGCTCCGGCGCGCTGGCCAAGTACGCCGCACTGGTTTCACCCGCTTCCGAAGGCGCTGTCACGGCCTTCCCGCCTGCCCGCTTCTGACTCCACCCACTTCCGACTCCTGCCTCTCCCATCCCACCCCGAAGGAAACCCGATGAAAACCTACACCTCCGCCGACGCCAATCCCGCCGCCCTGCGCGACAAGCTCACCGTGATCTACGGCTATGGCAGCCAGGGCCGCGCCCATGCCCGCAACCTGCACGAATCCGGCTTCAACGTACTCATCGCGGCACGCCCGGAAGGCGCCAGCTTCAAGCAGGCGCAGGCCGACGGGCTGGCCGTGGACACGCCGGAAAACGCCATTCCCAAGGCTGATTTGATCGCTCTGCTGACGCCGGACATGGTGCAGGCCGAGGTCTACGAAAAAGTCGTGGCACCTTTGGCCAAGCCCGGCGCAGCGCTGCTGTTCGCTCACGGTTTCAACGTGCACTTCGGTGCGATCACCCCGCGTACCGATCTGGACGTGATCCTCGTCGCACCCAAAGGCCCGGGCGCGCTGGTGCGCAGCCAGTACGAGGAAGGCCGCGGTGTGCCGTCGCTGTTCGCCATCTATCAGGACGCTACCGGCAAGGCCAAGGAACTCTCGCTGGCCTATGCCGACGGCATCGGCGGCACCCGTGGTGGCGTGCTTGAAACCACGTTCGCCGAAGAAACCGAAACCGATCTGTTCGGCGAACAGGCCGTGCTGTGCGGCGGCGCCACCGAGTTGGTGGTCATGGGTTGGGAAACGCTGGTGGAAGCCGGCTACCAGCCTGAAATCGCCTATTACGAATGTCTGCACGAGCTGAAGCTGATCGTCGATCTGCTCTACGAAGGCGGCATCACCCGCATGCACCAGTTCATCTCCGAAACCGCGCAATACGGCGACCTCACCCGTGGCCCGCGCGTGGTGGATGCACATGCGCGCGAGCAGATGCGTCAGGTGCTGCGCGAAATTCAGGACGGCCA
Source organism: Denitratimonas yunnanensis (SeqCode) (assembly GCA_026410415.1). GTDB lineage: Bacteria > Pseudomonadota > Gammaproteobacteria > Xanthomonadales > Xanthomonadaceae > Denitratimonas. The sequence goes on along the minus strand of JAPMLR010000012.1, from coordinate 10,296 downwards.
GTTCGCGCGTGAATGGATCGCCGAGCACAAGAGTGGCCGCGCCAACTATCAGGCGCTCAAGCAGAAGGATCTGGATCACCCGATCGAGGAAGTCGGCAAGCGCCTGCGTGCTTCGATGAGCTGGCTGAAGGATTCGGCTTCGGCCGGGAAATAAGCAACCACATCGGAAACTCCGGTTCGTGCTTCGCCCTGCGGATGACGAACCGGAGCATTCCCGAGGCGGCCGATAGCGGCCCGCACCCATGCAATACCTGCAAGGAGAGCACCCCATGAGCGACCACGTACGTATCTTCGACACCACCCTGCGCGACGGCGAACAATCGCCCGGCTGCTCGATGACCACGCCGCAAAAGCTCCTTCTTGCCCAGCAGCTTGCCGAGTTGGGTGTGGACGTGATCGAAGCCGGTTTTGCCGCCGCCAGCCCGGATGATTTCAACGCCGTGCAATCCATCGCACGCAGCGTGAAGGGCAGCTCGGTGGCGGCGCTGGCGCGTTGTCAGCGACATGACATCGAGCGCGCCGCCGCCGCCGTGGAGGCAGCCGAAACGCCGCGCATCCACACCTTCATCGCCACGTCCGATCTGCATCTGGAGCACAAGCTGCGGATGAGTCGCGAGCAGGTGCTCGATTCCATCGCCGAGCATGTTTCGCTGGCGCGTTCGTTGTGTGCGGACGTGGAGTTTTCCGCCGAAGATGCCTCGCGTTCGGATCCCGAATTCCTGGTCAAAGCGTTTGAAGCCGCGATCCAGGCCGGCGCCACCACGCTCAATGTTCCCGATACCGTGGGCTACGCGGTGCCGGCCGAATACGGCGCGTTGTTCGCCTACCTGAAAGCGCATGTGCGCGGGGTGGAGAACATCATCCTGTCCTCGCACTGCCACGACGATCTGGGCTTGGCCGTGGCCAATTCGCTGGCTGCGATCGAAAACGGCGCGCGTCAGGTGGAGTGCACCATCAACGGCATCGGCGAACGTGCCGGCAATGCCGCGATGGAAGAAATCGTCATGGCGCTGCGCACCCGCCCGGGCATTTACGGCGTGCAAACCCGCATCCGCACCCAGCGCCTATATCCGGTTTCGCGCCAACTGGTTGCGCTCACCGGCAGCCAGATTGCGCGCAACAAGGCCATCGTTGGCGAAAATGCCTTCGCACACGAATCAGGCATCCATCAGCACGGCATGCTGCGCAACCGCGCCACCTACGAAATCATGGTGCCCGAGGATGTCGGTGTGTCGCGCTCCTCGTTGGTGCTGGGCAAGCACAGCGGCCGCGCCGCGTTGGCGGATCGCTTCAAGGCACTGGGCCATGAGCTGGACGAGGCCGCGCTCAATCGTGCCTTCGCCGCATTCAAGGCACTGGCCGATCGCAAGAAAGAAGTGTTCGACGCCGATCTGGAATCCATCGCGCTCGGTTCCACTGGTGATGAAACCGGCCCGTGGCGTCTCACCTCGATCCAGATCGGCGGGCGCATCGGGCAAGGGGCCATGCCGGAGGCCGTGGTCGAACTGGTGCACGAAGCAGGCCGCCATGTGAAGCAGAGCGCCGTCGGCGATGGCCCGGTGCATGCCATGTTCACCGCCATCGAACTGGCCACCGGCTTCCAGTTCGGCCTGACCGATTATCAGGTGCGCTCGCTCTCCACCGGCGAAGACGCGCAAGGTGAGGCGCGCGTGAAAGTGCACGCGGAAGGTCGCGACTACCACGGCCGTGCGGTGTCCACCGACGTGCTCGAAGCCAGCGCGCTGGCGTATCTGGAAGTGGTCAATCGCTTCGAACGTCGCCGCGCGTTGCTGGCGCAATCCGAGGCGGCTTGAGGCCAAGCGAACATGAGCACACCCCGCACCCTCATCGAAAAAATCTGGGATGCGCATTGCGTGCGCCCGGAAACCGACGCCGCCCCGGCGATCCTCTACATCGACTTGCACCTCGTGCATGAAGTCACCACGCCGCAGGCCTTCGACGAACTGCGTGCGCGTGGCCTGAAGGTGCGCCGCCCGGATCGCACCCTCGCCACGCTCGATCATTCCACCCCGACCTTGCCGCCCAACCCGGATGGCTCCTTGCCTTACGTCGATGCCGCCACCGCAAATCAGGTGGCGACGATGGAGCGCAACTGCGCGGAGTTCGGCATCGTGCTCAACGGTTTCGATTCCGGCCAGCGCGGCGTGGTGCATGTGATGGGGCCGGAAGTGGGCGCCACCCAGCCGGGCATGACGATTGTCTGCGGCGATTCGCACACCGCCACGCACGGCGCCTTCGGCGCGCTCGCGTTCGGCATCGGAACCACCGAAGTAGGGCATGTGCTGGCCACGCAATGCCTGCTGCAACGCCGCCCGAAGACGCTGGCCGTCACCGTCAACGGCACGCTGCGCCCGGAAGCCACTGCCAAGGATCTGATCCTGCACATCATCGGCGTGCTCGGCATGGATGGTGGCACCGGCCACGTCATCGAATACCGCGGCGAAGCCATCCGCGCACTGTCGATGGAAGGCCGCATGACCCTGTGCAATATGAGCATCGAAGCCGGCGCACGCGCCGGACTGGTCGCACCGGACGAAACCACCTTCGCCTATCTGCGCGGCCGCCCGAACGCGCCGCAGGGTGCGGAGTTCGACAAGGCCGTCGAACGCTGGAAACACTTCGTCAGCGACGAAGGCGCAGCATTCGACCGCGAAATCATCATCGACGCCGCCGACGTGGCCCCGACCATCACCTGGGGCACCAATCCCGGTCAGGTCGTCGCCATCGACCAGCCGGTGCCGGCCGCGCGCGACGACATCGCACAGCGCAGCCTGTCCTATATGGGCTTTGCCGGCGGCGCGCCGCTGCTGGGCCAGCATGTGGACGTGGTCTTCGTCGGCTCCTGCACCAATGGCCGCATTTCCGACCTGCGCGCCGTGGCCGATGTGCTGCGCGGAAACAAGGTCGCCGCGCATGTGCGGATGCTGGTGGTGCCCGGTTCCGAAGCGGTCAAGCGCCAGGCTGAAGCCGAAGGGCTGCACGAGATCATCCGTGCCGCCGGCGCGCAATGGCGTGAGCCGGGCTGCTCGATGTGCCTGGGCATGAATGGCGATCAGGTCGCCGCCGGCGAACTGTGCGTTTCCACTTCCAACCGCAACTTCGAAGGGCGCCAGGGCAAGGGCGCGCGCACCGTGCTCGCCAGCCCGGTGACCGCCGCCGTCTGCGCCATTGCCGGCGTCATTGCCGATCCACGTGATTTCACTGTCGGGGAGGCCGCCTGATGGAACCTTTCGTTCGCTTTGAATCCGTCGTCGCGGTGCTGCCGGAAGAAAACATCGACACCGACCAGATCATCCCCGCGCGCTTCCTCACCACCACCGAACGCGCTGGCCTGGGCCGCGCCTGCTTCGCCGACTGGCGCTTCGATGCCGAAGGCAACGAACGCCCGGATTTCCCGTTGCATCAGCCCGAACTGCGTGGCGCCGGCATCATCGCGGCAGGCCGCAACTTCGGCTGCGGCTCCTCGCGCGAGCATGCGCCGTGGGCCTTGCTGGACTACGGCATCCGCGTCGTCATCTCCACCCGCATCGCCGACATCTTCCGCAACAACGCACTGAAGAATGGCGTGCTTCCGCTGGTCGTGGATGAGGCAGAGTGGCAGCGCATCGCCGGCTTCGAAGCACAAAAGATCGTCGTCGATCTGGAAGCCCTGCACATCGAACTGCCCGATGGCAGCAACATCGGTTTCGAGGTCGAAGCCTTTGCCCGGCAATGCCTGCTGCAAGGCGTGGACCAGCTCGGCTACCTGCTGTTGCAGCAAGAAGCCATCGATGCATTCGAAAAAACGCGTGCCGCCTGAGCGCCTTCGCCCACCCGCCATGCAACCACGCCCACCCTCGCCACACACCAGCTCCCTCTCCCCCGCGTGCGGGGGAGAGGGTTGGAGTGAGGGGGACGAGCAGCGTAGCGGCGAGTGCTTTTGCAATGCTCGCCAGCGAGTATCTTCAGGCCGGGCACGCTGCGCCTGCTGACAGATCGGATACTCCGATGAAACCTTTTCACCTGCTGCTGACGACGTTCCTGACGGCCACATTCGCCGCCATCGTTCCAGTTCATGCCGCTGACCCGACTTACAACTCGTGCCAAACCACCGAAAGCCTGCCGCCGCCGGGTGGATGGGGAGAGCTGGATGCCGAACTTCCGTACAGCGCGTTCCGCCTGTCGATCCTGCCGGATGCGGGGCGCAGCCCCGGCAATTTCGTCGCCACCATCGTCAAGCACAGCACCGCCACCATCGAACTGCGGCGCCCGGGTCGGGTCTGCGCTCTGACACTCGGGTTGGATGACTGCCCGGCTATTGGCGAAGTTGCGAAGGCGGTGGAGCAACTGGAGGTAGGCATCGCCCATCAGCATGCCGCTGAACCGGATCGCATCGTTCTGCACGGCACCGGTTACCAGATCCAGGTGCGTGGCTCGGCCGGTCAGCGTCATTCCCTTTATTACTACGGCGAACACGACAACCCGATTGCAGGCTTCCTGCACGACGCGCGCGAGCGTCTGCTTACCTGCGTGCCGGATTCGGCGCGCGACTTCATTGATCCACCTTCAGAGTCATGAAGGCAATGCTGACTGTCCGCCACAGGGCCGGTATCGGTTTGCCCTGACCATCATTCCCAGCAGACAACCATCCCCATGAAAGCCACCTTCACCCTCCTCCCCGGCGACGGCATCGGCACTGAAGTCATCGCCGAAGCGCGCAAGCTGCTTGCCGCCATCGCCACCCGCTTCAACCACGACTTCACCCTCAAAGAAGCCCTGATCGGCGGTGCCGCGATTGACGCCAGCGGCGATCCGCTGCCGCCTGAAACCATCGCCCTGTGCGAACGCGCCGATGCGGTCCTGCTCGGTGCCGTGGGCGGGCCGAAGTGGTCCGATCCGAACGCGCCGGTACGCCCGGAGCAGGGCCTTTTGAAACTGCGCGCCACGCTCGGCGTCTACGCCAATCTGCGCCCGGTCGCGCCGCATCCGGTGGCCGCGAAACATGCGCCGATCAAGGCCCAACTGCTGCAGGGTGTGGATCTGTTGTTCGTGCGCGAGCTCACCGGCGGCGCGTACTTCGGCGAAAAGGGCCGTGAGCGGGATGGCCAGGTCGCGTTCGATGTCAGCCGCTATTCGGTGGCCGAAGTGGAGCGCGTCACCCGCCGCGCCGCACAGTTGGCGCGTGGTCGTCGCAAGAAGATCACCCACGTGGACAAGGCCAACGTGCTGGAAACCTCACGCCTGTGGCGCAGCGTGGTCACGCGCGTGCTCGGCGAGGAGTTCCCCGACATCGAATTCGAGCACGTGCTGGTGGACGCGATGACGATGTACCTGCTGCATCGCCCGGCCAGCTTTGACGTGATCCTCACCGAAAATCTGTTTGGCGACATCCTCACCGACGAAGCCTCGGTGCTGGCCGGCTCGATGGGCCTGCTGCCTTCGGCTTCCATCGGCGATGGCAAGGCCGGTCTGTACGAACCGATCCACGGCTCGGCTCCAGACATCGCCGGCAAGGGCATCGCCAATCCGTATGCCACGCTGCTGTCGGTGGCGCTGGCGCTGCGTCATTCGCTCGGCCTGGAAGACGAGGCGCGCGTGGTCGAGGCCGCCGTTTCGCAGGCGCTGGATGCCGGCGTGCTGACCCAAGACCTTACCGCCGAAGGCGCCGTTTCCACTTCGCAGGCCGGCGATTACGTCGCCGCAAAGGTGCGCGACGCCGGCTGAATCCGCTTCGCCCCCCTCTCCCCCGCTGGCGGGGGAGAGGGCTGGGGTGAGGGGGCAAACACCGCAGGATAAAAACACCAACAGAGAACCTCACCGCATGAACCGCCCCCACCCCGCCATCGATGACGCCAGCGCCTGGCTGCGCGCGATCCTGACCGCGCCGGTCTACGACGTGGCGCAGCGCACACCGCTGGATCCAGCGCGGCGGCTGTCACGCCGGCTGGGTGAGACCATCCTGCTCAAGCGCGAAGACGAGCAGCCGGTGTTCTCGTTCAAAGTGCGCGGCGCCTACACCCGGCTAGCGCGGCTCACGCCGGAAGAACGCGCGCGCGGTGTGCTCGCGGTATCCGCCGGCAACCACGCGCAGGGTGTGGCGTTGGGCGCGCGCGAACTCGGACTGGATGCGGTCATCGTGATGCCGGCCACCACGCCGCGCATCAAATCCGACACAGTGCAGGCGCTCGGCGCGCGTGCCGAGCTGCACGGCGATTCCTACGACGATGCCGCCGCGCACGGCATGGAACTGCTGGCGCGCGAAGGCCGCACCCTGATCCATCCCTACGACGATCAGGACGTGATCGCCGGGCAGGGCACCGTCGCGATGGAACTGATGGCCGACCACCACGGCCGCATCGACGCGGTGTTCATTCCCGTCGGCGGTGGCGGCCTGGCCGCCGGCATGGCGACCTACATCAAGGCGCTGGACCCTTCCATCCGCGTGATCGCGGTGGAACCGGACGACGCCGCCTGCCTCAAGGCCGCCTGCGAGGCCGGGCACCCGGTGCGGCTGGACCACGTCGGCATCTTCGTCGATGGCTGCGCGGTGCGCGAAATCGGCGCGCTGCCGTTCGCACTGCTGCGCGGACGTATCGACGAAGTGATCACCGTTGATGCCGACCAGGTCTGCGCCGCGATCCGCGACGTGTTCGAAGACACCCGCTCCATCGTCGAACCCGCCGGTGCGCTCGCCGTGGCCGGTATGAAACGCTGGTGCGCGGAAAATCCCGGCAGCAGCCGCACCCTGGTCGCGGTGCTCAGCGGCGCCAACATGAATTTCGACCGGCTCGGTTATGTTTCCGAGCGCGCCGGCATCGGCGAACAGAACGAAGCGATTTTCGGTGTCACCATCCCGGAACGACGCGGCGCCTATCTCGAACTGATCCGCGCACTGGGCCAGCGCGCCATCACCGAATTCAATTACCGCTACCACGGCCCCGGCCAGGCGCAGATCTATCTGGGCGTGCAATTGAAAGGTGGCGCCGCCGAACGCATCGCATTGCGCGACATGCTGGCCGGGGCCGGCTATCCCGTCGCCGATTACACCGAAAACGAAACCGCGCGCCTGCATGTGCGCTATCTGGTCGGTGGCCCGGCCCCGCTGCAACGCGAACGCCTGTTCCGCTTCGAATTCCCCGAACGCCCCGGCGCACTGCGGCATTTCCTCGAAACCCTCGGCAGCCACTGGAACATCAGCCTGTTCCACTACCGCAACCACGGCGCCGCCGATGGCCGCGTGCTGTGCGGCTTCGAAGTGGCCGAACCCGACGACACCGCCTTCGCCGCCGACCTGGAAAAACTCGGCTACTGGTACACCGAAGAAACCGGCAACCCCGCACTGCTGCAATTCGGCCTGGGCAGCGCATAGCACCGGATCCGGCCACAGGCATTTACCGATCCAGCGGGCTGCGTACTCCGTGCCCGCCGCGATTGAGTACGTGGGTGTAGATCTGTGTGGTGGCCACATCCTTGTGCCCGAGCAACTCCTGGATGGTGCGGATATCCTGACCGGCCTCCAGCAGGTGCGTGGCGAACGAATGCCGCAGCGTGTGGCAACTGGCAGGTTTGTCGATGCCCGCCTGACGCACCGCACGCTTCACCGCCTGCTGCAATACAGACGCATCCAGATGATGCCGCCGGATCTGGCCCGAACGTGGGTCAGTGCTGCGCCTGGACGCCGGAAAGACGTACTGCCAAGCCCACTCGCGCCCGGCATTGGGAAACTTGCGCGCCAACGCATCCGGCAGCCATACCTCGCCCAACCCCGCCGAAAGGTCGCGCTCATGCATGCGTCGCGCCTCGCGCAGCTGATCCTGCAGCGCCTCCACCGCCATCGCCGGCAACATCGTGCGCCGATCCTTGCCGCCCTTGCCTTGCCGCACCGTGATCTCGCGCCGACCAAAATCCACATCTTTCACCCGCAGCCGCAGGCACTCCATCAGCCGCAGCCCGGCGCCGTAGAGCAATGCCGCCCCCAGCCACGTCACCCCGCTCATCCCGTTGAGCAGGGCCAGCACCTCATCATGACCCAGCACCAGCGGCAGACGCTCCGGCTTCTTTGCCCGTTTGATATCTGCCATCCATGGCAGCTCGATGCCGAGCACCTGCCGATACAGAAACAGCAACGCTGCCAAGGCCTGATTTTGTGTCGAGGCCGAGACATTGCCCTGCACGGCAAGCCCGGTGAGAAAGCGCTCCACCTCCGGCGCACCCAGCTCACGCGGATGACGCACACCATTGGCGAGAATGAAACGCCGCGCCCAGCCAACATACGCCTCCTCGGTGCGCGGGGAATATCCAAGCCGGTGCACCCGCTCCCGCATCTGGTCCAGCAGCTTTGGCGGCTGCCCGCCACTTCGCTCCGCCGCCGGCTTGCTTGCCGCACCACCCTCCCTGTGCGAGGATCGCTCCATGACACCACCCTGAACCGGAAATGCGGGCAGATTAGGCGGTGGGATTAGACAGTGGAATCAGATAACCGATTGTTCGAGGGTCGGATTTTTCCTACACCCTGTCGCAACATCGCGGTTTAGGTTGTTGGATTACGCGGCGTTTTATCATCGAATTGTAGTTACATGCTACTAGCGATATCGAACAATGATTGATAAAAAAGTAATCGAAGAACTGGTAAAGATTAAAGGATCAACTCTATTTCATAGAGAGGGGCAGGAGTTAGAGTTCAAGGAGCAATTCAACTTGGCTGGTTTGGCCGATTACTTTAGAGATTTCGCAGCCTTCTCAAACAACAGAGGTGGTTATCTTGTATTCGGAATTAAAGATGCACCGAGAACAAGAACGGGATTGTCCGCTGCATCAGTTGAGCAGTTTGAAAAAATAGACCCCGAAAAAATAACAGGATACCTGTTGGAGATATTCTCTGCCGATATTCGATGGGAGCAAGCTTTATTTGATATAGGCGGTGTTAGCATTGGTGTTTTTAAGATATACGAGGCTGACGTAAAGCCAGTCATTGCTAAGAAGGATGAAGGGAAAGATCAAATTATTAAAAACGGAGAAATCTATTACCGTTACGGTGGGAGAACACAGAAAATACAAGCAGCGGAACTCGAAAATATAATAAATAAAAGAGTTGAACAAAATAACAGCCAGTGGCTCGATTTAATGTCAAAGATTGGAAGGGCTGGTCCGCAAAATGCGGCAATACTCGATACTGAACAAGCTTTGATTCAGAAAGGAGCTTCTCAAGTTCTTGTTCTGGATGAAGGTTTGGCAAACAAGCTAAAGTTCGTAAAAGAAGGGAAGTTCGTAGAGAAAGATGGTGCTGCTACGCTAAAGCTGGTAGGTGACGTTGTTCCTATAGATAGAGTCGAAGTTGTAAAGCATGTCAAAGAGCACCTCACAAAATCTTACCCTCTATCAGCAATGGAATTGGTACAAGAAGTTAAGAAGCTCCATCCTGAGGTAAAACAAAATGAAATATGGGCAGTGATTGCCGATAATGACATTAAGAACAACACAGACTATTCGGCATACAACTTTAGAAATAAGAAGCAGGAAGACGATTATCGTAAAACTGGAATTGTCCCTTCGGTTACCCCTAGCATATACAATGAAAAAGCAGCCGCGTTTATTGTTAAAGTTCTGCAGGGCAACAAATGAAAGCATGTAACAAAGCGCTGCTAGGGACAAACCTACGCTGCGCTTCGGTTTGCCCCAGAGCGCGGCGTTAGGCACCTTATGGGCGCGTCCAACACAGCCATCGTAGCCAAGTACACCCCAATCATTTCGGCATTGAATTGTGGAATCTCTGAATTCAACGCCTTCTTGGCGGTGGACCACCAACTCCCGCTCATCTCTTCTGACAACCCGGCTACGTTCACGTCGGCTCTGCACAAGCCTTGGGGCCAACAGGGTTGGCCAAGCAAAGACAATCCAGGCGTCTACGTACTCTGCGGCCACGACGAAACAGACGAACTCCACCTTGGTGTGTACATCGGCAAAGCGTCTCAGCAATTCATCGGGCACAGGCTGTATGCTCACTTAACCCCGTTCCGCGACTCTGAGAAATACAAGCGTGACGAATTCATCATCGACGCAATACTCGCCGTTCCAATTCTCAAGCATGGCGCTCGATCAATCGCTGTCGCACTCGAAGAGTTCCTTATCGCGCGGGGAGTTCCGGGCGTAACTATGCTCAACACAGTGGGAGTAAGGGCCAGTGCCTAACAAGTCCTGTATGGACTCCCCTGTCAATCCCATCCGGCAGGGTTTTGTGAAGCAGCAGCTTCACGGCATGTGATTCTGGCTTTTCATCCTGCTGACGCTTTTGCTTCA
>JAPMLR010000086.1 GCA_026410415.1 Denitratimonas yunnanensis (SeqCode) | reverse complement strand
GGCCTGTAAAGCAGCACCGGATTCTGGACCATGTTTTGGGTTGTTCAACCGTTACCATTACAACTCCACCTCCATGAGCTGTGAACTCTTCAAGTACGGAGGGTGTATGGGAAACCAGAACAACTTTGAAACTGAGAGAGAGTGTCTGCAGAGATGTCGCACTGAGGCTGTGTGCCGTCTGCCCATGGCGGCCCAACCCTGCAAAGGCCAGCCACCCATCTGGGCCTTTGACTCCAGCGTGGGCCTGTGTGTGCCCTACAAACAGGACTTCTGCCAGGGCAACGCCAACAAGTTCTACAGCAAAGCAGAGTGTGATGAGTACTGCGGGGTGGTGAATGACGAAGGAGAGCTGCTGAAGGCAAACTGAGTGAGC
>JAPMLR010000085.1 GCA_026410415.1 Denitratimonas yunnanensis (SeqCode) | reverse complement strand
GTCACCAAATGGTTGAAGTGGATGAATTCCAGGACTCATAACATATACATTCCAAAGTTCTCCATCAAGACATCCTACAAAATGAATGATGTGCTGACTGAAATGGGAATGACAGACATGTTTGGTGATCGTGCAAATTTGACTGGCATTTCAGAGGGGCAAAAACTGGCAGTCTCAGAGGTTGTGCACCAAGCTACCCTGGATGTGGATGAGGCCGGGGCCACCGCCGCAGCTGCAACAGGCATTGGGATCACACTTACGTCATTCCGCCATGTCCCTGTCTTGAAGTTCAATCGTCCATTCATGGTCGCCATCGTTGAACGCAACACAGAAAACATCCTCTTCATGGGCAAGATTATCAACCCAAACATCTGATGGAAG
>JAPMLR010000084.1 GCA_026410415.1 Denitratimonas yunnanensis (SeqCode) | reverse complement strand
TTCGCATTTAACGCTCTACATGGAAGAAGTTTTGGTAATGAACGTTGGGATACCATTTGTCGTAAACATAATATTGAACCAGAATACGGGAGTATGTAATGTTAAGTATCAAACCTAAAATGATTACTGAAGATCAAAAAGATTACATTTATAAATGTGGTCGGGTGTGGAAAGAATACACTAAAGGTAATGAAGTTATTGTAGTTACGGAACATGCTATTTCTTTATCAGATCTTTTTGGTGATTATTTGCAAGTCATTAAAATTGGTATTGACAGAGGTTTGGTGCAGGTGTTAACATTATCCCAAGTTGAAGCAGAACACTTAGACAAAATCATTGTCGAGTTCTAAGAGGAGAAAGAATATGATCTCTTTAGAATCAATAGCT
>JAPMLR010000083.1 GCA_026410415.1 Denitratimonas yunnanensis (SeqCode) | reverse complement strand
TATAGCATTTTCATTTTCTTTGTCAACCCATTCTTCATAATCAGGCCATACATGAATCTCTACTCTACTTACAATATCTTCCATCCGCACAGTCCCAATGAAATATTCTTTGAGACTGCGCATAATGAAAGCTTCTCTCTCGCGCCAATAATTTTCTACGACTTGAGAGGCAAGCTCGTCGATCATTTTTTAGCACCTACTTTAACAACCCACTCTCCGAACTCTTCAGATAAGAGTTTGTCATAAAGCTCTGAATCTGTCAAGTCTAAATCTTTAATGCCAATAAAACCAACATTGTCATAAGCATTTGCCAGTTCTTTCAGGAAGCTGAACTTCTCATTACCAACGCCAACCATGAACCAATAGATAGGCTTATTCTTATTCTCTTCAAC
>JAPMLR010000082.1 GCA_026410415.1 Denitratimonas yunnanensis (SeqCode) | reverse complement strand
TGCAGCCAGAACCTTTTCTGTGACGTACTGGCAGCGCTGCAGGTCATGGTCTCCGTCAGGAAGGATTTCTGGCTCCACAATGGGCACCAGGCCATTCTGTTGGCAGATACTGGCATATCTGGCGAGGACATTGGCGTTCTCTGCAATGGCGAGAGCTGAGGGGCAGCCATCTGAGATCTTGAGCACACACCTCCACTTGGCAAAGTCACATCCGTCCTTCTTATACTGGGCACAGCGCTCTGAGAGGCCATCAAGACCTTGTGTGGTGGTTTCTCCATCTGTTCCATTAAGACCAGCTGTGCCTTTGTCCACCTTGATGCCGACAACAATGCCCTTATCCTTGATGACTTGGGGGAAGAGCTTGCCGCTGTCTGCTTTCTGGTAGAGCGTCT
>JAPMLR010000011.1 GCA_026410415.1 Denitratimonas yunnanensis (SeqCode) | reverse complement strand
CGCTGGAGCAGCACGGCGACGAGCGGCGCGGCGCGGGGCGCGATGCGGCGCAGTTCGGCCAGCGGCCAGGTCGCGTGTTGTTCCGGGGCGAGGCCGAGAATCTGGCGCGCGGCGGCATTCATGCTGCGCACCTGCAGGGCACCATCGACCACCAGCACGCCGGAGGAAAGGTGTGCGAGCACGGTTTCGAGGAAGGCACGCTGGCGCTCGGTTTCCTCGGCGCTAACCCGGACCTTGGCGCGCGACAGTTCCAGCTCCCGCGTCATGCGGTTGAACGAGCGCACCAGAAAACCCAGTTCGTCGTCCTCGCCTTCCGGCAGCTGGGTGTCGTAATGCCCTTCGGCGACCCGCCGGGTGGCGGTGGAGAGGCGTGCAATCGGAGATACCAGACGCCGCGCCAATCCGAACGACACCAGCACCGTGGCGAACAGCGAGAGCAGCAGCACCAGGCTCAGGATCAGGATGAAGGCGATCTTCAGCGAATCGCGCAGGTACAGCGCCCGTGCCGTGGCGTGCATCGCCGCTTCCACGCGCAGCGCCTGTGCGGCGGCATCGGGCGGAAGTTCGAACAGGGCCTGCACGCTGCGGTCGGTGCCGAGCTGCGCCAGCACCCGGATGCGCAGGCCGTGGTCGTCGCGTTCGGTGGCGGCGTGCAATGGCCGGTTGCGCAGGGCGAGGCGGGCATCATCCGTGGGGGGGTGGGGCAGCAGAAGGGATGGATCGGCGGCGGCCACGGCGCGCAGCCGACCGTCGGCTTCGAACACTGCCATCTGGCGGGCATCGCTGAGGTCGAGTGCATCCTCGAGCGTGGAATCCAGTTCGGCATCTCCAGCCTGCGCCAGGTCGGCGGCGACGCGCGCGGTGGTCGCGCGTGCCTCGGCGATGCGCTCGTCGAGGTAGCGCTGGCTCAGGGCGAGGGCATCGCCCATGGCGTCGATGTTGTTGGCCGGTAGCCAGGAGTCCACCGTGCTGCCGATGAAGCGAACCCCGAAGCCATAGACCAGCAGCAGCGGCGGCAGCGCCAGCAGCACCAGCAGCATCAGCAGGCGGCGGGTCAGGCGTGCGCCGGGTTCGCCTCGCGCGAGTTGCCTGCGCAGGCGCCACAGGCGTTGGGTGATGGCCAGCGCCAGCACCGTCAGTGCAATCAGCGTGGCGATGAATACGGCTGGATACCAACGCGCGTAACGCGGTCCCAAACCTTGGGCGTCGGCGACGAGGTACAGGCCGCCGAGCAACAACACCAGCAGCGCCAGCGGCAGTGCGATGCGGCGCAACCCGTCGTGGCGTGCATCGCTCATGGTGCGGTCCACGTGAACGGTGCCGAGACCAGCTGCCATTCCCCGGGATCGAAGAAGGCAGGAAAGCGCAATGGCGTCGGCAGTGCGGCGAGGTCGATCTGCACTGCCACCGAGCCATCGCAGCGCGCATCGGCAGGCAGGTCGAGAGGCAGGCGGATGCGGTCAAGCGCTGCAACCAGCGCGGGCAGGCGGGCGAAGCCACGAACTTCGCTGTCGCCTTCGCGCTGCATCTCGTATTGCCGGTTCAGTGGCGCGTGGCGCAGCCACAGGGCGCGCTGGCGCGGCTGGTGGCAGGCGTCGATGCGATACAACAAGCGCAGTGGGATACCGTGATCCAGGGCATCGCGCATGGCACCGGAAAGCTCGATTTGCTGGGTCAGTTCCAGGTGAAGCCCGTCGACACCCGGCAGGGTGCGCGCCGCGATGATATGGGCGCGTTCGGGCGGATCAGTGCAGGCTGCCAGCGCCGTCAGCATCAGCACGCAGGTTGCGCTTTTCCAGAACCGCATAGAAAAAACCGTCGCCACCCTCCGTCTGCGGGAAGTGTTGCAGGCCCGCGCCAGCCGGCCTTCCGATGGTCTCGGGCAGCGGCAGCGGGTGGGCCGACGGGGTGCGCGCAAGGAAGGCATCGATCTGGCGGTCGTTCTCGTCACGCAGCACGGAGCAGGTTGCATAGACTAGACGCCCGCCCGGCCGCAGCATAGGCCAGGCGGCATCGAGCAGGCGCGCTTGCTGCGCGACCAGCGCCGGGATATCGTCGGCGCGGCGGTGCCATTTGATGTCCGGCTGGCGCCGGATCACGCCGGTGGCGGAACACGGTGCATCGAGCAGGATGCGGTCGAAGGGCCGGCCGTCCCACCACGCCTGTGGATCGCCACCATCGCCGGCGATGCAGATGGCCGACAGTTGCAGGCGTGAGAGCGTGGTTTCGATCCGGGACAGGCGCGCCGCGTCCACATCCAGCGCGACCAGTTCAGCCAGCTCGGGGAAGGTTTCCAGAATCTGCGCGGTCTTGCCGCCGGGTGCGGCGCCGATGTCGAGCACGCGCTGACCGGATTGCACGTCCAGCAGTGCTGCGGCGAGCTGGGCGGAAAGGTCCTGCACCGAGATGTCGCCTTCGTGCCAGCCGGGCAGCGTGGTCGGTGCCAGCGGGCGCGCCAGACGCAGTGCGGCCGATGTGAGGTCATCGGCCGGGATGGCCTCGATGCCGGCTTCGTGCAGTTTCGCCAGATACGCTGCGCGCGAGCCGCGCCGCAGGTTCACGCGCAGGAACATCGGTGCTTGTTCGGTGTTGTGTTGCAGCAGCGCGTCGGCGTGCTGCGGCCAGTCGCGTTGCAGGGCATCGATCAGCCATTGCGGGTGCGCGCTCGCGGCTTCCGCGTTCGCCTGAGCGGCGGCATGCAGCGCCTGGCGTTCGCGCATGAAACGGCGCAGCACCGCATTGACCAGCCCGACAAGACGCGGCTGGCGCAGCGTGCGCGCGGCTTCGGCGGTGGCCGAGATCGCGGCGTAGTCGGCCAGTTGCATCGCGTCCAGTTGCGCCAGACCGGCCAGCAGCAGGCCATGGATCGTGTGCGCGGCACGCGGCAGCGGGCGTTCGAGCAGGCGCGTCAGCCAGAATTCGTAGCGCGGCAGCCAGCGCACCGCTTCGAAACAGATCGCCTCGCATAGCGCGCGGTCGCGCGGGTCGGGCAGCCGCGCCAGTGCGTCGGGCAGCGCGGCTTTCAGTGAGCGGCCATCGAAGCGCACGGCGGCGATGACACCGGCCGCCAGCGCACGCACTTGGGCGCCATCAGTGCTTTTCATCGGCGTAGCTGGGAGCGTGCGTTCAGATAATTGGCGGCGGCCATCGTCTTGCCGCCATCGCGCTGCACATCGAGCAGACGCAGCACGCCATCGCCGCAGGCCACATCGATACCGTCGCGCCCGGCCGCGATGATCTGGCCCGGTTCGCCGCCGCCTTCGAGCGCGACGGCACGGTGGATGCGCAGACGTTCACCGTCGAGCGTGGCCTCGGCCACCGGCCACGGCGAGAAAGCGCGGACTTTCCGCGCAAGTTCGACTGCGGGACGTTGCCAGTCGAGCCTCGCCTCGGCCTTGTCGAGCTTGTGCGCGTAGGTGGCCTGCACGTGGTCCTGGATTTCGGAAGGCAGCGCCGCGTCGCTTTCGCGCAGTTGTGCCAGACCTTCGGCCAGGGTTTCGGCGCCGAGCTGCGCAAGGCGGTCGTGCAGGCTGCCGCCGGTGTCGTCGAGAGCAATCGGCGTGGTTTCGTGCAGCAGTACCGGGCCGGTATCCAGACCTTTTTCCATCTGCATCAGGCAGACGCCGGTTTCCGCGTCACCCGCTTCGATCGCGCGTTGGATCGGTGCCGCGCCGCGCCAACGCGGCAGCAGCGAGGCGTGCACGTTCCACGCACCGAAGCGCGGAATGTCCAGCACGGCCTGCGGCAGGATCAGGCCGTAAGCGACCACGATCAGAAGATCCGGCGCAAAGGCGGCGAGCTGTGCTTGCACGTCGGCATGGCGCAGGGATTCGGGTTGCAACACCGGCACGCCGTGTTCGAGCGCGACCTGCTTCACCGGGCTGGCTTGCGGGTGGCGGCCGCGTCCGGCCGGGCGGTCTGGCTGGGTCAGTACGGCGAGCACGTCGCCACCTTCCAATGCGGCGCGCAGCGAGGGGACGGCGAAATCGGGGGTGCCGGCGAACAGGAGTCGGAGCGTCATTTCATGGCCTCGAAAACGACGACGCGCGGGCAAGCCGCGCGCCGGTGAAACAATTGCCGGGAAGGTTCAGGCCGCGCTGCGGCGCAATTTGGCGAGCTTGCGCTTGACCATGTCGCGTTTGAGCGGGGAGAGATAATCGATGAACAGCTTGCCTTCCAGATGATCCATTTCGTGCTGGATGCAGACCGCCAGCAGGCCGTCGGCGGCCAGCTCAAACGGCTTGCCGAATTCGTCCAGTGCCTGCACCACGATCTTTTCGGAACGGGTCACGTCGGCGTTGATCGTCGGCACCGAGAGGCAGCCTTCCTGACAGACCTGCTCGCCTTCACGCGACACGATGCGCGGGTTGACGAAGACGCGGCGCTCGTCGTGGTTTTCGGATACGTCGATGACCATGAAGCGGCGATGGTCGTCCACCTGACTCGCAGCCAGGCCGATGCCCGGCGCGTCGTACATGGTTTCGAACATGTTCTGGACGTGGGCGCGGAAAGCGTCATCCAGTTCGGAAGGATCGATCGCGCGCGCGATGGTGCGCAGGCGCGGGTCGGGGAATTCGAGAATGGGGAGCAGGCTCATGGTGCTCAACAAGATGCGGGCGCGAAAGGGTAGATGCAAGCCAAGTAGTCGGCGCGGATGAGGGCGTCGTCCCGGCGGGCTTGCGGCAGTGCGATTCTAGCGCCATTGCCGCTCCGTTCTCCCCGATTGCATGGGGCTGTTTCGCTTCGGGCAGGATTTCCGTTATATTCCGCGCAGGTTCAGGGGGCAAACCTGCCAAGGGAATCAGGTAGATGGAAGCCATGTTTAAAAAACTTCTTGCAGTTTCCGCGGCTGCGTTGCTGACCGTAACTACCGGCGTCGTTGCCACCCAGCTTCGTGCCGATCACCCCGACACCTACGTGGTGAAGAAGGGCGATACGCTTTGGGGCATTGCCAAGCGCTTCCTGAATGAGCCGTGGTTGTGGCCCGAGATCTGGCAGGCGAATCCGCAGATTGAGAATCCGCACCTGATCTATCCGGGCGATGTGCTGAGCCTGGCCTATCTGGGTCAAGGGCAGCCGGCACTGAGCGTCAATCGGCTTTCCCCGCAGGTACGTGCCGAATCGCTCCCGATTCCGGCGATACCGTTGTCGGAGGTGGAGGATTTCCTGCGCAACCAGCATGTGCTGGACGAGGAGCAGTACAAGGCACTGCCTTACGTGGTCGGGATGGAGGAAAGTCGCCTGCGCAGCGCCGAGGGCCAGGTGGCCTACGTGCGCGGCAGCGAGCATGCGCCGGGAGATCGCGTCTCCATCGTGCGCCCGACGTTGCGCTATGGCGTGATGCCGACCGCCACCGAGAAGCGTCCCGATCGTGAGCCGATCCTGCGACGTGACGAGTGGAGCACGGCAGGTGGATTGGAACAGAAGAGCAACAGCATTCGCTGGGCGCGCCACTTCATCACCAACAAACGCTTCGACTTCCTTGGGTGGGAAGTGGTCGAGGTGGCACAGGGGCACGTGACCCGTGATGGCGAGCCGGGCACCGTCTTGATCGCGCCCGGTGGCCACGAAGTGCGCAAGGGCGATCTCGTGATGCCTTATGACGCCTTCCCGTACGACCTCAGTTTCCATCCGCGTGCGCCCGAGCGGATTCCCGCCAACGCGCGGATTCTCGCGGTCACCGACCATCTCCAGTTCGGTGGCACGCATGATGTGGTGGCTATCTCTGCCGGCGCACGTGAAGGCGTGGAGAACGGTCAGGTGTTCTCGATCTGGCATCACGGCGAGAAGGTGCGCGATGACGTGCGCCACAAGCAGCGTCTCGCCGCCAATCTGGACAGGAACAAGGTCAAGTTGCCCGATGAATTCGTCGGCCACGTAATGATCTTCCGTACCTTCGACAAGGTCAGTTATGGCTTGGTGATGGACGGTATTCGGCCGGTACAGCTTGACGACCGGCTCGACGCACCGGACCGTCTCTGATCCGGTCAGCGACTCACGCCGCGGCTTGTCCGCGGCGTTTGTTTTCTACGCCATGCCCATGACTCCTGCTTTCGATTCCCGCGATGCTTGGTTGCGTGTGGTCCGATCGCCCGGACTGGGTGGCGTGCGCATCCGGCAGTTGCTGGAACGCTTCGGCTCGATCCAGGCGGTGGCCGGTGCCTCAGGGGCGCAGCTGAAGGCTGCCGGGGTGCCGGCGGCAGCCGTGGACTGGCTCGCCAACCCCGATCGCGTTGCACTTGCCGGCGATCATGCCTGGCTGGACCAATCCGGCCACCATTTGCTGACCTGCGACAGCGACGATTTCCCCGTTCTCTTGCAGCGCGCCCCGCGTGCGCCGGCAGCGTTGTTCGTTGACGGTGATCCGCAGTGGTTGTGGTTTGCACAGATCGCGATCGTCGGCAGCCGCAACCCTACCGATGGCGGCATCGCGAACGCGCGTGATTTCTCCCGAACCCTCGCGCGCTCGGGGCTGATTGTCACCAGCGGCTTGGCGGATGGCATCGACGCAGCCGCGCACCACGCCGCGCTGGATGCCGGGAAGCCCACCATCGCGGTGATCGCCACTGGTCCGGACATCGTCTATCCGGCACGCAATCGTGCGCTGGCGCAGGCCATCGCCGGGCATGGAGCTGTTGTCAGCGAGTATCCGCCCGGTACACCGGCGCAGCGCGAGCATTTCCCGATGCGCAACCGCATCATTGCCAGCTTGGCACTGGGGACATTGGTGGTGGAGGCCGCGCAACGCAGTGGTGCCCTGATCACGGCACGCGAGGCGGCAGAGGCCGGGCGCGAGGTGTTCGCTTTGCCCGGTTCGATCCACAATCCGCTGGCCAAGGGCTGCCATCGTCTGATCCGCGATGGCGCGGCCCTGGTGGAAACCGCGCAGGAGATTGTCCAGGCGCTCGCCCCGCAAGCCGCCCAGCTGGCCACTGCATTGCGTGGCCGACTTGCCGTTGAAACGCTCGATGCCGATGCACCTGACGCATTATCCGAGGCGCCGGAAGAAGATGACGACTACCGCCGTCTGCGCGCGGCGCTCGGGCACGATCCGGTTCCCATCGACGTGTTGGCGCAGCGCACCGGGTTGACGGTCGATACCCTATCCTCCATGCTGGTCCTGATGGAACTGGATGGGCGCGTCGCTGCCGCGCATGGCCGCTACGCGCTTCGCCGTGCCTAGCCCGGCCCCGCCACGCGGGCAGAGGATGGAAATCTTGCTGGACGTATTGCTTTATCTTTTCGAAAACTATTTCTACGACGATCCTGATCTTGCCGGGGATCGCAGCACCCTTCAGGCCGGCCTGATCCAGGCTGGTTTCAGCCCCTCCGAAGTATCCAAGGCGTTCGACTGGCTCGATGCGTTGTCCGTCCAGCGGGCGGGTTTCGATCCGATACGCGAGGGCTCGCAGCGCGGGCCGATAAGGCTCTACGCGGAGCAGGAGAGGGAGCGGCTGGACACCGATTGCCGTGGTTTCCTGATGTTCCTGCGCGACAACGGCGTGCTGGATGCGGTCCAGCACGAACATGTCGTCGAGCGCGCGATGGCACTGGATCAGGATGAAATCGATCTGGACGATCTCAAATGGGTCGTGTTGATGGTGCTGTTCAACCAGCCCGGCCAGGAAGCCGCGTTCGCGTGGATGGAAAGCCACATGTTCCACGCAGAGGACGAACTGGTCCACTAGTTGGTTGCAGGCAGGGCGCGATTGCCTGTTCGGTCACGTGTGGCACGGTTTAGCCGGACGGTGTGGCCCTTTTCGTGCTTCATTCATCGGAATCCGCTGGTGCAGCGGATCTCCACCATCATCATCGGATGCGGCGCATGCCGCATCCTTCGCATCAGGGCAAACACACATGTCGAGCCAGTGGATCGACCCGAACCAGACCTTGCCGCCACCGGCGGTGACGCCCGATGTGGTGCAGGCCGGGTTTCTCAAGCGCTGGGCGGCGCTGTTTCTGGACAACCTCATTCTCGGCGCCGGGTTCTACGCGCTGTTCTTCGCGCTCATCCTCGTCGCGGGCATGGTTGGCGGGTTCAGCCAGTTGGAGGCGATCGATTCGGACGACCCGCCAGCTTGGGTGATTGCGGCCTATGTCGGCGTGACATTGCTGTATTACGTTGCTGCGGGCCTTTATTACTCGCTGATGGAAAGCTCCCGCAATCAGGCCACGTTGGGCAAGATGGCGTTGGGCATCAAGGTGGTGGATCGTGGCGGCGATCGCCTTTCCTTTCCGCATGCGCTCGGGCGCTGGTTTGCCGCCAGCTTGTCCTATCTCACCCTGTACATCGGGTTTCTGCTGGCCGCGTTCACGCAGAACAAACAGGCGTTGCATGATATGGTCGCCGGCACTCAGGTGGTCGACCGCTGGGCCTACACGGATTTTCCGGAGCGTCAGCAACGCAGTCTCGGTGGTTGCGTCATCGCCTTCGTGGTCGTGATGCTGTTGATGATCGTGCTGGCGGTGGGCGGCATCATTGCCGCCATTTCCATCCCCGCCTATCAGCAATACGTTGGCCGAGCGCAATTCGCCAGTGTCGATATCGCGTTGACCCCGCTTCGCATGCAGGTGGAAGAGGCCGTGACCGGAACGGCGGCTTGCCCGGACAACGCCAGTGTCGGTTTCGGCCCGCCGGAAAGTTATGCCGGCGTGGGCATCAGCCGCATTGTCGTGGGTGAATTCGAACCTGGTTTTTGTGGCATATCGGTGTGGATGCCTCCGGTAAACGGAACGGTTGAACGCCAGTTTCTTGCCGAATACGACCCGGACGAGGACATCTGGTATTGCACCAGCAAGGCCGACGACGCGAGGCTTCCTGGCTGGTGCCACTGATCTTATGGCTGTACCGGTTTCTTGACAGTCCGGCACGGCCCATGCTTTGACTAGAAAAAGGGCGCGCTCTCCCGGCGCGCCAACGTGGTGCCCGCCCGGACCACTCCAACCGAATAGAAGGCGACATGCCCAAGAATCTGCTCATCGTCGAATCACCGGCCAAGGCCAAGACGATCAACAAGTACCTCGGCAAGGATTTCCAGGTCCTGGCCTCCTATGGCCACGTCCGCGATCTGGTGCCGAAGGAAGGTGCGGTCGATCCTGATCGCGGGTTCGCGATGCGCTATGACCTGATCGAAAAAAACGAGCGTCACGTCGATGCCATCGCCAAGGCAGCCAAGGGGGCTGACGCGCTGTACCTCGCCACCGACCCGGATCGCGAAGGCGAGGCCATTTCCTGGCACATCGGCGAGATCCTCAAGGAACGCGGCCTGATCGGCGACAAGCCCTTGCACCGGGTGGTGTTTACCGAGATCACGCCGCGCGCGATCAAGGAGGCGATGGCGACTCCGCGCGAAGTCTCCACCGACATGGTCAATGCGCAGCAGGCCCGCCGCGCGCTGGATTATCTGGTGGGCTTCAATCTGTCGCCGGTGCTGTGGCGCAAGGTGCAGCGTGGCCTGTCGGCAGGGCGGGTGCAGTCGCCGGCGTTGCGCATGATCGTCGAGCGCGAGGAGGAAATCGAAGCCTTCGTCTCGCGTGAATACTGGACCATCGAAGCGCAACTCGCGCATCCCGCGCAACCGTTCAACGCCCGCCTGGTTCGTCTTGACGGCAAGAAGTTCGAGCAGTTCGACCTCACCAACGAGGCAGATGCCGAGGCGGCGCGCGCGCGGCTGCTGGCTGCCGCAGGCGGCAAGCTCCTCGTCACCGAGGTGCAGAGCAAGGAGCGCAAGCGCCGGCCGGCTCCTCCCTTCATCACTTCCACGCTGCAGCAGGAAGCGGCACGCAAGCTGGGGTTTTCCACCAGCCGCACGATGCGCATCGCGCAGAAACTGTACGAGGGTGTTGCGCTGGGCAGCGAAGGGACCGTTGGCCTGATTTCCTACATGCGTACCGACTCCACCCACTTGTCGCAGGAAGCGGTGGACGAGTTGCGCCAGGCCATCGCGCGCGATTTCGGCGCGCATGCATTGCCGGCCGCCGCCAACGTGTACAAGACCAAATCCAAGAACGCACAGGAAGCGCATGAAGCCATTCGTCCGACCTCGGCGCTGCGTTCGCCCAAGTCCGTGGCTGCGTTTCTGGATGCCGATTCGGCACGTCTGTACGAGTTGATCTGGAAACGGGCCATCGCCTGCCAGATGATCCATGCCACGCTCAACACTGTCAGCGTCGAACTGGCGGCGGGCGGTGATCACACCTTCCGCGCCACCGGCACCACCGTCATCGATCCCGGGTTTCTGGCGGTGTACGAGGAAGGCAAGGACACCCGTGCCGCCGAGGACGAGGACGAGGGCCGCAAGCTGCCTGCGCTGCGCAAGGACGAGCAGGTGCCGCTGTCGGCGATCCTCGCCGACCAGCACTTCACCGAGCCGCCGCCGCGCTTTTCCGAGGCCAGTCTGGTGAAGGCGCTGGAGGAATACGGCATCGGCCGACCCTCCACGTATGCCAGCATCATCCAGACCCTGCTCAATCGCGAGTATGTCCAACTGGATGCGCGCCGCTTCCGTCCCACGGACGTGGGTCGTGCCGTGGCGAAGTTCCTCTCCGGTCATTTCACCCGTTACGTGGATTACGACTTCACCGCGAAGCTCGAAGACGAGCTCGATGCGGTCAGCCGTGGCGAGCAGGAGTGGGTTCCGTTGATGGCCCGCTTCTGGGCGCCGTTCAAGGCACTGGTCGAGGAAAAGAGCGAGTCGGTGGACCGCTCCGAAGCCACCGGGGCACGCGTGCTGGGCGATGATCCGGCCAGCGGCAGGCCGGTCAGCGTCCGCCTGGGCCGATTCGGGCCAATGGCGCAGATCGGGACGAAGGATGACGAGGACAAGCCGCGTTTTGCTTCGCTGCGACCCGGCCAGAGCATTCACACCATCGCGCTGGCCGAGGCGCTGGAGCTGTTCAAGTTGCCGCGCACCTTGGGCATGGATGGTGACGAGGAGGTGACCGTTGCCATTGGCCGTTTCGGGCCGTTCGCCAAGCGGGGATCGACTTACGCTTCGCTGAAAAAAGAGGACGATCCGTACACCATCGATTTCGATCGCGCGCTGTTTCTGGTGCGCGAGAAGGAAGAAATCGCAGCCAATCGCATCATCAAGACCTTCGAAGGCTCGCCGATTCAGGTACTCAACGGGCGTTTCGGCCCGTACATCTCCGATGGCGAACTCAACGGCAAGATTCCGAAGGACCGCGAGCCGGCATCGCTGACGCTGGAAGAAGTGCAGCAACTGATGGCGGAAACCGGCAAGCCGGCGCGCAAGGGCTTCGGGCGCAAGAGTGCGGCAAAGAAGACCGCGGTGAAAAAAGCGGCCGTGAAGAAAGCGGCAGCCAAGAAGGTACCGGCGAAGAAAGCCGCGGCCAAGAAGGCGACGGCGAAAAAGGCGACGGCCAAGAAGGCGGCTGTCAAGAAAGCCGCCAGCAAAAAGGCAGCCAGCAGCGCGTCATGACGTCTTCGGGTACGGACGCATGGGCGTACCCGGAATCAAGCGGCGAGCAATCGCCACGGGGCGGAACGTGAGGCCATCGACATCTCCGGCAGCGGATCCCGCGCCTGCCGGAAGCAAGGCGGCTAACCGCCGGCTTCGTCCAATTGGCGCTGCACTGACTCTTGCTGCTTCCTGACCTCGTCCTCGACCGCGCGCGCCTTGTCCAGTGGCTGCTGGATCGCACGCTGCAGCGACTTGTGCTCATCTTCTGGTACAGGCGGCGCTTCATTCGTGCATGCGGCCAGCGCGACGACGAGGCACGCCGACAACGCCACCGCAACCCATCGTGCCGGCGTCATTCCGGCTGCTCCGAAGGTGTGTCGATCGGCCATCCACGCAACGTCGCGACACCACGAATCGCTTCGATGTCCACATCGATCTGGCGCTGCTGTCGGCGCAGCACGCCGGCCTCGTCGGGTGTGGCGGCGATGCGGGTTTCCAGTGCGGCATGGCGGGCGTGGAGGTCCGCCAGTGCCTCGCCGAGGCGGAAGGCTTCGATGTAACCCTCGGCGCTGCAGGCGGCTTCGGCGGGTTTGCCCAGACGGCCGGTGTTCCAGCCGGCGGTGTCGCTGCAGTGCGGCGTGGCGGCGTGGAGGGCGGATGCCGCCAGCACGAATGCGGCGACGGTCGGCAGGAGAAGAGGGGTTCGCAGGGTCATGTCGGGGCTCCGGGAGGATGGCCTTATCCTACCCGCGACGACGACTGGAGGCATCGCGATGGTTGATCCACGATGGCGGCTCGATGGGCAGACCGCCCTGATTACCGGCGGAACGGCCGGAATCGGTTTCGCGGTGGCGCGGGAACTGCTTGGCCTGGGTGCCGACGTGTTGCTGGTCGCTCGCGACGGGGATGCGTTGCGCGCAGTGGAGGAAGAACTGGGCGAGGCCTTTCCGGAACGGATCATCCGCGGGTTCGCGGCGGACGTGGCCGTGGCGAATGAGCGTCAGGCGCTGTTCGACTGGGTCGAAGACACGGGTTTGCCGTTGCACATCCTGATCAACAACGCCGGCACCAACATGTCGCGGGCAGCGATGGACTACGCCGAGGACGAGTGGCGCGGCATTTTTGAAACCAATCTGTTCGCCGCGTTCGAGATCTGCCGCTACGCCTATCCGCTGCTGCGCGAGCACCCGGCCAGCGCCATCGTCAATGTGGGTTCGGTTTCCGGCCTCACCCATGTCCGAACCGGCGCACCGTATGGCGCCAGCAAGGCCGCGCTGCATCAACTCACCCGCAACCTCGCCTGCGAATGGGCTGCGGACGGCATCCGCGTCAACGCCGTCGCGCCGTGGTACATCCGCACTCGCCGTACCGCCGGTCCGCTGGCTTCGGAGGCGTATCGCGAGGAGGTACTGTCCCGCACACCGCTGGGAAGGATTGGCGAACCGGAAGAAGTGGCTTCGGCAGTGGCGTTTCTTTGCCTTCCCGCCTCCAGTTATGTCACCGGCGAATGCATAGCCGTGGATGGTGGATTCCTGCGTCACGGCTTCTGATGCGTGCCGGCATGAGGGCTGCGTGCTTCGGCGGTTCTCCGGCGCACGCTGTTGGCAGCTTGCTGATCCGGGCGCTGAAGGTGAGTGGGGGCACGACCCGCGCGCGATTTCTTCAATGTGCCCGACTTGCCGGCGACTTGACCGGTGACGCCGCCGGCGGCGACGCCCATCGGAAAATCGAACCTCCATCATCCGGCACAACCACGCTCCACTATGCTTGTGGCTTCTGCAATCACATGCGGAGATTCGTATGGACACGATACGCCACAAAGCACGCACCTTGATCGTCGGGCTGATGTGCCTGGCAACAGCGACTCCGGCGCTGGCGGAGCGCGAGGTGGCGCTGCACATCGGCGCGGACGACATCGCGATGTTGCAACGCATCGACACCGCATCGAGGGTGCAGGTGAATCTGCGCGATGCACGAATTGCTGCAGCGAAGGCCAAGGATGAGCCGTGGTCGCTGCGCCGCATCGAGGTCTACAGCGACGATGCGCAACTGTGGGTCGCAGGACCCCATGGCATGGAGCCGGTGGCACGCAGCTCGCAGCGGCACTACATCGGAAGCCGGCAAGGCGAACGAATCGCACTGTCGCTGACGCCCGATGGCAAGCACGGCCAAGGGTTGTTGCTGACCGGCGACGGCAGCTATCGGCTCGAAGCCGTGGCAATGGGCAATGGCTTGCGCCTTGACGGTGTCTCCACCGATGCGCTGCTGCCCGATGGCACCTTGCCCGAATCCGATTGCATGGGAGGACTGGATGCACCGGCTGCCGTGAACACCGTATTGGGCGGGACTCAAGCAACCCCTGCGCCGCTGCCTTCGTCCAAGACGGCGACCCGGCGCGTGACGTTGGCGATCGATACCGACAACGAATTCATGGAGCAGAAGTTTTCCAACAACAGCCAGGCAGCCACCAACTACGTCGGTGCGCTGGTGGCGGCCATGAGTGCAATCTACGAGCTGGATCCGGGGGCCGGAGGTGGACAGCTCGAATTGCAGGTCGGGCACCTCATCCTGCGGCCCTCGACCACCACCGATCCCTATCCGTCCACCCCGAGTACTCCCATCGGCGAGCAACTCGGCGAGTTCGGAAGCTACTGGTCGGGCAACTACGATGGCGTGTCGCGCGCCTTTTCGCTGTTGCTGTCGGGAAAATCACCCACCCCCAACGGGGCCGCCGGCATCGCGTGGATTCTGGGTACCAACAACTATTGCGCCGCCAAAGCCAGTTACGGTGGGCACTACAGCATCAACCGGGTGTTCAAGTTCGCCGGTTCCAATGCATCCAACGATGCAGCGTTGGTGGCACACGAACTTGGACACAACCTCGGCCTGTCGCATACCCACTGCACCAATGCATCCACCGGAGCATTTCCCAGTGCCAGCGACACGCTGGATCGATGCACCACCTTCGAAGCGGGGCAGGGGTGCTACTCCGGCCCGGTTTCCTGCCCGACGGGCTCGCCGGGCGCACCGAAAGGCACACTGATGAGTTACTGCCACATGTCCACGGCGGGGTGTGGCGGCAACGTGCAGCTGTTCCATCCCGTGCAGGTCGTCACTCTCAACAATCGCCTTGCTGCCCAGCCGTCGAACTGCGTGGTACCGACCAGTTCGCCGAACCAGCCTCCGTCGATCAGTGCTCCGGATGCCATCGGCATGATGGAGGACATGGTCATTGCCTTGACCACGCCTCTGAACGAGATCCACTTCGAGGACCCGGATGCCGGAAATGGCAGCCTCACCGCGACTTTTTCGGTCCCTTCCGGAACGCTCGCGGCCACTGGCAGCGGCGGTGTCACGGTGGGCGGGAGCACGAGTGCACGCACGCTGCACGGCACGGTGCCGGCACTGAACGCCTTCATCGCCGCCGCGAAACTGACTTACGCCCCCGTGCTCGATGCCAACGGAGCGGTGGTCGTTGGAATCTCGATCACCGACAATGGTCACACCGGCACCGGAGGCGCGCAGAGCGCCTCAAGGAACCTGACGCTGAACATCGCGCCAGTCAACGATACGCCCACGATGACGGCGCCATCCTCGTTGCCGGTGTTCGTTTCCGGTAGTGCGCCGGTGTCAGGGCTGAACTTTGCGGATGTGGATGCCGGCGCCAATCCGGTTCGGGTGACGCTGACCCCTCCGGCGAACGTCAGCGTGAGCGGCGTTTCCGGCGATGGCGTGACAGTGACGACGAGTGGCTCCAGCCGCATCTTCAACGGTGCGTTGGTGGACCTGAACGCTTATTTCGCCAGCGGCAACGCGCGATTGTCCGGCCCGTCCTTCGTCGGCCCGGCGAACTTGCAGGTCACGCTGAATGACAACGGGAATACCGGCAACGGCGGTGCCAAGTCGGTGAGTGCCAATGTGGTGCTGCGTGGCGGCTTGCTGTTCGCCAATGGCTTCGAGTAATGCGGCCTCGCCTCATGCTGACGTTGGCAACCTGTCATGTGGAACCCCCGAATCAGCAACGCCTGTCCACGCAGCGTCGAGAGGACGAAGTGACATGAGCCATCCAGTACACCGTGTCTTCGCCATGCCGTTCGCGAAGGTCTATCCGATGTATGTGCAGAAGGCCGAGAGGAAGGGACGAACGCGGGCAGAAGTGGATCAGGTGATTTGCTGGTTGACCGGCTACGACGTGGTGGGTCTGGAGAAGCAGGTCGTCTGCAATGCCGATCTTCAGACCTTCTTCGCCGAGGCACCGGCCATGCATCCGAAGCGCGGGCAGATCACCGGCGTGGTTTGCGGGGTGCGGCTG
This sequence comes from Denitratimonas yunnanensis (SeqCode), assembly GCA_026410415.1. Lineage (GTDB taxonomy): Bacteria > Pseudomonadota > Gammaproteobacteria > Xanthomonadales > Xanthomonadaceae > Denitratimonas. The sequence continues at coordinate 70,360 of JAPMLR010000011.1, read as the reverse complement.
GAGGACATCGAGGATCCGCTGATGCGCAGCATTCGCCATCTGGACAAGCTGGTCGACGAACTCGCGAAGGGTCGGCCGATGGAAAAGATTCTCCGACGGTAACCAGCTTGCAACGTCACGCCTCCCGGACTTGCCATGCCCGAGCGTGACTTCGTGCAAAGGTGATCGCTGGTGCGTTGGGAAAAGTTCATCCAACGCCGTGTTGTGCCCTGTTTTCAGCAGGTATGCTCGGTTGGTCTGAGCAACGATCAGGAGCTGCCATGAGCGACACGATCTACGATGCGTTACGCGAAAGTCATGACATTCAGCGGTCGCTGTGCCGCAAGTTGCTCCGTTCGCCCCCGCACAGCGAAAAACGCATCGCCCTGTTCACCGAGCTGCGGATCGAATTGGCTGCCCATGCTGCGGCCGAGGAACGATTCCTCTATGCGCCCATCCTGATGGACGATGCCGGGCTGGACTCCTCGCGCCATGCCTTGCATGAGCATCATGAAATCGACGAACTGATCGCCGATCTGCAGGTGGTGGACAAGTCCGGTGCTGGCTGGATGGCGAAGGCACGCAAGCTCTCGGAGACCGTGCATCACCATCTGCGCGAGGAAGAACGGAAGTTCTTCCAGGTTTCCGGCAAGATCCTCGACGATGCGCAAAAGGTGCGTCTCGGGAAGAAATACCGCCGCGATTACCAGCGCATGCTGAAGGTGCTGCGGGCTGGCTGAACGTTTCGACGCTGCGCCGCATGGGCGCGCGATCTCGCTGAAAACCCACGGGAGTACGGCACATGTCCAGACGTACCCAGATCATCGGCTTGGTGGTGTGGCTGCTCATCAGCGCGATGGCCGCGGTCATCGGAGCCATCGCTTCGGCGCAGGCCGGTGCGTTCTATGCCGGCCTGGCGAGGCCCGAGTGGGCGCCGCCAGGCGGGTTGTTCGGCCCGGTCTGGTCGGTGCTCTATCTGCTCATGGGTATCGCGGCGTGGTGGGTGTGGCGGGTCGGTGGATTCGGTGCGGCGCGCGTCGCCCTGACTTTGTATCTGCTGCAACTCGTGGTCAACGCGCTGTGGAGCTGGCTGTTCTTTGCATGGCAGAAGGGTGGTCTGGCCTTCGCCGATGTGCTTCTGCTGGAACTGCTTGTCGTCGCCACGCTCGTCGCGTTTTGGCGCATCCGGCCCTTGGCCGGCGCACTGCTGACGCCCTACGCGATGTGGGTCGCGTATGCCGCTGCGTTGAACTACAGCGTGTGGCAACTCAATCCCGCCGTTCTGGGATAGTCGGCAATTCGTGCGAGCCACGGTTGGCGGGCATCGGGGCGTGACATGGCCAAGGTCACGGGCCCGAGCCGCCCGAACGCTCTACACTCGCGGTTTTCCCGTTCTTCGCGTCCTGAAAGGCTTTGCCATGCGTCGATTGTTCACCGGCATTCTGCCGATGCTGCTCACCTTGCCCGTTTCCCTGGTCGCGTCGTCGGCCGAACCGCTGACTCTGGAACAGGTCATGGCCGATCCGGATTGGATCGGTTCCGCGGTGGAGTCGCCCTACTGGTCGCTGGATGGCCGGCAGGTGCTTTACTCGGTGAAGCGGCAAGGCAGCCCGCTGCGCGACCTTCACGCGATCGCGCTGGATCAGGGCACCGTTCGTGCGGTTTCCGACAATGAGGTCGCCGTGCTGGATGGTCCGTCCCCGGTGTTCGACCGAACACGCTCCCGGGCACTTTTCGTGCGCAACGGCGACGTGTTCCTTCGCGATCTGCGCAATTCGGCTTTGTTGCAGTTGACCCGAACCGGCACGGTCGTCGGGGGGCCTCAATTTTCTGCCGATGGTGCGAAGGCGCAGTTCCGCATCGGGCAGGACTGGTATTCGGTGGATCTGAATTCCCGCTTGATGGCGCAGGTGGCCGTGGTGAAGGCTGAAAAGGATCCTGCTGCGGAACCCAGGCCCGACGCGCTTCGGGACCTTCAGCTGGAATTGTTCTCCACACTCTCCAGGCAGAAGTCGGACAAGGAGGCGCAGCGTGAGCGGGATCTCGAGCTGCGCCGTGCCGATGCCACGCGCGCACCGCTGCCGGTGTTCCTCGGTGACGATGTCATCGTCACGGCGACGGCGCTGAGCCCGGACGGGCGGTGGTTGCTTGCGATGACGCAGGACAAGAAACAGGAGCGCGGCCAGGGCGGAAAGATGCCGTTGTACGTCACCGAGTCCGGCTACGAGGAAGTGGAGGACGTGCGCACGCGCGTCGGTCGCAACCCGCCCGGCGGACACAAGCTGGTGCGCGTTGACCTGGAGTCTCTCACGCAATCGGTGGTGCCGTTCGACGTGCTGCCCGGCATCGGGATCGATCCGTTGGCCGACCTGCGCAAGGCCGCCGGCAAGGACGCGCTGGCCGGTGCGCGGCCGGTGCGGGTGGATGCCGTGCGCTTCACCGACGATGGCACGCGTGCTGCCGTGATGCTGCGTGCCACCGACAACAAGGACCGCTGGATTGCCACGCTGTCCGCCGGCAAGGCCGAACTGACACCGATGCATCGTCTCACCGATCCGGGCTGGATCAACTGGAACTTCAACGACTTCGGCTGGCTCCCCGACCATCGCACGCTGTGGCTGCTGTCGGAAGACAGCGGCTACTCGCACCTGTATACCGTCGCGCAAAACGGCAAAGCCAAGATGCTGACGAAGGGCGACTGGGAAGTCTCGGATCCGCAGCTCTCGGTGGATGGCTCGCGTTTCTACTTTCTCTGCAATCGTGCATGGCCGGGCGATTACGAAGTCTGCGTGAAGGAGATCGGCAAGGGCGAGGTCCGGGAGTTGACGGCGCTCGACGGCGTGGAAGGCTTCGAGCTTTCACCCGATGGCCGCCAGTTGCTGGTGCGCTACTCGCGGAGTTATCTGCCGACGCAACTGGCGCTCGTGCCTGCGGACGGCGGAGAAGCGCGCGTATTGACCGATACGCGCAGCGAGGCGTTCAAGGCGATCGACTGGATGGCGCCGCGCATCGCGGAGGTGCCGTCCTCGCAGGTGAAGCAGCCGCTGTGGTCCAAGTTCTACCGCCCCGAGACGTTGGAGCCGGGCAGGAAATACCCCATCGTCCTGTTCGTGCATGGTGCCGGTTACACCCAGAACACCCATGCCCGCTATCCGTACTACTTCCGCGAGCAGATGTTCCACAACCTGCTGGTGCAGCAAGGCTATCTGGTGCTGGACATCGACTTCCGCGCCTCCGAAGGCTATGGGCGCGACTGGCGCACCGCGATCTACCGCCACATGGGCGAACCGGAACTTCAGGATCTGGTCGATGGTGTTCGCTGGCTGGTCGAGCACCATCAGGGCGATGCCGCGAACGTGGGCCTTTACGGTGGTTCCTACGGCGGTTTCATGACGCTGATGGCGATGTTCAAGGCACCGGAAGTGTTTCACGCCGGCGCAGCGTTGCGGCCAGTTACCGATTGGACCCAGTACAACCACGGCTACACCGCCAACATCCTCAACACCCCGGACATCGATCCGGAAGCGTACCGCCGCAGTTCGCCGATCTTTTTCGCCGATGGTCTTCGAGGCGACTTGCTGATCGCGCACGGCATGATGGACGACAACGTGTTCTATCAGGACTCGGTGCGCCTCGCGCAACGCCTGATCGAGCTGGAAAAGGAAAACTGGGAGCTGGCCAGCTACCCGCTGGAGCGCCACGGGTATGTCCATGCCAACGCATGGCTGGATCAGTACCGCCGCATCTTCAAGTTGTTCGAACGCCGATTGAAGTGAGCCGACGATGAAATACCTGCACGCCATGGTTCGTGTCCGCGATCTGGACGCGTCGATGCGTTTCTACTGCGAGGGCCTTGGCCTGCGCGAGACGCGGCGCAAGGATTTTCCCGAACACCGCTTCACGCTGGTCTATCTGGCCGCGCCGGAAAGTCCCGAATCGGAAGTGGAGTTGACCTACAACCACGACGACGAGGACTACGGCAGTGCGCGCAATTTCGGGCACCTGGCGTTCGAAGTGGAGGACATCTACGCCATCTGTTCGCATCTTGCGGCGATGGGCGTGGTGATCCATCGCCCGCCGCGTGATGGCCACATGGCATTCGTGCGGTCCCCCGACCTCATTTCGATCGAACTGTTGCAAAAGGGTGATCCGTTGCCGCCGGCCGAGCCATGGCGCTCGATGCCCAATGCCGGGCAATGGTGAGCGACACGCGCGCATTCATCGATGGCCGTCCCGCCGATGCGGCGGCGCTGATGCGTTTTGCACGCAGCGGCTATGGCCACTACACCACGATGCAGGTGCGCGCAGGAGCGGTGCGTGGTTTGGACGTGCATCTGGCGCGGCTGCAAGAAGCCACGCGCGTGTTGTTCGATGCGGCGCTCGATGCGGATGCCTTGCGTGCCCAGATGCGGTGCGCGCTGGCTGGCATGGCGGATGCCTCGTTGCGCATCAGCATCGGTGCCGCCAACTTCACTGCACGCGCGATGCCTTCACCGGCGCGGTTGGAAGTGCTGATGCTGGTTGATCCGCCTGCGCCGGAAATCATCGCGCCCGTGCGCCTGATGAGCACGCTGCACAGCCGCTACCTGCCGCAGCTCAAGCACGGCGGCAGCTTCGACGTGATGCATCTGCGCCGTCAAGCATGCATGCAGGGTTTCGACGATGCGTTGCTGCTCACGGATGATGGTTTCGTGGCTGAGGGTGCGACGTTCAACATCGGTTTTTTCCACCACGATGCGTTGCTCTGGCCGCAGGCACCGCAACTGCAAGGCAGCACGATGCAGATGTTGTCGCAAGCCTTTCGTGCCGGAGGCGGACAGGTGACACGCCAGCCGATCACGCGGCACGACATTGCCGGCCTGACGGCTGGGTTCTGCTGCAACAGTGGCGGGCTCTGGCCGATTGTCGCCATCGACGCGCACCCGCTGCCGGATTCCGAATCCATCGTCGAGCGCCTGCGCAGCCTGCTGGCGACGGTGGAACCCCGGGCCATCTGATACCGCCCTGCGACACTTGGTCGCATCCCCCCGCCTTCACGCACTGCCTACGATGCTCGCCCTTTGATGCGGAGCGGAATCATGGCAGGGCGTGGCGTTGGCAAGGCAGGTCGGGCATGGCGGTTTCTGCCATTGGCGTGGCCGATGTTGGCTCTCGCGAGCACCGACTCCATCGAGGCGGAACGGCGTGCGCTGGATGCCATCATCGTCACCGCGCAGGCCCCTGCCGATGGCGTGGAATGGCAGACTGATCCGAAGTTGCCGCGCCAGCCGGTACCGGCCAGCGATGGTGCCGACTATCTCAAGACCATTCCCGGTTTTACCGCGATCCGAAATGGCGGCAGCAATGGCGATCCCGTGTTGCGCGGCATGTTCGGATCGCGTCTGAACCTGCTGTCCAATGACGGCAGCATGCCCGGTGCCTGCCCGGCGCGGATGGACAATCCGATGTCCTATATGGCTCCGGAGACGTTTGATCGGCTGGTGGTGGTGAAAGGCCCGCAGACAGTGCTGTGGGGACCGGGTGCATCCGCTGGCACAGTGCGTTTCGAACGTGATGCAGCGCGATACGATGCGGCGGGTGCACGAGCCACGGGTAGTGTGCTGACCGGTTCCAATGGGCGTCGTGATCTTGTGCTTGATGCCGATGCGGGATTCTCGCAGGGCTACGTGCGCATGAGCGGCAACACCTCGGAGGCGGATGACTATCGGGCCGGTGATGGCAGCCGCGTTCCGTCGCTGTGGGACAAGTGGAATGCCGATGCCGCGTTCGGCTGGACGCCGGATGAAGACACGCTGCTGGAAATCGGCATGGGTCGGGGTGATGGAGAGGCCCGTTATGCCGGGCGCGGCATGGATGGCTCGATGTTCGAGCGCGATTCGCGTTCGTTGCGGTTCGAAAAATCCGGATTCGACGGTGCGTTGCAGCGGATCGAGGCCAGTGCCTACCGGAACCATGTCGATCACCTGATGGACAACTACAGCTTGCGTGATCCGAACCCGATGAGTCCCATGCCGATGCCGATGGGTGCGAACGTGGATCGCCTCACCCAGGGCGGTCGTGCCGCTGTCGGATTCGGCTGGGCCCATTGGCAGCTCACCGCAGGTGTGGATGCACAGAACAGCCGGCATCGCAGCCGTAGCGCGATGGGTCGTGGTGCGCATGTGAACAAGCCCTGGGAGATCGATGCCGAGTTGCGTCATCGCGGTGCCTTCGCCGAAATCGCGTTCGAGACGGGCACGCCATCGCGCTGGATCGCCGGGTTGCGTCGTGATCGCGCGAGCGCCACGGATCTTCGTGCTGGCGGTGGCATGGGCGGGATGCACGCCGATCCGAAGATGGACATGGGGGACATGGGGCCATCCACGTCCGGCCAGAGCCGTCGCGAAAACCTGAGCAGTGGGTTCCTGCGCTACGAATGGCAGGGAAATGAAGGTTTCGGCGTGTTTGCGGGGGTGGGCCATGTGAGCCGCATGCCCGACTACTGGGAGTTGTTCTCGCCCGACCACGGCCCGATGGGATCGATCAACGCCTTCGATGGCATCGAGCCTGAGCGCACCACGCAATTGGACGCCGGGATGAGCTTCCGCTCGCGGCGGTTGGATGCCTGGATCAATGCCTACGTTGGCAGGATCGACGACTACATCCTGTTCACCTACAGCGCTGGCGGCATGATGGGAAATTCCAGCCATGCAGACAATGTGGATGCGGGCATTCATGGGGTCGAGGCGGGAGTGGAGTATCGCCCGCTGACCGGGCTGAAACTCGGTGCGACGCTGGCACAGGCTCATGGCAAGAACCGCGATGCCGACATGCCATTGCCGCAGATGCCACCGCTGGAGCTGCGCATGAGCGCTGCGTGGGAATCGGGGAACTGGTCCTCCGGCATCGTGTGGCGGGTGGTGGATGCGCAGGACCGTGTCGCCATCGGGCAGGGCAATGTGGTGGGCCAGGACATGGGTGCGAGCAAGGGTTTCGGCACGCTGGCCATCAATGGAAGCCTGCGTGCAGGTGAGCATGTGCGCCTTTCGGCGGGCATCGACAACCTGTTCGATCGGGCGTACTCGGAACACCTCAATCTCGCCGGCAGTGCCGACTTTGGCTACCCGGCAGAGCAGGTGCGCATTCTCGAGCCCGGGCGAAGCGCGTGGTTGAAGCTGGATTTCAGTTACTGAGCCGGGTGGTTGTCGCTCATCGTGCGTCACGTCCCTTGAGTGCATGGACGTGGCGCAGTGGCCGTTCGGTGGCATGCTGACACGATGATGTCCGACCGCACCTCACTGATCGCCACGCTCGCCGCGCTGCGCTGGTTTGCCGTGGCAGGCCAGCTTGTGACGGTGGCCTGCGTGGCGTTCCTGCTTGCCGTGCCGCTGCCGCTGTGGTCGATGACCGCGGCCATCGCGCTGCTGGCCGGATTCAACATCTATGCACTGCAGCGCGCCAGGCGCAGCGAGGATGCGCCGCCGTGGGAGGTGTTCCTCCACATCATGGTGGACATGACGGTGCTGGCCTTCCTGATCGGATGCAGTGGCGGGCCAGCCAATCCGTTCACCTCGCTGTTCCTGTTACCCATTGCGTTCGCGGCGCTGGCGTTGCCGCAGCGCTGGATCTACGCCACGGCAGCGCTGTGCGGGTTGGCCTACCTGCTGGTGGCGATGTTCGGACGCCCTTTGCCGCACGTGCATGGGGTGGCGATGGATGGATTCGACCTGCACCTGTGGGGCATGGCAGTGAACTTCGTGGTGTCTGCCGCCGTGTTCGTGTACTTCCTCGCCCGCATGGCTGCACAGCGGCGTGAGCGCGATGCCGAGCTGGCGCGCTTGCGCGAACGGTTCGTGCGTGACGAAGGCATCCTGGCGCTGGCCACCCATGCCGCGTCCGTTGCCCATGAGCTCAATACGCCGCTGGCGACGATGTTGCTGCTGCTCGACGAACTCGATACCGGCGAGCTGCCCGAGGCACTGGAGGACGATATCCAGTTGCTGCACGCGCTGGCCGGAACCTGCCGTGATCGGGTACGCGATCTGGCCCGCGCCGCACGCCTCGGAGAAGGTATCGATCCCGAGCAGGTGGTGGCACGTTGGACCCTGTTGCGCCCGGCCATCGTGCTGGAGCGTGATGCGGTGTTGCCGGCAGGCCTTCAGGTGGATGCGGCGATCGGGCATCTGCTGCGGGCCTTGCTGGACAACGCGGCCGATGCCGGTGAGGCGAACGGCAATGCGCGCATTTCGTTGTCGCTGCGCTGCGAAGCAGGCTGCCTTGTCGGTGAGGTGCGCGACCACGGCAAGGGGCTGGAGCCGGGGCGGATGCTGTTGCCGGGCACGTTGTTCGGCAGTGACAAACCGGGTGGGCTGGGAGTCGGACTCGCACTCTCGCAGGCCACCATCGAACGCCTCGGTGGCGAGCTGAGGATGCAATCTGTCGAAGGTGGCGGCACGCGCGTGGCGTTTCGTGTGCCGATGCCGGGAGGGCAGGCGTGATGCGCGGCTTGCTGCTGGATGACGATGACCTCTATGTGCGGACACTGGCCCGTGCCATGCAGCGGCGCGGCATCGAACTGCTGGGTGTTTCGCGATCGACCGATGCCTTGCGCATGGCGCGCTTGCATCGTCCGGACTTCGCCCTGCTCGATCTGAAGCTGGCCGAGGGTGACGGTACCGGGTTGGAGTTGATCGCGCCGTTGCGAGCCCTGTTGCCGACGATGCGCATCGTGCTGGTCACCGGATACGCCAGCGTTGCCACTGCGGTGGAAGCGATCAAGCGCGGTGCCGACGACTACCTGCCCAAGCCGGCCTCGCTGGATGCGATCCTGCGGGCGATTTCCGGCGAGGTGGTGGAGAACGTGACAGAGCCGGCCGCGATGACGCCCTTGTCTCGGATCGAGTGGGAGCATATCCAGCAGGCGCTGGCCGAAACGGGGGGCAACATCTCCGCTGCCGCGCGCCTGCTCGGCATGCATCGACGTTCGCTCCAGCGCAAGCTCGGAAAGCGCCCGCCACGCGAGGCCTCGGAGTTGGACAATCCGTCGCAACCCTGAACGAACCGCTCAGGCGGTGGCTGGCTTGCGGGGAAGGGGGCGGCGATAATCCGCCGTTGCCTTGCCTGTTCATGCCTTTGCGGCAACGTTGCGCGTCGTTCGCCGCCGTTGTGGCAACAACTCCAGGGTCTTCCTTGCCATGTCCCAACATCAGGAACCTGCTGTCGTTTTCGGTCGCGTCACGTTGTGTCGCGGCGCACGCACGATCCTGTCCGACGTGAGCCTGTCGCTGCCACGCGGCAGCGTGACGGCAGTGCTGGGGCCTTCGGGTGCCGGCAAGTCGACCCTGCTGTACGGCGTGGTCGGCGAACTGGCGCAGGCATCCGGCGACATCGACGTGCTCGGCCATTCACTGCCGCTGCCGCGCGCGCGCGATCTGTTCGCGCTGCGCCGCAGGATGGGTGTGATGCTGCAGGGCAATGGCCTGCTCAGCGATCTCGACGTGTTCGAGAACGTCGCACTGCCGCTGCGCACCCACACCGATCTGCCGGAAGAACTGATTCGCGAGCTGGTGCAGATGAAGCTGGCGGCAGTGGGATTGGGCGAAGCCGGTGCGCTGGAGACGAACGAACTCTCCGGCGGCATGGCGCGGCGCGTGGCGTTGGCGCGTGCGGTGGTGGCCGATCCGCCGCTGATGCTCTACGACGAGCCATTGACCGGGCTGGATCCCATCGCCAGTGGCGTCATCGTGAACCTGATCCGTCGCCTCAACGATGCGCTGGGCATGACCAGCCTGGTCATCACCCACAACGTGCGCGAGGTGATGGGGATTGCCGATCAGGTGTTGATCGTGGCCAATCGCGGCATCGTGTTCGCCGGCACGCCGGAGGAACTGGATGCCAGCACCGATCCTCTGGTGCGCCAGTTCATGGATGGTGCGCCGGATGGCCCGATCGGTTTCGATTACCGTGCGACCAGGACGGTGACCCATGCGTGAGACGCTTGCTGCGCTGGGCCGTTTCGGCCTGTTCCTGTTCCGCATTCTTGGCGCGATCCGTCCCGGCCGCTCGCAGTGGCGCGACACGGTGCGCCAGATCTACGTGATCGGTGCGCGCTCGGTGCCGATCATCGCGGTCGGCGGTGCCTTCGTCGGGCTGGTGATGACGCTGCAGGGATATCGCACCCTGGTGACCTTCGGTGCCGGCAATGCGCTCGGCACGATGCTGTCGCTGACCGTTTTCCGCGAGTTGGGGCCGGTACTGACCGCGATCCTGTTCTGCGGCCGCGCCGGTTCGGCGATGGCGGCGGAATTGGGCCTGATGCGTGCCACCGACCAGATCACCTCGCTGTCGATGATGGCGATCGACCCGGTCGGCAAGGTCGTGGTGCCGCGCTTCCTGGCCACCTGCATCAGCGTGCCGCTTCTGACCGCGGTATTCATTTGTTTTTCGATCGTGGCCGGCTGGTTTCAGGCGGTCTACCTGCTGGGCGTGGATCCCGGCTATTTCTGGGCCTCGCTGCAATCCAGCGTGGACCTGTGGGACGACTACGGGCAGGCGTTCGTGAAGGCGGCGGTGTTCGGCGTGTTCTGCGCGTTGATCGCCACCCATGTCGGTTTCCACGCCAGGCCCACACCCGAGGGCACCTCGGTGGCGACGACCCAGGCGGTGGTCTACGGCTCATTGATGGTGCTGTTCCTGGATTTCCTACTCAGCGCGACGCTGTACTGACGACAAGCACGGAGACAAAGCATGGCCAGTCCCAAAACCGAATGGAGCGTGGGCGCATTCATCCTGATGGGTTTTGCCTGCGCCCTGATGCTGGCGTTCGCCTCGACCAATTCCGGAGACCGCCTGGGGGGCAGCACCTATCGCGTGGTGGCCAACTTCACCAATGCCGGCGACCTGAAGGCGCGCGCGCCGGTGAAGATCGCCGGAGTCAAGGTGGGCGAGATCGAGTCCATCATGCTGGACGAGAACTTCGATGCGAAGGTCACGCTGCGCATCTCGCACGCCGCCGGCGAATTGCCGGCGGACACGGGGGCTGCGATCTTCACCAGCGGCCTGCTGGGCGAGCGTTACATCGGCCTGTCGCCCGGCGGTGATCCGGAGCCGCTCAAGGACGGCGACGAAATCCTCCTGACCCAGCCGGCGGTGGTACTGGAGCAGCTGATCGGGAAATTCCTGTTCAACGCCGATTCGGGCGGTGGCGACGATGCTGCGCGCTGATCGATTCGCTCATTCAAGGTTCTCCATGTCTCCGCGCATCATTCTTGCCCTGCTGCTGACGCTGTTTTCGGCGATCGCCGCATCGTCCCAGTCCGTGGCTCCCGTCCCGGCCGACATCGTGCGCGAACGCACCCATGCGGTACTCGATGCGATCGAGGCGCAACGCGATGCATTCCGCGCCGATCCGGACAAGTTGCGCAGTTTCGTCAAGACGCAACTCAACGACGTGATGGATCGTCCGTATGCGGCCCAGTTGGTGCTGGCACGCCATGCGCGCGGTGCGTCGGTTGAACAGATCGAAGGCTTCGCGGATGCGCTGACCGACAGTCTTCTGCGTCGCTACGCCGACGCCCTGCTTGACGTGGATCCCGGCACCGACGTCAAGATCGCGTCGAGTACGCCGATGCGCAATGGCGAAATGATGCGCGTCGCCAGCCGCATCGTGCGGCGCGCCGGCGAGCCGGTGCAGGTGGATTACATGTTCCGGAGGAAAGGCGATGACTGGCTGGTGTTCGACGTGATTGTCGAGGGTATTTCCTATGTCCAGACGTATCGCAACCAGTTCGACGGGCAATTGCGCACGCGCAGTCTGGACGAGGTCATTGCCGGTCTTCGCAGCGGCCAGATCCGGTTGCAGGACGAGTCATGACGGCAACGGAGGCTTCCGGCACCTGGATGTTGCCAGAGCAGGTGACCATGACGACCGTTGCCGCGTTGTTCCGTGCTTGTTCGGCGCAGCCTGCCACGATCCGAGCGATCGACCTGTCGCAGGTGCGCGAGATCGACAGTGCGGGTGTCGCACTGCTGCACTGGCTGCGCCGCCGACAGGACGCGCTCGGGATGTTGCCGGCCCCCGTGCAAGGTGATGTGGCATGGCGTTATCGTGCGTTGTGCCGGGCACACCGGCTCGACGATTCCGGAGAAGAGGCCACGGCATGAAGCGGTTCGCACACATCCTGATGCTGTCGGCGGTGCTGGCTCTGGTGGCCTGCGCGGGACCGGGCCCGCGCAAGCCTGTTTCCGAATCCGACCTGCCGGATGCAACCGGGGAAGAGGCCGTCACCGGGCATGACGCCGCGGCCGATCCATGGGAAGGTTTCAACCGCCGGATGTACGCCTTCAACGACGTGCTGGATCGGACCATGCTGCGTCCGGTTGCCAAAGGGTATGCCACGGTCACGCCACGCCTGGTGCGCCTGGGGGTGTCCAACTTTTTCGGCAACCTGCAGCAACCGGTTTCGGCCTTGAATCTGGTCCTGCAAGGGCATCCCGGCCAGGCCGGTACCGCGCTCGGACGCTTCCTGATGAATGCCACGCTGGGTCTTGGCGGCTTGCTGGATCCCGCTACCGAGGCCGGGATCCCGTTGCGCCAGCGGGACTTCGGCCAGACCTTCGCACAATGGGGTTGGAACGAGTCGCGCTACCTTGTGCTGCCGGTCTTCGGGCCCGGGACGGTGCGTGACACCTTCGGCAAGGGCGTCAACTCCAACATCAGCCCGATCAGCTGGCTGGCGCGACGCGAAGGTGCGGAAGTCAGCATCCTTTACGGCGTGGACGCGCGTGCTTCGGTGCTGCCCTACGAGTCCTTCATGCGCGACGCGAGCGATCCGTATCTGCTGGTGCGCGACGCCTATCTGCAGCGCCGACGCTGCCAGGTGATGGATTGCAGCGAGGAGATGCCCGACTATCTCCTGCCGGACTACGAGTTCGAGGTGCCGGATTTCGACACGCTGCGGCGCTGAGGCGCCGGCATTCGCCACCTCGGACCGGAACGTCACGTCACGAGGGGCGTGAGCCTTGCGCGGAGCGATCCCCGGGGATCGCGGCACGACCCGGACCAACGGTGCGGGAATCGAAGACACACCCACGAGGGGACCCAATGAATCATCAAGACGAAACACCCGTCGATCAGGCGCAGGCCGAGGCCGCTGTTCGCACCTTGCTGCGCTGGGCAGGCGAGGATCCCTCGCGCGAAGGGTTGATCGATACACCCAAGCGTGTTGCCAAGGCGTATCGCGACTGGTTTTCAGGCTACGCCGTCGATCCTTCCGAATACCTGCGCCGCACCTTCGAGGAAGTCGCGGGATACGACGAAATGATCGTGCTGCGCGACATCGAGTTCGAAAGCCATTGCGAACACCACATGGCGCCCATCATCGGACGGGCGCATGTGGGCTACCTGCCCACGAACAAGGTGGTGGGAATCAGCAAACTGGCGCGTGTGGTGGAAGGTTTCGCGCGCCGCTTCCAGGTCCAGGAAAAGCTCACGGCGCAAATTGCCCATTGCATCGATGACGTGCTCAAGCCGCGCGGCGTGGGTGTGGTGATCGAAGCGGTGCACCAGTGCATGACCACGCGAGGCGTGCACAAGCGCGGCGTCAGCATGGTGACCAGCCAGATGCTCGGGGATTTCCGCGAGGACGCGCGTACCCGCGCCGAGTTCATGCAGTTGATGCGGGGCGGACGGGGCAGCTGAACGCGGCCCCGACCCATCACCTCATTTCAGGGCAGCAGCCACGCGTTGCTGCTCTGCCCGAAGTGCGTCAGGTGTGCGGGCGCCGAAGCTGTCGAGGTACGTTCCGATATCGGCGATTTCGCGGCGCCAGCCCTCGACATCGACGGAAAGCAGCGCGTCCGTTGTCCAATCGCTGAGATCCAGGCCGTCGAGGTCGAGATCCTCGGGGCGCGGCACGTGGCCGATCGGGGTTTCCTTCGCGCCCGCCTGACCGGTGCATCGCGCGATGATCCATTCGAGCACGCGCATGTTGTCGCCGAAGCCAGGCCACAGGAACGCGCCGTCCTCGCCCCTGCGGAACCAGTTGACGTGGAAGATTTTCGGCAACTGGGCGCCGGGTCTGTCGAACGAAAGCCAGTGCGCGAAATAGTCGCCGTAGTTGTAGCCGCAGAACGGCTTCATCGCCATCGAATCACGCCGCAACACACCGACGGCACCCGTCGCGGCGGCGGTGGTTTCCGAGCCCATCGCCGCACCCACCAGAACGCCGTGGGTCCAGTCGCGTGCCTCGAACACCAGCGGGATCAGTGACGGGCGGCGGCCGCCGAACACGATGGCGGAAATCGGTACGCCCTGCGGCTCCTCGGCCATCGGCGACCAACTCGGCGCCTGCCTGGCGGAAACCGTGAAGCGCGAATTCGGATGTGCCGCCGGGCCGTTTTGCGGGTCGTAGGGGCGGCCTTGCCAGTCGATGGCCGGGGTGCCGGGCAACCCTTCCCACCAGGGCTGGTTGTCGGCCGTGACGGCCACGTTGGTGAAGATGGTGTTGCGCTGGATGGACGCCAGCGCGTTCGGATTGGTGGCGTTGCTGGTGCCGGGCGCAACGCCGAAGAAGCCGGCCTCCGGATTGATCGCGTACAGGCGGCCATCGGCACCGGGCGTCATCCAGCAGATGTCGTCGCCCACCGTCCACACCTTCCAGCCCTTCTCGCGATAGCTTTCGGGTGGAATCAGCATGGCGAGATTGGTCTTGCCGCAGGCCGAGGGGAATGCGGCGGCGATGTAATGGGTTTCGCCCTGCGGATTCTCGATGCCGACGATCAGCATGTGCTCGGCCAGCCAGCCCTCCTGCCGGGCCTGCCACGAACCGATGCGCAGTGCATGGCACTTCTTGCCAAGCAGGGCATTGCCGCCGTAGCCCGAACCGATGGACTTGATCGTCAACTCCTCGGGGAAATGCATGATCCAGCGCTTGTCCGGGTCCAGATCGCCGGTGGAATGCAGCCCCTTCACGAACGAACTTTCGCGCTCGCCGCGAGCAGCAGCATCCGCGCCCTCGCGTTCGATCCGCGCCAGCGCTGCCGCACCCATGCGCGTCATCAGGCGCATGTTGGCCACCACGTAGGGCGAATCGGTGATCTCCACACCGCAGCGCGAAATCGGCGAATCGATTGGCCCCATGCAGTAAGGCACCACGTACAGCGTGCGGCCCTGCATGCAGCCATCGAACAGCGCATCGATCTTCGCGTGCGCCTCGGCAGGAACCATCCAGTGATTGTTCGGGCCGGCGTCTTCCTGATCCTTGGTGCAGACCAGGGTCAGATGCTCGACCCGCGCCACGTCACCGGGATGCGAGCGGTGCAGCCAGCAGTTCGGATGGGTTTCCGTGTTCAGCCGGATCAGCGTGCCGTCGCCCTCCATCTGCGCGATCAGCGCATCGTTCTCGGCATCGGAGCCATCGCACCAGTGGATGCGGTCGGGCCGGGTCAGGCGGGCGATCTCTTCGACCCAGCGGTTGAGGGCTTCCAGTTGGCTTGGCATGACGGGAATGGGAGCGGCAAAGGAGCCGGGACGGTAGCGAGCGCCTTCCGGCAATGCAAGGCGAGAGCGGCGCGCGCTGTCAGGATTTCGTACAGTGCCGCAGTTTCCCGGCGGAATATCCCCATGAACCTGTCGCAATGGCTGGAGTGCCAGCAATCCATTCACCCCAGATCGATCGAGCTCGGGCTTGAGCGGGTCCGCGAGGTGTTCCAGCGTCTGGGGTCGGGCAAACCGGCGAAGCGGGTGATCACGGTGGCGGGTACCAATGGCAAGGGGTCGACGGTGGCGTTCGTCGAGTCCATCGCCCGAGCGGCCGGTTACCGCGTGGGCGCCTACACCTCGCCGCATCTTCTTGCCTACAACGAGCGGGTGCGGATCGATGGTGTTCCGGTGGACGACAGCGCGCTGATCCACGCCTTCGAGGCGGTGGAAGCGGCGCGAGGCGACACCGCGTTGACCTACTTCGAGTTCGGCACGCTCGCGGCGCTGTGGCTTTTCGCGCGCGAAGCGCTGGATCTGGTCATCCTCGAAGTCGGTCTGGGGGGGCGGCTGGATGCGGTCAATGTGGTGGATGCGGATGCGGCCATCATCACCACCATCGCGCTCGATCACGTGGAATTTCTGGGCAGTGATCGGGAGTCCATTGCGCGCGAGAAGGCCGGTGTGCTGCGTGCCGGAAAACCGGTGGTGATTGCCGAGCTCGATCCTCCCGATGCCTTGTTGCACGTGGCCGAGCACGTTGGTTCACCCCAATATCGCGCGGGGCGAAACTATCGTTGGGAAGCAACCAGGGACGGTTGGGTGTTTCAGGATGATCGCGGTGCGTTGGCTCTGCCGCTCCCGGCGTTGCGAGCGCCTGCGCAGCTCGGCAATGCGTCGGCGGCGATCACCGCCTTGCGCGCGATATTGCCGCCTTTGCCGCTGGACGAGCAGCACATCGCCGCCGGTGTTGCGACTGCGACCTTGCCGGGGCGCATGCAGGTCATCCCGGGGCCGGTGGAGGTCGTGCTGGATGTGGCGCACAACCCGCAGGCGGCACAACAGCTGGCCTCGTGGCTGCAGGCCAATCGCGCATCCGGTGCGACGCTGGCGGTGTTTGCTGCCCTTGCCGACAAGGATGTCGCCAATGAAGTTGCCGCGGTGATGGGGCAGATCGACATCTGGTTGCTTGCGGGGCTCACGGGTGTGGGCGGGCGGGAGCAATCAGTGGAGGCGCTGTGGCAGAAGGTCGGTGCGCTGTTGTCACGCTCGCTTGCGACCCGTCACGTGTCCGTGGCGGAGGCCTTGAGCGAAGCCCGGCGCATGGCGAGAGCAGGGGATCGCATCGTCGTGTTCGGTTCGTTCCACACCGTGGCCGAGGCGTTGGCAGCGATGTAATCAATCCACTCAGGTCGACGCCGTTATACTTCGCACCGTCCGACCCCGGATTCATCGCATGGAAGCCAGCGTGTGGATACGAGTTTGAAGCAGCGACTCATCGGTGCCGCCGTGCTGGTGGCACT
Source organism: Denitratimonas yunnanensis (SeqCode) (assembly GCA_026410415.1). Lineage (GTDB taxonomy): Bacteria > Pseudomonadota > Gammaproteobacteria > Xanthomonadales > Xanthomonadaceae > Denitratimonas. The sequence continues at coordinate 53,401 of JAPMLR010000011.1, read as the reverse complement.
TGCCGTGATCTTCCTGCCGATGTTGATCGGCGGCCCGGAGCCGGATTCCGGAAGCAGCACGGTTCCGGTGGATGTCCCGCCGCGTGATGACCGAAAATTCGAGACCCGCGACCTGACCCTCGCGCCCGCACTGCCGGCACCGGCACCGGCTACGCCGGACCCGGTCCCGATGCAGGACGAGGATCGCGTCGTCACGGTGGACACCACCGATGCCCCGTCGCGCATTGATGCGGTTTCCGGTGCGCCGGTGGGCACGGAGTTGGCTTCCCTGCCTTCGCCCGAGTCGGTGACACCAAGTGCCGCGCCGCCAGTGACGCCACCAGCAGCGACGTCGCCACCTGCACCTGCATCGACTTCCACGCCCGCGGCCACGCCTTCCGGACGCTGGGCGGTCAACCTCGGCAGCTATGCCAACGCGACCAATGCCAGCAATCTGGTGTCGCAGCTGCGCGGGCAGAAGCTCCCCGCGTATGCCGAGCAGGTCAGCCACGACGGCAAGGCGGTGCAGCGCGTGCGTCTGGGTCCGTTCGCACAACGTTCCGAAGCGGAATCCGCGCGCCTGACCGTGCAACGGATTCGCTCCGACCTGCCCACCGGCGTCGTGTCTCTGGAGGGCGAGAGCGCCCCGCCTGCGGTCAAGGCGGCCCCGGCCGAAGGCTTTGCCGTGCAGATTGGTGCCTTGCGTTCGGAAACGGACGCCAACGTCTTGCGCGATCGCGCCCGCGCGGCCGGTTTTGCCAGCTACGTCGAGCGCATCGCGACCGCCAACGGCGCCCTGTGGCGCGTACGCGTCGGGCCGGAGTTGCAGCGCGCCAATGCCGACCGGCTCAAATCCGAGGTCAAGACAAAACTCGGCATCGACGGCAACGTCGTGCCGCACCCCTGATCCTGCGTGCTGACCTGGCTGGACATCGTGCTGCTGGCGATCCTCGGCCTGTCGGCCGTGGTGGGGCTGTGGCGCGGGTTCATCAGCGAAGTGATGTCGCTTGCGGTCTGGGTGGCTGCGTTCTGGTTGGCGTTCGTGTTCGGGCTCACCGTTGCGGGTTTGTTCGAAGCGCATGTCGATGCCCCGACGGCACGCTGGCTTCTCGGCTATGCGGCGGTGTTCCTGCTCGCCCTGGTCGTGGGTGGATTGCTGACCTGGTTGATTGGCAAGCTGGTGAAGAGTACCGGGCTGTCCGGGACCGATCGCGTCCTCGGGTTGGGTTTCGGCCTGCTCCGCGGTGCTGCGGTGGCGTGCGCTCTCGTGCTGGTGGCCGGCTTCACGCCATTGCCGCAAGAAGCGGCATGGCGCGATTCCCGCGTCGTACCCGGTTTTGAGCGCGGCGCGGAATGGATGAAAGGCTGGTTGCCCGAGGCGCTGGCCGAACGCCTGTCGTTTGACCCGATGCAGGCCATTCCCCTGCTGCCGGCCATTCCGGGCGACAATGACGCCCCTGTCGCACCGGTCGAGGCGGATCGCCCTCCATCGGACGCGCCATCCGATACGTCTCCGCCGGCGCAGCGCCGACGGGACTCCTGACGAGGTTTACCCAGCATGTGCGGCATCATCGGCATCGTCGGCACCGGGCCTGTGGCTGCGGCGCTGTATGACGGACTCACCGTGCTCCAGCACCGCGGCCAGGATGCCGCCGGCATCGCCACCGTGGATGGAACCCGCATTCGCATCCACAAGGGCAATGGCCTGGTGCGGGACGTGTTCGACGCCGGCAACATGCGTTTGCTCGACGGCAATATCGGAATCGGACACTGCCGTTATCCCACCGCCGGTTCGGAGGGGTCGGACGAGGCCCAGCCGTTTTACGTCAACTCGCCTTACGGGATCGCACTGGCGCACAACGGCAACCTGATCAATACCGAAACCCTGCGTCGCGAGGTGTTCGAACAGGATCGTCGCCACGTCAACACCACGTCGGATTCCGAGGTGCTGCTGAATGTGCTGGCGCACGAAATTTCCCGCCATGCTGCGCTCACGCCGGACGCGATGTTCGAGGCCGTGTCGGCGGTTCACCGACGCTGCCGGGGCGGTTATGCCATCGTCAGCATGGTGCTTGGCCTGGGGCTGGTGGCGTTCCGCGATCCGCATGGCATCCGCCCGTTGGTGCTCGGCAAGCGCGAAGGCGCAGCCGGTGTCGAGTACGCGGTGGCGTCGGAAAGCGTGGCGCTGGATCTGACCGGGTTCACCCGCATTCGCGACGTGCAACCGGGCGAGGCCATCGTCGTCACGCCCAGCGGCCAATTGCATGCGCGCCAGTGCGCGGAGCCCGCCAGACATGCGCCCTGCATCTTCGAGTACGTCTATTTCGCCCGGCCGGACTCGATGATCGAGAACGTTTCGGTGCACAAGGCGCGGATGCGCATGGGCGTGAAGCTGGGCGAGAAGATCCTGCGCCTGCGGCCGGATCATGACATCGACACCATCATTCCGATTCCCGACTCGGCCCGCGATGCAGCACTGGAAGTGGCCAACGTGCTCGGCGTGAAGTACCGCGAGGGCTTCATCAAGAACCGCTACGTCGGGCGCACCTTCATCATGCCGGGCCAGAGCGAACGAGTGAAATCGGTACGGCGCAAGCTCAACCCGATTCCGCTGGAATTCCGCAACCGCGTCGTGTTGCTGGTCGACGATTCCATCGTGCGCGGCACCACCAGCCAGCAGATCGTGCAGATGGCACGCGAAGCGGGGGCGCGCAAGGTGTACCTTGCCAGCGCCGCGCCAGCCGTGCGCCATCCCAACATCTACGGTATCGACATGCCTGCGGCGAGCGAACTGATCGCCCACGATCGCAGCGAAGTCGAGGTGCAAGCCGCACTCGGTTGCGACTGGCTGGTCTATCAGGATCTTTCCGATCTGGAATGGGCCGTTGCCGAGGGCAACGATGCACTCTCCGGGTTCGATTCTTCCTGTTTCACCGGCGAATACGTCACCGGTGTGGAGCACGGGTATTTCGAGCGGCTGCACACGCTTCGCGGCGATGAAAACCGACAGAAGCGTCGCGCCGGTTGATGCAATGTCCGCGGCATCCGTGAATCGCTGGCCGACGCTCCAGCACGCTGCCGCGCACTGTCTTGCGCTGCGTGACCCCGCAGCCAAGGTGGAGGATACCCGTGCCGCGGTTGCCGCATTCTCGGCTGGTTTGCTTCCGCTGGCGGACGCCGATCACTGGCCGGAGATTCCCGACGCGGAAGCGGTCGGGCGGCCCGAGCGGCCGAGGCTGGTGCATCCTCGCCATGTCGCATCGCGTGGTTTGGGCAGTGAGGCCGGGCGGGCTGCATTCCTGCACGCCATCGCGCACATCGAATTCAACGCGATCAATCTCGCGTGGGATGCCGTGCTGCGTTTTCCGGGAATGCCTGAGAGTTATTACGCCGATTGGGCGTCGTGCGCCGATGATGAAGCGCGCCACCACGCGATGTTGATCGAACGTCTGGCCGATTTCGGTCATGCCTACGGCGATTTCGATGCCCACGACGGCCTCTGGGAAATGGCACGCAAGACCACCGGCTCGTGTCTCGAGCGGATGGCCCTGGTGCCGCGGGTACTCGAAGCCCGTGGTCTCGACGTGACGCCGGCGATGATCGCTCGCCTCACGGACGTTGGCGATCTCGCCACCGTTGCGATTCTCGAGGTGATCCTGCGCGAGGAGATTGGCCACGTGGCGGCCGGTTCACGTTGGTTCCGCCATCTCTGTGCACTGGATGGGGTCGACCCACGCACCACGTTCCGGGAACTTCTGAAAAGGCATGCGCGTGATGTGCTGCGTGGCCCGTTCAACCTCGATGCCCGCCGTGCGGCGGGATTCGACGAGGAAGAAATGGCGGCGCTGGTGCAGGTAGTCGACTGCGCACGTTAGGGCCCGGCTGCCCTATCATCGGTCGCCGGGTGCCCAGGGCGAGACGATGATGACCGACGAACAGGCTGCCGCAGGCGTGGAAGGATTCAGCATGGTGCATTGCTGGCAGGCCTTGGCTCCGCATGAGCAGGACGATCTGGTGGCGTTCTGGCTGCGCGAAGGCGCATTGCCGGGCGAGCCGCATGCACGTGAACGCCTGACGCAGGTCGTGGCCTATGCGCGCTCGTCCGAGGGAGAGATCGCAGGGGTCTGCACCGCGTATCCGGGCACCGTTCCGGCACTCGGCCAGCCGATGTACCACTACCGCAGTTTTGTCGGGAAACGCTGGCGGCATACCTTGCTGGTGATGCGCTTGCTGCGCACTGCCGAGAAGGTGTTGCACGCGTATGCTCAGGCGCACGGTTTTCCCGCGATAGGCATCGTTGCGGAACTGGAGAATCCCTGGTTCGCCTCGGTCCAGGCGCGTCGTCCGGTCTGGCGCCTGGGCGGGGATTTCCACATGACCTACATCGGCAAGAGCGCCCGCGGATTCGATCTTCGGGTGCATTACTTCCGCAACGCGCGCCTGATTCGTGCATGAGCCGAAGAATGATGGATTTGAAGCATCGTTAAGCCTGCATTAGTATTGAAGGCGATCATGCCGCAGGGCCGGCGTGTGCGCCGTGCATTCCGGGATCGTATTTCAAAGGGGTCGACCAGATGAACCAATCCACACAGAGTCACCGTGGTTTCAGGATGACACCGCTTGCCGCAGGCATGGCGGTGGTGTTTGCCGTAGGCGCGTTCTGCCTCCCCGGCGAGTCCGGTGCCAAGGTGCAGGATCCGGCACGTCAGGCCTTGATGGCCAAGCGTCAGGAACTGATGCAGTCCCGAATCAGTGGCGACACCGTTGCGGCCGCCGCACTGCGGACCGAGCTCAAGGCACTCCACCGGGACATCCGCGGCAAGCAAGCGCGTCCGGCCGTGGCATCCGGCGCCAAGGCGAGCTTGTCCTCGCTGCGCGACACACTGGCCCAGCGTGCGGATCTGCGCGCGCAGTTGCGGGAAACGTTGGAGGCCAAAAGTCTCCGGCGCCTTGAAACGCTTCGCGCCAGATGGGCAGATGCCACCCCTGCCAGGAACGCGGCCGCAGGTTCCAAGGCCGTCATCCAGGTGACCAATTGCAATGACGATGGTGCGGGCAGCCTGCGCGATGCGGTCGCAAATGCCAATACGGGCGACGAGATCGACCTGACCTCGTTGGCGTGCAGCACCATCACCCTGACGTCCGGCGGCATCTGGGTGGATCAGGATGACCTCACCATCACCGGGCCCGGCGCAGGGGCGCTGACCATCGACGCCGACGAAAACGGCACCGTGTTCGATTTTGCCGGAACAGGCACGCTCTCGATCAGTGGCGCGACCCTGACCAATGGCTATTACTACGATTACAGTGGCGGCGCGATCTGGGCCAAATACGGCGATGTCGTGCTGCAGGATGCCACCATCTCCAATTCGGAAGTGTTCGGATACAGCGATATCGGCGGTGCGGCGGTATTTGCCTATGAAGGGAGCATCACGCTCACCAATTCGACGGTGACCGGCAACGATGTATTCGCCGCCAGCTATGACGAGCAATCCCCGATCGCCTCGGGCGCGCTTGTGAGCAAGTACGGCAGCATCACGCTGACGGATTCCACCGTGTCCGGCAACACGGCCTATGGCGACGGCATCGCTGTGGGGGCCGGGATGTTCGCCCAGTCCGTCACGCTGAACCGGTCTACCGTATCGGGGAACCGTGCGGGTTCTGCGGTAACCCCCCCCGGCCCGACCCAGCAACAGAAGGCCACGCAGGTGCCGATGGGTAGCCCCTACCTCTCTCTCGGCCTCGGTGGCGGCATCCTCTCAGGCGTCGCGTCCATCACCGCAAGCACCATTTCCGGTAACGAGGCGTTGGCAGGAGCTGGCCTGGTTGCGCTAAGCAGCCTTGATCTGGTCAATTCGACCATCAGCGGCAACGCTGCCTACGCAGCCGCAGGCGTGATTGCGGGGGCGGATGTTGTCACGCTGGCCAACAGCACCATCACCGCGAATCATGCAATGGGATATGCCGGTGGCATGGCGTTCAAGTACAGCGAAGGTGGCAGCGTCACGATGAACAGCACCATCGTGTCCGGCAACACAGGTGCGCTGGCAGCGGATCTGATGTTCGATCCAGAAAATGAGTCGCTGTTGGTGATTGCCGGCGCGGCCAATCTTGTCGGTGACGCCGAAAACATCACCTTGCCGGGGGATACGCTCGCGGCCGATCCATTGCTCGGTGCGCTCGCAAACAACGGAGGCCCCACGCAGACCCATGCACTCGGGGCAGGCAGTCCGGCGATCGATGCGGGCAACAATGTCGCGATGCTGGCGACCGATCAGCGCGGGGGCGTGTATTCACGCGTGATGGGTGCCGCAGCCGACATCGGCGCCTTCGAGGTGCAGGGAGGGGCTGATCCCGGGCCAGGGCCCGGAGATTACCAGCCTGCGCCGCTCAACGTGCCCACCACGTCAGCTTGGGCGCTTGGCCTTCTGGGAACCTTGCTGGGCTTCTTCGGTTGGCGCCAGGGCTGGTTTGCCTCGACGAACCGCCGTCGCGAATGATGCGAGGACCAATGATGCCCCGTCAGGGGCACATGGCATCCGAGGAAAAGGCGGCCGGGGTACTGGCCGCCTTTTCATTTGCAGTAAAGCGCAGGAGCAGTGTCCCGGTGCCGGTGATGTGCCTGCGATGGAGACCAGCATGAGTCAAACCCAGACCGACAAGACAGCCCGGTCGCGCGTGCCGCTGACGGAAGAGCAGCTGGCGAGCGTTCACACCACCAATTTTCCCGAGCTCCTGCGTCGCCTCGGCGGGAGTCTGCTTGTCACCACCTACCAGGCCGGCAAGTTGGTGATCCTGCGTCCGGATGGCGATGCGATCAACACGCACTTCCGCAGCTTCAATCGCCCGATGGGACTGGTGGCCGATCGCCGCCGCCTGGTGCTGGGCGCGAGGATGGAGGTGGCGACGTTCCACAACATGCCGGCGGTTGCGCCACGACTGCAAGACCCGCCGCGGCACGATGCGGTCTACATGGCGCGAGGCGGACACATCACCGGTGCCATCGACATCCACGAACTGGTCTGGGACGGCGAAGGAACGATCTGGTTCGTCAACACCCTGTTCTCGTGCCTGTGCACGCTGGATGGGAAATCCAGTTTCGTGCCGCGCTGGAAGCCGTGGTTCGTGAGCAAGTACTCGCCGGAGGATCGGTGCCATCTGAATGGTCTGGCGGTCCGCGATGGCGTGGTGCGTTATGTCACTGCACTGGGCGAGACGGACGATCTGCAAGGCTGGCGCCGGAACAAGCGCGACGGCGGTCTCCTGATCGACTGCGTGGAAAACCGGGTCGTGGTCCGCGGGTTGTCGATGCCGCATTCGCCCCGCTGGCATGCGGGGAAGCTCTGGGTGCTTGAGTCGGGACGAGGTGCACTGGTGTCGGTGAACCCTGACAGCGGGGAAAAGAGCGATGTCGCGTTCGTCCCGGGTTTCGCCCGTGGCATGGACTTCATCGGACCGATCGCATTCATTGGTCTGTCGCAACTGCGCGAAACCAACGCGTTCACCGATATTCCGATCACCGAGGACAACGCCGACCGGCTCAGCGGGGTATGGGCGGTCAACATCGAGACCGGCAAGACCGTGGCCTTGTTGAAGTTCACCGGCGGCGTGCAGGAGATCTTTGCGGTGCAGGCGGTGCCGGGTGTGCTGTTTCCGGAAGTGATTCACGAGGGCGAACTGCTCGCCAGCACCTACTCCCTGCCGGACGAGGTCATGCATGAGGTGGTTGCACCGAGGCCTCCGGCCGACAAGGTGTGACTGCCTTCGCAAAGTGTGGAATTGGCTTTCAGGGCGGCCTGGTTGCATCTCGACAGTGGGTAGCGGAAGACAGCATGCTTCCGGGTCCGATTTGTCACTGACAGCGGGCTCCAGAATCGGACGATAGCTTTTCCTGTGGGGAAAGACGGCATTGGTTCAAGGGATCCCATCCAACTTCCTCGGGAAACAAATGCGAAAAATGTTGTCTTTGGCCGTCGCACTGGCGTTGCCGGCGGCTGCCCAAGCGTCCGGCCCGGAGTGCCTGGTGTCCTTCGCTGGCGCGCAGATGGACGTGTGTTCGGGGAAAACCTCCGCCACGACTGCCGGCCTGGCCCAGTTGCTTTCGTTGGATGGCGTCAAGGATTCGACGCTGCGATTGGTCAAGTTTGCCGCTCCGATCACCGCGCCGCAGCGTGCTGCGCTGGATGCGTCCGGTGCCAGGATCATCGATTACGCGCCGCACTACGCCTACATCGTCCGCATGTCACCGGGTCTGGATCGCGAGGTGGCCAGGTTGGACGGCGTCATCTGGGCCGGGCCGTTGCTCCCGGCGCTCAAGATCGATCCGAACCTGCAGGCCGAGATCGCCGGCGCACGCATCGTCGAGGAGCTGGGCATCGAGTCGCTGACCATCGGTTTCGATCCCCGAATGGATGTGGCCAGCGTGCGCAGTTCCATCGCCGCCGTGCCGGGTCTGCGGGACGTCCGGAGCGTGACCGTTGGCGGCGAGCAGCGCCTTGTGGCGGGCTTCGATCGCGCACAGCTGGCCTCCAGCGTGGCGCAGTTGGCGCTGGAATCCAGCGTCCTCTCGATCGGTTTTGATCGCCCAAAGCGTCTGGCCAATTCCCAGGCCGACTGGCTGCACCAGAGCAACATCGGCACGCCAAGCCGCCACATGCCGGTGTTCGATCAGGGCATCTATGGTTGCGGACAGATCATCGGCGAGCTGGATACCGGATTGCATCTGGACAACGTCGCGTTCAAGGATGCATCGCAGACCACGCCGGTCAGCGTCTGCGACGACGGTTCCGGCTGCCTCGGCATCGCCGCGCCGAACAACGCGGCCCGCAAAGTCATTGCCTACTACAAGTGGTCCGGCGATGCGGGAGCCAGCTGGGCCGACGAGCATGGTCATGGTACCCACGTTGCCGGCTCGATCCTGGGCAACAACAACGTCGCCAATCCGGGCGTGGATTGCGTCAACTACACCACGCCGGGTGGTCATACCGACCTGGATGGCACTGCACCCGGCGCCAAGCTGGTGATGCAGGAATCCGGCAGCGACCTGCGTTATCTCAACAACACAGGCGGTACGGTCTATCACGCGGCTCAGATCGCCTACGACAATGGCGCGCGCCTGCACAGCAACTCCTGGGGCGGTGGTTGCACCAACCTTTTCGGCGCGTGTGTTGCCGGTTGCACGGTGACCTACGATCAGGAAGCACGCGATGCCGATCGGGTGATGACCGATTACGACGACCTGCTTCTGGTCTTTGCCGCCGGCAACGATGCCACGGCCTGTCCCAACGGCAACAACGTCGGCAGCCCGGGCAATGCCAAGAATGTTCTGACGGTCGGTGCGACGCTGCGTGGCAGCTCGGCGAACGGCATGGCATCGTTCTCCTCCCGTGGCCCGACGCTGGACAGCCGCACCAAGCCGGACATCGCGACGCAGGGCAGCAGCATCATGTCCGCGTCGCGCAGCGCCAGTGGCACCACATCGATGAGCGGTACGTCGATGGCCACGCCCACCGCGGCGGGACTGGCGGCGCTGGTTCGCGAGTATCTCCAGCGAGGTTTCTATCCCACCGGTGCGGAGAACTCCGCTAATGCGATCCCCGACCCCTCGGGTGCATTGATCAAGGCGATGATGGTGGCTGGCACCACTGCCATGACCGGCACCGGCGCTGGTGCCTTCCCCGGTCAGGCGCAGGGTTGGGGTCGAGCGCTTCTGGACAACGTGCTGTATTTCCAGGGCGATCAGCAATCCCTCTACCTGCACGACGCCGACGAAGGACTTTCCAGCGGCACAAGTCAGATCCATCTGCTTACCGTGATGGAGGGCCAGCCGCTGAGTGTGGTCCTCGCTTGGTCGGATGCGCCGGCGGCGATAAATGCGAGCCCGGCTACCGTCAATCAGCTTCGTCTTGAGGTGGTGGCGCCGAATGGAGATGTCTGGACGCAGAAGCTGCCGGCGACCTACAACGTCAACAACGCGAACCCGACCCAGGGCACCAGCACCGCCAATTACGACACCATCAATACGGTCCAGCGCATCGTGTTGCAGACCCCGCAGATGGGCGTCTACCAGCTGCGCGTCCGGGGTATCAACGTGCCCGGGGCAGAGCCGCAGAATTATGCCTTGGTCGCCACCGGGAACATGCTTGCCGGTGGTAATCCCGACTTCGTGTTGGGGGCTTCGCCATCGTCGGTCGAAGCATGTGCCGGCGGCACCGCCCAGATGAGCATCGACGTATTCGGTCTGGCCGACTACGACGATCCGGTCGGGTTGTCTGCGTTGGGTCTTCCTGCCGGTGCGAGCGGCAGTTTCAGTGTCAACCCGGTGGTTCCCGCCCTGCCGCCCGCCAACAGCATGCTGAGCATCGCGACCACGTCAGCGGTAGCCGGCGGGAGCCATGGCTTCCTTGTCGAGGGTGTCTCCGGCGCGCTGACACACAGCGCAGCGGGCACATTGAAGGTGGACGAGGCGGCGCCTGGCGCGGTCAGCCTGTCGGCGCCAGCCAATGATGCGTCGGATGTGGCCACGATGCCGGTACTTTCCTGGGGCGCGGTCTCTGGCGCGGCGCGCTATCGGGTTCAGGTCGCCGTCGATGCCGGGTTTGCTGCGCCGCTGGTCGATGAAGTCGTCACCACGACGAGCCATGCCCTGACTACCATGCTTGCGCCGAACACGCGCTACTACTGGCGGGTGATGGGCGAGAATGCCTGCGGCGAAGGTATCGCCAGCGCCACGTACCACTTCCGGACGGCCAATCTGATCTGCCGCACGCCGGCGGTCGTCATCCCGGATGGCAGTGCGTCTGGCATCAACGATTCGATGACCATTGCCGACACCGGCAACCTGCTCGGGCTCAAAGTGGTCGTGAAGGCCACGCATACGTATGTCGGCGACCTGAAATTCACGCTGAGTCGCGGTGTGCAATCGGTGGTGCTGGTCGATCGTCCGGGTGTGCCGGCATCGACCTATGGTTGCAACGGAGACAACGTTGACATCGTGCTCGACGACGCCGCGACGGCGGTGGTGGAAACCATGTGCAATGGCACGCCGCCGGCACTGGCCGGGGACGTCAAACCCCACAACCCGATCAATACGGTGTTTGCCGGCCAGCCATTCAATGGCACGTGGACGTTGAATGCCTCCGACAACGTCGGCAGCGACACGGGTACGTTGACCGAATGGTGCCTCATGCCGGTTCTGGATGCGTCCGGATACACGGTCGGCGGCACCGTCACCGGGCTTGCCGCCGCCGGGTTGGTGCTGGGCCTCAATGGCGACGAAAGTCTGCCCATTGCTTCGGATGGCGCATTCACGTTCGATGCCGTGCTGGCCGACGGCGCCGGTTACGATGTCGTGGTGGAGGCCCAGCCGGAAGGGCAGCATTGCTCGGTGGAACAAGCCAGCGGCACGATTGCCGATGCCGACGTGACTGACGTTGCGGTGGTCTGTCAGGGCAGCACGATCTTCACAGACGGTTTCGAACAGCAATTTTGACGAAACGGCGACGACTCCCGGCCCGAAAGGACCGGGAGTCGTTCATTCGGGGCAATCCAGCCAGAGGTTGAGGGCGTCGGCGATGTCACGCCAGTCGAACGCGGCAATGGCTGCGTCATCGTGGGCCACGTAGAGCACCCCGTACGGGAAACGTTCGCTCGCGAACGGATGCAGCGCGATGCCGTCCGTGCTGGTGACCTGCTCGCCGTGGAAACTGCCCAGGTAGGCGAGGCTTGCGCGGTCGAACACATGGAAACGGTTGCCTGTATCGCTCTGGTCCGTGGCGATCCAGTAACCGTTGCCGCTGGGGCATTCGTAGAGCGCGATTCCCTCCGGATCGCCCTGAAACAGGCCTTCGCCGAGGTGGGCTCCGGTATAGCGCCCATCGAGGGTGAAAATCAGCGGGCCGGCGCTGCGGTAGTCCGGATGTTCTTCGGCGACAATCAGCCGGTTGAAAGCAGCATCGCCGGCGATCGATTCCACCCGGCGCAGTGCACTGGTTTCGTCGGTGCCGCCGAAGGCGTCGATGGCCCATGCCCGAATCGGGTCTTCATCGATCCGAAGGCGGAAGCGGCGCACACGTTGGCCGAGCTGGTCCAATGGCGGTACCGCACCGCCATGCTGGTAACTGTCGGTGACATAGACATCCACGTCGCCGGGCGCGGTTTCGTTGAGCCACAAGCCGTAGGGCAGGGCAAGGAGGCCTTCCCCGAAACTCCCCATCGGTGCGAAGTCCGGCAGTGACAGCATCTGGATCCGGCCGCCGTCGCGCTCGATGACCAGCAGCACATCGCCGAACGTCGCGATCCCGTTGGGGCGCTGCAGCGCACCGGGTTCACCCGCACGCTGGAGCAGGCGTCCGGTGTCGCCCTCGTACACGAACACCTGAGCGGCCTGCTTGGCGCTGACGATCACCCATGTGTCGCCATCCGGCGTCAGCCACGTGGCGAGGGAGTCGATTTCCGCATCCGGCACGGCCGTGCCGACAAAGGCTTCCGCGATCTGCACCGATGCCACGCCATCGCCGGGCTGCGCGTCGACCGGCAGCACGCGCGTGCTGGTCCCGACACAGGCGGAAAGGGCAAAGGTACAGGCACAGGCCAGAAAATTCCGGGGGAAATGAGAGGATGCGCGCATCCGCAGACTATAGCGAGGGGTCGGAAAAAAGTGGAAGAATCCCGGCAGTCCCCCCCGCAGGATCGCCCCATATGGGCAGGCAAGCCAGAGCCGACAAGCGCGCGCACCGTCATGGCGTGCATGCCCACGATCACGACCACGTGCATTCTCACGCGCCGGTGCCGACCAGCGGAAACCAGCGCAGCATCCTGTTGGCGCTGGTGCTGACGGCGACATTCATGGCAGTGGAAGTGGCCGGTGGCCTCATCGCCGGATCACTTGCGCTGATTGCCGATGCCGGGCACATGTTGACCGATGCCGCGGCACTGGCCCTGGCGTGGGCCGGTTTCCATTTCGGCAAGCGCCCGTCCACGGCTCGCAAGACCTTCGGATATCAGCGGCTGGAAGTGTTGGCCGGCTTCGTCAACGCGTTGACCCTGCTCGCCTTGGTGCTATGGGTGGCATGGGAGGCGATCCTGCGCTTGCAGTCACCCTCACCCGTGCTCGCCGGGCCGATGCTGGCGGTGGCGGCGCTGGGGTTGATCGTCAATATCGTGGTTTTCCTGATCCTGCGGCGTGCAGACACCTCGCACGTCAACATTCGTGGCGCGATGCTGCATGTCATGGGCGATCTGCTTGGCTCGGTGACCGCGATCGTTGGCGCGATCTTCATCCACTTCACCGGCTGGACCCCGATCGATTCGATCCTTTCGCTGTTGATCGTGCTGTTGATCGTGCGCAGTGCATGGAGCTTGCTGAAGAATTCGCTCCACATCCTGCTGGAGGGGGTGCCGCCGGACGTCGATATCCCGTCGCTGGAAAAGCACCTGGTGTCCACGGTGGAAGGTGTGGAGCGGGTGGATCACGTGCACGTCTGGTCGATCACCTCGGGTCAGCCAGCCGCGACGCTGGAAGCACGCATCCGGCCACAGAGCGATCCACGCGTCGTGACCCGTGCGATCAAGCGAGCGCTGGCCGAAGACTTCGGTATCGCGCACAGCACGGTCGAAATCGTCTGGGACGAGGGCAGCGGTTGCGTGATGGCGACGCGCATGCAGGGATCCGGGCACCACGGAGCGGCAACGCGACAGCCATGACTTTCTTCACTGACAAGTGATATAGCAAACCAGCACACTACATCTCCAATTCACCAAGAGAGGGTGTGCAGATGAACGTGAAGATATTGAGTCTTTCCATGATCGCGGGCCTGGCCGTTGCAGTGGCTGCGATGCCTCTTCCCGCAAAGGAAGCGCCGGTGCCGGCACGGACCAGAATCGTGACGCCGGATCCGGCGGTTCAGCTCAAGGGCCTGGTGCACCAGTTCCGGGTCGGGGATGTGACGGGGCTGGCGCAGGCACTGATTCCGCCGTCGAAATGGGAGGACGCCCGCGATGCCTACGATCAGGCGCGGCAGAAGCCGCTCGATGAAAAAGATCGCGAGCACTTCGCCGAACAGCTTGAGCGATTCACCGCTCCCGATGCCGTGGACGCGTTGATGGCGGAACTCGAACCCAAGCTAGAGCAGGCTCGCCCGCAGTGGCCGGGCATGTTGATGCTCGGCATGGGCGCGGCGCAGATGGCCGTGGCATCGCCCGATGCCGATCTGGATGAAGCGCAGCGTGAGGCGCTGCGGCGCATGTTGCCGGGTCTGCAGCGCTGGGTGGGCAGCACCGACTTCCTTGATTCCGTCACGCTGCGTCAGGCGTTGACGTTGTTCGCCGATGGCGTGCGCCGCACAGGCATCCGTGACCTGGAGTCGTTGCGCCAGCTGCCGCTGGAAGGCATGTTGGATCGTGCCGGCACCTTGTTGGTGGCGGGCAAGGACGCACTGCGCCTGTATGGCCTGGATCTGGACGCCGTGGCCGATTCGTTGAACATCGAGGTGCTGTCCGGCGATGGTTTCAATGCCCGCGTGCATGCGAGCGTGACCTTGTTCGGTGCCTCGGTCGGGACGGATCTCGAACTGGTGCTGATCGACGGACGCTGGTACGGCGCATCGGTGGTGAAGACACCTGACAGCCCGGAGCTGGCGCTGGCAGCTGATCGTTGAGAGGGGATGGCGCTGCCCCCGCGATGCGCGGGGGCAGCAGTCACACCCGGCTGTAAGTCCAGGACACCATGCGGCCATCGCGATACGGCATCACGCCGTGGAACGCACGCGGATCGTTGTCGAAAACCAGAGGGAGAAAGTGCATGTCGCCTTCCCACATCGGCAACGCCATGATCGAGGCGCGGGGGACCCATTCCAGCGTGCCCTCCGCGTTTCGGGTGAGCGGTTCACCGCGGTAGCGCGTGATCACGAAGATGAAGCCGAGCCAGTCCTCGCCGTTCTTGCCGAAGCCCGGCCAGCTGATCGTGCCGCGCAGGTCCATCGCATCGCATTCGATCCCGGCCTCTTCGAGGATCTCCCGACGCATCCCTGCGACCACGTCTTCGTCGGCTTCGAGCTTGCCGCCCAGCCCGTTGTACTTGCCCAGGTGCTGATCATCCTGGCGCGCATTCCGATGGATCATCAGCACCTTGTCGCCATCCGGCGACAACACATAGCCAAGGGTTCCGATGATGGGGCAATAAGGCATGGGAAAGTCCGGAAAATCACTGGCGCGCGAGGCGCGGGTTGGAAGGCGAGCCGGGGACGTTGCTGCGCCACGGATTGATGTCCAGCCCGCCGCGGCGGGTGTAGCGGGCACAGACCGCGAGGCGCTGTGGTGCGCATCGGGCGGAAATGTCGCAGAAGATGCGCTCCACGCACTGTTCGTGGAATTCGCTGTGGTCGCGGAACGAGACCAGATAGCGCAGCAGGCCGGCCCGATCGATGCGCGGTCCGGTGTAGTCGATCTGCACGCTGGCCCAGTCGGGTTGTCCGGTCACCGGACAGTTGGACTTGAGCAGGTGGGACACCAGCGTTTCGGTGGTTTCATCGTCGTCAGAAGCCACAAGAAAGTCGGACTGGGGTGGGCCGTAATGGCTCACCACCACCGGCGCATCGTCGATGCATTCGCCGGCCAGATGCTCGATGTGTTCCGTTGCGAACTGGTCCGGAAGCACCAGTTCCACCGACACCGGCGCGCCGGCGACGGCGGAAAGATCGCCTTCGAGGCAGGCCCGCAACGTCTCCACGTCAGGCATCGGCGTGGCAGCGAACGAGCCCAGGTAAAGCTTGAAACTCTTGGACTCGATCAGGTTCGGGCTATGCGCCGGGATGATGAACCGCGCCAGCGCGATGCGCGGTTTGCCCAGGGGTTCCAGCCACGACAGTTCGTACCCATTCCAGATGTCCACGCCGTGAAATGGCAGGGTCTCGCCCAGACCGAGGCTGCTGCGGCCTTGCGCGCGCGGGATCGGGAAGAGCAGGGTGGGGTCGTAGCCGTGCGGATAGCTCGTTTCGCGGCCGAGGGCCGAGTCATGCGGGGTATTCATCGCCACAGTGTACCGGGAGGTGCGCCGGCATCTGCCAGAATGCGCACATGCTTCATGTCGTCCTCTATCAACCAGAAATTCCGCCCAACACGGGTAACGTGATCCGCCTGTGCGCAAACGCCGGTGCGCGATTGCATCTGATCGAGCCTCTCGGCTTCGGAATCGACCACGCGCGCATGCGTCGCGCCGGACTGGACTATCGCGAGTTCGTCGAGATGCAGACTCATGCGTCGCTGGATGCGTTCCTTGCTGCGGTGCGCCCGGCACGCCTGTTCGCGTTCTCCAGCAAGGCCGCGACGCGCTACGACACGGTGCGATACGGCGCAGGCGATGCGTTGATGTTCGGACCGGAAACCCGGGGCTTGCCGGCCGAAGTGGTCGAGGCATTGCCGCCGGAGCGACGACTGCGACTGCCGATGATGCCGGGGAATCGAAGCCTCAATCTTTCCAATACCGTGGCGGTGGCGGTGTACGAGGCGTGGCGCCAGAACGGATTCGACGGGGCGGGTTGAGCGGCCCCGCCCGGACCCTCAGAATTCGGGCTTCTGTTCCCGCGCCATCAGCCAGCGCAGACCCTCTTCCGGCGTGATGTCACCGTGCAGTACGCGCTGCACTTGGGCGCTGATCGGCAGGTCGAGATGGTGACGGTTGGCCAGACGCATCACTTCGTCCACGGTCTGCACCGATTCGACCACCTGGCCGATTTCGCGGACCGCGTCCGCCACGGTTTTCCCCTGCCCCAACGCGAGGCCGAGGCGGCGATTGCGGGAAAGATCGCCGGTGCAGGTCAGCACGAGGTCACCGAGACCCGCCAGGCCCATGATGGTTTCGGGTTGTCCACCCAGTGCCGTGTTGAGGCGACGCATTTCATTGAGGCCGCGCGTGATCAGGCCGGCGCGGGCGTTGAGGCCCAACTGCATGCCATCGGCCACGCCGGTGGCCACGGCGAGCACGTTTTTCATCGCGCCGCCCAGCTCGGCGCCGAGCATGTCGTTGCCGGTGTAGACGCGGAACGTCGGTCCATGCAGCACGTGGGCCACGACACGAGCGAACTCGGCATCGTCGGAGTGGACCGTCAACGCGGTGGGCAGCCCTTCGGCCACTTCGCGTGCGAACGACGGGCCGGTGGCTACGGCCAAAGGCGTGTCGTCGCCAAACGCCTCGCGAGCGACCTCATGCAGGAACCGGCCGGAGCCGTGTTCGAAGCCTTTGGTGGCCCAGGACACGCCCACCCCCGGGCGCCGCATCGGCGCGATGGTCCGTGCGAGATCGGTGAATGCGTGGCTCGGCGTGACGATCAGCAACAACTCCGCCTCACCCACGGCGTGGGCGAGATCGGCGGTGTACTGGAGAGACTCGGGAAGTGGAATGCCGGGCAGGTAACGCGCATTGCAGCGCGTTGCCTGCATGGCCGCGATGGCATCGGCGTCGCGGCCCCAGAGCACGGTGGCCGCGCCGTTGCGCGCGGCCTGGGCTGCGAGTGCCGTACCCCAAGAGCCGGCACCCAGTACCGCGAGCCGCAACGGGCTGTCGATCATGCCGCGATCAGGCGTGGCCGGCGTCCGGCGTCGTCGCCGGCTGACCTTCGCCCTGTTCCTGACGACGGCGCAGGGCCTCGGCGTAGATCTGGTCGAAGTTGATCGGCTGCAGCAGGAAGGGCGGGAAGCCACCGTCCTGCACCATGTCGGAAACGGCACGGCGGGCGTACGGGAACAGCGTGTTCGGCGCATAGGTGCCAAGCAGGCCGTCGGTGTTCTGCGCATCGAAACCGGCGACGGTGAAGATGCCGGCCTGCTGCACTTCGGCGAGGTAGGCATTCTTGCTGTTGACGGTGCAGGTGAGCGAGACCGTCAGGACAACTTCGAACACACCTTCGGACAGGCTGGAGACCTTCTGGCCGAGGTTGAGCTGGAGTTCCGGCTGGCCCTGCTCCTGGAAGATCTGCGGTGCGTTGGGAGCCTCGAAGCTCGCATCCTTGATGTAGACCCGCTGCAGCGCAAAGATCGGCTGGTTGGCGGTTTCGGGGGTGGCGCCTGCGGCGCCGTTGGCGATTTCTTCGGCCATCGGTGACTCCGGTTGTTCAGTTGGAAAGCGACCCGGGCGGGCCGGCAAAAGGACGCGGATTATCCCACGCCCTAAACAGATGGGCCAGTCGTGACGCTTTTCAAGCCTGCATCCTTCGATCGATGCTACCGTAGCTCGTCCACCATCAGCCGTGTCGACATGCCCGATCCCGCCTCCGAGCCGCGTTATGCCGTCCTGGGCCAGCCCGTCGCGCACAGCCTGTCGCCGCGAATCCACCAGCGCTTTGCCGATGCTCTGGGAGTCGCGCTGAGGTACGAGGCGCTCGACGTCGCACCGGAGGAGTTCGCCGCAAGGCTCGAATCGCTGCATCACCAGGGATTGCGTGGCGCCAACGTCACGTTGCCGCTGAAGGAACGGGCCGCGCGACTGTGTCGCGAGCTCTCGCCTGCCGCGCGTCTCAGCAGCGCAGTCAACACGCTGGTACGCCGCGAGGATGGCTGGTTCGGCGACAACACGGACGGCGTCGGACTGTGTTGCGACCTGCGCGACAATCTCGGCGTGGAGTTGGCCGGGAAGCGGGTTCTGCTGATCGGTGCCGGTGGCGCCGCGCGCGGCGTCGTGCCCGCGTTGTTCGAAGAGGGCATCGCCGAACTGGTGGTGGCGAACCGCACGCCGGAACGGGCCGCGGCGCTGGCCGAGGACCTGTCCGACTGCGGCCCGATTCAATCCTGTGCGCTTGCCTCGCTCGCCGAGATCGGGCGCTTCGGAATCCTGCTCAATGCCACATCGGCTTCACGTCATGGCGAGGACCTGGCATTGCCGCAGTCGTTGCCGGCACCCGGTGCGGTGGCCTATGACTTGTCGTATGGCGCCGCCGCCGAGCCGTTTCTGGCGTGGGCGGCCCGCACCCATGCAACCGTTGTTGCATCGGATGGATTGGGGATGCTGGTCGAGCAGGCGGCCGAGGCCTTCCAGCGCTGGCACGGGATTCGCCCGGACACCGCGCCGGTGCTGCGCGAGTTACGTGCCGGTTGAGTCCGTCCGGGCGAGGTAGCGGTCTTTCAGGCGGACATAATGGCCTGCGCTGTAACGCAGGTTCTCGATTTCGCGATCATCCAGCCGTCGCACGCAGCGCGCAGGGTTCCCCAGCCACAGTTCGCCCGAGCCCACCGTCTTGCCCGGCGGAATCAGTGCGCGTGCTCCGACGAAGCCGCAATCTTCCACCACGGCGCCGTCGAGCACGACCGACCCCATGCCGATCAGGCAGAAGTTGCCAATCGTGCATCCGTGCAGGATGACGCCGTGGCCGATGGTGACGTCGCCGCCGATCACCGTCGGAAAGCCGCCCGGGCGGGTGAACGGACCGTCGTGGGTCACGTGGATGATGCTGCCGTCCTGAATGCTGGTGCGCGCGCCGATGCGGATGAAGTTCACGTCTCCCCGTACCACTGCGCCCGGCCACACGGAGGCATCATCGCCCAGATGCACGTCGCCGATAACCGTGGCGGCGGGATCGACGTAAACGCGTTCGCCCAGTACGGGGGAGGTGTCCAGGTAGCTGCGAAGCGAGGGCATGGTGATGGCTCGAGTGGGCGAAAGTCGGGCGTGAAGTGTAGTGATGTGGCGGTAATCCGGTCACCGGGCCTGCGCCGCCATGGCATCTCGGCGATTCCGGTATCGGCGCATGTCGCGCGACTGGCAGGCCCAATGCCACGCACTCGGGGTGCTGTCCGCGCAGTGCCACCGTTGTGGCTGGAACCGGAGCGGCGGCGCGAATCGTCAGATCCAGCCCCGTGCCGCAAAGCTCGCGGGCTCGCCGTCGCCGATCACCAGATGATCGAGGACCCGCACGTCGACCAACGCGAGCGCGTCGCGCAGTACCACGGTGATGTGGCGGTCGGCAGTGCTCGGTTCACTGACGCCGCTCGGATGGTTATGCGCGAACACCACGGCCCCGGCGTTGTGTGCCAGTGCCCGCTTCACCACCTCGCGCGGGTGCACCTCGCTCTGCGCGAGCGTGCCCTGGAACAATTCCTCGATCGCAATGGGACGATGCCGGGTATCCAGGAACAGGCAGGCGAACACCTCCCGCTCGCGGTCGCGCAGGCGGGCGCGGAAGTAGTCCCCCACTTGTCGGGCGTTCGTCAACGCCTCGGGTTCATCGAGGCGCAGCGCCAGATGCCGTGTCGCCAATTCCAGCGCAGCGCACAGCCGCGAAGCGCGCGCCAGTCCCAATCCGGGTTCGCGCACCAGTTGGTTGCAGGGCAGACGCAGCAACCCACGCAACCCGCCGTGGCGCCGCAGCAACTGACGCCCCAGATCGACGGCGTTGAGGCCACGTTGGCCGGTGCCGAAGAACACGGCCAGAAGCTCGGCATCCGAGAGCGCCGCCGTGCCGTGCGCCAGCAGTTTCTCGCGTGGGCGTTCGAGTTCAGGCCAGTCGCGGATGTTCATGTCGTGGTCTCGCGGGTGTGGATTGGCTGATCATTCTTTATCTGCTGATGGCGCCGCGGCATCGGGCAAGTGCGGGGTTTGAAGTAAGCTGATGGCTTGTTTCGACCTGAGACTTGTCCTATGTCGGCGTCCACGTCCGTGAGTGCATCGCCCGAACGCATCCTCGTGGGTGTCGCTGGCGGCATCGCCGCCTACAAGGCAGCAGAGCTCGTGCGCCGCCTGCGCGAACGTGGCGTGCAGGTACGCGTGGTGATGACCGAGAACGCCGAGCGCTTCGTGGCGCCGCTGACGTTCCAGGCATTGAGTGGCGAGCCGGTGCGCACATCGCTCTGGGACAGCGCGGCCGAGGCCGCGATGGGACACATCGAGCTGGCGCGCTGGGCCCAGCGCATCGTGATCGCACCGGCCTCTGCCGACCTGATCGCACGGCTCGCTCAAGGGCAGGCCGGCGACCTGCTGACCACGCTGTGCCTGGCCAGCGAAGCGCCGCTGTTCGTGGCACCGGCAATGAACCGGGTGATGTGGGCCAATGCCGCGGTGCAGGCCAATGTCGCCACGTTGGCAACGCGCGGCGCGACGCTGCTTGGGCCTGACGAAGGTGATCAGGCCTGCGGTGAAACCGGCGTCGGCAGGATGTGGGAGGCTGGCGCCATTGCCGAGGCGGTGCTGGAGCCTCGCCCCGATCCGGCGGCACGCGCTGTGCTGGCCGGCAAGCGCCTGCTGCTCACCGCCGGCCCCACGTTCGAGGATCTGGACCCGGTGAGGTATCTGGGCAACCGCAGCTCGGGGCGCATGGGATATGCCATTGCGACACAGGCGCAACGGTTGGGCATGGACGTGATTCTCGTATCGGGTCCAGTGTCCTTGCCGGCACCCTCAGGCGTGCGCCGCGTCAGTGTGCGCAGCGCCGAGGACATGCGCGAGGCGGTACAGGCGCATGTGTCCGGTACCGATGTGTTCATTGCGACCGCCGCGGTCGCCGACTTCCGACCGAGCGAGCGCAGCGACAGCAAGATCAAGAAGCGCGGCGATGGCGGGCTGACACTGGAGCTGGTTCAGAATCCGGACATCCTGGCCGAGGTCGCTGCACGGCAGGACAGGCCCTTCGTGGTCGGTTTTGCGGCAGAGACGCATGACGTGGAGCGGTACGCCCGCGACAAGTTGGAAAGGAAGCGTCTCGACATGATCGCGGCCAATCGGGTCGGCGACGATGGGTGCGGCTTCGACGCCGACTGCAATGCGCTGGAGGTGTTCTGGCCCGAAGGTCGGGCGCCTATCGGCAAGGCCTCCAAGACGCAGGTGGCGCGGGAGTTGCTTGGCATGATCGCCGAACGTCTTGGGGAGCTTCGTACATGATCGATATCGCGTTGAAGGTGCTTGATCCACGCCTCGGGAACGACGTGCCGCTGCCCGAGTACGCCACGGATGGCGCAGCGGGACTGGATCTGCGCGCGATGATCGAACAGCCGCTGACCCTGGTTGCCGGCCAGGCCGAGCTGGTGCCGGCCGGCATTGCGATCCACATCGGTGATCCGCGCTGGTGCGCGGTGATCTTGCCGAGGTCCGGGTTGGGGCATCGGCACGGACTGGTGCTGGGCAACCTCACCGGCCTGATTGATGCCGATTATCAGGGGCCGCTGATGGTCAGTCTGTGGAACCGCAGCGGCGCGCCCTTTACCATCGCGCCTTGCGACCGCATCGCCCAGCTGGTGTTCCTGCCGGTGGCGCGCGCGCGTTTCGTGCAGGTCGACGAGTTCGACCGAAGCGCACGCGGCGACGGTGGTTTCGGACATACCGGGTTGCGCTGAGCGCGCCCGACGGAAGGCTTGCAGGGGGTTGGTATGGCAAAGCGCAAGAATAACGAGCCACGCGAGTCGCTGCAGTTGCCGCCGCGTGTAGTGGCGGTCGCACTGAGCGTTTTCGCCGTGCTCGCCTTCCTGGGCGGACTGGGCATTCTCTGGCAGACGTGGCGCGCGTCCGACTCCAGTACCGTGGAGCCGAGACTGGAGGCGCTGCGTGGCGAGTTGGCCCGTGATCTCAACACGAGAGTGGATGTATCACGTCAACGCCTGACCGAGGCGGTGTCCGATGCCCGTTTGCGCGCCGATGCCGCTGCCGGGCACTTCGATGATGCCGCCGCGAAGCTCCGCACCGCCTGGCCGGAGCTGGAAAACGTCGAGGTCCACGATCCCTCCCTGAACGATGCATTTGCCGACGATATCGCCAAGGTCGGTTTCGGCAAGCTGGCCCTTCTCACCAGCGCGGCCAACGAACGTGCCGTCAGCGTCGGCGTGGTCGGCCGGGGTGACGCCTTGGCGCTCGGGCTGGCCGCGCCGGTGAAAGACGACGACGGAAGCCTGCATGCGGTGGCTTTCGGGACCCGGCCACTGGATCCGGTGGTGACCTTGGTGCAGGAAGCCGCATTGCCGGGCGGGTATCTGGAGCTGCGCAGCGGGCAGCGTGTGCTGGCTCAGAAGGGCGACCCAGGATTGCGCCGTGCCGCCCAGTACGCTTCGGTGCGTGGCATCCCGTTGCAGGTCGGCACCGCGGCACCCGAATTCGTTTCCACCCTGCCGTATTCGGCGACGACACAGATCCTGATGGGGTTTGGCGCCCTGCTGCTCGGCGGCGTGCTGGCCTGGAAAGTGCGCAAGACACTGGCGCAGGTGGTCGGTTCGGCCAACGTTGCAGAGCCGACTCTGGCCGATACCCTGCGCCAGAGTGAAGGTGATGCTCCCGCTGCCGGAGCCAGGCCCAAATCCAAACCAAAACCCGCAGTACGGGAAAAACCCGCGCTGGTGGTGGATCGCAGCATCTTCCGTGCTTATGACATCCGTGGCGTTCTGGGCAAGACGCTCGACGAAAATGTCGCACGCCTGATCGGCCAGTCCATCGGCACCGTGATGGCCGAGCGTGGCTTGCAGGAAATCGTCGTCGGGCGCGATGGCAGGCTTTCCGGTCCCGGGCTTTCCAATGCCTTGATCGAGGGATTGAGGCTGGCCGGGCGCGACGTCATCGATATCGGCCTGGCCCCCACGCCGGTGGTTTATTTCGCCAGCTACCAGCTTCAGACCGGATCCTGCGTTGCCGTCACCGGCAGCCACAATCCGCCCGACTACAACGGTTTCAAGATCGTGCTCGGTGGCGAGACGCTCTCGGGCGAAACCATTGAAGATCTGTATTTCCGCATCGCCGACGGTCTTCTCGATGACGGGGGCAATGGTGGCCTGCAAAGCATCGACGTGGCGCCCGATTACATCTCGCGCATCGCCAGCGACATCCAGCTCGAACGCCCGCTCAAGGTGGTCGTGGATGCAGGCAACGGCGTGGCTGGTGGCATCGCCCCGCAGGTGCTGGAAGCCATCGGCGCGGAAGTCATTCCGTTGTATTGCGAAGTCGATGGCGAATTCCCCAACCACCATCCCGATCCGAGTGACCCGAAAAATCTGGTCGACCTCGAACATTTCGTGAAGAAGTTCGATGCCGATGTAGGTCTTGCCTTCGATGGCGACGGCGACCGCCTCGGCGTGGTGACCAAACAAGGCGAGGTGATTTTCCCCGATCGCCTGTTGATGCTCTTTGCGCGCGACGTGCTCAGCCGCAATCCCGGCGCCACGATCATCTACGACGTCAAATGCACCGGCCACCTCGCCGGGCAGATCTTGCGCAACGGCGGCAGCCCGGTGATGTGGAAGACCGGCCATTCGCTGATCAAGGCCAAGATGCGCGAAACCGAGGCCGAACTGGCCGGCGAGATGAGCGGCCATTTCTTCTTCCGTGAACGCTGGTTCGGTTTCGACGACGGCATCTACTCGGCGGCGCGCCTGCTGGAAATCCTGGCATCGGACGATCGCACCCCCGAGGAAATCTTCGATGAGCTTCCCAAGGGAGCGAGCACGCCGGAGCTCAAGGTGGAGATGGAGGAGGGTGCACACTACGCCTACATCGGCAAGTTCCTCGCCAAGGCCAGTTTCGAGGGCGCGAAGATCTCCACCATCGATGGCGTACGTGCCGACTGGCCCGATGGCTGGGGGCTGGTGCGCTGCTCCAACACCACGCCATGCCTGGTGCTGCGCTTCGATGCCGATGACGAAACGGTGCTCGAACGCATCAAGCAGACATTCCGCGAGCAGTTGCTTGCCGTGGATCCGGGCCTGAACCTGCCGTTCTGAGGCCATTGCCGAGAAACGAAAAGCCCCGCATCCGCGGGGCTTTTTCGAATCCGAAGCGTGGGAATCAGCGCTTCATGAAGCTGAAGAACTCTTCGTTGGTCTTGGTATTCTTCATCTTGTCGAGCATGAACTCCATCGCGGCCAACTCGTCCATCGGATGCAGCAGCTTGCGCAGGATCCAGATCTTCTGAAGATAATCAGGTTCGATCAGCAATTCCTCGCGGCGGGTGCCGGAGGCATTGATGTGGATGGCCGGGTAGACGCGCTTTTCGGCAATGCGACGGGACAGGTGCACTTCCATGTTGCCGGTGCCCTTGAACTCCTCGTAGATCACCTCGTCCATCTTCGAGCCGGTTTCGATCAGCGCGGTGGCGAGGATGGTGAGCGAGCCACCTTCTTCGGCCTTGCGCGCGGCGCCGAAGAAGCGCTTGGGGCGCTGCAACGCGTTGGCGTCGACACCACCGGTCAGCACCTTGCCGCTGGACGGCACCACGGTGTTGTAGGCGCGCGCCAGACGGGTGATGGAATCCAGCAGGATGACCACGTCCTTCTTGTGCTCGACCAGGCGCTTGGCGCGTTCGATCACCATTTCGGCCACCTGCACGTGGCGTGCGGCGGGTTCGTCGAAGGTGGAAGACACCACTTCACCGCGTACGCTGCGCTGCATCTCGGTGACTTCTTCCGGGCGTTCGTCGATCAAGAGCACGATCAGATGCACGTCCGGATGGTTGTGCATGATGGCCTGTGCCACGTTCTGCATCAGCATCGTCTTGCCGGCCTTGGGCTGGCTGACGATCAGGCCGCGCTGGCCACGCCCGACCGGAGCGATCAGGTCGAGGATGCGGCCGGTGATGTCTTCGGACGAGCCGTTGCCGCGCTCCAGATGGAAGCGTTCGCGCGGGAACAGCGGCGTCAGGTTTTCGAACAACACCTTGTTCTTGGACGCCTCCAGCGGCTCGCCGTTGATCGTGTCGACGAGCGCGAGTGCGAAGTAGCGTTCGCCATCCTTCGGGCTGCGAATGCGTCCGGTCAGGAAATCGCCGGTGCGCAGGTTGAAGCGGCGGATCTGGCTCGGCGAGATGTATGTGTCATCCGGACCTGCGAGATAGCTGGCTTCGGGCGAGCGCAGGAAACCGAAGCCATCGGGCAGGATTTCCAGCACGCCGTCGGCGGCCACGCCATCACCGTGGCGTGTCAGCACCTTCAGCAACGCGAAGATCACGTCCTGCTTGCGGGCGCGCGACACGCTGTCGCCGATGCCCAGCTGGTCGGCGATGTCGAGCAGCTTGTGCGCCGGCAGGCGCTTCAGGTCGGCCAGACTGTAGGTCGGAAAACCGGGCGGCAGCGGTGCGAGGGGTCGGTTGTCGGCGACCGGAGACTCGTCGTCGCCGACGTCCGGCATCGCCTCGCGCGGTGGGCGGTCGCCACGCTGCTTCCGGTGCTTGCTCTTGTTGCGCCGGTTGCGTGGATTGTTGCCACCTTCGCCGCCATTGCCGCTGTTCCCGCCGCCGTTGCCGCCTGGCGAAGAATTGCCGCCGTTGTCGGCAGGTGCGGACGCAGACGTCTCGGTACGGGGCGTGGCCGGGGTGTCGCCCTCGGCACGCGCAGGAGCGGTCGGAGCGACCGGGGTATCGGTAGGGTTTTCTTGCACGGGAATGATCTCGCTGAAGCTGCGAGTAGGTCCAAACAGGGACGGAATCGAAAAGGAGCGGCGCGGAGTCGCGCCTGCAATGTGAGCGGCACGTTACACCGCCGGATGCACGGCGTAAAGATACGCCGTGCATCGCGATTCATCCAGCCCCGCCGATGGTGCGGCCGACAGGGCTGATGCGCTGGATCAGACGGCGCTGTCGATCAGCTGGGCAAGTTGGGCTTTGCCGACCATGCCGACTTGCGACGCCTTGACTTCGCCGTCCTTGAACACCAGCAGTGTCGGAATGCCGCGAACCCCGAATTTGGCCGCAGTCTGGCGGGCGTGGTCGACATTGACCTTCACCACCTTCACCCGTCCCGCATAGCTCTCGGCCAGTTCGTCGATGATGGGGGCGATCATCTTGCAGGGGCCGCACCATTCGGCCCAGAAATCCACCAGCACCGGCGTTTCGGAGGCCAGCACCTGGTCCTGGAAGTCGGCATCGCCGACGTTCAACACGTTGTCGCTCATCTATCGCTCCTGGGAAGCGGCACGCCTGCGGCGCCGCATCGGCTACAATTGGCGGCCATTGCGGCCATTTCAAGGTTGGGGCACAGTTTCGCCCTGCGGGCCGGCAGTTTGGCGGGAAGTTTCCGGCCCACGCAAGATCGCCTGTACACCGCGGCATCTTCTTTCACTGTTCAGACCAGCCCCGCGCCGCGCCGGAAGCGCGTCATTCCGCAGATGGCTGGTCCGCTGTATCCCCAAGGATCCCATGAGCGACAAACCGCTGACCGACATCACCTTTTCCAGCCTGCCGCTGGCGCCCGCCCTCCTAGCTGGACTGGAAAGCGCAGGCTTTTCACGCTGCACGCCGATCCAGGCCATGACCCTGCCGGTGGCATTGACCGGGCGCGATGTCGCCGGCCAGGCCCAGACCGGCACCGGCAAGACCCTTGCTTTTCTGGTGGCGGTGATCAACCGCCTGCTGACCGGTCCGGCGCTGGCCGAGCGCAAGCCCGAGGATCCGCGGGCGCTGATACTGGCGCCAACGCGAGAACTGGCGATCCAGATTCACAAGGATGCGGTCAAGTTCGCCTCCGATCTGGGCCTGAAGTTCGCGCTGGTCTACGGCGGCGTGGACTACGACAAGCAGCGCGAATTGTTGCAGCAGGGTGCCGACGTCATCATCGCCACGCCCGGGCGCCTGATCGACTACGTCAAGCAGCACAAGGTGGTGTCGCTGCACGCGTGCGAGATATGCGTGCTGGACGAGGCCGACCGCATGTTCGACCTCGGCTTCATCAAGGACATCCGATTCCTGCTGCGCCGCATGCCGGCGCGCACCACGCGCCAGACCATGCTGTTCTCGGCCACGCTCAGCCACCGCGTGCTGGAGTTGGCCTACGAGCACATGAACGAGCCGGAAAAGCTCGTCGTGGAAACCGAAACCATCACCGCGGCCCGGGTTCGGCAGATCGTGTATTTCCCGTCCAACGACGAGAAGTTGCCGCTGTTGTTGGGTCTTTTGTCGCGCAGCGAAGGTGCGCGCACGATGGTGTTCGTCAACACCAAGGTGTTCGTCGAACGCGTCGCCAAGGCACTGGAAAGGGCCGGTTACCGCGTCGGCGTGCTGTCCGGCGACGTGCCGCAGAAAAAGCGTGAAAGCCTGCTGCGCAAGTTCCAGGCGGGCCAGCTCGAAATCCTGGTCGCCACCGACGTGGCCGCGCGCGGTTTGCACATCGACGGCATCAAGTACGTATACAACTACGACCTGCCGTTCGATGCCGAGGATTACGTGCACCGCATCGGCCGCACCGCGCGCCTGGGCGAGGAAGGCGATGCGGTCAGTTTCGCCTGCGAGATGTACGCGATGAGCCTGCCCGACATCGAGGCCTACATCGAACAGAAGATCCCCGTAGGCCAGGTGACTGCCGAATTGATGACCGCGCTGCCTCGCCCCGAGCGGGTTCGTTCCGAAGGCGCGAATGCGGACGACGACGGCGACAGCATCGGTGAGATCTACCGCGAGGTGCGCGAGCAGAAGGCGGTCGAGAAGGAACGGTCCGCCGGAAAGGGCAGTGGTGGTGAGGACGGACGCCGTCGGCGGAGCGGTGCCGGACAACGCAGCGGCGAGCGTTCCGAGCGTGAAGGTGGCCGCACCCCGCGTTCGCCGCGTCGCACACCGCGTGGCGGTGAGCAGGCCGGAGACAAGGCAGAGCCTGCAGCGCCGGCGCTGACCGTGACTCCGATCGAATCTGCGCCTTCTGCCGTTTCCGATGCACCGAAGAAGCGTCGCCGCCGAGGTGGCCGCCGCCAGCGTGAAGCGCGCGAGAAGGTCGAGGCGCGTTTGCTGCATGGCGATCGCATCGAGAAGCCGGTCGAGTCGGCAGCCACGACAACCGATGCGGAGGAATCCCTGTTCGCGCGGCTCAAACGTCGTGTCGGCGGCTTTTTCAAGCGTCCACCCTCGCGTCACTGAGCGACGCCCCGCACAGGGGTTTGCTACAGTTCAGCGCCTCGCCTTCCGGTCCCGATTCGTCCATGTTCGATGCGTTGATCCTGCCTCGCCCGCTGCGTACCTCGCCCTGGCCGGCGCGGCTCGCCTTGGCCGGCGCGTTCTTCTTCTGCGCATGGAAGGCGGTGGGATTGGCATGGCTGGGTTTGGCCGGGCCTGACCTCCCGGCCGCGGGACCGGCGGCGGTGCTGTCGGCGAATGCCTCCCCGGTCGCACGCGGCCAGATTGCGAAGTGGCACTTGTTCGGTGATACCCAGGGGCAGGTCGACCTGGCTGCGCTGGCGCAGTCGAAGCTGCAGGAAACCGCGCTCAAGCTCACCCTGCGTGGCACTTTCAACGAAACCCGTCCCGAAGGCGGCATCGCGATCATCGCCGATGAGCAGGGCACCGATCGGCCCTATCGGGTCGGTGACCCGTTGCCGGGCGATGCACGACTGGAACAGATCCTCGCCGGCGTGGTGGTGTTGTCGCGTGGTGGCGTCAGCGAAACGCTGAGTCTGCGCCTGACTGAAACTTCCGGTGGCGACTCGGCCGCGCCGCGCGGCCGCACGCCGACGCGTGTGCCGTTGCCGGGTGGCGGCAGTGCCCTCGGCAGCATGTCGATCAACCCCTCGATCGCCGCCGCGATGCCGGACATGCAGACTTACCGCGCCACGAACCTGCCGAACGTGCAGGAGCTGGCGAAGCAGGTCCAGGTGATGCCGGCGTTCGTCAACGGACGCATGCGTGGCGTACGCATCAATGCCGGGCGCGACTCGGATCTGTTGGAAAAGGCCGGATTGAAGCCCAGCGACATCGTTACCGCCGTCAACGGCATCCCCCTCGACAACCCGGCGCGACAAAGCGAACTGCTCGCCAACCTGCGCGACGCAAAGCAGGTGCAGATCGACGTGGAGCGTGACGGCAAGATCATCAAACTTCGGCTCGGAATGTGATGCCGAACCACCACGGAAAACTCGACACCATGCGTCTCGCCCTTCCCGCACGAACCTTCGCTTGCGCCGCATTGTTGACCCTGGCTCTGCCACTGCATGCGCAGGTTCCTCCGGGCGTGACGCCTGCCACGGCAGAACCGGCCTCGGTGAGCACGCCCGATGGTCGCCACACGCTGAACCTGCGCGCCGCCGACATCGGCGTGCTGGTGCAGACGGTCAGCGAGATCACCGGCAAGAGCTTCATCCTCGATCCGCGCGTGGAAGGCCGGGTCACGGTGATTTCGGCCAAGCCGCAGACGCCGGCGGAGATCTACGAAACGTTCCTTTCGGTGCTGCGCGTGCACGGGTTCGCCGCCATTTCCGCCGGCAACATGATCAAGCTGGTGCCCGATGCCGTGGCCGCGCAGGACGGCAGCGTCGGCAACGGCGGCGGTGGCCCGGATGCACTGGTCACGCGGTTGATCCCGCTGCAGCACGTGTCCGCCGACGACGTGGTCAAGCTGCTGCGCCCGCTCGCGCCGCAGCAGGCCACCTTCACCGCCAACCCCGGCAACAACTCGATTCTGATCAGCGATCGCGCCGGCAACGTCGAACGCCTGATGCAACTGATCCGGCGCATGGATACCGCCTCGGATGCGGAAGTGGAAGTCATTCCCTTGCGCCATGCCAGCGCCGCCGAAGTGGCGCGCACGTTGACCACCCTCGATGGTGGTGCCGGCGGCGCAGCCGCTTCCGGCCCCAAGCTGATCGCCGATGAGCGCACCAACTCGATCCTGCTCTCCGGCGACCGTGCCAATCGACTGCGCTTGCGCAGTCTGGTCGCGCATCTGGACACGCCACTGGATGGCGGCGAGAACACGCAGGTCCTGTACCTCAGCAACGCGCGTGCCGAAGATCTGATGCCGATCCTGGACAGCGTGGCGGGCACGCTCACCGGCCATGCTGGCGGCGAAGGCGCGAAGGCCGCCACGATTCAGGCGCATGCCGAAACCAACGCCTTGGTCATCACGGCCTCACCGGCCGTGTTCCGCGATCTTTCCGCCGTGGTACGCCAACTGGACGTGCGCCGCGCGCAGGTGCTGGTGGAAGCGATCATTGCCGAAGTCACCGACGAACTGGCCGACGAGCTCGGCGTGCAGTGGCAAAGCACCAACTTCGATGGCGAGCGCGGCTATATCGGCGGTTCCAATTTCCCCGGCGCGGGTGGTCTGGGCGGCATCATCGGCGCGATGACCGATCCCCTCGGAGCACTCGGCGGCAGCGGTGGCTTGAACATGGGCTGGGTCGGCGGCCGCGTCACCGTTCCCGGCCCGAATGGCACCGAGATCAACCTGTTCCAGATCGGCGCGTTGGTAAAGGCGCTGCGCGGCGATGGCCGCGCCAACGTGCTGTCCAACCCGTCGGTCGTCACGCTGGACAACACCGAAGCCCAGTTCAAGGTGGTGCAGGAAGTGCCGTTCCTGACCGGCCAGTACACCAATACCGGCGGTACCAGCAGCCAGCCGACGAATCCGTTCCAGACCGTGGAACGCAAGGACGTGGGCCTGATCCTCACCGTCACCCCGCACATCAACGAAGGCACCGCGGTGCGCCTGGAGATCAAGCAGGAAGTCTCGGCCATCGCCAGCACCGTATCCGGTGCGGTGGACCTGATCACCAACAAGCGCGAACTCACCACTTCGGTACTGGTGCCCGATGGCGGCCTGCTCGTGCTCGGTGGCCTGAAGGAAGAGGAAACCCGCGAAAGCATGCAGGGCGTGCCCGGCGTCAGCCGCATTCCGGTACTCGGCCATTTGTTCAAGAGCCGCAGCGCGCAGCGGAAAAAGCGCAATCTGATGATTTTCCTCAGGCCGATCATCCTGCGGGACGCGATCACCGAGGCGGCGGTATCCAGCGAGAAATACAACTATCTGCGCGCCGAACAATTGCGCATGCGCGAGAACAAGGAATTGCGCTATCGCGGCGACGCGCAGCCACTCCTGCCGGCGCTGGACGAGATTTCCCTGCCGTCGGTGGACCTGTTCCGCAACCCGCCGCCGGTGGAGCCCAGCTTGCCGGATCAGGTCGAACGCCGTGACTGAGCCGACGCCCGCGCGTCCGGGATTCGGCTTCGCGCGCCGCCACGGCGCGACGATCACCGTGTTCGAGGCCGATGCCGCACGCGTGGTGTGCCGTCCCGGCGTGAAGCCTGAAGTGATCGCGGAGCTGCGCCGTCACGCGCGCCGGCCGCTGAAGCTGGAACGCCTTGACGCGGATGCCTACGAACGTCTGCTGCGCGGGCTGTACGAAGGCGGTTCGGATGACGCTCTGACCGTGGCCGCCGACATGGACGATGCGCTCGATCTGAACCAGATCGCCGAGGCGTTGCCCGAGCCCACCGATCTTCTCGAAAGCGAGGACGATGCGCCGATCATCCGCCTCATCAACGCGCTGCTGACCGAAGCGGTACGCGAGAACGCCTCCGACATTCATATCGAACCGTTCGAGAATCGACTCGTCGTGCGCTTCCGCGTCGATGGCGTGCTGCGCGAAGTGCTGGCGCCGAAGAAGGCCGTGGCCGCGCCGGTGGTGAGTCGCATCAAGGTCATGGCCAAGCTCGACATCGCGGAAAAGCGCCTGCCGCAGGATGGCCGCATCGGCCTGCGCATCGCCGGTCGACCGGTCGATGTGCGTGTTTCCACCATTCCCGCCGGCCACGGCGAACGCGTCGTGCTGCGCCTGCTCGACAAACAGGCGGGCCGTCTCGATCTCTCCCAACTCGGCATGGATGCCACCACCGCAGCGCGCATCGATCAATTGATCCACCGCCCGCACGGCATCCTGCTCGTCACCGGCCCCACCGGCAGCGGCAAGACCACCACGTTGTATGCCGCGCTGACGCGTCTGAACGATGCCACCCGCAACATCCTGACCGTCGAAGACCCGATCGAGTATTACCTCGACGGCGTCGGCCAGACCCAGGTGAATGCGCGCGTCGACATGACCTTCGCGCGTGGCTTGCGCGCCATCCTGCGTCAGGATCCGGACGTGGTCATGGTCGGCGAAATCCGCGATCTGGAAACCGCCGAAATCGCAGTTCAGGCCAGCCTCACCGGCCATCTCGTGCTGTCCACGCTGCACACCAACAGCGCCGTCGGCGCGGTCACGCGCCTGCACGATATGGGCATCGAACCCTTCCTGCTCTCGTCCTCATTGCTCGGCGTGCTGGCGCAGCGCCTGGTGCGCGTGCTCGACCCGGCCACGCGCGAAAGCTACACGCCCAGCGAAGCCGAATGCGCCGCCTTCGGCAAACCCTTCGATCCGAACCTGCGCTTCTACCGCCCCGGCCCCGAAGCGGCCGGCCGCAACGCCGGCTACAAAGGCCGCACCGGCCTCTACGAACTGATCGTCATCGACGAAACCATGCGCCGCCTGATCCACGAAGGCGTCTCCGAAGCCGACCTCCTGCGCCACGCCCGCAAGAACACGCCCGCGATGCTGGAAGACGGCTGGAACAAGGTCATCGCCGGCATCACCAGCGCCGATGAGGTGCTGCGGGTGACGCGGGACGAGTAAAACGTTCGTCGCAAAGACGATGCGTCAGCGTCTGAGTTCACCCCCGATAAGAACCAACACAAAATTATCGGCGCCTTGAATTTGGCTGGGTTCTGGCGCCCACTACAGTACCTGCTTTGCCCGTTCTGAGTGCCTCCTCAGAGGCGGATGAAACGCTCTGTTTCCGGTACGGAGCGATGAACCGGAGCAACTCAAGAGAAGCGTCTGGCTTGCAGCGCGATGGGGCAAGTAGATCTATCCTTGCAGTTCCACTCTCACGCCGTCTTCCCCATGCCTGGTCAGCTTCGCATTGCAATGGCGCAGTTCGATTTTCCGGTCGGTGCCGTTGCCGACAACACCGAGCGCATCGGTGCGCTGATCGCGCAAGCACGCGATGAGTTCTCGGCCGACGTGGTCGTTTTTCCGGAGCTGGCGTTGTGCGGTTATCCGCCGGAAGACCTGTTGCTCCGTCCGGCATTTCTTGAGGCCTGTGCCCGCGACATCGAAGCGCTGGCAAAACAGGTGCGCGGCATCGTGGCCGTTGTCGGCTGGCCGGAAGCGGCAGGCGCGGTGGTCTACAACGCCGTCAGCGTGCTGCGCGACAGCTGCATCGAAACCACCTACCGCAAGCGCGAGTTGCCCAACTACGCCGTGTTCGACGAGCGCCGCCATTTCGCCGTGGATCCGGATGGCGGTTCATGCATCGTCGAGGTGTGCGGTGTGTCCGTCGGCGTGCTGATCTGCGAAGACCTCTGGTTTGCCGAGCCATTGGCGGAAACGGCGGCCGATGGTGCGGAGCTGGTGCTGGTGCCCAATGCCTCGCCGTTCGAGCACGGCAAGGCGGCGCAGCGCGATGCGCTCATTGCGCGGCGCGTGGCTGAAACCGGCATGGCGCTGGCCTACCTGAATGCGGTCGGCGGACAAGACGAGCTCGTGTTCGATGGTGGATCGGTGTTGGCCGACGGCGACGGTCACGTTCACGCGGCCGCGCGGGCCTTCGACGATCGTTGGTTGGTGGCCGATTTCGAACCCGCCACACGCCGCTTCACCCCGGTGCAATGGGACGCGGAAACCGACGAAAGCCGCGGATCGCTCGCGTGGCGCGCGCTGGTCCGCGGCACCCGCGATTACGTCCGCAAGAACGGATTTTCCGGCGTGCTGCTCGGGCTGTCCGGTGGTGTGGATTCGGCCATGGTGCTGGCTATCGCGGTGGATGCGCTGGGGCCGGAGAACGTCACCGCCGTTCGATTGCCGTCGCGTTACACCAGCGATCTCTCCAACGATCTGGCCGATGCGCAGGCCAAGGCGCTGGGCGTGACCTTGCATACGGTGCCGATCGAGGCGCCGTTCACGGGGTTTCTCGATGCACTGGCGCCGCTGTTCGATGGCATGGCGCCCGATGTCACCGAGGAGAACCTGCAGAGCCGCTGTCGTGGCGCGATCATGATGGCCCTCTCGAACAAGTTCGGCGGCCTGCTGCTGACCACCGGCAACAAGAGCGAATACGCGGTCGGCTACGCCACCATTTACGGCGACATGTGCGGCGGCTACGCGCCGATCAAGGATGTCTACAAGACCGATGTGTTCGCGCTGTGTCGTTGGCGCAATGCGCAGGGCGATGGCGAGCGCATTCCCGACGCAGTGATTGCGCGCCCGCCCAGCGCGGAGCTGCGCGAGAACCAGCTCGATCAGGATTCCTTGCCGCCGTACGACCTGCTCGACGCCATCCTCGAGCGCCACATTGAAGGCGGGCAGTCCTCCGGCGAGTTGATATCTGCCGGATTCGATCCGACGACCGTGCAGCGGCTGCTGCGATTGGTGCGGCTCAACGAATGGAAACGCCGTCAAGCCGCCCCTGGCCCGAAAGTCAGTCCGCTCGCCTTCGGCCGTGAACGGCGCTATCCGATCACGTCGGGGTTTGCCGGGTAAGTCGATGGGAAAATCCCGCACATCGATGCTGGTGCTGGCGCTTGCCGTGTTCAGCGACATCGGGGCGCAGGTTGAAACGTCCGGATCGCTCCCGGCCATGCCCGTGGCGACAGGGCAGGTGCAGGTATTGATCAACGCTGCCCGCGCCCGCACCCGGATCGGGGAAACTTACGATCCCTCCTATGTCGTCATCGCCTATCCGGGCGGTGACGTGCCGGCCGACCGCGGCGTCTGCACCGATGTGGTGATCCGCGCCTACCGGGCGATCGACATCGACCTGCAAGTGTTGGTGCATGAGGACATGCGTACCCATTTCGCGCGCTATCCCGCACTGTGGGGCCTGGAGCGGCCGGATCGCAACATCGATCATCGCCGGGTGCCGAATCTGGAAACCTGGTTCCGGCGCCAAGGGGCCGCACTGCCGCCATCACGCACTGCCGCTGACTATCGACCCGGTGATGTGGTGAGTTGGCGCTTGCCCGGCAACCTGCCGCATATCGGCATCGTGTCCGACCGCGACTCGGCCGAGGGCACACCGCTGATCCTGCACAACATCGGGGCAGGGAGCACGGAGGAGGATGTGCTGTTCGCATGGCCGGTGGTCGGTCATTTTCGCTACCTGCCCGGCGATTCCTGAAGCCTCAACGCACGCCGCCACCCGAAGGTGGCGGCACGTTGCATCTGACAGCGGAATTCAGCCGTGCTGGTCAAGCGCCTCGCCGGGTACCTGCGCGCGCAGGTTGTCGCCGTAGTAGATGCGCTTGTCCGAGCCAATGGGCGAGAGCTTGCGCCACCACGAACGCCCTGCGGGCCAGTCGCCGTGCAGGTACGGATGTTCGGGGTAGTTCAGTTCAAGCACGCGACGCGCATCGCCGGCAAGCGTGTCCTGTCCCAGTCGCGCATAGGCTTCGCTCATCACCGCGAGCGCGTCGGCATCGTAAATGCTCTGGGGGAATTGCTCGATGATGTGCTGGCCACGATTCGCCGCTGCCACCCAGGCCCGGCGTTCCAGATAGAACACCGCGACGTTGAGCTGGTGTCGTGCCATCTGGTTGCGCAGGTGCACCATCTTGGCGCGCGCATCGGCGGCATAGCGGCTGTTGGGGTAGCGTTGGATCAGGTCGTTGAAATCGTTGAACGCTTGGCGCAGCGACACCTGTTCGCGCTGGGTCGGATCCAGACGTGCCATGCGCAGCAGCGTGCCATCGTGGCGGTCGAAGTTGATCAGGCCGCGCAGGTAGTACACATAGTCGATCTGCGGGTGCGCAGGATAGGTGCGGATGAAGCGGTTGACTGCCGAGGTCGCGTCCTCCGGCTTGTTGCCTTTGTAGTAGGCATAGGCCAGCTCGATCTGCGACTGCTCGGTGTAGGGGCCATAGGGAAAGCGCGCGATCAGGCGCTGGTAATAGCGCTGGGCACGGGTGACGTTGCCACCTTCCAGCGAGCCCTTGGCCTCGGCATAGAGACTTTCGAGCGGCAGGGTTTCCAGCGGATCTTCGCGCTTGCCCCAGCGCCCGCAGGAGCTGAGCAGGAGGACGAGGGTCAACAGCAGGGTGATTCGGGCGATACCGGAAAGTCGTGTCATCGAAGCGTTCTGTAATGCCGTGGGGGACACGGAGCGGGGCATAATAGCCCAAAGCCGCGCAGTGACTCATTAAGAAGCCGTGAAGCCGTTACGATGGCGGTTTGCGGCTAAGGTTCCCATGACAACAGCTCCCATTTCAGCCGTCGCCACGCGACAGGCCCGCGTGCCCATCGAATTCGCCGGACGCCGGATCGATCAAGTCCTCGCCGAACTGTTTCCCGAGTTCTCCCGTTCCCGCCTCACCGCGTGGATCAAGGCCGGACAGGTCGCGGTGGACGGCCACGTACCGCGTCCTCGTGATGCCGTGAAAGGCGGCGAGTGGGTGGAGGTGAACGGCACCGTGGAAACAGCGACCGATTCCGCGCCTGAAGCGATCGCGCTGGACATTTTGTATGAAGACGAGCACCTGCTCATTGTGAACAAGCCGGTCGGACTGGTGGTGCATCCCGGCGCGGGCAATCCCGCCGGGACGCTGGTCAACGCATTGCTGCACCACGATGCCAACCTGGCGCTGCTGCCGCGCGCCGGCATCGTGCATCGTCTGGACAAGGACACCTCGGGCGCGTTGATCGTTGCGCGCACGTTGCCAGCCCATACCGCCTTGGTCGAGCAGCTCGCCTCGCGCGAGATCCACCGCCAGTACGAGGCCATCGTCACCGGCCCGATCATCGCCGGCGGCACGATCGATGTGCCGCTGGATCGGCATCCGGTCGATCGACTGCGGCGTGCGGTGTCCGAGGATGGCAAACCTGCAGTCACCCATTACCGCGTTCGTGAACGCTTCCGGGCGCACACCCGGGTTGAATGCGTGCTGGAAACGGGCCGTACGCATCAGATCCGCGTGCACATGGCGCACATCCGGCATCCGCTCGTTGGCGATCCGCTCTACGGCGGCTCGCTGCGTTTGCCGAAGGCGGCTAGCGACGAGTTGATCGCGACGTTGCGCGGTTTCCGTCGGCAGGCATTGCATGCGGAAAAAGTGGAGCTGGCGCATCCGATTCATGGCAGCCCGCTGCAAGCCATTGCACCCACGCCACCCGATCTGCTGGCCCTCGCTGCGGCATTGCGTGCCGATACCGCGCAACATGCCGATGACGAAGGCTGAATTCATTCGGCCTGAATGGCCCGCGCCGGCAAATGTGTCGGCGTTGGTCACGGTGCGGAATCTTCCGGGCAAGTCGCTGCCACCGTTCGATGCGTTCAATGTGGGCGCACAGTGTGGCGACAACGTGGATGCCGTCCTCGCCAATCGCGCGTTGTTGGGCTCACTGGCGGCATTGCCCGGGCCGCCCCACTGGTTGTCACAAGTGCATGGGGTGGCCGTACACCGCGTGACGGCACGCGAGCCATCGGACGTACCACCGCAGGCGGATGCTGCCATCACGGAGGTTCCGGGGGCCGTGCTGGCGATCCTCACCGCGGATTGTTTGCCCGTTTTATTCGCCTCGCGGGATGGCAGTGAGATCGGTGCCGCCCATGCCGGGTGGCGCGGCTTGGCGGCCGGTGTACTCGAAGCCAGCGTGGCCGCGATGCGTACGTCGACGGACCAACTGCTCGCTTGGCTCGGCCCAGCGGCTGGCCCTGCGCGTTATGAAATCGGCGAGGAAGTCCGCGCTGCGTTCGTCGATGCCGATCCGGGTGCAGCGGTGTGCTTCGTCGTGACGCGTCCCGGTCATTTTCTGATCGACCTGTATGCACTCGCCCGCCGTCGTCTCGCTGCGGCATGCGTCACCGCGGTTTCCGGTGGCGGCCTCTGCACGCTGTCCGATCCCGCACGGTTTTATTCCTACCGCCGCGATGGGCGCACCGGTCGCATGGCGACGTTGCTGTGGATGCGTGAGCAGTCCGGCACCTAATACCAGTCATCAACTCATCCTCCTTGCCTGCTGGATCGGCGCAAGCTGCGTAAAACGCAGCGGTGCAGATGCATGACGTCGCGCTGCAATGGCGTAGGACAACCCGCTGCCGAATTGATCTACGCGCTACGGCATCACCAAAAAGTATGGGCGACTATCCGTGCTTATCGTTACCTGATTAGTGTCGAACCTCAGCCGCAAATTTCAGGAGGGCGCGGCACCATGCGGTTTCGTGACTTTTCGTCGTACTGCCACAGAAAACTGGCGAGCATCACCACATGAGCCGCACAGGACGGTCATTTCCGCCCGGCGCGGGCAGCTGAGGTTCGACGCTAATCAGGTATCGTTAGCCTGGACGAGCGTTAACTTGGATATTCGTGCGAGCAGTATTCCGCT
Source organism: Denitratimonas yunnanensis (SeqCode) (assembly GCA_026410415.1). Taxonomy (GTDB): domain Bacteria; phylum Pseudomonadota; class Gammaproteobacteria; order Xanthomonadales; family Xanthomonadaceae; genus Denitratimonas. Next base: position 14,358 of record JAPMLR010000011.1, on the reverse strand, counting down.
GAGTGGATACAACGGTGCCACACTTGTTGACATTGGCGATCCGGGGGGGGTAGGTTGTTCCGGCCAATTTTGGCAGATTGGAAGGAAGCAGATGGGATGATTAAGTCTTTACTGATCTGAGGGTCGCTTGCCCTCGCCCCGCTCTCGTCGATCATGGCGGCGGATATCACGTTCACCGTGACGAATGAACAAACGTCCGGTAGCACCTATACAGCCGATATGCTGGTTCAGCATGCCAGTGGAGTGACTGAGTTGGTTCCCTTCATTGCCACTGCCATCGGGCAATATCAGGTGAGAATCGCGACCCCCGGCAGTCTCTATACGCCTCCGGGGCAAGCCACATATCGTGTTTGGGGGCCAGGCGCTGGTAGTGGGAACGCCTATCAACCACCAGGCGGGGGTACGCCGCCTGGGGAGGAAGTTATCATGGGCGGAGGTGATGCGCTTTCGATCGCTGGATTTTTGGATGAGCAGATCCAAACCCCGGTGATTCCCATTGGTAGGTATTTAATCGTGGGGATGATGAGTTGCCACGCAGGTCGCGTAGTTGCAGCCGCAACTTCTGAATTTCATTGTCGAAACAGCGGTGGAGTACATTCCGCCTCGTATGGAATCTGCGGTGGAACTATGAGAGTTACATGTCGGGACGATGTTCCACCGCCTGAGCCTGTGCAGACACCGCCGAGTGGTGGCTGTTCTGGCTGCGGTGGCGGTGGCGGTGGCGGTGGCGGTGGCGGTGGCGGTGGCGGCAGCGGCAGCGGCGGCACGTGGCTTGTCTTCTCTCCATTCACCTCGGACACGCCCTCTGGAACCGTTACCGTTGGAGATATAGTCAACGAACAATGATATAAAGTTATTTGTTCAATAATTGATTGCAAATTAGATCATGGGTCACTGGCCCGTGATCTAACTTGATGATGGAGGTAATGGGTGAAGTCAAATATGTTGGCGGTGGGTGAAAAAAGAAAGAAGTTTGTGGTGCGAACTTTCGTGTTGCCGATCGTAGTTTTGTGCGTTACGTCCATTCTTGGCGCCATTGGTATGTTCACAGGCCCGAGAGAATATATTTATCAGACTTATCACCTTGTTGGCGGGCAAAGTCTGGCGTTCGGAGATATCCAGTCACGGGTCAATGCGCTGGATGTCGGCGACTCGCGTGTTCATGCCATATCACTAACCGATCAGCAACTTAAAAAAGACAACTGCGAAGAAGATGGTGTAACATTGAATGTAACGTTTCATGCGGCAGCTTTAGATCCCGCGGTCCAAGAGATACATCAGGAGGTGTTAAATAAAGCCTACGCGGCCGGTCTGGGTCCTCGGTGCGGAGGCTTAAGCTTTAAGATGGACTCATTGGCTCGGGTTGATGGCAACAGTGGGTTGAGTGTGCTTCTGCTGTCCGCGCTGGCGCTCATAATCTTGTTGTTCACCTGGCTATCGCGACGCGGGCGCCGCCCGTTTTGGGTCAACTGGGCAGATTGGCAACCCCGCGTCGGCACGATGAGGGCGCTACGGCTGGGGACCGGCTATGCGATGGTTGCCTTGCTTGTCGTGACTGGGCTCGGTGCGGTGGCGTATCTCGTAGGTTGGGTGCCGGAAGAACCTCCATTTCTGCCCACGCTGGACGATTGGCCTGTATTCGTGCTCGCCAGCTTCATCGCGCCGATATTCGAGGAGTTTGTCTACCGTGCCTGGCTGCTGGAGAGACTCTCGCGCGTGATGCGTGACTCCACCGCATTGCTGATCAGCACCTGCGCCTTCGCTGCGATTCACTTCCCTGCAGCTCTCTTCGAATGGCTCAATTTATTCCTGGTAGGGCTTGTCTACGGCCTGCTCTGGCTGCGTACCCGTTCCATGATCGCGGTTTGCGTGGCGCATGGGCTTTACAACGGTCTGCTTCTGGCGTTGCAGATTCTGCTGGTTGGCTGAAATCGCCGGCTCCTTTGGCCGAATGAGCAGCGGGAGGTAATCGCTGTCCAAGGCATGTGCCCGTGTTCTCGGGCCGCATTTGGCAGCAACCGAGAAAGCGATCGTTCTCCCGATGGATTGTCGAATCGAGCGATAGTGTCGGTCTAGCGACCAGGGTGGCGCTGGCTCGCAGGGCTGGTTCAATTTGACCATCACGCGGCGCACCCGTCAGACGAGCGGGGTGCATAGCGACAGCGATTTCGGCGTGTTGTGTTGGGTGCGGTGCGAGAATCCTGAATGAACAATTGGGCACGTACGGCGTTGCTGACACTCGGTTATCCCGCTGAAACACGCTGTGACGAGCCCCATCACATCCGAATCAAGGAAGAACCGCGGCTTGTGATGCCTCCGGTTACCGCGCAGACTGCAAAGAATGGGTGTTGAACTTCCCATTCCATGCTTGCTACAGCCATGATCGGAACCTATACATGTTGCGCGAAGCCCGAGGATTGTCGCGGTTGGCGGTTGAAGCCGTCACCGGGGCGACCGACATCGCCGAGGACCTTCACCGCACGATACTGAGCTTGGCGCCGGTTGTGGGCCGGATCCCGGATGTCCGTGCCGGGGGCCTGACGGGCATGATCTATCGCAGTGTCCGCGGCATCGCGCGGGCCACCGGGACGGGCATCGACGTGGTCCTGTCCTCGTTCGAGACAAGTAGCCAAAAGGAACGTGGATCGCCTCGCCGCGACGCACTATTGGCGGCGCTCAACGGCGTGGTCGGCGATCATCTGGAGGCGTCCGGAAGCCCGCTGGCCATCCCGATGCGGCTGCGATGCGAAGGCCGCGACCTGGCGATCGGTACCCCACCTTTATGCGCAGGTTCCGGCAGTCGATTGCTGGTCATGGTTCACGGGCTGTGCATGAATGACCTGCAATGGCGCAAGCACGAACGTGAGCTGGGCGCGGTTCTGGCGGACGGCTTCGGGTTCACCCCTCTGCACCTGCACTACAACACGGGCCTGGCGATCGAGCGCAACGGCGAAGCATTCGCATTGCTGCTGCAGGACTTGGTGGATTCCTGGCCGCAGGAAGTGAAAGAACTGGTCATCGTCGGTCACAGCATGGGTGGATTGGTGACCCAGTCGGCCTGGCGGCATGCGCATGCCACCGGGCAGCGCTGGCCAGCGCTGACATCGAAGCGTTTCTATCTGGGATCGCCGTTGCAAGGCGCACCGTTGGAGCGTTCGGGCGAGTGGTTCAACCGCGTTTTGGGCGGTAGCCCCTATCTGGCGCCGTTCACCCGCTTGGGGAATCTGCGAAGCCAGGGTATCAAGGACTTGCGGCATGGCATCGGGACCGACCGCCGAATCGGTACGCAGGACACCCGTGGCCTGCATCTGATCGCCGCGAGTCGCCGCGCTTCACCCAAGACGCGAATGCGTACACCGGCCGGCGATGGCCTGGTTCCGGTCGATAGCGCGCTGGGGCGCCACCACTCACCGGCTCGCGCCTTCCCGCTGTCCGAGCGTCGCCGTCATGTGATTTGGGAATGCAGCCACCTCGATCTGCTCTGGCACCCCGGTGTCCACGAATGCCTGGCGCAATGGATGCGGCAGGGCTGAAGTTCGTCCCGCTGTCGAGGCCGGCGCGCGCCCGTGCGGGGTGCAGGACGGCGGGCCGCTTGGCTTGAATTGGCAACTGCAACACCCCTGCACGGACAAGGCGTCTGTGGATGCACACACCACGCGTCCGATTGCGCAGAAGTGGTGAGTGTTGCGGATCAAGGTGCCGCCAGCACTGCGTGAAATTACCGTTGTCTGGAATGATCGCAATGGCGTTTCTGGGCGCATACTCACAGGTCTTTTCCAAGGAGTTCTGCTATGAGCACCAAAGCGTACGGGGCACATGCTGCCAACAAACCGGTCGAAGCGCTGGCCATCGAGCGCCGTGCGCCCGGCCCGACGGATGTTCAGATCGACATCGCCTATTGCGGCGTTTGCCACTCGGACCTGCATACCGTGCGCTCGGAATGGTCGGGCACGCTGTATCCCTGCGTTCCCGGACACGAGATCGTCGGTCGGGTGAGTGCGGTGGGTGGTGAGGTGACCGGCTTCCGGATCGGAGACATTGTCGGGGTCGGGTGTCTGGTGGACAGTTGCCGCCGATGTGCGTCGTGCGAGGACGGGTTGGAGCAGTACTGCACGAACGGTTTTGTCGGTACGTACAACGGGCCGAGCGCGGATGCGCCGGGCCATACATTGGGTGGTTATTCGCAGCGGATCGTGGTCGAACAGCGCTTCGTGTTGAAGATCCGTCATCCCGAGGAACAGCTGGCGGCGGTGGCGCCCTTGCTGTGCGCCGGCATCACCACCTATTCGCCCTTGCGCCACTGGAACGCGGGGCCGGGCAAGAAGGTGGGCATCGTCGGCATCGGTGGCCTGGGGCACATGGGGATCAAGATCGCGCATGCGATGGGTGCGTACGTGGTGGCATTCACCACGAGTGCGTCCAAGCGAGAGGAAGCGCGAGCGCTGGGTGCGGATGAGGTCGTGATTTCGACGGATGCCGCCCAAATGCAGACGCACGCCGCCAGCTTCGATTTCATCCTCAACACCGTGGCTGCGCCGCATCGGTTGGATGACTACACCGCCCTGCTCAAGCGCGATGGCACCTTGTGTCTTGTCGGGGTGCCGGCATCGCCGCATCCCAGCCCGAGCGTGGCCGGGTTGATCTTCGGCCGCAAGACGATTGCCGGCTCGTTGATCGGTGGCATTCCGGAAACGCAGGAAATGCTGGATTTCTGCGCCAGGCACGGCATCGTTGCCGACATCGAGATGATTGCCGCGCAGGACATCGAAGCGTGTTACGAGCGCATGTTGCGGAGCGATGTGAAGTACCGATTCGTGATCGACACTGCGACGATGTGACGTTCGCCCGGAAAGGGGCCAGAGGAAAGCGCGGGGTCAGCGCTTGACGACGACCCCATGCTGCCCCGCGCTTCATTCACCGCGATGTCCCGATGCCGCATTCACATCGCACTGCAGCGGGAGCCGTCACCGCATGGGGCCGGACATGTGCAGATCAGCAGGTCGATCTGCGGCTGTGCGTCGAGGATGATGAGTACGCCAGCGAGGTTGTTGGTGGCGAGTAACCGTGCCATCGCGGTGCTTTCTAGATCGGCACGGTTGCGGTCTGATCCGGGCAACGAAAAAGCCGCCGGTTCCGGCGGCTTTTTCGAGGCGAACAGCGCGCAAGACTCAACGGCGATTATTGCGTTTGGCCGGCTTCTTGGTCAGTTCCTGTGCGAGCGGTGCATAGGCCAACTGCGCCGGAGCGCGGTGCGAGCGCACGATGTCGCCGGCCTTGGGCATTTTTCCACCCGACAGACGGGCAATGGAGAACTTGTCCTGCACCGAGGTGACCTCGACTGAACCGATTTCGCTTTCTTCGCTGCCGAGGCTGATGCCGGTTTCCGGATCGATCAGCGCCTCGCCCTTGCTCATCAGCGAAAGGCGGTCGCCCACCTGCACCGAGCCGGCGCCGAGGTTGAGGTAGATGCCGTTGCCATCGGCCTTCACCACCGAGCCTGAGGCCGGGCGTGCGCCGATCTGGGCGATGAGGTCGTAGACGCCTTCGTTGACGGCGGCAGTCACGGCCTGACCGATCGGCGTCTTGGAATACTGGCTCATGAAGCCGCCCATGGCGTTGCTGTTGCCAAAGCGGGCCGCACCGAAACCGATGCCCGAATCCTTGATCTGGCGATCCACCTGATTGGTGAAAATCACTTCACTGGTGGTGGCATCGATCAGGCGGAAGTTCATGCCGATGATCGAGGTCTTGCTGCCCACGTGCACGTTGCCGAGCAGGCCGCCGAGCCTCGTGCCCGACGCCAGCGCGCCGACGTTGACGTTGTTGCCTGCCACGCCCGGCTCATAGCTGGTGATGACCACTTCGATCAAGTATTCGGCACCGAGCACGCTGCCGATCTTCGCGGCCGAGGGCTGCGCCACGCGGCCGGAAGCACCGAAATCCTGTTCCTGAAGCACGTTGCCGATGGCCTGGCGTTCCACCATGCGGAAGCGTCCGGTGCGATGCATCACGTCGGTGATCATCGCCTCGATGCCGTTCACCGGCACCGACTGGTAGGCAAAGGAGATGTCGGAGGAGTAGCCGCTGCTGTCACTCATGCTGTAACTGCGCATGCTGCTGCGGTTGTCGACCTTGCTGACGGCCACGCGCGTCTTGGGGCCGGTGTATTCGGACCACTCCACATCCACCAGATACAGCGTATCGACGGCGGACATGTCGCTGGGTGCGGGCAGCGGGATGGCGCGACCATTGGCCACGGCATGGGCGACGTACTCGCTGGCGCCGGCCGACATCGGCAGCAGAATCGCAAGGGCAAGGGCGGGAATGAGGCGCTTGATGGGCATGGGTTTCACCTGACGTGACGGAAGCGGAAAGAACGGTGTGCGCGGAACAAGAGGGCGGATCATGATGCATTCCTGCATCCGCATTTCATGTGCCGATGGCGACAGATACGGCGAACAGCCACTTTTCCAGCCGCCGGGTGGCTCTCCTGTTCAGGAATCATGCATGTTACGGCGTTCACGCGTCGGTGCCTACCACCGCTTGAATCCACGGGCCGAGGACGCATCTGGAAAACATCACGGCCGATGCCGTCCCAGTATCCAGAGGAATCCGACCCATGCGAATGGACAAACTCACTTCGCGCTTCCAGCAGGCGCTCAGCGACGCGCAGTCGCTGGCCGTGGGGCGCGACAACAACATGCTCGAACCGGTGCATGTGATGACCGCACTGCTCGATCAGCGGGGGGGGTCGACCGAGCCACTCCTCACCCAGGCAGGTGTCAATCTCAACGCACTGCGTGCCCGTGTGGCGCAGGCACTGGATGCATTGCCGCAGGTGAGTGGACAGGAGGGAACTGTCAATATCTCGTCGGACCTCAGCCGCCTGTTGAATCTCACCGACAGGCTCGCCCAGCAGCGCGGCGACGCGTTCATCGCGAGCGAGTTGTTCGTGCTGGCGGCGCTGGACGACAAAGGCGCGCTCGGCGATGCGTTGAAAGCGGCCGGAGCGAACAAGGCCGATGTCGAGGCGGCGATCGAGAAAATACGAGGAGGCGAGAAAGTGCAATCGGAAAACGCCGAAGAAACCCGGCAGGCGCTGGAAAAGTATTGCATCGACCTGACCGCGCGTTCGGAGGGCGGCAAGCTCGACCCGGTGATCGGCCGCGATGAGGAAATCCGTCGTGTCATCCAGGTGCTTCAGCGCCGCACCAAGAACAATCCGGTGCTGATCGGCGAGCCGGGCGTGGGCAAGACCGCGATCGTCGAAGGGCTGGCGCAGCGGATCGTCAATGGCGAGGTGCCCGAGGGCCTGCGCGACAAGCGCGTGCTGTCGCTCGACATGGGTGCGTTGATTGCCGGCGCCAAGTTCCGCGGCGAGTTCGAGGAACGCCTCAAGGCGGTGCTGAACGACCTGGCCAGGAACGAAGGTCAGATCATCCTGTTCATCGACGAACTGCACACCATGGTCGGTGCCGGCAAGGCCGAGGGCGCGATGGACGCCGGCAACATGCTCAAGCCGGCGTTGGCTCGTGGCGAGCTGCATTGCGTCGGTGCCACCACGCTGGACGAATACCGCAAGTACATCGAGAAGGATGCCGCGCTGGAGCGCCGGTTCCAGAAAGTGTTCGTGGGCGAACCGTCGGTGGAGGACACCATCGCGATTCTTCGCGGGCTGAAGGAAAAGTACGCGGTCCACCATGGCGTCGAAATCACCGACCCGGCGATCGTCGCGGCGGCCACGCTGTCCAATCGCTACATTCCCGACCGCCAGCTGCCGGACAAGGCCATCGATTTGATGGACGAGGCCGCCAGTCGCATCCGCATGGAAATCGATTCCAAGCCGGAAGAGCTGGATCGCAAGGAGCGTCGCCTGATTCAGCTCAAGATCCAGCGCGAGGCGCTGAAGAAGGAGAAGGACAGCGAGTCGAAGCGTCGGTTGGCCGATCTGGAGACGGAAATCGCCTCGCTCGAACGCGAGTACAACGATCTGGAAGAAGTGTGGAAGGCAGAGAAAGCCACGCTGCAGGGCGCGACCAGGGTCAAGGAGCAGATCGAAGCTGCGCGGCTGGAGCTGGAGGCCGCGCAGCGCCGCCAGGACTATGCCCGCATGAGCGAAATCCAGTACGGCACGCTGCCGGCGTTGGAGAAACAGCTCAAGGCGGCGCAGGAAGCGGAAACGCGCGGCTTCACCCTGCTGCAGGACAAGGTCACCGCCGAAGAAATCGCCCAGGTGGTATCGCGCTGGACCGGCATTCCGGTGAACAAGATGCTCGAAGGCGAGCGTGAGAAATTGTTGCGCATGGAGGACGAACTGCACCGGCGTGTGGTCGGACAAGACGAGGCCGTGAGCGCGGTGTCCGATTCGGTACGTCGCGCGCGGGCCGGATTGAGTGACCCGAACCGCCCTTCCGGCTCCTTCCTGTTCCTCGGCCCGACCGGCGTCGGCAAGACCGAGCTGTGCAAGGCGCTGGCCGGATTCTTGTTCGATTCCGAAGAGGCGATGGTGCGCATCGACATGAGCGAGTTCATGGAAAAGCATTCCGTCAGCCGGCTGATCGGTGCGCCGCCGGGCTATGTCGGCTATGACGAAGGCGGCTACCTGACCGAGGCCGTGCGCCGCCGCCCGTACAGCGTGATCCTGCTCGACGAGGTCGAGAAGGCGCATCCGGACGTGTTCAACGTGTTGCTGCAGGTGCTCGACGACGGCCGCCTTACCGATGGCCAGGGCCGTACCGTGGACTTCCGCAACACGGTGATCGTGCTGACCAGCAATCTGGGTTCGAACCTGATCCAGGAGATGTCGGGCGATACCGAGGAGGAATACATCCAGATGAAGGCCGCGGTGATGGGCGTGGTGCAGAGTGCGTTTCGCCCCGAGTTCATCAACCGGCTCGATGAAATCGTCGTGTTCCGCCCGTTGGACAAGGCCCAGATCCGCCAGATCGCACGCATCCAGATCGCGCATCTGGAGAAGCGGCTGGCCGAGCGCCAGTTGAAGCTGGACATCTCCGAGGCCGCGCTTGATCTGCTCGGCAATATCGGTTTCGATCCGGTCTATGGTGCCCGCCCGCTCAAGCGCGCGATCCAGCAGCAACTGGAAAACCCGCTGGCGCGGCAGATTCTGGAAGGCAAGTTCATCGGCGGCGACACCATCGCCGTGGGTGCCGAGGGCGGTCATCTGGGTTTCGCGAAGGTTGACGGCTGAGCAACATTCCCGATCCGCCCGGGTATCGGAGCGCGGGATCGAAGAAGACCGGGGTCGGGCAGGAATTTTCCTACCCGAGGTTCCGGTCAACTCCGATCCGCGCTTCGGCCTTCGGCTGATGCCGAGTGCGTGCGTCGATGCGGACACTGTCTCCACCGCCGGGAACGACTCCCGAGCGGGTCACCCAACCCATCCAATGGAGACATCGCCATGAACAAGTTCGCCCTCATCCTCAAGTCCCTGCTGCTCTCGCTCGTGCTGAGTTTCTCGGCATTCGCCACCGGCCCGGTGAACATCAACACGGCCGACGCATCGACGCTCGCCGCCAGCCTGCATGGTGTCGGCCCGTCCAAGGCGCAGGCCATCGTCGAGCACCGTCAAGCCAATGGCCCGTTCAAGAGCGTGGATCAGCTGGCCGCGGTGAAGGGCATCGGCCTTGCTACCGTCGAGAAGAACCGTGATCGCATCCAGCTTGGCAATGCCACTGCGGCCAAGCCCGAGTGAGGTTTGCCCCAGTACCGACATCGCCCTGCACTGTGGTGTGGGGCGATGTTGTTTGCTCACTCCAAGTCCCTTATCGAGCACCAGATCCGTCAGGTGATCGCCATCAATGAAGCCATCTGATGACTTGTCAGTTGGAGCCTTTGTCCTTCGAACCGGGCTTCGTGGGCTGAGTCGAGTCGAAGCGGTCGAACCACGACGGTTCAACCACTGGCTGCATGCTCACTCCGAGTTCCTTCTCACGAACCAGATCGGTCAGGTGATCACCATCGATCAGATCAACGGTTGGCGTTCCGTCAACCGCTTCCTCCCGGGCGGCCTTGGAGTAGCGGCCCAGAGTGACGAAGATCGCGCGCTCCGCGCCCCGTTTCTTGGCGTCGTTCTGAAACAGCGAGACTTCCTCGCGCGAAACGGGCCGGCCGTTGGGATCGTACTTCTTGACCTGCACCGCGACGCGCGATGACATCACCGGGCTTATGGGCGCAAAGCCGATGCCATCGATGCCCCGGTCACCGCTCTTGCCGACACGTTCCAGCTCAAGCCCATACAGCCGCAGCAGGAGCATTACGAACTCTTCAAAGCCTTCCGAGGTTAGCGCATGCAGTCGTCCGAGCAGTTCATCACGCCATCCCCTGCGCTGGCCTGGGGATGTGTCGGCATCAAGCAGCTCCTGATCATCGGCGTCGGGATCGGTGGCGTCGGGATCGGCATCGGCATCGACATCTGAGGCGATTGCGTTGTTCGCCACGTTGCCGTTGGCGGAGGATTTGCGTTGCGGACGATTGCGACGGAATTTCCGATCAAGTTCCTTGACCCGGCGTGTGCCTTCTTTCTCCGGCAATGCCAGCAGCTCGCGCCCGAGCGGAGTCAAAAGGAAGACGGCCCGCCTTGGACTTTCCAGGCCGCCGATCAGCTTGGCGTAGGAACGACCCCATAGGATCCTGTCGACTAGGACCGAGTGGTGCGGACGGTTGGGGAAGGTGACGGCCAAGGCTTCTTCCGAAGGATCAAGATCGGAAATGACCTGCTCCAGGATCTCGGCTGCCTGCGCTGATCCTCCCAGTTTCTGTACCGCACGCAGGACCGGCAGAATCAGCTCGGAATATGCCGGCAGATCGTCAGCTTTCATACGGGTCCGCTGTGCTTCGTGTCCCGAGTGGTGACGGTGGCGCTTATTCTGCCTGCGCGGCAATCTGGAACGCTTCGCGTGCCGCTTCCAGCGTCGCCCCGATGATGTCTTCGTCATGCGCGCTGGACATGAAGCCGGCCTCGAACGCGGACGGTGCCAGGAATACGCCGCGTTCCAGCATCGCATTGAAGAAGCGGTTGAACATCGGCACGTCGCAGGCCGTGGCCTGGGCGTAGGTTTCCACCTTCTTGTCCGAGGTGAAGAACAGGCCGAACATTGCGCCGACGCGGGTCGTGGTGAACGGCACGCTGGCGCCATCGGCCCAGGCCTGGAGGCCGTCGCACAGCAGACGGGTGCGGCGCGCGAGTTCATCGTGGAAGCCGGTTTCGCGGATCAGCGTGAGCATCGCCAGGCCCGCCGCCATCGCCACTGGATTGCCGCTCAGCGTGCCGGCCTGATAGATCGGGCCGGCCGGCGCAATCTTTTCCATCAAATCGCGTCGTCCGCCGTAGGCACCTACGGGCATGCCGCCGCCGATGATCTTGCCGAAGGTGGTCAGGTCCGGGGTGACGCCGTAATGCGCCTGCGCGCCACCGAGCGCGACCCGGAAGCCGGTCATCACTTCGTCGAAGATCAGTAGTGCGCCGTGCTTGGTACACAGCGCCCGCAGATGATCCAGATAGCCTTCGCGCGGCGGGATGCAGTTCATGTTGCCGGCGACCGGCTCAACGATCAGCCCGGCAATGTCGTGGCCGAGCTCGTCGAACAGGCGCGTGGCTGCCTCGAAATCATTGAACGGCAGCGTCAGCGTGAGATCGGCCAGCGCCGTGGGTACGCCCGGCGAGGTCGGGGTACCGAGCGTCAATGCGCCCGAACCGGCCTTCACCAAAAACGCATCGCCGTGGCCGTGGTAGCAGCCTTCGAACTTGACGATGCGCGACCGTCCGGTCGCGCCGCGTGTCAGGCGGATGGCCGACATCGTGGCCTCGGTGCCGGAATTGACCATGCGCACCACGTCGATCGACGGAATCAGTTCGGCAATGGTTTCGGCCATCGTCACCTCGGCCTCGCAGGGCGTGCCGAAGCTCAGGCCGTCCCTGATCGCCCGTTCCACGGCTTCACGCACATACGGATGGTTGTGTCCGACGATCATCGGCCCCCACGAACCGACATAGTCGATGTAGCGCTTGCCTTCCACATCCCACAGATAGGGCCCTTCGGCGCGACGGGTGAAGAAAGGCTCGCCGCCGACGGAACGGAAGGCGCGCACCGGCGAGTTGACGCCGCCAGGCATGCGCGTCTGGGCGCGGGTGAAAAGTTCGTGGTTGGTGGTCATGTCTTGTCCGGAAAACAGGAGTGGTAGGCGCGCACCGCCGCCCCGATGTCGGGGGCCTGGTAGACGCTGGAAATCACCGCCAGCAGGTCGGCACCGGCGGCGGTGAGCAATCCGCCATTGTCGGGCGTGATGCCGCCAATCGCTACCGTCGGCACGCCCAGCGAGCGGGCCTCGTCCAGTAGTTGGAGCTTGGCGCGGCGCGCGACGGGCTTGGTGGGCGAGGCGAAGAACGCACCGAACGCGATGTAGCTGGCTCCCTTGGCCACGGCGTGCTTCGCGCGCTCGATGTCGTCGTAGCAGGACGCTCCGACCAGGGCGTTCGGGCCAAGCGTCGCGCGTGCTGTGGCGATGCTGTCGTCGTGTTCACCAAGATGCACGCCAGCAGCACGAACTGCGTCCGCCAGTGGCAAGTCATCATTGATGATGAGTGGTACGCCGTACTCGTCGCACAACCGGCGCAGAGCCATGGCTTGTTCATGTCGAAGGTGTGCGTCGGCAACCTTGTTCCGGTATTGCAGCCATGTGATGCCTGCCTGAAGTGCGCTGCGCGTCTGACTCAACAGATGGGCGGTGTCGAGGCTGTCGGGCGTAAGCAGGTACAGGCCGGAAGAGCGGGGGGGCGACATCGCAGCCTCAATGTGTGCGGGCCGCGGTACGACTGCCGCCGATCATGAGGGTCCGGATGGTGTCGTGGTCATCGGCATGCGGGGCCAGCGCCAGATAACGCGTCAGATCGTCGCGTGCTGCGGACAGGTGCCCGATCTGGTGATACAGCACGCCGCGGTCGCGCATCGATTCCGCGTGGTGTGGCGCCAGGCGCACCAATCGATCGGCACAGCGCAGCGAGCGCTCCACGTCGTCACGTTCCTGATAGAGGTTTTTCAGGTTGCGCAGCATCCGCATCACGATGGCGCGGTGACTGGCCGGGGCCAGCATCATGAGCAGTTGCTGGTCGTCGATGTCGGTTTCCCCCAGATGGGGACTGGCGCGCTGACGCAACTCATCCGCGTCGATCGAACGCCCGCGGTGGTAGGGGTCGAGCACCAGAAGGCCATCCTCGACCTGCAGGCGCACCAGAAAATGGCCAGGGAACGAAACCCCCTCCAATGGCACATCAAGACGACGTGCCAGTTCCATCTGAACCAACGCCAGGCTCAGAGGAATTCCCAAACGGCGATCCAGCACATCGTTGAGATAACTGTTGCGCGGATCGTAGAACTCATCGTGGTTGCCCGAGAAGCCGAGCTCCTCGAACAGGTAACGAGACAGTGCGGCCAGCCGTTGTTGCGCGTCGGAGCGCGCCGGCAGCCGATTCCCGACCGCATCGGCGTGCGCCGCAAACATGGATTCGTAATGGTCCGGATCCATCGCTGGATACTCGTCACGCGCCACCAGCATCGCGGCGGATACGAGGTCGATATCCTCGTCCGACGTGGCGCCGAGCGCATCCCATTCGGCCAATAACGGACGTGCTGTGTTCATGGGGGGGATGTGGTGCCTCTTGGCGGAGGATCAATCCGTGCGCGAACAGTCGGAGCCAGTTCCAGGACATCGCCACGCTGCACCCCCAGGCGACGTGCGTGCCCGGCGTTGAGTTCCAGCACGAACCGTGCCGGTCCCTTGCTGGGGTAGGAGGGACAGGTTTGCGTGGTACAGGGCGGCACGCCCGCTGCAACCGACACCAAACGGAGTGCTGCGTCGAAATACAGGATGTCAAGCGGGATGCGCGTGTTGCGCATCCAGAACGCCTGAGGCTCCTCGCGTTCGAACACGAACAACATGCCATGAGCGTCCGGCAGGTGATCGCGGAACATCAGCCCACGCATGCGTGATGCATCATCCATCGCCAGCTCCACGTCGTAGCGTTGTCCTTTCAGTTCCACCCAGGGCGTGCTGCTCGCGGTGCAGGCGCTGCACAACAAGGCGATGAGCGCCAACAGCAGGAGGCGTGTCGTGGTCCGTTGCACCGATCCTTCCTTCTTAACATTGCCCGGCTTGAACGATAGCCGATGCGCAGGCCCATGCGCAGCCATGCAACAGAACATGCGCCGTCATTGCCTGTTGACAGGGTCGAACAAGTGTCTATAATGGCCGGCTCGCTGACCAGAAAGGCGCAAGACGCGCCGGGAAGGGAGGCGGGAAAAGTTTCCGGATTTGGTTGTTGACGGATCGGAAAACTGGTGT
>JAPMLR010000081.1 GCA_026410415.1 Denitratimonas yunnanensis (SeqCode) | reverse complement strand
GGACGGGATTTCTAACGATCAGCGCACAGCTAAAGTCTGTGAGAGTACACAAACAAGCAAAATAGATTTCGCGTACAAAGTGAGACTGGAACAGTTTAAAGACGAAGGGTCCACTGACATTTACACAGTGCGGATACTGGAAGTCATCAAAGAAGGAACCTATGATGTGGGTCCTCTAAATAAACTGCGCACTATCCTCAGTTATCCGCACTGCAGGGACTCTTTAGATCTGAAGACGGGTAAAACCTACCTTATCATGGGCACATCCAATGATATTCATAGAGATGACCAATCGTATCAGTATGTGCTCGGTGAGAGAACCTGGATCGAGTACTGGCCCACTAATGCTGAGTGTCAAACTGAGGAACACAGAAATGTCTGCTTGGGCATGC
>JAPMLR010000080.1 GCA_026410415.1 Denitratimonas yunnanensis (SeqCode) | reverse complement strand
GCCATTGTTTGTGTTGTTCCTACATCCATCGCAGATAAGCTAGGGGTGTAAACGCTCAATGTTGAAGCATATCCTCCAGAGGTATCTGATAAAGTTGTTCCTTCAGCGTTTAAGGCTGTCATACCTGCATCAAAACCACCTTCTGCATGGAAAGTCATTAAACCAGTAGATGATATTGTCATGTTTGCAGGAGCAGAAGAAGTGTACTTAATATTGAAAAGTTTACCTCCTTCTGGGCTAACAGAATGTGTCAACTGTTTAGTTCCACCTACAATACAAATTCCTAAAGAATCTGTAGTTAAGCCAGTTGCCAGAATATCACCCGTAATCACGGAGCTTGCTATTGGTGTGAATTTATTATAGTTTAGACCACTATTGAACAGATACGAGGCTTT
>JAPMLR010000079.1 GCA_026410415.1 Denitratimonas yunnanensis (SeqCode) | reverse complement strand
CTGCAGAACAAAAATGCAAAAACCTTTACGCAGAAAATAGAAAACTACAAGATCAAATGGAGTTGTTAGCTATCAGTTTACGATCTCTCATTTTGGCTGTAGAAGATGGCTTTAAAAATCCAGATGGTTTTCCTGTGAGCGATATTGAACATGATTTGTATCTTGCTCGTGGTGCTTACTTTTATGTTAAACAGAAGTCTGTAGAAGGAGAGAAATGATGGAAGAAAAACTGGAACGTATTATCGAGTTAGCCATGTCTATTGGCTACGACGATTGTTTTCTCCAAACTATTGGAGAAACACAGGACGATTACGACTCTTGGGTGAAAGAGTTGGAAGAACTCAAAACTTCCTTGATTGCTGACTTTGCTGAAGCAGAGGAGGATGAATAATGTCGGA
>JAPMLR010000078.1 GCA_026410415.1 Denitratimonas yunnanensis (SeqCode) | reverse complement strand
TTCGTGCTGTCAATGCTTTTTATAAATCTTTTTTACGTTTAACATCGCTTGCATGACTGTATACAGTGATCCCATTGTCACGGCAAAAACGGGAAAGATACGCGCCGCGTGAAAACTCTTTACCTTCCATATTAATAACCTTGCTAAATTCTTCCAGGGCGACGGTATCAAAATGATCACCATAACCATATTGAAACGGAACGTTAACCACCTCGATCAGTTTACCGCCGATCTCAACGTCAACCATTAAAGAAAAATATGTGTTACCGTAGGACTGTTGAAACCAGCGACGGGCGCTAATATGCACCGCCTCAATGCTGGATAATTCAATTTTAGCCGTGTCAGCCAGGGTAGCATAAGAGGAAACATTAATATTAATAGCCATGATGATAACCTTTTTCAT
>JAPMLR010000077.1 GCA_026410415.1 Denitratimonas yunnanensis (SeqCode) | reverse complement strand
ATTTTACATCGAAGGTATTGCTAACGATCATTATACTATTGAATGGTATATTAACTTAATGACTCTTAAGCACGGTTCATTTGAGGTTTGGTTTGATGACATTGATGTAAATGGTTTTCATCCTGGCTATAAAATCGCTATGCAGCTATCTTATCGTAGAGAAGTTGTAGCACATTTGGGTTTACATAACTAAGGAGAAAAGAATGCAAGCAGTTGTTAACGAAGCTATTATGAACTTATCCTTCTTGTTAGCTGGTTTAGGAGGTGTTCTCATAGGTTTGGCTCTTATCTGGTGTATTCGTCGATTAATCGGGTACCGACAAAAAGGTGTTTCATGTTTTGTATCTTACAATTTTACAACTGCTTACAGCAATGAGGTTGGATCTGGCAATGCTCAAGCATTTTTACCAAC
>JAPMLR010000010.1 GCA_026410415.1 Denitratimonas yunnanensis (SeqCode) | reverse complement strand
CCGGCGGCGCGGCGGGTGGCGCCGGCGGCGGCGGCGTGGCCCGCTCGATGACCTTCGGCGGTGGACGCTTGGGGGGTTCGGGAGGCGGCGGCGGCGGTGGTGGTGGTGGCGGCGGCGGCTCGATGAAGGTCACTTCGACCGTCTCGGGCAACTCTTCCGCAGCTTCCGGCGGTGCGGCCGGAGTCAGCATCAGCATGAACGCCGATACATGCAACGCGATCGCGAACGAGAAGCCGGCCACGCGCGCCCAACTGAACTTGGCGGAGCCGTCGTCTTCGGTATCAATGGTGGTGTCGTATTGCGTCATGCGATGCTGGAAACGTTCGGGTATCTATTCGTTCCGTCAGAGCTAAGCCATTGCGGTGCAACCTGAATGGCTTGATGACGGGAAGGGCTGCGTAGCTTATACCAAGGAGGCGGCTGTGCCTACGGTTAACGCGATGCGTTCTTCTTCAGCCACTCTTCAGCGGTCTGCTTGGTCTCGGGAAACTTGGCTGCCTCGCGATAGGCGGCGATCAGGCCAGCGCGATTGTTCATGCCGTGCTCGGCGCGACCGATGACGATCCAGGCATCACCCGGGCGGCTCAGCCCCTTGGCAAGCGCCTCCTGCGCGTACTTCTTGGATTCGGCGAACTTCTCTTCGTTGCTCAGGATGCGGGCAAGGTTGAGGGCGTTCTCGCCACTCTGAGCAAACGGCAGCGACTTGCGATAGGCCTCGATCGATTCGGCCGGCTTGTCGGAGAAGTAGTAAGCCTGCCCCAGCGCGGTATAGATCTCCGCGTTGGGCTTGAGAACTTCCTTGGCCAGACCATCCTCGATCACGGCAATGGCCTGTGCTTCCTTGTTCTCCATGTTCAGGTACAGCGCATAGAGCTGGCGGTAACCGCGCTCATCCAGCAAGCCGCGCGTGCGTGCGCCCTCAAGCGTCGATGTGGCGCGATCAAGCTGGTCAGCCTGCGCGTACATGGTGGCGAGGTTGAAGATCAGGCGGGCGTCGTCGGGTTTGGCCGCCAGCAGCGATTCGCCGAGCGCCGTGGCCTCGTCGAACTTTTCCTGGTTGATGTAGATCGCCAGCAACATCTGGCTGAGGTTGTCACTCGGCTTCTCGCTCGCGGCGATGGCACGCTTGAGGAATCCGGCCGCCTCGTCATAGCGCTCGAGCTGGTAGAGCACCCCGCCCTGGAGCGAGAGGACCTGCGGATCTTCCTTTCCGGTTTCCTGCAGGAAACGGTTGAGCGTGCTGCTGGCCTGCTCGAACTGGTCATCCTGATACTGGAGGTTGCCCACCTGCAGCAGCATCTGGTAGTGGCCGTTGTTGTCCAGTCCATCGGATTCAATGGCTTTCTGATAGGCCGCGATGGCACCGGGATAGTCGTCCTTTTCCACCTTGGCGATGCCGATCAACTGATAGGCCATCGAGCGCTCGTAGTTGCCCGCGTTCTTGTGGGCAACGAGCGCTTCACCCAGATTGATCACGTCATCGAATTTTTCTTCGTCGTAGGCCTGAAGCAGCTTCTGCAGATCTTTCTGCACGCGCGGCGAAGCCTTGATCTTCGGCTCGGTGCGCGTGGCATTCGGGAACAGCTCTTCCTTCTTCGGTGCTTCGGAGCCGCGACGGTTGCGCTGTGCATCCGCCGGCTCCGCCAGAAACAGGCCGAACGCGAGGAAGAGGAGCGTCGCTTTGATGAGGGTATTGACATTCATGGCGGTGTCGTCCAGTCAGGGCGAGGGCGGTACGCGAACGACCGCAACCTCGAGGCGAGCGGGCAAGCCTAATGGCAACGGGGTGTCGTTCTCAACCGTAATACACCGCGCAATTGCATCGGTGCTCAACTGCACCGCGGCGTGCGCCCGGCCGCGCGAGCGGCTTGGTAAACAGGCATCAGGTTCGGCGCGTTTTCGGCCAATACCCGGGCGCGCTGGATGGGGTCGGGATGGGTGGAAAGCAGGCGCGGCGGCGTGGCGCTGCCACTGCTGGCGCGAATCATGCCCTCCCACAGGGCCGCAGCTTCACGCGGATCGAAACCCGCCTTGGCCATCAGCTCCTGTCCGATCCGATCGGCCTCGCTTTCGTGCAGGCGCGAATATGGAAGCAGTACACCAACCTGGGTACCGGCGCCAAGCAGCGCGACGACCTGTTTGACTTGATCGGGTGACGCGTTGCGCCCGACATAGGCGCCGACCAGACTGGTACCGGCTTCAGCCAGCACGCTCTGCGACAGGCGCTCATTGGAATGACGCGCGATCACATGGCCGATTTCGTGGCCAATGACTGCAGCCAGCTGGTCCTGATTGGTTGCAACCTTGAACAACCCGGTGTTGACACCGACCTTGCCACCGGGCAACGCGAATGCATTGGCCGAATCGATGGCAAACACCTGTGCTTCCCAGTCATAGCCCTGCCATTGCGATGGTAGCTGGGCCACCAGATCCTTGACGATGCAGTTGACCGCGTTGCGCTTGGTCGCATCGGTCGAGAGCTTGTCGTTCGCCTTCATCTGCTCGAAGGCGGCCAAGCCCATGGTGTTGACCTCGGTATCGGAGACGACGATCAACTGGCGCCGGCCAGTGGGCGAGGTGGTGCAGGCAACCAGCAAGCCCAACACGATCCCGGTCAAGACGATCCGCATACGCATGGCACTCTCCCTTCAGAACATTGGCAATGCCGCGATCATACGGCAGCCACGTTCCGGCAAGGACGCCTGCCGGTCACCCCAGGGTGGGGAAATTCCTCCGGGCGAATTCCGCCCGCTCCGCCGGGTCGTGCGAAAGGCCACCGTTATCGGCCAATGCCTCGATCTTGGCCAGACGGTGCCCCAGGCCGTTGCCATTGGCGATCTGGATCGCCAGCCCCGGACGGGCATTCAGTTCCAGGATCAGCGGGCCAAGATTGCGATCCAGGACGAAATCGACGCCGACATACCCCAGGCCCGACAGCTCGTAACACCGCGCGGCCATCAGCATCAGATCATCCCAGCGCGGGATCGCAAGGCCGACGATGCTGTGTTCGGTATCGGGGTGCTCGCGAATGATTTCGGTACCCCAAACGCCTCGCCGTGTCATACCGGTAGGAATGTCGATCCCCACGCCGATGGCGCCCTGGTGCAGGTTGGCCTTGCCGTCGGACATGCGCGTAGGCAGACGAATCATCGCCATCACCGGATAGCCCTGGAACACGATGATGCGGACATCGGGAACGCCACGGAAGCTGACCTGGTCGAAGATCGGATCAAACTGCACGCAGTACTCGATCAGCAGATGGTCAGGCTGCCCTCCCAGCGAGAACAGGCCCGAGAGCGCGTTGGAGAGATGATGCTCGAACTCGCCGCGCGACATGAGCTGGCCGTTGGAACGGCGGTATTTTTCTCCGCGCCGGCCACTGATGACCAGAATGCCGTCGCCCCCCGAGCCATGCGCCGGCTTCATCACGAACTGATCGTACGGCGCCAGTTTCTCGTGCAGATCAACGATTTCGTGTTCCTCGCGCACCACCGCATACAGTTCCGGCACCGGCAAGCCGGCCTCCAGGGCCAAACGCTTGGTGATGAGCTTGTCGTCCACACGCGGGTAGAACTTGCGCTGGTTATAGCGCAGCACATAGTTGGCATTGCGCTCGCCAATGCCGATCAGGCCGATCTCGCGCAAGCGGCGGGCGGTGCGGATGAGCCCGTACATTGGCGTTACCCGGCCTTCACATCGGAGGACACCACGGTCGCCTGCTTTTCCGACTCCCGCGCCAGATTGCGGAAACGAAACAGCTCGGACAACCGATAGCCCGAATAACGCCCCAGCACCAGTGTCAGGGCGAACAGCACCAGCAGGATTTCCGGGAACACGAAGACAAAGTGTTCGAGCGGGTTCCAACTCATCACCAGATACGCCAGCGCGGCGACTGCGAGCGTGCCGATGGCCTCACGGATTGCAGGACCAGCACCGCGCTCTTCCCAGGTCACCGAGATGCGCTCGATGGTCATTGCCAGGATCACCATCGGGAACAACGCCACCGACAGGCCCACTTCGATACCGAGGCGGTTGGACAATACCGAAACAGCCGCCATCAGCAGCACCACCAGAATCAGCACAGCCGTCAGGCGCGGCACCAGCAACAGCCGCAATCGCTCCATGTAGAAGCGGACGAGCAGCCCCGCACCGATCACCACCGCAAACAGAACGATACCTGCGAGCAGCTGGGTTTCACGGAACGCCAAGGCGATGAGCACCGGCATGAAGGTTCCGTACGTCTTGATGCCAACCAGGTTGCGCAGCAGCAGCATGATGAAAGCGCCGATCGGGACCATCAGCAGCACGCGGTAAACCTCCTGGGCCTGAAGCGGGAGGCTGAGCAGCGAATAATTGACCAGATCGGCGTTCTGCACCTCCAGGCGACGCTCGGCGATCGCCATCGCGTCGGCCAGGTTGCGGGTGACCGAATAAGTGACGCTGGCGTTCTGGGTTTCCTCGACAGTGAGCACATCCGGCCCCGACCGGGTCCACAGGAAGAGGTCCTGCGGCCAGCCTTCCGCCGCGGTGCGCGGATCAATCGTGGCCCAACGCACGCCGTTGTGGACTTGCAACCACGGCAGCATCGGCTCGTCGCGATGGGTCTCGCCGAGCTGGAAGCCGTACACGACCCGTGCGGGGATATGGCGGATGCTCAACAACTGGACGAAAAATTGCGTCCGACTGGCCGAATCACGGAACGATTCGGACAGCAGCGCCACTTCCTGGCTGGGGTTCTCGTCGTTGAAACGCCTCACCAGCTCCTGCGCGAACGTGACGATGTCCGCCGAACCTTCGCGTACCTGGCCGAGCAGGATCTGCGCGGCGGTGGCATGCGGCTCTTCCAGTTCCGGTGTCTGGCCAAGCTTGGCCGCATCGCGGAACGGATCGTCCGATGCCGGACCTCGGACCACCGTCGCGCGGTAGTAGAGCACCTGCTTGCCGTTGGCGCGCCGGATGGTCCACTGCGCCTCGCGTTCGCCCCGGCGGGATTCCTCAAGCAGCGAGTAGCCCCGGGCGATGTAGCGTTCGTCCAGTATCGTGAAGCCGGGCGGGGCCGTGGGCAAAACCAGCGTGACCTTGTTCGCAGCGCGACGCGGGGTGTACTCCACCCGCGCCTGAACCGACCAGACTTCCACCTCCGTGGACGGCTGGATCGGAAAGTTCAGCACCTTCCATTTGTAGAGAATGGCGCTGACGCCAACGAAGGCAATCAGGATGGCGAGCAGGTAGAGCTGGGTTTTTTTCATCGAACGCTCATACGTCCAGATTGGCCACGCGCAACGCGTTTTCTTCGATGAAATCGCGGCGCGGTTCGACGACATCGCCCATCAGCGTCGAAAAGATGTGATCGGCAGCAACGGCATCTTCGATGCGCACTCGCAGCAGGCGGCGGGTTTCAGGGTTGACCGTGGTGTCCCACAGCTGCTCGGGATTCATTTCGCCCAGGCCCTTGAAGCGCTGCACGGTGCGGCCGCGCCGTGCTTCCTCCATCAGGAAGGTGTGGACCTGCGCGAAGTTGTCCACCGGCTGGCTGCGCCCGCCGCGCCGCACTTGGGCACCCGGCTGGATCAAGCCCGCCAACTGCGAAGCGATTTCCACGATCGGACGCATTTCACCGCTCTCGAACAATCCGGCCGGCATCGTCTGGGTAACGCTCAAGCCATGGTGCTGGCGTTCGATCACCAATGCCCCCGGATGGGAATCGTCGGGCGCAAGCGCATGGATGCGGAAACGGGGTTTGCCCAACCCGCTGGCTGCCAGGCGCGCTTCCAGTTGGCTCGACCACTCGGCCATCGCTTCCGTATCGGTAAAGCTCTCCTGACGTAGAGGCGGGAGATCGAGCATCGCGTGCAGCGCCTGAGGATCGAAGCGGTGTGCAAGCCGGTCGATGGCTGCCTGCGCGGCCACGAAACCACTCATGAGTTTCTCAAGCGCCTCGCCAGAAATTGCAGGAATATCAGTTGCATACGTCAAATCTGCGCCTTCGACGGCGTGATTGATCAGATAGGCATTGAGCGCCGTGTCATCCTTCAGGTACATCTCGTTCTTGCCCTGCTTGAGCTTGTACAACGGTGGCAAGCCGATATAGACGTGACCGCGCTCGATCAACTCGGGCATCTGGCGGTAGAAGAAGGTGAGCAACAAGGTGCGGATGTGCGAGCCGTCGACGTCGGCGTCGGTCATGATGATGATACGGTGGTAGCGCAGCTTGTCGGGGTTGTACTCGTCCTTGCCGATACCGGTGCCGAGCGCGGTGATCAACGTACCCACCTCGGCACTGGCCAACATGCGGTCGAAGCGTGCGCGCTCGACATTGAGAATCTTGCCGCGCAGCGGCAGCACTGCCTGATTCTTGCGGTTGCGGCCCTGCTTGGCCGAACCGCCTGCCGAATCACCCTCGACGATGAACAGCTCAGAGAGTGCCGGATCTTTTTCCTGGCAGTCGGCCAGCTTGCCGGGCAGGCCGGCGATGTCCAGTGCACCCTTGCGGCGGGTCAGCTCGCGGGCCTTGCGTGCCGCCTCGCGCGCTCGTGCGGCATCCACCACCTTCTCGGTGATGGCGCGCGCCTCCTGCGGATTCTCCTGGAGGAACTCAGCGAGCTTCTCGGCAAAGACCGCCTCGACGACGGGCTTGACCTCGGAAGAAACCAGTTTTTCCTTGGTCTGCGAGGAAAAGCTTGGGTCGGGCACCTTCACCGACAACACCGCGATCATGCCTTCACGCATGTCGTCACCCGACAGGCTGATCTTGGCTTGCTTGGCGATGCCGTTCTGGTCGATGTAGGTGCTCAGGGTGCGTGTCAGCGCCGCCCGGAAACCTGCCAGATGCGTTCCGCCATCCTTCTGCGGAATGTTGTTGGTGAAGCAGAACATGGTCTCCTGGTAGGCGTCGGTCCACTGCAACGCCACCTCCACGACGATGCCGTTCTGCTCACCGGATACGGCAACCACACTGCGATGCAAGGGCGACTTGAGCTGAGCCAGGTGCTCGACAAAGCTGCGGATGCCGCCCTCGTACTGGAACAGATCGCGGCGACCTTCGCCGCGCTCATCGATCAATTCGATCTTCACCCCGGAATTGAGGAATGAAAGCTCACGCAGGCGGCGTGCCAACACGTCGTAGTGAAATTCGACATCGGTGAAGATGTCCGCAGCGGGGCGGAACCGGATCTGTGTTCCCGTGCGATTGGATACCTCGCATTTCTTCAGCGGATACAACGGCTCGCCCAGCGCATATTCCTGCTGCCAGTGAAAACCGTCGCGCCAGATATCCATCCACAGGTGTTCGGACAGCGCATTGACCACCGATACACCGACGCCATGCAAGCCACCAGAGACCTTGTAGCTGTTGTCGTCGAACTTGCCGCCGGCATGCAGCACGGTCATGATGACTTCGGCAGCGGAAACCCCCTCTTCCTTGTGGATATCCGTGGGGATGCCGCGTCCGTTGTCGCTTATCGCCACCGACCCATCGCTCATCAACGTCACAACAACGTGGTCGCAAAAGCCGGCCAACGCCTCGTCGATGGCGTTATCGACCACCTCGGTGACCATGTGATGCAAGCCGGTGCCATCGTGCACATCACCGATGTACATGCCCGGCCGTTTACGTACTGCCTCCAGTCCACGCAGGACGGTGATCTTGCTTGAATCGTACGTATTGGTGCCGGTGGGCTGGGTGTCTTCGGTCATGGTGTCGCCACTGCTGCTTGCGCGCATCCGAGGACTCGCGCTGTCGATGAAATAACGGGCCTTGATTATAGCAGTGGCGCCATCCGACCTTGTTCCACGTGGAACACTCGGGTTTCGCGCACCGCGCCGACCGGAAGATCGATCCTGGAAGTCCCCGTGAGGAACGCCTGAGCCGGGGTTCGGGACAACCACTCAAGGGTGGCTGCCAGGTGTGTGGCATCCAATTCCGAGGCCAAATCATCCAGCAAGAGGATTGGCCACTGCCCGCGCTGCTCGGCGAACGCCGACGCCTGGGCAAGAAGGCTCGCGAGCACGACCAGTTTTTCCTGCCCTCGGGAGAACATTTCCCGCTGTGGCGCCCGAGCAAACCCAATGCTCCAATCGGCACGATGTGGCCCGATCGTGGAGTGCCCCACTGCAAAGTCGCGCGCGCGGGCTGCCTCGAACGCACTCTGAAGCCCTGCAGAAGTACCTTCCCCGGACCATCCCTGAAGGAACTTCAAACTGACCTCGCCCAGTTCCGGCAAGAATCGTCCGGTAGTAATTTCCAGGATAGGTTGGAATGCGGTGAGCCAATGCGCGCGCAGCGCATTCAGCAGTGCTCCGTGCATGGCCAACTCCTGTTCCCAGGGTTCCAGTGCGCTGCCCGGCGCGTGTTGCTTCAGTAAAACATTGCGCTGCTTCAATGCCCGTTGATATCGACGCCATGGCATCAGGAATGCAGGTTCCACGTGGAACAATGCCCAATCAATGAAACGGCGACGTTGCTCGGAGCCCCCGGAAACCAGCGCGTGGCTGCCAGGTTCGAAGCAGACGACTGCCAACTCCTGGAACAGGCGACTCAGCAACCCCACAGGTTGGCCATCGAGACGCGCGCTCCAGCCGCGCAAGCTGCGCGACAGGCCCAGACGTACCGGGCGGAGATCCGATTCGGAGTGCAATTGCGCAAACACGCGCAACTCGGTCTCCCCCCGCCGAATCAGTGCGTCACGTACGCTGCCGCGGAACGAGCGACCACTGGAAAGCACATGAATGGCTTCGAGAACCGATGTCTTGCCTGCGCCGTTGTCACCAACCAGCAGGTTGATCCCGGCGCCGGGTTCCAAAACGACACGATCGAACAACCTGAGTTGTTCGATCGTCAACGAGTCGATTCGCATGGCGTATGCGTCGCCAAAGGCGACGAGGACGACATCAAAGCCGCAACGGCATTACCACATGGCGGCTGCGGCTGTTGCTGCCTTCGCGCACCAGTGCGCTGGAATTGGCGTCCCGCAAACTGAGGACAACCTCGTCGTCACGCAGCGCGTTGAGCGCTTCCAGCAGGTAGGTGACATTGAAGCCGATCGACAAGTTGTCGACGGTTGTCTGTGCTTCGATTTCCTCGACGGCTTCTTCCTGCTCGGGGTTATGCGCAATGATCCGCAACTGTCCGGGAGAGAACTCGATCTTCACTCCCCGATACTTCTCGTTGGACAGAATGGCCGCGCGCTGCAATGCGGCCTTGAGCACTTCGCGTTCGATCCGGGCTTCCTTGTCGGCCCCGATGGGAATCACTGCGTCGTAATCCGGGAAGCGACCATCGATCAGCTTGGAGGTGAAGGTCACGTCTTCGCGGCGAACACGCAGGTGGTTCCGTCCAACCTCCAGCTCGATGCTGCGGTCGCCACCTTCAAGCAAGCGTTGCAGTTCGATCACGCCTTTGCGCGGCAGGATCAGTTGGCGGCGGGTATTGGCGCCTGTTTCCAGTTCCGCTTCGCACAAGGCAAGACGATGCCCGTCGGTAGCGACGCAACGCAACTGGTTCTCGCGAAGATCGAACAACAGGCCATTGAGATAGAAACGCACATCCTGTTGTGCCATCGCAAAGGACGTTCGCTCAATCAACTCCCGGAGGGTGGCCTCGGGCAAGACGACTTGTTCGACCACCTCGAGGTTTTCGGTGGACGGGAAATCGCGTGCCGGCAATGTGGCAAGCGTGAACCGGCTGCGTCCGGCGGTAATGCCTATGCGTTCGCCGTTGAGCGTGAACTTGAGCAGGCTGCCATCCGGCAAGGCCCGGGTGATGTCGAACAATTTGCGCGCCGGGATCGTGGTTTCGCCGGGCTGGGTATCCGAATCGACGTTGGTACGAGCCACCATTTCCACTTCAGTGTCCGAGCCGGTGAAAGACACAGCATTCTCGGTGACGCAGACCAGCAGGTTGGCCAGCACGGGCATGGTCTGACGGCGTTCGACGACATTGACCACTTGCTGCAGTGGTTTCAGCAGAACTTCGCGTTGGATGGCAAATCGCATACGTCAGATTCCAATACTAGTGTTTTGTTTAATAAAAGAGGTGGTCGTGGTGGTAGAAGAAAAACCTGAGGAAAACAACCGCAACCAATTGATTATTCTGTCTTTTCTTTCACTCGTGGGAAGCAACGAGCCCTGTGGGTGAAGGTGGATGATCTGTGGACAACTTGAGTCAGTTGAAACTTGTCCCGGGTTATCCACAGGTTGCCACAGGAAATGGCACAGCCAATGATGCCGCGCTTCAGCGCAGGCGTCACCCTCGACAGGTCACTCGGTGAGTTTGCGCATCAGCTTGTCCCAGTCCTCGCGCAGCACGCCATCGGTATCGAGCAGTTTGCGGATCTGGCGGCAGGCGTGCAGCACGGTGGTGTGGTCGCGTCCCCCGAAACCGTCGCCGATTTCCGGGAGGCTGTGCGAGGTCAGCTCCTTGGCCAGGGTCATGGCGACCTGCCGCGGGCGTGCCAGCGAACGGGTGCGACGCTTGGAGAGCAGGTCGGCGACACGCAACTGGTAGTAGTCAGCCACCACTTTCTGGATGTTGCCGATCGAAATCGCCTGCTGTTGCGCGCGCAGCAAATCCCGCAATGTCTCTTGCGCGAACTCGACCGTGATCGGCTTGCCGGTGAAATTGGCGCGTGCGGCCAACGTGTTGAGCGCACCTTCCAGATCGCGGACGTTCGAGCGCATGCGCTTGGCGATCAGATAGGCCACGTCATCCGGCAGCGGCACGGCACGGGTTCGGGCCTTGTTGATCAGGATCGCGGCACGCGTCTCGAAATCCGGGGGTTCGATGGCTACCGACAAGCCCCAGCCCAGACGCGACTTCAACCGCGGTTCGAGGTTGTCCACTTCCTTTGGATAGCGGTCGCAGGTCAGGATCATCTGCTGCTTGCCGTCGAACAACGCATTGAAGGTGTGGAAGAACTCTTCCTGCGTCGTGTTCTTGCCGGCAAAGAACTGGATATCGTCAAGCAGCAGTGCATCCACGCGCTGGAACTGGCGCTTGAACTGCTCCATCGTCTTTTCCTGCAGCGCCTTCATCATCGCACTGAAGAACTGTTCCGAGCGCAGGTACAGAACCTTTGTGCCGGGCCGGTTGGCACGCATCAGGTTGCCGGCGGCATGCATCAGGTGCGTCTTGCCCAGCCCGGTGCCGCCATACAGCAGCAACGGGTTGTAGGCCTGACCGGGATTCTGCGCCACTTGCCATGCCGCGGACTTGCCGAGCTGGTTGGATTTGCCCTCGACGAAGTTGTCGAAGGTATAGGCCGTTTCGAGGTTGCTGACGAAGCCGTCATCGGCCGGCGCTGGAGCGGAGGTGGCGGCTTTGTTGCGGATCGGAGCGCGCGACAGACTACCGACTTCCACCCGTGCCTGAGCGGTGGTTTGGCCTGATGCCTGCCGCAGCAGTTCCACGATCCGTGGCAGGTAACGTTCGCGCACCGTGTCCACGACGAAGGCATTGGGGGCATACAGCAGCAACGCATCGTCGGCGGCATTGGCCTGAAGCGGCTTGACCCAGGTGATGAACTCCTCTGGCGGCAGTTCGGCCTGGAGATGGGAGAGGCACAGAGGCCAGGCAGCAAGCATGAGAGAACCGGACTCCACGCAGGCCGCCGGACGCGGGCCTGCGATCAGAAGCAGAATGGGGATGCGGCAGTCTACCCGGATTGATGCGCGGATGCGGCAGGGCAGGATCGTGCTCGCCGCACCACGTATTGTTGACGCAACATGCGGGGAACAGCTATCATTTCCGGTTCTTCCGTCATAAACATTCCGGTGCCGCCATGAAGCGCACGTTCCAGCCCAGCAATCTCAAGCGCGCCCGTACCCACGGTTTCCGCGCCCGCATGAAGACCGCCGATGGCCGCAAGATCATCAATGCGCGTCGCGCCAAAGGCCGCAAGCGTCTGATCCCGTGATCCGCGTGAGCCGGGCATCGTGATGATGTCCGGTTCTGCATGTGTGCGGGGACATCGTGTGAACGACTACCGCTTCCCGCGCCGTGCACACGTCAGGAAACCTGGCGACTTTTCCCGCTGTTTCGCCTCTGGCCAAAGGGCCAGCGGGCGCTATTTCCGTTGCCTTCATCTGTGCGTCGAGGCTGGCGATGCTGCTGCATCGGCGGCTGGCGCGCGACTGGGCATGGCGGTATCGCGCAAGGTCGACAAACGCGCGGTCGAGCGCAATCGGCTGCGCCGCCTGATCCGCGAATGGTTCCGCCACCACCGCCTTGGTCTGGTGCCGGGAGACTTCATCGTCACCGGAAAACCCGAAGCGGGCGGTATCGCGGCCGAGCAACTGTTCCGGGATTTGGACGCCATCGCCAAGCGCCTCGGATTGAAGCGCGAACACGCAGCCGGCACAATGCCGGGTTCTTCGCTGCCGTTGCCTTCCGGTGACGGTGCCTGAGTCACTTTCTGCCGCGCCTTTACTCATAACAGTGGTATCGCGCGCCCAACACTGCCCATGATGACCCAGACTCGTACCTTCCTCCTTATCGCCTGGCTTGTGGTTGCATTCCTGCTCTGGGATGCGTGGCAGAAGGATTACAGCTCGCCGGCGTCTGCCGCGCCGGCACCGGCGCAGCGCGATGCTTCCATTCCTTCGAGCATCGACGGCAGCGTGCCTGCGGCCTCCGATGTACCCGAAGCCAGCGCGTCGCACGATGTGCCGATGCCGGAAGCCCCGGCGCCGACCGCCGGCACCGTGGTGCTTGCCAATGATGTGCTGCGCCTGACGTTGGATGCGCGCGGCGGCGCGGTGCTGGTGGCCGAACTGCTTGATTACGCCCAGCAGCCGAAGGGCGAAAAGTTGCCCGTGCAGTTGCTCAGCCAGGAACCAGCGCATTTCTTCGTTGCGCAGAACGGTCTGGTGGGCACGCCTGCCGCGCCCTCGCACGAGGACACGATGCGGGTGCAAGGCGGCGACCAGACCTTGGCCGATGGCCAGGACGCGGTGGAAATTCCCTTCCTTTGGCAGGGTGCGGAGGGTGTCTCCGTGGAGCGCCGTTACCGGCTCGAACGCGGCAGCTATCTGGTCAGCATCAGCGACACCATCCGCAACGAGGGTGCGGCGTCTTGGTCAGGCAATGCCTACCGCCAACTGGTGCGGGTGCAGCCTCCGGCGCTCAAGGGCAGCTTCACCAATCCGGCCAGCCTGAGTTTCGTCGGCGCGGCGTGGTACAGCCCGCAAGACAAGTTCGAAAAGCTCAAGTTTGAAGACTTCGACCCGCGCCAGCCGCTGCGTCGCGAGGTCACCGATGGCTGGATCGCGATGCTCCAGCATTATTTCGTCGCCGCCATCGTGCCACCGGCTGGCGAAGCGGCCAGTTTCAGCAGCGCGGTATTGCCCAACCAGCGCTATCTGATGCGCGAAGTGGGCAGCAAGCTCGCGGTTGCACCGGGCGCCGAGACGACCACGACCTCCCAGCTCTATCTGGGCCCGAAGCTGCGCAGCGATCTGGAAGCCATCAGCCCGGGCCTCGGCCTGACACTGGACTACGGCATCTTCACCGTGCTGGCCCAGCCTATGCACTGGCTGCTGTCGTTGCTGCACACCCTGACCGGAAACTGGGGTTGGGCCATCGTGCTGCTGGTGGTGATCATCAAGGGCGCGTTGTTCAAGCTTTCCGAGGCGCAGTACAAGAGCTTTGCCAAGATGCGCCGGGTCCAGCCGCGGATCGAGGCATTGAAGGAACGCTATGGCGATGATCGCCAGAAGTTCCAGACCGCGATGATGGAGATGTACAAGAAGGAGAAGATCAACCCGCTCGGCGGCTGCCTGCCGATTCTGGTGCAGATCCCGATCTTCCTGTCGCTGTATTGGGTACTGGTGGAAGCGGTCGAACTGCGTCATGCGCCATGGATCCTCTGGATCCAGAACCTCACCGCGCCGGATCCCTATTTCATCCTGCCGGTGGTGAACTTGCTGACGATGTGGGCCACGCAGAAACTTTCCCCGGCACCGGGCATGGATCCGATGCAGAAGAAGATGATGCAGGCGATGCCGATCGTGTTCGGCGTGATGTTTGCCTTCTTCCCGGCCGGCCTCGTGCTGTACTGGACCACCAACGGCCTGCTTGGCTTGTTGCAGCAGTGGTACATCATGCGCCGTCACGGCGAACCGGCTACCGCTGCGGCGAAGTAAGCCTTGACGATGGCCGCGCATCGCACCGACACGATCGCCGCCATCGCCACGCCACCGGGCGCCGGTGGCATCGGCGTAATCCGGGTGTCCGGCCCTCGGGCACCGGACATCGCCCGTGCGTTTCTGGGGCGTGCGCCACGTCCCCGGCATGCGCATTACGCCGTGTTCCGCGATCCCGACGGCGAGGTGATCGATACCGGTCTGCTGCTGCATTTCCCCGCGCCGGCATCGTTCACCGGTGAACACGTGCTGGAACTGCAAGTCCACGGCAGTCGTCCGGTCCTGCACGCGTTGTTGCAGCACCTGCGTGCAATGGGGGCTCGTGCGGCTCGGCCGGGAGAATTTTCCGAACGCGCATTCCTCAACGGCAAACTGGACCTGGCTCAGGCCGAGGCCATCGCCGATCTGATCGGCGCCGGTTCACAGGCCGCCGCGCGTGCCGCCCAGCGCAGCTTGCAGGGCGTGTTCTCGCGGCAGGTGCATGCAGTGGTGGAGGATGTGGTCGCATTGCGCATGCAGGTGGAAGTCGCGATCGATTTTTCCGACGAGGACATCCCGTCGCTGGCACCGGCCAGATTGCGGGACGGCATCGCCGCGCTGATGCAGCGACTGGATGCGCTGCTCGCCGGAGCACGTCGGGGCCAGCGACTCACCGATGGATTGCATGTGGTGATTCTGGGGCGGCCCAATGCGGGCAAGTCCAGCCTGCTCAATGCGCTGGCTGCCGACGAACGCGCGATCGTCACCGAACAGGCGGGTACCACGCGAGACCTGTTGCGCGAAACCATCGTCATCGATGGCGTCGAACTCACGCTCGTCGATACCGCCGGGCTGCGCGATTCCACGGATCCGATCGAACGCGAAGGTATTCGCCGCGCCCGCAACGAAGCCGCCAGTGCCGACCTTGTAGTGCAGGTCCTGGCAGACGGGGACGGACCTGATCCGGCACTGTCTTCTCCCGCCACATCCACCTTGGTCGTGCACAACAAGATCGACCTCACCGGCCAACCGGCAACACGCCGCATCATCGACGGCATCGAACATGTGCACCTTTCCGCACGCAGTGGCGAAGGTCTGGACTTGTTGCGCGAGAGCCTGCGCCACCATGCCGGTGCCGACAGCGAGGGCGCGTTCAGTGCCCGAGCCCGGCATGTGGATGCGTTGCGGCGAGCGGCCCGGCACTTGGGCGATGCCGATGCCGCGCTCGCGGCAGGGGGAGCATGGGAAATCGCCGCCGAAGAACTGCGCCAGGTACAGGCCGTGCTGGGCGAGATCACCGGCGAATTCGGTGTCGAGGACCTCCTCGGCCGGATATTTGCAAACTTTTGCATCGGCAAGTAGGTACGCGTCGCAAAAACCCCGCTTTTTGCCGGAGCGATCTTTGCCCGGTTTTGACTTATGAGGGCGCGGCGCATGAACATACGCGGACGCCGTTCCCGGACGGCCATCGAGGTGAACTGGCACCGTGCCAAGCACATGCTGGAACCGGATCAACGATTTAGGGGACAAGCCAAATGAAATTAACACCTTCAATGCGACTGCGGCATGGCGGCATCTGGGCCGCACTCGTTGTCGCGCTGAGCCTTTCTGCTTGTGGTGGAAAGGAAGAAGCGCCGCCGCCTGCGCAACCAAGCGCGCCGGTCGCCTCCGAACCCGTCGCCGCAACTCCCGAGGTCGTGGATGAGTCGGGTGGCGAAGCGATGGTGATCCAGCCTTCGCTGGTGGATACCCTGTCGATCGACGAGCTTCTGGTGCGTGCCGATGAAGCGGTGAAGGAGCGTCAGCTGTTCGTACCTATCGGCGAAAGTGCGTTCGAGATGTATCTGCGCGTGGTCGAGCAGGAGCCGGTGCAGGTGCGTGCCCGCAATGCCTTGAGCGATCTGTTCCCGTATGCCGTTCTCTATGTGGAACAGCGCACCGCGGCGGGTGATCTGGCCGAAAGCGAACGCGTTCTCGACCTGATGGAGCGCGCCGACTCGCGCGCACCGGCACTGCCGCGCCTGCAACGCGGTGTCGATGGCCTGCGCGACCGTGTTGCGGCGGAAGCGCAGCGTGAAGCGCAACGGCTGGCCGCGCAGGCCGCCGCCGCCGCCGCGCCAGCGCCTGTTTCCACCCCGACTCCGGCCCCTGCACCCACGCCCACGCCTGAGCCGGTGGCGACCGCGCCATCGTCGACACAGCCACAAACCCCGGCGACACAACCTGAATCCACCCCTGTTGCCGCAGTTCCGACACCCGCGCCCGTTACTCCGCCTCCACCGCAACCGGTCACGCCGCCGCCTGCTGCCGCTCCGGTCGCGCCGACCGTGATTTCCGCGGTGCAGCCGCGCTATCCGCCGGTGGCTCTGCGCCGTCGCGTGGAGGGCTCGGTGGAAGTCGGTTTCACGATCATGCCTGATGGCAGTGTCTCCAACGTGCGGGTGCTGTCCAGCCGACCGAACAACACGTTCGATCGCGAGGCCATCAATGCCATGGAGCGCTGGCGCTTCACGCCCCCGGGCCGCCAGGTCGAGAGCCGTCGGGTGTTCGACTTCAAGCTCAGCGAATAAGCGTCACCACAGCACCCCCAAAAAAGCCGCCACGCCGAAGCGTGGCGGCTTTTTTCATGCGCTGGATGAAACGCCAGGAGGGGATGAATCAATCAGCCGGATACCGCCAGCCGTTCACGGTGATACATGCGGGCGGCCATCCACCACAGTACCCCGGCCAACGCGGTGCCGATCGCCAGATAGAACGCCCAGTGCGCCGGCGAGATGGTTTCCCCACGCAACACCATCATGATCATCTGGTTCTGTGCCAGAAACGGAATGGCGAGCATCCACAACTGGTTCTTCACCGGCGATATCAGCAGATAGAACGTCGGCAGCATCGGCAACAGGAACAACAGGCTCATGTAACTCTGGGCTTCCTTCACGCTCTTCACGCTGGCCGCGATGACGGTCAACAGGCAGGACCCGAACAGCAGCGTCGGCACCAGGATCAGCAAAAGCTTGGCCATCGCCAGCAACGAAACGTCCACCTTGGCGCCGGCCGGGGCGAGCCAGAAGGCCAGCTTGAACGCCAGCAGCATGAGGACGAGGCTGAACAAGCCGAACGCGCAGGCGGCCAGGATCTTTCCGCTCATGATGGCCCTGCGCGACGCAGGTGTCGCGAGCAGCGGTTCAAGCGACTGGCGTTCGCGCTCGCCTGCGGTCACGTCGATCACCAGGTAGGCACCGCCCACGAACGCGCTCATGATCAGGAAATAGGGAAGGAACGCCAGCGCTTGTCCGATGCGACTCATCGGCGTGGCAAGGTCGACCGGCGCAACCAGTACCGGCATGCCCACCGCCGGATTCACGCCGCGAGCCAGAAGCCGCAGGGCACCTGCCTGCTGGCTGTAGCCTTCAAGCACGCGCGTGACGCGCGCCACCGGGATGCGCGAATCATCCCGTGTGCTGTCGTGCAGGATTTCGACCAGGGCCGGCTTGCTCTCGCGCCAGTCTTCTGCATACCGCTCGGAGATACGCAGGATCACGTCCTCGTCCTGGCTGGCGATGGCGGCTTGAGGATCTTCCGGTGCGGCTTTCACCTCGATGTTGTGCTCTTCCAGCCACGCCACGAGGTTGACGGCGGACTCCGCGCCGATCACTGGAAGCTCCAGCGTTTTTTCCATCTGGGTGGTCATCTTCTTTTGCATGACCGCACCCATGCCAACGACCAGTCCCACGATCAGGAATGGCCCCATCAACAGCGAAATCAGCACGGTGCGCCGGTCGCGTGCGAGATCGACCAGCTCTTTCATCATCACCACGAACACGGCATTCATCCGAACAATCCTTCTTCCGATCCGATCGCGCGCACGAACGCGTCCTCGAGGTTGGACTCGCCGGTCTGCGTGCGCAGCTCGTCCGGCGTGCCTTGCGCCACCACGGTTCCTTTCGCGATCACCACGATCCGGTCACACAGCGCGGCGACCTCCTGCATGATGTGGCTGGAGAAGATCACGCAGCGTCCTTCATCGCGCAGCTGGCGCAGGAAGCCACGCATCGCGCGAGTCGTCATCACGTCGAGCCCGTTGGTGGGCTCGTCCAGAATCACGTTGCGCGGGTCGTGCACGATGGCGCGTGCGATCGCCGTCTTGGTGCGTTGACCTTGCGAGAAGCCTTCGGTCTGTCGATCCAGGATGTCGTCCATCTCCAGCGCCTTCGACAGCGCGTCGGTGCGTGCCGCGATGGTGGCTTCATCCATGCCGTGCAGGCGCCCGAAATAGGCGATGTTCTCCCGCGCGGTAAGGCGCTTGTAGACGCCACGCGCATCCGGCAGAACGCCCAGGCGCCGCCGAACGGCATCGGGATCGTTGGCCACGTCGATCCCGTCCACGCGGACTGCACCGCGATCGGGCGACATCAGCGTGTACAACATGCGCAATGTCGTCGTCTTGCCGGCACCGTTGGGACCGAGCAACCCGGTGATTTCACCGTCGCGCGCGATGAATCCGACATCCGATACCGCTTGCACCGTGCCGGTTCGGGTCTTGAACGCCTTGGAGAGATTGGAGGCTTCGATCATGGTTCCCACCCGTGGTGGCCGGTGAAAGGTTGCAGGGTCGAAAGTCGCTCCAGGCACGCCGCATCCAGTCCGGCGGGATCGGTGCTTTCGATGAATTGGGCGACGAGTTTCGGGGTGCAGCCCACGCCGATGACGTTGTGCCCTTGTCCATGCAGGATCAGGTGGCGCGCCTTGCTCAGGGTTTCAGCCACTTCATCGCCGTAGCGCGGCGGCGTGACTGGATCGAACAGCCCGGAAAGCAGCAACACGGGGATGTCGCCACGCACCGGTTCGCGCATATCGTCGGGTCGTTGCCCGCGTGGCCAGACATTGCACTGCGCCTTGAGAGAGGTGATGAACTCGCTGCCCAGCACGCGCCCCGCATCTTCGGGGTCGGGACGAAGCTCGTCCGCATCCTCGCTGCAACTGACCGACAGGCCCATGCCATGCGCCATCGAATCACCCATCGATGAAAGCAGCATCATGGCTTGCGCCATCGCCGCATCGGTTTCGCCCTGCGCCAGTTCATGCAACAACACGGGCAACGTGGCGGCGGTGGCAGGGTGGTAGGCATAGAGCCGCAGCAGCGCAGCCAGCATCGCGTAACTGAAGTCGCCCTCCATCATCTTTCCGGTCGTGGCATCGCGGTAGCGGACTTTCCTCGGCGCCTCCCGCAATTCGGTCGCCAGTTGCCGGAAGGTTGCCTGGAGGTCGCCCATCGCCTCCGAACACGACGCAAGCATCGCGCAGTGGCGGAACTGGGTGGCCAGAGCGGCATCCAGGTTCTTCGCGTGTTCCTGTCCCAACACCAGGGTGTTCGGGACCACACCGTCGAGTACCACGCTGCGTACCGTGGCCGGATGGGCTTTCATGTACTGCTGGGCGACCCGGGTGCCATAGGAAATGCCGATCAGGTTGATCGTCGCCGCACCGATCGCGCGCCGCACCGCATCCAGATCGGCAACCGCATCGGTGGTGGTGTAGTGCCGGACATCGGCATGCGTCGAAAGCGCCTCCAGGCAATCACGCGCGTGGCGGGTGATGGCTTCGGGGGAATCGTCGAGCATGTCGTCGGTGTCGCTGTCACAGGCGAGGCGATTGGACTCGCCGGTGCCGCGCTGGTCCAGCAGGATCACGTTGCGATAGCGCACGATGTCCTTGAACGCGGGCGCGACCGACGGATAACTTTCCCTGGCCGATTGGCCCGGACCGCCTGCCAGCAGGAACACCGGGTCAGGCTGCGCTTCACCCGCTTCCGGCGCCACCCAGGCGATCGACAAGGCAATGCGCCGGCCTTCCGGCACGGATCGGTCTTCCGGCACCTCCAGCGTCGCGCAGTGCGCCGCGACCGAGGTCAACACACCCTCGGGAGCCAAAGTGCAGGGCGTGAAGCTCAAATCGCCCAAGGTACGGGCCGGTGCGAGCGTCGGTAGCAGCAACGCGACCAGCCATGCGTAACGTTTCATAGGAACTCCTTGTTGCATCAATGAATGGTGCCTGTGTGCGAAGACGGCAACGGAAACATGGTGTGACGCATCACCCGGACGCGATGTATCGCTCGCGTCGGATGGAACGCAACGGCAGACCGGCCTGCGACAGCCAGGTGGCGCAGTCGTCCACCATCGCGGGATTGCCGCAGAGCAGGGCGAGATCGTCTCGCCCCGGTACAAGTGACGCCAGCGTGTCTTGCACGCGCCCGGACACCAGTTCGGGCTGGTCGGCAGGAGGCGCTTCGCGGGTCAGGCAGCCGCGATAGGAAAATTCCGGAATCTCCCGGGCCATTGCCACGAAGGTGTCGCGGTACAGCAATTCGTCGCGGGTGCGGGCGCCACACAACAGCACGACGTCGGTGCCGTTGCGGCAATGTCGTTCCAACTCCAGCCGCATCGCATGGAACGGGGCCACGCCGGTTCCCGTGGCCACGAGCAGAAAACGTCGCGGCGCATCGCCCTGCATCAGATGGAACCGCCCGAACGGCCCGCCGGCATCCAGCGTCGACCCGAGAGGAAGCGTTTGCAGCATCCCGCTGGCCACGCCACCGGGCATCAACCCGACCGCGACATCCCATTGCATCGGCGGCTGATCCCGTGGCGGCGGGTTGGCGATCGAGTAGCTGCGTCGCTGCTCCTGCCCGTCGGTGTCGGTGAAGAACAGCTGGATGAACTGCCCGGGCTTGAACGGCAGCGGCACACCATCGCGGTGTTCGAATGAGACATGCAGCACACCCGGCGCCAGCAAACGGCGATCGAGCAGGCGCAGGGGAAGGCGATTGGCCACGAAAACATCCGGCTGGGGCAAGCCCGATATACTAACCGGCTTGGATTTTTCGGCAGGTAACCATGTCCGTCATTCCCGCGTTGCGTGTGTCCGGCCTGCGCAAGGTCTATGCCAACGGCGTCGAAGCGCTGCGTGGCATCGATCTGGACGTGGCCGAAGGCGATTTTTTCGCGTTGCTCGGTCCCAATGGGGCGGGCAAATCCACCCTTATCGGCATCGTCAGTTCCCTGGTCAACGCCAGCGCCGGTCAGGTCGAAGTATTCGGCGTCGACATTGCACGCCACCGCGAACAGGCCATGCGCCTGATCGGACTGGTGCCGCAGGAAATCAACTTCAACCTGTTCGAGAAGCCGCTCGACATCCTCGTCAACTACGCCGGTTTCTATGGCGTGCCGCGAGACGAAGCGGTGCGGCGTGCGCACGAAGAACTGGAGCGCGCGCAGCTCGCCGGCAAGGCGCGCATGATGAGCAGGACGCTGTCCGGCGGCATGAAGCGGCGCCTGATGATCGCGCGTGCACTCATGACCCGGCCGAAGCTGCTGATTCTGGACGAGCCCACTGCCGGCGTGGACATCGAGATCCGTCGCGGCATGTGGAAGCTGATGCGCGAGATCAATGCAGCCGGCACCACGGTGATCCTCACCACGCACTATCTGGAAGAAGCCGAAGACCTGTGCCGGCACATCGCGATCATCGATCGTGGCCGCATCGTCCAGCACAGCACGATGAAGGCGCTGCTGGCCACACTCGACGTGGAGGCCTTCGTGTTCGACATCGATGGCGTGTTGCCCGCGTCCCTGCCGATGCTCGACGGCGTGTGCCTGACCGCACGCGACCCGCACACCCTGGACGTGGAAATGCCGCGCGCGATGGACCTCAACGGCGTCTTCGCGGCATTGGCCGCGCAGGGCATCCGGGTTCGTTCGATGCGCAACCGCACCAACCGCCTCGAAGAGCTGTTCGTGCGACTCACCGGCAAGGAGGCCGCATGAACGTGCATCCCAACCTGATCGCGCTGTACACCATCACGCGCCGCGAAGTCGCGCGAATCCTGCGGATCTGGGGCCAGACCCTGGTGCCGCCGGCGATCACGATGACCTTGTATTTCCTGATCTTCGGCAAGCTCATCGGCAGCCGCATCGGCGACATGGGCGGCTACGGCTACATGGATTACATCGTGCCGGGACTGGTGATGATGAGCGTGATCCAGAACGCCTACGGCAACATTTCGTCCAGCTTTTTCGGCGCCAAATTCGGCCGCCACATCGAGGAGTTGCTCGTCAGCCCCGCGCCGAACTGGGTGATTCTTTCCGGCTATGTGGCAGGCGGTGTGCTGCGAGGCGTGATGGTGGGCGTCATCGTGTTTGCCATCGCGATGTGCTTCACCTCGGTACGCGTGCCGCATCCTCTGGTGACGTTGTCCACGGTACTGCTCGGCGCGACGATTTTTTCGCTCGCCGGTCTGGTCAACGCCATCTACGCGAAGAAATTCGACGACGTCGCCATCGTGCCGACCTTCATCCTCACGCCACTCACGTATCTGGGCGGTGTGTTCTATTCCATCGCATTGTTGCCGGGCTGGGCCCAGACGGTGACCCACGCCAATCCGATCTTCTACATGGTCAACGCATTCCGTTACGGCCTGCTGGGCGTCAGCGACGTGCCGCTGTGGGTGGCGTATGCCCTGATGCTCGGTTTCGCCGCGGCGCTCGGGGCGCTGGCGTTGTGGCTGTTGCATCGCGGCGTGGGGTTGCGCACCTGATCCAGACCAGGGTCGCGGCAGCCGCCGCGACGTCTCGGCGGTTGCCTCAGTGACGCCAGCCGATGGGGCTGGCGTCGTGTCGGGTTGGACCTCAGGGCTTGGGCGTGGTGCGCAGCGCCACCAGCCGTGCGCTGCGTGCACCCAGTTCGGCATGCACGGCGTGCAACCCCGGCACGTTGAACTCCAGCACGCCGCCACGCAGCGGCAATGCCACCACATGGTCGCGATAGGCATCGTCCGTGCCATCGCCCAGCCATTGCCAGGCAGCCAACTGCAGCGAGGCATCCCAGGCCGGCTGGTGCGGCGGCATGCCGGTGCGCAGTTGCGAAGCGATCAGCGTGGCGTACCGGGCCCGGGCTTCTGCATCGGCAGTCTTGTCGCCCAGACGCACCGGCGGTGTCAGCCGCGTGGCCGTGGGAACATACCGAAGTTGCACGTACCAGGCGTCGTCTCGGGCCAGGTCCACCTGACGATGCACCACCCAGCCAAGCACATCGTCGCTCAGCGGCGTACCGCGCAGACGGGCGACGCGCGACACCTGTGTCCGTGGCACGAAGCGAAAATCACGCGGTAGATGCAGGCTGGCCGCCGCCGGGGCGAGGTCCAGCACGCCGAAGCGCCACGACACACCTTGCGCCGCCATTTCCAGCTCCGCGCGCTGCTGGGCTTCGATCTCGGCGGGAGTGAACTGGCGTGGTGCGGGTGTGTCGGTCGATGCCGGCCCTGCCACCGGCGTGAGGGCACGACGCGGTGCTTCCGGCCAGGTCTCGTCGCCCTCGTCCTCGTATGCATATTCATCGTCGAATTCCGGCGCGCCGCGCTCGGCGATCAGGCGCGCACGGGCCTCTTCGAGCTTCGTTGCCAACGCCGGGTCCTCGTTGCGGATCTCGGCGATGTCTTCGTCGCTGAGCACCCACGCCATCTCGTCGATGCCCTTGTTCACGGTTCGCATCGCCATGAAACCGATCAGCAGCGAGACCGCCAGCGACAGGAAGAACGGCACCCGGATGTCGGATTCTTCATCGCCCCAGCACACGATCAGCGACACGATCGCCAGCGGCGAGAACAGGAATGTACCGATCGACAGCAACGGACTGCGCCGCCAGATCTTGACGCACATCCAGATCGTCAGGACCAGCAGCACCAAAACGAAACCCGCGAGTGACGCGAAACTTCCGAGCATGATCGTCAGTCCAGCTGGATGGCGCGGAGGTCCGCGCGTGCCAGGGTGTAGAGGAAGAAGCCGCCGCCAAACTGGGCGCGCACCTGAACCTCGCTGCCACGGACACCTTCGATCAAGCCACGACGCTCGCGCCCGTCGGAGAGCACGAATCGTGCGCGTCGCCCGATGTGCCCGGACAACTGGGCAAATTCGACCGTGCGCGCCTGTGCACTGCCGCGTGCCAATCCCGGAGCCGACGACGACGACATGTAACGGGCTATCCAGGCCTCATCCTCTTCGCCCGCCGCGTAGGCAGGCGCAGCAAGGAACAGAAGCGGTGCCAACCGCAACGCAGCGCGTGAGCTCATAGGTGTCCCCTCGAATGAGCAGCCAAGGGTAGACAGGCACGGCAACCGCGTCCAGCAGCTGAGCATGCCGCAGCCCACATGCCATGTGACAATCGCACCCATGAATGCCGTAGAGATCGAACAAGCCATTTCCGAACTGGCTGAACAGCCATTCGATGCATCCGAGTTCCCGTTTTCCTTCCTCGCCGCTTTCGGCAACAAGGACATCACCCTCAAGCGCCTGCGCAGCGGCAACAACAACCTTTCAGACGTGAACGGCGACGCCATCCTCGGCGCCGTTCTCCAGCGCAACAACATCCACATCGCCGTGTGCCGAGCCGGCGCTGTAGGCGACACACTCAAGACGTTGCGCGCCAGTCCTGCGTCCACCAAAGCCAAGGCCAAGTTTCTGCCTGCCACCGATGGCCAAACACTGGAAGCCGAAGAGCTGACCAGCGGTGAAACCCTCGCGTGCGATTACACGGATTTCCCCAACCACTTCGGGTTCTTCCTGCCGCTGGCCGGCATCTCCACCATCAAGGAGATCCGCGACAACCCCATCGACGTGCGCGCCACCGGGCGCCTGAACAAGCTCTACGTCGAACTGCTGCGCGAAAACCCCGAGTGGGCCAGCGATGCCCGCCGCGCCGACATGAACCACTTCATGGCGCGCCTCATCTTCTGCTTCTTCGCCGAAGACACCGGCATCTTCCACGGCGAAAGCCTGTTCACCCGCACCATCGAGCAGATGACGCAACGCGATGGCGGCAACGTGCATGAAGTGATGGCCGAGATCTTCCGCGCCATGGATATCCGCGCCAGCGAACGCGCCAACGCCCAGCCGCGCCTGCCCAACTGGGCCAACGGTTTTCCCTACGTCAATGGCGAACTGTTCTCCGGCAGCACCCGGGTTCCGCGCTTCACCCGCATGGCCCGCACCTACCTGTTGCACGCAGGCGGGGCGAGGGAGCGAGTGCCGTAGGCGTGAGTGTCTTTGTTTTTTGCTACGGCGAAGAGCTTCCTCAAGGTATGCGGTGACGTTCACGTCAAAGAACGAGAAAGACCAACAGGGTGGGATTTTGCAAGAGCCTCCGGCCAGATGCCTTCACTGGGGCAGTGCGAAAAACTCGCGCGCGGTGGCGGTGGTGTCGGCCATCACCGTTTCCAGCGATTGGTCGCGGTCGCGGGCCAGTTCTTCGGCGATGTGGCGCAGATACATCGGTTCGTTGCGGCGGTCCTTGGGCATTGGTTTGAGGGTGCGCGGCAGCAGGTAGGGCGAGTCGGTTTCGATCATCAGGCGGTTGGCCGGGATGTTCTTCACCAGTTCGCGCAGGTGTGCGCCGCGGCGTTCGTCGCAGAGCCAGCCGGTGATGCCGATGTACCAGTCGCGGTCCAGGCATTCGAACAGTTCGCGTTTGCCGGCGGTGAAGCAGTGCACCACGGCGCGGCCGATCCGGCCTTCGACGTTCTTCATGATCGCGACGAAATCATCGTGCGCATCGCGCTGGTGCAGGAACAGCGGTTTGCCGGTGTCGATCGCGATCTGCAGCTGCATCTCGAAGGCACGGCGCTGCGCCGGACGCGGCGAGAAATCGCGGAAGTAATCCAGCCCGCATTCACCCACCGCGACCACTTCCGGATGCGTGTGCAGCGCGCGCATCTCGGCATCGCATTCGCTGGTGTACTCGATGGCGTGATGCGGATGCACGCCGGCGGTGGCGTACAGCACACCCGGATGCGCGCGCGCCAGTTCCAGCGCCTTCGGCGAATGCTCGCGGCTGGCGCCGGTGACGATCATCTGCGTCACGCCCGCATCGCGGGCGCGTTGCAGCACCGCATCGCGGTCGTGGTCGAAGCTGTCGTGGGTGAGATTGAGGCCGATGTCGATCATGGCTGTGCGGGAAAAGTCGGAACAAAGCCTGCCATTGTCGCCGCAATCGTTGGTTCGTGGCGCAATCGACGAGGCGATCAATCCGCCGGGACGCAGCGCTCCCGCGCCCACTCGCGCAACGCCTGCACCTGTTCGGCCATCAGCACCGACAACGGCCGGGTCTGCGAGAGCGCCGCGAGCAGCAGCGGCGTGGAAAGCCGCGTGTTGTCCGCATGCGCGTCATACAGCGCGCTGACGATCGCCTGTTCGATCTCGGCGCCTGAAAAACCCTCGCTTGCCGCTGCCAGTGCGGCGACATCGAACCGTGCCGGATCCTGTTCTCGCCGCACGAGGTGGATGGTGAAGGCC
Source organism: Denitratimonas yunnanensis (SeqCode) (assembly GCA_026410415.1). Classification (GTDB taxonomy): domain Bacteria; phylum Pseudomonadota; class Gammaproteobacteria; order Xanthomonadales; family Xanthomonadaceae; genus Denitratimonas. The sequence continues at coordinate 64,294 of JAPMLR010000010.1, read as the reverse complement.
TCGCGGCGGGATTCGGCATCCGGAAGATCGACGAAGAAGATTTCGTCGAAGCGCCCCTTGCGAAGGAATTCGGGCGGCAAGCGCGACACGTCGTTCGCCGTGGCTACGAGGAACACCGGTGCGCGGCGCTCGTTCATCCAGGTCAGCAAGGTGCCGAGCACGCGACGCGACACACCGTCATCGCTGTCGGAGGTGGCCAAGCCCTTTTCGATCTCGTCGCACCACAACACGCACGGCGACATGGCGCCCGCGGTGGCGAGCGCGTCGCGCAAGTTGCGCTCGGTTTCGCCGTGGTACTTGTTGTAGAGCGCGCCGAAATCCAGCCGCAGCAAGGGCACGCCGAATCCCCCGGCGCAGGCCTTGGCGGCCAGCGACTTGCCCGCGCCCTGTACACCGAGCAGCAACATGCCGCGTGGTCGATCCAGTCCTTTGGGCGGCGTGTCGGCCATGAATACGGCCCGGCGTTGTTCCACCCAGCGTTTGAGTCGCCTGAGTCCGGCGATTTGATCCATCTGCGCCACATCCGGTTCCAGTGCGATGACGCCGCCGCGCCCGAGCAACTCGAACTTGGCGCGTTGCACGCGCGCGATGTCGTCCGGATCGATGCGTCCGTTGTCGTGGATCAGTTCGCGCGCGATGCGGCGGGCGTCGTGCAACGGCAGGCCGCGAAGATGGCGAAGCACCGCACGCTGCGCGGCGGCATCGATCTCCACGCGTCGGCCGGCATGTTCGCGCGACCAGGCGAAGGCTTCCTCACGCAGCAACTTGCCCAGCGCGGATTCGTCGGGAAGACGCATCTCGAAGCGCGTGGCGAGCGGCTCCAGCTCCGGCGGCAGCTCGATCTTCGCGCCGATCAGCACCACGGTCTGCTTCGCTGCGGCCTGCCCGAGCACGATCTCGCGCAGCATCCGCACGCTCATCGCGTAGCGAAGATAGGGGGAAAAATCGAGCAGCAGCCAGATGCCGCGCTGGCTTTCGCGACGCATCACGTCCAGCACGGCACTGGAGTCGGTGGCGGCTGGAACGAACGGATCGTCCATGTCCAGCCGCGCCAGCCCGGTGGTGATCGACCAGCGCCACAACGGGCGGAAGAGTTCGGCCACCACATGGTGAAAGGCGTCCACGAGCAGCGCCTCTTCATGGGTTTCGATCACCAGCAGCGGTGTGCCGGCGCGGATGCGGACAGCGAGGTCGTGGGGATCGAACATGGCATCCGGCAGAGCGGGGAAGAGTCTGGAATCGTAGAAGCAATCCGGTGGGTGCGGGAAATCGCGTCGGGCGCCGCCGCCATCCCGCCGGTGTATTCTGCCGTTCCACGCGTCACTGTTGCCGGTACCTGTCATGTCCGTTACTCGAACACTTCTTGCCGCAGCGCTCCTTGCTGCATACCCCCTGGCCGCGCTTTCCGGCGTCGACCCCAAGCCGGCACGTTCTGCCGCAACCGTGAAGGCGGTGCAGGAGAAGGGCGATGCGAGGTTGTCGCTCGTCGTTCCGGATGTGGTGAAGCTGCGCGCGGAGGACGAGATCCGCGATGCCAAGCCCGGGACGCCATTGCGTTACGGTGTGGTGCAATCGGTGTGGCACGACGTTCACGCCAAGAACGGCCCGGGCGAGTGGTTGCCGCTGCCCCGCGGTCGCTGGCTGTGGCGGATGGAAGTGAATGGCAAAGGGGCCAGCAGCCTGGAGTTCACGTTTTCGCGCTTCCGTTTGCCGCATGGTGCCGAACTGGTGATCCGCTCCGCGGACGGCAGTCAGCGCCTGGCATCCCTGACCGATGCCGACAATCCTGAAGATGGCAGCGCGCTGCATACCGCGATGATCCAGTCCGATGCCGTGGTCCTCGAATTGACCGTCCCGGCCAGCAAGCGCGACTATGTGGAGCTGGAGCTGGCCAATGCCAGTTACGGCTATCGCGACCCGTTCGCTGCGTCGCAGGCCAAGTCCGGCAGCTGCAACATCGATACCGCGTGCCCGGAAGGCGATGAATGGCGCGAGCAGATCGCCTCGGTGGCGGGATACGCGTTCCAGGCCAACGCCAGCAGCCTGTATTGCACCGGCACCTTGATGAACACCGGCGATGTCGGTGCGGATGCCGCGCGGCCGCGCTTCGCGACGGCCCATCACTGCGTCTCCACGCCGCAGGAAGTGGCATCGATGGTGTTCTACTGGGGCTATGAAAGCCCGGCCTGTCGAACTCCGGGAGGCGCTGCCAATGGGACGTCATTGCCCGTTCTGCCGAACACCCTTTCGGTCCAGACGGGTGGCGCGACCTTGCTTGCCACCGACCGCGCCACCGATTTCACCGCCGTGGAAATCAATACGCCGATTCCGGATGCGGCGCAGGTGTTCTACAGCGGCTGGGACCGATCCGGCAGCACGCCGCCCGGAGCCGTCGGCATCCATCACCCCAGCGGCAACGAAAAGCGCATCAGCTTCAACGAAGATCCGTTGACCACGATGCAGAACTGCATCATCTCCAGCAGCGACACCACCACACACTGGCGCGTGGACGACTGGGAACTGGGCACCACCGAGCGCGGTTCGTCCGGTTCGGGCCTGTGGAATCCGGCGAACGGCCTGTTGGTGGGCGTGTTGTCCGGCGGCACCGCCGCCTGCAGCAATCCCGCCGGCTATGACTGCTACGGACGTCTCAGCACGGCGTGGGAGGCGCCGGGCACCACCGGCGGCCATTCCATCCGTGACGCGTTCGACCGCACCGGAACCAACCCGCAGACGATGCCGGGCAAAGGCACCTGTGACGCACCGGTGGTCACGCTCACGGCCAACGCCTTCGCCAACGCGCCGCGCGCCGGCAGCAAGTTCCAGATTCGCGCGTCGGCCACCGGCGGTGCCGGTGGTTATACCTATCTCTGGGATGTCGACGGTGATGGCGTTGTCGAGCGCGAAGGCCCGGAACGTCACATCATGGTGTCCATTCCGAAGCAGCATTCCGGCAACGTGCGCGTACAGGTTCGCGATGCGGAAGGTTGCGTGGGCACTGCGGCGCACGCGTTGGACGTGCTCGGGGCGACGCTCGAGGTGGTTTCCACCGGCACGCCGCACCAGGTATGCGGCAATGGCGATGGCCGGATCGATCCGGGCGAGCGCTACAGCGTGCCGGTCACCTTCCGCAACGTCGGTACCGCACCGATGGCCGGCAGCGGACAGGCGCTGTTTGCGGCGGGAGGTGGTTTGGCGGTCGATCTGGGCCCCAATCAGTTCGGCTACGTCGGCAGCAGCAGCTGCAGCTACCAGTTCATCGACCTCGCCGAAGGCGAGTGGGCGGTCGATCCGCTCGACACCTACGCCGCCGATGGCAATGCTTACGGCCCGCGCGATGACGCCCGCACCCCCACCATCACCTTGGGCGGCGAGGGCATCGCACTGTACGGCGAGCGCTACAGCGAAGCGGCGATGTCGACCAACGGCTACGTGTCGTTCGACCCGGATGACGGCGGCAGCGCCGGCAGCATCAACGGCGATGAACTGTCCTGCGACGGCGGCTTGCCGGAGGGATCGCTCGGACCGCAGCTGCGCCCGTTCCATGACGATCTGCGGGTGCGCGAAGACGCGGGTGCGGGTTTGCGCTATCGGCATTTCGAGGTCTGCCCGCGCGCATCGCTCGTCGGTCAGGCGCAAGGCTGCCATGTCTTCCAGTGGACCGGCATGGAAACCTATGGCGCCAGCAGTTTCATGGGCGAAACCGAATTCCAGGCCGTGGTCTACGAACAGAGCGGTGAAGTGGTCTATCAGTACAAGACATCGGCGGACGTGGACGAGAGCTATACCGTGATCGGTTTCGTGGACCAGAACGGCGACGATGCGATGCGCATGGGATGTCCTCTGGAGACGGGCAACGTGCCGGCAGCTCAGAGCGCGATTTGTGCCTTCGCGCCCACGGCGTTGCCCGCGGGTGATGTCGCACTGCGTCTCGAACAACCGACCGTGCCGTTGCGCACCCTCCGGATGGGTTCGTCCTTCACGGTGAATGTGCCGGTGCAGGTCCGCGCCGATGCGGCCTGCGGCACGTCGCTTAGTCTGGACTACATTGCCAGCGCGATTCCGCGCAGCCACAGCACGCGCAGCAGCCGACATGCCATCGGCGCGGTGGCGGATGATTGTGCCGTGGTGGCGTCGTGCCCGGCGCAGGTCGTGGAGATCGACGCGATCCAGGGCAACTATCACAACCCGTTCCGCCCTGGAAACAGCTTCAACAGCTATCCGTTCGGCGGCACGTGGTACACCGGCAGCGCCGATCATGCGCCGTTCTGGTACCAGACCTCCGGCAGCTACATCGACCATCTGCTGGATGCGCCGTTGCAGCGCGTCACCCGCGTCGCCACACCGTCCTCGGTGGGGGCGCGTTCCGAGCAGGTCGGGCAGGTGCGTGTTGCGCGCATCGACGGCACCCGGGCCATGCTGGCATGGCAGTTCAACGATGGGCGTGCCGGAGCGGAGTTGATGCAGCTCACCCACACGGAGCATGAGCGCGCCGAGCCCGATTACACGGGCCGCTGGATCGCGTTCGGCGAGCCGGATTGGGGTGTCGAAGTGGAAAGCGTGGTGATCGATCAGCGTCGTTTCGACAACGTGCTGGCCTATCTGTTCGATGCGCAGGGCAACCCGCGCTGGGTGATCAGTGAGGGCGCGATCAACGACGGAATGCTCGATCTGGCCAGTTACCGCACGCATTGCCCCGGCTGTCCGGCGTACGCCAATTGGGAAACGCGCACCCGGAGCGCGGGACAGTTCATTCTCGAATTCGATGATGCCGACAATGCCACCCTCAGCACCGATATCGACTTGCCAGCACCCCTGCAAGGGCAATGGCAGCGCATCGAGGTGCCCCTGATCCGTGCCGGAGAGCCCACCCCATGAGTGATTCCCGTTGGTTGATCCTGTTGCGCCATGCCCATGCCGAACCTGCGGACGCGGGACAACACGACCGCGATCGTCCACTGTCCGACACCGGGGAGGCCGAGGCCGAGGCGGCGGCTGCGTTCCTTGCCACGTTTGGTATCCAGCCCGGCTTGTCGCGCGTGGTGTGCTCGCCTGCGGCGCGCGCCACCGAAACGGCGGCGCGGGTGCTGGAAAAGCTGGGTTACGTCGATACCCGCCATGACCCGCGCATTTACGAGGCCTCACCCGGCGATCTGCTGAATGTACTGGACGATCACGCCGACGTGCCGACGCTGATGCTGGTCGGGCACAACCCCGGCCTTGAACACCTGGTGGCGCTGCTGTCCACCGGGCGTTCGGGCGAATGCCGCGGCATGCCGCCGGCCGGCGTCGCGGTGCTGCGGCTGCCCGCCGATGCGGCCATTGAACCGGGATCGGCGGAACTGGCCGCGTTCTGGTCGCCCTGAGGACGATCCATGCGGGTGGGGTGGTTGCTGCCGTCGTGTCTGGGAGTCTTTGTCGGGATGGCCAGCGCGCAGACCCATGTGATCGTTCCGGAACATGCCAGCGCCAGCTTCTGGATTCGCCCGGTCTGGCTCAAGCGCATCGAAGGCATGTTTCCGGTCATCGAAGGCACTGCGGAGCGTGATGCTCTGAGCGGTGCCACCCGCGTCGATGTGCGCATCGATGTGCGGGCCCTCCAGATGAGTCGCGTTTCGTACATCGTCTGGGCGCAGTCAGCGGAATTCTTCGATGTGGAAAAGCATCCGTGGATCCGTTTCCGCTCCGCCGTCATTTCTCCTCGCCGGCTGCAGGAAGGTGGCGAGATTGCCGGGGAAGTGACCCTGCGGGGTGTCACGCAACCGGTGGTGTTCTTGCTGGAGCCGGCCCGGTGCGCCCGACCCGGCATCGATTGTGCGGTCCGTGCCACCGGCGAGGTTCGGCGCAGCGCGTTCGGCATGGATGCGCGACGCCTGGCACTTGGCGATACCGTGCATCTCGCGTTCTCGGTGCGACTGGCGTCGGAGCGGGCGCCATGATCGCGATGCTGCGCGGCATGCTGTGCCTGGCGATGGTGACGTTGCTCGCCGCCTGCATGCCGACCCGCACGGAAGTCCGGATCGCCCAACGCGAGGTACGAGCCTTGCAGGACACCCGGCTGACTTGTGATCGGGCGGATCACTGTGCCCGCGATTCGGCACTCTACGATCTGGCCCGGCAGGCCTTGGTGGAAAGTCGGCCGGAGGCGCCGAGCCACCGCCTGATATTGCTGGAAAGCGGCTTGGACGCGCTGTTGGCGCGCATCGCCCTGATCCGCGCAGCACGCGAACGAATCGATGTGCAGAGCTTCATCTATGCGCAGGACGATTCGGGATTTTTCGTGCTTCAGGAGCTGCTCGCCGCCGCACGGCGTGGCGTGAAGGTAAGGGTATTGCTGGATCAGCTGTACAGCGTTGACGACGTCGAACTGGTCAGTGCATTGGCGCGCAGCCACGTCAACTTCGAGTTGCGCCTGTACAACCCGACGTTCGGAAAGGCGCGTACCGGTCCGCTCGAATTTGCCGCCGGCGTGCTGTGCTGTTTCACCCGGTTCAACCAGCGCATGCACAACAAGCTGCTGCTGGCCGATGGCGTGATCGGCATCACCGGCGGACGCAATTATCAGGACCGCTATTTCGATTGGGACCCGACCTTCAACTATCGCGATCGCGACATCGTGGTGGCCGGCCCGGCGGCGGCACAGATGCGCGAATCCTTCGACACGTTCTGGCGCCACCCGCGCGCCGTGCCGGTTGCCGCCCTGCATGACGTCCGCCGGCGCCTGCGTCGGGCCGAAGGACCGGCGCAGATTGTTGCCAAGCCGCCATTGCGGGTGCAGTGGCTCTCGGCTCAGGCCGACGACCCGAGCGTGATCGAGGCACGGCTGGTGCAGCGCGCGCATGCGGTGAGTGCGGTGGAGTTCGTTTCCGATCTCCCCAACAAGGCACTGGAACGGAATCATCCGAGCGAGCGCGATCTCTCCGCGGAGCTGCTGGGCCTGTTCAACAGCGCGCAGGAGCGCATCTTGTTGCAGACACCGTATCTGGTGTTCTCGCGCACGGCGCAACGCAACTTCCGCCAGCTTCAGGAGCGCACCGAACCGCCACGCATCGTTGTCTCGACCAACAGCCTCGCGGCCACGGATGCCTTTCCCGTGTATGCGCTTTCGCACAAGTACAAGCGACGCTACCTGCGCGAATTCGGCCTGCACATCTACGAATACAAGCCCTTTCCCGGTGATGCACCGTTCGATCCGGGGATCGTTCCGATCGACCCCGGGATCCGCTCCGCCACGACATTGGGTGAGAAGGCCACCGAATCGCGTCGCGCCTTCGGCTCGGGGGCGCAGGGATCACGCGGCAGTGCGCTCAGTGGCCGGGTGCCGCTGGAACGCAGCGGCATCCGCATGGGCATGCACGCCAAGTCGATGGTCATCGACGAGCGCATCGCGCTGGTGGGTACGCACAACTTCGATCCGCGTTCGGACCGGCTCAATACCGAGAGCGCCGTGGTGGTGCACGACGCCGCATTCGCGCGTCTGCTGGCCGGGGAAATCCTCGCCGATACCGCACCTGAAAACGCCTGGGTGATCGCCCCGCGCCCGCGCCCGCCGGTGCTGTCCGGTCTCAACTACAGTCTCGGCAAGGCCTTCGAGGCATTGCCGCTGTTCGACATCTGGCCATTCCGCTATGCCACCAGCTGGGAAATGAAACCCGGTTGCGCGCCGGTGCCTCGTGATGATCCGGCCTTTGCCGAGTGCTATGCCCCGGTGGGTGATTTTCCGGAAGTGGACGTGCCGTCGAAGTCGATCTACACCCGGGTGCTGACGGCCTTCGGCGCGGGATTGGCACCGATCCTGTGATGCCTGCCTTTCACGTATTTGACGCTCTCGCGCCGGCTTCGCTAGGCTGCGCCTTTTCCCGGCCACCATGCAGGACATACCCATGCCTTTGAGCATCTCGTTCGAGCTGAGCGATCAGGACATCGAACACTTTGTCGCGGCCCAGCGCAACGCCACGGAAGCGGCTGGAAACAAGAGTGCGGAAGAAGTCATCGCTGCCGGTGCGGCCCTGCTCACCGAGGCGCAGAAGACGCCGGTGCCGGACTTCATCGCCCAGCGCCTGACCAAGCTCGACAACCTGATCGCAATGGTGCGCGACGAAGGCTGGCACCTGCCGGAGGAAGACCGCAAGCGTGTTCTGGCCGCGCTGGTCTATTTTGCCGATCCATCCGATGTGATCCCCGATTCGGTCCCCGTGCTCGGGTATCTGGACGATGCGATCATGATCGAGCTGTGCGTGCGCGACCTCAAGCACGAGATCGATGCCTACGACGATTTCTGCGACTACCGCGAAGCAGAATCCCGTCGCTTGGGGCTGGATCCGGCCAGCGTCGGTCGTGCCGAATGGCTGGAGTCGCGCCGCGACGAACTGATCAACCGCATGCACAGCCGCCGCGAACGCGATTTCGGCACGGGCTACGGTGCTTCCAGCGGTTATGCCAGCAAGCGCAGCTACGCGATGGCCAGCTGGCGTCCGAGCATCTTCCGCACCCGCTGACATGGCAGGTCCGTTCATTCAGCGCGCGCCGCTGGAGGCGCTCAATGCCAGTGGGCGCGATTCGCTGGTCGAACATCTGGGTATCCGGATCATCGAGCAGGGCGAGGACTTCCTGCGTGGCACGATGCCGGTCGATTCCCGCACCCATCAGCCGTTTGGGTTGTTGCATGGCGGCGCGTCGGTGGCGCTGGCGGAAACCCTCGGCAGTCTGGCCGGAAACCTGTGTCTGGATCCCGCCATCTCGATGGCGGTGGGATTGGAGATTTCCGCCAATCACATCCGTTCGGTGACCGAAGGCATGGTCATCGGCACCGCCCGACCGCTGCATATCGGGCGCAACACGCAGGTCTGGGACATCCGTATCGAGGATGAAGCCGGGCGATTGGTGTGCGTATCGCGTCTGACACTGGCGGTGGTCCCGCGCCGCGGCTGAACCGCCGGCGCACGTGGGTGCTGCGACGCAGCATCCACGCAGCCAATTGGATAGACTGCACCGATCCGAGCGGCCCGCATAAGCTGGCAGCACTTGTCCCGAGCGTGCATCCCGAGGTATCCGTGCCGAAGCAACGCGATCTGATGCGGCCTGTACGGTACGCCCTGCGCGTACCGCTGCTGCTGCTGCACATCGCGTTCGGCCTGCCCGTGACGCTGGCATTGATCAACCGCCATACCGCGCGCTGGACGCTCGATGGCGAGCGCGTGGATCACCGCGCCATCCGATGGTGGTCTGGCGGCCTCATGCGCATCTTCGGGTTTCGCGTCCGCCGGATCGGGCAACCGCTGCGTGGCGGACACCTTCTCGTCGCCAACCATGTGTCGTGGATCGACATCGAATTGGTGCACAGCCAGACCGCCGTCGGCTTCGTTGCCAAGGCCGAGATCGGGCGCTGGCCGCTGCTCGGCTGGCTCGCCAGCCGTGGCGGCACGATCTACCACCAGCGTGGCAGCAATGCGTCGCTCAACGGCGTGCTCGACATGATGGTCGGGCGTCTCGATGCCGGCCAGGGCGTGGGCGTGTTTCCCGAGGGCGGCACCACCGATGGCGACAGCGTGCGCACCTTCCACGCCCGCATCTTCCAGGCGGCGTTCGAGGCCCAGGTGCCGGTGCAGCCGGTGGCACTGCGCTACGGGCTGGGTGGCAACGCACAGACCGTCGTGGCGTTCCAGCCTGGGGAAAACTTCCTGCAGAACTTCCTGCGTCTGCTCGGCGAGCCGTCGCGCGTGGCCGAAGTGCATTTCCTCGCGCCGATCCATCCCGGCGAGGAAGGCCGCCGCCGCGTGGCCGAACAGGCGCGTGAGCGCATCGTCGAGGCGATGGTTTCATGACGCTCGATCCGGCGACGTTCCAGCCACCGCCGCTGCTGCGCAACCGGCATGTGCAGTCGGTGCTGGCGTCCAGTCGCTTGCGCAAGCTCGCGGCACGCCGTGCCGCCGCGCAACTGGAGCGCAATGCGCAGGAACTGATCCTGGATTGTGGTGACGGAGTACGCCTGCAGGGGTTTCTCACCCGTCAGTCGGCGCTGCCGCAAGCCCGTTCGCTGGCGGTGCTGCTGCACGGCTGGGAAGGTCGAGTCGATTCCAACTACGTGCTTCACACCGGTGCGCGCCTGCTGGCGGCCGGCTTCGATGTGTTTCGCTTGCACTTTCGCGATCATGGCGATACCCACGCGCTCAACCCGGGCCTTTTTCATTCCTGCCTGATCGACGAGGTGGTGGGTGGCATGGCGGATCTTGCCCGCCGGGTGCCGCATCGGACGTTGTGCGTGGCGGGCTACTCGCTCGGCGGCAACTTCGCCTTGCGGGTTGCCCTGCGCGCGCCGGAAGCCGGGCTCGACCTGTCGCATGCGGTGGCGGTCTGTCCAGTGGTCAGTCCGCACGCCGGGTTGGCCGCGATCGAACAGGCGCCGTGGTTCTATCAGCAGTACTTCATGCGCAAGTGGGGGCGATCACTGCGCCGCAAACAGGCGCTCTACCCGGACCGATTCCATTTCGACTCGGGCGACCTGTGTGGTGGCGTGCGCACCCTGACACGCGTGCTGGTGGAACGCCACACCGATTTCGGCACCCTGGATGCCTATCTGGATGGCTACTCGCTGGTGGGTGACCGTCTTGCCGGCCTGAAAGTGCCGGTCAGCATCCTCACGGCCGCCGACGATCCGATCATCCCGGTCGATGACTTCCGCGCCTTGAAGCTTCCCCCGAACGCGCTGCTGCAAATTGCGGCATTCGGCGGTCACTGCGGGTTTCTCCAGGACTATCGCCTCACCGGCTTCGCCGAATCCTGGATCGTGGCGCGATTGGCGGAAGCCTGTGACGCGACCCCGTCAGCCTGAGGCGATCGCGGAGCAAGCTGGCATATCGCGGACACAATGCCGATACCCTATGCGCCTTCGTCCGAATCGGAGTCTTCCCCGATGAAAATCCACAGCAACAGCTTCATCCATCGTGGCCCCATTCCTGCCGAGGTCGCCTTCGGGCGGCGTGGAGATGCGGGCGAACCGTGCGTGCTCTCGGCCAACCGCAATCCGCATCTGGCGTGGGACGCGGTGCCGGAGGGAACGGCATCGTTCGCACTGCTTTGCATTGATCCGGATGCGCCCACGCGCCCGGACGACGTGAACCAGCCCGGCCGTACCGTGCCGGCCGACTTGCCGCGGGCCGAATTCGTGCATTGGGTGATGATCGATCTCCCAGCCGATCTGCGCGAGATTGCTGCAGGCGCGCTGTCCGATGGCATCACCGTACGGGGCAAACCGGCCGCTGCCGGGCCGGGCGGTGCGCGTCAGGGCGTGAACGACTACACCGGCTGGTTTGCCGGTGACGCCGACATGGCCGGTCAGTACCACGGCTACGACGGTCCGTGCCCGCCGTTCAACGACGCCATTCCGCACCGTTACTTCTTCCGTTTGTTCGCGCTCGACGTGCCCAGGCTCGATCTGCCCGACGGCTTCACCGCGGCGCAGGTGCTCGCTGCCATTCACGGCCATGTGTTGGCCGAAGCCTTGGTTTACGGCACCTACAGCCTCAATCCAGCCGTGGCCATGGCATGACGGCGGTAACGCGCAATTGCATCGTGGGTCGCGTGATCGTGGGACTTTTCACCTTGGGGTGGTGGGCGATGATGATTCCCGTCGCCGGATTTGCGCGGGTGAGGGGCGCTGCCACGCTGCCGCCGCTGGCGGCGGGATTGGCCTGTATTCCACTGTGCCATGCCGGATCGGTTGTGCTCGACATCGCCGACCGATCCCACTCGAACGACACCTGACATTCCGATGGATTTTCTCCACATCCTGATCCTGGCGCTGCTTCAGGCGCTGACCGAGTTCCTGCCGATCTCCAGCTCCGGGCATCTGGTGCTCGCGAGCGAGCTGTTCGGCTGGGACTACCAGGGCCTGAGTTTCGATCTGGCCCTGCACTTCGGCACGCTGCTGGCGGTGCTGGTGTATTTCCGCCGCGATGTGTGGGAACTGGTGCGCGAGACATTGGCATGGCGTCCGGGTCAGCGTTTCACGCCAACGCAGAGGCTGGCATCGGGAATCACGCTGGCGACGATTCCGGCGGGCCTGGCGGGCCTGGCGTTGGGCGATGCCGGCGCGATGGTGATGCGCCATCCGGTGTTCATTGCCGTCAATCTGATCGTGTTCGGCGTGCTGTTGTGGCTGGCCGACCGGCGCTCGCGGCGGACCTCGCCAGACGCTTCCACGGCGGCCAATGTCGGCGAAGAATTCAACCGGCTGACGTTGCCGCGGGCGGTGCTGATCGGTTGCGCGCAAGCGTTGGCATTGATGCCGGGCGTGTCGCGCTCCGGCGCGACAATGACGGCCGGCCTGTTTCTCGGACTCGACCGCGCCCGCGCCGCGCGCTTTTCGTTCCTTCTGTCGATCCCGGTGATGGTGCTGGCCACCGCGCATGCGGTGTGGGAAACGCGCCACGCACCGTTGGCCGGCATCGGCGACATGCTGCTCGGTGCCGCCATCGCGGCGGTCGCCGGTTGGTTCGTGATCCATTTCTTCCTTGGCGTCATCCGGCGCATCGGTACCGGGCCGTTCGTGCTGTATCGGGTGTTGCTGGGCGTGTTCGTGCTGGGTTGGTACTTCCTCTGAATCAGCGCAGCGCGCGCAGACGTTCCACTACTGCCGCTTCCAGACCGCCTTCGGCGCGTCGCAGGCGGTCGAGCTCGGCACGCGGCCAATCGGCCGCAATGCGGCCATCGAGCAACAGCACCGCCCGATCGAGGAAATGTTCGGCCACGTTGAGGCCATGGGTGGCAAGCAGCACCGCGCTGCCGGCGTCGGCGCGTTCGCGCAGGATGCGCTTGAGCGTGAATGCGGCCAGGGGATCGAGTCCGTTCAGAACCTCGTCCAGCAGCAACAGTGGCGGCGAGCCGAGCAAGGCGAGTACCACCGCCAGCTTCTGCCGTGTGCCGAGCGAGTAGCTGCCCACGTCGTGGTCCAGCCAGGGCATCAGGTCGAGTGCGTTCGCCAGTGCCTCGGCCTGATCGATCGCCAGCGTGTCGAGCTGGCGAATGCTGGCCACCAGTTCGATGCACTGGCGCCCGCGCAGGACGTCCGGCAGTGTGGCCGGATCGACCGCGTATCCAAGTTGCATGCGCGCCGCGATCGGATCCGTACGCGGGTCGATACCGTGGATGGCGAGATGACCCGTGCAGGGCACCCGCCCGGTGCAGGCGCGCAGCAGGCTGCTCTTGCCCGAGCCATTCGGTCCGATCAGACCCACCAGTTCGCCCGCCTGCATCGAGAAATCGACGCCGCGCAGCACAGGCATCGCGCCGTAGGAAAGATGCACCGCGTGCAGCGAGAGCAGGGGCGTCATGGGGTCACTCCTCGTTTGAGCAGGCGCAGACACATCAGCACCCACAGCACTGCCGCCAGCGGTGGAAACGCCTGCCACGCCGCGCCGAGCAGGGTCACGTGCAGCGTCGTCGACAACACGGTGCGGGAAGGCGTGCGGCGCCACGCCAGAGCACAGGCCACCTGCAGCAAGGCCAGCGCCACCAGTGCCAGGGCGAGCCACGGTGCCATCCGTGCGGCTCCCAGTGCGGCCAAGGTGAGGCCTGTGGCCGCGGCACCGGTGGATGCCAAGGTCATCGGCACGACCATTCCGTACAACCAGAAGCGTGGTGGCGACGGTTGCGGCCCGAGCCAGCGTTCGGCCTGAACCAGCACATCGAGGCAATGGCGCCACGCCGCGATGGATGCCGCGAGCGCCAGGCCCGCCGCGAGTGCCATTGCCGCTGCGAATGCACTCGTGCCGACAGGAATGAGCAACAGCATCCAAAGCCCCTGGCGCAATGCGCGCGGACCGAAGCCCACGAGCGAGGCGCGCACTTGCCACCGCCACAGGCAGCCACGACCCGCCTGCGACGGCAATGGCACGTCGGCGAAAGCCCGTGACTTCGGTCTCTGCCGCGTCGCTTGCTTTCGCTGCCGGCGTGACCACAGTGCGCCCGTGGCCGTCGCCATGGCCAGCATCACGGCGAGCCATCCCCGGGCCTCCCATGGCAGGCGCAGGTATACGGCCAGCCAGATGGCGGCGATCCCGTGAGGCGTCGCGGTGCACAACAGCCGCCGGAGGTGTTCGCGCGCCCGCATCCGTGCCGCGACGGGCAGTGTTGCCAGCCAGCCGCGGGCATCACGTTGTTGCCAATCCTGCGAGCTCAGACGCACCTGCATCGCGATCAGGCCACCCCAGGCGAGCAACCACGCCCATGGTGCCGATTGCATCAGCGCGAACAGCGCATCGGCCAAGTCGCGACGCGCACTCAACGCGTGCAGCGCGAATCCGGCCAGCATCAACAGCGCCGACCAGATCGCCGCGTGGAACAGGGTTTCACCCGGGGCGTGACGCCAACGCGCGATGCGGTTGCGCCATGCGAATCGGCGTAATGCGAAATAGGGGTTGAAGTGAGGGTGTTTCATCCGGACCGATGCAGACCGGCCAGGATGCGACTGGTTCCCGCCGTTGCGATGACACGAGTACACCGATGCGGACTGGCATCAAGGGAACGGAATGGCGGCAGGCATCCGGCAGCTGGCTACAATCGAACCACCCGTTGGTCCCGATCCGGAGCCGCAATGATCCGTCGTCACGCGCGTCGCTTGCCCGTTCATGCATCGCTTCTGCTGGTACTGGCCCTGGGCGCGACATCCGAGGCGGCCCATGCTGCACCTCGCCTGTCCGATGCCGTCACCTTCGAACAGGCCGGCATGCTGGACATCCGTTCGCTGGTTCCCGACCTGTCGCAGGACATCCGCTACTTCGGCAGCAACAACTTCGTCGGCGCTCCGGTGGATGGCTACGAGGCCCCGCGCTGCTGGCTCAAGCGCGAGGCCGCCGAAGCGCTGCAGCGGGTGGAAACCGCGCTGCGCCAGAAGCACCGACGCCTTCGGATCCACGACTGTTATCGTCCGGCCCGCGCAGTGGCTCATTTCATGCGCTGGCTGGATGACGCTGGCGATCTTCGCACGCAGGCCACGCATTACCCTCGATTGGACAAAGCATCGCTGCGTGGCGTGTACATCGCGCCGCAATCCGGCCACAGCCGGGGCAGTACGGTCGATCTGACGCTGCTGCAATGCGATGCGCAGGGCAATGCATGTTCACCGCTGGACATGGGCACCGATTACGATTTCTTCGGCACCCGCGCGCATACCGAATCGGATGAAGTGACGCCGGGGCAACGCGCCAACCGTTTCCTGTTGCGTGATGCGATGGCTGCCGAAGGCTTCGTCAATTTGCCGGAAGAGTGGTGGCACTTCCGCCTCGATCCCGAACCCGATGCACTCACTTACTACGACGTTCCCGTGACCTACGACGCCAACGACACGCCGCATGCCCTGATCGAACGATGGCTCCAGCCCTACGATGGCACGGCCCCTGGCCTCTCGCTGCTGGTGCTCAAGGACGGCGTGCCGCTGGTGCGTCGGAGCGTTGGACGAAGCGATCTGGCCGCCGATGTCGAAGCCGGTCCGGCCACGAACTATCGCCTGGCATCGGTGAGCAAGCAGTTCACCGCGACCGCGATTCTGCTGCTCGCGCAGGACGACGCGTTGGCGATCGACGACCCGGTGCGGCGCTGGTTGCCGTCCCTGCCGTCCGTGGCGGACGACATCACGCTGCGGCACCTGCTCACGCACACCTCGGGGCTGCCCGATTACGAAGACCTGATGGGGCCGAACTACGTCGGCCAGATCCGCGATGCAGGCATTCTCGCGTTGCTCGAATCACACCACGCGCTGCTGTTTCCGCCCGGCAGCCAGTACCGCTACAGCAACACCGGCTACGCGCTGCTGGCGCTGGTGGTGGAGCGTGCATCCGGGATCGACTTTCCCGCGTTCCTGCAACAGCGCATCTTCGCCCCGCTGGGCATGCACGACACGCTGGCACGTGTGGATGGCGGACCGGAGGTGCCGAACCGTGCCTTCGGCTACAGCCAAGACGGCACGACGTGGCAATTCACCGATCAGAGTTCCACCAGCGCGGTGCTGGGCGATGGCGGGATTTACTCGAACATCGACGATCTCGCCCGCTGGGATGCGGCCCTGTACGACGACCGCTTGCTCGGCGAGGCGAGTCGGGTGCTGGCCTTCGCACCGCATGTCCGTGCCGGCGACGAATTGGAATCGACGCCGTACCACTACGGTTTCGGTTGGCGTGTGACGGGCGATGGCAGCCGGGTCTGGCACACGGGAGAAAGCATCGGTTTCCGCAACGCGATGGTGCGTTGGCCGCAGCACCGCCTGACGGTGGCGGTGCTGACCAATCGCGATGCGCCGTCGCCGTACCAGCTCGCCCGCGACATCGGCGAACTGTTCCTGCATGCCGGCGATTGAGGCGGGCTTCGGTCAGCCCGCCTCGACCACCGCGGCCCACCGCGGCGCCAGCGCCTGACGCGCCGGCACGGGAACGCCCGTCAAGCCGAGATAATCGATCAGCAGGGGACGCACTGCATCGGGGCCGGCATCGGCAGCGCCGGACAAGCGTTCGGAGAGTCGCGCGATCTGCAGGCGTCGGCGCAGTTCGCGCGACTCCTCCGGCGACGCGATGCCGCAAGCCAATTCGGCCAGCACAATCAGTTCCTCGGCGCGTTGTTGCGGTGAGCTTTCGTTCGCGTCGAGTGCGAGCCGAGCGTCGGGGGCGGTGTGCATGCGTTGTCCGCAGGCAGCGCGCGCATCACTGGCCAGATCCAGCGCCTCCAGCGTGTGCTCCAGTTCCTCGCGACGTGCCTCCGACGCATCGGCAGGCAGGACATCGAGCTGGTCGCAGATGTTGCTGGCCTGCAGCAACCGCGCCAGCTCATCACGCCTGGCGGTTTCCGCGTAGCGCGCCATCGCGTCGCGCACGCTGGCGACGGCGCGATCGAAGGCGCGCTCATCGAGACCGGCACGCGGTGCCGCGCGCGGCGGACGCACACCTTTCTGATGACGCGGCAACGGCGTCTCCTCGGCCGCGGGAAGACGCTCGGCCAAGGCGCGCCAACGGGTGTGCAACGCAGCCAGCCGCATTTCGGCCTGTGCCATCGCGACGTCATCGGCAGCCAGTCGCGCCAGTTCGTCGAGAATGCCGCGGGCCTCGCCGGCCACGGCCGATTCGGCCTCGTGACGTTCGCGCTGCTTCGCGTCGGCTTGGTTGAACCAGGGGTCCACAAGCTCGCGCAGTTCCTTCCACAACGCGTCTTCCACCCGGCGTGCGGCGCGCGGCAGCGTTTTCCATGTGGCTTGAGCCTGACGGGCGATGGGCAGCGCGGCGGCGAGATCGGCGTGCATCAGGTCGCGACGCAGGTTGGCCAGCAACTTGCGCTTGGTGGCGTCGGCGTCGGCTTCCAGTTCGCCGATGGCGGCGTCCAGTCGCGCCAGCGCGTCGCGCAGGCGATGGCCGAGTTCGCGCCGCGCCGCGGGATCCAGTTCGTCGCTCAGGCGCAACTGGTCCACCACCTGGCGGCGTGCGGTGATCAGTTCGCGAATCGGCACGCGTTCGCTGGCGCGGGCCTCCAGTTCGGTCAGGAACGCCTCGATTTCCTCGCGCCGCGCACCACGCAGTTCGCGTCGTTTCTCGAAATACGGACGCGCGGGCGCCAGAACGCGGTGGCAGGCGGCGCGGAATCGACGCGTGAGGGGATGCTCGGGCGCCTCCGGTGCGCGCGCCTCGGTGTCGTTGAGCTGCTGCCACTCGGCCTGCAGCTCCTTCACCTTTGCCGCGACCGCGTCGGGATGGTGGCCGCTGCCGGCCAGTGCTTCGGTGTCATCGATCAGGCGCAGGCGCGCCTTGTTGTTGGACCAGTGCTGCCACTTGCCCAGGTTTTCCAGTTCGCGTGCGGCCTCTGCGAAACGACGGGCGATGCTGCGCGGGAATTGCTCGCGCAGCAGGTTGCGATCGGCATCGATGGCGCGTTGCAGGTCACGGGCCGTGGCTACCTGACCGGCACTGACCGCCGCTTCCAGGGCCTCGATCTGTCCGGACAGGCCATCCAGCGCGGCCTGGCGCTGTCGTGCGCGCTCGGCGAAGCGTTGCTGCAGCATGCTGGCGGTGGCGCGGAACCGTTCGGCCTGCCGTTGTTCTTCCGGCAGCAATGGCTCGATTCGGCGCACCCGTGCCGACCAGCGTTTCTCGAAATCTTCCAGGTCACGCGGGCCAAGGCGTTCGGCCCGGGCATCGAGTTCCACCACCAGCGCCGCGAGCGCGGCATCGGGTTCGCGCGCCACCGGCGAGGTGACAGGAGCGGCCGCTTCGGCTTCAGGTTCCTGCTCCGGTTCTTGTGGCGGCGTCGGCGACGGTGGATTGAGCGCGTGTTCCAGCGCCGCGAAATAGCCATCCACGCGACGCTCCATCGCCGCATCCAGACGCGGCCGCAGCGTGGCCCACTCCTGTGCCAGCTCGTCCCGGCGCATGGCGGCATCGGGTGCGACGTCGCGGCGCAGCGTGTCCAGCTCTTCGCAGATGGCGAGCGCGCGATCCATCGTCGCGGCCGGGTCGCCGGCTGCCAGCCGGGTCGCGAAGGCGCGTTCGCGCGCGGTGCGGGCGAGCAGTTTGTCGGTCTTGCGCGCACGCTCGGCGATGCGTTCGAGCGTGGCGGTGTCGTCGATTCGATCCAGCAGCCAGCGCCGCAGTTCCGGATCGGGATCCTTCACGCATCGCTCGGCGATCAGGCCGGGCCGGGCGACGCGTTCCAGCCCGATGCGTCGCAGCGAGGCTTCCGGGGCCTGCTGGGCGAGAGTGGCGAGGATGTCGGCATCTTCTTCCACGGCGATCACGCGCTCGCGCTCGGCCAACGGCACGGCAGTGTCGAGCAGGCGCTGGATGAAGCGCTGACGAGCGACGTTGCGCACGCCGGCCTCGGCGTCGTTGCGCATCCGGTCACCCAGCAGGCTGAGGTCGTCGATGCGCCGGATCGCGGCCAGCCTGACGCTGGCCTCGGGATCGTTGCGCGCCAGATCGGGAAGCTTGGCGAGGAGTTCAGGCTGGGTTTCGCTGGCGACGGCGGCAGCGCGGCGGGAGGCGTCGCGATGCTCCCACGCGGGTTTGCGCAACAGGGAAAACAGGCTCACGGTGGAATGCTCGACTTCAATGGACAGGGTCGCGGTCGATCGACGCGCGGTGGGACCGGCGTTTTAGCACGAACGCGGTACGCTATGACCCCACGCCAGTCCGAGACCTGCCATGAACGATGCCATTCCCGCACGCGGCGGCAAGCGCAGCCACCTCTATATCCGCCTGGGCACGCTGCTGCTGGCGGTGCTGCTGCTGACGATCGGCGCCCTGATGTGGTGGTGGGATCACGAACCCGGCCCGTTCGATCCGGCCGCCAACGCGCGCGAGGCCGCCGTCCGGACGAACCGGCCCGTCGTCGTCGGCAGCGCCATCACCCGCACGCTCGCGCGCGTGTCCGCCACGCTGCTGGACAAGCGCGGCGGCTATGTCTCCAACGACAAGCTCCCGCCCGGTCTGTTCATGGACAACGTGCCGAACTGGGAATTCGGCGTGCTGGTGCAGGTGCGCGATCTGTCCAAGGCGCTGCGCAACGACTTCTCGCGTTCGCAGACCCAGAGCGTGGAGGACGTGGATCTTGCCGCTGCCGATCCGCTGTTCTCCTCGCCCAACGACCGCTGGCTGCTGCCGTCCAGCGAGAGCCAGTACCGCAAGGGCATCACCCATCTGGATGCCTATGTGGCGCGGCTTGGCGAGCCGGGCAGCGGCGGCGCCCAGTTCTATGCCCGCGCCGACAATCTCGCCGATTGGCTGGCCGTGGTGGAAAAGCGGCTGGGTTCGCTCTCGCAGCGGCTTTCGGCCAGTGCGGGGCAGGCCGTGCTCGATACCGATCCCGACAGCACGGCGGAAGTGGGTGCCGATGGACTGGTGATAATGAAGACACCCTGGACGCAGATCGACGACGTGTTCTACGAAGCGCGCGGTTCGACGTGGGCGCTGCTGCATTTCCTCAAGGCCGTGGAGGTGGATTTCGACCGCGTGCTGCGCGACAAGAACGCACTCGTCAGCCTCCGCCAGATCATCCGCGAGCTGGAAGAGACCCAGGCTCCGCTCGGCAGCCCGATGGTGCTCAACGGCACCCCGTTCGGCTTTTTCGCCAATCACTCCTTGGTGATGGCCAACTACATCTCGCGCGCCAACGCCGCGATCATCGACCTGCGGCGGCTGCTGGAGCGTGGTTGAGCGGAAATGCGGCCCGTGCCGGCATCGGGCGGGTCGCAATGAGAGGAACACTGGCTCTCATGAAACCTGAGCCAGACGCTCGATCCGAGGCGGATTGCGGCATGGCGGCGATCCGCACGCAGAGAAAACGGGCCTGTGAACGGACTTGCGGCACACGCAACGGCAAGGATATCCCGTCGCCATTGCCTTGACCCCTCGGCATGTGCGCTTGGTTTGTGCATGGGGAGCACCGTGCCCGAGTTCGATTCGCGCTTGTATCCGGGCATCCTCAATGCGCGCAGCGACCAACGCGCGCGGACCTTGCCGGAATTCCGTTTCGTGCGCCCGGATGACGACGGCACCATCCGGGTGGAGATGCTTACCTCCTCGCGTTCCGGCATGAAGCATCTGCCGGAAGAACTCGAGCGCGTCGGTGCCGAGGTCAGGTGGCGCAGTCTCGGCTGCATGCACCTGCTCGTTGACATGCCGATGCTGGCGATCGAGGAGAACCCGGGCACCCCTGCGGTAGCGCCCCTACCCGTGGCCGGAAGCGCAACGGTCTGCAGGATGGCCATGCGCATCGATGGCGCCACTTGCACCGCTGCCGCCACGGTCGGCATCGACCAGACGTTCGTGGTCCCACGCTTCATAAGCAACACCCGAAAAACGTGAAAACCCCGAAACGAAACGCCCCGCGACGAGCGCGGGGCGTTTTCAGTCATCCAAAGCGGCCAGCGCCGCCGCAAATCACTTGAAGTTGTAGACGAGGTTCAACTTGGTGAGGGTGTCGGTCTTCTTGATGCCGGGGCCGACATCGGTGTTGTGGCGCGCGTCGAATCCTGCCTTGAGCGCGAGCTTTTCGTTGATCGACACCGCCACGCCGAACTCGTTGCTGGCGAAGGTGTTGTCGCTGCCGGCTTCGACCAGGAGCAGGTTGTAAAGCGACGTGGTGGTGGTGATCTGGTGCTTGTAGTCGAGCAAGCCGCGCGCGATCAGTTCGCTGTCGGTATCGCCCGTGCTGGCACTCTTGGCACGGCGGTAGCCGGGGCCGATTTCGGTCAGCAGGGTGGTGCGCTCGGTGTTGATGAACTTGTGGCCGTAACCGATCGAGAACGTGGTCTGGTGCTCGTACGGAGCGAAGTCGTCGTTCTCGTAACGCAGCGCCGCCACCCACGAGCTGATTTCGTCGAGCTTCAGTGCGCTGCTGGCGCCGAATTCGTAGCGGTTGGCCGAGAGCTGCATCTCTTCCTCGACCACGCCGTCGCCGTTGAAGTCGCCGATGACTTCGGCCTTGTTGCGCAGCGCGGCGAGGTAGAACGAATGCTTCCACTCCGAATCTTCCTTGGCGAAGGCGATCTTGCCGTTGGCGTTGTCGGACTTGGCATTGCCGCGCGCCATGGCGAAGCCGAATTCGCCGGTGCCCGACCAGCCATCGCTCTGCGCTGAAACCGAGGCGAAGGGGAGGGCCGCGATCAGTGCGGTGGCGAGCAGGGGGGTACGCTTCATGGTCAGGTTTCCTGTTGGGTCACGTCGCGACTTCGCGGCGTAAAAGGGCGGTCATGCTACGGGGCGGATCTGCTGCGGGCATGAATTGATCCTGACCATTCAGTCGGTGTTCTGCCTTGCGCCGATGTCCGGTCAGGATGAATTGGGTCGGCGGCCAATATCATTTCTTTACTTTGACCGAGGCGTTTGGCCATGCATCGTGCGCTCGTTTCCATTCTGCTTCTCGTCCTGCTCAACGCGCCCCTCGCCGTGGCGGATGTGCATGTTGGTCTTGGCCCGGTGGACGAGGTCGAAGGCGTCGGCAGCAAAACCTTCACGCTGAGCTGGGAGACAGACGCAACCCATCCGTGGGAGTTCATGCTGGGTGGCATCGATGCGCGCGATGACACCGCGATGCGGACACCGCGGGTCTGGTTCGCATCGGTATCCAAGCGCTTCACCTGGAACGGCTGGTTTGCCCAAGGCGGCATCGCCGCAACAAACTCCGATACCGACGTGCTCTCCGAGCATTGGCAGTTCATGACCGGCCTTGGCTACCGCTACCAGCGCTTCACGGTATCGTTGCGCCACCTGTCCAACGCCAACACCGGCGGGCGCAACCGCGGCGAGAACCTGCTGCTGCTCCAGTACGGATTCTGACGTTCGCCGACTTCGCCCTCAGCGACACAGGCGGCGTTCGCGGTCGATCAGTACGCGCAGCTCGTCCTCGCCACGGGGATCGTTGCGTGCGACCAGGTCACGGATCTTGCTGCGCGTATCCGGACACTGGTCGATGCGGCCACCGAACAACAGGCTGCCCACGGCGTTGACCACGTCCGCCGGCGAGATTTCCTTGCGCAACACATAGGCTTCGGGGGTGAATGGCTGCTCCCGGCCGGGCACGGTGACCGCATGTCGCTTCGTTGGATCGCGCGGGGTCGGCATGGCGTTGGCGATGCCGGCCCGGGCGGCGGCTTCGGCGGCGTCGAGCAGGCGCGCCGTGCTGGGAGGCTGCCGCAGGAGGTCGGCTGGTATCTCCGGTGTCGCAATCCGACTCACGGGGCGATCAGGCGGCGCCGACGGAGTGGGGCGCGGGTGTTGCGCCGTGCGGGCCGGTGCCGGACGTGACGGAGCGACAGGAAACGCGGGCACGGGAACAGTGGGCGATTGCGCGGGCGTGGCGGGAATGAAATGGATTTCCAGCGCCGAATCATCGGCGTCACCGGCATGGTGCGGCTCGCGTGCCAACCAGAGGCCCAGAGCCAGATGTCCGAGGATGCAGGCTGCCAGTACGGCAGCCTGCGTGCGACGTTGGTGCGGTGGTTCGTCCTCGATCCGGGCCATCGGCTGCTTCCTTGCGCTGCATCCGGCACTCCGGATGCACGGGGGCGGGAAGCTACCCGATGCCCGGTTAAGAGGGGATTAAATGCAGCGGGTCAGACGACGATGCCGCCGTCATCCGAAGGCGGTTCGTCGCTTTCCACCGGCGGCAACCCGGTCGCGGCGTCGCCGTAGACATCCTTCCACGCCAGATACATCGACGCCGAGACCACCGGAGCCATGACGATGGCCACGAGGAACTGGGCGAGGATGGCGGAGATCAGGCTCAGGATCATGACCATCAGGAAGAAGGCGAGCAGGATGGCCACCAGGTACAGCAATGCCGCGCCGATGTTGGACAGGCTGGCACGCACGCTGTCTTTCATCGCGGCGAACGCATCGTTGCGCGCGAACATCACATCCGGAATCGCGAAGAACGTCAGCGCGAATGCCACCAGTCCCATGGCCATCGCCACCACGAGCAGCAGCAAGCCGCCAAACCCGAGGCTCGCGAAAAGCGCGGCGGGAGAGTCGGCCGCGGCCGCCACGCCGGCACCCGCCAGTGCGATGGCGGCGAAGATGGCGACGCAGATGCCCAGAATCACGCCGCAGATGATGCCCGGCAGGCACAGCAGCAGCATCGGCCCGAGCTTGCCTTCCTGCCGGAACGCCTGGCCGATGTGGTCGAACTGTGCAGGGCGGTCGCTGGCCTGTTCACGCGCCGCGTAGGCGATGCCGCCGTACAGCGCCGGCCCGAGGATCATCAGTGCCAGCGAGCCCAGGATCGGGATGATGCCGGCCACGGCCATGACCAGACCCATCAGCACGAAAGGGCCGGGATTCTTCAGGACCAGGGACACGCCCTCGGTGATCCAGGTGATGCCGTTGCCGGCGGGGACGGTGCGGATGGTCATGCGGTTCTCCTTCTGGATGATGTTCAGGGTGGTGCTATTCCGGCGGTGGCAGGGCATCGAGCACTTCGGCGATCGTGGTCAGGCCTTGCGCCACCTTCATTGCTCCGGCCGTCCGCAGGGTTTGCATTCCCTGCTGGATACAGGCGTGGGTGAAGGCGGCCTGATCCATGTCCTGCCGGATCTGGCTGCGCAGCGGTGGCGTCACCGTCAGCAGCTCGTACAACCCGACGCGCCCGAGGTAGCCACTGTGACGACATTCCAGACAACCGCGGGCGGTGAATCCGGTGGCCGGTGTCGGGATGTTCAGCCCGTCGGACAGAACGGCCCAGCCATCGTTGTCCAAAGGTGCGGGCTTCTTGCAGTGGGAGCACAGCGTCCGTACCAATCGCTGCGCCAGCACGCCATTGAGGGTGGACTGGATCAGGTAGTGCGGCACGCCCAGATCGAGTAGGCGCGTGATCGCCGACGGCGCATCGTTGGTGTGCAGGGTGGACAACACCAGATGACCGGTAAGCGAGGCCTGCACCGCCATCTGCGCGGTTTCCAGATCGCGGATCTCGCCGATCATGATGATGTCCGGATCTTGTCGCAGCAGGGTGCGCACGCCGGACGCGAAATCCAGGTCGATCGCGTGATGCACCTGCATCTGGTTCAGCTCGGGCGCGATCATTTCGATCGGATCTTCCACCGTGCAGACGTTCACATCCGAGCTGGCCAGGCGTTTGAGAGTGGCGTAGAGCGTGGTGGTCTTGCCCGAACCGGTCGGGCCGGTCACCAGCACGATGCCGTGGGGGCGCGAGGTCAGCTCGTTCCAGCGCTCTGCATCGGCATGGTCGAAGCCCAGTTCCGCGGTGGATTTCACCGCGGTGTCCGGATCGAAGATGCGCATCACGCACTTCTCGCCGAACGCGGTGGGCATCGTCGACAGACGCATTTCGACTTCGCGCCCACCCGGCGAGCGGGTCTTGATGCGGCCATCCTGCGGCCGCCGGCGTTCGCCCAGATCCATGCGCCCGAGCACCTTGATGCGGCTGATCGCCGCAATCATCACCGGGGTGGGCAGCTCGAACACCTTGTGCAGCACGCCGTCGATGCGGAAGCGCACCCGGCTGATGTCGCGCCGTGGTTCCAGGTGGATGTCGCTGGCGCGCTGTTCGTAGGCGTACTGCAGCAGCCAGTCGACGATGTGCACGATATGGCGGTCGTCCGCGCCCACCTCGCCGGCGCGGCCCAGCTCCACCAATTGCTCGAAGCTGGGCATCGAGACGGTCTGGGTTTCGTCGCGCTGGTCCTTGGCGCCGCGCACCGAGCGGGTGACGCCGAAGAACTCCATCGTGTAGCGCGACAGATCGAGCGGATTGGTCACCACCACGACGATTTCGCGCCGCAGGATCTGTGTCAGGTCGGGCATCCAGCGCAGATCGGTCGGCTCGCTGGTGGCCATCACCACACGCTCGGCGTTGACCGCCACCGGCAGGATGCGGTGGCGTTGTGCGTAGGCGTGAGAAATCAGCGCTGTCACGGCCGGCACGTCGATCTTGGTGGGATCGATGCGCAGGTAGCGCCCACCGACCTGTTGCGCCAGCCAGTGCGTGAGCGTTTCAAGATTGAGTTCGCTGCCGGTCCGCTTGCGGTTGGGAAACTTGAGGTTGGCGATCAACACCAACGGGTGGATCTCCACGCCGGCGCGCTGCTCGCGCACGGCCTGGTGCCCGCGCGCCATGTCTTCCTCGCCGATGTAGCCATCCTGCGCCAATGCCGTCAGCACACGCTCGAATGCCAGCCGCTGGTCGGTAGGCCAGCGCGATTCGGAGCTGCTGCGGGAAGCGGTCGGACTCATGCGCGGCCTTGCAGTTCGCGGTGCGTACCGCGGGGCGACCGCTATACTAGCGCGCTTGCCACAGGCGATCCTCGCGATGTCCGCTCCTACCTTCCAGCAACTGATCCAGACCCTCAACGATTTCTGGGACAAACAGGGCTGCGTCCTGATCCAGCCGCTCGATCTCGAAGTCGGCGCCGGTACTTTTCATCCGGCCACGTTCCTGCGCGCGCTGGGGCCCGAGCCGTGGAACGCGGCCTACGTGCAGCCCTCGCGTCGTCCCACCGACGGCCGCTACGGCGAGAACCCGAACCGCCTGCAGCATTACTACCAGTATCAGGTGGTGATGAAGCCGAACCCGGACAACATCGTCGAGCTGTACTTCGATTCGCTCAAGGCGCTCGGCATCGACCCGTTGACGCACGATCTGCGCCTGGTCGAAGACAACTGGGAGTCGCCCACGCTGGGCGCCTGGGGCCTGGGCTGGGAGGTGTGGCTCAATGGCATGGAAGTCACCCAGTTCACCTACTTCCAGCAGGCCGGTGGTCTGGAATGCAAGCCGGTGCTGGGCGAGATCACTTACGGTCTCGAGCGCCTGTGCATGTACCTGCAGGAATGCGACAACGTCTACGACCTGATCTGGACGGTCGGCCCCCAGGGTCCGGTGACCTACGGCGATGTCTACCTGCAGAACGAACGCGAGCAGAGCGCCTACAACTTCGAACACGCGGATGTGGCCGAGCTGTTCCACCGCTTCGATGCCTGCGAGGCCGAGGCGCAGAAGCTGGTCGAACTGGGCCTGCCGTTGCCGGCCTATGACCAGGTCTGCAAGGCCAGCCACAGCTTCAACCTGCTCGACGCCCGCCGCGCGATCTCCGTCACCGAACGCCAGCGCTACATCCTGCGCGTGCGCAAGCTGTCGCAGTCGGTGGCGCAGGCGTATCACGATCAACGCGAGAGACTCGGTTTCCCCGGCCTCAAGGCCGCTACTCGGGAGATGCTGGCATGAACTTGCAACCGCTCCTGATCGAACTGGGCACCGAAGAACTGCCGGTCAAGGCACTGCCCGGATTGGCGCAGTCTCTGTTCGATGGCGTCATTGCCGGATTGCAGAAGCGTGGCGTCGAAGTGGACGTCGGCGGTGCCAAGCCGCTGTTCTCGCCACGCCGACTCGCAGTGCTGCTTCCGGGCGTCGCGACACGTCAGGCCGAACAGGCCAATGAAGTGCTCGGACCTTACGTGAACATCGCACTGGATGCGGACGGCCAGCCCACACGCGCACTCCAGGGCTTCGCTGCCAAGAACGGCATCGAATGGACCCGGCTCGAACGCACCACCGATGCCAAGGGCGAACGCTTCGTGCATCGCTCGGTCAACGCCGGCGCAGATACCGCCACGTTGCTTCCGGAGATCCTGCAGGAAGCCGTCGCGGCCATGCCGATTCCCAAGCCGATGCGCTGGGGTGCGCACGAACACGCCTTCGCGCGGCCACTGCACTGGCTGGTGCTGCTGCTCGGCGATGCTGTGGTGCCGGCCGATCTGTTCGGCATCGCCTCCGGGCGTGAAACGCGCGGTCATCGTTTCCACCATCCGGCGGGGGTGTCCATCGCGTCGGCCAACGATTACCTCGGCGTGCTGGAATCGGCGTTCGTGCTGGTCGACCCGGCACAGCGCCGCGAGCGCATCCGCCATCAGGTGGAAACGGCCGCGGCCGCGTGCGGTGGCGTGTCACGCATCACCGATGACAACCTCGAACAGGTGGTGGCATTGGTCGAATGGCCTGCGCCGGTCACGTGCAGTTTCGAGCAGGAGTTCCTTGCCGTGCCGCAGGAAGCCCTGATCGAAACCATGGAGATCAACCAGAAGTTCTTCCCGGTGCTGAGTGAAAGCGGCGCGCTGACCGAGCACTTCATCGGCATCGCCAATATCGAGTCGAAAGACGTGAGCAAGGTGCGCGCCGGATACGAGCGCGTGATTCGCCCGCGCTTTGCCGATGCCAAATTCTTCTTCGATGAAGATTTGAAGCAAGGCTTGCAGGCGATGGGCGACGGCCTGAAAACCGTCACCTATCAGGCCAAGCTCGGCAGCGTGCACGACAAGGTGCAGCGTGTCGCCGCACTGGCGCAGGCGATTGCCACGCAGGTGGGCGTGGATCCCGAGCTCGCTCGCCGCGCGGCAGCGCTTTCCAAGAACGATCTGCAATCGCGCATGGTCAACGAGTTCCCCGAATTGCAGGGCATCGCCGGGCGCCACTACGCGCTGGCCGGCGGCGAACCCGAAGCCATCGCACTGGCCATCGATGAAGCCTACCGCCCGCGCTATTCCGGCGACGACATCGCGCTCTCGCCGCTGGGCAAGGTGCTGGCCATCGCCGAGCGGTTGGATACGCTGGCCGGTGGTTTCGCGGCGGAGCTGAAGCCGACCGGCAACAAGGATCCGTTCGCGCTGCGGCGCAATGCGCTGGGGTTGGCGCGGACGATGATCGAGTCCGGTGTTGATCTCAGCTTGAAGCGACTCTTGAGCCACGCAGAGTTGCTGGCGTTCCTGGCTGTCAGCAAGCAGGACTACAAGAAGTACGAGAGCCTCGCTAACGAACTCCAAGATCACGACATTCCCTTCGATCCTGAAGGTTTCAAGAAGCAATACTCCCCTAAGAAGGAAGGGGCGAACGATCTCTACGCCTTCATCCTCGACCGCCTGCGCGGCTACTACGCCGACAAGGGCGTCCCGGCCACGCACTTCAACGCCGTCGCGGCGCTGCAACCGGCCTCGCTCTACGACTTCGACCGCCGTCTGGATGCCATCGGCCAGTTCGCCGCCTTGCCCGAAGCCGCCGCATTGGCCGCCGCCAACAAGCGCATCGGCAACATCCTGCGCAAGGTGGAAGGCGAAGTGCCGCATGCGATTGATTCGGCAGCTTTGGTGGAACCCGCCGAAGAACGCTTGGCCGAAGCCCTGCTGGGCGTGGAAGCAGCGGCGAATGCGGCGCTGGCGCAGCATGACTACGTCAGCACGCTCAGGCATCTGGCGCAATTGCGCGAACCCATCGATGCCTTCTTCGACGGCGTGATGGTGATGGCGGACGACGAGAAGGTCCGTGCCAATCGTCTGGCGCTGCTCAAGCGCATCGCCGACCGCTTCCTCAGCGTGGCCGATGTCTCGCTGCTGGCAGCTGGCTGACATCATCCCCCACAGCTCGCGCTGTGCTCCTCGCGCATTAAAAACCCCGCCCGGAGAAATCGGCGGGGGTTTTAATTCGTGCCATCGGTGCGGTCACGCCGCACCGGCCAGCGCATCAGTCAACCAGTGTGCGAGACACGCGCAGGTACTTTTCGCCTTCGGCTTTCACGGCGTCGGCATCGCCGTATTCGGACGCCTTGTGCACCGCCTCCAGCGTGTCGGACAGCTCGTCGAGTTCGGATTTGATCTTTTCCAACGCGTTTTCCAGCGTGTAGGTGAGCTGATGGATCGTATTCAGTTTGGCGAGATCCAGCGGCTCTTCAGCCAGAACGGCTTCCAGCTTCGCGTTGTACTCGGAGAAGTTCTTGACGGCCTGTTCCAGTGTCTCGGAACGCTGGCCTTTGTAGTGATCCGGGCGTTCGGACTCGGCCGACGCCGGCTGGGCAAAAAAACCGGCGACGAGGACGAGGGAAAGGGTGCGACGCAGCATGGGATGACTCCTTGGGAGCAAAATGGAAACGATAACCGTTCTCATCTTATCAGAAGCGCCTTCCGCAGGGATGTTTGCGGAAATCTCAGGGTTGACGCGCATTTGCACGTGCCGTGGAACACAGGCATAATGCGCGGCTCGCTTCGTCCGGCAATCGCCGGAAACCTGCCGGCAGCGCGATGCCGCCAGAAGCGATATTGAATCCCGTATCGCGTACCGCTCAAGCGGTAGGGCCGCCGTTTCCCTGGCCAAGGGAGACACCACAGAACCTTCGAGGTGCGTCATGGCACGAGTGTGTCAAGTGAGCAAGAAGGGTGTGCAGTCGGGCAACAACGTCTCGCACGCCAACAACAAAACCCGCCGTCGCTGGCTCCCCAACCTGCACGAGCGCCGCTTCTGGGTGGCGAGCGAGAACCGTTGGGTGAAGCTGCGCGTTTCCAACCATGCCCTGCGCACCATCGACAAGAACGGCATCGATGCCGTGCTGGCCGAACTGCGCAAGCAGGGCGAGAAGATCTAAGGAGCAGCGACCATGGCATCCAAGCGCGACAAGATCCGCCTGACTTCTTCGGCTGGCACCGGTCACTTCTACACGACCGACAAGAACAAGAAGAACACGCCGAACAAGATCGAGATCAAGAAGTACGATCCGGTCATCCGCAAGCACGTGATCTACAAGGAAGGCAAGATCAAGTGATGTGGCAGCCCGGAGCCCGGGCGTCGATCGAAAAAGCCTCGCAGCGATGCGGGGCTTTTCTTTTGCGCGGTCCGGACAGGCAAGCGCGGTTTGGCTGGCCGGGTTGGCTTGGCGCAGGCAAAAAAAACCGGCGAAGCCGAAGCTCGCCGGTGATAAAACGTCGCCGCTAATTGAGGGAGGGAGGGCGGCGACGTGCTTGCCTCGTTGAATCCGGATCAGGCCGAAGCGGACTTGCTGGCCTTGGCGGCCGCCTTGGTCAAGCTGTCGTTGGTGGCCTGGAACTGGTTGCGGAAGAGCTGGCCGATCGCCTCGGACGTCTTGAGCGCCTGGCCCAGCACTTCCTGATTGGTGGAATAGATCTGCTCGGAAGAGTCCTTCACCAAGGCCACGCCCTTTGGCCAGATGGCCTTGGCAGTGTCGAGGTCGGTCACTTCGGAGGCTTCGCTCAGGAAGGCCACCGACGACTTGACGCCGGCTTCAGCCGACTTCAGCTGGAGGTTGATGATGCGCTCGAAGCCCTGGAGCGCAAGGGTGTTGGCCTGCAGTGCCGACTGGGCAAACTGGCGGGCCGCAGAGGCGAACGGATTGTTGGCGAACAGATCGGACATGTCAGTTTCCCTTCGGGTGGTTGGATCGTGGTGACACCCTAAGGCAAATTTTTGTGCAATGCAACAAAAATTGCGAAAGCCTCGCTACATGCTTTCCTGTTGTTGTTCTTATCTAATTGATTTTTATTGAATATTGTTCGATCTTTAGGGGTGCCGCGATGCATCAGAATTCAGCATGGAACATGCCAGTGCCGCTCATGCCTCAGGATGTCTGCTATGGCCCGCGATACACGCAGCCCGAGGTGCAGGTTTCATGCACCACCACGCGGGACAACTGCGGCAGGTCGGGTGCGAGCTGGTCCCAGATCCAGCGCGCGAGGTTCTCGCTGGTGGGATTTTCCAGCCCCGGCACCTCGTTGAGGTAGTGATGGTCGAGCCGGTCGTGGATCGGCTGGAAGGCGCGTTTGATGTCGGTGAAGTCCATGATCCAGCCGGTCTCCGGCCCTGGTTCGCCGGAAACGTGGATTTCCACGAGGAAGGAATGCCCGTGCAGGCGGGCACACTTGTGCCCTGCCGGTACGTTCGGCAGGCGGTGTGCAGCTTCGATGTGGAAGCGTTTGAAGATATCCATGTCATTGGCCCGGTGTGAGGCAGCGCGAGAAAAAATCCTCGGTCAGGCGCAGCCGGTGCAGCAGGTCGGTGCGTTGCAGGCCATGTTTGGCGCCTGGGTACGTCATCAGTTCGAATGCTTTGCCACGCTGTTGCAGGGCACTCATCAGCTGGGTGCTGTTGGTGAACAGCACATTGTCGTCGGCCATGCCGTGGATCAGCAACAATCGCGAGCTCAGTCCGTCGATGTGTTCCAGCACCCGCGAAGCGGCATAGCCTTCGGGATTGGCGAGCGGGTGGTCCATGTAACGCTCGGTGTAGTGGGTGTCGTACAGCGCCCAGTCGGTGACCGGCGCGCCGGCCACACCGCAGGCGTAGACGTCCGATGCCTTGGCCAGCAGCATCAGTGTCATGTAACCGCCGTTGGACCAGCCGAACACGCCGATGCGCTTTTCATCCACCCAGGGTTGCTGCGCCAACCAGCGTGCGCCGAGCACCTGGTCTTCGACCTCGACACTGCCCTGATGGCCGTACAGAGCGCCGCCGAACTTCGCACCGCGTCGCGGCGTGCCGCGATTGTCGAGGGTGAACACGATATGGCCGCGTTGCGCCAGATACTGGGAAAACAGCGCGTCGGCGCGTCCCGGCCAGCCGCGCAGCACCGTTTGCGCCGCCGGGCCGCCGTAGACGTAGACTGCGACCGGATACTTCCTGGAGGGATCGAAGTCTGCCGGCTTGAGCAGGCTGTAGTGCAGCACGCTGCCATCGGCGGCAGTCAATTCACCGTATTCGGGTGTCAGATGCGCGGCGAAAAAACCTGAATAGGGATGCGATGAATCGGTCGGATCATTGTCCAGAAGCTGCGTCAGGCGCTCGCCATCGGCGCGGTAGAGCGTGCTTTTCGGCGGCTGCGACGGACTGGAGAAGGTATCCACGAAAACCTTGGCGTTGTCGCTGAACACCACGGCGTGCATGCCGCTTCTCTGGGTCAGGCGGCGTGGTTCACCACCGCTCAACGCGACCACGTAGGCGTGGGATTCGGTAGGTGATTCGCGCGTGCCGCTGAAGTAGACCAACCCGGCCTCTTCGTCCACACCCAACAGCGTATCGACCACCCAATCGCCCGTCGTCAGTGCGGTGGTTCTGCCATCGGCAGCGATGCGATACAGATGCTCGAAACCGCTGCGCTCGGATTGCCAGAGGAAACTGCCGTCCTTGAGGAAGTGCAGGCCGTTGTGCAGCGGCACCCAGGTGGTGCCGGTTTCGGTGACCAGGGTGCGTTGCGTGTCATTGGACAGATCGACTTCGATCAGCTCCAGCGTGCGCTGATCGCGGCTCTGGCGCTGGAAGGTGAGGTGCTGCGGATCGCGCCAGTTCACCCGAGCCAGATAGATGTCGGGGTTGGGGCCGAAGTCGATCCGCTGCGGTGCGGGTGGCCCCATGCGCTCCTGCACTTTCACCGTCTGCGAACCGCTGCGGGTATCGATGCTGGCGTCGCGCGAGCCGGGTGCCTTGAGGAACTGCGCAGGTCGGGTGACGAACAACT
Organism: Denitratimonas yunnanensis (SeqCode); assembly: GCA_026410415.1. Classification (GTDB taxonomy): domain Bacteria; phylum Pseudomonadota; class Gammaproteobacteria; order Xanthomonadales; family Xanthomonadaceae; genus Denitratimonas. The sequence continues at coordinate 31,521 of JAPMLR010000010.1, read as the reverse complement.
GGATGCCGACGTTCGGATCACCGGCAGCGGGGTAGCGCTGCTCGATCACCTCGGTGCGGTTGGCATACACCTCGTAGCGCTTCTGGATCGGCACCGGCGATTCGTCGATGCGGGCATAGGCGATGGCGCTGTCATCCGGTGCCCACCAGTAGCCGGTGTGGCGATCCATTTCCTCATCGGCGACGAACTCGGCCACGCCATTGCCGATGGTGTCCGAGCCATCGAAGGTGAGCTGGATTTCGCGGCCGCCGGCCAGTTCCACCACCCACAGATTGCGTCCGCGCACGAAGCTGACATGGCTGCCCCTGGGCGAGACTTTCGGATCGGTGGCAAAGCCCTCGCCGGTGGTCAGCTTGCGCACGGCGTCACCGGGCTTGGCATCGAGGTCGTACAGGTACAGTTCGCCACCGAGCGGGAACAGCAGGCGGCGCGAATCGGGTGCCCACTGATAGGCGACGATGCCGGAAAACGCAGCGATGCGCTGGCGCTCGCGCCGAGCCTTTTCCTCATCGGAAAGCACCTCGGTGCCTGGCAACACATCATCGGCTGCCACGAGGCGACGGGTTTGGCCCGAAGCGATGTCGTATTCCCACAGGTCGAGGCGATAGCCGTCCGTTTCGCCACCGCGCAGGAAGGTCACGCGGCTGCCGTCAGGGGCGATGCGCGGCTGCATCAGGGTCGGACCGGACAGCGGCACCTCGCCGGCGATGGCGTCCAGCGTGAGATGGCTTGGCGCGGATGTGGCGGCGGTGGCTGCGATGGCGAAGGCGGTCATCAGAACGGCGATACTCGGAAAACGAGGCATTGGATTGATTCCGGCAACAACGGATGTCGAATCGAGGCTGCAGTCTAGCGTTGCCGCGACACGACAACGCGCTCATGATCGCCGCGGACCGCTGCGCGGTCATTCATCTGCGTCGGTCAGCGTGGCGTAGCATCAAACCCGGCCGCCAGGCAGAGGTCGGCGAAGTGCGTGATTCCACCCTCTCGGCATCCGTGCCGGGTGCCATCCAGCAAAAAGGAGAGCAACGTGAGAACTTACAACGTCGGCTACCTGATCGGCAGCCTCGCGAAGGAATCGATCAACCGCAAGCTGGCCAACGCGCTGTTCAAGCTCGCGCCGGAACAGCTGAAGTTCAAGGAGATCCCGTTCGGGGATCTGCCGCTCTACAGCTACGACCACGACGCCGACTACCCGCAGGTCGGACGCGACTTCAAGAAGGCGATCGAATCGTCGGATGCGATCCTGATCATCACCCCGGAGTACAACCGCTCCATCCCGGGCGCGCTGAAGAACGCGCTGGATTGGGCCAGCCGCCCCTGGGGCACCAACTCGTTCGCGCACATCCCGTCGGGCGTGATCGGCACCTCGCCAGGTGCGATCGGCACCGCGGTGGGACAGCAGCATCTGCGCAGCATTCTGGGCTTCCTGAACTCGCCGCAGATGAATTCACCCGAGGTCTACATCCAGTTCAAGGACGGCATGCTCGACCAGAACGGCGAGATCGCCGATGCGGGCACCGCGAAATTCCTCGCCGGCTATCTCGAAGAATTCCACCGGTTCATCGAGCGCGTGCTGACAGTGTTGCCGCGCGGCAACTGAGCATCGGCACGCCGCACCCAACGGAACGCAACAGGTCAGGCATTGCGTGAGTGAATGACGCAACGCCTGACCTCATCGGCCGACGGAAAGCGCCAGCGGGTGTACCGCTGGCGCCGTGGCTCAATCCTCCAATGTCAGCAACGAGGCATTGCCGCCTGCTGCCGTGGTATTGATCGTCAGCGTGCGTTCGGTGCAGAAGCGGGCGAGGTAGTGCGGTCCGCCGGCCTTGGGGCCGGTGCCGGACAACCCTTCTCCGCCGAACGGCTGCACCCCGACCACTGCGCCGATCATGTTGCGATTGACGTAGCAGTTGCCGGCGCGCACGCGACGGGAAATCTTCTCGACGGTTTCGTCGATGCGGCTGTGGATGCCGAGTGTCAGGCCGTAGCCGGAGGCGTTGATCGCGTCGATCACCGCGTCCAGCTTGTCGGCGTCGTAGCGGATCACGTGCAGCACCGGGCCGAAGATTTCGCGCTGCAGGCGGGCCAGACCGTCGATCTCGTAGGCGCGCGGCGCGAAGAAGGTGCCGTGTGCGGCATCCTCGCCGAGCGTGACGCGGGCAATCGATGTGGCTTCCTGGTCCATGCGGGCGGCGTGGGCTTCCAGCATCGCGAGCGCGTCGCCATCGATCACCGGCCCGATGTCGGTCGAAAACAGGCCGGGATCGCCCACCGTCAGTTCTGCCATCGCGCCGGCCAGCATGCGCACCACCTTGTCGGCGATGTCGCGCTGCACGAACAGGATGCGCGTGGCCGAGCAGCGCTGGCCGGCGGAGCCGAATGCGCCCTGGATCGCATCCTTGACGAGCTGTTCGGGCAGGGCCGAAGAATCGGCGATCAGGGCGTTCTGGCCGCCGGTTTCGGCGATCAACACGGCGATCGCGGCATCGCGCGCCGCCAATGCGCGATTGATGGCGCGGGCGGTTTCGGTGGAACCGGTGAAGGCGACACCGGCGACGCGCGCATCGGCGGTCAGCGCAGCGCCCACGGTGGCGCCATCGCCGGGCACGAACTGGAGCACATCGGCGGGCACGCCGGCTTCGTGCAGCAGCGCAGTCATGGCGAAACCGACGAGGTTGGTCTGTTCGGCCGGTTTGGCGATGACGCTGTTGCCGGCCACCAGAGCTGCGGCAATCTGCCCGGTGAAAATCGCCAGCGGGAAGTTCCACGGACTGATGCAGACGAATACGCCGCGCCCGTGCAGGAACAATTGATTCGATTCGCCGGTCGGGCCGGGCAGGGTTTCCGGCTGGGCCAGATGCTGACGCGCCTGCTGGGCGTAGTAGCGCAGGAAATCCACCGCTTCGCGCACTTCGGCAATGGCGTCGGGCAAGGTCTTGCCGGCCTCTTTCACGCACAGCGCGACGTACTGCGGCAGGCGTTTTTGCAACAGATCCGCAGCGTGATCGAGCAGCTTGGCGCGCGAGGTGGCGGGCAAGGCATCCCAAGCTGGTTGTGCCGTTACCGCATTGACCAGTGCACGTTCCACCGTGGCGGCATCGGCGGCCTGCCAGCTGCCGACCTGCTCGCGCCGGTCTGCCGGATTGGTCACGGCTTGCGCCGTGCCCGACAACTGCGCGCCGGGCACCAGCGGTGCGGCCTGCCACGGCGTGACCGCTGCATTGACCTCAGCGGCGAGACGACGAAGTTCGTCGTCGTTGGCGAGATTGACGCCCATGGAGTTCTTCCTTTCTTCGCCGTACAGCACGGCAGGTTGCGGGATGCGAGGGTGGGGTTTGAAATCGAAGCCGGTAACGGTGGCGACCGGGTCGGCCACCAGATCGGCCGGCGCGATGGCAGGATCGGTGATGCGGTTGACGAAGCTGGAGTTGGCGCCGTTTTCCAGCAGGCGGCGCACCAGATACGGCAGCAAGTCTTCGTGGCTGCCGACCGGAGCATAGACGCGGCACGGGGTATCGAGCGCGTTCGGCGAGACCACTTCATCGTGCAGGTCTTGCCCCATGCCATGCAGGCGCTGGAACTCGTAGGGGGCCGATTCGCCGCCGCCGCTCTTGCCCAGTGCGAGGCGGGCAAACTCGTTGACCGCGGCAATGGTCTGTGCGTTGTGACTCGCGAACATCGGATACAGCGCATCGGTGGCGGCCAGCATCTTGCGTGCGCAGGCCAGATAGCTCACGTCGGTATTGGGCTTGCGCGTGAACACCGGATAGCTGGCGTGGCCATCGACCTGTGCGCGCTTGATCTCCGAATCCCAATAGGCGCCCTTCACCAGACGCACCGGAATACGGCGACCGACGCGACGTGCCAGCGCGATCAGCCAATCCAGCGTGGCGAGCGTGCGCTTCTGGTAGGCCTGCACGGCCAGACCCAGGCCGTCCCAGCCTTGCAGCGAGGCATCGCTGTAGACGCGTTCGATCAGCTCCAGGCTCAGCTCCAGCCGATCCGCCTCTTCGGCGTCGATGGTGTAACCGATGCCTTGCGCCTTGGCCAGTTGCGCCAGTTGCAGCACGCGTGGCGCCAGCTCGGCCATCACCCGGGCGCGCTTGGCCACTTCATAGCGCGGATGCAGCGCGGAGAGCTTGATCGAGATGCTCGGCGCGGCGAACACATCGCTGCCGACGAAGTTGCCGTTCGGGCCGCTGCGGCCGATGGCGAGAATCGCCTGCCGGTACGCCTCGAAGTAGCGATCCGCATCGGCTTGTGTCAGCGCCGCTTCGCCGAGCATGTCGTAGGAATGGCGATAGGCCGCATTGCCGCCTTTGCGCGCGCGCTTGAGCGCTTCCTCGATGCTGCGGCCCATGACGAACTGATGCCCCATGATGCGCATCGCCTGCCGCACCGCAAGGCGGATTACCGGCTCGCCGGCGCGGCCAACCAGACGCCGCAGCGCATCACCGAAACTGCGACGGGTGGCATCGGCCAGATTCACCAGCTTGCCGGTCAGCATCAGGCCCCAGGTGGAGGCGTTCACCAGCACCGAATCGCTTTGGCCCAGATGGCCTTCCCAATCGGCATCGCCGAGTTTGTCGCGGATGAGTTTGTCGGCAGTGTCCTGATCGGGAATACGCAACAGCGCTTCGGCCACGCACATCAGCAGCACGCCTTCCTCGCTGGAAAGGTCGTACTCGCGCATGAAGGCTTCGATGGCGCCCTGATCCTCGGCCTTGGCACGAACGCGCAGTACCAGTGCCTCGGCGGTTTTCTGGATGGCAGTCTGCGCTTCGGGATCGACCCGGGCCTGCTCCAGCAGGGTGGCCAGATGCGCGCCTTCGTCGGCGGCATAGAGGCCGGTCAGGGCCGCCAGCGATGAGCCGGCGGGCGGAAGTTCGGGGCTGAGGATGGGTTTCACACGATTCTCCGACGACATGTGCCGCGTGCGGGCGGCATTGTAGAGCGGAGCTTGCCGTGCTGTTGTGGAACGGCGCCGGATCAGGGGTGCTGGATGCGGATTTCACGCATCCAGCAGGGTAATCGGCACAGAGATCGGGAAATCGCCGCCCGATTCAGGAACCGGTGGCGCCGGAACGGCGCTGGCGCGGCTTGCGCGGCGCGGTGGAGGACTTTTTCTTCTTCGCCACCGGAACCGGCGCCGCATCGGCCTCGATCACTTCGCCTTCGTACTGCACTTCGCTGCCGAACAGTGCGATGGCCGTGGCCGCCACGCGGCGTGTATCCAGCAACACGAAGCCGGCCACAATCGCCGCGCCGGCGAGCGGCAGCCAGCGCGTGCCGGCGCGGGTGATGCTGCGTTGCGCGAGGCGCAAGGCGATCTTGTTGGCGATGGCGTAGAGCGCCGAGAGCGGCGTCTGGCGCACGATGTAGCGCTCGCCGATCTGGATCACGATGTCGCGGAAGGCGCCGGCAGCGGTGTGCTGGAACAGGCAATACAGCATTTCCTCGCGCCGCAGTTGCGTGTGTCGGCCATGGCAGGCGGCGATGTCGCTCACCATCTGCGCCTGCATCTTCCACACCGCATAAAGCTCCGGCGCGATGGTCACCCAGCCCAGTGCGCCGGGTGGCAGTGCCAGTGCGCCGGCCATGGCCGAGGCTTTCAGCGTTGCCTTGCGTGCGATGGCGCGGGCGCAGTCTTGTGGCGTATTGCTGCGTCGCACTCGCGAAGGTGGCACCTTGCCGGCGACATCGAGCAGCGATTGGGCCAGGCCACTGCGCGCGTTGCGTGGGCGGATGAAACGGCTGACGGCGGTCTTGTCGGTCATGGGCCTTGCTCCGGAGCAGGGATCACCAGTGTTCGGATATAGGGGGGAATCACGCCTGAATTCGGCAGCCCGGTGCAGATTTCCCCTGTCGCGATCAGCTCAACATGAAGCGCCATGCAATGCCCCAGGCGGATTGGATCAGCAGCCCGGCAAAGGCAAGCATCGCAATCACGAACGCCGGGCCGCGCGAGGCCGGGTTGCGCAGATAGGCAACGATGTAGCCGATTCGCCCCAGCAGCCAGATCGCACCGAGCACGCAGGCGATGTCGTGGCGCGAGAGCGAGGCAGCCAGGAGGAATGCGGGCAGGAACATGATCGCCTGCTCGATCGTGTTCATCTGCACGCGATAGGCGCGCTCGAATTCCGGATGACCGCTGATGGCCGGTGCCTTCACCCCGTATCTGGCCCGTGCCCGGCCAACGATGAATGTCGTCGCCAGCAACAGGCAAACCGTGCTCCACACCACCAGTGCAACCCAGGGATTCATCGTGCGTCCTCGCTGATTGGTTCGGGAGTGCCCGAGTATTCCTTGGAAACGGATCCGGCGCCATGCTTCGCCTTCCGTCGCTGTGGCAAGAACGGACGCTCGACCAGTCGATACGACACCCATCCCAACACCAGACTCAGCGCCACCGCAGCACAGGCCCAGCGCCAGTCCGCCGTGCTCCAGCCTTCCGCCCGCGCCCATTGCCGCATCCATTGCAGTGCCGGGTAATGCCACAGGTACAGGCTGTAGCTGATGGTCCCGGCAAACACCAGCGGCCGGTTCGCCAACAGGCGTGTCACCAACGAGGAACGCGAGAGTGCGGCGGCGGCAGTGAGTGCCGCGAACGCGCATCCGAACAGGGTGAACTGGAAGAACAACCAGGGTGCCACGGCACCGTCGACGACATTGCCGGCACGATGACTCAACCAGACCAGCACCAGCGTGGCAACGCCGCCGCCGAGCAACAGGAGGCGCTCCGAACCGCCACGCCCCAGCGCCAGCGCATGCGCCACGAGCATGCCGAGCGCGAACTGGTCCATGCGTCCCGGCAACTGGATCACCCAGCGGTAGAACGGTATCGCCTCGGCGCCCCAGGTGTGGAGCGACCACCACATCACCGCGCGGATCAGGACGCTCGCCAGAACGAGCGCGAGCAGCGGTGCCGGCAACGCCCGGCGTGTGACGAACAGCAGCGCCGCCAGTGGCGCGATCACGTAGAAATTCCACTCCACCGGCAACGACCACCACACCGCATTGAGCGCAGCCTCGTTCTGCACCAAGTTGAACGTGAGCGTGACACTGAGGAGTGCGTGTGTCGCATCCATCGGAAACGGTTTGGCCGACAGCCACGCGAGCATGGCAAGTATCAGCCATTGCGCCCAGTAGGCGGGAAACACGCGCAGGAAACGCCGTTTCCAGAACCTGCCCACCGCCACCACCGGGCCGCCCAATCGCGCAATGACCCAGCCGCCGCCGATGAGATATCCCGACAGCACGAAAAACAGATCGACGCCGAAATGCCCGCGTGCCGCGAGCGGGGTGAGATCCATCGGGCCAAGAGACAGTTGCGGCCCCCCCGTGAACTGCCAGAGGTGGAACACCAGTACCCAGAGCGCGGCGATACCGCGCAATCCGGTCAGTGCGTCGGAGTAGGGAGGTAAACGCGGGGCTATGGTCATCGCCGCGATGATACCGGTCATCGGGTCGCCGTCAGGATGGATGGCTGCGGGCCGTAACGATGCATGCCGGACTTCACCCCGATGCCGCCTTTGCGTCGCCAACCCGCACCTCTGACCAGTGACCGCCATGACTTCTTTCTTCTCCTCGCCAATCCCTGTCTTGCTCGTTGTGACGGCGTGGCTCGTGCCGTTGTCGGCGTCGGCGGTCTCGACGGGGCGGCTACCGCCATGGGTGTGCGGGCAAGCACCGCTGCCGTTGTTCTTCGATGGGTTCGAAACGGGTGACGGGGTGTATCGGGAGCCTTCAGAGGGCAGTGGCGGCGCCTTTCCGGGCGCGCAGACGCGCAGCGTGACCGTGGCCGGTCAAGCGCGCAGCTACTACCTCTACATTCCCAACGGTTATCCCTTTGCCGATGCCGTGCCGTTGCTGATGGTGCTGCATGGCGCCGGCGGTGCCGGCACCGCACCCGCTGCGGCATCAGGCCTGCGTGACGTGTGGAGCGGCACCGCTCAAGCCGGACAGTTCATCGTGGTGGCGCCGGTGGCATCCGGTGCCAGCGGCGGCTGGGTGCCGGCCAGCGACTACCCGATGTTCAAAGCCGTGATCGAGGATATGGCGATGCATTACGACATCGACCTCAGCCGCGTCCACGGATGGGGCTTTTCGGCGGGTGGTCACGTGATGCACGACCTGGCGCTGCGGGAGCGCGGCAGCGCGCCGGACATTCGGACCTTCGCTGCCTACGGTGTCAGTGCCGGTGTGTTGCCGGCGCTGGTCTGCAATGGCACCGGGCTGCCCGGCTGCAACAGTTTCCTGCCGCAGGTGCCGCGTCGGATCCCCGTCGTGCTGCGCGTCGGAAACAGTGACGCCTACTTTGCGTATGTGCAGGCCGATGCGAATGCGTTCACGAACGCCGGCTGGGTATCAGGCAGCACATTGGACTTCGCTTCGTTTGCCGGCGGACATGTGCTCCCGCCGGCATCGCAGCTTCAGGCCGCGTGGCAGTTTTTCTGCCCGTTTCAGCGCCTGCCGGACTGACTCATCCCCGATCAGCCAGCGCAGCGGCAGCCTGGCTCGCCGCAACGACTGCGGGCCAATCCTTCGCGCGGATCCGATCACGCGGCAGCATCCATGAGCCGCCTACGCACACCACGTTGGGCAGCGCGAGATAGCGCGATGCGTTGTCCAGCGTGATGCCGCCGGTCGGGCAGAAGCGCAGTTGCGGCAAGGGCGATGCCAGCGCGGAAAGATACGCCGCGCCACCTGCCGGTTCGGCGGGAAAGAATTTGGCGAAACGGTAACCGCACTCGATCAAGGTGATGGCTTCCGAGGCGGTGGCGATGCCGGGCAGGAAAGGCAGATCCACCGCTGCGGCAGCATCGAGCAAACGCGTGGTGTGACCGGGCGATACCGCGAAGCGCGCACCGGCGCGTTTTGCCTCCTGCAATTGCAACGGCTCCAGCACGGTTCCCACGCCGACCTGCGCGCCGGCCACCTCGGCGACGATGGCGCGTACCGCGTCCATCGCCACCGGCGTGCGCAAGGTGATTTCGATGGCGGGCAGACCGCCCTGCACCAGGGCGCGTGCCAGAGGCACGGCGTCGTCGAGCGTATCGATCACCACCACCGGCACCACCGGCGCCAGCGTGAGGATCGTTTCCATGCCGGATTGTGCGCATGTCATGCCGATGGCATCCCGAAGACGCTGGCGCCCGCATCGGCCGGGCCCACCGCAGCGCGGAACAGGCCGAACAACTCGCGCCCGACACCTTCGTGCTGTCCGCTGCCCGGCAGCGTCACAGGCGAACGCGCGTTCCATTCGTTTGGATCGACAAGCACGTCCAGTCGACCGGTGGTGGCATCCAGCCGGAGCAGGTCGCCGTCGCGAATCCGTGCAATCGGTCCGCCATCGGCCGCTTCCGGGGTCACGTGGATGGCCGCCGGCACCTTGCCCGAGGCGCCGGACAGTCGACCATCGGTGACCAGTGCGATCTTCTGCCCGCGATCCTGCAGCACGCCCAGTGGCGGCATCAGTTTGTGCAGTTCCGGCATGCCGTTGGCTCGCGGGCCTTGAAACCGCACCACGGCGATGAAGTCGCCTTGCAGCAGTCCGGCGCGGAAGGCGTCCTGCAGCGCTTCCTGCGAGTGGAACACGCGAGCCGGTGCCTCGATCACATGGCGGTCGGGCGAGACCGCGGAGGTCTTGATGATGGCGCGGCCGAGATCGCCGTTGAGCAGCGTCAATCCGCCGCTGGCATCGAACGGGTCGGCCACGCCGCGCAGCACGTCGGTGTCGCCGCTGTGCGTGGGTGCATCGCGCCATGCCAACCCCGTGTCGCCGAGCCACGGCTCGCGCAGGTAGGCGTCGAGTCCCGCGCCCCAGACGGTTCGAACATCGCGATGCAACAGTCCGGCGCGCAGCAATTCGCCGATCACGAAAGCCACGCCTCCGGCCGCGTGGAAGTGATTCACGTCGGCGCTGCCGTTCGGGTAGACGCGCGCCAGCAGCGGCACGACCGCGGCCAGATCGGAAAAATCATTCCAGTCCAGCCGAATTCCGGCCGCCGCCGCCATCGCCACCAAATGCAGCGTGTGGTTGGTCGAACCACCCGTGGCGTTCAATCCGACGAGGGCGTTGACGAAAGCGCGCTCGTCGAGCACTTCGCCGATCGGTGTGTACTGATCGCCGAGCGCGGTGATGCCGAGTGCCCGTGCGGTGGCGGTGCGGGTCAGCGCGTCGCGCAGAGGTGTGCCGGGATTGACGAAGGAGGCGCCGGGCAGATGCAGGCCCATGATCTCCATCAGCATCTGGTTGGTGTTGGCGGTGCCGTAGAAGGTGCAGGTGCCGGGGCTGTGGTAGGACCGGGATTCGGCGTCCAGCAGGGCATCGCGCCCGACCTTGCCTTCCGCATACAGCTGTCGGATGCGCGCTTTCTCCTGATTCGGCAGTCCCGAGGGCATCGGTCCGGCGGGAATGAACACGGCGGGCAAGTGACCGAACGACAGCGCGCCGATCACCAACCCCGGCACGATCTTGTCGCAAATGCCGAGAAACACCGCCGCGTCGAAGGTCTGATGCGACAGTGCGATGGCAGTGGCCAGGGCGATGGTGTCGCGCGAGAACAGCGACAGTTCCATGCCGGCCTCGCCCTGCGTCACACCGTCGCACATCGCCGGCACGCCGCCGGCCACCATCGCCACGCCGCCGGCCTCGCGCGCCGCGGCGCGGATGAGTTCGGGGAAGTGCTCGTACGGCTGGTGTGCCGAAAGCATGTCGTTGTACGCCGTGACGATGCCCAGGCTCGGGCCGTCGCCCTGTCGCAGCATCGCCTTGTCGTCCGAGCTGCAGGACGCGAAACCGTGTGCTTGATTGGCGCAGCCGAGACGTCGACGACTCGGGCCGTGTTCGGCGGCGCGGGCGATGCGTTCGAGATAGCGCGCCCGGCTGTCGCGACTGCGCTGCGCGATGCGCTCGGTGACCTCGGCCACACGCGCATGCAACGGTGGGAATGCTGTCATCGCCGTGCTCCCGATGCTGCGTTCATGGTCATCATGGGCACCAGAATACGGTGGGCGGATGAACGCTGTGTGCGAGCACGGTGGCGATGGGCGCGCGGGATGATGTCGAGCCGAGTGCAGCATCGAGCACGCGACGCTTTCCCTCGCCTTCGATGTGCAGCGCCAGAAACTCGGCTTGCGCCAGCACGCCGAGTGTCAACGTGATGCGGGGCTCGCCAGCAGCCGGCGCACGCATGGCGGCCACGCGATGCGGAGAGGCGGGATCAAGTGCCGCCTCCAGATGGTCACCTCCCGGAAACAGCGACGCCGTGTGCCCATCGTCGCCCATGCCGAGCACGACCGCGGCGAACGGCAACGGCAGTTCCGCGATGCGTTGCTCGATCTGCGCCAGGGCGGCTTCCGGCGACGGCGCATCGACATGCAGCGGCACGAAGTGCGCCGCCGCTGCGGGACCTTGCAACAGATGGCGACGAACCAGCCGCGCGTTCGAGCGTTCCGAGACCTCATCGACCCAACGCTCGTCCACCAGCGTGATCCACACGGCGGACCAATCCACCGACTGTGCCGCGAGCGCACTCAGGAAACGTTGCGGTGTGCGCCCGCCCGACACCGCGAGCAGCGCGCGTCCGTCGCGTGCGATGCGTTGCTGCAACGCGGCAGCCACCTGTTTGGCGAGGGCCTCGGCCAACACGTCGCCATCGGGAAACGATTGAAAGTTCGGTGTCATCCTCACGCCCCGTCTTCGACCCAGGTGCGTCCGTCACGCTCGATCAATGCAATCGCGGCAGACGGCCCCCAGGTGCCGGCGGTGTAGGGTTTGGGCGCTTCTTCGCTGCTGCGCCACGCTTCAAGGATCGGATCGATCCACTGCCACGCCGCTTCGACTTCGTCGCGACGCATGAACAGCGTCTGCTGGCCGCGCACCACGTCCAGCAACAGGCGTTCGTAGGCATCGGAGTGGCGCACATCGAAGGTTTCGGCAAAGCTCATGTCCAGCGGCACGTTGCGCAGTCGCATGCCGCCGGGGCCCGGATCCTTGATCATCAGCCACAACTTCACGCCCTCGTCCGGTTGCAGCCGCATCACCAGCCGGTTTTGCACCAATGGTCCGGCGTGGCTGTCGAACACCGAGTGCGGAATCGGACGGAACGTCACCACGATTTCGGAACTGCGTGCGGCGAGGCGTTTTCCGGTGCGCAGGTAGAACGGCACGCCGGCCCAGCGCCAATTGCGAATCTCCGCCTTCAGTGCCACGAAGGTTTCAGTGGTGCTCGCTCGTCCCAGCTCGTCGAGATAACCCGCCACGGCGCCGCCGTTGTTGGCCCCGGCGCGATATTGGCCGCGCACGGTGGTGAGGTGGATATCGTTGCGAGTGATGGGCTTGAGCGCTTGCAGCACCTTGAGTTTTTCGTCGCGCACCGCATCGGCGTCGAGCGAGTTGGGCGGCTCCATCGCCACGAGGCACAGCAACTGGAGCATGTGGTTCTGCACCATGTCGCGCAGCGCGCCGGTCTGGTCGTAGTAATCGGCACGGCCTTCCACGCCGAGACTTTCGGCCACGGAGATCTGCACGTGGTCGATGTGGGCCGCATTCCACAACGGTTCGAACAAGGCGTTGGCAAAGCGCAACGCCATGAGGTTCTGCACCGTTTCCTTGCCGAGGTAATGATCGATGCGGTAGATGCGTTCTTCCGGGAAAACGGCGCCGATGGCATCGTTGAGTCGTTGTGCGGACGCCAGATCACGGCCGAGCGGTTTTTCGATCACCACGCGCCCATGCGCCAAGCCGAATCGCCCCAGTCGTTCGCAGATCGGGCCGAAGTGCACCGGCGCGGTGGCCAGATAGAAGACCTGATCGCGGATCGACTGCGCTGTCAGCAGCGTGGCGAGCGCTTCCCAGCCCGTATCCGACTCGGCATCGGCAGCGGTGTAATGCAATCGCGAGAGGAAACGGTCGAGCACGTCCGCATCCACCTCGGAGACGTGCTCGAGAATCGCTTCGCGTGCCAGCTCGCGGAATGTTGCGTCATCCATGTCGCGACGCGACACACCCACGATCAGGGTCGGGTCGGTCAGTTGGCCGCCGGCATCGCGATGGAACAGGGCCGGCAGCAACTTGCGTCGCGCCAGATCGCCGGTGGCGCCAAATACCGCAAGAACGAAGGGATCGACGGGAATCAGTCGGCTGGTCATGCGTGGAGTCAGTCATCCGTGAGCGGAAACAGTGGCCGTTGGCGGTCGTGCAGCTGCCGCGTGGGCGGAAAGGCGCGAACGTATCGCGACGTGTTCCCCATTATGCGTGATGCCTTGTGCGCTGCACGGTGCGGGGCCGTGGCGTCGCGTTAGCATGGGATTCCTTTCAGCCGCGAGCGTTCCGCCAATGCCGACCCGATCCCTGCTTGCCTTGTGTTGCGGCCTGTTCGCCGTCGCCGCCCAGGCCGATACCGCCCTGCATTGCGGGCACGTGTTCGATTCGCGCTCCGGCAAATTGCTGGATGCACGCACGGTAGTCATTCGGGACGGCAAGGTGTCCGAGGTGTTGGCGGGACATGTCGCGGTGGCTGACGTGGCCCTCATCGATCTGTCGACCCACACCTGCACCCCGGGGTGGACCGATCTGCACGTGCATTTGGGAAGCCAGTCCAGCGCGCAGAGTTATGCCGAAGGCTTCCGTCTGGATCCGGTCGACTTTGCGTTCCGTTCGGTGGGATACGCCGAGAAAACCTTGTTGGCCGGCTTCACCAGCGTGCGCGATCTGGGCGGCGAGATCGCGCCGCACCTGCGCGATGCGATCAATCAGGGCCTGGTGAAGGGGCCGCGCATCTTCGCGGCCGGCAAGTCGATCGCCACCACCGGAGGACATGCCGATCCGACCAATGGCCTCAACGATCGCCTGGCCCACCTCATGGGTCCGCCTGGACCAACCGAGGGTGTGGTCAACTCACCCGACGAGGCGCGCCGCGCCGTGCGCCAGCGCTACAAGGACGGCAGTGATGTCATCAAGATCACTGCCACCGGCGGCGTGTTGAGCTATGCCAAATCCGGTGATGCGCCGCAGTTCACCCTCGATGAAGTGCAGGCCGTCGTCCAGGCCGCGAAAGACTACGGTTTCAGCGTCGCGGCCCACGCCCACGGCACCGAGGGCATGAAGCGCGCCGTGTTGGCCGGCGTGACCAGCATCGAACACGGCACGCAGATGGACGACGAGGTAATGCGCCTGATGAAGGAACGCGGCACCTGGTACATCCCCACGATCTATGCCGGCCGATTCGTGGCCGACAAGGCCAGGATCGATGGTTACTTCCCTGCGGTCGTGCGCCCGAAAGCCGAACGCATCGGCGCGCAGATCCAGCAGACCGCGGCGCGCGCGTATCGTGCCGGCGTGAAGATCGCGTTCGGCACGGATCAAGGCGTCGGCCCGCACGGCGACAACGCACGCGAGTTCCTCTACATGGTCGAAGCGGGGATTCCTCCCGCTTATGCGTTGCAATCGGCCACGTTCTTCGCCGCACAAGTCCTCGGTGTCGAGGATCAGGGCACGATCGAGCCCGGCCAGCGCGCCGACATCGTTGCCGTGCCCGGCAATCCGCTGGAGCGGATCGAGGCGGTGCTGGAGGTGGCCTTTGTGATGAAGGACGGCAGCGTCTTCAAGCAGCCTTCAACGCCAGCGGCACCGACCTTGCCATGAGCAACGCCACCACGGCGCAATCGCAGACTGCGGTGCCGCACGCCTCAGCGTGAAGGCAGGTGAGGATAGACGCGGTAGCGCAGTGGCATCACCGCCACTTCGCTCCCCACCATGGGCGGGTGCACGCCGGGCGTGGCGCCGAGGTCGAGTTCAAGCATGTGGGGCTGGCCCGGCAGTTGCAGCTCCACGCACAGCTTGTCGGCGAGCCGTCGCACACACGCCACCCGTGCGCCAAGGCCGTGACCGGACATGGCCAGGGTGAGGTCGTGCGGACGCACGTGCAGACGCGCGGGGCCGTCACCGATGCCTTCGGCCGGGAACGCGGCGTGTTGTCCTGCCGGCGTGAAGCGGCCAGCCTCGACGTGGCCTTCGAGCACGCCGGCGCGGCCGATGAAACCGAACACGTGCGCGGATGCGGGCGCGTCGCAAATCTGTTCCGGTGTGCCGATCTGCTCGATGCGGCCATCGCGCAGCACCGCGACGCGGTCGGCCAGCTCCATCGCCTCATCCTGATCGTGGGTCACGAACACCGTGGTCTGGCCGGTCTGGTCGTGCAGCTGGCGCAACCAGCGGCGCAGTTCGATGCGCACCTTGGCGTCGAGCGCGCCGAAGGGCTCGTCCAGCAGCAGCACGTGGGGATCGATCGCCAGCGCACGGGCCAGCGCCACGCGTTGCTTCTGCCCACCCGAGAGTTGGTCCGGATAGCGGCCACCGAGTTCGGGCAGCTGCACCAGCGCGAGCAGCTCCTCCACGCGTTGTGCGATCGCCGCCCTGGATGGCCGGGTCCGGCGCGGCCGGCTGCGCAAGCCGAAGGCGATGTTCTCGGCCACGGTCATGTGCCGGAACAGGGCGTAGTTCTGGAACACGAAACCGACATTGCGTTCACGCAGGCTCAGGCGCGTGGCATCGCGTTCGCCGAACAGGATGCGGCCGGCGTCGATCGGCAGCAGGCCGGCGATCGCGCGCAGCAACGTGGTCTTGCCGGAGCCGGACGGACCCAGCAGAGCCACCAGTTCGCCGGCACCGATGTACAGGTCCACGCCATCGAGCACGAGCGCGTCGGCATAGCGCTTGCTCAATGCCTCGATGCGCAGGTCCACACCGTGCCCGTTGCTGTTGTCGTGAGAAGACTCGTGAATCATCGGCGTTTCATCAATGCCTGCGGTGGGAAGCAGCGAGGGCATCGCCGTGGCGTGCCTCCAGCCAGAACTTGAGAACCAGTGTCACCAGTGCCAGTCCGGCCAGCAGTGAGGCTACCGCGAACGCGGCGGTGGCGTTGAATTCGTTGTAGAGGATTTCCACGTGCAGCGGCAGTGTGTTGGTGAGGCCGCGGATATGCCCGGACACCACCGATACCGCGCCGAACTCGCCCATCGCGCGCGCGCCGCACAGCAGCACGCCGTACAACAAGCCCCATTTGATGTTCGGCAAGGTCACACGGAAGAACATCGTCCATGCATTGGCGCCGAGCGAACGTGCGACGATTTCCTCCTCGGCACCTTGCTGCTGCATCAGCGGGATCAACTCGCGCACCACGAACGGGAAGGTGATGAACAGTGTCGCCAGCACGATGCCGGGACGCGCGAACAGGATGCGGATGTCCCAGTCGTGCAGCCACTCGGCGAACCAGCCGGAGGCGCCGAACAGCAGCACCAGACACAGGCCCGCGACGACCGGGGATACCGCGAACGGCAGATCGATCAACGCCAGCAACACGCGTTTGCCGCGGAATGCGAAACGGGTGATCGCCCACGCCGAGAGCATGCCGAAGAAGGCATTCACCGGGATGACGATGGCGGTCACGGTGAGGCTCAGCTTCAGTGCCGCCAGCGCGTCGGGTTCGGCAATCGCCGCCCACCACGCAGCAAAACCTTTGCCGAACGCGGAAACCAGCACCGCGATCAGCGGCAACACGATCAGCAACGCCATCGTGAGCATCGCCAGTCCGATCAGGCTGCGTCGGACCCAGGCCGGTTCGCGCAGTTCAGGAGACACGCACGTCCTCCCTGCGCCCATGCGCAAACAGCAGCGGAATGAGGTTGATCGCCAACAGGCAGAGAAACGAGGCCAGCAACAGCAGCGCGGCGAGTGCGATCGCACCGTTGTAGTCGTATTCCTCCAGCCGGATGGTGATCAGAAGCGGTGCGATCTCGGTCTGGAATGGCTTGTTGCCGGCAATGAAGATGACCGAGCCGTATTCGCCCAGACCACGCGCGAACGCGAGCGAGAAGCCGGTCAGCAGCGCGGGCAGCACTTCGGGGAAGATCACCCGGCGCAGCGTGGTGAAGCGCGACGCGCCGAGCGAGGCGGCGGCGTCTTCCTGATCGTGCCCGAGGGTTTCCAGGATCGGCTGCACGGTGCGGACCGCGAACGGCAGACCGATGAACACTAGCGCCACCACGATGCCCAGCCACGTATAGGCCACCTGGACGCCGAGCGCGTTCAGCCATTGGCCGATCCAGCCGGTGGGCGCATAGATCGCGGTCAGCGCGATGCCGGCCACGGCCGTGGGCAGCGCGAACGGCAGATCGACCAGCGCATCGAGAAAACGCCGCCCGGGAAAGCGATAGCGCACCAGCACCCACGCAATCAACGCACCGGCCAGCGCCGCGAACAGCGCCGCGGCGAAAGCACTGGTGAAACTCACCTTCAACGCCGCCAGCACGCGCGCATCGGAAACCGCGCGCAACCAGCCCTGCGCGCCCAGCCCCGCCGCATGCACGGCCAGCGCCGTCAGCGGCAACATCACCACCACACCGACCCACGCCATTCCCAACCCCAGCGTCACGCCAAAGCCGGGCAACGGCCTGCGCCAGCGGGGTTTGACCAGAGGAGGCACGGGCTGGCTCATGTGGCGGAGGGCGGAGGGATCACTTGAGTCGGAAAATCTGATCGAAGGTACCGCCGTCGGCGAAATGCCGTGCCTGCGCCTGTGCCCATCCACCGAATTCGCTGTCGATGGACACCTGCGGCAGTGGGACGAACTGCGCGCGTTCGGCGTCGGGCACGCTTTCCGGCAATGCGGGTCGGTAATGGTGCCGCGCCGCCAGCCGCTGCCCCTGAGGCGAATACAGATGCTCAAGATAGGCTTGCGCCAGCAGGCGGTTGCCGCGCCGCTCGACATTGCTGTCGATCATCGCCACCGGTGGCTCGGCCTTGATCGACAGGCCGGGATAGACGATCTCGAAGTCTTCGCGCAGGGCAGGATCGCTGAGCGACAGCAGCGCCTCGTTCTCCCATGCCAGCAGCACGTCGCCGATGCCGCGTTCGACGAACGTGGTGGTGGCGCCACGCGCGCCGGTGTCGAGTACCGGCACGTTGGCGAACAATGCACGCAGGTAATCGAACACGTTTTCCTCATCACCGAATTCGCGCGTCGCCCATGCCCACGCGGCCAGATAGTTCCAGCGCGCTCCACCGGAGGTCTTGGGGTTGGGCGTGATCACGCCGACACCGGGCGCGACCAGATCGCCCCAGTCACGAATGTGCTTCGGGTTGCCCTTGCGCACCAGGAACACGATGGTCGAGGTGTACGGTGCGCTGTTGTGCGGCAGGCGCGATTGCCAGTTCGCCGGCAGCAGCTTGCCGTGTTCGGCGATGGCGTCGATGTCGCCCGACAGCGCCAGCGTCACCACGTCGGCCTGCAGCCCGTCGATCACCGCACGCGCCTGCTTGCCCGAGCCACCATGCGACATGCGGATCTTCACCACTTCGCCGGTCGCCAGTTCCCAGTGCCGTGCGAACTCCTCGTTGAAGTCGGCGTAGAACTCGCGCGTCGGGTCGTAGGACACGTTGAGCAGCTGCGCATCGTCCTCGGCCGGGCCGCAGGCCGCCAAGAGCAGTACCGAACACAACAGCACGAAGAACTTTTTCATCGAGGCTCCATCAGAAGGCCGGTTGCACGCGCGAGAACACGGTTTTCTCATCCCGCGTCACGCCGCGCCCTTGGCACCAGTGCTGCCGGGCGCAGCGAATCGGGCATGAGTGTAGTTTGTCGAGGGCTTCAGGTACCGGTCGGGGGGTACCGGTACAGGCCCGCACTGCACGCCTTGCCGGAGCATGCCATGCCTTTGTGATTCGGATCTGCAGGGTGCACGAACGCGGCATCGTACCGATCCAGGCTCCATGACGCGCCACTGCATCCAGCGCGCCCCGGTGCATGTGCGTGCGTTGTCAGCTCGTGCGCCGGGCTTGCCCCGGATCGCAGCTCCCGACGTTGCCATCGCGCCGCAATCCCCGGCTGGTGATGTCGCGACACGATTCAGCGATCGCGCCATTTAGCGTATCGAGAAGCCGACTTGGCAGGGCCGTGGATGAAGTATCGTTCTCTGGTACCGTGAATCCATGCGGAATCCGCCCCGCCAATGATGGGCACACCGCCATGCAGCCGAGAAGAAGGGCGACGATGCACGGATGTTCATCGGGCCGCAGCTGCTTCGCCGTGCGGGTTTGATCATGGCGCCGGATGGCAGGGGCATCGGTCGACGCGGGTTCCTCAAGGCGTTTGGCGCGGTCATTGCGTCGAGTGGAGTCGCTCCTTTCGAGCCTGTCATTTCAGGGGGTGACTGCTACATCAACAGATGTTTTGGTCTGGCCTTCCGGCCACCTGTCGGGTGGCGCTACATTGATCAGCGAGAGTTCCCGAGGTTGCGCGAGGCTCAAATCGTTGAAGAAGGGCTCATTTCCGAGGGGCTGTTGTCGGCTGCCGACCCTTATGTGGTGATGGCGAAATCCGGGTCCTCGATTCCGGACGCTCTCGAAGCATCCATGACGGCCTATGCCGAAGACCTCGCTTTCCTGGAGGGGGAATCGCTTGAGGCGCTCCCATCAATGGTTGCCAGAACTCTGGAGAAGGTGCTTCTGGAGTACGAGCTCATCGCGCAGGGGGCTGTCCATGAGATTTCCGGCGTCGATTCGATCGAGTATCTGTCCGGATTCCGTCTCGTCACTTCGGATCTTGAAGCTGCTGCAAGGTGCAGGACCGTTCTCTCCGTGAGAAGAGGCGCAATATTCACCTTCAACTTCTTCGATTACCCGGACTCCGGCGTCGACGCTCGATCGGATTTCGACCAGATGATCGGATCCTTGGCCTATGCCTGACCTGCCAGCTGAAAACGGCATGATCCATCGCCGGCAGCGCTCCATGCCGTGCATGCATTGCGAGTGCGTCTCGGCATTCCAGCTCTCGGACCCCGCAGGAAACAGGGGGCGGCATCACGGGACTTGCGGACGAGTCGGCTGATCCGTACGTGGCGCTATTGACCCCGCTTGAAAGGGCAATCAGTACCGTCGCAGTGCTGGAGGGCGGTTCGAACCACCCTGTCTCGGTCAGGCGAGAGCGCAGTCAACCAGCGGCATGTCGACGCCGGACGGCGGGACGTGGTCCCAATCGCCGCCGGGGTCATTGCAATCGAGTGAGTGAGCGTGTCCGCAGGTTGCACGGCGCGCATTCCGGGGCGGATCTACCCGGGGTGTGCATTGGCAGCGGGTGGCAGGAATCAGCCGACCGGCGGTTTGTCGCCCGGGGCTGCGGCGTCGTAGCGCTTCTGCGAGATGAGGATTTCCTGCCGCGCCGCTGCGGCATTCTCCCAACCATCCACGCGCACCCACTTGCCCTTTTCCAGATCCTTGTAGTGCTCGAAGAAGTGGCCGATGCGCTCCAGCCAGTGCGGCGAGACCTGGTCGATGTCTTCGATGTGGGCGTAGCCGGCGAAAATCTTGCCTACCGGCACGGCCAGCAACTTTTCATCGCTGCCGGCTTCGTCGGTCATCTTCAGCATGCCGACGGGGCGGCAGCGCACCACGGAACCGGGGACCAGCGGCAACGGCAGGATCACGAGGACATCGACCGGATCGCCGTCGCCACCGAGGGTGCGGGGCACATAGCCGTAGTTGCAGGGGTAGCGCATCGGGGTGGAAAGGATGCGGTCCACGAACATCGCGCCCGAGGCTTTGTCCACCTCGTACTTGACCGGCTCCGAATCCTTCTGGATTTCGATGATGACGTTGATTTCGTTCGGTACATCGCGACCGGCGTCGACCAGACCCAAGCCCATGACTGACTCCCAGAAAAGTGACAATGCCGCCCTGCGCGGCTGAACGGGTGCAAGGATACGGGATTGTTTGTTGCGCTGCATCATGAGCGCGGCGCGGGATGCTGCCGTTGCGCGGCTTCTTTCCATGCCGGTTGCGGAAACCGGGCATGATGGCGGCGTGTGGGCGGAAGGGGACGGAGAGCCGCAATGGAGCGCGCATGTCGGACCCGTCCATCCGAAATGGACACCCTCGCGGGAGGCGGATCATGGCGGAACCAGTGATTGATCTTTGGCTGGCTTTTTCTTCGGCGCTGGGGCTGGGGCTGCTGGTCGGGGTGGTACGCGAGCGCAGCCCGGGACGCGCTCATGCCATCGCCGGCCTGCGCACCCATGCGTTGGTTTCGCTGGCCGGTGCGGTCTCGCTCTGGCTTGGGCAGCCGCTGTTGCTGGCGGGTCTGGGCACGATGGCGTTACTAGCGGCAATGGCCTATCACGCCACGTCGAAGGACGATCCCGGTCTGACCAGCGAGATCACCCTGGTGTTGACCTTCCTGCTGGGGGCGATGGCGCTGTCGGTGCCTGCGTTGGCCACCGGGCTGGCGGTGGTGGTGGCGCTGTTGCTGTACGCCAAGGAGCCATTGCATCGCCTGACCCGCGACACACTGAGCGAGCGCGAAGTGTTCGACGGCCTGCTCCTGCTGGCCGCGGCGCTGGTGGTGCTGCCGATGTTGCCGGACCGCGCCATCGGGCCGTTCCAGGCGATCAACCCAGCCATGCTGTGGCGCCTGGTGGTGCTGGTGATGCTGATCAGTGCGCTGGGCCATATCGCACTGCGGATCGTGGGCAATCGCTGGGGTCTGGCGATTGCCGGATTTTTTGCCGGTTATGTGTCTTCCACGGCGGCAGTGATCGGTTTCGGGCAGCGTGCGAGGGAAACGCCGGCCCTGTTGCGGCCCACCGTGGCGGCAGCGCTGTTGTCCAATCTGGCGTCGCTGAGCCTGTGCGTCCCTGTCCTGATGGCGGTATCGCCCTCGCTGCTGCGTGGGTTGTGGCTGGAGTTGGCGGCAGCCGGTGCGGTGCTGCTGGCGGGCGGACTGCTGGGCATGCGAAGGGATCCCGACGATCCGGTACCGGCGCCCACCGCACAGACGCGCATGTTCCGTTTCAGTCATGCACTGGGGTTTGCCGCACTGGTGGCCGGGCTTACCCTGTTGGCGGCCGCATTGACCGTATGGGTAGGAGCACGGGGCGCGATCGTGGCATCGATCATTTCCGCGGCTGCCGAGCTGCACGCCGCGGTAGCCACGATGGGCAACCTCACCGCTGGCGGCGCGGTGGAGATGGCCACGGCACGCTGGTGGCTCCTGGGCTTGCTGGCGGCCAGTTTCACGACCAAGTCGGTGATCGCGTGCCTGGGAGGAAGTCGTGGCTACGGGGTGCGCGTGTCGCTGGGATTGATGGCAGCCCTGCTTGCCGCGTTGCTGGCCCGGCTGCTGGTGTGATGCTGCCCGAGATGCCGGGGTGGCTCGGTCTCCGACCGTGATCATGCGATGTCGCGACGCGGTGAAGGCCGCTCGAGCCGCTATCCTGGCTTGAACGCGCCCACACAAACGGTATGCGCGAGTGGGTGAATTGGCCCGGACAGGAAAACGCCCCGGACTCGGCCGGGGCGTTTTCGGTCAAGCTGTGCGGTGGTGCGTTTCTATCAGAGGATCGGCACCAGCAGCAGCGCCACGATGTTGATGATCTTGATCAGCGGGTTGATCGCGGGGCCGGCGGTGTCCTTGTACGGATCGCCGACGGTGTCGCCGGTGACGGCGGCCTTGTGCGCCTCGCTGCCCTTGCCGCCGTGGTGGCCTTCCTCGATGTACTTCTTGGCGTTGTCCCAGGCGCCACCACCGGTGCACATCGAAATCGCGACGAACAGGCCGGTGACGATGGTGCCCATCAACAGGCCACCGAGTGCGGCGGGGCCGAGGATCACGCCAACGAGGATCGGGATCACCAGCGGCAGCATCGAGGGCAGGATCATTTCACGGATTGCGGACTTGGTCAGAAGGTCGACGGCCTTGTCGTACTGTGGCTTGCCCGTACCAGCCATGATGCCGGGGATTTCACGGAACTGGCGGCGGACCTCTTCCACCACCGCACCGGCAGCGCGACCAACGGCCTGCATCGCATAGGCGCCGAACAGATACGGAATCATGCCGCCGATCAGGAGACCGATGACCACGTTCGGATCATTGATCGCGAACATCGCATCGCTGTAGGCCGCGCCCATCTTCTCGGACAACTTGTGCGCGTAATCGGCGAACAGCACCAGTGCGGCGAGGCCTGCCGAGCCGATGGCATAACCCTTGGTGACGGCCTTGGTGGTGTTGCCGACGGCGTCGAGGGCATCGGTGGTCTTGCGGATTTCCGGGTCCATGCCGCTCATCTCGGCGATGCCGCCGGCGTTGTCGGTGATCGGGCCGTAGGCGTCGAGCGCGACGATCATGCCGGCCATCGACAGCATCGCTACCGCAGCGATCGCGATGCCGTAGAGACCCGCCAGTTGGTAGCAGCCCCAGATGGCCAGTGCGACGACCAGCACCGGCGCAGCGGTGGACTTCATCGACACCGCCAAGCCAGCGATGACATTGGTGCCGTGCCCGGTTTCGGAGGCTTTGGCCACCTGCTGCACCGGACCGTACTCGGTGGCGGTGTAGTACTCGGTGATCACCACCAGCGCGGCCGTCAGGCCCAGGCCGATCAAGGCGCACCAGAACAGTGACATCGCCACCTCCGTTGCGAACATGTTGTCCACCACGAACCAGAACGCGATGGCAGCCAGGATGCCGGAGACACCGAGACCGCGATACAGCGCGTTCATGATCTTGCCGCCGTCACGCGCCTTCACGAAAAAAGTGCCGATGATCGAGGCCACGATCGAGACCGCCCCCAGGATCAGTGGCAGCAATACGCCGTTCCAGCCATAAGTGGCGTAGGAAATGCCGGCGATCAGCATTGCCGCGATCACCGTGACCGCATAAGTTTCGAACAGGTCTGCCGCCATGCCGGCGCAGTCGCCGACGTTGTCGCCGACGTTGTCCGCGATCACCGCCGGGTTGCGCGGGTCGTCTTCCGGAATTCCTGCTTCGACCTTGCCGACCAGGTCCGCACCCACGTCTGCACCCTTGGTGAAGATGCCGCCACCCAGACGCGCGAAGATCGAGATCAGCGAGGAACCGAATGCCAAACCGATCAGTGGTGTCAGTGCCGCGTTCAATGCAGCCTGCCCGGTCTGTCCCTTCAGAACGAGCATGAAGTAGCCGGCCACGCCCAGAAGGCCGAGGCCCACCACCAGCATGCCGGTGATCGCGCCGCCCTTGAAGCTGACGTTGAGCGCCGGATTGAGGCCGAGTGTGGCTGCCTGCGCGGTGCGCACGTTGGCGCGCACCGACACGAACATGCCGATGAATCCAGCGAGGCCCGACAACACCGCGCCGATCAGGAAACCGATGGCGGTGGCCCAGCCCAGTGCCGGGACAAAACCGATGATCAGGAACAACACCACGCCCACGATGGCAATCGTCATGTACTGCCGACGCAGGTATGCCCCCGCACCTTCCTGGACGGCAGCGGCGATTTGCCGCATCCGCTCGTTGCCCGCTGGTTGGGCCAGGATCCAGCGTGTCGAAACCACCCCATAAAGGATTGCCAGCACTGCGCAACCCAGTGCCAGCCACAAGCCGTATTGCTCAAGCATTTGGTAAAGCCCCCGCTTCGAGAGAGTAGAACGCCCGCGCCGCCGCCTCGGCCCCACGCGAGTCCGCAGGGCAGTATGGCCCTAGCGAGTGGCATGACCAAGCCGCGGCGCAGCATGGCCTGGCGCAGGCGCCGTTCGATGGCTTGGCCGGTGAAAAGCGAAGCGTTCGGCAATCGCTTCAGCGTCGTTGTCGATCCAGCCAGACGCCCAGGCCTTGGGCGTTGAGTTCGATGTCCAAGCCGATGATGTCGCGCACGGCATCGGGCGAAAGACCGCTGTGCGCCACGGCATCGGGAACGTAGAGCGCGTCGAGTGCCGCAGTCAGGGCGGTGTGGCGATCAGGGGCATCGGCCAGCGCGAGTGCACGCTCCACCATGGCGTCGATCAGTTCCTGCAGGCGTTGCGCGTTGAGCTGCGCATCGCCGATGCGACCGTAATGGGTCAGGTAGACATGGTCGGGCTGCAGGTCGGCGAGGCGTTGGATCGAAGCCTTCAGCGCAGGCGGATCGAACTGCACCGGCGACGTGGTTGGAAACAGGAAGATGCCATCCGGTGTGTCCAGTTCACGGTAGGAGATGCCGAAAGTGTCGCCGGTGAGCACGCTGCGGCTGGTTTCGTCCCAGATGCAGATGTGGTGGGCGGCGTGGCCGGGAGTGTCGATGCACACCAGCGTACGCCCACCCACATCGACGCGGTGGCCGTCGTGGGCAATGTCCACGCGTTCCGCCGGAATCGGGACGATCTGACCGTAGCTGCGGGCCATTTCTTCTTCGCCGTAAACCGCGGTGGCGCCGGCGATCAGACGGGCCGGTTCGATCATGTGCGGCGCCCCGCGCGGATGCACCACCACACGCGCATTCGGCAGATGCTGCAGCAGGGCGCCGGCGCCGCCGGCGTGGTCGAGGTGGACGTGGGTGAGGATCAGCCAGTCGATGTCGGCCGGTGTCAGGCCGGCGGTGCTGATCGCAGTGAGCATCGCGGGGAGGGCGAGCGAAGTGCCGCAATCGACGAAGGCACCGCGACCGCTCTCGACGACGAGGTAGGCTGCGTCGAAGTTGCAGCGCTGGAAGCCGGTGTCGATGGTGTGGATGCCGCAGGGTGGTGGCATGGCAGGTATCCGGATGCGGGAATCGGGGATGCTCGTCGATGCGGCGCCCGTTGGGAATGCTACTTGCGTCGCAGCAGTTGGTTCCGCACCGGCCAGGCCAGCAGCAGCACGCCGAGGAACATGCCGTAGGCCAGCAGCGTCGCCAGGACTTGCTTCCAGATCGCGCCGGCGGTGGGGTCGGCATTTTCGATGCCCCAGAGCATCGCCCGGATGCTCAGCAGCACTGCGACCACCAGCGCCGTCAGCTCGAACAGCCGGCGCAATGCGCCGCCGGGCTGGCGCGGGAACAGCATGAACCACGCGCCCACCACGACGAACCAGGGAAAAAACAGGATCACGCTGAGGTACTGCATGTTGGGACCTCGGGAAAAGACACCGTGCCGGAGCGTTGCAATCTGCCTGCGCTGCGCGGCGGAGCCGGCGACACGCTGGCCTCGGCAGCCAGAGAAAGGATCAGTCCTCGACGAAGCGCTGCAGGGCCACGCTCACTGCCTCGGCGTCGACACCGTCTCCCAGCGATTCGCCGTCCGCAGGAAATGCCGCATCACCTGCCTTCAGCGCGACGATGCGTTGTCCGGCATCGCGCGGGGACGGGTACTGAGCGCCCTGCAGCAGCAGGCTCCCCTCGCCGTCGACCAGCTTGAAAGAGAAACGACCATCGCTTTCGCGGTATTGCTTGAACACCGGCATTGCGGGCTCAGACGAATCGTTCGATCGTGTTGTCGTCACCGGGGCGCGGAAACGGCGCAACCCGACCGCCTCGCGCAGTTCTTCCAGCAGCGGCGCGGCGATGGCGCGCGCCTTGGCAGCGCCAGCCTGCAGCACGTCTTCGATATCAGCCGGCCTTGCGATCAGTGTCTCGTAGCGCTCGCGCAGCGGCGCAATCTGCTCGTCGACCTTCTGGAACAGGCGCTGCTTGGCCTCGCCCCAGGACAGTCCGGCGCTCAGCGCGGCGCGATAGGCCACGGTGTCCTCGGCGTCGGCGAAGGCCTGATACAGCGTGGCGAGCGCGTTGGACTCGGGATCCTTGGGTTCGCCCGGCGCGCGCGAGTCGGTGACGATGCGAGCGATGCTGTCCTTGAGCAGGCGTGCGCCGCCCTCGAACAGCGGGATGGTGTTGTCGTAGCTCTTGGACATCTTGCGGCCATCGAGCCCGGGCAGGGTGGCGACCTGCTCCTCGATCAGCGCCTCCGGCAGCACGAAGAACTCGTGACTGCCCCCGAACAGGTGATTGAAACGTGCCGCGACGTCGCGCGCCATCTCGATGTGTTGGATCTGATCGCGGCCCACCGGCACTTTGTGCGCGTTGAAGATCAGGATGTCGGCGGCCATCAGGATCGGGTAGCTGTAAAGCCCCATCGTGATACCGGCGTCGGGGTCTTCGTCCTGCGCGATGTTGGCATCGACCGAGGCCTTGTAGGCATGCGCGCGGTTCATCAATCCCTTGGCGGTGACACAGGTCAAGAGCCAGGTCAGCTCCGGGATCTGCGGGATGTCCGATTGCCGGTAGAACGTCACCCGCTCGGGGTTCAGTCCCGCCGCCAGCCAGGTGGCGGCGATTTCCAGACGCGAGCGCTCGATCCGGGCGGGATCGTCGCACTTGATCAGGGCGTGGTAGTCGGCAAGGAAATAGAACGCATCCACGCTGGCATCGAGGCTGGCCTCCACTGCGGGGCGAATCGCGCCAACGTAGTTGCCCAGATGGGGAGTGCCAGTGGTGGTGATGCCGGTAAGGACGCGGGTTTTTCTCATGGGGACAGGGATGCGAACACGGAATCGCGCAGTTTAGCCCGGATAACCTGAGGGGAGGCTCCAGTATGGAGGTGAGCCGAGGCCCGAGGAGGGCGTTGTCACCACCACTGACTCTGGAATGGGGCTGCGTCGGTCGAGCCGGCAAGGTCAGGCTGGATGGATGGCGCCGAGGACTCGAGTGCCGCGCGCACCGGTAACGGAAGGAAGATTGCCTGCGCGGCCGTTCAGCGTTTGGCGGGCCAGCCAGGCAAACCCCATTGCCTCGACGAAATCCGGGTCGATACCGATCTGGCACGTGCTGCCCACCGCCATGCCGGGCAGCAGGCTGGCCAATCGACGCATCAGGGTGCCGTTGTGCACGCCACCGCCGCAGACCAGCAAGCGGTGGTTATCAGGCTGATGACGCACCAGGGACTGGGCGATGCTACGCGCGGTAAGTTCCAGCAGGGTGGCCTGCACATCGGCACTGGCGAGGTGACGGTGGACGAGGCGTTCCTGCAGCCAGGGCAGATGGAACAGGTCGCGGCCGGTGCTCTTGGGTGGCGGCAGCGCGAAGTAGGGTGCGTCCATCAGGGTGGTGAGCAGCGCCTCATCCACGCGTCCGGATGCAGCGAACTGACCATCGGCGTCGAACGGCTGGCCATGATGCTCCAGCATCCAGGCGTCCATCAGGCCATTGGCAGGGCCGGTATCGAACCCGACCACGGCACCTTCGCGCGGCAGCAAAGTGAGGTTGGCGATGCCGCCCAGATTGAGCACGGCCTGATGGTGTTCGTATGTCGACAGCATCGCGGCATGGAAGGCGGGCATCAGCGGTGCGCCTTGGCCCCCCGCCGCCACGTCGCGCCGGCGAAAGTCCGCCACCGTGGTAATGCCGGTACGCTCGGCGATGACGTTGGGATCACCCAGTTGCCAGGTGAAGGGCGCCTCGCCGACGGGCGCGTGGCGCAGGGTTTGCCCGTGTGAGCCGATCGCGGCCACTGTGTTGGCACCGATACGGTGTTCATCGAGCAAGTCTCGCGCCGCTTGGGCGAACGCCACCCCGAGGCGCTGGTCAAGGCGCGGCACGCGATCCAGATCGATGGCGCCCGTCGCCTGCGACAGGGAAAGGATTTCCTCGCGCAGCACGGGATCGAAACCGAAGGTGCGTGCGCCAATCAGTTCGGGGATGCTGCGTGCGTCGAAGCGCACCAGCGCCGTGTCGATGCCATCGACACTGGTGCCGGAGATCAGACCGAGATAGAGCCGCGTGTCCGCAGGCTCAGCGCGCCGCATAGCGGGGTTTGGCGTCGAGCAGGTCGAGCTTGGCCAGCAGCGGTTGAGTCTGTTCGCGGAAGCGAGCCAGCTCGGCCTTGGGCAACGGCTCGGGCTTGGGCAGCGTCATCTTGAGTGGGTCGCGGTGCGCACCGTTGACGCGGAATTCGTAGTGCAGGTGCGGGCCGGTCGCCAGTCCGCTGCTGCCCACATAGCCGATCACGTCGCCCTGTCGCACCCGGCTGCCTTTCCTGTATCCACCAAACTTCGACAGGTGGGCGTAGAGCGTGGTGTAGCCGCGCCCGTGGTCGATGATGACGGTGTGGCCATAACCATTCTGCCAACCGGCGAAGCTGATGCGTCCCTCGCCGGCCGCCATGATCGGGGTGCCCGAACGCGCGGCATAGTCGACGCCCTTGTGCGCGCGCATCGTGCCCAGCACCGGGTGCCGGCGTGCGGTGGTGAACAACGAGCTGATCCGGCTGAACTCCACCGGCACGCGCAGGAAACTCTTCTTCATCGGGCGCCCGTCGAGATCGAAATACTCGCTGCGACCATCGGCGAAAGCGTAGCGGAAGGCGTGATAGCGCTTGCCCTGGTTCACGAAGCTTGCGGCGATGATGTCACCGCCGCGCAGGCGCTCGCCGTCGCGATAGATCTCCTCGTACACCACGCTGAAACTGTCGCCGACGCGCAGGTCCTGGGTGAAATCGATGTCGTATCCGAACACCTTGGCCAGCTCCAGAACCGTGCCGTTGCCCAGGCCGGCTTTCGAGGCCGCGCCGAAAAGCGAGCCTTCGATGACACCGCTGGCCATGTTGATGCGGTGCTGGATGTCGCGCTGGACGATGTTCTCGCTGATCGAGTTGCCGTCGATCCGGACGGTGAGGATGCTGGCTTCGTCGCGCTCGAAGCGCAGACCGCGAAGGCTGCCGTCGGCGGTGATGTCGAATTCGAAACGTGCTCCGGCGCGAACCCGGGTCAGCGGTTCACGCAGCATCGGGCGCTCCAGCAGGCGGTGCAGTTGCGTACTGGACAGCGAGAGTGAGGCAAACACCGCACCCATGGTCTGGCCGGGTTTGATTTCCACCACATGCCATTCCGAAGCGGGCGGTGCTGCGCTTTCGACTGCCGCAGGAGCATCGCCTTCTTTGTCGGCAGCATTGGCATCGGGTTCCGGCAGCGGCAGCGGCTGCACCCAGCGCTGTACCTCGTGATTGTCCAGCGTGGCGCTGGCGAATCCCGGTCCGATGGCGGCGGTCAGCAACATCGTGGCGGCAACCACGCTTCCCATCAGCCACTGCTCGCGGCGGCGGTTCCCGTTTCCGTGCATCCAGTGTCCCCAGCGGCAGTGCGCGATCTCAATCCGGGCCGAACGATAACGAGGTTCAAGTATTAGCGTCAACTCCTTGTTCGGGCTGGGTTTTTTGATGAACGGGATTTAACGGGTCGTTAACGCAATTCGGTGCCGGGGCAATGACGTCGTGGTCGACTGGCTGCTGCAGGGCCGCTGATCGTCTAAGCTGACAAGCTGTTTCACTTCAACTGAATGCGAGGCACCCGTGACGGCTTTGCAACACGCCATGGACATGATCGGCCGCGGTGCCGACGAGATCATCAAGCACGAGGAGCTGGAGGCGCGCCTGAAGCTTGGTCGGCCGCTGCGGATCAAGGCCGGTTTCGACCCGACTGCGCCTGACCTGCACCTAGGCCACACCGTCCTGCTGAACAAGATGCGGCAGTTCCAGGACCTCGGGCACCAGGTCATCTTCCTGATCGGCGACTTCACTGGAATGATCGGCGACCCCACCGGCAAGAACGTCACGCGCAAGCCGCTCACCCGCGAGGACGTGCTGGCCAACGCCCAGACCTACGCCGACCAGGTCTTCAAGGTGCTGGATCGCGAGCGCACCGAAGTGCGCTTCAACAGCGAGTGGTTCGGGCAGATGTCGGCCGCCGACATGATCAAGCTCGCCGCACAGCACACCGTGGCGCGCATGCTGGAGCGCGACGACTTCGCCAAGCGCTACGCCGCGCAGCAGTCCATCGCCATCCACGAGTTCCTCTACCCGCTGGTGCAGGGCTACGACTCCGTGGCGCTGAAGGCCGACGTCGAGCTGGGCGGCACCGACCAGAAGTTCAACCTGCTGATGGGCCGCGGCCTGCAGGAGCACCACGGCCAGCCGCCACAGGTGGTGCTGACCATGCCGTTGCTGGAGGGCCTGGACGGCGTCAACAAGATGTCCAAGTCGCTCGGCAACTACATAGGTATTGCCGAGCCTGCCATCGACATCGTCACCAAGACGATGAAGATTGGCGACGACCTGATGTGGCGCTGGATCGATCTGCTCAGCGTCGAGATCGGTATCGCCGAGGCGGCAACGCTTCAGGCCGACATCGAGGCGGGGCAGCTCAACCCGCGGGACGTGAAGCTGCGCCTGGCCCGGGAGCTGGCCACGCGCTTCCATGGTGTCGAACAGGCCGAGCAGGCCGTCGCCGGCTGGAATGCCGCCGTGCGTGGGCAGGGGGATGTCAGCGTGCTTCCGTTGCACGCGCACGCCGTTCCTGCTGAAGGGCTTCGCATCGGGCCAATGCTGGTGCTTGCCGGTTTGGCGCCCAGTAACTCCGAGGCCAGCCGAAAGTTGAAGGAGCGTGCTGTGCGTATAGATAGCGAAGTGTGCGAAGACGTGGGACGAGTCCTGAAGCCCGGCTTCGAGGGTGTTCTGCAGATCGGCAAGCGCGCCTTTGCCCGCGTGAAACTGACCCAGCAGGAATGACGGACTCTTTTCCTTGTCTGTACGGATGCCAACGCCCCGATCCGGGGGACAAGGATTTTGGGGCAGGGGTGTTGACGTCCTCTCGGAGATGTATATAATGGCCGGCTCGCTGACCAGAAAGGCGCAAGACGCGCCGGGAAGGGAGGCGGGAAAAGTTTCCGGATTTGGTTGTTGACGGATCGGAAAACTGGTGT
>JAPMLR010000001.1 GCA_026410415.1 Denitratimonas yunnanensis (SeqCode) | reverse complement strand
CGCTGATTGCTCCGATCGCGATGGATGAAGGCCTGCGTTTTGCGATCCGCGAGGGTGGCCGCACCGTCGGCGCCGGCGTGGTGGCCAAGGTCATCAAGTAATAACGGTATTCAACGGGGGGCGGAACTTTCGCTTCCGCTCCCGACGTTCTTTCAACATTCAAGGATAGGTCATGGCGGACCAGAAGATTCGGATTCGGCTCAAGGCGTTCGATCATCGTTTGATCGATCGTTCCGCGAGCGAAATCGTCGAAACGGCCAAGCGGACTGGCGCGCAAGTGCGCGGCCCCATCCCGCTGCCGACCAAGATTGAGCGTTACACCATCCTGGTGTCGCCGCACGTGGACAAGGACGCGCGCGACCAGTATGAGACCCGCACGCACAAGCGCGTGCTCGATATCGTCGATCCGAACGACAAGACCGTGGATGCCTTGATGAAACTCGAGCTCGCGGCCGGCGTCGACGTCCAGATCAAGCTGTACTGAGGCAGAAACCATGAGCATCGGGATCGTAGGCCGCAAGTGCGGCATGAGTCGAATCTTCACCGAGAACGGCGAGTCCGTGCCGGTGACCTTGATCGAAGCGACGCCTAACCGCATCGTCCAGATCAAGACCCAGGAAGCGGACGGCTATCAGGCCGTTCAGGTCACGGCTGGCCAGAAGCGCGCGGCACTCGTCAACAAGCCGGTTGCCGGGCATTATGCCAAGGCCAAGGTCGAAGCTGGTCGCGGGCTGTGGGAGTTCCGTGTGGACGCGCTGGACGGCTATGAAGTCGGTGGCGAAATCCGCGCCGACATTTTTGCCGCTGGCCAGGTGGTCGACGTCCAGGGCGTTACCAAGGGCAAGGGCTTCCAGGGCACGATCAAGCGCCACAACTTCACGATGGGTGACGCCACCCACGGTAACTCGTTGTCGCATCGCTCCCCGGGCTCGCTCGGTCAGCGCCAGACGCCGGGTCGCGTTTTCCCGGGCAAGAAGATGGCCGGTCACATGGGTGCGGAAGTGCAGACCACGCAGAACCTCGAAGTGATGAAGGTTGATGCAGATCGCGGCCTCATCGCGATTCGTGGTGCGGTTCCCGGCGCACCTGGCGGCGATGTGATCGTCCGTCCGGCGGCGAAAGGTTAAGGAGAGAGAACATGGAACTCGCAGTCGTCGGTAGCGGCGAAAAACTGGCGGTGTCCGAAGCGGTTTTTGGTCGCGAATTCCGTCAGGATCTCGTGCACCAGGTCGTGGTGGCCTATCGTAATGCCGGTCGCGCCGGAACCAAGGCACAATTGTCGCGTTCGGAGATGTCCGGCACGACCAAGAAGTTCAAGAAGCAGAAGGGTGGCGGTGCGCGTCACGGTGACTACCGCGCCCCGATCTTTGTCGGTGGTGGCCGCGCTTTTGCCGCCGAGCCCCGCAGCTTCGCCCAGAAGGTCAACCGCAAGATGTATCGTGGCGCGATCAGTTCGATCATTTCGGAGCTGTTCCGCCAGGATCGCGTCAAGGTGGTTCATGACATCGCGATCGAAGAAGCCAAGACCAAGGCGTTGATCGCACGGTTGGGCGAACTTGGCGTCGCCCGTCCTCTGATCGTGACCGAGAGCGCCAATGAGGCGCTGTACTTGGCCGCGCGCAATATTCCCTACGTGGAAGTGCGCGACGTGCAGGGGCTGGATCCGGTGGTGCTCGTTGGCGCCGACAGCGTTGTGGTGACGGTCGAAGCTCTCAAGAAGATCGAGGAGTGGCTGGCATGAACAATGAAAAGATCCTGACCGTGCTGCGCGCGCCGCACATTTCAGAAAAGACCGCGCGCCTGCAGGAGCTGTCGAACCAGTACGTGTTCGAGGTTTCCCGGGAGGCAACCAAGGCCGACGTCAAGGCAGCAGTCGAATCGCTGTTTGATGTGAAGGTCGAGGGCGTCAACCTCCTGACCGTGAAGGGCAAGCGCAAGACCTTCCGTTTCCGCGCAGGTCGCCGTGGCGACTGGCGCAAGGCCTACGTCAAGCTCGCCGAAGGGCAGAGCATTGACGTCATGGCGAAGCCCTGAGGGAACAAGTCATGGCACTCATCAATCACAAACCGACATCGCCTGGCCGCCGCGCCAAGGTCAGCGTCCACACTCCGAACCTGCACAAGGGTGCGCCGCACGCCGCCTTGGTCGAGAAGCAGACCAAGACCGGTGGCCGCAACAATGCTGGACGTATCACTACCCGTCATCGCGGCGGTGGCCACAAGCAGCATTACCGCATCGTCGATTTCAAGCGTGACAAGGAGGGTATTCCGGCCCGCGTCGAGCGCGTCGAGTACGATCCCAACCGCACCGCGCACATCGCACTGCTGTGTTATGCCGATGGCGAGCGTCGCTACATCATCGCACCCAAGGGCATTGTCGTTGGCGATCAGGTGATGGCGGGTCGTGACGCGCCGATCAAGATCGGCAACACGCTGCCGCTGCGCAACATTCCGGTCGGTTCCACGGTGCATTGCATCGAGATGCGTCCAGGCAAGAAGGCCCAGTTGGCGCGTTCCGCAGGTGCATCCGCACAGCTGATCGCACGTGAGCAGGGCTATGCCACGCTGCGCCTTCGCTCCGGCGAAATGCGCAAGGTGCCTTCCGATTGCCGTGCGACCATCGGCGAGGTGGGCAACTCCGAGCACAGTCTGCGCAAGATCGGCAAGGCCGGTGCCAAGCGCTGGCTGGGTATTCGCCCGACCGTTCGCGGTGTGGTGATGAACCCGGTCGATCACCCGCACGGTGGTGGTGAGGGTCGTACCTCCGGTGGCCGTCATCCGGTTTCGCCGTGGGGCACTCCGACCAAGGGCTACAAGACTCGTAACAACAAGCGCACCGAGCACCTCATCGTGCGTCGTCGCAAGTAACAGGATCAGGCCATGGCACGTTCACTCAAGAAAGGCCCGTTCGTTGATCTTCACCTTCTCAAGAAGGTGGAGGCGGCGTCGGCCACCAACAGCAAAAGGCCGATCAAGACCTGGTCGCGTCGTTCGATGGTTCTGCCGGAGATGGTGGGTTTCACCATCGCCGTGCACAACGGCAAGCTGCACATCCCCGTGCTGGTCAACGAGAACATGGTCGGGCACAAGCTCGGCGAGTTCGCCGTGACCCGCACGTTCAAGGGGCATGGCGGCGACAAGAAGTCCAAGTGAGGAGCATGACGATGGAAACCAAAGCCATCCTGCGCGGTGCGCGCATCTCCGCACAGAAGGTGCGCCTGGTTGCAGACCAGGTGCGCGGACTGCCGGTCGGACGCGCCAGTGATCTTCTGCAGTTCAGCGACAAGAAGGCGGCCCATGTGGTGCGCAAGGTGTTGCTCTCTGCGATCTCCAATGCCGAGAACAACGACGGCGCCGATGTCGATGACCTCAAGGTCACCCGCATCTTCGTCGACGAAGGCCCGACCATGAAGCGCTTCCATGCCCGTGCAAAGGGACGTGGTGCGCGCATCCTCAAGCGCAGCAGCCACATCACCGTGGTCGTTGGTACGCCCAAGTAACCGGACACAGGTATTCCCATGGGTCATAAAGTTCATCCGACCGGAATCCGTCTTGGCATCGCCAAGGATTGGAACTCCAAGTGGTACGCCAACAAGCGTGAATACGCCGAATACCTGGCGGCCGATCTGAAGGTTCGCGAGCTGCTGCGAAAGAAATTGGCGCAGGCGGGCATCAGCAACATTCACATCGAACGTCCGGCGAAGACCGCCCGCGTGACGATCCACACCGCCCGCCCGGGCGTGGTGATCGGCAAGAAGGGCGAGGACATCGAGAAGCTGCGCAAGGAAGTGTCCAAGATGATGGGTGTCCCCACCCACATCAACGTCACCGAAGTGCGCAAGCCCGAGCTCGATGCCCAGCTGGTGGCCGAGTCGATCGCCCAGCAACTTGAGCGCCGCATCATGTTCCGTCGCGCGATGAAGCGCGCCGTCGGCAATGCGATCCGCCTGGGTGCGCTTGGCATCAAGGTCAACGTCGCCGGTCGCCTGAATGGCGCCGAGATCGCGCGTTCGGAGTGGTACCGCGAGGGTCGTGTGCCCCTGCATACCCTTCGCGCCGATATCGACTACGGTTTTGCCGAGGCCAAGACGACCTACGGCATCATCGGAATCAAGGTTTGGATCTACAAGGGTGAGGTGTTCGATTACACCCAGACTGCCCAGGAAAAGACGGACGACCGCCCGGAGCGTTCCGAGCGTGCCCCGCGTCCGCACAAGGTGAGGGATTGAGCCATGCTGCAACCCAAGCGAACCAAGTACCGCAAGGTCCAGAAGGGCCGCAATGAAGGGCTGAGCTGGAGCGGATCCGCTGTCAGCTTCGGCGAGTACGGCCTCAAGGCTACTACTCGCGGTCAGTTGACTGCCCGTCAGATCGAGGCTGCCCGTCGTACGATCAGCCGCTATGTCAAGCGTGGCGGCAAGCTCTGGATCCGTGTGTTCCCGGACAAGCCCGTTTCCAAGAAGCCCATTGAAGTGCGTATGGGCAACGGCAAGGGCAACGTCGAGTTCTGGGTCGCTCCGATCCAGCCGGGCCGCATGCTTTATGAAATCGAGGGTGTCTCCGAAGAGTCGGCACGCGAAGCGTTCCGTCTCGCGGCGGCCAAGCTCTCGGTGCAGACCACTTTTGTTACCCGGACGGTGCGCTAATGAGTATCAAACAATTGCGTGGCAAGTCCTCCACGGACCTTTCTGCCCAGTTGCTGGAGCTGCGCCGTGAGCAGTTCAATCTGCGCATGCAGAAGGGTGCAGGGCAACTCACCCAGACCCATCAGGTCCGAAAGGTCCGTCGCGACATCGCGCGGATCAAGGGTCTCTTGGGCGACAACAAGTAAGGCGGCCGACATGAGCGACAACAACAAGATTCAACGCACGGTCGAAGGCCGGGTGGTCAGCAACAAGATGAGCAAGACCGTCACCGTGCTCGTGGAGCGTCAGGTCAAGCACGCACTGTACGGCAAGTACATCAAGCGCAGCACCAAGCTGCATGCCCACGACGAGGATGGTTCCTGCCAGGAAGGCGACGTTGTTCGCTTGGTGGAGACCCGTCCGATGTCCAAGACCAAGAACTGGCGCGTGGTCGAGATCGTCTCGCGCGCTTCGGTTTGATCAGGGAGGAATGAGCCATGATCCAGATGCAATCCTTCCTCGATGCAGCAGACAACTCCGGTGCCAAGGAGTTGATGTGCATCAAGGTGCTCGGTGGGTCCAAGCGCCGTTATGCCGGCATCGGTGACATCATCAAAGTCAGCGTCAAGGACGCGATTCCGCGTGGCAAGGTCAAGAAAGGCGAGGTCTATGACGCCGTCGTCGTGCGTACCCGCAAGGGCGTGCGTCGTGCGGATGGTTCCTTGATCCGTTTCGATGGCAACGCCGCGGTGTTGCTCAACAACAAGCACGAGCCGATCGGTACGCGCATCTTCGGGCCGGTCACGCGCGAGTTGCGTGGCGAGAAGTTCATGAAGATCGTCTCGCTCGCGCCGGAAGTGCTGTAAGGCACAGGACGAGGAACTGTCATGAATCGTATTCGAAAGGGCGACCAAGTGGTCGTCATCACAGGCAAGAGCAGGGGCCAGCGCGGTGATGTGATCCGTGTGGCCGGTGACCGTGTTTTCGTGTCCAACGTCAACCTGATCAAGCGCCACACCAAGCCGAATCCGCAGGCCAATCAGCCGGGCGGCATCGTTGAGCGTGAGGCGGCGATCCACATTTCCAACGTGCAGCTGTTCAACCCGAAGACGGGCAAAGGCGATCGCGTTGGCGTCAAGACGCTTGAGGATGGGCGCCGTATCCGGGTGTTCCGCTCGAGCAATGAGGCGGTCGACGCCTGAGGAATGCAAGAATGAACCGGCTTGAGAAGATCTACAAGGAACAGGTAGTCCCGAAGCTCATCGAGCGCTTCGGCTACAAGAATGTCATGCAGGTGCCGCGCCTGTCCAAGATCACGCTGAACATGGGCGTGGGCGAGGCAGTCGGCAACAAGAAGGTGCTTGAGAACGCGGTGGCCGACATGGCCAAGATCGCAGGCCAGAAGCCGATCGTTACCAAGGCGCGCGTCTCCGTGGCGTCTTTCAAGATTCGTGACGGCTGGCCGATCGGCTGCAAGGTCACGCTGCGTCGCGACCGCATGTTCGAATTCTTCGATCGCCTGGTCAACATCTCGCTTCCGCGTGTGCGTGACTTCCGTGGTGTTTCCGGACGTGCGTTCGACGGGCGCGGCAATTACAATATGGGCGTCAAGGAGCAGATCATCTTCCCCGAGATCGACTTCGACCAGATCGATGCGATCCGCGGCATGGACATCGCGATCAGCACCACCGCCCGTACCGACGAAGAAGCCAAGGCGCTGCTTGAGGCCTTCGGTTTTCCGTTCCGCAACTGATTCCAAGGATTTGCAATGTCCAAGACCTGCATGGTGAATCGCGAGATCAAGCGCGAGAAGCTGGCCAAGAAGTATGCCGCCAAGCGCGCCGAGCTCAAGAAGATCGTGTCCAGCCAGACGGCGTCGTATGACGAGAAGATGGAGGCGCAGGCCAAGCTCCAGAAGCTGCCGCGCGATGCATCTCCGGTGCGTCAGCGCAACCGCTGCGAACTGACGGGTCGCCCGCGTGGCGTCTACCGCAAGTTCGGGCTGGGTCGCAACAAATTGCGCGAAGCCACCATGCGCGGCGACGTGCCGGGCCTGCGCAAGGCATCCTGGTAAACAAACCCCGGATCGGGGCTGGAAGCGGGGGCGCGGGGTGTGTCCGCACGACCCGTTCCCGTGCATCTCCGCTCCGATTCAACAATCCCGTATCTCCGGATATCGGTGCTACTCATAAGGTAAACGTCAATGAGCATGACTGATCCCATCGCTGACATGCTGGTGCGCATCAAGAACGCACTGGCTGTCGGCAAGCAGACGGTGAAGATGCCGTCATCCAAAGTGAAGCTGGCCATCGCCAACGTCCTCAAGGACGAGGGTTACATTCTTGATGCACGCGTGCTCAACCCCGGTGCCAAGCCCGAACTCGAGATCGCTCTCAAGTATTATCAGGGCAAGCCCGTGATCGAGCGTCTGCAACGCGCCTCGCGTTCCAGCCTGCGTACCTATCGCGGCAAGAACGATCTGCCGAAGGTGCTGGGTGGTCTGGGCATCGCCATCATCTCCACGTCCAAGGGCATCATGACCGACCACAAGGCGCGCGAAGCAGGCGTCGGTGGCGAAGTCATCTGCCTGGTCGCTTAATCAGGAGGATTCGACGATGTCTCGTATTGCCAAAAAACCCGTCGCGTTGCCGAAGGGCGTCGAATTCAAGATCGACAACGGTCAGTTCACTGTCAAGGGTGCCAAGGGCGCGCTCAGTATCGCGAAGCCTGAAGGGGTGGATGCGAAGGTTGAAGATGGCCTGTTGACGCTGGTGCCCTCCGGGCCTGAGAATACCGCGTTGGCCGGGACGCTGCGTTCGGTTCTGGCCAACATGGTCACCGGGGTCAGCGAAGGCTTCCAGCGCAAGCTCGAACTGGTTGGCGTTGGTTACCGTGCCTCGATGCAGGGCAAGGATCTGAACCTCTCTCTGGGTTTTTCCCATCCGGTGGTGTTCGCCGCACCGGACGGCATTACCCTGGAGACGCCGGTCCAGACCGAAATCCTGATCAAGGGAACCGACAAGCAGCAGGTCGGTGAGGTTGCCGCCAAGATCCGTGCGTTCCGTCCGCCTGAGCCTTACAAGGGCAAGGGTGTGCGTTACTCCGGCGAGAAGATCATCATCAAGGAAGCCAAGAAGGCCTAAGCGCTTCTCCGACGACAGCGCCGCACTCTGCTGGCGCTGTTGGTGGGAGTCCGTTTCCTTCAGCTTCGCAAGGTCAAACCATGAACAAGAATTCCGCTCGTCTGCGTCGCGCCAAATCCACGCGTTCGCACATTCGCAAGCTCGGTGTGGCACGCCTGTCGGTGCTGCGGACCGGTCAGCATCTGTACGCCCAGGTCTTCACTGCCGATGGTTCGAAGGTGATTGCCGCCGCGTCCACGGTCCAGGTGTCCGTCAAGGACGGCCTGTCCAGCACCAAGAACAAGGATGCTGCTGCCAAGGTCGGCCGTGTCATTGCCGAGAAAGCCAAGGCTGCAGGCATTGAAAGCGTGGCGTTTGATCGCTCTGGTTATCGTTACCATGGGCGCATCAAGGCCTTGGCCGATGCTGCGCGCGAGGCAGGTCTGCAGTTCTGATGTCGTTTTCGGGGCGACACGATGTGTCGCCCTTTGTACGGTGCCTGGCACCGATGATGTTGTCCACAACTACAAGCGGCATATTGCCGTAATTACTTTGGAATAGAGCTATGAGCACGAACGATCGCGATAATGGCGACGGCTTGCTTGAGAAGCTGGTTGCAGTCAACCGCGTCTCCAAGACCGTCAAGGGCGGTCGCCAGTTCACCTTCACCGCGTTGACGGTTGTGGGTGACGGCGCCGGGAAAGTGGGTTTTGGTTATGGCAAGGCACGCGAAGTGCCAGTGGCCATCCAGAAGTCGATGGAATACGCGCGTCGCGCGATGGTCGACGTCGAGCTGGACAATGGCACCCTGTGGCACCCGATCAAGGCCAACCATGGCGCTGCACGCGTGTTCATGCAGCCGGCCTCCGAAGGTACCGGCGTCATCGCCGGCGGTGCGATGCGTGCGGTGCTGGAAGCTGCGGGCGTGAAGAACATCCTCGCCAAGGCAGTTGGCTCGCGCAATCCGATCAACTTGGTTCGTGCCACGATCAAGGGCCTGCAGGGCGTGCAGTCGCCGCGTCGGGTTGCGGCCAAGCGTGGCAAGAGCGTGGAGGAGTTGAGCCATGGCTGATAACGACACCAAGACCATCAAGGTCCGCCTGGTCAAAGGACTGCGCGGAACACAGCAGCGCCACCGTCTGTCGGTGAAAGCGCTTGGTCTCAGAAAAATCAACGACGTGCGCGAACTGCCTGACAATCCGTCGGTTCGTGGGCTGATCAACCAGGTCTTTTATCTGGTTCGTGTCGAGCAGTAATCCAAGGAGTTCGGACGATGCAACTCAATACTCTCAAGCCTGCCGAAGGTGCCCGCAAGGAGCGGGTGCGCGTCGGTCGTGGTGTTGGTTCGGGCCTTGGCAAGACCTGCGGGCGCGGCCACAAAGGCTCCTATGCCCGTACCGGCAAGGGCAAGATCAAGGCGGGTTTCGAAGGTGGCCAGATGCCACTGCAGCGTCGCCTGCCGAAGGTCGGCTTCCGCTCGAAGCTGAAGCAGGACACCGTCGAGGTGCTGCTGTACAAGCTTGCCTTGGTGGATGCTGAAACCATCGATTTCGCAGCTCTGCGTGCAGCCAAGCTCGTTCCGACGACAGCGAAATACGCGAAGATCGTCAAGAAGGGCGAAATCGACAAGAAGATCGTGCTCAAGGGCGTCGCAGTGACGGCCGGAGCGAAGGCGGCGATTGAAGCCGCCGGTGGCAGCATCGAGGAGTAATACCTTGTCGCAGGCATCCAAAGCCGCAGCCGCACTCGTGGGCTCGGGCAAGTTCACCGAGCTGCGCCAGCGCCTGTTGTTCGTGCTCGGCGCGCTGATCGTCTATCGCCTCGGTACCTACCTTCCGGTGCCGGGCGTGGATTCGGAGGCGATGCTGCGTTTCATGGAGCAGCAGCAGGGCACCATCGTGGACATGTTCAACATGTTCTCCGGTGGTGCGCTGGAGCGTTTCAGCCTGTTCGCGCTGAACGTGATGCCCTACATCTCCGCATCGATCATCATCCAGATGTCCTCCCAGATCTTCCCGAGCCTTCAGGCATTGCGGAAGGAGGGAGAGTCCGGGCGTCGCAAGCTGACACAGTACACCCGTATCGGCACGATTCTGCTTGCGGTGTTTCAGGCCTATGGTGTGGCCTATGCCTTGCAGTCTCAGGGGGGCGGGGCGGGAATCCCGATCGTCCTGTCGCCCGGGCCTGGCTTCCTGTTCACCGCAGTGGTATCGCTTACTGCCGGCACGATGTTCCTGATGTGGCTTGGCGAGCAGATCACCGAGCGCGGAATCGGGAACGGCATTTCGCTGATCATCTTCGCCGGCATCGTCGCCGGGCTTCCGGGGGCCGTGATCGGTACGCTGGAGCTGACCCGCAACGGCGAACTCGGGCCATTCTCGGTGATCGCGGTTTTGGCGCTGGTGCTCCTGATCGTCGCTTTCGTGGTGTTCGTCGAGATGGGGCAGCGCCGCATCACGGTGAACTACGCACGCCGCCAGGGCGGGCGTCAGGCTTACATGAACCAGAGCTCCCATTTGCCCCTCAAGCTCAACATGGCAGGTGTGATCCCGGCGATTTTCGCTTCGTCGATCATCATGTTCCCGGCCACCGCGTCGAGCTGGTTTGCCCAGGGGACCGAGGCTCGCTGGCTGCAGAACCTTTCCGCCGCGCTGGCACCTGGTGAGCCGCTGCACATGGTTCTGTTCGCCATCCTGATCGCCGGTTTTGCGTTCTTCTACACGGCGCTGGTGTTCAACTCGCAGGAGACGGCGGACAACCTCAAGAAGTCCGGTGCATTGATTCCAGGCATCCGTCCGGGCAAGGCAACTGCCGAGTACATCGATGGTGTATTGACCCGGTTGACTGGCTGGGGCGCGTTGTATCTCGTTGCCGTTTGCCTGCTGCCGGAGTTTTTCCGCATGGCATGGGCGGTGCCGTTCTATTTCGGTGGCACCTCGCTGTTGATCGTCGTCGTGGTGGTGATGGACTTCACCGCACAGGTTCAGGCGCATCTGATGTCGCATCAGTATGAAAGCCTGATGAAGAAATCCAATCTGAAGGGCGGTTCGCGCGGCGGCTTCGCGCGCGGATGAGTCTGGCCTCCATGTTCGCGCCGGAGTAGCGCGAGCGCCCGCCTCGGTGGGCAGAGGATCGGACCGTCGCCGGAGTCTGGGCACACTCCCCGGACCGGAGTTCCACCGCCGCAAGGCGGTGGGGCTTCTTGACAACCCGAAGCCATGTTATCATTTCCGGCTCACTGGGCTGGAAACAGCACAGAAACTCATTGTCGGAGATCGCGTAATGGCGCGTATTGCGGGTGTAAACCTTCCCGTCCAGAAACACGTCTGGGTCGGACTGCAGAGCATTTTCGGTATCGGGCGTACCCGATCCAAGAAGGTCTGCGAAGCGGCTGGTGTCACTGCCAGCACCAAAATTCGGGACCTCACCGAAGGCGATGTCGATCGCCTGCGTACTGAGGTGGGCAAGTATGTTGTCGAAGGCGATCTGCGTCGCGAAATCGGCATCAACATCAAGCGTTTGATGGACCTTGGCTGCTATCGCGGCCTGCGTCACCGTCGTGGCTTGCCGATGCGCGGTCAGCGTACCAAGACCAATGCTCGCACCCGCAAGGGTCCGCGCAAGGCGATCAAGAAGTAAGGATCAAGCATGAACAAGCAGGCAAAACAGCCCAAGAAGAAGATCCGCCGCGTCGTGACCGATGGCATCGCCCACGTGCATGCCTCGTTCAACAACACGATCGTCACCATTACCGACCGTCAGGGCAATGCGCTGTCGTGGGCCACGTCCGGTGGCGCCGGCTTCCGCGGTTCGCGCAAGTCCACTCCGTTCGCTGCGCAGGTTGCCGCCGAAAAGGCGGGCAAGGTTGCGCTCGATTACGGCCTCAAGACGCTGGAAGTGCACATCAAGGGCCCTGGTCCTGGCCGTGAATCCGCCGTTCGTTCGCTGAACAACGTCGGCTACAAGATCACCAACATCATCGACGTGACGCCCATCCCGCACAACGGGTGCCGTCCGCCGAAGAAGCGCCGCGTCTAAGGAGTCCCGACCATGGCACGTTACATTGGTCCCAAGTGCAAACTCGCCCGTCGCGAGGGCGCGGATCTTTCTCTCAAGAGCCCGGCGCGCGCGCTGGACTCCAAGTGCAAGCTGGAGCAGAAGCCCGGTCAGCACGGCGCCGCCGCCAAGCGTGGCAAGCTGTCCGACTATGCGGTTCAGCTTCGCGAGAAGCAGAAGGTCAAGCGCATCTACGGTTTGCTGGAGCGTCAGTTCCGCAACTACTACAAGAAGGCGGCGCAGAAGAGAGGCAATACCGGTGAGTCGCTGCTGCAACTCCTGGAAAGCCGTCTGGACAACGTCGTCTACCGCATGGGTTTCGCGGTCACCCGTCCTTCCGCCCGTCAGCTGGTTTCGCATAACGCGGTGACCGTCAACGGCAAGGCGGTGAATCTGCCTTCCTACCAGGTTCGTCCGGGTGACGCGATTGCCTTGACCGAGCGTGGACAGCGTCAGCTGCGCGTTCAGGAGGCTCTGACTTTGTCCCAGGAAATGGATCTGGCCCCGCATTGGGTCGAGGTCGATTCCAAGAAGTTCAGTGGTCTCTTCAAGGCTGTGCCTGACCGCGGGGATCTTCCGTCGGACATCAACGAGGCACTCATCGTCGAGCTGTACTCGAAGTAATCGGAGCAAGCGACCATGTCAGTTACCGCCACACAGGTGCTGCGTCCGCGCGGCCCCAATATCGAACGTCTTGGCCCGAATCGGGCCAAGGTGGTCATCGAGCCGCTGGAGCGCGGCTATGGCCATACCCTCGGCAACGCACTGCGTCGCGTCCTCTTGTCCTCGATCCCCGGTTTCGCCGTGACGGAAGTCGAGATCGATGGCGTTTTGCACGAGTACACCACGGTCGAGGGCCTCCAGGAAGACGTGCTCGAGGTGCTTCTGAACCTCAAGGATGTCGCCATCCGGATGCACAATGTCGATCAGACCGTGCTGACCCTGGACGTCAAGGGGCCGGGAGTCGTCACCGCTGGCGATATCAAGGTCGATCACAACGTCGAGATCGTCAATCCCGAGCATGTGATTTGCCACCTCACCAAGGATACGGCTCTGAACATGCGGCTCAAGATCGAGCGTGGTTTCGGTTACCAGCCGGCTGCTTCGCGTCGTCGCCCGGACGAGGAAACCCGTGCCATCGGTCGCCTGCTTCTGGATGCGTCGTTCTCGCCGGTACGTCAGGTTGCTTATGACGTCGAAAGCGCTCGTGTCGAGCAGCGGACCGATCTGGACAAGCTCGTCCTCCACATCGAGACCAACGGCACGATCGATGCCGAGGAAGCGGTGCGCACTGCGGCCGATATCCTGACCGATCAGCTTTCGGTGTTCGGCGACTTCACCCAGCGCGAGCGCAACACCAGCAAGCAGATCGGGGCCACCGGTGTCGATCCCGTGCTGCTGCGTCCGATCGACGATCTGGAGCTGACCGTGCGTTCGGCCAACTGCCTGAAGGCCGAGAA
The DNA here is from genome assembly GCA_026410415.1 of Denitratimonas yunnanensis (SeqCode). Taxonomy (GTDB): domain Bacteria; phylum Pseudomonadota; class Gammaproteobacteria; order Xanthomonadales; family Xanthomonadaceae; genus Denitratimonas. Next base: position 834,971 of record JAPMLR010000001.1, on the reverse strand, counting down.
CATCTACTACATCGGCGACCTGATCCAGAGGACCGAAGTGGAGTTGCTCAAGACGCCCAACCTCGGCAAGAAGTCTCTTACCGAGATCAAGGAAGTGCTCGCGCAGCGTGGTCTGTCGCTCGGCATGAAGCTGGAAAACTGGCCGCCTTCTGGTTTGCAGGCGGGCATGCTGGGCTGATGACGCCCGGTGCGGGCGGGTCTTTCCCGCCCGCGACCACCTCGGAAAGGAATTCCGCGGTGGACACAATACCAATAATGTTGGCCACGGACAGGCATCAACAAAGCCATTCAGTCATAAGGAATCTTCCCCATGCGCCATCGTAAATCCGGTCGCAAGTTCAACCGCACCAGTTCCCACCGCGAAGCCATGTTCCGCAACATGGCCGCTTCGTTGATCAAGCATGAGTTGATCAAGACCACGCTGCCCAAGGCCAAGGAGCTGCGTCGCGTTGCCGAGCCGCTGATCACGCTGTCCAAGGTGGATGGTGTCGCCAATCGCCGTCTCGCGTTCGCGCGTCTTCGCGACAAGGAAGCCGTCGGCAAGTTGTTCGTCGAGCTGGGTCCGCGCTATCAGTCGCGTCCCGGTGGTTATCTGCGTGTGCTCAAGTGCGGTTTCCGCGACGGCGACAACGCACCCATGGCCTATGTCGAGTTGATCGACCGTCCGCGCGCGGTCGAGAGCGAAGGCAGCGAGGACTGATCTCGCGCTTCTCTCGGCGTGTCCTGAATGCCCCGGCCCAGTGCCGGGGTTTTTCATTTGGGCGATCGCGTTGATCGCACTGGTGGCGATCAACGCCTGACCTCGCCCGGAGCGACCCGATTCATCGCATCGTCCGCCCTCTGTGAGGTGGCCGCGACACGAAGGGCTGGATGAAGCGCGTTACACTTGCCGTCCCCAGAACTGGCGTTTGTGCGTGGTTGTCCACGCCCCGCTTGATATGGCACTTTCGCCAGCATGTCAGGTCACACCCTGACCGCCTTCCTTTTTCAGAGTATCCCGATGAATCCGTTTTCCTGGCCGTTCCGTGGGCAGTTCCTGTTTGGCGCCGTTGCCTGTGCATCCCTGCTGGCCTACGCCTTGTATGCCCAATACCGCATGTTTCTCGATCCCTGTCCCTTGTGCATCCTCCAGCGTGTGGTGTTCATGATCATGGGTGGGTTGTTCCTGCTGGGGGCGTTGCATGGTCCAAAGAGGTGGGGGCGTGGGATTTACGGTGTATTGGTCTTCTTCGTTGCAGCCGTTGGCATGGGTATCGCCGGCAGGCACGTGTGGCTGCAGGGCCTGCCGCCCGATCAGGTGCCTGCCTGTGGTCCGGGGCTGGAGTACATGCTCGATGCCTTTCCCTTGAGCAAGACGTTGTCGATGGTATTTACCGGCTCGGGCGAGTGCGCCAACGTGGATTGGAACTTCCTCGGACTGTCCATGCCCGCCTGGGTGCTGGTGTGGTACCTGTTGCTCGGCCTCGGTGCACTGTGGGCAGGGCTTCGCAGGCGTTGATGCCACGACAAGCGGAGTGCTGTGGCATCATGGCGCACCGCAGCATTTCCGGCAGATCCGATGAGCGCCAACGAACTTCGTCCCGAACCAGCCCGGAATCCTGAAGGTTGGACGCCTTCATCCTGGCAATCCCGCACCGCACTTCAGCAGCCTGCCTACCGGGATGCCAAGGCTCTGGCGTCAGCCAAGACCGAACTGTCGACCTTGCCGCCGCTGGTGACTTCCTGGGAAATCGTCGAACTCAAGCGCCAGTTGGCGGAAGCGCAGGAGGGCAAACGTTTTCTGTTGCAGGGAGGCGATTGTGCCGAAAGCTTTGCCGATTGCGAGTCGGCACTGATTTCCAACCGCCTCAAGGTATTGCTCCAGATGAGCGTGGTGCTGGTCTATGGCCTGCGCTTGCCCGTGGTGCGGGTCGGTCGCTTTGCCGGTCAGTACGCCAAGCCGCGTTCAGCCGATACCGAAACCCGGGATGGCGTGACGCTGCCGTGCTATCGCGGTGATCTGGTCAACGCACCGGCGTTCACCGCCGAAGCGCGCGAACCGGACCCGCGTCGCATGATCAAGGGCCATGCCCGCTCCGCCCTCACGATGAACTTCGTGCGCGCCTTGATCGATGGTGGGTTCGCCGATCTGCACCACCCCGAATACTGGGATCTGGAATGGATGCGCCACTCCACCCGCGAGGCCGACTACCAGAAGATGGTTCAGGCCATTGGTGATGGCGTGCGTTTCATGGAGACGCTGTCCGGCACTCCGATACATAACCTCAACCGGGTGGACTTCTTCACCTCGCACGAAGCCCTGTTGCTGCCCTACGAGGAGTGCCTGACACGTCAGGTGCCGCGTCAATGGGGCTGGTTCAACCTGTCCACCCATTTTCCCTGGATCGGCCTGCGTACTGCGGCGCTCGATGGCGCGCATGTGGAATACATGCGTGGCTTGCGCAATCCAGTGGCGGTGAAGGTCGGGCCTTCGGTTGCACCCGATGACCTCATCCGTCTGATCGACACCCTGAACCCGCACGACGAGCCCGGTCGCCTGACATTGATCCACCGCATGGGGCGCGCCAACGTCGAAAAGGGATTGCCGCCGCTGTTGGATGTGGTGCGACGCGAGGGGCGGCGCGTGCTCTGGGTGGCCGATCCGATGCATGGCAACACCGAGAACACGGCCGTGGGTGTCAAGACGCGCCGCTTCGGGAACATCCTCGGCGAACTGGAGCTGGCGTTCGACCTCCACGCCGCTGCCGGCACCCGACTGGGCGGCGTGCATCTGGAATTGACCGGGGAGAACGTCACCGAATGCCTCGGTGGCGCCCGCGACCTGACCGAGCCTGATCTGGCGCGCGCCTATCGCTCCACTGTCGACCCGCGCCTCAACTACGAGCAGTCGCTGGAGTTGGCGATGCTCATCGTGCGCAAGCGGGGCGTGGAGCCTGCGCTGATCTAGCCCCCGCGTGTGGGGCAACGCTTCTTCCGGCTGAGGAGCTGCGGCGATGACCGCGGTTTCCATCGGCGTGCCCGCGAGATTCGATCGCGTTTGCACCGTGTTGATGACGCGCATTTGCCCGGACACGGGCGATATTTGCGAGGCTTGTCACGGTTGGTTGTGCTGCGCTGCAGCATGCCATGCTTAAAAGAATCTGAAGCAGGTTGACACACCCAGACTCCCGTGGTGCACTTCGCGGATCCCCCGAGGGGCGGGGAAAGAGAAGGTGGCCTGCAAGGTATTGATTTATTTGAACAGGCTGCTTGGTATGGGCGGCATGACGTCCACTTTCCGACCTTAACGCTTGCTTGGCAGCATGCTGCTTTGGGCGCGCGATCACGGGACGGAATGGGTCGGGCTGCGATGTCAGGAGGCCGAGATGTTCCAGTTACAAGACAACTCAGAGGCTAGAAAGGGCTTGAAAAACATGAAATCACGTTTGCGCAAGGGAGCAACCCTGCCTGCGCTGGTGCTGGCCATAGCGGCAGCACTTCCGGCACAGGCGAACAACTTCACGCCGCCCGACGATCAAGGAAGGGCCACTTATCTCGTCAGGTTCAGCGAGCCAGGATTGCTCGCGACGCACCAGCAACGAGGTGTATCGTCTCCCTTCAACTACCGGGATCCGGTGATTGAAGGCGCGAGAGGGCAGCTGCAGGCAATTCAGGCATCGCACCTGAACAGCATCCGCTCCGTGCTCGGCCGCAGTGTCGATCCGTCCCACCACTACCTGATCACCCACAGTGGCGTGGCTCTGCGTCTGACCGACGCCGAGGTCGAGCGCCTCCGCTCGGTGCCGGGTGTTGCCGACATCCAGCGCGAACGCGACTACCAACTGGATACCTACCGCGGTCCGTCCTTCATCGGTGCCGACGACATCTGGAATGGCAGCAGCGTTCCCGGCGGCGTCGGCGTGGATGGTCAGGGCATGGTGGCGGCGATTCTGGATACCGGTATCCAGTCCACTCACCCCTCCTTCGCCAACGACGCCAGCTGTGGTTTCAGTGCAGCGAGTCCGAAAGTTCTCAGCTCGCTGGACTGCAGCACCACGAGCGGCGCTGGCCTCTGCAACGGCGCAAGCCCCGAAGACACCAACGGCCACGGGTCGCATACCGCAAGCACGGTCGCCGGCAACCGCCTGACGGCTGGTGCAACCCCGTCTCCGACGATCCCCGCACCTTACACCGAGCTGTCCGGCGTGGCGCCGTGTGCTTCGGTGCGCTCGTACAAGGTGTGCCCCGGCACCAGTTGCCCCGGCGCGGCCATCACCGCAGGATTGAATACGCTTCTGGCACATGGCGATGCCGATGCGGTCAACTTCTCGATCTCCGGTGGCAGCAACCCCTGGAACGACAACGACCGCACCTTCCTCGACATTGTCGATCAGGGCATGTTTGTCGCCGCCTCGGCCGGCAACAACTCCATCGACGATCCCACGGTCGTGGGGCGCGTCAACCATCGTGGCCCCTGGGTGATGAGCGTTGCTGCGTCCACCCGTGACGGTGAATTCTCCGGGCAGGTGATCGCCAACGGGCAGACCTACAACGCGCTGCATGGCCCGAATTCCGGTGTTGGCACCTCGTTGACGAACACCCCCATTCGATTCGACCCCAGCCAAGCCGCGGGCGCGGACGGTTGCAGCGCCTTTCCCGCCAATTTCTTCAATGGCTCCATTGCGCTGATCCAGCGCGGTACCTGCAATTTCACGGTGAAGGTGGACAACGCCGTCGCCGCCGGTGCCGAGTTGGTGCTGATCTGGAACAACGCCACGGGTGGGATCTCCCCGCTGACGCCAGGTGCCGTTGACCCGAGTGTTCCGGTGTACGGCATCGAGCAGTCCGCTGGCCAAGCCATCCGGACGTACATCACGGCCAACCCCGGTACCGCCGTGGCGGACTTCAACGTCCAGCAGGTTCCCGGTGACGTGCTGGCTGACTTCAGCTACCGCGGGCCGACGCCGAGCCCGCTGCAGCATCTGCAGAAGCCGGACATCACCGCGCCGGGTGTGGATATCTACGCGGCCATCCCGAATGGATATGGCGGCATGTCCGGCACCTCGATGTCGGGACCGCACGTCGCTGGCGCGGGCCTGCTCGTCGCCCAGGTGCAACCCACCTGGACGCCGTCGGAAATCAAGTCCGCGCTGCAGATGACCGCGCACAAGACCGGTACCAAGGAAAACGGCACCACGCCTTGGGATTGGGATGATGTCGGTCATGGTCGCGCCATGGTCAATCGGGCGGTCAACGCCGGTTTCGTCATGAACGAGACGACGGCCAACTACCTGGCGGCCAATCCGGCCAGCTCCGGCGATGTCCGTACCTTGAACCTGGCGGGCCTGCGCAATCTGGACTGCACCCACAGCTGCACCTGGACGCGCACCGTGCGCAATACCCTGGGTACGGCCGCGACGTGGACGGCAACCGGTGCCGGCATCTCCGCCGACATGGACATCACGGTGAGCCCGGCGACGTTCAGTTTCACCGGCGATCCGGACGAGACGCAGGTGCTGACGATCACCGCGGCGCCGGTGGACAACCTTGCCACCACCATCGGTTTCGGCGAGGTCGTGTTCAGCGAAGCTGGTGGCTTGTCGCCTGATCTGCACTTCACCGTCGCGATTCGTGGCGAACCGGCAACGATCAATGCGCCGGCCATTTCGCTGGATCAGGATCAGTTCGTCTTCGTGATGAACCCTGACGGCACGAGTTCCCAGACGCTGAACATCGGCAACATCGGTACCCAGCCGCTGACGTGGGAAATCGCCGAAGCTGCTCCGGCGGGCGCCCAACGCGGTGGTTACAACCCGGCGATGGACGAAGTGTTGACGATTCCAAACTTCTCCGTTGTTCCAAACCCTCCCGTGACGTTCAGCATTCCGGGCGGTGTGACAAATAACGGCAACGTGGTTGGATTCACGTTCCAAGGCACGGTCACTGCGTTGACGGGGTTTGATTACGCGTCGGATATGCGCATGGTGATCACTGCACCGGACAGCCAGCAATTCGATGTTGGGGGGTTCGGCTCGAGCGTCGTCAATCCATGGGATTTTGATGGAAGTGGGTCAGCCTCTCCGGGGACGTATACCAGTACCCATCTGGACGCCTTCAGTGATGCGCCAAGCGCTGGCAACTGGAACTTCAGCTTCCGCCATGGTTACAGCGGCGGTGCGAGCATGCCTTGGCAGAACGTCACCGTTACCCTGCACAAGCTGGGTATGCCGAGCGTGTGCACCGATCCGTCCGACATCACCTGGCTGAGCGTCACGCCGGACAATGGCACCATCGCACCGGCAGGCAACACGCCTGTCAGCATTGATGTCGATACCACCGGTCTTGCCGTGGGTGACTACTCGGCCATCGTCTGCGTGGCCAGCAATGATCCTGCCCGTGGTCTGCTCGAAGTGCCGGTCAGCCTGACCGTCATGACTGGCACGATTGCGCCGGCTGCCATCGATGTCTCCGAAACCGCGTACAACTTCGCGCTGGTGGGTGGACCTGCAGGTGAAGCCGACAGTGCCGACCTGATCATCAGCAACACCGGTGATATGCCGCTGAGCTGGGTGATCGACACCGCCGCCGGTACGACGGGCAACGCGGGTCAACATCAGATCGTTGCAAGCAGTGGCCCGCGTGCTTCCGGCCCGCAGCCGGTGCTGGGCACACTCGATGGCAGCGTGCAGGTGTTTGCCGATCAGGTTGCAAGCGCCAGTGGGACGCGCGGTACAGCCGGGCCGACGCTGTCGGTGGATGGCATGTACGCAGGTGCAGCCTCCACAGTTGGCAGCCCCGCCAATTACAGCCGCGTTCTGAACATCGGTGTGGGCAACGAACTGACCGGCATTGGCTGGGAAGTGACCATCGAAACCTTCGCTGGAAGTTGGCTGAGCGAGTCGGGCGTCCTGTTTGTCCCGAGTTTTGGCGACACCTCCGGTCTGTTCCTGAGGCCCGGTGGCGGCGTCAACTCGACCGGTACCGACACCTTCAGTTCCGAAGGTTTGCTGATGCTGGCCGATGTGAGCCTCCCCAATGTCCCTGCAAATGCAGCCGGTGAGCTTTACATGCAGATGTGGGAAAGCTACGTGGATGGCGGGAATCCTGATTCCGAGTGGAGCGACTCGGCCACGCCAACCACGCTGCCTCCCGGCCTGCGCCTGATCTGCACCAACCAGGCCGCTTGCGATGCAGCTGTGAGCGGTGCGCCGTTGCCGGCAAGCTGTGATGCCCCGAGCGATATTCCATGGCTGAACGTCGATCCGGCTTCCGGCCTGACCACCGGTGGCAACAGCGACAACGTGGCCGTGTCCGTGGATGCCAGCGGCCTGGCCGCGGGTACCTACGAGGCCCTGCTGTGCGTGGCCAGCAACGATGCAGCCAACCCGCTGATCGAAATCCCGGTGGTGCTCGACGTGACTGACCCGCCGATCATCTCGGTGGATCCGGCAAGTATTTCGGCATCGGTCGAGAATGGAGATACGGACAACGTCAACCTCACAATCGCCAACTTGGGTGATCTCACGCTTGAGTGGGATGCGTTGTCGTCGGTTCGTGGTGGCGTGGCGGCTGCGCGTCGTGTGATTTGGCATCAAGGTGTCGATGAAACCGCGGCGGCTGCAAATGCGGCGAAGGGCGGCTATCTCATCTGGGATCAGGAGGTCGGTGGTACGAACGGTATCGTCAGCGACTTGTTCACTACCCTAGGCAACGGCGTGTACACCGCTGACGATTTCGTCGTTGGAGCAGATCAGTACCTCGCTGAGATCCTAACTCCCGGCTTCTGGAACAACGGTGACGTTTCCAATGCCACCTTGATCCATTGGTACATCTACCCGGATGACGGCGGAAAGCCCGCAGGTAATCCGAGCGATGGGCAGAACCTGCATGTGTGGAGCATGTCGCTGGCTCCGTCCGATGCTGCCGTGACGATCGACGACAACAACATCACCTTGGATATCGTGGCTGCACAGGGCGACACGATCGCTCTTGCCGCCGGTCGCTACTGGTTGGTTGTAGCTCCGCAGATCACCACACCGTTGGCTGATCGCTGGAACTGGTATCAGGGCAACCCCCAGGGGGAGATCGCCAAGTTGGTAGATCCGGGCAACCTGTTCGGACTCAATCAGACCCAATGGGGTGATTTGAGCGCCCTGGTTGGATGGAATGGCGTCGCCTTTACACTGACGGGTGGTGCAGCTCCGTTGAGCTGCTGGAATCCGGTCGATATGCCGTGGTTGAGCCTTGACATTACCGATGGCTCGGTTGACGGAGACGACGAGGACACTGTCCAGGTGACGTTCAGTCCGATCGGGATGGTCCCGGGTACGTACGAAACGAACATCTGCATCTCCAGCAACGATCCGGCCAACCCGCTGGTTGTGGTGCCGGTGACGCTGGAAGTGCCGCTGGGTGCCGACGGCGCGATTGTCGAGGGTACGGTTGAGGGCTTGGGCTACTGCTCCGCAGATCCGGCGCCGCTTGCCGGAGCGACGGTGCAGATCACTGGTGCCAATGGTACGTACTCGGCAACCACCAACGCTTCCGGCCACTACTCGGTGATCCTGAATGTCAACGAGTCGCCGGTGACGGTGGCGGTGACCGCCGCGAATCACCTGGGTGCGTCCGAGGCCGGCGTGGTGCTGGTTGCTGAAGACAGCGTCACGGTGGACTTCTCGCTGGATCTGAATGCACCGTGTGCGTCTGCCACGCCGGGATCGCTGGGGGTTTCGCTGATGCCCGATTCAGTCGATACGGCGCCGCTGACGCTGACGAACGCGGGTGCTGCTGCTTACGACTGGACCATCGACATCGAAGAAGTCGCCAACTCGGCCTTCCCGCGCGGCACCGTGGAAGTCGTCGAAGACGGCAGCTTCGAGTTGGCTGCGAGCGAAGGTACTTGGGATGAGAGTTCATCCACCTATGGCACGGTGCTTTGTGACTTCGACGGCTGTGGTTTGGGTGGCGGTACTGGCCCGCGCACCGGCGACTGGTGGGTCTGGTTCGGTGGTGCAGCGGCTGGCGACGTTGGGCATGCTGCACAACAGGTGACCTTGCCGACGGGTTCTTCAGCTGAACTGCGCTTCTTCCTGGAGATTCCGAATGAACAGACGACGGCGGGCTATATCCGGGTCAAACTGGGTGGTGACACCTTGTTCGAAGCCAACCTGTCCGATTACAGCACCTACAGCACCTACCAAGAGGTAGTGCTTGATGTCAGTGAGTATGCCGATGGTGGTACGTACGAGCTGCGCTTCGAAAGCCAGACGGTAGCTTCCGGCAACTTCTTCGTGGATGACGTCAGTCTGCTGGTCCAGCCGGGCCCGCTGGATTGCGCCGATCCGCAGGGAGTGGACTGGTTGCTGGCTGATCCGGACACCGGCAGCGTTGCGGCCAACGCGTCTGAGACAGTTGACGTGTTGTTCGACAGCACCGGCCTTTCGGGTGGCCAGTACCAGGCCAACCTCTGCGTGGAGACCACCGACACCCGCAACAGCCTCATCGTGATTCCGGTGACGCTGAATGTGGTGGAGGCCGAGATCTTCGCGGATGGTTTCGAAGGCGAGGACGTGGTGCAATCAGTCGGTGGCCCGAACAAGGCTCGCCAGACGTTGCACTGATCAGGTGACTGTCCGGGAGGGCAACCTCCCGGATGCCTGAACTGAACCCCGACCGGGCGACCGGTCGGGGTTTTTTTGTGCCCGGCAAATCTTGGCGGTTCGCTCGGCGGGTTGCTTTCTTCTTTCCGGGCAGGCCTTGGCCAGCCCCGCTGGCGCAAGGCAACGGGAAGGAGACGACACGACGGAAAAACCGACCCGGGTTACATGCAGCTGCGGGCTCGTCAGCCGAGTGAGCGCAATGCGCGCGGCAGCGGCACGGGTTGTCCGGTGGCGCGATCGATCCAGACCAGCACGACTTCACCCTCGGCGTGCAGGATTTGGCGGTCGGCGGATTCGATCCGGTTGGCGAGGGTCAGGCTGGTGTTGCCGATACGCGCAATGGAATGGGTGACGACGATTTCGGCCGGCCAGCCGATGGGCTGGCGGTAATCGAGTTGGACCGCGGCCATTACCGGCGCTGTCGATACCTCGCTCCAGTCGTTGGCCAATGCATGCAGCCACTGTACGCGGGCTTCTTCCAGATAGCGCAGGTAGAGGGTGTTGTTGACGTGATTGAAGGCGTCCAGATCGCCCCAGCGGACGGGAATGCGGTAGTCGAAGGCCGCACTTGCGGTCTGAGTGAGAGCAGTCATCAGTAGTTCGGATCGGAGGAGTGGAGAGTTACAGCAGTGGCGCGAGGAAGCGACCGGTGTGCGAGCCGGTTGTGGTGGCAACCGTTTCCGGGGTACCGGCAACGAGGATGGTGCCGCCGCGATGGCCGCCTTCCGGGCCGAGATCGACGATCCAGTCGGCCGTTTTGATCACATCCAGATTGTGTTCGATGACGATGACGGTGTTGCCGTCGTCGCGCAGGCGATGCAGCACCGCGAGTAATTGCTCGATGTCGTGGAAATGCAGGCCGGTGGTGGGTTCGTCGAGGATGTAGAGCGTCTGTCCGGTGTCGCGGCGCGAGAGTTCCTTGGAGAGTTTCACGCGCTGCGCTTCGCCCCCGGAGAGCGTGGTCGCCGGTTGGCCGAGCGTGATGTACGACAGGCCCACCTGCACCAGGGTTTCCAGCTTGCGCGCGATGGACGGTACCGGCTTGAACAGTGCGAGTGCATCTTCCACCGTCATCGACAACACATCGTGGATGGTGTGGCCCTTGTAGGTGATGTCGAGCGTCTCGCGGTTGTAGCGTTTGCCGCCGCACACGTCGCATGGCACGTACACATCCGGCAGGAAGTGCATTTCCACCTTGATCAGGCCGTCGCCCTGACAGGCTTCGCAGCGGCCGCCCTTGACGTTGAAGGAAAAGCGCCCCGGCGTGTAGCCGCGTGCGCGGGCTTCGGGCACCTGCGCGAACAGTTCACGCAATGGCGTGAATACGCCGGTGTAAGTGGCCGGATTGGAGCGCGGGGTGCGACCGATGGGCGATTGGTCGATGTCGACCACCTTGTCGAACAGATCCAGCCCTTCCACCTTGCGGTGCGGCGCGGCTTGCGCCGAGGCGCCATTGAGTTGGGTGGCGGCCAGCGGAAAGAGCGTGTCGTTGATCAGAGTGGATTTGCCCGAGCCGGAAACGCCGGTGACGCAGGTGAACAGGCCGGCGGGAATGTCCAGATCCACGTTTTTCAGATTGTTGCCGTGTGCGCCCAGCAGCTTGAGCCATTGGTCTTTCTGCGGCGTCTTGCGTTGCGCTGGCACCGCGATGGCGCGTTGGCCGGAAAAATACTGGCCGGTGATCGAGCGTTCGCTGGCCATGATGTCGGCCAATTGGCCTTGGGCCACCACCTCGCCGCCATGCACGCCTGCGCCGGGGCCGATGTCGACGATGTGATCGGCCAGACGAATCGCATCTTCATCGTGTTCAACCACGATCACGGTGTTGCCGAGGTCGCGCAAGCGCGTGAGGGTGCCGAGCAGGCGCTCGTTGTCACGCTGATGCAGGCCGATGGAAGGCTCGTCGAGCACGTACATCACGCCGACCAATCCCGCACCGATTTGGCTGGCAAGACGGATGCGCTGTGCTTCGCCGCCGGAGAGTGAATCGGCCTGTCGATCCAGCGTCAGGTAATCCAGCCCCACATCCACGAGGAAGCGCAGGCGTTCGCGGATTTCCTTGACGATGCGCGTCGCGATTTCGCCGCGCCAGCCGTCGAGTTTCAGGTCGGCGAAAAAGGCATTGGTTTCGTCGATCGGCAGCGCCGTGATCGAGGGCAGGGTGCGCTCGGCCACGAACACGTTGCGTGCGGCGCGGTTGAGGCGCTGGCCGTGGCAATCCGGGCAGGGGCGGTTGCTGATGAACTTGGAAAGCTCCTCGCGCACCAGCGACGACTCGGTTTCGCGATAGCGTCGTTCGATGTTCGGCAAGATGCCCTCGAAACGATGCTTGCGCTGGCTGCGGCCGCCCGCTTCGGTGACATAAGTGAAGCTGATGACCTCATCGCCACTGCCATGCAGCACGGCCTGCTGCACGGATTTGCCCAACGATTTCCACGGCGCATCCACGTCGAAGGCGTAGTGCTTGGACAGCGAGCCGATCAATTGGAAGTAGTAATGATTGCGTCGATCCCAGCCACGGATCGCACCAGCGGCAAGGCTGAGTTCGGGGTGCGTCACCACGCGGGCCGGATCGAAATACTGCGTCACCCCCAAACCATCGCAGCCTGGGCAGGCGCCCATCGGGGCATTGAACGAAAACAGGCGCGGTTCCAGTTCCGGTAGCGAGTAGTCGCACACCGGGCAGGAGTAACGCGAGGAAAACAACTGCTCGGACGCGGCGGCATCATCCATGTCCACCACGCGTGCCAAGCCGTCGCCCAGACGCAGGGCGGTTTCGAAGGATTCGGCCAGACGTTGCTTGATGTCTTCGCGCGGGCGGAAGCGATCAATCACCGCTTCGATGGTGTGCTTCACGCGCAGTGCGAGCTTGGGCGGATCGTCCAGTTCGATCACTTCGCCATCCACACGGGCGCGTACCAGCCCCTGCGCGCGAAGTTGCTCGAACACCTGCACGTGCTCGCCCTTGCGTTCGCGGATCACCGGCGCGAGCAGCATGTAGCGGCGTTCGGGATCGAGCGCGAGTGTGGCATCGACCATCTGGCTGACGGTCTGTGCCTCCAGCGGAAAGTGATGCTCCGGACAGCGCGGCGTGCCGACGCGCGCGAACAACAGGCGCAGGTAGTCGTAGATCTCGGTGATCGTGCCGACGGTGGAGCGCGGGTTGTGTGAAGTGGATTTCTGCTCGATGGAGATGGCCGGCGACAGGCCTTCGATGTGATCCAGATCGGGCTTGTCCATCACCGACAAAAACTGCCGCGCGTAGGACGACAGCGATTCCACGTAGCGACGCTGGCCTTCGGCGTAGATGGTGTCGAACGCCAGCGAGGATTTGCCCGAGCCGGACAGGCCGGTGATGACGATCAGGCGGTCGCGTGGGAGGTCGATGTCGACGTTTTTGAGGTTGTGGGTACGCGCGCCTCGGAGGCGAATGGTGTCCATGCGGAGAAGTCTGCGGAGCGACCCGGCAGTTTATCAGTCGGAAGTCTGGCGATCTGGGGGCGATGGCCGCCTGGATCAATGCGGGGGCGGATGAACAGGCGAGCGGAGGGCGTTTGACGCAGCGGCTGGCAGCGGCGATAATTCGCGGCTCCCTGCGCCTTTCGGGCATTGCCTGTGCGGGGAAATACCAGTGCCGGCAGCTGTCCGGCTCGAGAATAACTACAGAGGTATCAGTATGTCGTATGCAGTCATCGTGACCGGCGGCAAGCAGTATCGCGTGATGGAAGGCGAAACGCTGCGCGTCGAGAAGCTGGAGGCCGAGGTCGGTTCCGTCGTGGATTTCGATCAGGTTCTGCTCGTGGGTACTGGCGAGGACGTCCGTGTGGGCGATCTTTCCGGCGTGAAAGTCAGCGCCACCATCAAGAGCCATGGCCGTGCGGACAAGATCCGCATCATCAAGTTCCGCCGCCGCAAGCACCATCGCAAGCAGCAGGGCCATCGCCAGCATTACACCGAAATCCAGATCACCGGCATCGCCGGCTGATCCCCCGCACAGGAGACGCAAGTCATGGCACATAAAAAGGCAGGCGGCAGTACCCGTAACGGCCGCGATTCCAATCCCAAGTACCTGGGCGTGAAGGTGTACGGTGGCCAGGCCATCGACGCCGGCAACATCATCATTCGCCAGCGTGGCACGCAGTTCCATCCGGGTCCGGGCGTCGGTCTGGGCCGCGACCACACGCTGTTTGCGCTGGTCGATGGCACCGTGCAGTTTTCGGTCAAGGGCGCCAACAAGCGCCGTACGGTCAGCGTCGTTTCGGCCTGATCCGCAGCCAGATCGCAACGCAAGGCCCCGCTTCGGCGGGGCTTTGTTTTTGTGAGGCGGAAATGGGCACGGCGCCCATGGAATTTGTCCTCAATGCCACTTCCGAGCGCCGCCACGCTAGGCTTTTCCCCTTCTGTTTTCCACTTTGGATGGCCATTCCATGAAACTCGTCGACGAAGCAGACATCCTGGTCAAGGCCGGTGACGGCGGCAACGGTTGCGTCAGTTTCCGACGCGAGAAATTCATCCCGTTCGGTGGGCCTGATGGGGGTGATGGTGGCAACGGCGGCAGTGTCTGGCTGGTGGCTGACGAGAACCTCAATACGCTGGTGGATTTCCGTCACCAACGCACGTTCCGCGCCCAGCGTGGCCAGAACGGCATGGGCAGCCAGATGTATGGCAAGGGCGGCGAGAACACCACGATCCGCGTGCCTGTGGGCACCGTCATCACCAATCTTGCCACCGGTGAAATCATCGGCGACTTGGTGCGCCACGGGCAGCGGCTGTTGGTGGCACAGGGCGGGCGTGGTGGTCTGGGCAACATGCACTTCAAGAGTTCGACCAATCGCGCGCCACGTCGTGCCACGCCTGGCACCGAGGGTGATGAGCGCGAGCTGCGGCTGGAGCTGAAGCTTCTGGCCGACGTGGGCCTGCTCGGCTTCCCGAATGCCGGCAAGAGCACCTTCATCCGCGCCGTTTCAGCCGCCACGCCGCGCGTGGCCGATTACCCGTTCACCACGCTGTATCCGAACCTGGGCGTGGTCAGCGTCGAGCGCGATCGCAGCTTTGTCGTGGCCGACATTCCCGGCTTGATCGAAGGTGCTGCCGAAGGCGCGGGTTTGGGTGTGACCTTCCTCAAGCACGTGCAGCGCACACGCATCCTTCTGCATATCGTGGATGCGGCGCCGTTTGCGGATGACGAGCGCGATCCGGTCGAAACGATCGTGGACGAAGTGCGCACCATCGAGGCCGAGCTGAGTCGATTCGATCCCGAACTTCTGGAGAAGCCGCGCTGGCTGTTGCTCAACAAGCTCGATCTGCTGCCGGAAGATGAGCGCGAGGCGCGCGTTGCGGCGGTTTTGGCGGCGTTGGGTTGGGACGGGCCGGCGTTTGCGATGTCGGCCATCGGCAAGGAAGGTACCTGGCCGGTGTGTCTGCGTCTGATGGAGACACTGGACGCGTTGCGCGCGGAGGGCCGTGATGACGTGAACGGTGCGGACGCTGCGGCAACGGGCCCAGGCGGGGAAGGCGAGGGCTGATCGGCGGCAGCCGTGGCGCATCGTGCGTGTTGGCCAGGGCGCATCGGCGTCATGCCACATTCCCTGCGCGGGAATGTCATTTCATTCAGGCAAAAACAAGGCCGGCGAGTGCCGGCCTTGTACTTGTTCCCGATTCCGCGCCGCGCTTGTCAGGCGGCGATCGCGCGAATACGCGCGGTCAGGCGGCTCTTGTGACGGGCGGCCTTGTTCTTGTGGATCAGGCCACGGGAGGCGTAGCGGTCCAGGATCGGCTCGGCGATCTTGTAGGCTTCCTGTGCGGCGACAGCGTCATTGGCCTGAACGGCCTTGAGGACTTTCTTCACGGAGGTGCGCAGCATCGAACGCTGGCTGGCGTTGCGCGCATTGCGAACGACGGCCTGGCGGGCGCGCTTCTTCGAGGACTTGATGTTGGCCAAGGGAGTACTCCTGGGGAATTCGGGTGGCAGAATCGGGAGGGAAAGACTGCCAAGTATGGATATTTTCTGATGTCAAGTCAAACGCAGGGTGGTGCATGAAGCTGACCGGATTGTTTCGCTCCACCGCCGTATTCGGTGCGATGACCTTGCTCTCGCGCCTGGCCGGCTTCGCCCGGGACGTGATCCAGGCACGGTTGTTCGGTGCGGGCGGGCTGGTGGATGCGTTTACCGTGGCCTATCAGGTACCCAACTACCTGCGCCGAATCTTTGCCGAAGGATCGTTCGCCTCGGCCTTCGTGCCGGTGCTGTCCGAGTTGCGGCAGCAGGGCGATGAACAGGCGCTGCGCTCGTTCGTGGACCATGTGGCTGGTGCGCTGTGCGCCGTGCTGCTTCTGGTCACGGGATTGGGAATGCTGGCGGCGCCTTGGATCGCGGCGCTGATGGCGCCGGGTTTCGCCGCCGAACCGGGCAAGCTGGCGCTGACCGGGGAAATGCTGCGCATCGTCTTCCCCTACCTGTTCTTCGTGTCGATGACGGCCTTTGCCGGCGGCGTGCTGAACAGCTTCCAGCGCTTCGCATTGCCGGCGCTCACTCCGGTGCTGCACAACCTGGCGGTGATCGCGGCGATGGTGTGGCTGGCCTCGCATCTGGAACGCCCAGTGATGGCGTTGGCCTGGGGCGTGCTCGCTGCCGGCGTCATCCAGATGCTGGTGTTGTGGCCGGCATTGAAGCGGATCGGGCTGTTCCCGCGCTTGCGATTCGACTTTCGCCATTCGGGTGTGCGCCGTGTGTTCACGTTGATGTTGCCGACGCTGTTTTCTTCGTCGGTGGCGCAGTTGAACCTGATCGTCGGCACCATCTTCGCCTCGTTGCTCGCCGAGGGCAGCCGGGCCTACCTGTATTACTCCGATCGCCTCGTCGAACTGCCGCTGGGTCTGTTCGGCGTCGCCTTGGGCACGGTGATCCTGCCGCACCTGTCACGCCGTCATGCCGATACCGACGCCGCAGGTTTCAGCGAGTCGCTGGACTGGGGGATGCGCACGGTGCTTCTCGGCGCTGTGCCCGCCGCGCTGGGTTTGCTCGTGCTGGCCGAGCCGCTGGTCGCGACGATCTACCAGCGTGGCGAGTTCGACGCACACGCCACCACGATGACGGCGTGGAGCCTGTCGGCGCTGAGCCTGGCCATTCCGGCATTCATGATGACCAAGGTGCTCGCGCCAGCGTTCTACGCGCGCCAGGACACGAAGACACCCATGCGTGCGGCCATCATCACGGTGTTCCTCAACATCAGCTTGATCGTGGCGATCGTGACGCCGCTTTGGCATCTCGGCATCGCGGGGGCGCACGCGGGCATCGCGCTGGCCACCGGGTTGGCCGGCATGGGCAATGCGGTGCTGTTGTGGCGTTACCTGCGCCGCGCCGGCGTGTGGCAACCCCGGCCCGGATGGGGCAGGGTGCTGGGGCGCATCCTGCTGGCAGGCAGCGTCATGGTCATCGTGCTCGTGGCATTGCGTCTGGGAGCGTGGAATTGGCGCGATCTGCACGGCGTGGCACGGTGGCTATGGCTGTTTGGAACCATAATTGCCGGCGCGACGACCTACGGCGCCGTGTTGCTGGCGATGGGCTGGCGTCCGAGCGAGCTGCGACACGCTGCGTGAGATTGCGATGACTTCCTCCTTTTCACTCGCCGACGCGATGGCGCGGCGATCCGACAACCTGCTGCCGTTGCGTCACCTCGCCGCGTGGCTGGTCATCTATGGCCACAGCTATCCGTTGGGAAACAACGCCCTGGACGAGATGGATGTCGTGCATGTCTGGCTGCCGGGTTTCTCGGTCAGTCGGTGTGCCGTATTCCTGTTCTTTGCGATCAGTGGCTATCTGGTGACTTCCAGCCTGATGCACCATCCCGGCGTGCTGCGTTACGCCTGGCATCGGGTTCTGCGTATCTACCCTGCCTATCTGGTGTGCCTGTTGCTGTGCGTGCTCGTGCTTGGCGCGGTCTTCACGCAATGGCCGCTGGATGCGTATTTCCGCTCTCCCGATACCTGGGAGCATCTTCGGCACAACCTGATTCCCACCAGTTTCTTGTGGTATCTGCCGGGCGTCTTCGAGGCGAACCCGTATCCGGGCGTGGTGAATGGTTCGCTTTGGTCGCTGGGCCTGGAAGTTCGCTGGTACTTCTGGCTCGGCGTGTTGGCCGTGTTGGGATTGGTCGCGCGCCGTGCGGCGTTCACCGTGGTCGTGGTTGCTTACCTGGTGTACACGGTGTGGCAAATGGCGCAGGGAATTCCCGATCCGCTCGGGTACAGGGCGCTGGCGCAGACGTTCCTGATCGGCGCGTTGGCAGCCCAGTGGGCGCATGTGTTGCGGCCCTCGCATGCGTGGCTGCTGGCGGCCTTGGCGCTCATCACGCTGGCCCGTGCCGGTGACTGGATCGCCTTGGCGATGCCGCTGGTCACCGTGCTGTTCACGCTCTGGGTGGCGTACCGCATTCCTGCGATGCGGTGGTCTCGCGATCGCGATTACTCCTACGGGATTTTCCTCTACGGGTTCCCGGTGCAGCAGGCCGTGATGGCGATCTGGCCGCAGATGTCGCCACTGGTGATGTGCGCGGTGTCGACACTGGCGGTGCTGCCTTTCGCGGTTGCGTCCTGGCATTGGGTGGAGCGGCCGGTGCTGAGGTGGAAGTGCGGCGCGTATTCACCCGTGCCGGCATGGACGCGCTCGTAGCGCTACCACGCTTGGCCGGATGGTGCGGCGGCACTCTCATGAGCGGTTTGCGGGGGCGCATCAAGGTGGCATTTGATCAGGCTTTTCCGTCGGTACCCATGTCCTCGGTCATCGGCATCATCGTGGACGTGCTGCTGATTGCCCTTCCGGGCCGCGACCATGCCACGCCGATCCCTTTTCGGCCCGCATTTGGCGGCGATCAGCTGGCCGCGGACCTGCGTCTCAAGGAGGAGTTTCGCTACGTGATTCTCGCCAGCTGCGAGGGTTGCACGGACATCTCGCCGGATCCATGGGCCGTGTTGAACCGGCCCTGTCGCACGGCGGACGGATCGCGAGCTTGTCTGTCCAACACGCATGCATGAGCGATCGAAGAGCCGTCTGTCCGTGAATTTCATCCAATCATCGGAGTCGTGCCGGTAGATCACGCACTTTCTCGCTTGTTTGGATAGCCACGAACGATGGCGCTTACCTTGTCAGAGATCACCTGAGAATTGACATGCCTGAGAACCACATCGCTCCTGTAGCCACTCCCGCACTGAAGTTTTTCCGCATCTGGAAACCACTCGCCAGCCTGACGTTATTGGCGTGCTTCACGCCACAGGCTTGGGCCGGGTTCGTCCATCCGGATGTCCTGGCGGAACTGGCGCAGGCCGAATCCACCGCCGACCGCGGCATCACTGCCGAGGTGGAGGTTCTGGTCACGTTGAAGGACGAGCTACCGTTGCGCTCCGGCGATGCCGATGAGTTGGCACGCTACGCCGCCGCACTGGAATCTCAACGCGACACAGTGCTGACGCAGACCTCGCTGACGTCGCGTCGCGCCGAGGTCAAAACGTTCAGCCATCTTCCGGTACTGCACCTGCGTGGCGACCGCCAGCTGATCGAAGAACTGGCCAATCACCCCGCAGTAGACATCATTGGTCCGATGCTGGTGGATCATCCGATGATGGGTCAGGCCCGCAACATCGGCAGCGTAGCAACGGTGACCGATTCTCTGCTCCATCGGGGCAGCGGCATCGCGGTGGCGGTGTTGGATACGGGCATCCATGCCTCGCATTCCGATTTCAGCGGCGGCGCCATCGTGGCGCAAAAGTGTTTCGCCGGGTGCACTGCCGGGGCCGATCAGGCACCGGATCACAGTGGCCATGGCACGCATGTGGCCGGGATGATCACCCGCAGCAATGGCACGGCACCCGATGCGAAGATTGTCGCGGTGAAAGTTCTTGGTCCGAACGGCTCGGAGGGAAACTCGGTACTGGATGGTCTGAACTGGGTTCTGGCCAATCACCAGACCCACAACATCCGTGTCGTGAACATGAGCCTGGGCGGTGGCCGTTATTACAACCAGAACGCGTGCGACGTGGGCAGGGCCTCCCAGCGCGCCGCCATCATCAATCTTCGCAACGCCGGCATCCTGACCGTGGTGGCCTCCGGCAATGATGGATGGACCGACTCGATGGGCGGCCCCGGCTGCGTGACCGAAGCGGTCGGCGTGGGCTCCATTGGCGACGCATCGTTCATCGCCAGCTTCAGCAACTGCACCGACAACGCCCAGGCGGACAAGGTCAGTTGCTTCAGCAACGCCCACAACACCGGCAATCACCAGACCTCGATGCTCGATCTTCTCGCTCCGGGGTGCCAGATCACCTCCACCGGCACGCCGGCGGGCACCAGCGACAAGTGCGGCACGTCGATGGCCACTCCGTTCGTGGCCGGCGTGGCGGCGGGTTTGTTCGGGCGTGCACCCAGCGCCAACCCCAACGATATCGAATCGCTGATGGTCGGCTCCGCGGTCATGCGACCGGACTACCGCACGCCCGGCATGGGCTATCCGCGAGTGAATGCGCTGGGCGCGCACAATGCGTTGCCTGCGCACATGGTGCCGCCCAACGATCCGCTCGAAGGACGCATCGAAGTAACGAGCTTCCCCGCCACCTACAACGAGCACCGGATGGCGTACGCTTCGTCGTACACCGCTGGCTCCGGCGCGCACGATCCGGATACCTCGCTGTTCTGCAACCGCCTACCACGCCATACCCTGTGGTGGACATTCTTGCGACCCAACCGCAGCCGCGTGTTCGTAACCACCGAAGGCAGCAGCGGCAACATCGCCGACACGGTGATGGGCAACTACCGGCTCACCACCAACGGCTGGGTGCAACTCAGTTGCAATGACGATTTCCAAGGCAATTATCTGGCACGCAGCACCTTCGTGGCTGAGGCGGGCAGCCGCGTTTACACGATGATCGGGCATTACCATGATCTGGCCACCAGTACCCGAGGCAATCTGCGTGTGGTCTTGCATGCCGTGGATACGCCGGCAAATGACCTGACCGGGGGCGCGATTGTGCTGCCGGACACGGCGACAGCTTTCAGCAGCACGGTGTCGCAGGCGCACGGCGCCACCGAAACCGTAGATGAGCCCGCATTCTCATGCCGTACCGGCGGCGCCGGCGCCGGCTATCAGACCTTGTGGTGGCGCTTCACCACCCCTTCCTGGGGTCGCATCACGCTGACCCACCAGAGCGCGACCGGTGCCTATGGCGACAGCCTGATGGCGGTCTACAAGGGAAGTCAGCCACTGGTCTCCAATGAAGTCGCCTGCAATGACGATGCGTCGGGAACCACCCGTGCGGCGCTGGCCGATGTATCGATCGAGCCGGGCCACACCTATTGGGTTCAACTGGCCTCCAAGACGGAAATCAGCGTGACCCAGGCGTCCAGCGCGACGTTGCGTTCAAGCTTCACTGCCGAACCTCGCATCGATCACGGCCTGGCCGCGGTGACGCTGCAATTGCCGCTGGCTGGCACGGGGAGCTTCCCGGTGAGCTTCCGCAACATCTCGCCAGGGTCGTCGTTGCAGTGGCAGATCCGCGTCGTGCAACCAAGCCAGGCATGCAACATCGCGTCCAACATCCCCTGGCTCATCCCGGCGCAGTCCAGCGGAAACCTTGCACACAACAGCACACCGCACTCGGTGGCCGTGGCGGTCAATGTCGGCGCACTGGCGGCCGGCACGCACGAGGCCAAGCTGTGCCTGACAAGCAACGACCCGACAATGGCGCAAGTGGCCGTTCCAGTGACGCTGCATGTGCGTGAAGTGGTGTTCGCGCCGGCCACGCTGGCCGATATCCAGGTGGGCGAGGCCACCTCGGTTTCCCTCACGCTCTCCGGCGCAGGTACGACAGCGCCGTACCAGATCACGCTGGGCGCGGGCAGTCTGCCCGATGGCATGAGCATCGACGGTACCTCTCTGATGGGGACGCCCACGACGCATGGCAGCTTCCCGTTCACGCTGAACGCCGTGGATGGCACCGCCGCGGCGCAGGGCGGGCCATTCACCGGCAGTCGCCAGTACAACCTGACCACACGCGCGGCGGTGGCGGCGGTGCCGGCGGACGCGAGCTTCCTCACTGCAACGGATGGCCAGCGTTCACTCAACCTGCCGGTTGCCAACTCCGGCAATACGGCACTGACCCTGAGCCATGCCACCACCGGGATCGGCTGCGACATGGCGGCTGCACCGTGGCTGAGTGCCACGATACCCGCCAGCATTGCCCCCGAGACACAGGCTGATATCGGCCTGAGCGTGGATGCCGATGGTCTGTCTGCGGGTACCTACGCCGCTACGGTGTGTCTGGATACCAACGATCCATACCAGCCGCGCCACAGCATCGATGTGACGCTGGAAGTGAGGGCGATGGAGATATCCCCCGCCACCCTGCCATCCGCCATCACGGGCGCGCCATACGCCTATGCGTTCGAGGTGGAGGACGCTGCAAGTTTCACCGCGCCGTTCAATTTCACCTCGGCGGGAACGCTGCCCGACGGCCTGGTGCTTGATGCCGCTGGCGAACTCTCCGGCACGGCCGGCATGCCGGGCATGAGCCAGTTCAGCGTGCGCGTCAGCGATAGCACGCCCGCCGCGGAAGGCGGGCCGTTCTCCGGCGAGCTGGCCTATACGTTCCATATCCTGGACATCGACATGTTCAGTGACGGCTTCGAGCAGCCGTTGTTCGGCGTGCTCGCGCTGGACAACTATGGCAAGGCGTCCCTGACACTGCCGCTGGTGGAATTGCTGGCACACCTCGGTGACTCCCGTGCCATGCATCTGTTCGATCTGATGATCGGCGCACGTCGGATGGGCGTGGTGGAAGGACACTGCGAAGCGGGCCAGTGCAGCATCCGCATCATCCAGCACGATGCCCACGGCAGGGCGCTGGTCGGCGACTGGATCACCGTGGATTCCGAGCCGATGCAGGTGCAATTGCGCGTGGGCGAAAACAGCCGCGGGCACTGATGCGTTCCGCGTCGGGCTCTCGAACTCGCGTCGAGGGCCCGACGTTGCAGCTCGCGGTTTTTCCGCGCAATGCCGAGATCGCGTCGATATGCGCGGCAGCGCAGTCCATCTTGTCATCGGTGTCGCCCGGGGCGGACCATGCTCCATCCGGGGCTTTGGCTGGAAAAAGGCGGTGTTGATCGTCGACTCGGGTGCACTTCGGCCCCGTGCTCATGCGGGCATGCGGTTGGATGTATCGGTTCACGTGAGAACGATCGGGCCAACCGTTTGCGTCTGTGCCCGACATGACGGGCGCTTGCGCGCGTCAGCTGGGCAACCCGCGCCTCGCGGAGACTGAAGTCCCGTCTGTTGTCGCAGGCAGTTCCATCAGCCTGTACGCGCGCCGTCGCCACGTTTTCCGGAACATCTCGACGAGTGCGGATGGACGCTGCTTGGGCCTGGCTGCAATGCTCAAGCAGTCAGGCCGGCAAGGGTATACTGCGGAGCTATTCAGTTATGTCGGGTTGCCTTTGCGGGCAGCTTGGCTCTGCCTGCGAACGAATTCGTGACTGCTTCCGGAAGCTTGCCCCGCCTGTTCCGCGATATCGATGGTGCGCCACTGTGCCCGTCGGGCAGCGTAGTGTGCATCGGTGCGTTCGATGGCTTGCATCTTGGGCATCGTGCGTTGATCCGGGCAGCGGGCGCGGCCGCCCGGGTTCGCGCTGTGCCGCTGGTCGGGTTGAGCTTCGAACCCTTGCCGCGCGAGTTCTTTGCGCGAGAACAGAAACCGCCGCGGCTGGTATTGCCGCGTGACAAGCTGCAGGGCCTCGCGATGCTCGGTTGCGATGCCGTCGGGCTGCTCCGATTCGACGATGCGATGACCGCGATGTCGCCGCAGGACTTCGTCGAGCGTGTGCTGGTGCAACGCCTGTCCGCGTGCGAGGTGTGGGTTGGGCGCGATTTCCGCTTCGGGCACAAGCGCGGTGGCGATCCCGCACTGTTGCGCGACATGGGCAGGACGCACGGTTTCAGCACGCACCACATCGACGATGTGGTTTGCGAGGGCGAGCGGGTATCCAGCTCCCGGATCCGTTCCGCACTCGTGGCCGGCGACCTCGGCTTGGCGGCACGGCTGCTGGGTCGCCCCTACGCCATTGGCGGCAAGGTGGTGCGCGGTGCGCAATTGGGACGGCAGTTGGGCTATCCCACCGCCAACCTGCGCTTCGGCGGCAAGACGCCGGCCCTGTCGGGCATTTACGCCACGCGCGTGCACGGCGTTGGCGATGCGCCGTGGCCGAGCGTCTCCAGCCTTGGTACGCGCCCGACCGTGAACGGGCGCGAGCCCCTGCTCGAAGCCCATCTGTTTGATTTTGATGGCGATCTTTATGGCCGGCGACTGGTCGTGGAGTTCGTCGCCAAGCTGCGTGAAGAGTTGAAATTCGACGATCTGGACACGATGGTTGACCAGATCCACCGTGACGCAGCCGATGCGCGTCGTATTCTGGCGGCCACGCCCGTTTCCCCCGATCCGTTTCCGGCACCCTGACCCAGGCATTACCCCGTGAGTCGAGACTACAAAGCCACCATCCTCCTGCCCGCCACCGATTTCCCGATGCGCGGCGACTTGCCCAAGCGCGAGCCCGCAACGCTGGAGCGTTGGCAGAAGATCGGCATTCACGCGCGCCTGCGCAGCGAACGCGCCGGCAAGCCGCGCTTCGTGCTGCACGACGGCCCGCCGTATGCGAACGGTGCGATCCATCTAGGCCATGCGGTCAACAAGATCCTGAAGGACATCATCGTCAAGTCACGCTCGCTGGCCGGCTTCGACGCGCCCTATGTGCCTGGCTGGGATTGCCACGGCCTGCCGATTGAGCTGGCGGTAGAAAAAAAGCACGGCAAGGTCGGGGTCAAGCTCGACGCCGTGGCCTTCCGTGAGAAGTGCCGCGAATACGCGAACGCGCAGATCGATCTGCAACGCGCGGACTTCAAGCGCCTGGGCGTGATCGGCGACTGGGACAATCCGTACCGCACCCTGGATCGCAGCTTCGAGGCAGCCGAGTTGCGGGCGCTGGCGAAGATCGTCGAGAACGGCCATCTGGCGCGTGGCGTGAAGCCGGTGCACTGGTGCTTTGACTGCGGCTCGGCCTTGGCCGAGGCTGAAATCGAATACGCCGACAAGACCTCCTCAGCGGTGGACGTGGCCTACGATGCGGTCGATCCGGCGGCGCTGGCGGCGAAGTTCGGCGTGACCGATCTTCCCTCCGATGCCATCGTCGCGGTGCCGATCTGGACCACGACGCCGTGGACGCTGCCGGCCTCGCTGGCGGTCTCGCTCGGGCCGGAACTGGAGTACGCGCTGGTGCGCGGCGCAACGCGTGCGGGCCGTCCGCTGTGGCTGGTGCTGGCGGCCGATCTGGTGGAAGCCGCCGCTGCGCGCTACGGCATCGAGGCACCGCAGCTCGTGGCGCGAACCACCGGCGCAGCGCTGGAAAACCTGCTGCTGCAACACCCGTTCTACGCCGAGCGCCAGGTGCCGATCATCGTCGGCGACCACGTCTCGGCCGAAGACGGCACCGGCGCAGTCCACACCGCCCCGGGCCATGGTCAGGAAGACTTCATCGTCGGCCAGAAATACGGCCTGCTCGATGCCTACAACGCGGCACAGATCAATCCGGTCGGCGGCAACGGTGTTTACCTGCCGGGCACGCCGATCTTCGAAGGCCAGTTCATCTGGAAGGCCAACGATGCCGTCGTCGATCTGCTGCGCGACAACGGCCAGCTGCTGGCGTTCGAGAAGATCCAGCACAGCTATCCGCACTGCTGGCGGCACCGCACGCCGGTGGCGTTCCGCGCCACGCCGCAGTGGTTCATTTCGATGGACAAGGCCGGGCTGCGCAGCGACGCGATGCAGGCGATTGCCGAGATAGGCAAGGCCGGTGGCTGGTTCCCGGACTGGGGCGAAGCCCGCATCCGTTCGATGGTGGAAGGCCGGCCGGACTGGTGCATCAGCCGACAGCGCACTTGGGGCGTGCCGATCGCGCTGTTCGCGCATCGCCTGACCGGCGAGCCGCACCCGGATACCGTGGCGCTGATGCAGCGCGCCGCCGATCTGGTGGAAGCCGAGGGCATTGATGCCTGGTATGCGCTGGATCCGGCCGACTGGCTCGGTGATGAGGCCAATGCCTACGAAAAGGTCACCGATATTCTGGATGTCTGGTTCGATTCGGGCGTCACCCACGAGGGCGTGCTCGCCGCGCGCGGCATGGGCAAGCCGGCCGATCTGTATCTGGAAGGTTCGGACCAGCATCGCGGCTGGTTCCAGAGTTCGCTGCTGACCGCCATCGCGATGGACCGCGCCGCGCCGTACCGGCAGGTGCTCACGCACGGTTTCACCGTCGATGAGCATGGCCGCAAGATGTCCAAATCGCTGGGCAACGGCATCGAGCCGCAGGAAATCCTCAAGACGCTCGGTGCCGACATCCTGCGCCTGTGGATCGCCAGCACCGACTACCGCAACGAGATGTCGCTGTCGCAGACGATCCTGAAGCGCAATGCCGATGCCTATCGCCGCATCCGCAACACGCTGCGCTTCCTGCTCGGCAATTTGCATGGCTTCGATCCCGCCACGCAGTTGCTGCCCAACGCCGAACTGCTGCTGCTGGACCAGTGGGCGGTGCAGCGCATGGCCGATCTGCAGGCCACGATCATGGCGGCCTACGCGCGTTACGACTTCCCCGCCATCGTGCAGGCGTTGAACAACTTCTGCACCGTCGATCTGGGCTCGATCTATCTGGACGTGACCAAGGACCGGCTCTACACGATGCAGGAAAATTCGCGCGGCCGGCGCAGTGCGCAGAGCGCGATGTTCCGCATCGCCGATGCGCTGACGCGCCTGATCGCGCCGATCCTGAGCTTCACCGCCGAAGAGGCGTGGAGTTGCCTGCCCGGCGAGCGCGAAGAGAGCGTGCTGCTGGCCACCACGTGCGAAACCTTGGGGGGGCTGCCCGCGAACGCTGCGCTGGCATCGGAAGACTTCGACCGTTTGCTGACGTTGCGTGAGGCGGTCACTGCGGTGCTGGAGCCGATGCGTGCCTCGGGCGCGATCGGTGCGTCGCTGGAAGCCGAGGTGACGTTGTATCTCGAAGAGTCCCTGCGCACGAAGCTGACGCCGGTGGCGGACGAATTGCGATTCTTCTTCATCACGTCCCAATTCCATCTCGCCGCGCTGGCCGATCGCCCGGCGGAGGCGGTGCCCGTGGAAGGACAGGAAGCGTTCGTTCTCGCGCGCGTCACCGATGCCGCCAAGTGTGTGCGCTGCTGGCACTACAGCCCGAGCGTGGGGCAGCACGCCGATCACCCGGAGCTGTGTGGCCGATGCGTGGAGAATGTCGATGGAACCGGAGAGGATCGCCGCCATTTCTGACGTGAATGTTTCCCCGTCCGTCTCCGGGCCGAACGCGCTGCCGTGGCTGGCGCTGTCGGGCCTGATCCTCTCGCTCGATGCGTGGACCAAGGTGCTGGCGCTCAAGCATCTCGTGCTGCACCAACCGGTGCCGGTGATCGACGGCCTGTTGAACTGGACCCTGGTCTACAACCCCGGCGCGGCCTTCAGCTTCCTGTCCGATGCCTCCGGCTGGCAGCGCTGGTTTTTCAGCGTGCTGGCGGTGGGCATCAGCGGCCTGCTGGCGTTTTGGCTGACCAGGCTGCCTCGCGGGGATTGGCGTCAGGCCGCGCCTTACGCGCTGGTGATCGGCGGCGCCATCGGCAATCTGATCGACCGCCTGATCCACGGCCATGTCGTCGATTTCATCGACGTCTATCTGGGCGCGCGCCACTGGCCGGCCTTCAACATCGCCGACTCGGCCATCGTGGTCGGCGCCATCGGCATCGCGCTGGCCGGATTGTTCGGGTCGCGTTCCGGCGTGGGCAGGGGATAATCGCCGCATGGACGTCCTGCTCGCCAATCCCCGCGGTTTCTGTGCCGGCGTCGATCGCGCCATCGAGATCGTGAAACGCGCCATCGAGAACTTCGGCGCCCCCATCTACGTGCGGCATGAAGTCGTGCACAACCGTTTCGTCGTGGATGATCTGCGCCAGCGCGGCGCGGTGTTCGTCGAAGAACTGGACGAAGTGCCGGATGGCGCCACGGTGATCTTCAGCGCGCACGGCGTCTCTCAGGCGGTGCGCATCGAGGCCGAGCAACGTGGCCTGAAAGTGTTCGATGCGACCTGCCCACTGGTCACCAAGGTCCACATGGAAGTGTTGCGCCACTGCCGCGCGGGCCGCGACGTGGTCCTGATCGGGCACGCCGGCCATCCCGAAGTGGAAGGCACGATGGGCCAGTGGCGGCGCGATGCCGGTGGCGGCGCGATCCACCTCGTGGAGAACGTGGACGACGTCGGCACGCTCGAACTCGGCCAGCCGGAAAATGTGGCCTACACCACCCAGACCACGCTGTCCGTGGACGACACCCGTGCCGTCATCGCGGCATTGCGCGAGCGCTTCCCCGCGATCCAGGGCCCGCGCCACGACGACATCTGCTACGCCACGCAGAACCGTCAGGATGCCGTGCGCGAACTGGCGCAGCGATGCGATCTCGTGCTGGTCGTGGGCTCGGCCAACAGCTCCAACTCCAACCGACTGCGCGAACTGGCGCAGCGCGACGGGGTGGAGTCCTACCTGATCGACGGCGCGGACGACATCGATCCGGCCTGGCTCTCCGGCAAGCAGCGGATTGGCGTGACCGCCGGCGCCTCCGCGCCCGACGTGCTGGTGCAGGGCGTCCTCGAACGCCTCAACACCCTGGGCTCCGCCAGCGTGCAGGAGTTGTCCGGAGAACCGGAAAGCATGGTCTTCGCCCTGCCCAAGGAGCTGCGCCTCACACTGGTCGATTGACCGGCCCGGAAGGCGACCCTACAATACGCGGCTTCGCCGGAATAGCTCAGTTGGTAGAGCGGCGCATTCGTAATGCGTAGGTCGTAGGTTCGATTCCTATTTCCGGCACCATATTCAAGCCCATGAATTTCATGGGCTTTTTTTTGGATTCCGCCCTGCCGCATCGGCGCGATCCGTTTTGTTGCCACGCCCATACGTGGCGCACGTGCTGCGCCGGCAGCCGTTGCTTCAACTCCGGCAAACGGGAGCGGTTGCATTCGTGTATTCGGCTTTGCAGTGGACTTGGCCCGAGCCATCATTCCGGCCAGCCCGCTTGCATGCGGGCGACGTTCGCAGGCTCGCGGGATGCCGCTCGAAAGCCCTGCTCACCCACGAAGCAGGGCCAGACGTTCAAACGATCACGTAGGATCAGCAGGGTGGCCTGCCATCCATGGCGACGACCCTCCGGGCCATCGCTGCGCGATGTCAAAAACCGCACCCGGCGGTTTTTTGTTATCGGCTTGGTCAACTCGGGGACCGATACGCCTGCATGAGTGAGGCGGTGCAACAGCAGAACGGGTGAACGGAGTTTCACACCACTGTCGATACGTCGCGGATCGCCGTGTCATCGGTGCGGCTCCGGTATCCTGTAGCGATGACTGTCCGATCTTCGATTTCGTCCTTCATGCCGGCCGCGCCGCCCTTCCGTCAAAGGGGCTTCTGGCGCGGGTTTTTCCTGTTCGTGTTGCTGTGTGTGGCGGCCGCCGTTGCCGCCGGCCTGTGGCTTTGGCAGGACTACCAACGGTTCTTGCAGGCGCCGTTGATGGGCCCGGGCGAGTCGCGGGTCATCGAGATTTCGCGCGGTACGTCGTTTCGTGGGGTGGTGGCTCAACTGCAGGCCTTGGGCGTGGATGGCGGCGTGCACGAGGTGTACTGGCGCGCGCTGGGTTGGGAGCGCAAGGCACGCATACAGGCGGGCGAATACGCCATCGAGCCGGGCCTGACGCCGGTGAGCCTGCTGGAGAAATTCGCGCGTGGGCAGGTGATCCAGTACCGCTTCACGATGGTGGAAGGCTGGACGGTGCACGAGCTGCGGGTCGCCTTGGCGGCGGATCCTGTGTTGGTGCAGACATTGGGTGGCGTGCCGCAGGAGGCATTGCTGGCGCGGCTGGGCGTCGCGTCGCCACTGGCATCGGCGGCTGTCGGACAGTCTCCGGAGGGGCTGTTTTTGCCGGAGACCTATCACTTCACCCGGGGAACGACCGATGCGCAGTTGCTCCAGCGTGCCCATGCCGCTCTGGTAAAAGCGATGGATGGCGCCTGGTCGGCCAAGTCTGCGGATGTGCCGCTGGCCTCGCCGTACGAGGCGCTGGTGTTGGCGTCCATCGTCGAGAAGGAAACCGGCTTGCCGGAAGAGCGCGGCGAAGTCGCTGGTGTGTTCGTGCGGCGCTTGCGTCTGGGCATGAAACTGCAGACCGATCCCACGGTGATCTATGGCATGGGCCCCGAGTTTTCCGGCCCGCTGCTGCGTCGGCATCTGGAGGCGGACACACCGCACAACACGTACACGCGGTTCGGTTTGCCGCCGACACCCATCGCGCTGCCGGGGCGCGCCGCGATCCAGGCCGCGTTGAATCCCGCACCGGGCGATTCGCTGTACTTCGTGGCACATGGCTCGGGTGGGCATGTGTTCTCGCGCACGCTGGAAGAGCACAACCGGGCCGTGGCCGATTACCGTCGCAGGATGCGTGGGCAATGAAGGGTTGTTTGATTTCGTTGGAAGGCGGCGAGGGCGCGGGAAAATCCACGGCCATGTCGCATCTGGCCGCCCGTATCGCGGCACGCGGCGTGGAACTGGTGCAGGTTCGCGAGCCGGGTGGCACGGAAACGGGGGAGGCGATTCGGCGCCTGCTGCTGGATCCGGCCAGTACCGGCTTGTGCGCGGAAACCGAATTGCTGTTGATGTTTGCCTCGCGCGCCCAACTAGTCCGTGAAACCGTGATGCCGGCCATAGCCCGCGGCGCCGTCGTGCTTACTGATCGCTTCACCGACGCGAGCTTTGCCTACCAAGGTGGCGGGCGCGGAATGGATGCGGGACGTATCGCGGAGTTGGAACGCTGGGTGTGCGGGATCAAACCTGATCTGAGCTTCTTGCTGGATCTGCCGGTGGAACAGGGTTTGGCGCGTGCGCGCGGTCGAGGACCCTCGGATCGCATTGAAGGTGAGGCCGATACGTTCTTCGAGCGGGTGCGAACCGCCTATCGACGTCGTGCTGCCGAAGAACCGGCACGTTGGCGTGTAATTGACGCCTCGCAGCCTGTGGACGCGGTGCTGGCGGCGCTGGATATCGCGCTTGATGCGTACTTCGGTGCGGCACGATGAGCGTTGCATTGTCGCCGTGGCAGGCTCGCGCTTACGCGCAGGTTCTGGTCGCCCTGGAGGCAGGACGCTTGCCGCATGCGCTGTTGATCGGTGGTGCTGTTCATTTGGGCAAGCGGGCATTGGCGCGACGTCTCGCAAACCGGTTGATGTGCAGCAGCCCGCAACAGGCTGAGGCCTGCGGCCAATGTCGCAATTGCACGCTGATCGCAGCGGGCACCCATCCGGATCTGCTGGAAGAAACTTTCGAACTCAACGACAAGGGCGAGCCGCGCAAGGAGATCCTGATCGCGCAAATGCGTCGTCTGACCGAGAAGCTGATGCTCACGCCGCAGATCGCGGCAGGGCAAGTCGCATTGATCCATCCGGCCGAAGCGATGAATCGAAGCGCGTTCAACGCCTTGCTGAAAACCTTGGAAGAGCCACCGTCGGGACGCACGATCATCTTGATCTCCGATCAGCCGCAACGTCTTCCCGCAACGATTCGCAGTCGTTGCCAGTGGTTGCGGGTGGATTTGCCGCCACGCGCCGAGGCGCTTGCCTGGCTGGTGGCGCGCGGTTGGGACGAACACAGTGCGGGCGAGGCGCTCGATGCCGCGCAGGGCAATCCCGGGCTGGCACTGAATTACCTCACCGACAAAGGCCTGACGCTTCGGCGTTCCGTCGCCAAGGATCTGGTTGCACTCGCCGAGCAGCGCGAGAGCGCGGTGGCAGTGGCTTCAACGTGGGCGGAGGATGGTCCGGCACGGCGCCTTCGGTTCTGCGGCGAACTGCTGCGAGATCACCTCGCCGCTCGACACGGTGCGCAGCGCGCCGATTTGCTGGCTCAGGCCGGGTTGCGCCACGTGCGGGATCCATTCGCGCTGGCAACGTGGTTCGACGCCAGCGTTCGCACTCTCAATGGCTTGGACGGGCCGATGCGCAACGACCTCCAGATTGCCGAATTGCTGCTGGGGTGGCAGCGGCTGGGTTGAATCGCCGTTCCGGCGCGCGACCGCACCCCGGCCCCATCGCGTATTTCAACCTCATGGTGCGCGATGGAACGGGGGCGGCATTCGGATCAGCGTCGGGTGTAGCGGAAGAACCGACTGGTGGGGGGCACCGTGCCTGCGGGCGGCAACGGTTGATAGACGCCACCGACCAGCTCCGGAACTTCCACCGTCTCAAGCACCAGAATGCTTCCCGCATCTTCGGCCACGAGCTCCCAGGTTCTGCGTTGCGGGTAGAGGCTGTTGGGTGGGAAGCCGGAACGATCGAGCAGGAACCTCAGTCGACCCACTTCGTCGATGCTCCAGGTCAGCGTGATGGCCGGATTGCTGGGATATTCGCCACTGCCGGCTGGGTTGAATTTGAAGCGGGTGGGGATCATGCCCGGCCGGTCCGGACTGGTCGACGACAGGATCGAGTAAGGATGGTCGATTGCGATCTGGGACTGAAATGATGCGCCGACCACATTCCCCGAGTGGAATTGCGCGCCGGCCTGCCTGGGGGCGTACATTCGGGAGAACGGGATTTCTCTTCCGTCGGTATCGGTGAATATGCCCGTTGTTGTGCCGTAAAGGCGATCCGCACTGGCGATCGTCAGCGCCGAGTGAGTGCCATTGCTGTAGTCCAGCGTCAGGATGTCACCATCCAGTTCCCAGGTGAACGACAACCCCAGGCGGGTGGCGGTACCGGTGCCATTGGCGGCGAACTGGTGAGGTTCGTTTACCACGCTTTGATTGGAGTGAAACAGGTTGCTTGTGACCCAGGCACTGCAGTCGGGGAGTTGGCATGTCGGAAGAATGAACGTCTTGCCTGCAGGGGCAGGGAGGGAGGTCAATCCAACGTCGTCCACCACGCTTGCATAGCCGATGCCTGGCGTTGCTGTCAGTACTTGATCCGGCAGTTCCGGGTTTTCCGGGTAATGGGTGACCACCTCGGAGCTGCTTCCAACCAGCAACGTGCCGGCCGGGCCGTCGGCAAACATCAAGCGATACGCGACGGTCCGCTGAATGGCGGGCACCTGGCACCCGCAACTGGGGATATTGGCGAAGAAGTTCCATTCGTCGAAGGCGGAGCCGTCGGCCGGGGTGACGCGGACGTACTCGCCTTCATCGGTCCAGATGGCCGGGACCAAACCATCATTGCTCGCAGAGTTGGACGCACCGAAGGTGCCCGTGCCACCGGCTTCCAATCGGAAGCGAGGTTGCGTGATGGCCAGGCCGACGGAATGAGTGAGGTAGGGATGTACCGTGACACCATGCGGTGCCGGCATCAGCGGCAATTGATCCGGATCCCGCATGACACGGTCTATTGCCACGCAGTAGGGATTTTCGGGACATGGTCGGGTATCTGCCTCCAGCGCCAGTTGCGCCTGCAGCGCGAGTGACTCGTTCGACATTGCCGCCAATGTCGTCGCCGCGCCCTCCGGAAGGGCGAGATCACCCGATGCAAGCATCGCGATCAGGATCGCACGTGTCTGGAAATCTACGGCGCTGAAACTGCGCGCTCGACGTTCGAATTCGCGCTCAGTGGGACTCAGGGGCGATGTCGCCAGATCGCGCATCGCGACGTACAGCCCGGTCTGGTAGGGATTGAGGCGCAATGCGGGAAGATCGGCTTCCGTTGCGGTGCGGTCCGCACCGGCACGCTCCAGCAGGAAGTCGCGTTGGCCAAGCCAGGAGGCATATTCTTCGTGTGCCTGTGCCCCGGTGCCGCGTGCGCGCAATTGGTAAACGGTTTGTGCGGACAGCAGTTCCAGCGAGAGGTCGAAGCGGCCGTCTTCGTCGGCTTCCACCACGATCTGGCGGCCATCGGAACCCGAGAGTGTCACCTGTGCGCCTGCCATCGGGTCCAGAAAGCGCGCTTGACCGCTCAGGACGACGTATTCCTCCATGTTGTCCCGGAATATCTCGTCCGGCAGTGGATCGCCCTGCGGCCGGGGCGACGCCACTGCAAGCCCGCAGAGCCCGGCGATGGCCAGGCAAAGCAACTGGCGGGGTCGCAACCTGATCGATTGGCGAGCGGATGCAAGGATGGTGTTGCTGGAGCGCGCGCAGATCGATGCCATCGGTTTTCCTCTGATGCAGGTTGAAACATGCGTGTGTTTGGCCATCACATCAGGCAGCACCGCATGGGTCAACCCGCTCACCTTCTGCCGCGCCGCTCGTCGGGCTGGACCGTCCATATGTCGCCGCTCTAAGATGAACTTTCATGTACACGGGGGCCAGCCATGTTGCCAGGTGCCGGTTTTGCCAGACAGGGTGTCCTGTCGATGGCGATCAAGGAAAAAAACCAGCTTTACGGAGCGTACATGCCGTTCCTGAAAGGGGGCGGGCTGTTCGTACCGACACCCAAGCGATACGGTCTCGGCGACGAAGTATTCGTGATGCTGACCCTGCTGGACGACAAAGAGCGCCTGCCCGTCGCCGGGCGCGTGGTTTGGGTGACACCCGCCGGGGCACAGGGAAACCGCACCGCCGGCATTGGCGTGCAGTTCAACGAGTCCGCCGAGGGCGAGATGGTGCGTGGCAAGATCGAAACCCATCTGGCGGGCATGCTAAGCGGCGACAAGCCGACGTTCACGATGTGAGGTGCCGGCGCGTCCTGCGCTTCGTCGGCCTGCGATCGCGATGATCCGGGGTGTCGCACCGCCGTTGCGTCTGACGCTTGTTCCTTCACGCGCAATGCGTGCCGTGGTGCCGGGATTGTCCTTGCCTGCGGCACTGGCGATCCACCTGTCCACGATGCCCGATCCGGTTCTGCTCGTGCTGCCGGTTCTGGCGTGGCATGCCTGGCGGGCGATCGGGCGAGGCGTGCCGATCCGGTTGGTGTTGCGAGGCGACGGTCGCGCATCGTGCCTGGACGGGAATGGCGACGAACGATCGGTGCAGCCGCTGTCACTGCATGAGCGCGGCCCGTTCGGGACGCTGGTGCTGGTCGTCGACGGTCGCCGTCGCGATGTGCTCTGGGCGGCTGATACCTTGCCCCGCGCAACGCGACGGGAACTTCGGCTCTGGATGCGCGATCATGCACATCTCCGTTCCGGCGTTCCGCCGGAGGCTTCCACTCCCGGTACACCGAACGCATGATCAGACCGCTGGAACTGGCAATCGGCCTGCGCTACACCCGCGCCAAACGACGCAACCGCTTCATCTCCTTCATCTCGCTGGTATCCATGCTGGGCATCGCGCTCGGTGTGGTGGCGCTGATCGCGACGATCTCGGTGATGAACGGTTTCGAGTCGGAATTGCGCACGCGCATCCTGGGCATGGTCGCGCACGCCACGATCAGCGGCATCGGCGAGGACATGGAGAACTGGCCGCACGCGGTGGAGGTGGCGCAGGCCGATCCACGTGTGCTGGGGGCGGCGCCCTACATCGAACGCGAATCGCTGATGTCCGGCTTGCGCAGTCAGGGGGCGCTGTTGCGCGGCATCGATCCGGTGCTGGAACCTTCGGTGTCGACCTTGGGCGAGAAGATGAAGGCTGGGTCCATCGATGACCTCGTTCCCGGCTCGTTTCGAATCCTGATCGGTACGGAACTTGCGATGCTGCTGGGCGTGGATGTCGGCGACAGCATCACGGTGCTGGTGCCCGAAGCTCGCAGCACGCCGGTGGGCGTGGTGCCGCAGATGAAGCGTTTCACCGTCGCCGGTATTTTCGAGGCCGGCATGCAGGAATACGACATGCAGCTGGGCGTGGTGCACATGGCCGATGCACAACGCCTGCTGCGCATGGGCGAGGGCGTGACCGGCGTGCGGTTGAAGCTCACCGACATGTTCCAGGCCTGGTACGTGGCGCGCGATCTGGCCGACCGCATCGGCGAGTTTCATCGGGTCCGCGATTGGGCGCGCGACCATGCCAACTTCTTTCGTGCCATCCAGATGGAAAAGACGGTGATGTTCGTGATCCTGTCGCTGATCGTGGCAGTGGCGGCGTTCAATCTGGTGTCATCGCTGATCATGCTCGTGACCGACAAGCAGGCCGACATCGCGATTCTTCGCACGCTCGGCTTGTCTCCCGGTTCGGTGATGGCAGTGTTCGTGGTGCAGG
Source organism: Denitratimonas yunnanensis (SeqCode) (assembly GCA_026410415.1). Lineage (GTDB taxonomy): Bacteria > Pseudomonadota > Gammaproteobacteria > Xanthomonadales > Xanthomonadaceae > Denitratimonas. The sequence continues at coordinate 799,094 of JAPMLR010000001.1, read as the reverse complement.
GCACGCTGATCGGCGTCGCCGGCATCGTCACCGGCGTGATCGGAGGTACGGCGCTGACCATGAATCTCAACCATGTGATGCATTTCGTGGAACGCATCCTCGGGTTCGAGCTGATGCCGGCGGATGTCTATTACATCAGCGGCGGCGTGCCGACCGACCTGCGCACGGACAACATCGTCATGATCGCGGGCATCGCGTTCGCGATGTGCATGATGGCCACCTTGTATCCGGCATGGCGTGCCTCGCGCACTGATCCGGCAGCGGCGCTGCGCTATGAATGAGGATCGCATGATGGAACCCGTGATCCGCTGCAGCGGCTTGTCGAAAACCTATGCCGAAGGTGACCTTCGCACGCCGGTGTTCGATGGCCTGGAACTCGCCGTGGCGCGTGGCGAGACGGTGGCCATCGTCGGCGCGTCGGGCGCGGGCAAGAGCACGTTGCTGCACATCCTGGGTGGGCTGGATACGCCGACGGCGGGCGAGGTGATGGTTCAAGGCGAGGTGATGAGCCGTCTCTCGAACACGGCTCGTGGACGGCTGCGCAATCGTGCGCTCGGATTCGTTTACCAGTTCCATCACCTGCTGCCGGAGTTCACCGCGCTGGAAAACGTGATGATGCCGTTGCTGATCCGACGCACGCCCGAGGTGGAGGCCAAAGAGGCGGCGGCCTCGTTGCTGGCGCGAGTGGGGTTGTCGGCGCGTCTGGCGCACAAGCCGGGCGAGTTGTCCGGTGGAGAGCGCCAGCGTTGCGCTGTGGCCCGCGCGTTGGTGACTCGCCCGGCCTGCGTGCTCGGCGACGAGCCCACCGGCAACCTCGACGAGAGGACCGCCGCACAGGTGTATGCGCTGATGCTCGAACTGAATCGCGAGGTTGGCACCAGCTTCGTGCTGGTCACGCATGATCGCAAACTCGCACGCACCATGGACCGAGCGCTTGAATTGGCCGGTGGCCGGCTGCGCGAGCTGGCAACGGACGAGGTGTGAGGTCCGGATGTCTGTGCCACGCAGCCAGAACGCCATGAGTCGGTGATCGGCACATGGCACCGCGATGTGATCTGCTTTTCGCCAGTGGATTGACTCTCGGTGTCGTGGCCGCGATGGGGTTGCCGCAGGCGGTTCCCGGGTGGGTGTGCTGGAGCCTCGTCGCGACAGGCATCTTCGTGGTGCTGCGCCTGCCACGGTGGCGCTTGCTGTCCGGGCTGTGCATCGGTTCTGGCTGGGCGGTGCTGGTGGCCGTCTGGACGATGGATGCGCGCTTGCCCGTGGCGCTCGAAGGCGATGATCTGATCGTCGAGGGCCGGGTGCGGGGCCTGCCCGAGTCCGGAGACGGGCGTGTACGGTTCGAGTTCGACGTGGCCCGCGGCGAGAACGCGGCGATGGTGCTCGAAGGCAGGCGCCTGCGGCTGGCGTGGTATCGCAGCGAGGTGGTGCCGGCGCCGGGCAGCGAGTGGCGTCTGGCGGTGCGGCTGAAACGGCCGCGCGGCACGCTGAATCCAGGAGGATTCGATTACGAGCGTCACGCGCTGGAAAAGCGCATCGCCGCGACGGGCTATGTGCGCGATGGCAGCGGGAACACGATGCTGTCGCCCGGTGGCGGCATCGACGCCCTTCGGCTGCGCCTGTCCGACACCATCGCGACGGCCGTGGATGCACCGCGTGCGCGCTTCGTGCAGGCCCTGGCGGTGGGGGACGTGCGGGGTCTGGATGGCGACGATTGGCATGTGTTGCGTGCCACCGGCATCGCGCACCTGATCGCGATTTCAGGGCTGCATGTGGGGTTGGTCGCCGGGTTCGGCGCGCTGCTGATGCGAGGCCTGTACCGGCTGCGCCCGCGACTCGGGTTGCGAGTGCCCTTGCCCCAGGCGGCTGCGATCGCTGCCTTGCTCGCCGCCTCGGGCTACACCGCGTTGGCCGGCTTCGCTTTGCCTACGGTGCGAACCTTGTTGATGATCGCGGCCGCCCTGATGGCGGTCCTGTTGCGACGTGCATTCGATCCGGTGCAGGCGTTTGCCCTGGCGCTGATCGTGGTGCTTCTCGCCGATCCGCTGGCGGTGTTGAACGCGGGCTTCTGGTTGTCGTTCCTCGGCGTGGCCTGGTTGCTGTGGTGTCTGCCGCGCGCGATGGATACCGTCTGGTGGCGCACGCTGGTTTCGGCCCAGGGCGTGATGACGCTGGGGCTGTTGCCGCTCACGGTGTGGTTCTTCGGACAGGCTTCGGTCGCAGCGCCGGTGTGCAATCTCGTGGCGGTGCCGTGGGTCAGTTTCGTAGTGGTGCCGGTGGCTCTGGTGGCCACGTTGCTCGAACTGCTGTGGGCCGGGGCAGGTGGCTGGGCATTCCAGCTTTCGGGGTGGTTGATGCAGGGCTTGTGGGCAGGGCTGGAGCCCATCGCGTCACTGCACGGTGCGCTGGTGTATCTGCCCGAACCCTCGCTCGCAGCATTGGTGCTGGCCTTGCTGGGGGCTTTCTGGCTACTGCTGCCACGAGGTTTTCCGGGCAAGCCGCTGGCGCTTCTGTTGTTCGCGCCGTTGCTGTTCCCGGCGCAGGAAAAGCCACCTGCAGGCAGTGTCGATCTCACCGTGCTGGATGTGGGACAAGGTCTCGCTGTGCTGTTGCGAACGGCGGATCACGCCGTGCTCGTGGATGCAGGGCCTGCATTTCCGGGCGGTCTGGACATGGGCGATGCAGCCGTTGTTCCGGCACTGCGTGGATTGGGGGTGGCGCGGTTGGACCTGCTCGTCGTGAGCCACGACGACAACGATCACGCCGGTGGCGTAGCTGCGGTGAAGCGCGCGTATTCGCCCGTCGAGACAGTCGCGGCCCGCGCCCGACCGGAGCCGGGCGAAAGGGCCTGCGAGACTGGAAAGGCATGGGGCTTCGATGGCTTGCGCTTTCACCTGCTGCATCCACCCGAGCATTTTCCGTATCTGCGCAATGACAGTTCCTGTGTGCTGCGCGTGGCTGCGGACGGCACCGGTCTGGCGCTGCTGCCGGGAGACATCGGCGCGATCATCGAGCAGCGGCTGCTGCGCGAGCAGCGCGATGATCTCGCTGCGCATGTCCTGGTCGTGCCGCACCATGGCAGCCGCACGTCGTCGGCGGAAGACTTCATCGATGCGGTGTCGCCGAAACTTGCGCTGGTCGGCGCCGGTCATCGCAATCGTTTCGACCTGCCGCGCGATGATGTGTTGGCGCGCTATCGCGAACGTGACATCGAACTGGCCAACACTGCCGCCACCGGCGCCATCCATGTGCGGATCGATGCGAAGGGCGTGGTTGGGGCGCCGCGTCACGAACGCGCGTTGCGTCGTGCGCTGTGGCGCGAGCCCTGATGCAAGCAATGCAGGGGGAGGGAGCCTCGATCTGCTTTCGTGGATGTTTTCGGGGAAGAGCCCATGCCTTGCGGATGCATGTGGCAACAGCACCGGTCGCGCCTGCATGCGCGACCGGATCACCCGAGGGCGTGAAGTCAGATCAATGGAGCCGTATCGTCCGGCAGCACCACGTCACCATCGCTCGGCGGTGTCATTTCGACCAGCGAAGGGTCCAGCAGGGATAGCTGACGCCAGCGGTTTACGATCAGGCAGAACAGCGCCGCGGTGGTCTCGGCGTCGTAGATCGCCGAGTGCGCTTCGCGGTTGTCCCAAGGCAGACCGGCGAATTCGGCGGCGCGCCCGAGAACCGTCTGACCAAAGGCGAGCCCGGCCAGGGAGACGGTGTCGAAGCAACTGAACGGATGGAACGGGTTGCGCTTGTGGCCGACGCGCGCCACTGCGGCATTGAGAAAGTTGAGATCGAAGGCCGCGTTGTGCCCCACCAGTACGGCACGTTGGCAGCAAGCCTCACCGACCGCACGGCGAACCGCCTTGAACACCAGATCGAGCGCCGTGCGTTCGGACACTGCGCCGCGCAGCGGATTGTCCGGATCGATGCCGGTGATCTCCAGCGACTTGGGGTCGAGCTCCGCACCATGGAACGGCGTGACGTGGGCGTGCACCGTGAGGCCGGGATACAGCAAGCCGGCATCGTCCATCCGGATGGGCACAGCGGCGATTTCGAGCAGGGCGTGGCGGGTGCAATCGAAGCCGCCGGTTTCCACGTCCACCGCCACCGGAAGGAAGCCGCGAAAGCGTGCAGACATCGACGTGGCACGAGCTGCACCGTAGTTGGGATTGGAAGTCATTGCCGCAGTGTAGGGGCGGCTATTGCCGGGGACGAGCACATTTTCAATGCCAGATCGCGAATGGTCGATGGTGATCGGCATGGTACTCGGGGCGTTTGGCATGCCTGCGCAGGCGCAAAACCTCGTGCAGAACGGCGTGACGCTGCCGCCGCCGCAGGGTGTCGTGACGGTACCGACGATGCAACCGTTGACGTTGCTGTTGCTCGCCCTGGGCGTAGGTGCTGTGGGTTGGGCGATTCTCCGCAGGTGAAGCGAACTGCCGCGCCGATTTTCTCGGCGCGGCGCATCAGTGCACGGGTCAAGCAAAAGCTCGGACGCGCCTGACGCCGCAGATCGCACCTCGTTCGCGCAATGCGACAAGGTGCGCTGTCGCCTGCTGCCTCAATGCCTCGGCGTTCGGCTGATGGGCGATGAGCCGATCGATCAGCGTCTTGCCGGGCGTCGATCCGGGATTGGCGTGCAGCGCCAGCATCAGGGCGTGGGTCAGTCCGTCGATCCGATGGAAGTGGATGGCGTCGTTGCGATCGCGGCAGAGCAGCAGGAAGGTCGGGGCGTCGGGCGCAGTGTCGGGCTGGTAGTCGACGCAGATCCGATGCACCGGGAAGCGGTAGGCGAGTGGCCAGGCCAGGGGCGAGGCCATCGGAATGTCTTCGAGCAGATCGCCCCTTGGATCGACGTCGGGGAGTGCCGGATCGCTTTCATCCAAGGCCAATGCCAATTCGATCCACTCGTAATGCGCCAGTTCGTGCAGGAACGGCGGCTGTGCGGGGCGTGACTCCAGCCAGGCGAGAAACTCGCGGCCCAATTCGGGGAACAGGGGGGTGTGGCAGCGATGTTCGCGGTAGAAGTCCCGGATCAGCGCCCGCCATTCCGCCTCTCCGAGGATGCCATGCAGGATCGGAAAGTTGCCGGCGAGAAGGTCGCGGACGTTGTTGAAGAACAATTCGCGGTACACCGCGATGCGCACGCTGGCGACGGGTGGCGCGGGGCAGTGTTCGGGATCGCGCAAGTACGCGGCGAACATCGCCTGCTGACGTGCCAGCGCAGACTCAGGCGACATGGCGCAAAGGCGCGTCTTGGCTCGCTGCACGCTGGAGGGTTCGGATGGTATCCACTTCCTCCAACAGCGTGCTCAGCGTCGGAAAATTGAAGTCGCGTTCCAGCAGTGTGGGCATCACGCCGACGTGCCGGTACGCCGCCTGCAGAAGACGCCATACCGGATCGATCACCGGCGCGCCGTGCGTGTCGATCAGCAGTTCGGGCGATTGCACGTAGTGCCCGGCAACATGGATGCAGCGCACGCGGCGCGAAGGCAGTGCGTGCAGGAAGTCGAGCGGGTCGTAGCCGTGATTGGTGGCGTTGACGTGGATGTTGTTCACGTCGAGAAGCAGGTCGCAATCGGCTTCGGAAAGCACCGCGTTGATGAAGTCGATTTCCGGCATCGCCTGCCACGGCGCGGCGTAGTACGAGATGTTTTCGACGGCGATCCGGCGTCCGAGTGCGTCCTGCACCTGGCGAATACGTGAGGAAACATGGGCCACCGATTCTTCGGTGAACGGCAACGGTATCAAGTCGTACAAGTGACCTTCGTCGGCGCACCAACTGAGGTGCTCGCTGTACAGCGGCACATCCCAGCGATCCAGAAAGTCACGTACTCGCGCCACGAAGGCCATGTCCAATGGTGCAGGCCCGCCGAGCGATAACGACAGGCCGTGACATAGTATTGGATGTCGTTCGGCCAGCGCGGCAAATGTCTTCGCGTGCTTTCCGCCGACACCGATCCAGTTTTCCGGGGCGACTTCGAGAAAATCCACGGCCCCTTCCGGGGCCTCGAGCAATGATGCGGCGATCGAGCGGCGCAGCCCCAGGCCCGCCGAAGCGGCGGGCAGGGGGGGCGCCGACGATGTCTCGACGTGATTCATGCCGCAGGCGATTGGCGATCAGGCCGCGCCGCCGCACTTGCCCTCGCCGCACTTGCCTTCACCGCACTTGCCTTCGGCGTCGGTCTTGTCTTCGTTCGCATGGTGCTCGTGATCATGATGCTCGTGCTTGTGCTCGGCATGATCGGAACCGCATTTGCCCTCTCCACACTTGCCTTCACCGCATTTGCCTTCGTGCTTCGCCTTGTCCTCGGGCGTTGCCTCCTGCTTCTTCGGTGCCTTTTGGGTGTCGTCGATCAAGCCGTATCCCTGAGGCAATTCGGAAATGCCGAAGGCCTCCACCTGCTGCGAGGTCACGAGGCCGAGGGTGCCGGAGGCGGCGAGGGAAAGCATCAACGGCGTAGCGAAACGGGACGTGCTCATGGTGTGCTCCTTGAGGGCGACTACGGAGCGGGGATGATAGATCGCCGCCGGGGGAAGTGCGAACGCGCGTTCAGCCGGGGGAAATATCGCTGGAAGCGCCATTCTCGTGCCTGGCGATCAGGCTGGTAGCGGTGAGATCGCCCGTCACGTTGCCCGTCGTCGCGAACACATCGGGGATGGTGTCCACAGCCAACAACAAGCCTAGCGGTTCCAACGGCAGGCCGAGCGACTGGGTGACGGGCATCACCGTCGCCATGAAGCTCACTTGCCCGGGCAAGCCTACCGAGCCGAGACTGATCGCCACGGCCAGCAACGCGGCGGTTCCCAACTGCATGGCGGACAGTTCGATGCCGTACACCCAGGCGATGAAGCACGCCGCAGCGAGGTACTGGATCGGACTGGTGATGCGGAACAGCGTCACCGCCATGGGCAGTACCAGCGCCACCACGGAGCGTCGATAGCCGAGGCGCGTGTCCGCGCAGTCGATCATCGCGGGCAACGAGGCCAGCGACGATTGGGTGCTCGCCGCCACGACTTGCGCCGGCAGGATCGCTTTGGCGAAGCGTAGCGGTGATTCGCGTGCACCCAGTGCGACTACCACGTAACACAACGCGGTCGCGCCGAGGTACAGCGCCACGAGCAATCCGATGTAGCCCACCAGCGCACCGATCACGCCGGCACCGGCCTCCACACAGACCACCAATACCAGCGCGAACACGCCGAGCGGCGCCAGCAGCAGCACGCCGTGCACGATCACGATCATCGTGTCCGCCAGACCGTGAAAGAGCCCGACGAGTTGAGCGCGACGCTCCGCGGCAATCCGCGTCAACGCGAAGCCGAAGCACAACGCAAATACCACCAGCGGCAGCATCGCGCCTTGCGCCGCCGCCATGATGGCGTTGCTCGGGACCACATTGGCTACCCAGTCGGCCAGTCCCGGCGCAGCGATGCTGGCGGGCGTGTCCATCGTTGCGCGCAACGTGGATGCCAGCGATTCGCTATGCGGAAACAGCGAGAGCAGTAGGGGCGCACACACGGCGGCGTAAGCGGCGAAGCCGCAGAGCAGGACGATGAAAACGAACAGCGCGCGACGCGCGACACGTCCCGATGCAGCGGCATCGCTGGCAGAAGCGACGCCGAGGATCACCAGCGCCAGCACCAATGGCACGACCGTCATCTGCAGCGCGGCGAGCCAGAGCTTGCCGATGGGGCGGGCGATGCTGGCAACCAGCCCGGCGGCATCGGGCGAAAACTTCGCCAACAGCAAACCGACCACCGCGCCGGCGGCGAGGCCGATCATGACGCGCGTCGTGGCGCCGGGAATCTTCATCGCGATCATGCTCATTGCAGCAACGCCACCTCGGGCAATCCCCATCGGGACTTCAGGCGCGCGTACTCGGCTTCCGGCAGCAGCACCAAGACTGGGTGTTGCTCGGGGTCGATCCATTGCAGCAGCGCCTGCATGTCGGTTTCCTCCATCGAAGTGCAGCCCGCCGTGGTTTCGTCCGGCGCACGCCGCAGATGCACGAAGATGCAGCTTCCCTTTTCGGGTACCGCGTGCGGGTTGTGGTCCACGATGATGCCCAGTGCGTAGCGGATGTCGCCCTGGTTGTGCAGATCCAGGCGCATCGGCTCGGTGGAGCCGGCAACTGCCGCCGCACCCACGTCCCTGGCGTCGACGATGCGGTTGTAAAGCGGCGAAGCGGGAACGTCGATGCAGTAATGGCTTTCCTGCATCGGCAGGTAAGGGAGTGCGGTGTTCTGCTGCGGGTCGTAGCCGAAGGCGGATGTCAGCGCGAAGACACCGGCGGGACTGCGGCCGTCGCCTTCGTGCTTCTCCGGGCCAGGTTGCGGCACCGGATGCAGGCCGAGACCCCAGGCCGAGCCGTTTCGCCCGAGTGATACGGCATGTGCTTGTCCCACCTCGTGCCAGACCACGCCGCGACGTTCATAGCGATGCAGTTCGCCCTGCGGCGAATCCCAGCTCGGTGTGCTCACCACGACCAGCTGCCGGGCTCGGAGCAGTGGTGACTCGACGCTGCTTTCATCAGGGGTGTCTGCCACGGTTTCGTGGGTGACCGGGCGCGGTGGCGTGGCGCTGCAGGCGGCAAGGAATATCAGGGCGGCGGGGAGCCAGAGGCGGGTCGGCATGGGCGTCGATGTGTCAGAACGTGTCGGGTTGTTGGAGCCGTTCGCGGATCTGCGCGAAATGTTCGCGCCGGCTGCGCAGAGTCTGCCAGAGACGCAGCAGCAAGCCATCGAGCAAGTGCTGCATCGCGGTGCGGAACGCCATCGCTTCGATGTGCGGCTCGCTCGCGTGAGCGGATACCAGCAAGGCCACGTCGGCGTGGCTCCGCAGTGCGTTGGCGGTGTGGCGCGTCACTGAAATCACGCGTGCGCCGCTGGCGCGCACACTGCGCAGCAACGGATCCAGTCCCGGCTGGGTGCCGAACTCGGACAGCACGAACAATACGTCGCCGGCTTCCATCGACAACAATGTGGGTAGCGCCAGCGCACGGTCGGTGTGGGCATGGGCCGGCAGGCCCAGTTGCGCCAGCCGGGAGGCGAACACGATCGCATTGAGGCCATCCTCGCCTTGGCCCAGCACCAGGATCCGTCGCGCACTTTCCAGCGCCGCGACCGCGGCGGCGAGCTCGTCGGCAGGATTGACCAGGTCGGTTTCCTCGCGCGCCTCGCTCTTGGCGCGCCAGAGCGTGTCCGAGGGCGACTCCTCGACGGCAGTGCCGCCATCCGTGCTGTCGGCATCGCTGCCATGGCGCGCCAGCTCCTCGCCCACGGAGAACTTCAGGTCGGGGTAACCCTTGAAGCCCAGCTTCTGGCTGAATTTCACGACACTCGACTGGCTGATGCCAAGTGCATTGGCGAGCTGTTGCGAGGAGTAGTCGCGCAGCAACTGGGCATTGTCCAGGATGAAGTCCGCGATGCGCCGCTCGATCGCGGACATCTGGTCGCGCTCGGCGCGGATCTTCACCAGCCAGGACATGCGCGCTCCCGTGTCACGTGATCGGCTCCAGTCCGAGGATGGCGCGGATGCCCAGCCCCGGTGCGTCGCCGATGGAGATTTCCGAGTCGTTGAAGGTGACGCCGCCTTCCACGGGATCGAACTGGCACAGTGAGGGGCCGTCCAGGTCCACGCGCGTGATGATCGACGACTTCGCCACGGCGAGATGGACAGCGGCGGCCACGCTGATGCTGGTTTCGATCATGCAGCCGATCATGCATTCGACGCCGTGCATCTCGGCGATGTCGGCGATGCGGATGGCGTTGGACAAACCGCCCGTTTTCATCAGCTTTATGTTGATGATGTCGGCGGCGCGCATGCGAATGAGCTCCAGCACTTCGAGCGGCCCGAACACGCTTTCGTCGGCCATCACCGGCGTGTGGATTCGTTCGGTGACATACTTCAGGCCCTTCAGGTCACGCGCCTTCACCGGTTGTTCCAGCAGCTCCAGCCGCACTCCGGCATCTTCCAGCGAATGCATGGCATGCACGGCTTGCTTGGCGCTCCAGCCCTGATTGGCATCCAGGCGCAGCAAGGCGCGGCCTTCGACGGCGGCATAGATCGCACGCACGCGTTCCACGTCCAGGCCGATGTCCTTGCCGACCTTGATCTTGAGCGAGGTGAAGCCGCGCTCGATCGCGGCCAGCGAGTCGGCCACCATCTTGTCGATGTGGTCCACGCTGATCGTGATGTCGGTGGCGACCACCGGCTCGCCACCGCCAAGCAGTTGGTACAGCGGTGCGTCGTAGCGCTGCGCCCACAGGTCGTAAACCGCGATTTCCACGGCGGCCTTGGCGCTGGTGTTGCGCTCCAGGGCAGTCTGGATCAGATGCACGATGTGGTTGAGGTCGGCGATGTCCTGTCCGATCAGGCGTGGACGGATGTACGCGAGGATGGCCTCGATGATCGAGCCATGCGTGTCGCCGGTGATCACCGCGGTTGCGGCAGCTTCGCCATACCCCGTGTGTCCGCTGTCGGTGTGGATCACGACCACGATGTCTTCCACCGCGTTGACCGTGCGCAGCGCGGTCTTGAACGGGGTCTTGAGCGGAACCTTGATGCGTCCCAAGGTGATGTCGGAAATCTTCATCGGGTCATCCGGTATCAGGGGGAATCCACGCGGCGGATGCGCTGGATGCTGTAGATCAGGTCCACGTAGGACGTTTCCGAGTCGGCCAGCAGGGCCAGCAACGGAGTGACGGCGACCTGGTTCAGACGCACCGGCACGATGCGTCCTTCGGCATCGCGGTAGCGCATGCCGCTGGTGTCGTGGATCAACCAGATTTCGTCGTCGTCGTGGCCGATCACCATCATGACGTGGCCGGGGATGTAGATCAGGTCGCCCACGTCGAGCGTCCGCAGTACCTTCACACGCGCGGCGTAGTCGTCGGTTTCGGTGAAGGCGATGCGGTCGAACGCGGTGCTGACGCCCTGATCGCGCGTGTTGCGCGGCATCTCGATGCCGAAGCTGCGGTACACCTCCGACACGAATCCGCTGCAATCGCGGGTGCCGTAGGAATGGCCCCAGCCGTAGCGTTCGCCGAGGAACTTGAAGGACTGTTGCAACAGATTGGCACGTGTCAGCGGAAGGTAATCGGCACGCACGTCGGCGCTGCGCGGCACCAGCGCGGGCGCGATTTCCAGCCCGCCGTCATCGCTGCGAATCGGCAGGGCGACCACATGGCTGCCCAGGGGGAACTGTCCGTTGACCTGCCGATTGGGCGGCCAGTCGGGCATCAGCGGAATGCGCAATCCCATGTCCAGCACCAGATCCGACACGGCCGGCGCCTCGGGGGTGAAGACGGTGCGCGCTTGCGCGCCGGTCACGACGAGGTAAGGCGTGCGCGTGGTGTAGTCGAACACCTCGGCACGTGGAGCGAGGGCCACATGACGAGCCTCGATCCAGGCCGAATAAAGACGACTGGCGACGAACCACCACGCGCCATCGCGACTTTCGTGCAGCACCGCGACCGGTGTGCCGGGAAACAGGGCCGATTCCTGGAACCGATCGATGTCGGTGTCGCCGGGGCGCGAAAACACGCGCTCGGTTGTCGGAAAGGTACGCAGGTCGGCGCGGCGCACGACCAAGCCGAAACGCGGTGCGACCGGGGCGGTGATCGTTTCCAGCGCCAACGCGTCGGAAAGCTGATCGAGCGTCGTCGCCGGCACGGTGGTGCCGGCAACGTCGAACAGCTCGCGCTGCGGGCGCGATGACAGCGACTCGATTCTGGCGCGCACGTCGTTGCCATCGAGCACATCGGGCAGCGCGGCAAGATCGAGCACGGCGCGGTCGCTGGCGTTGAGGCGCGCGTTCTGCGCGGCGATCTCGGCACCGTCCAGTACGACGCTTTCCGGGGTGGGTGCGCGGGCGATCCAGTAGTCCGGCGTCATGCGCGCGGCGGTGACGCCGGGTACGCCTGTTTCGAATGAAAGTGAGGCCGGGCTGCTGACGGGGGCTGGAGCCGGTGCTGTGGCGCAGGCGACGAGCAGCATGCTCGACAGCCAGAGCAGCGCGGCGGATCGGCCGCGAGGCCAGCCGGGGGAGGCTTCGATTCTCGCCATTCTCATCATCGCTTCCCTGTGCGCTGTGGGATGGCCTGCATGGAGGCCCGCAGGTTCGCGAAGAATAGATGCTTCCGAAAAAATATCAAACAGGAATAAATTATTGACTCCCCTCCGGTTGCATGTTACATACCTTTTGGGGTGTCGTTCAGTGGCTTAGCACTGCGATGCAAATGGGGGAGCATGGGATGAGCAGGGTGGATGGCGTGGAAGCGACCGTACAGCTCCAACCCGAACCGGCGCGACGCAGGAGATGCGAGAGGGCGCTGACGGGTGCGGCGCTGTCGATGCTTGCTTTGCTCGCGGCGTGTTCCGCACCCTCCAACCGGCCTGACTTCGGCGCCGCCGATTCATCACTCCAGGTTCACGCCGTGACACCACTGGAGGAGATGATTGCGCTGGTAGACCGGGGCGACTTCGCAGCCGCGGAACGTGCCATCGACGCGGCCATTTCCTCCGAGATCGGTGCACCGCACGAGGCCCTTCGATTCGAGCGCGAACGCATGCGGCGCATCGCGATGGATTTCGGCTTGACGCGAGACGACGCCATCGCTCGGGTACGCCGCCAGATTCCCGATCTGACCGAGGCGGAATTCGACGCGTTCGATGCGGAGGGTCTGTTGGAGTCGATGCGCATCGATGGCCAGTTGCGTTACTTCAACCGCGCGCCGTCCAACCTGTTCCGTCTGAGTGCTCGGGCCCGTGCGATGCGTGCCGATCCGGATCAGCCGTTCCGGGATGGTCCGTTCGAGACGCTGCATCCACACCATGCCGAGGTAGTCACGGCGGCGCAGCAGACGGGCGAACGTTTCGTGGCATCGCGTCGGGTGCGCGTGGTGCAGTCGCTGACGGTGAAGCCTGATGCGGTGCCGGCGGGCGAGGTGATCCGGGCCTGGATTCCCTTCCCGCGAGCCATTCCCGGCCAGCAGCAGGACGTGATCCTGCTGGCGAGCGAACCGGCGGCACGTCGCGTCGCGCCGGAGAGCACGCTGCAACGCACCGTGTATCTGGAAAAACCGGCGGAGGCAGGCAGGCCGACCGAATTCTCCATCACCTATGAAGTGACGATCCACGCCCAGCATCGGGCGATCGCCCCGGATGCGGTGTTGCCCATTCCTGCTGCGGACACCGATGACGGGCAGGCCATTGCGCCGTATCTGGCCGAAGAGCCGCCACACGTCGTGTTCACCGATGCGCTGCGACTGCATTCGGCGCGCGTGGTGGGCGACGAGACCAACCCGTACCGGATCGCACGGAAGCTGTTTGCCGCGGTGGACGACATTCCATGGGCCGGGGCGCGCGAGTATTCGACCATCAGCAACATCAGCGAGTACGCACTGAACGCCGGACATGCCGATTGTGGCCAGCAGACCCTGTTGCTGATCGCCCTGCTCAGGCTCAACGGGATCCCGGCGCGCTGGCAATCGGGCTGGACCTTCTCGGACAACGAGGTCGGCTACGACAACATGCATGACTGGGGAATGCTGTACCTGCCGCCTTACGGCTGGGTGCCCATGGACGTGACCACCGGTCGCCTGGACAGCGACGACCCCAGCCTGCGCTGGTTCTACCTCGGCGGGCTGGATGCTTACCGCATCGCGTTCAACGATGCCATTTCCACGCCCTTCGACCCACCCAAGCAGTACTTCCGTTCCGAAACCGTCGACTCGCAACGCGGCGAAGCCGAGTGGAGCGGCGGCAACCTCTACTTCGATCAATGGGACTATCGGTTCAACGCGGTGGTCCTGCCCCCTGCACCTGCACCATCAACCTCTGGAGAGCACCCATGACACGCCGCATTCCATGCTTGCGAAAATCCGTCCTGAGCCTTGCGCTGGGCGCCTGCCTGTCCACCCTGGCGGTCGCGCCGGCCTATGCGCAAAGCGCGATGGGTGCAGTGGCGGGTCGGGCCAACTCGGGGGATCAGATCACCTTGGTCAACAACGCCACCGGCGCAACGCGCACGGTCACGGTGTCCTCCGATGGCAGCTATCGTCTGAACCAGTTGCCGATCGGTGACTACAGCTTGCGCGTGCTTCGTGCTGGTCGGGAAGTCGGCGAGCCGGTCACGGTGAATGTTTCCCTCGGTGGCACCACCACCGTCAACCTGGGCGGCGACGGTGACGTGACCAATCTGGCCACGATCGAAGTCGTGGGCAATCGCGTGGTCAATCGCGTGGATGTCTATTCCACCGAGTCGGCCACCAACATCACGCGCGAAGAATGGGCGCGCCTGCCGGTGGAGCAGAGCCTGGGGGCGGTTGCGCTGCTCGCCCCTGGCGTGGTCAGCGGCAACTCGGGCTTCGGCGGCATTTCGTTCGGTGGTTCGTCGGTCGCCGAGAACTCGATTTTCATCAACGGACTCAATGTCACCGATTTCTACCGTCGCCAAAGTTTCTCGACTGCGCCGTTCGCGTTCTTCGAAGAGTTCCAGGTCAAGACCGGCGGCTACTCGGTGGAGTTCGGGCGCAGCACCGGCGGCGTGATCAACGCCGTCACCCGCTCGGGTGGCAACGAGCTCAAGGGGGGCATCAGCCTGACCTTCGAACCCTCGTCCTGGCGCGCCGATGGCGAGGACCGGTTCTACGCTGACGGCTCGGTCAACGTGCGCTCCAGCCATGACCGCCAGAGTTTCACCAAGATCAACGGGTGGGCGTCCGGTCCGCTGGTGAAGGATCGCCTGTTCCTGTTCGCCATGTACGAGCAGCGCGACAACGGCACGCGCTTCACCAATGCATCCGGATCCACCTGGAGCGAACGCGAGGCCGACAACGGGTTCTGGGGCGCCAAGCTCGATTGGCAGATCAACGACAACCACCTTCTGGAGCTGTTGAGCTTCTCCGACGAGGGCGATTCCGATACGTCGACCTGGGCCTATGACTTCAACACGCGCATCCGCGCCGATGGTGTGCCGAACCAGTCGACCGCCACCAGCGGCGGCAGCAACGGTTCGCTCACCTACACCGGCCATTTCGGCGAAAGCTTCACCGCCAAGGCGATGTACGGCATCAACGAAAGCAGCAGCTTCGTGCGCTCGCCGGCGGATCTCTCGTGCGATTGGGTGACCTACAACAACGCCTCTTACGGCAACGTCTACCGCGGCATGGGCAGCCCGTTGCTCGGCTGCCATCCCGGTTCCAACGTCGTCTCGCATGAGGATGAGCGCAAGGTCAAGCGCCTGGACTTCGAATGGGCCGTGGGCAGCCATCTGCTGCGCTTCGGCTGGGATCACGAGTTGATGACCACCGATCGCGTCACCGCCTATCCGGGCAGCGGTGTGCAGTACACCGCGTATGGCCGTACCAGCGCCAACCAGATGCTCGACAACGGCGTGCTGCTGCCGGAGGGCGTGGATGAATTCCTGTGGGCGCGTCGCCGTTCCGATGGTGGCGTGTTCGACATCGAGGCCACCGCGTTCTACCTGGAAGATGTCTGGAGCGTGACACCGAACCTGACGCTGAACCTTGGCCTGCGCCTGGACAACTTCGAGAACCTCGACGCCGGCGGCAACAGCTACATCAAGCTCGACGACCTGGTTTCTCCACGCCTGGGTTTCTCCTGGGACATGAAGGGTGACGGCACCACCAAGCTGTTCGGCAACCTGGGCCGTTATTACATGCCGGTGCCGAGCATCATCAGCTACAACTTCGCCGGTGGCCTGACCGACGAGCGCAGTTACTACGCCCTCGATGGCTGGCAGCAGCAAGTCAATCCGGTGACTGGCGCGTCGTACATGGCGCCGATCATCGGCCAGCAGATCGGGCCGATGGATGACAGCTGGAACCTGTCCAACGAGCCGGTCGATCGCGATCTCGACGCGGTGTATCAGGACGAGGCCATCCTCGGCTTCCAGCGCATGATCGACCAGTCCTGGTCGTGGGGCGTCAACGCCACCTACCGCCGCATGCCCAACGCCATGGACGATGTGCGTATCAATGCGTTGTGCGGCGTGCGCCACGGCAACCTCTGGCCGATCGCCAATCCCGGCGAGATGCTGACCCTGTGGGGTACCACCGCATTGGGCTGCGCGCAGGACGGCTGGGTCACGATCGACACCTCGCGCGAAGGCTACATGACCGCCGGCAGTGATCGCATCATCGGTTACGCCAAACCCAAGCGCACCTACAAGGCGATCGAATTCCAGATCGATCGCGCATGGGACGATACCTGGGCGTTCAATGCGTCGTACTTGTGGTCCAAGTCCGAAGGCAACCACGAAGGCCCGGTGAATTCGGACACCAACTACGGCGACACCGGCATGGTCCAGCATTGGGATCACCCGGCCAACAACGAGCGCTACGGCGATCTGTTCAACGACCACCGTCACCAGATCAAGCTGCGCGGCAGCTACAAGCTCAACGATCTGTGGCTGTTCGGTGCCACGTTGA
This sequence comes from Denitratimonas yunnanensis (SeqCode), assembly GCA_026410415.1. Taxonomy (GTDB): domain Bacteria; phylum Pseudomonadota; class Gammaproteobacteria; order Xanthomonadales; family Xanthomonadaceae; genus Denitratimonas. Next base: position 782,639 of record JAPMLR010000001.1, on the reverse strand, counting down.
CGGCGATGTCCGGTGGCCCGATCACGGCTTTCGGCGTCACCTGGCCGGACGAAAACCTTGCCGTGGCCAGCTTCACCAGTACCGGCAGCGGCGGTGGTACCGGCTGGATCTGCGTACAGAACTGTTCCGGGCCGTGGCAGGACCGTGTGCACGAGTGGTCGCCGCGTGGTGCGTTCGGACGCATGCCATGGATCTACGATGTCGGCGTCAACGCCACGCTCAGCGTGCCGATCCCGAACCAGGACGTGAAGATCCGTTTCTCGATCTTCAACCTGCTCGACCACCAAAAGACGGTCAATGTCGCGGCGCGCTACGAGTCCAATCCGGGCGTGGTACGGCCCACGTTCGGCACGGGCACGCGCTGGCAGTCGCCGCGCTACATGCAGATGGTATTGAACTGGAACTTCTGATCCGCGGAAGTCGGGCACTTCCTGTTGTCTCTCCTCGGCGGCCCGGACATTGGGCCGCCGTTTTTTTCCGAGGATACTGCATGCCAGAACACGATCATCCCGGCGTTGCCGGCTGGTTGGACGGCGTGAATCTCAGCGCCCTCGCTGCACGCGAAGGCACGCCGCTTTACGTTTACTCCGCGCCGATGATCCGCCGCCGGATCCGCTCGCTGCGGTCGGCGCTCGACGGGCTGGATGCCGGTATCCGGTATGCAGTCAAGGCCAATGGCAACATCGCCGTGCTGCAGTTGCTCGCCGCAGAAGGCGCCGGTGCGGATATCGTTTCCGGCGGGGAAATGCATCGTGCCTTGCGCGCCGGCATCCCGGCCCGCGACATCGTGTTCTCCGGCGTTGGCAAATCGGATGCCGAGATCGACGCGGCCCTGGCTGCAGGCATTGCCCGCTTCAACGTGGAGTCGGTGGCCGAGCTGGACGCGATCCAGCGGACCGCCGCGGGACGCGGTGTTGTCGCCACGGCCTCCATCCGGATCAATCCCGACGTCGATGCCAGGACCCACGCCAAGATTTCCACCGGCAAGGCGGAGAACAAGTTCGGTGTTTCCATCGACGAGGCCAGACGCTGCTTCTCGACTGGACCACAATGGCCGAATGTTCGGCTTGACGGGCTGCACATGCACATCGGCTCGCAGTTGCTGAGCTTGGAGCCGGTCCGACAGGCGCTGGCACGCATCGCTGCGCTCTGGCGCGAACTGGAAGCGTCGGGTCATCCGATCGCCTGCATCGATGTCGGTGGCGGCTTGGGCGTGCGTTACCGCGAAGGCGAACGCGCGCCGGCTGCGGACGACTACGTCGCAGTGATCCGTGATGCGTTGGGCGACTTTTCCGGCCGCATCCTGCTGGAGCCGGGGCGTTGGCTGATGGCCGAAGCGGGCCTGTTGCTGACCCGGGTGATTCTGGAGAAACGAGGCACGGCGCGGCGTTTTCTCGTCGTTGATGCCGCGATGAATGACCTGCTGCGTCCCAGTCTGTATGACGCCTGGCATGACATCGTGCGTGTTGGCGACGACGGTACGCGCGAGAAGGTCACCTATGACGTGGTTGGTCCGGTCTGCGAGACCGGCGACACCTTCGCGGTCGGGCGTGAGCTGCCACGCTGTGTTGCCGGCGATCTGGTCGCGATCCTCGCCGCCGGAGCGTACGGTGCGTCGATGGCATCGACCTACAACTCCCGTCCTTTGCCTGCGGAAGTGCTGGTGGACGACGGTCGCTATGCCGTGGTCCGGCGACGCCAGGCGTTCGAGGAAATGATCGCCGGCGAGCAGCCGGCCAGCGACTGGAGAGACGCATGAACCATTTTGCCCGCCCATTGCCGACCTTGCTTGCGATGGCGCTGATGTCCGGTTGTGCCTCGCTGGCGGCGACCGGGCCCACTCGTCCGTTGACGCTCGATACCCATGTCGACATCCCGAACGACTACATGCGCGTGCCGCATTACGACGCCGGTGGTGACAGTGCTTTGCAGGTCGATCTGGACAAGATGCGCCGTGGCGGCATGGATGCCGCCTTTCTCGTGATCTACGTGGGGCAGGGGCCGCTGACGCCGGAAGGCTATGCAGACGCGGTGGCCAAGGCCGAAAGAAAGTACTCGGCCATCGACATGCTGCTGGCGAACCATCCGGATCGTGTACGCGCCGCGTTGACGCCGCAGGATGTGCGCGACAACCACGCACGTGGCCTGTTGAGCGTCGCCATCGGCATCGAGAACGGCTATTCGCTCGGTCACGATCTCGCACGCCTCGATGCCGCCTTCGCACGCGGTGCGCGTTATCTCGGCCTCACCCATGTCGGCAACAACGATCTGTGCAGCAGTTCGATGCCCAATCCCGAGCTGGGCGAGCCGGCGCACAACAGCCCGCAAGATCCCGGCATGAGCGCATTCGGGCGGGCCGCCGTGGCGCGTGCGAATGCGCTGGGCATGATGGTGGATGTGTCGCATGCCTCCGACAATTGCGTGCGTGCCGCGCTGGCCGTGTCGAAAGCACCGCTGATCGCTTCGCACACCTCAGCCCGTGCACTGACCGATCATCCGCGCAACCTGCCGGACGATCTGCTGCGCGCGATTGCGCAGCAAGGCGGCGTGATCCACACCGTGGCCTACAAGGAGTTCCTCAAGCACGATCCGGCCCGCAAGGCCGCCGAAGAAGCCTTGCAGCAGGACGTGGCGCGGTTGGCCGGCGATGCCGAATACGACTACGAAAAGCACGACACCCATCCGGCCATGCTCGAAGGGCTGGCACGCATCGAGCGCGAACACCCGCTCGCCAGTCTTGATGATTTCGTCGCGCATGTGCAGCACATGGTGGCCGTGGCCGGCATCGATCATGTCGGCCTCACATCGGATTTCGATGGCGGCGGTGGCATCACCGGCTGGATGGACGCGTCGCAGACCGGCAACGTCACCGCAGCACTGCGCCGTGCGGGGTTCGGCGAAACCGACATCGCGAAGCTGTGGAGCGGCAATCTTCTGCGCGTCTGGCAGGACGTGATCGATGCGGCTTCCATGCCACCCGACACGGCGCAGATCGTCGACACCGCGGTGCGCGAGGCGATGCAGCGCTACACGCTTCCGGGCATCGCGGTGGGACTGATCGAAGACGGCGAAGTGAGGTTCGCGCGGGGCTACGGCGAAATCCTCGCCGGGTCGGGACAGCCGGTGACGACGACATCGGTGTTCAAGATCGCCTCCAACACCAAAGCCATGACCGCGGCGCTGCTGGCACGGCTGGTGGATGCGGGGAAACTGCGCTGGGACGATCCGGTCATCCAGCACCTTCCCGCATTCCGCATGCACGATCCGTGGGTGACGCGTGAAATCCAGGTGCGCGATCTGCTCATCCACAACAGCGGTTTGGGGCTCGGCGCCGGCGACCTGATGCTGTGGCCTGAACCCAACCAGTTCAGCCGCGAGGATGTGATGGCCGGGTTGGCCCATCTGAAACCGGCATCCAGCTTCCGATCCACTTACGCGTACGACAATCTGCTCTACATCATTGCCGGCGAAGTGGCTGCTGCTGCGGGTGGGGCGGACTACGAAACGCTGATGGCGCGGGAGGTGTTCGCGCCGTTGGGGTTGCAGCGTTGCCGGGTCGGTGCGTTCGAGCGCGATGCCCTGGGCAACGTGGCGCAGCCGCATCGTGCCGGAAAGGTGCCGGGCAATGTCGATGACCAATACATTCAGGCCATCACCTCGGCGGCGGCCGGCGGGGTTCGTTGCAGTCTCGACGACATGCTGACGTGGATGCGCAACTGGTTGGACCCGCAGCTGACGCCGGAGTGGCTCTCGGCATCGCAGCGTCAGGCAATGTGGCGGGCGCACATGCCCATGCCGGTGAGTACGCGGGCGACGCGCTGGGAAAACACCCACTTCACCGCGTACGGCTATGGATTCCGACTCTCGGACGTGAACGGCTTCCTGCGTGTCGCTCACACCGGCACGCTGGGTGGCATGTACTCGGCCATGGCCCTGTTCCCCGAGCGTCGCAGTGGCTACGTGTTCCTCATCAACGGCGAAGCCTCGCAGGCGCGCATCGCACTTGAAGCAGTGCTGTCGCGCCACATCACCCGGCCCGGCAGTGCCCCGGCGCTGGCCGAATTCGCGTACGAGCTGGACGACGCCTCGGCCGTGGCCTCGGTTCCTGCCGCGATGGACGCCGCCGTGCGCGTGCGGGTGGTGGCGGAAGAGTTGCGTGGACAATGGGGGATCTACCGCGATCCCTGGTTCGGTGACGTGTCGTTCTGCCCCGTCGGCGAGGCGGTGCGCTGGGTATCGCGCAAGTCGCCGCGCATGCACGGCACCGTGCAGCGTGTCGGAGAGCGCTTTCTGGTGGCATGGGACGATCCCGGCGTGGCAGGAGCAGACGCCTGGCTCGACCTCTCCCCATCACGCGACGGATCACCGACAATGACGCTGGTTGCGGTCGATCCCGCGATCGATTTCAGCTACGACTTCCACGATCTGTCCCTGCAACGGATGCGCCCCTGTGACTGAGTCCATTGCCACGCCCCGCACCACCGAGGTCGCCGTCATCGGCAGCGGCGTCGTCGGGCTGTCCTGTGCCTTCCATTTGAGGGAGCAGCGGCGCGACGTGCTGATGATCGATCCGCACGGTTTCGGCAAACAGACCTCGCACGGCAATGCCGGCTCCATTTCCACCGGCGACGTGCTGCCGCAATCCACGCCCGGCGTGTTGCTGACCGGCTTGAAGATGCTGTTCGATGCCGATGCGCCGCTGAAGCTGGATTTCGGCGCATGGTCCAGCTGGCTGGGTTGGGTGATGCGTTTCGTCTACAACGGCGGATCGTCGCGCGTTCTCCCGTTCATCAACGCCATGCATGCGATCAACGATGCCTCGCGCGCCTCCTGGATCGAGCTGTCCGAGGCGATCGACGCACGTGAATTGATTGCGGAAACCGGTTGGTTGCACGTCTACAGCGAGGAGGCAAGCTTCGAGAAGGGCGAGTGGGAGCGGCAACTGATGCGTGAGCGCGGCGTCAGCCATCAGGTGCTCGACGCCAGGCAGTTGCGCGACCTGGAACCGGGGATCGGCGAGATGTTCCGTCACGCCGTGTTCCAGGATCAGGCGCTCGCGATGCGCGATCCCGGTCAATTCTGCAAGCGTCTGGGCGACGCATTGCTGGCGCGTGGCGCCCATGCATTGCGTGCGAACGTGGCGCAGGTCCTTCCGGGCAAGGGGCAGTATCGCATCGTTACCGATCAGGGCACGGTGCATGCCGACAAGGTGGTGCTGGCGGCTGGCGTCTGGACCAATCGTCTGTTGCGCGACCTGAAGGTGAAGGTTCCGGTCATCCCGGCGCGGGGCTATCACTTGATGTACCCGGACCAGCCGGGTCTGGTGCATCGGCCGACGCTCTGGGCCGAGCGCTACATGGTGCTTTCGCCGATGCTGCCGGGCATCCGCATGACCAGCATCAAGGAGCTCACCGCCATCGGTCGCGATCCGGATTATCGCTACATCCAACGCCGCGATGCCGATGCCCGCCGTCTGTTCCCGGCGCTGGCTGGCCAGCCGGTGGCCGAGTGGGCCGGTTATCGGCCGTGCACGCCGGATTCGCTGCCCATCATCGACCGCGTCGGCGACCACGATGTCTACGTCGCTACCGGTCATGGCCACTTCGGCCTGACCCAGGCGCCCACTACCGGCAAGCTGATCGTGCAGATGATGTCCGGCAGTGCCCCGTTGATCCCGTTGGAGCCGTATCGTTTGTCGCGCTTCTGACCGATTTGCGCCGGTGTCATGGGTGCCGCCCACCCGATGCTCAATCCACTGTGATGACCTCTTGCCATGACCTATCCCGCGGGCGCTGCCACCGTGACATCCATCGAAGCCATCGATTCGCATACCGGCGGCGAGCCGACACGGACCGTGATATCTGGTTTTCCCGATTTGGGCGAAGGCACGCTGAAGCAGCGGCGCGATCGGTTTGCGCGCGAGCATGACGCCTTGCGACGCGCCATCGCCTGCGAGCCGCGCGGCTCGGATGTGGTCGTCGGTGCCTTGCTGGTGCCACCGGACGATGCGCGCGCGGTGACGGGCGTGATCTTCTTCAACAACGTCGGTCCGTTGTGGATGTGCGGGCACGGCGCCATCGGCGTGATCCGTAGCCTGCAGTTCCTCGGGCGCATCGAGCCCGGCCAGCATTGGCTGGATACGCCGGCGGGCTTGGTCGGCGCGCGCCTTCACGAGGATGGCCGGGTCTCGATCGACAATGTGCCGTCGTATCGCCACGCCCGTGACGTATCGGTGACGTTGATGGATGAGCGTGTCGTGCAAGGCGACGTGGCGTGGGGCGGCAATTGGTTCTTCATCACTCCGGAGACACCGATCCCGCTCGAACCGAATCATTGGCGTGATCTGACGGCGTATGCGGAAGACATCCGTCGGGCGCTGGAAGAGGCGGGCATCCGTGGCGCGGACGGGCTGGAGATCGACCACATCGAGATCAACACCGCGTCTCCCACGCCTGGCATGGATGCGCGCAATTTCGTGCTGTGTCCGGGGCTGGCGTATGACCGCTCGCCCTGCGGCACCGGCACCAGCGCGAAACTGGCGTGCCTGGCGGCGGACGGCACGCTGGCCGCTGGCGCGGTATGGCGCCAGGAAAGCCTGATCGGCAGCGTGTTCGAAGGAACATGGCGGCCCGGCGAGGACGGCAGCATTCTGCCCACCATCACCGGCAGCGCGTTCGTCACGGCGCAGTCGCGGTTGGTGCTCGATCCGACCGATCCTTTCGTCTGCGGCTTTTCCGGCTGATCAGGATGCGCGGGTTGCGTTCACGCGGTGTCTCAGGGTGACGCTGCGATAATCGCGGGCATCGAAGCTGATCATCGGTGCCGTAATGACAATCGAAACCGCGCAGGTGCTCATTGGATCCGGCTGGCGCGATGCGCTGGGCGATTCCACCTTCCGGGCGTTCGATCCCGATACAGGCGAGGCCTGCGGCGACGCGTTCCCGGTGGCCACCGAAGCCGAAATCGAGGATGCCGTGCGTGCGGCCGTTGCGGCGGCGCCGGCCTTGGCCGCTGCGGCACCAGAGACCGTCGCCGCATTTCTGGAGCGTTACGCCGACGGCATCGAGCGCGAGGCCGGCGCCATCATCGCGCTGGCACATCGTGAAACCGCGCTCCCGTCAGTGCCGCGATTGAGCGACAACGAATTGCCACGCACCGTGTGCCAGCTGCGACAGGCCGCCGTGGCTGCGCGCGAGCGGAGCTGGACGCAACCGGTCATCGATACGCGCAATGGATTGCGTTCGTCGCTGGGGCCGCTGTGCAAGCCAGTGGTGGTGTTTGGTCCCAACAATTTCCCGCTGGCTTACAACGCCATCGCCGGCAGCGATTTTGCCTGTGCGATCGCCGCGCGCAGTCCGGTCATCGCCAAGGTCCATCCTTGCCATCCCGGGACCAGTCGTGCGCTGGCGAAGATCGCGCTGCAAGCCGCTCGCGACACCGGACTTCCCGACGGCAGCGTGCAGATGCTGTATCAGCTCGACCAGGATGCCGGGTTGGCGCTGTGTGGCGACGCGCGCATCGGTGCGATCGGGTTCACCGGCAGTCGTGCGGCCGGCCTGGCCTTGAAGGCCGCAGCCGATCGCGCGGGCATCCCGTTTTTCGGTGAACTTTCGGCGGTGAATCCCGTGGTGCTGTTGCCCGGCGCGCTGGCGGCGCGAGGGGACGATCTGGCCGAGGAGTTTCTCGGGTCGTGTCTGGCCGGCAGTGGTCAGATGTGCACCAATCCGGGTGTCGTGATCGTGCCCCAGGGGGCGGCGGGTGACGCCTTCGTGGCGGCGGCAGGAACGCGCTTCGCTGCTGCTGCACCGGTCGTGGTGTTGTCCGAGGCTGTGCTGGCCGGGTTGGAGCAGGGCGTGCAGACACTGGTCGGTGCAGGTGCTCGCGTGGTTGCTGGCGAAGCACGGCGGGTGGCACCCGGGTTTCGTTTCACGCCGACGCTGTTGGACGTGTCCGCCGATGTGTTCCTGCAGGCACCGCGCGCGCTGCAGACCGAAGCCTTCGGGCCGGTGAGCCTGATCGTGCGATCGGGAAATGAAGCAGCGACATTCGCCATTGTTGGCGAACTGGACGGCAGCCTGACGGGTTCAATCCACGCCGACGCCGCAGAGGCCGATGTGGCAGAGCGCCTCGCCGCGCGATTGCGTCCGCGCGTGGGGCGACTGAACTTCAATCGCATGCCGACGGGCGTGATCGTCAGCCCTGCGATGAATCACGGTGGGCCGTATCCATCCAGTACCGCACCGGGGTTTTCCGCGGTTGGCATGCCGGGTGCGATACGGCGCTTCGCACAGTTGCAGTGCTATGACCGGGCGCCCGACGGGTGGTTGCCGGCCGAGCTGACGGACGCCAATCCCCATCGGGTCTGGCGTGTCGTGGATGGTGTGCCATCCCGCGCGCCGCTTTGAGGTGCCGGAAAGTCATCGCCGATCGGCGTGGTTCTTCGATTCACCGCATCGCCGGGACGTTGATCTCGGCGGCACGCCGGCTGGTGGTGGCCAGCCAATGATGCGAGCCTTCGGCGCGACTGCACGCGCCGAAGGCATCCCGGGGACTAGCCGGCGTGGCGGCGGCGCTGCTGCGGTGCGCCGCTGTGACCACGATGCTCACCGCCATGGCCGTTTCCGCTTCGTGCGGGCTTCTGGCCAGCGCGTGACGCGGGTGCGCCCTGGCGGGGCGTTCCCGAGGGCTTGCCTGCGGGTCGCTGGCCCCGTTGTGTCGGGGCCTGGCCTGGCCGGCGCGCCGCCTTGAGCGAACCGTCCATCTGCAATGCCTTCGAGGCTTCGAAGCCGGCAATGGAGGTCAATGCGATGTCCTGCTTGAGCATGCGCTGGATGTCGCGCAGCAGCGGGCCTTCTTCCGGCGCAACCAGGGAAATCGCCTCACCCGTGCTGCCGTTGCGGCCGGTGCGGCCGATCCGGTGCACGTAGTCCTCGGCGATGGTCGGCAGGTCGAAGTTGACCACCATCGGAAGTTGGTCGATGTCGATGCCACGCGCTGCAATGTCGGTCGCGACGAGCACGGTGACGCTGCCGTCCTTGAAGCCGTTGAGTGCCTTCATGCGGGCCGTCTGCGACTTGTTGCCATGGATGGCCGCGCTGCGCACGCCGGACTGTTCGAGGAACTCGGCCAGACGGTTGGCGCCGTGCTTGGTGCGGCTGAACACCAGCGTCTGACGACGGCTGTCGGCAGACAGCAGATGCAGCAGCAGGTCGCGCTTGCGGCCGGAATCCACCGGATGGGCGCGATGCTCGATGGTGGCGACCACGCTGTTGCCGGGTGTCACTTGCACCTGCGCCGGATCGCGCATGAAGTTCTGGGCGATCTCCTTGATCTCCGGCGCGAAGGTGGCGGAGAACAGCAGGGTTTGGCGTCCCTGGGTCGGCAGCATGGCGAGGATGCGGCGGATCGCCGGGAGGAAGCCCATGTCGAGCATGCGGTCCGCTTCGTCCAGCACGAGGATCTCGATTTTCGACAAATCAAGGTTTCGCTGCTGGGCGTGATCGATCAGGCGGCCCGGCGTGGCAACGAGAATGTCGACGCCGCGGCGCAGCGCCTGGATCTGCGGGCCCATGCCGGCCCCGCCGAAGATTGCTGTACTGGCGAGGCGCACGTGCTTGGCATACTCGCGGACATTGTCGTGGACCTGCAGGGTGAGCTCGCGCGTCGGTGTCAGCACGAGGGCGCGCGGGGCACGAGGTCCGCGCCGGATCTCGCCGGCAGCGAGTCGCTGCAACATCGGCAGGGAAAAGGCGGCCGTCTTGCCGGTGCCGGTCTGGGCGCCGGCGAGCAGGTCGCGGCCTTCCAGCACGAGCGGGATGGCCTGCTCCTGGATGGGTGTGGGTTGGGTATAGCCGATTTCGTCCAGCGCGCGGACGAGCTCGGGCGTCAGCCCGAGGGATGCAAAGGACATGGTGACTCCTGCAGTCGCAAGCCGTGGCGTTCCCGGAATCCGCGCCGTAGCTTTATGGAATAAGTGCGAAGTGGCCGATGCTCGGCCTTCGGCTTGCTGCAAGGAGGGCGTGCGGCAGGTCGCAATGGGCGACCGGGAAAACGCGACGGAAAGCAGCGAACACCGCGCACTGTACGCGTTTGGCGGGAGCTTGACCAGCGCACGGGGATGCGGAGACCTCGGCGTGGTTCAGCCAGCCGCGCTGATAGGTGTCGCCACGGCGCGGGGTGGAGGCATCTCCCGGGTCAGGTCCCGGACATTGCATGAGCGTGTGGATCGATTCTCAGGCTGGCGTGTCGCGCCTTATGCTGACTCCCCTTCACCCGACGACATGACGACATGAACTCTTCTGTTCGGCTGCCTGCCTTCGTCGCCTCCCATCCGCCCGGCATTCCACCCGTGCAGCGCCGCGAAGTATTCGCGTGGGCGATGTTCGACTTCGCCAACTCCGGCTACACCACGGTGGTTGTCACGGCGGTATTCAACGCGTGGTTCGTGTCTGTCATCGCAGGCGGTGCGGACTGGGCCACTCTGGCATGGACGATGGCATTGTCGGTGTCATACGCCTTGAACCTGATCACCTCGCCCTTCATCGGAGCGTACGCCGATCTGCGCGCGCGCAAGCGCGAACTGCTCATCGGCAGCGCGCTGGTGTGCATCGCCGGAACGGCGGCACTGGCGCTGTGTGGGCCGGGCGACGTGGCCTTGGCATTGAGTATCGTGGTGATCGGCAACTTCGCTTTCGGCATGGGCGAAAACCTGATCGCCGCCTTCCTGCCCGAACTGGTGCGGCCCGGGGCGATGGGCAACGTGTCCGGCTGGGGATGGGGGCTGGGATACATCGGTGGGCTCCTGACGCTTGGCGTGTGCCTGTGGTGGATTCAAGGCACGGGACGAACGGCGGAAGAAGCGGTGCCGCAAACCATGCTCATCACCGCTGTCATGTTTGCGTTGGCCGCGTTGCCGACGTTGATGCTGCTGCGTGAACGCGCACGTCCGACACCCGTCAGCGCTGCACAGGTGAGGGCGCTGGCGGTTTCCCGCGTGATCGACGCACTGCGCGGCGGCCACGGTTTGCGCGACCTGCGTCGCCTGCTGGTTTGCATCGTTTGTTATCAAGCCGGAGTACAGACGGTGATCGCGCTGGCCGCGATCTACACCTCGCAGGCGCTCGGTTTCAGCACGACGCAGAGCATCGTCCTGATCCTCGTGGTCAATATCACCGCCGCGCTCGGCGCGTTCGGCTTCGGTGGAGTGCAGGACCGTCTCGGACACCGCCGCACACTGGCACTGACGCTGGTCGGATGGATCGTCGCCATCGCGTTGATGTGGCTGGCCTCCAGCCTGGCCGTGGTCTGGGTTGCGGCGAACCTTGTCGGCTTGTGTCTGGGGGCATCGCAGTCGGCGGGCAGGGCACTGGTGGGTTATCTGTGCCCACCGGAGCGAGAGGCTGAAATCTTCGGGCTGTGGGGCATGGCGGTGAAACTTGCGTCGATCCTCGGTCCGCTGAGTTACGGCATCGTCAATGCCACCACCGGTGGGGATCATCGCCTTTCGATGGCCGTCACCGTGCTGTTCTTCATTGCCGGTCTCGCGCTCCTCATGCGTGTGGACGTGGCGCGCGGGCATGCGGCGGCGCATGAACGCGCAGACCGGATGCGGCCGCAGGAATCGGGCTGATCGCCCGGAGCGACGCAACCATCACGCCAGCCAGATCGTCAGCACGAACTGCACCGCTCGGTAAATGGTGAAACTGGACAGCGCGAACGCACCGAGCGCGACCACGGCCTGGCATGCCGCGCTCCACCATCGGCTGTCGTAGCAACGCCGGCACGCGAGGGCGAAGTACAGCAGCACCAGTGCCAGGACGCCGAGTTTCAGCGCCAACTGCATCGCCGGGGACCACTGCCAGGGCAGTGTGCTGACGAGCGCCATCACCGAATGCAGCACCAGCGGCAGAAACAACAGTACGAAGCTGAGCTGGGTCAGTGCGACGACGAAGTGTTCGGCGAAGTAGCGGCGTCGTCGCCAGGCCGCAAGCATCAGCGCCAGCGCCATGAATGGCACGTGCAGGATCACCAGCAGCTTGCCGATCTCGCCCGAGCGCGCGTCGTAGCGTTGTGCGAAGCGTTCGATCGAGAATTCGCGGCCCGCTTCCGCCGCACGTTCGCGTTCCGTCTGCAGGCGGTGCCGCACCAGCGGCTCGGTCAGGCGGCTGTGCAGTTGACCGGTGGTCCCGCACCGCCAGCGCGTTTCCTCGGCCTCGCAAAACGATGGCGCGAACTCGCGGTAGACCTCGCCCCGGATCTGGTCGTGCAGCGGCAGGCTCAGGTCGGTGAACGTGGGCATCAGGAAATAGAGCAGGTTGGCCAGCAGGAACAGCGCGATGGGGGACATCCAGCGCTGGCGCGCGCCGTCGATGTAGTCGCGCGCGATACGGCCGGGCTGGAACAGCAGCGCGCGCAGGCTGCGCCAGAACCGCCCGTCCAGATCGGTTGCGGCCTCGAAGAACGAAGCCAGCAGGTGGCCGAAGCGGCGATCGGTTTCGACGAAGCGTTTCTGCCCGCACTCCGGGCAGTAACGGTCCGCCATCGCCGTACCGCAATTCGCGCAAGCCGTTGTTTCCACCTATTTCTCCCCGTGCGTTCCTGCGGCGACGGCGCAACGCCGCGCGTCAGCGCAACACGCGCTTGGCGTAGAGATAATGGTCCTTCCAGTAATGCCCGTCGAGCCGGTCCATCCGCACCGTGCCGCCGCTGCTGGGCGCATGCACGAAGCGGCCTTCGCCGACGTAGATGCCGATGTGGCCGGCCGTGCGCTTGCCGAAGAACACCAGATCGCCCGGCGCCAGCCGCTTGCGCTCGACTTTCGGGGCGGAGATGTCGGCAATGGCCCGGGAGTTGCGCGGCAGCGACAACCCCGTTGCTTCGCGGAACACGTACCCCACCAGTCCGCTGCAATCGAACCCGCCCGCCGGCGTGTTGCCGCCGTAACGGTACGGCGTGCCGACCAGTCCGATGGCACGGAACAGCACGTCGTTGGCCTGTGTGGCGGCGTGTGCGGAAGGTCTGGTTGGCGACGAACCGCAACCGCCCAGCAGCATGGTCAGCGCGACAGCAAGCGCGGCCGGAAGCAGGCGCAGGGCATCGGAGCGGCAGGATCGCATGGGGGAACGGTGCGCAAAGCGGCGCGGCCTGTCAATTGCAATCGGCACGGAACGTGCCTTGCGCCGCGCAAACCGCTATGCTGCGCGGCTCCTTTTGTCCGCGCTCCTGTCAGCCATTCCCATGAACATCGAAAAGAACAAAGTCGTCACCTTCCACTACACCGTGTTCGAGGCCGACGGCAGCCAGGTCGAAACCTCGCAGGGCCGCGACCCGCTGCACATCCTGCAGGGCGCCGGGAACATCATTCCCGGTCTGGAGAAGGCGCTGGAAGGCAAGGCGGCCGGTGACCGCGTGGACGTCACGGTGGAACCGGCGGAGGCATACGGCGAGCGCAGTGACGCGCTGTTGCAGCGCGTGCCGAAGAAGCGTTTCGGCGACGCCAGGCTGTCCCCGGGGCAGACGCTGATGGTGCAGACCCAGCAGGGGCCGCGCCCGCTGACCGTGGTGAAGGTCGGCATGAGCGTGGTGGACGTGGACCTGAACCATCCGATGGCCGGCAAGACGCTGCGCTTCGAAGTCGACATCCAGGACGTGCGTGACGCCAGCGAAGAAGAAATCGCGCACGGCCACGCCCACGGTCCGGGCGGCCACGACCACTAAGCTGCAACGCGCGTGGCGGGCCGCCTGCATGTCGTCGCCACGCCGATCGGCAATCTCGGCGATCTTTCCCCGCGCGCGCAGGAAACCCTGCGCAGCGTGGATGTGATAGCGGCAGAGGACACCCGCCATACCCAGCAGCTGCTCGCCGCCTTCGGCATGCGTGCAACCCTGGTTTCCCTGCACGATCACAACGAGGCGGCGCAATCAGCCCAATTGGTGGGTCGACTACTCGCCGGCGAGGATGTGGCGCTGGTGTCGGATGCGGGCACGCCGCTGATTTCCGATCCGGGCTTTCGCTTGGTGCGGGCGGCGCGCGAGGCCGGCATCCAGGTGACCCCCGTGCCCGGGGCCTGCGCCGCGATTGCCGCGCTTTCCGCGGCGGGTATTGCCAGTGATCGCTTCGTGTTCGAAGGCTTCCTGCCGAACAAATCGGCGGCCCGGCGCGAGCGCCTGCAAGCGCTCGCCTCCGAACCGCGCACCCTGATCTTCTACGAATCCAGCCACCGCATCGCGGATGCGTTATCGGATGCTGCCGGGGCATTTGGGCCAGAGCGGCATGCCGTGCTGGCGCGCGAACTGACCAAGCGCTTCGAAACGATCCTCGATGGCTCGCTCACGTCGTTGATTGATCGGCTGGCCAGTGATGCCGACCAGCAACGTGGCGAATTCGTGTTGATCGTGGAGGGCGCGCCCGAAGCCGACGGGGATGTCGCGCTGGTGCTGGGGCGTCGCGCATTTGCGCTGCTGCGCGAGCACATGCCGCCATCGCAGGCAGCACGACTGGCCGCGGAGATCAGCGGGGCGCCGCGCAAGCGCTTGTATGTCGTCGGTGGCGACGCAGATTGAGGTGAGCCGGAAGTAGGCGCGCGTTGGTCCGCTTCAGCGAGGAAGTCGGGCCTTTTCGACCACCGTGAATTCGCCGTCGATGACCTGCGGGTCCACCGGGCGTGAGCTTCCTGGCCGTTCGCCGCGCAAGGTCAGGTAAAGCCGCCTGAGCGCGAAAACGGCAAGCAGCGCGGCAGCCACCACCAGTCCGAAGACAGTGAAGAAACCCAGCAGCACCAGCCCGGCCAAACCCAGCGCGAGACGCGCAAGCGGATGACGTGGCGGTTGCAGCGAGAACATGAAGGGGCGCATCGCAAGTTCCTTATGCGTGGCAAAATGATGTGCGGCTTGGCTGCGGATCGCGAACTGCGGAATCCGGTGGACCGGCGCCATGCCTCGAAGTATCGGGGTCGTTTTCATCCATCACAAGTGACCCATTGCACGCCGTGACCTTCATCTTTCTTTCAGCTCTGGACGGCGTGCCCGATGGCGGCGCGGCTGGATTCGAATTGGCCGTGGAGGACGACACCGTGCCGTTGCTGGCCTTGCGCGCCTGCGACACCGTGCGCGTGTTTCACAACGTGTGTCCGCATGCGGCACGCCGATTGGAGGTTGCTCCCGGGCGATTCATCGTCGATGCCGGGACGTTGGTCTGTGCCGCGCACGGCGCCTGCTTCACCATTCCCGGCGGTGACTGCGTGGCCGGGCCGTGCCGCGGTCAGAGTCTGCGGGAGGTGCCCAGCGAGGTTCGGGGCGACCAGCTCTGGGTGGATTCCGCGGCGCTGTGACCGACATTTCCAGCGGCAGGGCATGATCGCCGGGATATACTGCGACGCTTTCCATCCTGCACTGCACCATGAGCGCCGAACTCGTCACGATCATCGACCTTATCCGCTACGGCGCGAGCCGCTTTGGCGAAGCCGGCCTGACCTTTGGTCACAGCTACGACAACGCACTGGACGAGGCCACACAGCTCACCCTGCATGCGTTGCACCTGCCGCATGACTTGTCGCCGGTGTACGGGCAGGCACGCCTCACAGAGGCAGAGAAGGCCAAGGTCCTGACCCTGTTCCAGCGCCGCGTCGATGAGCGCATCCCGGCCTGCTATCTCACCGGAGAGGCGTGGTTCGCGCAATTGTGCTTCCTGACCGACGCGCGTGCGTTGGTGCCGCGCTCCCCGATCGCCGAGCTGATCGAGGTCGGCTATCAACCGTGGGTGGGTGAGCGTCCGGTGTCGCGCGTGCTGGATTTGTGCACCGGCTCGGGATGCATCGCGATCGCCACGGCCGTGCACCAGCCGTATTGGCAGGTGGATGGCGTCGATCTCAGCGCGGACGCGTTGGCCCTGGCGCAAAGCAATGTCGAACGCTTCGACGTGGCAGACCGCGTGCGCCTGCTCCAGTCCGACTTGTTCACCGCACTCGACGGTGAGCGATATGACCTCATCGTCACCAATCCGCCCTACGTTACCCATGCGGAAACCGATGCGCTGCCGCCGGAATACGCCTTCGAGCCAGACTTGGGTCTGCGTGCCGGCGACGATGGCCTCGATATCGCGTTGCGCATCCTGCGTGATGCGCCCGATCACCTCACCGAAGACGGCTTGCTGATCTGCGAGGTGGGCGAGAGCGAACGCGCCCTGGTGGCCTTGTTGCCGGAAGTGCCGTTCTCGTGGATCGAGTTCCGCGTTGGCCAGATGGGCGTGTTCGTGATCGAACGCGACGATCTGGTCCACCACCACGCGCGCATCACGGCACTCGCGAACGCGCGCGGCTGAGGGCAGGGCGCATGGCCGGCAATACCTTCGGAACCTTGTTCGCGGTCACGACCTTCGGGGAATCCCACGGGCCGGCGATCGGTTGCGTGATCGACGGGTGCCCGCCGGGTCTGGCGCTGGCGCCGGAAGATTTCCGCGCGGATCTGGCGCGTCGCGCCACCGGGCGTTCACGCCACACCTCGCAGCGACGCGAGGCGGACGAGGTCGAAATCCTTTCTGGCGTGTACGAAGGCCGCACCACGGGCACGCCGATCGGACTCCTGATCCGCAATACCGACCAGCGCAGCAAGGATTACGGCAGCATCGCGCAGCAGTTCCGGCCGGCCCATGCCGATTACACCTATTGGCAGAAGTACGGGATTCGCGATCCGCGTGGCGGTGGGCGGAGTTCCGCGCGTGAAACCACGATGCGCGTCGCTGCGGGCGTGATCGCGAAGAAATGGTTGGCCGAGCGCGGCATCACGGTGCGCGGTTATTTGTCACAACTCGGCCCGATCACGCCACGCAGCTTTGATTGGGATGTCGTCGAAACCAATCCGTTCTTCTGGCCGGATGCGGCTCAGGTACCAGAGCTTGAGGCCTGCATGGACGCGCTGCGCAAGTCCGGCGACTCGATCGGCGCGCGCGTGGAGGTGGTGGCCGAAGGCGTGCCGCCGGGTCTGGGCGAGCCGGTCTACGGCAAGCTCGATGCCGAGCTCGCGAGCGCATTGATGAGCATCAACGCGGTCAAGGGCGTCGAGGTCGGCGATGGCTTCGCCGCGGTCGCGCAGCGCGGTACCGAGCATCGCGATGAGTTGCTGGCCGACGGATTCGCGTCGAATCATGCCGGCGGCATCCTTGGCGGGATTTCGAGTGGTCAACCGGTGCGTTGTTCGATCGCGCTCAAGCCTACGTCCAGCCTTCGCCTGCCCGGGCGAAGTCTGGACGTGAATGGCGATGCCGTCGACGTGATTACCACCGGACGCCACGACCCGTGTGTCGGCATTCGCGCCACGCCGATCGCCGAAGCGATGGTGGCGCTGGTGCTGATCGACCACATGTTGCGCCACCGTGCACAGTGTGGCGACGTCGGTGAAGTGACCCCGCGCATTCCCGGTGGTCGCTTCAGCCCCTGATTCCCTTCTTCACGCCCGAGATTCCTTCCCCATGAGTCAGTCCGAAAGGCAGTACACCGTCGCCGTCGTCGGCGCCACCGGCGCAGTCGGTGAAACCATGCTCGCCATCCTCGAGGAACGGAACTTCCCGGTCGGCAAACTCGTTCCGCTGGCGTCCGAGCGCTCGGCCGGCAGCACGGTGCGATTCCGCAACCGCGACATCGTGGTGCAGGATCTCGCCGCATTTGATCCGACCGGTGTGGACATCGCCCTGTTTTCCGCCGGTGGTCAGACGTCGAAGCAATACGCACCGAAGTTCGTCGAAAAGGGCGCCACCGTCATCGACAACAGCTCGGCGTTCCGTTACGACGACGATGTGCCGCTGGTAGTCAGTGAGGTGAATCCGGAGGCCGTCCGGCAGGCACCCCGCGGCATCATTGCCAACCCGAATTGCTCGACCATGCAGATGCTGGTGGCGCTGGCCCCGATCCACCGTGCGGTGGGCATCGAGCGCATCAACGTGGCGACTTACCAATCCGTTTCAGGGGCGGGGCGCTCGGCGTTGGAAGAGTTGGGGCGCCAGACCGCGTCCATTCTCAATTTCGCCGATCCCGAGCCCGCACGTTTCCCGGTGCAAATCGCCTTCAACCTGATCCCCCAGATCGACGACTTCCTCGACAACGGGTACACCAAGGAAGAGATGAAGCTGGTCTGGGAGACACGCAAGATCCTGGGTGACGACAGCATCCAGGTGAACCCGACGGCGGTGCGCGTACCGGTGTTCTATGGCCATTCCGAGGCCGTGCACATCGAAACCCGCGAGCCGATCAGCGCGGAAGTTGCGCGTACGCTGTTGGAAAACGCGCCCGGCGTGGAAGTGGTCGATGAGCGTCAGGCCGGTGGTTGGCCAACACCGGTAACCCATGCGTCGGGCAATGACGCGGTCTTTGTGGGGCGTATCCGACAGGATATTTCCCATCCTCGCGGGCTGAACCTGTGGATCGTCTCGGACAATATCCGCAAAGGGGCCGCGTTGAACGCTGTACAGATTGCTGAACTATTGGTAAAACCTGCTTCCTGATCTATAGTTTAGAGACGCGTCATCAAGTCGTTTCGAGGATTCAGGGGGAGGCGACTGATGGGCAATCCAGGCACGACTCTCCAGGGGGAATCCTCCAGATGAACATGCGACTCCGACTCCCGATGGCGCTGGCGCTGGCGTTGGGAACATCCCACGCCTATGCCCTCGGTCTTGGGCAGATCGAGGTGAAATCCGCCCTGAATCAACCACTTGTTGCCGAGATTCCGGTGCTTGTGAGCGACCCCGGCGAGGCTGATGCGCTCGCCGTGCGGCTCGCGTCGCCCGATGCGTTTGCGCGCGTCGGGCTGGAACGTCCCGCGATGCAGGCCGCCAACCTCAATTTCGAGGTGCAAACCGATACCCGCGGGCGCAAGGTGATCCGGATCACCACCCCCAACAGCGTTTCCGACCCCTTCCTGAGCTTCCTGCTGGAAGTGGACTGGGGCAAAGGCCGCATGCTGCGTGAGTACACCGTACTGCTTGATCCGCCGTCGATGGCGCCGATTGCCGGCAGCGCTCCGGCGGTTGCAACGGCAATGCCTGAGCCGGTCGCCGCCCGCGCCGAGCCGTTGCTGGAGACGCCGCCGCCGATGCCTGCGCCGGCCCCCGTGCCAGCACCGGCACCCGCATCGGAGTCTGTCGCTGCACCGGCCCAGCCGGTATATGTCCCGCCGGCGCAGGAAACCTATCCCGCCTATGGCGCCGACAGCTATGCGGTGACCAGTGGCGATACGTTGTGGTCGATCGCCCAGCGGACTCGGCCCGATGATTCGGTCACGATCAACCAGATGATGCTGGCGTTGTTGCGGGCCAACCCCGATGCCTTCATTGGTGACAACATCAACCGCCTCAAGAAGGGGGCGGTGTTGCGGATTCCCGGCCGCGAGGAAGCCACCGTGATGGCAGCCGCCGAGGCTGCCGCCCAGGTGCGTGACCAGATACAAGGTTGGAGCGGTGTCGCCGCGACCATGGCGCAGCCGGCCGAGGCCAGTGGCACTGCGCCCGCATCCGCGCGATCGGCACGGACTGCCCCCGATTCACGACTGGAGCTGACGCCGCCGCGAGGGACCGCCGATGCCGGCGCCAGTCAGTCCGGCGCGGCAGCCGATGGCACCGGCCGCGAATTGCGTGCCGAGCTGGCGCGGACGCGTGAAGAAGTCAGTGCGCTTTCGCAGGAAAATGTCGAACTCAAGTCGCGGGTCGGCGAGCTGGAAGCCATTCAGGGCGAGAGTCGTCGTCTCATCGAGCTCAAGGACAGCGAGTTGGCGGCCGTGCAGCGGCGTCTGGCCGAAGCCGAGGCGCTCGCTTCGTCCTCCGGCGAGGCTGTCGCCACGGCACCAGCGCCATCGGAAAGCATGGGCGCGAAGGCCGAGGCTGGCATGCAGGAAAGCGCAGAGGCCGCATCGACGGAGCTTGCAGCGGATGCCGGAGTTGCCGACAGCGTTGCCGAGACCGTGGGCGCCGATGAAGGGCTGACGCTCGATGCCGATGCCGTCGTCCCATCCGGTGCGGAGGATGGGCTCTCCGAGCCCGCTGCCGTTGCCGAACAGGCTCCGGCGGCCGAGCCGTTGTCTGCCGAGCCTGCGCCTGTGCCCGCACCGGAATCCGGAGCAACGGGTTTCAATCCCTGGATTCTGGGTGGTGGCGCGGCCGTGCTGCTTGGTCTGGTCGGCCTGCTTCTGACACGGCGCAAGAAGGCTGCGGGCACCGATCCTGCACCTGCTGCGTTGATCGAGGATGCACCGGCAGTGGTGGCTTATGGCGATGCCGATCAGGAGGAAGGCGAACTGATCGAGGCCATTTCGCAGTATCCCAGCGACCTGCAGCTGCATCTGGATCTGCTGCGCCATTACTACGCCCGCAACGATGCCGATGGCTTCGAGATGGCTGCCGAGGCGATGTATGCGCAGGTCTACGACGTACGGGATCCCGCTTGGCAGGAGGCCCTGTTGTTGGGGCAGCAGATCGCACCGGAGCATCCCTTGTTCGGCGCGGCGGCTCCGTCCCGGGATGAGGCTCCCTACGGCGAAGACTTCCAGGAGACGGAAGCGGTCGAGCTGGCGGACATGCAGGGGGATATCCCGACGTCCGGTGAGGCACCCCGCGCCGAACGCGAGATCGACTGGTTCGACACCGGGGCGATATCGCCTGCGCCGCAGTTCGAGGCCGCCTCGGAGTTGCCTGACGAGGACGTTCCCTTCGAGGAAGAGGCAGCTGAGTCCATTGAGTCCGCATTCGAATCTGAATTCGAGCCTGATCTGGTATCCGATGCCACCGGGATCGATATCGATGCGGCCGCCACCAAGCTGGAGCTGGCTCGTGCCTATATGGACATGGGCGATGCCGAAGGCGCGCGTGGCATGCTTGAAGAGGTTCTGACGGAAGGCAATGCTGCCCAGCGCAGTGAAGCCCGGCAGTTGCTTGACGGCATTGCCTGACATATCTCTCTGACGACGGGAGGCCGGACGCACCATGCTTCCGGCCTTTCTTTTTTCCGGAAGGCGCATGCGTTACGCCCTGGGCATCGAATACGACGGCACTGATTTTCGTGGCTGGCAACGCCTGGGCGATGGCAGCGCCAGCCTTCAGGGTGCGCTGGAAGCTGCGCTGTCGTTTGTCGCGGGTCATCCGCTGGATGTGGTTTGTGCCGGGCGCACCGACAGCGGTGTGCATGGTCGCTGCCAGGTCGTGCATTTCGACAGCCATGCCGAGCGCAGCGAATACGCTTGGCTGATGGGAACGGCCACACGTCTGCCGCGCAGCATGACCGTACGCTGGGTTCAGCCGGTACCCGAGGATTTCCACGCCCGTTTCGCGGCCCGCGCAAGACGCTATCGATACCGTATCCTGAACCGGCGCGTGCGTCCCGCGCTGGATGCGCGCTTCGTCGCCTGGGAGCGTCTGCTGCTGGATGCCAACGCCATGCACACGGCCGCGCAACTGCTGCTGGGCGAACACGATTTCTCCGCGTTCCGTTCGTCGCAGTGTCAGGCAGCCCATGCGCGACGCGACCTGCAGCAACTCGATGTCACCCGTCACGATGACGAAGTGCACGTGAGCGTGCAGGCCAATGCCTTCCTGCATCACATGGTGCGTAACCTGGTCGGAAGCCTGTTGCCGATCGGCCGGGGCGAGAAGCCGATGTCCTGGATGAGGGAATTGCTTGACGGGCGGGATCGCAGTCTGGCCGGACCAACCGCAGCGCCGCAGGGGCTGTTGTTCATCGGGCCGCTTTATCCCGCGCACTGGGGCTTGCCGGCCGAGGTCACGCTGTGAGCCCGCCGGTCCGGATCAAGTTTTGTGGCCTGACGCGTGAAGCGGACGTGGATGCTGCCGTGGTCCTTGGCGTGGACATGATCGGCTTGGTGTTCGCCACACGCAGCCCGCGGCGTGTGGCCACCGAAACCGCTGCCCTGCTGCGTGCCAGGATCCCCGCACATATTGCCCTGGTGGCGCTGGTGATGGACAACCCGCAAGGTGAGATCGAGGCGCTGGTGGAGGCGGTCAAGCCGGATCTGCTTCAATTTCACGGCAGCGAGCCGGAGGCCTTTTGTTCCCGATTCGGTTTGCCGTACCTGAAAGCCATCGCGATGGGGAAAGGGGCGCGCGGCGATGTGGCAGCGCGGGTCGCAGCATGGCCGTCGGCGCACGCGGTGCTGTTCGACGGACATGGTGTCGGCGAGTCCGGCGGGAGCGGTCAGCGCTTCGACTGGCACACGCTGCCGGCTCGGTTGGACAAGCCGTTCCTGCTGGCAGGCGGCCTGCATGACGGCAATGTCGCCGATGCCATCGCCATCGCCCGGCCGTGGGGCGTGGATGTGTCCAGCGGGATCGAATCGGCGCCCGGCATCAAGGACCACGGGCGCATGCACCGTTTCGTTGCCGCGGTGCGAGGCGGATAGCTTGGGGAGGTGGCTGGCTTCCACGGCGTTCGCTTTGTGGCATGCTTGGCGGTCCAATGAACGAAACGAGACAGAAGAACCCGATGAGCGCAGCAACCGTCAACTCCCGCGTCTACCCGCGTGGCGGCATGGACATCCTTTCCCGACACGAAGTCAGTCGCCTGCACGATGCCACCAAGGGGGGCATGCACGATCTGCTGCGCCGCTGCGCGCTGGCCGTGCTCACCTCAGGCAGCGCTTCCGACGACCCGCGTGCGGCACTGGTGCGCTACCCGGATTTCGACATCCAGGTGGTGCAGCAGGATCGCGGCATCAAGCTGGAGCTCTCCAACGCACCGGCCGAAGCCTTCGTTGATGGCAAGATCATCGTCGGCGTGGCGGAGCTGTTGTTCGCCGTGGTCCGCGACATCGCCTACGTGGCCTCGGAGATTCAGGGCAGCGGTCAATTCGACCTTGAAGACCCGGAAGACATCACCAGCGCAGTGTTCGAGATCCTGCGCAACGCTCGTGCCCTGCGCTCGCATGTGGATCCGAACATCGTGGTGTGCTGGGGCGGTCATTCCATCGGGCGCGAAGAGTATCTGTACACCAAGTCGGTCGGATATCAGCTCGGCTTGCGCGGGCTGGACATCTGCACCGGCTGTGGACCGGGCGCGATGAAGGGACCCATGAAGGGCGCCAACATCGCACATGCCAAACAACGGCGCGCGACGAACCGCTACATCGGCATCACCGAGCCGGGCATCATCGCGGCCGAATCGCCCAATCCGATCGTCAACGAGCTGGTCATCATGCCGGACATCGAGAAGCGACTGGAGGCGTTCGTCCGCATTGGCCACGGCATCATCGTGTTCCCCGGTGGTGTCGGCACGGCGGAGGAAATCCTTTACCTGCTCGGCATCCTGTTGAATCCGGAAAACGCCGATGTGCCGTTCCCGCTGGTCTTCACCGGGCCGCAGAGTTCGGCAGCGTACTTCGAGCGTATCGACCAGTTCCTGCGCCTGACCCTGGGCGATGCAGTGGCGGAGCGTTATCGCATCGTCATCGAGGATCCGCGCGAAGTGGCGATCTACATGCAGCGTGGTTTCGAAAAGGTGAAGGCGCATCGACTCGACAGCAAGGATGCCTTCTTCTTCAATTGGTCGCTGCACATCCAGCCCGAGTTCCAGCATCCGTTCGTACCCACACACGAGAACATGCTCAAGCTGCGGTTGCACCGCGAGCAGCCGGCTCACGAGCTGGCCGCGGACTTGCGCCGTGCGTTCTCGGGGATCGTCGCCGGAAACGTGAAGGAAGAGGGCATGCGTGCGATCGAGGAGCACGGCCCCTTCGTCATCGACGGCGAGCCGGAAATCATGCGGGCGCTCGATACGCTGCTGCGCGATTTCGTTGCGCAGAACCGCATGAAGATGTCGGGCGACTACAAGCCTTGTTATCGCCTGATCGCCTGAGCCGGGTTTCCCCGGCTCGATGCCGCCATTCCGGCTCGTGCCGGAATGGCTGCAAGTGGATCAGTAAAGAACGCGTGTCCGCAGTGTTCCGGGGATCGCGGCCAGCGCATCGCGCAGGTCCGAACTCTGCTTTTCCGGGGTCGCCACGTCGATGACCACGTAGCCGATGGCCGGATCGGTTTGCAGGTACTGGCCGTTGATGTTGACGTTCTGCCGCGAAAAGATCTCGTTGATGCGCGACAGCACGCCCGGCACGTTGCGGTGGATGTGCAGGATGCGGCGGCTTTCCGGATGCGCGGGCAGCGAGACTTCGGGAAAGTTCACGGCCGATAGCGTGGAACCGTTGTCGCTGTAGCGCACCAGCTTGGCGGCCACTTCGATGCCGATATTGTCCTGGGCTTCCAGCGTGCTGCCGCCCACGTGCGGGGTCAGGATCACGTTGTCCATGCCGCACAGGGGCGAGACGAAGCCATCGTCGTTGCCCTTGGGTTCGCTCGGGAACACGTCGATGGCGGCACCGGCCAGATGGCCTTCGCGCAGCGACTGCGCCAGCGCGTCGATATCCACCACGGTGCCGCGCGAGGCATTCACCAGCACCGCGCCCTGCTTCATCCGCGCAAGCTGCGCCGGGCCGATCATCATCCGCGTGGCGGGCGTTTCTGGCACGTGCAGGGTCACGATGTCGGCGCGTTCGAGCAGGTCGTCCAGGCTCGTGGCGGCGCGCGCGTTGCCGAGCGTGAGCTTGGTTTCGATGTCGTGGAAGACCACCCGCAGGCCGAGCGATTCGGCCAGCACGCCCACCTGGGTGCCGATGTGGCCGTAGCCGACCACGCCCAGGGTCTTGCCGCGCACCTCGTAGCTGCCGGCGGCCGACTTGCTCCAGCCGCCGCGATGGCACTGCGCGTTCTTCTCCGGGATGCGCCGCATCAGCATGATGGCCTCGGCGATCACCAGCTCGGCCACGCTGCGGGTGTTGGAATAGGGCGCGTTGAACACCGGCACGCCGAGCGCCTTGGCCGCGTCCAGATCCACCTGGTTGGTGCCGATGCAGAAGCAGCCGATGCCGATCAGCCGCTTCGCCTGCGCCAGCACCTCGGCGCTGAGCTGAGTGCGCGAGCGGATGCCGATGAAGTGGGCCTCGGCGATGCGTTTTTTCAGCTCGTCCTCGGGCAGGGATTTCTCGTGGAAGTCGATCTGGCTGTAACCGGCGGCGCGGAAGGTTTCCAGTGCGCTGGCGCTGACGCCTTCGAGCAGAAGGATGCGGATGTCCTGCTTGGGGAACGAGGTTTTCTTCATGGCCGGGTGGCGTGGTGCGGATGGGGATCGGCACTATGCCAGAACGGATGGGTACTTGCTGCAATGCAGCAAGGGTGCCCATGCGCATCTGTCCGAGCCGTCGTCCTGCGCGAGGTTGCTTCTTGTCATCCTGCGCGAAGTCGCAGGATCGCTCTTCGACTGCGCCAGACGCTGGATCCTGCGACTTCGCGCAGGATGACAGCAGGAGGGCAAGACAACAGCAGGGAGGCAATGCATACGGTGCGCGCTTGCCGGAGCCGCGTTTGCAGAAAAATTTCACGAAACTTAGAGGATTTCGGAAAGACCTCGCGGCCACGGCGGGCCGATGCTCGCCGGACCGGGTGGGGCACATCGCGCCGCCCGGCCTTCCCTGAAGCCCGAGGACCTCCGTCATGCTTGCCTCATCCTTTCGTTGCCTTGTTTTCGCCGTCGCGCTGGCCGGCGTGTTGCCCGGCCAGGCCGATGCCGCATGGATTACCGCCACGCACCCTTGCCCCGGCGGCAACCGCACCGATGCCCTGCATCGGGACAGCGACGGCACTCTGTGGGTCGGCTGCGGCACCAATGCCACCGGCTACGGCCTTTTCTACAGCGAGAACGGCGGTGCCAACTGGAGCCCCGCGGCGGTATCGCCGGCCGATGCGCTGAACGAGTTCCGCGTCAATTCGATCAGCCGGGGCCACGACGGCGCGCTGTACGTTGCCGGCTTCCGCGCCAGCACGCGCGACATGGTGTTGCGCTTCAACACCGCCTCGTCGCCGTTCGTCGTCACCATCACGTTGCAGGGCATCAATCAGGTCGGGCGCAGTTTCCACGTCGGCACCTACCGCGAGCTGTCCGATGGCCGGGCCATCGCCGAATCGCTGAACGGCGTGGACCTGCTGTATCGCCCCACGTCGAGCACCGGCAGCGGTGCGGCCGACTGGACGCGGGTGCAGGATCTCACCCGGCAGATTCTGGACATGGCCGTGCATGAGGACCGCTTCTACGGCGTGGGCGGCCTCATCAACGCGCCACCGAGCGTGTTCCTGCCACCCACGGTGCCCGGTGCCGCGCCCTACGAGTTCAACATGCAGGTGCCCACGGTTGCCGCTGGCTGGGAAGGCGAGCTGTGGGGCATGGCGATTTCCGCGCAGCGGCTGGTGGCCGTGGGCGTGGACCAGGATGCCGATGTCGGCAAGATTCTGGTCAGCGGTGCCAACCCGGCCGCGATGGGCAGTTACATCGAGCACGAACTGCCCGATATCGTCGGCCCGGGCGGCATCGGCACCTGGGCGCGCGGTGTGTGCATGCGGGGCGATCAGGTCGTGGTGGTGGGCGAGCGCCAGCCGCTCAGTAGCGGCAACGGGCTGGTGATGCGATCCACCAACGGCGGCCAGAGTTTCACCGCCATCCCCCCGCCTGGCGTCACCGCGTCCGTCAGCAAGTGCGTGATCGAACCGGACGGCACCGTGGTGGTGGCCGGCGCGGCGGGGTTCATCGGCATTTACGAAAGCGCCATGGACAACACCCTCTTTGCCAACGGCTTCGAGGGCAATTGATTCAACGTGAAACCTGCTCGTCATTCCCGCCTTCGCGGGCATGACGGTGAGGGGTAACATCTGAAGTCGAGTCTGCAACGCGGCGATCTACGCCCAGCATCAAGAGCCGCAATACTTTCCGTCCCACGTCGCAAATTTTCCCCGGACAGCAGTACGCGAAGGCGGGAATGACGAGCAGGGGAGAGGGTGAAAAAGCCGTCAGCGCGTGCCAATCAGCCAGAAGGCTTCCTGGAACGCATAGTTGCCGCCCTTGCGGTACACGCGCGGGGAGAGCATCCGCTCGCGTGGCGTGTGGGTGAGGGTGCCGCGCGGGTGCGGCTGGATCGCGCCGTTTTTCACGCTGAAGGGGAAGCTGCGCAGGCGCTGGCTGTCGCTGCGTTCGACGCGGATTTCATAATTGCCATCGGCCAGGTCGGCCAGCGCGATGGGCCTGGCTTCGTGCGCGCGGCGCGATTCGTGCGGGACGAGGAAGCCGTAGGTGGCCGGTTTGTACGGCATCGAATTGTCGATGTGCCCGCCGCTCTCGCGGCTGTGGCCGATTTCCTTGCCGCCGCGCATCAGCCGGGCGATGGATTGGCCTTTGCTCTGGCCTTCCGGCAGGTCGATGGCACCGACCCAGGCCACCAGGTCGAAGAAGGTGTTGCCGCTCTGTTCGCGGGTGACGAGATAGCCCAATTCGCGCCATGGGCCATCGAACAGCGCCGTGGTGGCCGGGTCGAAAGGGTCGCCGCTGGTTTTCAGCGTGACGCTGAAGGGGAACTGGGTCACGTCCGCGCCGCCGATGTTCACCACCATGCGGTAATCGCCGCTGGCAGGCGCTTGCCAGCGCGCATGGCCACTCACCGGCAGTCGCCCGAAGGCCTTGTCGCGCATGCGGTACTCGCCCGCCAGCGGATAGCGGGCCAATTCGGCACCATTGGCCTGCTCGATGCGGATGCTGGCGTTGGCGGGTGATTCGGGCGCGAATACCACGTCCACGTGTTCGAGCAGCAGGCTGCCATCGTTGTAGAGGCGGGTATTGAGGAAGGAGGTGGCGTCCACGACGGGGGTCTGCGCGTGGGCGGTGGCGGCGCAGAGGCCGAGGAGGGCGGGGAGGATCAGACGCATGGGGAAACCTCGTGGTGTTTTCGTGAATGACGAGTGGAAATTGTTTTCAGGGTTGGGTCGGCGTGTCCTCCAGCGCATCCAGCATCGCCTCAAGCTCCGCGATCTCCCCGGCCAGCGCCGCGTTCTCGGCGGTCAACTTCGCGCGGAGTGCCTCGAAACCTTCGACGCTGCGCGCGGCCAGGCCTTGGATCGCGGCCAGCGCCACGCCACTGGCATCGGTGGTGCTGATCGAGGTCGATTCGCCCACGCCGAACGCGGCGGCGAAGTCCTCAGCCATCGGTCCCAGATGGCGGCCTTCGCCGGGCGAGGCGATGTATTCCCAGGTGCTCATCGGCAGGGCGCGCAGCGCATCGAGGATCGCGCCGCTGTCGATGGGCTGGAACGGGGTTTTCCATGCGCGGCTGGAGGCATTGGTCCAGGTGCCGCCGGTGGAAAGATACGCGCCGGTTGAGGTGCTGATGAAACGGCCCGAACTCAGCGACACCGTGGATGTTGTGCCGAAGTGGATGCCGCCGGCGGCGCGCACGAGGAACTGCTGCTCGCCATTGGAAACGAAGTCGGCGGTCTGGCTGTCGGCCCAGATGAAGGTGCGCCGGTCGTCGCCACTGGCTACCCCTGGACAAGGGGCGACGCCCGAACTGTACTCGCTACTGCGAACCTTGGCGCGATAGCCGGCGGCAAACGACTCCCTCGCGCCGGTGCAGTTGGACATGCCGCCGGGAACGGCGCCGTATCGGGCGGCGGTGTTGTTCCTTCCTCCCATCACGCTAGCCGCCCGCGCCTTGTTGCCCTGGCCGCCGCCGATGAATGAGTAGTCGGGCTCGGAAAGGATCAGGTCCCTGGCCTCATTGTCCCGGCCCCCGCCGACGAAATCCCCGGTGCGGGCGATGTTGTCGTGCCCGCCGCTGCCGATGAAGCCGCTCTCGCCTTCGTCCGCCCCGGCAAGCACCTGATTGCCGTTGATGCCGCCCATGTGATCGACCGCGCAGGTCACGGTGCCATCTTCGGCCACCACGGCAATCGCGCGATGACGGCCTGCGCTGGTACAGAAGCCCGCGATGCGGCGCTGCACCTGGGTGGCGTCGATGGCAGCGGCGCCGACGGTGTTGTTTGCCAGCTTGGCGGTGGTGACGGCGGCAGCCTTGAACTTGGGCGTGGTGACGGCATTGGCGGCCAGATGCTGGCCGCCGATGCTGCCGGCGGTCAGCCAGACGTCCCAGCGACCCGGATTGGCGAGGTCATGCTGGGTGAGCAGACCGGGGCCGCCGGTACCGCTGAGCGCGCCGATGCTTCCATAGCCGCGACACAAGGCAGCACTGTTGGCAAGGATCTGATACATCGCTTGACTGGCGGCACAGCTATTGGCCACGCGCAGTTGCACCTGGTTGTAATTGACCTGCGCACTGCCGATGGAGGCATTGGGCACCGAGACGGCAAAGCCGGCCGTAGGTGCGTGCCGGGCATAGGGCACATGGCCGATGTGCTGGCGTGGCGACAGCACCGAATAGCTGCCGCCGCTGCTGGGCCGCAGCGAGATTTCCAGCCAGCCGCCCGTCATGGGTAGGGGCAGTTCGTCCCAGACCAGATCGAGCATGAAGCGGCCCTTTGCATCCACTGGCACGTTGAGGAAGCTCAACGGCGTGGGCGTGAGTGTGCTGCCGCCGGAGGGCTGGGCGAACAGCCGCAACTGGAAATGATGGTTGCCGCTGGTGGCCTCATCGCCGCTTTGCAGCGCGCCGTGCCAGACATAGGTCTGGTCAGGTGCGGCATGGGCGGGGGTGAGCGTTGCAAGGATGGCCGCCAATGCGAATACAACGCGACCCATCCATTTCCCTCTCCCCCGCTTACGGGGGGCAAGCAGGGCTTTCGAGCAGCGAAGCTGCGAGCCTGCGAGCGCCCGCCGACATGCCAGTCGGTGGGCCGGGCACGGAGTGGGGGCAGGGTGAGGGGGCGAGCAGCGAAGCTGCGAGTGCTCTTCGCTTTCGGTAAGAAAAGCCCCCCTCACTCCAGCCCTCTTCCCCGCCGCTGGCAGGGAAGAGGGGGCAAAGAAGGTAGCGGCGAGGAAATGTGTGCGGGTCATGGGGTGCCTCCGGTGTTCTCGAAGCCATCGGAAAAGATCGGGTCGTCGCCGGGTTCGGGGCCGGGATCGTCGTCGCCTGTGACAGCGGCCCAGTAACCGCCACTCAGACGGAATCCGCCACCCAGCGATGCGCTGGTGTTGGCATCGGCCTGACCGATGGTGCCGTGCAGGCGGTAGTTCGCCCCGCCGGTGGAAACGCCGCCACCAGCGGCGGTGACGTGGCGCACGAGGCGGTAATCGCCGGCGGATTGGGCCAGTGCCGTGCCGGTGAAGGCGAGGGCGGCGAGCAGGGCGGCGAGGCGGAGGGTTTTAAGCCCCTCTCCCGCCGGGAGAGGGGTGAGGGTACGGGCGAAGCGCGACGATGAATCTTGCTGCGAGGTTTGGTTGCCGCGCTCCGGTCGTACCCTCATCCGCACTGCCGGGCACCTTCTCCCGAGGGGAGAAGGAAAGGTAAGCGTGGCGTTCTGGTTTTCATCAATACATTTCATGGCTGCACCTCCTGCCCATCCATCCGCATCAGCCGTGCATTCAACCGCGCCAGCGCCTCATGCAGCCGCGCGTTTTCCCGTTCCAGTGCGTCCAGCGCTTCCCGCTGTTCGCGTTCGATGCGCTCGGCCAGCCCCTGCACCGCCACCAGCGCCACGCCGTTGGCATCCACGCTGGTGATGTGCTGCGCGCTCGCGCCCAGGCCGAACGCATCGGAAAAATCCTCGGCAGC
Organism: Denitratimonas yunnanensis (SeqCode); assembly: GCA_026410415.1. Taxonomy (GTDB): domain Bacteria; phylum Pseudomonadota; class Gammaproteobacteria; order Xanthomonadales; family Xanthomonadaceae; genus Denitratimonas. Next base: position 752,051 of record JAPMLR010000001.1, on the reverse strand, counting down.
CGGGCCAAGGTGCCAGCCTTCGCCTTCGGCATTCAGGTATTTCCAGCGGCCCAGCGGCAGGGCCAGCACGCGGTCGAGCACGGCGCTGGCGTCCACGGTGGCGAAGGCGTGCTTGAGCGCGCGGCTGGAGGCGTTGGTCCAGTTGCCGCCGTTGGTCAGGCGTGCGCCGGTGGAGGTATTGATGAAGCGGTTGTTGGGGATATCGACGCTGGCACCGCTGCCGCCGAAGTAGAACCCGTTCGGTGAACGTAGCAGGAAGCGGTCGTCGCCGATGGAGTTGAAATAGTCATAGCCGCCATTCCACACGAAGCTGCCCTGATCGCCCCATGCGCCGGAGACGGCCACGCCATCGCAGCCTGCACCCGCCGCGCCGCTTTCGGTGCCGGGCCGGATTCTTACGTTTCTTCCCAGCGCAACGCTGTAGTGCCCGCCTGCACAGTTCAAGCCAATTACGGCCACCGACCAGTTGCCGCTGGCGGTGCCGCCCGCATACGGGGAGTCGTAGTGGTTGCCGGCCACCGACTGATTTCCGCTGGCGGTGACCTGCCGCCCGCCGATGGCGGTGGAGGCCATCCCCAGCGCCCTGGTGCTCTGGCCTGAGGTGACGATGGAGTAGGTGCCCTGTGCCTGATTGTCCTTGCCAGCCAGCACCGTGGCATTGGCGCTGCCCACGGTGTTGCCGTGGATGCCCGCCAGCGAGGTGACGCCGCAGACCACGCTGCCATCGGCATTGATCTGGGTGATGGCCTTGCCGGTGGGGCAGGTGCCACCAACGCGTGACTGCACCTGGGCGGTGTTGACCTTGCCCCCGGTGACGGCGTTGTTGGCCAGTGCGGCAGTGGTGACGGCATTGCCGGCGATGTCACTGGTGCCGATGCTGCCCTCGATCAGCAGATTGTCGGTGATGCCGGCGGTCGCCACTTCCACATACACCGTGCCGCTGTTGCCGCCGCCGCCGATGCCTGAGGCGGCGACGACTTCGCGCACGATGGTGGGAGTAGTGGGCGGGGTGACGCAGCCTACGGTGCCGGTGACGCCGATGGATGACAGCACGCCGCCGGTACATTCCGAGGTCACGCGGCGCTGCACCTGCGCCGGGATGATCTGCGTGGTGCCGATGCTGCCGGGTGCCAGTTGCATGGCGGTCTCTGCGCTGAAGGCGTGCTGGGCCTGCGCGGCGGTGGAAAAGCGGCTGCGCGGGGAGAGCGTGACGAAGGGCGCGCCGCTGCCGAACGGACGCAGCGAGATTTCCAGCCACAGCGGGACGGAGGCGTCCACGCCTGCGGGCAGGTCGAAACCCAGGGTGTATTCGCCGTGATGCAGGTCCACGCGCTCGAACTCGTAAGGCGTGGCATTGAGCGGCGTGCCGCCGGCTTCGTTGGTGTAGAGGTTCAGGCGGAAATCGTGCTGCTGGGTGACGGCTACGCCGGATTTCTCCAGATGACCCTGATGCACGATGCGGGTGTTGGCGTCCTGCGCGTTGGCGTGGGAGGCGAGGCCGAGACACAGCGCGGCGAGGAGTGCGGAAAGAGGGCGAAGATTCATGGCTGTGCCTCCGTGACGTGGGCGGCACGCATGGCTTCGATGCGCGCGCGCAGGGCGGCGATGCCGGCGCGTACCTGTGCGGTGTCGTGGCTGGCGTGTTGGGTGAGCGTTTCCAGTGCGGCATCCTGCTTTTGCGCCAGTCCCTGCACCGCCGCCAGTGCGACGCCGCCGGCATCGGCGGTGCTGATTTCATCGTCGCGGTCGCCCAGCGCGAACATCGCGCGGAAGTCCTCGGCCACCGGGCCGAGATGACGGCCCGCTTCGGGCGCGGCGATGTATTGCCAGGTGCTCATCGGCAAGGTCAGCACCTGATCGAAAATGCGGCTCGCATCTACGTTCCGAAACGCCGTCTTGAGGGTGCGGCTGGACGCATTGGTCCAGGTGCCGCCGCTGGAGAGATACGCGCCGGTTTCGGTATTGATGAAGCGCCCCGCCGGAAGGGAGACGGTGTTCGAATCGCGGTTGAACAGCACGCCGTTCTTCGCTCGCACCAGGAACTGGTTGGCGCCGGTGGAGACGAAATCGGCATCCTGGCTGTCGGCGAAAATGAAGGTGCCCTGGTCGCCGTTGGTGTGGGTGGATTTGGCAACGTCCAGACAGCCGCTGACCAGTGTGGCCAGGCTGCCGGGACGTACCTTGGCGCGCCGCCCCATCGCCAGGCTGTAGGTGCCGCCGGCGCAGTTGTCAAAGCCGCCGAGCACGGCCGAACCCCAGCCGGTGGCGCCGTTGAGCGAGCCGCCGGTGATGGTGGAATAGCCGCCGCTGGCATGATTGAACGCGCCGCCGGTGACGGTGGCGTATTCGCCGCTGGCGGTGTTGAACCCGCCGCCGCTGATTACCGAATTGGCACCGCTGGCGGTGTTGTTGGTGCCGCCGCTGACGGTGGCGCTGCTGCCGCTGATGACGTTGTTGTTGATGCCGTCCCAGTCCGTGACCCCGCATTGGACTGCACCGCCCTGGGTGATACGTTGTACGACGCGACCCGCAGGGCAAGCACTGCCGACACGGCGCTGCACCTCATTGCTGTTGATCTTCGAAAGGTTGACCGCGCCGGGCGCGATCTTGGCCGTGGTGACCGCGCCATCAGCCAGCGCCACGGTGCCGATCTGCGCATCGGCGATCTGCGCGGCGACGATGCCATCGGGCGTGAGCGAGAGCGCCACCGTGCCGCTGGTGCCATTGCCCGTGATGCCCTTGCGCCCCTGCACGCGGGTGATGTTGCTGGTACGCGCGGCGGCGCAGACCACGCTGCCGTCCTCGTTGATTTTCGCTATCGCCTGATCCACCGGGCAACTGCCGGTGATCCTGCGCTGCACCTGCGAGGTGACGATGTCCGCCGTGCCGACGCTGCCATCGGGCACGGTCTGCGTGATCGCGGCGTCATCGGCATACAGCGCGCGCAACGCCGGCGTCACCGCCTGACGTGGTGATAACGCGGCGAAACTGCCGCCGGAAGCAGGTTTGACTTCGATCGCCAGCCAGCGCTGCGCTCCGGTGAAAGCCACATCGCCGAAATCCAGTTGCACGCTGAAGCTGCCATCGGCCACCGAGACATTGCTGCGCGTGACCGGATTGGTGATGCCCGCACCGCTGACCGGGCTGCCCCCGCTAAGGGCTCCGTACAGGGTGAAACGCAGGTCGTAATTGCCGGAAACCGGCGCATTGGCCTGGTCGAGCTTTCCCTGATAACTGAACTGGCCGCTGGCGAAGGCCGTGCCGCTGCCCAGAACCAGGGCCAGTGCGATGGCCGTAAGGTGTCGCCTGTTCATGCCTCGTGCTCCTCGTTGTTGCCCCTGTGGCCGCCCGGCCAGATCGGATCGGGCTGACTGCGAGGGTTGGCTCAGCACGAGGAAATTGCTTGAAGGACTTCTATAACTTTCGTGAAAGTCTGTTGAAAACAGGCAATTGAAAGGGTTTGAGGGTGGAAATCGTGCCTTTCGACCGGGCGCAGGTACGCAACCCTGCCGGGCTTGCTTTGCCGCCGTCAGGGGTTCGCGGGGCCGGACTTCGGAATGTTCGGCGTGCGGAGATGCGGCGTTTGAGGTGGCCGCAGGGTTGCACACCGGGCGGGATTGCCGGTGCCCGATGTGCGTGCTGCGGGGAAGGACTCAGGCGTTGAACGGCGGGAAGTACGCGCTCAATACGGCAACGCCGGCGGCATGCCCTGCATCTGGATGCCCAGTTCAGCCAGGCGTTGGCGGGCGTGGGCTTCGTCGCCGCCGAGCAGTTCGGCGCGCAGGGCCAGCAGTTCGAAGCCGGCGCTGCGGGCGCGCTGGGCGTAATGGGACAGGGCGTTGCGGCGGTCGGTCAGGTTCTGGGCGGCGCGGATCAGGTCCAGGCGCTGGGCCAGTAACGCGTCGGGCTGGGCCGCCAGTTCCTGTTCCAGGGTGTCGAGCAGGCGGTCGCTGGCGGCATGCTCGCCGCGGGCGTGGCGGATGGCGGCCAGCAGCAGGCCGGCGTGCAGTGCGGCGCGGGCGTCGCCGTGTTCGGCCATGCCGCGGCGCAGTTCCTGCGCGCGTTGGCCGGCGATGGTCAGTTCGCCCTGCAGGGCGGCCAGTTCGGCCAGGTCCAGTTCGCTGAAACGTACCCAGTCGGCTTGGCCGGAGGTTTCGCGCAAGGTTCGCGCCTGGGTGAAGCCGGCGGCGGCGCTTTCGATGTCGCCGCGCAGCATGGCCAGCCGCGCCTGGGCGCTGACAATGGCGGCGGCGCGTTCGGGTGGCGAGAGGGTGGCGGGGTCCAGCTCGGCGAGCAGGGCATCGGCGGCGGCGATGTCGGCGCGCATCAGCAGCAGTTCGGCCAGTGTGGCGGTGGCCTGCAGGCGGAAGGATTCGGCCCCGATCGTGGTGAAACCTGCGAGTGCTTCGCGCAGCCGGGCTTCGGCCTGTGGCAGTTGGCCGGCGCGGCGGTCCTGGATGCCGAGATTGAATTGCAGCCTGGCGACATCCGCCGTGGCACCGATATCACGGAAGGTTTCCAGCGCGGTTTCGTTGGCTTCGCGCGCGGCCACGGTGCGTCCGGCGTGGCCGTGGGCGATGGCCAGATTGCTGCGCGCCGTGGCGACGCCGCGGCGGTTGCCGATGCGTTCGAACAGTGCCAGCGCTGCGTCCCATTGCTGTTGCGATTCCTCATGCCGGCCGGTGCGCGAGAACAGCATGCCCAGCGAGTTGCGGGCCGTGGCCTGGCCGGCGAGATCGCCGGTTTCCAGATGGAGGGCGAGCATGCGTTGCAGCAGTTCCTGTGCGGCGGGGTGGTTGCCGCGACGCTGATGCACGAGCGCGGCCACACCCAGGGTGCCGGCCAGCAGGGCCGGATCGCCGAGGTGGGTTTGTTGCTCCTGGGCGGTTTCCAGCCGTGTCAGCGCTTCGTCATAACGGCCGGCGATGAACTGGGCATAGGCGGCTTCGCGCTGCGCCAGGCTGGCCAGCGCCGGCAGGCCGGCCTGCTGTGCGCTGGTGCTGGTCTGCTCGAAACTCTGGATGGCTTCGGGCAGTTTTCCGGCATGGCGCAGCAGGGCGCCGGCGAGAAGTCCGGTGCGCAGGCTGATCGCCGGCCATGCGGCGATGCCGGGCAGTGCGGTCAGTTGTTCGAGAAGGGTGCTGGCGGCAGCGGGCTGGCCGGCCAACAGGTGCGCATGGCCTTGCTCCAGCAGTGCTTCGGCGTGCAGCGGAGAGGTTGATGGGGCACCGGCGGCTTCCTGCGCGGCGGCAAGGCGGGCGCTGTGATCACCACGCACGCCAGCGATGCGGGCGCGCAGCAAGGCCAGTCTGTGATGCGGGACGCGAGGCAGGGTTTCCACGCGCGTCAGCGTAGTTTCGGCATCGGCGCTGAGCCCGCTTGAGATTTGCAGCTCGGCCAATCGCAGGCCGGCGTCGGCATCGCCGGGGTTAAGTGCGGTCAAGGCGGTCAGATGACGCAGTGCGTCCGCGTTCTGGTGTTCGAGCTGGGCGAGAAAGGCGGCGATGCGCAGTTGCGAATCACGTGGCAGGGTGGCGATGCCGTCGTGCAGTGGCGCCGCCAGTTCGCGCGCACGCTGGGTTTCACCGCGCTCGGCCAGGGCTTGCGCCAACCCGGCGAGCGCGGCGATGGAGGCCGGTTCGCGTTGCAGGGCGCGTTCGAAATGTTCCTGCGCCTGCACCGGATCATGCCCGGCCAGTGCATCCAGTCCCTGCCGGTACCAGCTCAGGGCTTCGGGCTCCTGCGGGCGGCCATCGCTGACAATTTCGGCCGGATGCTCTCGCGCCCCGGATACCGATGGCGCGCCACGCCACAGCAGGATGCCGACCGCCAGCATGATTCCGGCGACAACGGCGAAAACGATGGGCCAGAGTTTGCGGCGGGCGGCGGCTGCGGGCGGCGAGGAGGGTGTTCGCTCTTCGCCGGTAGCGGGAGATGGTTCGCTGGCCGGGATGTTGGTTTCGTCTGGAAGACGCTCAAGCGGCCCGCAGAACCGATAGCCCAGCTTGTGCCGGGTTTCGATCCAGAGCGGTGCCTGGGCCGAATCATCCAGCGCGCGGCGCAGTTCGCGTATCGACTGCGACACTACGCCCGGCGTCACCGCCTGCCGGCCCCAGATGCGGTCGAGCAGCTGTTCGTGCGCGACCAGATCGGGGGCCGCGTCCAGCAGCGCGTGCAGCAGCTTCAGCGACATCGGCCGCAACGGAATCGGCCCCTGCGGGCCTTCGAGCGTGGCGTTGCGGGCGTCGAACTGGAAGTGGCCGAATCGATAGCGCATCGCGGCGATTCTACTGAGCCTCTTGCCGGGCGTGTTGGCGTGGGTGCGTCACACCACCGGCACCATGGCGTCACAGCCGTCATGGCCTGGCCGCGTATATATGGAAGATCGAAGATATGAAACGGATGTTGCGTTGGAGCGGGATCGTGTTGCTGTCGATGCTGGCGCTGGGGGTAGTGCTGTTTGCCGTGGCGCGACTGTCTGGCCCGACATCGGTGCAACGCAGTGCGCTGGCCTTGCTCGACGCCGATGAGGCGCTTCCCGGCCGCAATGCCTTCCCGCTGCTGTGGCTGCTCGATTACGACGTGCCCGCATCGCAGTGGATGGCCATCGTCGAGGAGGATGTGGCGCGCATCGAGGACGCGCTGGCGCGGCGCGAGGCTGGCGAGGCGATGGGCATCGACCATCAAAGCGTCGCCGCCGGGCGCTTTGCACGCATCAGCAGCGACACCAACGCGCCGCCGTATTGCCGCATGCGCGATGCCGATTGCCTGACCACGGTACGGGCCGGGCGCGAGGCCTATGCGCTGCGTCTGGAGAAGGAGCGGGCCTTGCTCGACAAGTTGCGCTCGCTGCCCGATTACGGCCATTACCGAAACCTGTTCCCGCCGAACTTGTATGTGCCGATGCCGCGCTTCCAAGCCCTGGGCATGCTCGGTACGGCCAATGCGCTGGATTTCGTCGAAGGCCGCACCGATGCGGCATTGGCGGCCACCTGCCGAGAAACGATGGCGTGGCGGCGGCTGAGTGTGCATGGCGACAGCCTGATCGTCGCGATGATCGGTGCGGCGATGGTGAACGGCAACGCCCAGTTGTTCGCGCAGATGCTGGCCGAATTACCGCGCGAGCATCCGTTGCCGGCCGAATGTACCGGGGCTTTCGACCCGGCCACGCTGTCGCCCGATCTGTGCCCGGCGATGCGTGGCGAGGCGAGGTATGCCACCTGGATGCTCCAGTCCAGGGAGTCGCAGCCCTCCAATCCGTTCGCCGCGTTGCTGTACGACCCGGAAGGCACGCGGGCGATGCTGGCACCCACCCATGCCTACGCCTGCACCGATGAGGCTCGCGAGCACATGCTGGCCGATATGCCGATTCCGCCGGCACCGCAGCCGGACTCCCTGTGGCGGCTGGAGTGCGCGGACAATATTGTCGGCTGCGTGCTGGCGGACATTGCCGCGCCGGCCTATGTGGACTATCTGGGCCGCATGCAGGATGTGCAGGCGATGTTGCGGGTGATGCATCTGATGCTGGAACTTCGCGCCGGCGAAGCACCGCTCACGCCCCAAACGCTGGCGGCGCGGCTGGAGGCCGACGCCGTGCAGGGACGCCGCATCGAATACGACCCGGAAAGCGCACGTCTGGGCATCGACCTGCGCGGCCAGCACGACTCGCCACGCTGGCAGGTGCCGCTGCCTGCCTCGATGCTGCCGCCATCCGATGATGCCGGAGCCGATGCGCAAGGCCACGCGCCCTGATCGGCACGCCGCTGGCGGGAAAGGCGCTGGACGCATTGCGGGCGGGCTGGCAGGCTAGCCCGCCGCCAATCCACCAGCCTTCGGGATGGCTTATTGCACATGAATGCTTCGCTTCTGGACGGCCTGCGCGGCCGGCTTCCCGAACTGGCGCTCAAGACGGCCGCCGCCGACCTTGAATACTACGGCCGCGACTGGACGCGGCGCTGGACGCCGGCGCCGCTCGCCATCGCCTTGCCTTCGAGTGTCGAAGAAGTGCAGGGCATCGTGCGCTGGGCCAGCGAGCAGCGCGTCGCCATCGTGCCCTCGGGCGGGCGCACCGGGCTTTCCGGCGGCGCGGTGGCGGCCAATGGCGAGCTGGTGGTGAGTCTGGAAAAGATGAATCGCGTGCTCGGTTTCGATGCCGACGACCGCATCCTCGCGGTGCAGGCCGGCATCGCACTGGAAGCGGCGCAGGCGGCGGCGCGCGAGCATGGGCTGATCTATCCGGTGGATTTCGCCGCACGCGGCTCGTGTTCCATCGGCGGCACCATCGCCACCAATGCCGGCGGCATCCGCGTGATCCGCTACGGCAACACGCGCAACTGGATCGCGGGACTGACCCTCGTCACCGCCAGCGGCGAGGTGCTGGAACTCAATCGCGGCCTGGTGAAGAACTCCAGCGGCTACGATCTGCGCCAGCTCGTCATCGGCGCGGAAGGCACGCTCGGCATCGTGGTCCAGGCCCAGCTCTGGCTCACCGATGCGCCGCCCGAATCCAACACCATGCTGCTGGCGCTGCCCTCGTTCGAGGCGCTGATGCGGGTGTTCGGCGTGCTGCGTGCGCGCTTGCAACTGTCGGCGTTCGAGTTTCTCACCGACAAGGCGCTGGCCCATGTCGTTGCGCATGGCGCGCAAAAGCCGTTCGACGAGGATCATCCGTTTTACGTCGTCGCCGAGTTCGATGCCGATACGGAAGAAAAACGGGACGCCGCCCTGACCGCATTCGGCGAACTGCTCGAAGCCGGGCAGGTGGCCGATGGCGTGATCGCGCAGAGCGATGCCCAGGCTGCCGCGTTGTGGCGTTTGCGTGAAGGCATCACTGAATCGGTTGCGCGCTACGTGCCGTACAAGAACGATGTTTCCGTGCGCATCGGCGCGATGCCGGACTTCCTTGCCCAGACACAGGCGCTGCTGGCGCAGGAATATCCGCAGTTCGATGTCGTGTGGTTCGGCCACATCGGCGACGGCAACCTGCACATCAACGTGCTCAAGCCCGATGCGATGGAAAATGCCGATTTCGTGCGCGAATGCGGCCGCGTCACCGCTTTGCTGGCCGAGGCATTGCAACGCCATGGCGGCAGCATTTCCGCCGAGCATGGCATCGGACTGGTCAAGAAGCCCTATCTTTCCAGTACGCGCAGCGCGGCAGAGGTAGCGCTGATGCGCAGCATTCGTCACGTTTTCGACCCTGCCGGCATCATGAATCCGCACAAGTTGCTGGATACCGGCAGCACGCATCCCGTTTATGGAGAAACCGCATGAAGCATTGGCTCGTCGTCGCCTTCGTCACCTTGTTCGGCCTCGCTACCGCGACGGCTGCGCCGCCGACGCCGCTGCTGTGGAAGGCCGAAAGCGAGGTCGGCACGGTGTATCTGCTCGGCTCATTCCATTTGCTCAAGGCCGAGGATTACCCGCTGCATCCGCACGTCGAAATGGCCTATGCGCAGGCCGGGCACGTGGTGTTCGAGATCGATCCGGCCGAGATGGCCGATCCTGCAACGATGGTGGCCATCCAGAAGCTGGCGAAGTTCGATGACGGCCGCACATTGCGTTCGGTGATTTCCAAAGAAACGGCGGACAAGCTGCAAGCCTTCATGGGCGGCAGTGAAGCCGCGATGGCCGGCTCGGATGCGTTCAAGCCATGGTTCATGGGCATGAATCTGGCCGTTGGTGCGATGGCATCGATGGGGCTGAATCCGCAGTTGGGGCTGGATCAGCATTTCATGCAGCGTGCCGGCAAGGATGGCAAGACCGTGTCCGGCCTTGAAACCGCGCTGGACCAGATGGGCGCGCTGGATCGCACGCCGCTGTCGGAACAGGAAAACATGCTCGCCGAAGCACTTGGTCCGGCGGCGGAAATGCGCAGCAAGATCATGGAGTTGCACGACATTTGGCGTGCCGGCGACGAGGTGCGTCTGCTGGAGATGGTGAACGGCGACATGGCCGAAAAGACGCCGCAGATGTACGTGTTGCTCAATCGTGATCGCAACAATGCGTGGCTGCCGCAGGTGGTGGCGATGCTGGGCGAGAAGGAAACGCGGCTGGTCATCGTCGGTGCGATGCATCTGATCGGCGAAGATGGATTGGTTGCGCTGCTGCGAGCGCGTGGCGCGAAGGTGGAGCGCGTCGACATCGAGGTGATCCCGCTCGAAGCGCTCGACGAGGCTGCCTGAGCTCCTGGCTGCCCGGGTGCGTGCGCGCCACGTATCACCGTCCGTCGACACCATGCCGCTTGCAGCGGGCGCAGCCGATCCCTCACTCCGGAATCCCGCATGAAACACGATGCTGCCGTCGCAGCCGACGTCGTGCCACCCGCAGGACATGGGCGCTGGCTCACCCCGCTGGAACTGACCTTGCTCGGCGCCATCTGGGGCGCCTCGTTTCTGTTCATGCGCGTAGCCGCCGATGATTTCGGCCCCGTACCGCTGGTGGAGATTCGACTGGCTCTGGGCGCCAGCGTACTGCTGCCGTTCCTGTGGCGAGCCAGGGATGCGTTTCCGTGGCAGCTGTGGCCGAGACTGGCACTGATCGGGTTGATCAACTCCGCCGTGCCTTTCCTGCTGTTCGCGTGGGCGGCGCAGCGCGCGCCGGCCGGCGTCGGCGCCATCGCCAATGCGATGACGGTGCTGTTCACTGCGATGATGGGCGCGCTGTTCTTCGGCGAGAGGATCGGCACGCGTCGCGGTGTGGCCCTCTTCGTCGGATTCATCGGCGTGGTGGTGCTGGCCAGTGGCAAGGTGGCCGGAATGAGCCTGGGCGCGGCGACGCTGGCGGGCGTGGGGGGCGCGCTGCTGTATGGCATCGGCGCGCACCTGGTTCGCCGGTATCTGGCCGGGTTGCCGTCGGCGGCGCTGGCGGCGGCCACGCTCGGGGTGTCGGCACTGCTGCTGTTGCCGTTCGCACTGGCGAGTTGGCCGCTGCAAGCCATCCCGTCGGCCTCATGGGGGGCGGCGGTCGCGCTCGGGGTGATCTGCACGGGCGCGGCGTATGCGCTGTATTACCGGCTGATCGTGCGCATCGGCGCGAGCCGTGCGTCGATGGTGACTTACCTGATCCCGCTGTTCGGCGTGGGTTGGGCGTGGTTGTTGCTCGGCGAACCGGTCACCTGGACGATGGCCATTGCCGGCAGCCTGATCCTGGGCAGCGTCGCGATCAGTCAGCGCTCGCACGCCTGATTGCCGGCAGCGAGGCTGCGATCGCGCCTTCGGAAACGCCGTACAAGCGCGCCAGCTGCGCGGCCGTGGCCACGTCGGTCGTCGGTCCAAGCGCAAGCAGACGGCCGTCGCCGACCAGGGCGGTACGGTCTGCGCAACGCAATGCATGGTCTGGCTGGTGGGTGGACATCAGGATCGCGATGCCGAGTGCGCGCAACTGGCCAAGGTGTTCGAGTACACGGATCTGGTTGCCGAAATCCAGGCTCGCGGTGGGCTCGTCGAGCAGCAGGACATCCGGTTCCTGCGCCAGTGCGCGCGCCACCAGTGCGAGCTGGCGTTCGCCGCCGCTGATCTTCGTGTAGGTGCGTTGCGCGAGGGTGGCGATGCCGAGGGTGTCGAGGCAGTGCAGGGCAATGGCGCGATCATGCTGCGACGGGATCGCGAAACGTCCGACTTGCGCTGCGCGCCCCATCAGCACGATGTCCAGCACGGTGAACGCGAACAGGCCGGCATGCGCCTGCGGCACGTAGCCGACATGGCGTGCCAGCGCATTGCGCGACCAGTGCGAAAGCGGGCGATTCAGCAGCCGGATGCTGCCGACCTGCGGCGGCACCAGTCCGAGCAGGGTGCGAAGCAGCGTGGTCTTGCCGCTGCCGTTGGGTCCGAGCAGGCACAGCAGTTCGCCGCGATGGAGCGTGAGCGAGAGGTCTGACAGCACACGACGTCGCCCGTGGCCGATGCCCAATGCGTGAACGTCGAACAGTGGCGGGCGCGTATTCATCCGCGCTTGCCTCCGTGCGCCAGCAGCACCAGAAAGAACGGCGCGCCGACCAGCGCGGTGAGGATGCCGAGCGGCAACTCGATGCCGGCAGCAGTACGCGCCAGCGTGTCCGCACCGACGAGGAAACCACCGCCCAGGATCAGCGAGGCCGGCAGCAGGCGCGAGAATTCCGGCCCGACCAGCAGGCGTGCGATGTGTGGCACCACCAGCCCGACCCAGCCGACGATGCCGGCCAGCGACACCGCGGCCGCGGTGCCCAGCGTGGCTGCCGCGATCAGTACGCCGCGCAGTCGCCCCACGTTCACGCCCAGTGCCGCGGCTTCCTCGTCCGACAGACCGAGCAGGTTTACCCGCCAGCGCAGCAGTACCAGCGGCAACAGGCTGACGAGGATCACCGGCAACGTCGCGAGCACGTCGTCCATCACCACGGCATTGAGACTGCCAAGCAGCCAGAAGGTGATCGATGGCAGCTGCGTGTACGGATCGACGAGGATCTTCAGCAACGAGATACCCGCACCCAGCAGTGCGCCAACCGCGACGCCGGTCAGGACCAGCACGAGTACCGGATCGTGCCGGCGCACCATGCCGGCGATGACGTACACCGCGCCGACGGCGACCAATCCGCCGGCAAAGGCCAGCAGTTGCACCAGGGCCAGCGGCAGGCCAAGGAAGATCGCCGCCGCTGCGCCGAGTCCCGCGCCTGCCGAGACACCGAGGATGTCCGGCGACACCAACGGATTGCGGAACATGCCCTGATAGGCGGCACCGGCTGCGCCCAGCATTGCGCCGACCAGCAAGCCGGCCGCAATGCGCGGCAGGCGGATGTTCCAGACCACGGTTTGCACGGTCTCGCCCGGCCCGGTACCGAGGCCTGATTGAGCCGCGAGTGAGCGCAGCAGGTCCAACGGCGACACCGGATACTTGCCCGCCGCAAACGCAATCACCAGCACGATCGACAATGCGGCGCACGCGATGCCCCAGCCCAGCCAGGGGCGTCTGGAAAGCATGCTCACGCGGCCTCGTTCGCTGGATCGTCCAGCACGCCGTCCGGCAGCGCACTGCCGTAGAACAGGCGGTGCAACGCATCGAGCGTATCGCGCGTCGTTGTCGGTGCCAGTGCCGGATGACGCCCCGGATGCAGTTTCGACAACAGCCACGGCAGGCCGAGGATCCGATTGATGCCCGGTGGGCCATCGAGCCAGCCGAACGGAAACCGGGGGGCCAGATGCACGCGTCGCTGGCGGGCCGCCGCCACGTTGCGCCAGAGCGGATCGCGGTGCACGTGCCACGCGAACTCCGGGGATTGCGTGAGCACCACCTCGGGATTCCACGCGAGGATCTGTTCCATCGACACCTGGGTCAGGCCGCCACGCCCGGCCTGCGCGGCGACGTTGCGGGCCCCGGCCAGTTCGATCGCTTCCATGTTTATCGAATCCTGCAGGCCGGTTTCCAGCCCGTCGGGGCCTCGGCCGTAATACACCCGCGGACGTTCGGCATCGCTGATGCCGGCGAGCACCTCGTGGGTGAGGTCGAGCAGGCGTTGCGCTTCGTTCGCGAGTTGTTCGCCGCGCTTCGCCGCACCGAGCAGTCGGGCAGTTTCGCGCAGTTGCGCGGGGGTATCGGCGAGACGCCCATCGATCAACGCGTAAGGCAGGCCGGTCTGGCGCCAGACCCGTTCCGCGCCGGAACGATGCGTGGGATCGACCGTGCCCGCGTCGAGCACCAGATCCGGGCGCAATGCCAGAAGCGCTTCGGTGGTCACCGTGCTGCCACGACCGGAAAGGCGCCCCAGGTGCGGCAAGTCGGCAGCCACGTTCGGAAGCAGGCGCCGCGCCACGTCATCCAGTTGCGACGGCCAGCCCAGCAGCTTGTCCGGCGCGAGTACGTAAACCAGCACGCCGGCCGGTGCGCCGGTGGCGAACACGCGCGTGATGCGCGTCGGTCCCGGCAGGGTGCCGAATGCCGTGACAAGCGAGCCGGCTGCGCTCGCACCCGTGTCGGCACGACTGGCCCCGGCGGCGAGCAGTGGTGTCCATGCCAGCGTCTGCAACAGATCGCGTCGTTTCATGCTGCCTATCTTGGCAGCAACCTCGACGCGAGCGAAGGCATGCGACAGCAACCACGGATGTCATGCATGCAGCTTGCCGCACTGCATGACGCTCGCGCATGCTTGTCGATCCCTTCTGCTTCGGAGTGCACCCATGGCCTCGCTTTTCGATCCATTGATCGCCGGTGCGTTGCACCTTTCCAATCGCATCGTGATGGCGCCGCTGACGCGCAATCGCTCGCCCAACGGCGTGCCCGGCGCGATGGTGGAAACCTATTACGCACAGCGCGCCAGCGCCGGCCTGATCGTCAGCGAAGGCGTGGCCATCACCCAGCAGGGCCAGGGTTATGCCGATGTGCCGGGGCTGTACGAGCCGGCGCAACTGGACGGCTGGCGCCGCATCACCGCCGCCGTGCATGCCGCCGGCGGCCGCATCGTGGCCCAGCTCTGGCATGTGGGCCGGATATCGCATGTCTCGCTGCAACCTGGTGGTGCCGATCCGGTCGCACCTTCCGCCATCACCGCCGAGGCCAAGACCTACATCCTCAAGCCCGATGGCAGCGGCGAGTTCGTGCCGACCTCGGCCCCGCGCGCGCTGGAGATCGGGGAAATTCCCGCCATCGTGCAGGACTACGCGCGCGCCGCCCGTGCGGCAGTCGATGCCGGCTTCGACGGCGTGGAACTGCATGGCGCCAACGGCTACCTGATCGACCAGTTCCTGCGCGCCGGCAGCAACCGGCGCAGCGACGAATACGGCGGCAGCATCGAAAACCGGGTTCGCTTCATGGATGAAGTCGTGGCCGCCGTGGCTGCCGTGATCGGTGGCGAACGCACCGGCATCCGTATCTCGCCGGTGACCCCGGCCAACGACGCTGCCGACCCGGATCCACAGCCGCTGTTCGAAGCCGTCGCCCGATCACTGGCACGGCACGATCTGGCCTTCGTGCATGTGATCGAAGGCGCCACCGGCGGCGCGCGCGACTTCCAGCAAGGCGACACGCCGTTCGACTACCACGCCCTGCGCAATGCCTACCGCGATGCCGGCGGGCAGGGCGCCTGGATCCTCAACAACGGCTACACCCGCGAACTGGCCGACGCCGCCATCGCCGCCGGCCACGCCGACGCCATCGCCTTCGGCCGCGCCTTCATCGCCAACCCCGATCTTGTCCGCCGCCTGCGCGAGAACGCCCCGTTGAATGCACTGGAAAAGACGACGCTTTATGGTGGTGGCGAGGCAGGCTACACCGACTATCCGGCGCTGGATTGATCTGCTGTCCGATATCCCCTGATGGTCACGTGGGCAAAAAAACGGGCACCCTCGGGTGCCCGTTCTTCTTCGATGTCGCGTGGCGATCAGTCGAATTCGAACGTCATGACGACGTCGTCTTCGCAGAAGTTCACCCAGTCCGATTCGAGCATGTCGCCACCGGAAAAGGTGGCGCGGAACATCCACTCGCAGTCGCTGTCGTTGGTGCTTTCGTCCCAGGCCAGCGTCACCGACTCGCCGGACGGGATGCCGCGGCCGATGTCGAAGTAGGCCCACTCATCGCCGTCCTCGGACACTTCGATCTTGACGATGCGCTGGTCGGCGTTGTTCTCGACGACGAAGGTGTACTCCTCCGCCATGGCGGCAAACGAGAGCAGGCTCAGGGCCAGGGCAAGGGTGGTGATGTGGCGCATTGGGACCTCGGTATGGGGTGTCGTTGGCCGGATGATTCCGGCGGCGGAAGTGTAGGCGCGTTGCGGAAAAAATGGCAGCCGGGTGACCCCTGGAATACGCGGCGTCGTCGGCCGCGATGAGGGTGTGTCAAGGCGTGGCCTGTTTGCCCATCACTTCTTGAAGATCCCGCCCAGCACGCCACGCAAAATCTGGTTGCCGAGTTTGGTGCCGACGGTGCGGGCGGTCTGCTTGGCCATGGTGTCGACCACGCCCTGGCGGCGCTTGGTGCCGAACAGCCATTCGTTGACCTTTTGCCCCATGCCGCCGTTTTCGGGCTCGGCCGGTTTGGCCTTGGCCTGCGCCTTGGCTTCGGTCTCGGCGGCTTTGGCGGCGGTCAGTTCCTCGGCGCGGCGCAGCAGGATTTCGTGCGCGGATTCGCGGTTGACGGGCGTGTCGTAGCGGCCGCCGACCGGGCTGCGGCTGCGGATCGTGGCGCGTTCTTCGGGCGTGATCGCACCCATGCGGCAGCGTGGCGGGCAGATCAGGGTCTTTTCCACCGGCGAGGGAATGCCCTTGTCCATCAGCATCGAGGTCAGGGCTTCGCCGGTTCCGAGTTGCGAAATCGTCTGGACCACATCCAGGTGCGGGTTCTGCACGAAGGTTTGAGCGGCCGTCTTCACCGCCTTTTGGTCGCGCGGCGTGAACGCACGCAGCGCGTGCTGCACGCGGTTGCCGAGCTGGCCGAGGATTTCGGTGGGCACGTCGTCGGGGAACTGCGAGCAGAAATACACGCCCACGCCCTTGGAGCGGATGATGCGGATCACCTGTTCCACGCGCTGGCGCAGCGCCGGCGGCGCGTCGTCGAACAGCAGGTGCGCTTCGTCGAAGATGAAGACCAGTTTCGGGCGGTCCAGGTCGCCCACTTCCGGCAGGTTTTCGAACAGCTCGGACAGCAGCCACAGCAGGAAGGTGGAATACAGGCGCGGTTTGAGGATCAGCTTGTCGGCGGCGAGGATGTTGATGATGCCGCGGCCGGAAAAATCGGTGCGCATCAGGTCGGCCAGATCCAGCGCCGGTTCGCCGAAGAACTGGTTGCCGCCGTCCTGTTCCAGCCGCAGCAGGGCGCGCTGGATGGCGCCGATCGAGGCCGGGCTGATCAGGCCGTAGCGGGTGGAAATGTCCTTGCGTTCTTCGGCGGCGAAG
This sequence comes from Denitratimonas yunnanensis (SeqCode), assembly GCA_026410415.1. Classification (GTDB taxonomy): domain Bacteria; phylum Pseudomonadota; class Gammaproteobacteria; order Xanthomonadales; family Xanthomonadaceae; genus Denitratimonas. Next base: position 735,195 of record JAPMLR010000001.1, on the reverse strand, counting down.
TTCAGCAGCGAACGCAGGTCGTCGATGTCCAGCAGCAGCCAGCCATTGTCGTCGGCCAGCTTGAACACGATGTCGAGCACGCCCGATTGCGTGTCGTTGAGTTCGAGCATGCGGCCCAGCAAGGTGGGGCCGATCTCGGAGATCGTGGCGCGTACCGGATGGCCGTCCTTGCCGAACACGTCCCAGAACACGGTCGGGTTGCCTTCGTTGCCGTAGCCGTCGATGCCGATCTGTTCGGCCCGGGCCAAGAGCTTTTCGTTGCTGGTGCCCGGTACCGCCAGGCCGGCGATGTCGCCCTTCACGTCGGCCAGGAACACCGGCACGCCCTGACGCGAAAAGCCTTCGGCCAGCACCATCAGCGTCACTGATTTGCCGGTGCCGGTGGCACCGGCGACCAAACCATGGCGGTTGCCATACTTGGCGAGCAGGTTGACCTGGCCACTGTCGGGGGTGGTGATGGACTTGCCGACGAGGATCTGGTTCACGGGCGGGTTCCGTCAGGGGATGAAGACGAGGTGGATTCTAGAGGGTGCCGTCAGGAAACTGAACGCGCGGGCCGTCGCCGCACTGGAGCCGAGACATTCGGCCATGCGCCATGCCGCACGGGTCAGAACTGCTGGGCATCGGCGGATTCAAGCCATTCTGTTCGAGCACCGGACAACGTCGCGCACCGAGTCGAATAAGCTGTGCCGGTTCCCGAATCATGGCAGGCGACATGGACAGACGTGAATTCATCGTGGGCGCGGCAGCGGCAGGCATCGGGCTGTCGCTGGGCGGCATCGCTCGGGCCGGGAGCAGCGAAGGCGCATCGGTTGCGCCGACAACGCCGCAACGTCTGCTGCCGCTGGCGTTGAGTCCGGGCGACCGCGTGGCGCTGGTCAGTCCGTCCTCGGCCCATGTGGACCGGCTGGATCTGCAATTGGCGCAGGAAGTGATGCAGGCACTCGGGTTTGAGGTGCACGCTGGTGCGCATGTTGCGGCGCGTCACGGCCATCTGGCCGGCACCGATGCGCAACGCGCGGCCGACATAAACGCCGCCTTCGCCGATGAAAGCATCCGCGCAGTCATCGCGCTGCGGGGTGGTTCGGGCGCGGCGCGGCTGTTGCCGATGCTGGATTACGCCGCGATCCGTGCCAATCCGAAGGCGTTACTGGGCTATTCGGACATCACCGCATTGCACTGCGCGATCCAGGCGCAATGCGGACTGGTCAGCTTTCATGGCCCGAACGGCAGCGGCAGTTGGAACAGCTTCAACGCCGACCAGTTTCGCCGCGTGTTTTTCCGGCGCGAGCTGATGCACTACCGCAACCAACCGGATGCCGGCGACGAACTGGTGCCGCGCCGCGACCGCACCCTGACGATCACGCCGGGACGTGCCCGGGGGGAGCTGCTGGGCGGCAACCTGGCCGTGCTCAGTGCACTGTCCGGCACGCCGTACCTGCCGGATTTCAGCGGCCGCATCCTGTTCCTGGAGGATGTGGCCGAGGCACCGTATCGCATCGACCGGATGCTGACCACGTTGCGGCTCTCCGGTGCGCTGCAGCGCATCGCCGGCTTCATCTTCGGTCACTGCACCGATTGCTCGCCGGGTGAAACCCACGGCTCGCTGAGCCTGGACCAGATCCTCGACGAGCATATCAAGCCGCTCGGCATTCCGGCCTACCGGGGCGCGATGATCGGCCACATCCCGCGGCAGTTCATCGTGCCGGTCGGCGGCCGGGTGGAAATGGATGCCGATGCGGGAACGTTCCGGTTGCTGGAGCCAGTGTTCGGTGAGGGGTGAAGCAGGCGCCGCACAGCGGATCGGTTCGGGCCAGAGTCTCGCCCCGTGAAGGACGCCGAGGCCAGCCGGCGTTCGTTGCGCGCAGCGTCGTGGCGAGAACAACGATGGTGCGGTATTGCTTCCGCCGGCGCGGTGATCGCTCATCCGCGCCGGCGGCGTGTGCCCGTGCGAGTCAGATTCGTGCGAACACCAGGCTGGCGTTGGTGCCGCCGAAGCCGAAGCTGTTGGACATCACGGTGTTCAAGCTGGCCTCGCGGGTTTCCCGCACGATCGGGAAGCCTTCGACCTTCGGATCCAGCGTGTCGATGTTGGCCGAGCCTGCGATGAAGCCGTCGCGCATCATCAGCAGGCAGAAGATCGCCTCGTGCACGCTGGCCGCGCCGAGCGAGTGGCCGCTCAGGGCCTTGGTCGAGGAAATCGGCGGGAGCGCCTCACCGAACACTTCGCGCACCGATTGCAGTTCGATCACATCGCCCAGCGGGGTGGAGGTGCCGTGGGTGTTGAGGTAGCCGATGTTTCCGACTGCTTCGCCATGCAGGCCAGCCAGTGCCATGCGCATGCAGCGCACCGCGCCTTCACCGGACGGGGCGACCATGTCCACGCCATCGGACGTGACGCCGTAGCCGACCAGTTCGGCGTGGATCTTCGCGCCGCGCGCCTTGGCGTGTTCGTAGTCTTCCAACACCAGCATGCCGCCGCCGCCGGCGATGACGAAGCCGTCGCGGTCCGCATCGTAGGGGCGCGAGGCGCTGTGCGGAGTGTCGTTGCGCTTGCTCGACAGTGCGCCCATCGCATCGAACTGCGTGGTCATGCCCCAGTGCAGTTCCTCGCCGCCACCGGCCAGGATCACGTCCTGCGCGCCGTGACGGATCAGGTCGGCGGCCGCACCGATGCAATGCGCGGAGGTCGCGCAGGCGGCGGAAATCGAATAGCTCAGGCCACGGATGCCGAACGCGGTGGAGAGCGTGGCCGAGACAGTCGAACCCATCGAACGCGGCACCATGTACGGGCCGACCTTGCGCACGCCCTTGTTGCGCAGCAGGTCGCCGGTTTCGATCTGCCACTGTGGAGAACCGCCGCCGGAACCTGCGATCAGGCCGGTGCGGATATCGCGCACCTGCTCATCGGAAAGGCCGGCGTCGGCGATCGCATCGCGCGCCGCGACATAGGCGAAGCCCGCCGCATCGCCCATGAAACGCTTGAGCTTGCGGTCGATCTGCTCGTTCAGATCGATGTCCGGCCAGCCGGCGACCTGGCTGCGCAGGCCCAGCTCGGCGTATTCGGGTACAGCGCGGATGCCGGCGCGCATCTGGCGCAGCGAGGCGCTGACGCTGTCGGCGTCGTTGCCCAGGCAGGAGGTGATGCCGAAGCCGGTGACCACCACGCGGCGCTTGGAAATTGCATTCATGACTCAGAACCCATCGGTCGAAGTGAACAGGCCCACGCGCAGGTCCTCGGCGGTGTAGATCTCGCGCCCATCCACCAGGGTGCTGCCGTCGGCGATGATCAGTTCCAGCTTGCCGCGCATGACCCGGCGCACGTGCAGTTCGTAGCTGACCAGCTTGGCCGTGGGCAGCACCTGGCCGGTGAACTTGACCTGGCCCACCCCCAGCGCCCGGCCACGGCCCGGTGCGCCCAGCCATGGCAGATAGAAGCCGCACAGCTGCCACATCGCATCCAGCCCGAGGCAGCCTGGCATCACCGGATCGCCCTCGAAATGGCAGGGGAAAAACCACAGGTCCGGACGGATATCCAGCTCGGCCTGGATCAGGCCCTTGCCGTACTTGCCGCCCTCGGTGCCGATGTGGGTGATGCGGTCGAACATGAGCATCGGCGGCGCCGGCAGGCGCGCGTTGCCGGGGCCGAACAACTCGCCACGGGCACAGGCCAGAAGTTGCTCGCGATCATAGGAATGGGGTCGATTCATGGTGGTCGTGCAACGGGGAAAGCAGCGATTCTGCACCCTTGAATGGTGATTTGTGCTGACAAGGTGTCGGGTTGTTTCCATACGGCAACGCATTGTTTGATAAGGAAATGGCTCAGTGACGGGATTTTCGCTGTCGGTCCGGTGCCGGGCAGATCCCGATTCGGGGATGCGGCGATTTCCTGTTTTCTGTACATATGTGCGCAAATCTGCGCAGGAATATGGCCTGCGGCTGATGCGACAACGTACCGGATGACAGGTGATGCGTCGGATGGGTGATTCCGCTCCGGTCGACGGATCCGTGCTTGCCGCATCGCAGAGGGCTCAGTAGGCTCGCGCGTTTGCTTCTTTCGGATACATCGGATGCGCGCCACCTTGTTGTTGCCCTTGATGCTGCTGGCCGGATGCGCCGCCGGCCCGACAAAGTCGGTCGCGCCGATCTCCGACGCTGCGCTCAACACGCTGTATGCCCGTATCGATGCCGCCACGGCCCGGTTCGACACCGCGGTGGCGCGCTACGAGCAGGGCGATGCCGCTGCGGCGGCGACCGAGTTCGGCGCGGCCCGTGCCGAGTTGCGCCAGATCGCCGATGAGTGTCTGGAGCAGTCCGGTTGCGACGTGCGTCGGGTGCTGGCCGCGCAGGATGCACTGCTGTTGCGTCAGGGCCGCTATCTGGTGGGTGCCACAGAAGATGCCGATCCCGTCAACGGCAACGGTGATCTGGTGGGCGAGGGCGGTTCGCCGGTGCTGCTGGTGTTGCCGCAGTCGGCACGCACCGTGGCGATGCTCAATGGCACGGACCTGGCCAAGGTGATCGAGCTCAACGAGCCGGTGAAGGCGGCGATGGAAGAGTGGCTTACCTGGATGCGGCCGCAGCTGCTCGATACCTGGGAGAACTACCAGTACATGCGGCATCGCATGTTCCCCGAGTACGAAAAGACCGGCCTGCCCGAGGCGCTGCTGTTCGGCATCATGGCGAAGGAATCGGGTGGGCGCGTGCACGCGGTCTCACGCGCCGGTGCGGCCGGGCCGCTGCAATTCATGCCGGCCACCGGCGCGCGCTTCGGCCTCAACCGGGGCGGGAGTTTCGACCTGCGTTTCGACCCGGCGGAATCGACGCGCGCCAATGCGGCCTACCTCAACGAGCGTTTTGCCGAGCTCAACGGCAACCTCGCGCTGGCGCTGGCCGCCTACAACGGTGGCGAAGGCCGGATCGCACGGCTTTCCAACAAGGGAGCCAAGGATTTCTGGAGCCCGCAGGTGTTCAATGCATTGCCGGCGGAAACCCGCGAATACGTACCGATGGTGCTGGCGGCCGCGTGGCTGTTCCTGCATCCGGAACGGTACAACCTGAGTTTTGCGCAGTACGACGCCAGTCCCGTGTCGATCACGCTGAAACAGGAAATGTCGATCAATGAGCTGAGCGTGTGCATCGGTCAGCACGGCAACCCGCGTGGCTGGTTCCGTCACCTCCGCAACCTCAACGCCCGTTGGGAGGCCGGACGCCGCTTGCCGGTCGGGACCGAGCTGGAGTTGCCGGCGGCGGCGCTGGAGGCCTATCTGCGCCAATGCCAGGACGGACCGATGCTGGCGATGAGCCGCGAACTGCATGATGCCCGGCCGCCGGTGGCGCCCAGCGTGGCGTCGCGCGCCACGGGCGGCGGCAGCTACACGATCCGGAAGGGCGATTCGCTGCACGGCATCGCCCATCGCCACGGGTGCACGGTGCAAGGGCTGGCCAACACCAACGGCATCCGTGCGCCGAAGTACTTGATCAAGCCGGGTCAACGGTTGTCGTTGTCCGGATGTTCGCGGCGCTGATCGAGCAGTGCAGCGGGTAAACTGACGCGGTACGGCCTTCGGCCGGGACGAACTGCAAGGAGCATCGCGTGCTGGAACTGTTCAAAGCCGGTGGTTGGGTGATGTGGCCGATCGCGCTGATCTCGGTGATCGCGTCGGGCATCGTGCTGGAGCGGTTCTGGAGCTTGAGGCGCCGCACGGTGCTGCCGCCCGGGCTCGGCGAGGAAGTGCGCGAGTGGGCGCGGCACACGCATCTGGATCCCAAGCACATCGATGCGCTGCGCAATACCTCGCCGCTGGGCCAGGTGCTCGCCGCCGGCCTGGATGTGCGTCGCCGTCCGCGTGAAATCATCCGCGAGCGGATCGAGGACACCGGTCGGCACGCGATGCATCAGCTTGAACGCTATCTCAACACCTTGGGCACCATCGCCAGCACGGCGCCGTTGCTGGGTCTGCTCGGTACGGTGATCGGCATGATGCGGATGTTCCTCGGCATTCTCGATCACGGCATCGGCGACATGACGCAACTGGCGGGCGGTATCGGCCAGGCCTTGGTCACCACCGCCGCAGGCATCTGCGTGGCCATCCCGGCGCTGGTGTTTCATCGATATTTCCGTGGTTTGGTGGCCGCTTATGTGATCGAGATGGAGCGCCAGGCCATGGCGTTGATCGACACACTGGACAGCGTGGCACAGCCCGCACCGCCGGCGGCACCCGTTCGGCGCCGGGGGACGGCCGCATGAGGATCGGCTCGGCCAGCCCGCAGGATGAGCTGGAAGTCAGCCTGGTTCCGCTGATCGACGTGGTGCTCACGCTGATCATTTTCTTCGTCGTCACCACGACATTCCAGGATCGCAGTACGTTGAAGATCGATCTGCCCGAAGCCACGGGTCAAATCGCCGAAACGCCGAAAGATCCGCTCGTGGTGGTGGTTGATGGCGAAGGGCGCTATTTCGTCGGCGGCGGTGAAGTCCTGCGGCGCGATGTCGGCTCGTTGCGCGAGGCCATCGGCAAGGTGGCCGGCGAGGACAAGTCGCGTGCCGTGATCCTGCGTGCGGACGCGAAAACGCCGCACCAATCGGTCGTGACCGCGATGGAGGCCATCGGGCAGCTGGGGTTCTCGCGTCTGTCCATCGCCACGGTTCCGCCGGAGTCAGGCAGCCCGTGAGCGACGGTGCGACACGTGGCGATACCTTCCGGCGCCTGCTCGGTTATGTGCGGCCGTACTGGCCGTTCTGGGTCATCGCGATCATCGGCATGGTGTTCGATGCCGCTGCTTCGGGTGCATTCGTGCACCTGATCAAGCCGATGCTCGACGATCTGTTCGTCGCGCGAAACCCGGACGTGATCCTGTGGATGCCGCTGGCGCTGGTCGGATTGTTCGTGTTGCGCGGCATGGCGACGTTTGCCGGAGATTACGGCATGGCGCGCATCGGTCGCAGCGTGGTGCGAGACCTTCGCAATCTTGTGTTCGGCAAGTACCAGCGCCTGCCTGCCGCCTATTTCGACCGTGAGCCGGGCGGGCAGGTGGTGTCGCGGGTGATCTACGGCGCCGAGCAGGTGGCCCAGGCCAGTTCCGACGCGATCAAGACGATGATCGTGGACGGGCTGACCGTGGTCGCCATGATCACGGTGATGCTGTGGACCAGTCCGAGCCTGACGCTGTATCTGTTCGTGATGGTGCCGCTCACCGGTCTGGTGTGGCGTCATGTGGGGCGGCGCTACCGCAACATCAATCGAACCATCCAATCCTCCATGGGCGATGTCACCGGCATGGTGGAGGAGGCCGTGCAGGGGCATCGGGAGATCCGCATCTACGGTGGCCAATCGCGCGAGGCCGATCGTTTCTCGCAGGCGGCACACCGCAACCTCGGCCTGAACCTCAAGATCGCCACCACCAACGCATTGAGCACCTCCACGATCCAGCTCGTCGCGGCCAGCGCGCTTGCAGCCATCGTGTGGCGCGCAACACGTCCCGACTTGCTGGACACCATGAGCGCCGGCGCGTTCATGTCGCTGATCACGGCCATGCTGGTGATGCTGCCCTCGATCAAGCGCCTGACCACGGTGCAGTCGGTGTTGCAGCGCGGTGTCGCGGCCGCCGACGAACTGTTCGACGTGGTGGATGCTCCGGAGGAAGTCGACGCGGGTACACGACCGCTTGAACGTGCACGCGGCGACATCGAATTGCGTGATGTTTCGTTGCGCTATCCCTCGCGTACCGAACCTGCGCTCGAGCGCATTTCGTTGCGCTGCCCACCGGGTTCCGTGACGGCGCTGGTGGGGCCGTCGGGCAGCGGCAAGAGCAGCCTGGCGAGCCTTCTGCCACGTTTTTACGAGCCTGATTCGGGTCAGATACTGCTCGATGGCCATCCGCTTTCCGACTATCGGCTCGCCGATCTGCGCGCGCAGATCGCACTGGTGAGCCAGCGCGTGGTGCTGTTCAACGGCAGTGTCGCCGACAACATCGCCTACGGCGGCTTGGGCGGTGCGAGCCGTGACCGGATCGAGGCCGCGGCCGAGGCCGCCAACGCGATGGAATTCATCCGCGAGTTGCCGGAGGGGCTCGACAGCCCGGTGGGTGAACACGGCGCCTTGCTTTCCGGAGGTCAGCGCCAACGCATCGCCATCGCACGCGCGCTGCTGAAGAATGCGCCGATCCTGATCCTGGACGAGGCCACCAGCGCACTGGATACCAAGTCCGAGCGGTTGATCCAGGATGCGCTGGATCGCTTGATGGCCGACCGCACCACCCTGGTGATTGCTCATCGCTTGAGCACCATCGAGCACGCCGATCAGATTGCGGTGATGGACCACGGACGTCTTGTCGAACTGGGGCCTCATGCCGAATTGCTGGCACGTGGCGGCATGTACGCTGCGCTGTACCAACTCCAGTTCCGCGACAAGGCGGCCGAAGGCTGATCGTGTCCAACTGGCGTGCCCGCGCGACGCACTGGCTGGAGCAGCGCTGGTATGGTGCAGTGCCACCGAACATGGTGCTGCGTGGGTTGGCGACGCTGTTCGAACGCGTTGCCCGTTCGCGTCGCGCAGATTTCCTGAGCGACAAACGCAGGGCGCAGCGTGTCGGCGTGCCGGTGATCGTGGTCGGGAATCTGGCCGTGGGTGGCGCCGGCAAGACGCCGCTCACCATTGCCTTGGTTCACGCGCTGTCATCGCGTGGTTTTCGCCCCGGCGTGATCTCGCGCGGCTATGGACGAGCCGGAATACGGCCGCATCGCGTTTCCGTGGACGATGACGCGCATGTGGCTGGCGACGAGCCACTGTTGATCGCACGTCGAACCGGCGTGCCGGTTGCAGTCGCCGCCAAGCGCATCGATGCGGCACGCCTGCTGTTGCAAAGCGACGACATCGATGTGCTGATCGCCGACGATGGCATGCAGCACTACGCATTGGCGCGGGACATCGAAATCCTCGCGGTCGATGGCCGGCGCCGCTTCGGCAACGGCCACCTGCTGCCGGCCGGCCCGTTGCGCGAGCCGATCGAGCGTGCCGCGGCCTGTGATTTCATCGTCGTCAATGGAGGCAGAGCAGCTCCTGACGAGGTGGCGATGCAGCTGGAACTGATGTCTGCGGTGGCGCTCGCCAGCGACGAGAGCATTCCTTTGGAATCGTTCGCCGGGCGTGCCGTCCACGCCGTCGCGGGTATCGCCGAGCCGGACCGGTTTTTCGATGCATTGCGTGTGCGGGGCTTGCGCATCGAGGCGCATGGCTTCCCCGATCACCACGCCTTCACCCCGGCTGACCTGGAGTTCGGTGACGAATTTCCGGTGCTGATGACCGAAAAGGACGCGGTGAAATGTGTGAGTTTCGCACGCGGCCATTGGTATGCCGTGCCGGTCTCCGCGCAGCTTCCCGATGCGTTCTTCGATGCGGTATCGGCGCGGCTCGCCGACCTCAAAGGAAACACCTGATGAGCACACTCGAATTCACCGTGGCCATCCCGGCACGTTACGGTTCCACCCGGTTGCCCGCCAAGGCGCTGCGCCTGATTGCCGGCGAGCCGATGATTGTCCACGTGGCACGACGCGCCCGCGAGGCCGGCGCCCGCGACGTGGTGGTCGCGACGGATGACATCCGCATCGCCGAGGCACTCGCACCACTGGAAGTCAGCGTGTGCATGACCTCCGCCACGCACGCTTCCGGCACCGACCGACTGGCCGAATGCGCCGCGCTGTGCGGCTGGACCGACGACCACATCGTCGTGAATCTTCAGGGCGACGAACCGCTTGCGCCGCCCCGCGCCATCCGGGCCGCAGCACAGGTTCTGGCCGACAGCGGTGCCCAGATCGCCACGCTGGCCCAGTCCATCGCCAGCACCGACGAACTGTTCGATCCCAACTGCGTGAAACTGGTGCGCGACGCCGACGGCCTCGCCCTGTATTTCAGCCGCGCCCCGATCCCCTGGCACCGCGACGCCTTCGCCAGTGATCGCATCACATTGCCGGCAGAAAACGCCTGGCTTCGCCACATCGGCCTCTACGCCTACCGCGTCGCCCATCTGCGCGACTTCGCTGCGATGCCGCCCGGCACTCTGGAGCAGATCGAATCACTCGAACAACTGCGCGCCCTGGAAGCCGGCTGGCGCATCGCCGCCGCCCTCAGCCCCGAACCGTTCCCGGCAGGAGTGGATACTGAAGAAGACCTGCTACGCGTGGAGCGGGAAATGCGGGTGCGCTGAGCGTCACACCTCAAGCACGTTGACCGCCAGCCCGTGCGATGCAGCGGCCAGGCGCTGATCGTGCGTCCACAACGCTTCGCACCCATGATGCTGCGCTGTCGCCAGGTGCAGTGCGTCTGGTGTTTTCAGCCCGAACCGCGCTCGCAACTGCGCACCCTGCACGAACACCTGCTCGGGCATCGGCAACTGCACGAAGTGTTCCAGTCCCTGCTCGTAATACCGCTGCAACACCAGGTTCCCGTCCCGCATCGGTGCCACGAGGCACTCGAACTTCACCAGCGGCGAAATCGCCAGCCGCTCCGGTGCAACTTGATCCAGTCGCGACAGCACTGCCTCGCCGAACATGGGATGCCGCTCGAAGGCATAGATCAGCAGGCAGGTATCCAGATAGATCAATCCCATGCAGCCGCCTCATCGTGCAGCCCCGCCTCGATGGCCTCGGGTGAGCGCGCGGCATGTGCAGGGAGCGGGTGATCGCGCAGCCAGGACACGATGTCGCCTTCCTTCCGGCTGGAATGCGGCGCAACGTTCGACCCCACCCGTACCAGCCGCGCCACCGGCGTGCCCCGGTGCGCGATCACCACATCCTTGCCGGCCTGCACCTGCCGGAGAATCTTGGAAAGATGGGTTTTTGCTTCCAGAACATTGACTTGCATGGAGAGATTCCTGCTCCAACGGTTGCAGCACACTATACCTGACCAACCTGACCAGATGTGATATGAGTGAGTCAGACCCGGGTAATGGCAGCAACACGCCACAGCACGCTGCGTGCTGGTGTGTGAGGCTCTTCCGACGAACGGCAGGTTGTGTCTCATCTGGTGAGACAGGGGCATGGTTTTCTTGGGTCAGGACAAACGATCAGGGGCGGAACCGTGGACGAGGAATATTGGGCGCATGTGGCGGGCGAAGGTCAATCCTTGCGCTCGCACGCGCTGACGGAACACTTGCGTGATGTGGGGTGCGGCGCAGGCAAGTTCGCCGGGTTATTTGGTTCGGCAGCATGGGCCGAGGCAGCAGGGCGCTGGCATGATCTTGGCAAGTTTCGTCCGCCGTTCCAGCACAAGTTGCGTATCGCCGGTGGCGTGGATGCGCACTTGCCGGCCTGTACCTGCCGGAGAATCTGCGACACATGTATTTTGGCTTCCGGAACATTTGAGACCAAGTTGTCCGAAGCAATGAATGGAAGCGCCTGAAACGAAAACGTCCGCCGGTGAGGGCGGTGCTTCGTGCGTAGACGGGGAGCGGAATCAGTAGTCGGCGCAGGGTGGTGCTTGCGATGAGTTCGAACAGGACCAGCAGCGCGATGAGTGTCCACGGGGAATTCACCGGGGCGTTGGTGACGGATGGCGCTGGTGCCCCCGCCATGCCGATACCATCCAGAGTCACTATCAGGATGGGGTCGCCGCGGGTTTCCGGGCTCTCCATGACGATTGAAAGGTCGCCCTGGATGATGCCTGCCACGCTGGGCGAGAAGGTGACGGCCACGGTGCAGCTGGCTCCCGCTGCCAGCGTGAATGGTCCGGAGCCGCAGGTGCCGCCACTGATGTGTGGAATTCGTCACGCAGACATCGATTGCCGCAATGGATCGAGCAGCGGGCCGTAATGTGCGGCCCGTGCCGTTCCGGCGCGGATCGGCTGGCGCACCTGTGCCGCGCTGGCGGTGCGGATGGCACGCCGGGCCATGTGTGGCTCCAGGCAATGCGGATCGAAGGGCAGGCCACAGAACGCCAGCAGCGCGCGAACGGAAGATTCGGTGTCGGCGATCAGATCTTCATAACGAAAGGTGCGGAAACGCCGGGGTTGACGTGTCTGCCAGATGTCCGAGGCGTACAGGTAGTCCTTCCAGTACGCGGCGATATGGTCGAAGTCGAAGGCCCAGTTGGCCATCCCCTGCGCAAACAGTTGCTTGAAGCAGGAAAATCCTGTTTCCAGTGCGTCGCGGCGGCAATCGATGAAACGCGCGCCGGGCAACATCGCCATCGCGGCACCGGCAAACCGCCAGTTGCCGGGCATTTTGTCTGTCGAGATGGGCCGCTGCCTGCGCCAGCGCGTCGTGGTGGCAAGGTATTCTTGTCCCAGCCGTTGCCAGTCGGCAGCGTCGGCGTCCGCGGCCCAGCGCTCCACTGGTGCACGACGACGCCTGCTTTCCTGCGCGATGACCTGTTCCAGGCATGGCAGTTCGCTGGCACCTTCCACCTGCGGGTGTGCGGCCAGTACCTGCTCGAACAGGGTGCTGCCCGAGCGCGGCAGGCCGACGAGAAAGATGATTTCCGCGCCGCGGGTGGCGTCGTCCTCGATGGCGAGTTTTTCGCAGGCTGCGACGATGTCGCGGGTCTGGACGGAAAATGCCACCGGGTTCCAGGGACGGGTGATGGCGGCCGCGCGATTGGCGCGGATCAGCGCGGCGAAGGCCTCGTCAAAGCGCCCGGCAGCCTCCAGTGCCTGGCCGAGGGCAACGCCGAGCAGGCTGCGATCTCCTTCGTCCATTGCCAGCCGTTCGGCTTGTTCCAACGCGGCCAGTTCCGGCGGGGGGAGCACCTCGGTCTTCAGGTCCAGCAGACCGAACCATGCGCGCGCTGCGTTCTTGCCGGTGGCGATGATGCGCCGATATTCCGCAGCGGCATCCGCGATCTGGCCGATGGCTTGAAGACAGCGTGCCCGCATCAGCTGCGCGCGCCTGGTGTTGGGGGCCATTTTCAGCGTTCTTTCTGCTGCCATCAGTGCGTCTGCGTGATGGCCCTGCTGATCGAAGGCGATCGCAAGCGCCAGCCATTCGGTCGGTTCTTCGGTACAGGTGGAGGCGTGTCGCAGCACGTCGAGCGCTTCTTCATGCCGGCCTTGAGCGGCGAGTGGCGATGCCAGTGCAAGTAGCAGTTGCAGGTCGTCCGGGCGTTGCTCCAGGGCACGTCGCAATGCCGCCACGGCCTTGTCGGCATCACCTTCGGCCAGATGCAGTTTGGCGGCCCAGTGCAGGATTTCGGGGTGGTCGGGCGAATCCATCGAGGCCATCAGCCAGTGCGCCGAAGCGGTGGCCGCGTCGCCACGGGCATGGGCGACGGCGAGCTCCGCAAGCGCCTGGCGCTGGCGTCCGTTGAGGCCGGTCAGACGCTTCTTCTCCGCCTTCGAGACAGGCGAGGCAGCGGACGGCAAGCGGGCGCGGTTCAGGGCGTGTCCCCGGTTGCGCAGAGGATGCGTGCGCAATGTGTCGGCATTGGGCGGGCCGTCAGGCCAGCGCCATCGGCGGTTGCCCCGGAGAAGGCACCCAGGCAAAGGGATTCTGCATTCAGTTCATCGACTGGCATGAGCGGCGCCCTCGCTCGGCATGGTTGGCGCAGGACTATACCCGAGCGGAAAGGCCGGGCGTCGCCACCAGGGGGGGCTGTCCATCGTGTCACGCCATCTGGCTGCTCTCGTCGCTCTTGGGGCGGGCCTCCTGTGGTTCTTCGCCATGCACGAGAAACCAGACGTTCTCGGCGATGTTGGTCGCGTGGTCGCCGATGCGCTCGATGTTCTTGGCGATGAACAGCAGGTGCGCGCAGGAGGGGATGGTGCTCGGGTCGCGTGCCATGTCGTCCAGCAGTTCGCGGAATACCTGAGTATGCAGCGTATCCAGCTCGGCATCGCGGCGACGCACCATGTCGGCGGCCTCGGCATCGCGGTCGCGGTAGGCGACCAGTACCTTCTGCAGCAGTTCGATGGCCAGCGTGGCCAGTGCGCGGATGTCCTGTGCGGCCGGCACCGGTGCGTGCCGGTTCAGCGCGGTGCTGCGCTTGGCCACATTGGCTGCGTAGTCGCCGATGCGCTCGATCGCGGCGGAGATGCGCAGTGCGGCAAGCACTTCGCGCAGGTCGCGCGCCATCGGCTGGCGACGGACGAGCAGTTGCAGCACGTCATGGCTGATGGCGCCTTCCAGTGCGTCGATGGCGTCGTCGTTTGCGATGACACGCTCGGCCGCGCGGGTGTCGCGTCGGTCGAGTACGTCCATCGCCGCGCCCAGCTGGTAGGCAGCCAGTTCGCCCATGCGCACGATTTCGCCGGTGAGCCGGGTCAGTTCCTCGTCGTAACTCTTGATGATGTGCTCGTGATTCATCCGAATCTCCCGGTGATGTAGTCCTCGGTCCGTTTCTGCGTCGGACGGGTGAATATCTGGTCGGTGCGGCCGCGTTCAACCAGCTCGCCCAGATACATGAAGGCGGTGTAGTCGGAACAGCGCGCCGCCTGCTGCATGTTGTGGGTCACGATCAGGATCGTGAACTGGTGCTTGAGTTCCTCGATCAGCTGCTCGATGCGTGCGGTGGCGATCGGGTCCAGCGCCGACGTGGGCTCGTCGAACAGGAGCACCTCCGGCTCGATCGCGATCGCACGCGCGATGCACAGGCGCTGCTGCTGCCCGCCGGAAAGACCCAGCGCGGATTTCTTCAGCTTGTCCTTGACCTCGTCCCAGAGCGCAGCGCGGGTCAGCGCGGCTTCGACCTTGGCGTCCATCTCGGCGCGCGGCAGTTTTTCGTAATGCGAGATGCCGTAGGCGATGTTGTCGTAGATCGTCATCGGGAACGGTACCGGCTTCTGGAACACCATGCCGATGCGGCTGCGCAGGCGCGACAGCGGGTAGCCGCGTGCCAGCACGTTCACTCCGTCCAGCAGGACTTCGCCCTCGGCGCGCTGTCCCGGATACAGCTCGAAGATGCGGTTGAACACGCGCAACAGGGTCGACTTGCCGCAGCCGGATGGCCCGATCAACGCGGTGACGCGGTGTTCCGGCACGTCCAGGTCGATGCCGTGCAGCGCCGGCGCATCGTCGTAGTGGAAGCGGATGTTGCGGGCAGCGAGCTTCACGCTTTCCGGCGAAGCGTTGTCGCGGGGTGCAGTATGGGCATGGGTCTCAATCATGGGCAGGCATCCGGTGGCGCAGCAGGATCGCGCGGGCCACGAGGCTCAGGGTGAGTACGAACAGCATGACGATCAGGGCACCGGCCCAGGCCAGTGCGTTCCAGCTCGCGAACGGGCTGAGCGCGTACTGGTAGATCACCATCGGCACGTTGGCCATCGGTTCCATCAGGTTGGTGCTCCAGAATTGGTTGTTGTAGGCAGTGAACAGCAGTGGCGCGGTTTCACCGGAAATCCGGGCCAATGCCAGCAGGATGCCGGTGACGATGCCCGGACGCGCGGCGCGGAACAGGATCTGCATCGTCACCTTCCATTGCGGGATACCGAGCGACAGCGCGGCTTCGCGCATCTGCGTCGGCACCAGTGCGAGCATTTCGTCGGTGGTGCGCACGATCACCGGCAAGGCCACCAATGCCAGCGCGATGGCGCCGGCGAACGCGGAGAAGTGGCCCATCGGAAGCACCACCAGGGCATAGATGAAAAGGCCCAGCACGATGGACGGTGCCGACAGCAGGATGTCGTTGACGAAGCGGACCGTCGCGCCCAACCGGGTGGCGCGTGCGTACTCGGCCAGCCACAAGCCGGCGGCGATGCCGACCGGCGTGCCGATGCCGATGGCCATTGCACTGATGACGGCACTGCCGAAGAAGGCGTTGAGCAGGCCGCCGGCTTCGTTTGGTGGCGGCGTCATCTGGGTGAACAGGTCCAGATTCAGTGCCGCCATGCCACGACTCAGCGTGGTCCAGACGATCCATGCGAGAAATGCCAACCCGAACACGGTGGCGAGAAACGAAAGCGCCATTGCCGCGAGATTGGTGGCGCGACGGCGCAATTGACGCGCTGGCGAAGCGGTAAGCGGCTGCATCAGCGGCCCTCCTTGCGTTGCAGTCTGCGCAGCATCAGGCGAGCCAGCGCGAGCACCGTGAAGGTCAGAAGGAACAACACGAAGCCCAGCGCCAGCAACGAGGAACGGTGCAGCGGATCGACCGCTTCGGCGAATTCGTTGGCGATCGTCGAGGCAATCGACGAGCCGGGCTCCAGCAGGGCCGCCGACAGCGAATACGCATTGCCGATCACGAAGGTGACGGCCATGGTTTCGCCCAGCGCACGTCCCAGCCCGAGAAAGATGCCGCCGATCACCGCCGAACGGGTGTAGGGAACGACCACGTCCCAGACCACTTCCCACGTGGTGGAACCCAGCGCGTAGGCCGATTCCTTCAGGCGCGAAGGCACGGTCAGGAACACTTCGCGCATCACCGAGGCGATGAACGGGATCACCATGATCGCCAGCACCAGCCCGGCGGTCAGCATGCCGATGCCCAGCGGCGGACCCTGGAACAGACGGCCGGCCACCGGGATCTGGCCCAGGTGTTCGTTGAGCCACGGATAGACATGCTGGCCCAGCATCGGCGCGAGCACGAACAGGCCCCACATGCCGTAGATGATCGACGGGATGCCGGCCAGCAGCTCGATCGCCGCGCCGATGGCATTGCGCAGCCGGCGGGGCGCGAGCTCGGTGAGGAATACCGCGATCCCGAAGCTCACCGGCACCGCGATCAGAAGCGCGATCGTTGCGCTGGCCAGCGTGCCGTAGATCGGCACCAGCGCACCGAAGCGGCGGGCGCCGACATCCCAGTCGGCGATGCCGAAGAAGTCCAGCCCGAACGTGGCCAGCGCCTCGCGTCCGCCCCACAGCATGGAGGCCGCAGCGCCCAGCAGCAGCGCCAGGACGATGAGTCCGGCGCTGGTCATGGCCAGACGGAACGCGCGATCGGCGCGCGCGTCACGCCGCTCTCGCCGGTTCATGGTGACGGCTTGCGATGGAATCACGATCGGTCTCATCGACGTATCACGTACCCGGCGTGGCCTGCCAATACGTCCGGATGCGCGTCACCAGCGCATCGGGCAGCGGCACATAGTCCAGCGCGTCCGCCTGCGCGTCGCCATTGGCGTAGATCCATTCGAAGAAGGCCTGCGTTGCGGCGCCGCGGCTGGCGTCTTTCGGTACGCGATGCACGAGGATGAAGTTGGTCGCGGCGATTGGCCAGGCATCGGCGCCCGGCGCATCGGTCAGCACGAGGCTGAAGTCGCGTGCATTCTCCCAATCCGCACTCTCGGCGGCGGCGGCAAAGCTTCCCGCAGTGGGTTCGACGAAATGGCCGGCTGCGTTTTGCAGCGAGACATGCGACATCGCGTTCTGCTTGGCATAGGAGAATTCGACATAGCCGATGCTGCCCTTGACCTGTTTCACATAGGCAGCCACGCCTTCGTTGCCCTTGCCACCGATACCGCTTGGCCACTTCACTGCCGTGCCCTCACCGGGACCGGCTTTCCAGTCGGGACTGACCTTGGACAGGTAATTGGCGAAGTTGAACGTGGTGCCCGATCCATCGGCACGATGCACCACGGTGATCGCCTGATCGGGCAGTGCCAGATCGGGATTGAGTTCAAGCAGCGCGGCATCATTCCAGCGCGTGACCCTGGCCAGGAAAATGTCGGCCAACAATGGGCCGGTCAGGCGCAGCGCGCCGGGCGAGATGCCGTCGATGTTGACCACCGGCACCACGCCGCCGATGACCGACGGAAATTGCGCCAGACCGGCACTTTCCAGTTCCGCGGGTGACAGCGGCGCATCGGATGAGCCGAAGTCCACCGTACCGGCCTTGATCTGCGCGATGCCGCCACCGGAACCGACCGACTGGTAATTCACCTGCCGCCCGTTCTCGGCGCGGTAGTCGGCGGACCACTTGGCCATGACCGGATACACGAACGAGGCACCCGCACCGGTGATGTTGCGAGCGATGCCATCCGCAGGGGCTGCGTCCCGGCTCTCTGTGCTGCCGTCCTTGCCGGAAGGCTGGCAGGCCGCCAGCGTGAACATGAAGAAAAGCACCAGCAGTCGAAGGTTGCGGGTGATCGGGCTCATTCGGGTTTCTCGCAAGCGGAAAGCGGCACGCAGCCGGGAAAGTCACCATGAAATGATGTTTTTGTTACGTCTTGATGACAGTCTCGACGGCTTCGCCGTTGCCCGCATCCGGGTTCGATGCTCTCCCGGTGGACGATGTTCGTACCGTGGGTGCTCGCCCCTGCCATCACGCCAGGCGGCTTGCGTGCACTTGTTTTCACCTGTTCCGGCTCGCGGTGATTCTGCGGCGCGGAATCGATCGCGATATGGCCAGGAATACCTACGGAATCAGTCTTGCGCCGGTGTCTTGTGCTTGTACGCACACACGTCGGCGATGACGCAGGTCGGGCACTCGGGCTTGCGCGCTTTGCAGACGTAGCGGCCGTGCAGGATCAGCCAGTGATGGGCGTCCTGCCGGTATTGTGCGGGCACATTGCGCAGCAACTTGCGTTCCACCTCCGCCACGTTTTTCCCCGGCGCCAAGCCTGTGCGGTTGGACACGCGGAAGATGTGGGTGTCCACCGCGATGGTCGGTTCGCCGAACGCCGTGTTCAGAACCACGTTGGCGGTCTTCCGGCCGACGCCGGGCAGCGCTTCGAGCGCTGCCCGGTCGCGAGGCACCTCGCCACCGTGCTGCTCGATCAGGATGCGGCAGGTGGCGATGACGTTCTTTGCTTTTGCGTTGAACAGACCGATGCTGGATATGTAGCGCTTCAGCCCTTCTTCGCCCAGATCGAGGATCGCCTGCGGCGTGTTTGCGACAGGAAACAGTTTGCGTGTGGCTTTGTTCACGCCGACATCCGTGGCCTGCGCGGAGAGCGTGACTGCGACCAACAGTTCGAATGGCGTGGTGTATTCCAGTTCGGTGGTCGGATGTGGATCGAGTTCCGCCAGACGGCGGAACACTTCGGTGCGGTTGGCGGGCTTCATGGTGACAAATCGAGTCGTGGCGTGGTGACGCGTTCAATCCAGGGGCTCAATGCAAACGCGAGCAGGCACGGGCAAGCGATTGCCACTGGTGGTGCGTCCGAGAACCACAACAGTGCGGTGCCGAGTCCGGCCAATGCACCCACGGCGATTTGGCCGGATCGAGTCGCCGGCAGATGGCGGGTGTCTGCCACGACCAACGATGCGACGATGGCAGCGGTCACGAAGCTGGTTGCTGCGATACCTCCCTGAAAGCACACCAGCAACACGGGGAGGAAAAACGCCAGGGGCGCCCGCCAGGTCCGGAGACGCAGCAGTACCAGCAGCACGCCTGCCGCGATCCAGCCAGACGCCACGATGCCGGCATCGAACAACGACACCAGCGGCGGCGCGACATCCGATCCGGACACGAAGCGAGCGAGCGCAACGGCAACGGCTAGCGCCATCAGCTCAGGAGGAAACGGGTTGACCGCCCAGCCTCCCAGGGCGCGCTGAACGGCGAGTGCCAGCGTCCATCCCGCCACTGACGGCCACGTTGGATCGCCTGCAGGCCAGAGTGATGCCAGCAGCGCGGCGCCTGTCAGTGCAGCGAGCAAGGATGAGGGCAGCAGGTCACGCCGACGCACGGGTTGCCCATGCCCAAGGCGAGCTGGGCTCGGGGGAGGCCATGCCGAGATCAGCAGCGTCATGCCTGCGCCGAACGCAGCCAGCCATGCGAAGCGCACGGGCAGGCCGGGGTCGAACTTCCAGGTGTGCAGCGCAATGGCAGGCAGCATCGCCACTGCAATGCAGGCGAATCGTGCAATGACGCTGCGTCGCCAGAAGGGCAAGTTCGATGGGCTCATGATGGCGGGTTGTCACCGTCACGTCGCCGTGCCCTGGCTCGCGCCAAGGCGGCCGCGACCGCCTGCGCCGAGGCGTTGGCGGTGCGCTGGCGCTCGCGTTCCGCGGCGTGTTCCTCACGCTCGCGCTGCAGTCGCGTCTCGCGCGACCGATACCGCTCACGTGCGGCGAGCGCGAAGGCCCGCCGGTGTTCGTCGAGCCTGATCGCATCCAATTGCGTGGCGAAGATGTCCGACAGCGGAATCCGGCTGGGGCAGTACGCATCGCACTGACCACAGCCGGAGCACCGGTCCAGACCACGCTCTCGCGCCGAGGTCAGATCGTCGCCCCGCAGCGCGGCCAGCACGAGGTGTGGATGGATCCCGGCTGGGCACACTGCGGAACACTCGCCGCAGCGGATGCAGGGCAGGGCCGACATGACTGTCGAAGGAGCCGCTTACTTGCCGGTGAACTGCGCCTTGCGGCGCTCGAGGAAGGCACGCGTGCCTTCACGCATGTCTTCGGTGGCAGCGCAGGTGGCGAAGGCCTGTGCTTCGTAGTCCAGCCCGCCGACGAGATCGGCTTCGCCACCGATGATCACCGCATCGAGAATGCTGCGAAGTGCCTCGGGCGCCGACGCAGCCAGCTGCTCGGCCAAAGCCAATGTGGCGGTATCCAGTTCTCCGGCAGCCACCACGCGGTTGACAATGTTCAGTTCGTAGGCGCGCGTCGCGTCGATTTGTGCGCCGATCAGGCACAGTTCCAATGCCACGCCGCGACCGGTCACGCGCAGCAGGCGCTGGGTTCCGCCAAAGCCGGGAAGCACCCCGAGGTTGATTTCAGGCTGTCCGAATCGTGCTTTCTCGCTGGCGATGCGCAAGTGGCAGGCCAGTGCCAGCTCCATGCCGCCACCGAGGGCATAGCCGTTGACCTGTGCGATGACTGGCTTGCCGAGCAGTTCGATGGTGCGCATCGTGCGCTGGCCATGACGAGCGAAATCGCGTGCTTGGACCGGCGTGACCACCGCCAGTTCTGAGATGTCCGCACCGGCAACGAATGCCTTTTCACCGGCACCACGCAGGATGACGACACGTACCGAGGTGTCCTCGCCGGCGGCCACGAAGGCGCGATCCAGTTCGGCCAGGGTCTGTGCATTGAGTGCATTGAGCTTGTCCGGGCGGTTCACGGTGATGCGGCGGACCGCACCGAGGTTTTCGATCAGGAGGTTCTCGAATGGCATGTCAGGTTCCTGGAATTGCGGAGAGATACGAGGCCGGAAAGTGTAGCCGGGAACCTTCCTGCGCTTGTGCAGGTCGATGCGCCTGGTCGGGAATTTCCGGCAGCGCGTCTGGCAAGTGGCGGTTCATGATGTTCGTCGCTATCCTAGCGCGTTACTTTCGGCCATCGGTTTGGTCGATTCACTCAGGAGAGCTACGTATGAAGTTGCGCTGGACGGTCGCGTTGTTTGCGGCCACGACGATGGGCGCCGCGCTGGCGCAGGACACGACGTCCGAAAAGGGCAAGCTGAGCTACGCGATGGGCTACCAGATGGGGCGCAACATCACCGAGCAGAAGCTGGACATCGACCTCACGACGCTGACCCGCGCCATTCAGGACGGATACGCCAAGCGTGACCCTTCCGTATCGCCTGAGCAGATGGGTGCCGCGCTCGAAGCGATGCAGAAAAAACTGGTGGACGAAGCGCGTGCCGAGTTCGAAAAGGCTTCCGCCGAGAACAAGCGCAAGAGCGATGCGTTCCTGGCCCAGAACCGTGGCAAGACCGGCGTGCAGACCCTGTCGTCGGGCATCCAGTACCGCGTGATCGAGAACGGCACCGGCGCCAAGCCGACGGCCAACTCCACGGTGACGATGCACTTCCGCGGCTCGCTGGCTACCGGCCAGGAGTTCGCCAGCACCTATCAGGGCAACGAGCCGGTCACCATTCCGGTCGCCGAATCGCCGCTGCCGGGCCTTCGTCAGATCCTCCCGATGATGGCGCAGGGTGCGCGTTGGGAAGTGTTCCTGCCGCCGGATCAGGCCTACGGCGACAATCCGCGTTCGCCGATCGGCCCGGGTCAGGCCGTGGTTTTCGACGTGAAGCTGGTTGAAGTCAAGTGATCCCTGTTGCGCACCGGGCGGTCCCGCCTCGGTTCGCCAGATGACGATTCGCACGGCCGGGCGCGGGATTCTCGCCCCGGCCGTGTCCGTTTTCCGTTGACTCTCGTGCCGTGATTCTCCGTACCCCGCGACCTTCAGACCCGTTCGACCGCCCCGAACAGCTGCGTCAGGCGTTGCTGCCGCTGGACGGCGAACTCTCGGGCGCGGGATGGAATCTGGATGAGATTGCCGATCTGGTGACCCCATCCACACTGGTCGATGCCGCCGTTCTGGTTGGCTTGGTGCCACGCGCCGAGGGGGCACACGTGTTGCTCACACGTCGCAACGATGCACTTCAGCATCATGCCGGGCAGGTGAGTTTTCCCGGCGGACGCATTGATCCGGGCGACCGCTCGCCGTTGCATGCCGCGTTGCGCGAGGCGTGGGAGGAAGTGGCGCTGGAACCGGAGGCGATCGAGCCGGTCGGTTATCTGGATCCCTACGCCACCATCACCGGATTCCGGGTGTTGCCCGTCGTCGCACGGTTGCCGACCGACTATCGGATTGTGCCCAATCCCGGCGAAGTGGCTGATGCTTTCGAAGTTCCGCTGGCGCCGCTGCTGAACGGAGAGCGCATCGTGTCGCTGAGTGGCACCTGGATGGGGCGGCCGCGCAGTTATTGGGAATACCGTGTCGGGCCGCACCGCATCTGGGGAGCGACCGCCGCGATGCTGGTCAATCTGGGGCGACGACTGGGCGCCGCCATCTGACGCACGTGCCGCCGTGACAATGCACGACGCGCGACAGGCGCCATGGCGTGCATGTCACGCATGGGTCGTCACGATTTTCGCGCCCGTCACGGCACTGCAGGTTCCAGTGGGGCGACATGGCGCGATAGCATGCCGCTGACTTCTCCCGTATCGGTGTTCGCATGACCTGGCAAACCTTGATCGACGCCACGGCGTTGCGCAACCAGCTGGCTGATCCATTGCTCGTGGTGGTCGATTGCCGGTTCGAGCTGAGCGATCCGGGCAGTGGAGAGCGCGCTTATCTGGCGGGGCATGTGCCAGGCGCGCATTATGCCCATCTGGACCGCGATCTCTCCGACCTTTCCCGCGTCGGGCGCGGCCGTCATCCTTTACCCGATTCCGATGCATTCTGCGCGTGCCTGCAGCGCTGGGGCATCACGCCGGCGCACCAGGTCGTTGCATACGACGCAGACAGCGGAATGTTTGCTGCTCGGCTCTGGTGGATGCTGCGTCTGCTCGGACACCGTCGCATTGCGGTGCTCGATGGTGGCTTCGCGGCTTGGCAGGCGCAGGGGGGAGAGCTGGAGCGTACGGTGCCACGTGCGGGCAAAGGTCAATACAAGGCGCGTTTCGACAGCCGCTCCATCGTCACCACGGCGGTTATCGCGGCGCGCATGGCCAATGGCAATGGCCTGTTGCTCGATGCACGCGCGGCAGCGCGCTTCAGGGGCGATGTCGAGCCGCTGGATGCCCGCGCCGGACACATTCCCGGCGCCATCAATCGCCCCTTTGCCGACAACCTCGGTGCGGACGGGTGTTTCCTGCCCGCACCGACGCTGGCGAGCCAGTTCCATGCCCTGATCAATACGTGTCCCGCTCAGGAAGTGGTGCACATGTGCGGTTCGGGCGTGACAGCCTGCCACAACCTCCTGGCGATGGAACATGCCGGTCTCACCGGTTCGCGAATCTACGCAGGATCGTGGAGCGAGTGGATATCGGTGCCGTCGCGACCGGTGGCGGTGGGTGAATGACACCCGCATGCAGGGCCCGGGACACGGCATGCCTGGTTGTGCATGCGTGTTCTCTCGACTGCGGCGGGCATCCGTGACGATCTCGCTGCTGCCCGCAGGTCGGATCTCATTATCGATTCTTCCAGTGGAGGCCCTTGCATGAGTGTGCGTCAAATCAGCCCGATGGGTCGCGTGTTTTCCATCGTGGCAATGATCGAAGCCATCACGTGGGCGGGCTTGTTGATCGGCATGTGGCTCAAATACGGCGCCGGCGTCACCGACGCGGGTGTGTGGTGGTTCGGGCGGCTGCACGGTGCCGCCTTCCTGGTGTACCTGGTCGTGTCGATCCTGGTGGCGTGGCGCTTGAACTGGCCGTTCTGGGCCACGCTGCTGGCGATAGGTGCGGCCATTCCGCCACTGGTCACGTTGCCATTGGAAATCTGGTTCCGTCGTCGCGGCCTGCTGTCGACGTCGATATCACGGCAAGCGGTGGTCTGAAGATGCCCGCAGCGATCAGGTGCCGGGCACGGCACCTGATCGTTTCATCGTTGCGACAAGTCAACCTTTTCCGAGCCGCGCCAACACGGTGCGAAGCACGGCTTGCGTTTCGTCCGATTGCCAGCCCCGGATGAAGCGGGGGAGATCCATGCGCGCCGGGTCGGAGATCGATTCGATCAGATCGCGTCGCGCGATGCGGCGGGTTTCGCGCTGTGCACTTTGTGGCATCGAGAGCATCGCGTTCAACCAGCCGATGGCCGCGTCGACCACGCCTTCGCCGGGAACCAGCTCATCCACCATGCCGATGGCGAACGCCTCTTCGGCACTGGGCATGGCGCCCGCCACCATCAGCCGTTCGGCGCGGTGCGGACCCACCAGGCGGCACAGCGCATGTTGGATCGCTTCGGGAACGAACAGTCCCACGGCAACTTCATTCAGGCCGATACGATACGGGCCACGCGCTGCCGCCGGGTCGTCGCCGGCCGGGCTGCGGGCCATCACGCGGTAATCGCAATACAGGCTGATCACCGCGCCGCCGGCCGGGCTGTAACCGCCGATCGCGGCGGCCGACATCAGGGGTGAGGCGGCGAGCGCGCGACAGACACCGCCGAACGCTGTCCAGGTGGCCTCCACCACATCGATGTCCCGGGCAATCAGCCACGGCAAGTCGAGACCGGCGGTGAAGACGCCGGGGCGACCGCTCAGGACCAGAGCCTTCGCGCCCGTGTCGGGCGCGGACTCGATGGCGTCGCGCAATGCAGTCAGCAGTTCCAGATTGAGCGCGTTGACGGGTGGGCGCGCAAGACGAAGTTCGAGAATGCCGTCGTGGTCGATGCGGTCGAGCATGGCGAGTGGGGATGGGGCGCGATGGATGTGGGGTGCAAGCCTAACAGTTGAGCCGCCTTTCCGTACCACGCGGTACGGAAAGGCGTGGTGCGAGTGTCATGGCCGCACGTCGTTCGGCCAGCGATAGCGCACGGTGTACCGCACGACGGTGTCCTTGCCGGGAGGGACCAGCACGTCGAACACGATGCTCTGTGCGTCTGATTTCTCCCATGTCTGCGAAGACTCCAGCACATCCCAATCCTGCCAGCGGGTGAGTGGTTCATGCAGGCGCACGGTGGCAGGCTGCGACTTGGCGTTGGACAAGGTGACTTCCACCGTTTCCGTCAAGCTCAAGCGATCGTCTGCCAGCTTGAACGCGGTGTGCTTGCGTTTGGCGGTCAGATCGAACGCATCGCCGAGACCCAGCAGCACCTTTTGTCCGACAGGCACATGGCCAAGCCACGCTTCACCAAGCAGCGCATCGCTGCCACTGCCGGCTTGAAATACCCGCACCCGCCCAGCGGGCAATGGCACACCGAGGCCGTTGCCGCGATCGTTGGAAAACTCCAGCGTCGTCGTGACGGCAAGGATTTCCTCGCCCTGATTCGGATGCACCTGCGGGCGCGCCGGACGGTAGTAGCCAGCGGGCGAACCTGCTTCGTAGCGGCGCACGAAGCCTGCGCCAGAGACGGGATCGAGCAGCGACACGCGCTGCACGCTGCCGTTGGGGAGGTCCACCGGTTGGCGCAACGGATAGGCATGGTATTCGCCCGACTCCTCGACCTCAGGCGCGGCTTCGTAAGCATCCGCCACCACCGATTTCATCATCATCGATGCGACGACCGGAGCTCCGCGTGGCGTGGCAGCGCGGGCCTGATTCGGACTGCCGGCCACCAGCGTCAGCGAGGTGTCGGGGAAATCGATGCCTGAGCGGTTCACCACTTGCGCCGCACCCGACAGAGCCATCCTCCCGTTCTGCGCCGGACCATCGAGCCGGACTTGGTATTCCGCCTGCCACGCCATGCCGCCGGTGGCATAGTCAATCTGGAAGTTCTCCCGACCCGCGCGAGGACTGTCGATCCGCCAGCGCAGTGTCGGACGGGCACTCAAGCCGGCAGGCATCGACTCCAGTTCGAAGCTGCTGTAGCTCGCCAGCACGCGCACGCGGCCATCGTCCTGCACCAACGTCAGACCGTTGCCTGCCGAGAGCAAGGTCCCGGCAAAGCGCCGGGTATCGCCGCCTGCGGCCTGCTCGACCACAACGCGTTGTCCGATCGCCTGCTGCAGCAACTGGTCCTGTCCGACGAGGGCGAAATCGTAACGCTGGCTGGCGATGCGCAGCCCGGTGGTTGCAGGAACGAACTGCACGCTGCCGACGTCGATCGCCATCGGCAGCCGGTCAAGCGAAATTTCACCGCTGCCGCGTGGTACTTCCCGCGTCAGCGACTGGCTGATCTGCGCCAGACCGGGCATGTGACTGGACGGGTAACTTTGCGATACCGCATCGAAGTTTCCCGAATAGAGCGTGATCGAGGTGGTGTCTGCGGCGGCATTCGTGGTCATCGCGGTCATCGCCAAGGCAAGGGAGAGGGAAAGCATATGGTGTCGCATGGCAGGCTCCTGATGGGGGATGGGCGTATCATTGGCACCCATGAACGTATCAGTTTGGATGACGGGGTGGGTGCTGGCGGTGTTTCTGTCGGCGCCGGTTCAGGCGGCAGGGAGCGACACGTCGCCGGGCATCTCGGTGCAGGATGCATGGATCCGTCCCGCGCCACCTTCGGCGCCGGTCAGGGCGGGTTACGCGCGATTGGAAAATCGAGGTGATCAAGCCGTCGGCATCGATGCCGTGATGTCGGAAAGCTTCGGCGCGATCGAGATCCATGAAATGCACGAGGTCGAAGGGGTGATGCGCATGCGCCGGGTTCCTCGCCTGGACATCGCGCCGGGCGGCATTGCGACGCTGCAACCCGGAGGCTTGCACTTGATGTTGTTCCGTCCCCGGTCGCCGATGGAGGAGGGGGCGAAGGTCACCCTCGTGTTTTCTTCCGGGGGGCGGGAGGTTGCCCGTGGCGAGTTCACGGTGCGCGCCCCTGAGTGACACCTGCGCGATGACACGGCCAACAGGTCATCTTTTCATTTCGCCTCCTTCGGTGACAATTCAATGCGGTATTTCGTGTCTTCGTTTCTTTGTTGCACCATGCTGGTCGCTTGCGGCCCCGCGTCTTCGCCCGCACCACCCGTGACTGAGCCAACACCTCCCCAGGCGCTGACGCTGCGGGTCGCCACGTACAACACCTCGTTGTTCGACCGCGAGGCGGGCGGCCTGATCGCACGATTGGAGCGCGGTGATGACGATGCGCGTGGGATCGCCAGTGTGATTCAGCACCTGCGTCCGGATGTGATCCTGCTCAACGAGTTCGACCACGACGACGGCGAGCGGGCCGCCGAGTTGTTCCAGCGCCGCTATCTGGAAGTGCCAAGCGAAGGATTGACGCCGATCCGTTACGACCATCGCTTCACCGCCACCGTCAACACCGGTGTCCCGAGTGGGCTGGATCTGGATGGCGATGGCCGCAGTGACACACCGGACGATGCGTGGGGTTACGGAACCCATCCGGGCCAGTACGGCATGCTGGTGCTGTCGCGCTATCCGATCGACGTTGATTCGGTACGGAGCTTTCAGCACTTTCTGTGGAAGGATCTTCCGGGCGCCCGTCGCCCGCTCAACCCGGACGGCACGCCGTTCCATCCGGATGAGATCTGGGCGCAACTTCGATTGTCATCCAAATCGCACTGGGACGTGCCGATTCGGACCGCGCTGGGGACGCTGCACTTTCTGGTTTCCCATCCCACGCCGCCGGTGTTCGATGGGCCGGAAGACCGCAACGGGGCGCGAAACGCCGATGAAATCGCACTGTGGCGGCATTACATCAGCGGGGATGCCGACTGGTTGTGCGATGACCGGGGTGTCTGTGGTGGCCTGGCTGGTGACGCGCACTTCGTCATCGCGGGGGATCTGAATGCCGACCGGGAGGATGGCGACGGAAATCACGACGCGATTGGTGCGCTGCTGGATCATCCGCGCATCCTTCAGGCGTTCGTGCCTCGAAGCGACGCCGTCGTGGAATTGGCGCAGCGGTACGGCCACCCGCGACGCGGCGACGTGGCCGCGCACACGGGTGACTTCGGCCCGCGCACCGGCACGCTCAGGCTCGATTACCTGCTGCCGTCGACGGGATTTTCCGTGCGCGATGGCGG
The DNA here is from genome assembly GCA_026410415.1 of Denitratimonas yunnanensis (SeqCode). Classification (GTDB taxonomy): domain Bacteria; phylum Pseudomonadota; class Gammaproteobacteria; order Xanthomonadales; family Xanthomonadaceae; genus Denitratimonas. Next base: position 707,008 of record JAPMLR010000001.1, on the reverse strand, counting down.
CGTGTTCTGGCCGGATGAAGGCGAGCGTGGCGCGAATTGGATGCAGGCCTCGGATCACCGGCTGGTCTGGCTGGATCTGGGAGCGTCCGGCGAGTGACCGGCTGGCCGGCTGACGAAGTAGCCAGCGCTGGACGCCGGATGCGGCAATGTCGCTCTCAGGTGTCGAGCCAGCGCCGCGCCGCGTCGAGCATGGCGCGCCGGCGCAGCAACAGATCCCAGTAACTCCCGCGCAGCTGTCGCCACAACACGGCCGAACGTAACGAGGCCAGCAGGCAGGCGCGAATCTGCGCGACCACCTGTTCCTGTTGCAACTGCGCCGGATTGCCCTGCACCAGCACGCGCGTGGAAAGCCGGCTGACGCTGTTGGCGTAGATGTCGCCAAGACGCGCGATCACGGTGGAGTGGGTGGCGCCGAAGTGCTCGCGCTGGCGTCCGGCATCGACAATGCCCTCCTGCAGCGCCGCCATCAGGTCGGCCCGGGCATGGAGTTGGCGCTCGACGTGCAGCACGGTGACCGCCATTTTGCTGATCGCGCCGTCCCGCGCCGCGCCGCCCTGAAGCTGGCCGATCAGGGTATCCAGACCCGTCCGCATGAGTCGGGCCGAACCGTAGACGGCCTCGACCGAATCCGCGTCGATGCGAAATACCGAGGCCAGCGAGGCGCCGAGGTCGGCATCATCTGCGCTGCCATTCCTGGCAGTAGCCTGCGCCAGACGCAGACCCTGCATCAGGCCAGCGAGCGCGAGGGTGCGGTGCTTCATCGGATTCCTTCATGACGACGGTAGGCGAACAGGCGATTTTCGGCCATTTTGCGTGCAAGGTGAAATGGCCCGACGCAATCGATCACCGCGTCGCGTAGGATCATGCCGTGTGATGCTCATGTCCTGGCGAGCCGGGACATGGGATCGCGCCACGATATGTCACCACTGTCCGATGGAGTTTGCCGATGATTCTGCGCTTTTGGCTTGTCGCGCTGATGCTGGTGTGTACCGGGTCCGCCATATCCCGGCCGCTGCTGGTTTTCAATGTGAATGGCTACACCCTCGCCGATGACGGCACGCTGCAGCGCTTTGCCGCACTGCTGGTGGATGAAGGGCGCATCGTGGCGACAGGCGATGCCGCGACGCTGCGGGAGCGCGCACCGGACGCACGCAGCCACGATGGCCAGGGCCGCACGCTGCTGCCCGGGATGATCGATGCACATGGTCATGTCATGGGGCTGGGCTGGAGCCTGCAACAGGTGGAACTCTCCTCCACGCCTTCGCTCGATGCGGCGCTGGAGGCGGTTCGCGCCTACGCGGCGGCGCATCCGGAGGCTGTCTGGATCACCGGACGCGGTTGGAATCAGGTCATCTGGAAGCTCGGGCGTTTCCCCACGGCCGACGAGCTCGATCACGCGGTATCCGATCGGCCGGTGTGGCTGGCGCGTGTGGATGGCCATGCGGGATGGGCCAATCGGGCGGCACTCGCGTTGGCGGGAATCGACGCGGAAACACCCGATCCCGCCGGTGGGCGCATCGAGCGCGACAGCAGCGGACGTGCCACCGGCATCCTGATCGATGCGGCGATGGATCTGGTGCAGAAGAAGATTCCTCCGGCCGACGCCACGCAATCGCGTGCGGCGCTGGACGCGGCATTGGCGGAGATGGCGCGTGTCGGCATCACGTCCGTGCATGACGCAGGCATCGATGCGGAAACGTTCACCCTGTTCCGCGCCTACGCGGATGCCGGCAAGCTCAGTGCGCGTCTCTACGCGATGATCGATGGCGTCGGTGCCGAGTTCGACCGCATCGCTGTCGATGGGCCGGTGGTGGGATATGGCAATGACCATCTCACCGTGCGCAGCGTGAAGCTCTATACCGATGGCGCGCTTGGAAGCCGCGGTGCCGCGTTGCTTGCGCCGTACTCCGATGACCCGCACAACCACGGGCTGCTCTTTCACGATCGCGATACCCTCACCGCGATGCTGGGCAAGGCGCTGTCGCGCGGATATCAAGTCAATGTCCATGCCATCGGTGACGGCGGCAACCGGCAGGTGCTCGATGCGTTCTCGTTGGCTTACAAAGCCTGGGGCGGCCGCGAGTTGCGGAACAGGATCGAGCACGCACAGGTCGTGACGCTGGAGGATATCCCGCGCTTCCTGCCGCTGCAGCTGATTGCCTCGATGCAGCCAACCCACGCAACTTCGGACATGAACATGGCCGAAGATCGCGTCGGGCCGGATCGGATTCATGGTGCGTATGCCTGGCAGCGCTTCCTGGGGCAGGGAACACGCATCGCCGCCGGCTCGGATTTTCCGGTGGAGCTGGCCAACCCGTTTTTCGGCTTGCACGCAGCCATCACCCGGCAGGACCATGAAAGCCGCCCCGAAGGGGGCTGGTATCCCGCGCAGCGATTGAGCCTGGAGCAGGCGTTTCGCGCATTCACCGTGGATGCCGCGCATGCCGCGCATCAGGAAGATGTCCTCGGCACGCTGACGCCCGGAAAATGGGCCGACTTCATCATCGTGGACCGGGACATTTTCGCGATCCCGCCGGAGGATGTGTGGCGGACCGGGGTAGTGGAAACCTGGGTGGGCGGCCAGAAGGTTTTTCCGCATTGACCCCGCCGATGAGGTCAGCCGGTGCCACGCCGGCTGGCTTGGCGATGGGTGACGCCGAAACGCTTGAAACGCGTGAGTCCAAAAAAAACGCCCAGCTGGGAGGCTGGGCGTGAAATGCTGGTGGCCAAGGGCGGAATCGAACCACCGACACGCGGATTTTCAATCCGCTGCTCTACCAACTGAGCTACTTGGCCGTCATGCAGTTTCGCGGTGCGGCGATGCCGTCGCGCGAAGCACGCTATTAAAGCGATTCGGCGCCCTGTCGTCAAGTCGAGTCGATCGGGGGACTGTCCGGAATGTGGTCGGACGCGCTCGTGGCAAGACGAAGCAGCAGTGCTTCACCGGCACCCTCCAGTACCAGGCGCTCGGACGGTGCCGGCTTCAGCGTGAGACTGTCGCCCTGTGCGAGAACGCATTCGCGCTCAGCGCGCAGGCTCGCGTGGCCGGCCAGCAGATGCAGGAACCATGCAACGTGCGGTTCGTGCAGGAACACCATCGAGCCGACCAAGGGGCGATGCAGCAGCGACAGGTTCACGTGGATCGGGTTCCAGATCGCGTTGAATACGTGCACCGGGCCTGCGGGCAAATGGCACGCAACCACGTCATCGCCCTCGAATTGGATGCGTTGGAATGGCGGCTCCAGCAGCACGCGACGACCATCCACGAAGCCGAGCTGCAATCCCTCGCCTTGCAACAACACCTGGGCGCGGCGGTAGCCCGGATACGGCGAGAACATCGTGTCCTGACTGATTTCTGCGATCGACGTTCGCCATCGGAACGCGTCGGTGTCGGGAACGCGGAGGATCTCGCGTGTCCATCCTTGCTGGTTGCGCCATCGGTCGCGACGGTAATTGCAGGCAGGCAGATGAAGGAAAGAGCCAGTCATCGGCAAAGTGCTCCGGGTGGTGATCCAGGCGTCGGGCAATGTCGCTGTGGAGAAGGAGGGGTGTCCATTGGGGCACCAGCATGAACGGGGGGAGTAGAATCCATGGTTTGAACCCAAACTGGAATCGCCTCATGGATACCGCCCGCATAGATCGCTTCGTCTCGCAGAAATGGGATGAGGAAATCGTGCCTCAGCTCGTCGAGTACATTCGCATCCCGAACAAGTCGCCGATGTTCGATCCGGACTGGGTCGAACACGGGTACATGGAGCAGGCGGTATCGCTCATGGAGCGCTGGGCCCGTGCGCAGGACGTGCCCGGAATGCACGTTGAAGTGGTTCGGCTGGAGGGGCGCACACCGCTGATCTACATCGACATTCCCGGTACCAATGCGGATGATGATGACTGCGTGCTGCTCTATGGCCATCTGGACAAGCAGCCGGAAATGACCGGCTGGGCCGACGACCTCGGCCCGTGGCTGCCGGTGATCAAGGGCGACAAGCTCTACGGGCGCGGCGGTGCGGACGACGGTTATGCGATCTACGGTTCGCTCACCGCGATTCTTGCGCTGAAGGAGCAGAATCTGCCGCATTGCCGCTGCGTGGTACTGATCGAGGCCTGCGAGGAATCGGGCAGCTACGATCTTCCTTACTACGTCGATCATCTCGCCGATCGCATTGGCAAGCCGTCGCTGGTCGTCTGTCTGGATTCGGGCTGTGGCAACTACGATCAGCTCTGGTGCACGACCTCCCTGCGTGGCATGGCCGGGGGCAATCTGCGCGTGAGCGTGCTGGAAGAGGGCGTGCATTCGGGCGATGCGTCTGGCGTGGTGCCATCGAGCTTCCGCATTCTTCGCAGCCTGCTGGATCGGCTGGAGGATCAGGCCACGGGCACCATCCGGATCGAGGAGTTGTTCGTGCAGGTGCCGCCGGAGCGGTTGGAGCAGGCCCAGCGGGCCGCAGAAGTGCTGGATACGGCGATCTTCGACAAGTTCCCGTTCCTGCCGGGCATGTCGCCGGTGACCGAAGACCTCACCGAGCTGGTGCTCAACCGCACCTGGCGTCCGGCGCTGGCAATCACCGGTGTCGATGGTCTGCCGCCTCTGGGCAGCGCCGGCAACGTGTTGCGTCCCACCACGGCAGTGAAGGTGTCGCTGCGTTTGCCGCCCACGCTGGAAGGCGAGGCGGCTGGCAAGGTACTGAAGGATCTGTTGCTGAAGAATCCACCGTATGGCGCCAAGGTCGAGTTCTCGCTGGAGAAATCCTCCACCGGCTGGAACGCACCCGCGATGTCGCCGTGGCTGAGCCAGGCCATTCAGGACGCATCGCAGGCGTTCTTCGGCAAACCTGCGATGTACATGGGTGAGGGCGGCACGATTCCGTTCATGGGAATGCTCGGCGAAAAGTTTCCCGGTGCCCAGTTCATGATCACCGGCGTGCTTGGTCCGCATTCCAATGCACACGGGCCGAACGAATTCCTGCATATTCCCACCGGCAAGCGTGTCACCGCCGCCGTGGCCCAGGTCGTCGCTGCGCATCACGCGGCAAGCCGGGCCGGACTCACGCGCGGTGTCGGCGTTGCCGCGGGCGAGAGCCGTTTCGGCGATCATGCGTCCTGCTGCTGATCCGGTACATCAACGAACCTTCACAAGGGAGAGCTGCACATGACGATTTTCTGGACGATCCTGATCGGTTTCTTTGCAGGCCTGGTCGCGCGTGCGATCAAGCCGGGCAAGGACGCGATGGGCTGGATCATGACGATTCTGCTCGGCATCGGTGGCTCGCTGCTGGCGACTTACGGTGGCCAGGCGCTCAAGCTGTACCAGCCTGGTGAGGCCGCAGGGTTCATCGGCGCGGTGATCGGTTCGATCATTCTGCTGGTCATCTGGGGCGCGATGAGCAAGAAGCGTTGATTCGAACGCGCCGATCGGCTTGCCTGGTCGGCGCTTTCCGGAAAGGGATGCAGAATGATGAAACTGGTACGACTGATCTGTAGCACGGGATTGACGATGGCGCTCGTGGCCTGTGCCGGCACGAACCCGTCGGAGGAAGCCCCGAGGCAGGTGGCCAGCCCGGAAACGATGGAAACCCTGGAGGGCACGTCCTGGCAACTGGCGGACGCCAGTGCAGGCGTGCTGGCTGAACTGGAAGCATCGCGTCAGGTGACGATCGCGTTCGCAGCAGGCCGGGCCTCCGGTCGGGGAGGGTGCAACCGTTACAGTTCGGCCTATCGTCTGGATCAGGGGCGGATGATGTTCGAGCCTGTGGCGGCCACCAAGATGGCCTGCATCGGCGATGCCGACGTGGTCGAACGTGCGTTCTTCGGGCTCCTGGAAAAGCCGGTGGAGGCTTCCATGTCCGGAGACGCACTTGTGTTGCGCGCGAAGGATGGCGTTGTCCTCCGGTTTGTTCCGTACAAGACGACGGTGTCCGAGCAATAAGCGGAGGATTGCAGCATCACGTTGCATGGACGGTGTGGCGGGCCGGGTGCTGCGAGGTGGTCCGGCCTGTGCGTATCCGAAGTTTGATCGGGGCACGAGTCGATGCACTCGGACGGGCTCGATCCATGTCGCGATGGGGGCGTTTCTGACGAAGGATTCGCTTGGCGTCAAGCGGTGATGGCGATCCGTTGCGTGGTGCCGAAGTAGCGCTCGATCTCGATCGGGTGGTCCACTGTGTAGCCTTGCGCGTAATCCACGCCCATGTCGATCAAACGCTGGCGTATGGCCTCGTTCTCGGTGCATTCGGCGATGGTGCGTTTCTTCATCACCCGCCCGATGTCGGCGATCGATCGCACGATGGCATGGGACAGCGGCGAGCTGTCGATCTCGCGCACGAAGCTGCCATCGATCTTGAAGAAATCCACATCCAGCGAGCGCAGGTAGCCGAAGGAGCAGAATCCGGTACCGAAGTCGTCGAGCGCGAAGCGGCAGCCCAGGGATCGGACTGCAGCGATGAAGCGTTGAGCGCGGCCGAGATCGCCGAGCGCACTGGTTTCGGTCAGTTCGAAGCACAGTTGCTTCGGACGCAGTGCGCTGCCGGAGAGGCGCGTCGCGAGGTCGTCCAGAAAGCGCTCGTCCTGGAGCGAGCTCGCCGACAGGTTGATCGAGCACAAGCCCACTTGCCGCACCTTTTCCGGATGGCGCTCGAACCATCGCAGGGTCTTGTCCAGCACGTAGCGGTCCAATCGCACGCCCATGGCGTAGCGTTCCGCCGCGGCGATGAACTGGCTGGGCAGGATCAATGGCTTGCCCGGCTCCTTGAGACGCAAGAGGATTTCGAAGTGCTGCAGGCCTTCGTCCCCGGCATGCAGCGGAACGATCGACTGGCAGTGCAATTGAAAGTAATCGTGCTCGAGTGCGTGCCCCAGACGCAGCGCCCAACGCATCGTGTCCGAGCTCTTGCGCACGATGTCCTGTTCGCCCGATTCACCGCGTTGCACCCGGTTCCCGCCGCGCTCCTTGGCTGCGAAACAGGAGGTGTCGGCCAGCGCGAGAAGTTCGCCGAAGTTGCTCTCATCGCCGAAGGTGCAGACAAGCCCGATGCTGATGGTCGGTGCCGCCACATGTTCGCCGGCCTGAAAACGGTAGCTGGCCACCGCTTCGCACAGGCGTTGCGCGCGTGCCGTTGCCTCGTCTGGCGGAGTGTCGTGCATCAGGACTGCGAATTCGTCGCCGCCGATGCGTGCGAGCTGGTCCTGCGGCGGAAGGTTGGCACGCAGGACGCCGGCTACGGCACAGATCAGTTCGTCGCCGACGGCATGGCTCATCGCGTCGTTGATCAGGCGGAAGCGGTCCAGGTCGATATAGGCCAGTGCGAGTGCCTTGGCCGGTACGATCTGGATAGCGCGACGTGCCTGATGCTCGAAGGCGCTGCGATTGGGCAGGCCGGTGAGCGGGTCGGTGGTGGCCCGCTGCAGCAGGCGGTTCGTTGCTTGGCGGGTCTGGTGGGTGCCCAGAGACAGCGTCATGGGTATGGCTGCGATCACGCACAGAAACGCGGCCAGCGAGGCGGCATCCAGCGGTGTGCCCGGGGCGGGCCCGGCGAACCCGAGGTTGAGCGCCAGTGCCATGACCAGCCATATCGTGCCGTTGGCGATCGCCACGGTCAGCGGTGGCAGGCGCACCGCTCCCCAGACCAGCGTGGCCAGCGGCAGGCCAACCATGGCCAGCGCGTGACTGGGCTGGCTGTGGCCCAGCCATATCGCACCCAGTACCACGGTGCAGGTCAGTCCGAGCCAGATACGGCGTTCCGGCGTGCTCGCATAACCTCCTTCCGATCGGGGCAGGCTGGCATTGGAGAGGCGATGCTGCAACAGGAACAGTACTGCCGGTGTCACGGTGAGGATGCCGAACAGATCCCCCATCACCCAGCGCAGTGCATCGGTGAGCAGGGCGTTGGCGGGGCTTTGTCCGCTCAGCCACATGCCCAGCGCGCCGAAGGAGGCGCTCACTACCGACAACACCGCGCCACCGGCCAGCACTCCGGCTCCGGTGGGTACATCGAAGCGCTGGAGCAGCCCCGGCACGAAGCGTCCGACGAACCAGATGCCCGCCAGCGGTCCAGCGACATTGCTGGCCACGGACCACGGCAGGAACGACAGCGGCACCGGCGCGATGGCCAGGTGCAGCAACAACACGCAGATCACCGGCAGCGGCCACCAGCGCCAGCCGAAATACAGGATCAGCGCGTAGATGACTCCCGTGGCTGGCCAGATGAGGCTGACTTCGGTGGGGCCGGTGGCGAGCAGCGAGATCCAGGCCAACGCCAGATAGGCGCCCGCCATCGCAACGGCAACCAGCAGTAGTCTTCCCCTGTCGCCCATGTTGCAGTGTATGGCCGAAAGCGAAGGGGATGGCAAGGTGTGGTGCGGCATTTCCCGTCGCCCTTGCGCGCGGTGCTGAATCGTCCGGAGAAACTGATAGAGTCTCGCGGCTTGGCTCCCCTGGAAATCCACTGATGTCCCGTCTCATCGAACGACGTCGCTCGCGCATCCACGGCAATGGCGTGTTTGCGACCGTCGACATTCCCGCCGGAAAAAAAGTCTGCAATTACATCGGCGACATCATCACGCACGATGCGGCGGATGCCCTGTACGCCGATACGCTCGATACCGGCCACACGTTCCTGTTCACGCTCAACGACGAGTACATCGTCGATGGCAATCGCCGTGGCAACATCGCGCGTTGGATCAACCACGGTTGCACACCCAATTGCGAGGCCCGGATCGCGGAGCATCCAGGCGATGACCGGCGCCTGGATCGTGTCGAGATCCATGCGATCCGGGATATCGCCGCCGGCGAAGAACTGACCTACAACTACGGCATCCGGCTTGAAGTGCCGCACACGGCGCGACTCAAGACGTTGTGGGCCTGTCGCTGCGGGGCGTCCGAGTGCAGCGGGACGATGCTCCAGCCCAAACGCTAGCGATTTCGCCGTTCCGGCTGCGAGGATCGTCTCGCCGGGTGCGTTCGGCACGCTGCACGGTGCGCGAGGTCGGGTAAGCTTCGGCAGATGCTTTATCTTGCCTCCAAATCGCCGCGCCGCCGCCAGTTGCTCGAAGGGCTGGGCTACCGTTTCCAGTGCCTGGATATCGACATTCCCGAGCAACGCGCACCCGGCGAATCGCCCGTCCGTTATGTCTCGCGCGTGGCGCGGGAAAAGGCGCAGGCCGGCCTTGCGCTCCTGCGCGACACGCCGGGCGCGGTGGTGCTGGGGGCCGATACCGAGGTGGTGCTGGACGATGCCGTGTTCGGCAAACCTGCCAACGCGGCCGACGCTGCGGCGATGCTGCGCCAGTTGTCCGGACGAACGCACGATGTGATCTCGGTTGTCTGGCTGGTCGCCGCAGGACGCGAGGACGTTGCGAGGTGCCGAACCCGGGTGACGTTCACCGAACTGTCGGATGCCCGGATCGACACGTATCTGGCGTGCGGTGAAGCCTTCGGCAAGGCCGGTGCCTACGCGATCCAGGGGCGTGCCGCGACGTTTGTTTCGCACCTGTCCGGCAGCCATTCGGGCGTGATGGGGTTGCCGGTGTACGAAACCGCCGCGTTGCTGGCCCGCTTCGGCCTCCAGCCCGCGTCGTGCAGCGAACCCGCATGATGACGATCCGGCAGGTATAGCCAATGTCCGAAGAAATCCTCATCAATGTCACACCGCGCGAGACGCGCGTCGCCGTGGTGGAAAACGGCCTGCTGCAGGAGGTGCTGATCGAGCGCGCCAGCCGGCGTGGCTACGTCGGCAACATCTACAAGGGACGCGTGCTGCGGGTGATGCCCGGGATGCAGGCGGCGTTCGTGGACATCGGCCTCGACCGCGCCGCGTTCCTGCATGCCTCCGACATCCTCAAGCCGATGCCACCCGAGGCGCTGGAAGGCGAGGAGGCCACACCGACGTTGGCGGCAAGCACGCCGCCGATCGGCGAATTGCTCCGCGAGGGTCAGGATCTGATCGTGCAGGTGGTGAAGGACCCGATCGGCACCAAGGGAGCGCGGTTGACCACGCAACTCAGCATCCCGTCGCGCTATCTGGTGTTGTTGCCGTACGGGCGCGTGCTCGGCGTCTCCGCGCGGATCGAAGACGAAGAAGAGCGTGCACGCCTCAAATCGCTGATGGCCGAGATGAGTCAGGACGTGCCGGCAGGCTACATCGTTCGCACCAATGCCGAGGGCCAGAGCCGCGAAGCCCTGGGTCAGGACGTGGGCTACCTGACCAAGGTCTGGAACGCCATCCGTACCGGCATGACCGAGGCGCGCGTGGGATCGTGCGTGTACGAGGATCTGTCGCTGCCGCTTCGTTGCGTGCGCGACTACATGCGCGAGGATGTGGAAAAGGTTCGGGTCGATTCGCGTGAATCGTTCGAGCGCATTCAGCGTTTCGTGGCCCGGTTCATCCCCGAGTTGGTCGAGCGCGTGGAGCATTACGGCGGTGAGCGGCCGATATTCGATCTCTATGGAGTGGAGGACGAGATCCAGCGCGCGATGCAGAAGCAGGTGCCGTTGAAGTCCGGCGGCTACCTCATCATCGATCAAACCGAGGCGATGACCACAGTGGACGTGAACACCGGCGCCTTCCTCGGGCACCGCAACCTGGAAGATACCGTGTTCCGCACCAATCTTGAGGCGGCACAGGCGGCTGCGCGCCAGCTGAGGTTGCGCAACCTGGGCGGCATCATCATCATCGACTTCATCGACATGCAGGATCCGGAGCATCGGCGCCAGGTCTTGCGGCAGCTCGAAAAATCCCTCGCTCACGACCATACCAAGTCCACCGTCTACGACTTTTCGCCGTTGGGTCTGGTCGAGATGACGCGCAAGCGCACCACCGAGAGCCTGGAGCGGCAGCTGTGCGAGCCATGCCCTGCCTGCACGGGACGCGGCAGCATCAAGACCACCGAGACGGTGTGTTACGAAATCTTCCGCGAGATCACCCGTGCCGTGCGCCAGTTCGAGGCCGAGAAATTGCTGGTGTTGGCGAGCCCGCGTGTGGTGACGAAGATTCTGGAGGAAGAATCCGCAGCCGTGGCGGAGCTGGAGGAGTTCATCGGCAAGACGATTCGCTTCCAGTCCGATGAGCAGTACGCGCAGGAGCAGTACGACGTTGTGCTGCTGTGATCACCTCCTGAACCGGCGGCGGGCGAAATGAGCATGGCCAGATATGGCCGCCTGCGGCGCGGCCTGCGCCGGCTGCGCCGCGTTCTCGGATGGGGCGTGCTGGGGCTGGTGATCGTTGCGGCGCTGTGTGTGGGACTGGCGAGCCAGTTTCTTCCGCTCCTGACGCGCCATCCCGAAGCAGTGGCACGCTGGCTTTCCGGCCAGATCGGCGAACCTGTGGCGCTGACGGCGGTGGAGGCGCGCTGGAATCGTGCCGGACCGCAGCTCTCGCTTTCGGGGCTGCGCATCGGCGCGGTACCCGAGGTGCTGGATATCGACACGGCACAGTTGCAGGTCAACGTGTATTCGGGCTTGTGGCCGGGCGTGCCTCTGACCGAATTGCGCCTGACTGCGCCGGAGCTCGAACTGCATCGCGCCGCCGACGGACGCTGGCGGCTGGATGGCTTCGGGCGTCGCCTCGAGGCCAGCGCGAGCGGATCGCAGTTCGAGCAGCTTCGTCGCTTTGGCGCCATCGATGTGGTGGGGGCGCAGCTGCGTTTCAACGACGCAGTCAGAGGTCATCGCTTCGAGCTGCAGCGTATCGATGCCCGCCTGCGTCGCGGCCAGGGGCGCCTGCATTTCGGTGTGTTGCTGCATGGCCGGCATGGCGCACGGCTGCGGCTGGCCGGTGACGTGGCGGAGCATGGTCAGGATGGCACCTTGTATTTCGAAGGTCTGGCGCAGGACTGGGCGGCGTGGACGCAGGGCGTATCGCTGCACGGCATCGGCCTGACCAGGGCACATGGCGATGTACGTGCGTGGCTGGATTTTTCCAATGGCGCACCCAGTGGTCTCCAGGTGGAAACCGATCTCGCACCGCTGGTGTTCCGGAGAGAAGACGGAAATGCCGCAGGCGATGCGTCGATGCAGGATCAGACCATGCACTTCGCCGCTTGGCAGCTGGACGCACGGCTGTTGCGCCAGGGAGCGGATGGCTGGCAACTGACGCTGCCTCGTTGGCGGGTGCAGGATGCCGTGGCACGGCAGCCGCTGGATATCGTGCGCGAGGGGCATGCAGCGCGCGATGATGCCGGGTTGCTGCGCGCCCAGGTCGACGATGTCGCATTGGGCCCGTTGTTCGATCTTGTCCGCCTCGTGCCGCAGTTGTCGGCAGGACTGCGCGGGTGGGTTGCGGGCGCCGATCCTCAAGGACGAATGCACGCGGTGCGCCTGCTGTGGGCCGGAGCGGACAGCTACCGTTTCCAGGCGCAGGTTGCCGACATCGGCTGGTCGCCGCAGGCTGGCGTCCCGGCGCTGCGCGGCATTTCCGGCACGCTGGACGGCGATGCGCGTGCAGTCCGGTTCCAGGTGGGGTCCGGTGTCTGGGACATGCGGGCGCCGGACATGCTGCGTGAATCATTGGCGCCGAGAGTAACGGGAGAGATCCTGCTGTTTCGCGATGACGACGGAGCGCGCATCGAGACTCCCGGCCTGCGTCTGCACGAGGATGCATACGACATCCTGCTCGGCGGTGGTGTGGCGTTTCCCCGAGGCGGTGGTGCGCTGCTGGACCTGCGCGCCGACGTGGCCGAAGCTCCCATCGTCGTGGCGAAGCGATTCTGGCCGATCAACAGGATGCCATCGGCTGCAGTGCGTTGGCTCGACAATGCTCTGATCGATGGGCGCGTTGCGCATGGCATGGCACTGGTGCGTGGCAATCTCCGCGATTGGCCGTTTCGCCATGGCGAAGGCCGCTTCGAGGCACAGGCCGAACTGGCTGATGCGCAATTGCGTTACCGCGGCGATTGGCCGGTCGGCCACAAGGTCTCCGGCATGGTGCGCTTCATCAACACCGCGATGGAGCTGGATCTGCATGGCGAGGTGGCGGGTGTCGCCGTTACCGCCGCGCGCGGCGGTGTTCCCGATTTCGGCGATGCCGTGCTGAATCTCGACGTGCTGGCGGCCGGTGCCGGCCCGGCGTTGCTGGATGTGCTCCGCCAGAGTCCGTTGCGACGGACTTATGGCGCATACATGCGCAGTCTGACGCTGGGCGGGCGCGGCACGGTGGCGCTGGCGCTGCGCATTCCGCTGGAGGCCCATCTGGGTACGCCGCGCGTCGATGGTCAGGTCGATATCGATCGCATGGACATGCAAGACGAGGCGTGGGGGCTGGATTTCGACGCGGCCAGCGGACGAATTCGTTTTTCCGAGCGTGGATTTTCCGCCGACGAACTCAATGTCGGCTTCGGCGGCAGCCTCGGCGCATTGACCATTGCCGTGGGTGATTACACCTCGGCCGAGTCGCATCTGGTGGAAGCCAGTCTGCGAGGTCGCTTCCCGGTGGATGCACTGACGGCCACGCATGCGGGAACCCGTTGGCTGGAGCCATGGATGCAGGGGGAGTCGGATTGGACGGTGCAATTGACCGTGCCCGACCCGCCGGAGAACGAGCCTGCCAGACCCACGTTGCGCATCCGTTCCGATCTTGCGGGTACCGCGATCTCATTGCCGGCGCCGTTGCGCAAGACCGCTGCGGACCGACTTCCGCTGGACGTGCGTTTCGGTCTGCCGGTGGATACCGCCCAGGTCGAGTTGCGTTTGGGCAATCTGCTGCGACTGCGCGGACACAACGCCAGCGACAGCGGTGATTTCACCGGTGTTGCCGTGTTCGGCGACGCGCGCACCGAGGTTCCGATGCCTGATCGGGGATTGCACATCACCGGGCAGATTCCCGTGCTCGATGCAGCGGCGTGGAGCGAGGTGGCAACCGGCAGTTCGGACGAGGCTCGGGTCCACGTTGCCTCGGTCGATGTGTTTGCCGGGGAGCTCAGCCTGTTGGGACGGCGCTTTCGTGAAACCCGCGTCACGATGCAGCGCGATGTGGCGCAGATGGCGATCGGCTTCGAGGGCCCTGCGCTCGATGGCAACCTGCTGATTCCGCACGATGGCTTGATGCAGAAGGGCATCACCGCGCGCTTCCAGCGCCTGCATTGGCCGGAAATGAGCGGAGCCGATCTGCCGGACGATGCGCTGAAGGTCACGAACGTCTTTCCCGCCGCGATTCCGCCGTTGCATCTGGAATCGGTCGAAACCCGGTTCGTCGGTGCCCAGCTTGGCAGTGTCTGGCTGGAATCCTGGCCTACTGCCGATGGCCTGCATGTCGAGCGGCTCGATGCGCATTCGCCTGTGCTCGATATCAAGGCAAAAGGCGACTGGCGCATCACGGAGCAGGGCGAACACAGCGAGCTGGTGCTGGACTATTCCTCGCGCGACGCCGGCGCCATGCTCGTCGCGCTTGGGTTTTCGCGCTTGATCGATGGGGGTTCCACCCACGGGCAACTGCGGCTGCGCTGGCCTGGTGCGCCTGCGGCGTTCGCGTGGGTCGGCGCGGATGGCGACTTGTCGGTCAACGTCGGCCAGGGGCGCGTGCTGGAGGTGGAGCCGGGGGCAGGGCGGCTGTTCGGCCTGTTGAGCCTGACCGAGATTCCGCGCCGGTTGACGCTGGATTTCAGCGATTTCTTCAAGTCCGGCTTCACTTTCAACCAGATGGCCGGCAACTTCCGCATCGAACGTGGCAATGCCGACACCGACGAATTCCGGATCGACGCCCCATCCGCACAAATCCTGCTGAGTGGCCGCACCGGCCTTGCGACGCGCGACTACGATCAAACGATGGACGTACTGCCCAAGGCCGGCAGCATGCTCCCGGCCTTGGGTGCGATCGCCGCTGGTCCGGCCGGTGCTGCGGTCGGCGCCGTGGCCCAGGCGGTGCTGCGGCAGCCACTCAAGGAAATGACCCGCACCACTTATCGCGTCACCGGCCCGTGGGCCGAGCCGGTGATCGAGGTTGTGGAGCGGGGCGCGGAGCCATAGCAAGTGCCTTTGCGGGCAGTCGGGAGGAAGGGTTGCCTGGGCCGGCCTGCCGGGAACGATCAATGACGACATGCGTTGCTCGACACGGCAGTCGTCGCTCCGGTGCGACGTGAACCAGGCAGTCTCCCTGGAATGCGGTGGTTCGCGATGCCTCGCCTCGGCCTGCTTGAGCTTTCCGCCTTGCGCCACGTGGCGTTGATGGTCGAACCCGATTGCGGGACTTCGGAATCCGGATCAGGCATTTCGACTCGCGATGGCGGCATGAACCGGGCCCATTGGCATACGCACGTCGTCATGCCGATGCGTTACCTTCCCGCGTTCTGACCGAATCATCCGGGAGCCAGTCATGTCCAACCCGCGCCAGGCGCTTGCCGTCTGCCTGTTAAGTCTTGCTGCCTTCACTGCCCATGCGCAGTACCAGCAGCCGCCCGAACCCTTGTTGGGCGTGATGCGTGTGCCGCTGATTCCCTCGCCGCAACCCAACCCTGTCGGGACGACGTTGTTGCTGGTGCAGCAGGCGCAGTTTCCGTCCATCGAGCGCGTGGCCGAGCCGTATCTGGCGCTGGCCGGTGTGCGGATCGAGCCGCGCGCGCATACCCGGCACGACATGTCGAGCGGCTACGGCATCCGTACCTGCCTTGAGGGTTTCACCTTTCTGGACATCGCCACGCGCAAACAGACCCCCGTGGTATTGCCCGAAGGTGCGTGTCCCGGTGGTGCGAGTTGGTCGCCGGATGGCCGCCGCATCGCATTCAGCAACACCACCGATACCACGGTGGAACTGTGGGTGGCGGATGCGGACAACGGCAAGGCGTGGCGCATCGACGGCATCCATCTGAACACCATCCTCGGCAACTCTTTCCAGTGGCTGGGCGGGCGCGATGCGTTGCTGGTCAAGGAAGTGCCTGTCGCGCGCGCACCGGCAGCGGAAAAGTCGCGTGTGCCGTCGGGCCCGGACATCAAGGACGCGACCGAGTCCAGCGGCGAGAGCAGCACTTACGAGGCACGCGACACCCTCGCCAGTCCCGAGGATGAGCGCCTGTTCCAGTATTACGCGACATCGCAACTGGTGACGGTGGACTTGCGCAGCGGCAAGACGGCGCGGGTCGGGCAAGCCGCGGTGATCGGCAACATGGATGCGGCTCCGGATGGCCGGCATGTGTTGGTCGATACGCTCCGGCATCCGTATTCCTACGTCGTCACCTGGGAACGCTTCGCGCGCGATGTCGGTGTGCTGGATCTCTCCAGTGGCAAGACACAGTTGATCGCGCGTTTGCCCGCCGCCGAGAGCGTGCCGGTACGCGGCGTGCCGACCGGCCCGCGTGGCCATGGTTGGCGTGCGAACGAACCGGCCACTCTGGTGTTCGTCGAGGCGCTGGACGGTGGCGACTGGCGCAACGAGGTGCCCGAGCGCGATCGTGTGTTGATGTGGCGCGCACCATTTGCAGGCGAGCCGGTGGAAATCGCCCGCACTGCACAGCGTTATGCCGGGCTGTCGTGGTTCGAGCATGGTTCGCAGGCGCTGCTGACCCAGTTCGACGCCAACCGTCGCTGGCTCAACGTCGCGCTGGTTGATGTGGAAAGGCCGGGCGACCGCGGACGCGTGCTGTGGGATCGCTCGCTCGACGAACGCTATGCGAACCCGGGTTCGCCGCTGTTCCGCAGCCTGCCCAACGGTGCCGGTGTGCTGCACGAGGAAAACGGATACCTGTTTCTCGCTGGTCCCGGTGCGACGCCCGCCGGCGAGCGTCCGTTTCTGGATCGCTACTCACTCGCCGACGGCCGCACCGAGCGCCTGTTCCGCAGTGCGCCCGATGCCTTCGAGCGCGTGTTCGGCTTTGCCGGCGATACCACGAAACTCCTGACCTGGCACGAATCCCCGCTCGATCCGCCCAATGCCTACGTCCGCACCCTTGGCGACTTGCTTACCGAGGTGGCCCAGGGTGAGGCGACGCGTGCCTCGACCCGCATGCCCATCACCGGATTTCCCGACCCGGCACCGTTGGTGCGGCAGGTGAAGAAGCGTCTGATCACCTACAAGCGCAAGGACGGCGTGGATCTGTCGTTCACGCTTTACACTCCGCCGGATTACGAGGAG
Organism: Denitratimonas yunnanensis (SeqCode); assembly: GCA_026410415.1. Lineage (GTDB taxonomy): Bacteria > Pseudomonadota > Gammaproteobacteria > Xanthomonadales > Xanthomonadaceae > Denitratimonas. The sequence continues at coordinate 689,957 of JAPMLR010000001.1, read as the reverse complement.
GGAACGCGCGTACCGGCGATCCTGTACGCCTATCCGATGGACTACGCCGATCCGTCGCAGGCCGGGCAGGTGCGCGGCTCCGAGCAGACATTCACGCGATTGGCGAACTATCGCCTCTTGCTGCTGGCTGGTTACGCCATCATCGACAATGCCGCGTTCCCCATCGTCGGCGATCCGCGCACGGCGTACGACAGCTATCTCGAACAGCTCGTCGCCAATGCCGAGGCTGCGGTGGAGAAGGCGGCGGAAACCGGCGTGATCGATCCCGACCGCCTCGGCGTCACCGGCCACAGCCATGGCGCGTTGATGGCAGCCAACCTGCTCGCGCACACGGATCTTTTCCGTGCCGGCGTGGCGTCCAGTGGTGGCTACAACAAGACCCTCACTCCGTTCGGATTCCAGAACGAGCGGCGCTCCTTCTGGGGCGCACCGCAGGCTTACGACCAAAGCTCGGCCTTCTTCCACGCCGACAAGATCAACGAGCCCATCCTGATCGTGCACGGCAGCGACGACGCCAATCCCGGCACCGAACCCACCCAGTCACCCCGCCTGTTCCAGGCCGTGCGAGGCAATGGCGGCACCGCGCGGCTGGTGATGCTGCCGTTCGAGCCGCACTGGTTCAGCGCGCGCGAATCGAACGAGCACTTCGTCGCGGAAATGCTGGCGTGGTTCGATCGCTACGTGAAGAATGCGCCGGCCCGTGACAGTGGCAACGAGTGAAAGCGCTTCCCCTTCTCCCTTGATGGGAGAAGGGGATCGACACTGCGGAACGCGGGTATTTCGGTTCAATGCCCTTGTGCCGCCAGCTTGCGCAACACGTAATGCAGGATGCCGCCATGCCGGAAGTATTCGACTTCCTTGGGTGTGAGCAGCAGGACTTCAGCCTGGAAGCGCAGTTGTGTTCCATCCGGGCGATTGGCGACGATGGTGGTGAAACGTGCAGCGCCGTCTTCAAGGCCGGTGATATCGAAGGTTTCGTTGCCGGTGATGCCGAGCGAGGCAATCGACTGGCCTTCGATGAAGCGCAGTGGCAGCACACCCATGCCGACGAGGTTGGAGCGATGGATGCGCTCGAAGCTTTCGGCGATGACGGCTTTCACGCCGAGCAGATTGGTGCCCTTGGCGGCCCAGTCGCGTGAGGAGCCAGTGCCGTATTCCTTGCCGGCCAGCACCACCAACGGCACGCCCTCGGCTTTGTATTTCATTGCCGCGTCGTAGATCGCCAGCTTTTCCGGGGTGCCGGCTGACGGGAAATACAGTGTGTTGCCGCCTTCTTCGCCACCGAGCATCAGGTTCTTGATGCGGATGTTGGCGAAGGTGCCGCGCACCATCACGTCGTCGTTGCCGCGGCGAGAGCCGTAGCTGTTGAAGTCGGCGGGCTGCACGCCGCGTGATTGCAGGAAGCGTCCGGCCGGTGAATCGGCCTTGATGCTGCCGGCGGGCGAAATGTGGTCGGTGGTGATGGAGTCGCCGAACAGGCCGAGCACGCGTGCGCCGGTCACATCGTCGATGTGGCCGGGCATGGCGGACATGCCGTCGAAGTAGGGCGGATTCTTGATGTAGGTCGACGCCGCATCCCATGCATACAGCTGACCATCGGGCGAAGCGATGGTGTTCCAGCGGCTGTCGCCCTTGAACACGTCGGCATAGTTTTGCTTGAACATCTCGGGGCCGAGTGTCCGGGCGATGAAGTCGCCGATTTCCTTGTTGCCGGGCCAGATGTCGCGCAGGTAGACGGGTTGGCCGTCGTTGCCGATGCCGAGCGGCTCGGTCGTGAGGTCGATGTCGACCGTGCCGGCGATGGCATAGGCCACGACCAGCGGCGGCGAGGCGAGGTAGTTCATCTTCACCTCGGCATGGATGCGGCCCTCGAAGTTGCGATTGCCGCTCAGTACCGAGGCCACGACGAGATCATTTTCGGCGATGCCCCTGGATACCGCGTCGGGCAGCGGGCCGGAGTTGCCGATGCAGGTGGTGCAGCCGTAGCCGACCACGAAGAAGCCGAGCTTTTCCAGATCACCCAGCACGCCGGCTTTTTCCAGGTAATCGGTCACCACGCGCGAGCCGGGCCCGAGCGACGTCTTGACCCATGGCGCGGACTTCAGGCCCTTGGCAACGGCATTGCGCGCGAGCAGGCCTGCGCCGAGCATCACCGCCGGGTTGGAGGTGTTGGTGCAGGACGTGATGGCGGCGATCACGACCGAGCCATCGGTCAGCTCATGCTCGCCATCATCGATGCGGATCCGGGAGATCGGCTTGGCAGCGAGCGAGGATGCTTGCGGCTGGGCGCCGCCTTCCTCCTTGAACTCGGATACTTGCGCGCCTTCCGCCGGTGCTCGGCGCGCGATCATCGGGCCGAGGCTTTCGCGAAAATTGCCCTTCACCTTTTCCAGCAGCACGCGATCCTGCGGGCGTTTTGGGCCGGCCATCGAAGGCCGCACGTCGGCCATGTCCAGATGCAGCACGCTGCTGTATTCGGCCTCTGGCGCACCCGCTTCGTGCCAGATGCCTTGTGCCTTGGCATAGGCTTCAACCAGCGCGATCTGTTCTTCGCTGCGGCCGGAGAGACGCAGGTAGTTCAGTGATTCGGCATCGATCGGGAAGATGCCGCAGGTGGCGCCGTACTCAGGTGCCATGTTGCCGATGGTGGCGCGATCGGCCAGCGGCAGGTGCTGAAGGCCATCGCCGAAGAACTCGACGAACTTGCCGACCACGCCATGCGCACGCAGCATTTGCGTGACGGTGAGAACCAGGTCGGTAGCGGTCGTACCTTCGGGTAGTTTTCCGGTGAGCTTGAACCCGACGACTTGCGGAATGAGCATCGATGACGGCTCCCCCAGCATCGCCGCTTCCGCCTCGATGCCGCCGACGCCCCAGCCCAGTACGCCGATGCCGTTGATCATCGTGGTGTGCGAATCGGTGCCGAACACGGTGTCCGGATACGCCCAGCGTTCGCCATCCTTCTCCGCGCTCATCACGACCCGGGCGAGGTTCTCAAGATTCACCTGGTGCACGATGCCGGTGTTGGGTGGCACCACCTTGAAGTCGGAAAACGCCTTTTGCCCCCAGCGCAGGAAGCCGTAGCGCTCGCGGTTGCGCTCGAACTCGATCTTGCCGTTGAGGTCGAGTGCGTCGGGCCGGCCGAACACGTCCACCTGCACGGAATGGTCGATCACCAGCTCGGAAGGAATCTGCGGGTTGATCTGTTCGGGCTTTCCGCCCAGCCTCACCACCGCATCACGCATCGCAGCCAGATCGACCACGCAGGGCACGCCGGTGAAGTCCTGCAACACCACGCGCGCAGGCATGAAGGCGATTTCGGTGGATGGTTCGGCTGCCGGATCCCAGCTCGCCACCGCCGCGATGTGCTCGGGCAGCACGGAAACCCCATCTTCGTGGCGTAGCAGGTTCTCCAGCAGGATTTTCATGGCGTAGGGCAGGCGCGCCAGTTCGAAGCGCTTTCCGAGCCGTGGCAGGCTGGCGTAGTGATATTGCTTGCCTGCGATGGTGAGGGTGTCGCGGGTGGAGAAGGAATCGATCATGGGTGGGACTCCCGTGGCTGGGCAGGGGCACGCCCCTGCATGGGCTGTGTGAAGTGTGTCCCGCCCAGTATACGGACCGGCGATGTGCCGGCCCTGAAGTCCTCGGTGAACCTCTGAACAAGTCTCCGTGCGTCATCCCGGCAGCTTTCAACAGCGAAGCTGGTCAAGCCGCCGGGATGACGCAGGAAAATTTGTTCCCGGGTTCTCAGGGCTCAAAGCCATCCGAGAAGATGTGCCAAGGGTTTGGCCGCTCATAGGCTCCGATGTCGCAACGGGCGATGCCGTCGCCGTTGCCATCCTGTGGGCGCTGGTTGCCGCGCGCATCGAGGCTCAGGCAGTCAATCCCCGTGGCGCCAGTGTCGGTCAATGGCCCATCCGCCGCGTAGGCGATCACCGGCATTTCGTGGCTCACGTCCAGCGCGTATGGCGCAGTGGTAGCCAGCAGGGTGGCACCGGGCTGGAGTTTCTGCGCGCAACTGGAGGCGATGAAGGCATTGAACTTGCTATATGCCGCCGGGCCGGTGGAGCCATCGATATGGCAGTCCGTGCCGTCGCCGATGTGTCCCAGGACGTTGTGAGAGATGTACTCGAGTGCCGATGAGGAAACGCTCAGGTGTGCGCCAGAGGGGGCGCGGTTGGCTTCGAAGGTATTGAAGAACATTTCCAGAACGGTGTGCTCCAGGCGAAGGGCACCGCCTGACTCAGTGGCCTGATTGGAGTGAAAAGTGTTGTTCAGCAGGTTCACGGAGATCCTGTCGCCGACATTGCTTCGGCGAAGATAAGCCGTGCCGCCGTGACTTGCGCGGTTGCCGTTGAAGTAGTTCTGCTCGATGTAGATCGTGCAATCCTCAAAACAGCCTGACGAGATCGCACCACCGTGGCTTGACAGGGTTTCTCCTGTCGCACGGTTATCGACAAAGCGGTTGCCGCGCAGCACCATTTGTTTCAGATTGGCACCGGAGCTGATGGCGCCGCCATTGGCGAAGATCATTTCCGCCCGGTTGTTGAGGAACCGGCTGTTCCGGATGGTCAGGAATTCCCCGACAAAGCCGATCGCACCACCTCCGCCACTGGCCATTCCCGTTGCGCCATTGAACACGCGATTGTTGGAAAACTGAGTGTCCTGAACCGTCAGCGATGCATAAACATTTCTCACCATGATGGCTCCACCGGCAGTGTTGATGTTGTCCTGTGCGATGGCCTGACAGTCGGTGAACTGGCTTTGCCCGATGGTCACGATCATTCTCGGATCATTGAGGTTGCTGCGGCCAGCGGAAATGCATCCGCCACTGTTGTGGCTGCGCCCCCCTTCGAAACGCATTCCGGTGATGCCAATGCGTTCCACGGTGTGGGAAAAATTCATGATGGCCGTGGTGCTGCCGTCATGCCCAAGGATGCGTGGATTGCTGTTGCCGCCCTGGATGGCGAAGTCTTTTTTCGTTATCACCGGGAGCGCGCCGAGCAACTGGATTGTGCCGTTCTGCGGATAGTCCTGGGCTAGAAAGTAGATCCGGACTACATCATCGGATTGGCTGTTTGCCGTGACGATGGCCTCGCGCAACGATCCGGGGCCGCTGTTGTTGGTGTTGCTGACCCAGTAGGAAAGAACGGCTTGTGCGCTGGGCGAGGCCAGGCACAGCACTGCTGCGGCCAGCGTGGAAATGATGAGGGATCGCATGGCTCACTCCTTGTGATAACGCACGGAGCCGGAGAGGGTCACGCCGCGATTCTCGACAGGGTCGACCACGATCTTGCTGGCATCCTCGGAGAAGGCCAGAAATCGACCCTTGAAGTTCACCTCGTAGCCTTCGATGACGGGAAGGCCGGTGAAGGAGTCGCGTTCGAGGGGCAGGGCAACGATGCTGAGCGTGCCCTGATTCATCCGCATCGAAACATCTTCGTAGCCGGGCACGCCGGTAAGTACCATGCCGGGTGCTCCATCTCCCTTGCTGGCATCGATGTCCACATCGCCCAGGGTCATGGGAAGGTTCTGCATGCGTGTGCCGCTCTTGAGCATCTGTTGGCCTTCAAGACGATGGGCGCTCAGTTCCAGATCAATGAGGTTCCCGTCCTTGAACGTCGCGCCGTACTGAATGGCGGTGCCGGCGAAGATTTCCTTGAATCCGATGCGGCGGATCGCGATGCCGCGTGTTGTATTGGGCTTGCGTGCGTTGTCGACTTCCTTGGCGATGATGCGATCCACCGCGCCGCTGCTGGTCGGCGTTGTATCCGGGCTTTGCGCGCCGCAGGCGGTCAGTGCGGGGAGGCAGAGGGCGGCGATAAAGAGAAAGGCGGGCTTGGATGTCATGCGATGTGCTCCAGGAAACGGGATAGGTTCAGTGGGTGCCGGGTTCGGCGGTATCGGGTTCGGCCACCAGCGGGATCACGAAGTCGTTGGCCTGTCCCGGCACGATCTCGACCTCGCCTCGAAACTCGACTTCGCCCGGCCCTTGGGCGTAGACCTCGTAGCGGCCTGGCTCGAATTCGCCTTCGCCCACGATCATTTCGGTTTGTGGTGCCCACGCTTCTGGACTCATGTCGGCATCCAGCGGAATCGCCGACCAGCTCAGTGCGATCTGCGGGAAGTTGGAGGGAATGCGGAAGGTGGCGCGTACCAGCGGCAATGCGTCCTGCGCCGGATCGGCGCGGACTGCTGCGGCAGCGGCATCGGCAAGCTGCGAACTCGTGGTGGTGTCGTCATCCACGTAGGCGATGCCCACGCCGAATTGGCGCGAGAACAAGACCTCGCGCCCGTTGGCCGAGAGGTAGCGCAGCTCGTAAAGCCCGGCCTCTGCCGGTGCGGTGAGGTGCATGTTTCCCTTGTGGGTGAGGGGATAACCCCAGCTCTTGCCGTAGGTTTGCGGCGGATCGTCGGGGCGGGCGATGACCACCCGTTCGCTGACCTGGTTGGGGCCGCGCCAGCTCAGTGCGAAGCGTTCACCGAGTGCCACCGAACCCACCGGATCGAAACCGTTGCTCGTCGCAACCACCTCGATCGCCTGGCGCGCAACCACGCTGCCGTTGGGGCCGGTGAGGATCAGGTCGTAGTCGCCTGGCTCAAGCGGTGCCCGCTTGCTGAAAGGGTTGTTGCCGCTTTCTCCGGCACCGCCGATCACGCCAAAGGAGGGGCTTGAGGGAGGCCTGCCTTCGCCGCGCCGAGTAAATCCGGCGTAGTTGCTGGGATGTGCTGTTCCCCGGTAGCCGATGCGGTAGGTGTGGCCGGCCTCGGCCTTGTCGCCGATGTCGAAGAAGGCTTCCGGTTCGGGAGCGGGGGCGGCATCAAGCTGTTCGATGCGTGCCAGTGCATCGCTCAATTCGCGGCCGCTCTGTGGCGTGAGCAGCAGGCCGCCGGTGGTGTCGGCGATGCAGCGCATCGCGTTGGCCTGCTCGCTGGTCAGTCCGAATCCGACCACGTGTGCGCGGATCGAGACGCCCTTGGCAGCCAGCTCGGCGGCCATGGCGCAGGGGTCCGCATCGCAGGTTTCCAGGCCATCGGTGACCAGGATGATGTCAGCGTGCTCGGCGGTGGCGGGAATCTGGTGGGCGGCGATGCGCAGGCTTTCGGAAATCGGAGTCATGCCGCGCGGGCTGATCTTCATCAGATGTGCGGACAGGGCCGCGGCGTCATGGATGCCGGGTGGGACGACGACTTCGATGTCCAGGCAGTCGCCGCGCTGACGGTGGCCGTAAGCGATCACGCCGAGCGGCTCATTCGGATCGCGTTGGGCAAAGAAGTCCGCCATCACCTCACGTGCCACCTCGATCTTGCTCTTGCCATCCTCGAGCTGGCCCCACATCGAACCTGACGCGTCGAGGATCAGGATCGACGCGCCATTGGACGGTTCTGCCAGGGCGGCGGGCGCGCCCAGGGCCAAGGCCAGCAGGCTGGCGGGCAGGGGCAGGAACGCACTGCAACGGGAAGGTGATGTCACGGACGGACTCCGAAAGCACACGGGGATGCTTCAAACAAACAAGGTTCGGGGGCCTGCGAGGACATCGCCGCAGCCCTCGGGAAAGCTGGGGTTGACCGAATCGGACGGGCGATTGCGAATGTCCTCATGCGTCGTGTTTTGTTTTTGCGCGCAATGCCCGGCGCTGCATGGTCGTGGCGGCGACGTGTGCCACACTTCCTGCATGACCCTGGATTCATTGCTTCTCCCCGTCACCGCGTCGGATCAGGACCGGGCCTTGCTGCGCGAACTGATCGACGTGCTGTATGCCGACCTGCGCCAGATGGCACATCGCGAGCGCTTTCGCCAACGCGCCGGTGCCACGCTGAACACCACGGCGCTAGTCAGCGAGGCCTGGCTGAAGCTCCAGAAGATGCCGGGCTGGCGCGGGCGGCGGCATTTCCTCGGTACCGCGGCGCTGGCGATGCGCCATGTGCTGATCAACGATGCGCTGGCACGGCGTGCCGAGAAGCGTGGTCCGGATGCTGCTGTCCTGCCCCTCGACGAAGCGCTCGACGTGCCCACCGCCAGCGACGAGCAACTCCTGCACGTGCACGAGGCCGTCGAGAAACTGGCGCAGCTCAGTCCGCGTCTGGCACAAGTCGTGGAGTGCCGCTACTTCGCCGGTTTCAGCGATGCGCAGACCGCCGAGGCGATGGGCGTGACCACGCGCACGGTGCGGCGCGACTGGGCCAAGGCGCGCGCTTGGCTGTATTCGGAACTGGGCGAGGGCGTTTCCGCACTTCCCGTGGAGATGGCCGATTCATGAATGGCGCGACTCCGGAAGCGATGCGTTTCGCACGCATCGAGGCACTGCTGGATGCCGTGCTCGATCTTCCTGAAAGCGAACGCGACGCCTGGCTGGAGACCGCCTGTGCGGACGATCCACCCCTGCATGACGAGGCCGTGCGCCTGCTCGATGCGATGGCGCGTTCAGTCGGCTTTCTGGAAAACCCGGAAGATGCGGAGCCTGTATCCGATGACATGAGCGGCCAGCGGCTGGGGCCGTGGCGATTGTTGCAGCCCACAGGGCAGGGAGGCACCGGCGAAGTCTGGCTGGCCGAACGCGCCGATGGGCGCTTCGAGCAACAGGTGGCGGTGAAGCTGCTGCATCGTTGGCGCGACGACACCACGGCGCGGCTGGAGCGGGAGCAGGCACTGCTGGCGCGGTTGGACCATCCCGGCATCGCGCGGCTGATCGATGCCGGCAGCATGGCCGATGGCCGGCCCTACATGGTGATGGAGTTCATCGCCGGTCGCTCGCTGATCGAGCACTGCGAGCAGAGTGCGCTGCCGCTGGTGGCGCGCTTGGCCTTGTTCCTCCAGGTCTGCGATGCGGTGGCCTACGCGCACCGTCATCTCGTGGTGCATTGCGACCTCAAGCCGCAGAACATCCTGCTGCGCCCGGATGGCCGGGTTGCCCTGCTGGATTTCGGCATCGCCCGATTGATTGACGTCGACGCGCGTGCGCCCACCGTTTCTGGCGCGGGCATCGCCCAGCTCACGCCGTGGTACGCGGCACCCGAACAATTGAGCGGTGCCGAGCCGACCACCTCTGCCGATGTCTATGCCCTGGGATTGATCCTGCACGAACTGCTGACCGGGCAGTCGCCTTGGGGCAGCAAGGCTGGTTCGGGCGGCCTGGCGCTGCTGGAACGCACCCTCGTCGGGCCGCCGCCAGCGCCCAGCACGCAGGCGGGCACACCGTCGCAGGCCCGGCAATTGCGCGGCGATCTGGATGCCATCGTTGCCAGGGCCCTGCAGCCGGAACCCGATGCCCGTTATGCCTCGGTCGAGGCTTTGCGCGACGACCTGGCCCGCCACCTTTCCCGGCAACCGGTGCATGCCCGCGGCGATGCGTTTTTCTATCGCCTGGGTTGCACCCTGCGGCGTCACTGGTTGCTCGCCGGTGTTTCCTCGCTGCTGGTCCTCAGCGTGCTGGCCGGTAGCTTCAGCGTGATGTTGGCGCAGCGCCAGACCGAGCGCGAACGCGACGCGGCCCGCACCGAAGCCCTGCGCGCCAAGGGTGTGCGCGATGCGCTGGCACACATGTTCCGCGATGCCGGCCAGCGCAGCGACGCAGCCGGCGCATTGACCGCCAAGCAGATATTGCAACAGGCAGCGGCCCGCATCGACGCCCATTTCAGCGACGACCCGGCCACCGCCGCCCAGGTATTGCATGCACTGGGCGAGTTGCACCTGTACATCAACGACTATGCCGCCGCCGAGCCGTTGCTGCGCAATTGGCTGGCACGGGAGTCGTTGGTCGACGATCCGGACATGGCGGCCGATGTGCGCTTTGCCCTGGCCGAAGCGTTGTTTCGAATGGGACAAGCCGCCGAGGCGGTGGACTTGTTGCATGCGGCGCAGTCTCATTGGCAGGGCTTGCCGCAGCGGCATGCGGAGCGCCTGTTGACCAGCCGCATGCTGCAATCGCAACTGGAGCGCCAGCGCGGCGAGATCGAACTGGGCATCCAGACGCTGGAGGCCAGCCTGCCGCAGCGTCTGCAACGCTCCGGCGAAGAGGATTTCGAAACCGCCGCCCTGCTCACCAACCTGGGCGCGGCCTATATCCAGGCTGGCCGCATCGATGAAGGCATCCAAACCTCGCAGCGCGCCATGCGGGTGTGGCGCAGCCTGCATCTGGAGGCAGGCAATGATGCGCTCAACACCCTCAACAACTTGGCTGCCGCCTACTTCCGGCGCGGTGAGTTGGAGCAGGCTGCTGCCCATTTCGAGATGGCCCTGGCCATTCGTCGCGCCGCGTTCGGCCCATCTGCCGCAACGGCCGCATTGATCGGAAACCAGGCACGGGTGTTGCAGGCGCGCGGCGACGTGTCGGCTGCCTTGGAACTGATCGAAGAAGCCGAGCCGATGGCCCTGACGCATGCCGGCGATGCCAGTCCGCTGACGCTGTCTTTGCAGGTCACGCGAGCGGAGCTCCTGTTGTCATCCGGAGCCCATGCTCCGGCCAGCGAGGTGCTCGACTTGCTCGAAGCACGGGACGATGTGCCCGCATTGCTGCAACTTCGCCTCGCGCTGGGGCGGACCCGCCTGCTGCGCGACAGCGGCAACCTGTCCGCGGCATCGCAACATTTGCAATTCGCCCAGATCCTGGCCGACCGACTTGGACCACCCGCCCAGTCCTTGCGTACGCAAATCGATCAGATGGCCGCCTCGCTGCAGTGACGCGCGAATGGGCCGCCTTCAGATCAGTCTCCAGGAAATCGCCTTCAACGCGGCCTGGGTGCGGTCGCGGGCATCGAGTTTGGCGAGGATTTCCGAGACGTAGTTCTTCACCGTGCCTTCGGCCAGAAACAGGGCACGAGCGATCTCGCGGTTGGCGTAGCCGCCGGCCATCAGGCGGAGGATGGCGATTTCGCGCTCGCTCAGCGCTGGTGCGTCGCGTCCGGTCAGGCTGGCGTCCGGCGTGGTGACGCTGGTTGGCTGCGGCTGGAACACGCGACCACCACGGGCCAGCGCGAAGATCGCGTCGATCAACTGTTCCGGGCGGGTGTTCTTCAGCATGAAGCCCTGCGCGCCGGCCTCGATGGCGCGGTCGCACAGGGCGTTGTCGTCGAAGGTGGTCAAGAGCAGCACCGGCGTCGGGTTGCCGCGCCGACGCAGTTCGGCCAGCGCGGAAAATCCGTCGCGCGCCGGCATGCGGATATCCATCACCACGACTTCCGGCGAGGCGGCATCGATGCCGACCAGCAGGCCGTCGCCATCGCGCGCTTCCAGCACCACTTTCACCCGGCCCGAGAGGGCGAGCAGGCTCTTGACGCCTTCGCGCACCAGATCCTGGTCGTCGACCAGGGCAATGCCGACGATCTCGTTCATGACTGGGATACGCTTTGTGCGGGCAGCCGGACATGCAGGCGAAAGCCGCGCCCCGGTGCGCTGTCGATGAAAAGCTGACCGTCGCATTCGGCCAGTCGCTCGCGCATGCCGGTGAGGCCGTGGCCTTCGCGCGGCGTGGCACAGCCGTGGCCGTTGTCTTCGATGTACAGGTCGAGGGTGCCGTCGGCCTCGCGCAACGTCACCCGCACGCGTCGCGCGCGACCGTGGCGCACGGCATTGGTCAGCGCCTCCTGCACCAGGCGCAGCAGGACATCGGCGCGATCGACGTCGTCGAGCTGCAGTGTCGGCGGAAGATCAAGCATGACGTCGATGCCGGGAAAGCCACCGCAGGCCGTCGCCAGCAGATCGGTCACGGCGACGCCATCGTGGCGGCGCAACTGGCCGACCACGGCGCGGATGTCGTCGAGCAGGCGATCGGCCAGTTCGCTTGCGGCGGTGAGGCGGTGGTGGCGGTCGGCTGCGTCGGGCAGGCGCTGGGCCAGCTCCAGATGAAGCTTGAGGCCGGTCAGTGCATGGCCGGCGACATCATGCAACTCGCGTGAAAGTCGCAACCGCTCACCGTTGCGCACGCCTTCGGCGAGCAAGCCGCGCGTCGCCAGCAGGTGCGCGTTGACTGCGGCCAGTTCCTCGTTGGCGCGTCCGGCGCGGAAAGCGAAATGCGCGGTAAGCCAAGCGAACCACTGGAAGCTGGCATACAGTGCGGTGGAAAACACCGCACGCGGTTGCTGATGGACGTGCTGCAACAGCCACCACAGCGCCAGATCGACGCAGAGCATCAGCGCGGCGGCGCGCAGCGGGGTGGTGCGATCGGGCAGTTGCGCGACGATCAGGATCAGCAGGATCGGATTGAAGCCGTCGAAGATCAGGTACAGGTTGCCCAACGCAGCCAGAAATTGTGCGGCAATGGCGACCTTGCTCCAGAACCCGCGGCTGTCCAGCAGGGTATTGGCGAGGAAACCGCCGAAGAACAGCACCAGCGTCACGACGCAGGTTGCGTAGCGACCCGTGTCCGTGATGCGTCCAGGCTCGATCTGGTTGGCCGCGATCAGCACGATGAGTCCGTAACCGAGCAGATTCAGCGGCGCGATCATGCGCCGGTGGGCCGGTGCGATGCGGGGCGGGAACGACGAGGTTGGGGCGCTGGCGACCATGGCGGGAGTGTATGCGCGCCCGGGCGTGTTGGAGCCGTGCTGGCCGCACAAGGTGACTTTCGGCACCCGCTGCGGTGACGGCGGGCACCTGATCGCATGGCGCGGCGCCGCGACACTGGCTTCCCCCGCTACTGCACGAGGATTCCGCCATGAAGCGTCATGCGTTGTGTTTGTTCGTCCTGTCCTGTCTGGGTGTCGCGTCGGCGATGGCCGCCGATCTCGATGTCCGCCTCAGCGGTGTCGCCAGCGCCAACGGTCATGTGCTGGTGGCGCTGTACGACTCCGAGGACGGCTGGGACGGCCGCGCTCGCTCGCTCGCCGCGCAGAAGATTGCCGCCACCGAGGGCGCGATCGAGCTGCGCTTCGCCGATCTGGTGCCGGGTCGCTATGGCGTGCTGGTGCTGCACGACGAGAACGACAACGGCAAGCTCGATACCAATATGCTCGGCATCCCGCGCGAGGGCTACGGCTTCAGCAACAATCCGAGGCTCATGCGTCGGGCAAAGTTCGAGGAAGTCGCGTTCGGGGTGCCGGAGGAGGGTGTCGGCATCGTGGTGGAGATGCGCTGATGCACCGTCGTGACTTGCTTCGCGGGCTGCTGGCAACGGTCTCTGCCGGGCTGGTTCCGGCAGGCCTGCTGCGTGCGGCGGGACGCGATCCCTTGCACGAGGCGTTCCATGCCGCGCTAGCTGGTCATGACTGGCTCCTTGGCTGGCAGGGTTTCGACGGCGAGGCGCTGGCCGAACGCACGCTGCGCTGGGAAGGCAGGCCACCGAAGGGAATTTCCGGGACGCTTTATCGCAACGGCCCGGCACGTTTCGAGCGTGCCGGCCAGCGCTATCGACACTGGTTCGACGGCGACGGCCTGGTACAGGCCTGGCGGTTGCGCGATGGTGCGCTGACACATCGCGCGCGCATGGTCGCCACGCCCAAGTTCGTGGCCGAGCAGGCTGCCGGGCGGTTCCTGCGAACGACAGCCGGTACCGTCATCGACGATGCCGAAGCGGTGCACGGCAACGACGATCTCAATGTCGCCAACACATCCGTGCTGCATCACGCGGGCCGCATGTACGCCTTGTGGGAAGGTGGCTCGGCTTGGGAGCTCGATGCCGAAACGTTGCACGCACGCGGTCCACGCCAGTGGGGCAACGCGGAATTTGCCGGTTTGCCGTTTTCCGCCCATCCGCTGCGCGACGTCGATGGCAGTCTTTGGAATGTCGGATTGGCGGCCTATGCGACCACGCCGACGCTGCTGGTCTGGCGCATCGATGCGGCTGGCGAACACGCCACCGTTGCCCCGATCACGCTGGAGAAGCGGGGTTACCTGCACAGCTTCGTGCAGACTCGCCGTCATCTGGTGTTCGTGCTGGCGCCGTGGCTGTACCGGCCCGAGGCGGATGGTGCGTTCTTCGAGCGCATGCACTGGACGCCGGAGGCTGGCTGCGAAGTCATTGTCGTCGCCAAGGATGCGCTTGACCGCCCGCGCCGGTATCACCTGTCGGCGGGCTTGGCCTTTCACCACACCGATGCGCATGAAGAGGCTGACTGCATCGCGTTGCATGCCTGCTGGCACGTCGACGGTGCGGCGCTGATCGACAGTCTGAGCGCACCGATGCGCGGTGAAGCACGCCCCTTGCCAGCCAGCGGACCACTGGCGCGGATCGAACTGCCGCTGGACGCAGGCGAAGCGCGATTGTCGCAGGCCGGGCCGGAGCGCACCGAGTTCCCGGTCTGGGACACACGCCACCACGATTCAGGCGGTCGCCGCTGGTTCACTGCGCGCAGCGATATGCGTTCACCGTATCTGGACAGCGTGCTGGCGTGGGATGCGCGCCGCGATCGCGTGGACCGCTTCGTCTACGGCAGCGACTGGCTGGTGGAAGAACACCTGTTCGTGCCGCGTTCGTTCAACGCCCGCCGCGACGACGGCTGGTTGCTCGGCACCGCCCTACACTTGCCAAGCCGCCGCCTGTGCCTGTCGGTGTTCGACGCCGCCCGCATCGCGGATGGCCCACGCTGCCGCGCCTTTCTCCCCCAATGGCTGCCGTTGGGATTTCACGGCAGCTTCGTCATGGCGTGATCACCGATGACGCTTCCGCAGCGGGAGTTTTGAGGTTGTGCTGCTGCTGGACGCGTTGATGGCCCGGGTGGCTGTGCCTTTCGCGAACATGCGTGGGTGGTGGAATGCCGCGCGACAGAATCGCTCGTTTCAGCTCGCCATCGTTGGCGTTGAACGGGCAATATCCATGCACTCATGGTTGTATGCCAGTCAGGGTATGCAAAAAAAAGTATGTATAATTCGTTCCGATTTTTCCTGTCGGAGTGGCGTCATGGAGGTCACCGTTGCCGAGCGCGGGCAGATCACCTTGCCCAAGGCCGTGCGCGATGCCCTCGGCCTGACCAAGGGCACCACGTTGAAAGTGGAGCTTGAAAGCGGTCGCATCATCCTGCGCAAGAACGTGGACGATGCGATTTCCCGTGCCCGTGGACGCTTCAAGCTGCCGCTCGGCACGACCACCGACGACATCATGCGCGAGTTGCGCGGTCGTGCGCCGGGCGATCCGCTGGAACCCTTTGAAGTGCTGCGCGATCCGGCGGATTACGATCCGACGGGCCTGCTTGACCCGGGCAAGAAATGATCGCCGTGGATACCAACGTGCTGATCGATCTGCTCGGCGAGGACGTGCGGGCCGATGCGGCGGAAAGCTGCGTGCGCGATGCCCTGATGCTTGGCCCGGTGGTGGTCTGCGACGTGGTGGTGAGCGAAATCACCGCTGGCTTGGGCCACGGTGCCGACATCATGGACGTGGTCGAGGAGATGGGCCTGCGCTATCTGCCCATCGAGCGTCGCGCCGCGATCCGTGCTGGCGAAATGCAGCGCCGCTTCAACCAGCGGCGCAAGACCTCGGGCCTGGGTCAGGCGGTCCGCACCGTGCCCGACTTCCTGGTCGGTGCCCATGCCCTGTTGCAGTGCAATGGCCTGATCACCCGCGACGGCGGATTTTTTCGCGACTACTTCAAGGGCCTGCGGGTCATCGAACCGTCGCCGGTCTGATTCCACACTTCCCGAAACTTTTTCCACTCCCTCCACACGCCACCGGAGAACCCGAATGTTCCTCGCCAGTTACCGCCAACATGTCGCCGAACGCGCCGCGCTCGGCATCCCGCCGCTGCCGCTGAGCGCGCAGCAGACCGCCGAGGTCATCGAGCTGCTGAAGAACCCGCCGGCCGGCGAGGAGCAGTTCCTGGTCGAGCTGCTGTCCCACCGCGTGCCTGCCGGCGTCGACGACGCCGCCAAGGTCAAGGCCAGTTATCTGGCGGCCGTGGCATTCGGCAAGGAAACCTGCACGCTGATTTCACGCGAGAAGGCTACCGAGCTGCTCGGCACCATGCTGGGTGGCTACAACGTTGCGCCGCTGATCGAGCTGCTGGACGATGCCACGCTCGGCCCCGTGGCTGCCGAGGGTCTCAAACACACCCTGCTGGTGTTCGATGCGTTCCACGACATCGAGGAAAAGGCCAAGGTCGGCAACGCCAACGCGAAGGCCGTGCTGCAGAGCTGGGCCGACGCCGAGTGGTTCACCTCGAAGCCTGAAGTGCCGAAGTCGATGACCATCACCGTGTTCAAGGTCCCGGGCGAGACCAATACCGACGATCTGTCGCCGGCGCCCGACGCCACCACCCGCCCCGACATCCCGATGCACGCGCTGGCGATGCTGAAGAACAAGCGCCCCGACGCGCCCTTCGTGCCCGAGGAGGACGGCAAGCGCGGCCCGATCCAGGAAATCCTCTCGCTGAAGGACAAGGGCCATCTGGTGGCCTATGTCGGCGACGTGGTGGGCACCGGTTCCTCGCGCAAGTCGGCCACCAACTCGGTGCTGTGGTTCACTGGCGATGACATCCCTTTCATCCCGAACAAGCGCTTCGGCGGCGTGTGTCTGGGCGGCAAGATCGCTCCGATTTTCTACAACACGATGGAAGATGCCGGCGCGCTGCCGATCGAGCTCGACGTGTCGAAGATGCAGCATGGCGACGTCATCGAACTGCGCCCGTATGAAGGCAAGGCGCTGAAGGACGGCGAGGTGATCGCCGAATTCGAGGTGAAGTCGGAAGTGCTGTTCGACGAGGTGCGCGCCGGCGGCCGCATCCCGCTGATCATCGGCCGCGGCCTCACCGCGAAGGCGCGCGAAGCGCTGGAACTGCCGCGCACCGACCTGTTCCGCCAGCCGCAACAGCCCGCCGACACCGGCAAGGGCTTCACGCTGGCGCAGAAGATGGTCGGTCGCGCCTGCGGCCTGCCGGAAGGCCAAGGCGTGCGTCCGGGTACCTACTGCGAACCGAAGATGACCACCGTCGGCTCGCAGGACACCACCGGCCCGATGACGCGCGACGAGCTCAAGGACCTGGCCTGCCTCGGCTTTTCCGCCGACCTGGTGATGCAGTCGTTCTGCCACACCGCGGCGTATCCGAAGCCGGTGGACGTGACGACGCACCACACCCTGCCGGAGTTCATCTCCACTCGCGGCGGCGTGTCGCTGCGCCCGGGCGACGGCATCATCCACAGCTGGCTCAACCGCATGCTGCTGCCGGACACCGTCGGCACCGGCGGCGACTCGCACACGCGCTTCCCGATCGGCATCTCGTTCCCGGCCGGCTCGGGCCTGGTGGCGTTCGCCGCGGCCACCGGGGTCATGCCGCTGGACATGCCCGAGTCGGTGCTGGTGCGCTTCAAGGGCCAGCTGCAGCCGGGCGTGACCCTGCGCGACCTGGTGCACGCGATCCCGTTGTACGCGATCAAGCAAGGTCTGCTGACGGTCGCCAAGCAGGGCAAGAAGAACATCTTCTCCGGCCGCATCCTCGAGATCGAAGGCCTGCCGGAGCTCAAGATCGAGCAGGCCTTCGAGCTGGCCGACGCCTCGGCCGAGCGTTCCGCCGCCGGCTGCACGGTGAAGCTCGACAAGGCGCCGATCATCGAATACCTCACCAGCAACATCGTGCTGCTGAAGTGGATGATCGCGGAAGGCTACGCCGACGCCCGCACCCTGCAGCGCCGCATCGCGAAGATGGAAGAGTGGCTGGCCGACCCGCAGCTGCTTGAGCCCGATGCCGACGCCGAGTACGCCGCGGTCATCGAGATCGACCTGGCCGAGATCGTCGAGCCGATCGTCTGCTGCCCGAACGACCCGGACGATGCCAAGACCCTGTCCGACGTGGCCGGCGCGCAGATCGACGAGGTCTTCATCGGCAGCTGCATGACCAACATCGGCCACTTTCGCGCCGCGGCCAAGCTGCTGGAAGGCAAACGCGACATCCCGACCCGCCTGTGGGTCGCACCGCCGACCAAGATGGACGCCTCGGAGCTGACCAAGGAAGGCCACTACGGCACCTTCGGCAGCGCCGGCGCGCGCATGGAGATGCCGGGCTGCTCGCTGTGCATGGGCAACCAGGCGCAGATCCGCGAAGGCGCCACCGCGATGTCCACCAGCACCCGCAACTTCCCCAACCGACTGGGCCGCAACACCAACGTGTACCTCGGCTCGGCGGAACTGGCGGCGATCTGTTCGCGCCTCGGTCGCATCCCGACGCGTGAGGAATACCTGGCCGACATCGGCGTCATCAGCGACAAGGGCGACGAGATCTACCGGTACATGAATTTCGACCAGATCGCGGAGTACCGCGAGGTGGCCGAGGCAGTGCCGGCGGCCTGAGTCCGTTCGCGATCAAAGCAGGAAACGCCCGGCATGACCGGGCGTTTCCTTTTCTTGCCCCATTGCACCGGTTGCCAACGCATGCAGTCGGCAGTCCTGCCTTTTCGAAGGTCTATGGCTTCAGCAGGATCTTTCCGCGCCGCCCGCCGGCCAGTGCGGCCTCTGCGGCGACCTTGATGTCGTCGAGTGCGCAGGTCGCCTCCACCGGCAATTTCAGCGTGCCATCGAGCGCCAGGCGGATCAGTTCACCGATCAGTTCGGTCCGCGACTTGCCGTTGATGCTGCCGATGCGGCTGGCCCAGAAGCCCTTGATGGTGGCCTGCTTGAAGATCAGATCGCCGGAGGACACTTGCATCGCTTCGCCGCTCATCGAGCCGAACGACACCAGTGTGCCGCCGTCGCCGAGCAGCGAAAGCAGATCGCCGCTGGCGCTGCCGCCGATGGAGTCGATGGCCGCGACGATGGGGGCGCCGGCAGTCAGGGCGCGGACGGCTTTCTTCCAGCCTTCGTCCTGTGTCGCGACGACGTGGGGAAGGCCGAGCTCTTCCATTTCGGCCACGCCGGCGGGGCTGCGCACGAGATTGACGACTTCGATGCCGCGTGTCTTGGCGATCAGCGCGAGCGTCTTTCCGACCGCACCGTTGGCTGCATTCTGCATGATCCACTGGCCGGGCAGGAGCGCCAGCGATTCGAGCAGCATCAGTGCGCTCAGCGGCATCGCGACCAGTTGCGCGGCGATTTCGTCGGGGATGCCGTCGGGCAGCGGTACCAGGCTCCTGGCGGGCGCGAGGAAATATTCGGCCCAGGTGCCGTGCACGCCGACCACCGCCACGCGCTGGCCGGGAACGAAGCCAGCGACTCCGTCGCCCAGCGCATCGACATCGCCGCAGGCTTCGGTGCCGCCGATGGCGGGAAGTTCGGGTTTGTAGCCGTAGTGGCCGCGCACGGTCCACAGCTCGTGATTGTGGATCGGCGCAAGACGCATGCGGATGCGTACTTCGCCGGGGCCGGGCTGCGGCAGCGGGCTGTCGGCGGCTTCGAGCACTTCGGGTGGATGGCCGAATCGACGATGCAGGGCGCTTTTCATGGGAGGATGATCCTGTGCGATGGAGCGGTGCGTGGAGCCTGACGTGGCGGAGGGCGCCTTTCAAGGCCGACGCGTCGACGTGGGGTCGGCGGCGATTGCCGCGGAACAGGGGAAAGGATGCTATGGAAAAAATGAGTGGAACATTCGCTGCGGCAGCCGTCGCGTTTGTGCTGGCATGGTCGGCGATGCCGCAGGCGCTTGCCATTGAGCCGGCGCAGGCACCGGCGGTGGTTTCGTCGGTGCTGGTGATCCATGCCGGCGCAGGGGTCGGACGCAGCGGTCTGGACGAAGAAAGCGCTGCCGCCGCGCGCATTGCGCTGGACGCGGCATTGCGTGCCGGCCATGCACGCCTGCAGGAGGGAAAGCCGGCGCTGGATGCGGTGGCTGCGGCCATCGTGGTGCTGGAGGATGCGCCGCAGTTCAACGCAGCCCGCGGCGCGGTGTTCACCCATGATGGACGCAACGAGCTGGATGCCTCGGTGATGGACGGCGCGAGTGGCAAGGCCGGCGCAATTGCGGGTGTGCATCGCGTGAAGAATCCGGTGTTGCTGGCGCGCGCGGTGATGGAGCATTCCCGTCACGTGATGCTGGTGGGCGAGGGCGCCGAGCAGTTCGCTCACGAACAGGGCGTGGAGCTGGTCGATCCCTCTTACTTCCGTACCGAAAAACGCTGGGAAGAACTCCAGAAGGCGCTCAGGAGGGAAGCCGATTCGCAGGCTGGTGCCGGGCCGTCTGCCACGGCCTATTTCGGTACCGTCGGTGCGCTCGCACTGGACGCACGGGGACGCCTGGCCGCCGGCACCTCCACCGGCGGCATGGTGAACAAGCGTTATGGGCGGGTAGGCGATTCGCCGATCATCGGCGCCGGCACCTGGGCCGATGCGCGGTGTGCGGTTTCGGCCACCGGTTGGGGCGAGTTCTACATCCGTACCGCCGCCGCACACGATATCTGCGCCCGCGTGGCCTACGCCGGGCAGACGATTTCAGAGGCGGCGGACACCGTCATCAACCGCATCATTCCTGCGGCCGGGGGCAGCGGTGGCGCGATCGTGTTGGGGGCGGACGGAAGCATGGCGTTCCCTTTCAATACGGAGGGCATGTACCGAGGGTGGATCGGCGCGGACGGCGTGCCGCACGTGGCGATCTTTTCAGACGACATCCTGCCGCTGACACCGGATCCTGAATGACCGGGACGGAAGGCGCTGCGTTTCCCCAACCATGAAGCCATTTGGAGGATAATCAGACAAAGCCGGGGTTGCCCCGGCTTTTTGGCGTCTGGCGTCAGGCGCGAAGCGGGGGTCCCCGACGGTGATGTGTTTGCCCGATGCGAGCCATCCCGGATTCCGCCGCGCGGCATGATGGCGACGTTTTCTTTCCTGCGCCGTGTCTCCCGATGAGGCCGGCGCATCGTCGAAGGAGTTCAATGATGGGTCAGTCGGTCGTGGTTCTGGGCGCCCAGTGGGGCGATGAAGGCAAGGGCAAGATCGTGGACCTGCTCACCGGGCAGGTCGCTGCGGTGGCACGTTTCCAGGGCGGGCACAACGCCGGTCATACCTTGGTGATCGGCGGCAAGAGGACGGTGTTGCATTTGATTCCGTCCGGCATCCTGCGCGAAGGCGTGCTGTGCCTGATCGGCAACGGCGTGGTGTTGTCACCGGCCGCGCTGCGCAAGGAAGTGGACGAGCTCGAAGCCGAGGGCATCGACGTGCGTTCGCGCCTGAAGATCAGCCCGGCCACGCCGCTGATCATGCCTTACCACATCGCACTGGATCAGGCTCGCGAGAAGGCCGCCGGCGGCAAGGCCATCGGCACGACCGGTCGAGGCATCGGCCCGGCGTACGAGGACAAGGTGGCGCGCCGCGGCATTCGCGTTGCCGACCTCCACTATCCCGCCGAGCTGGCCGAGAAGCTGCGCGGCACGCTGGACTACCACAATTTCGTGCTGACCCGCTATCTGGGCGTGGAAGCGGTCGATTACCAGCGCACGCTCGATGAGGCGTTGGCCTTCGCCGAGTACGTGGAGCCGATGAAGTCCGATGTCGCCGGCCTGCTGCATCAGCTGCGTCGTGAAGGCAAGCGCGTGTTGTTCGAAGGTGCGCAAGGCGCACTGCTCGACATCGACCACGGCACCTATCCCTATGTCACCAGTTCCAACACCACCACGGGCGGTGCGCTCGCTGGCACCGGTGTGGGCGCCGACGCGATCGACTACGTGCTCGGTATCGCCAAGGCCTATGCCACGCGCGTGGGCGGTGGTCCGTTCCCGACGGAACTCAATGACGCGCTTGGCGAGGAAATCCGTCAGCGTGGGGCCGAATTCGGTGCTTCCACCGGACGACCGCGCCGCTGCGGCTGGATCGACATCGTCGCGCTCAAGCGCGCCGTGGCGATCAACGGCATCACCGGCTTGTGCGTCACCAAGCTCGACGTGCTGGATGGGCTGCCCAGTCTCAAGATGTGCATCGCCTACCGTTATCGCGGCAAGGAAACCGAGTACGCACCGCTGGATGCAGCCGGCTGGGACGAGTGCGAGCCGGTGTACCTGGAGTTCCCCGGCTGGAGCGAATCCACCCACGACATCACCGAGTGGGACAAGCTGCCGCCTGCGGCGCGCGCCTATCTGCGTGCGCTGGAAGAATTGGTGGGCTGTCCGTTGGCGATGGTATCCACCGGGCCCGACCGGGACGCCAACATCGTGTTGCACGATCCGTTCGCCTGAAGGCTTCGGGACTGCCGGCTGAGCGAAGCATGGGACGCCACGGAATGCATGGTGTCTGTGTGCGTGTCGGCATGCTGCTGATCTTCGTGCTTTCTCCGGTCGCCGCGTTCGATCTGGCGGAATACCGGTTGCGTGCGGCCACTGATCGTGCCGCCGGCATCGAGGAAGGTCGGCGCGCACTGCGCGAGGGGGTGTTTGTCACCGACCCGGCGAGTGAGCGAACCTTGCTCTGGTACATGGGCGGCGCGGCAGTCGGGGCAGCGGACGATGTGGCACTCGATGAGGTCGTCGCGCACCTGGAGGCGCTGGCGCAACGTCATGGCGACGGCGTGGCGGCCAGCTATTCGGGTTTCTTGCGTGGCACCCGCCGGATCGATACGGGGGACGTGCATGCGGGTCTTGTCGTCGTGCTCGAAGCAGCCAACCGCATTGCCACACACGAGGATGTGGCCATGCGCATCACCGCGGCCGGTGAGTTGTGCCGGGCGTATGTCCTTGCCGGCTTGCCGGCGCGTGCATCCGAGCATTGTCGTCGCCATACCCGACTGGTGCGGGAGAGCGGTGACGAGGTGGCGTTGGCCCGGGCCGAATACATCGAAGCCAGTGCGCTGAGTCAGAGCGGCGCGCCGCACGAAGCCATCGAAAACTGGAAGCGTGCTCGCGAGCGCTTTCTTGCGCATGGTCTGAGGGGGCTTGCGGCGCGTACGGCGGGGGCGCTGGCATCCGATCTGGTGACAGTGAATCGCCATGACGAAGCGCTGGCGATGGCCGGCGAAGCGCTCGCTGCGGCACAGGCTGCAGACAGTGCGGTCAGCATCGCGATAGCACGCGGCGTGGTTGCCGATGCGTTGTTCGGGCTGGGGCGTTTTGCAGAGGCCCGCAGTGAGGTTGAACAGGCGATTGCGCTGGCTGAGCCCTTGCGACAACCGGTTTTGCTGATCTCGCTGCTGCGCTCGCAGGCGGTGATCGTGATGGCGAGTGAGGGTGATCCAGCCCTGGCGCAGCGGATACGGGAGCGCATCGCCCTGCTCGCGGATGTCTCCTCCGCTTCCGGCAGCGCCGAGCAGGAGGAAATTTCAACGCTTGAACAGACCTTCCGCGAGCGCGAGCAGCATTTGCGCATCAGTGAACTGGAACACGACAGTCGCGTGAAGGAATTGGCGCTGGAGCAGGCACGAATGGAAGCCGATCGCAAGGAGCAGACATTGGTCCATCAGCGCACGGTGATGTGGCTTGCAGCGGTGGTCAGCCTGCTCCTGCTGGCCGGTCTGGCGGTGCTGGTGCGGCTGCTGCGTGCACAGCAGCGGTTGGCACAGGTGTTGCGCGCACAGGCCTATCGTGATGCGCTCACTGGTCTCCCCAACCGGCGTGCGTTGACCGAGGCGATCCAGACGTTGCTCGAGGCGCCGGATGCGATGCTGCGCGGGCATGCGCTTCTGGTGGTGGACGTGGATCGATTCAAGGCGATCAACGACCAGTTTGGACATCCGTTCGGTGACACGGTACTGGCCGCGATCGCACAAAGGCTGCAGGCTGCAGTGTCGCCACACGGCATGGTGGCGCGCCTGGGGGGCGAGGAGTTCGCCCTGCTGTGTCCGGACCGCAGCGAGGATCAGGCACGTGCCCTGGCAGAGCAGGTCAGAAGGGATGTGGCAGATTTGGTTCTGGTCGAGCGCGGCAAGCCGGTCGAGGTTTCGGTCAGCATCGGCGGAGCGATGCTGGGCGGTCCCGCCGATGATTTTTCGGCCTGGTTCCACGCCGCCGATGCCGCACTCTATCGCGCCAAGAAGGCGGGCAGAAACCGGGTGGATTTCGCCTCGGCCGGGTAAGGTGGCGTGGCGTGGTTTGGAAGCGCAAGCAGGCACATGCGATCATGCGCGGCCATTCAGGCCGACTCCCTTCGGCCACGCTCCGGAAACCGATCCTGATGACAGATTCCGTACCCGCCATCGAGCTCCCCGTCGATGTAGCCCGCATCCAGTCCCTGCTTCCGCACCGTTATCCGTTTTTGCTGGTGGATCGGGTCGTGGGTCTGGTTCCGCATCAGCGCCTGACGGCGATCAAGAACGTATCGATCAACGAGCCTTTCTTCCAGGGACACTTTCCGGGCCATCCGGTGATGCCGGGCGTGCTGATCGTCGAGGCCATGGCGCAGGCGTGCGGTTTGCTGACTCGACTGTCGGAGGGCAGCGATGCCGAAGGCAAACCAGCAGCCCCGTCCTATCTGGTTAAGGTGGACAAGGCGCGTTTCTCGCGCATGGTGGGGCCCGGCGATCAGCTCGTTCTGGAGGTGGAACAGAAGCGCATGCTGCGTCGCATGGGGCTGTATGTCTGCCGTGCGCTGGTCGACGGCGAGGAAGCGGCTTGTGCCGAAATCCTGTGTGCGGAGCGGAACGCCTGATGAGCGCCGGCGTCGACATCCACCCTTCCGCGGTCGTCGATCCGGGCGTGGTGCTGGGCGAGAACGTCCGCATCGGTCCGTTCTGCATGATCGGCCCGGACGTGGAGATCGGCGCCAACACGCACATCGGCCCGCATTGCACGATCGAAGGTCCGACGCGGATCGGACGCGACAATGTCTTTCAGGGCCACGCTGCCATCGGTGGGCCGCCACAGGACAAGAAATACCGTGGCGAGCGGGTCGAGCTGGAGATCGGTGACGGCAACCTGATCCGAGAGTTCGTCACCATCAATCGTGGCACCGGCGAGGGTGGCGGGATCACCCGCGTCGGCAGCCGCAACTGGATTCTGGCGTACTGCCATGTCGCGCACGATTGCCGGGTCGGTGACGATTGCGTGTTTTCCAACAACGCCACGCTCGCCGGCCACGTGACGGTGGGCAATCACGTCATTCTCAGTGGATTCACCGGCGTGCATCAGTTCTGCCGCATCGGCGACCACGCCTTCATCGGCATGGGGGCGTTCGTGAATGGCGACGTTCCGCCATTTCTGATGGTGGCGCAGGACAAGTACGCCCGGCCGCGCGGCATCAATGCCGAAGGGCTCAAACGGCGTGGTTTCGATGCCACCCGCATCGCCGCGATCAAGCGCGCGTATCGGGCACTGTACATGGGCGAGGCGAAACTCGACGACGCTCGCGCCGTGCTCGCCGGCATGGCTGAAGACAGCGACGACATTCGCACCATGCTGGTGTTCATCGAAAGTGGTCAGCGCGCGCTGCTGCGGTAATGGCGGATCGGCCACGCATCGCTCTGTGCGCGGGTGAAGCCTCGGGCGACCTGCTTGGTGCGGGATTGATGTCGAAATTGCGTCGGCGCTTCCCCGAAGCGCAATTCGCCGGCATCGGCGGGCCGCACATGTGCGACGCTGGGCTTGATGCTTGGCATGACTGTTCGGAACTGGCGGTCATGGGGTTGACGGAAGTGCTGGCGCATCTGCCGCGATTGCTGAGATTGCGTGCCGGGTTTCGTCGCCGGTTGATGGAATGGCAGCCGGATGTGTTCATCGGCATCGATGCGCCGGATTTCAATCTGCCCGTGGAAGCCTGGCTGAAGCAGCGTGGCATGCGCACCGTGCATTACGTCAGTCCGTCCATCTGGGCCTGGCGTGCCGGTCGTGCCGCCAGGATGGGACGCAGCGCCGATCGCGTCTTGTGCCTCTTTCCAATGGAGCCACCGATCTACGCAGCGCATGGTGTGGATGCACGTTTCGTTGGTCACCCTCTTGCAGATGCGATGCCGCTGCAGCCCGACCGCGAGGGCGCGCGTGCCGCGCTGGGCATTGCGCCCGCTGGCCCGTTGCTGGCGATGCTTCCCGGCAGCCGGATGGGTGAAATTCGTCGGCTCCTGCCGGTGTTCCTTGCTGCATTGCCTATCATCGCGGCCCGGTTTCCCGATCTCGCCGTCGTATTGCCTGCCGCCAATGCCGCGTGTCATCGTGAAATCGAAGAACAGCTTGCTCGGCAGCAGATACCGCTGAAGGTGCACGTCACCGACGGCCATGCTGGGCAAGCGATGATTGCCTCGGACGTGGTGCTGCTGGCGTCCGGGACGGCGACGCTCGAAGCCCTTCTGGCAAAGCGGCCGATGGTCGTCGCGTACCGCATATCTCCCGTGACCTACGCGGTGGTGAAGGGACTGGGATTGCTGAAGACCGATCGCTACAGCCTTCCCAACGCGTTGGCGGGAGAAGCGGTGGTGCCGGAACTGATGCAGCATGACTGCACCCCGGAAAAGATTGCCGATGCCGTCCTCGCGTGGTTATCCGCCCCCGGTCGGATGGCGGGGCTGGTGCCGCGCTTCGAAGGTATCCACGCGCAACTGCGCCGTGACGCATCGGCGCAAGCGGCAGATGCCATCATCGAGCTGATGGAGGCCCATGCGTGACGTGGTGATTGCAGGCGTGGACGAGGCCGGACGCGGCCCGTTGGCCGGCCCGCTGGTCGTGGCGGCGGTGATCCTCGATCCGGAACGCCCCATCGACGGCATCGGCGATTCCAAGGCCCTGAGCGAGAAAAAGCGCGAGCTGCTGTTCGGGCGCATTCGTGAGCAGGCGCTGGCGTACTGCGTTCGGGTGATCGATGTGGGCCGTATCGACGAGCTCAACATCTTCCAGGCCACGATGCATGGCATGCGTGAGTCGGTGGCGGGTCTGGCCGTGCCGCCCACGCTGGCACGGATCGATGGAAACCGCATTCCGCCAGGACTGCCCTGCGACGCGGAAGCGTGGGTTGGCGGAGACGCGCGCGATGCCGCGATCGGTGCTGCATCGATTCTCGCGAAAGTCGCGCGCGACCGCCTCATGATGCAATGTCACGCGCGCTGGCCGCAGTACGGATTTGCCCGGCACAAGGGCTATGGCACCCCCGAGCATCTTGCGGCGCTGCACGAGCACGGCCCCTGTCCCGAGCACCGCCGCAGCTTCGCGCCGGTGAAACTGTGCGGCGCGACCGATCTGTTCGGCGCTCCCGCGGGCTGATTTTCCGCACTGCACAATCGGTTCGGCGACTGATAGCATCGGGGTCCACGTCTCCCGAATGGATCCGCTTCGCCCATGTGTTCGATCCTTGGCATTCTCGACATCAAGACCGCTCCGGTTGCTTTGCGCGCGCAGGCGCTGGAGCAATCTCGTCGTATGCGCCATCGTGGCCCGGATTGGTCAGGTGTGTATGACGACGCGCGGGTGATCCTCGTGCATGAACGCTTGGCCATCGTCGGTGTGGACAGCGGCGCGCAGCCATTGCGCAGCCCGGACGGAGCGCTGGCACTGGCGGTGAACGGCGAGATCTACAACCACCGCACGATCCGTGCGCAGTACGAGCACGCCTACGCGTTCCAGACGCACTCGGATTGTGAAGTCATCCTGCCGCTGTACCTGTCCGGCAGCGATGCTGCTTCAGTCGGTGGCTGGCTGAATCAACTCGAGGGTATGTTCGCCTTCGTGCTGTGGGACGCCGCCAACGGCACCTGGCTGGTGGCGCGCGACCCGATCGGGATCATTCCGCTGTATTACGGCTACGATGCCCACGGCAACCTGCATGTCGCCTCCGAACTCAAGGCGCTGGCGGGTGTGTGCCGCGATGCCAGGGAGTTTCCGCCGGGACATTTCTGGCGAAGTGGTGATGTGGAGCCGGTAAAGTATTACCGCCCCCGCTGGCGTGATTACGCGGCAGTGGCGGGTGCGGCATCGGATCGCGGCGCGTTGCGCCATGCGCTGGAAGCCGCCGTGCGCAGTCACATGATGAGTGATGTGCCGTACGGCGTGTTGCTGTCGGGCGGTCTGGATTCGTCGCTGATCGCGGCAATCGCGAAGAAGTACGCGGCACGGCGTGTGGATGAAGACGGCAAGACGGAAGCGTGGTGGCCGCAGCTGCACAGCTTCGCGGTCGGACTGCGCGAGTCGCCGGATCTGAAGGCGGCGCGCGAAGTGGCAGCGCACATCGGCACCGTGCACCACGAACTGCACTTCACTGTGCAGGAGGGCATCGACGCGCTTTCGGACGTGATCCATCACCTTGAAACCTACGATGTGACGACGATCCGCGCGTCCACGCCGATGTACCTGATGGCGAGGCGGATTCGTGCCATGGGCATCAAGATGGTGCTTTCGGGCGAGGGGTCGGACGAGTTGTTCGGCGGTTATCTGTACTTCCACAAGGCACCGAATGCGCAGGCATTGCACGAGGAAACCGTGCGCAAACTGGATGCGCTGCACCTGTTCGACTGCCTGCGCGCGAACAAGTCGATGGCAGCGTGGGGCGTTGAAACCCGTGTACCGTTTCTTGATCGCAACTTCATCGATGCGGCGATGAATCTGGATCCGGAGGTGAAACTCTCCGGCAAAGCGCGTGGCCGGATCGAGAAGCAGTTCCTGCGCGAGGCGTTTGCCGGCTATTTGCCCGAGAGCGTGCTCTGGCGCCAGAAGGAACAGTTTTCCGATGGCGTCGGATATTCATGGATCGACTCGCTGAAGGCGCATGCCGAGCAGCAGATCAGCGACCAGGAGCTGGAAAACGCCCGTTTCCGTTTTCCGTACAACACGCCGGCCACGAAGGAGGCGTATCTCTATCGGACGTTGTTCGAGAAACACTTCCCGCAGGCGTGGGCGGCCGAATGCGTGCCCGGCGGCCCTTCGGTGGCGTGCTCGACGGCGGCAGCGCTGGAGTGGGATGCCTCCCTGCGCAATGTGGTCGATCCGTCGGGGCGCGCCGTGCAGTCGGTGCACAACGACGCCTATTGAGCTCGTTGCAATGCCCGGACGGAGGTGTCCGGGCATCCACCTCGCTCAAGGGGCGAGAATTTCGAAGGTGCCTGCGGGCAGCTCCTCGCCACTGTCCGCATCACGAAGCTTCAATGCGATCTTGCCCGGCACGGCGAGATGGGCGAGCGGAACGCGTGCGGTCACGCCACGCTCGGTGCGGGTGGCAGGCAAACGATCTTCGCCGAACACCAGCTGCACATTGCGGGGCGCGCAGGGCAGGGTGAAATACATGCCTTGCGAGCCGTCCGGCTGGGCGTTGGCGGCAACGCCGGCGATGGTGCTTTCCGGCCCCCAGCTCACGACCGGGCAAAATACCCTGGAATGCGTTCCGTCCGGCAGCACGGCGCGCTCGGCCATCGGGCGGACCTCGAACTCGCCGATCAGCTGGGTGATATCGCGCATCGGGTCATGCAGCTCGATACGGTAGTTGCCGGGCGTCGACAGAATCCGTTCCTGGGTATCGCCGAACAGGCCCGACGTGAAGCCGCGTTCGGACACCTGTGTCGGCGCGTCGGCACCATCGATGCGCACCTTGACCCAGCTGGGCACGTTGTCGGCCTGGAACCAAAGGCCGCTGTGTCCATCCGGCTGCTCGTTGAATCTGGTGCCCTGCTCGGTGGTGCGCGGCCCCCAGTTCAGCACCTCGACGATTTGCGAGACAGGTGTTTCTGCTTCGCCCGTGACCTCGGGTGTCGCGGCAGGTGCGACGGCGGCCGCAGCGACAGGCGTGGCCGCCACGGCGCGGATTGCAGGCGCGTCGCCATGCAAGTGCCAGCGCAAGCCGGCCAATTCGCATTCGGTCTGGCTCAGCAGCCAGCCGTCGACGCGACAGGTACGCCCTGCGGCGAAATCGGCCTTGATCGTTTGCGCAATGGTGGCTTCCGCGGTGGCAAGGTCCTTGAGTGGGTTGCCGAAACGACGCCCCAGTTCTCGAGTGAGCTGCTCCGCAGTCAATGCCGGGGTCTGGCTTTCGACGTAAGCGCGCCCGATGCCATGGGTTCCGTCCAGCGCCGCCAAGGCCTGGTCAAGGCCGTCGCCGAGCCCGCTGGAGGCGAGCCTGGGGGCGAACAGATGGCTGCCCATCTCCTGCCAGGGCGTCAACAACACGACGCTGGTTGCGCCTGCGGCCAGTACAGCGACGAACACGTCGCGACGGGTAATCATGCGGGTAGCTCCTGGGGGGCGCCGGCCCAACGCTCGGCGAGTCGGATGGCGAGCGCCACGATGGTCAAGGTGGGATTGGAGTAGCCATAGCGGGGAAAGAGCGCGGAGCCGGCGACGTAGAGATTGTCCATGTCATGGACCCGCCCGTCGGCATCGGTCACGCCGTCCTCCGGATTCTTTGAAAAGCGGATCGTTCCCATGTGGTGGTTGGCGCCGGTGGTGGTGGCCCGACGCGCCTGGGCGATGTCGTATGTCTGGCGGATGCGTCCCTGGCCGGAACGTGCAAGCATCGCACCGAAGGCATCGAAGAACTCCAGCGCGGTGCCGACATCTTCGTCATGCAGATGCCAATCGAGCCGGGCGCGCCGCAGGCCCAGTTCGCAGCGTTGGTCTGTCAGCGTGATGCGGCTCTCGGCGCTGGGGCGCGGCTCCACGACCATCTGGACGTTGTAGTTCCAGTACTCGCCGGCGGAAAACCCGAGCGCGGCCTGGCCTGCGTAGCCGCCGGGCAACGATTCGGCCGTGGGCGTGGGGTCGAGCATCATGCACAGGCTCTGGCGGCCTTTTTCGTGCAGCCAGTCCGACGATGGTGTCAGGACCGGCATCACCGCGACGCCTTGATCGGACCAGCGCAGGTAGCCGAGCTCGGAGGGTGCCAGCACCAGGCCGGGACGCACCCCGTAGTGGTCGGCGAAGAATCGGCCAAGATGCGGTGAGTGCAGGCCGATGCCGTCATCGGGAGCGTCGCCGCGCAGGTTGAGCAGGGAGCGGGTATTTTCCAGGCCGCCTTGCGCCAGCACGAAGCGCTCGGCGTGGACCGTGAAGGCGCGTCCACCCAGCGGTATCGCGGAGACTGAAACGATGCGGTCAGCGCGGCGCTCCAGGGCGCGTACGTTGGCGTGAAGCAGACAGGTGAGGTTCTCCTGTGCCTCCAGATCGGCGGCGTAACGCGTACCGAAGCGGGTAGGCGGGCTGAAACGAAACAGATGTTCGGTGACCCCGCTGTCGGCAGGCAACTGCAGGAAGCGTTGCGGATGACGGGCGCGTACCAGGGCCGGGTCATATCCGTCCGAGGGGATCTCGCACCAGCGATGCGCGCCGGCAAGATATGGCTCCAGGTCATCCAGAGTGACTGGCCAGTCCGGCGCCGACCAGTGGGCAGGCGACGTGAAATCGGTGGGTTCCAGCGGCTTGCTCCAACCGCCCCAGTGCGCGGTGGTGCCACCGAGCATGCGCCGGCGCGAGGCCGCGACAGCGTAGGATTTTTCACCCATCTCGACTTCGTACAGTGCGCGGTCGCGTTCCGATTCGACCGTGCGACCGCCACCCTCGAGCAGCACGATGCGCCAGTCCGGGCGGCGTTTCGCCAGCTCCAGCGCCAGCACGATACCGGCCGGGCCGGCACCGCAGATGCAGACATCCGCTCGCAAGTCGCCGGAAGGGTGCACAAGTAGGTCTTGAATCAAGCTCGCTCTCCCAGGCTCATGTGGCGGCCGCTCCCTTGACTGCGCTGCGGCGCGAAAGGGTACAGGCAGGGTTGCATGCAAGGCAAAACCATGCCGGCAGTTGCTATGCTTCCGGGCAGGCAGGGCAGTGCGGTTTGCAGACAGTTGCCCGCAGGGGTGGAGGACATATTGGACATTTCCGGATACCGGATAGTGCGCACGCTGGGGCGCGGCGGCATGGCCACCGTGTATCTGGCCGAGCAGCAATCGGTGCAGCGCGAGGTGGCGTTGAAGGTGATGTCGTCCACACTCCTCGGCGACGACCAGTTCGGCGAGCGCTTCCTGCGCGAAGCACGCATCGCCGCCAAGCTGCGTCACCCCAACGTGGTGCAGATCCACGATGTCGGCATCTGCGATGAACACCATTACATCGCGATGGAATACCTGCCCGGCGGCCCGGTCATGGGGCGCGACGGTCAACCCCGGCCGGTGGCGTTCGCGTTGCGCATCGCCAGCCAGATTGCCGGTGCGCTTGATTACGCAGGAAGCCACGGAATCGTCCACCGCGACATCAAACCGGACAACATCCTGCTGCGAGAAGACGGCACGGCGGTGCTTACCGATTTCGGCATCGCCCGCGCCAGTGACGCGAGCCGGATGACACGCACCGGCGCCATTGTCGGTACGCCGCACTACATGAGTCCAGAGCAGGCGCGTGGTCAATCGCTGGACGGGCGCGCGGATATCTACAGCCTGGGCATCGTGCTGTACGAACTCCTCGTCGGCCGCGTGCCCTACCAGGCTGCCGATTCGCTGGCGGTCGGCATCATGCACATCACCGCGCCGCTGCCGAAGTTGCCGGATGAGTTTTCCGCGCTGCAGCCGATCCTGGAACGCATGCTGGCCAAGAATCCGGCACAGCGCTA
Source organism: Denitratimonas yunnanensis (SeqCode) (assembly GCA_026410415.1). Classification (GTDB taxonomy): domain Bacteria; phylum Pseudomonadota; class Gammaproteobacteria; order Xanthomonadales; family Xanthomonadaceae; genus Denitratimonas. The sequence goes on along the minus strand of JAPMLR010000001.1, from coordinate 657,684 downwards.
CCAACGTGCTGCCGACGTGGTGGCCGCGATTGGCGCGGTGAGCCGTTTGCCCGGCGTCTCGCACGAGACCCGCGTATTGCCGGTGACGGCGATGCCCGCGCACGACTGGAACCAGTCGGACGAGCCGCAACTCGGCCACCTCGATGAGGTGTTGCGAACGCCCACACGCAGCCGGGCTGCATCCAGTGGCGCGCCTCGCCGTCGTCGCGGGCGCTGGCTCGCGACGGCGGTCGTCGCGCTGGCCTTGATCGGTGGCGGTCTGTATCTGTTCCAGGATCAGCTGCGCGGGTATCTGCCGCAGACGCGCATGAACAGTCTGCTGCTTCAGGCCGACGATGCACTGCGCCAGGGCCGGCTCGCCGGCAGCGAAGGCAGCGCGCGTGAGTTGTACCTGACCGCGCTCGCGCTTGATCCGGACAGTCTTGCGGCCCAGCGCGGCCTGCAGGATGTGGGGCGTCGCCTTCTGGAGCAGGCGCGTGCCGCGTTGGCACAGGGCGATCCTGCGCCAGCGCGTGAGTTGCTTGGACAAGCGCCTCGGCTGTCGCTGCCGGCGGTCGATGTGGCGGAGCTGACGCGCTCCCTTCAGGCACGCGACAGTCAGGACGTCGAGCTGGGCAGCGTGCTGGATGCGGCGCGCAAGGCGGCCGATGCCGGCATGCTGGATGGTGGTGAAGGCAGTGCCGTGGCGCTTTACCGGCGCATCCTGCAGTTGGATCCGGGCAATGCCATTGCCGCAGCGGGTCTGCGCGATGTGCTGGGTCGCCTGCTCCTGGAGGTGCGTGAAACCATCGCGGCGGGACAGTTCGATGCCGCGTCGCAACTGATCGAACGCGTTGCCGCGCTCGACTCGTCGCATCTGGGACTTCCGGAGGCGCGTGCGTCCCTGGCACAGGCGCGACAGGCGCGGGCCGACGAGCTCGAGGGCAAGCTCGATGTCGCCGACAACCTTCTTGCACGTGGCCAGCTTGTGCCGCCACGCCGACCCAACGCATTGGACGCCTATCGTGAGGTGCTGGCGATCGACCCGTCCCGACCACGGGCGCGTGATGGGGTACGCAAGGTCGCGACAGCGTTGCTGGTCGAGGCTGGGCGGCATGTCGACGATTACCAGTTCGATGCTGCGGCCAGCCTGATCATGCAGGCCCGCGAACTGGCTCCGAATCTGCCGGCGCTTGCGGCCACGCAACAACGCTTTGACCAGATACGCGAGCGACGCGGACAGATCGAGACGCAGCAAGTCGCCCGCGCCATCGACATCCCCGCGACGCTGCAACGCGCCCGTGACGCCGCGCAGGCCGGCAGTTTCCTGATCCCGCCGGGCGAGAGTGCCTACGACCTGTATCGCGCGGTGCTGGCGCAGGCGCCCGGCAACGCTGAAGCGCGGGCGGGCATCGCCGGCCTGCCGGATCGGGCGATGCGGCGGTTCGAAGATGCGATGAGCGCCAATCGCCTGAGCACCGCACGCGATGCGATCGATGCCTTGGGCGTGATCTCACCGTCGGACTCGCGTCTGCCACCCGCGCGCCAGCGTCTGGCACGAAGCTACCTGGCCTACGCCAGCGAACGGCTGGGGGCCGGCGAAATCGATCTGGCGGCGCGCGCCTTCGATCAGGCCCGCGAGCTGGATCCGGTCAATACCGATCTGCCGGCGATCCAGGCGCGGCTGGAGCAGGCGCGGGGCGGTTGAGCACCAGCTTCCAGCAAGCCGGCGGCGCCGCAGCAACACACCGAACGAGGTTGACAGGTACGGACTTGCCGCGGCTGCGGCATCGCCCGACAGACGAACGGTGACACCGCGACTCTGCCGTTGATCGGTTGGCTGGTGGTGATCGGCCCGATGCTCAGTCAGGCCCCAACAACCGTCGAACCGCACCACGGGCGGATTCGAACGAGAAGTGGCGCGTGACATTCGCCAAGCCGTTGTCCGACAACTGCGTCCACAGTGCCTCGTCGCGGTAGGCGCGGATCACCTGGGCGGCAAAATCCGCCGGTGTCTCGGCCACGAGCACGTCGCGTCCCGGCTCGGCGAACATGCCTTCCACCGCGATGCCGGTGGCGACCACCGGCTGGCCATAGCTCATGCTCATGTTGACCTTGCCCTTGACCCCCGCGCCGTAGCGCAGTGGGGCGACCGCCAGGCGACAGCCGTCGAGGAAAGGCTCGATGTCTTCGACGAAACCGTGGAACACGACACCGGGCAATTCTCCGAGCGCGCACACTTCGTTCGGCGCCTTGCTGCCGATGAGGTGGAAGCGCAGCTCGGGAATCTCCTGTCGCACCAGCGGCAGTATCTCGTGGGCGAACCACACTGCGGCATCGATGTTGGGTGGATGCTGGTAGCCACCGATGAACATGATGTCGGTGCGGTCGTGAAAGCTGCGGCGGCGCCCGAACACTTCGTGCACGTTGGACAGGATGTCGACGCGGGCTTCCGGAACCTCGCGCCCCAACAGTTCCTTTTCCACCGGACTGACGACGAGGGTCACATCGCTGGCGCGGATCAGCGCAAGCTCCTGTTCGCGGGTTTTCTCCGCGGTGCGTGCCAGTTCCGCGCTCCCGGCCAGTTCCGCCGCGCGCTGTTCCCGCAGGTAGTGCAGGTCCACGGTATCGAAGGCCCAGCGCGCCTGCGGCGCGTGGCTGCGGATCAGGTCGACATAGCTGGAGGCGATGTAGTGGCGCGCGACCAGGATCAGGTCGAAGCGTTTGCCGTTGCGTTCGAACCATGACACCGGTTCGAAGAACGGATGCCACAGCACCTCGACGCCGAGCTGCTGCAACGCCTCGGTGTAGCGTTCCACGTAGGCGCGGTTGTCGGCAAAGAAGGTCACCGTGCAGCCCTCCTCGCGCAGCAGGCGGAAGACGTTGCACAGGCGCACCGAGCCCGAATCATGGTCTGGCTGCGGCGTGGTGGCGTCGATCACCAGGACGTGCTTCTTCGACCGATGCTGGCGCGCGATGACGATGTCCGTCCCCGGGGCCGCGTGCGAGGCGAGGGCATCCTTCCATCGCGCCAGGAATTTCTCCTGGTTGATCACTTGATACCGCTTGGTGCCGCTGGAGGTGTCGGTGCCCGAACTCACGCCTTCGAAATGCACGACGACCGAGGCCGGCTGGTACAGCACGCGCAGGCCCGCGGCCCGCACCTTCATGGCCAGATCGGTGTCTTCGTAGTAGGCCGGCGCGTAATGCGCGTCGAACCCGCCGAAGCGACGGAACAGCTCGGTGCGCAGCATGATCGCGGCACCGGAGCAGTAGTCCACCTCGCGCACGAAGTTGTACTCGGGCTTGGCCGGGTCATCGAAACGACCGTAATTCCAACCCGATCCGTCGGAGAACACGATGCCGCCGGCTTCCTGCAAGCGACCGTCCGGGTACACCAATTTGGCACCGGCCAGGCCGACGTCACGGTGTTGAGAGAAGGTGTCGATCAGCGCATCCAGCCAGCCGTCCTGCACCGCGGTGTCGTTGTTCAGGAACACGACGAATTCGCCGCGTGCATTTGCGGCCCCGGCGTTGCAGGCTCCGATGAAGCCGGTGTTCTCGGGATTGCGCTGGTAGTGCAGGCCGACGATCTGCGGCAGTACCACTGGAGATTCATCGCTGGAACAATCGTCCACGACGATGATTTCGTGCGGCGTGCGATTGCGGGTTTGCGCGAGGGAGCGCAGGCACACCAGCGTCGCATCGAGGTGGTTGTAGACCGGGATCACGATGCTGACGGCAGGTTTGTCGGACGAGGGCAGACGCAGATCGGAAATGTCCAGACCTTCCGGCAAGGGCATCGCAATCGGGGTGCTGGCGGGGGCCGGGCGCAGCTCCTGATTCACCCGCTTCAGCGTTCCGGCGAGACCACGGGTGCGCAGGCTCAGGAGTATGCGGCGTTGCAGCGACACCAGCCGCTGCCAGCGGAACTTGATGCGTGCGAAAAACTTGGCCAGCAGGCGATTGGCATGGCGGAACGGGCGCGTCATTCGCCACGAGCGGCTGGCCAGGATTGTGTCGCGATCACGCTGCATTGCATCTCCGTGGGCGATGGCCATCTGGAGCGAAGCCGTCAGTGTGGTGATCTCGGCCTGGCTCATGGCGAGGGTGGCGCGTGTCTGCGCCAGCTCGCCCCGGGTTTGAGTCAGGTCGCCTTGGGTCTGTTCAAGCGTGGCGCGGTCTTGTTGCCAGATGCGTCCAAGGCGTTCAAGTTCCTGATTCGTTGCCATAAGTTCCTCTTGCAGAGATAGCGCCCAGCGGGTGCGCTCGTCGAATTCCTCCGAGAGCGTGACATGGTGCTGGCGGGATGCTTCCAGCTCGGCATCCAATGATTGCGCCCACGTGGTTCGTTCCTCGACCAGTGTGGACAGCGACGCGATATGGCCGCGTGCCGCAGTAAGGTCGGTTTCGAGCGACTTCGCCCAGCTGGTGCGTTGTTGCAGTTCGTCGGACAAGGTATCGATATGGCCGCGTGCCGCAGTAAGGTCGGTTTCGAGCGACTTTGCCCAGCTGGTGCGTTGTTGCAGTTCGTCGGACAGGCTGTCGATATGGTTGCGTGCGTGGGCGAGGTCGGCATCCAGCGACTTGGCCCAGGCAACCCGTTCTTCCAGTTCGTCGGACAGGCTGGTGACATGTTTCCTCGCGGTATCCAGCGCGGCATCCAGCTCCACTGCCCACTGTGTGCGTGCGTCGAGCAGGTCCTGCAGCGAATCGCCCCAGTCGCCACGTCGTTCCAACTCGGTCTGTTGTTCGGCAAGCCGTTGCCCAGCCCGATCCAGCGCTTCGGCGAGTCGCCGGTTGGCACGCTCCAGTGCGTGGCGCACGTTGGCCAGTACCGGGTCCGTGGTGTCGAGCGCCGGCCAAGGGCGCGCATCGACCCGCGGCAATGCGGCTTCGTACGCGGCCGCCATGTCTTCGGGGGTGGACTGCGGATGGAGGCGGCGCAATGGGTTCAGCGGCTGGCGATCTGCCAGCAATGCCGCGAGCGCGGTGTGTACCGCTTCGGCGTCCGGTTCAACCAGCAGCCCATTGTCGCCATGGCGGATGCGCTCGGCGAGACTGCCCAGCCGGGTGGCCAACACGGGGACGCCCAGGCTCCAGAGCTCGGACAGCGTAAAGCTGAAGGTTTCCGCCACGGTCACCGGGATCAAGGCCAGATCCGGGGTGAACTGGCGGATCAGTGCCGGCAGTTCGTCACGCTGATAATCCATCCGCAGATGCACGTTCGGTGTGCCGAAAAACCGCATTCCGGCGCGACCGGCGCCCAGAAGCAGCAGTTCGATGCGCGGATCGAGTTGCGGAATCAGCTCGGAAAGCAGGTCCTCGCCCTTGCCGCCGTTGATCCGGCCCAGCACCAGGACGCGCAACGTGTTTCGCGGCGGGGGGGCAGCCGGCGCCACGGCGTCGGGCCAGGGAGGAATGCCATGCGGGATCGTGTGGCGTGGCAGCGACGCGAGCCGCGGTTCGATGCGGTCCAGATTTCGCTGCACCGTGCTGCTCGGGAAGAACAGCGTGGCCCGGCTTTCCAGCAGCGCAGCCACATAATTCTCGCGCAATGCGCGCCATGCCTCGGGGCGATTCTCGGCAAATAGCGATTCCGGGTTGTCGTTGCCCAATGTCCGGGCGATGGCATCGGGCGAAAAGTCCGTGTTTTCGTCGCCGAAGTCCACGTGGAGCCGAGGCCACAGCGGGTAGTAGTCGTGGCAAACCACGGCGGTGGGCAAGCCGGTGCGCAGCGCCGCCAGACTGTGTCCGATGAGTGACGACACCATGACCTGCGCCACACGGAAGCGCCGCAGCAGGCGCGTCAGCGCCGACTGGTACTCGATCGAGGCCACGGCGGTCGAATCGATCCCGGCAGCCAGTGGCCACGTCGCCAGCGGCGGGGCCGTCAGGTCGTCATGCAGCGCCAAGCCTTCGCCGGGACAGCGCGTGGCGCTGTTGCTCTGCGCCACGAGTGCGATGTGGCAGTACGCCCCGCTGGACCTCATCAGCAGGTCGACGAAATGTTGCACGCCGCCGCCCCAGCCGTGCAGGACATGCAGCAGGACAGGGCGGTCGTCACGTCCCACGGCCCGGGGGATTCGCCCGTCCAACGACCGGATGCGCTGCCGAAGCACATCGATGGCCGCAGGGACGGGGCCGTGGAACGGCAGCGAGCGCGCCGTGCGAACGTAAACGCTGTCCAGCAGGGCGGCTTGCAGGCCGGCCGGGAGTTCGCCATCGGCGTGCGTCTCGTCCAGTGCGCCCAGCGCCGCGCTGCGCCACAGGCAGCAGCTCGGCAGCCACACGCGGGCCTGAATCGGTTCGCGTTCGGACAGCATGTAAACGCAGGCATCGGCGTCGTCGATCCGGTCCGGTGCCGGCAGGCCGTCGAAGGGGTCGAGTGCCGGGCTGGCGCTGGACAGCGGCGAAACCACGTCGAAGCCCGATCCGCGTGCCGCACACAGGCGCGACCACCAGGCTTCCGGCAGTCTCGTGTCGCTGGCTACCAGCACGATGTCCCGGCCTGGATGGGCGGCGGCGCAGGCCATGAGCGCTTCCCGGGCTGATGCGTTTGGTGGCGCATCGAAGACCTCCACATCCTCCGGAAAGCCCGGCACCGCCGCAGGCACGGGCACGTACAGACACAGGACAGGAGGTACGGATGGCTGGGAATTCAACACGATGAGGTCGACGAAAGGCCGGGTGCATCCGGCTGGCAGCAAAAGGTCTGCGATTATCCCAGCAAGCGCCCCGAATCTGCCAGACGATGGTGACCGAAGCTCCGATACACTGTGCGCCCGCATTGTTTCAGGTCCGGCATTGGCTGCCCGTCGCTCGAAGAAAACCGCCGCGCCGTCGCGCTGGCGAATCTGGTTTCATCGCCTTCTGCCGTTTGCGCTGGCGGGTTTCGGCCTTCTTGTCGGGTTTCTCGGCCCTTACGTCTGGGTCGCGGACCGGCAGGTTCGGGAAGCATTCGGGCGTCTGACCTGGCAGGTGCCCACCCGCGTGATGGCACAGCCGCTCGAATTGCGTGCCGGACGCGCGCTGACGCCTGAAGCGCTGGAAGACGAGTTGCGCGCCTCGCGCTACGTGGCCGAGAGCGGCGCGCGCCAACCTGGCACGTACTCCCGTTCGGGAGAGCGATTCGTCATCGCCACGCGCGGGTTCACCGATCTGGAAGGCGCGTGGCCGGGGCAGCGGCTGGAGGTCACTCTGGGCGGCGGACGCGTGACGTCGGTGCGTTCGGGCGACAAGGCGGTCGAGCGAGTGCGACTGGATCCGGCGCGCATCGCCACGTTGTACGGCGAAAAGCAGGAAGAGCGCCGGCTGGTACGTCTGGAGGATGTTCCGCCGCTGCTGCTGACCACATTGCAGGCAGTCGAGGACCGCGATTTCAAGCACCACATCGGCATCGACGTGAAGGGCATGCTTCGTGCGATGTGGGTCAACCTGCGCCACGGTGAAGTGCGTCAGGGTGCGAGCACCCTGACCCAGCAGCTGGTGCGGAATCTCTATCTGACCCGCGAACAAAGGATGGGGCGGAAGCTGCGGGAAATCCTGTATGCGCTGATCATCGAAGCCCGTTTCGACAAGCGCACCATCCTCGAGGCCTACGTCAATCAGGTGTATCTCGGCCAGCAGGGTGGTCAAGCCGTCCACGGCATCGCGGCGGGAGCGGAATTCTGGTTCGGGCGCGAATTGGAGCAGCTTTCCGATTCGGACATCGCGTTGCTGGTGGGCCTGATCCAGGGGCCATCCGCGCATGATCCGCGCCGCCGGCCGGAAAGCGCCAAGGCACGTCGCGAGCACGTTCTGCGCGCCATGCTGGATGCCGGGCTGATCGACAAGCCGCGTCACGATGCGGCGCGCGAGCGCCCGCTCGGCATCGCACGCACGGCCAGTCTGTCGCGCAATCGCTATCCCGCTTTCATGGCGCTGGTTCGCGACCAATTGCAGCGCGATTACACGCCGGAGACGTTGCGTGGCGCGGGGCTGACGGTATTGACCACGCTTTCCCCGTCGGCCCAGAACGCCGCCGAAACTGCCGTCGCCACACAACTGTCCGCGCTGGAGCAGAAGGGCCGGCCGGCGCTGCAGGCCGGGCTGGTGCTGAGCGATACCGGCAGTGGCGAGATCCTCGCCATCGTGGGCGCGCGCGACCCCGGTGATCACGGGTTCAATCGTGCACTCGATGCGCGCCGCCCGGTGGGGTCGCTGCTGAAACCCTTCGTGCACTTGCTGGCGCTGGCACAGCCTGATCGCTATTCGCTGGCGACCCGCGTGGATGACGCTCCGATCACCCTGCGCCTGCCCGGCAATCGAACCTGGAGTCCGGAGAATGTCGATGGACGCAGTCACGGGCGCGTGACGCTGCGCGATGCCTTGGCGCATTCCTACAATCAGGCAACGGTCCGCATCGGCATGGATGTGGGCGTGGAGCGCTTGGCGCGCTTGCTGGATGTCCTTGCCGCGATCGACGCGGCACCGCATCCGTCACTGTTGCTGGGTTCGGTCGATCTGTCGCCGCTGCAGATGGCGCAGGCCTACCAGTTCATCGCCTCGGGCGGGCAGATTCAGCCATTGCGCGCGGTCCGGGGCGTGCTTGATCCCGCAGGCGTACCGTTGAAGCGTTACGACGTGGCGCCTGCGCCGCCGCAGCGTGGCGACACCATTGCCGCACGTCTGGTATCCATCGCGCTGCAGGACGCGGTGACGAATGGCACCGCGCGTTCCTTGTCCACGTCGGGCCTTGCGTGGCTTCGGGCCGCAGGAAAGACCGGCACGAGCAACGACAGTCGCGACAGCTGGTTTGCGGGATTCACGGGCAGCCATCTGGCCGTTGTCTGGGTTGGCAATGACGCCAATCAGTCGACCGGCCTGTACGGTTCCACCGGGGCAATGAAGGTGTGGGGCGATTTGTTCCGCCGGGTGCCGACCTTGCCGCTCCGGGTGGACGAGGATGGGCTGGAATGGGGCGTGGTGGATGAGGAAGAATTCGCGCTCACTCATGAGGAATGCCCCGGCGCGCAGCGTTTCGCGTTTGTCGCCGGCTATCTTCCGATGGAAACCCGAAATTGCCGCCTGGCGCGACTGCGCCAATGGTTTGGCCCAGGAGAAGATGAATGACAGGGAATGTGATTCGCAGCGGGGCGGTGTTTGTCATCGCTGCCTTGGCCGCGTGCGCTTCGACGCCGCCGATCCAGTCACCGACGGCCCAGGAGGAGGCCCCGCCACGCGATGTCATCGCGGAAGTGCGCGCAGCCGCCTCGGCCGCCAATGACGGCATCGATGTGACCCCGTTGCGCGATCCGCTGGTGGCCGATTTGTGGGAGGCGGCCTTGCGCCATGAGGCGGAGCGTGCTTTCGATCAGGCCGAGGCCGCGCTCGACCGAGCTCTGGAGTTGATACCGGACGATCCCGAACTCATCCAGTGGCGCGCCGAGCTGGCGCTCGTGCAGGGGCGCTTCGATGATGCCGTGCGCTGGGCCAATGCGTCGTGGGAAAAAGGACCGCGTCTGGGCGGGTTGTGTCGCCGCAACTGGACGACGATCCGGATCGCGCGTGAGTTGACCGGCTTTCCGGATGCCGCGGTCGCCGCCGGACGGCAAGTGGAACGATGCACGGTCGAACCACCGGTGCGGATGTGAGCGCCGCAGGCGCTGCCCGCTGAATGTCGCTGATCGAATCCACCGGTGCCGCGTTGGCCGAGGGCGGCATGTTGGCCCGCGCCATCGCCGGCTATGCGCCGCGTCCTCCGCAGCAACGACTGGCCGAGGCGATCGCCGAGGCCATCGACAACAAGGGTGAGTTGATTGCCGAGGCCGGCACGGGCACCGGAAAAACCTATGCCTATCTGGTACCGGCGTTGCTTTCGGGGAAGCGGACGATCATCTCCACCGGAACGAGGGCATTGCAGGACCAGCTGTACCATCGCGATTTGCCGCGCGTGCGCAGCGCGCTGGGTGCGCGACTCAAAACCGCGTTGCTGAAAGGGCGTTCCAATTACCTGTGCTGGTACCGGCTGGAACGCGCGCGCAGCGATGGGTTGTTCGCCTCGCGCGAGTTGGCCGCACAACTGGCCAAGCTGCACGCGTGGGCCGGCGGCGATGCGCGCGGCGACCTGGCCGGCGTGGATTTCCTGCCGGAGGATTCGCCGCTCTGGCCGCAAGTCACCTCCACGGTGGACAACTGCCTCGGCACCGATTGTCCGTTCTATGCGGAATGTTTCGTGGTCAAGGCACGTCAGGCCGCGCAGGAAGCCGATCTGGTGGTGGTGAACCATCACCTGCTGTTCGCCGACCAGGCACTGAAGCGCGAGGGTTTCGGCGAAATCCTTCCTGGTGCGCAAACTTTCGTTCTCGACGAGGCGCATCAGCTCCCGGAGCTGGCGGCACAGTTTTTTGGCACGACCGCAACATCGCGTCAGATGTCGGATCTGGCACGTGATGCGGTAGCCGAATGCACCAGCGTGACGGGCGCGCTTGCCGAAGTGCAGGAGCCGGCACGCGTGCTGGAACACGCGCTGCGCGAGTTGCGCGTGGCGCTGGAGCCGTTGCCGGCGCGCGGCACCGTGGCAACCTTCGACACGCACGATGCGGTGCGCGAAGGCATCGCCACGCTGCGTACCGCACTCTCCGCGTTGGCATCGGTACTGGAGGCATTTGCCGAGCGCAGTGTCGGGTTCAAGGGGTGTTCCGAGCGTTGCACTGATCTGATCGCTCGCATGGACCGCATTTTCGATGCCAAGGGCATTGGCGAGGTACGCTGGTACGAGGTGACCGCGCGCGGCTTTCAGGTGAACCAGACGCCGCTCGACGTTTCCGGCCCATTGCGCGACTTCCGTGCCGCGTCCAATGCGGCGTGGATCCACACCTCGGCCACGCTTGCCGTGGACGGTGGTTTCGATCATCTCGCGGCGCAGTTGGGCATGCAGGAGCCGCGCACGCTGCTCGAACCGTCGCCGTTCGATTACCACAACCAGGCCCTTGTCTACGTGCCGCACGGGCTTCCCGAACCGAACACGCCCGCGCATGTCGAGGCCGTGATCGATGCCGCGCTGCCCTTGCTCGACGCGGCAGACGGGCGCGCTTTCCTGTTGTTCACGTCGCATCGTGCGCTTCGGCTCGCGGCCGAGCGGCTGGCGGAAAAACGCGAATTCCCCTTGTTCGTCCACGGCACCGCGCCACGGCATCTCTTGCTGGAGCGCTTTCGCGCGTCGGGCAATGGCGTGCTGTTGGGAGCTGCCAGTTTCTGGGAGGGAGTGGATGTCGCCGGTGACGCCCTGCAGATCGTCGTGATCGACAAATTGCCCTTCTCCGCGCCCGATGACCCGGTGCTGGAGGCGCGCCTGACCGCAATCCGTCGACAAGGAGGCAATCCGTTCTTCGATTGGCAATTGCCCAATGCCGTGATCGCGTTGAAGCAAGGGGCTGGCCGGTTGATTCGAACCCATGCCGATCAAGGTGTGTTGATGCTGTGCGATCCGCGGTTGGTGTCCAAATCTTATGGCCGGACATTTCTCGCGAGTCTGCCGCCGTTCGCCCGCACCCGTGATCTGCAGCGGGTGCTGGGGTTTCTGCGCAGCGCGCGGTTGGCCGGGCAATCCGTGGCGCTACCATGTCCGGATTCTTCCGACGAACCGAGTCAGGCATGAAACTGTTGGCATTGGAAACCGCCACCGAGGCTTGCTCCGTGGCGTTGTATCTGGATGGTGACGTATGCGAGCGCTTCGAACTTGCGCCACGCCGCCATGCGGAACTCGCCTTGCCGTGGATCGATGCGCTGCTGGCCGAAGCCGGCGTCGCCCGCTCCCAACTGGATGCTATCGCCTGCGGTCGCGGCCCCGGCGCATTCACGGGCGTGCGTCTTGCGGTTGCGATGGTTCAGGGACTGGCGTTGGCGCTGGATCGTCCGGCAATCGGCATCTCCACGCTGCGCACGTTGGCATACCCGGCGATGCGCGCGTTGGAGGCGCAGGGCGGGAGCAATGTCGGGGTGTTGGCTGCCATCGATGCGCGCATGGGCGAGGTGTACCTCGCCGACTACCGGCGAGGCCCGGAGGGCGAATGGATTGCAGTGGCCGACGAATGCGTCATCGCGCCGGCTGCTGCAATGTTGCCGGAAAGCGGGCAGCGACACGGCGTGGGGACGGGTTTCGCTGCCGAGCGGGGTGTGTTGGCCGAGCGATTCGCGCCATACCTGACCCATGTCGATGCCGCCGCGCTGCCGCACGCAGCCGACACGGCGCGACTGGCTGCGTTGGCATTGGAGCGTGGTGAAGGCACGCCACCGGAATATCTGCAGCCCGCCTACCTGCGCAACAACGTGGCGCTGACTCTGGCCGAGCAGGGCAAGCCCGTACCCGGCGCCTGATCAATCGCCGCGGCTGAATGCTTCGTCGAAGAAGGCGTGCATCGCGATGTGCGCGCGCTTCGAAGCCACCGGATGGTAGGCACAATTGGGGGGCGAGGCCGCGCTGGATTCCGCAAAACAATGGACGGCGCCGGCGTAGTTCACGAATTGCCAGTCGGCTTGCACTGCGTCCATCTCGCGCTGGAAACCGGCGATGTCGTCGGCCGAAACCGCAGCGTCCGCCGCACCATTGAGGACAAGCACCGACGCCGCGGGGCGTGCCGTGGCGGGAAGATCGGTGCCCAGGCCGCCGTGCAACGACACGACGGCGGCCACATCCGCGCCGGCACGTGCCAACTCCAGTGCCGTGGTGCCGCCGAAGCAGAATCCGAGCGCGCCGATGTGTGCCGCATCCAGCGGTGCACCGCCGGTGTTCTCGCGAAGTGCCTCCAGGGCTTTCGCCGCGCGTGCCCGCAACACCGGCCGCTCGGTGTACAGCTGGCTGACCTGGGCGCGTGCCTCGGTCGCATCGGCCGGTCGCACATCCTTGCCGTACATGTCGGCCACCAGCACGACGTAACGCGAGCCGGCGATTTCCTTGGCATGCTCGACGGCGCGCTCGGTCACCCCCATCCAGTTGGGCACCATCAGGAGGCCCGGACGCGCCTCGTCACTGGCATCGTCGTACACCAGCACGCCGCTGAAGGGGGCCCCGTCGAGCGTCCATTCCACCGCTTCGGCGCGCATCGCGGCGCTCGCGGGCAAAGACAGGCCCAACGCGACGAACAGGCTGGCGAGACGCGGGATCATGATGACGCTCCTGACGGTGGCAATGGCCTCACGATGCCATGAATGCGGCCAGTCGCAAATGAGTTTGCTGCGCGGGGAGGGTGAGCAGCGCGAGCAAGTGGAACCCGGATTTCGGGTTCCACACCAGTCAAAGCGGCCCGTTGCTCATCCAGCCGAACAGCAGGCCGCTCGCGCCCATCAGCATGCCGATCAGCATGCCTGCCCAAGCCATGCGACGTTCGGCCCGACGGTTGTGCGATGCAGTGACCGGGTCGCGGCGGGCTTCCCGTTCGTGGCGGCGCGCGAGGATGCGTGGCAACCACGCCAGGTTCATTCCTCCCAGCGTTCCCATCATGCCGACCAGACTCAGTGCGGGAAGCAGCGTGGACTGGGTCAGTACCGCAGCGCCCATGAGCGTGGTGAACACGAGCACCACGACCAGTCCAGCGGCGGCAAACCAGGCCAGTTCGCGACGCTCCTGATGATCGGTTGACGTGATCCAGTGGCGGCGCACGCCGAAGAACACCGCGGCCACGCCGGCGATCAGCGCGAATACCATGCCGCCTGCCGCACCAATCAGCAGCTTGCCGGCTCCGCCGCCCGCGATCGAGTTGCCCAATGCACCGCGACCGATCAATCGTCCGGCCAGGCTGGCCGCCGGACCGCTCTTCCCAGCCAGTTGACTGGCCAGCGACGCACTCGCTGCACTCACGCCGGCCGCCGCCGCGCTCGGGCTGACACTCAAGCCCGCGACGACGATGGCCGTGAAGGCGAGCGTCGGCGCGGTGGCCTGGGCGAACTCGCCCAAGCGCTTGAGCATGTCTTCGCGCAGACTCATGCGGGCGCGCGACAGGCGCTTGCGCACTGCGGCGTCCTGCATCCCGAGCAGGCTTGCCACCTGCTTGGAGGATTGCCCCTCGCGGTAGTAGATCAGCAGGATCTCGCGGGTTTCCTCCGGCAGTTCATCGATCAGGTCCGCGACGACCGCCTCCTCGTGTTGACGGGTCAGGCGCTCGGAGTGATCGGGGGCCGGGTCGGCGACCACGGCCAGAATGTCTTCCAGCTCACCGTCATAACGACGTTCGTTGCGTTTGCGGCGCAGGTGGTCATGCGACAGGTTGCGCGTGATCTGTCGCAGCCACGGCAGGAAGCTGGACGGGTTGCGCAGGCGTGGCAGGTGACGCCACGCGCTGAAGAAGGCTTCCTGGGCGATGTCTTCGCTCGCCGGTACGTCGCGCGTGATCGCCAGTGCGATCGCGGTGATGCCATTCTGGCAGCCGCTGATGATCTTCCCGAACGCCGCCTCGTCGCCGGCCTGAGCTGCGGGCAGATGCTGGTCGATCAGGAGGACGAGGGCTTCGGAGCTGGACATGGCTTACTCGGGCTTCGTGGTGTGGAGTCAGTCCAGAGACACTTCGACGGGCACGATGTGACGTTCTTGTTCCGGCGCCGTTTCCGGCACGGGTTCGGGTGCCGTTTCTGAGGAGGGAGCGTGGCATCCGCGCGAGGTCGTGATCACCGCCAGCAGGACCACGGTTCCCAGCAGCACCAGACGGATGCGCGCGGCAGCATGGGTGGGCGACTTCGGGGGCGGTCCGTGGAATGCGGGCTCGGGCAGGAAGCTGTCCCGAGTGGAGTCCATCAGCCCGGCGTCGCGCAACACGCTGCGTGCCCTGGGCTGGTCTTCGGAGTGCACGATCCAGACGGCAGCCTGCGGCGCCGTCTCCTTTTCGTTGTCACGGTAGGAGAAGCTGCGGCGGCGATTGCCTTTGTACGACCGTCCGTCGGTCACGCGGGTCTCGATGCCGTGTTCGTGGAGCAGGGCGGCAACGCCCTCGACCGTTTCCAGCCGGGGTGAGCTGAACACCTGACGCATCACGAACCTCCCGTGATGCGGACCAGACCTTCCTGCGCCGTCGAGGCAACGAGTACGCCGTTGTGGGTGTAAATGCTGCCGCGCGCCAATCCGCGGCTGTCCTGCATGGATGGGCTGTCACAGGAATACAACAGCCATTCGTCCACACGCAGCGGACGGTGCAGCCACAGTGCGTGGTCCAGGCTGGCCATGCGCACGTTGGGTTGCAGGTACGACACCGCGTGCGGCAGCGTGCTGGTGCCGATCAGGTGGAAATCGGAGGCATAGGCCAGCAGTGCCTGATGCATGGCCGGATCATCGTCGATCCGGTCGACGAGGCGGAACCAGGTTTGCTGGTACGGCGGACGCTTCGTCGGCTCCAGCTCGTTGCGTGGATAGACATGGCGGAATTCGAAGGCGCCGCGCTTGGTCAGCCAGCGCTGGGTCTTGGCAGGAAGTTTCGCCAATTCCTCGGGCGAGAGCGACGGCGATTCGGGCAGATCCTCGGGCTTGGGCACGTCCGGTGGCGAGAGCTGATGTTCCATGCCCGGCTCGGGCAGGTGGAAGCTGGCCGAGAGCACGAATATCGGCTGGCCGTGCTGGATCGCGGTGACGCGCCTTACCGAGAAGCTGCCGCCGTCACGGGTCTGGTCCACCAGATAGACGATCGGGTGGTCGATATCGCCGGCGCGCAGGAAGTAGGCGTGGAGCGAGTGCGCAAGCCGGGATGGATCCACCGTGCGCTGCGCTGCGCTCAAGGCCTGTCCAAGCACCTGTCCTCCGAACACGAAACGCGTTCCGATGTCGCGGCTCTGGCCACGAAACAGGTTGTCCTCGATGCGTTCCAGGCGCAGCAGGTCCAGCAGTTCGGCGACTTTTTCGTGCAAGGCGGCAGTTCCGGAAAGAGAAAACGCCCCGGGATGGGTGCGCAAACCGGCAAGTGAAGTGGACTGCCGTCTTGCGCCGCCACGCATTCGCGGGCCGGATAGATTACCGGCTGCGGCAGCGGTCGATCCACCAGCCACATCACTATCACTGTACTGGGGCAGGGCCAGTCTGGGGCACGCCAGGTATCACCGGAGCGCAAATGCGACGCTGGCGAGGTCCCGCCAGGGGCCTCGCCAGTGGATCGCAGTTTTCAATGGTTCCAGCCCGGCTGGAAGATGCCGGGCCGGAGTCGACCCGAATGTCGGCTCACGCCTGTCAGGACGCGGCGTTGGCGATGGTCGGAGCCTGACCGGTATAGGTGCCCTTGAGCAAGCCCAGCATGCCGAGCACATCGCGGTGCAGGGTCTGCATGCTGGCATGCGGCGACTCCCGCGTTTCCTGGTAGGCAATGGCCAGCCACAGTGCCGTGCCACGCAGCTTGAGTTGTGGCACGCGCGAGCGGGCTCGGTCGAAAGCCAGCGTCGCGCCGTCTCCCCATGGCTGGTAGATGTCGGTGCTGCTGCTGCCGTACAGGTGTGGAACCGGAGTGCGATCAGCGTTTTCGATTTCGGTCATCGCCAACTGGCCCACGGCGCGCTGCGCGGTCACCGGCAGGCTCTGGATGCTGCGTTTGATCTCCCTGGCCTGGCGGTTGAGCACGATGTAACGACAAAAGACCAGGGCGCGAATCAGAAGCTTCATGATGTGATGACCTCGATGGAGCGGGGCAGTGGAGATGATCCGTCCATTCGCCCACGTGGGGAGATATGGACCAACAGCGTCACTTCCTGACGGTGACGCGTATGGTGACAGAGCCGCACGGCATTATCCAGCCGATGAATGGCGGGATTTGGGTGAAAATCATCACGATTTTCGCGTCGCGTGTGACGCGGAGCGGCAGTTTCGAGGGGCGGTCAATCTGTCCGGTCAGACGCTTTCCACCCGGTCGACGCGCTGGAACCCGCGCGGCAGCAGATGGCCGCGCTGGGCCCGCGAACCGCCGTAAGCTGCCAGATCGCGCCATGACAGGGTCAACTTGCGCTGACCGCAATGCAGGATCAGTTCGCCGCCTTGCCGGACACAGGCGAGCGCGACGAGGATTTCCTCGCCCGATTTCAGTTTCGCCGGCGGAATCTGGATCAGTTTGTTGCCCTTGCCCTTGTCCAGTTCCGGCAATTCGGCGATGGGGAAGGCGAGCAGGTTGCCGGCGCTGGTCACGGCCACCACCAGGTCGTTGGCGGGATCGTTGACCGGCACCGGCTGCATCACTGTGGCAGCCTTGTCTGGATTGATGAGCTGCTTTCCCGCTTTGTTGCGACCGATGAAGTTGCCGAAGGCAGTGACGAAGCCATAGCCGAAACTCGATGCCAACAGGAAACGCTGTGCGTCCTCGCCGCTGGCAAGGCCGCTGAATGCTGCGCCCGCAGGAGGCGTGAAGCGCCCGGTCAGTGGTTCGCCATTGCCACGGGCTGAGGGCAAGGTGTGGGCCGGAGCGGAATAGGCGCGGCCGGTGGAATCCAGAAACGCGACTTGCTGATTGCTGCGACCACGCACGGCTTCCAGCAAGGCATCGCCTTCACGATAGGACAGGGTGGAGGCATCGATGTCGTGGCCCTTGGCGGCGCGCACCCAGCCCTTGCTCGACAGCACGATCGTGACGGGTTCGCTCGCCACCAGTTCGGTTTCATCCAGCGCCTGTGCGGCCTGGCGCGCGACCAAGGGCGAGCGACGTGCGTCGCCGTACTTTTTCGCATCGGCCAGCAATTCATCCTTGATGAGTTTCTTGAGTTTGGCCGGCGAGCCGAGCCAGGCGATGAGCTTTTCGCGCTCGGCAGCCAGTTCGTCCTGCTCGCCGCGAATCTTCATTTCTTCCAGCCGGGCGAGCTGTTTGAGGCGGGTGTCGAGGATGTAATCGGCCTGTTCCTCGGAGAGCGCGAAGCGAGCGATGAGTGCGGCTTTCGGATCGTCTTCGGTGCGGATGATGCGGATCACCTCATCCAGATTCAGGAACGCGATCAGCAATCCGTCGAGCAGGTGCAGGCGGCGGTTGACCTTGTCCAGACGGTGATTGAGGCGCTTGCGCACGGTATCGGTACGAAAACTCAACCACTCGCTCAGCAGGAGTTTCAGGCTCATTACCTGCGGCTTGCCGTTGAGACCGATCACGTTGAAGTTGGCGCGGAAGCTTTTTTCAAGATCGGTGGTCGCGAACAGGTGCCCCATCAGTTGCTCCACGTCGATGCGGTTGGAGCGCGGCACCAGAACGAGGCGGATCGGGTTGGCGTGATCGGATTCGTCGCGCAGGTCTTCCAGCCACGGCAGCTTCTTCGCGCGCATCTGTGCGGCGATCTGCTCCAGGATTTTGCTCGGGCTGACTTGATAAGGCAGTGCGGTGATGACGATGTTGCTGTTTTCGCGCACGTACACGGCGCGGGCGCGGATGCTGCCGTTGCCGGTTTCGTAGAGTTTCAAAAGGTCGGCGGCAGGCGTGATGATTTCCGCCTCGGTGGGGAAATCCGGGCCGCGCAGGTGCTCCATCAGATCGGAAACGCTGGCGTCGGGATCATCCAGCAGGCGCACGCAGGCGTTGGCCACTTCGGTGAGATTGTGCGGTGGCACATCGGTGGCCATGCCCACCGCGATCCCGGTTGTGCCGTTGAGCAAGAGGTGCGGCAAGCGCGCCGGCAGCCACGAGGGTTCTTCGAGCGTGCCGTCGAAGTTGGCCGTCCAATCCACCGTGCCTTGGCCCAGTTCGCCGAGCAGGACTTCGGCGATCGGAGTGAGTCTGGACTCGGTGTAGCGCATCGCCGCAAACGATTTCGGATCGTCGGCCGAGCCGAAGTTGCCCTGACCGTCGATCAGCGGATAGCGGTACGAGAAGGGCTGCGCCATCAGCACCATCGCCTCGTAGCAGGCCGAATCGCCGTGCGGGTGGAATTTGCCGATCACATCACCCACGGTGCGTGCCGATTTCTTCGGTTTGGCGCTGGCCGAAAGCCCCAGTTCGCTCATCGCATACACGATGCGCCGCTGCACCGGTTTCAGACCATCGCCGACGAAGGGCAGGGCGCGGTCGAGCACCACGTACATCGAATAGTCCAGATACGCGCGCTCGGCGTATTCGTGCAGCGGGATCTGTTCGAAGCTGTGGAAGCTGGGGCGGGTGAGGTCGGTCATGGCGGATGGATCGTCTGGAAGCCGGGCCGCGATTCTAGCGGCCCGGCGTCCGCGTACGTGCCTGCTGGTCAAAATCCGCGCAGCCGGTTAGGTTTCCGACTCCGGCGAACGAAGAAATGCACATGAGCCAGCAAGACATCACCCCGCAGGCACTGGCCTGCCGCGAAGCTGCGCAAGCCATTGCCGAGCTGGGCACCGAGCCGAAGCGCGCCTTGCTGGCGGCGATGGCCGATCGCCTCGATGCGCGTGCCGACGACATCCTTGCCGCCAACGCGAAAGATATGGCCGCAGCCACCGAGCGCGGCACCACCGGAGCGATGCTGGATCGCCTGCGGTTGGACGCATCCCGCCTTGCTGCAATTGCGGACGCGGTGCGTCATGTCGCCTCGCTGCCCGATCCGGTGGGGCAGGTCACGCGTGAGGAAATCCGTCCGAACGGCATCTGCGTGCGCCGCGTGCGGGTGCCGCTGGGCGTGATCGCGATGATTTACGAGGCGCGCCCGAATGTCACCGCCGATGCAGCGGCGCTGTGTCTTTACGCCGGCAATGGCGTGATCCTGCGTGGCGGCTCGGAGGCGATCCATTCCAATACCGCGATCGCGGCCGCCTTGCGCGAGGCGCTGGTCGCTGCGGAGCTGCCGGAGGCGGCGCTGACGCTGGTGACCGATCTGTCGCGCGACACCATGGTGAAACTGCTGCAATTGACCGACATCGTCGATCTGGCCATCCCGCGCGGTGGCGAAGGATTGATCCGTTTCGTCGCCGAACATGCGCGCGTGCCGGTGATCAAACATTACAAGGGCGTCTGTCATCTCTATGTGGACGCCGCCGCCGACCTCGACCTCGCACTCGATCTGTTGATCGACGGCAAGACCAGCCGCCCCGGCGTCTGCAATGCGCTGGAAACCTTGTTGGTGCATCGCGCCGTGGCCGATGCCTTCCTGCCGCGCGCGGCGCTGGCTTTGCGTGAGCGTGGCGTGGCGCTGCGCGGCGATGCGGCCACGCGCGAGCGTGTCGCCGACGTCGCTGCGGCCAGCGATGACGATTACGCCGCCGAGTTTCTCGATCTGATCCTGTCCGTCCGTGTGGTGGACGATGCCGAACAGGCCATCGCCCACATCCGCCGTTTCGGTTCGGATCACACCGAAGTCATCGCCACCCGAAACGACGCCACCGCCAAACGCTTCATCGCCGCGATGCGCAGCGCCGTGGTGATGGTCAATACCTCCTCGCGTTTTTCCGATGGCGGCGAACTGGGCCTGGGCGCGGAAATCGGCATTTCCACCACCCGCCTGCATGCGTATGGCCCGATGGGGGCCGAATCGCTCACCGTGGAGCGGTTCGTGGTGCAAGGGGAAGGGCAGGTTCGGCATCCGCAAAGTCGCCTGCGCGGGGCTTGAATCCGCCCGAACCGGCCCAATACAGCCGGCAACTGTTGAAACCCGGAAGCGCCTGCTTGGCGCTTCCTTCTTGTTTGCTGCCGGGATGACATGATGAACAGCGAAACCGAACATTCTGCGACGCCGGAACCGCCGGCCTCCGATGCCCTTGATCTGGAAGCGCGCGTGGAGGAGCTGGAACAGCAGCTCGGGCAAGTGCGCGACGAACAATTGCGTGAACGTGCCGAACTGGAAAACCAGCGCCGTCGCCTCATTCGCGACGTGGAGCAGGCGCGCAAGTTCGCCAACGAGAAGCTGCTGGCCGAATTGCTGCCGGTGTTCGACAGCCTGGAGGCTGGGCTGGCTGCCGAAGGCGAGGTGGAACGATTGCGCGAAGGCATGGAGCTGACGTTGCGGCAACTGCGCCGCGTGGCCGAGACCAGTGGCCTTTCGATGCTCGATCCGGCTGGCGAGGCGTTCAATCCCGAATGGCATCAGGCCATGAGCATGGTGCCCGCGCCCGATCATGCGCCCGGCTCGGTGGTGCAGGTGTATCAGAAGGGTTACGTGCTCAACGAGCGCCTGCTGCGTCCGGCGCTGGTGGTGGTGGCTGCCGAGTGATGTCGTCGGGGCGCGTGAAGAAATCGTGAAAATCTCCGCGCCCGACCCTTGAAGCGCCTTTCCAAACCCTTACATAGGTTTCAGTTCCGGTCGAAAGGCCGATAAAAATTTCTGGAGGAAGTACATCATGGGCAAGATCATCGGTATCGACCTGGGCACCACCAATTCCTGCGTCGCCGTCATGGAAGGCGGCAAGGCGCGCGTGATCGAAAATGCCGAGGGCGACCGCACCACGCCATCCATCGTGGCCTACACCAAGGATGCCGAAGTGCTGGTGGGCGCAAGCGCCAAGCGCCAGGCCGTCACCAATCCGAAAAATACCTTCTATGCCGTCAAGCGCCTGATCGGCCGCAAGTTCACCGATGCCGAAGTGCAGAAGGACATCGCGCACGTGCCTTACGGCATCCTGGCGCATGACAACGGCGATGCCTGGGTTTCCACGGCCGACGGCAAGAAGATGGCGCCGCAGCAGATTTCCGCTGAAGTGCTGACCAAGATGAAGAAGACCGCCGAGGCCTTCCTTGGCGAAACCGTCACCGAGGCGGTCATCACCGTGCCGGCGTACTTCAACGATTCGCAGCGCCAGGCCACCAAGGATGCGGGCCGCATTGCGGGCCTGGAAGTCAAGCGCATCATCAACGAGCCGACTGCCGCTGCGTTGGCTTATGGCATGGACAAGTCAGGCGCTGCCGATCGCAAGATCGCGGTGTATGACCTGGGTGGCGGCACGTTCGACGTGTCCATCATCGAAATCGCTGAAATCGACGGCGAGAAGCAGTTTGAAGTGCTGGCGACCAATGGCGACACCTTCCTTGGTGGTGAGGACTTCGACAATCGCGTGATCGAATATCTGGTGGAGGAATTCAAGAAGGATTCCGGCCTCGACCTGCGCAAGGATCCGCTTGCCCTGCAGCGCCTCAAGGATGCTGCCGAGCGCGCCAAGATCGAGCTGTCGTCCGCGCAGCAGACCGAAGTGAACCTGCCGTACATCACCGCCGATGCCAGCGGCCCGAAGCATCTGGCGATCAAGCTCACCCGCGCCAAGCTGGAGGCGCTGGTGGATGACTTGGTCAAGCGCACCATCGAGCCGTGCAAGACCGCGCTCAAGGATGCCGGCCTGCGTGTTTCCGATATCGCCGACGTGATCCTCGTGGGCGGCCAGACCCGCATGCCCAAGGTGCAGCAGGCCGTCACCGAGTTCTTCGGCAAGGAGCCGAAGAAGGACGTGAACCCGGACGAAGCCGTGGCATTGGGCGCGGCGGTGCAGGGCGGCGTGCTGGCGGGCGACGTGAAGGACGTGCTGCTGCTGGACGTGACCCCGCTTTCGCTCGGCATCGAAACCATGGGCGGCGTGTTCACCAAGCTGATCGAGAAGAACACCACGATCCCGACCAAGGCGTCGCAGATCTTCTCCACCGCCGAGGACAACCAGACCGCCGTCACCGTGCATGTGTTGCAGGGCGAGCGCGAGCAGGCCCGCTTCAACAAGTCGCTGGCCAAGTTCGATCTCGCCGGCATCGAGGCGGCGCCGCGCGGCATGCCGCAGGTGGAAGTGGCGTTCGATATCGACGCCAACGGCATCCTGCATGTCTCGGCCAAGGACAAGAAGACCGGCAAGGAACAGAAGATCGAGATCAAGGCCGGCTCGGGTTTGTCCGAGGAAGAAATCCAGAAGATGGTGCGCGACGCCGAGCTCAATCGTGAGGAAGACCAGAAGTTCCACGCACTGGTGGATGCACGCAACAAGGCCGATGCCGTGTTGCATGCCACCCGTAGCGCGCTCAAGGAGCATGGCGACAAGGTGCCGGGCGATGTGATCGGTCGTGTGGAAGCGGCGGTGTCGGATCTGGAAGGCGTGGCCAAGGGCGACGACAAGGATCAGATCGAAGCCAAGACCCGCGTGCTGGAAGAAGCGGCGCAGTCGTTGCTGGCTGCGGCCAACGCCGGTGCGCAGTCCGCCGAAGCGCCGGCCAGCGGTAGCAACGACGACGTGGTCGATGCCGAGTTCACCGAGGTCAAGGATGACAACAAGCCCTGATCCTGCCGGGCCATTGCATCCCGTCATGATCTGATCGAACGGGAGCGGAGCAGTCCGCTCCCGTTCTTTTCAAGCCGATACCGGAAGCGACCTTTGCGACGATGAGCAAGCGCGATTACTACGAAGTCCTCGGCGTGGCGAAAACCGCCAGCGACGACGATCTGAAAAAAGCCTATCGCCGCTGTGCGATGAAACATCACCCGGATCGCAATCCCGGCGATGCCCAGGCCGAAGCTGCGTTCAAGGAATGCAAGGAGGCCTATGAAGTGCTGTCGGATGCGGCCAAGCGCCGTGTGTACGACCAGCATGGCCATGCCGCATTCGAAGCCGGCATGGGCGGCGGCGGTCACGGTGGCGGGCCGGATTTCGGCGACATCTTCGGCGATATTTTCGGTGACATCTTCGGCGGTGGTCGTGGTCGCCAGCAGCAGGCACGGCGCGGTTCCGACCTGCGTTACGTGATCGAACTGGATCTGGAAGAAGCCGTTTTCGGCATCGAGCGCACCATCGAAGTGCCGACGCTGGCCGCGTGCGATACCTGCAAAGGTTCCGGTTCCAGGGACGGCAAGGTCGATATCTGCTCCACCTGCCGCGGTCATGGGCGGGTGCGGATGCAACAGGGAATCTTCTCGGTGCAGCAGGCGTGCCCTGCATGTGGCGGCAGTGGTCGCGAGGCCGTGAATCCATGCGATGCGTGCGACGGGCAAGGGCGACTGGAGCGTGAAAAGACGCTTCAAGTGAAGATTCCCGCGGGCGTGGACAATGGCGACCGTATCCGCCTTGCGGGTGAAGGCGAGGCCGGCCCTCCCGGAACGCAACCAGGTGACCTGTACGTGGAAGTGCGCGTGCGCGATC
Source organism: Denitratimonas yunnanensis (SeqCode) (assembly GCA_026410415.1). GTDB lineage: Bacteria > Pseudomonadota > Gammaproteobacteria > Xanthomonadales > Xanthomonadaceae > Denitratimonas. Next base: position 633,725 of record JAPMLR010000001.1, on the reverse strand, counting down.
ACGCCATCTTTCAGCGTGACGGGGACGATCTTTACTGCGAGCTGCCGGTTCGTCTGTCGCAGGCCGCACTTGGCGCGGACATCGACGTGCCCACGCTCGATGGTTCGGTGCAGGTGAAGATTCCTGCCGAAACCCAGACCGGAAAACTCTTTCGCCTGCGCGGCAAGGGCGTCAAATCCGTGCGCAGTCATGCGCCGGGCGATTTGATGTGTCGGGTCGTGGTGGAAACGCCGGTCAATCTCACGCGCCGTCAGCGCGAGTTGCTGGAGGAGTTTGAAAGTACCTTCGAAGGCGATGGCGCGCGTGCCCACTCGCCGCGTTCGAGCACGTTCCTCGATGGGGTCAAGGCGTTCTGGACGAAAATGACCTCCTGAGCCCGTCTGGTGAGAAGGGTTGACGCGCCTCCGCCTTGTTCCAGATGGTGTGTGCCGGGGCATCATCCCGGCTCATGGATGAGTCCCTTTGCGCCGGCCGGTGCTGAAGGGATGTCGCATCAGCCTTGCAGGAAACCATGTCATGCCCATCCGCTTGATGATCCACGGTGCTTCCGGTCGCATGGGCCAGGCGTTGGTGCGGCTATGCGGTGAATGCCCCGATTTGCAATTGGTTGCCGCCGTCGCCGGTCGTCACGCGCCAAGCATCGAGGGCGTGCCCGGTTTCACTACGGCGCAACTGGATCGGGTGCCGGCGTTTGATGTGTGCATCGACTTCAGTTTGCCGGACGCTTTCGATCCGATGCTCGCTTTTTGCGTGGAACGTGGCGCAGCCCTGGTCAGCGGCACCACCGGCTTGAACGAAGCACAGATGGCGCGCTTCGATACGGCTGCGGCGCATGTTCCGGTGTTGTGGGCGGCCAATTTCAGCCTCGGCGTGGCGATACTGTCCGATCTGGTGCGCCGCGCCGCGCAGGCCTTGCCGCAGTGGCAGCGCGATATCGTCGAATCCCATCACATCCACAAGCAGGACGCGCCCTCCGGCACGGCGCTGGCGTTGGGCCGGGCCGTGGTCGAAGGGGGTGGCCCGGAGCCGCATTACGCGAGCCTGCGTGCCGGCGACATCATCGGCGAGCATCTGGTGCAGTTCACCGGTATGGGCGAGCGCATCGAATTGATCCATCGCGCCACCCACCGCGACATCTTCGCGCGGGGCGCGTTGCATTGCGCGACCGCGCTGGCGGGAAGACCGGCAGGGCGTTATTCGCTGATGGATCTTCTGGTGTCTGCCTGATGATTGCGCGTTGAGCGACATTGCGAGCCGGTTATTGGATTGGCATTTACTTGTATCTGAAAGCCAATCCGATCGATGTTCTCTCCGGTGCTTCGCTGTTGCGTGACCCCGATTCCATGGCAGCCATCGTTGCGACCGCGGTGCAGTTGCTGATCGGTATGGCGCTGGTGTTGGGAGCGAACGGCCTGCAGCGCCTCATTTTTCGCCTGCGCTACGGCAAGGGCGCGATGTGAGTCCTGGCTGACAGCGGTTGACCGGCCATCTTTGGTCTGGCGCCGGCAACCGGTAAACTTGGCGTTTTCTCGCGCTGCGGCGGGCCATGGGCCTGTCGTGGCGTTTTGTTTATCGACAGGATCGAACATGTCTGCCCAACCGATTCCCGCCCGTCAGCGTGGCCTCAACCGCGCCGAGATCTGCGACCGCAACTTCGTCGAGTTTGTCGAGCAATGGGGCGGTTCGCCGCAGCCTGCGCCTGCGCCGCATGAGGCGGTGCTGCCGGGCAGCGCTTGCAGTGCCGCCGATTTCCTCGATTTGTTCGAGTCGCAGCTGGTGTCGCGTCATCTGGACTTGATGGCGCGGGTGCTGCGGGTGAAGAACAAGGTGTTCTACACCATCGGTTCCAGTGGTCACGAAGGCAACGCCATGGTGGCGCGCGCCACGCGGCATACCGATCCGGCCTTCCTGCACTACCGCTCCGGCGGCTTCATGGCCGAGCGTTTCCGCAAATTGCCGGGCATGGATCCGGTGATGGATTCGGCCCTGAGTTTTGCCGCCAGTGCGGAAGATCCGGCGTCCGGTGGCCGGCACAAGGTCTGGGGCAGCAAGCCGTTGTGGGTGTTGCCGCAAACCTCGACCATTGCCTCGCACCTGCCCAAGGCGCTCGGCACCGCCGTGGCGATCGAACAGGCGCGCCGCATGGGCCATGCGCTGCCGATTCCGGACGATTCGATTGCGATCTGCTCCTTCGGCGATGCCAGTTCCAACCACGCCACCGCGCAGACCGCGTTCAATGCCGCGGCATGGACGGCGTATCAGAAACTGCCGGCGCCGGTGCTGTTCGTGTGCGAGGACAATGGCATCGGCATTTCGGTGAAGACGCCGGCAGGCTGGGTGGCGCGCAACTTCTCCCAGCGCCCGGATCTGGATTATTTCTACGCCGATGGTCTGGATCTGGCCGGCGGTTACGCCGATGTGCAGCGTGCGGTGGAACATTGCCGCCGCACCCGTCGGCCGACCTTCCTGCACCTGCGCACCACCCGCATCATGGGTCACGCCGGCACCGATTTCGAGATCGAATGGCGCAGCATCGAAGAGCTGGTGGCGGTTGAAGCGACCGATCCATTGCTGCGTTCGGCGGCGATTGCGCTGGCATCGGGCCTGTTCACGAAGGAGTCGCTGCTGGCGGCCTACGAGGCGATGCGAGAGCGTTGCTTCGCGGCGGCCGATGAAGCGGATCGTTCTCCGAAAATCGAAACGCTCGAACATGTCATGGCGCCGCTCGCGCCGTATACGCCCGTGGCCGTGAAAGCCGAGGCCGAGCGGGCCGATTACGCCGATGCCCGCATCAAGGCGTTCGGCAGCGACGCGGCCTTGCCGGAACATCAGGCACCGCGCCATCTGGCGATCCAGATCAATCAGGCCCTGCATGACCTGATGGCCAAATATTCGGAAACCTTGTTGTTCGGTGAGGACGTGGCGCAGAAGGGCGGCGTCTACACCGTCACCAAGGGGCTGCACAAAACCTTCAAGGGCGCGCGCGTGTTCAACACGCTGCTGGACGAAACCATGATCCTCGGGCTGGCGCAGGGTTACGCCAACATGGGCATGTTGCCGCTGCCGGAAATCCAGTATCTGGCCTACTTCCACAACGCCTGCGACCAGATTCGCGGCGAAGCGGCATCGTTGCAGTTTTTCTCCGACAACCAATATCGCAATCCGATGCTGGTTCGCATCGCCGGGCTCGGGTATCAACGCGGCTTCGGCGGGCATTTCCACAACGACAACTCCATCACCGCGCTGCGCGACATTCCCGGCCTGGTGGTCGGTTGCCCGAGCCGTGGCGACGATGCGGCGACCATGCTCCGCACGCTGGCGGCGCTGGCCAAGATCGATGGGCGCGTGGCGGTGTTCCTCGAACCCATCGCGCTCTACATGACCAAGGATTTGCACGAAGCCGGCGATGGCGGCTGGTTGTTCCCGTATCCGGCGCCGGGCGAGGCCATGGCGCTGGGTGAAGGCCGGGTCTACAACGAGGATGCCGACGATCTGGTGGTGTTCACCTACGGCAACGGTGTGCCGATGGCCTTGCGCGCGGCACGCACGATCGAGGCGGAATTGGGCTGGAAGGTGCGTGTCGCCGATCTGCGCTGGCTGGTGCCGCTGAACGACGCCTTCGTCGCGGCGCAGGCGAAAAATGCCAAGCGCATCATCGTGTTGGACGAAGGTCGCCGCAGTGCTGGCGTGGGCGAGGGCATCATCACCGCGCTGACCGAAGCCGGATTGGGCGCAACGCCGCTGCGCCGGGTGGTCGGTGCCGATACCTACACACCGCTGGCAGGCGCGGCGTTCCTCGTGCTGCCGGGGGATTCGGACGTGGTGGCAGCGGCCCGTACGCTGGCATGAATCCTGTGGAGCGCTTCCCGCGATTGGCCTATGATCCCGTGACATGACGCAGACTCGCCCCCTTGCCATCGTCTTTGCCGATGTCGCCGGCAGCACTCAGCTGTTCGAACAGCGGGGCGACGTCGAGGCACGACGCATCACCTCGGCAGTGATCGCCGTCTTGTCGGACATCGTGCATGCCAATGGCGGGACCGTCATCAAGACCATCGGTGACGAAGTGATGTGCACCTTTCCCGGTGCCATCGACGGCATCAACGCGGCCTGCCAGATGCAGCGGCGCATCACCCAGGATCCGGTGTTCGCGCGCGACTCGCTCGGTATCCGCATCGGCCTGCACCATGGCGAGGCGTTGCTGGAGGATGGCGACGTCTACGGTGATGCGGTCAACACCGCCGCACGCATGGCTTCTCTGGCCAAGCGCGACCAGATCGTCACCACCGCCAGCACGTTCCGTGGCGCGACCAGCGTCGGCGGCATCCGCTCGCGCAGTCTGGGCCGCGCGCGAGTGAGCGGAAAGCTTCTGCCGATCGAGATCGTCGACGTGATCTGGCAGGAAGACACCTCCAACATCACGCTGGTTCAGCGCGCGATTCGGGTGGAGGACGGCACCGACCGGTCTCAAACTCTGACATTGCGTTTTCGTGGGCAGGTGATCGAGTTGGCGCCCACCTCGCCGCCGTTCACGATGGGGCGTGATGCCGCCAACGCGTTGGTGGTGGACGCCGAGTGGGTCAGTCGCATCCACGCGTCAATCGAGTACAAGAATGGCCATTATGTGCTCTCCGACCGCAGCACGAACGCGACTTTCGTGCAGTTTGCCGACGACGAGGAGCTGCGCGTGCACCGCGACGAGGTGCACCTGCGCAAGGCAGGCGCAGTGAGCTTGGGACAGTCCACGTCGGCAGGTTCGGCGGACATCCTCTATTTCCAGTGCGGCTGAGCCGCGTTTGTTTCTCGCAGAGTGTTGCCGATGAACCTGTTGCATCGTTGCCTTGCCGTGTTGTTGGCGTTGTTGCCGACGGCAGTGTTGTCCGACACGCTGGCCTCCGGCCGTGTTTTTCTTGACGCCAATGCCAATGGCCGGCGCGATGGCACCGAACGTGGCGTGGAAGGCGTGAAGGTGTCCAATGGACGCGCGATCGTGACGACCGATGCCCGAGGGCGGTATCGCATCGGGGTGCGTGATGGCGACACGCTGTTCGTGATCAAACCGGCCGGATACCGCTTTCCCGTTCGTGCCAATGGCTTGCCGGTGTTCTGGAAGCACCATTTCCCCAAGGGAACACCGAACCTGAAGTACGGCGCCATCGTGCCTTCCAGCGCGCGCCGTGCCGATTTCGCATTGCTGCCGCATCCTGCGGAGGACACATCGGCATTCGAGGTGCTGGTGCTTGCCGATCCGCAGATGAAAGATATGCGCGAGATGGATTTCTATGCGCGTTCGATCATCGAGCCTGCGCGACACCATTCCGGTATATCACTGGGGTTGACGTTGGGCGATCTGGTCAATGATGCGCTGGATCTGTATCCGGAGCTCAATCGCCTGCACGCCGCTCTCGGGATTCCGTTTCTGCACGCACCGGGCAATCACGACATCGATTTCGATGTGGCTGAAGACCGAGCCTCGCTTACCAACTACCGGCGGACCTTCGGGCCGGACACGGTTGCCTGGGAAATGAAGGGTCACGCCTTCATCGCGCTCGATGACGTCATCTACATGCCGGGGCAGCGCCCTTCGTACATCGGTGGCCTGCGCGAGGATCAGTTCGCCTTTCTCGACGCCTATCTGGCGACGCTGCCGGCCGATACCCGTGTCGTGATGAGCTTCCACATTCCCTTGTTCGACGATCCGCACGAGACGTTTCGCCACCCAGACCGCGAGCGTTTGTTCCGGTTGCTGGAGCGCTTCCCGGAGCCGTTGATCCTCAGCGGCCACACGCACACCCAGCGCCATCATTTCCATGGAAGCGAATCGGGCTGGCGTGGTGTCAAGCCGCTGCACGAGTACAACGTGGGTGCGGCCTGTGGCGGCTACTGGTCCGGCCTGATCGACGCCGACGACCTCCCCGATGCGCGCATGGAGGACGGTACGCCGAATGGCTACGCGATCCTGCGGTTCGGCGAGGACGGTTACACCACCCGATACCACGCCTCGCGCGGACGCGACAGCTTGCGCATGGCCGTGACGTCGCCGGGCGTGCTGCGTCGTGGCGCGTATCCGGCCTATCCGGTGCTGGCGAACGTGTATGCCGCCGAACCGGACGCCACGCTCCAGTACCGCATCGATGGCGGCGAGTGGCAGCCGATGGTGCGTGTGTTCGAGCCGGATCCGTCGTTGCTGGCGATCAATATCGACGATTCCCGCGCTGAAACCTTGCGCTCGTTCGATCGGGCGGTGATCGCACGTTCGTCGATGCATTTGTGGGGTGCACGTGTGCCGACGGATCTTGCCGCCGGCGAGCATCTCATCGAGGTGCGTGCGCAATCTCGCTTCGAAGGTGAGTTGACCGCCGCCACCACGTACCGCCTGGTGGACTGGCACGACGAATGATCTGGCCGACGCTCGACGGATCCCCGCCGCGCATCATCGCCCATCGCGGTGCGAGTGGGCCGCTGCCCGAGCACACGCTGGAAGCCTACACATTGGCGCTGGAGCAGGGCGCGGATGTGGTCGAACCGGATCTGGTGTCCTCGCGCGATGCCCAGCTCGTGGTGCGCCACGACCGCAATCTGGCGCGCAGCACCGATATTGCAACGCGCACTGACTTCGCCGCCCGACGTCGCGACGGAGACTGGTGGATCGAAGATTTCGATCTTGCCGACATCGCATCGCTGCGTGCAGTGCAACCATTTCCTTCACGCGATCGCACCCACGACGGCCGCTTCCGCATCCCGACGTTCGCGGCCACGTTGCTCTGGGCTGAAACCGTCGCACGACGTCGGGGGACGGCGGTGACGCTCTATCCGGAGCTCAAGTCCCCGGCATTCTTTGCCGCGCAAGGCAAGGATCCCTGCGGGCGCTTCCTCTCGCTCGCCCGCCAACGCAATCCGATTCGGGTGAATCTGTGGTTGCAGTGCTTCGAGCTGGAGCCGCTGTTGACCTTGCGCGAGAGCGCCGAGGTCAAGGTTTTCCTGTTGATGGCCGGGAACACGCCATGGCGCCGGCTCATCGCCCGACACGCGGGCCAGGTGGATGGCTTCGGTGTGCACAAGAGCCTGTTGCAGGATGTGGATGGCAGCAGCAGTGGCCTGGTCGATCTCGCGCATGAGCATGGCTGCCTGGTACACGCCTACACCTACCGGGATGATGGGCTGGCCGCGGGTTTTGCGACGCCGGCGGAGGAACTGGATGTGGCGTTCGCGATGGGCGTGGATGGCGTGTTCTGCGACTTCCCGAAGACGGCAGTGCAATTGCGCGACAGCTTCCTGCTGCGCGCCTGATTGACGCGCGCCTGCTCAGCCGGACTGGAACACGTCGGGCTGCCCGCCGGCCGAATAGCTGAAGCCGGGGAACACCTGCGGGATCTGGTTGGCCGGCAGACCCATGCGATCGACCAGCGCTTCGGAAATGATCTGGCGGAAGTCGGTGGTCATCGCCACGTCCTGGCCTTCGTACAGGCTGTTGTCGTCAAGGCCCGGGAAACTGCCGTGCAGCTGGCCGCCGCTCACGCGGTTGCCCAGCGCCATCATGATATTGGCGTAGCCGTGGTCGGTGCCGGCCGAATCGTTGGGCCTGAAGCGCCGGCCGAACTCGCTCTGCACGATCACCGTGACCTTGTGCATCAGATTCAGGCCGCCGCCGATGGAGTGGGCGTTGAGATCGGTGTAGAACGCATCCAGCCCGCGCCCCAGTTCTTCCACGAGGTTGCCGAACCAGTCGTAGTGGCCGACAACGCCGGGATTGGGCATGCCCTGACCGTTGTGCGTGTCCCAGAAACCGTGATCGATGGCGGCGGCGATCAGGCCGGTCTTGATCGGGGATTTGAGCATCTGAGCCAGGTTCCGCAGTTGCGTGCCGAAGGTGCCGCTCGGGTAGACCGCGCCGCCGCCGGGGATGTAGCCGCTGGCGCTGAAATCGTGTTCGCGCATCACTTCCAGCGCATCGGCCGCATCGCGCCCGGCGCGTTCCAGCGTGGAATTGCCGCTCCACAGCGGCAGGATCTGGAGGTCCGCACGGCGCTCGTTCCAGTTCCACTGGAAATTATCGACACGGAACTGCTCGGCATTGTTGAAACCCACCGCTTCGTCCAGTCCGATCAGGCTGGTTTGCAGGTTGCTGCCGAAACCGAAGGCCGGTGCGATCAGCGGAGCGGGGAGGCCGGGCGTGCCGCTGATGGCGGAAAGGTAGCGCGCCAGCCAGCCGCTGCCGCCGCCGGTGATGCCGGGTGTGCCCAACTCCATCATCGCCTGGGATTCGAAATGGCTGCGGTTGGGTGTGGGCATGCCGGTGGCGTGGACGATGCCCAGCTTGCCGTTGTTGTAGAGCCTTTGCAGCCACTTGGGGGTGGTGGTGATGGCGTCTCCCGTGCCACCCCCGGCGCGTGGATGCCAGCCCCAGTTGCTGGTGCCGATGCGACGCAGCCGGTCGGTGGCGATGGCCATGTTGCCGCGCTTGCTCGTGTAGGCAACCCGGTCCGGGCCGGCATAGGGCACGATCAGATGCAGGCCGTCGATGGCACCACGCAGGAACACGTAGACCAGCACATCGCCGGTCGCAGCGCTCTTGCCGCCGGCAAGCGCGAGCGGATCGAAGAAGGCCATTGAACTGCCGCTGCCGGCGGCCATGGCGGCGGCGCAGCAGCCTTTCAGGAAATCGCGGCGGTTGCCTTGCATGGGCGGGACTCCGGCAGGTTCAGCGGTGGTAGAACTCGGGGCACATCATCAGCAGCGACACCGTGGTGCGCAGCCTTCCCAGGGTGTAGTACTTGTCCGGGTTCTGCTCATTGGCCCACTCGTTGTTCCAGGTCAGTTGCGTGGCTGCGGCGGCTGCCGTATTGGCCTTCTGGCCGAGGAAGCGCACCAGTTGATCGCGCCGTTCCTGCGCGAGGGCGTAGCCGTAGATCCGGCCGATCCAGAAATCCACGACCGCACCGGCGGTGGACTGCGGTGGACCGGGGAATGCGGCGCGGGTGACTTGTTCGATGCGCTGGAAATAGGCGGTGGGCGAGGTCGGGGCGCTGCCTGGGGTGCGCATCTCGGTCAGACGAGCCAGGGTGCGCCAGGTCTGGCTCAGCGGGCTGACTGCCTGCCACTTGCGGTTGTGGTCGGGGTAGCCGTCTGGCGTGGGCCAGAGGAACGGGCCGTTGCCGGTCTGCTGCAGACGGGAGGCGAGATCGGCGTAATCGTCCCATCCCGAAACCGGACGCACCCGCGGCGTCAGCTCCGCCGAGGTCGCGCGCAACGACTGCATGATGGCTTCCCACGGGCGCTTGACCTTTTCGCCCCAGGTACTCTTGAAGGCGGCCGAGGTCAGGATGTGCTGCAACACCTGTGCGATCTGGGTGCTGGATTGCCATTGTGCCTGCCAGATGTCGGCAGCCGATTCGATCAACACCTGCGGTGGGTTGTCGGAGATGAAGCGTTGGCAAAGCTTGCGGCAGATGTTGATGGCGGTGCCGCGATGCTGGCAGAGCTGGTCGAAAACGGTCTTGCCATCCTCTTCCGCGGGGCGGTTGGCCTGGATGTAGTAGCGCAGGAAGAACTTGCCGGCCGTGTCGTGCCAGGGCGCGTAGTACAGGTATTCGCCGGTGTCGTACTCGGGCGTGTCCGGGAAGTTCCAGTGGTCGTCGCGCATCGTCCAGCCGGTGAGGGCGCGCGCGGCTTCGTAGACGTCGTTGTCGCAATAACCCAGCGGTCTGCCCTGACCATCGACGGGCACGGCATAGGGATCGTTGCCGGGGTAGTAGTGCGCTGCGCCCAAGGTGTGCAGTTCGCACAGTTCGCGTGCGAAGTTTTCGTTGAATCCGGCGCCGCGGCTGGACTTGTTGTCCAGGTAGATCAGCATCGCCGGAGCTTTGGCCACCGCTTCGAGCAGCGTACGGAAGTTGCCGAGTGCGTGAAAGCGGTTGCCGGTGTTCTTGCCGCGCATCACGTCGCGATCGTAGTGCATGAACACCGGCGCGATGCCGAATTCCCAGCCCTGAACGTTGAAGTGGTTGTGCCAGAAATCGACCATCACTTCGAGCAACTGGTGCTGGCTGTACACCGCCCGGATCAACTTGATGCAGGCAGCTTCGTCGCAGGGGTAGTAGCGCTGCGGCCAGCCTTGGGAATCGCCGCGCACGTACTTGGCCCAGTGCTGCGCGAGCGTCGTGGTGTAGGTGGTATAGCCGCCGGCCGCGATGCGGTTGTTGCAGTCTGTATCGCTGATCGAATCGGGATTGAGCTGGGCACCGAGCCAGGCATTCAGGCGCGCGTCGTCGTTCGCTCCCAGCGCATTGAACGCAGCCATATCGCCCGGACGCGGCCCATAGGCGCATTTGTTGAGCACCCGCACCGCGAACGGGGGAAGATCCGCGGGCGGTTCGATGGGCGGTGCGGTTTCTCCGAAACTGTCGGAGAAAATGTGCATCGGATCAGTACGCGACGGGCCGGGGTTCTTGCTCGCTTCCATTGCCATTGCTCCAGAACGCGCCGTCATGCATGACACAGTTTGTGACAATAGGGGCGGGGTCCGGTTGCGTTCGTGACGGAACGCACGAATCGGCCTGTTGCGATGCGATCAGATCGGGTTGCCGCTGCGCAGCAGCACGACCGTGATGTTGTCCGAGCCACCGCCATCGAGTGCGGCAAGGACCAGCTGGTCGACGCATTCCTGCGCGGAAAGATCGGTCTTGGCCAGAATGCGGGCGATGGTGGCGTCGTCCACTTCCTCGGTCAGTCCGTCGCTGCACAGCAGGAGTTGCATCGTGGGTCTCAGTTCGCCCTGCAGCACTTCCACCTTCAGTGACAGGGGGTCGGTGACGCCGAGTGCCTGGGTGATGACGTTGCGGTGCGGGTGGCTGCGTGCCTGTTCGGGGGTGATCGCGCCCTGATCGATCAGCTCCTGTACGTAGGAGTGATCCTGCGAGAGTTGGTGCAGCTGTCCATCCCACAGGTAGATGCGGCTGTCGCCAACCCAGGCGATTTCGAAGCGCGTGCCTTCCACGCGAGCCGCCACCACGGTGGTGCCCATTGGCAAAGCTTCATTGCGGCGCTGGGACTGGCGGATGATTTCCTTGTCGGCGGCGCGGATGGCATCGCCCAGCGAGTGGCCGGCACGCACCTGGCCGACGATGGTGTCGCGTGCCAGCGCGCTGGCCACTTCCCCGAATTCGTGCCCACCCATGCCGTCGGCCACCAGCCACAAGCCGAGCTGGGAATCCCCGTAATAGGTGTCTTCGTTGTGTTCGCGCCGTAGGCCGACGTGAGTGAGGTGGCCGAATTCGATCATCGGTTCGTGTTGTCCGGCCGTGCCCCCTGAGGACAGGACCTTGGGTGTGAAGGTGGGACGCCAGCCGGTGCCGATTGTCCTCGCGGTACCTGAATGCATCATGCCGCGCCCGTGGAAACCGGCGCAACCCCCGCGAACGGGGGAATCGGCATTGAATGCATGTGCCGTGCTTGTACGATCACTGGTCGCCAAGTATCATGAGCGGCCCTGCTGCCAACGGCAAGAAGGGACCGGAGAGGTGGCAGAGTGGTCGAATGTACCTGACTCGAAATCAGGCGTACGTGCAAGCGTACCGAGGGTTCGAATCCCTCCCTCTCCGCCAGATGTTTTCCCAGAAGCCGCGCCCCGTTGCGCGGCTTTTGCTTTTGTTGCCCCCGGCGTGCAGCCGCCAGCCAACTCTGGCAGGCTGTCGTTCCCCCGAATACGGCCCCAAACCATGTCCGAAATCCTCGTTCCCGTGTCGTTCGGCGAATTGCTCGACAAGATCGCCATCCTCCAGATCAAGTCCGAGCGCATGTCCGATCCGGCCAAGCTGACCAATGTGCGCAACGAACTCCGGGCGCTTGAGGCTACGTGGTCCTCGCATGCGGCGTCGCAGGTCGATATCTCGGCATTGCGCGCCCAGCTCAAGGCGGTGAACGAGCGGCTCTGGGTGATCGAAGACGATATCCGCGACAAGGAAGCGGCACAGTCGTTCGACAGCGAGTTCGTGGAGCTGGCTCGATCGGTGTACTTCCAGAACGATGATCGTGCCCGGATCAAGCGCGATATCAATCTGGCCCTGGGCTCGGCTTACGTCGAGGAAAAGTCCTACGCGGACTATCGCGCCAAAGGCGTTTGAGCACCGATCCGGCGGTCATGCGGCATCGTGTGGCGGTCACGCCGTCCTGCTTTGTCGAAGTTCGGCGGTGCAGCGGTCGATGCAATCGATCACTTCGTCTACCCCGATCAGCTCCATCACGCCGGGAAACTCCACGCGTTTGCCCCATCGCAGCGCGCTGGCCGGTTTTTTCAGGAACTTCCGCGCTGCGGTGTCGTAGTGATTGGTGGTGAAGCGACGATCTGAATAGGGGCCGGATCGTTCGGCATCGGTGCAGGCGTACAGCCCCACCACCTTGGTCCCCAGCGCATTGGCGATGTGGACCGGGCCGGAATCCGGACCCAGGAGAATGTCGGCGCGTTCGAGCAGGCCCATGAGCTGCTTGAGCGTGTCGCGCCCGACCAGATCCAGCGCGGGCCGCTTCATCGCAGTCAGGATGGCGTCTGCGGTGCGACGCTCCAGTTCGCTGCGCCCGCCGCAGATCGCGATGCGGTAACCATGTTCACCTGCGGCATGGTCGGCAACGGCGGCGTATCGTTCAGGTGTCCAGTTGCGCAGCGGATGACTGGAGCAGGGCGAGACGATGAGCGTTGGCGTCGTGCCAGGGAGCTGCTCTTCCGCCCATTCGCGCGCTGCTTGAGGCACGGGAAGGCGCCACTCCACTTCCGTCTGCTCCAGCCCCAGCGGCAGGGTGAATTGGCCGAGCACGTCCAGAACATGGGTGCCTTCGGCTGGAATCCGGCGGTTGATGAAAAGCCCGTGGCCTTCCTTGCTGCGGGCGCGGTCGTATCCGATGCGCACCGGCGCATCGATGCCGAAGGAGAGCAGATTGGCCCGTGCCGCGAGTTGCATTTGGAGCAAGGCATCAAAGCGTTGCATGGCGAGCCGACGCCAGAGTTCGCGCATCCCGGCAAGGCCGGTTTTCTTGTCGTAGACGATGAACTCGACACCCTCCAGGCCCTCCAGCAACAGGCGTTCGCCTTTGCCGATGACCCAGGTGATCCGTGTTTTCGGCCAGGCGCGCTGGATGGTGCGCACCAGCGGCACGACGTGGGTGGCGTCGCCCAATGCGGACAAACGCAACAGGGCGAGATGTTCAGGCGGGTCGATGAAGCTCAAGTTGGTACACTCGGCAGGAGTCGTTGGTGCCCGCGCAATGCAAAACGCCCACATCCCAACATTGGACGTTCAACGTGCCGCGTTCGCGCAAGGCGCGATTCTGTTCGACCGCCACAGCTTGCCGCAAGCCACGCCACGAATGCTCGATCCGACATTCTGGGCGGGTTCCAATGCGCTGGAGGGGCGTGGCGGGCGCGGCTCTGCGTGGTTGGTGCACGGCAGGTTCGGCGATGCGGTGCTGAGACACTACCGGCGTGGCGGCCTGGTCGGGCGTTGGGTGGATGACCGCTACCTGTTTCTCGGTGAAGCCAGCGTGCGCTGCGTGCGTGAGTTCCAACTGCTGGCGCGGCTGTACGAACGTGGTCTGCCCGTGCCTCGACCATTGCTCGCCGGCTGGCAGCGCTCAGGCCTTTCCTACCGCGCCGACCTGATGACGCTGCGTGTGCCGGATTCGCGCACCTTGGCCGAGTGTCGGGATGTTGCCGCGGCAGACATCCCGTGGCACCGCATTGGCGCGACATTGGCGCGCTTCCATCGCGAGGGTGCGTTCCATGCCGACCTCAACGCGCACAACGTCCTGCTCGATGCGAGGGATGTGGTGTGGTTGATCGATTTCGATCGGGGAGACCTGCGGGTGCCTGCACGGGATTGGCAACAGGGCAACCTGCGCCGTTTGCGACGCTCGCTCGACAAGCTTGGCGGCGTGCGCGATGAAGACTGGAGCGCTCTGCTGGACGGATACACCCGTGCGATGGCCGGTACCTCGCCGGATGAGTTGCCGTGAGCCGCTGGAGCCTGCACTTCCTCGGGGTCGGCAGCGCGTCCGCGATCGAGTTGGGATCGGCCAGCGCGGTGCTGGAACGCGATGGCGAGCCGGTTCTGATGATCGATTGCGGCCAGGAGGCGCTGACTGCGTACCTGGCCCGTTACGGTGCGCCACCACGCGCATTGTTCCTCACCCATACCCATATGGACCACGTCGCCGGCATGGAGCGGCTGTTCGTGCAGTTGTATTTCGACCCGGCGCGACGCGGCGATTGTCGGCTGTACCTGCCTGCTGCACTGGTGCCGTGGGTACAGCACCGCGTTGCCGACTATCCGGGCGTGCTGGCCGAAGGCGGCGTAAATTACTGGGATGCGTTCCGTGTGGTGCCACATACGCGCGGCTTCTGGCACGAGGGGTTGTGGTTCGACGTGTTCGAGGTGCGCCACCACGCGCCAGGCACCGCGTTCGGCATCGCGTTGCCGGGCAGCTTCGTCTATACCGGCGACACGCGCCCCATTCCCGAGGTGCTTTCTTCAATCGGGCAGGGCGACGAGCCCATCGCGCACGATTGCGGCTTGTTCGGCAACCCCTCGCACAGCGGCATCGATGATCTGGAGCGCGAGTATCCAGCGGCACTGCTGGCGCGACTGCACCTTTACCACTACGGTTCGACGGCCGATGGCGATGCCTTGCGAGTGCGCGGCTACCCGGTGATGCAGGCCGGCGACGATCTCGCGCTGTCACCGCCGCGGCAAGGGTGAGACAACGCCCATTGCATCCGGCAGATGCGCGCGAGCAGCATCTGCGACGCGATTCGCGCCGTGATTCCGTTCCGGGAAATTCCACTTGAGCCATTGCTGGATGCAGGCAGGCTCCGTCGCGTTGCGATGATCGCGCACCCGCTGTTGCAGCGTCGTGATTGTGTCCGTCATCTGGTGTAACGTGAGTCACTGTTCCCCACTCGTCAGGAGATCGTGAATGAGCGACATCGAAACCACACCGCCCCCGCCGCCGCAGGACATTCCGGCTGTTGAAGGGCCGTCTGCCGAAGCCCGCCAGTGGGGCTTGTTCGCGCATCTTTCCGCGCTTGCCGGGCTGGTGATTCCATTCGGGAACATTCTCGGGCCGCTGATCATCTGGCAGATCAAGAAGGCCGAGATGCCGTTCGTGGACGATCAGGGCAAGGAAGCACTGAACTTCCAGATCACCGTGGCCATCGCGATGCTGGTCTGCTTCGTGCTGATGATGATCGTGATCGGCTTCCTGCTGCTGCCGCTGGTCGGCATCGCTGCGCTGGTGTTCACCATCATCGGCGGCATCAAAGCCAACGAAGGCGTGGCGTATCGCTATCCCTTCACGCTGCGCCTGATCAAGTAACGCGGGAATCCAGTGCGACGACGCGGCGCGAGGGGCAGCTCTTGCGCCGTTGTCGTTTCAGCGACCCGTCCAGGCCAGGACCGTGATCTCTTCACGGTCGTGATAGAGCTGGCGGGCGCGGGTCTGGACCGGCACACCGGCATTTTCGCAGCGGTTGTGGAAGTCGGAAAGGTTGGCGACCACCTCGGCATACCGTTTCTTCATCGGCAGTTTGAGGTTGAAGATCGCGCGGCGGCACCAGCCGTGAACGAACCAATCCGCCATGCGTGCGGCCACCCGTCGGGGTTGTTCGACCATGTCGCAAACCATCCAGTCGACCGGCTGCGGCGGACTCCAGGTGAAACCGTCGGCGCGCAGATGCCGCACCAATCCGGTGCCCAGCACGGATTCGGATAATGGGCCGTTGTCGATCGCGGTGACGTGGATGTTGCGGCGCGCGAGGATGAAGCTCCAGCCACCCGGGGCTGCGCCAAGGTCCACCGCGCTCATGCCGGGCTTCAGCCACTGGGCGCGCTCTTCCTCGCCCATCAGCGATTCCAGCGCCTCCTCAAGCTTCTGTGCGGAGCGGCTCGGCGCGTGCTTGGGCACCCGCAATCGCGGAATTCCCTGTGGCCAGACCCGATGGTCACCCGGTTGCGACAGCCCGAGCAGGGCGTGCCTGCTGCTCAGGAAGCACACATGCAGACAGTACATCCCGGCATCGGGCTGATTGCTCAGGATCTCGGCGCGCCGCAACGCGGGGCGCAACGCATTGCCGAAGCTGCGCGCCAGACCGGCGAGTGGGCGGGCGGTGTCGGAGTCGGGGTGTTCGACGATCAATTCGCCAAACCGCATGTCGCCGCAGTCGCGCAGGGCATCCAGCATGGGGGTGATGCGGTCGGCGGGATCCAGATCCGGAAGATCGGCGAGGATTCTCACGCATTGGCGCGCGAAGATCAGATCGCTGGCGGAAATGGCCTTGCCACGAACTGCGCCGTCGTCGAATGCATGGAAGCGCACCCAGCCTTCACCACGGGTGGCCTCCGGGTAACCGGAAATGTCGCGTCGAGCGGTCGCGTCGGCGATTTCGGCAGCGGCTTCAGGTTCGAAACCGGGGCGGCATAGGATGAGGAGATTCATGGAGACGGCAAGAGTCGTGTTGGCGGATGGGGTGGGATTCGAACCCACGGTAGTGTCGCCACTACGCCGGTTTTCAAGACCGGTGCCTTAAACCGCTCGGCCACCCATCCGTATTTTTCAACGCGTCCGTTTCATCATGACCGGCGACGCCGGTTTGACTCGGGGCATCCTGCCCCTCGCCCTTTCAGGGCCATCGGCCCGAGGCCGATGTTCGCTTCGGCCTCCTGCCTCCGCGGTCAAGACCGGTGCCTTGAACCGCTCGGCCACCCATCCGTGCAACGCATCGGCGGCCTGCCGCCGCCGAACCACTCTCACTCCACCAATACCGGTGCCGTGCCGTCGTAGGTCGGGGCTACGCCCCCCGACGTGCGACTTCCGGCTTGCCGACAACGTGTCGGGGTGTATAGCCCGGCCCGACCGTTCCGGACGCGGCAAAGGGACATTGTCCACGTCTTGGGGCCCGCTGTCAGCCTGTTGCTGCGAATCTGCGACAATGTGCGGCTTTCCGCCAGCCCTGCCAGTCCGTGTCCAGAAACCGCCGACAGAAAGCGCCGCTCGAATGCGTGCTCGATATCACCGATCTCAGCCACGATGGCCGTGGCGTTGCGCGTCACGAAGGCAAGGCCGTATTCGTGACTGGTGCGCTGCCGGGCGAGCGAGTGCGTGCCGACGTGCGCGTCTCGCGCAAGCAGTTCGACGAAGGGCGCGTGCTGGAGGTGTTGCAGCCGTCAGTAGACCGTGTGGTGCCGCGTTGCGCGCATTTCGGCGTGTGTGGCGGTTGTGCGCTGCAGCACCTCTCGCCCGAGGCACAGATTGCCGCCAAGCAGCACACGCTGTCGGAAAATTTCGAGCGCATCGGTCAGGTTCGGCCGGAACGCTGGCTGGAGCCGCTGGTCGGCGAGCCATGGGGTTATCGGCGCAAGGCGCGCCTCGGTGTCAAGTTCGTGCCGAAGAAGGGCAAGGTCGTTGTGGGCTTCCGTGAATCGATCGATCCGCGCTTCATCGCGGATGTTTCGCGCTGCGAAGTTCTGGTCGAGCATGTCGGCGCGCGATTCGGGGCGATTGCCGAACTGGTCGATTCGCTCGATGCACGGGCGCAGATTCCACAGATCGAAGTGGCTGCCGGCGACGATCGCACTGCACTGGTGTTCCGCAACCTGCAACCGCTGTCGGAATCCGATCGAGAGAAGTTGACGGCGTTCGGTCGACGCGAGGGCTTTGCAATCTTTCTCCAGCCAGGCGGCAACGACACGGTGACGCCGATTGACGGCGGCTCGCCCGAGTTGATGTTTGCACTGCCAGCCTATGGCGTGGATTACGCCTTCCGCCCGTTGGACTTCATCCAGGTCAACGGCGACATGAATCAGCGCATGCTCGACCACGCGTTGGCGTTGCTTGATCCTCAACCGCACGAACGCGTGCTCGACTTGTTCTGTGGCTTGGGCAATTTCACGTTGCCGCTGGCACGCCGTGCGGCACGTGTCGTGGGCGTGGAAGGCGAAACGGGACTGGTTCAGCGTGCGCGCGAGAATGCGCAGCGCAATGGCATCGCCAACGTGGAATTTCATGCGGCAGACCTCACTGCGGATTTGCGCAGTCAGCCATGGGTGCGTGAAGGCTTCGACGCCTTGCTGCTCGACCCGCCGCGCACCGGCGCGGACGCGACGATTCCTCAGCTTCCGCTGGAACAGATCGGGCGCATCGTCTATGTCTCGTGCCATCCGGGATCGCTCGCGCGCGACGCGGGCATCCTCGTGCGCGAGCACGGCTACACACTGGTGGCGGCGGGCGTGATGGACATGTTCCCGCACACCGCCCATGTGGAATCCATCGCCTTGTTCGAGAAGCACTGATGGGCATTGAAATCGAGCGCAAGTTCCTGCTGGCGAGCGATGCCTGGCGTGCGCAGGCATCACGCCGGGTGCGCATGGCACAGGGCTATCTCAACGATGCCGATGCGGTGACCACGGGACGCCAGAATGTCTCGGTGCGGGTGCGCATTGCCGGTGACGAGGCGCACTTGAACATCAAGTCGCGCGAGGCCGGGCCGAGCCGGCAGGAATTCGAATATCCGATCCCGCTGCACGACGCCGATGCCTTGCTGGCGCTGTGCGTGGGTGGGCGGATCGAGAAGCAGCGACATTACGTGACGCATGCTGGCCATCTGTGGGAAATCGATGTTTTCGATGGCGACAATGCCGGCCTGGTGGTGGCTGAGATCGAGCTTGCGACCGAGGACGAAGTGTTCGTGCGCCCTGACTGGCTCGGCGGCGAAGTCACCCATCAATCCCGTTACTACAACCTGATGCTGGCCGAACGGCCGTTTTCGCATTGGACACAAGAGGAGCGACATCCATGCTCGTGATCGGCATTTCCGGCACCCGTCTGCAACCCGAGGAGCGCAACTGGCTTATTCATCCGGGCGTCGGCGGCGTGATCCTGTTCACCCGCAACTTTGCTTCCCGCGAGCAGGTGACCGACCTGTGCGCCGAGTTGCGCGAGGCTGCGCCGCGCGAAGTTATCCTGTGCGTGGATCAGGAAGGCGGTCCGGTCCAGCGCTTTCGCGAGGGCTTCAGCGTCTTGCCCGAACTGTCGCGTTTCGGCGCCTTGTTCGATACCGATGCCGCTGGCGCGATGGATGCCGCGCGAACCCATGCCTGGCTGATGGCATCGGAGATGCGCGCGATCGGCCTCGATCTGAGTTTCGCGCCGGTGGTCGATCTCAAGCGCGGCAACCGGGCCATCGGCGAGCGTGCGTTCCACCTGTCGCCGGGGATCGTGGCTGACTTGGGTGCCGCTTACGTACAGGGCATGCACGCCGCCGGCATGTCCGCCACGCTCAAACATTTCCCCGGACACGGCTCGGTGCTGGAGGACACGCATTTCGATGCCGCGGTCGATCCACGTCCGCTGGATGTGCTGGAGGCAGAGGACATGTTGCCGTTCCGTACCGGATTCTCCGCCGGCGCCGAGGCTGTGATGATGGCGCATGTCAGCTATCCCTGTGTGGACGCGGAACCGGCGGGTTACTCGCGTTTCTGGATCGATTACCTCCGAAACACGTTGAAATTCTCCGGCGTGGTGTTCAGCGACGACATCGGCATGGCAGCGGCGGAGTCGGTTGGTGGTGTGGCTGCGCGCCTTCACGCGCATTACGATGCCGGCTGCGACAGCGTGCTGGTGTGTGCGCCCGCCTTGGTTCCTGATGCATTGGCCGCGATGCGGGAGCGTGATGTGCGCCCCGAGGCGTTGTCGTCGCTGGCAGGTCGTCCCGCACCGGACTGGCCCACGCTGGTATCCGATCCACGTTGGAACGATGCCGTGGCTGCGTTGGCCGCCTTGGCGTGATGCCGACGATTTGGCGCTTCGGCGCCGTCCTCCCGAACTGACCTACAGGATTCCGGCCCATGTCCGACACTCCGCAACTCTCCGATGCCTTGCCCACGGCTGACCTGCTGTTCGACCGCGCCACGTTGGAGGCCGCCATCGTCGGCATCGCCGCACGCATCGACGCGGACTATGCCGACGATCGGCCATTGTTCATGACGGTGATGAACGGCGGCATGTTCTTCGCGGCGCAGTTGGCGCTGTCGGTGCGAACCGACATGGAATTCGACTACCTGCATGCCACGCGTTACCGCGGCAAGACGCGCGGTGCGGGGTTGACCTGGCTGCGCCACCCGCAGGTGCCGATGCTGGGCCGACGCGTGCTGCTGGTCGACGACATCCTGGATGAGGGCCAGACGCTCAAGGCGGTGCGCGAGGCCTGTGTGCGCGAGGGTGCCAGCGAAGTGCGGATCGCGGTGCTGGCGCGCAAGCTGCACGATCGTTGCGCGCCGGGCGTGGACGCCGACTACATCGGCGTGGATGTGCCGGATCGCTACGTATTCGGCTACGGCATGGATTTCCACGAGCAGGGCCGCAACCTGCCGGGAATCTACGCGATATGAGCTCGCGCCTCGATCTGGCCGTGATCGGCGGCAGCGGGCTGTACGCGCTGCCCGACGTGACCTTGCGCGAGACGCTGGAGTCGGACACGCCGTGGGGGGCACCATCCGGCCCGATCCGCATCGGCGAGCTTCATGGCCGTAACGTCGCCTTCCTGGCGCGGCATGGCGAGAGCCACAACCTGCCACCCCACCGGGTCAACTATCGGGCCAACATGCATGCACTGGCGCAGCTGCAGCCAGCGGCGGTGCTGGCGATCAATACCGTCGGTGGCATCACGGCCTGTTGTCCGCCGCGCGCACTGGTGGTGCCTGACCAGATCATCGACTACACCACCGGTCGGCCGTCCAGTTACTGGGACGAGGCGGGCCCGATGCGGCACGTCGAGTTTGGCGAGCCGTATTCGGCGCGGTTGCGTGAAGCCTTGCTGCAGGCGGGTGAGCGCGCGGGGGCCGGTCTGGTGGAGATGGGGTGCTATGGCGCCACCCAGGGGCCGCGTTTCGAGACCCGCGCCGAGATTGCGCGAATGCGTCAGGACGGCTGCGACATCGTCGGCATGACGGGCATGCCCGAAGCCGCGCTGGCACGCGAGCTGGATCTGGATTACGCCTGCCTTGCGCCGGTGGCCAACTGGGCTGCAGGTTGCGGCGACGGTGTGGAGATCAGCCTGGACGAGGTGTTCGCCAATCTGGCTGCCACCAATGCCGTGCTGCCGCGCCTGCTGGAAGCCTTGTTGGTCTGATGCGTGTCACGCGAGGTATATCCTTGCGTCTTGCCTGCCGTGTCCTCTTTTTTCCTGTGGAGAATGGCCATGTTCCAACGCTTTTCCCGTAGCTGGAGCCTGATCAAGGCCAGCGCCGGCGTGTTGTCCAAGGACAAGGAACTGCTGGTGTTCCCGTTGCTGTCGGCGATTTGCACGCTGATCGTGGCGGCGGCGTTCGTGTTGCCGGCGTTCGGGCTGGGTGCGCTGGACGGATTGAGCGACGGCGGCGAAGGTCTTCCGCTGTTGGCTTATGTGCTCGCCTTTGCGTTCTATCTGGTGCAGTACTTCGTGATCTTCTTCTTCAACTCGGCCTTGGTCGGAGCGGCGATGATCCGGCTCGATGGCGGCGATCCGACACTGCGTGACGGCTTGCGCATCGCCAGCGGCAAGCTGCTTCCGATTCTCGGCTATGCCGCCATCGCAGCGACCGTCGGCATGATTCTGCGCGCGATCCAGGAACGCGCGGGCTTCATCGGAAAAATCGTTTCCGGTTTCCTCGGCGTGGCATGGACAGTGGCGAGTTTCCTCGTGGTGCCGGTGCTGGTGGCGCGCAACGTCGGCCCGCTCGATGCGGTGAAGGAAAGTGCGTTGCTGCTGAAGAAAACCTGGGGCGAAAACCTGATCGGACAGGGCGGTGTCGGCCTGGTGTTCGGCTTCATTTTCGTCGGATTGGTTCTGGCGGGTGGCGCTGCCATCGTCGGCGCGGCGATGACTGGCAGCGGCGTGCTGATCGGGCTGGTGGTGGCCATTGTCATCATCGTGCTGATGCTGGCCGGGCTGATTCAGGCGGCACTGTCGGGCATCTATTCGGCGGCGCTGTATCGTTACGCCAGCGGTGATGGCGCGACCGATGGCTTCGATGCCGGCCTGCTGGAGCATGCCTTCGCGGCGAAGAAGTAAGTTCGACGACGCACGTCCTGCACTTTGCAAACAGGGATGGAAAACGAGGCTCCCGGCGTTGGCTGGGAGCCTTTTTCATGGCCTCGTCCGGGCCTCAGGAACTGAACTGCAAGCGCGCCAAGTCGGCGTACAGGCCGCCTTGGGCCATGAGTTGTTCGTGCGTGCCCTCGGCCACGATGCGGCCTGCGTCGAGCACCACGATGCGGTCGGCGCTGCGCACGGTGGCGAGGCGATGCGCGATGACCAGCGTGGTGCGGCCACGCATCAAACGCTCCAGCGCCTGCTGGATGTCGTGCTCGCTTTGCGCATCGAGCGCGCTGGTGGCTTCGTCCAGCAGCAGAACCGGCGCATCCTTGAGCACGGCGCGCGCGATGGCGATGCGTTGTTGCTGGCCGCCGGAGAGACGCAATCCGCGCTCGCCCAGATGGGTGTCGTAGCCCTCCGGCAGGGCCGAGAGGAACACATCGGCCTCGGCGGTGCGGGCCGCTGCGGTGATGTCCGAATCGCTGGCATCGAGCCGGCCGTAGCGGATGTTTTCGCGCGCGGTGTCGCCGAACAGCACCGGGTTTTGCGGCACCAGCGCGATCTGGCTGCGCAATGCGCTCGGATCCAATTGCGGCAGGGCGATGCCGTCGAGCGAGATGGTGCCTTGTTCGGGATCGTAGAAGCGCAACAACAGTTGCAGCACCGTGCTCTTGCCCGAGCCGGACGGGCCGACCAGCGCAACGGTTTCACCGGGGCGCACGTGCAAGGTGAAGTCATTCAGCGCAGGCGCGTTCGGGCGGCTCGGGTAATGGAACGTGACGTGCTCGAAGCGCAGTTCACCGTTAACCCGCATGGGTAGAGCGACAGGTTCCGCGGGTGCCGCGATGGCGGATTTTTCCTTCAGCAATTCCTCGATCCGGCCCATGCCACCGCCGGCACGCTGGAGTTCGGCCCAGACCTCGGTCAGCGCGCCGATGGAGCCGGCGCCGATCACCGCGTAAAGCACGAACTGACCGAGCGTGCCGGCCGTCAACGTGCCGGCAATCACGTCGCGCGCACCGATCCACAGGACGCCGGTGATGGCACTGAATACCAGCAGGATGACGGCGGCGGTAAGCCCTGCCTGGGTGCCGATGCGGCGGCGGGCGCTGGTGATGGCGGTGCGCACGGCGGCACCGAAGCGCTGGGTTTCGTGGGTTTCGCGTGCGTAGCTCTGCACGGTGTGGATGGCGCCCAGGGTTTCGCTGGCGCGCGCGTTGGCGTCGGCGATGCGGTCTTGATTGTCGCGCGAGAGCTTCTGCACGCGCCGCCCGTACAGCACGATCGGCAGGATCACCACGGGGATGCCGATGGCCGCCATGCCGGCCAGGCGCGGGCTGGTGACGAGCAGGGCGATGCCGCTGCCGAGCATGGTGACGACGCTGCGCAGCGCGACCGACAGCGTGGAGGCCACCACGCTGCGCAGCAGTTCGGTATCGGCAGCCAGTCGGCTGACCAGTTCGCCGGCGCGGGTGCGGGCGAAGAAATCCATGTCCAATCGCAGCAAATGGCCGAAAACGCGTTCGCGCAAATCGGCCACCACGCGTTCGCCGAGCAGGCTGACGCAGAAGAATCGCCCAGCCGTGGCCACTGCAAGCACCAGTGCGACGGCGATCAGGCCGAGGAACCAGCGATCGATGCCGCTGGCATCCTGGCCGGAAAAGCCGTGGTCGATCATCAGGCGCACCGCCACCGGCAAGGCCAGCGTGGCGCTTGAGGAGAGGATCAGGAAGCCAAGCCAGCCGGCGATCAGACCGCGGTACGGGCGCAGGAATGGCAGCAGGGTGCGCAGTGCGGCGAGCGGGCGAGGGGCGGAATCGGAAGCGGCGTTCTTCAAAGTGTGTGGAGTGGTGTCGGGAGAGGGCAGGGGCGGCGTGTGCCGGAGGTGGATGCGGCGTGGGGGGTCGAGGAAAGCCGCCATGGTGCCAGTGTAGCGGTCGGGGATGGAGTCGCGGTGAGCGTGCCGGATTGTCGTCTGTGTGCAGGGCATGAAGCCGGGGCACTGCCAAGACGACAGCCGGATTGTCTTGACGCAACGTTCAACCCACCTCTACCTCCGCCGTGCCGGAGTGCATCCGACCGATGATTGCAGCCTCGCTGAAGCCGGCCTCGTGGAACCTTGTCACGATGTCATCTGCTGCATCTGCAGCGCATGCCACGAGCAGCCCGCCGCTGGTCTGCGGATCGGTCAGCAGTGGTTGCCACAGGTCGGGCAGTCCGTCGGACCAGTGCACGTCAGCGCCATACGAGGCCCAGTTGCGCGTCGAGGCGCCGGTGATGCAGCCCTGCGCGAGCAGCGATTGCGCCTGGCGCAGCAGGGGGATCCGTGCGGTATCCAGGCTGGCGGCGACGGCGCTGGCACGACACATTTCAAGCAGGTGGCCGAGCAGGCCGAAACCGGTCACATCGGTCATCGCGTGTACCACGTCCAGCCGGGCCAGCGCGCTGCCCACCGCATTGAGTCGGGTGGTGTTGTCGAGCATTTCGCGGTAGCCGGCCGCATCCAGGACGCCCTTTTTCAGGGCCGAGGAATAGACCCCGATGCCGAGCGGCTTGCCGAGAATCAACGCATCACCATCGCGTGCGTCGCCGTTGCGCTTGAGGTGGGTGGGATCGACCAGCCCGATGGCGGCAAGGCCGTAAATCGGCTCGATCGAATCGATGCTGTGCCCGCCAGCCACCACGATGCCGGCCTCGGCGCAGGCTTGCTCGCCGCCGCGCAGGATGTCCCGGATGGTGTCGTGTGGCAGCGTGTTGATCGGCATCCCGACCAACGCCAGCGCGAACAGCGGCGTGGCCCCCATCGCATAGAGGTCCGACAGTGCATTGGTCGCCGCGATGCGGCCGAAGTCGAACGCATCATCGACGATGGGCATGAAGAAGTCGGTCGTGGCCACGATCGCCTGATGTGGGTTGATCCGGTAGACGGCGGCATCGTCGGAGGCTTCGCGTCCAACCAGCAGCTCGGGTGGCGCGGCCAGCATCGGTACGCCACGGAGCAACTCGGAAAGCACGCCCGGCGCGATCTTGCAGCCGCAGCCGCCTCCGTGCGCGAGCGACGTCAGGCGAGGGGGCGGGTTTTCATGAGGCATGAGGCGAACTCCTCAGAAGCGGATTCCGGCAGCGACTTCCCGGGTAGATGATGGGCCCAGGGATTCAGCTCGCCGCCTCGAACCGGTTGGCGCTGACGTTCTTGCGGACCTTGCCTGGATCCCAGATGCGCCCGTTCATGGCGATGTACACGCCCGGCGGCAAACACTGCACCGCGCCCACCGCACAGCCGATGTTGAACTCGGCATCCGAACCGCGGAAACGCGCCGGGTTGAGCGCGCCGGTCAGCACGATCGTCTTGCCGGGGATGGTCGAAAGTACCTGCGCAGTCTGGACCATCGTGTCGGTGCCATGGGTGACGAGCACCCGGTCGGCGTCCTGCGCGGCGATGGTGGCGCGCAGCAGCTCCCGATCGGTGTCGCCGATGTGCAGGCTGTCCTTGCGCAGGATGGGGATGACCGTGAACTGGAACGCGACACCCAACTCGTCGAGGATGCGGCCGATTTGCGGCTCGCCGATTTGATAATCGGATTTGTCGTCGAAGTAGATCTTGTCGATGGTTCCGCCGGTGGTGACGATGCAGAGTCGGTACATATTGCGTCCGTCGCAGCTTGTTGCAGAACTGTCGATCATACCTTGCGCCGCTGGGTCATCCGGTGACGGAATCCGTTCCAGCTCGCGCCGAAGATCACCGCCAGCGCCAGCGCGACCTCGGTCAGGGCCAGACCACGGGCAGCCGGATTCGACCACGCCTCCATCACGCCATGGCTGAACATCATCAGCGCGCCGAGTGCGCCCCAGAACGGAGCGGAGCGCCGCTGCAGGATCGCCAGTACAGCCGCCGGCAACATCGGGGCGGCGTGCAGGATCGCGGCCAGCCAGGCCGGTACGCGTGCGGGTGGGAACCACCAGAGGTGCCAGCAGGCAGCGAGCAAGGCGAGTGCGATGATGGCGGTTGCGGTGATGCGGCGCGCGATCATGTCGCGAGCTTCCGGGCGATCTGCGCCACCCGCTTCCCGAGTGCGCGGGCGAGACGCTTTTCTTCGTCCGATGGCTCCGGATCGTCGTCGGCGCCGGCCACGTGACTGGCACCATACGGTGTGCCACCGCTGCGTGTGGCATTGAGGTCGGGCTCGCTGAACGGAATGCCGACGATCACCATGCCGTGGTGCAGCAGCGGCACCAACATCGTCAGCAGGGTGGATTCCTGCCCGCCATGCTGCGTGGCGGTGGAAGTGAAGGCGGCCGCGGGCTTGCCGATCAACGTGCCGGATGCCCACTGGCTGCCGGTGCCATCCAGGAAATGTTTCAACGGTGCGGCCATGTTGCCGAAACGCGTGGGGCTGCCGAGGATCAAACCGAAGCATTCGGCCAGATCATCGTGGGTGACGTACGGTGCGCCGTCTTCGGGCTCAGGCGGCGCGGCTTGCCTTGTGGTCGGCGCCACGGGTGGGACGCTGCGCAAACGCGCCTGCATGCCCTCCACTTCCGCCACGCCACGCGCGATCTGACGAGCCAGCCGCGCCACCGAGCCACCTCGGCTGTAGTAGAGAATCAAGATATCTTTCATGGGCGGCGGCATTGGCAGCGGGACAGAGGCCGAACAAGATAACCTGTCCGCCGGCTTCGGCTATCTTTCCTCATACATGCCCCTTCTGGCCCGCCCCCGCGAATGGTTCGACGCGCGCCGCGACAGGCTGCAATCCTTCCTGCGCTTCCTTGCACGTCGCTTCATCGAAGACCGCTGCTTCGATTCGGCCGCCACGCTTGCCTACGCCACGCTGTTCGCCACCGTGCCGCTGGCCGCGGTGGTGTTCGGCGTGGTTTCGATGTTCCCGTTCTACGAGAACTGGGTCCAGGACATGACCCGTTTCGCCTTCGAGAATTTCATGCCGAGTGCTGCCGACAGCGTGGCCGGCTTCATTGCCGAAGCCGCAGGCAATGCCCGCGCGCTCTCGGGTGTCGGGGCGATCATGGTGCTGGTGACGGCGTTGCTTACGCTCTCGCGCATCGAGGACACCTTCAACCGCATCTGGCGCGTCAGCGTGCCGCGCCGACCGCTGTCGCGCCTGCTGATCTACTGGGCCGCGATGACGTTGCTTCCGCTGCTGGCGGTCGCCAGTTTCGCGGTGTCCTCGTATCTGGCCTCGTTGCCGCTGCTGGGCGACGAAACCAGCCGGGGCGGCCTGCTGCGCATGTTGCCGGTGGGGCTGGAGTTGGCTGCCTTCACGTTGGCCTATCGCCTCATCCCCAATCGCACCGTGGTGCTCTGGCATGCACTGTTGGCCGGCATTCTCGCCACCGTGCTGTTCGAACTGGCCAAGTGGGGATTTGCCCTGTATCTCACCCGGGCCAACTACCAGGCGCTCTACGGAGCGATTGCAGTGATTCCGATCTTCCTGATCTGGCTGTACGTTTCCTGGGTGGTGGTGCTGCTGGGGGCGTCGTTCGCCGCTTCGCTGTCGGCATTCCGCTACCAGCCGGCGCAACGGCGATTGCCGCCGGATCACGAGCTTTACGGACTGCTGCGGCTGCTCGGACGCTTCGCGCAAGCCCAAAGCACCGGCAGTGGTCTGCATACGGCGCAACTTCAGCAGTTGGAGCCATCGATCAGCGATGATGCTCTGATGCACCTGCTGCAGGCACTGGCCGATATCTGCGTGATCCAGCGTCTGGACGGTGGCGGCTTCGCGCTGGTGCGCGATCTGGATCGGCTGACTCTGGCCGAACTGTACGAATCGGCGGGGTTGCGTATTCCTCTGGAGCAGGCGCGCCTTCCCGACAGTGGCGATGCGTGCGGACGCCATGCCCTTGCTGAACTGGACGCATTGCGTGGCCCGTTGCGCGAGCGCATGCAACGCAGCGTGGCCGAGATTCTTTCCGATCAAGCAGCAACGACGCAGGGAGCAAGACCATGAAGAAGTATCTCGGTGCACTGGCAATGATGGCGCTGCTGGCCTGTCATGCCGCTATCGCGCTGGCGGATGATTCCGTCGTGACCGCCAGTGTCCCGACGCTGCGGGTGGACACACTCGATGGCCCGACGTTCGATCTTTCCGAGCAGCGTGGAAAGTGGGTGATCGTCAATTACTGGGCCACCTGGTGCAGCCCGTGCCTGAAGGAAATGCCGGACTTGCGCGCGTTCGCGCAGTCACGCGACGACGTGGCACTGATCGGTCTGGCGTACGAGGACATCAGCCCCGAGGACATGCGCGCCTTCCTCGCCGAACATCCGGCCGGGTATCCGATCGCGATCGTCGATGTCTATGAGCCGCCGGCCGATTTCCCGGCCCCGCGCGGCTTGCCGATGACGTGGCTGATTGCTCCGGACGGCAGTGTCGCCAAGCGCTTTCTCGGGCCGGTGACGGGGCGTGATCTGGCACAGGTGATCGAGGTGGCGGAAAAATCGTGAATGCGGCAGCGCGCTTCTTCGTCGCCGGTCGGGTGCAAGGCGTGTTTTATCGTGCGTCCACCCGTTCCCGAGCGCAGGCATTGGGCTTGCGGGGTCATGCACATAATCTCCCCGATGGACGTGTCGAAGTGCTGGCCGTCGGCGCAGCGGACGCGATCGATGTGCTGGAAGAGTGGTTGTGGGATGGCCCGGTGCACGCCGTCGTCACGGCTGTCAGCCGCGAATCGGCGACCGTGGACGAGGCTGGCGAGGGGTTCGCGCTCGGCTGACGCAGCCTGCAGGGCAGAAGAGGCAGCCGCATGCCGCCACATGCCGCCACTCCGGATTGCCAGTGGACGCCGTCCCGCCTTCCACGAGGGGCGATGTCCGAATCGCGTGATGGATACATCAGGGCCTGGCCGGAAACGTGACTTTGGCAGGGTTTGGCGGGTTGCGGCTTGATAGACATGGGCAGGGGTACTACCCTTTGTGCGTTGCACGAACCGCTCGCCATGACAGGCCAAACGCAGCCAGCCCCCAAGCCCGCGCATCCTCCCGACGACGTTCCTTCGCAGGATCCACTCGTCGAGCGGCCTGCGCCGCGCGAGATCGGCGGCCGCAATGGTCCCGACCCGACCCGCTACGGCGATTGGGAAAAGAACGGTCGTTGCATCGATTTCTGAAGTCGGTGCGGCCACCCCCGCGGGCGGCGCATCTTCCGGGTTTTCGTTTCACTTTTCCGAGAGCGTGTCCATGACGCAGCGCGAGCGCCCCTTGTCACCGTTCATGCTGGGATCGTATTACCGGTTCCAGATCACTTCGGCGATGTCCCTTCTGCACCGCGCGACGGGCGTCGTGCTGTCGTTGGGCGCATTCGCGCTCACGGCTTGGCTGGTGGCCGTGATGATGGGGGCGGAGGCCTATGCGAGGTTTGCCGAGTGCGCGGGTTCGCTGCCCGGGCGCATCGTGCTGGCCGGGCTGGTGTTCTCGCTGGTTTACCACCTGTTGAACGGCATCCGCCATCTGTTCTGGGATCTGGGCTACGGCTTCTCGCTCAAGGGGCTGTACACCGGCGGTGTGCTGGTGGCGGTGCTGGCGGCGCTGCTTACCGCATTGATCTGGTATTTCGGATTGACCGCAGGAGGTGCGGCATGACTGCTTCCCGGCGTTTGCGCGATCCACTCAAAAACGCGCGCGGCCTTGGCTCGGCGCGCGACGGCACCCGGCATTTCATCCTGCAGCGCATCAGTGCGGTCGTCCTTGCGCTGCTGACGCCGTGGCTGGTGTGGACGCTGATCACGCTGATTCCCGCCGACTATGCCACCGTGCGCGCCACCTTGGCGGATCCCGTCAATGCGGTGCTGATGCTTTCGTTCCTGCTGGCGCTGTTCTGGCACTCGCGCATGGGGTTGCAGGTGGTGATCGAGGATTACGTGCACCACCATGGCCTGGGCGCCATCGCGCAGATCTTCGTGCTGTTCGGTTGCGCGCTGGGCGCGCTGGTTTCCTTCGTGGCCATCGGCCGCATCATTTTCGCGGGCTGATCCGGATATGTCGTCTGCTTACAAGATCATCGAACATCGTTACGACATGGTTGTCGTCGGCGCTGGCGGCGCAGGTTTGCGTGCCACGTTCGGCCTGGCTCAGAAGGGTTTGAGCACGGCCTGCCTGAGCAAGGTTTTTCCGACCCGTTCGCATACCGTGGCAGCGCAGGGCGGTGTTGCCGCCGCACTCGCCAACATGGGCGATGACAACTGGCAGTATCACTTCTACGACACCGTGAAGGGCTCGGATTGGCTAGGCGATCAGGACGCCATCGAGTACATGTGCCGCGAGGCCATTCCAGCCATCTACGAACTGGAGCATTACGGCGTGCCGTTCTCGCGTACGGAGGAAGGCAAGATCTACCAGCGCCCGTTCGGCGGCATGACCACCAAGTTCGGTGAAGGCCCGCCCGCGCAGCGCACCTGTGCGGCGGCGGATCGCACCGGTCACGCGATCCTGCACACCCTGTACCAGCAGTCGCTGGCACACGATGCGCGTTTCTTCATCGAATTTTTCGCGCTCGACCTCATCATGGACGAGGAAGGCGTGTGTCGTGGCGTGATCGCGCTGGAGATGGCGACCGGCGACATTCACCTGTTCCGCGCTCAGGGCGTGGTGCTGGCGACGGGCGGTTACGGCCGCGCGTACTTCTCTGCCACGTCGGCGCACACCTGCACGGGTGACGGCGGCGGCATGGTGCTGCGCGCCGGGCTGGCCTTGCAGGACATGGAGTTCGTGCAGTTCCATCCCACCGGCATCTATGGCGCCGGCTGCCTCATCACCGAGGGCGTGCGCGGCGAAGGCGGCATCCTGCGCAATTCGCTGGGCGAGCGTTTCATGGAGCGCTATGCGCCGAGCGTGAAGGATCTGGCGCCGCGCGACATGGTCAGTCGCTCTATGACGATCGAAATCCGCGAAGGTCGCGGCGTGGGCGAGCACAAGGATCACATCCTGCTCGACCTCACCCATCTGGGGCCGGAAGTCATCCACGAAAAACTCCCCGGCATTGCCGAGAGCGCGCGCATCTTTGCCGGCGTGGATGTGGAAAAGGAGCCGATCCCCGTATTGCCGACCGTGCACTACAACATGGGTGGCATCCCCACCAACCTGCACGGTGAAGTGGTGCAGCTGCGCAATGGCAATCCCGATGCCGTGGTGCCGGGCCTGTACGCCATCGGCGAGGCGGCTTGCGTCTCGGTGCATGGCGCCAATCGCCTGGGTTCCAACTCGCTGCTGGATCTGGTGGTGTTCGGCCGCGCCGTGGCCAACCGTTGTGCCGAAACCATCGTCAAGAATGGCAAGCACAAGCCGCTGACGGCCTCGGCCTGCGATGCGAGCCTGGCGAACCTCGACCGCATTCGCCACGCCAAGGGTGAACTGCCGACCGCGCAGATCCGGCTGGACATGCAGCGCACGATGCAGGCGGACGCCGCCGTGTTCCGCACCGGGGAAACCCTCGCGGAAGGCGCGGAAAAGATCACCCAGGTGTTCCACAGCTTCAATGACGTAGGCATCAGCGACCGCTCGCTGATCTGGAACACGGATTTGATGGAAACGCTGGAGCTGCAGAACCTGCTGGGCCAGGCCGTGGTGACGATGATCGGGGCCGGAAACCGAACCGAGTCGCGCGGTGCGCATGCACGCGAGGACTACCCCAACCGCGACGATGTGAACTGGATGAAGCACTCGCTGGCATCCATCGATGCGCAGGGCAAAGTCTCCATCGATTACCGCCCGGTACACCTCAACACTTTGACCGACGAAATCAGCAGCGTGCCGCCCAAGGCACGCGTGTACTGATACGCAGGTCCCACACAGCATTCCGGAACATCAGCAATGGCAGAGTTCAGTCTTCCGAAAAATTCCAAAGTCCAGAAGGGCAGGCACTTCCCGGCGAAGGATGCCAAGGGGCCGGTGCGCACCTTCAAGGTCTATCGCTGGAGCCCGGACGATGATGCCAATCCGCGCGTCGATACCTACGATGTCGACATGGGCAATTGCGGGCCGATGGTTCTCGATGCGCTCATCAAGATCAAGAACGAGATCGACCCGACCTTGACCTTCCGCCGCTCCTGCCGCGAAGGCATTTGCGGCTCATGCGCGATGAACATCGACGGCACCAACACGCTGGCCTGCACGCGTGCGATTTCCGACTGCAAGAAGAACGAGGTGCCGATCTATCCGCTGCCGCACATGCCGGTGGTGAAGGATCTGGTGCCCGATCTCACCCAGTTCTATGCCCAATACGCCTCGATCAAACCATGGCTGCGCACGCAAAGCCCGGTGCCGACCGCCGAGCGCCTGCAATCGCCTGAAGATCGCAAGAAGCTCGATGGCCTGTACGAATGCATCCTGTGCGCGTGCTGTTCCACCAGTTGCCCGAGCTATTGGTGGAACGGTGATCGCTACCTCGGCCCGGCGATCCTGCTGCAGGCCTATCGCTGGATCATCGACTCGCGCGATGAAGACACCGGTGCACGCCTCGACGATCTGGAAGATCCGTTCCGCCTGTATCGCTGCCACACCATCATGAACTGCACGCGGACCTGCCCGAAGGGATTGAATCCGGCCAAGGCGATCGCGGAAATCAAGAAGCTCATGGTCGCGCGTCGCGGGCTCTGATACGGTCGCCGTCGCGTCGGCATCTGGTGACGTTCGTTGAAAATCACCTGCAGGAGGGGGTCGGATGACTGACGTGTCTCCCATGGTCTGGCCGCTGCTTTCGATGGCAGCCCTGACGTGTCTGGTCTGGCTTCGCCTTTACCAAGTGCGTCTGGCAGAAATGTCCCGTCGGCGTATCGATCCGCAGGCATTGGCCAGTGCGGCCGATGTGGGGCGTCTTCTCGCCGATGTTCGCGCCTCGGACAATTTCCGCAATCTGTTCGAGCTGCCTGTGCTGTTTTATGCCGCCGTGCTGCTCGCCATCCAACTGGGTGTCGACGATTCCGCCTCCCTGATCTTGGCATGGTGTTTTGTCGCCGGCCGGGTTGCGCACAGCGTGGTGCATTGCACCTACAACCGCGTCATGCACCGATTCGCGACATACGCGCTGTCGACGCTGTGCCTGTGGGCGCTGTGCGGACGCCTGGCGTATTTGATTTGCACATGATGACTGCCGACGAAAACTCGTTGCCGCGTTTGCGTTGGCGATGCCGCCGAGGCATGCGCGAGCTCGATCAGGTGCTTGAACGCTACCTCGACCACGCCTGGGGCGATGCGGATTCCGCCGAACGCGCCACGTTCCTGCGTCTTCTCGATTGCGAAGATCCGGTGTTGTGGCCCTGGTTCGTCGGGCGCGAACGGCCGGAAGATCCGGCGATGGATGCACTGGTGCAGAAGATCCGAAACGCGGGTCCTCGCGGCTAGGGCAATCCCTCCGATCAAGTCATGGGCTTCACCGTTGGTCCGGGGATCGATCGCTCAGTCGGCGACGCCGCTCAGGAATATCAGGTTGACGACGCCCACCACGACGAACAGATACATCACCGTCAAGGGCAGGCCGACGCGCATCAAGTCCCAGGTGCGATAGCCAGCCGGGCCGGCGGCCATCGCCAGCACCGGATTCGACGGACTGATCAGATTGTTCGATGCCGAAAGCGCCACGATCAGCGCAAACGGCAGTGGCGGTGCGCCGATCGAAATGGCGACGTTGATCGCGATCGGCACCACGATGGCCGTCGCACCCACATGGCTGACCACCATGCCGAGCAATACCGTCAACACCGCCAGTGCCAGCTGCATCGCGATCGCGGGCAGGCTGCCGACGCGCTCCAGTACAAGTTGCGCCAGATAGGCGGCCAGGCCCGACGATTCCACGGCCCAGCCCAACGGGATCAAGCCGGCCATCAGGAACACGGTTTTCCAGTTGATCGCGCCGTAGGCCTCGTCCATGTTCAACACGCCCGACAGCACCATCGCGACGGCGCCGGCCATCAGTGCGACCGGGACAGCGACCTGGTGGCTCAGAGCCAAGGCCAGTGCCATGCCGAAGATCGTCACCGCCACCCACAGCTTGTGCGGGCGCTGCTCGTCCTTGGGGTAGTTGGTCACGACGACAAAGTCCCGATTTGCCGCGGCTTGCGCCAGATCGCGCCAGATGCTGTGGAATACCACCATGTCGCCGGCACGCAGCGTCATCTTGCGGTAGTCCTCGCGATGGACCTCATCGCCGCGCTGCACCGCCAGAACGCTGATGCCGTGGCTGCGACGCAGGTGCAGGTCGCCGAGCGCCTGACCGATGAAGCGCGAGGTCGGCGGAATCACGGCTTCGGAAATTCCGGCCCGACTGGGATTGAACAGGTCGCCAAAGTGGCGCAGTCGGGTTTGCATCCGCAGCAGGTTGTTCTGTGCGTAATCGCCGACCTGCTCGCGCGGCCCCATCACGCCGAGCACGCTGCCGACCCAGATCATCTGATCGGCGGGTGGTGCCAGGCGTGATTCATTGCCTGACTTGAGGGCCAGAAGCAGCGGCGCGCCCTTTTGCGCTTCGGCTTCACCGATGGACAGACCCACCAGTGGACTTTCCGCGGTCACGGTCAGCTCGAAAACGTCACCGGCAATGCCATAGGTGCGGGCGAAGTAGCTTTCGGTTCGGGCAGGCGTCACGCTCCGGTCGGCATGGCCAGCCAAAAGACGCCGGCCGAGGACGCGGAAATAGATCAGGCCGAGCGCGAGCAGTGCCAGGCCCACGGGGGCCGGTGCGAACATCGGCAGCGGCGCAAGCGTCGCCACGCCGGAGGGCAGGTTGCGATTGGCTTGCGCGAGCAAGTCGTTGAGCATGATCAACGGCGAGCTGCCCACCATCGTCAGCGAACCGCCCAGCAGGATGCAGATCGCCATTGGCAGAAGAAGACGCGCCAACGCAACGCCGCTGCGTGCCGAAAGGCGGGACGCCACAGGCAGGAACAGGGCCATGACCGATGGATTCTGCATGGTCGAAGAAACCAGCCCGGCAGTGGCCGAGGCGTACAGGATGAGGCGTTCCTCCATGCCTTTGGCACGTTGAAGCAGCCACGATGCGATGCGGTTCAACAGTCCGGTACGGTCCAGTCCGGCGCCGAGCACCATCGTTGCCATCACGCTGATCACGGCAGAGCCGGCGAATCCGTCGAAAATCTGATCGGAGGGAACCAGCTGGGTCAGGCCCAGCACCACCAATACCAGCAACGCGGTTACGTCGGTACGCAGCTTTTCCCAGACGAACATGGCCATCGTGAACCCGATCAGCGCCAGCACCATCACCATGTCGGTGGTGAGGGTCAGGCCGCTGTCATTCAGGTCCAGATCCATGTTTCAGGCCGTGGTCGAGGTGAACGCGGTGGAGGTCGGGGTGGTCATTTGCGCAGGTAGAGCAGATCCCAGACACCATGTCCCAGGCGCAAGCCACGTGCTTCGAAGTGGGTCTGCGGGCGCCAGCTCGGTCGCGGGAAATACCCCCGAGTGCCGGCACGGTTCTCGAACTCGGGCATCACGTCGAGCACATCCCACATGTGGTCGGCGTAAGGCTCCCAGTCGGTGGCCAGATGCAGTAGTCCGCCGGGTGCCAGTTTGCGCGCCAGCAGCTGTGCAAAGGCCGGCTGAATCAGGCGGCGCTTGCCGTGGCGCTTCTTGTGCCACGGATCGGGAAACCAGATGCGTACCTCCGCCAAGCTGGCATCGGCGATGTCCTTTTGGAGAATCTCGACGGCATCGTGGTTGTAGACCCGCACATTGTCGACGCCATCTTCGGCCAACGCGTTCAACAGCCGCCCGACACCGGGGCGGTGCACTTCGATGCCGATCAGGTCGCGTTCGGGCTCGTTGCTGGCGGCGAACCGCAAAGCCTCGCCATTGCCGAAGCCGATTTCCAGAACACGATCCGCGTGACGGCCGAAGATGGCATCGAAATCCCGAGGCTCGCCTGCAGGCATCAGCCCGTAACGGGACCAGTGTGCTTCAAAAGCGCGTTCCTGGGCTGGCGTGAGGCGCCCTTGGCGCAGCACGAAACTGCGAATCGGGCGAACCTTGCCCAGGTCTGGCGAAGTTGCCGATCCACTCATCCGATCATTCCGTCCACCGGCGATGACGCGCTGGCATAACGACGTCGCGGAATGCGTCCCGCCAGGAACGCGTCGCGACCGGCTTGCACGGCGAACTTCATCGCCCGAGCCATGCGTACCGGGTCCTTCGCACCGGCGATGGCGGTGTTCATCAACACACCATCGCAACCCAGCTCCATCGCGATGGCGGCGTCCGAGGCTGTGCCCACGCCGGCATCCACGATGATCGGCACCTTCGCGTTCTCGACGATTTCCATCAGGTTGTAGCGGTTCTGGATACCGAGGCCCGAGCCGATCGGCGCTGCCAACGGCATGACCGCGACGCAGCCGATTTCTTCGAGCCGCTTGCACAGGATCGGATCGTCGGAGGTGTAAACCATCACGTCGAAGCCGTCCGCGACGAGCAATTCGGCGGCCTTGAGTGTCTGCACCACGTCTGGGTACAGCGTCTTCCGGTCGCCCAGGACTTCCAGCTTGGTGAGGTTGTGTCCGTCGAGAAGCTCCCGCGCCAGTCGGCAGGTGCGCACCGCCTCTTCGGCGGTATAGCAGCCGGCGGTGTTGGGCAGGATGGTGTAGCGCTCGGGCGGAAGCACGTCGAGCAGATTCGGTTCGCCGGCGTTCTGTCCGATGTTGGTGCGACGGATCGCGACGGTGACGATTTCTGCGCCGGCGGCTTCGGTGGCGTGTCGGGTTTCGTCGAGATCCTTGAACTTGCCGGTGCCTGTAAGAAGCCGCGAAACGTAGTGTCTTCCGGCGATGGCGAGGGTGTCGGGGGCAGCGTGGGTATCCATGTGCCGATTATCCCCGAAATCGCGAGCCACGCCGACCTTGCAGTGTCAGCCACCGCCCATGGCGTGCACCAGTTCCACCTGATCACCTTCAGCCAGCAGGTGCGTGTCATGTTGGCTTCGCGGCACGATTTCCTGATTGACCTCCACCGCCACGCGGCGAGCTTCCATCGTCAGATGCGCCAGCAGGCCCGAGATGCTCAAGCTGGACGGCAACGTGGTGGGTGTGCCGTTGAGGACGATGTTCATGGATTGACTCGAGACCGAAGGCATGGATTGCCGTGATGGGAATGGCTGGCTATGATCCCAGCTTGCGCGGGTGTAGCTCAATGGTAGAGCAGAAGCTTCCCAAGCTTACGACGAGGGTTCGATTCCCTTCACCCGCTCCACTTTCCCGCCTGCCGCGCTGCGCGCTCCACTATCATGTGCCGCTCTTCATTCAAGGTGGCAGGAGCTTCCCGTGATCCAGCGAATCGAGACTGGCCCCCGCATGTCCGAGGCGGTCGTCCACAATGGTGTGGTGTATCTGGCCGGCCAGGTGGCCGAGGACACCAGTGCGGACATTGCCGGGCAGACGTGGCAGGTGCTGGAACAGATCGACGCACTGCTGTCGTCGGCGGGAAGCGGTCGTGATCGGATCCTGCGTGCCGAGATTTTTCTTCCCGACATGAGCGATTTCTCCGCGATGAATGCGGTGTGGGAAAGATGGGTGGTGCCCGGCCATGCGCCGGCGCGTGCAACCGTCCAGGCGGCACTCGCCGATCCCGGCTGGAAGCTCGAAATCGTCATCACTGCCGCCGTTTGACGATCACGCGATGAGCCGCCTGCTGTTCAATCTCCGCCAAGTGCCCGACGACGAGGCCGATGAGGTGCGCGCCCTGCTGCACGAGCGTGGCATCGGGTTCTATGAAACCCAAGCCGGACGATGGAATCTTTCGCTGCCCGGGCTATGGGTGGAGGACACCGATTACATCGCGGCACGGACGCTTCTGGATGCCTATCAGGTCGACCGTCGAGACCGGGCGCGCGCCGAACGGGTGGAGATCCGCGAGCGTGGCCAGGCACCGGGTGTGGTCGACAACATTCGCCAGAACCCGGTGCGGGTGGTGTTGGCGCTGGCGGTGATCGTCGGCCTGCTGTTGTTGATGATGTGGCCTTATCTGGGCTGGTGAGTGGTGCGTCAACTGCTGCTCTCGGCAGGTGTTGCCATGCGGGTGGCGATCAGTGCGTCCTTTTCCGCCCATAACGCGTTGATCCAGCGCTGGCAGCGTGCCCGGTAGTGGCTGTCGGCCTCGTAATCGCCACCGGATGCCAGGTCCTCGGGAATGGCGCGCGCCACGACATGAAGTTCGATGCGGCGCAGGCGGCCTGCCAGCAATGCAGCCAGCGAGGGTTCGGGGTCCCGATAGATCAGGGTCACGTCGAGAACGGACTGGAGGTTTCCGGCCATCGCATCCAGTACCGCCGCCACACCGCCAGCGCGCGGACGCAGCAGATGGCGGTAGGGCGGTGATTGCTTCGCGTGTTTTTCGTCGGTGAAGCGCGTGCCTTCGACGAAGTTCATGATCGAGACGGGAATGTTCGCGAACTTGGCGCAGGCCGCACGCGTCGCGTCGAGATCCTGGGTACGCAAGGCAGGGTTGCGCATCAGCTTGGCGCGCGAATGGCGGCGCATGAAGGGAAAATCCAGCGCCCACCAGGCTGGTCCAAGCAGCGGTACCCAGATCAATTCCTGCTTCAGGAAAAAGCGCAGCAGCGGCGCACGGCGATTCAACGCCGACTGCAACACGGGGATGTCGCACCAGCTGCGGTGATTGCACAACACCAGATAGCGTCCATGCGGGTCGAGCGATGCTGCGTTGTGCACCTCGATCCGCGTGGGAGTGAACCAGCCAATCATGGTGGAATTGACCGCGATCCAGGACTCGGCGATGCGAGCGAGCCACGACGACAGTCGGTCGCGCAACGGTACCCACGGTACGAGCAGTTTGAGCAGTGTTGCCGCAAACAGGATCGGAACATGGACCAGGGTGTTGAGGCTGACCAGGCTGGCCGCGAGGACGATGCGAAGAAAGGCGAGCAAGGGAACTCCGAGAGCTTGTGGTCCGGCGCCAGGGGCGCGGGGCAGTGGCACGCATGAAGGCGGGAGCGGGCTGAATGATACGTCGAGAGTCGCCGAGAGAAACGATGTGTCATGTGCGGAAGGGTCATGTGCGGGGCCGGCGTCTTTCGTGCAGGCGCCTAGTAGACACCCTGCGCAAGCATGGCGTCGGCGACCTTGACGAAGCCGCCGATGTTGGCGCCGCGCACGTAGTCCACGCTGCCATCCTCGCGTCGGCCGTGGCGCACGCACAACGCATGGATCTCCTTCATGATCGCGTGCAGGCGGGTGTCCACTTCGGCGTGGGTCCAGGCCAGACGCAATGCGTTCTGGCTCATTTCGAGTCCGGATGTAGCCACGCCGCCGGCGTTGCTGGCCTTGCCTGGCGCGAAGAGAATGCGTGCCTTCTGGAATGCGGCCATCGCTTCCAGCGTGCTGGGCATGTTTGCGCCTTCGGCCACGCACAGCACGCCGTTGTCGATCAGGCGCCGGGCGTCGTCGCCATCCAGCTCGTTCTGGGTGGCGCAGGGCAGGGCGATCTCGGCGGGAATGTGCCAAGGGCGCTGGCCCTCGAGGTAGGTGAAACGCTTGTCTCCGGCCAGATCCGAGAGACGACTGCGGCGCTCGTTCTTCAACACCATGATCTCGGCAATTTCCGCTTCGCCAAATCCGTGTGGCGCGTACAGGGTGCCACCGGAATCGGAAAAGGTCAGGACCCGGCCACCCAGCTCCACGGCTTTCACCGCAGCGTATTGAGCGACATTGCCTGATCCGGAGATCAGCACTCTGGCGCCGTGGGTTTCGCGCCGGGCGTGATGGAGCATCTGTTCGACGAAGTAGATGGCACCGAAGCCGGTGGCTTCCGGCCGCATCAGGCTGCCGCCATAGGCCAGTCCCTTGCCGGTGAACACGCAGGCGGCATGATTGGAGAGTTTCCGGAGGTAGCCGGCCATGAAACCGACCTCGCGCGCACCGACGCCGATGTCGCCGGCCGGCACGTCGGTGTCCGGGCCAAGGTGACGGTGGAGTTCGCTCATCAAGGCCTGACAAAAGCGCATGACTTCGCCCTCGCTCTTGCCCTTGGGATCGAAATCCGCGCCGCCCTTGCCGCCACCCATCGGCAGGGTGGTGAGGGCGTTCTTGAAGGTCTGCTCGAAAGCCAGAAACTTCAATACCGAAAGATTCACCGTGGGATGGAATCGCATGCCACCCTTGAACGGACCGATGCTGGCGTTGTGCTGCACGCGCCAGGCACGGTTGACTAGGGTGCGGCCATGGTCATCGACCCAGGCCACACGGAACTGGATCACGCGTTCGGGCTCGACCAGACGTTCAAGCAGGGCGTGCTCGCGGTAGCGCGGGTTCT
The DNA here is from genome assembly GCA_026410415.1 of Denitratimonas yunnanensis (SeqCode). Lineage (GTDB taxonomy): Bacteria > Pseudomonadota > Gammaproteobacteria > Xanthomonadales > Xanthomonadaceae > Denitratimonas. The sequence goes on along the minus strand of JAPMLR010000001.1, from coordinate 593,328 downwards.
GTTCGATGAAAGGCCAGAGACTCTCCATCACCTCGCGCACGGCCTGCTGGAACTCGGGCTGGTGCGGGTCGCGGCGGGCGAGGTCAAGGAGAAAGGCATCGAGGCTCTTCCGGATCATGCGCATGCCTGTAGCGGTACGGGTTATTGCAGTGCAGCATAGGCAGGTGCGGGACGCAAGCGTCGGCAGGGCGGCGGGCATGACCGGGGTCAGGGAAGGTGCGAAAACACGCGGGCCCGGCATTTGCCGGGCCCGCGGAAGAACCAGTGCCGCATGCCCGTCCGGCATGCGACGCAGAGGTCATTCGAGCAGCGAGCGCAGCATCCAGGCATATTTTTCGTGGGTCTGAAGGCGCTGGGTCAAAAGATCGGCAGTGGAGTCGTCGCCTGCCTTGTCGGCCATCCCCAATACCTTGCGTGCGGTCTTGCAGGCTGCTTCATTGCCGGCAACGAGCTGTTTCACCATGTCCTTCCAGTCCGTTGCGCCATCGCGTCCGGATTCTTCCTTGATCGAGGATAGTTTGGTGAATTCGGCATAGGAGCCCGGCGCATTGAAGCCGAGGGCACGGATGCGTTCGGCGATGCCGTCGAGAGCAACCCATTGTTCGTTGTACTGGACTTCGAACATGGTGTGCAGGGAGTTGAACATCGGGCCGGTCACGTTCCAGTGGAAGTTGTGGGTTTTCAGATAGAGAGTGTAGGCATCGGCCATGAAGTGCGACAGGCCCGTGGCGATGCTCTTGCGATCGTCGGCCTTGATCCCGATATCGATTTTCATTTCCGCTGTCCTCATGTTGGGGATGAAGGCTTTACCCTACGCCGTTATGCCTGAACAGGGAAATGGATGGTTTCCCGCACCAGGTCCGCCATGAGTCACCTGAGCTTTCACGATCGATGTCCTCCACGGTTCCCACCCTTGCGCATGCCCTGAGTCGCGACCAGGGACGCCTGCGCCGACTGCAATCCCGGCTGCGTCAAAACCCGCGCGACACCACGTTGCGCGAGGCGTTCGAAGGCGCATTGGCTGCGTCGGTTGCCGCGTGCGAGGCACGCCGTGCGGTGCTGCCGGCGCCGACGTTCGATGAAGCCTTGCCGGTGGCCAGAGAGGCCGAACACATCGTCGAGTTGATCCGAAAGCATCAAGTGATCGTCGTGGCGGGCGAGACCGGCTCGGGCAAGACCACGCAGCTTCCGAAGATGTGCCTCGCCGCTGGAAGAGGTGCTGCGGGGATGATTGGCTGTACCCAGCCGCGCCGGATCGCTGCCCGTGCTGTCGCCAGCCGCGTGGCTCAGGAACTGGAGGTGGCGTTGGGCGGGGCGGTCGGTTACCAGGTGCGCTTTACCGAGCGCGTGTCCGACGACGCCTGCATCAAGTTCATGACCGACGGCATCTTGCTGGCCGAGATCCAGTCGGATCGTTATCTCTCCGCTTACGACACGATCATCGTCGACGAGGCACACGAACGCAGTCTCAACATCGATTTCCTGCTCGGCTACCTCAAAACGTTGCTGCGGAAGCGTCGCGATCTGAAGCTGATCGTCACCTCCGCCACGATCGACACCGAGCGATTCGCCAGGCACTTCGATGACGCGCCGGTCGTATCGATCGAAGGACGCGGGTATCCCGTGGAAATGCGGTATCGCCCGTTGGACGACGTCGAGGGCGCAGGACGCAATCGCGCGGAGACGGGCGAAGGGATCGGCATTCTGGATGGCATCGTGCGAGCGGTGGACGAGGCCACACGGGAGGATCCGCGCGGTGACGTGCTGGTGTTCCTGCCGGGCGAGCGCGAGATTCGCGATGCGCATCAGGCGCTGGAGCGGCGCAAGTACCGTGAAACCGAGGTGTTGCCGCTGTATGCGCGTCTCTCGGTGCGTGATCAGGACCGGATCTTTCATCCCGGCCCCAAGCGTCGCATCGTGCTGGCGACGAACGTGGCCGAAACGTCATTGACCGTTCCGCGCATTCGTTATGTCGTGGACCCGGGGTTGGCGCGCGTCAAGCGCTACAGCCCGCGAGGCAAGCTGGAGCGTCTGCATGTCGAGCCGATCAGTCAGGCCAGTGCGAACCAGCGTGCCGGACGCTGCGGCCGCACCGCGCCGGGCATCTGTTTCCGGCTTTATTCCCACGCGGATTTCGAGTCCCGCCCCACATTCACCGATCCGGAGATCCTGCGTGCGTCGCTTGCGGGAGTGATCCTGCGCATGTTGTCGCTGGGATTGGGAAGGATCGAGGATTTTCCCTTTCTGGAGACTCCGGACGAGCGAGCGATCAGCGACGGATGGCAGCAGCTGATCGAGTTGGGCGCGGTCGATCGCCAGCGCCAGCTCACTCCGGCCGGGCACACGATGGCGCGGTGGCCGGTCGATGTCTCGCTGGCACGCATGTTGTTGGCTGCCCGAGAGCACGGCGTGTTGCGCCAGATGCTCGCCATAGCCGCATTCCTGGGTATTCAGGATCCGCGGGAGCGACCTGCGGATCAGCGTCAGGCCGCCGATCAAGCGCACCAGCAGTTTGCCGATGCCAACTCCGAATTCGTCGGCATCCTGAAGTTGTGGGAGGCCTATCGCCAGGCGCACGAGGATTTCACGCAGTCGAAGTTGCGAGACTGGTGCGAGCGCAATTTTCTGGGCTATCTGCGCATGCGGGAGTGGCGCGAACTGCATCGGCAGTTGCTGGTGCTGGCCGAGGAGCTGGGGTGGTCGCTGGACGCGCCGACGCTGGCCACGTCAACACGCAAAGAGAAGGCGGTGCCGCAGCGTCAGGCACGAACGGAACCATCGAAGGTCCAGAATGCGTCACAGCCCAGGCCGGCGCTGGATAGCCCGGATGCGGCGACCTACCAATCGCTGCATCGCGCGTTGATTGCGGGGTTGCCGACGCAAATCGGTCAGAAGAACGAGAAGGGTATTTTCGAAGGGCCGCGTGGCCGCCGATTCCAGCTGTTCCCGGGGTCCACGTTGGCACGACAGGCGCCACGTTGGGTGCTTTGCGCGAGCTTGCTGGACACTCAGAAGGTCTGGGGACTCACCTGCGCGCGCATCGAGCCGGACTGGGTCATCGCAGAGCTGCCGCACCTGCTCTCGCGCAAGCATTTCGACCCGCACTGGGCGCGTTCGCAGGGGCGTGTGACCGGCTTCGAGCAGATATCGCTGTTCGGCTTGGTGCTGGCACCGAAGCGTCCGATCCATTACGGCGGCCTGTACCCCGTCGAAGCACGCGACATCTTCGTCCGACAGGCGTTGGTGCTTGGCGAGATCGACCTGCGTGCATCGTTCCTCGCCCGGAATCTGGCGACGTTGGCCAAGGCACAGGAAGAGGAGGCGAAGTTGCGTCGCGCCGGCTTGGTGGCTGACGAGGATTGGCAGGCGCGCTGGTATCTGGATCGCATTCCCGCCGACATCAACAGCGTCAGTGGTCTGGATGCCTGGTTTCGCACCCGGGATGAGTCAGCAAAGCGCGGACTGGAGTGGTCGCTTTCCGACCTGCTGCCCGGCGAGGGCAGCGATATCGATCGTTTCCCCAAGTACTTTCCCCTCGGCGACGCGCGTCTGGCCCTGCACTACCACTTCAAACCCGTCGCGGACGACGACGGCGTGACGCTCGACGTGCCGTTGCATCTGCTCAACGCATTGGATCCCGCGCGCCTGGAATGGCTGGTGCCGGGGTTGGTCGAAGAAAAAGCCACCGAGTTGATCCGTGGCCTGCCCAAGGCGATGCGGCGCAACTATGTGCCAGCTCCGGACTTCGCCCGGGCATTTGCCCAGGTCTGCCCGATGCCATCCGCCGACAGCCTGCGGGGGGAGCTCGCGCGGTTTCTTGCCAAAGTCACCGGCACGCCGCTGGCGGCAGTGGAGTTGGACGAGGAAGCTCTTGATCCGCACCTTCGCTTGCGCATCAGGCTGATGGATTCGCAAGGCAAGGAGCTGGCCTGCTCGCGCGATCCGGCTGACCTGCGGGCGCGTTTTGGCGAGCGTGCGCAACAGGCGTTCGCGGTGCGTGCCGGGCGGGAGTTGGCCACGGATGATCTCAACGCATTTCCCGAGGCGCCGATTCCCGCCCGTATCGCCGGCGAGGCGGGGGTGCCCGCATTCCCGGCGCTTGTGGACACGGGCGACGCTGTGGCGCTGCGCGTGTTCGCCGATGCTGTCGAGGCTGCGTCGCAGCATCCGCACGGTGTCCGTCGGCTGCTGCTCATTGCGCTTTCCGATCGCATGCGACAGGCCCGCAAGCAGTTGCCGGTATCGCCCAAGGTCGGTTTGTTGTACGCCGCGATCGAATCGCAGGAACGTCTGCGACAGGACATCGTCGATGCCGCGGTACTGGCAGTGCAGGGCGACGATCTCGGCACGATCCGCGACAAGGCTGCGTTCGAGGCGCGCGTTGCCGATGCCGGTCGCCGCCTGTTCGGCGAAGCGGTGAAACGACTCGAACTGGCCGAATCCATCCTCGCTCGGGTCGCGCAACTGCGCCCGCAACTCGAATCGCCGTTGATGGGCTGGGCCAAGGGCAATCTCGACGATCTGCGCAGCCAATTGGACGGTCTGGTCTATCCGGGCTTCCTGCGTGAGACGCCCGCGGCGGCGCTGGCACAGATGCCGCGCTACCTCGACGCCATGTTGCGCCGGGCCGAGCGTGCCCTGCGCGATCCGGCGCGCGATCAGGCCCGGATGCTTGAGCTGGCCCCCTTCGTCGCCGCATTGAACAAGGTGCGTGGCACACCAACCTTCGCCGATCCACGCTGGCAGGCACTGCGCTGGGATCTGGAAGAACTGCGTGTCTCCTTGTTCGCGCAGGAGTTGGGCACGGCGGTGCCGGTGTCGGTGAAGCGGCTGGCGCGACAATTGGAAACACTGGCAACATCGGGCGTGTGAGCGACAAATGCCGCTCGCCGGAACCGGTTAGACTGGAGAGAAGGCGTTCGGCTTTCAATCCTTGGCTGCAGTGAGGAAAAGACGCTGAATTTTTATCCGGCCTGATCAAGGGGTGCCATGATGTTTCTGCGTGCTGCACGTTTTCATATGGGAAGGAGGCTGCGTGGGTTGCTCGTCAAACTTGCATCGCTGACGTTTCTGGCGGTTGCATCATGGGCGGCGCAGGCGCAGCAGAAGACGCTGTACGTGGACGTATCACCCACCGCGACACCGGATTTCAGACCGATCAGGATGAAACCAGGCACCGATCTGGTGGTACGCGCCGATGGCGACATCGAGGCGAGCTGTGCGCTGGAAACCATCAACGGCGTGTCCAATGTCTGCAACAACGTCGGCGCACCTGCCGGACCGCTACCGACGATCTTCTCGTTCCCGAATCTGGTCGTGGCGCAAGGCGCGAGCCTGCCGAGGCTGACGTGGAGCACGAACGCTGAAGTTTGCCGAGGCATCTCACCGCCCACCTTGCCGGGATGGGTTGGGCCACTTGTTCCCAACAACACCGTTGGCCTGACACTGAATACCTTGCCGCCGGGTGTCTTTGATTTCACGATGCGCTGCTATTCCGCCGCAGGCCATGTCGATGCTGTGGCGCAGGTCACGGTGCAGGCCGCACCGTCGCCGGCTGTCTCGTGCGCAAACTATCTCGACAGCCTGTCGCCAGCAGATCGCAACCAGTTCAATGCCTACCAGGCCGATCAACGCGGCATGGCGAAAGTGGAAAGTACGTTCGTCGAGCGGACTGGCAACATGCTGGGGCTAAGCTCGGGCTACATCATGCCCGGCCTGCCCGGCATCCTGGGCGATAACCAGTATCTGGCGTTGTCGTTCACCATGCCGGCGGCGGGTACGAGCCCGAATACCGGGAAATTCATCCTGAATTTCACGCCGCCGCTAGGTTCGCTGGTGGAGCACGCCGTCATCATGGCCATCAGCCCTTGCCCGGGCGATTTCCGTCCGCGCGATACCAGTGCAGGTGCGGAGACGTACAAGAAAGCCGTATGCCGCTCTACCTATTCCATGGCGAGCCAGATCAGAGGTGCGGTGCCCGGCGTGGATGCAAGCCGCTGCCTGATACCGGCAAATACGACGATGTACCTCAATATCGCCCTGCGCAACATGTACACACCGCCGGGCAGCGCCATCCCGCCGGATGTCTGCCCTGATGGAACGCCCTGTGGTGTCGGCGCAAGCCTGTCCAACTGAGTGCTGCATGCCGCACCAACGCAAAGGGGGAAACATGTCGAGGGATCGCAAACGCGCAATGGGGCCAATGCCTTGGCGGTGCCTTTTCGTTCTCGTGCTGGGCTGCGCGCTGAGCCCGGCCTTTGCGCAAGTGCTTCCCGCGCCGTCGGATCGGCTGTGTACCGCCGGCTTCAACCCCGACTACGGCTGGTTCGATGTCGATGCCGGCAGGCTCGGCGTACTCGCCTTTCCCGGCCTGCTGCATCAGGGTCAGTGCATCGACATCACGTCGGCACCGCTGAAGGTCAACCTGGGCGGCATGCTTCTACCGCTGTCCAGTGAAATTCGTTACAGCCATTACCCGTATCCGACTTGGGCGGCGCCGGGTCTGTCCGTCGTACTGGCCGAGCCGGCGCTGTGTGAGGACTATTTCGCCGGTGGCGCAGGCGAGGCAACCTGGAACTTCGCCATCGAAGATGCCAACGGCGAAGTGATGATCGAAAACCTGCGCGGCGTGGCTGCCTTCCGGCATGCCGTCACGAGCGGCGTGTCCAGGCCGGTGATGGTGGCGTCCTACGGTTCGACGCCGTGGCTGCGGTGTTTTTCCGGTTTGACGGCCAACGCCGATCTGCATCCGGGCGAGCCGGGCGAATCGATGAGCCTGTTCGCAAACGGCTTCGAGGCTCTGCTGCCGAACCTGCAAGTGGAGTTCCTCACTGCGACGGGCGATGCACCGCTGGCATCGGATGTGATCGAACAAGCCATCGGCGGCGAGGTGAGCTACCTGGTCCGCATCCGCAATGTGGGCGAGGGCGACGCGTACGGCGTGCGCGTGCGCGAGTTCGTCCCCGAAGCCACCGCTTTGCTGATGCCCACCGTGACGCGTGTGGCCTGCATCGACAAAGGCAGCGACGGAAGCGGCAACGCGGCCTGCACCAACGGCATGGGTGCCGCCGCGTTCCGCCAGACCTTGGGCAGTCTGGCTCCCGGCGAGCAGCGTGATTTCCTGATGACGCGTCGTTCCGGCACTACCGATACAGGCCCAGGCCAGCCACTGGCATTGGTCCAGGTCGCGGTTTTCGCCGATCCGGCAGTCACGGAGCCGGACCTTGCGGACAACAGTCGCGCCCTGCATATCCGCGTGGTGGATGAGTGACACACGGATATCGGACAGGACATGCCGATCATCGACTTATGGGAAAGTTCACGTTTGGCTTGACAAGAGCGCGCTATAATCAAAAGGATAGCTGCGTCCATGAATTTTGCGAGTGCGTTTTCGGTCCTTGTTGACGGGCGTATCGCAGGCGGTGGATGGATTCGGGGGATCACGGGGGCCGGAATGCCGGTGCCTCAAGTCAAAGGAGTGACAGCATGATGAAGGCGGCAAACGGTTCCACCCGGAAAACTCGGAGCGGCATGAACGCAAGATGGATCACGGCACTGGGCTTGATGTTGGGCGTGACGACCCTGCCGGCAATGGCGCAGACCGCTCCCGCGGATCGCCTTTGTACTGCGGGCTTCAACGTCGACTATGGCTGGTTCGACGTCACATCCATTGATCGCTTGGGCGTGCTGGAGTTTCCCGGGCAACTGACTCAGGCTGGCTGCGTGCCGGTCACGCCGGCAAAGTTGGCGGTGCAATTGGGTGGCACCACCCTGCCGCTATCCGGCGAGGCCACCTACAACAATCTGGGTACAACCACCCCGACGCTGACCGTTCCGCTGCTGGAGCCGGCCTTGTGCGAGGACTATTACTCCGGTGCCGGCACCGCCACCTGGAGCCTTGTCATCAAGGACGCCAACGATCAGGACATGATCGGCCCGGTCGTCGGCATCACTGCGCTCGACTACAACCTCAACAGCGGCGCACTGGTGCCGCAGCGGGCCGATGCCAGCACGCCGTGGCTTGCCTGCTATGCCGGACTGGCCCCGAACGCGGCGTCCGGTGGTGTCGAGCCGGATGAGGATGCCTTGTTCGCCGATGGCCTGGAATCGGAATCGAACCTGCGGGTGACGTTCCTGGATGCGCAAGGTGTTCCATTGACCTCCGATGTCCTCAACCAGGCGCAGGCGGACGGTTCCGATGTGGAGTTCAAGGTGCGCGTCGAAAACACGGGCACAACCCCCGCCTACGATGTACGCATCCGGGAGTTCGTGCCGACTGTCGGTGCGCTGATGGGGCCGACGGTGAGGCGCGTGGAATGCACCACGGACCAGGGCCTTCCATGTAGCACCGGCAGGGGCGATACGCTCGATTGCGGCAATTCTCCAGTGAGCGACAGGTTCGCCGAGAACGTCGGAGATTTGTTGCCGAATACACATCGCGAATACACCCTGGTTCGTCGCTCGTGCAGCAGCGACGTCGGTGCGAATCAGTCTCTGGCGCTGATCCAGCTAGCGGCGTTCTCCGCGCCCGATGTCTCTGTCGAGGTGGACCACGCCGACAACAGCCGCAGCCTGCGGATCAAGGTGGTCGAGAACTTCTCGCCGACGGCTGACGGCAAATCCGTGACCACGCTCGAGGACACGCCGATTGGCATTGTGCTGACCGGCAGCGATCCGGAAGGCGACCCGCTCACCTTCCAGGTGGCGAACGGCCCGTCGCATGGCAGTCTCAGCGGTGTCGCACCGAACCTGACCTACACTCCGGCGGCTGATTACTTCGGCTCCGACAGCTTTACCTACACGGCCAACGACGGAACGACGTCGAGTGCACCGGCGACGGTTTCGATCACCGTCACGGCGGTAGACGATGGGCCGCGCGTGAAGGATCTGTTGCCGCCGGTCGAATACTACGAGGGTGACGATAATATCGTGATCGACCTGTCCAATGCTTTCGAGGATATCGAAGGCGATGCCTTCACGCTCAGCCGTTCCGGAGATGCCTTGCCGGATGGTTTGTTCTTCAGTGCCGCAGCCAAGATGATCCTGAGCACGGGTCCGCTCAGCAACGCCTCGGCAGGCACCTACTCGATCACCGTGACTGCCACCAACAGCGGCACGCCGCCGACTGCCTCGCAGACGTTCATCATTACCGTGCATAACGTCAATCAGGATCCGGTCGTGAGCAGCACGCCGCTGGAGGACAGGATTGATGGCGAGGGCAACACGATCACTGGATTCAGTGTTGCGACGGCCTTCGAGGATTCGGATCCGGGCGATGAGCTTATTTTCTCGGTACCCCCGGGTACGTTGCCGCCTGGCGTTGTGCTGGAGCCCAACACTGGCCTGATCAGTGGAACCCTCAGCCAGACGGCAGCGGTGGGTAGCCCATACACCATCACCATTACAGCCGACGATCAGCAGGGCGGCACGATTTCCGATTCGTTCGTATGGACGGTGAATGCAGAGAATGTGGCTCCGGTGGCGACAGGCGTGTTGGGCAACGATGTCGCTTTCGTCGGCACGGTTGTGACGGTTTATACGGAAGCCGAGTTGCTGGCTGTTTTTACCGATGAAGATGAGGACGCCCTTGAAATCACTGTTTCCGGATTGCCGGATGGTGTGGATTACGAGGCGGGAGTGAGAATCCATGGTGCGCCTGAGGTTGGTACCGAGGCGCTGTACACGATCACCGTCCGGGCGACCGATCCCTTCGGTCTTTTTGACGAGACCACCTTCCACCTGGGCGTTTATTAAGGCGTCGACTGCCCGACATCATGTCTCACCGGCTTTGAGCCGACTTTTCATCCCGCAAGGATGGACAGGGGAAAGTCCTTCATCGAGGACTGTGAGACATGAGTTCGGAGCGGCAGTCGAAACGCCATGTAACCATGCGACGCCGGGGCTTGCTCCGGCGTCTTCTTTTGGGGTCAACTCGTTGTCATGGGTGCGAGTCGCAAGCAATTGGAGACATTGGATGAGTGGCTTGCCAGCGCACGCAGGGTCAACGCACCGTTGTTTCCTGTCGTCTCCGACGCGCTTGCCGCGAAGCCATTGCCACGAGAGGCCGAGCATGAAGTGGTGCAGACACTCGCCGTGCTGGATGAACTCGGCGCTGATTCCGCAACGTTGTCTGCCGCCATCCTTTACGTTTGCGACCCTTCCGGGCAGTGGCCGGCGGAGCAGGTGCCATCGGTTCTGATCGAAGGGCAGCGAGAGGCGGAGAAGGTCTGGTCGATCTACGGCGAGCGCGGCGTACGATCGGGCACCGAAGGCTTGCGCCGGTTGCTGCTGTCGATCGTGCGCGACCTGCGCGTGGTGCTGATCCTGCTGGCGCGTCAGTTGGTGCAATTGCGCCTTGCCTCCGACCTCGACCCGGATGCGAGGCAACGGCTGGCGCAAATTTCCGCGGACATTCATGCGCCTCTCGCCAATCGCCTGGGAATCTGGCAGTTCAAGTGGGAGATGGAGGATCTGGTGTTCCGGATCCTCCAGCCCGATACCTACCGTCGCGTCGCCGCGCTCCTGGCCGAAAAACGGGGTGACAGGGAACGCTTCATCGAAGAGGCCAAGCGCGTGCTGCGTGAAGCCTTGGAGCGTGCCGGAGTGCATGCCGATGTGGCTGGAAGGCCGAAGCACATCTTCAGCATCTGGAAAAAGATGCAGAAGAAAAAACTGGCCTTCGACGATCTCCACGACATTCGCGCCGTGCGCGTTCTGGTGGATGACCTGGCTGCCTGCTACACGGTGCTTGGCATCGTGCATGGGCTGTGGTCACCGATCCCGAGCGAGTTCGACGATTACATCGCCAATCCCAAGGCCAACAATTACCGCTCGTTGCACACGGTGGTGATCGGCCCGTACGGGAAGTCGCTGGAAATCCAGATCCGCACGGTCGAAATGCATGAGCACGCCGAGCTCGGCGTGGCAGCCCACTGGCGCTACAAGGAGGGTGGATCCAGCGATTCGGAGTTCGAGCGCAAGATCGCCTGGATGCGGCAACTGCTCGACAGCAGCAAGGAAGACGAGGGTGATGCGCCACTGTTGGCGGGCCTCTCCACCGAGCTGATCGAGGATCGGGTCTATGTGCTCACGCCGCAAGGGCAGGTCATCGATTTGCCCCGAGGGGCGACGGTCCTCGATTTTGCCTATCACGTTCATACCGAGGTCGGGCATCGCTGTCGTGGAGCCAAAGTGAATGGCCGCATCGTTCCGCTGACATACCAAGTGTCCAGTGGTCAGCGTGTGGAGATCCTCACCGGCAAGACGGCTGAGCCACGTCGCGACTGGTTGGCGACCGGCGGTGGTTACCTCGCCAGCGCGCGTTCACGCGACAAGGTGCGTGCCTGGTTTCACAAGCTGGATTACTCGCGAAACCTTCAGGCAGGTCGTGAGCTGCTGGAGAAAGAGCTCAAGCGCGTAGGGCTGCACCAGATGGACCTGTCCCTGGCGCTGAGCAAGCTTCGCCTGACCAAACTGGAGGATTTGTACGTGGCGGTGGCGCTCGGTGACGTTGGCTGCAGCCAGGTCGCGCGCGCTTTGCATGAGGCGGGTCAATCGCCGGATGAAACGAATGCCGGGGCGCGCCATCTCGGATTGGGCGGGGCTTTGGCCAAGCCTCCCAAGCCCGCCAAGGGCTTCATGATCGAAGGGGTCGGCAATCTGATGGTGCAACTGGCGCGTTGCTGCCAACCAGTCGCGGGCGATGCCATCTTGGGGTACCTGACCCGGGGCCGTGGCGTGACGGTGCATCGGGCCAATTGCTCGGCCCTCCAGTCCTTGGTTGCGCGTTCTCCCGAGCGCATCCTGCCGGTGGAGTGGGGGCGCGAAGGGGGGCAGAGCTACAGTGTGGATATCGTGGTGCGCGCGTGGGATCGGAAGTGGCTGCTCAAGGACCTGACCACGGTCATCGGTTCGAGCAACATCCACATTCTTTCCGTGGCGACACGTGTGGATGAAGCCACCAATCGCGCGGAATTGCGATTCACCCTGAAGGTGGGTGATTTCGAACAGCTGGGCCAGTTGCTGGCGAAGATCGAAGGTGTGCCGGCGGTGCTGGAAGCCCGCAGACTGTAACCCTTGCAGCCTGATCCAGGTTTGCCCGGGACCGTATCCGGTCCCGGGCGAGACGAGGGGTTCACTCGGGCTGGAACGTCGCCGTGACTTGAACCGGCCGGTTGATCTGTATCCGGCACTTGCCAGCGACGATGCTGTCGCACTGGGCTGCGTTCCAGTTCGTGAAGCGCGAGCCGGGGCGCGGCTCGGCAATCAGTTCGTGGATCGCGTTGGGTGGACCGGCACGGCAGGGGAACGACTCACAAACGCCGTAGTCGGTACCCGTGGAAACACGCCGGATCCGGACCGTGCCATCTCCATTGCCCGACTTCGAAACAGTCAGCGTGGGACTATCCGCGCTGTTCCGAGTGAAGTTCACGGTGACATCCCTGGCTCGGGTATTGGGCCGAATCCGGCAATTGCCGTTGACGATGCTGTCGCACTGGCTCGGGGTCCAGCCGGCAAACCGCGAGCCGGTGGATGGCGTGGCGATCAGGTCATACGAGGCATTCTTGAGCGACGATTCGCAGGGGAAGGCGGTGCAGCGAGGCGCCTCCTCGCTGCCGGCGCTGCGCTTCAGGCGAACGCTTCCTGCACCAAGGCCGGTGTAGCGGATGGTCGCATTCGTGTAACGCGCCAGCAGACGGACCTCTTCGAATGCCTCGTAGGCATGCAGCATGACGTAGTACATCGCCGGCGTGGGCTCGTCGAGCCGGATGTATTCGTTGCTGTCCCACCAGCCCGAGACCCAGTCGAACAGTCCGAGTTGCGGCACGCCGCCACCCGTTCCGCCGCGCCGCACGTAAAGATCGAGATCGCCATTGTCGCCCTGCGTCTGGATTCTCAGGCGCGAGGCGCTCGCAGGCACCTGGATCTTGTAATAGCGTGCGCCACCTTTCTGTGCGCTGATGGCTTCGATCGGGACGTTGTTGGACAACGTTCGGCCGCCACTGGGGCCGGAGGCATAGCGGGCTTCGAGTTTCACGCCGGAGAATGACGGATCGCCCACGAGCATCGCATACCAGGTGCCGGACATCGTGGCCGAGAATTGGCAAGTTTCCGAGTTGCCCACCCGATAAGGCCGGCAGTCATAGTCGGTGGTCGTGGGCTGGGCGCCACGGCGCACATAGAGATCCGCGTCGCCACTGCCACCGCTGATGCGGAACAGCAGCGCGGTGGAGCCGGTGGGGACGGTCAGCGAATACATCAGCGCGCCACCGGACGACGAAACATCGTTCAGGACCGACGGGCTGCTCAGCCGCGTGACGGGAACATCGAAGCGGGCTTGCGCGGCGTGGGCCCGGTTGGCGGTGAGCGTGCAGGTGGTCGAACTGCCGCTGCAGGCGCCAGACCAACCGACGAACCGGCTGCCGCTCGCCGAGCTTGCGGTCAGCGTGACGGTGGCGTTGGCATTGAATCGGGCTGCGCAGCTGCTGCCGCAGTTGATCCCGGCCGGGGAACTGGTGATGGTCCCGGGGCCATTGCCGGTTCGGGCGATCGAGATCGGGTACTGCGATATGGTGCCGCTTTCGGCGGCCCGCACTGCGGCTGCGGCATCGACGATACCGGTGCCGCAACCATCCGCGCACATGCCCGGGAAGGGGCGGGCGGTGTCCCGGAGATGGTTTTCCACCTGGGTCGGCGTGAGCGAAGGCTTCTTCGAGAACATCAGCGCCGCCACGCCGGAGACGAACGGTGCGGCCATGGAGGTTCCGTTGCTGTAGTAGTAGCCGGGAGTGGTGCCTTGCGTGGTGGTGCCGTCGTTGAGCGTTGACAGGATCATTCCCGAAGGATCGTCACGGCATGCACCCTCACAGTCGCCGCCGGGAGCGGCCACATCCACGGCGGGGCCGAAGTTGGAGTAGGACGCACGCCCACCGGTCTTGTTGTTCGCCGCCACGGTGACCACGCCGGTGCAGTTGGCAGGGCGCGAATCGGCCGCCGGCATGTTCTCGTTGCCGGCCGAAACGATCACCACCGAGCCACGGTTCCGAGCCTGGTTGATGGCGTTCTGGTACGTCAGGCCGCAGGCACCTTCGCCCCCCAGGCTCAGGTTGATGACCTTGGCCGGCGTGGTGTTGGCCGGCACGCCGGCAACGTTGCCACCGCTGGCCCAGATGATGGCTTCGGCGATATCCACGACGCTGCCGCCGCAGCGGCCAAGAGCGCGGACGTGCTGGACTTTGGCACCGAACGCCGTACCCGCCACACCGATGCCGTTGTTGGCCTGCGCTGCCGCGATACCTGCGACATGGGTGCCATGCCAGCTCGAATTCCGGCGTTCGTCGGCACTGGAAGGACAATCGCCTTCCTCGAACCAGTCGCCTTCATCGTTGGGATCGGCGTCGCGGCCGCCCCCATCACGCGACCGCTCCGGATCGGTGATGAAGTCGTAGCCTGCAATGGTCTGGTTGTTGAGATCGGGATGGGGTGTGCTGCCGGTGTCCACGATGGCGATCACCACGCCATTGCCTGTGGCGAGATCCCACGCCGTCGGCGCGTTGATGCCGCCCTGCGCGCCATTGAGGCCCCACTGGAGCCGCTGGAAGTGTGGGTCGTTGGGGATCAGGCGTATCGTCTGGAGCGCATTGGGCTCGATCGCCACGATATCCGGGTTGACCGCCAGCTCCGCCATGAAAAGGTCGGAGGCGGCACCCGTCAGTTTCTTGCCGGTGTCCAGGCGGATCAAATGTCCGCCGGTCGCCAAGCGTCGCTCGTGCCGTGCGCCGAAGCCGACTGCCTTGCTTGTGCGTGACAGATCCGCGTCGATTTTCGAGCGTGTCCGCGTGGCTGCGGCGGATTTCTCGTCCCCCGGGGCCGCGTCGTCACGGTAATAGACGATGTAGCTGTCGAAGGCCTCGCCGGTGCGGCCGGCATTGAAAAGAACACGATCGGCCAGCGCTGCGCGTGTTTCGGGCGAAATTTCATCGGCTGCATGCGCTCGGCCACTCCCCAGATTGGTGAGCAACAAGACACAGCCAAGGAGGCCACGGGAGAGGCGAAAGAATGGAACGGAAGAGAGCATGGGGTGACTTCCATGAGAACCGGAGGGGATGCACGCGGCGACATGAAATCCCGGAGGCGTCCGCGCATGCTCAAGTCTGACAGTTATGGAATGGCGTTACCATGCCGGCGGGACACAGGAATACACGGATAGAAAGGAGGGGGGGCATGCGTCATGGTTTGTTGTTGTTGCTCATGTCGTGGGTGTTGACTGCATTCGGAAGCGAATCCCAACGTGGGGGATACCTTGTCAGCCTGCAGGTGCAGGGCCAGGACATCACGCTCGATCGTGTCACCGCCTTGCCGCGCTTCGAACCGGTCACGTCACTGTCTGGACGTGCAGCGTGGCGCGTGGAATTGGTCGACCCGGCCGACACGGCGCTATGGTCCGGTCAGGTTCCGTCACCGGATGCGTTGACACTGGGCATGCCGCAAGGACAGCCTCTGCTGATCGCGTTCCGGGTGCCGGTGCCTGCGGGTGAAGCCTTGTTGCGTTTGCGTGACGCCGACGGGAAGACACGTTTCAGTGTGTATCTGGATGCGGCATTTGCGGAAAACGCACGGCGTGAACGTGAATCGTTCATGCAATGGCTCGATGCCACGCCCAAGGCCGCGCCATCCGACGAAGAAGACCAGGCCAGGGCCAGCGGATACATTGCACGTCAACAAACGATCCTGCAGCAACGGAGCTTGGGAATCCCCCTTCTCCCGGAGAACTGCAAAGGGCCGGGCATGCGTTTCATTCCGGAGTTGGCAGGGTCCGGCCAGCCCTGTGTTGCGGTTCCCGATCATGCTCCGGGGGTGGAGGTCGCGCCGGACCGGGATTCAGGAGCCAAAGCCGACACACCGACCAAAGCCGCGACACAGGATGCCGTGGCTCCGCCCAAAGCCAAGGTCACGCTGAATGGGCGCATCCTCGACTCTTCCGGGGGCGTGCCAGGGAGAACATTCCATGTCCAGGTGGAGGATGGTGTTGCTGCCACTGTCCATAACGTCGATGCGCAGGGGCGCTTCACTGCACAGGTCGAATCCGGACGTCCGCTGACGATCTTGGCTTTTCCTTTCGCGCCTTGGATTGCCGATGTTTTCACTGATCCGGGCATCACGAACACCGCATCGCGAGAGTACCGTCTGGAGCGGGGCATCCAGCTCAGCGGCCGGGTCGTCATGCCGGGTGCGTCCATCGCGACGAATACCCATCCGATGTACGTGTCCTATCAACGCAGGGGCCGCAATGTTTACAGCTATGACTGGCTCGCGGCCAACGGTGCCTACAGCTTTGCGATTCCACCCGACGAAGAGGTGACGGTTTCCGCGGGCAGCCTGCCCAGTCCCTTCCTGCTGGAGCCACTCAGGCTGGGGCCTTACGTTGCTGATACCGTACGCGACATCGTGCCCGTGCGTGGCGTGGCGCTGCGCGGCAGGCTGACGAGCGATGGCGGCAGTGCACTGCAGGCGCCATACCTGCATATTTTCCCGAATGGCTCCAATTACGGACGTGGTCTGTCGATCGACGCATCAGGCCGCTTCGCCGCGTTGATCGAGGCGGGGCGCGGCTATCGCTTGAACACCGGAGCCGACCGGCATTTCGCGCAGAGCACATCGCTTTCGCCGCAGAGTGCCGATGTGGAACACAACGTCGTGCTCGAACAGGGCATCACGCTGACCGGTCAAGTGCGCGAGCGCGCAGGCGGCCCGGTCGTGGCCGACGCCGTCGTGCGCGTGATGGATATCAATGGCACGGGGCTGCCGTCGAGCAACTCGGCGTCAAGTGGCTTTTCCAGCCTGTTGCGGCGCGAAACGCGACACATCGTCGAGGCGGGCCGCAATACCGAGATATGGCCGGCGCCAGTCGTTGTGGATTCGGGAAATACGGATCTGACCCGGAATCTGTACGTGCCGTTGCGTCATGCGATCTCCGTGTCCTTGAAAGCACCGGATGCGCAGCCGCTGGCCTATGGCCGCGTGGAGTTCTGGCAGGACGACAAATTCCTGATCGCGGCGCATGCCAATGCGCAGGGAACCGCATCGCTGACGTTGCCTGCCGGGCAATACACCGTACGGATCAGGCCGAATGCTCAGGGGTACCGAGGCAATGATTACCTGAACCTTCACCTTTACGGGCATGGCATCGCTCCGAAGACGTTCACGGTATCGGGCCCGATGTCGCTGGAGCTGAAACTGGTCGCCAGCCAGATCGCGAAGATGACATTGGAAAGTGCGTGGGTCGCCGGTGATACCCGCCATTTCCGTGGGCGCTGGTTCGAACTGCTGTCGGGCAGCACCGTGGTGGCGACCTCGCGCAACCCCGGAAACCACGCAACGTCTGCACAAGGCGTACGCGTGGTTGCCGACCTCCATGTTCCCAACGGGCGGACCTACCGCGTGCGCATGCACACACCGGGCCTGCCGTCATGGACCAGCGAGGCATTCACGGCGCGTGAGGGGGGCGTGGTCACGATCGGTTTGTCCCCGTCATCGGCCTCCGTGCGTTGGAAGGGAAAGACGCGCAATGCTGCGGGCCAGGCGGTGTCCGCGATCCCTTACGTGGCCTACGATCAGGGGCAAAACGCATTCGACTGGGGCAATTCCGGCGCTGACGGCGGTTTCGATCTGCCGGCCTGCGACGGGTGCACCTACTGGTTTGGTGCCCCGGCTGACGGCAACGCACTGGGTCATTACGAAACCTTGTCCACGGTGACGGGTTCATTCACCCGTGATGTGACGTTCACTCAAGTCCTCGATTTCGAGCCACAGGTGTCGGAGGACCGGCGCCTCCAGCGCCTCTGGGGCGCGCCGGAAGGCGAGCGTCACGACATCCTGTTCATCGGCGACGGCTTCACCTCGCGCAATGAAACCTTCACCGATCGCAATGGCAACGGCGTCTGGGATGGCGTGTTGTATTACGACCTGAACCAGAATGGCGTTTGGGACTCCAGTGAGCCGTACGCCACGTACGGAAACGCGCCATCGCCAACGCCCGGAAGCGATGCCAGCGTCAACAACGAACCATTCAACGATCTCAACGGCGATGGCGCGCTGAACATCGGCGAGGCCCAGATTTTCTTCCGCAATGCACGCGACTACCTGCGCGCGGTGCTTGCGTTCGATTACTGGCGCGAGCATCGGCACCTCTTCCGCGCGTGGACCTATCTGGCCTATTCCGAGCAGGCCGGGACCAGCGTCGACGTCCCGGGATCAGGTCGTGTTGTTTCGCGCGATACGCTACTGGGAGCAGCCGTGGAGACGGGGCGCTGGTTATTGTCGGTCGACTACAGCCGGGCCAGTCAGTTGGCGGCCGAGGTGTTGCCGTCGTTCGATACCGTCGTGGTGCTGATCAACCAGCCGATCCCGGTGGGGCGGGCCAACTCTTTCATTCTGGCCAATGCCGGACCGATTGCCGGTTCGCCGAATACGGCCACCCCGGCGCATGAGTTCGGACACAAGGTGGGCGAGCTGGCCGACGAGTACGACGAATTTCCCGATCCGTTGCTGGGCGCTACGCCGTGGGGCAACCACATGAGTCGGAGTCTGGACCGGCGCGTGGTGCCGTGGCGTGACCTTCTGCCGGGAGGCTTCAGTACCCAACAGCCGACAGCGCCGGGAGCCACTGGTATCGGCCTGTACGAGGGCGGGGCGTACCAGAGCAGCGGCGTTTACCGTTCCACCTTTCATTCGACGATGCGCTACAACAGCCCGCGGTTCTCGCCGCATCAACGTGCATTGATGGATCAACGGATACAGCCGTTGCTGGCTGGCAGGGGGCTGCTGACGATCGCGTCGGTGAAGCAATGCGATGGCACCGGCCTCGCCCGCGCGCGGCTGCGCTGGGACGTGCGTGGCACAGGCGTGAAACGAATCCAGATACGTTCAGGCAGCCTCGCCGGCAGCGCCTTCGCCTCGTCCTCGATCCTCAACAGTGCCGCCACCACCGGCAAATGGGCGCGTGATGGAAGTCGCTTCTTCCTCCTCGATGCCGATACCGGGGCATTGCTGGACATCGCCGAAGCCAGCGTGACCACGGCCGGGTGTCCAACCCGATTCGTCGCCTTCGATCCATCGCCCGCGATGACGTGCAGCAGCGATCTGAAGGCCGCCACTCGGGTTTATTGGAACGTCACGGCGAACACCCCGGAAAAATTGCGTCTGACCCTGGAGGATGGCGGTAGCACACGCCACTTCTTCCCCGCGTCACGTCGTGGGTCGATGGAAGTGTTGGTGGGCAAGGGCGCGAAAGTCCGCCTGCGCAATCATGCCAACGGCGCCGAGCACGCCAGCGCCACGCTCGACGTGAATGCGCTGGGTTGCGACAAGGTGACTTTCACCGCCACACCGAATCCGATTCGGGATTGCGATGGCGATGGCAAGGGCATTGCGCGCGTTGCCTGGGATGTGACCCGGCTCAGCAACCGTTCCATCGATATCCGCTTGCGCACGATCGACGGCACGCGCTGGTATGGCGGTGGTCCAAGAGGTTCGCGCGAGACCGGCAATTGGCTGCTCAACAACGACAAGCTGTTCCTGATCGACCGACAGAGCGGCACCGTGCTCGGGGAGCAGACCATTCGCGTTGTCGCAGGAACGCCGGCTGCCTGCCCGGCAAACTGATGGCCGACGGCCGCTCCTTCGCCCTCGCGGAGAAGGAGCGGCTGGTCAATCCAGCAGGGAGGTGGAGAGAACGCTCGACTCTCCGCCCAACACGCCTTCGACGGCCACGCGCAGGTCGGCAGTGGAAACGCGCTGTCCATCGCGCATCAGCGCGCGTGCCACAGGGTCGAGGTTGTGCCGATCCTTGGTGCGCTTCCGGATTTCGGCATCCAGATCGGCGAACAGCGCGACCGCGCGCGCGGTGCGCGGTCCGGCGGAACTGGATGCGTGCAAGGTTCGGGTGTCGCGGCCATGGCGGCGCATCCAGGCGATGGCCTTGTCGAAGCGCGCCTGGCTGAGCAGGCCGGCGCGGTGCAGCAGCTCCATGCCGTAGTACTCGGCCAGCCCTTCGGATATCCAGTCATCGCCCGCAACGCCGCGGATGCGTGTGACCACATGCACGACCTCGTGCATCAATGTGGACGATCCGTTCTCGCTGATCAGCGGGCGGTCCGAATGCATCCACAGCGAGCGTGGGCCGGAGAGGCCGCCACGCCACATCGGGTCACCGGCGCGCACCACGAGGATCTTCTCCGGCAGCGTGCCGAACGCATCCAGCATGGCCGGTGCGGTGGCCGTGAGCATCGCGAGCAGGTCCATGCGGTGGGTGGACAGTCCTTTCGGCGCGGCGACACTGATTTCCATGCCTTCCACCGTGTCGCGGCGGGTGCCGATGTCGCCGGCAATGATCCAGCCGGTAGGGCGGGCGAGGGTGCGCTCGTCATTGGTGACGGTGTAGCGCTTGCCATCGGCTGTCGCCAACCAGGGTGTGTCGGCGTGGGTCCAGCCCGAAGGAAGACGCAGCCGCAGCGTGGCGTCCGATCGCGCATCTCTGGTTGCGGTGACACGGGCCGGCGGCACCAGACCATCCCCGCGTACGATCACCCAGTCGCGTGTGATGCGGGCGTCGTAGCTGCCGTTGTTGCGCTTCCTGTCGATGCGGTAGCGATAACGCAGTGTGCCGCCCCCGCGAGGCGGCTCCCAGCGCAGGTGCTGACCGTCGCGCTCGACCTGGCCATCGCCTTCGATGCCCGAATAACGCGCTTCCGGCATCGTGAACACCAGTCGCGAGACACGTGTCTTGCCGGGAGTCAGTTCGATGCTGACCTCTGCCTCGCCATCCTCGGGCAGGAAGGCGACGGTGTAATCCACCGCAAAACGCGGCGCCGACGCGCTCGCGTCCCAAGAACAGAGCAGGGCGACGAACACGATGGCGGCGAGGAACAGGCGGAGGCTGGAAGGCATGCGGAAACCCATCGGCGAAAACGCCGGGAACCATAACGCGATGTGGATGAATGTTCACCGCAAGGTGTCCAGCTTCGTTTCGCCAACGCCAACGCCAACACGCGCCACGCGAGTGACGTGACCTGCGGGTTGTATCAGGCGATGCGTGACGCGAACACGCCCAGCAACACCGCGACGGCACTGGCGATATTGAGACTTTCGACCTTGCCGCTGCCGGGAATCGTCAGGCGTCGGTCGCACTGCGCGATCAAACCCTGCTGCATGCCTTCCCGCTCGGCACCGAGCACGAACACGGTGCGCTCGGGCAGGCGTGTGGCGAACACCGATTCACCGTCGCGCGGCACGGTCGCGGCCAGCTGGAACCCGACGGCATGCAGCGCGACGATGGCCTGACTCGGGTCGCCAAGTCGTACCAGCGGCACTGCTTCCGCGCCGCCTTCCGCCACGCGGCAGGTCGCGCCGGACAACGCGAGCTCCGAGTCCTCGGGCAGCAACACGGCTGCCACGCCGAAATGTGCGGCCGAACGCAGCACTGCGCCGAAGTTGTGCGGGTTGCCGACGCCATCGAGCCACAGCAGGCACGCTGGCCCGGAGGGGCGGAGACTTGCGATCAATGCGTCTATCGCGAGTTCCGGAGGTCGGCGCATGTCCAAGCATACGCCTTCATGATGGCTACTGCCGGTGAGGCGCGCGAGATCCTCGTCTTCCACCACGCGGTAACCGAGTCGCTGGGCGACGCAGTACGCCATCAGCTCGCGCAGCGCACCCATGCGCGAAGCGCTGAGATAGGCCTTGCGCAGGTCGTGCGGTCGAGCCGCGAAGGCGGCGAGGCAGGCATTGAGACCGAAGACCCGCAGTTCATCACGGCGCGGGTCGCGTGGGCGTGGCGCATCCTGGTGCGGCGGTGTCTCCGGTGCCGGAGGGGTGCCTGCGCCTCTCGCAGAACGCGGGATGCCGGGCTTGCTGCCACGCTCCCGCTCCCTTTCGCGCTGTCGTTTGTCCGGGCGCTCGCCGCGCGGCAAGGTTGGCCAGATGGGTCCGTTTCCGTTCATGCGTGGCCTCCGACGGCCGGCGTGGTTTCTTCCAGCGAGGCGATCTTGCGGGCCAGCGCTTCCGGCGAGCGAGTGTGCGGCGCCAACAGCCTGTAGAACGCCGGCACGACATAAAGCGACAGAAGCGTGGAGAACGCCACGCCGGAAATGACCACGACGCCGATCGTGCCGCGACTGGCCGAGCCCGGTCCGCCTGCCACGACGAGTGGCACCGCGCCCATGATGGTGGCCACCGAGGTCATCAGGATCGGGCGCAGGCGCACCGATGCCGCTTCGGCAATGGCATCGTCCACGCTGCGCCCCTCATCGCGCAGCTGGTTGGCGAATTCGACGATCAGGATGCCGTTCTTGGCGGCCAATCCCACCAGCATCACGATGCCGATCTGACTGAACAGATTGAGCGATCCACCGGTGATCCACAGTCCGATCAGCGCGCCGAGCACGGCCAGCGGCACGGTCAGCATGATCACCACCGGATGGATGAAGCTCTCGAACTGGGCCGCCAGCACCAGATACACGATCAGCAAGGCCATCGCGAAGGTAAAGATCACCGCACCGCCTGCCTGCTGGTATTCGCGCGATTCGCCCTTGAAGTCGATCTGGGCCACATCGGGCAATTCTTCATCGGCCACCTGCCGGACCCATTCGATCGCTTCGCCCAATGTGTAGCCGGGTGCAAGTCCGCCGGAAATGGTGATCGCGCGCAGACGGTTGAAGCGGTTGAGCGTGCCCGGCTCCGCCAATTCGGTCAGCGTGACCACGCTGGCCAGCGGCACGAGATCCCCGCTGCGGGTGCGCAGGTGGATGTTCTCCAGATCCGTCGGCGCGCCGCGATCGGAGCTCTGCGCCTGCAGGATCACGTCGTATTCTTCGCCGGCGTCGACATAGGTGGTGACACGACGGGACCCCATCAGTGTTTCAAGCGTGCGACCCACGTCCTGCACCGAAATGCCGAGATCGGCTGCACGTGCGCGGTCGATGTTCACGCGCACCTGCGGGCGGGTTTCCTTGTAATCGGAATCCACCGCGAACAGACCGGGGTTTTCCTCGGCCCGTGCCAGTATCCGATCGCGCCACTCTGCAAGTTCTTCGTAGTCCGGGCCGCCGAGTACCACGCTGAAGGGCTGACCGCGGCTGCGGGTCAGGCCAGAGCGCACCTGCGGGAAGGCGCGGATGCCGGGAATTTCGCCCATCTCGCCGCGCAGCTGTTCCACGACCTGCGCGGTGGAGACATCGCGCTGTCGCCAGTCCTTGAGGAACACGATCGCCATGCCCGTGTGCATTTCCTCGCTGCCACCAAAGCCGCCGGGCACGCGGGTGTTGACCCGCTCCAGCGGCTGCCCCGCGCCCAGATAGGGTGCCATGGTGGTTTCCAGTTTCTGGATCTGCTGCACGCTGTAGTCGTAACCCGCGCCCTCCGGGCCCTGCACGGTCACGAAGAACGCACCACGGTCTTCCGGTGGTGCCAGCTCGCTGGGCACCACGCGCATCAGTGCGAGACTGACGCCAAGGGCGCCGAGCATCAACAAGGCAAACAGGAGGGGCATTCTGCTGGTGCGTTCGATCTGGCGACGGTATCCGATCGACAGCCGATTCAAGCGTCCGTTGATCCAGCCAATCAGCCCGCCGGCATGTTGCTGCGGGCGTACCAGCTTGGAGGACATCATTGGCGTCAGGGTCAATGCAACGAACGCGGAAATCGCGATCGCCGCGGCCAGCGCCACGGACAGCTCGCGGAACAGGCGCCCGGTGTTCCCCTCCATGAAGCCCACCGGCAGGAACACCGCGACCAGCACGGCGGTGGTGGCGATCACCGCGAACGCGACCTGACGCGTGCCACGCATCGCGGCGACCAGAGGCGGCTCGCCGAGGTCGCAGCGGCGCTGGATGTTCTCCAGCACGACGATCGCGTCATCCACGACCAGCCCGATGCACAACACCAGCGCCAGCAGGGTCAGCAGGTTGATCGAAAAACCGAAGGCATACAGTGCGATGAACGCCGAGACCAGACATACCGGGACGGTGACAGCGGGCACCAGGGCGGCGCGGAAACTGCCGAGGAACAGGAAGATCACCAGCAATACCAGCGCCATCGCTTCGGCCAGCGTCCAGTACACCCGTTCGACCGCCGCTTCGATGAACACGGTGTTGTCGAAGGCCGGGAAGATGTTGACGCCGTCGGGCAGCGATCGCTGGATTTCCTCCGCTTCGGCACGCGCGGCGCGGGCCACGTCCAGTGCGTTGGCGGTGGAGGTCTTC
Organism: Denitratimonas yunnanensis (SeqCode); assembly: GCA_026410415.1. Taxonomy (GTDB): domain Bacteria; phylum Pseudomonadota; class Gammaproteobacteria; order Xanthomonadales; family Xanthomonadaceae; genus Denitratimonas. The sequence continues at coordinate 569,071 of JAPMLR010000001.1, read as the reverse complement.
ACCACGCCAAGGCCCAGATTGGGCTGCCCGTTGCTGCGGAAATACGAGCGCCGCTCGGACGAGGCGCGCTCCACCGTGGCGACGTCGCCCAGACGCACCAGGTAACCGTCTTCACCCTTGCGCAGCACGAGCGCGGCGAAGTCTTCCGGCGCCAGGTAGCCTCGCGCCACGCGCAGGGTGAAGTCGCGGTCGGCGGACTCGATGCGGCCTGCAGGCAGCTCGATGTTCTCCCGTTGCAGCGCACCCTCGACCTCGGCCACCGTCAAACCGCGCGCCGCCAGTGCTTCCCGGTCCAGCCAGATGCGCATCGAGTAGCGCTGCTCGCCGCCGACGCGGATGCTGGCCACGCCATCCAGTGCCGACAGACGGTCCACGACGTAGCGGTTGGCGTAATCGGTCAGCTCCAGCTCGTCCATGACGCTGGAGTTCATGTTGAGCCAGAGAATCGGATCGGCGTCGGCTTCCACTTTTTCGATGCGGGGCGGGTCGGCCTCGTCAGGCATGCGGTTCTGCACGCGGCTGATCGCGTCGCGCACGTCGTTGGCGGCGGCTTCGATGTCGCGATTGAGGGTGAATTCGATGGTCAGGCTGGAGCGGCCATTGGCGCTTCGCGATTCCAGCGTGTCCACGCCCTCGATGCCGCTGACAGCGTCTTCCAGCACCTGCGTGACGCGGCTTTCCACCACCGCCGCAGACGCGCCGGGGTAGGTCACCTGCACCGACACCACCGGCGGATCGATGGCGGGAAGTTCGCGCAGGGTCAGGCGTGTGAACGCCATCGTGCCGAGAGCGATCAGCAGAAGGCTCATCACTGTCGCCAGCACCGGGCGTTTGATCGAGATGTCCGACAGGATCATGGCTGCGGGCTCCTCAATCCCGGGTGCCCGGCGCGATGCGTACCTTCGCACCTTCGCGGAGCTTCACCGTGCCTTCGACCACGATCCGTTCACCGGCGGACAGTCCTTCGAGCACCTCGACCTCACCGCGCCGGCGTGCGCCCAGCCTCACCTCGACTTGCGACACGCGATCCTCGGCATCGAGCCGGTAGACGAAGGCACGCTGGCCGACTTGCACCACCGCGATCTCGGGGATCGCCAGAGTGTTGCGGGCCGGCTCCAGCAGCCGGACCGAAAGCAACATGCCCGGACGCAACAGCGTGTCGGGATTGTCGATCTCGGCCCGCACGGTGACGGCGCGGGTCAGCGGATCCACGCGCGAGCCGACGGCCGTCACGGTTCCCTCGAACAGGCGATCACGAAAGGCCTCGCTGCGTGCGCGGATCGTCAGGCCCGGTGCGATGCGTCCGAAGTACGCTTCCGGCACGGCGAAGTCGAGCTTGATGGTGCGGATGTCGTCGAGCGTGGCGATCACCGTGCCGGGTGTCACCAATGCGCCAGGGCTGACCCGCCGGAAACCCAGCACGCCGGCGAACGGCGCGGTGATGATGCGATCGGCCAACGCCGCGCGAATGGCATCGGCCCGCGCCCGAGCGGCGTCGCGTACCGACAGCTGCGTGTCGAGCTGGCTGCGCGGGATGGTACCCTGCTTCACCAGTTCGGCCAGGCGCTCGTACTGTTGCCGCGCCTCGACGAAGGTGGCCTGCGCGGCTTCGAGCTGCGCCACTTCGGCGCGGCCGGACAGATCCACCAGTACGGTGCCGGCTTCGACAAAGTCGCCATCCTGGAAATTCACCCGCGTCACGGTTTCGGTGACCTTGGCGGTCAATGTCACCGACTCGTTCGCCTGGGCCGTGCCGAGTGCCTGGATTTCGTCCTGCCATTCCACATGCACGACGTCACCGATGGTGACGAGGGCAGGCTGGTTTCCCATGCCCGTGGGTGCGGGCGCGCTCTTTCCGCAGGCGGCCAAAAGAACGGCAAGGCCAAGGACGGTCGCAAATGTTCGGACGGGACGGAGCAGGGGCGGCATCTTGAATGGGTAATCCGACAGAGGATGAGGTGTGACAGCACGGCATGACACAGGTTTCGCGAGCACTGGAACGTGCCCAGTGGGTTCATCGGTACGACTGGAAGTAGTCCACGAAGCGGTCGGACATTGTACGGCCCCTCGGGCGATGCGCATGTGGGAGTAGTCATGTGGTATGACGATCCCATACCTTCGGTGATTCCCATGGGTGCAATCGAGTGAGGTGAGTGGATGACGAGGAATGGTTTTCGACTGGCGCTGTGCGGCGTGTTGGCCTGGGTGGCGGGATGTTCGGGACCGCAGCCGGAGCCCGTTCCCGAGCATGAGAGTTTCGAGCTGGTGTCTGCCGTGCTCGGGGAAACGCGACGGATCAACGTCTACGTGCCACCCGGCTATGCGGGTTCCCGGGAAACCTATCCCGTGATGTACATGCCGGACGGTGGCGTGCGCGAGGATTTTCCGCATGTGGCGACCACCATCGACGAATCCATCCGTGCCGGACGCATGCAGCCCCTGATCCTCGTGGGTATCGAAAATACGCAGCGGCGCTACGACCTGACGCCACCGACCACGGTGGAATCGGACAAATCCGTCGCACCCCGCGTCGGCGGTGCGACGGCCTTCCGGCGCTTCCTTGCCGAGGAGTTGAAGCCGCACGTGGCCCGGAATTTCCGCGCGGGAGATCGCTCCGGAATCGTCGGCGAATCCTTGGCCGCGCTGTTCATCCTGGATACGTTCTTCGAGCAGCCTGATCTGTTCGACACCTGGATCGCACTCAGCCCGAGTCTGTGGTGGAACGACGCGCACCTCGTGAAGCAGGCCGATGCCGTGCTCTCAGGTCGCGAAGTGCCGAAAAACCGCATCTACCTGAGTCACGCGGACGAAACCGACATTGTTCCCCATGCGGGACGCCTGGCGGACGTTCTTTCGCGCCACACCGGCGAGGCGCTGGAGGTGCTGTACGTTCCGCGCACCGATCTGACGCACGCGACGATCTACCGTGCCGTTGCACCGGATGCCTTGCCACGCATGTATCCGGCCGAATGATGGCGCGCTAAAAACGAAGGGCCGCACCAGGCGGCCCTTCGGGTGTTGCATCGGTGTGGCGATCAGGCCAGACGCTTGGCGATGGCTGCGCCCAGATCGCCCGGTGACTTCACCGTGGTGACGCCGGCTGCTTCCAGCGCGGCGAACTTGCCGGCCGCCGTGCCGCTGCCGCCCGAGGCGATGGCACCGGCGTGGCCCATGCGCTTGCCTTCCGGGGCCGAGGCGCCGGCGATGAAGCCGACCACCGGCTTGGTGACGTACTCGGAGATGAACTGCGCGGCCTCTTCCTCGGCGCTGCCGCCGATTTCGCCGACCATGATGATGCCTTCGGTCTGCGGATCGTCCTGGAACAGACGCAGCGCGTCGATGAAGTTCATGCCCTGGATCGGATCGCCACCGATGCCGATCACGGTGGACTGGCCCAGCCCGGCGGCGGTGGTCTGCTTGACCGCTTCATAGGTGAGGGTGCCGGAACGCGAGACGATGCCGACCTTGCCGACGCTGTGGATGTGGCCGGGCATGATGCCGATCTTGCATTCGCCCGGGGTGATGACGCCGGGGCAGTTCGGGCCGATCAGCACGACATCGTCGTAGCCGGCGAGCACGTTCTTGACCCGCAGCATGTCCAGCACCGGGATGCCTTCGGTGATGCAGACGATGACCTGGATGCCGGCATCGGCCGCTTCCAGGATCGCGTCGGCCGCGAACGCCGGCGGCACGTAGATGACCGAGGCGTTGGCACCGGTTTCTTCCACCGCATCAACCACGGTGTTGAAAACCGGCAGGCCCAGGTGTTCGGTACCGCCCTTGCCGGGCGTGACGCCGCCGACGACCTTGGTGCCGTATTCGAGCATCTGCTCGGCGTGGAAGGTGCCCTGCTGGCCGGTGAAGCCCTGCACGATCACCTTGGTGTTCTTGTTGACCAATACGCTCATGGTGTCGTGTCCTCAGGCTGCGATGGCGGCGACGGCCTTGCGGGCGCCGTCGTTGATGTCGTCGGCAGGCGTGATCGCCAGGCCGGAGTTCTTCAGCAACTCCTTGCCCTTCTCCACGTTGGTGCCTTCCAGACGCACGATCACCGGAATCTTGACGTCCACTTCCTTGACTGCGGCGATGATGCCTTCGGCGATCATGTCGCAGCGCACGATGCCGCCGAAGATGTTGACGAAGATCGCCTTCACCTTGTCCGAAGACAGGATCAGCTTGAATGCCTCTGTGACGCGCTCCTTCGTGGCGCCGCCGCCGACATCGAGGAAGTTCGCCGGCTCGCCGCCGTTGAGCTTGATCACGTCCATCGTGGCCATGGCCAAGCCTGCGCCGTTGACCATGCAGCCGATGTTGCCGTCCATGGTCACGTAGTTGAGGTCGAACTTGCTGGCCAGCACTTCGGTTTCGTCTTCCTGACGCACGTCGCGCATGGCGGCGAGATCCGGATGACGGAAGGTCGCGTTGTCGTCGGAGTTGACCTTGCCGTCGAGCACGGCCAGATCGCCATTGGTGAGGATGGCGAGCGGGTTCAGCTCGACCAGCGCCAGATCCTTCTCGTTGAACAGCTTGAACAGGCCCATCATCAGCTTGGTGAGCTGGCCGACCTGCTTGGCGGTCAGGCCCATCGCGAACCCGACCTGGCGGCACTGGAACGGCTGCAGGCCCTGGACGTAGTTGACGTGCAGGGTCTGGATCTTGTCCGGAGTTTCAGCGGCGACCTGCTCGATGTCTACACCACCTTCACTCGACGTGATGAAGGTGATGGACTTGGTGGAACGGTCCACCAGCAGCGACAGGTAGAGCTCTTTGGCGATGTCGGTGGCTTGGGTCACCAGCACCGTATCGATCGGCAGCGCCACACCGGCGCTCTGGTAAGTGGCCATTCTGGTGCCGAGCATCGCGGAGGCGTATTGCTTCACCTCGTCCAGAGACCTGGAGAGCTTGACGCCGCCGGCCTTGCCGCGGCCGCCGGCGTGGATCTGGGCCTTGACCACCCAGAAGTCGCCGCCGATTGCCTTGGCGGCATCGACGGCCTCGTCCGGCGTGCGTGCGATCTTGCCGGCGGGAACCGGAATGCCATACTTGGCAAACAGTTCCTTGGCCTGATATTCGTGGAAATTCATGCGTCACCCTGTGGGGATGTAGGAGAAGGGAGTGGACGCGCTGCCGTGTCCTGTCCGAAGGTCAGCACCGCAGCGGGCCGCCTATTTTGATGGAGCGGCAGGTCAAAGGCAAAAAGCGCCATACTTCGGGTTGCCCAAGGCATCGCCGGTTCCGGCCGCAGGTTCCGGTGGTTTTCGGCAACGGGACCAGTCAAGACGGTGCGAGGGTTCGTTCAGATTCGGGGAATGACACGGGGGCGAAAGCGTCGCATGGACACATCGCATGAGTGAGATCGCGCAAGCAGGGCAGGATGGGGTGGGCGACGATGTCTCCACCGGCGACGACGCACTGCGGCGCGAACAATATTTCTTCACGCTCTACCGCATGCTGGTGGCCGCGCTGTTCGCACTGGTGGCGTTCGGTTCGTTGCCTGATGACTGGGTGACGTTGAGTCGTCCGGGCCTGGCCGCGGGTGTGGCTGCGGCGTATCTGGTGTGTTCGCTGCTGTTGCTTCTGCATGGGCGGCGACAGGATCGCCCGCTGTTCGGGCAGGTCGTGGCCGGTGTGGTGCTGGACATCCTCGCCACCGTGCTGATGGTGCATTCGGTGACGCACCTGCAAACCGGCATCGCGATGGCGCTGATCGTCACCTTCGGCGCAGCGGCCGTGCTGCTGCCGTTGCGCACCACGCTGGTCTTGGCCATTGCCGCCGGCCTGCTGCTGCTTGTCGAGTATGCGCTGGCGCGCATGGGCACCGGCCTTGACCGGCGTTCGCTGATCGAGATCCTGGTCTGCGCGCTGGGTTATCTGGCCATGACCAAGCTGGGCGACATGATGGGGCGCCAGATGCGCGAAACCCATGTGCTGGCCGAGCAGCGTGGTGCCGAAGTGGAGAGCCTGGCGCAGATCAACGAGTTGGTGATCCGGCGCATGCGTACCGGTGTGCTGGTGGTGGACGTGGCCGGCATCGTGCATCTGCACAATGAAGCGGCCTGGCACCTGCTCGGGCAGCCGGATACGGATCGGCTTGTGCTGGGCGATGTCGCGACGGAACTGGCGCAGCGCCTGTTCCAGTGGCGCATGGGCGACGAGCGCAATGGCGACAAACCGATCCACCTGGGGCCGGATCTGCCGGACATCATTCCGCGTTTTGCCGGATTGGGCGCAAGCAACGAATTGTTCGTGATCTTCCTCGACGACACCTCGCTGGTGTCGCGCCGCGCCGAGGAACTGACGCTGGCCAATCTGGGGCGACTGTCGGCCAGCATCGCGCACGAGATCCGCAACCCGCTCGCCGCAATCAGTTATTCGGCACAGTTGCTGGAGGAATCGCCGGACCTGCCGGACGCGGACCGGCGACTGGTCGAGATCGTGCTCAACCACTGCCAGCGCATGAACGGCATCATCGAGAACGTGCTCAATCTCTCGCGCCGTGAGCGCTCGCGGCCCGAGTCGATCGACGCCGCGCAATGGGTGCTGCGTTTCGTCGAGGAGTACCGCACCAATCACTACATCGAATCGACCCAACTGAAGGCCGCGTCACAGGGCAGGCACCTCAATGCGATGGTCGATCCGCAACAACTCGACCAAGTGGTCAGCTGTCTGGTGCAGAACGCGATCAATCACGGCCATCTGCCCGGCGAATCCGCACGGATCACGGTGGCAGCCCGGCGCTTGGGCGAGAACGGCCCCACCGTCATCGAAGTGCTGGATCGTGGCCCGGGCATCCCGCCGAAGGTGGCCGAGACGATCTTCGAGCCGTTCGTCACGACGCACGAACACGGCACCGGCCTCGGGCTCTACATCGCACGCCAGCTGTGCGATGCCAACCAGGCCAAACTCGAATACGTGCCGATGGCCGGCGGCAGCTGCTTCCGCATCACATTGGCGCACGCGCAGCGGCTGGAAAATCTTCCGGGCATGCGGCATTCGGCGATTGCGCGATAGGCCGGCAGGCATGCGGCATCGGGCTGGGCGTCGGAGTCGCCTTCCTCAAGACCTCTGCCGGCAAGACGCCGCTCGACGCCACGCCGGAGGTTTTTGTCGACGTGCCGGCCTCACGGTGCGTTGCTGATGGCGCCACAGCGGGTGTCCAGCAATTGCACGATGGCCTGCGGATCCACTTCCATCATCAGCCCGCGCTGGCCGCCATTGCACCAGATCGTGGCGTGATTCAGGGCACTGGCATCCAGTGCCACCGGCACGCGCTTTTTCTGGCCGAACGGGCTGATGCCGCCGACGTGGTACCCGGTGATGCGCTCGGCCGTGGCCGCCGGCAGCAGGCCGGCATGTTTGCCGCCGAGTGTGGCGGCCAGCCTCTTCAGCGACAGATCGTGCGTCACGGGAACCACGGCACACACGGGGTGGCCGTCCAGCTCCAGCATCAGTGTCTTGAACATCCGCACAGGATCGATGCCCGTGGCGGTGGCTGCGTGCTGGCCGATGTTGGAGGCGTCCGGATCGTAATCGTAGGACTGCAGCCGATAGGAGATGCGCGCAGCATCCAGGCTGCGGGTAGCGGGAGTGACGCGGCTCATGGTGCGGTGGATTCGGACTGTGGTGACCGTGCCGGACGATGGCACGGCCACAGTATGCCGTGGCGATTACTGGATCAGGTTTGCCTGCAGTGCGGCGGTGTTGGTCAGCACGCCGAAGTGGCCCGTGACGAAGGTGTAACTGGCGTTTTCGCCGGGCACCGTGGAGGAGTGCACGCCACCCACCGTGCAGACGCCGGTGGAGCACACGATCTGGTCGATGTTGGACTTGATCGAATACGCCCGTGCGCCGGGTTTCTTGCCGGCGAGGCTGTTGAGCAACGGGCTGTTGACCGACAGTCCTTGCGAGCCGCAGGTGGAGGTCAGTACGTTCCACGGATAGCTGCCGCACGACCACAGCCCGCGATATGCACCGGCAATGCCGACGAAGCTGTCGACATGGGATTTCAGGCTGTATTTGTTGATCTGGTGTGCCGCCAGCGTCACGCCCATCGAGTGGCCGATCACGTCGATCTTGCCGGTGCAGGAGCTGGCGATGGCATCGACCATCGCATTCCTGACCGGTGTCTCTTCGGTGCCGCTGTGGTCATTGCAGGCCGGGCACGTCTTGCTGCCCCAGCCCGGACGGAAGATCTGCGCTGCGACGTAGCCACGCGCGAGGAGCTCGTTGTAAGTGTTGTTGAAATCAGTCGGACTGCCCGCGTTGCCATGCACCAGCACCACGTTGTCGACACAGGCAGCGTGCGCCGCCGCACCACACAGCATCACCGCGCCAAGAATGGCGGCAAGAATCGTCTTCATTGGTTCCCTCCCGAGGAATGCGTCAGGTCGAACGCCCGATCGCCTGCCAACGCTACCGCCATTCCGCTGCCGGGAAACCTGTACCAAGGTACGAACCGGCGGGGCAGGGGCCGCCATGCACGCCACCATCAAAGCGGTCCGCATTGAATCGAGCGCCGCTGCCACGCGGGTGGTGGAACTGATCAAGGATATGTTCGAGCTGGCGTGTGTCGATGCAGCGGGCCGCATCGTCGAGCCCAAGCGGCTCAAGCGCGGGGCGTTTGCCGAGTGATTGCGGAATCACGCCCCGCTGTGCGTGGTGCCGGAGACCCGCGTTTCTTTCTGCTGCTTGCAGGATTCTCAGTGTGCCGCTTCGGTTTTCCGCATCAGTGCGTGGCGCGCTTCCTGCACGCGGCGCGTTTCTGGATGCCCGGGTCCGTAATGGCTGTTCAGGAGGTCGATCGCTGCCTCCTGTTCGGCCAGTGCTTCGGCATGGCGGCCCAATTCGGAGAGCGCGGCAGCACGGGCTTCCATCGCCTGGGCGCGCTCGCTGTAAATGCCGGGCGTGGAGGAGAGAAGCTGGATGGCGGCGTCGGCTTCGTGCAGGGCGAGTTCGCCCTGGCCGCTTCGTGCCAGCAGCAAGGCGCGGTTGGCGCGCACCACGAGGCACAATTGTGATGCCGTTTCGCCGGTTTGTTCGCACAGCGCGTACGCACGGGTGAGTGTGTCCAGTGCGCCGCTGCGGTCGTCGCGTGCGCCTTGCGCGATGGAGAGATAGCGCAGCGGTGCGATGGCATTGCTGCTGTTGAAGTGCTCGTGCATGGCGATGGCTTCGCGGAGCATGGCTTCGCCTTGAGCTGGCTCGCCGGCGTTGACCAGGATCAGTCCCAGTTCGCCGAGCGAGCTGGCAATCCACGGATGGTTGCCGCCGAAATTGCCGCGCACCAATGTCAGGGCGCGTTCGGTCAGGGCGCGCTGCTCGGCGGTGTCGCCGCGTGCGTAGGCCAGTTCGGCCAGCGAGGTCAGCGCCGACCACAGTGTCGGAGAATCAGGGCCGTGCTCGCGTTCGATCAGGGCAACGGTTTCGTCCAGCAGGGCTTTTGCCTTGTCGTGCTCGCCGGCATTCAAGGCGATCAGGGCGGCATTGGACAACGCCGGAATCATGCGGGGATCGCCCGGCGCATGGGTGCGATACAGTTGCAACGCGCGCTCATTGGTGGCGAGCATCGCCGCGGCGTTGCCCTGGATTTGTTGCACGGCGGTGAGGTTGGTCAGCGCGGAGGCAAGTGCGAGCGGATCGCCGCCGTCGTCTTGTTCCAGGATGGCGACCGCGCGCTCGATGTGGTGGACCGCGTTCTGGGTCTTGCCCTCCAGATAATCCAGCACCGACAGGTTCACCAGCGATTCGGCGGCTATCGGGTGATGCGGGCCGTATTCCTTTTCGGCCACGGCGAGGGCTTGCTCGAACAGTGTGCGGGCTTCCTCGAACCGGCCCTGGTTGGCACGGATCTCGCCGAAATCGTCGAGCACGTCGGCCTGCAGCACCGGATCGCTGCCCAGTTCGGTGCGTGCGCGTTCGAGCGCGGCGTCGAAGGCTTCGTCGATGGTCTGCGGTGCCTGATCGCTGCGGCGCATCGGGTCGGCGGACTGGAACACCGACACCATGAACTCCTTGACCTTGCGGGTGCGTGCCATCTGGGCGCGTACCTGTTCGGCCTGGTGTTCGGCGCGCTGGGCTTCGGCATCGGCGCGATGGGCGTGGTCATTGGCGACCTTGGCCTGCCACAGTGCCAATCCGAGGCCGCCGATGAGCGCGAGCAGCACGGCGCTGGCGCTGCCGACCGCGAAGCGATGGCGCGAGACGAACTTGCGCATGCGGTAACTGGCGGTGTCAGGCTGCGCGGCGATGGGGCGTCCGTCGAGCCAGCGACGCAGGTCGTCGGCCAATTGCGCGGCGCCGGCGTAGCGGCGCGTCGGGTCGGGTTGCAATGCCGTGGCGACGAGCGTGTCCAGGTCGGCGCTGATGTCGCGCGCCGTGGTGGTGCGGCTGTCCGCGGCGGAGTGGCTCCTGTGGCGAAGCGCGTGGCTTGGTCGCGGCGCGGTTTCGTCGGCGAGTCGGGCCAGCAGGCGTTCCGGCGCACTGCTGCGTGCCGGATGGGGCGGGGTGCCGACCAGTAGTTCGTAGAGCACGGCACCGAGGGCGAACACGTCCGCTGCCGTGCCCACGACCTCGCCACGGATCTGCTCGGGTGCAGCATACGCGGGCGAGAACACCCGAACGCCGGTGCTGGTCAGCGCTTCGGCGCCGGAGTCATCCAGCAGCCGGGCGATGCCGAAATCCAGCACGCGGGCGCGGCCTTGCGCATCGACGAGGATGTTGGAGGGCTTGAGATCCCGGTGCACGATGAGTTGCGATTGGGCGTGGGCCGTGGCGTCGCAGACTTGCAGGAGCAATTCGACCCGTTCGCGCGTGCCGAGTTTGCGCTCGTTGGCGAAGCGCACGATGTCGCAGCCGGGCACGAATTCCATCGCGTACCACGGCGTGCCGTCATCGGCCACGCCGCCATCGAGCAGACGCGCGATGCCGGGATGATCGAGGCGAGCGAGGATGCGGCGTTCGCGCGAGAAGCGCTCGCGCAGGGCGGGGGAATCGAGCAGCGGGCGGATCAGCTTCACCGCGACGGCCTGTTCGAAGTCGTCCACCCGTTCGGCACGCCAGACTTCGCCCATGCCACCGGTGCCGAGGCGCTCGATCAAGTGATAGTGGCCGATGCGCCGGCCCTTGTTCGATGCCGTGGCCCCGGCGTCGGGCGCCGCCGCGGCCAGTTGCGACATCACCGTTGCGGCGGCATTGGCCACATCCCCATCCAGAAGGCCGGTGTGCTCTTCCAATGCGAGCAGATGGCGCAGTTCGGATGCGAGCGCCGCATCTCCCCGCGCAATCACGGACAGACGCTCGTCGCGGGCGTCGGCCTCCAGGTCGAAGAGTTCATCGAGCAGGGCGGAGAGACGGTTCCAGCGGGTCTTATCCATCGTCCGAGGCGCCTCCTTGCAGCGCCGCATGCAGCACTACGCGTGCGCGGCGCCAATCGCGTTTGAGGCTGCGTTCCGATCGTCCGGTGATGTCGGCGATTTCGGCCAGTTCCAGCCCGGCGAAGTAGCGCATTTCCACCAGTTGCACCAGTTGCGGATCCAGCGCGGCGAGGCGGTCGAGCGCTTGATCGAGTTCGAGCATGTGCCCAGCGTTGCTGGGGGCCGCGATCTGTTCGGCGATGCCGTCCAGGTCTTCCGGCACGGCACCGCCGCCGCGCTTGGTGCAGGCGTGGTGACGCGCATGATCGACCACGAGCTGGCGCATGGCGCGCGCCGCCAGCGCGAAGAAGTGTTCGCGATCATTGATGCTCATGGCCGACGGGCCGACCAGGCGCAGGTAGACCTCGTGCACCAGCGAGGTGGCGCCGGGACCGGCGGAGGCGCGTTGAACCTGACGCCGCGCCAGATTGCGCAGGTCGGCATAGACCAGCGCGAAGGCGCGGTCGCCGGCATCGCGGTCGCCCGCGTTCGCCGCCGCCAGCAGCAGGCTGACATCACCCATCCCCGCGCCCCATGATTGGAATCGGGAGGAAGTGTACGCCGGCTTGGCGCAGGAAAAGGCAGGGGGCGGCCGGCCACGGCGATGGAGCAACAAGAAAGGAGCTTCGATGCATCAACGGAAACGGTATCTCTGCAAGTCATCAGCAGTCTCCCCCGGCGACCGGGGCGTGCACAGCCGTCGCCCCATGGCGAAACGCTCGCCCGGAAACCTTCCGGGAGCCATTCATCTCCACGCTGTTTCCCGCCGGCAGGGGCCAACGTGCGGTGCAGCCGATCAGTGTGGGAACTGCGCGATACTCGCCGCTCCTTCATCGACGTTGCGGTGGCTACATGCGTGGACTTCTCGATTTCAGCTCCTGGTCGGGCCTGTTCACCACACTGGCCGGGCTGCTGTTGATGACACTGCTGATGGTGGGCGTGAGACTGGTTTTCATGCAGACCATGCAGCGCAAGCGCGAGCGCGAGAATCGGCAGATCAACGAGCGCCTGAAGACGTTGATCGCGGCCTACAAGATCCTCGGTGGTTCGTTCACCGGCGAGCTTTCGGTGGATCCGGCGCACCTCCGCGATTTGCGTCGCCTGGCCGAGTCCGGCGAAGACTGGGATTTCAGCTCCGAAGCAGCCGAGCGCCGCCGCCGCATCCGCGATGCGGTCGAGGCCGCACTGTCGGACGTGATCCTGCTGGGGACCGAGGAGCAGATGCGGCTGGCTGCCGCTGCCGCCAGCGACATGGTGACCGGCCGCCACGTGGAAACCTCGGCGCTGGTGGCGTCGCTGCGCAACTTCATTCGCCAGGCGCTGGATCTGGACCCGGTGCCGGGCGATTTGACGATTCCCGAGCAGGGACCGATGCGGGTCGTGGTCGGTGGAAGCGGCAAGCGTGGCGCTGATGCGGGCCGCGGTGGGGATGGTGCTGCGGGAGGGCGTGGCGGCGCAGGTGCGGGTGCAGCGGCGGGAGGCGGTGCAGGCATGGGAGTGGGCATGGGCGCAGGAGCAGGGACCGCCGCCGGAAGAGGCGCGGAATTGCCATCGGATCCGGAGCGCTGATCGCCAGCATGCAACGTTGATGCGGCACGTTGGGCGCTGCGCTCGGGGTGAGCTGCGACCTTGAAGTCAGCCGGCGATGTAGTTGTGCAACTGCTCGATTTCCCGAGCTTGGGCGTCGATGACGGCTTTCACCAGGTCCCCGATCGACAGCACACCCACCACCATGCCGTCGTCCACGACGGGCAGGTGCCGCACGCGGCTGTCCGTGATCGTTCGCATGCAGTCGTCCAGCGTGGACGAGGGCGTCACCGTGATCACCGGCGCGGACATGATCTCCGCGACTTTCGTGGTCTTCGACGAGCGATCTTTCAGGATCACGTTGCGGGCGTAATCGCGTTCCGACAGGATGCCCACGAGTGCGTCACCCTTCATCACCAGCACCGCACCGATGCCGTGCTGCGCCATTTCTCGGATCGCATCCAGGACCGAGTCGTCGGGCGCCACGTGGAAGATCGCGCGTCCCTTGTCCTGCAACAGATGGCCTGCATTTCGCATGACAACCTCCGATGAAGAGTGGCAGTCCGAGTCTAGTCCCGGGTGGTGTTCCCTGCCAGCACGAGGCGCTGGCGAAACGCGATTGTTCGCGGCCGAATGTGCTTCGGCGAGGATCTGCGCCAGGTCCGGCGCCAACGGCAACGCCTTGAACGGGCTGATATCGGCCCCGCCGGTATTGCCGGCAGGTACAAGGCCGAACACGGTTTTCGTCGCCGCGCCCACGATGCGCAGCAGTTGGCCGAGGCATTCGCGCATGCTGCGTTGCTTCCATCCCCAGCGCAGCATGTGCCAGTGCGCACGGACATGCTGGACGGTCGATGCCTGACCGAGCACGTGCGCACGTTCGAGGTGGGCGAAAGCGACGTTCGGGTTCGAGGCTGCTTCCGCGCCGGCGAGTTCGGCATCGACATGCGGGCGGATGCGACGGGCAAAGGCGGTCATGGATGTTCCGGGTGTTGCCTCATTGGCTCGGTGCGACGGTAGCGAGGCCGGAGGCAGTTACACAATTTCCCGTTCTAGAATCCGCAATCCTGTTCTCCCCGTGACCGTGCCGTGCCGATCCATCTGCTGCCTGAAACCCTGATCGACCAGATCGCCGCCGGTGAGGTGGTGGAGCGGCCTGCGTCGGCAGTGAAGGAACTGGTCGAGAATGCGCTCGATGCCGGCGCCACTCGCGTCGACGTGGAACTGGAAGAGGGCGGTACCCGCCTGATCCGGATCCGCGACGACGGAGGCGGCATCACGGCTCGGGAGTTGCCGCTGGCCCTTTCACGGCACGCGACCAGCAAGATTGCCTCTCTGGAAGATCTGGAGGCGGTGGCGACGATGGGGTTTCGTGGCGAAGCATTGCCGTCGATTGCCTCGGTATCGCATTTCTCCATCACCTCGCGCACTGCCGATGCCGAGCATGCCTGCCGCATCGAATGCGAGGGCGGGCGGTTGGGCGAGGTGACCCCGGCGCAGCATCCAGCCGGAACCACGGTGGAAGTGCGCGACCTGTTCTTCAACGTGCCGGCGCGTCGTCGCTTCCTCAAGGCCGAGCGCACCGAGTTCGGACACATCGAAGAACTGCTGCGCGGGCTCGCGTTGGCGCGCATGGATGTCGAATTCCGGCTTTCGCACAACGGCAAGGCGGTGCGCGTGTGGCGTGCCTCGGCTACGCCGGAGGAGTTCCTGCGCCGGCTCGGTGAAACGCTGGGGGCCGAGTTCCCGCAGCGCAGCCTGTATCTGGACGAGGCCGCTGCCGGTTTCCGCCTGCGCGGCTGGGTGGGCTTGCCGACCGCTGCACGGTCACAGGCAGACCAGCAGTATTTCTATGTGAACCGACGCCTGGTGCGGGATCGCGTGGTGACGCATGCCGTACGTCAGGCCTACGCGGACGTGCTGTTTCATGGTCGTCATCCGGCGTACGTGCTGTTTCTGGGCATGGAGCCGCAGCGCGTGGACGTGAACGTCCATCCGGCCAAGAGCGAGGTGCGCTTCCGCGACGCGCGGCTGGTGCACGATTTCCTCTATCGCACCTTGCATCACGCGCTGGCGGAAACGCGCGCCGGAGCGATCGCTTCCGATCCGCAGCGGATTCCGACGCCGGGCGGCACGGGGGCGTCCGCGCCTGTGGCCATCCCGGGCACGGGGGGGATTTCACATCCGCTGTCCGGTCATTCCGCGCCCGTCCCGTTTTCCGGTTCTGCCCGGCAGGCGCCGTTGCGCTTGCACGTGCGCGAGCAGATCGGTGCCTTCAACGCGCTGTATGGCACGGGACGCAGCGGATCGGTGAACGCCTCCGCCAACGACGAGCCCGACAGCGAGGTGCCGCCGCTCGGTTATGCATTGGCGCAGTTGCATGGCATTTTCATCCTTGCCGAGAGTGCCGAAGGCTTGATCATCGTGGACATGCACGCCGCACACGAGCGCATTTCCTACGAACGCCTGAAGCAGGCGCAGGATGGCGAAGGTATCCGCGCGCTGCCGTTGCTGGTGCCGCTGTCTCTGGCAGTCAGCGAACGCGAGGCGAACGCTGCCGAATCCTTCGCTGCCGAACTGGCGAAACTGGGCTTCGAGATCGACCGCAGCGGACCACAAAGCCTCACCGTTCGTGCCATTCCCGCGTTGCTGGAAGGCGTGGACTCGCGCCAACTCGCGCTCGACGTGCTTGCCGACCTGATCGAACACGGCAGCACCCGCCGCATCCAGGAACAGCGCAACGAACTGCTCGGCACCATGGCCTGCCATGCCTCGGTGCGCGCCAATCGGCGCCTCACGCTGCCGGAAATGAACGCGCTGCTGCGCGACATGGAAGCCACCGAGCGTTCCGGCCAGTGCAATCACGGCAGGCCGACCTGGGTACAACTGGACAAGGGGCAGCTGGACAGGCTTTTCCTGCGCGGGCGGTGAAGGGGGTCGGCGGGAGCCCGCCTTGTCTTTCGCTCGTCAAGGAGTGGCGCATCTTTATTGTTCCCGAGACTGACGGTCCCGCGACAACGCGGCGGACATCAGGGCTTTTTATCGCCGCGGGGTTTCGCTACTTTTCCCTGTCCCGATGGCCTGTCGCCGCTCCATTTATCCGAGGTCGCCTCCATGCACGTGTCGTCTCCGGCAGATCCCGCTGCCACGATTCAGGCGCTGCGACGCCGCATCGAGGATGCGAATTACCGCTACCACGTGCTCGACGACCCGGCTATTCCCGATGTCGAGTACGACCGCCTGATGCGCGAGCTGGAGGCACTGGAAGCCGCGCATCCGGGCCTGGTAACTCCCGATTCCCCGACGCAGCGCGTCGGACATGCACCGCTGGAGCGCTTTGCGCAGGTGACGCATCAGATGCCGATGCTGTCGCTGGGCAACGCGTTCGAGGATGGCGAGGTGCACGATTTCGTTCGTCGCATCGACGAAAAGCTCGGGCGTGGTCGCCTGCTGTTCTCGGCCGAACCGAAGTTGGATGGTCTGGCGATCAGCCTGCGCTACGAAGGCGGGCGATTCGTGCAGGGAGCGACCCGCGGCGATGGCGCCACCGGCGAGGATGTCACCAGCAATCTGCGAACGGTCAAGGCGATTCCGTTGCGGCTGCGAGGCGAGGGCTGGCCGCAGGTGCTCGAGGTGCGCGGCGAGGTGTACATGCCGCGTGCCGCGTTCGAGGCCTACAACGAACACGCGCGTCTGCACGATGGCAAGGTGTTGGCCAATCCGCGAAACGGCGCGGCGGGTTCACTGCGTCAACTGGACCCGCGCATCAGTGCGCAGCGTCCGCTCGCCTTTTTCGCCTACGGCACGGGCACGGTGCAAGGGGGCAGCTTGCCCGATTCGCACTCCGCCACGTTGCGCTGCCTGCGCGCGTGGGGCTTTCCGGTCAGCCAGCTCAACGATGTGGTGGAAGGCACCGAAGGACTGCTGGCGTATTACCGCCGGATTGGTGCGATGCGCGACAGCCTGCCGTTCGACATCGACGGCGTGGTCTACAAGCTGGACGATGGCGAAGGCCAACGTGAAATGGGGTTCGCGTCGCGCGCGCCGCGTTGGGCCATCGCACACAAGTTCCCGGCGCAGGAACAGGTCACCACGGTTGAAGGCATCGATATCCAGATCGGTCGCACCGGTGCGGCCACGCCGGTGGCGCGACTGGCGCCGGTGCAGGTCGCAGGCGTCGTGGTGACGAATGCGACATTGCACAACGCCGATCAGATCGCACGGCTGGATGTGCGCGTGGGCGACAGCGTGATCGTTCGCCGTGCCGGCGACGTGATTCCCGAGGTGGTCGGCGTGGTGCACGATCGGCGTCCGGCGGAAGCCGTTGCTTGGACGATGCCGCCGCACTGTCCGGTCTGCGGTGCCGAGATCGTGCGCGAAGAAGGGCAGGCGGTGTGGCGCTGTTCGGGCGAGTTGAGCTGCCCGGCCCAGCGCAAGGAAAGCCTGCGGCATTTCGCTTCGCGCCGGGCGATGGATATCGAAGGCCTCGGCGAGAAGTACATCGAAACGCTCGTCGATGCCGGCATCGTGCGTGGCGTCGCCGATCTCTATCGCCTCACGCGAGACCAGTTGTTGCACCTCAAGCTGGTTCTGGATGCAGAAAGCGCCGAGGCGCTGGCCACAGCGATCCAGCCGCACCTGCCATCGGAGGGCAGCGGCGCGATGCTCGATGCGATCCTGAAATTGCATCGCGATGGCGATGATTGGCGGGCGCAGGCGCTGGTACAACCCATCGTGTTCGCGTGGAATCCGAGGAAGATCGCAACGAAATGGGCCGACAACCTCATCGAAGCGATCGATCGAAGCCGCAACACGACGCTCGAACGCCTGCTGTTCGCGCTGGGCATCCAGCATGTCGGCGAAAGCACGGCGAAGGCGCTGGCGCAGTGGTTCGGTGATCTCGCGCTGATCCGACGCTTGCCGTGGCCGTTGTTCAAGCGCGTGCCGGACATTGGCGGCGAGGTGGCCCGGTCACTCGGACATTTCTTCGATCAAGCGGGAAACCAGCAAGCGCTCGACGACTTGCTCGCGCGTGGCCTGAAGGTATCCAACACCCGGCTTCCCTCGGGGCGGCTTGGCGTGGGGCTGGATCTCGCCACGGTTCTGGGCGATCTGGACATTCCGAAAATCACGCCCGTGCGAGCTGCCCAGCTGGCATCCGTGTTTCCCGACGCCGCGCAACTGGCAGAGGCGTCACGGGAGGCGTTGCTCGCGTCGGGATTGCCGGTCGATTCGGCGAACGCATTGCTTCTCTGGCTCGATTCAAGTGCGAACCGCGATCTGCTGCTGCGTACCGAGGCGGCACTCGATGCGTTGCGTGCACTGGTGCCCGATTCGCCCGGCGTGGCCACCGGGCCGCTGGAAGGGCAGACCGTGGTGCTCACCGGCACGCTCTCTGGCCTGACGCGCGATGAAGCAAAAGCGCAACTGGAGGCGCTCGGCGCGAAAGTGGCGGGCAGCGTGTCGAAGAAGACCCGTTTCGTCGTCGCCGGCGAGGCCGCGGGATCCAAGTTGGCGAAAGCGGAGGAATTGGGCGTGGAGGTGTGGGACGAGGCACGTCTGGTCGCGTTCCTCACCAGTCACGCCACGGATGGCAGCGATGTCCGCTGACGCTCTCCGACTCCGGGCGCAGCTCTACGCCACGATCCGCAATTTCTTTGCGACGCGCGGTGTGCTCGAAGTGGAAACGCCGATCCTGTCGGCCGGGGCCAACACCGAGCCGAACATCGAAAGCTTCTCCACCCGCTTCAACGGGCCATTGCCTGATGGTGGTGCGCGTCGGCGCTGGATGCGGACGTCGCCGGAGTTCGCGCTCAAACGTCTGCTCGCCGCCGGCGTCGGCGATTGCTACGAGCTGGGCCGGGTGTTCCGCGACGGCGAGGCAGGACGTCGCCACAATCCCGAATTCACCATGCTGGAGTGGTATCGGATCGGCTGGAACCACCATGATCTTGCCGAGGAGACGTGCGAATTGATCGCGCGCGCGCTGGCGCTTGCCGGACGCTCCCTGCGGCGCGAGATCACGACTTACCGGGCGTTGTACCAGGGCGCGTTCGGCGTCGATCCGTTCACCGCGCCGCTGGAGGCGCTGATGGCGCCGCTCGCCGATCATGGCATCCGCTCCGATGGCTTGTCGCGCGACGACTGGCTCGATTTGCTGATGACGCACCGACTGCAGCCTGATTTCGACGAGGATACGCTGCTGACGATCATCGATTTTCCGCCCAGCCAGTGTGCGTTGGCGCGCATCGTGGGACAGGATGGTGATGCCGTGGCGGCGCGTTACGAGGTTTATCTGGGCGCCAGCGAACTGGCCAACGGCTATCACGAATTGACCGATGCCAGCGAGCAACGTGCGCGATTCGAGAACGACAATCGCCGGCGGCGGACACGGGGACAGCGTGAACTTCCCATCGACGAGGCCTTCCTTGCCGCATTGGATGCCGGTTTGCCGGACTGCGCCGGCGTGGCTCTCGGCATCGAACGGTTGCTGATGTCGATGCACGGTACGGATGACATCGCCGATGTGATGGCCTTTGCGTTCGACCAGGCCTGAGAACCTCGACCGATGGCACAGGACAGCCTTTCTGGTCGATGCCATCATTCGTCGTGCTCCCACGAACGGAACCGGTGTCAATGAAATCCATGTTGCTCGCGCTTTGTCTCGTCCTGCCGGTCTCGGCATTCGCCAAGCCGGACGCCGCCATCGATGCCGATGCGGCGTTCACGGCGATCCACGAGAAAGAATGGAGCTGGCGCAAGAGGCAGTACGGCAGCGATCCGGACGAACCGGATTTCTCGCGCCGAGCCCGCCTTCCGGATGTCGATGCAGCCTCCCAGGCCGCGCGTCTGGACGTTTGGGAGGACGTGCTGCTCCAGCTCGACGCGATCGACGTGGACGCGTTGTCGCCGGAACAGCGCATCAACTACCGCATCTATCGGCCGCAGATCGAGGACCTCGCGGCGAACCAGCGGCTGCGTACCTACGAGATGCCGTTCAACAGCGATTCGTCGTTCTGGTCGAGTCTCGGTTTCATGGTGAATCGTCCGTTCACCAGCGAGGACGACTATCGCCTCTACATCGCTCGCCTGGCCGACGTCCCGCGCCATTTCGATCAGCAGATCGCCAACATGCGTGCCGGTCTGGCGCGCGGATTCAGCGTGCCGCGTGCGGTGCTCGATGGTCGCGATGTATCGATCGCCATGGTGGCCGAAGCGAAAGAGGCGGAAGCCACCAGCTTCTGGAAGCCGTTGACGCACATGCCGAAGAACATTCCCGAGGCGCGCCAGAAGCAATTGCAGGACGAAGCGCGGGACGCCATCGAGAAGAAGCTGGTTCCGGCGTTTGCCTCGCTGCTGACGTTCTTCCGCGAGGAATACATCCCCAACGCCCGAACCACGCTGGCCGCCGAGGACATGCCCGATGGCGTTGCGTTCTATCGCCAGCAGATCCGCGAGTACACGACGCTGGATCTCGATCCGGAAGCCATCCACCAGATCGGCTTGCGCGAGGTGGCGCGCATTCAGGCGGAGATGGCGGAAATCATCCGGGAACTTGGCTTCGAGGGCGATTTTGCGGCATTTCTCGAGTTCCTCCGCACCGACCCGCAGTTCTACGCCAAGACCCCGGAAGAGTTGCTGATGCGCGCGGCCTGGATTTCCAAGCGCGTTGACGCGGTGATCGGCAAGTACGTCACGTTGCCGCGTGCGCGTTTCACCATCGTGCCGGTGCCAGCGGATATCGCGCCGTTCTGGACCGCGGGCCGCGGCGGCAACGGCACTTACTGGCTCAACACCTACAACCTGCCGGCGCGCCCGCTCTACAACCTGCCGGCGCTGACCCTGCACGAATCCGATCCCGGCCATGCGATGCAGGGCGCGCTCGCGAAAGAGCAGGGCGAACAGCCGGCGTTCCGGCGCGAGAGCTACATTTCCGCGTACGGCGAAGGATGGGGGCTTTACTGCGAAAAGCTCGGCAAGGAAATGGGCATCTACGAAACGCCGTACGAGGATTTCGGCCGCCTCACCTACGAAATGTGGCGCGCCGCGCGTCTGGTGATCGACACCGGCGTCCACCACAAGGGGTGGAGCCGCGACCAGGCACTGGCCTACCTGCGCGACCGCACTGCGCTGTCCGAGCACGAAGTCACCACCGAGGTGGATCGCTACATCTCCTGGCCGGCGCAGGCGTTGTCCTACAAGCTGGGTGAAATCCGCATCGTGGAGTTGCGTGCCGAGGCCGAAAAGGCGTTGGGAGACAAGTTCGATATCCGTGCGTTCCATGACGCGGTGCTGCGGCAGGGGTCGGTGCCGCTGCCGGTGCTGGATGACCTGGTGCGGGAATACATCTCCGAGGCCGGCAGGCAGCACGGGAAATGATCATGTCGATGGAATCAAGGCGCGAGACGACGTGATCCGGCCCCTGCGGGCTGCACGCCATTGCCCTGCTGGGCGATAATCGCGCCATGGGTATTTCAATCAAGACTCTTGAAGACATCGAGAAGATGCGCGTCGCCGGTCGCCTTGCGGCTGAAGTGCTGCGCGTGGTCGAACCGCACGTAAAGCCCGGCGTGACCACCGCCGAGCTGGATCGCATCTGCCACGACCATATCGTCAACGTGCAGCAGGCCATTCCCGCCAATGTCGGTTATGGCGGCGGACACGGTCGCATCCCGTTTCCGGCCACGGTCTGCACTTCGGTCAACAACGTGATCTGCCACGGCATTCCGAGCAGGGACAAGGTGTTGAAGGATGGCGATATCGTCAACATCGACGTCACCGTCATCAAGGATGGCTGGCATGGCGATACCAGTCGCATGTACATCGTCGGCAAGCCGTCGGTGCTGGCGCAACGTTTGGTGGATGTGACGCGCGAGGCGATGTTCCAAGGCATTCGCGTGGTGAAGCCGGGCGCGACCTTGGGCGATATCGGCCATGCCATCCAGACCTTTGCCGAAGCCGAACGCTTTTCGGTGGTACGCGAGTACTGCGGCCACGGCATCGGGCGCATCTATCACGAAGAACCGCAGGTGCTGCATTACGGCCGTCCCGGCACCGGGCCGGTGTTGCAGAAGGGCATGGTGTTCACCATCGAGCCGATGATCAACGCCGGCGCGCGACACACTCGGCTGTTGCCCGACGGCTGGACGGTGGTGACGAAAGACCGCTCGCTCTCGGCGCAGTGGGAGCACACCGTGGCCGTCACCGACGATGGTTTCGAGATCCTCACCCGCGTGCCGGGCGACGACAACGACGCATGAGCGAGCAACCTTCCGCGCCGCTCGAACGTACCGACGACGCCTGGAAGCGCGCGACACGCATGGCACTGGAAGAAACCGATCGCCTGCTGGCCGAAGCCTTCGATCACGATGAGGACATAGATCGCCTGCTGGCGCGCCGCGCCCAAGCCGTCGATCGCGCCGTGATCGGCGCGTGGACGGCGATCTTCGAAGGTGCGCCGGGGCTGGCGCTGGTCGCCACTGGCGGTTATGGGCGTGGCGAGCTGTTTCCGTATTCGGATGTGGACCTGCTGGTGCTGGCCGAGGACGATGTGCAGGAACGCTGTCGCGCCGGTATCGAACGCTGGTTCGCGCTGTTGTGGGACATAGGCCTCACCCCCGGCCACGCGGTGCGCAGCGTGACGCAGTGCGTGGAGGCGGCGCGCGAGGACGTGACGGTCGCAACCGCGATCCTCGAAGCCCGCCCGTTGGTGGGCGACAACGCGGCGCTGTCGCGCCTGCTGGTGGCGATGCGAGGGCCGGATCTCTGGCCGCCGGCGGAGTTTCTCGCGGCCAAGCGGGCCGAATGGCGTGCCCGCCATGCGCGTTACAACGACACCGCCTACAACCTCGAACCCAACCTCAAGGACGGTCCTGGCGGTCTGCGCGACATCCACACCCTGGGCTGGCTGGCGCGGCGCATCTTCGGCGTGCAGGGGCTGGGCGATCTGGTCGCGCTCGGCGCGTTGGGCACCGACGAGTTCGATGCCATCGACACTCGCCGCCGCGCGCTTTCGCGCCTGCGTTTCGGCCTGCATCTGGTGGCCGGAAGGCGCGAGGAACGCCTGCTGTTCGACTATCAAAAGGCGCTGGCCGAACGCCTCAAACTGCACGACGAGCACCGCGACAACCTCGCGGTGGAACAGTTGATGCAGGGCTTCTTCCGCAGTGCGGCTTTGGTCCAGCGGCTTGGCGACCGGCTGTTGCAGCGTTTCGACGAGAGCCTGCAGAGCGCGCCGGACATCGTGCCGCTGGAAGGCGACTTCGTCCGCATCGGCGACAGCCTCGCGCTGCGCGACGTGGGACTGATGTACCGGCGCCCGACCACCATCCTGCACCTGTTCCGCACGTGGCAAAAGCACCCGGAAATCGCCAGCCTGCACTCCGCCACCGCCCGTGCACTGGGCGAGGCGCTGTCGCAGATGGATGACCGTTTCCGCAGCGATGAAGGCGTGCGTGCGCTGTTCATGCAGCTGGTGCGCGATCCGCATGCCGTGCCCACGCTCGAACGCATGGCGCGCCTCGGCGTGCTCGGGCGCTACCTGCCAGCCTTCGGACGCGTGGCCGGCCGGATGCAGTACGACCTGTTCCATGTCTACACGGTGGACGAACATACCCTTGCGGTATTGCGCAACATCGCCAGTTTCTCGCGGCCCGAGTCGATCGAGCGCTTCGCGCTGGGGCATGAGCTGTGGTCGCAGTTGCGCAAGCCAGAACTGTTGTTGCTCGCTGGCCTGTTTCACGATATCGCGAAGGGGCGGGGCGGCGACCATTCCGTGCTCGGCGCACTGGATGCGCGCGAGTTCTGCGAGACGCATGGACTTTCCGCGGCCGACACCGATCTGGTGGTCTGGCTGGTCCGGCAGCATCTGGTGATGTCCATCACGGCGCAGCGCAAGGATATTTCCGATCCCGACGTGGTTTCCTGGTTTGCCCATCAGGTAGCCGAGCGCGAGCGGCTGGACTACCTCTACCTGCTCACCGTGGCCGATATCGCC
This sequence comes from Denitratimonas yunnanensis (SeqCode), assembly GCA_026410415.1. Classification (GTDB taxonomy): domain Bacteria; phylum Pseudomonadota; class Gammaproteobacteria; order Xanthomonadales; family Xanthomonadaceae; genus Denitratimonas. The sequence goes on along the minus strand of JAPMLR010000001.1, from coordinate 545,137 downwards.
GGCACCAGCCCCAAATTGTGGAACGCCTGGAAAGATCGCCTGATGGCGGATCTGCATGGTGCGACGCGATTCGCGCTGCGTCGCGGTCTGGCGCAGCGACTGCATGTCGATGAACGCATTGCCGAAACGCGCGAGGCGGCCCGTCAGCGACTGACCGGCGACGGGCTGGACGATGCCACGATCGAACGCATCTGGTCGGAATTCCCCGGCGACAGTTTCCTGCGGTACCGCGCAGAGCAGCTCGCCTGGCAAACGCGCGGCATTGCCGATGCCGAGGCGAACGGATTGCCGGTCGTGCTGGTTCGGCCTCACGCGCGACCGGGGGCGCTCGAAGTATTTGTCTACTCGCACGATCGGGATGGATTGTTCGCCAGTGCGGCGGCGACCCTGGATCGTCTCGGTCTGTCGATCGTCGATGCCCGCATCCTGACGTCGCGTGGAGGCATGACGCTGGACACTTTCCAGCTGCTCGACAACGGCATGGAGTCGGTTGCGCCCGAGCGTCGTGCGAGCGTGGTGGCGCAGTGTCTGCGCGACAGTCTGCGCGATCCGGGCGCCTGCAAGCCTCCTGCGCGGCGGGCCATGCCGCGTCATCTGCGCCATTTCCGGGTGCCGGTGCAGATCGAGTTTTCCGAACAGGGCGCGGGCACGTTGCTGACCCTGGTGTGCAGCGATCGTCCCGGGCTGCTGGCACAGGTGGCCGCCGTGCTGCGCGAACACCGTGTGCGTGTGCACGACGCACGCATCGCCACCTTCGGCGAACGTGCCGAGGATTTCTTCCTGGTCACCGGCGAGGACGACCAGCCGCTGTCGCCCGAAGGTTGCGAGCGACTGCGCGAGGCCATCCTGGAGTGCGTGGGGAGCGGTTGATTCGGTACTTGGCGAGATTGTCCGACGCTGCCAGACTTGGCGGTTCCGTAGTGCAGAGCAGGATCGCCCGGCTACGTCGATCGCACATTGCACACAGGTTTCCGGGTAGGTTCCATGTTGAATTCACGTTGCAGTTCCATCCTGCTGTCGTCCGTTTTCGCCGTTTCCGGCTTTTTTCCCGCGCAGGCTGCCGAGTCGGATTTCCTGCTTGATCTGGGCGGCCAGCACTTCGATCTGCTCACTCAGCCGCCCCGTGCGGCGCATGTGATGGGCGAGGGCAGCGACCTTCGATTGGTGCAGTTCACCGGTCCGATCCAGCCCGAATGGTTGCAGCGCCTGCGCGAAGATGGGGTCGAGCCGCTCCAGTACATCCATCCTTACAGTTACGTGGTGTGGTCTGACGCGGCGGCGCTGGCCCGTGCGTCGGCACACGCCCATGTGCGCGCCAGCGGCGATTTCATTGCCGAGTTCCGCATCGGAGAGGGAAGTCGCAACCTCGGTGGCGACGCGCATCCTGCGGTGGCGCTTCTGGTGCGCGACGCGAATGTCTCGGCTCGCAATGCCTCACTGCAGGCGGCCGGCGTGACCATCGACGGGATCTTCCCGTTCGACAGCCGTTTCGACATCGCGCAAGTCACCCTCGCGGGCAACCGCTATGCCGAGTTGGCTTCCTTGCCCGGGGTGTACGCGGTGCAGCGTATCGTTCCGATCACCGCCGAAGAGGCCAAGCGCGGTGAAATGAGCCAGCAGTCGGTGGTGGGTGCCTATGGTGGCGCGCCGAATTACATCGTTGTTCCGGGATACGAGGATTGGCTGGCATCCACTGGATACGATGGCAGCGGCGTGGTCGTGGGCATCGTCGATGGCGGCGTGCTTGCCACCCACCAGGATCTCGTCGGTCGCATCGAGCCCTGCGTGCCGATGGGGGGAACTCCAACCTCTTGCAGTCCGGTCACCGATGATCACGGCACGCATGTGGCCGCTGCAGTCGCGGGTACCGGAGCCAGCAATGTCCGTGCTGGCGGGTTCCTGCGCGGACAGGGCGTGGCACCGGGTGCGAAGGTGGTTCCGCAGCGTTACAACGCTTTCTTGAGCGGTGGCGGGCCTGGCGGCATGGTGGCTGGCGGCATGCTGAGGATTTACCGGGAATCGGCCCTGAGCGGAGCGGTTCTGACGAACAACTCCTGGGGGCCGTCCACCACCCCGCGGGGCTATGACCTCGTCACTCGCGAAGTGGACATGATTGCCCGCGATGCACTCACTGATGTGCCTGGCCAGCAGCCGGTGCTGCCGGTGTGGTCGATCATGAATGGCAACGGAGATTCAAGCGGAGCCTGTGCACCTGCATCGGTGGGATCGCCCGATGAAGCCAAGAACCTGTTTGCGGTGGGGTCCACGAACCTGTTGAGCGGAAGCAGCCAAGCGAGTGGTGCCGGCATTTTCAATGTCTCGTCCAACTCTGCCCATGGCAATGCGTGTGATGGTCGACGCATCCCGCACATCGTCGCACCGGGCTGCTCCACCGACAGTGCGACCAATTCCGGCCCCGCCGCGTTCACGCGCATGTGCGGTACGTCCATGGCCTCTCCGGTGGTTTCCGGTGCGATCGCGCTTTTCATCGAAAGGTATCGCGATGCGCATGACGGCGCCACGCCGAGCCCGGCGTTGGTGAAGGCGGCATTCACGGCGGCTGCCATGAATCTTCAGGGTTACCGCAATGCCGACAACGGCGTCATGGGGCATCGCCCGGACCGCTTCCAGGGCTACGGGCGACTGGATCTCGACGCGGTAATGAATCCCCCGGACAGCGTGCTCTATTTCGATCAGGACGAGGTGTTCACCGCCTCCGGCCAGATGTGGACACGCACCGTTACCGCAGCCGACCCTTCCAGGCCGATGCGCTTCATGCTGGCCTGGACGGATGCGCCGGGGCATGGCTTGGGGGGGACGACCCCGGCGTGGGTCAACGATCTCGATCTCTCCGTCACGGCAGGTGGAGATCTGTACCGTGGCAACGTGATCGGCAACGATGGCTGGTCGGCTACTGGCGGCAGCGCCGATGCAAGGAACAATCTCGAGGGGGCGTTTCTGAGTGCCGCACAGCACGGCGGTGCGGTCACGCTTACCGTGACCGCCGCCAACATCGGCGCGGATGCCCTCAACCCACATGCCCCGGGGCTGCCGTCGCAGGACTTTGCGCTGGCTTGCTACAACTGTGCGGCGGGGGCTGATTTCAACGTGGAGGTATCCCCCACGCGTGTGGCGGTTTGCGCACCCGAGCTGGCGCAGACCATGGTTTCGGTACTTCCCGTCGGCATGGCGGGTGATGACGTGGTGCTGAGTGTGTCGGATCTTCCAGCCGGTGCCAGCGCCACCTTTGGTGTCGCCACGCTTCCCCTTCCGGGCAGCACCACACTGACCATCGGAAACACGGCCTCCATCGCGCCGGGAAGCCATGCGCTGCTGGTCGAGGCCAGTGGTTCGACCGTCACGCGCAGCACCGCGTTCGATCTTCTGGTGGCAGCCGGTGCCCCCCCGCAGCCCGCGCTCGTATCACCGGCGAACGGAGCCGATAGCGTGTCGACGACGCCCGTGCTTGGCTGGAATGCGGCGGCGGGTGTGGACGAGTATCTGGTCGAGCTGTCCGCCGATGCGAGCTTTTCCCTGCCGCTGTTCAGTGCCACCACGACCGACACCAGTGCGATCGTGACCTCCGAGCTTGATACCGGCGCCAGCTATTACTGGCGTGTGACGGCGAGCAACACGTGCGACGTGGTGATGTCCGAGATCGCGTCGTTCCGCACGGCCCAGGTGCCCGGCGACTGCGCCCCCGGGAGTGAGCCTGTCCTCCTGTTCTCCGAAGACTTCAGCGACGGGGCAGGTGACTTCTCCGTCAGTGGTACGGGAGCGTCCAACTGGGCGATTTCCACGAACCAGCCCAGTCTGCTCTCGGGTGGCAACGCGATGTATGCCGACGCGATCGCAACGGTATCCGACCAGCAGCTGACATCGCCGGTCATCACGTTGCCTGAGGATGAGTCGCCGCTGTTGCTCAGCTTCCAGAATTGGCGTCTCATCCAGACCAACAGCCAGCACACCGGCTGCTGGGACGGCGGCATTCTGGAGATATCCACGGATGGCGTGAACTTTTCGCAGATCGTGGGTCCGATGCTCCTGAACGATCCCTATCGGGGTCTTGTCGGTGGCGCGGTGAACCCGTTGGCGGGCAAACCCGCCTGGTGCGAGCCTGTGGAGCGACCGTATGCCGATACCCGGGTCGATCTTTCTGCCTGGGCCGGCCTGGACGTGCAGTTGCGTTGGCGTCTGGGAACCGACAATGCACTGAGACGCGAAGGGTGGTACGTGGATGATGTCCGGGTGCGCTCGTGTCGCCCGGTGGTTCAGCCAGCGACGGAGATTTTCGCGGACGGGTTCGAATCAGCCGGAATCTGATCGCGCGCGATGGCGAATCCATCGCGCCATCGCCCACGGGCGGCTGCGAGGGGCTGATGGCGTTCACTGTCATGAGTGCCCTCGGCGGGGCGACGGGGAATCAGGCTGCCTGATAGCGGCCATGGCCTCGCAGGCGCTCGTAGCGCTGTTCGAGCAGGGTGGTGCTGTCGAGGCGCTCCAGCATGTCCAACTGGCCGAGCAGTGTCTGCTTGAGGCGATCCGCCATGGCCTGCGGGTCGCGATGGGCGCCACCGAGCGGTTCCTTGATGATCTGGTCGATGAGGCTCATTTCCAGCAGGCGCGGCGCGGTGATGCCGAGGGCTTCGGCCGCGTCCTTGGCGCGTTCGGCGGTCTTCCACAGGATCGACGCGCAGCCTTCGGGCGAAATCACCGAGTAGGTGCTGTATTCGAGCATCAGGGTGCGGTCGCCCACGCCAATCGCCAGCGCGCCACCGGAGCCGCCTTCACCGATCACGGTGCAGATGATCGGCACGCGCAGGCGCGCCATTTCCAGCAGATTGCGCGCGATCGCCTCGGACTGGCCGCGTTCTTCCGCTCCCACGCCGGGGTACGCGCCGGGAGTGTCGATGAAGGTGATGATCGGCAGCCGGAAACGCTCGGCCATCTGCATCAGGCGAAGCGCCTTGCGATAGCCCTCCGGACGAGGCATGCCGAAGTTGCGCTTGATCTTGCTCTTGGTGTCACGGCCTTTCTGTTGGCCGATGAGCATCACCGAGCGCCCGTCGATACGCGCCAGTCCACCGACGATCGCCGCATCATCGGCGTAGGTGCGGTCGCCGGCCAGTTCGTGGAACTCCTCGCATATCAGTTTCACGTAGTCGAGCGTGTAGGGGCGCTGCGGATGACGTGCCAACTGCGACACCTGCCATGGCGTCAGGTTTCGGAAGATTTCGCCGGTGCGGGCCTTGAGCTTTTCCTGAAGCTTGGCCACTTCCTCCTCGATGTTGAACGCGCTGCCCTGGCTGGCGTGGCGAAGCTCCTGGATTTTCGCTTCCAGTTCAGCGATCGGCTGTTCGAAGTCGAGGAAATTCGGATTCATGGGGATGGATGTCTGGCACGAAAAAGCAGGTCGGGCAGTATAGTCGCCCCAAGGCCCGACTGTTCCGGGCGACTTTCCATCTGCCGAGGTAACACATGCAAGACACCGCTGCCGTCGCGCCGCTGATTACCAACGACATCGTCCTGTTCGGCCTGATCGCCGCGACGCTGGGCGCCATCTTCTGGGCTGCGAGCGGGCCAACACCGTTCCTGCAACGCTTCTTCAAGATCGTGCCGGCGCTGCTGCTGTGTTACTTCATTCCGGCGATCTACAACACCACCGGCTTGATCGACGGGACGACGACCAAGCTCTACAACCCCGTCGCCCGCGATGTCCTGCTGCCGGCGGCGCTGGTGCTTCTGACGCTGTCCATCGATCTGCCGGCGATCCTTCGGCTGGGATGGCGTTTGCTGGCGGTGTTCTGTGCCGGCACCTTCGGCATCATGCTCGGTGCGATCCTGTCGTTTCTGCTGTTCTCGTGGATCCATCCGGAGACGGTGGCGGGCGATACCTGGGCCGGCATGGCTGCGTTGAGCGGGAGCTGGATCGGCGGCGGTGCGAACATGGTCGCGATGCGCGAGGTGTTCGGTGTGGACGCCACCACCTTCGGCCAGTTCGCTGTCGTCGATGTCGCGGTCGCGAGCCTGTGGATGGCAGTGCTGCTGTTCCTCGCGGGGCGCGCCGACAGCATCGACCGTCGCAATGGTGCGGACACGCGCGCACTGGACGAGCTCAAGGAGCACGTGGCCGCCTATCAATCCCAGCATTCGCGTATCCCGAGCCTGACCGACTTGATGGTCATTGTGGCCGTCGGGTTCGGGCTGGTGGGGTTGGCGCATGCGATCGCCACCCCGGTTTCGGCCTGGTTTGCGGAGAACGTGGCATGGGCTGCGCGTTTCAGTCTGACCTCCACCTTCGTATGGGTGGTCGTGCTCTCCACCACCTTCGGCCTGATCCTGAGCTTCACCCGCGCACGCCAGCTGGAAGGCGCGGGCGCATCGAAGATCGGCACGTTGCTGCTGTACTTCCTGATCGCCTGCATCGGCATGCAGATGGACCTGCTGGCGCTGCTTGATCGTCCCTGGCTGTTCGCACTGGGGGCCGTCTGGATCGGGGTGCACATCGCCTGCCTGTGGATTGCGATGAAACTGACCCGGGCGCCATTGTTCTATTTCGCCATCGGCTCGCAGGGCAACATCGGTGCGGCCGCGTCGGCCCCGGTGGTGGCTGCGGCATTCCATCCCTCACTCGCACCGGTCGGCGTGCTGCTGGGCACGGTGGGTTACGCCACCGGTACCTATCTGGCCTACATCGTGGGCATCACGTTGCGCGCAATGGCGAGTTGAGCTTCCCGCACGGCTGGGTGAATTGCTAACGTGCGCAGACAGGACATGAAGGAGTAATCGATGGCGGTGGAAGGCGCAGCGGGTGATCTGGTCAAGGTGGTCGCGCTGCTTGGCGCGGCGGTGATCATCGTGCCGATATTCCGCCGCATCGGGCTCGGGTCGGTATTGGGGTATCTGGCTGCCGGGCTCTTGATCGGGCCTTTTGGTCTGGGCTGGTTCTCCGATCCTCAAGCCATCCTGCATGTGGCCGAGTTGGGCGTGGTGATGTTCCTCTTCGTCATCGGTCTGGAGATGCGTCCTGCGCATTTGTGGGGCATGCGCCGACAGATTTTCGGGCTGGGAACCTTCCAGATTTTCCTTGCGATGGCCGGGTTGACACTGGTCGGACTGGCGTTCGGGTTCACCTGGAAGGTGGCCTTCATCGGCGCAGCGGGTTTTGTCCTCACCTCCACCGCCATCGTGATACAGCTGCTCGCAGAGCGTGGCGACCTGACCTTGCCGGGAGGGCAGAAGATCGTGTCGATCCTGTTGTTCGAGGATTTGCTGATCGTGCCCTTGCTTGCGGCGGTTGCGTTCATGTCGCCGGAGGTGGTCGCAGCTTCCGATGCGCCATCGCGCTGGAAAGCGGTGGCTCTGGCGTTGGCCTCGCTTGCCGGCCTGTTGCTGGCAGGCCGCTTCCTGCTCAATCCATTATTCCGCGTTCTGGCACTGAGCCGTGCCCGGGAAGTGATGACGGCAGCAGCGCTTCTGGTTGTTTTGGGGTCTGCCCTGTTGATGCAGGTGGGCGGGCTGTCGATGGCGATGGGGGCTTTCCTGGCCGGTGTGCTGTTGTCCGGTTCCACTTTCCGCCACCAGATCGAGGCGGATATCGATCCCTTCCGTGGCATCCTTCTTGGCCTGTTCTTCCTGGGCGTGGGAATGTCGCTGGATCTGGCGGTCGTGGCGCAGAACTGGCCGCTGATCCTTTCCGGCGTGCTCGCGATGATGCTCGTCAAGGCCGTTTGCATTTACATCGTTGCCAGGCTCACGCGCAGTTCCCATGGAGAGGCGCTGGACCGGGCCGTGCTGATGGCCCAGGGCGGCGAATTCGCCTTTGTCCTGTTCGCTGCAGCGGCCAGCGCCAAGGTGATCGATGCCGAGGTCAACGCGAACCTGACCGCCATCGTGGTGCTGTCGATGGCATTGACGCCACTGGTAGTGCTGTCCTTCCGCAGGTTCCTGACGAAGGAGGCACCCTCGATGGGAGGGTATTGCGGTGCCCGATGGATTGACCGGAACGGTGCTGGTGATCGGATTCGGGCGATTCGGGCAGGTGGCTTCGCAGGCATTGCTCGCGCGCGATGTGTCCGTCACGATCATAGACAATGACGTGGACATGATCCGCAGCGCCAGCGAATTTGGTTTCCGGGTCTACTTCGGTGATGGCACCCGGATGGATGTCCTGCGTGCCTCTGGTGCGGAAACTGCCCGTGCCATCGCGGTTTGCGTGGACAAGAAAGACGCTGCGGACCAGATCGTCGCCTTGGTACGCGAAGCCTTTCCCCAGGCCAAACTCCTTGTTCGTGCCTTTGATCGCGAGCACGCCCTGAACCTGGTGAAGCAGGGTGTTGACGTACAGGTTCGCGAGACCTTCCACTCGGCCATTGCCTTCGGCGAGGCGGCATTGCGCGAGTTGGGTGTGGAGGTGGAGGAAGCGGCTCTCGTGGCACGGGAGGTGCGTCGCCTGGATTCGGAACGATACGAGCTGGAACTGGCAGGAGGCGGCATCCGCGCCGGCATGGGCAAGGTGCGAAGCAACGTTCCCATGGCAACGCCGTTGATACCTCCGCATCGTGCGGGAAAGCGTCTTGATGAAGACAATGCCGAAGAAGGGGTATCCAGCATCAACGAGGATCAAGCGGCCGATGCGAACACGCCAGCAAGCTGATTCATGCAGCCTCGTCTTTCCAGGTGTCCACTGACGCCATGAAGGTACGCGCCATCCTCATGGTATGTATGGGCAACATCTGTCGATCGCCGCTTGCCGAAGGGTTTGCGCGGACCGCTTCGCACAAGGCCGGGGCATCGCTCCGGCTGGATTCGGCAGGCACGCACGACTACCACATCGGCAGGCCGCCTGATCCACGCGCCCGGGCGGTGGCGCAGGAGTTCGGTTGCGATATCGACGATCTGCGCGCGCGTCAGGTGACGGACGAGGATTTCCTCCGGTTCGACCTGATCCTGGTGGCTGATCGCGCCAACTTGCAGTTGATGGAGCGTCGTCGACCGTCTCGGGCGCATGCGGAGCTGGCCATGTTGCTGCCGTGGTGTGGAAGCACGGAGGAGGTCGAGGTGCCTGATCCGTACTATGGCGAGATGGAGGATTTCCGCCGCACAGCGCACTTGCTGCGAAACGCCATGCCGAGTTTGCTCCGGCGCGTGCAGGCGAAGGCATAATGCGGTGACCATGTCCCATCCGACTTCCTCCCGCCGCTGATGACCGATTACCTGCTGGCTCCCGATCTGCCGTCATCGCTCGACTGGGTCAATTGCAGCCCGCAGCGCCTGGCCGCGTTGCGTGGGCGGGTGACGGCGCTGGCGTTCTGGCATGCCGGCTCGGCCACGTGCGCCAACATGCTGTCGGACATGGCGTATCTGCAGGCGCGTTATGCCGATGGCCTGAGCGTCATCGGCATGCACACGCCCAAGTTCGATGCCCAGCGCGATTCGGCCCGGGTGGCACGGGCGGTGAATCGGCTGGGTGTGCGTTTTCCGGTCGCCAATGATGCCGATGCAGTCGCTTGGCAGCATTACGGCCTGCGCGGTTGGCCTGCGGTCGCGTTGCTGGATGCACAAGGACGGCTGGTGGAGATCATCGCCGGCGACCAGCAGCGCGACATGCTGGAAGAACGCATCGTGCAACTGCTGCATGAGGCCGGCGAGCGTGGCTTGCGGGTGTACGAGAACGCCCAGCCGGTTTCGCGCCCCGAGCCCCTTGCCGACGTGGCTTTCCCGCGTGCCCTGGCGTTGACGCCGCAGCGACTCTTCGTCAGCGATGCCGGTCATCATCGTGTTCTGGAGTGCGATCACGCTGGCCGCATGCTGCGCGTGTTCGGTTCTGGCACGGCAGGATTTGCCGATGGTCTGGGCATACAAGCCGGATTCCATTCCCCCTGCGGGTTGGCAGTGTTCAAGGACGTGCTCTATGTCGCTGACACGGGCAACCATGCAATCCGCCGTATCCGCCTTGCCACCGGCGAGGTCGACACGCTGGTCGGACAAGGACGCAACGGCGTGCCGCATGCGGTGCCCGATGTGCGTGGGGCTGGCGTATTGCTCGATCAGCCCTGGGGGGTGGCCGCCGGCTCGGATCGACTCCATGTGTCGCTGGCGGCCAGCAATCAGATCTGGGAGCTGGATCTGACGAGCTTTGCGTTTCGACCGCTCGCTGGTTCCGGCCGCATGGTCCTCACCGACGGTATTGGCGCATTGGCCGCATTCGCGCAGCCTGCCGGACTCGCGCTGGCGCAAAGTACGCTTTATGTCTGCGACAGTCAGGCGTCGGCGTTGCGCTGCGTCGATACCGCAAGCGGTGCGGTGCATACGCTGATAGGGCATGGCCTGTTCGACTTCGGCAACGAGGAGGGCGATCGCGAATCGGCGCGCCTGCAATATCCGCTCGGTGTCGCCGTCGATCCGATTGCGCCGATGCTGTGGATTGCCGACAGCTACAACGATGCGATCGGTGCGTGGCATCTGGAGGGGGGAGGGTTGGTGCGTTTCCCGCTGGCCCACCGACTTCGTGGTCCGACGGCGATCGTCAGCGATGGTGCCCGCTTGTGGATCGCCAATACCGATGCGCACGAAGTGCTTTGCATGGACATCGCCAGCGGTCGGCTGGAAGTGCTGCCAATGACGCCGTGAGTGGCGACATGCACAATGCCGGTTCCCCCGTCTTCGACGGCAAGCGCTTCGCGCGCGAATTGACCACCGCCCCGGGCGTATACCGGATGTACGCCTCGGACGACAGCGTGCTGTACGTGGGCAAGGCCGCGTCGCTGAAAAAGCGTGTTGCCAGCTACTTCGTCACGGCCGACCGCACTCCGAGGCTGCAGGCGATGCTGGCCCAGGTGGCTCGGATGGAGGTCACCGTCACCCGTACCGAGGGTGAAGCGCTGCTGCTGGAAAACCAGCTCATCAAGTCGCTCAAGCCGCGCTACAACGTGCGTCTTCTCGACGACAAGAGCTATCCCTACATCCACCTGAGCACGCAGGACGACACCCCGCGCATCGCGTTCTATCGGGGTGCGCGCACGATCGGCGGGCGCTTCTTCGGACCGTATCCGAGCGCACTGTCGGTGCGGGAAACGCTCAACACCATCCACAAGCTTTTCCGCCTGCGCTCCTGCGAGGACGGCGTGTTCCGCAATCGGAGCCGACCATGCCTGCAATACCAGATCGAGCGTTGCAGCGCGCCCTGCGTCGGCTACATCGCAGCGGAGGAGTACCGCGCCAGCGTGCACCGCACCGAATTGTTTCTGGACGGCAACAACGATGCCCTGGTGAAGGAACTCGGCGAGGCGATGGAACAGGCCTCGGCAGCGCTGGAGTTCGAGCGTGCCGCCCGGCTGCGCGACCAGATCGCCAATCTGCGCAAGATGCAGGCACGCCAGTACGTGGACGGCGAGCGCCTGGACCTGGACGTGCTCGCTTGTGATGTCGAGCAGGGCATCGCTTGCATCGTGCTCCTGTGTTTCCGCAATGGCATGAACCTGGGTACGAGAAACTTCTTCCCGCGTACCAATGGTGCAGACGATCCGGGCGAAGTGCTGGGCGCGTTCGTCGGTCAGTATTATTTCGACAAGCGGCCACCGCGCGAGATCGTGCTGAGTCATGCGATCGTCGATCAGGACCTGCTCGAACAGGTGTTGAGCGAACGTCTCGGCGCGAAGCTGCGATTGAAATCGACGGTCCGTGCCGGGCGGGCGCGCTATCTGGAGCTGGCGCTGCAGAATGCCCGCATCGCGCTGGCTGCGCGGGTCGGAAGTGAAGCGACGCAACGCGCCCGTCTGTCAGCCTTGCGGGAATTGCTTGAACTCGAAAGACTGCCGCAACGCATCGAATGTTTCGACATCAGCCACACCATGGGCGAGGCCACCGTGGCCTCGTGCGTGGTGTTCGACGCGGATGGTCCGGTGCGTGGCCAGTATCGCCGCTTCAACATCACGGGCATCACGCCCGGCGACGACTACGCTGCGATGGGACAGGCGCTGATGCGCCGGTTCAAGCGTGCGCGGGATGAGGGCGTGGTGCCTGACGTGCTGTTGATCGATGGCGGCAAGGGCCAGCTGGCGCAAGCGCTTTCCGTTCTCGACGAACTGGAAATCCAGGGCATCGCGCTGGTCGGCGTGGCCAAGGGCGCGGCGCGGCGAGCGGGTGATGAAACGCTGGTGTTGCCCGATGGCCGCGAGTTGCATCCGGGCAAGGACTCGCCGGCACTGCACCTGATCGCGCACGTGCGCGACGAGGCTCACCGCTTCGCCATTACCGGGCATCGGGGCCGGCGCGCCAAGGCCAGAGAACACAGTCGGCTGGAGGACATCCCGGGCATCGGTGCACGTCGACGCGCTATGCTTCTGCGTCATTTCGGTGGCCTGGCCGAGCTCAAGCGCGCGGGTGCCGAGGAAATCGCCCGTGTCGAGGGCATCAACATGGTGCTTGCGCAACGCATCTGGGCAGCGTTGCACGGTGTCGAAGAAACGGATTCGAAGTGAAGCTCACCATTCCCACCATCCTGACGCTGTTCCGCATCGCGCTGATTCCGGTGCTGGTTCTGGTGTTCTACCTGCCTTATCCGTGGACCAACTTTGCCTCTGCCTTCGTGTTCGCGCTTGGTGCGCTCACCGACTGGCTCGATGGCTGGATCGCACGCCGTTACCGCATGTATTCGGCGTTCGGAGCCTTCCTCGATCCGGTGGCCGACAAGCTCATGGTGGCCGTGGCGCTGTTCCTGATCGTGCAGGGACACCCGACGCCCTGGATGGCGTTCTGGGCCTCGGTCATCGTCGGACGGGAAATCGCGGTTTCGGCACTGCGCGAATGGATGGCCGAGATCGGCCAGCGCGCGCGCGTCAAGGTGGCCTGGATCGGCAAGTTCAAGACCGTCGTGCAAATGATCGCCTTGCTTTGCCTGCTCTACTCGGTGACACCGGAAAAGCCTCATCGCACGACGCCCTGGTTGGGAGAGCCGATTTTCCACCTGGGCGATTGGCTGCTCGCTGCGGCGGCGATTCTGACGTTGTGGTCCGGCTTCCAGTACCTGCGTGCCGCCTGGCCCGCGATGAAGGGGGACGGTCGGGAGTAGCGCGGCTTTCCAACACGGGTGATCCCGGGGTGGATCACCTCGGGTGGGACGATCAAACATCCCAATTGCCGAAGCAGGAAGGTGTTGACATCGGATCGAGTTGTTCTAAAATAGCCAGACCACGCGGGAATAGCTCAGTTGGTAGAGCACGACCTTGCCAAGGTCGGGGTCGAGGGTTCGAGTCCCTTTTCCCGCTCCAGATTCTGAAAGCAGGTGCCAAAAAGCACCTGCTTTTTTTTTTGGTCCACGGACTGATGGCAGCGCTGCACACGGCACCGCGCAGGCCATCACGCCGGCACGGGAACAGGCCGGCGTGGTCTTCCCTGGAGCATCTCCGTTGCCTGGTGGCGGTCGGCAGGCGACATGTCATCGGACAGCCATTGGATTGTTCCCGTGATCTGCGTCGCCAGTGGAATACCATCGCGATAGAGCAGCTGTGCACCAGCCAGGCGCGGCACTTTCGGGCCGGTGACGGCGATGCCCGAGAGATTCAGCGGATCGGCGCCACTGACGCAGATCAGTTCGCCATCGGGCGTCTGGTCGCGCATCCGGCGCAGCAGCGGGATCGCCTCGGGCAGCGCGAACTGTTCGCCGGAAAGACCCTGCACGAAACGCCCGCCGCGGATTTCGCCGCGGGCTTCGAGCCGGCGCAACTCGCGCAGCAATACCCGCCAGGGCGGCAGCCAGGCCGCCTCGCGTTCCAGCAGGCGCCAACTCAGTACGCCGTAGCGCCGCAGCAGCACCCGCACCAGACGCTCGATGTCGGCCGCGTCATGCTGCGGATCGGAGGCGCGCGGCATCGCTGCTTCGACAGGCGCAGGCGCTGCTGCCACCAGACTCCAGCGACCGGCATCCTCCAGTCCGAAGGGGCGCCTGCGCTTGCGTTGTTTTTCGCGCCGCGCTGCAGGCATCAGCAGGGTGCGCAGGCCGGAGTAGCTGTCCGAGGTGAGCACGCCGCGCGCGACCAGTTCGCCGAGTGCGTCTTCCAGTTCGCTGCGCAGCAGCCGCACGCCGTCCTGCATTTCATCGAAGAAGGCCGCGCCGTGGCCCTGCAACCAGTCCAGCAGCAGCTGCGCGCGCGAGGACAGCGCGACGTCGGCCGGTTGCTGCGCGGCGGCCAGGCGATTCCAGTCGGCGCGATGGCGGCGTGGCAGCAGCACCAGCGGCATGGCTGGCAGCGGCGCGACGCTGCGTGCACGGGTGCCGTCCTCGGGCGCGCGGCTGCCGCGATGCAGGCGTTGCCAGACGATGCGCCCGGCGCGGCATTGTTCGTCCAGCCACGGGATCTGGTAATCGGCCACGCGCGCCGGCAGCAGGCTGGCTTCCCATGCTGCCGCCGGTGCCTCGTAGCCTTCGAGCTGGCCCAGCACCTTGCCCAGCGCGTCGGGGCCGCGCATCCGGCTGGATGGCGCCAGATGCTGCCAATGCAGCAGGAAGCGGATGAAGTCGCGCGCTGGCACCGGTTCGATCTCGCGCCGCAGCCGGCCCAGGGTGTAGCGGTGGATGCGCGCCAGCAGGCCGCGTTCGCACCATTCCTCCTGCGGCGCATCCGGGCTGAAGCGGCCACGGAATACGAAGCCTTCGGTTTCCAGCGCCAGCAGCGCCGGTTCGATGGCGCGTGCGGAAAGACCCAGCGGCGCACCCAGTTCGGCGGCACTGACCGGCCCGCTGCCGCACAGGCGCGCCCGCAGCAGTTCGCGCAGTGCGATATCGGCGTCCCAGTCCTGTGCGTAGTCGGTCGGTACCTCGATATCGGGCTCGGTTTGCAGCGATGGGTGCAGGGCGCGGAACTGCGGCAGGCGTTCGACCATGATCCACAGGGTTTCGCCTTCCGGCAGCGTGATCCGTGCGGCGCGGCGGGCGCGGGCCAGCGCGGCCAGGTGGGTGGTCCAGCCGGTGTGGTGGTCGGCTTCGTGCTGGCGGACGAAGCCCAATGTGTTCAGCGCATCGTGCATTTCGTCGGGATTGCGCACATCCGGCCAGGCTTCCTCGCGCACCTTCGCGATTGCGGCCGCATCCAGCCGGCCCAGATCGTCAGCCTGCTGCGGATCGCTGTAGCGGCGCTGCTGCACCGCGCGGGTGCGGCGCTCCTCCAACGGTGCATCGTCGAGGAAGGCGTAGGGGCGGGCCGACAGCACTTCGGCCGCCAGCGGCGAGGGGGCGGTCAGGTCGCGCGCGTGGATGCGCACTTCGCCCGCCTCCAGACGTTGCAGCAAGGCGATGAAACCATCGACATCCATGGCCTCGTGCAGGCAGTCGTGCAGGGTCTGTGCGACCAGCGGGTGATCGGGAATCTGGCGTTCGCCGACGATGTTCTCCAGGCAGGCGACCTGATCTGGAAACACCGTGCCGAGCAGGTCCTCGCTGCGCATGCGCTGGATCTGCGGCGCGATCTTCTTGCCGCCGGACATGCGCGGCAGCGCCAGCGCGGTGGTCGCGTTCCAGCGCCAGCGCACGCCGAACAGCGGCGCATCCAGCAGCGCCTGCACCAGCACTTCGCGCGCCGACGAGGAATGCAGGAAACGGCCCACGTCATCGAGCGGAAAGCTGTGGCTGGTGGACAGCGACAGCACGATGCTGTCCTCGGTCGCGGCGGCCTGCAATTCGAAGTTGAAGCTGCGGCAGAAGCGCTTGCGCAGCGCCAGCCCCCAGGCCTTGTTGATGCGGCTGCCGAGCGGGCTGTGGATGATCAGCTGCATCGCGCCGGATTCGTCGAAGAAGCGCTCGATGCCCAGTTCCGTCTGCGTCGGCAGAAAACCCAGCGCGATCTGCGCGTGCAGCAGGTATTCGGCCAGCTCGCGCGCGGCGCGGGCATCGATGCGCAGTTCTTCGCAGAGCCAGTCGATGGCGCGCGCCAGACGGGCATCGACGCTCTCGCCCGGCGTGCGTTCGTGGAACAGTTGCGACAGCGTTTCGCGCAAACGTGAAACCCCGGCGGAAAGCTCGTCGCTGCGGCCCGGCGCTTCGCCGATCCAGAACGGAATCGACGGCGGCGCGCCCTGCGCATCCTCGACCCGCAGCCGGTCGGCCTCGACCTTCAGGATACGGTACGAGGTGTTGCCGAGCTGGAATACGTCGCCGATCAGGCTTTCGACCGCGAAATCCTCGTGCACCGAACCGATGATCTGGCTCTGCGGCTCCAGCACCACCAGGTAGTCGGCGGTATCGGGAATCGTGCCGCCGGAACTGAGCGCGGTCAGACGCGCGCCGCGCCGCGCACGCAAGGCGCCGGCCACGGCATCGCGGTGCAGCCAGGCGGCGCGGGTGCCGCGGCGGGTGCTGAAACCTTCGGCCAGCATCCGCACCACGTCGTTGAACTGTTCGCGCGACAGGTCGCGATACGGCGCGGCACGGCGCATCAGCTCGAACAGCGCGGTCTCGTCCCATTCGCGGCAGGCGACTTCGGCCACGATCTGCTGCGCCAGCACATCCAGCGGCTGCGGCGGCACGATCAGCGCATCCAGTTCGCCGCGCCGCACGCAGTCCAGCAGCGCCACCGATTCGGCCAGATCGTCGCGCGACAGCGGGAACAGGCGGCCCTTCGGCGTGGCGTCGACGGCGTGGCCGGCACGCCCGACGCGCTGCAGGAAGGTCGCGATTGCGCCCGGTGAACCGAGTTGGCAGACCAGCTCCACATCGCCGATGTCGATGCCCAGCTCCAGCGAAGCGGTCGCCACCAGCATCCGCAGACGGCCGTGCTTGAGGCGCTGTTCGGCATCCAGTCGCAGTTCCTTGGCCAGGCTGCCGTGATGCGCCGCGACCGCATCGCGCCCGAGGCGTTCGGCCAGATGCCGGGTGACGCGTTCGGACAGGCGCCGGGTGTTGACGAATACCAGCGTGGTGCGGTGCCCGTCGGCCAGTTCCGCGAGGCGGTCGTAGAGGGTTTCCCAGGCCTCGCCGGACATCACCGCTTCCAGCGGATTGCGCGGCAATTCCAGCGCCAGATCCCGTTCGCGCACGTGACCGGCGTTGATGATGGTACAGGGTGCCGATTCGCGGCCATCCAGCCTGCCGCCGCACAGGAACGCGGCGACTTTTTCGATCGGTTTCTGCGTGGCCGATAGTCCGATGCGCTGGATGCGTGCCGGATTCAGTGCCTGCAAACGCTCCAGCGACAGCGCCAGATGGCTGCCGCGCTTGCTGTTGGCCAGCGCGTGGATCTCGTCGACGATGACGCTGCGCACGCCCGACAGCATCGCGCGGCCCGAGTCCGAGCCGAGCAGCACGTAGAGCGATTCGGGCGTGGTCACCAGGATGTGCGGGGCCAGCCGGCGCAACGCGGCGCGCTCGTTCTGCGGCGTGTCGCCGGTGCGCACTGCCGCCCGGATGCCCGGATCGGGCAGGCCCAGTGCCGCAAGTTCTTCGCCGATGCCGGCCAGTGGCCCTTCCAGATTCAACCGGATGTCGTTGGACAGCGCCTTCAGCGGCGAGATATAGAGCACCTGCACGCGGTCGGGCAGGGTGCCTGATGCAGCTGTTGCGGGCGCCGCCGGCTCGGGCCAGAGGCTGCTTTGCGGGGAGCGGTTTTCCGGGTCATCCTGTTTCGAGGAGATCCCGTCAAGCGATTGTTCAATAAGAGAATTGATCGCCCAAAGAAAAGCCGTCAAGGTCTTGCCCGAACCGGTTGGCGCGGCCACCAGCACATCCTCGCTGCGTGCGATTGCCGGCCACGCCGCTGCCTGCGCCGTGGTCGGCGCGGCGAAGCTGTGCGCGAACCAGGCGGCAACGGCGGGGTGAAAGCGGCTCAGTGATTCGGACATGGCGCAGGACATGGGGTCATGCTCGCGCGGAGGAAAGGCTGACACCAGTGCCGTCGTTCACCGGGAGCAAGGCGTCGGCTCGCCGAAGTGCAGGTGGGATCGACGATGTCGCCGACACATCGCGCTCCGCGCGGCGACGGAGCGCTTCAACCCTTCAGTCGAGCGAGGATTTCCTCGCGCGCCTCGCGCAGGATGGAATCGCGGTCCAGACTCTGGACGATCTCCGTCACCACGCGCTTGGGGCCGCGTTCGCCCCAGCTCTTGCCCTGGGCCAGATATTTCTCGGCGGCGCGCCCCACCAGTACCGTCGCGTACCACGCCAGCGCGCCCTGTGCGGCAGCGGTGAGCGCGGTGGAAAGCCCGACGCTGGCCACTTTCAGCGCCGACGCCACCAGATGTATGCCCCAGATCGCACCCATCAGCGCGGCGAGCTGCGCGACGATGGTGCCAAGCAGTTTGCCCGCCTCCACCCGCGTCAACGGCAGGCCGTAGATGCGCGAAAGGTGCATGACCAAGGCGACGTCGAGCGTGGCGGCGGCGAGCAGGTCGGCAACAGGGACCGGATTCAGCGCCACTGCGACGCCTTTGGCCAGGCAGTACATGCGGATCGTGCGGGCGGCCAGGTCTTGCCGGATGCGGGTCAGCCTGCCGCCGATTTCGTCGGAAAGCCTGCCCGCGAACAGCGCCGCGTTGAGCGCGGCCAGCGTCTTGCCCTCGGTTTCAAGGATCGTCAGGATGCGCCCGCGCAGTTCGGATACATCGGTATCGCGCGGGCGTTCTTCTTCCACTTCGCGCCCATCCGGCAGCACCTTCAGCACACGCTGCGCCACCGGCTGGGCCATCGCCGTCACCACATTTTCCGGTGCCACGATGCCACGCGCGTGTTCGCGCAACCGCACCAGCAACGACTCGCGCTGCGCGGCGGTGTAGCGGTCGGCCTTGTTCAGCACCAGCAGCAGCGGGCGCTGGGTGCGGGCGAGAAGATGCAGCGCATCCACCTCGACCGAGGTCATGTCGCCATCGACGACGAAGATCACCAGATCGCTGCGTCCGGCCACGTCGAACGCCAGGGCTTCGCGTTCCTCGCCGGAAAGTTCGTTGATGCCGGGGGTATCGATCAGGTGTACGCCCTGCGCCAGAACTTCCTGCCAGGCGCGGTGTCCCGCCGTGGTGGTGGTGCCGTGCAGCACGCCGACATCGAATGCCGGCTCCCCGAGCAGGGCATTGAGCAGCGCCGACTTGCCCACGCTGACGCGTCCGAACACGGCGATGTGGACGTGGCCGTGTTCGAGTTTGTCGAGCATGATCTCGATGCGGCCATAGTCGGCGGCGAGGCTGGCCCGGACCTGTGCCGGGATGGAAGGGTCGTCGAGCAGCGCACGCAGGCTGTCGGCGGCACGCAGCAGGTGCGCGTCGCCGTCGTGCGGCACCGGCTGGGTTCCGGTGCCGCGATGGCGGAAGCGCCGCCAGTGTTCGCGCAGACTCACGGGGGTGTTACTCCGCGCTGAGCTTCAACGTGGTAGTGACGCTGACCTCGTGTGCGATGGTCGAGGCATCGGCCCAGTCGCCACCGCCGACGTCGAAATCCAGCCGGTTCAGCGTAGTCCTGCCGTCGAGCGTGGCGTGGTTGCCGTCCTGCGTCCACGAGAACTCCAACGTCACCGGCTTCTCCACGCCGCGCAACGTCAGTGTGCCATCGGCGGTGAATTTGCCATTGCCCAGATCGCGGAACGTGGTGGCGGTGTATGAGGCTTGCGGAAACGTCCGGGTGGCGAAGAAGTCGCTGCCTTGCAGAGTCTCGTCACGCTCGGCGTTTTCGCTGTCGGCGCTGGCGAGCGCGATCTTCACTTCGAAACGGGCGGAGGAGAGATCGGCAGGATCGAAACGGATGGCCGGTGAGAATTCCTTGAACGTGCCGGTGAAAGCCTGGCCTTCAGCAGTGGCGCTGAAATTCAGCGTGGAGGCCGAGGCATCGGCCTGCCAGTCGGCAGCGTGGGCGGAAAGGCCGAGGCCGAGGGCAGTGGCGAGCATCAGGGGACGGAGATTCATGGCAAGCATCCTTTTCAGCGGGATTTTTCGAACGAGGCCGGCAGCATTCGCAACAGGGTGCGGTCACGTTGGATGAAATGATGGTAGAGCGCCGCGCTGGCATGCATCAGGATCAGCACGATCAGGATCCATGCACCGTATTCGTGCACCGCATGCGAAAGATTCTTGATTTCCGGGTCCGGTGCACTGAGCTTGGGTACGGTGACGAGCCCGAAGAATTTCAGTGTGCGCAGGCCACTGGCCGAGTCGTACAGCCAGCCGGACACCGGCATCGCCAGCGCCAGCGCGTAGACTGCCCAGTGCGTGGCGCCGGCCACCAGGTTCTGCCAGCCGGGCATGCCCGGTTCGGGCCTCGGCGCGCCGGCGTAGAGTCGCCACGCCAGCCGGATCAGCATCAGCGCCAGCACCGTCAGGCCGAGCGACTTGTGCAGGTCATAGACCCAGAAATACTTCGGGCTGCGCGGCAGTTCACCCATGACGAAACCCAGTCCGAGCAGTGCCAGGATCAGCAGGGCAATGCCCCAGTGCAGCGTCATGCTGGGCCACCCCCAGCGGATATCCGTGTTGCGCGTTGGCATGGCGCTCCTTTCTGGATCATGTGCCGAAGCCAGCGTAGCGTTGACGCGGGGTGCTGGAAAGTGGCGGGAAGGAATCGCCGTGTTCCGGAGGATGGAACAATCGGTGATCGCCGGTACGTCAACCTGCGCGACTGCGACTACACTGGCGGGATGCCTCTGATCACTCTCAACCAGCTCGACTACAGTGTCGGCGGTCCCTTGCTGCTGGAGCGTGTCCAGTTTGCCATCGAGCCTGCCGAACGCATCGCCCTGATCGGGCGCAATGGTGCAGGAAAATCCACTCTGCTGAAGCTGCTCGCGGGCGAGCTGCGACCGGATGACGGCGAGGTACGCGTCCAAAACGGCGTGCGCATCGCCCGACTGGAGCAGGAAGTGCCTCCGGGTGCGGAGGGCGCGGTATTCGATGTCGTGGCCGATGGACTGGGCAGTGTCGGCGCCGATCTGGCGTTGTTTCATCGCCTCAGTCATGCCGATCAGATCGACGCGGATGCCCTGGCCTCGGTGCAGGCGAGGATCGAGGCGGCGCAGGGATGGGATGCGGATCGCCGCGTGGCCGATACGCTCGCTCTGCTGGAACTGGACGGCGATGTACCGTTCGCCCGTCTGTCCGGTGGTCTGAAGCGACGTGTGCTGCTGGCGAGGGCACTGGTATCGGCGCCTGATCTGTTGCTGCTCGACGAACCGACCAACCACCTGGACATCGATGCCATCGATTGGCTGGAAAAGTTCCTGAAAAGCTGGCGTGGAGCGTTGGTGTTCATCACCCACGACCGCCGCTTCCTGCGCGCTCTGGCCACCCGCATCGTCGAGATCGACCGCGGCAAGCTCACCAGCTGGCCGGGCGATTTCGACAACTATCTGCGCCGACGCGAGGAACGCCTGCACGCGGAATCGGTGCAGAACGCGCAGTTCGACACCTTCCTGGCCGAGGAGGAAGTCTGGATCCGGCAAGGCATCAAGGCGCGCCGTACCCGCAACGAGGGCCGCGTGCGGAGGCTCGAAGCCCTGCGTCGCGAACGCGCGCAGCGGCGTGAAGTGCAGGGCAGGGTGCGGCTGGAGCTGGGCGAAGCGGCAGCCTCGGGCAAGAAGGTGCTGGAAGCCCGCAATGTGGATTTTTCCTTCGAGGGAAAACCCATCCTGCGGGATTTTTCCACCACCGTCCTGCGTGGCGACCGCATCGGCCTGATCGGTCCGAATGGTGCCGGCAAGTCCACGCTGATCCGCCTCCTGCTCGGCGAGCTTGCGCCGCAGCGCGGGGAAATCCTGCGCGGCACCAACCTCAGCGTGGCCTATTTCGACCAGTACCGCGCCACGCTGCGCGAAGACTGGAACGCGCTGGACAACGTGTCCGAAGGCCGCGAGTTCATCGAGATCAACGGCAAGCGCAAGCACGTGCTCGGCTATCTGCAGGACTTCCTGTTCACCCCCGAACGCGCCCGCGCCCCGATCACGCGCCTGTCCGGCGGCGAACGCAATCGACTGCTGCTGGCAAAACTGTTCGCCCAGCCCGCCAACCTGCTGGTGATGGACGAACCGACCAACGATCTGGACGTGGAAACGCTGGAGCTGCTCGAAGAGCTGCTGGCCGAGTACGCCGGCACCCTGATCCTGGTCAGCCATGACCGCGAGTTCCTCGACAACGTGGTGACGTCCACGCTGGTGATGGAAGGACAGGGCCGCGTCGGCGAATACGTCGGCGGCTATGCCGACTGGTTGCGCCAGCGAGCGCAGGGCGCATCGCCGAAGCCTGCGCCGGAACCCGCCGCTGCCGTGTCCGTGCCGCCGCCGGCCAAACGCGCGGCCAAACTCAGTTACAAGGACCAGCGCGAACTGGAGATGCTGCCGGGCCGCATCGAGGCGCTGGAAGCGCAGATCCAGGCGCAGACGGATGCCATGAACGCGCCGGGCTTCTTCCAGCGCGATGCCGCCGCCATCGTCGCCCACCAGCAGGCCATCGCACAGGTGCAGGTGGAGCTGGAGGCCTGTTATGCGCGCTGGGAAACCCTCGAAAGCGGCGGGTGAATCCGCTCAAGCCAGGCCAACAAGGAAAAAGCCCGCATCAAGTGCGGGCTTTTTCATGCGGCGACGGCCCAGGTCAGTTGAGATAGGCGCGGCCATTGCTGATGCGGATGTACGCACCTTCGCGTATGCCGTTCAGATCGCGCTGGCTGACGACGATGCGGCGACCATCGTCCATGCGCAGGTAAAGCTCGTACCACGGTGCTGCGTTGCTGTTGCGCTCGGCGTTGTTGCCGATCACGCCGCCGGCGATGGCACCGGCGGCCGTGGCTGCAGCGCGACCGCTGCCGCTGCCGATCTGGTTGCCGACGATGCCGCCGATGATGCCTCCCAGCACCGCGCCACCGCCACCGGACTGGCGTTCGCCATGGACGCGGTCGATCCGTTCCACCACGCCGCAATCGCGGCAGCGGGCGTAGCCATCGCTCGGTGGCTGGCCGTAGTAACCGCCTTGCTGGGGCGAGTAATAGCCGCTGCGCGGTGTGGCGCAGGCAGCCAGCAACAGGGTTGCGATCAACGCGATAAGGAGGCGTGGACGCATGGCGGAACTCCTGACAAGGCGGCACCGGTTGCCGCGATGTCGCGACATTAGGGCGGTCTGGCTGAATAGTGGATCAGTCGCGCACTGGTCTGTTCAGCTTCCCGCGAGGTCAGCGGAACACGTCGTGACAGGCCTTGCACGCGCCAGCGATGCCGGCCATCGCCTGGCCGAGTTCGTCGCAGTTTTCCGGTTGCCGGGAGCGTGCCGACATCACCGCGTCGCGCAGATTGCCGGCCAGTTCGGTGAACTTGGCATCGTCGCCGATCGGCAGGAATGCGTGCTCGGTTTCGCCGGCAATCGCCGAAAGCAGGCCGAAGCGGCGCGAAATTTCGGCCACGTCGCACTGGTTCTTCTCGCGCATGCCGCGCAATGCGCCCATTTGCTGGCTCATTACCGTCATGACGGCATCGTCGTATGGCGTCCCCTGGCGCAATGCACTGAGGCCGGCCACCGCACCCAATGCACCGATGAACAGCCCAAGGACCAGCAGTGCGACGTATTTCATGAGGAAAGGCTCCTGAAGATTGGGGATACGAGGCAGTCATTGTCGGCAATCGCGACGTGCCGGGCCAGTATCATTGGCCGTTTTCTCCTCCTTGTGCGCCATGAATATCCCTGACTCCTCCACCGTCGCCCATCCCAGATTCGCCGGCATTGATCGGCTCTACGGCGTCGGCAGCGTGGACCATTTGTGCACGTCGCGTGTCGCCGTCGTGGGCTTGGGGGGGGTCGGTTCCTGGGCAGCGGAGGCATTGGCGCGCAGCGGTGTCGGCAGCCTGACCTTGATCGACGCGGACGATATCTGCGTCAGCAACACCAACCGTCAGCTTCCAGCCCACGATGGGCAGTTCGGAATGTTGAAGGTCGAAGCGATGGCCTCGCGACTGCAGGCAATCAACCCCGGCATCCAGCTGGATCCGGTGTCGCGCTTCCTCACTCGCGACAATATGGAGATGCTGTTGGGGCAGGGCTTCGATGTCGTGCTCGATGCGTGTGACAGTTTTCGCACCAAGGTCGAGATGATTGCGTGGTGCCGGCGTCGAAAGCTGCCCGTGGTCGTGGTGGGTTCCGCCGGCGGGCGCGTCGACCCGACGAAGATCCAGATACGCGACCTTTCCCGCACGGAACACGATGCGATGCTGGCGCTGATACGCAAGAAGTTGCGCCACGAATTCAATTTCCCGCGCAACCCGCAGCGGTATTTCGGAGTGTCGGCGGTTTATTCGCTGGAGAACGTCCGGTATCCGCAGGTCGATGGCAGCGTCTGCGGCCTGCGTCCCCGGCTGGGCGCCGATGCCGCGATGAAACTGGACTGTGGTGCCGGCCTGGGGGCGGCCACGCACATCACCGGTGCGTTCGCGTTCGCGGCCGTGGCGCGGGTGATGGAGCTGCTGCTCAAGCGTCCGCAGGAATCGGACCGAGCCTGAAGAGACGTGCCGCGTTCGCGCTGGTTTGCGCGGCAATCGTTTCCACCGGCGCGTCGCGCAGTTCGGCCACCATCTGGGCGATCACGCTCAGCCGTTCCGGCTCGTTGCGTTGTCCGCGGATGGCTGAATCGGGTTGATCGGGCGCATCGGTTTCCAGCAGCAGTGATTCGATCGGCATGGTGCGGACAATGCCACGCAAGCGCCGTGCCCGCTCGTAGGTTGCAGGCCCACCGATTCCAAGCAGAAACCCCATGCGAAAGAGCGCATCGGCCTGCTGGGCGCTGCCGGAGAAGCTATGCACCACACCGCGCAGCCCGCCGATGCGTCGCAACAGCGCCATCACCTCGTCCAGGGCGCGACGTGCGTGCAAAATCACGGGCAGGTCGAATGTGCGCGCGAGCTTCAGTTGGCCGATCAGGAAATCGCGCTGACGTGCGGGATCGAGATCGCCGATGAAGTGGTCCAAACCGCATTCGCCGACGGCCACCGGTCGCTCGCGCGCTATCCACTCGTGCAGCAAGGCCAGATGGTCGGGGTGATGGTTGGCGAGATACATCGGGTGCAACCCATACGCCGGCAACACGTTCGGATGTCGCAGTGACAGGTCGCGAAGCGTCGGCCAACTGGCCGCATCCACGGCGGGCGCGATGATGTGCGCCACGCCAGCCTGCCGGGCGCGCAGGATTGCCGCATCGCGGTCAGCGTCGAATTCCGGTGCGTCGATATGACAGTGGCTGTCGACCAGATACATGCACTCAGGTGCCCGATGACCCCGGTGCATCTTTACCCGCTGGGCGCTTGCGGCTGCCGAGCCACAGGGTCAATGAGGCCAACAACAGCTCGTCGATGAACGGCACCACGTCCGGAATCAGCACGTTGGCCACGAGCAGGATGCCCGTGACCACGAAAAGTTGCGGATGCCTGAGCCGGCCAAGCCAGATCAGGACGGGGGCGAGCAGAGGATTGGCCATGCAGGGATCTCCATCGGGCGCGTCGTTTGCAGCCTGCACAGTGGGGAACCCGCGGGGTGGATGCAAGGCCGTGCAGACGCGCTTGAAAGTACCGGTTCATCGTCATCACGTGCCCGGGTAGAATGGGCGGCTCCGTTGCCCGGCCTTCCGGGCACTTTCCCGAACGCATATTCGAGTTGACATCATGGCCCTGGATCGCACTGACCTTTTCGACATCCGCTCACAGCTTTCCGAAGAGGAGCGGGCGGTTCAGGACACCGTGGCCCGCTTCACCGATGAAAAGGTCTTGCCGATCATTGGTGATTGCTTCGATGAAGGACGTTTTCCGAAGGAGCTGATTCCCGAGATCGCAGCGCTGGGCTTGCTTGGATCGTCCCTGCCGGAGGAATACGGCTGTGCCGGGCTCAACGCGGTCAGTTACGGCCTGATCTGCCAGGAGCTGGAGCGTGGCGATTCAGGTTTGCGCAGTTTCGTGTCGGTGCAGAGCTCGCTTTGCATGTATCCGATTTATGCATACGGCAGCGATGAGCAGAAGCGTGAATGGCTGCCGCGCATGGCGGCCGGTGAGGTGATCGGCTGCTTCGGCCTGACCGAGCCGCACGGTGGTTCCGATCCGGCCAACATGAAAACGCACGCCAAGCGTGACGGTGGCGACTGGGTGATCAACGGCGCGAAGATGTGGATCACCAACGGCAACGTGGCGCAGATCGCGATCATCTGGGCGCAGACCGAGGACGGCATCCAGGGCTTCATCGTACCGACCGACACCCCCGGCTTCACCGCACAAGTGGTCAAGCACAAGATGAGCCTGCGCGCCTCGGTGACCTCGGGCCTGTTCTTCGACAACGTACGCATCCCCGACGCCAACCGTCTTCCGAACGTGCGTGGCCTGAAGGGCCCGCTGGGCTGCCTGACGCAGGCGCGCTACGGCATCACCTGGGGTCCGATCGGCGCCGCCATCGCGTGTCTCACCGAGGCCACCGATTACGCCAAGGACCGGGTGCTGTTCAACCGCCCCATCGCGGCTACCCAGGCGGTGCAGATCAAGCTGGCCGAGATGGCGCGCCGGATCACGCTGGCGCAGTTGCTGAGCTTGCAACTGGGCCGCCTCAAGGATGCCGGCACGATGCAGCCGGCGCAGGTCTCGCTGGCCAAGTGGAACAACTGCCGCATGGCGATCGACATCGCACGCGAGGCGCGCGACATCCTCGGCGGTGCCGGCATCACCACCGAATACAGCCCGATCCGGCATGCGCTGAATCTGGAGTCGGTGATCACCTACGAAGGCACCGAAACCGTGCATCAACTGGTGATCGGGCGCGAGCTGACCGGCATCAACGCCTTCTGACGAAAGGACTGCCATGAACGTCTTCGATCTGCGCATCGAGACCGCGCGCCTGCTGCTGCGTCCGCCGCGCATCGAGGATTTCGACGGCTATGCCGAACTGGTCGGCGACGAGGAAACCGCCCGCCACATCGGTGGGCACGTCGGGCGTGCGGCGGCATGGCGCAAGTTCCTGCAACAGCCCGGTGCGTGGGCTGTGCAGGGTTTCGGCATGTTCTCCGTTCTGGACAAGGCCTCGGGCCAATGGCTCGGGCAATGTGGCCCGTGGCGGCCGGAAGGATGGCCGGGCAATGAAGTGGGCTGGTCGTTCCTGCGATCCGCCTGGGGACATGGCTATGCGACCGAGGCGGCCACCGCGGCGATGGACTGGGCGTTCTCGGCGCTGGATTGGCAGGACGTGATCCACTGCATTGCGCCGGAGAACGTGGCCTCGCAGCGCGTGGCGCAACGTCTCGGCTCGATGCTGTTGCGCCAGTCATCCCTCCCCGCGCCCTACGAAACGCATATCGTGGGTGTGTGGGGGCAGACGCGCGTGGCGTGGGAGCAGGGACGGGGCACTGTCGGCGGCATCAGTTAAATCGCGGTTCCGCCCGGGCGATGTACCGTGCACGGATGCGACTCTCATTCAACGTCATCGTCATCACCCCGATTCTCGCCCTGAGCGCTGTGGTCTTCGCGCTCCCGGCGTACTCCCGAACGATCTTCGCCAATGGATTCGAGGCGGTCACGCTGGTGACGTCCGGTGGCGGGGGCACGAACTATCTCTGGTTCGGCGACGACGGCCTCTGCCAGCAGAGTTCCCGCGACGCTTACGGCTTGCTGAAGCGTTATCACGAGACCGATCCTCAACTGGGCCCGGTGCGCGACGTGGCGCGACAACAGCTGGCGCAGATGCGTGCCGGCGGCATGCGGCGGCTCAGTCTGGGCGTCTATTTCATGCACCAGCCGGCGCCAAGCGGCACGCTGGTCGATTCCAGCGATCCGGTGGAGGTGGCGCAAGTGGCCGTCAACCTGGCGCAGCTTCTCGCCGATGTGAAGGCGGCCAATTTCAACGGCGTGTTGTTCCGGTTGTTTGCGACCAACAACATCAACCCCTCACAACCCGAGTTTCCGGCGTATGGCACCACGAATTTCTGGCCGCGCGTGGATGAATACTGGAACCTGATCGAGGCCTTGCGTCCGGCGCTCGCGGCGTCGGGTGTGCCATACCGCATCGACCTCATGGTCGAGGGCGCGCCGCGTGACAGCAATCCCGTCTGGATTCCGGAGAGCGAGCGCTACAAGTACCCCGCCAACGACACCTGGAGCCGTGCCGTTCGGGCGCTGTGGCAGCGCTACGTCGCGGCCTATGGGCGTGGCGATACCGTGGGGTTCTCCTTCATCGTCGACGAAGACAACAACCGGATGCGATCGCGTGTCCGCCACATGCGCTACGTCCATGAAGGCACGTACCCGCAGATCTTCGCGCTGGATATTTACGCAGGCACATCGCCGAGCTGGGACGAATACGAGAAATTCGTGAAAATGGACGGTTACATGCGCAGTCAGAATCCGGCCGGCGCCTCGTGGGATCGAGCCGGCTGGATCGTTTCCGAAGCGTATTACGAGGATCTGTTGGCAGCGCAGGCATTGGCGAATGCGATCCGCGACACCGGCCGTACCGTGTATTACCTCACCCAATGGCCGCTGGATCGCGCAGGTGCATGCCAGCAGCCGCACGTGAATGTGCCGCCACCCTACGAGTGGCAGGTTTGGCCGGGTTCGGGGTTCTGAAATAATGCGAGACGGCATTGCTTTCGCTCCGGCAGCGCTGCTTCACCGCCCGCGCCCTGCGCCAGAACCGGTTTGATGACCACGACGCGCGGCCGACCACCATGACTCCGACCTCCGCACTGCACAGGGTTTTCCGATGATCGATTACGCGCGCTACGACCGCGTCCGCGCCGTGGCTTTCCGCAACGGTCAACTTGAGTTGCTCGATCAGCGCAAGTTGCCGTTCGAACAGACCTTCATCACCTGCCGAACCGCCGATGACGTGGCGCAGGCTATCTTCGATCTGGTGGTGCGCGGCGCACCGGCCATCGGCATCGCCGCGGCGTGGGGCGTGGTGCTGGCTGCGCGCGAATTGGGCGAGGTTCCGTCAGCACGGGCACGCGAGCAACTGGAGCCTGTGCTGCAACGTCTCGAGGCGGCACGCCCCACCGCCGTGAATCTGGCGTGGGCCTTGCAGCGAATGCGTCGGGTTCTCGCGGCATCGGGTGATGATTGGCAGTCGCGTGTCGCGGCCGAGGCCGCATTGATCGAAGCGGAAGATTTGCAGGCCAATCGCCACATGGGCGAACTGGGGGCAGCGTTGATCGAGCCGGGCGCGGGTGTGCTGACCCATTGCAACACCGGGTCGCTGGCCACGGCTGGCTTCGGTACGGCGCTTGGCGTGATTCGCGCTGGCGTTGCGCAGCAGCGGATATCTCGTGTGTTCGCCACGGAGACGCGTCCATGGCTGCAGGGCGCTCGCCTCACGGTGTGGGAGCTGCAGCAGGACGGGATCGACGCCACATTGATCGCGGATTCCGCTGCCGCGCATCTGATGAGCACTGGGCAGGTGCAGTGGGTGATCGTCGGCGCCGATCGCATTGCCGCGAATGGTGATGTCGCCAACAAGATCGGTACCTGCCAGCTCGCCATCGCCGCGCGTCACTTCGGCGTGCGGGTCATGGTGGTGGCGCCATGGTCCACGGTGGATGTGGCGACGGTGCAGGGCGCGGATATCCACATCGAGGAGCGCGATCCCGCCGAACTGCTCGGTTACGCCGGCCAACGCACCGTGGCCGAAGGCATTCGTGCCTTCAACCCGGTGTTCGACGTGACGCCGGCGGCACTGATCGACGCGATCGTGACCGAGCGCGGCGTGATGCGTGCGCCCTGCAACGTCGCGCTGGCATCACTCGCCGCTGACGCCTGACGCCGATGCGCCGCCTCCTGTTGTTCGGTATTGCCGGCACGCTGGGGTTTCTCGTCGACGCGGGCGTGGTGTCGATGCTGGTGCACGGGTTGGGCCGGGATCCGTACATCGCGCGGGTGGTGTCTTTCCTGTGCGCGGTGGCAACGACGTTCGCGTTCAACCGGCAATACACCTTTGCCGAACGCCCCAGACGGCGAGGACAGGCGGGCCATTATCTGGTGGCGATGATGTGTGGCTTCGCCGTCAATTACGGCGTGTACGCGCTGCTGGTGCACCAGTTGGACGTAGTCCGTGCGTGGCCGGTGATCGGCGTTGCCGCCGGCTCGTTGGCCGGGCTCATCATCAACTATCTGACATCAAGCCGTTGGGTTTTCATCGGTCGCCACACCCGTTGATCGTCTGACTCCTGACGACCGAATGGTGGGGCGCGCGCATTCCATGCCGATGGACGGATCAGGCATCCGTGTCAGGCCGAATGGCGGGACGCTGCCCGAAGATCGCCGAACCCACCCGCACCGTGGTGGCGCCTTCGGCGATCGCCATCTCGAAATCCCCGGACATGCCCATCGACAACTCATCCATGTGCACGCCTTCCGGAGCGCTCTGTCGCAATCGCTCGCGCAGTTCGCGCAGTCGAACGAAACAACGTCGTACTTCGGCTTGGTCGGAAGAGAGGGCAGCCAACGTCATCAAGCCGTGCACGCGCAATGCGGTGAATGCCGGTAGCTGACGGACGAAGCCTTCCACTTCCTCGGGAGGAAGTCCGAACTTGCTGGCTTCGCCGGACGTATTCACCTGCACCAGCACGTCCAGTCCGCGTCCGAGCTTTTGCAGATGCACATCCAGCGCCTCGGCGACGCGAAGGCTGTCCAGCGCCTGGAATTCGCTGGCGAAGCGCGCGGCGTACTTGGCCTTGTTGGTCTGCAGGTGGCCGATCAACACCCAGCGCAGATCGGTGAGGTCAGCCATGACTTCGGATTTTGCCAGTGCTTCCTGGACCTTGTTCTCACCCAACTCGCGCAGACCTGCAGAGTACGCGGCCCGCAACGTGGCGACGTCGACGGTTTTGCTCACGGGCAACAGACGAACTTCCGCGGGATCACGATCCGCAGCACGGCACGCGCATTCGATGCGGGCTCGAATGACGGAAAGATTGGAATTCAAGGGATTGGGGAAATCAGTCATCGGCATCGTGCTGGGCGAGTTCACGGTGGGTTGGTTAGGCTTGATGGCCGGCGGGTGGTGCATCCCGCGAATTCGTATTGTCGCACTCCCCCGATGTTCCGATTTTTCGAATCCCTCGTTGATCCCTATCCGATGGCCGAACCGCAAGCGCCGCCAAGGCGATTGCTGCCATTCATCCTGCACTATTCGAAGCCGGTGTTGCCATGGCTGGCGATGGTGGCGTTGCTGACGGCGCTGTTGTCGGCGACGGAGATCTACTTCTTCGACTGGATCGGGCGTTTCGTGGACTGGGCGGCGCAGGACGATCGCAGCCAGTTCATGGATCGCCATGGCACCGAATTGTTGTGGTTCGGTGCATTGGCGCTGTTGCTGTATCCCGCGGGCGTATTGCTGCAAGCGCTGATCGTGCATCAGACGCTTCTGGGGAATTACCCGATGATCGCGCGCTGGCTTGCGCATCGGTACTTGCTGCGCCAGAGCCTGTCGTTCTTCCAGGATGAATTCGCCGGACGCGTATCGCAGAAGGTGATGCAGACTGCGTTGGCGATCCGCGAAACGGTGCTGAAGCTGCTTGATGCATTCGTCTACGTGATCGTCTACTTCCTCGGCACGTTGTTTCTCGCGTTCCGCTCCGATGAGTGGCTGGCCGTGCCGCTGCTGATCTGGTTGCTCGGGTACATCCTACTGGTGCGGTTCTTCGTGCCGCGTTTGCAGCAGGTCTCCATGGCGCAGGCCGATGCGCGTGCCCGGATGACCGGCCGGATCGTCGACAGTTACGCCAACATCCAGACGGTGAAATTGTTTGCCCACACTTCGGCCGAGCAGGATTACGCACACGCGGCGATGGACGGCTTTCTCGTGACCGTGCATCGCCAGATGCGACTGGTGACGCTGTTGACCTTCACCTTGCACCTGCTCAACGCGATGTTGCTGGCTGGTACCGCGGCGGTGGCATTGGGGGCCTGGTTGAATGGGGCGATCGGTGGCGGAGCGATTGCCGTCTCGGTGGGCCTGGTGATGCGCATCCGATCGATGTCCGAATGGGTGTTGTGGGAAATCGCCGGGCTGTTCGAGAACATCGGCACAGTGCAGGACGGCATCGGGACACTGGCCGAACCGCTGAAAGTCGTGGATCACGGCGACCGGGAATTGGTGGTGTCGCGTGGCGAGATTCGTTTCGACAACGTCACGTTCGGGTATCGCCCGGATCAGCGCGTGATCGATGGCTTCTCGCTGGTCATTCAACCGGGCGAACGGGTGGGCCTGATCGGTCGCTCCGGTGCAGGCAAATCAACGCTGGTGAGCCTGCTGCTGCGCTTCCACGATGTCGACGCCGGACGCATCCTGATCGACGGACAGGACATTTCCCGGGTGGCGCAGGAGTCGCTCCGACGCCAGATCGGCATGGTGACGCAGGACACCTCGCTGTTGCACCGCTCGATCCGCGAAAACCTGCTGTACGGCCGACCGGATGCCGACGACAGTGCGATGCGCGAAGCCGCGCGCTGGGCCCGAGCCGACGAGTTCATCGATGCATTGCGCGATCGCGACGGCCGCAGCGGCTACGACGTGGAAGTGGGCGAGCGTGGCGTGAAGCTGTCCGGCGGTCAGCGTCAGCGCATCGCGATCGCGCGCGTGCTGCTGAAAAACGCGCCGATCCTCGTGCTCGACGAAGCCACCTCGGCACTGGATTCCGAAGTCGAGGCCGCGATCCAGGAGCAACTGGATACCTTGATGCAAGGCAAGACCACCATCGCCATCGCACACCGTCTATCGACGATTGCCCGAATGGATCGGCTGATCGTCATGGACGCGGGGCGCATCGCGGAGCAGGGGAATCACGCCGAATTGCTGGCGCGCGATGGACTGTATGCCGCGCTGTGGCGGCGACAGTCGGGAGGCTTCATCGGCGAGTGACGGGCCGGCGGCGTGATCAGCGGATCACGCCCAGCTCGCGGCCGACACGGGTAAACGCCGCGATCGCGGTATCGAGGTGTTCACGCGTATGCGCGGCGGACATCTGGGTGCGGATGCGCGCCTGCCCCTGGGGTACCACCGGAAAGAAGAAGCCGATGGCATAAATGCCTTCTTCGAGAAGTCGCGTCGCGAACTTCTGCGCCAGCGGGGCGTCGTACAGCATCACCGGGCAGATCGGGTGGGTGCCGGGCCGCAGGTCGAATCCGGCGGCTGTCATCTGGCCTCGGAAGTGGGCCGTGTTGGTGGCCAGTTGTTCGCGCAATTCGCCGGCTTCAGCCAACATGTCGAACACTTCGATGCCGGCAGCGACCACGTGCGGCGGCAGCGAGTTGGAGAACAGATACGGACGCGAGCGCTGCCGCAGCATCTCGATGACTTCGCGCTTGGCCGTGGTGAAGCCGCCCAGCGCACCGCCCAGGGCTTTGCCGAGCGTGCCGGTGACGATGTCGATCTTGTCGAGGACGCCTTTCACCTCGGCCGAGCCGCGACCGGTAGCGCCGAGGAAGCCGGTGGCGTGGCACTCGTCGATGTGGACCAGGGCGTCGTACTTCTTCGCCAGCTCGGTGATCTGGTCCAGCGGGGCGATGAAGCCGTCCATCGAGAACACGCCATCGGTGGTGATCATGAGGGTGCGCGCGCCGTCGGCCTTGGCCTGCTGCAGCTGCTTCTCCAGGTCGGCCATGTCGCAGTTGGCGTAGCGGTAGCGCTTGGCCTTGCACAGGCGTACGCCGTCGATGATCGAGGCATGGTTGAGCGCGTCGGAGATGATCGCGTCTTCCTCGCCCAGCAGCGGCTCGAACAGGCCACCGTTGGCATCGAAGCAGGCGGCGTAGAGGATGGTGTCCTCGGTGCCGAAGAATGCCGCAATCTTGGCTTCCAGCTGCTTGTGCAGGTCCTGCGTGCCGCAGATGAAGCGGACCGAGGCCATGCCGAAGCCATGGGTATCGAGCGCACGTTTGGCCGCGTCGATAACGCGAGGATGATCGGCCAGTCCCAGATAGTTGTTGGCGCAGAAATTGAGTACGCGACGGCCACCTTCCAGTTCGATCTGCGCCGATTGCGGGGAAACGATCACGCGCTCTTTCTTGTAGAGGCCATCGCGCTCGATGCGGGCAAGTTCGTCGACGTAACGCTGGGTCAGGCTCATGGATGGCAATCCTGCAGTGGTCCGGAATGCCGTACATGGTAGCGTGCGGCGCGTTGAGTTCGGTGCGCGGAGCACGGACAATCGAGCAACGAAATCCCTGGAAACCCCATGTCGCCTCTGCTTGGCGTGCGCCGCATCGATGAGTTGCTCTCGCGCCTTCCGGATGGCGTCGACTGGCTGGGGGACCAGGAACGCGCGCGACTGGCGCGTCTTCAGCACCCGCAACGCCGAGCACAGTTCCTTGCCGGACATTTCTATGCCCGGATGCTGCTGGCGCGCTACAGCGGCGAGGATGCACGTTGCTGGACGCTGGAGCGTGATGCGCACGGCGCACCCGTGGCATTGCGTGGCGGCGATGCGAACGGCCTGCAGATCTCGTTGTCGCACAGCGGCGGCTGGGTGGCGTGTGTCGTGGCCGAGATGCCGATCGGTGTGGACATTGAATGTCCAGGACGCGAGCGTGACGTGCTGCATCTGGCACGTTCGTTGTATCCGCCCGAATTCGTCGATGCACTGACTCGTTCGTCCATCGAAGATCGTCGAAGGCAGTTCTATGTGCGCTGGACCCTCGACGAAGCCTTCGCCAAGGCAGACGGGCGCGGCATTCGCCTTCGCGAGCTGGCGATGCAGGCATGGCGACCCGCGCCGCGCGACGCTGCCGATGGGTGGGGCTGGGTGTTGTCGGAAGGTTTCCTGGCGGTCGCGGTGCAACGACCGCAGCCACCGCTTGAATTCACTGCCGACGGAGAGGTGCCGACCGAAGCAGTCGCATGGCAGCGGGAAATTTACTCGATCAGCCGCATCGAGTAATCGATCGCGCGGATGTGCTTGGTCAGGGCGCCGCTGGACACGAAATCCACGCCAGTGGCGGCGATCATCGGCAGCGTGTCGAGCGTGACGCTGCCTGATGCTTCCAAAGGAACGCGGCCTGCCGCCAGAGCAACGGCGCGGTGCATGTCTTCGAAGGAAAAGTCATCGATCAGCACGCGATCGACGCCCGCCTCGATCGCTTCGGCCAGTTCCGTCAGCGATTCCACTTCGCAAATCAGCGGCAAATCCGGAAACCTGCTGCGCGCGTGTCGAACCGCGATTGCGATGGAACCCGCCGCGATCAAATGGTTTTCCTTCAGCATCACGGCATCGTACAAACCGATGCGGTGGTTGGCGCCACCACCGCAGCGCACTGCATATTTCTGCGCGAGACGCAATCCGGGCACCGTCTTTCGGGTGTCGAGAATGCGCGTGCCGGAACCGACCAACGCGGCGGCATAGGTGGCGGTAACCGTGGCGGTGCCGGACAGCGTCTGCAGGAAATTGAGTGCGCAGCGTTCGCCACTCACCAGAGCGCGGCTGCGGGCGTGGATTCGGCCAAGCTCCTGATCGGGTGAGATGTGCTCACCGTCCCGCAAGGCCCATTCGAACCGTGCGCCCGGATCGAGCGCCCGGAAGCAGGCTTCGACCCAGGGCAGGCCCGCCACGACGGCCGCCTCGCGGCAAACGATGCGGGCTCTGGCTGGCGCGTCGGGCAGGAGTTCGGCGCTGGCATCGCCGCTGCCGATGTCTTCGGACAGGGCACGTGCGACATCGGCGGCGATTTGCTCGGTGGGAGGCGGGCTGGGGAGCATTGCTGTGTCCGGCTCAGGATGCCCTGGCCGCGGGAACGTACTGACGGAGCTGGTCGATCAGCGCACGCAGGTTGCGTTCCAGCAGGCGATGGCTGTCGATCAGCCTGGCCAACCCCGCTTCAATCTCCGCCGCCAGGGATTCGGGCGCAATCTCCTGGACTTTCAAGCCGTTGCGGTTCACGAACAGGCTCTTTCCGCTGTATGGACTGGTCCAGCACAGTTTCGCGCGTTCCATTTCCTGCTGTGGCGAGGTGCGGAATTCGAACCAGGTACCCGGTGGCAGCGAGCGCAGGCGGGCGAGCAGGTCCGGGTCAAGAGGGGCCGGAGCTGGCTGTTCCTCGGTCAGCGTGTCCTTCCATTGTGACGAGAAGTCCGATTGACTGAGGGTCGGATCGTTCTCGTAGAGGAAGTCCGGAGCCTCGTTGCCTTGCGCTTGCGCATCGAGAAAACTTCTCAGGCGCAGCGTCAGCGATTCGATTTCGCTGTCGTGCAGGGAAACGCCGGCCAGGCCCGTGCGCAATTGGTCGGGCAGGGTCTGGCGAGCTCGCGCCAGTCGGGCCGGATCGGTGCGTGCGGCACGTGGGTCGTCGGCCCACAGCAGTTCGTCGACGAACTCCAATGCCTGTCGGAAGGGCTGGCTGCTTTCGTTGTTGCGCAGCCAGACCAGTGCCAGATGATTGGACCATGGGCCGCGCAGCAGCTGTCGAACCCACGGCATCGGCTCGTGCTGGCGCAGGCGTTGCTGCAGCAGCGAGGCGACGCGATTGCGCGCCAGCGCGAGGCGCTCCCGCCCGATCGCGGTTTCGATGGTGCGCTGCTCTGCCAGGTCCGCGCGGTGACGCTGGGTTTCAAGTTGCTGTCGCAAGTCCAGAATCGCCTGCGCGAACGCGATCGGATGTTCATCCTGGAAATGCGAAGCCAGCTGTTCCACGGTGAGCGCGATCCGCTTCAGCAGGGCATGGTTGGGGTCCGACGACGCGCACCAGCTGATGGCCAGCTCCCCCAGTTCGTCGATCAGTTCGCGTGCCGGGTGGCTGGCACCGTGCAGAAGTGTCGGATCCTTGAGTGCGGTACGCAGGAAGGGAATGTGCAGCCGCGCCAACATGCCCTGCAGCGGCGCGGGCAGGTCGGGATCATTGCGGATGCGGGTGAACAGCAGGCCGATCAGGTCGACGATGTCCTCGTCTTCGGAAGCCAGACGCGCGTTGTCATCCTGTGCCATTTCGCGGGCCGAGGCGAGCAATTGCGGTTTGAACTCCAGCGGTTCGCCCTCGTAGGTCCACAGGCGTGCGAGGGCGGCGTCGAGCGAACCGGCCGGCAGGCGTGTGCGGGAGCCCGGCTCTTCTTCCACGTCCTGGGCGAGTGCGCTCCGGGTGTGGAGCGATTGATGGTAGGCGCGCATCAGTTGATGCAGTTCGTCCAGATGGTGCTGATTGCCGTCTGGACGCGCTTCCAGTCCGGATGGTGGCGGTGTCGGGGACGGTGTGGTCGGGGCATCGGCGTCCGGTACGCGCCGCGGTGGCGTGCGCCGGATCGGTGCCGGCGCCTTGCCGCGTGCCTGTGCCGTGAACTCGGGCGTTTCAGGCAATTCGGGCAGGATGCCGGCTTCCGCGAGAATTGCATTGAGGCAGGCGTACAACGGTTCCAGAGCCCGCAGCACGTGCTGGCCGAACAGGCCGAGGACGATCAGCCGGATCTCGATGCCGATATCGGCACCCTGCATCGCCTCGCGGAAGGCGCGACTGAGACCGCGGGGAGAAATGGCGCTGACTTGCGGATCGTGGTGCAGCGGCCGGCCTTCCAGTGCGGACAACCGTGACAGCAGCGCACCCAACCCTGGTGCGAGGCGTTCGGACAAGCGCTGGATGTGGCTTTCCAGATGCAGTGTTTCCTCCTGCTCGTCCTTCTCGATCAGGCGCAACGGGCTGCCCGGCTGCTCGGGCGCATCTTCTTCCACTTCCGCTTGCAGAGCCTGATCGGCGCTCTGGAGAAATCGGGTTTCCACATCCACGCGGGCGAGCCGGAGCTGGCGCAGGGCATCGAAATACAGGTGTTGTTGCGCGGCGCTCCGGCTGCGCTCGGCAAGATCGAACAAACGGGTATCCAGTTCGTCGAACAGTGCATGCAGGGGCTGCGCCAGCCACTCCTGCACCTTGCTGCGCAGGCGTGCATGAAGGACCGCCTTGGATTCGATGCCCATGTGCCTTCAGCCGGTGCTGTCCGATGCCGGTTCGGTCTGGATGGACTCGGAGGCGAGCATCACCGGGATGCCATCGTCGATGCGGTAGATCCGGCCGGACGCGGTGCGGAGTGCAGCGTCGAGTGGGACGCTGGCCGGTGTGCCGTCGCCACGTCGCGCGGTACCTGCCGCGATGCTGCGGTTGATGGCGTCCAGTTGCGCGGGTGTCGCCGGCTGCAAGGCCTCTCCGGAGGCCGGACAGCGGAGTATTTCCAGCAGGCGCTTGTCCAGGGTCATGTCGATGCAGCTAGAAGGTCGTTGGCACGATCGTGCGTTGACGCGATTCTGTCAGTGGCATGGTGCGACTACAATAGCCGCTGCCTTGGATGAGCGAAGTGGATGAACCAGACCCCCGCCGTTGTCGGACTTGTGATGGGATCCCGTTCGGATTGGGAAACGATGCAGCATGCTGCGTCCCGGCTGGAAATGCTCGGGATCGCGTTCGAGCGTGAGGTGGTATCGGCGCATCGCACCCCCGAGCGCCTTGTCGAGTACGCCAGCAGCGCCTGTGATCGCGGTTTGCGCGTGGTGATTGCCGGTGCCGGCGGGGCCGCGCACTTGCCGGGCATGATCGCCTCGATGACACCGCTGCCGGTGTTGGGGGTGCCCGTGCAGTCGCATGCGCTGAACGGTCTGGATTCGTTGCTGTCCATCGTGCAGATGCCGGCCGGCGTGCCGGTGGCCACGTTCGCGATCGGGAAGGCCGGTGCGGCCAATGCAGCACTGTTCGCCGCGGCCATTCTGGCTGGCGACGATGTGCGGGTCCGGGCGGCACTGAACCAGTTCCGCGCAAGCCAGACGGCCGACGTGCTGGCGCATCCGGACCCTTCGGTTCCATGAGCGCTGCGGCTTCGGGGCCGGTGATCGGCATTCTGGGGGGCGGCCAGTTGGCGCGCATGATGGCGCTGGCGGGCTTGCCGATGGGGTTGCGCTTCCGTGTGTTCGATCCGCATCCGGATGCCTGCGCCGGCGAAGTCGTGCCACTGACGCTCGGGAGATTCGACGATGCCGTCGCGCTGGAACGATTTGCCGACGGGTTGTCGTTGGCGACCTTCGATTTCGAAAACGTGCCGGCCGATTCGGTTCGGGCGCTGAACGCATGCGTGCCCGTGCATCCGGGCAGCGCGGCATTGGCCACGGCGCAGGACCGGCTGGTCGAGAAGACCTGCTTCAACGCGCTCGGAATCCCGACGCCGGGGTTTGTCGCCGTTGCTGATCGCGCCGGGCTGGATACGGCACTGGCTGTGCTGGGCGCCCCGGCCATCCTGAAGACGCGTCGCTTCGGCTATGACGGCAAGGGACAATTCCGGATTCGCAGTGCCGGCGATGCCGATGCGGCCTGGGCTGCACTGGGTGCGCAAGCCACCACCGCGGGACTGATCCTCGAAGCGTTCGTGCCGTTCCAGCGCGAATTGTCGGCAGTGGCGGTGCGTGGGCGCGATGGCAGTTTTTCAAGTTGGCCCGTGACGCAAAACTGGCATGTGGACGGTGTGCTGTCGATCAGTCTGGCACCGGCCCGGGTGGCGCGCGAGGTCGAGCAGCAGGCCATCGCCCATGTACGTGCACTGGCCGAGCATCTGGACTACGTCGGGGTGTTCGCTCTGGAACTGTTCGAGGTGGACGGCCGTCTGCTGGCCAACGAGATGGCTCCGCGCGTGCACAACTCCGGCCACTGGACGATCGAAGGTGCGGAGACCTCGCAGTTCGAAAATCATTTGCGTGCCGTGCTGGGCTGGCCGCTGGGAAGCACTGCCGCGCGTGGCCATGCCTGCATGCTGAACTTCGTTGGCGCCATGCCGGATGTGCGTGCCTTGCTTCAGGTGCCCGGAGCCCACTGGCACGACTACGGCAAGGCCGCGCGAACCGGTCGCAAGGTGGGGCATGCAACGCTCCGGGCCGATGATCCGGCATTGCTTGCAGAACGGCTCGAACGGGCCGCAAGCGTGCTGGGGCATGGTGTGCAGGTAACCCGGGTTGTCGCACAACTGCATGGAAACCCGTAGGTCTCGAGCGCCACACCTGATCCACGCCCGGTTCATGATGGTTTGTCGGGACATGGTGCGACACCGAAACGTCGATCACCCGGCCTGAGGAATCGACTGGCCCTGCGACAGGTTGGGCTCAATAACCGTCTTCGGCTGCTGCCTCGCGGCCCTGCTGCCGGATCAAGGCTTCTTCGCGTGCGTCGTTGATGGCGTGGCGCACGCCATCCAGATCGATTGCCGATTCATTCGCGGTGAAGTGGCCCGTCAGTTGCGTCTGCGGATGAAGCTCTCCGGCCTCGAACAAGGCCCACATCTCCTCGCCGTACCACGTATCCAGCAGTTCGGGAGCATGCCGGCCAAGGTGTGCGGTCAGGTTGTTGACGTCACGCAGCAGCATGCTGCGCGCCGCGTTGTTGCCGTGGGCGTTGACGACTTGCGGGAAGTCGATCAGCACGGGGCCATCCGGCCCCACAAGTACGTTGTAGGCCGACAGGTCGCCATGGATCAGCCCGCAGCAGAGCATCAACAGCACTTGCTGCACCAGCACGCGATGGAAGTCGCGGGCTTGCTCGGGAGCGAGTTCGACCTCGCCCAGGCGTGGTGCGGAAAAGCCGTCAGCGTCGGTAACCAGCTCCATCACCAGCACGCCTTGGAAATAGCCGTGTGGCTCGGGCACGCGCACGCCGGCTGCGCGCAACTGGTAAAGCGCATCGACCTCGGTGTTCTTCCAGGCTTCTTCCTGCTGTTTGCGGCCAAATTTGCTGGCCTTGCCGATGGCGCGCGCCTGGCGGCTGCCGCGCACCTTGCGACCTTCCTGATACTGCACGCGCTGCTGGAAGCTGCGTTGGGCCATGTCCTTGTAGACCTTGGCGCAACGCACTTCGCCGCCACTGCGAACAACGTAGACGGACGCTTCCTTGCCGCTCTTGAGCGGGCGCAGCACTTCATCGATGACGCCGTCGTCGATCAGCGCTTGCA
Source organism: Denitratimonas yunnanensis (SeqCode) (assembly GCA_026410415.1). Lineage (GTDB taxonomy): Bacteria > Pseudomonadota > Gammaproteobacteria > Xanthomonadales > Xanthomonadaceae > Denitratimonas. Next base: position 504,277 of record JAPMLR010000001.1, on the reverse strand, counting down.
AGCCTGATGGAGTTTTCACGCTTATCCGGTCGCGCGCTGGCTGGGCAGCTCGGAAAGCTGCGGCCAGCGCTGGAGGATCGCGGCATGCACGCCGTTGCTGTCGAGGCCGCATTCGGCCAGCAATTCCTCGCGACTGGCGTGTTCCAGGAACGCATCCGGCAGTCCCAGGTGCAGGACGTGCACGGCAATGGCCTCTGCGGCGAAAAATTCGGATACGGCGCTGCCGGCACCGCCTTCGATCGCGTTGTCTTCCAGTGTCACGAAGCCATCATGGTGGCGCGAAAGTTCGCGCAGCAGCTCGGCGTCCAGCGGTTTGACGAAACGCATATTGACCACGGTCAGATCGAGCGTGCGGCCGATGGTTTCAGCCACCGGCAGCAGGGTGCCGAACGACAGGATCGCCAGCGAACGGCCGCGACGACGCACATCGGCCTGACCGATCGGCAGCGGCTCCAATCCGGCTTCCAGCGGCACGCCGGGGCCGGTGCCGCGCGGGTAACGCACCGCAGCCGGGCCTTCGTGCTGGAAGCCGGTGGTCAGCAGACGGCGGCATTCGTTTTCGTCGGCCGGCGCCATTACCACCATGTTCGGGATGCAACGCAGGAACGACAGGTCGAAGCTGCCGGCATGGGTGGCGCCATCCGGGCCGACCAGGCCGGCGCGATCGATCGCAAACAGCACGTCCAGATCCTGCAAGGCCACGTCGTGGATCAGCTGGTCGTAGCCGCGCTGCAGGAAGGTCGAATAGATCGCCACCACCGGCTTGGCGCCCTCGCAGGCCATGCCGGCGGCGAGCGTTACGGCATGCTGTTCGGCGATGGCGACATCGAAATAGCGTTCCGGATATTCCTGCGAGAAACGCACCAGGCCGGAGCCTTCCCGCATCGCCGGGGTGATGCCCATCAAACGGGTATCGGCAGCGGCCATGTCGCACAGCCAGTCGCCGAAGACCTGGGTGTAGGTGGGTTTGGCGGGGCCGGGCTTGGACACGACACCGACGCTCGGGTCGAACGGGCCGACCGCGTGGTACTGGATCTGGTCGCCTTCGGCCAGGTCGTAACCCTTGCCCTTGGTGGTGATGACGTGGAGCAGCTGCGGCCCCTTCAGGCCCTTGAGTGTCTTGAGCGTGGCGAGAAGCGCAGGCAAATCGTGGCCATTGATCGGGCCGGTGTAATGAAACCCCATTTCCTCGAACAGCGTGGACGGCACGAACATGCCTTTCCAGTGCTCCTCCCAGCGTCGCACGAAGCGTGCCGGGCCGCCGCGCTTGTCGCCGAGCAACTTCTTGCCGCCTTCGCGCAACGCATTGAGAGTGCGGCTGCCGGACAGCCGGCCGAGCATCTTGGTCAGACCGCCGACGTTCTCGGAGATCGACATGCGGTTGTCGTTGAGAATCACCAGAATGTCGGGTTCCGGCTCCATTCCGCCGGCATGGTTGAGCGCTTCGTAGGCCATGCCGGCGGTCATCGCGCCATCGCCGATCACTGCGACGACGTGACGATTCTCGCCGAGGCGCTGCGTCGCCACCGCCATGCCCAGAGCGGCCGAAATCGAGGTGCTGGAGTGACCCACGCCGAAGGTGTCGAACGGGCTTTCATCGCGCTTCGGAAAGGGCGCCACGCCGTCCTTTTGTTTCACCGTGTGGATGGTGTCGCGGCGACCCGTGAGGATCTTGTGTGGATAGGTCTGATGGCCCACGTCCCAGACGATGCGGTCTTCCGGGGTGTTGTAGAGGTAATGCAGGGCGCAAGTCAGCTCGATCACGCCCAGGCCGGCGCCGAAATGGCCGCCGGCCTGGGCCACCGTGTCGATCAGATGGCCACGCAGCTCGGCAGCGATCGTCGGCAGCTCCGTTTCGGGGAACTGGCGCAGGTCGGCAGGCGTGGCGATGCGCGAAAGGCGCGGGTAGCGGGTAGCGTCGATCATGGTCTGCCGCGCAGATTCCTGAGCTGTAGCGGTGAAGCGGAGGGACAATTGTCATGCTGCCATGTGGCCGGGGGCAAGGCAGGAGAGGCCACGGCATGGTCCCGGTTCAGACGATGCCGGGGCAACGCGGGAATGGATGGCGGGCTTCAGCGCCCGCCACGCAGACGGTCGAGCAGACTTTTCTGTGCCGTGGCCGGCATCTCGGGCATGCTCGTCGACTCGGCTTCCGCATAACCTGACACCAGGCTTGCGGCAATGAAGTCATTGACCTCGGCCAGTGTGGCGCCGCTTTGTTCGGCCAGATCCGCGGCTGTCTGAAAGCCCTTCATCATCGTGGTGGCGATGCGGAAATGCTTGGGGAATTCGCGCTCGATCTGTGGCCATCGGGTCAGGCGATAGCGTGCATCCGGCTCGCCACCGGGAATCTCGCCAGCGCTGCCGCCGAGCGCAGCCAGCCATACCAGTCTCCCGATTGGCTGGTTGCCACCAATGCTCTGTTGCAATGCGGCGAACTCGCTCGACGAGACCGGATGGAATGCGTGTCCGGCCAGCGGCATCTGGGTATAGGCCATGAAGGCTTTGATGCTGTTGCCGCAAAGGAAGGCTTTTTGTGCCATGTCCAGTACCAGCGGTGGTTGGCCATGCAATTCCAGCTTGTGCGGTCCGGCCGGAATGTCTCCGGCCAGGATCAGGTCGATCAGCTTGCGTGCCACTGGGCTGGGTGGTGCAGGCGGCGGCGTGGCTGGAGGTGGAACTGAAACCGGAGGTTCGGGCACGGAAAGAGCCGATTTTTCCGGCGCTGGAGCGGGTGCTGCCATGACGGATGGACGAGCCTTCGATACGGGCGGCAGCGGCGATGTCGAAAGCGGTGGCTCGGGTGAGGGTTTTGGCGGCGCGGGTGTTGCCACTTCGGGTGAGGCAGCGGTGCCGGCCAACTCCGTCAGCAGCCGTCGCATCGCGTCCGGCGTAACGGGGCGGTGCAACACCTTATCCGCTTCGGCGGACGCGCCTGAGGTCAACGCGACGACAGTCTGCTCGGAAGTCTGTGCCCGCAACCACGTCATGTGGCCGTAGAGTGTATCCACGTCGATCACCAGCGTGCCCGCGCTGTCGGCATCGGCGGCCAGTGTCCAGCGTTGACCGATGCGTCGGTTGATCTCGTGAAACAAGGCAATCAGTTGTTCGGCGTCGGCCGAATCCATGCCGGTGAAGAACACCGAGGCGGGTCTGCTCATGTTGTCCCCTGATTCGAAGGCGTCGCGCGCAGGGCGTGCTGGGGCCTCGATGATGGTGCGGTCCGGGGCGCGGAGAATGCCGCGACTGGACCGATGGAGTGATCGCAAATTATTGGTCAGATAGGGAATTCCGTCAATGCAGCTGTCCGGCGCATGCTGTGATGCAACGCGCGGTACCGGTGTCCTGAAGCCAGCGGAATCGTCCGATGCCGGCCCCCTCGGGGAGGTTTCCCGGCGCTATTGCACGGACAGCGGGCTGCGCGGCGTGTTCTTGGGCAGATGGCTGCGCAGGAACTCCATTTGATCGGCCAGGATGTTCCGGTTGGAGAGGATCAGGTGTTCGACCCAGCTCGGCCGATAGGGCACCGCGAGCAAGGGCATGCGTGCCTGTGTCGGCGTCCGGCCGCCCTTGCGGGTATTGCAGGGGAGGCAGGCGCTGACGACGTTTTCCCAGATGTCCTGGCCTCCCTGTGACCGCGGCAGCACGTGATCGCGGGTGAGTTGGTAGCGGGTGAATTGCTGTCCGCAGTACAGGCACAGGTGCGTGTCGCGGGCAAACAGCGCGATGTTGGTCAGTGCCGGCGCAGGCGAGAGCGCGCAGGCGCGGGCGTGACCGCGCGAGGCGACGATGGGGTGCAGATCGAGCCGGCTTTGCTGTCCGGAAATCCGGTTGATGCCGCCGCGCAGGGTGAAGCAGGGATCGCCCAAGGTCCATGCGACGGCATCGCGGGCGTAGAGATGGGCGGCTTCGCGCCAGGAAATCCAGTCCAGAATGCGACCGTAGGCATCGAGCGAAAGTACGCGGGGCAGATGGCGATCCCTGCCGGAGGGGAACCAGCAGACAGGTCCGGAAGACGTGTCGGACGAGGCGCTCTGGATGGGCGATGTGGCCATTTGGACCCTGAGCATAAACCACTCAGGTCAAAAATTGACCAATTCGGGTCGAATTTTTTCTAGTGGATGTCAGGCCAGTGGCTTCACCAGCCGCAGCATGTCGGTTTCGAAGCCCGAACGTCGGTACAAACGCAGGGCGCGCTCATGATCCGGAAACGTGAACAGTTGCAGATGGGTGCAGTGCTGGGCGCGTGCGAACGCTTCCGCTGCGTCCAACAATGCCTGTGCGGTGCCTTTGCCTTCGTGCGCCGACGCGACCACCAGATCGGCGAGATGCGCATTGCGGGTGCCGTCGATCGAGTCGTTCACCAGCCTCACGCGCGCGAATCCGGCACATCGGCCCCGAGCGTCTTCGGCAACCAGCACGACGGTACCGGTGGGCAACGCCTCCAGATCCGCGGCGATGTCGCGCCGCACGTGTGCCAGATAGGTGGTGCGTTGCCTGAAGTGCGGCAGCGGCACCTGCGCAAAGCGCGCGCAAAGTGCGAGGATCGCATCGTCATCGGCCGCCGTGGCGGCGCGGACGAAGTAATCAGGTGTTTCAGCGTGTGACGTGGCCATGGCGGAATCGGTATGGGCAGAGAGGAAGGGCAACTCCACCGCAACACTCTATTCCTCTCCGTTGCGGCCGCCTACCGGTTCCGGCAAGGCGGCGCCCGTGGCGGTCAGAACGCCTCCGCTGGCAGGGCCATCAGGTTGTCCGGGCCGCTCAGGATGGCTGCGGCGTGTGCCTGGGTGCGTGGCAGGATGCGCTGGAAGTAGAACCGCGCGGTGTCGCGTTTTGCACGCTTGAACGCCTCGGAGTGGTTGCCGGCATCCGCCGCAGCCACGCTGCGTGCCCACCAGTAGGCCAGCACCACGTAGCCCGAGTAGAACAGGTAGTCGACCGACGCCGCGCCGATTTCCTCCGGATTCTGGCTGGCGCGCTTGCCGATTTCCAACGTCAGTTGCTGCCAGTCCTGAGCCGCCCTGGCGAGCGGCGCAATGAACTCCACCATCGGTGGATCATTGGTGTGTCCGGTACAGAACTCGACGATCATCGTGAGGAAGTGCTTGAGGCCGATGCCTTGGGTCTGCAGCGTTTTGCGGCCGAGAAGGTCGAGCGCCTGAATGCCGGTAGTGCCTTCATAGATCGTGGTGATGCGGGCATCGCGTGCCAGCTGTTCCATGCCCCACTCGCGAATGTAGCCGTGGCCGCCAAAACACTGCAGTGCATGATAGGTGACCTCCACCGACCACTCCGTCAGGCAGGCCTTGATGATCGGCGTGAGGAAGGAGAGCAGTTCGTCGGCATGTTGGCGGGTGGCGGCATCATCGGTGCGTTCGATGACGTCGAGCAGACTCGACCCATGCAGCGCCAAGGCACGCGACCCTTCGGTCAGCGCTTTGCAGATCAGCAGCATGCGACGCACATCGGGATGAACGATGATGGGGTCGGCCGGCTTGTCTGGCGCTTTCGGGCCGCTCGGTGATCGCATCTGCAGTCGCTCGCGTGCGTACGCCGCCGCATTCTGGCGTGCGCGCTCCATCAAGCCGAGTCCTTGCAGACCCACACCCAGACGTGCTGCATTCATCATCGTGAACATCGCCGCGAGCCCGCGATTGGGCTGCCCAATCAACCAGCCTTGCGCCTGATCGAAGTTCATCACGCAGGTGGCCGAGCCGTGGATGCCCATCTTGTGTTCGATGCTGCCGCAGCGTGCGGCATTCCGCTCTCCTTGCACGCCGTCGCGGCCGATGCGGAACTTGGGCACGATGAACAGCGAGATGCCCTTGGTTCCCGGCGGTGCGTCAGGCAGACGTGCCAGGACGAGATGGATGATGTTCCCGGAAAGATCGTGGTCGCCGCCGGTGATGAAGATCTTGGTTCCGGTGATCGCGAAACTGCCATCTGCCCGGGGCTCTGCACGCGTCTTCAACAGGCCCAGATCGGAGCCGCAATGCGGTTCGGTGAGGCACATGGTGCCGGTGTAGCGGCCTTCGACGATGGGACGCAGGAAGGCCTCGTGTTGCCAGGCTTCACCATGGTGTTTGAGCGCTTCCGTCGCGCCGTGCGAAAGCAGCGGGTAGTTGCCCCATGCCAGATTGGCGGCATCGACCATTTCCTTGAGGACGGAGCCGAGGACTTCCGGAAGCCCTTGGCCGCCGAAGGCTTCCGGCGCAGTCAGGCCATTCCAGCCGTTCTCCACCCAGCGGTCATAGGCGGCCTTGAAGCCTTGTGGTGTCCGGACGCTGCCATCGGATGCGTCGAAGTGGCAGCCCTCCGTGTCCGCGCTCTGGTAGAGCGGCGCGAGTACCTGCTCCACGAAGCGGGCGGCTTCATCGAGGACGGCATCCACCAGCTCGGTCGAGACGTGGTCGCTGTTCGGCAGGCGGCCGTAAAGCGTCTGGATACTCAAAACGTCATGGAGCACAAAGCGCAGGTCGGCGAGCGGGGCGGTGTAGGCATTCATCGGAAGTCTCAGCGCAATACGCCGGGCAGGCCCGGCACCGGCCAGAGTTGGCCGTCGAAATTGAACAGGTCGCGGCGGCGATCGGGTTCGGTGCTGACGAGGGTGCCGTTCAGCACGTAGTCGACCCGGCGACCGCCATCGAGCGCCGCCTGCACACGAGCTGCGGCGCCCGGCGACGGGGTGACGATGATGTCTTCGATTTCCGCGTTCTGCGGGCCAATCGCCACGGTGGGAGACAGGGCCAGCGTCGCTGCGTCGATGCCGTCCACGCGCAACTGCGCGGACACTTCGGAAACGGTATGCGGCACGTTGCTGAAGCTCTGGAGGCGCAGGCGCACCTGCCACCGGCCGTCGGCCTGGACGGTCAGCTCCTGCACGCTCGCCGTGGGCGGGAAAATGCGCTTGCGCGGCCCACTGCTGCAGGCCATCAGCAAGGCGAGCAGGGCGATGGGAATCAGGAAAAACGCGGCTTTGCGAAGCATGCGGCCAGACTCCGGCGTATGGGGAAACGGGATGATAGCCGGAAGCCGGTCCGGTGCCATGGAGCGCAGGGCACGTGTCACGCCCTGTGCAGCCATGTCATCGGCGGTACGCCACAGGCTCAGTCGCCAGTGGATGGCTTGGACGATTGGTTGTCCAACGCGATGCGCGCCAGTGCCAGCAGGCGGTCGGTGGAGGGCGAGGCCAGACGCTTGCCGAACGCATCCAGCGTGGCATCGCGATCCAGCTCGCAGGTGTTGGCCAAAGTATCGGCCAGCGCATGGCCGAGGCTGTCGAAAATCAGTCCGTACGCCACCGCGTGCACCAGGCCTCCACCGAGTGTGCCGAATCCTGGAAAGGCCTTGAGTGCATTGCCGACCACCGCGAGGGTGATCGATGTGCCCGTTCGCAGGAGTCCGCCGGCCCGACCCAACAGGTCGTCGATGTCCACGTCACGCGGACGCAATCCGTGGATCTGGCACAACTCGCGGGTCAGCGCCGTTGCCAGCGCGCCCTGGATCACCAGATCCGTGCCTGGCGCGACTGCGGCCAGCGCGCCGAGCACGGCGCGACGGGTGTACTTGTCGATGGCCGCATCGCTTTGCTGGCACTGGACGCGGCGTTCGCCCTCGGCCACGCGGGCATCGACGTGGGACAGCAGGGCGGCCTCTCGGCCGGGTTCCAGCGCGGTGGCACCAAGTCTGGCGACACGTTCGAGTGCACGCTGCAGCATGTCGATCCGCGAAGGGGCCTGGCGAATGACGGTGTCGCGGCGCCCATCGGGGTGTTCTCGCTCGATCTCCTCCTCGAAACCGGCTGAAACCGCGACGACCTGTGCTTGCCACGGAGCGGCATGCTGGCGCAGACGTTCGACGAGCGCGTGCGTCTGTTCGGCATCGAAGCGGTCGGCTTTGTTGAGCGCGATGATGATCGGACGGGAGAAGCGCGCCAGTTCCGCCAGTTCGTTGGCCTGTCGCCGGGTGAGGTCGGCATCCACCACGTACACCAGCGCGTGCGAGCGCGCGGCTTCCGCCGCGGCGAGTTGCAAGTGTGCGGTATCTCCCGCCTCGGCGCTGCCTGGTACGTCGGCGATGTCGATCTTGCGTCCGTCCGGAAGCGTGCCGTGGTGGTGGGTGATCGCGGTGGTGGTGCCGCCGACGACACCGATCCGGGGGGCTGACTCCGGCGCCAAGGCGCGCAAGAGGCTGCTCTTGCCTGTTGATATCTGGCCGAACAGGCAGATTTGCACAGCGCCCTCGGCGCGGCGGCGGTCCAGTTCGGCCAGTTCGCTTCGCGCTTCGAAGGTTTCCGGTGCAACGTCGCCGAGGCGCTCGATGCGCTGCTCGAGCGCGGTGCGGTCGATCGGGTCGGCACGCGGCGCACGTGGCTGCGGGGGGCGCAACAGACGCCACACGCCCCAGCCTGCCACAGCCATGAGCAGCAGGAGCAGCACGACAAAGGCGATGCCCACCCAATCCGGCCAGGCACGCAGGCGGTCCCAGACCGATAACGCGGCGTCGGTTGCCTTGAGGAGCGTCAGCAGCAGCGTCGCCGCTCCCAGGATGACGGCGACGGAAACCATGTAGCGCAATGGCTGGCTTGGGCGGGACATGCGGTGTGTAAGAGTGGGGGCCGGGACACTGTAACGCTTGCATCGTCGAGCCGGCCATTGCGAGGATGCGGGCAGTGGGCCAAACCGGGGGAGCGCACCGATGCGTCGATGGATCATGCTTGCAACGCTCGTGCTGCTGGCACCGGCTGCGTCGTTCGCGATCAAATTGCCGGAGGCGCCACTGTTCGTGGCGATGACCAACGCCGATGGTCTGCCATCGACCTACGTCAATGCCTTGGCCGAGGATTCGGCCGGTTATCTGTGGATAGGCACCCAGGATGGCCTCGCCCGTTACGATGGCGTGGCATTCACTGTCTACCAACACGCGATGAACGACGCCACCACCTTGCAAGCCAATCCGGTGCAGGTATTGCATGTGGACCGGCAGGATCGGATCTGGATCGGAACCGAGGGTGGCGGACTGAATCTGCTGGATGTCGATCGCCGTGGGTTCCGGCGCTACTCGCCCGAGGTGGATGCACGGATAGTGCTCAATGATGTCTGGGCGATCGCGTCACAGCCCGATGGGGTGATCTGGTTCGGTGGCTACAACGGAGGATTGCATCGACTGGATACCCGCACCGACGCTGTGGAAGTGTTCCGGGCCGATCCGGAGGCGGGGGTGGGACTTCCTTCCGATCACATCATTGCGATACTCCCGCTGCCCGATGGGCGCGTGATCGTCGGGACGAGTGCTGGATTGGCGGTATGGCGCGATGGCGCATTCGAGCCCGTGCCGCCATTTCTGCACCCCAAGCCAGGCATGGTGCTGAGCCTGTTTCCCGCCCCGGATGGGTCGATATGGGTAGGGACGCAGGCCGGTTTGGAGCGGTGGGTGGACGGGCATTTCGAAGCCGTGTTCGAGGATGAGGCGACACAGGCGCTGATGAGCTCCGGCGTCAACAGGATCATCCGGGATCGCCACGGCGGGCATTGGATCGGCACACATTCAGGATTGCGCCACGAACGCGAGGGTCACGTGCGCGATGCCACGGCTTACGCGGCGCTGGGCGGCAATGAAATGGTCCTGGACATTCTCGAGGATCATGAAGGCGGCCTCTGGTTCGCGTTGCGCAATGTCGGGCTGATCCGCCTGCCTCCGGACTGGAGCAATTTCTCGGTCTTGCAGAAAGGCAGGCTCGAGGTCGGCGGGTTGCACAGCGACATCGTGGTGGGTGCGGCGAATGATCACGTCGGAGGGTTCTGGTTGATGCATCACGACGGTATTGTCGAGCATGTCTCCCCCGGCGGCGGGGTGACGCGCCATTTCGATAGGCCGGAGACGCGCCTGCCGGCACAGTATGGCTTGTCCGTGCTGGCACATCCGGATGGACGGGTCTGGCTGGGACACTCACGAGGACTGACATTGTTCCAACCCGGTACGGCGGCCGTGACGCACTGGCTCGCCGATGGATCCGATCACGCACCGCCGCAGGGCCTGGTGGGGTTGTTGCGTCTGGATCCGGCCGGCGATCTTTGGCTGTCCGCGTACGGCGGTGGTGTGCAGCGGCGCGATGCATCCGGCCGTGTGCTGCGTACCTGGCGTACGGGCGACACGAATGGGATTCCGGCAGGCTCGATCGAAGATGTGACCGTGGGCCCGGATGGACGGATCTGGCTGGCCGGCGACGCCGGGGTGCTTCAGCTGGACACGTCGGGCGAACATTTCACTCCGATCGCGGGCATCGGGGCGGGGCGCGTGATGGCCCAGGCACTCACGCCGACGGGGGATCTGTGGCTGGCGCGCACCGGCTTCATCGAGCGCTACGTCGTGCGGGATGGCCGGGCTGAGCTGCGCGACCAGATCGGGTGGGCCGAGGGCTTGCCGACCATGGAGGTCGGCGGAATGCTGATCGATGGCAAGGGCGATGTCTGGGTCACCTCGTCACGCGGCTTGTGGCGCTATGCACCCGACAGCGGACAGTTGCGCCAGTTCGGCAAGCGTGATGGCTTGCCAAGCGAGGAGTTTTCCGCCCACCCGCCGCTGGTGACCGCGAGTGGGAGCGTGGTCGCGGCGACCAATCGAGGGGTGGTGATGTTCGATCCACTCCGAATCACGCTCACGCGCACCGAGCCGCGTCTGGTGTTCAACGATGTATCGGTGCTGCGTCCGGATGGACGCGTCGAGCTGCCGTTCGATGTACCGCTGAACCTGTCATGGGTCGATCGCGAGCTCACCATCAAGGCGCGTCTGCTTTCCTACGTCGATGCGCCTTCCCACCAGTACCGGTTCCGACTGCGTGGCTATGAATCCCGCTGGGTGGATGTGGGGGCGACGGGCGAGCGTGTGTTCACCCAGTTGCCCCCAGGTCAGTACCTGTTGGAGGTCGTTGGCGGCGACAGCTCGGATGTATGGTCGGCCACGCCGTTGCGGTTGCCGGTGCATGTCGCCGCGCCGTGGTGGCGCAGTGGTTTGGCGTTTGCCGCTTATGCACTGGCGTTGCTGCTGGCGATGACTGGGGCGGCGGCAGCATGGCGTGCGCGACTGAATCGCCGCCACCAGTTCGAGCTTGCCGAGCGGCAGCGCGAGTGGGCCGAACGCGCTTCGCAAGCCAAAAGCAGCTTCCTGGCCACGATGGGGCACGAGATACGCACGCCGATGACCGGCGTATTGGGCATGACCGAGTTGCTGACGCGCACGTCGCTGGATGACCGTCAACGTGGCTATGTCGACGCGATCCGGCGCTCGGGTGACCTGATGCTTCGACTGGTCAACGATGCACTGGATCTGGCACGCATCGAAGCGGGCAAGCTGACTTTGGAGGACGAGGTTTTCGATCTCCATGCCGTGATGCAGCAGGTCGAGCGACTGATGCAGCCCCTGGCCGAGCGCAAGGGGCTGGTGATGACGCTGACCATTGCCGATGATGCGCCGCGCTGGGTGCGTGGTGACGGCCAGCGTGTGCAGCAGGTGGTACTGAATCTGACCAGCAACGCGATCAAGTTCACCGAACAAGGGGAAGTGGCGTTCACGCTTGAGCGAACGGACACCGGCATCCGCGTGTCGGTACGCGACACCGGGCCCGGGCTCGATGCCGAGCAGCAAAGCCGCCTTTATCAACGTTTCGAGCAGGCCGAAGGGCATCTCACCGCCCGCCGCCATGGTGGAAGCGGGCTCGGCCTGGCCATCTGCCAGGAGCTTGCGGGTGCGATGGGAGGGCGCATCCGGGTGGATAGCGCGTTGGGGCAGGGCGCCACTTTTCACTTCGAAGCGCCATTGCTGGAATCAACCTTGCCCTTACCCTCGCTGCCGCAAGGCATCCCGCAGCGGGTGGAAGGGCGAGACATTCTTCTGGTGGAGGACGATGCGATTGTGGCGCAGGTCATCTCCGGCTTGCTGGAAGCACAGGGCCATCGCGTCACCCATGCACCCCACGGACTGGCGGCATTGGCCGAACTGCGCAGCCGCCGTTACGCGCTCGTCTTCATGGACCTGGACCTGCCAGGACTCAATGGTCTGGAAATTGCGAGCCTGGTCGTGGCAGGGGGCGATGCGCCGCCCATCGTCGCACTGACGGCGCGTGCCGATGCCAGTGCGGAAGCGCGTGCGAGCGAGGCGGGGATGCGGGGCTTTCTGCGAAAACCGGTACACGGTGACGATCTGGCGAAAGCCGTGCAGCAGTTTGCCAGGTGACTGTCCATGCAGCCACTTCCGTGGCTGGCAACAGGCCGCCCGACAGACGTACTCGCGCGGCTTCTCCCGCGAACCCGATCAGCGGGTCAGGTCGCCTGCGGCTTCCGGCTGATACGAGATCGATGCGACACGAACGCGCAGCGGGCGACCATCCGGTGCGATCCAGTCGATGCTCTGTCCGATGGACAAGCCCAGCAACGCAGTGCCGATCGGCGCGAGCACGGAGATGCGTCCGGCAGCCGCATCGGCTGCGTTCGGGTACACCAGGGTGAACTGATGTTCGGCGCCGCTGATTTCCTCCACACAGGTCACTGTGGAGTTCATCGTCACCACGTTGGCCGGAATCTCCGCCGGTGCCACGACATTGGCACGCACCAGTTCGTCGCCCAGCTTCAGCGCGGTGTCCTGATCGCGATAGGCCGGCATTTCCAGCAGGCGCTCGAGACGTGCCAGATCAAGGGAACTGATGGTGATGGGGGGAGGCGTGGCCGCTGACATGGATTTTCGTTTTCCTGACGCGAAACGAGGCGCCGCCGGTGCGTCGCCTCGGGATGTTTGCGAAATTGAGGCTTACAGGCTAGCGCGATGCCCGTCGGGTTTCAATCGGTGGTGCTTCAGCATTCAGCAGCGTCGCCGGAACCTGCGCGAACATCGGTGCCAGCTCGTTCAGGAACTCATTCATCGCGCAGCTGCGCCGCCACACCATCGCAATGCGCCGGTGTGGCGCCGGCGCATGGAATGGCACGAGGGCAATGTCGTGCGAGGCTGGAACCGGCGGCGCCACTGCCAGCTTCGGCAGCAGCGTGACGCCCACGCCGGCCGCGACCATCTGGCGAAGGGTTTCCAGGCTGGTGGCGCGGAAACCGGATTTCTCGCCGGCACCGGCCAGATGGCAGACATCCAGTGCCTGATCGCGCAGGCAATGGCCGTCCTCCAACAGCAGCAGGCTCTCCCGGCTCAGGTCTTGCATCGATATTTTCCGGTGCGCCGCGAGTGGATGGGAGCGCGGTACGGCCAGCAGAAACGGTTCTTCGAACAGGAACTCCACGTGCAGCTGATCGTCCTGCAAAGGCATCGCCAGGATCGCCGCATCCAGCCGCCCTTCACGCAGCTGGTGCAGCAACGCCTCGGTCTTTTCCTCCACCAGCAACAGCTCCAGATTCGGGAAACGCATGCGGATCTGCGGCAGCACATGCGGGAGAAGGTACGGTCCGAGCGTGGGAAAGATGCCGAGCCGCACCGTGCCCGCCTCGGGGTCGCGCGAGCGCTGGGCGACTTCACGCAACTCATCCAGTTCGCGAAGGATGCGCCGGGCGCGTTCGGCGATCTCGCGCCCGACCGGCGTCAGCATCACCTTGCGCGGCGCGCGTTCGATCAGGGTGACGCCAAGTTCCTCCTCGAGCTTGCGGATCTGGGTGGACAGCGTGGGCTGGCTCACGAAACTGGCTGCTGCCGCGCGCCCGAAATGGCGGTGCTCGGCGAGTGCGAGGAGGTAGCGCAGATCACGAATGTTCATGCGGGGAATTTATCAGTTTCCGATGACGGGCAAGTCGATTTCCTGCGCCCCATGTGCTTCGGTGCGATTGCTGCGCCGGGCTGCCAGAGTGTCTCTGACCCGGTCCGAGCCGGATTTTCGGAGCATCGCCGGCGGCCGGGAGCCGTTTCGGCGAACGGGTCGTTGCCTGCACGGCGGCCGGCCGATAGCATTTCCACCCTTTTCGCCTGCGACCAGCCACCGACCGGCCGGCAACAGCGCGGGCGACTTTCCCGGAGTTTTCCATGCGTACCCATTTTTGCGGTCTCGTCGACGAGACCCTGATCGGCCAGACCATCACGCTGTGTGGTTGGGCCGATGTTGCCCGCAACCTCGGCGGTGTCTGCTTCATCGACCTGCGCGATCACGAAGGCATCGTGCAGATCGTGGCCGAGCCGGATCAGGGCGAGGTGTTCGATGTGGCGGCACAGGTGGGCTACGAATATTGCCTGCGCATCACCGGCACGGTGCGCGCCCGTCATGCGATCAACGACAAGCTGCGCTCGGGTCAGGTGGAAGTCGTGGCGCAGCACATCGAGATCCTCAACAAGGCCGACACGCTGCCGTTCTACATGCACGAAACGCCGGGCGAGGAAGCGCGCCTGACGTACCGTTATCTGGACCTGCGCCGCCCGGAAATGCAACGCATGCAGCGCACCCGCATCGCACTGGTGCAAGCATTGCGTCGCTATCTGGATGCGCGCGGCTTCCAGGACATCGAGACCCCGATCCTGACCAAGGCCACGCCGGAAGGCGCGCGCGATTTCCTCGTGCCGGCACGCATGCACGAAGGCGAGTTCTACGCCCTGCCGCAAAGCCCGCAGCTGTTCAAGCAGATCCTGATGGTGGCCGGTTTCGATCGCTATTATCAGATCGCCCGCTGCTTCCGCGACGAAGCCTTGCGCGCCGATCGCCAGCTTGAATTCACCCAGCTCGACATGGAGTTTGCGTGGGTGGATGAAGCCACGGTGCAAGGCACCACCGAAGCCATGATCCGGCACGTCTTCAAGGAAGTGATCGACGTGGAACTGGCCGAGCCGTTTCCGCGCATGACCTGGCACGAGGCGATGCGGCGTTACGGTTCGGACAAGCCCGACCTGCGCATCGCATTGGAACTGGTGGATGTGGCCGATCTGGTGCGCGATTGCGAGTTCAAGGTGTTCACCGATGCGGCCAACGATGCCGAGGGGCGCGTTGCGGCGCTACGCATTCCTGGCGGGGCCACGCTCTCGCGCAAGCAGATCGACGAGTACGCGGCGCACGCCGCCAAATATGGCGCCAAGGGCCTGGCCTACATCAAGCTGGGCGAGGACGGTGCGGTCAGTTCGCCGATCCAGAAATTCTTCTCCGAGGAGGCCTTCGCCGCCTTGCTGGCCCGCGTTGCTGCCGGCAACGGCGACATCGTGTTCTTCGGTGCGGGCACATTCGGCAAGGTCAGCGACTTCATGGGCGCCTTGCGCCTGAAGGCCGGCAAGGACTTCGCCCTCGTCGAAAATGCATGGCGCCCCCTCTGGGTCACCGATTTCCCGATGTTTGAATGGGACGATGAAGCAAACCGCTACGTGGCCTTGCATCACCCCTTCACCGCGCCCGCGGTGGACGACATCGCCGATCTGAAGGCCCATGCCCGCACCGCCGTTTCGCGCGGTTACGACATGGTGCTCAACGGCAACGAAATCGGTGGCGGCTCCATCCGCATCCATCGCAGCGACATGCAGAGCGCCGTGTTCGAGTTGCTCGGCATCGATGAAGAAGAAGCCCGTGCCAAGTTCGGTTTCCTGCTCGACGCGCTGCGCTTCGGCGCGCCGCCGCACGGTGGCGTCGCCTTCGGCATCGACCGCATCGCCGCGCTGATGGCCGGCACCGAATCCATCCGCGACGTGATCCCGTTCCCCAAGACCACCACCGCCCAATGCCTGATGACCGGCGCGCCCTCGCCGATTGCCGATGCGCAACTTGCGGAACTGCATGTGCGGGTGCGGGAGAAGGCGTAGTTTCCGCTTGTTGCGACTGGTGTATTCGGTGGAGTTTCTTCCGACGCAGCATGAGCGTCCGTATGAGCGCCGCAACCGGATCGAGCGTCCCGATGCCAACAGACTGTTGGACGCGTGGCGAAGCAACGGCCCCGAAGGGATCGTCGCCGCCGATGGGGAAACAAAGGACGGCAGGAGCGCATTCTCGACGTCGCAAGGCGGCAGCAACATAAAGGCCCCGACAATGTTTCGCCGGGGCCTTTGGTTTTACGCGTCGTGCGGCTGGATGGTTACGCGGCCAGCAACGGCACGCCGGTGCGTTCGGCCACGGCGTCCAGCGATTCGCCGGGTGCCAGCTCCACCACTTTGAGGCCGTCGGGCGTGATGTCGAATACGCCCAGGTCGGTGATGATGCGGCTGACCACGCCCACGCCGGTCAGCGGCAGCGTGCATTCGGGCAGGATCTTGTGCTCGCCGTTCTTGGCGCTGTGTTCCATCAGCACCACGACGCGCTTGACGCCGGCGACCAGATCCATCGCGCCGCCCATGCCCTTGACCATCTTGCCGGGCACCATCCAGTTGGCCAGATCGCCCTGGTGGGTGACCTGCATCGCGCCCAGGATGGCCAGATCGATGTGGCCGCCGCGGATCATCGCGAACGAGTCGTGACTGCCGAAATAGCTGGCGCCTTGGCGTGCGGTGACGGTCTGCTTGCCGGCGTTGATCAGGTCGGCGTCGACTTCATCCTCGGTGGGGAAAGGGCCGATGCCGAGCAGGCCGTTTTCCGATTGCAGCCACACGTCCATGCCGTCGGGGATGTGGTTGGCCACCAGCGTCGGCAGGCCGATGCCGAGGTTGACGTAGGCGCCGTCGGTCAGTTCCTGGGCGGCACGCTGTGCCATTTGATCGCGGTTCCAGGCCATCAGCGGTTCTCCTCTTGGCGCACGGTGCGTTGTTCGATGCGTTTTTCCGGGGTGGCGTTGACCACGATGCGGTCGACGTAGATGCCGGGCAGGTGGATCTGGTCCGGATCGAGCGCGCCCACTTCGACCAGTTCCTCCACTTCCACCACGCAGACCTTGCCGGCCATGGCACAGGCCGGGTTGAAGTTGCGCGCGGTCTTGCGGAACAGCAGGTTGCCCGAAGCATCCGCCTTCCATGCCTTCACCAGCGAGACATCGGCGGTGAGCGCGGTTTCCATCACGTAGTGCTTGCCGTTGAACTCGCGGGTTTCCTTGCCCTCGGCCACCACGGTGCCGTAGCCGGTGGCGGTGAAGAAGGCCGGAATGCCTGCGCCGCCGGCGCGCAGGCGTTCGGCCAGGGTGCCCTGCGGGTTGAATTCCAGCTCCAGCTCGCCGGCCAGGAATTGGCGTTCGAATTCCTTGTTCTCGCCCACGTAGGACGAAATCATCTTCCTGATCTGGCGAGTTTCCAGCAGCTGGCCGAGGCCGAAGCCGTCGACACCGGCATTGTTGGAAATCGCGGTCAGGTTCTTCACGCCCGAATCGCGCAGCGCCGCGATCAGTGCCTCGGGAATGCCGCAGAGGCCGAAGCCGCCGACCGCCAGGGTCTGGCCGTCGGCAACCACGCCTTCAAGGGCGCTGGCGGCGGTGGCGAACAGTTTGTTTTGCATCGGATGTCCTTGGCTCCATGGAGAATGGGATGTGGCCATGGTGGTTCGGAATGGCGGGCGCGTCGAGTGTCCGAAAGTCCCATTTCCGTGCCACCGGTGGGTTGGGGCGGTGCGCATGATAGATGCCCCGCAGGGAAGACGCGGCATGTCGAGGCTGGCGATCGCGGCCCGTGATCACGCGGTTCCACGCTAGAATCGCCGGCCTTTTTCGAGCCGCGAGCGTACTGGATGAGCATTGCGAATGACCTTGGCGCGTGCCGGTGTCCGGTGCCTGTCGCCACATCCGGTCGTCGTGCAGGCGGGGGCCGGGCGACACGGCCCTGGCTGCTGCGCAGGTGCTTCGTGCTGGTGCTGCTGGTGCTGTTGCTGTTGCTGTTGCTTCCCGGCTGTGGTGGTTCGACAGACGACCCGGCAGCGGGAGAAGGCGCCGATGCATCGACGTTGGCCGTATCGCTGGCACCGGTCGAGCGCGAGGTGCTGGCGCGCGAAATCGTCGCATCGGGCATGGTCGCGGCATGGGAAGACATGCCCTTGGGCGTGGAGGTCAGCGGGCTGCGGGTCGCTGATGTGCTGGTGGAGGTGGGTCAGGCGGTCAAGGCGGGTGATGTCCTGCTGAAGCTCGATGATCGGGCGGCCCGCAGCGATGCAGCTCAGGTGCGGGCCGCGCTGCTGGAGGCGCAGGCTGCGTTGGAACTGGCCGACGCCAATCTCGCCCGTGGCCGGCAAATGCGCGAGCGCGCCTTGCTCAGTGCGGCGGATTTCGATCAGTTGCGCGCCACCCGTGCGCAGGCGCAGGCGCGCGTCGGTTCGGCCCGTGCAGCGCTGGATGCGGCCGAACTTCGCCTGTCCTACACCACCTTGCGTGCGCCTGACGATGGCGTGATTTCCCATCGCAGCACGCAGCCCGGCGCGGTGGTGTCATCCGGTGTCGCGTTGCTGGGGCTGATGCGCCAGAACCGACTCGAATGGCGCGCGCAGGTATCCGAAGCGGAATTGTCTCTGTTGGCCATCGGCCAGAAGGTGCGTTTGCGTGCTCACGATGGTTCGGTGGTGGAGGCCCGCATCCGCGCCGTGGCGCCGGGACTGGATGCGGCCACGCGAACCGCGCTGCTGCATGCCGATCTCCCGGAGCCCGGTGCGTTTCGCGCAGGCATGGTGGCCGAGGGGCGCATCGCCGTGGGTGAAGCAACGACGTTGACCGTGCCGGTGGCGTCGATCGTGCGTCGTGATGGTTACGCCTATGCCTTCAGCGTCGATGCGCAGGGGCGCGTGAGCCGCCACCGCGTGGAGGTGGGTGGAATCGCGGATGGTCGAATCGAGGTGTTGTCGGGGCTGGATGAGGGCGATCAGGTGGTCGATCGCGGAGCCGGTTTCCTCGGTGAGGGCGATCGGGTGCGCGTCGTGGCGGGCACGGCGGTTTCTCCATGAATTTCTCGGCATGGGCGATTCACCGGCCGTTGCCGGCCCTGCTGCTGTTCGTGGCGCTGTGCATCGCGGGCCTGTACGCCTTCAAGCAATTGGCGATCTCGCGGTTTCCCGACATCGCATTCCCGATGGTCACGGTGACCGTGACCTTGCCGGGTGCCGCTCCGGCACAGCTCGAAGCCGAGGTGACGCGACGGGTCGAGAACGCGGTGGCAACGCTGGAAGGCGTGAAACGCACGATTTCTTCGGTCACCGAGGGCATGTCCACCACGTTTGTCGAGTTCCATCTTGAAACCGAGCTGGAACCGGCACTGGACGAGGTACGCGATGCCATCACGCGCATCCGCATCGATTTGCCGGCCGAGATCGAGGAGCCCATCGTGGCGAAGGTGGCCGTGACCGGCGGCACCTTGTTGGCCTATGCGGTGCATGCGCCGGGATGGCGGCCGGACGAGCTGTCGTGGTTCGTGGACGACACCGTGACCCGCGCACTTTTCGGGGTGCGCGGCATCGCCCAGGTGACGCGGGTGGGCGGCATCCAGCGCGAAGTGCGCGTCGATCTCGACCCGGCATTGTTGACCGGCTATGGCATCACCGCAGGCGAGGTCTCGCAGCAATTGGCGCGCATCCAGGTGGAGCGTCCGGCCGGCCAGGCGGAGTGGGGTGGTGAGCGTCAGGTCATTCGTACGGTCGGCACGGTGGTCGATGCGCAGGATCTTCGGAATTTTCCGATTTCATTGCCCGGTGGACGATCCGTCCGACTGTCGGCCCTCGCACGCGTCAGCGATGCGGCCGCAGACCCGACCGAGGCCGCGCTGCTCGATGGCGAGCCGGTCGTGGGGTTTTCGATGCTGCGTGCGCGTGGATCGAGCGAGGTGGAAGTCGCCAACGGCGTTCGGCGCGTGCTAGCAGACATGGCCGGGCAGCATCCCGGCATGGAATTCGATGTGGTGTTCTCCACCGTGGAGGAGGCCGAGCGATCGTATTCCTCGTCCATGATGATGCTGTGGGAAGGCGGCGCGCTGGCGGTGCTGGTGGTGTTCCTGTTCCTGCGCGACTGGCGCGCGACGTGGATTTCGGCGCTGGCGCTGCCGCTCTCGATCATTCCCACGTTTGCGGTGATGCACTGGTTCGGCTTCAGTCTCAACATGATCACGCTGCTGGCGTTGGCCGTGGTCGTCGGCATCCTCGTCGACGATGCCATCGTCGAGGTGGAGAACATCGTCCGCCATCTGGGCATGGGCAAGACCCCCAAGCAGGCGGCGCTGGATGCCGCGCAGGAAATCGGCCTCGCGGTGATCGCGACATCGATGACACTGGCGGCGGTGTTCGTGCCGGTGGCGTTCATGCCGGGCATCGCGGGCAAGTTCTTCCGCGAGTTCGGCTGGACTGCTGCGACAGCTGTGTTGTTCTCGCTGCTGGTGGCGCGATTGCTGACGCCGATGATCGCCGCGTACCAACTGAAAGCGCAGCCCGAGCACGCCGAGGATGGCAAGGTCATGCGCTGGTATCTGGGCTGGGTGGATGCGGCGTTGCGGCACCGCGCCCGCACGCTGTGGATCGCGTTCGCCATTTTCATCGCCTCGCTGGCGCTGGTGCCGCTGATCCCCGCGACCTTCATTCCCGTGGCCGATATGGGGCGCAGCAATCTGAGTCTGGAGCTGCCTCCCGGTGCGACGATCGAGGAGACCTTGGCAGTCAGCGAGCGCGCGCGCGGCATGCTGGTCGACATCCCCGAACTGCGGCAGGTGTACACCACCGTGGGCAGCGCGCTGGATCTCGGTGATCCGGGCAAAACCGGTGTCGGTGAAACACGCAAGGCCACGTTGATCCTGGATTGGGGCGACCCGGCGGAACGATCACGCCACCAGAAGATTCTCGAACGCGAAACCCGGTCGCGGTTGGCCGATCTGGCCGGCGTGCGGGTGAGCTTCATGAGTACGGAGCCGGGCGAACTGATGCAGCTGGTGCTTGCCGGCGACGACCCCGTGCGACTCGCCGAGGCAGCGCAAGCCGTGGAGCGGGAGCTGCGCACGCTGCACGGACTGGGCAGCATCACCTCCTCGGCGTCGCTGTTGCGCCCGGAAGTGGTGATCGCGCCGGATCCGGTGCGTGCCGCCGAGCGTGGCGTGACCACCGACGCCATCGCCGAAGCGGCACGCATCGCGACGGCAGGCGATTACACCCAGCGCCTGGCCAAGTTGAACTTGCCTGAGCGACAGATTCCGATCCGCGTCGGTGTGCCTCGCGAGGCATTGACCGAGCCGGCGCTCATCGGTCAGTTGCGCGTGGCCGGCCGCGACGGTCCGGTGCCGTTGTCCTCGGTGGCCGACATTCGGCTGGATTCGGGTCCGGCGCAGATCTCCCGCTATCAGCGTCAGCGCAACATCACGCTGACGGCCGAGCTCAACGGCCGGCCACTGGGCGAGGTGATGGCCGAGGTGGAACGTTTGCCCAGCGTGCAGCAATTGCCGGCGGGCGTGAGTTTCCTCAATTCCGGCGACGCCGAAGTGTTCGTCGAGCTGTTTGTCGGCTTCCTGCTCGCGATGATGGCCGGCATCGCCTGCATCTATGCGGTGCTGCTGCTCCTGTTCAACAACGCCTTCCAGCCGGTGACGATCCTCACGGCGGTGCCGCTGTGCGCCGGAGGTGCGTTCGGCGCATTGCTCATCACCCAGAACGCACTATCGCTGCCCGCACTGATCGGGCTATTGATGCTGATCGGCATCGCCACGAAAAATTCGATCCTGCTGGTTGACTACGCCGTCATCGCCGAACAGGAGCACGGTCTCAGCCAGCACGATGCGCTGGTCGATGCCTGCCGCAAACGCGCCCGCCCGGTCATCATGACCACGCTGGCGATGAGCGCCGGCATGGCCCCGGTGGCGCTGGGCCTCTCGGCCGATTCCAGTTTCCGCGCGCCGATGGCCATCGCGGTGATCGGCGGCTTGATGACCTCGACCGTGCTGAGCCTGATCGTGGTGCCGGCGGCCTACACCGTGATGGATGATCTGCACGCGCGGCTGACAACCCGCAGGCGTCAAACCGCGCATCCTTGAAGGCCGGGAAGTTCATGCGTCATGGGCAGCGAATGAGTCGGCTTGATCGCTGCCCGTTGGGCCGCTTGATGAATACGGCGCAGGGAACGGGTGGCGAGGCATGGTGGCCTGCGGGGGGGGCGAGCAAGCCGATCCTGGAGAGTGCGTTCGTCCCGGCGTATCGCAGGCGAGCTCTGGTCCGCGCTAGTCTTGCCGGACGCCGCTGGATTGGCCCGCGGCGCGTCAGGCCCGAAGTCCGGCAGGGCATGGATTCCATACCGAGGAAATGCAGCGTGCACGTCGCTTACGAACCGGAAAACCTGATCGAGGCCCATTTGATCAAGGGCTTGCTGGCACAGGCCGGCATCGTCGCGCACATACGCGGCGAATACCTCACCGGCGCGATGGGTGAACTGCCGGCGATGGGGCTGCTGGCGGTGATGGTGGACGATGACGATGCAGACGCGGCGCGTGCGCTGATCGCCGACTGGCGCGCCGCTGCGCCAGATACAGATAACCCGTTGCCTGACGAAGGTTTTTTCATCGCCTGAAAAAACGACGCGGATACACGGCGCTTGGCCCCGATGAGAGGGGTTGGCACAATGGCTGTTCGTTCTTCGATGCCGGTGCCATGTCCTATCTCGTTCTTGCCCGCAAATGGCGGCCCCGCCGGTTTTCCGAACTGGTGGGTCAGGAGCACGTGGTGCGCGCACTGTCCAACGCGCTGGAGAGCGGGCGCGTGCACCACGCTTTCCTGTTCACCGGCACGCGCGGCGTCGGCAAGACCACGATCGCGCGCATTTTCGCCAAGAGCCTGAATTGCGTCGAAGGCGTGGGTGCCGAGCCCTGCGGGAAGTGCGAGATATGCCAGTCGGTGGATCAGGGGCGATTCGTCGATCTGCTGGAAATCGACGCGGCCTCGAACACCGGCGTGGACGATGTGCGCGAGGTCATCGAGAACGCGCAGTATTTGCCCACGCGGGGGCGTTACAAGGTCTATCTGATCGACGAAGTGCACATGCTTTCCAAGAGTGCCTTCAATGCGCTGCTCAAGACGCTCGAAGAGCCGCCGGAGCACGTGAAGTTCCTGCTGGCGACCACGGATCCGCAGAAGCTTCCGGTGACGGTGTTGAGCCGTTGCCTCCAGTTCAATCTCCGGCGTTTGACCGAGGAACAGATCGCCGGACAGATGCGGCGGATCCTGGATGCGGAGGCGATCCCCGCCGAAGACGCGGCCATCGCCCAACTGGCTCATGCCGCCGACGGCAGCCTGCGTGACGGATTGTCGCTGCTCGATCAGGCACTGGCCTTCGGTGGCGGAGCGCTCAACGACACCGACGTGCGAAGCATGTTGGGCAGTGTCGATCGCGCGCAGATTGCCGGCCTGCTCGACGCGCTGGCCGCAGGCGATGGTGCGCGGCTGATGCAGGTAGCCACCCATATCGCCGGTTTTTCGCCGGATTTCTCCGCGGTTCTGGACGCCTTGGCGTATGCGTTGCATCGCGTGCAGCTTCGGCAGCTTGTGCCCGGCGCGCCGGCGCAGGCAGAGGGCATCGATGCCGAGTCGCTGGCGACATCGCTGGCACCGGAAACCGTGCAGCTCTGGTATCAGATGGCCGTGCTGGGGCGCCGCGACATCGACTACGCACCCAGCGCACAGGTGGGTTTCGAAATGACCCTGTTGCGGATGCTGGCCTTTCAGCCTGTCGGGTCGGGTGTCGCACCTCGCGCTCCCGATGCAGGCGTTGCCGCCTCTTCAGTCGTGACACCGGCTCCCGCCAAGCCTGTAGCGCCGCTCTCGCATCCGGTTCCTGCACGCTCGGAGACACCGATGATGGCTGCGCCTGCCGCTGTGCCCGTCGCCACGCAGCCGCTGGCGCCCGCCGGTCCCGTGCCCGAGTTGCGCGATCCCCCGTCGTCGCATCACGTTCGGGAGCCGGCGCCTGTTGTTCCCGTGGCGGCGGCAGTAGCGATTTCCGATAACGAGACCTGGCTGAATGCGCTGCAGCGCTGTGCCGCTGTCGGCCCGGTTCGGGAACTGGGCGCGAATCTGCGTTTCATCGGCGTCACCGATGCCCGAATCCAGGTGTATCTGCCGCCGGCACTGGACTACCTGCGCAGCGATTCGCTGGTTCGCCAGCTCTGTGACGCGTTGGGGAAAGTGCTCGGCATCGAGCCTCGGCTGGAGTTCATGGCTGCACCTGCCGCAACTGCCGCGGAGACGCTCGGGGACCGGGCCCGGCGCGAGGCGCAGGCGCGCGAGGACGGTGCACGTCAGGCGTTTGCGGAAGATCCGGTGGTGCGCGGTTTCGTTGCCGAAGGCGCGCAGATCCGCATCGAATCGGTCCGGCCGCGCGAATCGCATTGATCGCGCGTCGGCAATCACGTTCATTTTTTGACAAGGAGACCGCCATGCGCGGACAGCTCGGAAATCTCATGCAGCAAGCCCAACGCATGCAGGAGAACCTCCAGAAAGCCCAGGAAGAACTGGCCCAACTCGAAGTCACTGGCCAGTCCGGTGGCGGGATGGTGCAGGTCACGCTGAGCGGCAAGATGGAAGCGCGCCGCGTGCGCATCGACCAGACCGCCGTGGGCGATGATGTGGAAATGCTCGAAGACTTGATCGCCGCCGCGATCAACGATGCGGTGAACAAGGTCAATGAAGAAAGCGGCAAGCGCATGTCCAGCGCCACCGCGGGTTTGCCGCTGCCGCCGGGCATGAAGATTCCGGGTCTGTTTTGAGCCGTCGGGACGCGATCCAGGCATGAGCTCCTCCCGCCTGCTCGAAGAGCTGATCGAGGCGTTGCGCTGTCTGCCCGGTGTCGGCGGCAAGACCGCGCAGCGCATGGCGCATCACCTGCTGGAGCGCAACCGCGACAGCGGACGGCGCCTGGCCCGGCGGATGGTCGAGGCGATGGACGGCATCGGCAATTGCGCGCGTTGCCGAAATTTCAGTGATACCGAGGTCTGCGCGGTGTGCAGCAACGCGTCGCGCGATGCCTCGCTGCTGTGCGTGGTCGAAATGCCTGCCGATCAGTTCGCGATCGAGCAGGCGACTGGTTTTCGTGGCTTGTATTTCGTGCTGTTGGGCCGGCTTTCGCCACTTGACGGCTTGGGACCACGCGAACTCGGACTGGATTTGCTGGCGGCGCGCCTGGCGGAAGGTGATGTCGGTGAATTGATCATCGCCACCAATCCGACCGTCGAAGGCGAGGCCACCGCGCACTATCTGGCCCAGCTCGCACGCCAGCACGGCGTGCGAGCCAGTCGCCTGGCACACGGCGTGCCGTTGGGCGGGGAGCTGGAATACATCGATCGCGGCACGCTCGCGCATGCCTTCGGTGCGCGCCAGAACGCCGATTGATGACCCACTATCGAGAGAATCACATGAGCAACGACGATACCATCTTCGGCAAGATCATCCGGCGCGAGATTCCGGCCGACATCGTGTACGAGGACGAGCAGGTGCTCGGCTTCCGCGACATCGATCCGAAAGCGCCGACGCATGTGTTGTTCATTCCGAAAATCCGCATCGCCACCCTCAATGAGGCCGGGGCGGAACATGCGGATTTGCTGGGCCGGCTCATGCTTGCTGCGGCCGGCTTCGCCAGGGCACAGGGGCTGGCCGAGGACGGCTATCGCGTCGTGATGAATTGCAACGAAAACGGCGGCCAGACCGTATTCCACATCCACCTGCATCTGCTCGCCGGTCGCCAGATGACGTGGCCGCCGGGCTGATCCCTGTCGTCGCTTGGGGCGCGCGATCGGGGTGGCAGGCAGACCACTCCGCTGGCACAGGTGGTCTGCTGCGAGCCGTGTTTGCGTGCGTGACGTGCGCCCTGCGGGGTGACGCACATGCGAGGCGTCGGGGGTATTGCCCCGACCTGCGGTGAGCGTGAATCCTTCCGTATTCGCGGGTTGCGCCGGAACGTGGGACGTTGGTGTCACAGGCGCTCGCGCAACTGTGCGAGCAGCTCCAGCGAGCGCCGCCGGGCACGGTGGTCATGCACGTGGCAATTCACGATGAGCTCGTCCGCGGCGGTGCGCTTCAGGAAGGCGTTCAGCGTCGGCGTCACCTCATCCAGCGTGCCGACGAAGCTGCACGACAGCGTGGTTTCAACATGCGCTTTTTCCGCAGGCGTCCAGAACGTGTCCATGTCCTCCCGTGGGGGCGGAAGCTGCCCGGGATTGCCCCGGATCAGCGCCACGAACTGTTGCTGCTGCGAGGTGGCTGCCCGTCGTGCGGTGTCGCCGTCGTCGGCAAGGATGACGTTGACCGCGACCATCGCGTGTGGCTTGTCCAGACGCACCGAAGGCCGGAACAAGCGGCGGTAACTGGCCAGCGCGGCATCGAGCTGGGCCGGCGCGAAATGCGAGGCGAAGGCGTAGGGGAGCCCCATCATGGCGGCAAACTGTGCGCCGTACAGGCTCGATCCGAGAATCCACGGTTCCACATCCGCACCCGCCCCGGGCACAGCCTGCACGCGTTGCCCCGCGCGGGCCGGGGCGAAATAGCCAAGCAGTTCGTTCACGTCGTCCGGGAACCCGTCGACATCGCTGGCAAGGTTGCGCCGCAGCGCCCGTGCTGTCAGACCATCCGTACCGGGTGCGCGTCCGAGACCGAGGTCGATGCGATCGGGATATAACGCCGACAAAGTGCCAAACTGCTCGGCGATCACCAGCGGCGCGTGGTTCGGCAGCATGATGCCGCCGGCGCCGACGCGGATTTTCGAGGTGGCGCCGGCTACATGACCGATGAGCACCGAAGTCGCGGCGCTGGCGATGCCGGTCATGTTGTGATGCTCGGCGAGCCAGTAGCGGCGATAGCCGAGGCTTTCGGCCCATTGGGCGAGATCGCGCGTCTCGGCGAAGGATTGCGACGCGGTGCCGCCTTGGCGGATCGGGGCCAGATCGAGGATCGAGAAAGGAATCATCGTCGACAGATGGTGACGTGGTGCAACGGCTTCAAGCCATCCGTCGCGCACGCAGGCGTGCGCAGGTCGGGCTACGCCCCCGACAGGTGAGGCTTCCCGCCGAGCGCGAGCAACACGTCGCGTGCGGTGGACAGCCGCTCGGCGGCGCCGGGAAGTTCGTAACGGAAGCGAAGCTTGTCCGGGCCATCCATCGAGAACACGCGCGGCTGACTCTGGATCAACCGGATGATCGTCATCGGGTCGATCTTGGGCTGCGGCACAAACTGCACACGCCCGCCGCGCTCACCGACTTCGAGCTTGCGGATACCGATCACCGTGGCAGCCAGCTTGAGTTCGGCCACCGCGTAGAGATTCTTCACCTGATCGGGCAGCAAGCCGAATCGGTCGATCATCTCCACCTGCAGCTCGCGCAGCGCGTCGGTGCTGGTGGCCGAGGCGATGCGCTTGTACAGGGTCAGCCGCGTGTGCACATCGGGCAGGTAATCGTCCGGGATCAGCGCCGGAATATGCAGCTGCACGTCGGCGCCGTGGCGATCGACGTCGTCGAGATCCGGGATCTTGCCCTGTTTGATCGAACGAACCGCGCGTTCCAGCAATTCGGTGTAAAGCGAGAAACCCACTTCCGCAATCTGTCCGGACTGGCCTTCGCCCAGTAGTTCGCCGGCGCCGCGAATTTCCAGATCATGCGTGGCCAAGGTGAAGCCGGCGCCGAGTTCGTCGAGCGAGGCGATGGCTTCCAGGCGCTTGGCTGCGTCGCCGGTCATCGCCTTGCGCTCGGGGACGATCAGGTAGGCATAGGCGCGATGGTGCGAGCGACCGACACGGCCACGCAGTTGGTGCAACTGGGCCAGACCGAATCGGTCGGCGCGGTCGATCACGATGGTGTTGGCATTCGGGATGTCGATGCCCGACTCGATGATCGTGGTGCACAACAGGACATTGAAGCGCTGGCGATGGAAATCCAGCATCACCTGCTCCAGCTCGCGCTCGGGCATCTGGCCGTGCGCGATGCGGATGCGTGCCTCGGGCACCAGTTCGCCCAGCTCGCGCGCCACGCGCTCGATGTCGCTGACTTCGTTGTGCAGGAAGTACACCTGGCCGCCGCGCGCCAGTTCACGCTGGAAGGCTTCGCGCATCTGTGCGGGATCCCATTGCGTGACGACGGTTTGAACAGCGAGGCGGTTCGGCGGCGGCGTCGCAATGATCGACAAGTCGCGCAGGCCGGACATCGCCATGTTCAGCGTGCGCGGGATCGGCGTGGCGGTGAGGGTGAGCAGATGCACCTCGGCGCGCATCGCCTTGAGCCGTTCCTTCTGGCGCACGCCAAAGCGCTGCTCCTCGTCGACGATGACCAGACCCAGGTCCTTGAACTTCACGTCCTCCTGCAGCAGGCGATGGGTGCCGACGATGACGTCGATCTGCCCGGCAGCGAGTTTCTCCAGTTCCGCCTTGATTTCCTTCGCGGTCTTGAAGCGCGACAGCACCTCGACCTTCAACGGCCAATCGGCGAAGCGATCGCGGAAGTTGCGGAAATGTTGTTCGGCCAGCAGCGTGGTCGGCACCAATACCGCGACCTGCTTGCCTGCCGTCGCGGCGACGAAGGCCGCCCGCACGGCCACTTCGGTCTTGCCGAAACCCACGTCGCCGCAGACCACGCGGTCCATCGGTTGGGCCGAATCCAGGTCGGCGATGACCGCCTCGATGGCCGACAGCTGGTCCGGCGTTTCCTCGAACGGAAATTGCGCGGCGAACGGCATGTACATCGAACGGTCCACCTCGAGCGCGATGCCGGCGCGCGCTTGGCGGCGCGCTTGAATCTCGAGCAGCTCGGCCGCTACGTCGCGGACTTTTTCGGCCGCTTTTTTCTTCGCCTTGTCCCACTGGTCGCCACCGAGCGAATGCAGCGGCGCCATTTCCGGCGAGGCACCGGCGTAGCGGCTGACCAGATGCAGTTGCGCCACCGGGACATAGAGCTTGTCGCCCTTGGCGTACTCGATGCACAGGAACTCGGCGCGCTGATCGCCGACGTCGAGCGACTCCAGGCCGGCATAACGGCCGACGCCATGGTCCTCATGCACGATCGGTGAACCAATCGAAATTTCCGACAGGTCGCGCAGGATGGTGTCGGGATCGCGTCCGGCCTTGTTGCGGCGGCGTGTGACGGCGCGTTCCGGATAGAACTGGCGTTCGGTGAGCACGCACAGCGCTGGATCGACGAGCGCGAACCCATCCTCCAGCGGTGCGACGGTGATGCTCAGTCGCGCGGTCGATGTGCCGGTGTGGAATGCACGCCAGTCGTTCACCACGTCCGGCTTGAGATCCAGCGACGCCAGCGTATCGATCAGTGCCTCGCGCCGGCCGGGCGAATCGGCAGCGACCAGCACACGGCCGGGATAATGATCGAGGAAGCTGCGCAATGCAGCGGCGCTGGCTTCGCCCTTCTGCAGCAACGGCAGTGCCGGAGCGGGTGCATCGCCGAGTGCAACCGCCTGCTCCCAGCGTGGATGTACGCTGCCGAGTACCTCGATGCGACGACGCAGATTCAACGCTTCGCGCAAGGATTCCGGAGCAAGGAACAATTCTGCTGGCGGCAGCACGGGGCGTTCGACATCGTGGCGGCGCTGTTCGTAGCGTTCGGTCGTCTGCGTCCAGAAGTGCTCCGAGGCTTCCAGCGCGCCTTCGCCCAACAGACACAGCGCATCGTCGCCGAGATAATCGAACAGCGTGGCCGTCTTTTCGAAAAACAGCGGCAGGTAGTACTCGATGCCGGCGGCGGCACCGCCCGCCTTCATGTCCTGATACAGCGGGCAGCGTCGCGGATCGATCGGGAAGCGCTCGCGCAACGCGCTGCGGAACGCACGGCCAGCCTCCTCATCCAGCGGGAACTCGCGCGCCGGCAACATCTTGACCGATGCGACCTTGTGCAGCGAGCGCTGGGTTTCCGGATCGAAGGTGCGGATCGAATCCACGTCCTCGTCCAGCAGTTCGATGCGGTATGGCTCCGGGCTGCCCATCGGGAAAATGTCGAGCAGCGCGCCGCGCACCGCGAAATCGCCCGGATCCAGCACTTGCGGAACGTTGCGGTACCCGGCGGCTTCGAGCCGACGCTTTTCCTCGTCCAGCGACAGGCGCTGGCCTTGTTCCACCATCAAGGCCTGAGCGGCGATGAATCCCGCTGGCGCGAGGCGCTGCATCAGCGTGAACACGGGAACGATCAGCACGCCGTGGCGGATGCCAGGAAGCTGATACAGCGTCGCAACGCGACGTGACACGATGTCCGGCTGCGGGCCGAACAGGTCGTAGGGCAGGGTTTCCCAGTCCGGGAACGGCAGTACCGGCACGTCGGGCGCGAATACGGACAATTCGGCTTCGAGGGCGTGCGCCGACTGGCTGTCGCGTGTCACCGCGATCAGTACGCCGGCATGCGCTTGCGCCGCGCGCGAAACCATCAGGGAAAGCGCGCTCGCGCTGGCAGGGGCGCGCCAGTCGGCACGCTTCTGACTGCCGCGCGGCAGGACGGGGTCGGGGAGGGAGGAAGACGGGGTGTTCAACGAAAAACCGGCGTGGATCGCAGCCGGCCATTGTACTTCAGGGGCGAAGTGCGAGTGATTGCCGCCACCTCGCGAACCAGAAGGAATTCACGGAGGCGGCGACGCGTTTGCCTGAAGATGTCTCGCTGGCACGTGTTCGAGGATGTTTGCGCTGGGGCATCGGGTCCGCACTGGAATTTTTCCGGTTTCGCCGATGGGCCTGGTTTCACCGCTGGGGCGGCTCGTTCCCGGCGGGCTGCTTTCTGCCCGAGGCGTCCAACGCTCGTGCCAGCGCCTCCAGCTGACGCGCCGAACGCGGGCGCACCGGTCGATTGCCGAAGACCGCGCGTGCGGCGCCGAGGTCCGATCGAGCGAGCACCCTGTCGCCGGCGTCGAGTGCGTGCAGGCCAAGCGCGGCGTAGGCCTCGGCCACGTCCGAGTCACCGGATGCGGCGGCATCGGACAGGTCGGCGCGCAGCCTCGTGGCGATGGCAGCGGCAGCATCGCGCTGACCCAGCATCATGCTGGCGCGCAGGCGCAGCGTATCCACGACCGCATTTCGCGATGCGGATGCGTGGATCGCGCCGTCATCGGTTTCGATGTGGTCCAGCAGACCAAGCGCTTCGCGTGCGTCACGCAGCTCCAACCGGATACGCGCCACGCGGGTCAGCAGTACCAGCTCCGAGCGCAGGCTGAGCGTCTCCGTCACCTCGGGCAAAGCGATTCTTGCGGTGATGTCGTCAGCCAGGCGCGTGGCGCCGGTCGCATCGCCGCTTTCGTGTGCAGCGTACAGTTGTCCGGTTGCGATCAGCAGGGTGCGGAAGTCGTTTTCGCCGTAGCCTGCCGACGCGATGCGGCGGGCCTCGGCGAGCAGTTCCGATGCCCGGGCCGGGTTGCCGAAATCGAGTGCCAGCAACATCGCGTAGTTGTAGATCGATGCAGCCAGCCGCGTGCTGCCGGCGGGCAGGGTTCGGCGGCTGATGTCGAGTGCTTCGCGGGAATAGGATTCAGCCTCCGCGCTTTGCCCGGCATCGATCAGCACGCTGGCCAGCACGTTGAGTTTTCCGCCGAGCAGGGGATGGTCGGCGGGGTAAAGGCGGCGCGTGATGTCGACCACCTCGCGGGCGAGTGCGACAGCCTCGTCATGCTTGTTCATGCGTGAGGCGAGCGAGGACATTGCGGTGAGCAGGTTGGCGTCGGTGGCCTCATCCACACGGCCGGACATGCGATACCGCTCTCGCGCCTGCTGGAACCCGTCCCAGGCTGCGGTGTAGTCGTCACGCAGCATCGCCGATTGGCCGCGATAGAACGCGGCCTCTCCCTGGATGTGGGGATCGGCCGGTCGCAGGGTCGAGATCATCGCGTCGGCGGCGTCCAGCAATGCGAGTGCGGACTCGTGCTCGCCCAGTTGCGAACGTGCGTAAGCCAGCCGCAGGCGCAGGTAAGCGGCGGTGCGCCTGCCAGCGGCGCCTTCCTGTTCGGCGCCGAACTCCAGCGCCTGCGCCAGCTCGTCGCGCATGGCTTGCGGGTTGCCCATGCCCGAGAAAACCTGGGCGCGGATCAAGGCGGTTTCGGTGCGGCGGGTTCGCAGGTTGCGAGGGTCGAGCGCCAGGCGCGGTTCGGCGGCGTCGAGCGTTTCCAGCGCCGCGTCGAAGCGCCCCAGTTCCGCTTGAAGCCGTGCGATCAACAGCAGCAATTCGGATTGCAGTGCCGGCTCGCCGTCGAGCCGTGCGATGGCCTGGTGCGCGCCACGCGCAAGCACGTTGCCGGTGTCTTCCATGCGCCCATCCGGTCCTTCGGGACTGGCGCTTTGCAGCAGCGACACGAGGAAGGATTTGACTTGTTCGGCGCGTGCAGCTTCTGCGGCGACCTTGCGCGATTGCCAGAGCGTCGAGCCGATGCCGGTGACGATCGCGGCAGCCAGCAGCGCCGTTGCGGCGACCGCGCCGCGATGGCGACGCACAAAGCGTCGCAGCCGATACCAGCGGCCCGCATCGGCGGCATGCACCGGGCGCGACTGCAGCCAGCGACGAAGGTCGTCAGCCAATGCCGTCGCATCCGGATAGCGTCGCGAGGGATCGGTTTCCAGAGCACGCATGGTGATGGCATCCAGATCGCCGCGCAGCGCGCGTGCGGTGCGCGGCCCGGTACTTGCACGCGAGGGCGGGCGGATGTCGGCATCGCGCCCAAGGCTTCGGTCATGCGGTGCATGGCCGCAAAGCAGCCGGTACAGCACGGCGCCGAGGCCGTAGACATCCACTGCCGCACCGGTATCGGCGGCGCTGAAACATTCCGGCGCGGCGTACTGCGGTGTCATCGCTCGCTGGGCGGTGGCCTCGTCGTCGATCGCGTCATCCAGCAGCCGCGCAATGCCGAAATCCAGCAGGCGAGCTTCGCCTTGCGCATCGACCAGAATGTTTCCCGGCTTGAGATCGCGATGCACCACCAATTGTCGGTTGGCGTAGGCGACCGCTTCGCACACCTGCAGGAACAACTCCACCACCGCGCGAGGTGACAAACGACGCGATTGGCACCAGTGGTCGATACGCACGCCGTCGATGCGCTGCATCGCGATGTAGGGCGTGCCATCGGCCAGCACGCCGGCATCCAGCAGCGCGGCAATATGAGGGTGCGCCAGCCTCGCCAGCGCCTGGTGCTCGCGCAGGAAGCGTTGCTTGCCATCGGATGCCAGCGCCGCCACCGTCAGAAGTTTCAATGCAGCCTGCTGGCGTTCTCCGGCCACGTCGCGCCAGGCGGCGTATACCACCGACATGCCACCTCGACCGATGGCTTCGCCCAATGTCCAGGCGCCAATGCGCGTCGGTATCGCCGGGCCCTTGGCATGCAGGTCGAGCGCCACGTCCAGCGGTCCCGATCCACATGCCGCATCCAGCAGGTTCTGCACTCGCTGGCGGAGGGCGTCGGGCAAGGTCGCCAGTCGTGTGGATCGCTCTGCGTCGGGAAGGTCGAGCAAGGCGTCGAAGATGGCATCCGCTTCTCGCCAAAGCGCGGCTTGGGTGGGGTTCATGTGCCGATTCCTTTGGAACGTGAGGACAGTTCGGGA
Source organism: Denitratimonas yunnanensis (SeqCode) (assembly GCA_026410415.1). Taxonomy (GTDB): domain Bacteria; phylum Pseudomonadota; class Gammaproteobacteria; order Xanthomonadales; family Xanthomonadaceae; genus Denitratimonas. The sequence continues at coordinate 470,912 of JAPMLR010000001.1, read as the reverse complement.
AGGTACGGTCCTGCCTGCCAGATCGTTTCGCCGGGTCAGTCCGGGTCAGGCGAACGCAACCAGGCGTGCAGGAAGGCGCGGGCGCGCTGCCACTCCCGGAACAGCGTGCGCTCCGAACAATCCAGCAATTCGCCGAGTTCCGGGAATTCCAGTCCGGCGAAGAAGTGCAGTTCGACGATTTCGCGTTGCCGCTGGGAAACGCAGTCCAGCGCATCCAGGGCCGCGTCCAGGTCGATCAGATCGGGCGACAGTCCGATGCCTTCGACCTGGATGCCTTCGATCGACAAGGTGGCGTTCAAGCCGCCGCGCTTTTCAGAGGATGCGGCACGCAGATGGTCGATCAGGATGTTGCGCATCGCGCGGGCGGCACAATTGAAAAAGTGCCGCCGGCTCGCCAATGACAGCGAGGTCGCGCCCATCAGCCGCAGATAGGCTTCGTGCACCAGTACGGTGGGCGTCAGGGTCTGGTCGCGTTGCCCGAGTTGCGAGGAGGCGAGTCGGCGCAGTTCCGGGTAGACGTGGCGGAACACCGCATTCATCGCCTCCGCATCGCCCTGCGCCGAGCGCGACAACAGTTCGGTGATCTCGCCCATGGCCGCCTCCCGGGGATCTGGAGCGATGGTACATCGGTCCGGCTCCGCTGCCTTGGCGAACGGAGCCGGGAGCCGTGGTCGCGATCAGAACCAGAACCGCATGCCGGCAATCCACTGTCCGCCGCGATCGTGCTGGTTGGCGCTGCCACCTCCGTGCCAGACATGGCCGATGTATGGCGCAAGATCCGGGCGGATCTCGTAGCGCAGCGTCAAGCCGGCTTCGATGCCGCTCCAGCCGGACTGCAGGTCGCGACGCACATCGTCGCTGGCGATCCACCCGGTGCCGAGCGACGGCACCAGGATCCAGCGCCAGGTAAAGAGCAACTCGTACTCGGCCTCCACATGCAGTTCGGCCTTGCTGTCGCCGCCGACATACAGCATCGCGTCGATCTCGAACTGGTAGGGCGCCAATCCCTGCATGCCGAATGCGGCGCGGGTTTGCGACGGGCCGGGCAGGCTGTCGTGACGGATGCCGATCACGGTGTCCCACCACGGGCCGATGGCGTGGCCCCACAAAGCCTCGACGTGCGCCGCATGGGTATGGCCGGCGCGGCGTTCGCCCGAGGTCTTCAACCAGAGCTTGTTGATGTCGCGTCCGATCCAGGTGGTGGCATTCCACGCGAAGGAGTCGCTGCCACCGTGGCGTGCATGCCGCCATTCGAGTCCGTCGAACAGGGCTTTGAAGTGGATCGCGTCGTCGTCCATGCCGTGATCGGCCATCGACATGTGGCCGAGGTCGGGGAACGCGGCGGCGCGGTCGGCGTCGGTGATCGGCGGGAGCGTGGGGCCGGATGGCTGGTGATGAGCTTGATCGTTTCCGCTGTGGGACGAGTGATCGTGCTCTGCAGGGGTGCCGTGGTCATGCGCGGCATGCGCGGCGTGGGCCGGATGATCGTGCGTGTCTGCCGCACGCTTCGGCTCCGGTTGGGGCGGTGTGTCGTGGTGTTGATGGTGCGAGTGGTCATGCGATTGCGCGACGGCGTTCCCGATGAAGGCGACGCTCAGCGCGGTAACGAGCAGGGACAGGCTGCGGCGGTTCATGCCGATTCCTCCACCCGCACTTCGCGAAACATGCCGGTTTCCATGTGGTAGAGCAGATGGCAATGGAAAGCCCAGCGGCCCAACGCGTCGGCGGTGACGCGGAAACTGCGGCGCGTACCGGGTGGAATCGTGATGGTGTGTTTGCGCACGAGGAACTGGCCGGCCTCGTCTTCCAGGTCGCTCCACAGGCCGTGCAGGTGGATGGGGTGTTCCATCATCGTGTCGTTGACCAGCACGATGCGCACGCGCTCGCCGTAGATCAGTCTCAATGGCTCGGCGCTGGAGAACTTGATGCCGTCGAACGACCAGGAAAATCGTTCCATGTGGCCGGTCAGGTGCAACTCGATGGTGCGCGAGGGTTCCCGGCCATCCGGGTCGGGGAAGGTGCTGCGCAGCTGCGCGTAGGTCAGTACGTGACGACCGTTGTCGCGCAGGCCGATGCCCGGATCGTCCAGGCGCGGCGTGGGCGTCATGGTCTGCATGTCCACGTGCGGATTGCCGGTTTCGCTGACGGGGTGCGCCTGCATCGCCATTCCCGCCATCGCGTGGCCGGCATGGGCGCCATGATGTGCGTGGGCATCATGGCCGCCGTGACTGGCGTGCGGGTCGGCGGCATGGTTCATCTGCGAATGATCGCCATGCGTGCCGTGGTCGTGGCCCATGTCGGCCATCGTGAGATAGACGGGGGCATCCGGTTCGGGAACCGGCGCACTCATGCCTGCACGTGGCGCGAGCGTGGCGCGGGCGTAGCCGCTGCGGTCGTGGTTCTGCGCGAAGATCGTGTAGGCGCGGTCCTCGGCGGGCTCGACCAGCACATCGTAGGTTTCCGCCACCGCGAGGCGGATTTCATCCACGCTCACCGGCTCAACCGGCTGGCCGTCGGCGGCGATCACGGTGAGCTTCAGGCCGGGAATGCGCAGGTCGAAATAACTCATCGCCGAGCCGTTGATCAGGCGCAGCAGCACGCGCTCGCCGGGCGTGAACAGGCCCGTCCAGTTGCTCGCCGGCGTCATGCCGTTGGCAAGGTAGGTGTATTCGAAGCCGTTCACGTCGGCGAGGTCGCTCGGGCTCATGCGCATGCGTCCCCAGCCCTTGCGGTCTTCGAGGGTGGCGGCCCAGCCGTGTTCGCGTGCGTCGGCAAAAAAATCCGGCACGGTGAGCTTGCGGCGGTTGTAGTAATGCGCGCTTTTCTTGAGCCGGGCGAGCAGGCGATGCGGATCGAGGTCGGTCCAGTCGGAGAACAGGATGACGTGTTCGCGATCCCATGTTTTCGGTGCGGCATCGCGCGGCTCCACGATCATCGCGCCGTACAGGCCCACCTGCTCCTGCGCGCCGGAATGGCTGTGATACCAGTACGTGCCGTTCTGGAGCAGGCGATAGCGGTAGGTGAAGGTTTCGCCGGGATGGATGCCGTGGAAGCTGAAGCCGGGTACGCCGTCCATGTTGGCTGGCAGGAGGATGCCGTGCCAGTGGATCGAGGTATCCACGTCCAGTGTGTTGTGCACGCGGATCGTCAGATCGTCGCCTTCGCGGAAACGAAGGATGGGCGCGGGCAGGCTGCCGTTGACGGTAATGGCGCGGCGGGCGCGGCCGGTGTAGTTGACCAGCGATTGGCCGATGGAAAGATCCAGCTCCGGACCAGCCAGAACGAGCGGCTGGCCGGCCAGCGGCAATTGCGAAGCACGGGCTTGCGCAAGCGTGGGGAGGCCGGAGGCGGCGATGCCGCCGAGTGCGATGCCCTGCACGAAACGGCGCCGCGAGAGTGCCTGCGCGCCGGGCGTGCAGGGCGGGAAACGATGGGACATGGAGATTCTCCGCAAGGGGGAACGAGTGCCTTGCCCGATTGGGGCAGGGAAAGCGATGCGTTCGTTGCCGTCATGCCCGTGAAGGCGGGCTCGACGGGTTTCAGGCGGAAATCGGAGGTCGTAATCCGGGGCAGGGGAAATCGTCAGGCACTCGCCCGCCGGTGGATGCCATGTGGCGGGCCTCCGGTGCGGCGAGGGCAAGGAGCACGCCCGGCATCGGCAGCGCTGCACTGGTCACGGCGCAGCCGCAGTCGCAATCGCAATCGCCCAGCGCGCACCCGGCATCGCCGTGGTCGTGCTGCGTCGTGATGGCTGGTTCGTTGCCCGCATCGCCATGACAGGGCATGGCCTCGGGTGCCTGCGTCGATGGATCGACGGCAACCTGCGTCTGATCCGTCATCGCCCGCATCGCCCACGCGCCGCCGCCGAGGTCGAACGCGACGGCGGCGAGCAGCAGCAGCGTGAGCAGGGTACGGAGCGGACGCATGGGACCGGGATTATGCCCGAGACGCGAACGTTCCGGCCAAATCCGTCATGAAGGTTTGCACGAACGAGAAGCTGTGCTATCAATGCATTCCATGAACTCCGTCGCCCGCCGCTACTGGTACTTTTTTTACCGCACGCCCAACGTGCTGGCGCAGCGTGGTGTTCGCGTTTCCTGACAAGATCGCAAACGAAATACCCCAAAGCCGCCAGCCCACTGGCGGCTTTTTTCATGGCCGCCAATCCGGCGAAATCCGACCCCGCCCCCTGGAGCCTCCCGATGAACCGCCATACCGACGACCTGCGCATCCGCCAGATCAAGCCGTTGCCCACGCCCGCCGACGTGATCGAGCGCATTGCCTGCGACGACGTCGCCTCCAGCACGGTGGCGAGTGCGCGTCATTCGCTTCACGCGATCCTGCAGGGGCGAAGTGACCGCCTCGCCGTCGTCATCGGGCCGTGTTCGATCCACGACCCATTGGCAGCGATGGATTACGCGCGCCGTCTGGTGAAGCAGCGCGAACGCTTTGCCGATACGCTGGAAATCGTCATGCGGGTCTACTTCGAAAAACCGCGGACGACGGTCGGCTGGAAGGGACTGATCAACGATCCGCTGCTGGACGGCAGCTACCGCATCGATGAGGGGCTGCACCTCGCGCGTCGTCTGCTGCGCGACATCAATGCGCTCGGCCTGCCGGCAGGTTGCGAGTTTCTCGACATGATCACCCCGCAATATTTCGCCGATCTCGTCGCGTGGGGCGCCATCGGTGCGCGCACCACCGAAAGCCAGGTGCATCGCGAAATGGCGTCGGGCCTCTCCTGCCCGGTGGGATTCAAGAACGGCACCGACGGCAACGTGAAGATCGCGGTGGACGCCGTGCAGGCGGCATCGCATCCGCACCATTTTCTGGCGGTCACCAAGGATGGCCGCACCGCCATCGCCACGACTGCAGGCAATGCCGATTGCCACGTGATCCTGCGCGGCGGCAAGTCGCCGAATTTCGATGCGCAAAGCGTGGCCGAGGCCAGTACGGTGTTGGAAAAGTCCGGACTTTCGCCTCGTTTGATGATCGATGCCAGTCACGCCAACAGCAGCAAGAAGCCGGAAAACCAGCCGCGCGTGATCGATGCGGTGGCAGAGCAACTCGAAGCCGGCGAACGGCGGATCATGGGTGTGATGGTGGAAAGCCATCTCGTCGCCGGTCGTCAGGACGCCCCCTCCGGGCAGCCGCTGGTTTACGGTCAGAGCATCACCGATGGCTGCATCGGCTGGAACGACTCGGTGGCTGTGCTCGAACGCCTGGATCGTGCGGTTCGCGTCCGCCGCGCCGCCCGCGTGGATGACGCCGCCGCGTGATGTGATGACGCCCTCCCCGAAATCGGTTCGGGGAAGGCGTCTCGATCACTCCCTGGTTTCGTCGGACTGCGTACCGATGTGGCGCTCAAGAAACTCCAGCAACTTGCCGTAGAACGCGGCGCGATGCGCCGGGCTGTAGAAGCCGTGACCTTCATTGGGGTAGTACAGGGTTTCCACCGGCACCCCTGCTTTCTTGAGTGCTTGTTCCATCAGTCGGGAATGTTCCATGGGCGCCACCACATCCTCGCCACCGGCGGCCAACAGCACCGGAACCTTGATGTGCGACGCCAGCCGGTTGGGTGATACCGCCGCGAGGGTGGTGGCGTCCTCGCCGATCCAGTCATGCAGCCAGGTTTTGGCTGAGGCGCCATTTTTCATGTCCTCGCGGCGCATTCGGGGCAGGTCGTACACGCCGACGTAGCCAACCGCGCAACGGTAGAGTTCCGGCTCCTTCGCCACACCCATCAGCGCCGCGTAGGCGCCATAGCTGGCGCCGTAGATGCAGATGCGTGCGGGATCGGCGATGCCTTCGGCCGCCAGCCAGCGGGTGGCGTCGGTGAGGTCGTCCTGCATCGTCAGCCCCCATTGGCGGGCCCCGGCTTCACGGAACGCGCGGCCGTAGTTTCCCGATCCGCGAAAGTTCACCTGCAGCACCGCATATCCGGCGGCTGCAAGCAATTGCACATCCGGATCGAATTGCCAGTGATCGAAGATGCCGAACGGTCCGCCATGCGGCAGGATCACTGCGGGAAGTTGGCTGTCGCCGCCGCGTGGCAGCGTGAGGTAGCCGTGCAGTTCCAGGCCGTCACGTGCTTTGAGTGAAACAGATCGCAGCGGCGACATTTTTTCCGGATCGATGCGATCCCTGCGCGCCAGGAGGAATTCCATCTTCTTGTTGCCGGCGTCCAGAAGATAGAAGCTTCCCGGATCGACGTCACTGGTGGCGAGCACGATCTTCAACGAGCCGTCCCGGCTGGCCGATGTGATCGAAATGTCGTGGGACGGCAACGAGGCTTCCAGCATCTTGAGAATCCGGGCATCGTCGGAGTTCTCGTCGAACATGGTGGTGCGGGCCTTGCCGTGGAAAAAGGCGGCGCCGACCGGATAACCAGCACCATCGTGGCGAATGGGCCACGGATCGACGACCGGATCACGCGCCACGTCGCGTCGCTCCCGCGAGGCGATGTCCCATGCCACGATGCTGTCGGTTCCCATCGGTTGCGACACTCTCAGGTAGGCCACGCGATTGTCTGGCGAAAAGCCGAGCGGAGTCTCGATGCGTCGACTGTCGGCTTGATCATTGACGAGTTCCCACTCGGCCTTGTTGCCGGCGCGGTAGTACAGCTTGCTCTGGTTGTCGGCATGCGAGCCGACGGCGAAACGGACGACACCGGCGTTGTCGGTGACGAAATCCGCCTTGGGCACCGGCACGCGAGTCACCGGTGTGCGACGACCCGTGTAGACATTCATCCGCTCGACCCGGGTATGCGCGTCGCCTTCGAACGGAGACACGCCGATGAGGACGTGGTTCTTGTCATCGGGAAGCATGTCCACCGGCCATGCGAACACCATTTCTTCCTTCCTGGATTTGATGTTGGTGCCGGCTTTCTGTTCGATCACGCGCCAGCCCACCAGCAACTCCTGCTTGCTGCCATCGATGTTCATGCCGGCCAGTTCGCCGGTGGCAGTCGGATAATCCCGGCTGCCGAAGCTGTCGGCGAGGGAGATCAACACCCGTTCGTCGTTCGCCCACCAGAAGTCGGCGATGTGGCTGTTCTTCGGCAGCCGGTAGCTGCTCACCAGCTGGCGCGATTCGCGATGCAGGATCGCGAGGAAGGTGCGATCTTCGGCCGGGACGGTGGCTGCCAGATGCACTCCGTCCGGAGAAACCTTGAGATCGAGGAACTTGCCCTCGTCTGCGAATGCTTCCACATCAATCCGGGCATGCGTGATCGGCAGCACGAAAAAGAACGACAGCCCGAGAATTGCCGCGATCACGCTTTTCATTTGTTTGGCGCCTGATCAAAAAGGATCCTGATTAGCGTCGAACCTCAGCTGCCCGCGCCGGGCGGAAATGACCGCCCTGTGCGGCTCATGTGGTGATGCTCGCCAGTTTTCTGTGGCAGTACGACGAAAAGTCACGAAACCGCATGGTGCAGCGCCCTCCTGAAATTTGCGGCTGAGGTTCGACGCTAATCAGGAAATTTTTTCATCGGCAGGCGGTGCGGCCATGCCGGTCAGGCAAGTCTCGGGGCGCCGACCGGGAGAGGGAAAATTCAGTCGTGCTGGCCTTACACTTCCTTCCCCGTCGTTTCGCTCATGCGCCCATGCCAACCCGCCCGCTGCTGATCGGCATCTCGCCCCGCATCCTGCGTCAGGTGCCGGCCGAGTTGGGTTTTCGCGGCAAGACCCTGCAATACCTGGAGCAGTCCGTGGCGCACTGGGTGATGTCGCTCGGCGCGACTTGCGTGATGGTGCCCACGGTGGAGCGCGATGGCGAGATCCGACGCGCCGAGATTCACACGCATGATTTTGCCGCGATGCTCGACGGTCTCGTGCTGCAGGGTGGGGCGGATCTCGATCCGGGTCTGTATGGAGAGCCGCATCGCCACATCGTCGGCGCCACCGATCCGGTCCGGGACCGGTTCGAGCTGGATCTGATCCGTGCCTTCATCAGCGCCGGGAAGCCGGTGTTCGGCATTTGCCGCGGGATGCAGCTGATCAACGTCGCGTTTGGCGGCACGTTGCATCAGGATCTGCTGGCGCAGGGCGCGACGCGGTTCCCGCATGTCGACCTTCCGGTGTACGACGAGCACCACCATCCGGTTTCCATCCGGGAGGGCAGCGTGTTGTCGCGATGGTATGGCGGCGCGACGGAGGGTGTCGTCAATTCGATCCACCACCAGGGCATCGCGCGTCCCGGCGATGGACTGCAGGTGGTGGCAACAGCGCCTGATGGCGTGGTGGAGGCGATCTGGCGCGATGCGCCGGGGTTCGTGCTGGGGGTGCAGTGGCATCCGGAGTTTCAGGACGGGCGCGATTCGCGCTTGCTTCCGGCGGACCCGATGATGCGGGCGTTTCTCGCCGCGGCACGGCTGCGGCGCACCCGATGCTGCATCGCAGCAGCAGCTGAAACATAATCGCGCTTCCGCAGGGTGATGGCCGGCGCCTGCGGTGTCGCTACCGGTCGCTATTGGCAAGGGAAAGACATGTCGCAGCCTGATTTGCCTGGCGCATCGTCAGTGCCGTGGGTCGTGCTGAAGTTCGGTGGTACCAGCGTATCGAGCCGGGCGCGCTGGAACACGATCGGCGATCTGGTGGCGAAACGACAATCCGAAGGCTTCCGCGTGCTGGTGGTGGTGTCGGCGATGTCGGGCGTGACCAACGCGCTCGCGGCACTGAGCGAGAGTGGTGGCGTGGCGGCGGTGGCGCGCATCGCGCAAGCGGCGGCGCTGGAGGCGCGGCATCGCGAATTCGCGGCGGTGCTGGAACTGGATGCCGATGCCGTGCTCGCCGATCTCTTCGGATCGCTGCAGTCGCTGGCGAACGACCCGCGAGCCACCGACACGGCACTCGACTGGCAGGCCGAGGTATTGGCGCTGGGTGAACTGTTTTCCAGTCGGCTCGGCTCGGCCTACCTGTCATCGAGGGGGCTTGATCTGCGCTGGAGCGATGCGCGCCGGTTTCTGCGTGCGCTGGTGCTGCCGAACCAGAGTGCGTGGTCTGCACGACTTTCGGTGAACTGCGACACGCGCCCTGAGCCGGACTTTCGCACACGTTATTCGGCTCAGGGCGACACCCTCATCACCCAGGGATTCATTTGTGCCGATGTCAGCGGTCGCACCGCCATTCTTGGGCGGGGCGGCTCGGATACCTCGGCGGCCTGTTTCGGCGCACTGCTGGGTGCGGCCCGGGTGGAAACCTGGACCGATGTGCCGGGCATGTTCAGTGCCAATCCGCGCCAGGTGCCACAGGCGCGGCTGTTGACCCGGCTGGATTACGAGGAAGCGCAGGAGATCGCTTCCACCGGCGCCAAGGTATTGCATCCGCGCTGCATCTCGCCGTGCCGCGAGGCGCGCGTGCCGCTGTGGATCCGCGACACCTCGCGTCCGGATTTCGAAGGCACCGTGATCGGCCCGCGCCTGACCGACAGCGCGCCGGGGGTGAAGGCGATCAGCACCAAGCGCGGCATCGTGCTGGTGTCGATGGATGGCATCGGCATGTGGCAGCAGGTCGGCTTTCTCGCCGATGTGTTCGAGCGCTTCAAGCGTCATGGCTTGTCGGTCGACTTGATCGGTTCTTCCGAGGCCAATGTCACCGTGTCGCTGGATCCTTCCGACAACCTCGTCAGTTCGGATGTCCTCGAACGACTCGCCGCCGATCTGTCCGAGGTCTGCCGGGTCAAGGTGATCGCTCCCTGTGCCGCGATCACCCTGGTCGGGCGCGGCATGCGTTCGCTGCTGCACAAATTGTCCGACGTGCTGGCCGAGTTCGGGCGCGAACGCGTGCACTTGATCTCGCAAAGCTCCAACGATCTCAATCTCACCTTCGTGGTGGACGAATCCGTCGCCGAAGGCATGCTCCCGCGGCTGCACGAGCTCCTCATCCACGCTCAGGCGATGCCGGTGGATGAAGCTGCCGTGTTCGGGCCGAGTTGGAAGGCGCTGCAACGGGGCGCAACACCGTTGCCGCGCCCGTGGTGGGCGGAGAAACGCGAGGCGTTGCTGGAGCAGGTCGGGTCGGGCACGCCACGCTATGTCTACGATCTGGCGACGTTGCGTGCAACAGCGCGGGCATTCCGCGGATTGGGTGCGCTGGACCGCCGTTTCTATTCGATCAAGGCGAATCCGCATCCGGCAATCCTGCGGGCGCTGGAGGAAGAGGGGTTTGGTTTCGAATGTGTGTCCGGTGGCGAGCTGGACCACGTGTTTTCTTTGTTTCCGGGCATCGATCCCACCCGTGTCCTGTTCACGCCCAGCTTCGCCGCACGCAGCGAATACGAGGCGGCGCTCGGACGTGATGTGTGGGTGACGCTCGACAGCACTTATCCGCTCACGCACTGGCCGGAGCTGTTCCGTGGTCGCGACCTGTGGCTGCGGCTGGACCCGGGATACGGGCGCGGGCACCACGAAAAGATGCGTACGGGCGGTGGCGAAGCCAGGTTCGGGTTGCCGCCCGATGGGGTGGATGCCTTCGTGGTCGAGACCAGGAAACTCGGTGCGCGCATCTTCGGGCTGCACGCGCATCCGGGCAGCGGCATCTTCGATGTGGCGCACTGGCGCGATGTGTTCGGCCGTCTGGCGGGTGTTGCCGATCGCCTCGGCACGGTCGAGGCGTTGAACCTGGGCGGCGGGTTGGGCGTCGCCGCCAGTCCCGAGGCCGACCCCTTCGACCTCGATGCGCTCGCTGATGTGCTTGCACAGGCCCGGGTCCAGTGCCCGCAGTATTCGCTGTGGATGGCGCCGGGCCGATTCCTCGTCGGCGAGGCCGGCGTGTTGCTGGTGCGCGCGACCCAGGTGGTCGAGAAGGCCGGCTTGCTGCGCGTGGGCGTGGATGCCGGCATGAATGCGTTGATGCGTCCGGCGCTCTGCAACGCGCGTCATGAAGTGGCAAATCTCACTCGGCTCGATGAGACCGGTACCGTGTTGTGCGACATCGTGGGGCCCATCTGCGAATCCGGCGACGTGCTGGCGCGTCGCCGACGCTTGCCGAGCACCCGGGAGGGCGACGTTCTGCTGGTTTCCACCGCGGGAGCCTATGGCGCGGTGATGGCCAGCGCCTACAATCTGCGGGGATTGCCGGCTGAGGCGGTGCTTGATGACTGATGTGCGACAAGCGGTGGGCGAGGGCTTCGTCTTTCGACGCGACGCGATCCGGCGATTCCGATTCGTTCGCGCCACGCTGGACGAGGCCAGTGGTCACGTCGAACTGGTCTACGCCTTCGACGAAGGTCCGGAACTGGTCGAGTCCCTCCAGTTTCCCGGTGCACCGTTCGCGCTGGATGCGTCGCGCCGCCGCGCCGTGGGTGCGGCGTTGCGCCTGCTGCACCTGATTGCCGGTGTCAGTTATTACAAGGCCGCGTTGCCGCCGGAAATCGTGCTGGAGGGCGATGCGCCCGACCCGGCACTCGCGGCGCTGGTCACGGCGGTTTACGAGCAGGGGCTGGGCGAATTCGCTTATCGCAATGGCATGTCGCTGCAAGGGCGGATCCGTTTCGAAGCAGGTGCGACGGTGCACGTTGCGGCACCGCTCGGACTGGCGTCGCACGCGCTCACCGCCATCGGCGGCGGCAAGGATTCGCTTGTCTCGATCGAGGTGCTGCGCGCCGCAGGTATCACGCAATCGGTCAGCTTCATCGGTACGTCGCCGTTGATCCAACGCTGTGCGGAACACACGGGATTGCCGGTGTTGCGCATCGGGCGGCAACTGGCGCCGGCGTTGTTCGAGTTCAACAAGCAAGGCGCGTGGAACGGCCACATTCCCGTGACGGCGGTGAATTCAGCCATTCTCGTGCTCGCCGCCGTGTTGCTGAATGCCGATCACGTGGTTTTCTCCAACGAGCGTTCGGCGAGCTACGGCAGTCTGATTCCCGGCGCCGGCGAGGTGAACCACCAGTGGTCCAAGGGCTGGGCATTCGAGCGCGCCTTCGCAACGTACGTGCGAGGGCATGTGGCTGCCGATCTCCGGTATTACTCGTTGCTTCGCCCGCTCTCGGAATTGGCGGTGGCGCGGCAATTCGCGAAAATCGACCGCTACGATGCGGTGTTCTCCAGTTGCAACCGCAATTTCCATCTTACCGGACCGCGCCCGGACAGCCGCTGGTGCGGGATCTGCCCGAAGTGCCAGTTCGTGTTCCTCGCGCTGGCGCCCTTCATGCCCAAGCCACGCCTCACCGCGATCTTCGGTCGCAATCTGCTCGACGAGCCTGCTCAGGCCGAGGGCTTTGATGCGCTGATCGAATACGGTGCGCACAAGCCCTTCGAATGTGTCGGCGAAGGGCGTGAAGCACGCGCCGCGTTTTTCGAACTGAGTGGCCGCCCGGATTGGCGCGAGGACGCGCTCGTGCGACGCTTTGTCCGCGACATCGCGCCGCATATCGAAGCCACGCCCCTGCCGCCATTGCTCGACCCCATGGGTGAGCACGGCATTCCCGACTCCCTCTGGATGCGCATCCTTGAAACTTTCCGATCTTGAAGGCAAGCGAGTCGCGATCTGGGGTTACGGCAACGAAGGCCGTGCCACCCTGGCCGCATTGCGCTGGAGTCTTCCGCGCACGCCGCTCGCGTTGTTGTGCACGCCGGCCGAGGCAGCCGAGGCAATGGAGCTGGGTGATCCGGCGCTGTACATCTTCACCGAGGAAGTCTCCGCCGATTTGCTGGCACGCTTCGACGTCGTGATCAAGTCGCCCGGTATCAGCCCGTACCACGGAGCGGCGGCGCAGGCGCTGGCGCGGGGAGCCTGCTTTACCTCCGGCACGGCCTTGTGGTTTGGCGAGAACCCTGCAGCGCGAACCCTCTGCGTGACAGGCACCAAGGGCAAGAGCACGACCACCGCATTGATCGCGCATCTGTTGCGTGCCGGAGGAACGCGGACCGCGCTTGCCGGAAACATCGGCATGCCGCTGCTTGATCTGATCGATCCCGAACCGGTTCCGGAGATCTACGCGCTGGAGTTGTCCAGTTACCAGACCCGCGATGCGGTTGCCCCGGAGGTGGCGGTCGTCCTGAACCTCTATCCGGAACATCTGGACTGGCATGGCAGCGAAGAACGCTACATCAACGACAAGCTGGCATTGGCGACGTCGGCCAATCCCGGGCATCTGGTGCTGAATGCGGCCGATGCGCGCCTCGCCGCATTCGGCCGTCGGCCTGCCTTGCAGGGGTCGGCTTCGGAAATCGATCTCGGGCCGGAAGCCGGTGGCACACAGGCGGCGAAGTTGTGGTGGTTCAACGCACGCCAGGGCTGGCATGTGCGTGGCGCCACGATCCATCGCGGCGACGAGCCGGTCATCGATGCATCCGGGCTGGCGCTGCCAGGCGCGCACAATCGCGGCAACCTCTGCGCCGCGCTGACGGCGATCGAGGCCATGGGATTCGACGCAGTGCGGTTGGCGCCGCATGCGGCCGGTTTCCGTCCGTTGCCGCATCGCCTTCAAACCATCGGGCACCATGACGGACGCGAGTACGTCAACGACTCCATCAGCACCACGCCTTACGCCTCGCTGGCGGCGCTGGATTGTTTCGCCAGCCGTCGCGTTGCGATTCTGGTGGGCGGCTACGATCGCGGTCTGGACTGGTCGGTGTTTTTCGAACGGATGAGTCGCGAGCCGCCCATGGCGGTCATCACGATGGGGCAGAATGGCCCGCAGATTGCCGAAGGCCTCAAGTTTGCCGCGCGGGGTGGGCGATTTGCCCTGCATGAGGCGCCGGACATGCCCGAAGCCGTTCGTCTGGCGGAACAATGCATCGGTTCCGATGGCGTGGTGCTGCTTTCACCCGGCGCACCGAGTTTCCCGCGCTACCGGGACTACGTGGAACGTGGCCGGCATTTCGCCCAGGTGTCGGGCTTCGATCCGGAGAGGATCAGTGCCATCCCGGGGTTGGGAGTCAGCTGATCCGTGGCGATTCCGGCCTTGTTGTCGATCGGAGTTTCAGCGTTGCGCGAGCAGTCGAGACTCCATCGCGGACGACACGTTGATTCAGGCCTGGCTCGCCGGTTTCGCACTGCCGGCGATTTGCCCGGGACTCAGGTCCTCGGCCAGCAAGACGTCGATCTTCCGGATGCGCTCGCCATCGATGCGTGGGCGCTGGCTGGCGCGACTGCGGCGCTGCCCAACGCCTGTGCTGGGCTCGCGCTTCGCGTAGCCACGGGGACTGCCATTGCGTCGCAGCTCCCGGCGACGGTGCTGACCGCACGATCCAGTGTCTGCGCAATGTCGTGCATCGAAAAGCCGGCCTGGCGATGGGCCTGGATGAGGTATTGTTCTTCCTGGTTCAGGCGCCTTGAGGCCATGGGCAACTCCACTTGGCGGTGAAGCGGCTCAGATCAGGTCGCCCGAGCCTCCTCGCAATCGAGGTGTTGCGAATCAATGTTGAATCCGCCTGGATTGATCTGGAATTTTGCAGGCCTGACTGACAACTCGCACGAACATCATGGCTTTTCGGTTTTGATGGGTGTGAACAACGTGTATCCAAGGAGTTTTTTAGATGCGTATTCTGCTCATGGTTCTGATGTTGTCACCGCTGTTTTCAGCAGTGGTGCCAAGCGATGCGCGAGCGCAAATGACGGATGAAACCCGCGCTTTCATTGTCTCCGAGCACAATCGTCTTCGTCGCGACGCGATCGGACCTGGCGGGCCCGATGTCGTTTCCACTGTCACCGCGACAGCCATGCTGGAGATCGAGTACGACATGGCGCTCGAATGCGTGGCTCAGGCCTACATCAATACAATCCCCAGCTCCTCGCCATTCACTCACAACGCGAACAGAACAGCGGACTACGCTGCTTGCGGCGGATCCGGCTACGTCGGTGAAAGTTGGTACAGCGGCGGTCCGCAGGACCATGCGACTGGCGGCGCAACTCGCGCGTGGGTTGATTTCATCTGGCCGACAGCCTGGGGCGGCAACGACTGTTCCGAGCGGCAAAACTATCATGGAGACGGGGGTTGTTCCGGCATCACTAGCCACTATACCCAGGTGCTTTGGTCGAGCACATACAAGGTCGGCTGCGGCTATACACCTGCCGCTGGCACCGTGTGCAACTACTCGCCCGGCGGTAACTACCTGGGCCAGTCGCCTTTCACCATTGGAGAGGCGTGTTCGGCCTGTCCGACGTCCCACCCATTTTGCAATGACGGCCTCTGTTCGGCGGTACCGTCGGGTGACACGATATTTTTTAATGGTTTCGAGCTTTTGCCCTAAGGAACCTCTGAACAAGGCGTCATTCCGGCGAAAGCCGGAATCTGGCTCTTGGGCAAGTTATTGAAAATCATAGATCCCGACTTTCGCCGGGATGACGCACGGAGACTTGTTCAGACGTTCCCTAAGGTCTGAACAAGTCGCCAGCCCTTGCTCCGCACCACCTCCAGCCCGGATGGGCGACAATGACCACATGAATCAACTCACTTTTGGCGATGCCGAGTACCGCGGCAAGCGCAAGTGCACACGGCGGGAAGTGTTTCTCGCGGAAATGGAACAGGTCATCCCGTGGGATGGCCTGCCGTCTGCCTTCGCGTGCGGTACCTTGGAACCATGAGCTGGTTGCTGCGTCCTGCAGTTGAAAACGATCGCGATTTTTGCGAATCACTCAGCCGCTCCAACATGGAAGACTACCTTGTTTCCCGTGGCATTCCATGGGATTCCACGCGCTTCCTCACGAGCTGGACCGAGCTGGATAACCTCATGATCCTGGCGGAAGGGCAGGTGGTCGGCCTGTTGCGGCTACTGCCGGAGCAGGATGCCCTGGGCCTCAGGGATCTCCAGATCCTTCCGGCGTATCAGGGCCGGGGCATCGGGACCTGGGCGGTGGAGCAGGTGCAGGCATTGGCCGTCGAACGTGGATACCAAGGGGTGCAGCTTCGGGTTTACCGGGAGAATCCCGCCCTGGCGTTGTATGCGCGTCTGGGTTTCAGCACCGTCAGTGTTGTCGATGGCACGATCCACATGCGCTGGTATGCGTACTCCGACCGTCTGTAGTGCGCACCAGCCGAGTTTTGCCTCTCTGTCGCGGCCGGTGCTGGCATGCGTCGCCGCACATGCACCAGACAGAGGCCCGGCGGGATGATCACACGCCGGCCTGACCGGTACGGGCGGTGCCGTACCGGACGCCGGAATACCTGTTACCGCTGCTTTCCGAAAGGCTTGAATCCGGGCTTTCCGCCAGGTTTGCGAGGGGGCGCTGCCCCGGTACGCTCATCCGCCGGGCCACGATGCGTGGGGCGTTGCCCCGGCGCGGCATCGTTCGAGCGTGGCTGCGGACGCTTCCCGTGAGGGCGGGGACGTTGTGTCGGATCGAATCCGTTCGACGCGGAGTCTGATCGCGGACGCGGCTTGCCGTGACGCGGCGCATCGAACTCACGCATGGCGTGCGGTGCGCTGCGTCGAATCGGAGGCGGCAATGGAATCTCGCCCTCATGGCGGGAAATCCGCAGGCGCTGTCCGGCCACCCATACGTTCTGGAGATGGGTGAGGGTTTCCGCGGGCATGCCAAGCGGCAGGTCCACGTAGCTGTGATCATCGCGGATGTCGATTCGGCCGATGTAGCGCGACTCGAGTCCGGCCTCGTTGGCAATGGCGCCGACGATGTTGCCGGGCTTGACGTGGTGCAGGTGGCCGACGGCAATGCGGTAGGTTTCAAAACCCTCCTCGTGTCGCGCGGCTGTCCGGCGAGGAGGGGGGGGCGCGAAAGCGTCATTCTGGGCGGCCGCGTGGCGCGCTGCGGGCTTGTGCTCCGGGCGCGGCGGCGCCGGCTCGGGGTCCGGTCGCATCAGCAACGGCGTGTCGCCCTGTGCCATTCGCGCCAGCGCGGCGGCGATGTCGAGCATCGACGTTTCCTGCTCGCGCTCCAGGTCGACCAGCAGGCTTCGGAAGAGGTCGAGATCTTCGTTGGCGAGCGTTGCCTCGATACGTTGGCGGAAGCGTGCGATGCGCTGATCGTTGACCTGGCTCGAGGATGGCATCGTCATCGGCTCGATCGGCTGGCGGGTGGCGCGTTCGATCGCGCGCAGCATGCCGCGCTCGCGGGGGGTCACGAACAGGATCGCTTCGCCACTGCGTCCGGCGCGGCCGGTGCGACCGATGCGGTGGACGTAGCTTTCCACATCGTAGGGAATGTCGTAGTTCAGCACGTGACTGATGCGCTCCACGTCCAGGCCGCGCGCGGCGACGTCGGTGGCGACGAGGATGTCGAGCTGGCCGTCCTTGAGCTTCTGCACCGCACGCTCGCGCAGCGGTTGCGGGATGTCGCCGTTGATCGCGGAGGCGGCGAAGCCGCGCGCCTGCAAGCGATCGGCCAGCTCTTCCGTGGCCTGCTTGGTGCGGGCGAACACGATCATGCCGTCGAAGGTTTCCACTTCGAGCAGGCGCGTGATGGCATCCAACTTCTGCATGCCGCCCACCAGCCAGTAGCGCTGATGGATATTGGTCGCGGTACGGGTCTTGGCCTCGATGGCGACATCGATCGGATTGTTGAGATAGGTTTGCGCGATGCGGCGGATCTGGGGTGGCATCGTGGCGGAAAACAACGCGACCTGACGCCCTGGCGGGGTTTTCTGCAGGATCGCCTCGACATCGTCGATGAATCCCATGCGCAGCATCTCGTCGGCTTCGTCCAGAACCAGAACCTTGAGGTGCGAGAGGTCGAGCGAGCCGCGCTCGAGATGATCGATCAGGCGTCCGGGCGTGGCCACGACGACATGGGCGCCACGCTTGAGGCCGTGCAACTGGGTGCCATACCCCTGGCCGCCATAGATCGGCAGCACGTGGAAGCCGGGCAGGTGGGTGGCGTATTTCTGGAACGCCTCGGCCACCTGGATCGCCAGCTCGCGCGTCGGAGCCAGTACAAGCGCCTGGGTACGTGGTTGGGTGGTGTCGATGCGATTGAGGACGGGAAGCGCGAAAGCGGCAGTCTTGCCGGTGCCGGTCTGGGCCTGACCGACCAGGTCTCGCCCCTCCATCAGCGGCGGGATGGTGGCGGCCTGGATCGGCGAGGGAGCTTCGTAGCCGACATCGGAAAGCGCCTGCAACAACGGTGCAGACAGGGACAGTGCGGCAAAGCCTGCCGCAGGAATGGAAGGTGTGTTCATTGCGGGATTATTTCACGAGAACACCCGCGCACGGCGATCCGGTACGGGTGTGGCGAGGCTGCGATTCATCGTGCAAGCGCTATTTCCTGCGTTTGGCACGAACATACAGCACGAGCGAGTGGTCTTCGATCACGTAGCCGTGCGCTTCGGCGATCTCGTGCTGCAGGCGCTCGATGTCCGGGTGCGAGAACTCGATCACTTTGCCGGTCTCGATGTCGACCATGTGGTCGTGGTGCTCGCCGCGATCCAGCTCGAACACCGCCTGCCCACCCTCGAAGTTGTGCTTGAGCACGAGGCCGGCCGCCTCGAACTGGGTCAGCACGCGATACACCGTGGCCAAGCCAATGTCTTCGTCCAAGTCCTTGAGTTGGCGGTAGATGTCTTCGGCGGTCATGTGGCGTGGACTGGCTTTCTCGAGGATATCGAGAATGCGCACCCGGGGGTGAGTGACCTTGAGTCCAGCCTTGCGAAGTTCCTGCGATTCCATGCGAGTCCTCCATCGTCTCGTGTCGCCAGCGTCATGCGGCGGTGGGCGGCGTACCCAGCGTGCGAGTGGGCTGGGCGTTATGATGAAGAGCAGTCGTGTGCGACATGCCGTTCGTTCCGCGGAACAGGCCTAGTGTATCATCGGCGCGATTTTCTTCTTTCGTGGACCAGCCGATGCACAAGCTCCTCGTTTCTGCCTTGCTCGCCGCCAGCCTCACCGGCTGCGGGTTGATCTACAAGGTGGATGTGTACCAGGGCAACCTGCTCGATCCCGACGCCGTGGCCCAGGTCAAGCCGGGCCTGACCAAACGGCAGGTCCACAGCCTGCTGGGCACGCCGTCGGTGGAGGATCCTTTCCACAGCTCGCGCTGGGACTACATCTCCACCATCAGCCGACGTGGGGCGGCGACGGACGTGCGCAACCTGACGCTGGTGTTCGATGGTGATGTGCTCGCCAGCGTGGAAGGCGATTATCTGGAGAACGATGACCTGGCGCTGTACCGCCACATCTCCCGTTACGGCAATCTGCCGCGCGACAAGAAGAAGAGTCAGCAGCGCTGATTCACTCCTTCGCCTTCGCCGCCCCCGCACGTTCGCGTCGGGCAGCCTTGGGATCTGCGATCAGCGGCCGATAGAGCTCGATCCGGTCGCCATCACGCAGTCGCAGTGATGGGGCGCATCGCTTGCCGAAGACACCAGCGGTCGAGTCGGAGGCTTCGGGGAACCGGCTGCGCACCCCGGGCAGGGCGAGTGCCTCTGCCAGTGTCGTGCCGATGGGGATCTGCAGTCCCATGCGATCGGTCTGCCCGGGCAGGGCCTGGACCACCTCCACCGTGATGATCTCGTCGGTTTCGCTCACGCCACGCTTCCCGCGGCACGCACGAAATCGCCCACCATGCGGTCTGCCAGACGCTGGAAGCCGACGGCCAACGCGGAACCCACGAGTTTCCCGGCCACCTCGAAATCCATCATCAATTCCACTTTGCTGCCGGCCTCGCCGAGTGGCGTGAAACGCCACAATCCGGTGAGCGCCCGGAATGGCCCATCCACCAGCGCCATCTCGATGCGCTCATCCGGGAACAGCCTGTTGCGTGTGGTGAACGAAGTGCGCAGACCGCCCATGCGCAGGTCCAGGCGCGCCACCTGCAGCGCCGCATCCCGCTCCAGCACTTGCGCGGCTTCGCACCAGTCGAACCGGCGCGGGTAGGCCGCCACGTCGTTGACCAGCGAGAACATCAATGGGGCAGGGCGCGCGACCAGCGCGCTGCGGTGGATCTGTGTCATAGGGGATACAACCGTGGAACTCGCCCGCAGCCACCGCGATCGGCGACAATCGACAGTCTGGAAGGGATTTGGAAGATGACCAAGAAGAACGCAAAGGATAGCGGAAGCGGCAACGCCACGATTGCCCAGAACAAGCGTGCACGCCACGAATACAGCATCGAGGAACGCTTCGAGGCCGGCATCGCGCTGCAGGGCTGGGAGGTCAAGGCGCTTCGCGCTGGCCGTATTTCGCTGACCGAAAGCTACGCCATCGTGCGCGGTGGCGAGATATTCCTGTTCGGCGCCCAGATCACCCCGCTGATCTCGGCATCCACCCATGTCGTCGCCGACGATCGCCGGACCCGCAAGCTGCTGTTGCACCGCGGCGAGATCGATCGGCTCATCGGCAAGGTGGAGCGCGACGGATACACGTTGATCCCGCTGGCGCTCTATTGGAAGAGCGGCAAGGTCAAGCTGGATCTGGCACTGGCCAAGGGCAAGCAGGCGCACGACAAGCGACAGACCGAAAAGGACCGCGACTGGGCACGCGAGAAACAGCGCACCATGCGCCAACACAACCGCGCTGCCTGATGAACACCCGGCTTGCCGCTCCTTGTGATGCGGGAGAGGCGGCCCTACACTGATCACCTATCCCGGGGGTGTCACGGCTTCGACGGGGGTAGTGAGATTGTCTGGTGCATGCCGAGGGGGTGACTTTCCTCGTAAATCCAGTCGCAAACTTTTAGTTGCCAACGACGACAACTACGCTCTCGCCGCTTAAGGCGTAGCCCCGAACCCACTTGTGCCTGTGCTCGTGGATGTAGGGTCATCATCACAGGATCGCTTCGGACTGCCGCCTGTCGGTACGAAGTCAAATCAAGCAGGCTGGTTTTCCGGCGCGCTTCGCACACCGTGCTGCCGGCGAACGAGACTCAACGGTGAGCTAAGCATGTAGGACTGGAGGTCAAGCGCCTTCGGACGCGGGTTCGACTCCCGCCACCTCCACCAATACCCAAAATCCCAACCCTCATCGGTTGGGATTTTTTTTGCCCGTTCCCCCAGCGTTGGCGCGGCTCCCGGGCTTGGTCTCGCGAGCGCCACCCCTGCGAAGTCGGCGTTTTCGCCCCCGCTGACGCCTCTCTGTTCTCCGTTTTCTCTGGTGGCCACGCGAGCGTTCTCGAGGCCACTTCCTTTGCTGGCGCGGGTTTAGAGGCGGTCGGTTGCGGTTGGCAACTCCTGTAGCGGTGGCGACCGAGTGTCGAGAGGCCACAAAAAAGTTCTGGCGTCAAGTCCTTCGTGTAAATCACGCAGGGCTTGAAACCGTATATGGGACAGTAGGTTAGCTCTTTTTCAGGCCACTTCGCAGAAGTGTTG
Organism: Denitratimonas yunnanensis (SeqCode); assembly: GCA_026410415.1. Taxonomy (GTDB): domain Bacteria; phylum Pseudomonadota; class Gammaproteobacteria; order Xanthomonadales; family Xanthomonadaceae; genus Denitratimonas. The sequence continues at coordinate 449,708 of JAPMLR010000001.1, read as the reverse complement.
CCTCGTAGGCTAGGAGCCACATAGGAGCATCGGGAGAGAAAGCCGCATCGCACTGTGTCGTGCTGGATTGCCGAGGAACGGCGGGCCTATCGCATCATCATAGCCCAAGAGACTTGGCGGTATCCAGAATGAAGAACGCGCAGCCTGGGGCTGCGCGTTCGATGGATGCCGTTGGTATGCGACGCCATCATGTCGGCTTCGATGGCGCGCTCCGGGTTGCCGTGCCTTTCCTGAACCCCCGATCCCCCGCCATGAACGCCTCCAGCATGTGCGGGATCAACTTCTCTGCATCGACTGCTTCGCCATATGCCTGCGCGTGCAGCGAGGCGTAGCGGTCGAGGTCGGCTTTCAGGCTGGCCGGGCAGGCAAAGGTCAGCTTGACGTTCTCGGTCTTCGGCAGCGGCCCGAGCCGCAGCTTCTTGGTCGCGCTCATTGCGAAGCTCCCCGATTAAAGAACAGCGGCTGGTAGGGCCGCAGCACCAGATCCCGGTTGACGATGATCCGTACCGGCAGGCCCGGCCGCTCAGTCAATGTCGGTTGAGTGATGCCGTGCCAACCGATCCGGAGTTGCGGACGTGGGTTCAATTCCGCAAACGGGAATCGAACTGGCGTCCTGGCTTAGGCACTTGGCTGATGACCTCGGCCGGGCAGAACTGGTAGGTCTTCATATTCGAGGTGCTCCGTGCGCAGGGCGGTGACCAGCGCAGCCCGCTTGGCGCTCATACTCTGAGTCTCGAAGTTCAGACTGGCGAGCTGTGCAGGCTCCACACCGCACCACAGGGCAATCGCATCATCAATCCGGATGTGGTCGGCTAGATCCCAGTAGCGCAGACAGTTGCTCGGGTTGGGCATGGAGGCCTTCTTTCGGTAGGGGGGAACACTGATCTTGCCAAATTTTGCCAAAGAACCCACACTTGCGCCATGAGCACGATGAACATCTCTCTCCCTGACACCCTGAAGTCTTTCGTGGATGAACAGGTCAGCCAGCGCGGCTACGGCACGAGCAGCGAGTACGTACGCGAGTTGATCCGCAAGGATCAAGACCGCCTGCAACTGCGCAACCTGCTGCTGGCCGGAGCAGCCTCGGCCCCGGCGGCCCCTGCTGATGCCAGCTACTTTGACGGGCTGCGTGACCGGGTGCGCAAGGCCGCTAAACCCGCTGCCAAGGCGTGAAGACCAAGGTAGTCATCCCGCGCGAGCATGCCAACCGGGATGTGGATGAGGCAGTCACCTACTACCTGAGTGAGGCGGGCGAAGCCGTGGCACTCGGCTTCATCGATGCGCTGGAGAGTGCCTACGGCCACATCGGCCGCCATCCGGCAACGGGTTCACCGCGCTACGCCCATGAACTCAACCTGCCGGGCCTGCGTGCTTGGCCGCTGACGCGCCACCCGCACCTCGTGTTCTACGTCGAGCACTCGGACCATATCGATGTGTGGCGCGTGCTGCACTGCCAGCGCGACATCCCAGTTTGGATGCAGGAGCCTGATGCCGTGTGACGGTCTGGGCCGCCTTGTGTGCCGACGTGGCGCGATAGCTGCGTTCGCCGGTGTTGCGTCGTCGCTCTCTGCCGATGGTGCTGGGGTGTGGCCGACATGGTGGCGGCGTGTCTGATGCCCTGGCGCACCCACGTCCACACCCTTGCCAGCGACCGGGGCAGCGAGTTCGCCGAGGGCGACTTCATCGAACTGGCCCTGGAGACCAAGATGTAAATGGCCGACCCACACGCCCCCTGGCAGCGAGCACGCAACGAGCACCTCAATGGCCTGGTGCGTGAGTACTTCCCGCGCAAGCGCAACTTCTCGACCATCCTGCCGGAGGAGATACGCAACGCTCAGGACGCGATCAACAACCGACCCCGCAAACGCCACCGATTCCTTACCCCGTCCGAGGTATTCTTTTACCACTCACGCGTTGCACTTCGCGGTTGAATCCGCCGGGTACACCGGCTCGATCAGTGCCAGCAACGCCTCCCACGGGATGACCTGCTCCATTTCCGCGAGAAACACTTCCCGCCGTGTGCGCTTGCGCTTGCCGTGGTAATCGGCATCGCCAAAAGTGAGTTGATTCATGCGGTCATTGTCGCCCATCCGGGCTGGAGGTGGTGCGGAGCAAGGGGTGGCCGACTTGTTCAGACCTTCCCTAGGGGTTCTACCCCGATTCCCTCGGTGGGGAAGGGGCTGGAGTCGTGTCCGGGGTGGCGGAGTTCACGCTGCGAGGCGGAGCCCTGCCAGTTCGCAACGACCGTCGTCGTGGACGCGCAGCACGCTGCCTTGTTGGTACCAATCGCCCAGCACGATGCGCTGGCGCGGCACGCCGTCGACCACGAGGTCGTGGATCGCGGGGCGGTGGGTATGGCCGTGGATCATCCGCCTGACACCGTAGCGTCGGAACATGTCATCGATCGCCGGCGCGGTGGCATCGCCGATGTCCAATGAGCTCATCGATTGCTGGTGCGCGGCGCTGGACTGGCGTGCTGCTTGGGCGAACGCCCGGCGTTCCACCAGTGCGCGCGACAGCAATGCCTGCTGCCAGGCAGGGTCGCGCACCTGGCGGCGCACGGCCAGATAGGCGGTGTCGTCCCAGCACAGCAGATCGCCGTGGAGAAGCAGGGTCGGTTCACCGGCCAGCGTGATCACGCACGGGTCGGGCAGGATGTCGAGGCCGGCCGCGCGGGCGTAATCGCGGCCGACGAGGAAATCACGGTTGCCCCTGATGAAACCGATGCGGGTGCCGGCAGCGGCGACAGCCTTCAGTGCATCGGCCACGCTGCAGGGGAGGTCGGCATCATCGTCATCGCCGATGAATGTCTCGAACAGGTCGCCGGCGATGTACAGATCCGGTACCTGACGTGCTTCATCGTGCAGGAAGGCGAGAAACAGTTCGGTGATGTGGGGTCGTTCCGGATCCAGATGCAGATCCGAAACGAACAGGGCGCGCACGCGCTCGGTGTTGGCGTGGGTGCGCGCCACGAGTGGAAATTATTCGCTTTCGGCGGGAGCGGCAGGCGCGGCAAGCACTTCGGCGCGCTCGATCACCACCGGCTGGGTCGGCACGTCGGTACGGAAGGGCCCCTGGCCGCTGGTGGGAATGGCGCGGATCTTGTCGACCACGTCCATGCCTTCCACTACCTTGCCGAACACCGCATAGCCCCAGGTCATGCCACTCTGCTCGTTGACGTGGTCAAGGCGCGGGTTGTCGACCAGATTGATGAAGAACTGCGAGTTGGCCGAGTGCGGATCGCTGGTGCGGGCCATGGCGACGGTGCCGCGCAGGTTGGACAGGCCGTTGTTGGCCTCGTTGCGGATCGGAGCACGGGACGGCTTGGGTTGCAGGTCGGTGGTGTATCCGCCGCCCTGCGCCATGAAGTTGTCGATCACGCGATGGAACACGGTGCCGTTGTAGAACCCGTCCTTCACGTAGGTGAGGAAGTTTTCCGAGGACAGCGGCGCCTTCACGGGATCCAGTTCGACGACGATGGCGCCCAGGTTGGTGTGCAGCGCCACACGCGGGCCGGGAGCAACGTCAACGGCGGTTTCGCTGGTTTCGGCGGCAGCGGCAGGGGCCGTGTCCTGGGCAAATGCGAACACAGGCAGCAGCAGGCCGGTCAAGAGCAGGGAACGCAGGATCATGGAAGCTAACTCCGTGGGATGGGTTTGGCTGTGGAAGCGCCGGAACGGTGAAGTGTAACCGTGACGAACCCGATGTTGCTGTGCGAAAGCGCAACGGCATTGCTCGATGTGGCCGAGCAAGGCCGGGGGACAGGTAGAATTGCCGTCCTTCCACTGTGTGCTTGCCCATGACTTGTCGTACCCGTTTCGCCCCCAGTCCCACCGGCTTCCTCCACATCGGTGGCGCACGCACCGCGCTCTACTGCTGGCTTGAAGCCCGGCGGCAGGGTGGGCAGTTCGTCCTGCGCATCGAAGACACCGATCGCGAGCGCTCCACCCGGGAAGCCGTGGACGCGATTCTCGAAGGCATGCTCTGGCTCGGGCTGGAGCACGACGAAGGTCCGTTCTACCAGAGTCTGCGAATCGACCGTTATCGTCAGGTGGCAGAGGATCTGCTCAAGGCCGGCAAGGCCTACTACGCCTACGAGAGCCGCGAGGAAATCGAGGCGATGCGCGAGAAGGCGATGGCCGAAGGCCGCAAGCCGCGCTACGACGGCACTTACCGCGACCGCAACGAGCCGCGCCGCGACGATCCCAACCGCGTGATCCGCTTCCGCAACCCGCAGGCGGGCAGCGTGGTGTTCGAGGACAAGGTGCGCGGCCGCATCGAAATCGCCAACGAAGAACTGGACGATCTCATCATCTGGCGCTCGGACGACCATCCCACCTACAACTTTGCCGTGGTGGTGGACGACATCGACATGGGCATCACCGAGGTCATCCGCGGCGAGGACCACATCAACAACACGCCGCGTCAGATCAACATCTACCATGCCCTGGGCGCGACCCCGCCGGTGTTCGGGCACCTGCCGATGATCCACGGCCCGGACGGCGCCAAGCTCTCCAAGCGCCACGGCGCGGTGGGCGTGATGCAGTACCGCGACGATGGCTACCTGCCGCATGCGTTGCTCAACTACATCGCTCGTCTGGGCTGGTCGCATGGCGATCAGGAACTGTTCTCGATGCAGGAGATGATCGAGTTATTCCGCGTAGAGAACGTCAACAAGGCGGCTTCGCGTTTCGATTTCGAGAAGCTGGCGTGGGTCAATCAGCACTATCTGAAAAATGATGAGCCGCTGGAAATCGTGCCGCACCTGCTCTGGCATCTGCGCAACGAAGGCATCGTCCCGGAGGCAGGCCCCGATCCTGCGGACGTGGTGGTGGCGCTGCGCGACCGGGTGAAAACCCTGAAGGACATGGCCGAGCGTGCCCGTATCTGGTATCTGGGCATCGAGCAATGGGACCAGGCCGCTGTCGCCAAGCACCTGCTGCCGGCCGGCGAGGTGTTGCGCGATGCACGCATGCGGCTGGCGGCGCTGACCGATTGGACGCCCGCCGCCATCGACGCGACACTGCGGGAAACCGCCGAAGCACTTGGACTGGGTTTGGGCAAGGTCGCCCAGCCGCTGCGCGTGGCAACCACCGGCGGACAAGTCTCACCGTCCATCGACCACACTATTTTCCTGTGCGGCCGCGAGAGCGCGCTGGCGCGGCTGGATGTGGCGTTGGGCATCGTCGAGTCGGGAATGCTGCCAGGCTGAACCCTGTGGTCAGGTTATGACGCGACGGGCGCTGCTATGATCCGGCACCAATGAATTCGCCTTTGCACCAGCCCTGCGCTCACCCTCACGACCACGTGCACGACCGCGAGGATTTCGTGCGCGAAGTGGCGATGGTTTGCGAGGAGCGGGGGTTGCGTCTGACACCGCTGCGCGAACGTGTGCTGAGGCTCGTGGCCGATGCCGACCGTCCGGTCAAGGCGTATGACTTGATGGACCTGATCCGTGACGGCAAGGGGCCGGCGGCACCGCCCACTGTCTATCGCGCACTGGATTTCCTGCTGGAAAACGGCTTCATCCACAAGCTCGAATCGATCAACGCCTTCATCGCCTGTCACCAGCCGCGCACGCCGCATTCGGCGCCGTTCCTGATCTGCGACGGCTGCGGGCGCGCGGTGGAGATGGAAGACGAGAAGGCTACCCGCCTGCTCACCCAGCAGGCGCTGGCGTTGGGGTTCCGGCCTCAGGCACAGACCCTGGAAGTGCACGGACGTTGCGCACAGTGCGATGCGGTGAGTTGATCGTGCGTTCGCGGCGCAGTGCAGGTTGGGCATTGGCCATTGTCGGGCTGGTCGCTGCGCCGGCAGCGGCAGACGAGAGCTTCGTCGGTCCGCCGCCCCTGAGTCCCGCCGGCGATCCCGCCTCGTCGGAGTTCGTCGGTCCGGTGCTGGTCGGTCCGTTCGAGATACTCGACGCGCAGGTGCTGCCCGGCAAGCGAGCGCGGTTGGAATGGAATGCCAACATGAACTTTTCCGGCAGCGAAGTCGTCAGCCCGGTGGTCGTGGTTCACGGTGTGCGTCCCGGCCCGGTGTTGTGCCTGACGGCCGGCATCCACGGTGATGAACTCAACAGCGTGGAGATCGTGCGCCGCATCGCCAATCGGGTGGAGCCCGGCGATCTGGGTGGAACCTTGATCGCCGTGCCCATCGTCAACCTGTTCGGGTTCTCGCGCAATTCGCGCTACCTGCCGGACCGGCGTGACCTCAATCGCTTCTTCCCCGGCTCACGCTACGGCAGCATCGCGTCCCGCATCGCCGATAGTTTCTTCGCCGGGGTAATGAGCCGTTGCGAGGCATTGGTCGATCTGCATACCGGTTCGTTCGATCGAAGCAACCTGCCACAGGTGCGCGCCGACCTCAGTCGCCCGGAAGTTCGCGAGTTCACTCAGGGCTTCGGTGCGACTCCGGTGCTGCACAGCCGAGGCTCCCGCGGCATGCTGCGCACCGCGGCGTTGAACGTGGGCATCCCGGCAGTGACTTTCGAGGTCGGCGGCCCCGGCGAGCTGGAGCCGGTCGAGATCGCCCATGGCGAACAGGCGTTGGAAACCCTGATGCACAAGCTCGGCATGACGCGCCACCTGCCGGCGTGGGATGAACCGCAGCCCGTTTTTTACGAATCGACCTGGGTTCGCGCCGATGCCGGCGGCATGTTGCTCAGTCACGTGGCGCTGGGCGATCGGGTCGAGCCGGGGCAGGTGCTTGGCGTGGTGATCGACCCGATCAGCAACATCGAGCGGGAGATCGTCTCGCCAGTGCATGGCAATGTCATCGGCATGGCGCGGAACCAGGTGGTCCTTCCCGGGTTTGCCGCATTCCATCTGGGTGAAGAGGCCAGCGAGCAGCAGATCGTGCGCGACGCCCAAGGCGGCAGTCCCGGCGTGGCCGATGAGGACGGGTTGCGCGAGAGCGATGATCCTGATGCGTTGCCTCTGGACGAAGAACTCGACGAGGACTGAGCAGCGCCGGGCGCCGGGCTGTTCCGGAATCTGCCGGCAGCCTCCAGTCGAGAGATTTGCGCAGTTCGCCGCTCGCGATGACAAGTCCGTTCCACGGCACGCTGCGGTCAGGTCTTGCGCCACCCGTGAGAAATCGCACTGGCATCAACGACGGGCATGCCTGCATCGGTTTCGAGTCGCGCGGCAGCTAGTGCGTTTGCTCCATCCCATCGCCTTAGGATCTTCATCGCAGAACCGTCCCCGGCCGGATGGCCGTCAATTCAGGAGAATGAAATGGTCAAGCAAGCGAAGAATTCGAGTGTCGATCCGCGCGACCTGTGGCTGGCTGGTCTGGGCATGGTGTCCTTGTCGCGCAAGCAGGCCGCCAAGGTGTACGGCACGCTCGTCGCCGAAGGCACGCAGTTCCGCGACAGCGCCAACCAGCGCATCGACGCGCTGAGCAAGCAGGCCCGCGCGAATCTGGGCGACGTGAAGGCCAAGGTCGAAGCGGCGGTCGATCCGCTGCTGTCGCGCGTCAACGGCGTGTATGGCACGGTGAAGGGCGAGCTGGAATCGCGTCTCTCGCCGGTAGTCGCCACGTTCTCGAAGAAGAAGGCCAAGTCGGCTCGCAAGCCCGCCGCCCGCAAGCCGGCTGCGGCGAAGAAGGCTGTGAAGAAGGTCGCCACCAAGGCGCGCGGCACGGCCAAGAAGGCGGCCTGATCCGCACCACCACGTGGCACCCAGACAGGCTCCGGTTTCGGAGCCTGTCGTGTTTTGGGGTCTTGTCGGCGGTTTCGTGCAACGAGATGGCACGAAACGACAGCAGCTCAGGTCGGCGCAAGCGGCAGGTCATGCCTGTCCATCCAACAGGCAGTGACCAAGTCATCGGTATCGGACCGAGGAACGTGAAGGGAAGGATGAAGAAGCCCATCGGTGCAAGTGTGGCGATCGGCACGATGAGCGCACTCGACGGAAAGATGGCCACCCCGTGGCGCAGTCCGCAGGAAGGGCAGGCGACGCTCCGCCATGGACCCACTCCAAGCTGCTTCCGGCAACTCGGGGCAACAACCGTGCGGCGCGGGCATTGGTGTTGCGCGGTGCCGTCATCGCTTGTCGGGGAGATAGATTTCCGCCAGTTGATTGAGATGCAGGCGCTCGGCATCGCGTAGAAACGGGGCCAGCAGCATCATCACCTGATGGATGCCAAGGCGAATCGCCTCCTGTTCGTCACGCTCGCCGCGTACCGCGCTGAAATTGAGCCAGAACGTCGCGATGACCAGGACGTTGTCTGCCGTCGCGCGGATTTCGTCGGCCGATGCCCGCATCACGCCAGCCCGGACCATGGCACGCATCACCTCGCTGGCATTGTCGGAAGCGCGTTTCAGGATACGGGCAAAATGCAGCCGTAACTTGCGGTTCCGCGCGAGGATGTCCACCAGGTCGCGGAACAGGAAGCGATAGTCCCAGATGCACTCGTAAACCGCGTGCAACTGCAGCCACAGGTCTTCGAGGCCGGGCAGACGATCGTCCGGCACCACCAGCACCTGATCGATGCGGGTTTCGTAGCGCGAGAACAGATGCGCGACGATGTCGTCCTTGTTGCGGAAGTGGTAGTAGAGATTGCCGGGACTGATTTCCAGTTCCTCGGCGATGTGGTTGGTGGTGACGTTCGGCTCGCCGCGGGCGTTGAACATCGCCAGGCTGGTGTCGAGGATCCGCTCGCGGGTGCCGCGCGCCATCCCGGTCAGCCCAGCAACTTCTTGACCAGCGCGATGTACTTTTTCCTGGCTTCGTCCTGCGGCGTGCCCGCCAATTTCCCCCAGGCCTCGTACTTGGCCGTACCGACAAAATCGAAAAAGCCGGGCTTGGGGCCATTGACGTCTCCTTCGGCACCTTGCTTGTAAAGCGCATAGAGCTTGAGCAGGGTGTCGTTGTCCGGGCGCTCGGGCAGGGATTTGACGTCCCGGGCGGCTTGCTCGAATTCGACCGAGAGGTCGGACATGGCGGAATCCTTGATGGGCTGTGCAAGAGGATGGGGGCCGTTTGATAGCATGCGATGCGCGATGCGTCAAAGTGCTAGGAAGGAGCCACGCATCGGGCTATTGTTTGGACGCATACATCCACATCGCGCAGGGGCGATCAACAACGACCGCGCAGCCACAAGACAAGGAGGGGGAAGCATGAGTTATTTCGTCACTGGCGCGACCGGCTTCATCGGGCGTCATCTGGTTACCAACCTGCTCAAGCGCAAGGGCACGATCTACGTGCTGGTCCGCAAGGGCTCGCAGAAGAAACTGGATGCACTCATCGAGCGCATGGACTGGGACCGGAAGCGGATCGTGCCAGTGACGGGTGATCTGGCCAAGGCGCGTCTCGGAGTGAGCGCCGACAAGGCCGCCGAACTGAAGGGCAAGATCAAGCACTTCTTCCACCTCGCTGCCATCTACGACCTCGCGGCCGACGGTCCGTCCCAGTTGGTGGCCAACGTGGAGGGTACCCGCAACGCACTGGCGCTGGCCGACGCGTTGAATGCCGGGTGCTTCCAGTATGCGAGCTCCATCGCGGTGGCCGGGCTGTATCCGGGGACGTTCCGCGAGGACATGTTCGACGAAGCCGAAGAGCTGGATCATCCGTACTTTCGCACCAAGCACGACGCGGAAAAGGTCGTTCGCGACGAGTGCACGCGGCCTTATCGCATCTATCGCCCCGGCGTGGTGGTCGGGCATTCGAAAACCGGCGAGATCGACAAGATCGATGGCCCCTACTATTTCTTCGGTGCATTGAAGAAACTGCGCGAGATGCTCCCGCCGTGGATGCCGGTGATCGGCATCGAAGGCGGGCGGGTGAACCTGGTGCCGGTGGATTACGTGGCCGATGCGATGGACCACATCGCCCACAAGGCCGGGCTCAACGGGGGCTGTTTCCATCTGACCGATCCCAACCCGCGCCGCATCGGCGAAGTGCTCAACCTGTTCGCCCGTGCCGGTCACGCGCCGCAGATGTCGATGCGACTGGATGCGCGGATGTTCTCGTTCGTGCCAGCGCCCCTGAAGGCCGCGATCGGCAACCTGCCGCCGGTGAAACGCTTCACCGGCATGTTGTTGCGTGACCTGGGGATTCCCAAGCAGGTCGTGAAGTTCGTGACCTATCCCACCCGATTCGATTGTCGCGAGACGGAGCGCGCGCTCAAGGGCAGCGGCATTCGTGTCCCCGATCTCGACGATTACGCATGGCGCCTGTGGGATTACTGGGAGCGTCACCTCGATCCTTCGCTGTTCGTGGACCGCAGCCTGAAGGGCAAGGTCAAGGGCAAGGTGGTACTCATCACGGGGGGCTCGTCCGGCATCGGCAAGGCCACCGCACTGAAGGTGGCTGCAGCCGGTGCGACTACCGTGATCGTGGCGCGTGGCGAGGAGGAACTGTTTGCCACGCGTGACGAAATCATTGCCGCCGGCGGCACTTGCCATGCCTACACCTGCGACCTGGCGGACATGGCTTCCTGCGATGCACTGGTCGAGAAGGTGGTGGCCGAACACGGCGGCGTCGATATTCTGATCAACAACGCCGGGCGCTCGATCCGCCGTTCGATCGAGCTGTCCTACGATCGGTTCCACGATTTCGAGCGCACCATGCAGCTCAATTATTTCGGATCGCTCCGCTTGATCATGGGTTTCCTGCCCAAGATGACCGAACGTCGGCGCGGTCACGTCATCAACATCAGTTCCATCGGCGTGCTGGCCAACTCACCGCGCTTTTCCGCCTATGTCGCATCGAAGGCCGCGCTGGATGCATTCAGCCGCTGTGCTCAGGGCGAGCTTTCGGGCAAGGGCATCGTGTTCACCACGATCAACATGCCATTGGTCAAGACGCCGATGATCGCGCCGACCAAGATGTACGACAGCGTCCCGACGTTGACCCCCGACGAAGCCGGCGATCTGCTGGTGCAGGCGATCATCGAGCGCCCGAGCCGCATCGCCACGCGCCTGGGCATCTTCGCCAGTGTCGTCAACGCGGTTGCGCCGAAGGCCTACGAGTTGGTGATGAACACCGCTTTCGAGTTGTTCCCCGATTCCGCTGCGGCCAAGGGCATCAAGGGCGTTCGCGAAGGCGAGCAGGCCACCAGCGAGCAGATTGCTTTTGCCGCGTTGATGCGCGGGGTGCACTGGTAACCATGCAATGCCTTCGGGCAGGTTTGCTGCCCGGGGGCATCAGCGCAATGGGTGTTTCAGCGGCACTGCCGCCAGCGGACCTGCATCGGCTGGTCCGGGCTGCCGGTCGGGACTTCCACCTGGAGTCGGGTGAAACGCAGCTCCTCGTGCTGCAGCAACGAACGGCAGACATCCTCCACCAGGATCGCGAGATCCGTGTCGCTGATGGCGTCATGCAAGCCGATCTGGAGGGTGGAGCGCGTCGACCAACTGGCGCTCGATACCCGGGTCAAGCCACGCACCTCCAGCACCGTGGCTGCGCGCCGCGAGGCCAGTTGTTCCTCGCTCAGGTCGGTATCCGGAAGCGCCACCGCCGTCGGAGCAGGGACAGGACGCGCTGCGGCAACAGGCGTGCGGGCGGCGACGTCAGCCGGGGGCGACGGCTTGGGTCCCAGCAATGCGATGGCGGCATACGTGGCGAAGGCGGCGATCAAGGCACTTGATGCGGCGATCAGCAGGCGCTTTCGCCGCATGGCGTTGGCAGCGGCTTCGGCATCGATGCGCTGGTCGTGCGCGATCCAGGGTTTCACGTGACGCCAGAGATCGAGGTCTGCCATCACTTCGATGCGGCGCTCCTGTGCCAGCTTCAGTGCAGCGGGCTCGCCGGGTGCGCACGAGGCGATGATGGCGCCATCGGCATCCTGCATCTGGGTGAGGGTATGAAGCTGGCCGACGGCCGCGGCCGTGATGCGCTGGGTTGCGCCGTTCTTGCACAGCACCAGGTAGCGGCTGTTGCCACGCATGAACAGGAGATCGAACCCATCCTGTCCCGGTGAGCGTTCGGCATTGGCGGGCTGCATGCCGCGGTCCTTCAATACCTCGGCGATCAACCGGCTGAATTCGTTCCAGCGCATCGCGCACAGCAGCGCAATGCCGGCACGGGCTTCATCCCGTTCGGTACGAAACACCCCCAGCAACCAGGCGGTGGCGAAGAACGCCACGACCAGAGAAATCAGCGCGAAAAGCAAGGGATACGCAAGCAGGGATGTGACACCCATGAATTCAAGTCCGGCAACGGATCAGGCGCGAATCATAGCCTCTTGCCATGCCTTCGGAGGCCGGCGCAGCCCGCGGCGGCCTCCGGGTCGGATCATTCCGAGGCGGCAGTGTCGGACGAAGGTGTTTCGGGCTGGACTTCAGCCGCTTTTCTTGCTGACGACCTGGACTTCGTTGTGGCAGATGCCGGCTTTGCCGGTACAGCGGCTTTTGCCGGAGCTTTCGGCTTCCGCATGATCTTTTTGGTCGGCGCCTTCGCTGCAGCCGGTGTGCTCCCAGTCGAGGGCGTGGATGACAGATCCCGCAGCCGGACATTGAGTTCGTCCACGCGGTCTATCAGTGCCTGCAACTCCTCGCGTCCGGGCACGCCCAGGCGCGTCAGGGCGCGTTGCACGCGCTCCTCGAACACTTTCTCAAGGCGATCCCAAGTGTCGTTGGCCCGATCCTTGACTTGGCCGACACGGCTTTCGACCTGATCGCGCACCGCGTTGACCTTGCCGGCCGCCATCGAGCGAGTTTTCTTCTCGACCCCCATGCCTTCCTTGACCAGGGTCTCGAACAAACGCGTCCCTTCCTGTTGCGCCCGGCCAAGCGCCTTCACGCTGGTCTGCCAGATCTGCTGGGCGGAATCCACGATGCCGCGAGTCCCTGCATCAACGGCGGCAACCGGTTTGGCGGCAGCCTTCTTCTTTACAGCGGGGGCCGCCTTGCCGGCAGTTGCCTTCTTCGGGGCAGCGCGCTTCTTGGCCGGGGCGATGGGCGGGGCGGACGACTTGAACTTGGCCATGGGAATTCTCCGGATTGGGGGCAGTGCAGGCATGCTAAACCGGCGGCCTAGAATGTTCGCACTATCGTCCCTCAATCGATCAAGACGGGTACCGCACTGTGTTTGTCCAGTGCAGGACCGGAAGGCAGGCGCCGGGCGCCTGGGTGACGCCACGGCAGGTGTGACACTTCACGTCACATTTTGAGTTTCAACGTCATGTTTTTGCGCATTGTTGCGCTGCATCAAGATTGGTGCGTGTCGTGGACATGGGCTGGAAGGCGCGTTGTTACGCCATATTCCGTTGTGGAGTGTGAGCGAATTCAGGTTCGTGTTGACAGATTTTTCAGGCCATTGCTACGGTCCGGCGCGCATCGCCTTGGGGACGGGGCGATGCGACCATCCGGCCGATTCGGCGCTGCTTTGGCGAAAGGATCGTGACCTGCGGCATCGAGGGGGATGCCGCAGCAGGGGAGTTGGATGCCGCAGGACGCGGTATCGCGGGATGGACGAAAGGAGGCGCGGTCCGGCTTGGCCGGGGCATCCGTCCGATCACCTTTCCATTCATCATTTGGGGATATCACCACCGTGGATACACGCAATTTCCGCTCCCGGCGGGCGAATGTCATGGCACTTGCGATGGCCTTGGCTCTGCCTTGCTCGATCTTCGCCAGCGCGGCGCTGTCTGCCGACATCACCGTGGCCGGGGCAAAGCTCCAATCATCGGCGATCGATGTGAAAGGCAGCTACGACCGATTCATCGTCAAATTTGCCGATCAGGGCACGGCACGAGCCAACACTACGCTGCGCGCAAACGCCTTCGATCTGGCGACGAGCCGCACCAACGCTCGGGTCGGCGCCTCGCGCGTGCTGGCGACGGGGGGCGAGGTCATTGAACTGGATCGCAAGCTCAACGCCGAAGATGCCCGCCGGTTCATGGCTGCACTGGCCGAACAGGGAGGCGTGGAATACGTCGAAGTGGATCGAATCAACCAGATCCGCTACGTGCCAAACGACACACGCTATGGCGAAATGTGGCATTACTTCGAGAGCGTCGGCGGGCTGAACGTACAGAACGCGTGGGATATTTCCACCGGAACGGGCGTCGTGGTCGCGGTGCTGGATACCGGCATCACCAACCACAGCGACCTCAATGGCAATGTGGTGGCCGGTTACGACTTCATCTCCACCACCAGTGTCGCCGGTGACGGTAATGGTCGCGATGCCGATCCGAGCGACCCGGGCGACTATTCGGGCGGCTACTCGTCGAGCTGGCACGGCACCCATGTGGCCGGAACCGTGGCGGCAGTCGCCAACAACAACAAGGGCATTGCGGGCGTCGCTTTCGGCGCGAAGATCCAGCCGGTGCGCGTGCTCGGCCGTGGTGGTGGTTACGATTCGGACATCGCCGAGGCCATCGTTTGGGCATCCGGCGGCACCGTCAGTGGCGTACCGGCCAACGCCACACCGGCCAAGGTCATCAACCTGAGCCTGGGTGGCAGTGGTTCGTGCGGCAGCACTTTCCAGAATGCGATCAATGGTGCGGTGTCGCGCGGTTCGGTGGTGATCATCGCGGCCGGCAACGACAACATGAATGTGTCCAATGCCTCGCCCGCGAATTGCAACAACGTCATCGCGGTGGCGGCCAACGACAAGGAAGGCAACCGCTCCTGGTATTCCAACTACGGCAACCTCATCGATGTCACGGCGCCTGGCGGCGAAACCTGCATCCCCAACGCGGGCATGACTGCGTGCCAGACTGCCACGACGGCAAAGGGCGTGCTTTCCACGCTCAACAGCGGCAGTACCACGCCGGTCGCCGAGACGTATGCGTTCTACGACGGTACCTCGATGGCAACGCCGCATGTTGCAGGCGTCGCGGCGTTGATGATCAGCGCCTCATCCTCGACGCTGACACCGGCACAGATCGAGACGACGCTGAAGAGCACCGCGCGCCCACTGCCGGGTACCTGCACCGGTGGTTGCGGTGCCGGCATCGTCGATGCGTACGCCGCCGTTTCCGCGGTTGCCGGAAGTGGCCCGGGCAATACGCCACCGGTGGCCAACTTCAGCAGTTCGGTCAACGGACTCAGCGTGGCCTTCACCGACACATCCACCGATGCCGATGGCAGCATCGCCTCACGCAGTTGGAATTTCGGCGATGGCACCACGTCCTCGGCGGCCAACCCGAGCAAGACTTACGCCGCGGCCGGTACCTACACCGTGACGCTCGCGGTGACCGACAATCAAGGCGCCAGCCACAGCAAGAGCGCCACGGTGACGGTGACTTCCGGCAGCGGAAGCGTGTTGTCCAACGGGGTGCCGGTGAGCGGCATTTCCGGTGCGGCCAGCAGCGCCCAATACTGGACACTCGATGTCCCGGCGGGAGCGACGAATCTCAGCTTTGCCATGTCCGGTGGCATGGGTGATGCCGATCTGTATGTACGCCGCGGTTCGGCTCCCACCACGTCCACCTACGATTGCCGTCCGTATCAATCCGGCAACAACGAAACCTGCAGCGTCGCGTCTCCTGCGGCTGGCACGTGGCACGTGATGATTCGCGGGTACAGCGCGTACTCCGGCGTCTCGCTGGTCGCCAGCTATTCGACCCAGGCGCCGAATGTGCCACCGGTGGCGAACTTCAGCAGTGCAGCGAGCGGCCTGACGGTGAACTTCACCGATACCTCGACCGACAGCGACGGCAGCATCGCGTCGCGCAGTTGGAATTTCGGTGACGGCACGACGTCCACCGCAGCCAATCCGAGCAAAACCTACAGCGCTGCGGGTACGTACACCGTGACGCTGACGGTCACCGACAACCAGGGCGCCACCCACAGCAAGAGCGCCACGGTGACGGTGACCTCGGGCGGAAGCGGTGGCAGCGTGCTGGCCAACGGCGTGCCGGTGACCGGCATTTCCGGTGCGGCGAGCAGCACGCAATACTGGACTATCGCGGTGCCGGAAGGTGCGACCAATCTGGTCATCGGCACGTCAGGCGGCAGCGGTGACATGGATCTCTACGTGCGCCGCGGTTCGACCCCGACCACGTCGACCTACGATTGCCGCCCGTACCAGTCCGGCAACAATGAAACCTGCACGTTCGCCGCCCCAACCGCCGGCACTTGGCAAGTGATGCTGCGGGGTTACAGCGCCTATTCCGGCGTCACGCTGACCGGCAGCTACGACACGGGTAGCGGATCGACCACGTTTTTCGAAAACAACACCGACTATGCGATCAACAACCTGCAGACGGTGGAAAGCCCGATCACGGTCAGCGGTCGCAGCGGCAATGCCCCGTCCAACCTCACGGTGAACGTCCGCATCATCCATACCTACAAGGGTGACTTGAAGGTGGATGTGGTCGGCCCGAACGGCACGCTCTACAACATCCACAACCGTACCGGCGGCAGCACCGACAACGTGATCGGCACCTTCACGATCAATGCCAGTGCACAGCCTGCCAACGGCACCTGGAAGCTTCGGGTGTATGACGGCGCCAACGGCGATACCGGCTACATCGACAGCTGGAGCCTGCAGTTCTGATGCAAACCTGGAAACGGCGTCGCGAAAGCGGCGCCGTTTCTGCTCGTGGTACCCATCACCAAGGAATGATCACCCATGAAACCTGCTTTCCGCCGCCTGATCGCGGCCGTGACCCTGTGCATCCCCGGTCTGGCATTTGCCCTGCCTGCCGACAAGGCCGAGACCATTTCACTGGCCGGCGCCACCATCCTCCCGAGCCCCGACCTCGCCAAACTGGCGATGGAAGACAGCAAGGCGGAGGGCCTGCCCTACCGCTACGGCATCCAGATTCCGGTCAAATCCCGCGGAATGAAAGCCGTGTGGGACACCACGGAAGACGGACGAGCCCGTCTGACTTACACGCTGGCCTCACCGGGTGCCACCTCGCTGGACTTCCATTTCAGCCGCCTGTCGCTGCCACCAGGCGCCGAATTGGTGCTGCGTGGCGAGGGCAAGGACAATTTCCGCGCCATTCCGGGCGACCAGCTGCCCAAGGGCGAGTATTGGTCTCCGTACATTGCCGGCGAGAAAGTTCGCATCGAGATCCTCGTCGACCCGGCGTTCAAGCGCGACGTCGTTGCTGAACTGGGTTCCGTGACGCATGGCTACCGCGGCCTGTTCGAACGCGCCAACGACCTGCAAAAGTCGGGCTCATGCAACGTCGACGTGGCCTGTCCTGCGGGCACCGGATGGGGCGACCAGATCGATTCGGTGGGCCATTACACCTTCTCCAAGAGCGGCAGCTCCTACGTGTGCACCGGCACGCTGGTCGGCAATGCGGCGGGCAGCACAACGCCGTATTTCCTGACCGCCAACCACTGCGTCAGTACCCAGACGGTGGCCAGCACGATCGTGGTGTATTGGAACTACCAGAGCGCCACCTGCCGCACGCCGGGCTCTTCGTCCAGCGGCACGTCGCTGTCGCGTTCGATCGCCACGCACTCGCAATCGGGCACCACGCTGCGCTCGACCAATGCCGCCAGCGACTTCGCCTTGCTGCAGTTGAACGCGACGCCAGCTTCAGGGGCGAACGTGTTCTATTCCGGTTGGGACGCCAGTGGCGCCACACCCAGTTCCAGCGTCGGCATTCACCATCCGTCCGGACATGAAAAGCGCATCGCGGTGGACAACCACGCCGCCCAGATCACGGCCTACGGTGGCGGATCGGGCACTACGCATTGGCGTGTGGTCGGGTGGGATCAGGGCACCACGGAGGGCGGCTCGTCCGGTTCGGGCCTGTGGAACCAGAACAAGCGCTTGGTCGGACAACTCCACGGTGGTTCGGCCGCGTGTGGCAATACGCTGTCGGACTATTACGGCCGTCTCTCGGTGTCATGGACCGGCGGCGGTACCAGTGCCACGCGTCTGCGCGACTGGCTGGATCCGAGCACCAGCGGCGTCAACTCCATCGCCGGTTACCGCGCTGGCGGCGGCACGCCGGGCAATGCACCACCGGTGGCCAACTTCAGCAGCAGCGCCAGCGGCCTGACGGTGAGTTTCACCGACACCTCGACCGACAGTGACGGGTCGATCGCCTCGCGCAGCTGGAATTTCGGCGACGGCACCACGTCCACGGCGGCCAATCCGAGCAAGACCTACAGCGCGGCGGGCACCTACACCGTGACGCTGACCGTCACTGACAATCAGGGCGCGAACAACAGCAAGAGCGCCTCGGTGACGGTGACCGCGGGTGGCGGTGGCGGCAGTGCGCTCACCAAAGGTGTACCGGTGTCGGGCATTTCCGGTGCGGCCAGCAGCATGCAGTACTGGACCCTCGTCGTCCCCGCCGGCGCGACCAATCTGACGTTCACGATGTCCGGCGGCAGCGGCGATGCCGATCTGTATGTCCGCAGCGGTTCGGCCCCGACCACGACCAGCTACGACTGCCGTCCCTATCAGTCGGGGAACAACGAAACCTGCACCTTCGCCGCGCCGACGGCGGGCACCTACCATGTGATGGTGCGCGGCTACAGCGCCTTCTCCGGCGTGACGCTGACGGCGAATTACACCGTGTCTTCCGGCGGTGGCAGCGTACTGGCCAGCGGCGTGCCGGTCACCGGCCTGTCCGGTGCGGCCAACAGCACGCGGTCGTGGACGATTGTGGTGCCAAGCGGACGCAGCAGCCTGAGCATCGCCATGTCCGGCGGGACCGGCGATGCGGACTTGTACGTTCGCCGAGGTTCGGCCCCGACCACGTCGACCTACGATTGCCGTCCGTACCTCTCCGGCAACAACGAGACCTGCAACTTCAGCTCGCCGACGGCCGGGACTTACCACATCACCGTCCGCGGCTACAGCGCGTACTCGGGCGTCGGTCTGGTCGCGACGCACAACTGACGCGATGAAGCCCGGCGAGGGCAGGCGATGCCCACCGTCCTTATCGGGCACCTCGTACCTGTCGGCCCTGTGGCCGGCAGGTGCGAATGACGATAGTCGCCAGGAGGCAATCATCGCCGTGGCTTGACTCTCTGCAAAGTCAGCGGGAGCATGACGGTCGAACCCGTCCGTGCGACGGCCACGCAAGGAGTCAAGCAAATGAACCTGGACCTGTCCCGACGCAGCTTCATGAAGCTGACGGGCGCGGGGGCGGGAGCAACGGCTCTGGGAGCCATGGGCTTTGGTGCGGTGGAAGCCGCGACCGCCGCCCATGTCCGCGCCTTCAAGCTCGCCACCACCACCGAAACCCGCAACATCTGCACGTATTGCTCGGTTGCCTGCGGCATCATCATGTATTCGCGCGGCGATCTGGCCCGTGGCGAACACGCCGAGTTGATCCACATCGAAGGCGATGCCGATCACCCGACCAATCGCGGCACGCTCTGTCCGAAGGGTGCGGCGCTGAAGGATTACGTCAAGGCAGAAACCCGCCTGACCCGACCACGCATCCGCCGCCCCGGCTCCGACCGTTTCGAGGACATTTCCTGGGACGAGGCGCTCGACAAGATCGCCCGCACGCTCAAGGACGATCGCGATGCGAATCTGATCGAACGCAACGAGGCAGGTGTCACCGTCAACCGCTGGACGACGACGGGCTTCCTCGCCGCCTCGGCCACCACCAACGAAACCGCGTGGCTGACCTGGAAAGTCGTCCGCTCGATGGGAGTTGTCGGATTCGACAATCAGGCGCGCGTTTGACACGGCCCTACGGTGTCCAGTTTGGGCCCAACATTTGGCCGTGGCGCGATGACCAATTCCTGGACCGATATCCGCAACACGGATTTGGTCGTGATCATGGGTGGCAACGCCGCTGAGGCGCACCCGTGTGGTTTCAAGTGGGTGACAGAAGCCAAGGCGCGTCGTGGTGCCAAGCTCATCGTGGTCGATCCACGCTTCAATCGTTCGGCCTCGGTGGCCGATTACTACGCTCCGATCCGTCCCGGTTCGGACATTGCTTTCCTGATGGGTGTGATCCGCTGGTGCATCGCACACGACAAGGTGCAGTGGCAATACGTGCGCAACTACACCAATGCCTCGTACCTGGTGCGCGAGGATTTCGGCTGGAGCGATGGCCTGTTCACCGGCTATGACGAAGACAAGCGTGCTTACGACCAGAGCAGTTGGGAATACCAGATGGGCGAGGACGGCTATGTCCTGACCGACCCAACGCTGCAACACCCACGCTGCGTCTGGAATCTGCTGAAACAGCATGTCGAGCCATACACGCCCGAGTTCGTGGAGAACCTCTGCGGTACGCCGAAAGATCGCTATCTCAAAATTTGCGAAATGATCGGCGAAACCTCATCGCCCACCAAGACCATGACGTCGATGTACGCGCTCGGCTGGACGCAACATTCCAAGGGCGCGCAGAACATCCGCGGCATGGCGATGCTGCAACTCCTGCTCGGCAACATCGGCGTGCCCGGTGGCGGCATGAACGCGTTGCGCGGTCATTCCAACATCCAGGGCCTGACCGATGTCGGCCTGATGTCGAACCTGATTCCAGGCTATCTGGCGATTCCCAAGGAAAGCGAGCCCGACTTCGACACCTACATGTCGACCCGCGGCAACAAGCCGCTGCGCCCGGAACAGATGAGCTACTGGCAGAACTACCGCAAGTTCATGGTCAGCTTCATGAAGTCCATGTGGGGCGACAAGGCGACACCGGAAAACGGCTGGGGCTATGACTGGCTGCCCAAGCTCGATGTGCCCGAATACGACGCCATGCGCATGTTCCAGATGGCCAACGAGGACAAGGTCAACATCTATTTCTTTCAGGGCTTCAACCCGCTGCTGGCCTTCCCGAACCGCGCCAAGCTGACGGAAGCCTTCTCCAAGGTGAAGCTCATCGTCGTCATGGATCCGCTGGAAACGGAAACCGCCGCTTTCTGGGAAAACCACGGCATCTACAACGATGTGGACACCGCCAGCATCCAGACCGAAGTGCTGGAACTGCCCACCACCTGCTTTGCCGAAGATGAAGGCGCCACGGTGAACTCGGGTCGCACCTTGCAATGGCACTGGGCCGGCGCGACGCCGCCCGGCGTTGCCAAGACCGATAACTGGATCATGGCCAACATCTTCCAGCGCGTCCGCAAGCTGTATCAGGAAGAGGGCGGCAAGGCCCCCGAGCCGATCCTCAACCTCACCTGGGACTATGCAGACCCGCTGCATCCGGAGCCTGCCGAGCTGGCCAGGGAACTCAATGGCCGCGCCTTGGCGGACCTTCCCGACCCGGCCGATCCCGCCAAGGTGTTGCTGGCTCGCGGCCAGCAGCTCTCCAGCTTCGGCCAGATGCGTGATGACGGTTCGACCAGCGGCGCCTGCTGGATCTACACCGGATGCTTCACCGAGGCCGGCAACATGATGGCGCGGCGCGACAACAGCGACCCGAGCGGCATGGGTGTCTACCCGAACTGGGCGTTCGCCTGGCCGGCCAATCGTCGCGTGCTCTACAACCGCGCCTCCTGCGATCCCGACGGCAAGCCCTGGGATCCCGAGCGCAAGCTGATCGAATGGAACGGCGAACGCTGGGTCGGCCCGGATGTTCCCGACATCGCGCCGACAGCGCATCCGCACACGGTGGGGCCGTTCATCATGAACCCCGAAGGCGTGAGCCGTTTCTTCTCGCGCAAGCTGATGCGCGACGGGCCATTCCCCACGCACATGGAGCCGTTCGAAAGCCCGGTCGAAAACCCGTTCAACCGCAAGATGCGCGGCAACCCGGTGGCACGCATCTTCCCTGATGATCTGGCCAGCCTCGGCACCAGTGACGAATTCCCTTGCGTCGCCACCTCGTACCGTTTGACCGAGCATTTCCACTACTGGACCAAGCACAACCGCGTGAATGCGGTAAATCAACCGGAGTTCTTCGTGGAAATCAGCGAAGAACTGGCTGCCGAACGCGGCATTGCCAAGGGCGATGTGGTGCGGGTGTGGTCTTCGCGCAACCAGATCTGGGCCAAGGCGGTGGTCACCAAACGCATCCGCCCGCTGATCTGCGACGGCAAAGCCGTGCACGTGGTCGGCATCCCGATCCACTGGGGCTTCAAGGGCGCAGCGCGCAAGGGTTTCGGTTCCAACTCGCTGGGGCCGTTCGTGGGCGATGCCAACATCAATACGCCCGAGTTCAAAGCGTATCTGGTCAACATCGAACGCGTGGAAGGAGTGGGCCAATGAGTACCGAACGCGCTCCACAACCCGTGACGGCGGCGGCCAATCCGCCGGTCCAGCCGCTCGCGTCGAACCTGTTGCCAAGCGATGTGGTGAGGGCGTCGGCCACGGCCAACCTGCCGCCGCCCGGGCGCCAGCTCACGCCGGTGGCCAAGCTCATCGATGTCTCCAAGTGCATCGGCTGCAAGGCCTGCCAGACCGCATGCATCGAATGGAACGATACCCATCCGGACATCGAGGAAAACGTCGGCGTCTACGAGAACCCGCATGATCTGACGCCGGACATGTTCACGTTGATGCGGTTTTCCGAGTACGCAAACCCGAACACCGGCGACCTGGAATGGCTGATCCGCAAGGACGGCTGCATGCATTGCGAGGATCCGGGCTGCCTCAAGGCATGTCCGGCGCCCGGCGCCATCGTGAAGTATTCCAATGGCATCGTGGATTTCATTTCCGACAACTGCATCGGCTGCGGTTATTGCGTTGCCGGCTGCCCGTTCGATATCCCGCGCATCTCGAAAAAGGCCCACGTCAGCAAGAAGTGCACGCTGTGTTCGGATCGCGTGGCGGTGGGGCAGGGGCCGGCCTGCGCCAAGGCCTGTCCCACTCAGGCGATCGTGTTCGGGACCAAGGACGACATGGTCGAACACGCTCAAGCGCGCATCACGGATCTCAAATCGCGCGGTTACGAGAACGCCGGCCTGTACGACCCGCAAGGCGTCGGTGGCACGCATGTCATGTACGTGCTGCATCACGCCGACAAACCGTCGTTGTATGCCGGCCTTCCGGATGATCCGCAGATCTCGCCCGTGGTGGAAGGCTGGAAAGGCTCGGCCAAGACCGTCGGTTTGCTTGCCGCCGGCGCCGCCATCGCCGGTGCCGCGCTGCACGGCCTGCTGGCTCGCGCCAACCGCGTCAGCGCCCACGAGGAAGCGGAAGCCGCGCGATTGGTGGATTCAGGCGGAGATTCGCAGGAAGACGGGAGGATGCCGTGATGGGCGACACGCGAGTTCATTCCGCACCTGGAGATGCCATCGCGTCGCGCGATCCGCAGGTGCTGGTGAGCCGCTACCGCGGCTTCACCCGGATCAATCACTGGATCACGGCAGCGTGCATGATCGTGTTGCTGCTCTCAGGCTTCGCGTTCTTTCACCCGTCGTTGTACGGATTGACGACGCTGTTCGGCGGCGGTCAGACCGCGCGCTGGCTGCATCCGATCATCGGCGTGCTGTTGGCAGTGAGCTTCTTCGGCCTGTTCGTGCAGATGTGGCGGCTGAATCTCCCGGTACGGGAAGATGTCGAATGGAGCCGCAGGATTGGCGACGTGCTTCAGGGACATGAGGGAAAGTTGCCGGAGCTGGGCAAGTACAACGCGGGCCAGAAGCTGGTGTTCTGGGGCATGACCGGATTGATCCTCATCCTGCTCGTCAGCGGGGTGATGATCTGGGAACAATACTTCCCGGACCTCGTGCCGGTTCCTGCCCGTCGCATCGCTCTGGTGGTGCATGCCGCCGCCGCCGTGGGCGCCATCCTGATCTTCGTGCTGCATGTCTACGCGGCGATCTGGACACGCGGCACTCTCCGCGCCATGACGCGCGGCACGGTCACCGGTGGCTGGGCGTATCGACACCATCGCAAGTGGCTGCGCGAGTTGGCAGCGCGCCAGGGTACCGTGCGCGAGGACTGAAACCGGAGGCGCCCATGCACGCACGGACGCAGGACTACAACACCGCGCTGACACTCGAGCTTCGCGATATCGCCGACGTGCTGGCGCGGGGGATCGACGCCGGGCTTCAAGGTGCCGAGAACCGCATCTGGCACGCGCATCCGATGTGATTCCTCGACGACAACCCGATCGTCCAGTCGTACCGAGGTCACAGGGTGCAGGACTTCGTGATCGCGACTTGAATTTTGCAGGCCGGCATCACGCGCTGACCGGACGGATCCTGTTTGCAGCATGACGCCAGGTTGCCGCGGGCTTTCAACGAGTGCATGGCGGCGCATCCGAGGAAAATCCGAATCATTCCGAACAATCGGCACGCATTGCGGTACCTTGCACGAGACCGCTCCACACCATCGATCAAATGACCGACGACGCCTTGCAACCCGATCCCTCGCTCATCGGCGGCGTGCCCGAACCGCCGTTGGTTTTTCTGCCCGAACCAGTGGCGCTGTTCCAGTCGCGCGCACGACGTTTCGCTTTTCTCGCCGAGAGCAACGAGTTGGCGCCCTACCTGTGCTTTCTGGCCGATCTTTCTCGTCTGCAGGCGCGGTTGGCTGTCTCGTTGCCAACGGTCACGCCGATCTCCGAGGCACGTATCGCCGCTGCGGTTCACGGCGCGATGCCGCCCATCGATCGAACGGCGATGGCGACGGACGCCGGGCTCGATGCCTGCCTGTGCGCGCTCGCCGAAGCGGCCACCGAGCTGGACATGCCCGAGCCCGCGCGAGAGGCACTGAAAAGCCTGCGCGCTGCCGATTCGGACGAGCGCCGCGTGCTTCTCGGTCATGTGCTGGCCGACACCGTTCCCGATGATGGGATTGCGATCCACCTGTTCGTCGCGGCGGCGATGCAGGTTCATCTTGCGCGTCTGGCCGCCACGCTCGATGCCAAGGCGCTGGTTCCCGTGGCGACCGGTGTGTGTCCCGTGTGCGGAGGGCGTCCGGTGACCTCGTCGGTAATGGGCGCACAGGGCATCGAGAACATCCGTTACGCCAGCTGTTCGGGCTGCGCCACGCAATGGAACGAAGTGCGGGTGACATGCCTGTGCTGCGGCTCGAACAAGGGCATCAGCTACCGCTCGGTGGATACCGCAGAGGCTACGGTCAAGGCCGAGGTGTGCCGTGAGTGCCGTGCCTGGGTCAAGATTTTCTACCAGAACAAGAACGCCAGCCTGGATCCGGTAGCCGACGACGTCGGCAGCCTCGGTCTGGACATCCTGATGCGCGATGCTGGCTACGTGCGTGGCGGTTTCAATCCCTGGCTGGCGGGCTATTGATGACCGGATTCCGTGCCCTTCCGTCGGTGGACCAGTTCCTGCTGTCCGAGGCAGGCAGAGGCTTGATCGATACCCACGGCCGCAGTGCGCTGATTTCAGCATTGAGGTCGGCACTGGCGCAGGCCCGCGAGGCGATTCGCGCGGGAGCGGGCTGTGATGACGTCGCTGCATCATTGCCCTCTCGCGTGGCAGAGATGCTGGATGCGCAAGCCGCCAGCGAACTTCGCCCGGTGCTCAACCTGACCGGCACGGTGCTGCACACCAATCTGGGTCGCGCGGTGCTCGCGGAATCCGCCATCGAAGCGGCACACATGGCGATGGCGCATCCGCTGGCACTCGAGTTCGATCTGGAGGATGGCGGGCGCGGGCAACGCGAAGATCACCTTCGAGAACTTTTGCGCGAGTTGACCGGTGCGGAGGATGCGACTGTCGTCAACAACAACGCGGCGGCAGTGCTGCTGGCGCTGAACACACTCGGTTCGGGCCGCGAGGCCATCGTGTCGCGTGGCGAGCTGATCGAGATCGGCGGCGCGTTCCGGCTTCCAGACATCATGGCGCGCGCCGGTGTCCGACTGATCGAAGTCGGCACCACCAATCGTACCCACGCACATGACTACGCCGGAGCGATCGGTCCCGATACGGCACTCGTGCTCAAGGTGCACACGTCCAACTACCGCATTGAAGGCTTCACTGCGGCCGTGCCTGCGCCGGCACTGGTGCGAATCACGCGAGAGGCTGGCGTGCCGTTGCTCAATGACCTGGGTTCGGGCTCGCTGCTGGATCTCTCGCGCTTCGGCTTGCGCCGCGAGCCGACGGTGCGCGAGGCCGTGGCCGAAGGGGCCGATCTGGCGACCTTTTCCGGCGACAAACTGCTCGGTGGGGCCCAGGCCGGCTTCATCGTGGGTCGCCGTGATCTCATTGCCGCGATCGACCGCAACCCGCTCAAACGCGCACTTCGCCTCGACAAGATACGCATCGCCGCCCTGGAGGCCACGCTTCGCCTTTATCGTGACCCGGATCGATTGCAGCAGCAGCTTCCAACACTGCGTCATCTCGCGCGTCCCGCCGTCGAGATCGCAGCACAGGCGCAGCGGCTGGTAACGGAGGTGGCGACCTTGCTCGCGCCGCAGGGCTTTCGAGTAACGGCCTGCCAGTGTGAAAGTCAGGCCGGATCGGGTGCATTGCCGGTGGATACGCTGCCCAGCGCCGGTCTTCGTATCGAAGGCGAGGGCGGCGATGCGCCGGATCGGCTCGCGGCGCGCCTGCGCGCGCTTCCCATCCCGATTGTCGGGCGCATCCGTGATGGTGCCGTCGTTCTCGATCTGCGTTGTCTCGACGACGATGCGCGTCTTCTCGACGCGTTGCGAGCCCTCGACGCGCCGTGATCGTCGGAACCGCAGGCCACATCGACCACGGCAAGACGGCGCTGGTGAAAGCGCTGACGGGAGTGGATGCGGATCGGCTCGCGGAAGAAAAGGCGCGTGGCATCAGCATCGAACTGGGGTTCGCGTATGCCGACATGGGCAACGGGCGCATCACCGGATTCGTGGACGTTCCGGGGCATGAGCGCCTGATCCGAACCATGCTGGCGGGCGCCGGTGGCATCGACCTCGCGTTGCTGGTGGTGGCTGCCGACGATGGCGTGATGCCTCAAACCCGCGAGCACCTCACGATTCTCGAATTGCTTGGCGTTGCACAGGGCATCGTCGCGATGACGAAAGCGGATCGGGCCGATGCCGCGCGACGTGCACAGGTCATGTCCGACATTCGCGCAGCACTGGCAGGCACGGCCTTGTCGGATGCACCGATTGTTCCGGTGTCATCGCTCACCGGCGAGGGTATCTCGACCCTGCGAGCGCTCCTGGTTCGCGCCGACGCCACCACCACGCTGCGCAGCGAGGATGGCCTGTTTCGTCTGACGATTGACCGCAGCTTCACGCTCGCGGGAACGGGAACGGTCGTCACCGGCACCGTGGTATCCGGACGAATTGCCGTGGGCGACACGGCGATCGTCAGTCCGCTCGGGCTCACGGTTCGTGTTCGAGGCATTCATGCCCAGAATCGGCCCGCAGCGGTCGCGGTCGCGGGACAGCGCTGCGCCTTGAATCTGGCCGGGGACGGCGCGGCAAAGGGCGCATTCCGGCGCGGCGATGTCGTTCTGGCGCCAGCAATGCATGCCCCCACCGAGCGCATCGATGCCGTGTTGCAGGTGCTGCCCGGCGAGTCCATCCCCATCACGACGTGGTTCCCGGTGCATCTGCACAGCCATGCGGTCGAGGTTCCTGCACGCGTGGTGCCGTTGAACGGCGACCTGCAGCCGGGGATGCATGGATTCATCCAGATCGTGCTGGAGCGTCCCATCGCCGCCGTCGTGGGCGACCGCTTTGTCTTGCGGGACACCTCGTCCACGCGATGCCTGGGAGGCGGCCGCTTCGTCGATCTGCGCGCACCGGCACGAAAGCGCGGGACATCCGAGCGTCTCGCGACATTGGCGGCGGCCAGTCATCTGGACATGACCAAGGCGCTCAGCGCGCTTCTGCGCCTTGCACCCGTCGAACTGACCGTCTTCCTGCGCGATCGAGGCAGGGACGGTAGCGATCAGGCGCGGGTTTGTCGCGAGGTCGGTGCAGACATCATCGACACGCTGGCGCTCATGCCGGAGCATCTCGAGGCACTGCATTCGGGGGTGACGACGGCGTTGACTGGCTTCCACGCGCAACACCCGGATCTGGCGGGCCTCGGTCGCGAAACGCTGCGCCTGATGCTGCAACCACGGTTGCCGAAAGCTGCTTTCCTCGCCTTCCTCCATCGCCTGGCCGCCTCCGGCGACATCGTGCTGGATGGCGCCTTCGTGCGGCTGCCCGATCATGCCGTCAGGCTGACCGGAGAGGACGACGCGTTGTGGCTGAGAATCCAGCCCCAGCTGCTCGGCGAGATGCGCTTCCGTCCACCCCGGGTACGCGATTTCGCCACGCAGTTCGGATTGGACGAACGTGACGTTCGTCGCGTGCTGAAATTGACCCAGCGACTCGGGCGCACCGACCAGATCGCACATGACCACTTTTTTTCGCGCGAGGTGGTTCGGGAGATGGCCGGGATCCTCACGAACCTCGCCGCACAAAGCGACACCGGCTGGTTCACCGCACCGGCCTTCCGCGACCGCGTACACAACGGCCGCAAGGTGGCGATCGAGATTCTCGACTTCTTCGATGGGCTCGGATTTACCTTGCGGCGCGGCGATTTTCGCCGCATCAACCCGCACCGGAGCGATCTGTTCGATAATTGACTTTCTCGGGAGGACATCGCCCCCGGTGGGGCGGCCGGACTTCAAATCCGGTTGGGGCAGCGAGCCTGTCCCGGGTGGGTTCGACTCCCACGTCCTCCCGCCATGTCAGCCGCGCTCGCGGAGGAGTTGTTCGCCCGCCGGTGCGAGGTGAACGAGCGTGCGTCTGCGGTCTTCCTCGAGGCGAACCCAGCCTGGTCCCGGCTGGCCTGCAATCGATGCCTCGCCGATCCAGCTCAGCGTGCGCGTCAGCACGCTCATGCGCACGTCCAATCGCTTGCACAGACGAGGCAGGGAGAGGCCCTCCGGCGCCTCCGCAAGCTGCGCGAGCAGTGCGGCGACCAGTGATGGATCAACCGACACGGGCGGGAATGTCGCGACTGAGGACAGATCGGGCCGAGTCCGCTGCGTGCGGCGTGACGATCACCGGAATCGACTTGGAGGTTGGCGTGCGCGATTCGTCCGCAAAGCTCCCCAGCGGAACCAACGGGTTGGTTTCCGGGTAGTACGCGGCAAGACAGCCTCGCGGAATGTCGTAAGCCGCCAGCAGGAAGCGTCGCGCGACGCGCTCCACGCCGTCGTCGCTCAGGCTTCTCAGATCGACCCAATCACCGGCTTTCATTCCGAGTGCAGCGATGTCCTTCGGATGGATGAACAGCACGCGCCGCTCGCCGAACACGCCACGATAGCGGTCGTCGAGGCCGTACACCGTGGTGTTGTATTGGTCGTGGGAACGCACGGTAGCGAGCGTGAAAACCTGCCGGTCTGCATGGTGCCGGCGTGCGCGATGAATCGGATTGTCGGTGGGAATCGGTGCGACGATGAAGTGCGCCTTGCCGCTGGCGGTTTGCCAGATACGATCCCGCGCTGCGTTGGAAAGACGAAAACCTCCTGGAACACGGACGCGTTGGTTGAAGTCGTGGAAGTCGTCGAACACGCGGGCGATCAGGTCGCGAATGCGGTCGTAGTCTTCGAGCATCCAGAGCCACGGCACTTTGCTTCGTTCCCTCAAGGTGGCCTGTGCAAGCCGCGCGACAATGGCGGGTTCGGACAGCAAATTCTCCGATGCCGGCGGATTGATGCCGGAGGAGAGGTGAACCATGCTCATGGAATCCTCCACCGTCACCGCCTGCGGCCCCGAGGCTTGCATGTCGATCTCGGTGCGGCCGAGGCAGGGAAGAATCAGTGCCTCGCGGCCGTGCACCAGATGGCTGCGATTGAGCTTGGTGGTGACATGCACGGTGAGATCGCAGCCTCGCAATCCGCGCGCCGTCGCCTCGCTGTCGGGCGTGGCCACGGCAAAGTTGCCGCCCATGCCGAAGAACACCTTGGCGCGGCCGTCGATCATCGCCTCGATGGCACCGATCGTGTCGTAGCCCTCATGGCGCGGCGGCTCGAAGCCGCACACCTCGCGCAGTCGATCCAGAAACGCCTGCGGCGGCTTTTCCCAGATCATCATCGTCCGATCGCCCTGCACATTGCTGTGTCCGCGAACCGGGCACGCACCGGCGCCCTCGCGACCGAGGTTGCCACGCAACAACAGCAGGTTGACGATCATCTGGATTGTCGCCACCGAGTGCTTGTGCTGGGTGATGCCCATGCCCCAGCACGCAATCACGCGTTCGGCGCCGAGATAGATGTCGCCAGCATGACGAATTTCGGCTTCGCTCAGACCCGACTCGGCCACGATCGTGTCCCACGACTCGGCGAGCACATCGGCAGCGAACGCCTCGAAGCCGATGCAGTGCGTGGCGATGAAGTCGCGATCCAGCAGTGACGGCGCGTTGTTCGCTTGCGCTTCGGCATCGCGCTCCAGAACATGCTTGATGATGCCTTTGACCGCCGCGAGATCGCCACCGATCTTCAATTGCAGGTAGTCGGAGGCGATCTTCGACGATCCGAATGTCGCCATCTGCAGCTTGTCCTGCGGGTCGGCAAACCGTTCCAGCCCGCGTTCCCGCAACGGGTTGAACGCCACGATGCGGCAGCCACGCCTGGCCGCATCACGGAGTTCGCCGAGCATGCGCGGGTGGTTGGTTCCGGGATTCTGGCCGAAGATGAAGATCGCATCGGCCTGTTCGAAATCGTGCAGCGAGACCGTGCCCTTGCCGACGCCGATCTGCTTTTTCATCGCCGTGCCGGAAGACTCGTGGCACATGTTCGAGCAATCGGGGAAGTTGTTGGTGCCGTATTCGCGCACGAACAACTGGTACAGGAACGCGGCTTCATTCGAAGTGCGCCCGGAGGTGTAGAAAATCGCGTCATCCGGCGAGGGCAGGGCATCGAGGTGCGCTGCAATCAGGCCGAATGCCTCGTGCCAGCTCACCGGAACGTAATGATCGGTGGCCGCGTCGTAACGCATCGGATGGGTGAGGCGGCCTTGTTGTTCGAGCCAGTGATCGCTGTATTCGGCCAGGCGACTGACGCTGTATCGGGCGAACAATTCGGGGCCGGCACGATGCTTGGTGGCCTCGGCGGCCACGGCTTTGGCACCGTTCTCGCAAAATTCGAAGGTGGAGGTGTGATCGCGGTCGGGCCAGGCGCAGCCGGGGCAATCGAAGCCACCCGGCTGGTTGGCATGCAGCAGGGTGCGTGCGCCACGGATCTCGATGTCCTGCTCGATAAGATGCCTGGCGACGCTCTTCAGCGCGTCCCAGCCACCGGCGGGCCCCCCGTACTTGCGGATCGGTTTGTTGCTCATTCCATCATGATGCCGTGCCGGCGCGACGAGTGCATCGTCTGGCCTGATCGTGCCCGATCAGGCAGGCCCGGCATGGCTCGATCCATCACCGGGGCATGTGCTGCGCCAGCCGTCCACGCAGGAAATGCCCGGCCCGGCGCAGGCAGGCGATCAGGCAGGCGAACGTCACCGCATAGGTCAGCAGCAGGACAAACCCCGCTCCCCGTGCCAGCGCTGGCCATCCCGCGGCACCACACAGGACCATGGCGCAACCCAGATGCACGACCAGCACGAGATATTTGTCGCATTCGGGCAACAGCACTCCCGCTCCCGGAATGCGGATGCCGCGCGGGCAGCCGCGACGCAATCGGATCCAGGCGAGGAACGGAACGATTTCCAGCATCATTCCGATCAGCATCATCGGCAGTCCGATGCCGATCCCTAGCATGCCGGCCACGAGGACGGATTGCGACGACAACGGCCATGCCACGCCCGACAGACCGATCAGGCACGCGGCACCGAGAGAAAGCGTGCCGATGCGCCAGAACCAGGGCAGGGCTGTGTCGCGCCGCCGCGTGGCGCGCCACGACAACCAAAGGGAAGCCGTGATGAACGCCAGTGCTGCCGGTGACACGGCCAGGATCAGCGCTGCCTGCGCACCACCGGCAAGGTACAGCACCGTGCCGGCGGCCAACCCGATGCCACAAAGCGCGATCCACACTGCAAGCCAGTACGCAGGAACCGTCTTCGTTCCCTGAAACATCGGCAAGGTCACGCTCCCCACCGCCACCATCAGTCCCACGATCCAGCCGAGCAGCCCGGACACGGCATGCACATCGGCGATGCGATCCAGCGGCAAGGCCAGTGCACCACGCAGGAGGAAAACCAGCAGCAGGCCGATTGCCACAGTCACGACCAACGCGCACAGGGAAAACCCGATCCCCGTGCGCAGCATGCGTTGCGGCCCGCGCCGCAGCAATGCGGGCAAGGCGGCGAGCGCGATGACGACGGGCGGCAGCCCGAGCAGGATCGACGCGATCGGCATCGCCGGGGAACCCGCGCCATGGGGCAGGATCAGGACGAACAACACCAGCCCGAGATTGAATGCGGCGTGCAGCCAGGGCAGCGAGGCATCCAGCGGCATCGCAGTATCGGCAGCAACGGGAAGGAACTGCAACAGGCTGCCGAGCATCGCGTTGCCCAATACGCCGAGGGTGAACACGTGGACCAGCACTACCGTCTGCAGCGACCAGCGACCGAGCAGGGCAGCATCGCCCTGCAACAACAGCCAGGCACCGGCCACCATGCCCCACAGCGGTGCGCTCATCAGCCAGCGCAACGGTCGCGCCGGCGGCGGGGCCAGCGACAGGGTGAGCTTGCTCATTCGGGCAACATGGCATCCTGCGCGTGCCAGATGGTGATCCGCGCATGTCCGGCGGGATCCATGACCACGCGCCAGGCATGGCCCATCTCGTCGAGGATCGGCAGGAGCGATACCGGCCGGAAGGGCGTCAATGCCTCAAGCCGTTGGCCTGGTTCAAGCGCATCCAACGCATCGAGGATGCGTTCCATGGGTTCAGGCGGCGCAAGATCGCGCAGGTCCATGCGGAGGGTCATTCCGCAACGATGCCGGCACGCGCGCTGGCGTGCCTTGATATTGATCAGGCGAAGCGCGAATCGTGATCGCTCAGTTTCGCAGGATCGAGGCAGCCATCGCCTCCAACCTCGACATGTCGAGAATCTCCACCTCGCGCCGTTTGATCGAAAGCAGGTTGTCGCGTTCGAAACGGCGAAGCACGCGGCTGACGGTCTCCGGGGCTTGGCGCAGGTAGTTGGCGATATCGGTGCGCGACATGGTGAGACGGAAGCGGAGTGGCGAGAACCCGCGGGCAGCGAGCCGACGCGAGAGGCCGAGCAGGAACGCGGCGACGCGCTCATCGGCCGAATAGTCGCCGGCATACATCGAGGCATTGCCGATGTCGCGGCTCATCAGACGGAAGAGGTGCTGCTGCAGCTTCGGCAGGCGCGACGCCAGCAGCGCCATCTTCGGGAACGAGAAGCGGCACAGCATCACGGTGTCGAGCGCGACGGCGTTGCATGGATAGCGGTCGCCGTCGATGGCATTCAGACCGATGATTTCGCCAGGCAGATGAAAACCGTGAACCTGTTCGCGCCCGTGGCGATCCACCAGGAAGGTTTTCACCGTGCCGGCGCGCACGGCGGCGATGGCATTGAAGGGACGGCCTTCGCGGAACACGTAGTCGCCCGGCTGAAACGGCCCCTCGTGCTCGACGAGAAGGTGAAAGTCGCGCAGCGCGCTCTTGTCGACGCCTTCGGACAAAAACACCTGCGAGAACGCGCAGGTGGTGCAGAACTTCATATCGTCGCCGTCATCGGAGACGATGGTGAGATCGATCTGGGGAAATATCGCGCGTGTATTCATGCAACAGCCTGGTCACGGATCATGGTGCATAGACCGAAAGCTGACGTAACCCCGCGGCAACGGCAGGCTTTCCATCAAAGCAGGCGACCAGCGCAGGCAGCGCCAGACGTCCGCGCATCGTGACATGGATTCGCTCGGGCGTCAGCTCGACCAGGCGCCGGGTTGCCAGTGGTTCGAGCCGCTCCAGGGCTTCGGCGAAGCGCTTCCGGAAGTCCACGCCATGGGCACGCGAGATCTCGCGAAAATCGATCCCGCCCCGGCAGAGCAGTTGCTGCACCACTTCGGCACAGAGCTGGCGATCCTCGTCGAGCTGGATGCCGCCCCGGATCGGCAGGCGACCACGGTCAATGGACTCTTCCCAGCCGGACAGATCGCGCAGCCCATGGCTGATGCTGGCACCAATGTGGCTGACCGCCCCCAGACCGACGCCCACCACATCGCTTTCCGCATGGGCGGTGTAGCCCATCGGGTCGCAATGCAGTTCGCCGCATCGGCGCGCCCGCAACAGTTCATCGCCGGGCAGCACGAAGCAGTACATCCCCAGATGCGAATAGCCCGCCTGCTGCAACCGGTCCAAGGCACAGCGCAATCGTTCGATGCAGGCGTCCTCGTTCACGCCGGGTTCCAGCCTGGAGCAGCCGACGATGCGCACACGATCCGGCCGTGCCAGCAGGATCGCTTCCAGGGCCTGCGCCAGCTCGGCTTCGCTGCGCTCCGGCAGATCGCAGCACAGGTCGACCTGTACCTGTTTCAGACCGAAGCGCCGACAACTGTGCACCAGTGCGGGCAGGCGCGCGATGGCGGCTCCGATCCGCGCCCGGTCTTCGCAGATCAGCATCGCGCGATCGAATCCTGCCTCCGGGAGTTGCGCGATGTCGTCGTCAATGTCGGATGCGGGGTCCAGCTGGATGCCGCGCGCCGTGCGCCCGCCTTGCGAGAAGGAGAAGTGCCGGCCGAGGACATCCATGACTTCGACCACCTGCGGCGGATCGAGGAAGCCGAGCGTCGGGCCCAGGAAATACACCTGTTCGACCTGACGATCCCGGTCGAACAGGGCCGCGACCAAGGCGATTTCCCGGTACAGCCGCGTCAGATAGGCGGCACTGCGCGCTCGTGGCGCCGCTGGCCCGGGCAGCTCGGCCCGGCGCGGAAAGCGCACATGCAGCGACAGTGGACGGGGAATGGGATCGCCATTGGAGGTCGCGGCAACCAGACGCAGATCCTTTTCCTGGAACCGGGTGGAGAAAGGCAAGTCACTCGGGTAACAGGGATGACAGAGAGCATGGAGGTCGTGCGGGAGCGGGATCCCGGTCTCCACCAGCGCAGAAAGGGACGGCATGGCGATGGGGGTGGCAGGTGTCATAAAGCACGCACTTGCTCGGACAGGTATTGGAAGTAGCGTTCGATGTAGCTGATCGCATTCTCGTTATCGATCAAGTAGGGGTTCATCAGGGTATGGCGCAGGATTGTCAGCCGATCGCTGCCCCGGTTCCCGTCCATCGTTGCGGGGTCGATGCCCAGTTCATGCAGGATGCGCATCATGTCCGTGTCGCCGACGATTCCGCGGCGCAGCGTGGTGCTGGACACGAAGAATTGCCTGACCTGCAAGGGTTGGCT
This sequence comes from Denitratimonas yunnanensis (SeqCode), assembly GCA_026410415.1. GTDB lineage: Bacteria > Pseudomonadota > Gammaproteobacteria > Xanthomonadales > Xanthomonadaceae > Denitratimonas. The sequence continues at coordinate 414,643 of JAPMLR010000001.1, read as the reverse complement.
CGGGTCGCAGCGCAGCGTCTCGAGCAGTCTTTGGATGAACGCGTCGGCGCGGCCGAGATCATGGTTGCCGCGAGGGTTCATCGCCAGGCAGACCAGGTTGCTGTCCGGCGGGAACGGCATCACCACGTGCAGCACGTCTGCCATCTCTTCGGCGAAGCGCCGCGCACAGTCACGGAACGCTTCGGCCGCCAATACCGTATGGCGCGGGATCAGGCCGAAATTGGCGTGATCCAGCGGCAGTACCCGATGCACCACGTAGACCGCTGCCGCTGCCGCACCTGATTTGGATCCTTCCGGGATGAATTGGCCGATGCGCCGGTAACGCGCCATGTAGTCGTTGACGTCGTCGCCATGGAACACGTAGTCGGCGGGTTCGGACAACAACATCATCGCGCGATTGTTGCGACAGACGAAGGCGCCTGCGCCATAGGGCAGGTAACCGAGTTTGTGTGGGTCGATCGTGACCGAGTCCACCCGTTCCAGCGCGGCAAAAGCGGCATGGACCTCCGGCTGCGGAAAGTCGCGAAAATCCTGGCTCACTTCATGGTGCGTGCGCAGGCGGCCATCGGGGTGCCGGAACAGGGTGCCCAGATACCCGCCCCAGGCGGCATCGACATGCACGGAGAATCCCAACCCGCACCGGCCGGCCTGATCGCGTGCCCGCACCACCTCGTCCAGCGGGTCGATGGTGCCGTATTCGGTGCTGCCCAGTACCGCCACGGCCATGAGCACGGGCTGTCGCTTGCGCTGGCAGGTTTCGAGCACCTGATTCAGTGCCTCGGTGTCCAATCGCATTTCCCGCGTCGGCAGCAGGCGCAGTTGGTCACGCCCCAGGCCGAGCATCTTCATGCCCTTGCTCCAGGAATAGTGAGCGGTGATCGGCGCCAGCACATGCGGCACGGACACGTCCCGATGCCGGGCGAAGAATTCCACCAGCCCCAGATGTTCGATCCGTTGCGATTGGGCCTGTTCGCTCCAGTGCCGGCGCTGTGCATGCGATTGTGCGTCCAGCCATTCCTGCCAGCGTACAAACAATGCGATGCCGGCCTCGGGCGCGAGATTGAAAGCCTCCCAGTCGTCCCCGGGCAATGGAATCTCCGGCACCCCGGCGGCGCGCAGCGCCAGTGGAAATGCCTTCAGTGCCAATGCCAGACGCAGCGCCTGGTAGTTCGCCAGCGTGCCGCCAGATGTCAGATGCCCCAGTGCACACTCCGGGCGTGCCGGATCATCCGGCCAGCCAAGCATCCGTGCCAATTGCAGTCCGACCTGCATTTCGAGCTGCACCGTGATCGGCGCGGCTTCCTCGCTGACGTTGTTGGGGTTGTAGGGCAGGGTGAGCATCTGCGCAGCCAATCCCGGCAGAAGCAGATCGGACACCATGTGGCCGATGTATCGCGGACTGTGGAACGGCACCGATCGCTTCAGTGCCGCCGAGAGTTGGTGCAACTCCCGCCGCATCCGGGCCTCGAAGGCCTGATAGCGGGGATGCTGCGCGGCACGTGTGGGGATGGCCGGAGGATCCTCCGGATGGAAATTGCGCCGCCAGTGAACATGGTCGCGGAGAAACTCCACCATCAACCGTTCCAGCAACGAGTCGTTTTCTCCATATGGTCCCAGAAAACAGGCATCAAGCATGCGCTGTTGCCCGGACTCGGGAGTCTGAGCCTCATCGAAGGAATCTCTTTGATCGGAGCAGACAGGAGACATGGCCAAGAGCCTAGGCCGCCGCCACCGGATACCCCATGACTTAGGTCAACCCGGAAGCAGTGAGGCATGATCGATGTGTCTGGCCCCGTTTCCGGAATCCGGAGGCTGGCCATGACATGACGCCCGGCAATCATCAATGCGATACCGCTGGCAGCGCCTGTGCCCCCGCCCGACTTCCGGCACCCGTTGTCATGCCGGATTCTCGTTACGATGCAGATGTCGATTTACACGTGCGGGGTGATGTCATGCGTGCTTGGGGCGTGCTGTTGGGATTGCTGGTGATGACACTGACATCGGCACAGGAGCCGGGATACTTGCGGCAACCGGCGATCCACGGCGACACCGTGGTGTTCACCGCCGAGGGTGATCTGTGGTCGGTGTCGGCCAGCGGTGGGTTGGCGCGGCGTTTGACCACGTATCCGTCCGAGGAGAGCCGTGCGGCGATCTCGCCGGATGGCAGCCGGGTGGCGTTCACCGCGGCGTATGCCGGACCACGCGAGGCCTATGTGATGCCCCTGGCCGGCGGTGTGCCGAAGCGGATCAGCTTCGAGAACGGCAATGCGCTGGTGCTGGGCTGGAGTGCGCAGGGCCAGGTGCTGTACGGCACGCTGGCGCCCGGTGGCACCGGCGGTTCGCAGCGCGTGGTGGTGGCGGTGACGCCGGATACGCTGGAGCGCCGCACCCTGCCGCTGGCGGAAGCGAACGATGCGGTGCTGGCGGCCGATGGGCGCACGCTGTACTTCGTGCGCTACGGTCTCGGCGTGACCGGCGACAACGCGCGCGGCTATCGCGGCGGCGCGCTGTCGCAGCTGTGGCGATTCGATCTGGAATCGAATGCCGAGGCCGTGCGCATCGGCCCGACCGATGTGAACCTGCGCCAGCCGATGTGGGTGGGTGAGCGCCTGGTGGTGATTGCCGATCCTGATGGGCGCGATGTGCTGGCGCAGCTGGACCCGGAGGCCGGCACGCTGACGCCCTTGCCGATACAGGCACCGTTCGATGTGCGCAATGCCAGTGCGTCGGGCCAGCGCATCGTTTACCAGTCCGGTGCGGATCTGCGCCTGTTCGATCTGGCTTCCGGCCAGGATTCGGTACTGCCGGTGCGGCTGCTGTCGGATTTCGCGCAACGCCAGCCACGCTGGCTGGATACGTCACTCAAATATCTGGAAGGCACGGATTTCTCCGCCGACGGGCAGCGCGTGGCGCTGGTGGCGCGCGGCCGGGTGGTGGTGGCCGGCGTGGGTGCGCCGCGTCGCGTGGACATTGGGTCGCCCGATGGCGTGCGGCTGTCCGCTGCGGTGTTCTCGCCGGACCGCAAACATGTCTATGCAGTCTCCGATGCCAGCGGCGAGGAGGAAATCTGGCGGTTTTCCGCCGACGGCAGTGCCGATGCGCGTCAACTCACCCGTGATGGCCGCACGCAGCGGCATGGCATGGTGGTGTCACCCGACGGAAAGTGGCTGGCGCATGGCGACAAGTCCGGCCGACTCTGGTTGCTGGATCCGGCCAGCGGCCGCAATCGCCTGATCGATGACGGCGGCAAAGACGGCAACGAGGGTCACGACGACGTGGTGTGGGCAACCGACAGCCGGCATCTGGCCTTGGTGCGCCCCACCGGTGCCTATGGGCGGGCGCGCATCGCGCTGTATTCGCTGGAGCGTGACGAACTGGCCTGGCTGACCAGCGACAAGTACGAGTCCTTCTCGCCAGCGTTCAGCCCGGATGGCCGCTGGCTGTGGTTCCTGTCCGAGCGCGAGTTCAGCGTGGTCAACGGTTCGCCGTGGGGCGATCGCAACACCGGCCCGTTCTTCGACAAGCGCAGCCGCATCTACGCGCTGGCCTTGCAGCCGGACGCGCGTTTCCCGTTCCGTCATCCGGACGAATTGCAGATCGGCGCAGACGATCAGGCCAAGAGCAAGAGCAACGGCGGCTCCGATGATGCAATACCACCGCTGGCATGGGATGGGCTCGCCGAACGTCTGCACGAGGTGCCATTGGCGGCAGGCAACTGGTCGGATCTCTCCGCGGATTCCAAACGACTTTATTTCCTCGGCGGCGAGGAGCGTCGCACCTTGCACACTCTGGCTTTCGACGAAGCCAAGGCAAAGCTCGAAACATTCACCGAAAACATCGCCGAGTACGCACTGGCGCCCAAGGTGAACCGGCTGATGCTGCGTACCGCAGGCAAGGGGCCGGGCGAACCGGGGGATTTCTACATCGTTGAAGCCGGCGCGAGCGCACCCAAGGAGCTGGCCGACAGCAAGGTGCGTCTGGGCGACTGGAAACTGCGCGTGGATCCAGTGACCGAATGGCGGCAGATGTTCGACGATGCCTGGCGCATGCATCGCGACCATTTCTACGATGCCGCACTGCGCGGCGTGGACTGGCCGGCGCTGCGTCAGCGTTATGCCGCGCTGCTGCCGCGGGTCAGCGACCGGTTGGAACTGGACGACCTGCTGGCGCAGATGATGGGCGAACTGGGCGCGCTGCATTCGCAGGTGCGCGGCGGCGAATTGCGCGAAGGGCGCGAAACCCCGTCCCATGCCAGCCTGGGTGCCAGCTTCGCGCGCACCGATGCCGGCTGGCGCATCGAGCACATCTTCCGCACCGAAGCCGAACTTCCTTCCCAGCGCGGCCCGCTGCAGGCCCCTGGCGTCGATGCCCGGGTGGGCGACGTGATCGTGTCGATCAATGGTCGCCGTACCATCGAAGTGGCCGACATTTCCGAGTTGCTGGCCAACACGGCCGGCCAACAGATCCTGTTGGAAATCAGTCGTGCTGGCACCATGCGGCGCGAGATCGTCACCCCGGTGGACGCCCAGCGCAAGGATGCGCTGCGCTATTCGGATTGGGTGCAAACTCGCCGCGATGCCGTCGCCGCAGCCGGTGAAGGACGAATCGGCTACCTGCACCTGCGCGCGATGGGGCCGAACGACATCGCCGGTTTCGTGCGCGAGTTCTACGCCCAGATCGACCGCGATGGCCTGATCATCGACGTGCGTCGCAACCGCGGCGGCAACATCGACAGCTGGATCATCGAAAAGCTGCTGCGCCGCACCTGGGCTTTCTGGCAACGCCCCAGCGGCCTGCCGTACGGCAACATGCAGCAGAGCTTTCGTGGCCACCTCGCGGTGCTGACCGACGCACTGACCTATTCGGATGGTGAAACCTTCGCGGCCGGAGTGCAGGCGCTGAAGCTCGGCCCGCTGCTCGGTACCCGTACCGCCGGCGCCGGCGTCTGGCTGACCGACAGCAATGCCTTGGTCGATCGTGGTCGGGCCCGCGTGGCCGAAATTCCGCAGTACGGCCTGGATGGCCGCTGGCTGGTCGAAGGCGTGGGCGTCGGGCCGGACATCGAGGTGGACAATCTGCCGCACGAATCCTTCAACGGCCGTGACCGGCAACTGGAAACCGCGCTGGAATGGTTGCGCCGCAAACTCGAGGCCGAGCCGGTGCAACCGCTGCGGCGCGGCACGATCCCGGCGTTGCCGGCGCAGTAAGGAGAATCATGGATGCGCTATTTCGTCCACATCATCGTTGCGCTGTTGCTCATCACGCTGGCCGTGCAATCCGTGCATGCGGACGATGGGTTCAAGATGGCGCTGGAAGAACTGCTGGAACGTGATCAGCGCCATCGCGGCGCGGGCTCGGGCAAGGACTGGTGGGCGCGGCAGGAGCCGCTGGACAAGGAAAATATCGTCCGACTTGAAGAACTGCTGCAATCCCATGAATGGCCGCGCCTGTCCGAAGTCGGCGAGGATGCCGCGATTGCGGCCTTTCTCGTCGTGCAGCACGCCGATGTCGCCTATCAGGAAAAGTATCTGCCCATTATTCGCCAGCGCTACGAACAGGGCGAAGCCAAGGGTGGCTGGGTGGCGCTGCTGACTGACCGCATCCGGGTGCGACAAGGCCAGCCGCAACTGTACGGCACGCAGTCGCGCATGGACGAGGAAACCGGAAAGATCGGGTTGTATTCCATTGAAGACCCGGAGCAGGTCGATGCGCGACGGGCAGAGCTTGGGATGAAGCCGTTGATGCGACTGCCGGCTGCTGATCCCGGGCAGTGATCGAATCGGTCCTGCTACAAAGAAAAAAGCCCCGCACTTGGCGGGGCTTCGTTTCAATCCGTGCGGTTCGCAGAACCGCTGGTACCGGTGATAGGACTCGAACCTACACTCTGTCGCCAGAAGCGGATTTTGAGTCCGCCGCGTCTACCATTCCGCCACACCGGCATCGAACAGCCGAAGAATTATAAAGCATCGAAAGGCATCGCGAAAGACGAGTCGTGTTGGCAATACGCTCAGTCCCAGGGATCCAGTGACAGGTTGCAGTCGTGGCGTCGGACCCATCCTTCGCCGGCGGGTTCATACCATCCACATTGCCGGAAGGCTCGCGGATAGATGTGCAGCGAGATGGCAGCGTTCTCCGCACTCGGATTGCGCATCGTGTGATATCCGGTCTCGGCGTCCAGCCAATCGCCTTCACCTGCATGCGTCAGCGTCGGTGCGTGCGTGACAAACCGAATGCGCCCATCCAGGTGACGTTCGCAAAGATCGTGGCGGGTGATTTCCAGGCTGCCTTGCCAGAGGCACTCCACGCACCACTGACCGTCGTGGTCATGCAGCGGTGAGCTTTGGCCTGGCCCCCACGTCATGGCGATGAGTTCGTAGGCCCAGCGGTCGCAGAGATGGATCCTGCGACGGGCATAGCGATCCGGACGAGGCGACAGCGCGGCAGCGGGAAGCGCGATGCCGCCATTGCGGCATTGTGCCTCCAGCACCCGGCAAAGCCGCTCGGGGCTGAAGCCGCTTTCGTGGACTTGCTCGATGCTCTGGATGAGCCGGGTACGGCCAAGGAAGTCGACGGGGGATGCCATGCTGCTCTCGTGCGATGCCAGCGCCCGAGTCTAGCAGCCTGCGGAAAGGTCGCACGCCGAGGCATTTTCCTGCTACCAGGGTGGCGAACACGACCAAACCGATGCCGCTCATGATGACGAAACCGTCTTCATGAACGCCCGCTTGCCCGTCTGCGACTTGAAGCGAGTGGCAGCAAGTGCACGGTGTCCGTTGAGGGTCGATGGGTGTAGCAGCTCGCCAGGCTTGGCCTCAGCCGCGCGGTTTGTTGGAGCGTGGTGCGCCACGGCCGGGACGATTTCCTGCGTTGCCGTGTCCTCCCTTGCCACCTTGTGGACCGCGTGGACCAGCGCCCCCCGGACGCGGACCTGATCCTGGTTTTCCGCCCGGCTTTCCTCCGGGGCGTGCTCCAGGTTTGCCACGTGCCCCAGCGGGACGGTCGCCCAGCGGGCCGGGGCGTCCTACTTGGCGTGGCGGAGCGATGCGGCTGGTAGTGGTGACACCTTCGGGCACATACCAGGTGCGGTGCTCGGTCGGGTTCTCGAAACCTGGCGCCGTGCCTTTGCCACGCTTGTTCTTGCGCGGGCCTGTGATGCCACCCGGTGCAGTCAGGCGATTGCCGATGTCATCGGGAATCTGGCGGCCACCGCCCTTGCGTCCGGGGGGGGCGGGGCGGCCGCCACCGGGCTTGCCGTAACGGGGCTTTCCGGGGCGATCATCACGAATGTTGTCGAAGGCGCGTAGTTCGCGTGCTTCGTCGGCAGAGTTGTATCCGCCCGTCCAGGCACGTTGTTCGCGTGGCGCAGGGCGGTATTCGGCCGGTTTGGCGCGACGCTGGCCGATGACAGGCTGGAGCGTCAGCGTTGCTTCGGCGTTGTCCAGATTCAGTTCCGAACGAAGTGCGCTCACCGCGTCGGGCGACAACTCCTCGAAGTGGCCACGCTTGAGCAGTCGCGGAAGCGCGACATTGCCGTAGCGCACGCGCTTGAGTCGGCTGACCTGACAACCTTGCGATTCCCAAAGACGACGCACTTCGCGGTTGCGCCCCTCCTTCACCACCACCCGGAACCAGTCATGCGAGTCGGTACCGCCGATGCGCTCGACTACCTCGAAGCTTGCCGGCCCGTCGTCCAGCTGAACGCCACGTACCAGTTGCTGGGCGAGCTCGTCGGAGATGTCGTCCTGTCCTTCCGGGGCACGTACGCGACAGACATATTCACGTTCGACCTCGCGTGAAGGATGCATCAGGGCGTTGGCCAGGTCCCCATCGGTGGTCAGCAACAGCAGGCCGGTGGTGTTGATGTCCAAGCGCCCGACGTTGATCCAGCGCGCGCCCTTGATCTGCGGCAGTCGATCGAACACCGTAGGGCGGCCTTCCGGGTCTTCGCGCGTGGTCACTTCGCCTTCCGGCTTGTTGTAAACGATGACACGCGGGGTTTCGCTCTGCACGGTGGTAACGAAGGTTTTGCCATCCAGCTCGATGCGGTCGCCGCTTTTCACGCTGCTCCCCAGGTTGGCGACCTCTCCGTTGACCTTCACCTGGCCTTGGGCGATGCGTTCTTCCAGCGCCCGGCGCGAGCCGAGACCGGCCTGCGCGAGAACCTTGTGCAGGCGCTCGGCCACGGTACTGGCGGAATTGGCTTCACGCTTGAGCGAGAGAGTGCGGCGCGAGGCCGATGAGGGCGGGGTGGTACGGGTCATGCGGTGTGCTCCGGCGCGGTATCGGTATCGTCGTCCGCGTCCAAGGGGTGGGAATCAACAGGGTCGAAATGTTCGGGGGGCAGGTCGATTGCGGCGGTGGCGGGGATGTCCGGTGCGATCACCACGTCGGTGGCATCCTCGATCGAGGGCTCGGGCAATTCGGGATCGGGATCCAGTGGCAGGGAAGCGGACGACGGCACTTCGCCATCGAGGGGAAGTTGCGGCTCCAGTTCGGTGAGATCACGCAGCTCGGACAACGGTGGCAACTCGTCCAGACTCTTGAGGTTGAAGTAATCCAGAAACTGCCTGGTGGTACCGAACAGTGCCGGCTTGCCAGGCACATCGCGATGGCCGATGACCCGGATCCATTCACGCTCCTCGAGCATCCTGACGATGTTGCTGCTCACTGCCACGCCGCGGATCTGCTCGATCTCGCCACGGGTGATGGGTTGGCGATAGGCGATGAGGGCCAGCGTTTCCAGAGTGGCGCGGGTATAGCGCTGCGGCCGTTCCGCCCACAGCCTTGCGACCCAGGGATGAACCTCGGTGCGGACCTGGTAGCGGAACCCGCTCGCCACCTCGACCAGTTCCACACCGCGACCCTCGCAAGCCTTCTGCAGCGCATCCAGGGCGTTCTCGATCGCGCCGTTTTCCAGCGACTGGTCGACGGGAAACAGATCACGGAGTTGCGCCAGCGTCACCGGCTGGCTGGAAGCCAGAATCGCTGCTTCGACGATGCGCTGGATCAGGGGAGAGTCCATCGATGTCATGCATCCTGTGTGGCGGCTTCGCCGTCGTAATCGTCGATGTCGGCATGCTCCAGAAGTTCGCTCGCGTCGCCGTCGGTGCCGGTTGCCGCCAGCGAGCGAACGTAAATGGCAGCGAACTGCGCTTCCTGCACGATCTCCACCAGACGTTCCTTGGCCAGTTCGAGGATCGACAGGAACGTCACGATGACGCCCAGGCGGCCCTCTTCAGGTTGAAACAGTGTTCCGAAGACATGGAACTGGCCATCACCGAGGTGCGACAACACGTCGCCCATGCGTTGCCGAACACTGAGTGCTTCGCGATGGATGGCGTGCCTGGTGTACAAGTCGGCACGCTTGAGGACATCCACCAGCGCCACAAGCAGTTCTTTCATGTCGACCGACGGCGGCTCCCGCTCGATCCTCAACTCCGGCACGAAGGCGTGGACCAGCGTGGTGTCCCGCTCCACCCGGGGCAGGGTATCCAGATCCTCGGCGGCTTTCTTGTAACGCTCGTACTCCTGCAGGCGGCGCACGAGGTCGGCACGCGGATCATCTTCCTCGCCATCTTCCGACGGCGGGCGCGGCAGCAGCAGGCGTGACTTGATCTCGGCAAGAATCGCGGCCATGACGAGGTATTCGGCCGCCAACTCGAACCGCAGTTCCTGCATCACGTTGATGTAATCAACGTATTGGCGCGTGATTTCCGCGACAGGGATATCGAGGATGTCCAGGTTCTGTCGGCGAATCAGATAAAGCAGCAGATCCAGCGGTCCCTCGAATGCTTCCAGAATCACTTCCAGTGCATCCGGCGGGATGTAGAGATCCTGCGGCATCTGCAACACCGGCTGCCCGTGCACCAGCGCCAGCGGCATTTCCTGCTGCTGCGGCTGGGCAACGGTTGGTGTCGTACTGGCGTTGAATGCCGGTGGCTGGGTCATGCGTTGGTGCGGCTCTCGGCCTGCGGAAGAGAAAAGTGGTATTGCGCACCGTCAGGCGGCCCCTGCCGCACGGTTCGGCGAAAATCCCTGATCTGGCCTTCCATCCGGGAATGACCCGATGGCGGCGTGTACCCGATCCGGCCCGAATCGGCAGGCCTGGCTCAAGCCAGGTCCAACGGCACGAACCCCTGGCGCGTCACCGTCGGCTCCTCGCCGGACAGATCCAGAACGCTGGTCGGCCCAGGTGGGCAATCTCCGGCGTCGAGCATCAGGTCCACATGGCGCAGCGATCCATCGGCGACCGCCTCGGCCTCGTTGTTGTCCAGTGGTTCATCGGGCAACACGAGGCTGGTAGTCAGCAGAGGTGATCCCACGGCTTCCAGCAATGCCTGCGTCACCGTGTTGTCCGGGATGCGGCATCCGATGTTTCGGCGCTTGGTCTGCTTCAGCCGACGCGGCAGCTCCGCACTGGCGGGCAGAATGAACGTGATGGGGCCGGGAGTCAGCGATTTGACGATTCGGAAGGCGCGGTCATCAAGCTTCGCGATACTTCCGATCTGGCTGATCGTTGCACAGAGTAAGGTGAAAGGGTGGCGCGTGTCCAGCAGCCGCAGACGTTGAACGCGCTGCTCGGCCTCGGTCGCATCGATGCCCCAGACGAACGAATACCCTGCATCGGTCGGCACGATCAGCAGGTCACCCTCGGCAATGCGCCGTGCCGCCTGCGCGATGAAACGCACTTGCGGATTGACGGGATGGATGTCGAGACGTTCGCTCATCGAAGGGTGTCTTGTGGTGTCCGTGTCGTCGAGGGGCGCAGTTTGCTGCGCCGTTTCCGGCCGGCAGGATGCGAGCAAAGCAAGCTGCAATCCGCAAAGGCTATCATGCCGGGCTTTGACCTATGGCGACAGGCACGATGTGGTACGCGATTCTGGCACGCGACAACCCCGACAGCCTCGAACGCCGCCTGGCGGCGCGTCCAGCGCATCTGCAACGCCTCGCCACGCTGCGCGATGAAGGCCGCTTGCTGCTGGCAGGCCCGCTGCCGGCCATCGATGCGGAAGACCCAGGCCCGGCAGGTTTCGCCGGCAGCCTGGTCGTGGCCGGGTTCGACTCGCTGGAAGAGGCACGCAACTGGGCCGATGCCGATCCATACATGCTCGCTGGCGTCTATCGCGACGTGGAAATTCACCCCTTTCGAAAGGTGTTGCCCTGATGACCCGAATCGCTTTCCTGCGGCTGGCTTTTTGCCTGTACCCCTTCGCCCTCGTCGCCTGCGGTGGGCCGGACGCAACGTCTGCCGGAGCAGAAACGGCCCTGCGTTATCCGGCCGAAGACGCCATTGCACTGAGCGTGAACGGGGAGGGCATCAGCGAGGCAATGCTGGTGCGCATCGCGCGTGTTCGTGGCTTCGATCTTTCCGACTCCGCGCAGCGCGAACAGGTCATCGATCTGGCAGTGGAAACCGTGCTGCTGGCCCAGGACGCCATTGCCAGCGGATTGGCCGCACGCCCGGACGTACGTACCGAACTGGACCTGGTGCGAGTGCAGGCCCTGGCCGCACGCAATCTCGCCGATACCCGTGCCGGCATGGCCCTCAGTGACGAGCAATTGCGCGAGTTCTACCAGCAAGTGATCGCCCAGACCGGCACCCGCGAACTGCATCTGCGAAATGCGCTGTATGTCGACGAGGCCGCCGCCATTGCTGCCGCGAGCGCCGCAGTTGCGAGTGCGGATTTTGCCGTGTGGCTAGCCGGAGCCGAAGCCTCCGGTGCGCAGCAGGCAGGTGATCTTGGCTGGGCCAACATCGCACAGTTGCCGCCGGAACTGGCCAAGGCCGCACTCGCCTTGCCCGATGGCGGAGTATCCGTTGCACCGGTGCGCACCCGTTTCGGCTGGCATGTCATCCAGCGCGTGGCCTCGCGCCAGTTCACTCCTCCTCCCTTCGAGGACGTGCGCGACGGCATCCTCAAGCAGGCCGGCGACAAGCACCTGGAGGAAAAAATTGCCGGACTGCGGACAAAGGCCACGATTCGGCCAATGGAGGCGAACTGAAAGCAGGCAGCGGCCAGGTTCGGGGAATGCCAAGGCGTGGCCGGCCTGATTGCCCTCGTTTTTCAGCCGCAGCCGCAACTTCGCTCGCACAGGCGGGAGTGGCACGTGTTCGGCTGAGGCTCGGGGCAAACCAGGAAACGTGGCGCTTCGCGTGACTTCGCTGCCATCTCCCAATACCATCCCGCCCACATGCGGCTTTGACTATCCACAGGGGGAAAGTCATGCGTTATCTGTTGACTTCGTTCCATCGACGTGCATTTCATTCTTTGCGGGTCGCTGTACTGGTACTTTTCGGGCTGGCAGTGAGTGCGTCCATCACCATGGCCCGGGGGCTGCCGCGCATCGCTGTGGTCGATTTTGATACCCACCAGTATTCTGCCGACCTGGCAGGTACGCAGTTGGCCGACTACGTGATGGACGAGTTGGTCAACACCGGTCTGTTTGAAGTGGTGGAGCGGGAAAAGCTGAGCAGCGTGATGAATGAGCTCGGCTTTGGTGCCAGCGGCATGGTCGACTCGGCAGGCGCAGCACAAATGGGGCGTTTGTTGGGTGCCCGGTTATTGTTGACCGGCCGGGTGGTTTCGCTGGGACAAGAGGCCAAGACGTTCAGCGGTTATGGCGTCAATACGCGCAGCACGCAACTGACGTTGACAGTGAGCATGCGCATCACGGATGTCGAGTCGGGCAGCATCGCATTTTCCACCCGTACCACTACCCAGCGCACCATCAACGAGGCCGGTGGCATGAGCGTGCGCAGCAGTGGAGCTTATGCCGCCCTGGCAGAGCAGGCGGCGCATGATGTGGTTGCCGAAGTCGTGCAATCGGGACGGTTTGAGCGCCCTGCCGTGGTGCAGGACGCAGCGCCGGCGATGGTGCAAGTGGCTGTGACCAGTACACCGCCGGGGGCAGATATCGAAGTGGACGGCATTTTTTATGGCAATGCCGGCGGCACGGTGTCCTTGCCGCAAGGGTTGCGAACCGTGCGTATTTCTCTGGCCGGCTATTTGCCTTGGGAAAAAAAGGTGATGGTGAGCTCGGGAGTAACCATCAGCGCCAGCCTGGCGCCGGTGCAATAGCAGGTTGCTGAATCCGTCTCGTTCAGACTGGCGGCAATGCTCTCAATCAAGGCCCGAGGAAACCTCCACCTCGTCTCCAGCTTTCGCCGGGAGACGGTTCTTGCCAGCCTCAGGTTGAGAGCATTGAGCCTGGCAGGGGCGCGGGTCGGAGAATAACGGGGCAGGCTTGCGCACGGACACGCCGTGAGTCGGGGTGGAGCTATACTGCGCGGCCGTTCCGGGCTGCCGGCCCAAAGTCGAATCTTCCGCCGCATGCGCCTATCCACCATCAAGCTCGCAGGCTTCAAGTCCTTCGTCGATCCGACCACCCTGCACCTGCCCACGAACATGACCGCCGTGGTCGGGCCCAATGGTTGCGGCAAGTCCAACATCATCGACGCAGTGCGCTGGGTGATGGGCGAGAGCTCGGCGAGCCGCCTGCGTGGCGACTCGATCACCGATGTGATTTTCTCCGGCTCGTCCTCGCGCAAGCCGGTGGGGCAGGCGACCGTGGAGCTGATCTTCGACAACAGCGACGGCACGCTCACCGGCGAATATGCTGCATTCAACGAAATTTCGGTCAAGCGACTGGTCAGTCGCGACGGGCAATCGAGCTACTACCTCAACGGCACGCGTTGCCGCCGGCGCGACATTACCGACCTGTTCCTGGGCACCGGCCTCGGCCCCCGCAGTTACTCGATCATCGAGCAAGGCATGATCTCCAAGATCATCGAAGCCAAGCCCGAAGACCTGCGCGTGTTTCTCGAGGAAGCCGCCGGCATCTCCAAGTACAAGGAGCGCCGCAAGGAAACCGAACAGCGGATCCGGCATACGCGAGAAAATCTTTCTCGTCTCAATGACCTGCGAGAAGAAGTTGATAAACAGCTTGAACATCTGAAGCGCCAGGCGCGCCAAGCGGAGCAATACCAGCAGTTCAAGGAAGAGCAGCGCATCAAGGAGGCGCAGGTCCGTGCCCTGGAGTTTCGTCAGCTCGACACCGAACTCGTCACCCTGCGGGAGGCCATCGCGCAGGATGAAACGCGACTGGAGGCCCGCATCGCCGAGCAGCGCCAGGCGGAGGCGCAGATCGAACTGTGCCGTGAGCAACATGGAGAGGCCACCGATCGATTGGCGCAGGCACAGGGGGAGAGCTATCGGGTTGGATCGGAAATCGCTCGGATCGAACAGCAAGTCACCCACCAGCGTGATCTGGCCGAACGACTCGCGCGCACCCATGCCGAAACCGCGGATCAAATGGCGGCACTGGCCGAAGACATCGCACAGGACGAAGAGCGCCGCGAAGCGTTGAGTCTGGAAATCGCCGACGTGGAGCCTCGGCTGGCTCTGCTCAGCGGCGATGACGGTGCGCGACAGGCGTCGCTGCACGAGATCGAGTCGGCACTGGCGCAGTGGCAGGTGGAGTGGGACGAACACACCCGAATCGCCTCGGAAACCACGCGCGGCGCGGAAGTCGAGCGCACCAAGATCGAATACCTCGATCGCCAGAGTCTGGATGCGGAGCGCCGCCACGAGAATCTGGTGGCCGAGCGCGCCACACTGGATGTCGCGACCCTGACCGAAGCGCTGGACCGCCTGACCGCCGACCACGACCTGCAACGCGCCGGACTGGACACGCTCGGCGATGTGCTGGATGAACGCAAGCAGGACGTGGTTGCATTGCAGGACCAGCAGCGGCGACTCCAGAACGAACTGTCCGAGACCCGCAAGACGGGCGAAGCCGCCCGTGGTCGCCTCGCGTCACTGGAAGCACTGCAACATGCCGCCCTCGGGCAGGAGAAAGGCGCTGCGCAAGAATGGCTGGCCGCGCAGGGATTGGATCGCGCGCAACGTCTGGGCGAGACGCTGACGGTCGAAGCCGGTTGGGAAACGGCAGTCGAAACCGTTCTCGGCCACCTGATCGAAGCGGCTCTGGTGGATTCCCCGGGCGCACTGTTGTCGGCAGTTGCAGATTTTCCGCGCGGGCGTCTTGCACTGGTTGGCACCGAATCCGACACCTTCGTCCCCGCACCCGGTTCGCTCGCCGCGAAGGTTCAAGGACCAGCGGCGGCGTTGCGCTGGCTCGGCTCCCTCCGTACCGCCGAAACGTTGGAAGAAGCAGCACGCCTGCTTCCATCGCTGGCAACCCACGAGGCGGTGATCACCCGCTCGGGCGAATGGCTTGGACCCGATTGGGTACGCATCGTGCGATCCGGAGAAGCCGGACAGGGTGCACTCGCCCGGGAGCGTGAAATCCAGACGCTGCGCGTGCAAATCGAGTCGTTCGGCGAGCGCGAGGCAGAGTTGGGCGATCAGATCGCTCAGCTGCGCGAGGACGTGGCCGCCGCCGAACAGGCACGCGAGGACGCGCAGCGCGCCCTGTATCTGGCCCATCGAAGTGTCGCCGAGTTGTCCGGTCAGATGCAGAGCCAGCAAGGCAAACTCGAATCCGCGCAAACCCGACTGGAGCGCATCGACACGGAGCTGGCCCAGCTCCGTCAGACCACGCAGGATGCCCGGGAACGCGCCCGCGAGTCGCGGCAGGGTCTTGAAGCCTCGCTCGCGAAAATGGCCGAGCTGGAAAACATGCGCGTTGCGCTGGAGTCCCGGCGTCGGCACCTGACCGAGCAGCGCGATGTTGCGCGCAGCACCGCACGAGAGGCGCGCGACGCCGCGCATCAATTGGCCCTCAAGCTCGAATCGGCCCGTATCCAGGTTGCATCACTCAACCAGGCGCTGCTGCGCATGACGGCGCAGCGCGAGCAACTGCAGCAGCGTCACGCCGAGCTGACCGCGCAATTGTCCGACAGCGACACACCGATCAAGACCCTGGAAGCCGAGCGCCAGACCTATCTCGAACAGCGCATCGTCGCAGAGCGCGATCTGGCCGCGGCACGCTCGGGCATCGAGGGTGTCGACGCGGAGATGCGGCGGCATGAGGCGTTGCGCCAGCAGGCCGACCAACAGGCCCTCGCGCTGCGCGAAAAAATCTCCCAGAAACGCCTTTCCGAACAAAGTCTCGTGCTTCGCATCGAAAGTCTCGTCGAAGGCATCGCCAACGCTGGAATGGCGCTCGATACGGTACTTGCCGAGCTGCCCGAGCGCGCTGGCGTGGACGAGTGGAAGCGCGCGGTCGGCGATCTGGAAGCCCGAATCCGCCGACTCGAACCGGTCAACCTCGCCGCCATCGCCGAGTACGGCGAGGCGCAGCAACGCAAAGACTACCTCGACGCGCAAAATGCCGACCTCACCACCGCGCTGGACACCCTCGAAGGCGCGATCAAGAAGATCGATCGCGAGACCCGCGGCCGCTTCAAGGACACTTTCGATCGAGTCAACGCCGGCGTGCAAATGCTGTATCCGCGCCTGTTCGGTGGCGGTCACGCGTACCTGGAACTGACCGGCGACGATCTGCTGGATACCGGTGTGGCGATCATGGCGCGCCCACCCGGCAAGCGCGTGTCCAACATCTCGCTGCTGTCGGGCGGTGAAAAAGCCATGACAGCGGTCGCATTGGTGTTTTCGATTTTCCAGCTGAATCCCGCGCCGTTCTGCCTGCTCGACGAGGTGGACGCGCCGCTGGATGAAGCCAACGTCGGACGTTTCTCGACCATGGTCTCGGAGATGAGCGAGAAGGTGCAGTTCCTTTTCGTGACGCACAACAAGGCCACGATGGAGGCCGCGCGACAGCTCGCCGGCGTCACGATGCGCGAACCTGGCGTTTCCCGTCTCGTCTCGGTCGATCTTGCCGAGGCAGCCCGCCTGGCGGTCGCTTGATCTAGGATTAACCCATGAACTGGAACCCCGACATTGGTATCCCGCTCGCCATCGCGGGTGTGCTCATCCTCATTGCCATCGCCGTGTTCGGCCGGCCGCGCAAACCCGATCAGGGGCGCCGAGTGGACAGCGGAAAACCCGAACACGCAGCCGGCCCCGGCCGCCGCGAGCCGCGACTCGGCGATGGCGAGGACGATGAGGAGGAACTCCGTATCGGCGATCTGGACGAACTGGCGCAGAGCGAAGATGCCATCCAGGAAGAGCTGGAACTGATCGAGCGCACCTTGTCCAGCGAGGCGTCGCCATCGGAATCCCGATTGGGTCGTCGCGGTGACACGCCGCCACAGCGCATCGTCACCCTGTTCGTGTCCGCACGCGATGACGTGCTGATCGACGGTGCAGCCATCGTCATCGCCGCCGAAAAGGCCGGCCTGACCTACGGCCACATGGGCATCTTCCATCGACTCGTGGAAGGGCGCCCGGAGGCCGAACCGGTGTTCAGCGTCGCGAGCCTCGTGAAGCCGGGCCACTTCGACCTGCGCCGTGTGCACGACATCGAAACCCCGGGCCTGACATTCTTCATGACGCTGCCCGGTCCGGTTTCCGCGCTGGATGCGTGGGAAACCATGCTGCCCAGCGCCCAGCGCATGGCCGAATTGCTCGATGCGGTCGTGCTGGACGAGCAGCGCAATGCGCTCGGACGCCAGCGCATCGCGCATATTCGTGACGAGCTTCGCGGCTTCGACCGAGAGCAGGAGAAAGCGGCACAGCGGCGCTGGTAAGCGCTCGGGCAGAGCATTTCCAGGGTTCGCTGCGACGCAGCATTATTCCCGCGCACCACTCTGGCAGACTCCATCGAATGCTTGCCGTCGCTCCCGAACCTCCGCTTCTGATCCGCGCGCGTGTCTCCGCGCCGGCACTGCGTCGCGCCTTGGTCTCCGGCATGCGACGGGTCATCCGCCGCCGCGACCACCTGAACAAGATCAACGTGTTTCCGGTACCCGATGGCGATACCGGCAGCAACCTGGCCTTCACCCTCAATACCGTGTTGTCCGGCAGCCTGAGTCGGCGCGCAACGTCGGTCGGCGCGTTGCTGCGGGCGGTGGCCGATGACGCCATCGACGGCGCCCGCGGCAATTCCGGTGCGATCCTCGCGCAATTCCTCTGCGGCATCGGTGAGACCGTCGGGGATGCGCAGCGACTGGATACGCAGGACATTGCACATGCGGTCCAGGCCGGTGCACGTCAGGCACGCAGCGCGCTGGCGCAACCGCGCGAGGGCACGATCCTCAGCGTCATACAGGCATTTTCCGAAGCCTTGCAATCGCCTGCCGACGATCTCTCCCGCTGGTTCGGGCAGGCCGTGGTACGTGCACGAAAGGCGCTTGCCGATACCCCCAGGCAGTTGGCGGTGTTGCGTCAGGCCGGCGTGGTGGATGCCGGTGCGCAGGGATTCGTCGACCTGCTGGAAGGCATCCAGGCCTTCATCGTCGAGCGCCGCATCGCAGCGCCGGAGCACGATCCAAAGGACCTCGCCGAGGACACGTTCGCCGGCGGCCACTGGCATGAGGAAGCCGACCCGGCACGGCCTTGGTGCAGCGAATGCCTTGTCTCCGCCGAATCCATCGACCACGCCGCGCTCAAAGCCGCGCTGGATGCACTCGGTGCGGATAGCGTGGTGGTGGCCGGTGGTTCCCGACGCGTGCGCCTGCATGCGCATGTCGCCGATCCTGGCGTTCTGTTTGATCTGGCGGTGCGTTTCGGCGCGGTCACGGCACGCAAGGCCGACAACATGCGCGCCCAGCACCGTGCAGCGACACGCCAGAGTCAGGTCACCATCGTGACCGACTCGGCTTCGGACCTGCCGGACGGGCTGCTCGACCATCTGCCGCTGGATACCGTGCCGGTGCGGGTCAGTTTCGGCGACGAGGATTTCCTCGACCGCATCTCCATCAGCAACGCCGAGTTCTACCGCCGCCTGCGCGAAGGGCCGGTCCTGCCGCAAACCTCGCAGCCTCCGCCGGGGGATTTTCGTCGCCAGTTCGAATTGGCTTTGGCGCATGCGGGCCAAGTGGTGTATGTCGGCCTGTCGCGCCCGCTCAGTGGCACGCTGCAATCGGGTGAAACGGCGGCCGAGCGGTTCGGCCCGGATCGCGTCACCGTCATCGACAGCGGACAGGCATCCTGCGGGCAGGCGCTGATGGCGATTGCTGCAGCCGAGTGTGCGGCCGCCGGCGGTGATGTCGCCACGATTCGCGGGAGGCTGGCCCAGCTGAAGCCGCATACCTTCACGTTCGCGGCTGCTCGCGACATCCAGCACGCGGTCCGAGGTGGCCGGATTCCACGCTGGGCCTTGCCGCTGGCCAATGGGCTTGGACTCACCGCGATCGCACGGATGAGGCCCAACGGGAAACTCTCGCTGGCCGGTGCCCTGTTCGGACGCAGCAACGTGCCGACACGGTTCGCGCACTATGTCGCCAAACGGCTGCCGAAGGGTGCGCGCTGGCGTGTCATGGTGGGGCACTGCGATGCCGCCGAAGATGCCCGCCAGCTGAGTGACGCGCTTCGTCGCATCCTGCCTGTCGAACGGGATTGGCTCGTGGAAACCGGTCCGGCGATCGGCGCCCATGCGGGACCGGGATCGCTGGTTGTCGGCATTCAGGCCGTACTCGATCCCGCGATGGAGTGATCTTGCCAGTCGCCGAGCCGATGTTGCTGTTTCTCTCGATCGCACTGGCCTACGTGTCGGGTTCCCTGTCCGGCAGCTTGCTGCTCGGGCGGCTGGTCGGCGTCGATATCCGGCAAAGCGGAAGCGGCAATGCCGGCGGCACCAATGCACTGCGCACGCGCGGTTGGAAGTTCGCACTCGGCGTGGTACTGATCGACATCGGCAAGGGAATTCTTGCGGCTTGGGTGCCGGTTTGGCTGGGCGCCGGCACGGCTTCGCAGGCGTGGGCGCAAGCCGCATGCGTGCTGGCAGCGGTCGCGGGCCACGTCTGGCCGGTGTTTTTCGGCTTTCGAGGCGGGAAGGGCGCAGCGACACTGATCGGCGGCTTGGCTGTCATTTGGCCATTGGCGTTGCCCGTCGTCTTGGCCGTCTGGGTCGTGATGCTGGTTGCGACCGGATACGTCGGCCTGTCCACGATCGTGGCCTGTGCCGCGCTGGTGCCGCTGGCGTGGATGCCGATCGAAGCCATCTCGCCGTCACGCATTGCATTTGCGTTGGCAGCGGCATCGTTGATTCTTTACACGCATCGCTCAAACCTGCAGCGGTTGCGTGCCGGCAATGAACATCGCTTCGAGCGGGTGAGATTGCTCGCCCGCTCGCGCAAGCGGCGCGTCACCGATAGCCCTCGGCCTGAAGATTGAACAGCTCCGCATAACGCCCGTTGGCGGCGAGCAATTGCTCGTGGCTGCCGGACTCCAGAATCCGCCCGTGCTCCAGGACCAGGATGCGGTCAGCCATGCGCACCGTGGAGAAACGGTGCGAAATCAGCACCGTGGTCCGCCCTTGCGAGAGTTCCTTGAAGCGCTCGAAGACCTCGAACTCCGAGCGCGCATCCAGCGCCGCGGTGGGCTCGTCAAGGATCATGACCTGAGCTTGGCGCATGTAGGCGCGGGCGATGGCGAGCTTCTGCCATTCGCCACCGGACAGATCGACGCCCTGCGCGAAGCGCTTGCCCAGTGGCTGTTCGTAACCTTTGGGCAGCTTGGCAATCACCGCATCGGCGAGACTGCGACGGGCGGCTTCGATGATGCGCTCACGATCGTCACGCGCCTCGATCCGTCCGATCGCGATGTTGTCCGACGCATTGAGGTTGAAGCGCACGAAGTCCTGGAAGATGACGCCGATATTGGCGCGCAAGTCATCCAGGTCGTAGTCGCGCAGGTCCACGCCATCGAGCAGGATCCGACCTTCATCGGGATCGTAGAGCCGTGCCAGCAGCTTGGCCAGCGTGGTCTTTCCGGCGCCGTTTTCGCCCACCAGCGCGACTGATTCACCTGCTTTGAGGGTAAAGGTCAGGTGCCGCACTGCCCAGCGCTCCACGCCGGGATAGCGGAAGCCCACGTCCTCGAAGACGAAGCCTGTGCGAATCGGAGTGGGCACCGGGCGTGCACCCGGTTTGGAGAGGATCTCCGGCTGGATGTCGAAAAACGAATACAAATCGTCCAGATACAGCGCCTGACTTGCGACCTGGGAGAATCCGCTGAGGATGCTTTCGAGCAGCGAGCGCAGGCGCAGGAAAGACCCGGCAAGGAAGGTCAAGTCGCCCACGGAAAAATCACCATGCACGGTCCGCCAGGCCAGATACGCGTAGGCGCCGTAATAGCCCGCAGTGCCCAGCAGCGAGAGCACGCTGCCCCAGGCGGCACGGCGCAGCGCCAAGGCACGGTTGGCGCGATAGAATTTTTCCGCGAGCATGCGATAGCGCGCCACGAAGAAGCCTTCCAGGCCGAATATCTTCACTTCCTTCGCGGTTTCCACGCTGGCACCGGCCTGACGCACGTAATCCAGTTCGCGCCGTTCCGGTGTCCAGTGGAAATTGAGCGCGTAACCTTGCGCATTGAAGTGCATCTCGCCGAGGAAGGCAGGCAGCAGCGCGACCAGCATCAGCCCGATCAGCCACGGCGCGTACGCCATCAGACCGGCTGCGAAAGCGATCACGGTGACGATGTCCTGCGCCTGTCCGAAGAGTTGGCCCATCAACGCGCTGCGACCACTGCTCTGGCGCCGGGCGCGTTCGAGCTGGTCCTGCAATTCGCTGTCTTCGAAGTCTTCGAGGTCCAGCGTGGCGGCATGTTCCATCAGGCGCACGCTCGCTGCGTTGACGTAGAGCTCGGAGAGCGTGCTGTCCACGAAGCCAACGGCACGCCCCAGCACGTCGGATAGCAATGCCAACCCGAACTCGGCGGCCAGCAGCAGGGCCAGTTGGTCCAGCGCGCCGCCCGCCCAGGCTTCGCCGAGCCCCACGTTCAACCCCGATGCGCCGGCCAGCGCAATCACCTCGTCGATGATGAGCTTGGCGACATAGAGCATGGCCACCGGCAACGTGGCACGCGCAAGCCGCAGCACGACGGTGGCCGTAGTCAGGGCAGGGCTGGTCTGCCAGACCTGTTTGAGAAACGGGCCGAGATTGCGCAACGCCGAGACACGCTGCCGCAATGACTGCTTTTTCTGGGCGTCGGCTTTCAACGTCGGACGCTACCTGGCACCGGTTTCGGCCAGTCGCTGCTTCACGGCAGACTCGCTGAAGCCGAGTGCCAGCCCGATCTCCTCAAGCGCAGCCCGCTCTCGCGGGAACAAGCGGCCATCGGCGAGCGCCACACGGATCAACGTGTCAAGGAGGTGCTGCAGCTCCGGTGATCCTGCCGGGTGCAGCGCGCGAATCCGAGCTGTTTCATCGGCGATGACGATCTGACGCGACTTTCCGCGTTCGAAGGCTGCACTGGCAAGCGCCATGCCGCCGTAAGGCAGATCCAGTTCCTCCATGACAGCGCTGAACACCTCGCCTTCATGACTGGTGACAATGCTGTCGGCTTTGGCGACGTAACCGATCAGCAGGAACAGCACTTCCACCGGCACTTCGCGCTCCTTTTCCAGTTTCCCCCCAAAAAACATGGTTTTGGCGAAACCGCGCAGATCGCGCAGGAGCCCAGATGTACCGCCGCCAGCATCTTGCGAAGTCATGTCGAGTTCTCCGTAGCAATGGCGCGAACACCGTGAGCCGGTCGGTGGTCGCGTCGAACCAAAGTGGGATGCCCCCGGCCATGCCCCCATCGTAAACTTTCAGACCCCAAAAGCCACCCATCGGGCCGCCGTGAGCATCATCAAGCAGGAAGACCTCGTCCAGTCCATCGCCGACGCCCTCCAGTACATCAGCTACTACCACCCGGTCGACTACATCCGGAACCTCGCCGCCGCCTACGAGCGCGAGGAATCCCCGGCGGCCAAGGACGCGATGGCGCAGATCCTGATCAACTCGCGCATGTGCGCCGAGGGCCATCGCCCGATCTGCCAGGACACCGGCATCGTCACCGTGTTCCTGGAAGTGGGCATGGACGTGCGCTGGGAGGGCTTCACCGGCTCGCTCGAGGATGCGGTGAACGAGGGCGTGCGCCGCGCCTACAACCACCCGGACAACAAGCTGCGCGCCTCGGTGCTGGCCGACTCGGCCGGCAAGCGCCAGAACACGAAGGACAACACCCCGGCCGTGGTCAACATGAAGATCGTCGCCGGCAACACCGTCGACGTGATCGTGGCGGCCAAGGGCGGTGGCTCGGAAGCCAAGTCCAAGTTTGCCATGCTCAATCCGTCCGATTCGGTTGTCGACTGGGTGCTCAAGACCGTGCCGACGATGGGCGCCGGCTGGTGCCCGCCGGGCATGCTCGGCATCGGCATCGGCGGCACTGCCGAGAAGGCGATGCTGCTGGCCAAGGAATCGCTGATGGAGCACATCGACATCCAGGACCTGATCGCGCGCGGGCCGTCGAACCGCATCGAGGAACTGCGCCTGGAGCTGTACGAGAAGGTCAACGCGCTGGGCATCGGTGCTCAGGGTCTGGGCGGCCTGACCACGGTGCTCGACGTCAAGATCAAGGACTACCCGACCCACGCCGCCAACCTGCCGGTGGCGATGATTCCCAACTGTGCCGCCACCCGTCATGCGCACTTCACGCTGGATGGCAGCGGGCCGGTCGCGCTGGATCCGCCCTCGCTGGAGGATTGGCCGAAGCTGACCTACAACCCGCAGAACGCGCGCCGCGTCGATCTGGATACGATCACCCGCGAGGACGTCGCCAGCTTCAAGCCCGGCGAAGTGCTGCTGCTCAACGGCAAGATGCTCACCGGTCGCGACGCCGCGCACAAGCGCATCGTCGACATGCTCAATAAGGGCGAGCCGTTGCCGGTCGATCTGCGCGGGCGCTTCATCTATTACGTCGGTCCGGTCGATCCGGTGCGCGACGAAGTGGTCGGCCCGGCCGGCCCGACCACGGCCACGCGCATGGACAAGTTCACTGAGCAGGTGCTGGACCAGACCGGCCTGCTGGGCATGATCGGCAAGGCCGAGCGTGGCCCGGTGGCGCTGGAGGCGATCCGCAAGCACAAGTCGGTCTACCTGATGGCGGTTGGCGGCTCGGCCTATCTCGTGTCCAAGGCGATCAAGGCGGCCAGGGTGGTCGGCTTCGAGGATCTGGGCATGGAGGCGATCTACGAGTTCGAGGTCAAGGACATGCCGGTCACCGTGGCGGTCGATTCGACCGGCGAGTCGGTGCACCGGACCGGGCCGAAGCAGTGGCAGGCGCGGATCGGCAAGATCCCCGTCGTCGTGGCATGACAGGCTTCGCGGTTACATGTCCGGGCAGACATGCTTGCTTGCCTGCCTGCCACCATTCGTTGACGAAGCCCATGGAGGTAGAGCTTTATTTCACAAAGAGGACGGCAGTCCATGTTGAAACGGCTCGTTGAGGGCGCGGGATTCGAGATTCACTTCAGCCTGACGGGCGGGGTGTTGCGTGCGCAGATCGAGGGGCTGCACGATTCATTCGAGATCTCGCTCGCGTATTGGAAGGAGATTTCCGAGGAGCGCCGTCGTTGCGGCGCCCAGCGCCTCCTGGTGATCGAGAATCTGGTGGAAGACGGCAGGCCGGACGAGTTGCTGGAGCTGTTCGAAAATCTGGTCGGACTGGGCTTCGAAGGCTGCAAGGTCGCCTTTGTCGACAACGGCAATGAAGAACGCTCCATGCATGAATATGTGGCGATCCTGGCGCGCGAGCATGGCATCCTCGCCGCCGTCTTCAGCGAGGAATCAGCCGCCACGATCTGGCTGCGGCATGGCGAGGAGTAGGGCAAGTGCCCGGAGATGACGTGCGCGCAGGTCATCATCGCGTCGCCTGCTGCCGTGGATCGGGGATCTCGGCTACCGGTCTTTGGCACTGGCGCCGGGTACGATCCCGAGCTCGCGGGACCAGAAGGCCGTCGTCAAGTCGCTGATCGTGCGGCTCTCGCCGTTCAACAGCACCACCAGTCCGATGCGCCGGTCTGGTGAGTAGCCGATGTCGGCCACGAAGCCCTGCACCCAGCCGCTGTGCATGACGATGTCCTCTCCACCCAGCGTGTAGATGCGCCAGCCCAACCCGTAATGGGCATCGGTCAGCAGTTCCTTCCAGCGATAGCGGCGCAGTTCGCGTGGCGTGGCAATGCGTTTCTGCGTCAACATCGCCACCTGCGTCGAGGTGACAACCCCCGGATGGCTTCCCATCTGCGCCATCAACCAGCGCGCCATGTCGTTGGCACTGGCATTGATGCCAGCCGCCGGGGCCACCCGGTAATAGCCGGGTGCCACGGCAACCGCCTGCCAAACGCCGTTCCGGCGTACGTGTGGTTCGGCCCGATCCGATGCGGCATTGAAGGCGGCCAGGCCGACCGACGTTCGCGTCATCTGCAAGGGATCGAACAGCCGCTCGCGGAGCAGGCTGGCATAGTCCCGGCCGCTGGCCTCGACATAGGCCGGCTCGACCAATGAAAACAGGATGTTCTGGTAGGTGTAGCAATCGCCTGGCCGACATATCGGTTCCAGTGTCGCAAACTGTGGCAGGATCCGCGCCAGCGGCAGATCGTTTTCGATCAGGTTGTCGTAGGCGTTGGGAACAATGCCGGTGGACTGGCCAAGCAGATGCTGCAGTTGCAGGCGCCCGGCCTGATCGGGTTGTTTGAGGCGGAAGCCGGGCACATGGCGTGTCACCGGCGTATCCCAGCGCAGCTTGCCCTCGGTTTCCAGTTGCGCACCGATCTGTGCGGCAAAGGTCTTGGACAGCGATGCGATGCGGAACACCGTATCGGGGTTCACCGCTGAGGTTTCACCCAGGCGCCGCACGCCGAACGCACCCGATTCGGCGATCACCCCGTCCCGCACGATCGCGTAGGCCCCGCCGGGAATGGCGTCTTCCGACAGTATCTTGCTGAACGTGTCAGCGAAGCTCGCGTGGGCAGGGCACGGATTGGTTGCGTGGCCGCGGAATACTTCCTTTCCGCCGGCTGTGCAAGGTGCTGCCTCCGACTGAGCCGCAGCAGGACGTCCCGGGCCAAGCAAGGCCGCGGCGCACAAGCACCAGAACAACGGGCGAAGGATCATGGGTCAGAACCACTTCCGGACACGGAGGAAGGGCGGATTCTACGGATTCCAGAAACCCATCGGGCTGTAAGTGAAAGGAGAAGCGGTGCTGTGGAACACGCCTTGCGGGTTCGTATTTCCGACGAGCTTGTCGATTGCCGTTGCCAGCACTTGCCGGAAATCCACGGTCGGCCTCACCGCATCGCCCGGCGTGACCGACAATCCAGGAAACTCGCCGTACCAGCCGCCCCTCACTTTGCCGCCCAGCACGAGCATCGGGCATGCCAGGCCGTGATCGGTCCCTGCCGACGAGTTCTCCGTCACTTGTCGCCCGAACTCCGTTTGCACCACCACGGTGATGCGGTTGCCAAAGCCGCTGCCGGCCATGTCGCGATAGAACGCGGTCAAGGCCTCGGACAGCTGCTGAACCAGAGTGAAGAATCCACCGCCGGAAAACACGCCCTGGTTGTTGTGCGTATCCCACCCGCCGACATCCAGGGTCGCGACGTTCAGCCCGATGTTCTGGCGAATCAGCGTGGCGATGAGTTTCAGGTTGTTCGACACCCCGGTATTGGGATAGGTCACGCCACCGCCCGGCACGTAGCTGCCGAAATTGATCGCACCGATCACATCCACCGCATCCACTGCCGCCTGCGCGGCGTGGTCGAGATCGCCACTGCCGGCATACAACGCGCGCAGCCCGCGCAAGTGGGTGTTGGAGTAGGTATGGCTCGGGTCGGGGTGGAAGCCGCTGGTGTTGTTGAGGGTGACGCTCTCTGTCCATCCCTGCAGGCTCTGTGGCGGCGTACTGGCGGCCGCAATGGCATTGAAGATGGCCCCTGGAAGCCGCGTTGTGGTCATCAGGTGCTTGGCCAGCCAGCCGTGAGTGAAGGACTGCAGTCCCGGCGTTCCCAGTTCGACCTGTTCTTGCGCATCGAAATGACTGCGGTTGTAAGTGGAGGGCTCCAGGTGCCCGGCGCCATGCACGATGGCCATACGGTTCTCGTTGAACAACGTACGCAAGCCGGATGCCGCAGGATGCAACCCGAACGGCTGCCCGCCATTGAGCGTGAGTGGGCGTCGGGCACTGTCGCTGTCGGTGATGGACATGCGCGTGCTGTTGCGGCGCTGGCGATAGCGCACAGCGTCATCGCCGTCGCCGATCGGCACGACGAAGCTCAAGCCGTCCATCGCACCACGCAGGAACACATAGACCAGCGTGTTGATGGAACCGGGAGTCTGCGCTTCGACCGTGGGTGAAAAGGCAAACGACACACCGGCGGCGGCACCGGCGGCGACACCACTGGTACGCAGGAAACCGCGCCGGCTCATGTCGGCGAGCATGGTGTCGAGGCGCGCGCGATCCAGTTCGTTGCGGCGATGATGGCTCATGTCGGGTTCCTCAGCGCTGCATGAAATTCGGGGACCACAGGATCAACGCGACCAGTCCGCGAAGGCGTGTGTTCCAGCGGTATTCCGTGCTGTCGTTTTCCAGCGCCGAACGCGGAATCGCCGGCTCGTCGGCACCCCACGGCGTGCGATCCGGCGCGCCTTCGACGTAGGTCTGGGTGAAGAAGCGAAGCGCGGCCTCGCCCAGCGGAGTGGGAGCGTTCGCGATCAATGTGCCCGGCGGGCCGGTCCACCCGTGCTCGGGCGCGAAGCCCATGATCCATTCCAGCCAGAATTCGACCACTTGCCGGGCACTCGGATTCCCCTGCAGGTTGGCGAGTGTCAGATCGATGATCCGCAAGACCCGCAATTGGGCATTTCCGGCATCCCGATCCGTCAGCCAGTCGATCGCACGCCAGATGCGCACGAGTGCATTGGATCCCTGCCATGTCTCGCGTCGGTCAGGGTAACCATCCGGCGAACGCCACCAGAACAGCTGCTGGCCGGCTCGGTTGTACTCGCCGAGAAAGCTGTCCGTGGTATTGCTGGATGGGTTGGTCGTGTCGTCCTGGCGGAACGTGTGGTCACAACCGGCCACGCGCATCGCCGAAACCACGGCTTCGAAGGGACGCTTGCTCTTGCTGCCCCACAGTCCTGGATCCTTGAACTCGGACGAGAGAAGGATGGTGCGCAGCGTCCGGGCAATCTGATCCGGGGCCAGTCGGTTCTCGAAGAATGTCTCCGCCGCGGCGTCGACCACCGACTCGGGCGGATCATCGGCGATCAGGCGTTGGCACAACTTGCGCGCCACATGTCGGGCCGTCGCCGGATGCCAGGCCAGCATCTTCAACGTGATGCGGCCATCCTGATCGGCCGGGAGATCGGGGTTGTGGGTCAGGAATCCGCGCCCCAGCACGCTCTTCTGCCCTTGGGTGTGGTGATTGGGATCGGTAAAGAACGCTGCGCTGCCACACGCACCGCTGGTGTTTGCGTTGTTGTAGCGCCAGCCAGTGAGCGTCTTGGCCGCCTCGTAAACGTCGTTGTCGACGTAGTAGGCCGGCACAAGGCGAGCGGGGTCTGAAATGGCCAGCCCGCCGCTCAATGCCGGATTGTCGAGCTCGGGATCACCCAGCACGGTGTAAGGATTGGTCTCCAAGGCCTCGACCATCATCGGCTGATCAAGACCCCGATAGTGCTCGGCACCGAAGGTATGCAGCTCGATCACTTCTCGCGCATAGTTCTCGTTGAACGCGATCGAGCTCCGGTAGTTGTCCAGATAGTGCAGCATCGCCACATGACGCGCACTGGCATACAGGAATTCGAAGAAATTGCCAAAGGCATGGGCACGGATGACATCCCGATCCCACGAATGCCAGCTGGAGGATATCCGCGCGCTCAGTGCGGCGTAGATGTTGAAGTGGTTGTGCCAGAAATCCACCGTCAGCTCGAACAGCTGGCGCTTGCTGTAGACAGCACGGGTGAAGGCTGCCTTTTCAACCTCGCGCAGTGGGCGCATGTAGGTGTCGTAGCTGCTCTGGCAGGAGCGTTCCGCGAACACCGCGGCCAGCGATTGGTTCAATGTCGAGAACGACGCGGGATACTGCGCCATGCGCGCGTTCAGCGCCGAATCGTCGATCGAGGCCGGATCGAGCTGCTGCTCCACATAGTTGGCCAAACGGGTATCGTCGTCCTGACCCAGCGACATGAAATAGCCGATGTCGTCTTCGCCCAAGTCGCCGAGCGTTTCAAAATCATCGCCGAAAAGTCGCCCCGCAGGCGCCTGCCGGATCGCCTTCTTTTTGCGCCTGGCGGGCCCGAAGCCCATACGGTGCAGAGCGCGAACCGCCAACGGGGGCAGCACAACCCGAGTGGATCCGTTCTTCTCAGATGCCAACGGTGCAGGTGTCCGCACAATGTCAGTACTTGCCGACTTGATCGATTCCCCTGCCATGACGGGCAGTGCCAGCGACGCCATGCCAAGGCTGGTGATCAAGGTACGACGCGAGGATGGGCTTGGTCTGGACATGGCATGCATCGAAAATGGACGAAAAATCGAGCATATCCGCAATTGTCAATGCTTTCACCCGTATTGTTCACATTGTTTTGCAATCCCCGTCACAACTTTCCAGGCTGCCCAGCATGTGGCGTTGCCTCCACCGCCAACCATCGGGTCGCACGGCCCGTGGCGTGATGCTGCAGTGATGGATTGACGAAAGCAAAACGCAAAAAGCTCGCCGAAGCGAGCTTTTTGCGATCCAACCATGCTGGTTTAGATGGCGTCCCCACGGGGATTCGAACCCCGGTCGCAACCGTGAAAGGGTTGTGTCCTAGGCCTCTAGACGATGGGGACCTAGTTTGTTTTGGTGGAGCTAATCGGGATCGAACCGATGACCTCTACAATGCCATTGTAGCGCTCTCCCAGCTGAGCTATAGCCCCACATGCCGGAAAGACGGCCATTCTATGGGGCGATTTCGATGTCGTCAAGCAGTGTTTCGTATTCTTCTGCCACCGCATCTTCGGATCGCAACGTGAATGGCGAATGGCCCTGCTCGGAGAGAAATGCCAGCCACTTGCCAAGAAAGGTGTTCATCCGCAAGCGATGTCCCATCAGTGTGCCAGGCTCCGGGCACATGCCGAGCACGTCCTGCCAACGCCGGCCCGCATAGCAATGCGTGGCCTCGATCGCCCGGGCGTCGTGATAGAGGCGGAGGAACGCGGAAGGATCCGGCTCACCGGTGATCGGGTCGCGCAAGGCGTAGGTCAGACGAAATTCGGTGGTGTAGCGGTGCCGTTCCAGGACATGCAGGTGCACATCCAGGCCATCGTCCACGCTGGAGCGCCAGTGTCCACCGAGGCAACGATGTGGCTGGAACAGGCGCTCGAAGCGCATGAAGTTCTCGCCGTACAACGCCATCAGATAGCCGAAGCGGCTGGCGTGCGGAATGACTGGTGATCGAATGGAAGTGGGCAGCATGGGGTCAGAACAGATGCTTGTCGATGTCGAACTGGGACATCACCTTGCTTGCGATTTCCTCGATCGAGGTGTTGGTGGTGCTCAGCGATGGCAGCCGCTCGCGTCGGAACAGCGCCTCGGCGGCCTGCACTTCGCGCCGACAGGTATCCAGCATCGCGTATCGACTGTTGGGGCGGCGCGCTTGGCGAATCTGCTGGAGCCGGACAGGGTCGATGGTCAGGCCGAACAATTTCTTGCGATGCGCCCGCAGGCGAGGGGGCAGGTCTTCGCCTTCCAGATCTTCTTCGGTAAGCGGATAGTTGGCGGCACTGACCCCGAAGTGCAAGGCCAGATAAAGACAAGTAGGTGTTTTGCCCGAGCGCGAGACACCCACGAGGATCACGTCGGCCTCGTCGTAATGCACATCGATGCCATCGTCGTGGCTGAGCGCGTAGTTGGTGGCATTGATACGGGTCTCGTACTTGGCGAAATCCACAATGCCGTGTGCTTGACCCACCTTGGATTGTCGCGTGGTTCCGAGCTCGGTTTCCAGCGGGCCGATGAAGGGAGCGAACACGTCCATCATCAGCGCACCACTCTCGGCCAGCACGGCAGTGAGCGCGCCATCCACCACGGTGTTGACGACGATGGGGCGGAAGCCGGATCGCTCGCCGGCATCGCGGATGCGCTGCGCCGCATGCCGGGCCTTGGCCTCGGTATCCACGAACGGGATGCGCTGAGTGGCAAAGATCACGTCGGGAAACTGCGTCAACACGCTGCTGCCGATGGTCTCGGCGGTGATGCCGGTACCGTCGGAGATATAGAATACGGGGCGGGTCTGGCTCATGAGTTTGCCTTGTAGGAGCTGCCGCAGTGTAGCCATCGCCCGCAGGTTCCACGAGCTTGTAAGCCCGCGCCGGGGCCATCAAAATACCGCGCTGCATCATTATTTCCCTCCTTCCATACCCGGAGCCGCCGAGTGATTTCGCACGTTTTGTGGCTGCATGAGCTGCGCCTGTCCGACCTTGCCCAGGTGGGAGGCAAGAATTCCTCGCTCGGCGAGATGATCGGAAATCTCGCCCGCTTGGGCGTTTCCGTCCCCGGTGGCTATGCCACCACGGCCGACGCCTTCCGTGAATTCATCGCCCACAACGATCTGGAGCAGCGCATCTTCGATCGTCTGGCAGGCCTGGACGTGGAAGATGTCGATGCGCTGGTGAAGGCCGGCTCCGAGATTCGCGGATGGGTGATCGATGCGCCGCTTCAGCCTGCGCTGGACAAGGCCATCCGTGACGCCTATGCCACGTTGTGCGCCGAAAACGGCGGCGGCGATGTCGCCGTGGCAGTACGCTCGTCGGCCACCGCCGAAGACCTGCCGGATGCGAGTTTTGCCGGCCAGCAGGAGACTTTCCTCAACGTCACCGGCGCCGACGACGTGGTGGTGAAAGTGAAGGAAGTCTTCGCCAGTCTCTACAATGATCGCGCCATCGCCTACCGCGTGCACCATGGCTTCAAGCACGAGGACGTGTTCCTGTCCGCCGGCGTGCAGCTGATGGTGCGCTCGGACATCGGCGCGTCGGGTGTGCTTTTCACGCTCGACACCGAATCCGGATTCCGCGACGTGGTGTTCGTCACTGCCAGCTACGGACTGGGCGAGATGGTCGTGCAGGGCGCGGTGAACCCGGACGAGTTCTACGTCTACAAGCCCACGCTCAAGGCCGGCAAGCACGCGATCCTGCGCCGCTCGCTCGGCGCCAAACAGCTGCGCATGGTGTATTCGGATGTGCCCGGCGAGCGCGTGCGCACCGAAGACACCCCGACCGAGTTGCGCAGCCGCTTTTCGCTTTCCGACGCGGACGTCCAGGAGCTGTCGAAGCAGGCCCTGATCATCGAGCAGCACTACGGCCGCCCGATGGACATCGAATGGGGCAAGGACGGCGCAACCGGCAAGCTCTACATTCTGCAGGCGCGTCCGGAAACGGTGAAGTCGCGTGCGCGCGCTACCCAGATCGAGCGTTTCACGCTGCAACAGCGCGGCCCGGTACTGGCCGAAGGCCGCGCCATCGGGCAAAAGATCGGCAGCGGCGTGGCACGCGTGGTGCGGTCACTGGAGGACATGGCCCGGGTACAGCCCGGTGACGTGCTGGTGGCCGATATGACCGATCCGGATTGGGAACCGGTGATGAAGCGCTCCGCCGCGATCGTCACCAATCGAGGCGGGCGTACCTGCCATGCGGCGATCATCGCGCGCGAGCTCGGCGTTCCGGCCGTGGTGGGTACCGGCAATGCGCTGTCGTCGATCAAGGACGGTGAGCCGGTAACCGTAAGCTGCGCCGAGGGCGACACCGGTTTCATCTATGAGGGCACACTGCCGTTCGAACGCACCACCACCGATCTGGACAACATGCCCCCGGCGCCGCTCAAGATCATGATGAACGTCGCCAACCCCGAGCGTGCGTTCGACTTCGGCCAGTTGCCCAATGCCGGTATCGGTCTGGCACGGCTGGAGATGATCATCGCCTCGCACATCGGTGTGCATCCCAAGGCGCTGCTGGAGTATGACCGTCAGGATGCGGAAACCCGCCAGCGCATCGACGACCGCATCGCCGGTTACGGCGATCCGGTGGGTTTCTACGTCGATCGTCTGGCCGAGGGCATCGCCACGCTGACGGCGTCGGTCGCACCGAATCCCGTGATCGTGCGCCTCTCCGACTTCAAGTCGAACGAGTACGCCAACCTCATCGGTGGCCAACGCTACGAACCGCACGAAGAGAACCCGATGATCGGCTTCCGCGGCGCCAGCCGTTATGTCGATCCGTCGTTCACCGATGCGTTCGCGCTGGAGTGCCAGGCCGTACTCAAAGTCCGCAACGAGATGGGCCTCACCAACCTGTGGGTGATGATTCCGTTCGTGCGCACGCTGGATGAAGGGCGCAGGGTGGTCGACGTGCTCGCACGCAATGGCCTGCGTCAAGGCGAGGACGGCCTCAAGATCATCATGATGTGCGAAGTGCCCTCGAACGCCTTGCTGGCGGACGAGTTCCTCGACATCTTCGACGGTTTCTCGATCGGCTCCAATGACCTGACCCAGCTGACCTTGGGACTGGACCGCGATTCATCCATCGTCGCGCAGTTGTTCGACGAGCGTGATCCGGCCGTCAAGAAGCTGTTGTCGATGGCGATCAAGACCGCCCGCGCTCGTGGCAAGTACGTCGGAATCTGCGGGCAGGGCCCGAGCGATCACCCGGACCTGGCGCAATGGTTGATGGAAGAGGGCATCGAATCGGTGTCGCTCAATCCGGATACCGTGGTCGACACGTGGTTGAAGCTGGCGAAGTCGAAGGCTGGCTGATACGCGCCCGTTGACGTGGGGCCTTCCGGCTGCAGGGAGGCCCTAAAGCAGCAGTGCCAACGCGAAGATTCCGAGCATCACGAACGCGATCGCAATTTTCGCCACCGTACCCAGCAGCAAGCCGATCCATGTCCCGACCCCGACTTTCGCTGCGGTGCCACCATGGCGACCATGGGCCAACTCGCCGATCACTGCTCCGACGAACGGCCCCAGAACAATCCCCGCCAGTCCGAAAAACAAACCGATAACCGTACCCAGCGCCGCCCCCGCAAGCGCCAAACGGCTCGCTCCGGCGCGTTGTGCCCCGAGCAGATTGGCGATGAGATCGGCGAGGATCGAAAGCATCGTGAGTACGCCGAGCAGCGTCACGATGCCCCACCCCAATCGGATGAAATCACCGCCCCAGGCCACCAGCACCATGCCGGCGAACATCAGCGGAACGCCAGGCAGCGCCGGCAGCACGACTCCTGCAAGGCCCACGGCAATCAGCAGACCACCAAGGATGTAGAGCAGTATGGAAAAGTCCATGTACGAGCCATTCCAATGGATGAAGACTGCAGATCATCGCCGATGCTGGCTGTATCGCGACCGCTTCGGACCGCGGCCCCATCATCCGCTGCCGTGCAAGCTCTCGACAGGTAAACTTCACCCATGATGGACGACGCACGACTGATCGAAATCGAAACCCGCCTCGCTTTCCAGGAACATACCTTGAGCGAGCTGAGTGATCTGGTACACCGCCAGCGATTGGAGCTGGATGCCCTGCGTGCCGCACTGATTCAGGCCACCGCGGATCTGAACGCGTTGCGCAGCGGCGTGTCGTCACCCAGTGCGGCCAATGAGCCGCCCCCGCATTATTGAGTCATGCCCGATGAGTGATTCGCTGAAAGACCAATTGTTGAAGCTGGGCTTCAAGACCCCGCCTCGCGAGGAATCCCGGAACCGCAACACGGCGCCGAACAAACCCGCAGGCCGCAAGCCGCAGGGCGGCAAGCCGGCCGCCGGAGGGAGGCCGGGCAAGCCTCGGACAAGTGGCGAAATCGATCTGGCCAAGGCATTCGCGATTCGCGCTCAGAGGGAAAAGGAAGAGCGCATCGAAGCCGAACGCCAACGTCAGGAAGAGGCAAGACTTCGTCGCGAAGCCAAGGCCAGGTTGACCGAGTTTCTCTCTCGCGCCCGGCTCAACGATGAAGCAGCCGAGATTGCTCGCCATTTCGAATACGGCGGCAAGATCCGACGCATTCATGTCACCCCCGAACAGCTCGGCGCGCTCAATGCCGGTGAACTCGCGGTCGTGCAGTTGGCCGGCCGTTACCATCTGGTATCGGCTGCGGACGGCAGCGAAGCCGAACGCATTTCGCCCGGGGCATTGGCGTTGCTCGCCGATCCGAACACCCCGTCCGATGACGATGTCTACGCCGATCCGAAGTATCAGGTGCCAGACGACCTGGTGTGGTGAGGCAGCAGCGACTCAGGGCGCGCCGAACTTGCTGCGGAATATGAAATACACCGCACCCAGCATGCAAAGCGCCGCCCAAAGGTAGTCGAGCTTCAAGGGTTCCTTCATGTAGAAGTACGCGAACGGAACGAACACGCTCAGCGTGATGACTTCCTGCAGCATCTTGAGTTGCCCCAGTGACAAGGTGCCGTAGCCGATGCGATTGGCCGGCACCTGCAGCAGGTACTCGAACAACGCCACGCCCCAACTCAACAGCGCCGCGACGATCCAGGGCTTGGTGTTCAACTCCTTGAGGTGCGCATACCAGGCAAACGTCATGAAGACGTTGCTGAGGGTCAGAAGCAGGATCGTCAGGGCAATGTCACGCATACGCTGGCTCGTCGAGTTGGGGCAACGCGGGTGCGATCATTCCACAGGTTCGAGTCGTTTCATCACGGCGGCATCCACGTTGCCCCAATCCACGGCCGCGACCGTGGAGAGTCCGCGTGTAGCCTCGATCAGAATGTCGCGCTGGATGCGCCCTCGCTCCTGCGCAACGGCATAGGGCAGGGTACGGAACGTCACCATCGTGTAGCGTGGAATGAAGCGATCCGGGTGGCGCTCGGCGAGCAACTGCTCCAGTTCCCGCTGGACCAGGTAATCCGCATCGTCCACCCGGTCGCGCATCTCGACGTAGTTTTCCAGCGCCATTTCCTGAATCGCCCTGGCGTTCGGACGACGCTCGGCTTCGAATGCGGCAAACGCACTCTCGAAATCCGGTGCCGCCTCGATGTGCCGCACCAGCGCCACGCAATCTTCAAACGCGCAGTTCATGCCTTGCCCGTGGAAGGGCACCATCGGATGGGCTGCGTCGCCCAGCAACACGGCGTCGCCACCCAGATGCCAGTGATCGAGGTAGAGGGTGGCAAGCATTCCGGTGGGGTGATCGAGAAAATTCGTGGCCAGGTTGGGCATCTGCGCCAGCGCGTCGGGGAAGTCGCGCGCGAACAAGGCGCGAACGTCCTCGCCGGTGCGCACCGTGGAAAATCCGGGCTCACCGTCATCGGGAAGAAACAGCGTGACGGTGAAACTTCGCTCGGTATTCGGGAGCGCGATACACATGTAACCGCCGCGCGGCCAGATGTGCAGGGCGTTGGGCTCGATCCGCCAATCACCGGCAGGTGACGGAGGAATCTCGAGTTCCTTGTAGCCATGGTCCAAGGCCTCGAAGCGTTCGCCCAAGTCCTTTTGCCGGGCCATCCAGGCCCGTACCGACGAACCGGCGCCATCGCTTCCCATCAATGTCGAAAACGATTCGGTGAACGCATGGCCAGTGCGGTCATCGACGAACTTCAGGACGCGGGTATCGCGGTCCACTTGCTCCAGACGCCGATTGAAACGAATCCGCGCACCCGCGGCCTCCGCCGCATCGAGCATCGTCATCACGAGGCGGCCACGGTGCACCGACCAGATCACTTCGCTGTCGTCGCGGCCATAACGCTGCAACTGGGTGGTTCCGTCTTCGAAATGCACCATGCGCCCCCGCATCATGACCACTTGCGCCATGACCTCGTCTTCGAGGCCGGCACGGCGCAACGCGTCCAGACCGCGTTCGGCGAGCGCCAGGTTGATCGATCGTCCGCCTTCATATCCGGCCACTCTCGGATCGGGTCGACGTTCGAAGATGTCCACGTTCCAGCCGCGACGGGCCAGCATCAGCCCCAGCAAGGCGCCAGCCAGGCCGGCACCGATCAAGGTGAGGTGATGTGAGGGGGCAGTATCAGGTGTCAAGCTCGGGCGTCGCAGGGCAGGTGGTTTACGAGGCGCTCACGAAACGGGAGCGCATGAAGGTGCGCGATTGTAGCTATCGGCCCTCACGCTTTGCGATTTGACCGGCAGTCCGCAAGGCTGCCGCTCAGCTTAAAGCGCCAGGCGCTCGCGCAGTTCGCGTGCTTGCCGGCGGGAAACCTCGACTTCGCCACCATCGCGCAATCCCAGCGTATAGCCATCGGAAATCGACGGCTCCACCGTGCGGATGTGGCGCAAATTGACCAGAGTGTTGCGATTGGCACGGAAGAACAGTGCCGGGTCCAGACGGGATTCCAGTGCCGACAGGCTGCGCGCCAGAAGCGCGGCGTGCTCGCGGAACCAGACGCGAACGTAATTGCCATCGACCACGATGCGCGAAATCTCTCCGGTGGCGACGAACCAGCAGCGCTCGCCATCGCGCAGGAACACCTGATCCTCGGCGCCGAGTGCGCCGCGTCCGTC
Source organism: Denitratimonas yunnanensis (SeqCode) (assembly GCA_026410415.1). GTDB lineage: Bacteria > Pseudomonadota > Gammaproteobacteria > Xanthomonadales > Xanthomonadaceae > Denitratimonas. Next base: position 377,294 of record JAPMLR010000001.1, on the reverse strand, counting down.
ATTCGCGGCAGACGGCGTGCCGACGGGGCGGCTGCCACGGGCTTTATCCAATGCCGACGCCAACCGTACCGGATCCACCGGCTTGAGCAGATAGTCGAGCGCATTGGCCTCGAAGGCTTGCAGCGCGTAGTGGTCGTACGCGGTGGTGAACACCACGGCGGGCATGACTTCCAGCGCATCGAGCACATCGAAACCGCTGCCGGACGGCATCTGGATGTCGAGCAGCACCAAGTCGGGATGCAAGCGCGCGATTTCGGCGCGCGCCTGCGGCACGTCCTCGGCCTCGCCGACCAGTTCCACGTCGTCGATGCGCGCCAGCAGCGCGCGCAATTCGGCGCGGGCAAGGCGAGCGTCGTCGACGATAAGGACACGAAGCGGCGGTGTGCTCATTGCGGGATATCCAGCGTGGCGCGGACGGTTTCGTCCGCCTGTTCGAGCGCGAAACGGCCATCCACGTGCACCAGCACGTGACGCAGATAGGCAAGCCCCACCCCATGCCCATCACCGCCACGGCCAACGGTTCCGGGATTTTCCACCGTCAGACGCAGTAGACCGGGCAGCGATTCGGCGCGGATGAGCAGTTCGCCGCCGCCGGGGGTAACCGCGATGCCATGCTTGATCGCGTTCTCGACCAGAAGTTGCAGCGCCATCGGCGGCAGCATCGCTTCGTGCGTGGCCGGATCGATATCGCGACGCACGCGCAGGCGGTCTTCGAAATGCACCGACTCGATCGCGAGATAGTCCTCGACCACAGCCACTTCTTCGGACAGCGGCACGGCATCGCGCCGGGTGTGCCCGAGCGCGTGTCGCAACGTATTGGAGAGGCGGCCGACGAGTTCGCGCGCACGCTGTGGGTCTTCGAGAATCAGCGCACGCAGGTTGTTGAGCGCGTTGAACACGAAGTGCGGGTTGAGACGGGCGCGCAGTGCATCCTGTTGCATCTGCTGACGCTCGGACTCGGCATGGATTCGTGCAGCACGCGCTTCGCGGGCGTGGCGCAGCGCGCGCCAGCCGATCCAGCCGGCCACCCACAGGCCAAGCATGATGGCTGTGTTGATCCAGTAGCCGAAGCTGGCTCCCATGCTGAAATCGCCGCCATCGGGCAGTGACGCCCAGCCCAACATCAGCAGGGTCCGAAGCATGACGGCGATGGCGATCTGCGTCAGCGCCGCACCGGCCAGCACGCAAGAGAGCATGCGCCAGCACAGTGCACCCAGCTCCAGGTCCAGCCAGCCATGGCGTTGCGCCAGATGCCGGATGCCGCCGGACACCAGATACAGCGACGCCGACAACAGGACGAAGATCATCACCACGCCGCCAGACCAATTCGCGTAGTTGCTTGCCAGCACCAGGTTGATCAGCAGGTAGGCCAGCCACAGGGCGAGGTTGGCCCACCAGAACCGGGCAGATGCATCGTTGCCGGACATCGTCCGCACTTCCGCCATCACGTCTGACGCTTTCCGGACAGTGCCAGCAGCACCACGCCCACGGCGGTCATGCCGGGCGCGGCCGCCCAGATCGCGACTTTCCCGGTAACAAAGCCGATCACGAGAAGCACCGCACCGATAAATACCAGAACCAGACCGCAGGCTTTCATCAACGTGTTCGGATTCATCGGGTTTTCTCGTCTCACTCGTCTTTGGCCGGATGCGCTGTCAGGAACTGGCTCACCTGCGCCTGCAGCCATTGCGGATCGTCCCACATGAGGAAATGGTAACCGGCTTCGCTCAGTTCGATCTGGACACCGGGCAGAGCGGCGTACTGGCTCTCGAAGATCGCGCGGGTAGCCTCCCGGGTCTGGCCGAAGGCGGCATAGCCAGCCCAGGCGCCGAGCACCAGCGTCGGCGAGCGCACGCCACCCAGTTCGCCGCGCAGGTCGGTGACCATCAGTTCCACCATGGCCTGCGTGGTGGTGGCGCGGTCGCTGCTCTCGCCCCAACGCACCAGCTCTTCCACACGGGTCAGATCATGCGCCATGTTCCGCACGGAAGCGGCGGCCTGTTGCTGGTACGTCGCATCGTCAGAGGACAGCATTTGTTGGCGGACTGCCTCGGCCATCGGCTTGACGGATTCGGACGTCGCCGTCGGATTCATCGCCGCCGAGAAGAACGGCAGCGAATCGACGATCACCAGCGGCCCGATGGCATCCGGTTCGGCCAATGCCAGTTTCAGTGCCAGGAATCCGCCGAGGCTGTGGCCAATCACCACCGGCTGGCGCAGATCATTCCGGCGGACATACGCGAGCACCTGCCGGGCCATTTCATCCAGGAAGTCGTCGTGCCCTGCGGGCTTGGCACCTGCAAATCCGGGCAACTGCACCAGGTGGCACTGCACATCCTTCAAGGCTTCGCAGGTGTCGCGCCAGACGCTCGCATGGCTGTTGAGGCCGGGAATGGTCAGCACAGGACGGCCTTGGCCGAGGGTTTCAACCTGGATGTCGAGCCCGACGCTGCTCTTTCCGACCGCTTGTGCTGCAGGCGCGATGGCCACGGCGGCCAGCAGCGCCAGGCACAGCGAGGAAAGGCGATTGCGCGAGAAGGTGGGGGTACGGTTCATCATGAGTCTCCGTCAGTGGTTGGGACGCCATCAGCCTGCCAGCCGACTTCGATGGCGGGGAAACAGCATGACGAACGGCCACAAGGTCGCTGCAGTGGCCACGACGCAGGACGAACGGCGCACAGATCAGCTCTGATGCGCCACACTCACCTTGTGCTGTCGCGCCAGACGGCGGTGAGTTGGGCGAAACGCAGCACATCCAGATGGGTGTTGTAGAGCGGCGCAGGGGAGATACGGATCACGTCCGGCTCGCGCCAGTCGCCGAGCACGCCGTTCTCACTGAGGAACTCAAAAAGGGAACGACCAGCATCCCGCCCTTCACGTACCCGAAGCGAGAGCTGGCAACCACGCCGAACGGTTTCGGCGGGAGTGACAATATGCAGCACATCGGCCAGGTGCTCATGGATCAGCGATTCCAGATAGCCGGTCAACCTCAAAGATTTCTCACGAAGTCGTGACATGCCGGCACGCTGGAAGATCCCCAGCGCCGGACGCAGCGCCGCCATCGCCAGAATCGGCGGATTGGAAAGCTGCCACCCCTCGGCGCCGGGCGCCGGCACGAACTGCGGCCCCATCGCAAAACGCGATGTCTTCTCATGCCCCCACCAACCGGCAAATCGCGGCAGATCGGCATGTGCGTGGCGTGCATGCACGAATGCCCCGGCTACCGCGCCGGGCCCCGCGTTGACGTACTTGTAATGACACCACGCAGCGAAGTCCGCATCGGCATCGTGCAACGCCAATGGCAGATTGCCGACGGCATGAGCAAGATCGAAGCCGACCATCGCCCCTCTGGCGTGCGCCAGCCGCGTGATCTCCGCCAGATCGAACGCCTGTCCGGTGCGGTACTGCACGCCTGGCCACAGCACCAGTGCGATCCTGTTTCCTTCGCGCTCGATCACATCGGCGATGGTTTGCATCGAGAGGGTGCCACCTGGCTCGTCCGGCGCCAGTTCGATCAGGCATTGGGCCGGATCGAAGCCGTGGAAACGGATCTGGGACTCCACCGCATGGCGGTCGGAAGGAAATGCGCCTGCCTCGATCAGGATGGCCGGCCGTGCATGGGTAGGGCGATAGAAGCTCACCATCAGCAGATGGAGGTTCACGCTGAGCGTGTTCATCGCCACGACTTCGATGGGTTTCGCGCCCACCAACATCGCAATGCCATCGCGCAGACCTTCGTGATAGGTCATCCAGGCGGTGTCGCCGCGGAAATGGCCCTCCACCGCCAGACGCGCCCAGCGATCCAATTCCAGTTCGATCACTTCACGCGCAGCGCGGGGCTGGAGTCCCAGCGAGTTGCCGCAGAAATAATGCAGGTGGCCATCACCATGCGGCGGGATCAGAAACTCCTCGCGAAAGCTGCGGAGTGGATCGTCGGCATCACGTGCAACGGCATCCAGCTCGGCATCGACGGCGTGAAGCGATGAAGACATGGCGCGCTCCCGAAAAGGCAAGCTTCCATTCTAGGGACTCGGCAACCTGCCGGGCATCACTATCGACAGCATCTGGCGCATTGTCATCGGAGCAACTGGACGTGCTGCGCCAGCTAGGCCTACTCTCGCAAGAGCAGGAGGCCGACCTTTCCGACCAGCAGCAGGGGAACGCAGATGACGGACCGAGAGACGAACGAGGGTGGCGGATCACCGCCAACAGTGAGCGAGAGGCGTACCTTCGCCTATGGGGGCGGGCCGATGGCAAGCTACCCGATGGCGCGGCGCAGGGCACCGCCTCCACTGACCGAGCGGCAAACCGCTCTCTTGAAAGCCTGGTTCGCCGACTCTCGGAATCCGCGACGCGAGAACTTGGAGGCTTACATGACGCGACACGGGATTTCTCTGTACGACTAGGCCCGTTCTCCGGCTACCAGACCCGTGCGCGTATCAAGAACCAAGGCATGCGGCAGGAATCGCTGGTGGTGGAAGTCCGAGGGAAGGAGCAGATGGCCGCCGGGCTGGATGAAGAGCCGGCGCTGACATGGGCCATTCACACCGCCTCTAGCGAGCTGGACGTGAATGGGCCGAGTCCGGATCGCGCTACGTTCCGCGCCTTCCAGAAACGCGGCTGGGCCGATCATGCTCGCGGACAAGATGGTGAAGTCGCAGCGGATTGGACTGCGTTGCTCAATCCGGACGGGAGTGCATCGCTGCCGATGGGGCAGATCCTGCCGATGCTGCCCGATGTCCACGCCCGCTACCGCGCGTTTCGCAAGGAAGATCGTGTTGGCCTCCACTGGTCCCGCATCACCGGGGCCACTGGCGGGCCGGCAGGCCGCGAGACGGCGGTGTTCTTTTCCCGCCCCGAAGCCACCACACAGACCCAGCCATCCGGCGGGGTTTCCGCTTTCAGCGGCCGCGAAAACGCAGTGCTGGACGGCATCCAGTCCGCCATCCGCAATCCGGGCCGCACGGTGCTGGATGCGATCAAGAACCAGGTGGAGCAGTGGCGTCCGAAGTGGCTGGGGGCGCTGACCCTGCGCCACCTGGCCGAACTGGGCGAGAAGTACCTGCCGCAGATCAAGCCGTACGCCGACGTGGTGCAGCAGATCGCCACCGACCGCAACACCATGCAGGAGGAGGGCGGCGAGCTGGCCGGGCGCTGGCAGACCTGGGCGAAGAAGAACCGCGCGCAGAACAATGCGATGGTGAGCCTGATGCACGACACCACGATTGCGGGTGTGGACCTGGCGGAAGCCTTGCGGGACAGGGCGATCAGAATCGCCAGGTTGCGCGCACATACAGGTCGTCATCCCGGCGCGCGCCGGCAGCACTGGCGGGAAGATCGATTTCCTCGCGCCGCCGCACGCGTGCGTCGACCTGCCAAGCAGGAGCGACCTGCCAGACCCAGCGCATCTCCAGCAGCTCGTCATTGGGGCGGAAGTCGCTCGACAACAGCCAGCCATCGGCGACACGACCGTAGATGATGCCGATGGCATGATCAGGACGTATGTCGATGAAATTGAACGACGCCTGCCACGAAACCGCATCGGCATCCCCCCTGCCGGTATTCATCGCCTCGCGGTGTGGCGTGTCGCTCGCCCAGCCGATCTCGCCCCCCAGGCGGAATCTGGTGTCGCCTGCACCCAGCGGCCACTCAGCAGCAACCTTGGCGGTAACTGCCAGGTAGTCCTCCAGTGCGGGATCAGCCAACCCGTTCGGGCGCAACGAGGACGGCAACCAATCCAGCGTGACCATGCGCTGCACGATCGGGCCGATGGCGGTCTTCGATTCAGTCGCAAGAAACAGCCCCACGCGAGAGCTGCCGTCAGAAAAATCCAGCGGCCGGCGCAGTGTCCCTGTCGGACCGCGCCGATCATTGTGACGCAAGATCACGTGCGACGTCCAATCGCTGCCGCGCCATTGCCACCAGGCACCGTCGGTCCACGTGACGTCGAAATTGGTACTGTCGTTCTGGTCCAGTGACTTCTTCATGATGTCATCGACACCGAACGCCGCCTGGAAACGGCCGACGCGCAGACTCCACGGAGCATCTGCGGAGCGGTATTCCAGATACGCCTCGTCAATCGTGGCTTGACCGTTCTCGAGTCCCGAAGGACCAGGAGCATAGGTGTGCCACCAGAACTTTTCCGTGTCCTGCTCCGAATCCAGCTTTGCTGCCACACGACCACTGGCGTACCAGCCCCCGCCAAGTTCACCGCGTAGACGGAAACGCGCGCGGGCACGGAAGCTGTCGGCCTCGGTGACCGTACCATTGCGAGCATGGGTTTCGCTGCTGACGAAGCCAAAGCGGACATCGCCGCTGGTCTGCCAGTCCCCGGCGTGTGCGATGGGGAACGACAGCAGCAGGGCCGTCACCAATGGCACGTGGTGTCTCCAAGCCGTGATGCGCGGAAAGGGCTGCCTGCTGAAGCTGCTGGAGTGCGTTCTCATGTCTGTCTCACGAATCACGGTTGATGTGCAGCCATTCGCACCAGCAACCCGGAAGCTGAGCGCGGGGCGCGTTGATGAAGCCACATTGTCCGTCAGAGCGAAAAGCGGGCGATGACTTGCGTCAAGACCCCCTGCGTCAAGCTTAGTGTGGCACAAGTGCTTGAGGTGGCCGCCGGCCATCAGGCGCATCAGCTTGTAGGCGGCATAAGGCACACGACAAGTGCCGGCCTCCCAGTTATGTAAGGTGCGCTCGGTGACCTGAAGAACTTTCGCGGCCTGCGGCAGCGTCAGCCAACAGGCTTGCCGTGCGATGCGGAAGCGGTCGCCCGTTATCTTGTTGATCTTTCTAGACTTGGCAGACTTGTCGGGCCGCTTCGTCGTCTTGGTCGATGTGTGCATAATGTATATTATGTAAAATAAATGACGCCATACACCACTGGCATATCTTCCTTGTGTGCCATCCCGCACTTCCTCATCACCTATGGGCATCCACCATGCGCGCAACACAACGGTGAAGGTGATGCGAAATCACGTTCGCATCACCTTGTCTAAAGTGTTGTCAGGTCGACGGACCGAAATTCGGTGCGACCCCGAGTGCTATTCCGACGCCGCGGCCTTCGGCGTTGCCGGTGCGCTTTCGTAGATCAGGTACGGCTCGGCCTGATTGTTGATGACCGATTCGTCCACCACGACCTTGGAGACATTCTCGCGTGACGGCAGTTCGTACATGGTGTCCAGCAGTACCGACTCCAGAATGGTACGCAGGCCGCGGGCACCCGTCTTGCGTACCAGTGCCTTCTTGGCCACCGCCAGCAATGCATCGGGACGGAATTCCAGTTCCACGCCTTCCATCTCGAACAGTTTCTTGAACTGTTTGGTGATGGCGTTCTTGGGCTCGGTCAGTATCCGGATAAGTGCAGCCTCATCCAGTTCCTCAAGCGTTGCCACCACTGGCAGCCGACCGATGAACTCCGGAATCAGTCCGAAACGGATCAGGTCTTCCGGCTCCACCTGTGCCAGCAACTTGCCGACATTGGCCTTCTGGTCCTTGCTGCGCACGTCGGCACCGAAACCGATACCCCCTGCATCGAGGGTGCGCTGCTGGATGATCTTTTCCAGTCCGGCAAATGCACCGCCGCAGATGAACAGGATGTTCTTGGTATCAACCTGCAGGAACTCCTGCTGGGGATGCTTGCGGCCGCCCTGCGGCGGCACACTGGCAATGGTGCCTTCGATCAGTTTCAGCAGAGCTTGCTGGACGCCCTCGCCCGATACATCGCGGGTGATGGACGGGTTCTCGCTCTTGCGGGAAATCTTGTCGATCTCGTCGATGTAGACGATGCCGTGCTGTGCCTTCTCGGCATCGTAATCGCACTTCTGCAAGAGTTTCTGGATGATGTTCTCCACGTCTTCGCCGACATAGCCGGCTTCGGTCAACGTGGTGGCATCAGCGATCGTGAACGGGACATTCAGCAAGCGTGCCAGGGTTTCCGCCAGCAGCGTCTTGCCGGAGCCCGTGGGACCGACCAGCAGGATGTTGGACTTGGACAGCTCGACGTCATCGTTCTTCTGGCGACTCTCGATGCGCTTGTAGTGGTTGTAAACCGCCACTGACAATGCCTTCTTCGCGCGCGCCTGACCGATCACGTACTGATCGAGAACATCCATGATCTCGCGCGGCTTGGGCAGATGATTGCGCGTGGTGGATGCCTTCTCCTCCAGTTCCTCGCGAATGATGTCATTGCACAGCTCGACGCACTCGTCACAGATGAACACCGACGGTCCGGCGATGAGCTTGCGCACCTCATGCTGGCTCTTTCCGCAGAAAGAGCAGTAGAGGATCTTGCCATTGTCTCCGCCGCGACCTTGCCGTTCTTCAGTCATGCCTCGAATCGTCCTGCAGTTACGTGTCTCAAGCCGAGAATAGCTCAGGCCCGGTGCCGCGCCTAGCCGCCCCGGGCCTTACGATGATGGAATGGGGGAACCGCCGATCAACCTGGCTTGACGGTTTCTTCCGGGCGGCGCTCGAGCACGTCGTCGATCAGCCCATAAGCCTTGGCGTCCGCGGCGTTGAAGAACAAGTCGCGTTCCACGTCGCGCTCGATGCGCTCCAGTGCTTGCCCGGTATTGGCCGCGAACTCTTCGTTCAGACGACGGCGCAGATACAGGATTTCGCGGGCTTGGATCTCGATGTCGGTCGCCTGCCCCTGCGCGCCGCCATGCGGCTGGTGAATCATCACGCGCGAATTGGGGAGAGCAAATCGCTTGCCCTTCGCGCCGGCGGCCAACAGGAACGAGCCCATGCTTGCGGCCTGCCCTACCACCATCGTGCTGACATCCGGCTTCAGGAACCGCATGGTGTCGTAAATCGCGAGTCCGGCGGTAACCACGCCGCCGGGACTGTTGATGTACAGGTTGATGTCCTTGTCCGGATTCTCCGACTCCAGGAACAGCATCTGCGCAATCACCAGATTGGCGACGTAATCGTCGATCGGACCCACAAGGAAGATTACCCGCTCCTTCAACAGGCGCGAATAGATGTCGTAGGCACGTTCACCACGGCTGGTCTGTTCGACCACCATCGGCACCAGATTCAGGCCCTGCACGTTCATTGCGTCGTTCCTCCCGGAAAAGGCGTGCCGTTTCAGGCGGCGGCGCCTGGCTGCATCACTTCTTCGAAGCTCAGCATCGTGGTGCTGGCGTCGGCGTGATCGGCGATCCAGTCGATGACTTGATCCTCGACCACGCGGCTGCGCAGACCATCCAGCAACTGGGGGTCGCGGCGGTAAAGTTCAATGACCTGCTCGGGCTCTTCGTAGGTGGATGCAATGAGCTGCATCATTTCCTGCAGACGACCGGTATCCAGACGAATGTCGTTCTGGCGCGCCAACTCGCCAAGCAGCACGGCGGCAGCGACACGCTGCCGGGCGGGCGCCAGGAAAGGCTCGACGCTGATCTGCTCGGGCACGTTCTGACCGCGCTGGCGGGCCTGCTCGGCTGCCTGCTGGGCGAGTCCACGTGCTTCCGCCTCGATCATGCGCGACGGAAGCTCCAGATCCTTGTGGGCATCCAGCAGCTTGTTCACCACGTCATTCTTCAGGCGCATCATCAGCGCCCCCTTCAGCTCGCGTGCCAAGTTGGAACGCACCTCGTCGCGGAACTGCTCAAGGTCACCGTTTTCGATGCCGAACGCGGAGAAGAACGCTCCGTCCAGCTCCGGCAGACGTGCTTCGGAAACGCGCACGATTTTCACCGCGATCTTCACCGCCCTGCCCGCCAGCGCGGCGTTGCGGTAATCGGCCGGGAACGTCACGTCCAGCTCGCGCTCGTCACCGGGGGACAGGCCGACGAGCTGATTTTCCAGCTCGATCAAGATGCCGCCGGATCCGAGAATCGTGCCGGAGCGGTCGACGCCTTCTGCCGGAATGCGGCCCGCGTCGGTCGTGGTGACCGATTCGAACATCACCAGATCACCCATGGCGGCAGCGCGCTGCACATCTTCCCAAGTGCGGCGCTGCTGACGCAGGGTTTCGATCATGCGATCAATATCAGCGTCTGCCACTTCCGCCACGGGGCGAGTGATCTTGAGCGCCGACACATCGATCTTGCCGATCTCCGGCATGACCTCGAAGGTCGCGGTGTACTTGAATTCACCGTCTTCCGGCTGACCGGTGGTTTCGATGGCCGGCTGTACCGCCGGACGCAGATTCTCCTGCTGCACCGCCTGACTGAAGGAACGCTGGATCAGCTCCCCGACCGCCTCGTTGCGCACTTGCGCGCCATAACGCTGCTCGATCACCTTGCCGGGCACCTTGCCGGGACGGAAGCCCTTCAGACGCACCGTGCGCGAGAGCTCGTTCAGGCGCTGGCGGATGGTGGTTTCGAGCTGGTCGGCGGGCACGCTGACGGTCAGCTTGCGGCCCAATGTGCCGAGGGTTTCGATCGAGACTTGCATGGTCACTCCTCAAGTGATGTCGCACCGCCGCCTTCATTGGCCACGGCACCGGAAAATTGGCCCACCATGATGCCCGTCACCGGCGCATTCCGCCACTGCGGACAGATGCGACCTTGTGCCGAATGTCATCGACGGGGATGGTGCGAAAGGAGAGACTCGAACTCTCACGGGTTGCCCCACTGGAACCTAAATCCAGCGCGTCTACCAGTTCCGCCACTCTCGCGCGATGAATACGCCCGCCTCCTCGCATCGGCAGCCCCAAGGGCGGCCGCCAGAACGAAGGCGGGGCGACGAAGCCGGAAAGAGAGAAAGATGGTGGGCCGTCTAGGATTCGAACCTAGGACCAATTGATTAAGAGTCAACTGCTCTACCAGCTGAGCTAACGGCCCATCTTTTTCATGCTGCCGCCCTGAGCGGCTTCGACCCGGCATTATGCCGCATCATGAACTGGGGTGGAAGACGGGACTCGAACCCGCGACCCTCGGAATCACAATCCGATGCTCTAACCAACTGAGCTACATCCACCGCAACAACCACATCACCTTTTTGGCGCGCCCGACAGGAATCGAACCTGTAACCGCCGGCTTAGAAGGCCGGTGCTCTATCCAGTTGAGCTACGGGCGCATCGAACGATGATAGCGCACCGCATCTTGCAAACCGGACAGCTGGACAACCCATGGTCGGGGCAGAGGGATTCGAACTCTCGACATCCAGCTCCCAAAGCTGGCGCTCTACCAGGCTGAGCTATACCCCGATGAAGGTCCTGTCCGCCGCGGGAAACGCCGTGAAGGGCCGCATATCTTACGCAGCAAAACCCACGGCGTCAACGCCGAATCATCAGAACTCGTAGCCCACCGACAGCATCGCGCGACCGTCCGCCAGATGGCGGTCACCCAGCGACTCGGCCAGTTCATCGTTGTAGCCTGCCGTATCGAAGTACGCCAGCTTCACCGCAACATTTCCGAAGCTGCGAGCCAACGAAAGCTCGTAGTCCTTGTAGCTGCCTCCGAGCTCCTGTCCAAGGTCATAAAGACCTGCGGCCGCCCCCAAGAGGATGCCGGAGTCGCCCAGTTCCCACTCACCGCCAAAGCGGTAATACATCGCCGAGCTGCCAAGGTTCACCGTGTCTGGCGAGTAGACGACGGTCGCCGTGTAGTTGTCGCCAATCCCGAGCTCGGCGGTGAACTCGTCGAAATCGGCGTCATAGTCGGCCTTCGCACCCGGATAGGCGATGCGGGTATAGGACAGGTCCAGCGTCAGCGTGTCGCTGATCTGCTGGCTCCAGCCCAGATAGGCGTTGACTTCGTAATCGATGCCATCGTCCCAGTCCGCACCCGACGGGATGAAATCCACACCCGAGACGAATGCACCGGCATAGAAGCCGGACTTGTGTTCGACACCCAGCTCAACCTGCCAGGTGGGATCTTCCTGAGTCTGGGAAACACCACGCCAGACGTAGTCGCTGACCGCCCACACCCCGCCGGACACCGACCAGGGGGACTCGTCCTGCGCAAACACGGGAGCAGCGGCAATTGCGAGTGCCGCAGCGGCGGCAAGGCGGGAAAGAGGTGACATCGGAGGTACTCCAGCTGAGAGGGGAGGAAAACCGGTCTACATTACCGAAGTAATCCACGCAGAAGAAGTGCTTTCGCGCTGCCACGCGCAGATCGCGTTGGCCGCATGGATCATGGTGCTCAAATCGGTGCTGCGCCCTGCAGTTTCCGCAGCCACGGCTTGCCCTGTACCGGCGCAGACACCATAGACATGACAAATGCAGCTCCACGAGGCTTGCAACCATTCCAGCCGTTGACAGTCTGAAGCTTGCTCCCGAACATGCGACGCTGCGGCACCGTGGCCGCGCCCGCATGGAAAACTGCAATGATCGGTAACCGCAAATCGATGGCGCTGCTTGCTGCCTGTCTGGCGCTGGCTGCGTGTGGTGGTGACAAGGCACCCGATGCCGCATCGCCCGCTGTACCAGGGGCTGAAGCCAAGGTGCTGCACGTCTACAACTGGTCTGACTACGTGGCGGAAGACACCGTGGCGCAGTTCCAGAAGGCCACGGGGATCAAGGTCGTCTACGACGTCTACGACTCCAACGAAATGCTCGAGGCCAAGCTCGTTACCGGTGGCTCGGGCTACGACGTGGTGTTCCCTTCGGCTCGGCCTTTCGCGCAGCGCCAGATCGCTGCCGGCATTTTCGCACCACTCGACAAGAGCAAGCTGCAGAATCTCTCCAACATCGACGCCGGCCTGCTCACTGCGCTGGCGGATGTGGATCCGGGCAATATGCACACCGTGCCATACATGTGGGGCACCACCGGCATCGGGATCAATGTGGCGAAAGTGAAGGAGGCGCTCGGCGAGGACGTGGAACTCGACTCGTGGACACTGCTGTTCGACCCGGCCAACGCCGCCAAGCTCGCACGCTGCGGCATCAGCGTGCTCGACGATGAACAGGAAGCCTTCTCCGCAGCGCTGATCTGGCTCGGACAGGACGCCAACACGCGCGATGAAGCACAGATCGAGATGGTGAAATCCGCCTATGCCGCGATTCGTCCATCGATCCGCTATTTCAACTCCTCCAAGTACATCGACGATCTGGCCAACGGCGATCTGTGCCTGGCGATGGGCTACTCGGGCGATGTGTTCCAGGCGCGCGACCGCGCCGAGGAGGCCGAAAACGGCGTCGAGATCGAGTTCATCATCCCGAAGGAAGGCGCAGTGCGCTGGTTCGATCTGATGGCCATTCCCAAGGATGCACCACACCCCGAGAATGCCCACGCCTTCATCGACTTCCTGATGCAACCCGGCGTGATCGCCGCGATCAGCGACTACGTCGGCTATGCCAATCCCAACACCGCTGCCACGGAACTTCTGGACGAGGACATCGCCGGAAACCCCGGCGTCTATCCTCCGCCCGAGGTGGTCGCCAAGCTGGTGGATCCGGCGTCGTTGCCCGAATCCCTGCAGCGTCAGCGCGTCCGCGCCTGGACGGCAATCAAGAGCGGACAGTAACGCTGCGCCCTGCCTCAGGAACCCGGAAATGTCCCAGACCCCGATTCGCCGCCCTGCCCCGGTTGCACCGTGGCAGGATCCTGCTGCGCAGCCATTTCTGCGCATCCAGAACGTCACCAAGACCTACGGCAAGGTCTACGCCTGCGACGATGTTTCACTCGACATCTACAAGGGTGAACTTTTCGCTCTGCTGGGCGGCTCGGGCTCCGGCAAGAGCACCCTCTTGCGCATTCTGGCCGGACTGGTCAAGCCGGATCGAGGCACCATCCTGATCGATGGCGTGGACATCTCCGACCTGCCGCCCTACGAGCGACCGGTCAACATGATGTTCCAGAGCTATGCGCTGTTCCCGCACATGACGGTGGAACAGAACATCGCGTTCGGCCTGAAGCAAGATCGCCTGTCCGCGAGCGAAATCCGCGACCGCGTGGCGCAGATGCTGGAACTGGTGAGGATGCCGGACCTCGGCAAGCGAAAACCCGACCAGCTTTCCGGCGGACAGCGCCAGCGCGTGGCACTGGCACGTTCGCTGGCCAAGCAACCCAAGCTGCTTCTGCTGGACGAGCCGCTCGGCGCGCTCGACCGCAAGCTGCGCGAACACACCCAGTTCGAGCTGATGAACATCCAGGAGCGTGTCGGCACGACCTTCGTGCTGGTGACGCACGACCAGGAGGAGGCCATGACCATGGCCTCGCGCCTGGCGGTGATGAATCACGGTGCGATTGCCCAGGTCTCCACGCCTGCGGGGCTGTACGAATACCCCGCCACGCGCTTCGTCGCCGAGTTCATCGGCGCCACCAACCTGTTCGAGGGGCGCATCGCCTCGCAGGATGAGGACGCCGGCACGGTGCAGGTGTACTGCGATGCACTCGATGCCGAGATCCTCGCGCGTCACGCTGACCCGATCCCGGTTGGAACGCCGGTCTCGGTCTCGGTCCGTCCGGAAAAGATCGACGTGCATGAGGTCGAACCCCGCGCCGAAAATGTCGCGGTCGGCCGGGTGGTGGAAATCGCCTATCTCGGCGATGTCTCCATCTATCAGGTCAAGACAGCGAGCGGCGCGGTCATCCGGGTACAGGAAACCCACATCCAGCGCAGCTCCGAGCCGCATTACGACTGGGACGACACACTTTACCTCTCCTGGGAGGCCGGATCGGCCGTGGTGTTGCCGTCATGAGCGACTCGCGCGGCGGCGAGTTCGGCAGCTTCTGGGATCAGGTCGTCCGCAATCTTTTCCGCTGGTTCGGAAGCATCGGACAGGAGTTCCGTACCCATCGCGGTCGTCTTCTGGTGATTGGCATCCCGACCCTGTGGCTCGGGTTGTTCTTCCTGGTCCCCTTCGTGATCGTCATCAAGATCAGCTTCGCGACGGCACTGTTCGGACAGACGCCGCCCTACTCCGCGTTGTTCGATCACGCCCAGGACGGCGCACTCACGGTGCGGCTGACCTGGGCAAACTACCTCGCGCTCCTGAAGGACAGCCTGTACTTGAAGGCCTACCTGAACTCGCTGCTGTTTGCCGGCGTCTCGACCGTCATCGCGCTGTTCATCGGCTACCCCATCGCTTACGGCATTGCACGGGCCACGCCCGTGTGGCGGATGCTGCTGCTGGTCGGCGTGATCCTGCCGTTCTGGACCAGCTCGCTGCTGCGCACTTACGCCATGACCGGCATTCTCAAGACCAATGGTCTGATCAACCAATTCCTGATGTGGTTGGGCGTGATCGAGCAGCCTCTGGAACTGCTTTACACCAATCTCGCCGTCTATATCGGCATCGTCTACAACTACCTGCCCTTCATGATCCTGCCGCTCACCGCCAATCTGATGCGCATGGATTTCACTTTGCTGGAAGCGGCGGAAGACCTTGGTGCGCGCCCCTGGGAAGCCTTCCTGCGCATCACCTTGCCCCTGTCATTGCCCGGCATCATCGCCGGCGCAATGCTGGTGTTCATCCCCGCCGTGGGTGAATTCGTGATTCCGGACATCCTCGGTGGCCCGGATGCCATCACCATCGGCCGCGTGCTGTGGACCGAGTTCTTCACCAACCGCGACTGGCCACTGGCATCGGCAGTGGCTGTGGCCATGCTGCTGTTGATCGTGGTCCCCACGTTGATCTTCGAATACGTGGAGAACAAGCGCGAACGGCAGGAGGCAGGCTGATGAACCGCAAGCCCTGGATGCTCTACACGATGATGGCGTTCGGCTACGCCTTCCTTTATGTCCCGATCGTCTCGGTCATCGTCTTCTCGTTCAACAAGTCGCGGCTGGTGACGGTGTGGGGAGGATTCTCCACCGAGTGGTACGCACGCCTGTTCCAGAACGAACAAGTGCTGGCCGCAGCCTGGCGCAGTTTCATGATTGCCAGCATGAGTGCGACCTTGGCCGTCATCGTCGGTACCGCCGCTGGCTTGGCATTGGCACGATTCGGGCGTTTCACCGGCAGGGGATTGCTGTCCCTGATGAACTCCGCGCCGCTGGTGATGCCGGAAGTGATGCTCGGCCTCTCGGCGTTGTTGCTGTTCGTCAGCATGCAGCAACTGATCGGCTGGCCGACGCGCGGCATGACCACGATCACGCTGGCCCATGTGACTTTTTCGGCCTGCTACGTCACGGTCGTGGTGCGGTCACGCCTGACGATGATGGATGCCAGCCTCGAAGAGGCCGCGATGGATCTCGGAGCGCGCCCCTGGAAGGTGTTCTTCCTCATCACGTTGCCGCTGATCGCTCCCGCGCTGCTGGCCGGCTGGCTGCTCGCATTCACCCTGTCGCTGGATGATCTGGTCATCGCCAGCTTTACCTCCGGCCCCGGTGCCAGCACGCTGCCGATGCTGATCTACTCCAAGGTGAAGCTCGGCGTCACGCCGGAAATCAATGCGCTAGCGACCTTGATCGTGGGCTTGGTGATGGTGGCGGTCACAGTGGCCGGCATCCTGCTGCATCGGCAACAGAAAACGCAGACGCGCTAGCTCCCGTGGCTCGGTCACTCCGCGAGACCGGCACCGAAGGATCTGTCGTTACGTGATTCCGGCCACTGCTGCGGCACTTTCCGCACGGAATCGCGTGCATAACCGATATCCACCAATGCCTGCACCAACGCTTCGTATTGGACTTCATCGAGTTGCGGCGTGCGCGCCATGATCCAGGCGTAATCGCGTTTGCTCCGCGCGACGATGGTGGTGCGATAGTCCGGATCCAGATACGTGATCACGAACTCGGCCTTTATCGGCCAGACGAATCGCATGCCCCAGACTGCATTGCCGGTGCCAGGCCGCACGAAACCGACCGGACGCATCGTTTCCAGTGGCGCGTCGAAACTGCCCTTGCGAAAACGAAACGTGGTTTGCACCCTGCCCTTGGCGTCCAGGGCATAGCTTTCCACCGCATTGAAGGCCTCACGCTCGGGGCGGCTGGGGATGTGCGCGATGACATACCAGTCGCCCATGTAACGCTCGATGTCGACCCGCGGCACCGGCTTCACTGCCGGCAGTTGATGCGAACAACCGATCAGCGCCGCTGCCGCCACACCGGCAAACACCGCGAGGCGACTCATTGCCCGACCCTCTTGGCGAAGCGGTAATGTGCCACCATCCATTCCTGGCCTCCGGCGTAGCCGAACAACTCCGCACACGCCATCCAGAACATGCGCCAACGCTGGAACCACAGTGTCGCGTTTGCACCATAGGCCGGCTCCAGCACATTCATGACCTGATCGCGCGCGGCATCCTGACGCTGCAGCCAATGATTGGCGGTGCGCTGGTAATGACGGCCATCCAGCAGCCAGCGATCCTCCAGGACCAGATCACGCTGGAAAAACGCCAGCGTGTCGGCGGAAGGCATGATCCCTCCGGTAAAGAAGTGCCGCCCCATCCAGTTGTCATCACCCGATGTTTCGAACGGATACAACAGGGTGCGATGGCAGAAGATGTGCACGAACAATTGCCCCTGAGGACGCAGCCAGCCCGCAATGCGCGAGAGCAGGACTTCCTGGTTGCGCACGTGTTCGAACATCTCGATCGACACGCAGCGATCGAAACACGCCGCTTCCAGCGCCAGTTGATTCACGTCGCACGTGATTACTTGCACGTTCGCCAGCCCACGCTCGGCGCATCGCCGCATGATGAACTCACGCTGCGCATGCGAGTTGGATACCGCCGTGATGCGGGACGTCGGATAGCACTGCGCCATCCACAGCGTCAGCGAACCCCAGCCACACCCCAGTTCGAGGATGTCCTGGCCATCGGCAAGTCCGGCACGCTCGCAGTACAGCGCCAGCATGGCCTCCTCGGCCTGGGCCAGAGTTTCGTCACCATTGGGGTAGAGGCAGCAGGAGTATTTCAGTCTGGGACCGAGGCACTGTTCGAAGAAACCGGGGGGCAATTCGTAATGCTGACGGTTCGCGGCATCGGTGTGGATGGCCACCGGACTGTTGCGCAATGCAGCCAGATTCTGCATGAGCCGTGCCGATTGTGCCTGTATACCACCGGCCGACTCGTCCCGCAGGCGCTGGGCGCACAGCCGTCTGATGCCAGTCCTAACCCATGCATCAGGCAAGAGTCCACGTTCAGCCAGGCCGAGCAAGCCGGGCGCAGCTCGCCCGGCTTGCAGGACATCCTGAGCGGGTGCTGACAGGTCGTTGAAGCTGATCATGGAAATCTCCTCGGGAACCAGGGAAAGAACATCGGAGTGGTGCGCTGGTAATGGCGATAGTCATCGCCACGCGAGCGCAATGCCTGCATTTCGGTGAACGGAATCCCGCTCAACCAGCGCAGGAACACGTACATCAGCAACGGTCCGCACCAGGCCAGCCACGCCAGCGGCGAACCCACCGCCAGCAACGCGTAGGCGAACCAGTGCAGCCATTCGAAGAAGTAGTTGGGATGGCGCGAGTAGCGCCACAAACCATCACGGCATACCCTGTCACGGCGCGCCGGATCGCGCCGGAAGCGCGCCAGTTGCGCATCGGCCACGGCCTCGCCCACCACGCTGCCGAGCCAAACCATCACGGCGGCGATCCACCATGGCGTCAAGCCGTCCTGCGGGTTGCGCGCCACCGCCAGAAACGGCAGCGCAAACAGCACCACCAGAAACGCCTGGGCCTGGAAGAAGGCGAACCAGCGCGTGCCTCCGTCGCCCCAGATGGTGCGCAGATACGCGTAGCGACCATCCTCGCCTTCGCTCCCCATGCGTCGCCACAGGTGCAAGGTCAGGCGCAAGCTCCAGGCGCCCCCCAATGCTGCCAGCGTGATGCGCGGCCACAGGGCGCCATTCCCGAGGATGGCCATCAGCACCGCCGCCACACCCAGGCCACCGGCCCAGATCACATCGACGATGCCGGCATTGCGGCGACGTTGCTGCCAGACCCAGCCAGCCGCCTGCAGCAGCGCCGCCACCACCCAGACGACCAACAAGGCAACGGCGATGTTCATGCCGGGACTCGCGAGGTGACAGCACCGGGGAATCCGAATCCGGCTTCGCGTCGACCCGGCTTGGCGAACAACAGATGCGCCACGCCGATGGATCGCTCACGGAAGCCGCCTTCGCAGTAAGACAGATAGAACTCCCACAGGCGGATGAAGCGCTCGTCGAAGCCCTGGGCACGCACCTCCGGCAATCGCGCCATGAAACGCTCGCGCCACAATTGCAGGGTGCGTGCGTAGGAACCACCGAAATCGGACAGACTCAGCAAGGCCAGATCGGTGCTGCGGGTCTTGGCCGAAAGCATGGCCTGGATGGAAGGAATGAACGAGCCTGGGAACACATGCCGCTTGATGAAATCCACCGAGCGCAACGCCTGCGCATAACGGTGGTCCTCGATCGTGATGGCCTGCAACAAAGCCAGCCCATCAGGCTTGAGCAACTGCCCGATCTTCGCGAAATAACCCTCCAGATACAGTGCGCCGACGGCCTCGATCATCTCGATGGACACCAGCTTGTCGTATTGCCCTGAAAGGTCGCGGTAGTCCTCCAGCAGTACCGTGACGCGATCCTGCAACCCCGCCCGCGCCACCCGTTCACAGGCCAACGCATGCTGCTCGCGCGAGATCGTGGTGGTGGTGACGTGACAGCCGTAATGGTGCGCCGCGTGCAGCGCGAAGCCACCCCAGCCGCTGCCGATTTCGATCACCCGATCATCCGGTCGCAACTGCAGCGAGCGGCAGATGACATCGAGTTTGCGCGTGGATGCCTGCTCCAGCGTATCCGCAGCATCCTCGAACAGCGCCGAGGAATACATCAGGTCATCCGAGAGGAACAACGAGAAAAAGTCGTTGCCAAGGTCGTAATGCGCCGCGATGTTGCGCCGCGCCCCATTGCGGCTGTTGCCGCGCAGCGCGTGCACCGCACGCATGACCCAGCCACCCAGACGTGCGGTGCCGGTTTCCATGCCATCCAGCAGGTCGCGATTGCGGACCAGCAGCCGCACCAGCCCGACCAGATCGTTGCACCGCCACGCTCCGTCCATGTACGCCTCCGCCGCGCCCACGCTGCCGTTGCCGGCGAGGGCCCGATAGAAGGCAGGATCATCCACCTGGATGTCCATCAGGCCCCCGTCCGGCCCGGGTGAGCCCAACACCGTCTCACCCAGGACATCGGAAATGCGCAGCGATGCACCCTGCAGGGTCGCCATCTGCTGCAACAGGCGCGTACGCAGGAAGCGATCGAATGCGCCGTAGCGTGCTGACGGAAGAACAGTGGTATCGGCCATATCGCTCATGCTGGACCTCGCGGGAAATCGAGTGATTTGTCGGGATGGGAGTGGAATGGCGTGCGCTTGAGCCACAGGCGAAGCGCCTGCCAGTGGATGGCCGTGACGACCTGCATCGTCATCGCCGGGTAGCGCCAGAGCATGCTCGCCAGGCTGGCCGCATTCAGTGGTTGCCGACGCAACGAAAGCGTGGCATCGAACTCCTTGCGCTCCTGCTGCATCACATCCATGCGCACACTCAGGCGCTCGTCCGGCGGGCTGAACGCCCAGCGGTAGTCACGCTCCATCGCCATGAAGGGCGACACGTGGAAACGTTTGGCGAAGGCCCAATGCAGCATCGACCCGCGCCGTGTCGCCTCGCTCACCGGCAGCACATAGCTGAAACGCTCGCGCCACGGCGTGTTGGTGATCTCGGCCACGATGCATTCGAGTGTCTGGCCATCGGCGGCATGGCAGTAATAGAAGCTCACCGGATTGAACACATGCCCGAAGTAGCGCAGGTGCGTCAGCAGCCGGATCGGCCCGGCGGGACGATACCCGGTGTCCTGTTCCACCCGAGCCCTGACCGCTTCGGCCAGCGGTACTTCGGGCGCACCCAGATAATCACTGCGGCGGAACTCGGCCAGATTCCTGCCATTGCCGGACCACAGCCAGCGCCCGGCGAAAACCCGATCCAGTTCGTCCAGATCCAGATACAGCTGCGCCATGCGATAACGGAAGCGATGCACATCCGGCACATGACGACGATGCACCACCGTGCCCGAATAGATCGCGCTGTGGAACACGGGAGCGTCGGCATCACCGGCAACTGCCACCCGATTCATGGCTGGTCCACCTCCGGCATAGACGGCGTCACTGTTGTCGCGGGCCACGCCACGCCAAGCGCACGGACCACATCCACGGCACTGCGCATGCCGTCCTCGTGGAATCCCCAACCCCAGTAGGCGCCGGCAAACCAGGTACGACGCCATCCCTGGATCTCCGCTCGGCGCGCCTGGGCTGCGACCGCCCCGGCGGTATGGACAGGATGGCGGTAGTGCATTCTTCGCAGGATGCGGGATGGATCAATTGCTGCAGTGCGATTCAAAGTCACCACCAAGGGTTCGGGGGCATCCAGGCCTTGCAGAAGGTTCATGCAATAGCTGACAGTGCAGGCATCGGCCGGATCGGCCGGCAGATGCGCATTCCACGCTGCCCAGGCCTTTCGGCTCCGGGGCAAGAGACTTGGGTCGGTATGCAGCACCACATCATTTTCCTGATACGGAATGGCCCCCAGAATGGCTGCCTCGCGCGCATCGGGGTCAGCCAGCAGGGAAAGCGCCTGATCGCTGTGACAGGCCAGCACCACATGATCGAAGGACTCGCTTGACGCATCGGTTTCAACCGTTACGCAATGCAGTTGCCTGTGCAGTGCACGCACCGGCGTGGACAGGCGCACCCTCGCGCTCCAGGAGCGTTGCAGGGCTTCGATGTAACGTGCCGAGCCTCCGGTCACCACCCGCCACGATGGGCGCCCGCTGACCTGCAACATCTGGTGGTTGTGCATGAACTGCACCAGATAGCGCGCCGGAAACTCCAGAATCTGCCGCGAAGGCGATGACCACAGCGCCGAGGCCATCGGCACAAGATGTTCGTCGCGGAAGGCGGCACCGAAGCGATGGCGCTGCAGATACTCACCCAGTGACGGCCCCGGCCCATCGTCTTGCAACAACCGCGGCGCAATGCGATAGAAACGGAAGATGTCACTCACCATGCCGAGGAAGCGGGGTGAAACCAGATTGCGACGCTGGCAGAACAGTGCATCCAGGGAAGTGGCGTTGTATTCCAGCCCACTGGCCGCGTTGTGTACCGAGAAACTCATCGAGGTTGGCGCGGTGTCCACGCCGAGCTCGTCGAGCATCCGGGACAGCAGCGGGTAGTGCTGCCGGTTGTGCACGATGAATCCGGTATCCACGGCGAAGCGCTGGCCGGCCAGCGTGATGTCATGGGTGTGGGTATGCCCACCGAGGCGCTCCTCGGCTTCGAACAGCGTCACTTGATACCGTTGCGACAGCAGCCACGCCGAGGCCAGCCCGGCAATGCCCGACCCGATGACGGCGATGCGCGGATTCATTGCCGGCCCCTTGCCAGCACGCGTGCAGGCACTGGTTTGAGATCGCGCACCAGGCCAAGCCATGCCATCACACGAAGACCGTAGTAGGTCAGATCGATCTCCCACCAGAAGAATCCCTGACGCGTGGATGTCGGATAGAAGTGATGGTTGTTGTGCCAGCCCTCACCAAAAGTGAGTAGTGCCAGCCAGAGATTGTTGCGACTCTCGTCAGCGGTGTCGAAACGGCGGGTACCGAAGCGGTGCGACAACGAATTTATCGTGACGGTGGCATGGAACAGCACGATGGTGGAAACAGCGAATCCCCACACCAGCATCTGCGGCCCGTTGGTGTCCAGCTGGGGAGCAATGCGCTCGAGCAGCACTCCGAGCCCGAACAGTGCCAAGGCCAACGCCATTGGAACGATGGTGTCGTAACGATCAAGCCAACGCAGCTCCGGAAAGCGCACCAGATCATGCACCCGGGAAAGATCGGTGCGGAATCCGGCCGGCGTCAGGAACCAGCCCACATGGCTCCATACCAAGCCTCGCAGTCCCGGTGAATGAGGATCCTCCGGTGTATCGGCATGACGATGATGATGACGGTGATGTGCAGCCCACCAGAGCGGCCCGCGCTGGACGCAGGAAGCCCCCAGCAGCGCAAAGACGAATTGCATCACGCGTGAGGTGCGGAAAGTTCGGTGGGAAAAATAGCGGTGGTAGAACGCGGTCACGGCGAACATGCGAAGGACATAAAGCCCCGCCGCCACCGCCAATGCCACAGGCGAAACACCAACCACGAACACTCCGAGACATGCCAGATGAAGGCCAATGAATGGCGCCGCCCGGAGCCAATCGATGCGGATGGCATCTCGGTCATCGACATCGACCGGATCGGAGCCGGTATCGAACCAGCGCCTCACCGTGGCAAGAATGCCGCCTGTTGCCAACTGCCGCTTCCGTGTCATCACCCGCCATCCTGTGTCATTCCGTCGCTGCTTACGCAAGTACGCAGGCTTTGGATGCAGGCTCCGGGCGGATTCGTTGTCCGGGCAACGCCGGATCCGGCTCACGTGGGGCACCGACCATCCAACGGCAGCTGCAAGGCATCCAATGCCTGCCGCCTTCCCGATTCCGGAGCAGGCGCACTTTGCGGTGCGAACACGATGCGCACCGGCCGATGCCTGCCGCGCGGATCGCGGATGCTGCCGGTGCCCTCGAAGCGCAGCAGCCGGCGATCGGAGACGCGATAGACCACCAGGGTTTGCGGCACGGCAAATCCGTACCAGGCATCCAGCCGCATCCGGAATCCGACCTCGCCGGCATCCATGCCATCGTCATGCCGCCACAACCGCACTGGAAACAGACGCAATGCGCTCGGCAACAGAAAGCGCGCCTGACCCCGCTCTCCTGCAAGAAGACCTTCCCAATGCTGTCGGACATAGGCATCGAAACCGGCATCGATCACCGTGCCTGCATCGGGAACGAAATCCCGCACCATCGCTTGGGCATCGGCATCCGCTTGCCAGAACATCTCGCGTCGGCCCGCCATGCTTCGCACGCCTTCGCGATAACCATCACGCGCATCCAGCAACTCGAAATCCGGGGATGTCGCAGCCGTGGTTTCCCGCACCTGCTTGCGAGCGAACGGTCTGCCGTCCGGGCAACGGTAGAGCACGATGCGAGTGGCGATGCCATCGATGTCCAGTCGCCAGTGGTGTTCGCTGTAAAGCAGTGGGCCGCCCTCCAGCCGGTAGGCCAGACCCTCGTGGTGCTCCACTGCTTCAAGGGAACTGCCCGCGGACAAGAACAGCAGCAATACAGTACGAAAGACGATCAAGGCGAGGCTCCGGTCCCATTGGCATGGGGCGATACGCATATCTGCCGCCATCGGATGCAGCTCATGCATCCACGACACGCCAAGCCGCGTACAGTCGATCCACCTTGCCGCTGGAGGCACTGTCACGATGACCCACGCCCTGATCTGGTTTCGCAATGACCTGCGTCTGGCCGACAACCCCGCCTTGCAGGCCGCGCTGCGGGGCGGTCTGGTACCGGTGCCGGTGTACATCCACGCGCCGGAGGAGGAAGGCGACTGGGCGCCGGGCGCAGCCTCGGATGCATGGCGCCACCGGTCACTGCATGCACTGGCTGCCGATCTGCAAGCCCGCGGCTCGCGCTTGCAGGTTTTCCGTGGCCCATCGATTGACACCTTGCAGACGATACAGGCCTGCACGGGTGCACAAGCCGTGTTCTGGAACCGGCGCTACGAACCCGCGATCGAGGCGCGTGACACCCTCATCAAGCGCAACCTTCAACAGCACGGCGTGCAGGCCCAAAGCCACAACGGCGCGCTGTTGTTCGAGCCCTGGCAGATAGAAACGAAAAATGGCGACCCTTACCGTGTCTTCACGCCGTTCTGGCGCAACGCATCGACCCGCTGGCGATTGCCGACCTGCACCGACGCGCCTGCCCACTTGCCCGCACCGCCGTTGCTTCCCGGTGCGCTGGGCATCGATGCGCTGAAGCTGTCGCCGCGATTGCGCTGGGATTCCGGCTTCTGGTCGTGCTGGACACCCGGCGAGCGGGGTGCACACGCTGCATTGGCACGCTTTTCGGCTCAGGCACTGGATGGCTACCAGCAGCAGCGCGACCGACCGGACATTCCCGGCACGTCGCACCTCTCGCCGCACCTGCATTTTGGCGAAATCACGCCCTGGCGCATCGCCCGCACGCTCGAAAACAACCCGGCATGCAACGACCGCGATGCCTACCTGCGCGAGTTGGGCTGGCGCGAATTCGCCCATCATCTCCTGCACCACTTCCCGCACACGCCCGAGGCCAACTTCAATCCGCGCTTCGACGATTTCCCCTGGGCTGCCCCCGAATCGAGCTTGCTGACGGCCTGGCAGCAGGGCCGTACCGGCATCCCCATCGTCGATGCCGGGATGCGCGAGCTCTGGCAGACCGGCTGGATGCACAACCGGGTGCGGATGATCGTGGCGAGCCTGTTGACCAAGAACCTGCGCCTGCACTGGCAGCACGGTGCACGCTGGTTCTGGGACACGCTGGTCGATGCCAGCCTCGCCAACAACTCGCTCGGCTGGCAATGGGTGGCGGGCACCGGCGCCGATGCCGCGCCCTACTATCGGGTATTCAATCCAGTCTTGCAGGCGCAGAAGTTCGATCCGCAGGGAGACTACATCGCCCGGTGGGTGCCGGAACTGGCACCGCTCGCCCCGACGCTGCGCCATGCGCCATGGAGTGGCTTGCCGCCACACGGCTATCCCGCGCCGATCGTGGATCTGGCTTCCAGCCGCCAAGCCGCACTGGCGGCGCTGGAGCGCATCCACTCCTGAGAGGATGCATCCGATCGGCTTTCATCTGCGTAGATCAGGCATCAGGCTCCACCTGCCTGCCCTGCCATTGGCAGCCAACCCTCATCACGACCTATCATGTGCCCCTCTTACAGCAGCGGAAAAATCGCGTCGCTCCAGGCGCTGCACCGTGTGAACCGATCACGTCCAGCGCCGCACGACGACGATGCTTTCTGGTCCGCCCAGATGGCCCGGGTGGCCGCGTTCCAGGATGCGGACAGCTTCATGCACATCTACGATCATTTTGCGCCCCGGCTGCATCGTTACCTGCTCGGCCTGAAACTGCCCGCTGCGCAGGCCGAGGAACTGGTACAGGAAGCCATGTTGCGTGCCTGGCGTCATGCTGGCGCCTTCGATCCGGCATTGGCCGGACTCTCCACCTGGTTGTTCCGCATTGCACGCAACCTGCACTTCGATGCCAGCCGTCGTCAAGGCGGATGGCTGCCATCGGATGACGACATCGAACAGATCGAGATCACACCCGAACACGACGCCAGCCCCGATGCCCGGGCCGACCACGCCATCCTTGCCCGTGCGATCGACACGCTGCCGGCGGATGCAGCCCGGATGATCCGGATGTCGTACCTGGAATCGCACAGCCACAGCGAGATCGCAGCCGAACTCAACCTGCCACTTGGCACGGTCAAGTCGACCTTGCGCCGTGCCTTCGAGAAGCTCAGGACCGCACTTGGAGCGTGCCGATGAATCCACACCATCACCTCGGCCATTCCACCCTGCTCGGCTATGCATCCGGCGCACTGCCGACGGCTTTCACCGTGGTTGCCCGTGCGCATCTTGAGGACTGCAGCGAATGCCGCCAGAACCTGCGCCTGGCCGAAGACATCGGCGGTCAGCTGCTGCGCCAGCAGGAGGGCGAAGCGCTGCCCGCCACCGCGCGCGATGCCATGCTCGCCCGCCTGAATGCCGAACCTCTGCCCCGCCCCGTCGCTTCCACGCACTCGCGACCGACAACGCCACGACACGATCCTGACCTGCTGCCAAGGGCGCTGCACCCGTATTTCGGCGAACGCTACAGCCGCCTGCGCTGGCGCCTGATCGGCCCCGGCGTGCACGTGATCCGTGCCCCGCAGGTCCGCGACAGCGACCTGATCCTGCTGCGCAGCGCTGCGGGGCGCAGCATCCCGATGCACACCCACGGGCAAAACGAGCTCACACTGATCCTCAAGGGCGCCTACGACGATGGCCTCGGCCATTTCGCGGCAGGCGATGTGGCCGATCTGGATTGCGACATCACGCACCAGCCTGTCACTGCCCCCGGCGTGCCTTGCATCTGTGTCGCAGCCACCGATGCCCCGCTGCAATTTTCCGGCTGGCTGGCAAGGCTGCTGCAACCCCTGTTCAAACTCTGAGGAGCGCTCGGACACTGACCGGCGTCATGTGCATTGGTTAGACTTGCCGCATGAACGTCGGCCTTCTTCTCGTCGCCCACCCCGGTGCAGCATCGCATTACGCCGGGTTGCTGGAGCGCCTGCTCGGGCGCATTCCTCTGCCACTGGCACACTTTGAACTGGATTTCGACGCAGATGTCGACGCCAGTCTTCCCTCGGCCAGTGGCGCGCTGCGGCGCGTCGACCGGGGTGACGGAGTATTGATTCTCACCGACCTCTACGGTGCCTCACCCAGCAATCTTGCCGCCCGACTCACGCAGCTCGGAACACCCGCACGGCGGGTGTCCGGCCTGAACCTGCCGATGCTGCTGCGAATCTGCAATTATCCTGAACTTCCCCTCGACGAACTGGCCCACACCGCGGTTGCGGGCGGCAAGACCGGAGTCATCCTCGACCATGCTTGAGCGCGAACTGCCCATCCTGAACAGACTTGGATTGCATGCGCGTGCCGCCGCCAAGGTCGTGAACCTGCTGTCCGGGTTCCAGAGTCTGGCGACGCTGGAATGCCGTGGGCGTGCGGTCAACGCCAAGAGCATCATGGGCGTGATGCTCCTGGCCGCAGCGCAGGGCACACGCGTGAAGCTCAAGCTGGATGGCCCGGATGAAGCCGAAGCGATGGAAGCCGCGCAGGCTCTGTTCGATCGCCGCTTCGATGAAGAGGAAAGCACGTGACGCGCCGATTCGCCGCGCGCCACGTCAGGCCTCTCCGGCGCAACCAAAGGATGCGCTGAGATGCGCCTGGTGTTGTCCGGGATCGCCGCCTCCAGGGGGCTGGCGCTCGGACGCGCCCGGATACGCGAAGCGCACAGGCTGGAGATCGAGGAGCGCATCCTGGCGGCGGATGAAGTCGACGCCGAAATCGCACGCTTGCACCAGGCCATCGCCGCCACCCGTGCCGAACTGGCGAGGTTGCGGGAACAATTGCAGGGTGCGCTGGCGCAGGAGATCGGTGAATTCCTCGATCTGCACGCACTGTTGCTCGACGATCCCGACCTGGCAACCGGCCTTGTCGAATTGATCCGTACCGGCCGCTATGCCGCCAACTACGCCCTCAAGCTGCAACGTGACCGACTCGCAGCCGTGTTCGACACGATGGACGATCCTTACTTGCGCAGTCGGCGCGAGGACATCGACCACGTCATCGGGCGGGTGCAGGCGGCGCTGTTGCGAGGCCCGGAGAGCAGCGACGTGATCGGGCTGGCCGGCGAGGTCCTCGTCACCGATACCGTGGCGCCTGCCGAACTGGTGCAACTGTCCGAGCGCGGCGTGGTGGCGGTGCTGGTGTCCCAGGGCAGCCCGCTCTCGCACAGCGCGATTCTGGCGCGCAGTCTGGGTCTGCCGATGATGATCGTGCCGGCCGATGCCCTCGCCACGATCCCCGATGCCGCAGCGGTGATGGTGGATGCCGGGCGCGGAGAAATCATCGTCGAACCCGGTGCGAACGACCTGGTCGACCTGCGCGAGCGAGAGTTCGCACAGGTGCGCGAGCAGCGCACGCTGGCGCGTCTGCACACCGCGCCCACACGCACCAGCGACGACACCGAAATCCGTCTGCAGGCCAATGCCGAATCCCGCGAGGATGTGACCCGCGCCTTTCGCCTCGGCGCCAGCGGCATCGGCCTGTACCGTACCGAGTTCCTGTTCCTGCAGCGGCGCGAACCACCCGACGAGGACGAACAACTCGCCGCCTACCGCGATGCCGTGCTCGGCATGTCGGGACGCCCTGTCACGCTGCGTACGCTCGATCTCGGCGCAGACAAGGCCGATCTCGCCGGCATTGCGCTGGCGCGCGAACCCAACCCCGCCATGGGGCTGCGCGGCGTGCGTCTTGCACTGGCCCGGCCTGCCCTGTTCCGCATCCAGCTGCGCGCGATGCTGCGGGCTTCCGGCTATGGCCCGGTGCGCATCCTCGTGCCGATGGTGACGCAGCGGGAGGAAATGTTGGCGGTACGGGCGTTGGCCAACCAGTACGAACAGGAACTTCGCGCTGAAGGCCACCATGTCGCCGACAACATCCTGCTGGGCGCGATGATCGAAATCCCGGCCGCCGCGCTCGTGTTGCCGAGCATGATCGACACGATGGATTTCGTCTCCATCGGCACCAACGACCTCATCCAGTATCTGCTCGCCGTTGATCGGGGCAACGATGCGATCGGCGCGCTGTTTTCTCCGCTGCATCCCGCCGTGATCCGGGTGCTGCACGAAATCGTCGTGGCTTGCGGCGATGCCGGGAAGCCGCTGTCGATCTGTGGCGAGATCGCAAGCGACCCGCATTTCACCCAACTGCTTCTGGCATTGGGCCTCACCGACTTCTCGATGCATCCCGCCGCCTTGCTCGAAGTGCGCGCGCGCATCCGCCAAAGTGACCTCCGCACCTTGCGGCGACGCCGCACAGCGCTGCTGCGGGCGCAGGATCGCGCCGCGCTGGAGCGGATCGTCAACCGATTCTGAATCGACCGCCCCGGTTCCCGGCCACCACATCTACACCACCATCCAGCCGATGGCATCCGCAGCTATCATCGCCCTTCTTGTCCGAAACGGGGACTCCCATGTCGCATTGGCTGATCAAGAACGCCCTTCTGGCCAACGAAGGGCGCGAATGGGAAGGCGACCTGCGCATCGTCGGCGATCGCATCGAGCGGATCGGCAGCGGTTTGACAGCCCGCCCCGGCGAGCAGGTACTCGATGCACACGGACGCTGGCTGCTGCCGGGCATGATCGATGATCAGGTGCATTTCCGCGAACCGGGCCTGATCCACAAGGGCGATCTGGCCAGCGAATCGGCCGCCGCGGTGGCCGGCGGCATCACCACGATCATGGACATGCCAAATACGATTCCGCCAACGCTGGACGCGGCCGCGCTGGAAGACAAATACCGCCGTGCCGCCGGCCGCTGCCGCGCCAACTTCGGTTTCTATCTGGGCGCCAGCAACGACAACCTCGATGCGATCCGCACGCTGGATCCGAAAACCGCGCCGGGCATCAAGGTGTTCATGGGCGCGTCCACCGGCAACATGCTGGTGGACGATCCGGACACGCTGGACGCGATCTTCCGCGAGGCGCCCACGCCGATCATCACCCATTGCGAAGACACGCCGACCATCGATGCACTGCAGGCCGAAGCCAAAGCCCGCTTCGGCGACGATGTGCCGGTGTCGATGCACCCGGACATCCGTTCGCGCGAAGCCTGCCTGAAGTCCTCTCGGCTGGCGGTGTCGCTGGCGAAAAAGCACGGCACCCGGCTGCACGTACTGCACATCAGCACCGCGGACGAACTGGCGCTGTTCGAGTCCGGTCCGTTGCTGGACCGCGACGGCCGCCTGCGCAAGCGCATCACCGCCGAAACCTGCATCCACTTCCTGCACTTTGCGCGTGAGGACTACGCGCGCCTTGGCAACTTCATCAAGTGCAATCCGGCGATCAAGGACGCCAGCGACCGCGATGCGCTGATCGCCGCACTCGCCAACGACGTCATTGACGTGCTCGCCACCGACCACGCCCCGCACACGCTGGAGGAAAAGCAGCGGCCATACCTCAATGCACCGTCCGGTCTGCCGCTGGTGCAGGACGCGCTGCTGGCCGCACTGGAACTGGTGCATCAGGGCAAGCTCGGTCTCGCCACCGTGGTGCAGAAGTTCGCCCACGCGCCGGCGCAGCTGTTCGACGTGGCACATCGTGGCTTCCTGCGCGAAGGCCACTTCGCCGACCTGGTGCTGGTCGACCCGGATGCATCGCATGTCATCAGCCGCGACAGGGTGCTCAGCAAATGCGGTTGGTCACCGTTCGAGGGCGCCCGATTCACTTCGCGCATCGCAGCCACCTTCGTCAACGGCGAACTGGCCTGGGACGGTGAGCGCCTGGTCAACCTGCCGCTGGGCCGGCGCCTGGAGTTTGCGCGGTGAGTGGCTTTCCGCAGCGAGTCGCCTTCATGACATTGATCGCGCTGTCGCCCACCGTACCGGCATTTGCTCAAACCCCAACCACCCTGCCCGAAGCCGTGCAGCAGGGTGCGCTGGTGTTCGGTCAGACCGCACCCGGCAGCCAGGTGACACTGCACGGCAAGGCCTTGCGGGTGGCACCGGATGGCCGCTTCGTGTTCGGCATCGGTCGCGATGAAAGCCGCGATGCACGCATCGATGTGCAACTGCCCGATGGTCGTCATGAGCGCGTCGATGTGGCGGTCAAGAAGCGCGACTGGCCGGTGGAGCGCGTCAGTGGCGTACCGCCGGCCACCGTCGATCCGCCGCCGGAAATTGCCGCCCGCATCGCGCGCGAACAGGCCGCCGTCGCCGCCCAGCGCAACCGCGATGATGCCCGCAGCGATGTGTTCCAGGGCTTCATCTGGCCCGTCGAGGGCCGCATCAGCGGCCGCTTCGGGCGCCAGCGTGTTTACAACGGCAAGTCCGGCTCGCCGCACTCGGGCACCGACATCGCGGCGCCGCAGGGCACACCGATCCGCGCCCCGGCCGCAGGTCTGGTGGTGTTCGCCGAACCGGAGCTTTACCTCACCGGCGGCACCGTGCTGATCGACCACGGCCACGGGGTCGGTTCCAACTTCCTGCACCTGTCGCGCCTGGAAGTGGAGCCGGGCCAGCACGTGGAACGCGGCCAGACCATCGGCCAGGTCGGGGCCACCGGTCGCGCCACTGGCCCTCACCTGCACTGGGGCCTGACCTGGTTCAGCGTGCGGCTGGACCCGCAGCTGCTGGCGTTGCCGCCGCACTGAATGCCCCATGCGCAACGCAATCACGTGCGCATGGCCCTCGTGGCGACGTCGCCCCGGCATCTTCGATGCGAATGCACTCCGGACCTGCGAGCAAAACGTCAGCCGCAGCGGCTCGTCGTTGGGCCAGGAGCTTCAGTGCGTCGTGTTTTGATGGTAGCGTGCATGTGGGGACGATTTGCGCAGGCCAGTGAATCGGACCACCGCCTTCTGCATGCTCTGGCGAAGTGAATTCGGAATGCGGGTGTCCGCCTGATCATCCCGGCTGGGCAGCGATGTCGTCGACTGCCATCACGCTCCTGGATCGCACATGCAAGAGGAACGACCAATGACCCTGATCGTCACCCCCGACCAGGAAAATTCGTACCCCTCGCTTGTCACCGCACTGGATGTGCGTGATGCCTACACTCGGGGACATTGTGATCGCGTCTGCATGCTTGCCGTGGAGATGGGGCAGGCCTTCGCATTGCCCGCTTCAGACCTGGAATCGCTGCGCATCGCCGGTCAGCTGCATGATGTGGGCAAGATCGGAATACGCGATGCGGTGCTGCTGAAGCCCGGGCGCCTCACTCCCGACGAATGGGAAGAGATGAAGGCACATACGATCTACGGTGAGCAGATCATCCGCGAAACATTCCTGACGAACCGGAATGAAGTGGCTGGCATCGTCAGGCATCACCATGAGGCATACGATGGCAACGGCTATCCCGACAGACTGGCCGGCAACGACATCCCGTTGAGCTGCCGGATACTTCTGGTGATCGATGCCTACGATGCAATGACCACGGGGAGGCCTTATCACAAGGCCAGATCGCACGACGAGGCGATGCGTGTCCTGCAAGGCGAATCCGGCACGAAACTCGACCCGGACATCCTTTCGGCATTCTCGCGGCTGATCGAAGCCAGTCCGCTGCCTGTCGCATGAGTGCCAGTACCGATCCGGCCTCGCACGGATCGGCAGCAAGTTGCCTCCTCGCAGCTTTTTTCCTGCCGCCATTCGCCCTGACGGCTTTCCAGGGCGGGTGCGTGTGTGCGCCAAACCATCCTGCGTACCCACGGCGGCAATGGCGGCCGCAACCGGCAAGCGACTAGAACATACCGGTTTCGAGCCGAGCCGCTTCGGACATCATCGACTGGTTCCACGGGGGATCGAACACCAGCTCGACATCGGCCTCGACCACCGTGGGAATCATTTCCAGCTTGTCGCGCACGTCCTGCACCAGGATGTCGCCCATGCCGCAACCGGGGGCGGTCAGAGTCATCTTGATGTTGATGCGGCGGCGTCCCTCATCGACAGGTTCGACATCGCAGGAGTAGACCAGCCCGAGATCCACGATGTTGAAAGGAATTTCCGGGTCGAAGCAGGTCCGCATCTGCTTCCAGGCGAGCATTTCCACGTCCTCGTCGCTGGCTTCTCCGGGCAATTCGATCGGCTCCGGAGGCTCCTTGCCGATGGCGTCGGCATCCACTCCGGCGATGCGGAACAGGTTGCCTTCCACGAACACGGTGAAACTGCCACCTAGCGCCTGAGTGATGTAGCCCACACTGCCTGCAGGGAGCGTCACGCTCTCGCCTTGCGGCACCATGACGGCGACGCAATCGCGTTCAAGTTTCACCGGCTCGCTGCTGCGGCTGTACATGGCTCTGGGGCTCGTGAGTGACGCAACGACGGGATATGCCGATGCGAGCCGGGTATTCTACCGCACCCTGACGCTTGTCCACGGCCACGTGAAACCGATTCCTTCCCGCCACTACCTCACCGCCGTGGCGGTTGCCCTGCTTGCCATTGCCGGCATCGCAGCCATCTGGGCCGGTTTCGGCCTGTTCCGGCGAAGTCCCTGCGGATGGATGGCGCTGGTCGCGGCAGTGGATGCCGCCGTGTTGATGAAGCTGGCCGGATTTCCCGCCGGTGCGGTGCGTGCCCGCATCGTGCTGGCCATCACGGTGATGTCGGTCCTGACCGGCGGATTCGTCGTCGCGGCGGTCAGTATCGGCGCAGGCTTCGGAATACTGCCGCACGAAGCAATCTGGCGCACCGGGCCAGAGCTGGTGTACTTCTGGTGGCAGCTGAACATCAGCGCGTGGGATGTTGTGGCGCTGCTGCTGGCCCTGCCACTCTCCTGGTGGCTGGGACGTTGATCGTGATCCCCGCTGTGCCGCTCGAAACTGGTTGTTTGCCAAGGTCTCGCCCATGAATCACATGCCTCTCCCCACCGGAACACTCGCCTTCATCGGCGGCGGCAACATGGGCCGCAGCCTGATCGGCGGCCTGATTGCACGCGGCATTCCGCCAGAACGAATTGCGGTCACGGATCCTTCCGCTGATGTCAGAGATGGCCTGGTGGCCGATTTCGGTATCCGCGCCAACGCGGAT
Organism: Denitratimonas yunnanensis (SeqCode); assembly: GCA_026410415.1. Classification (GTDB taxonomy): domain Bacteria; phylum Pseudomonadota; class Gammaproteobacteria; order Xanthomonadales; family Xanthomonadaceae; genus Denitratimonas. Next base: position 343,200 of record JAPMLR010000001.1, on the reverse strand, counting down.
GCGGCCAACACGGTGCGCGACGCCGCCCTCGTTCTGTTGGCCGTGAAGCCGCAGGTCATGCGCGATGTCTGCCAATCGCTGGCCCCTTGCCTGCCCGCGCACGCCGTGGCCGTCTCGATTGCAGCCGGCATCACGTCCGCACAGTTGGACACGTGGCTGGGTGGTGGTCGAGCGGTAGTGCGTGCGATGCCCAATACACCTGCCCTGCTGGGCGTGGGTGCCACCGGGCTCTACGCCAACTCCGCCACCCATTCCGATCAGCGGGTGCTGGCCGATGCCGTGATGAGCGCGGTCGGAATCGGCGTCTGGCTGGATGACGAAACGCAAATGGACACCGTTACCGCGCTCTCCGGAAGCGGCCCTGCGTATTTTTTCCTGCTGGCCGAGGCGATGCAGGCGGCAGCGGTCGCCATGGGTTTGCCCGAGTCCGCGGCACGCGCGTTGGCTGCGCAGACGTGTCTGGGCGCCGGACGCATGCTGATGGAATCAGGAGAAGACGCCGCCACGCTGCGTCGGAGAGTTACCTCTCCCGGCGGCACCACGCAAGCGGCGCTGGAGAGTTTCCAACGCGACGAATTTGCCGCCATCGTGGAGCGGGCGATTCACGCGGCCAAGCTGCGTGGCGCCGCATTGTCCACACAGGCAGGAAATTGACCGATGCCCTACCTGACCGACGCAGGCACGCTGCTGGTTGACGTGCTGTTTGGCCTGATGGCCCTCGGGTTCGTATTGCGGGTCTTGCTGCAATGGGTGGGAGCACCGTTTCACAACCCGATCTGTCAGGGCATCTATCGACTGACCAACCCGGTGCTGATGCCGTTGCGTCGTGCGCTCAAGCCATGGCGACGCATCGACACGGCGGGTGTCGTGGTGTCCTTCCTGATTCTGGCCCTGAAAGCGCTCTTGTTGCTCGCGCTGTGGCGGCTACCGCTCCAACCGGCTGCGGTTCTCGTGCTCGCACTGGCAGAAATGCTCGGCTTGCTGCTGACCTTCTACTTCTGGCTGGTGTTGATTCGCGTGATTCTCAGCTGGGCAGGCAACGGCGGAGGGCATCCCGCCGTACCTTTGCTGATGCAACTCACGGAACCGTTGTTGCGTCCTGTCCGCCGTGCACTGCCGGCTCTGGGCGGCTTTGATCTTTCACCGCTGCTGGTGAGCCTGGGTTTGATGCTGGCGCGTATCCTGCTCGTAGCGCCGCTTCGCGATCTTGCGATCCTGCTGGCGACGCGCTGACGCAACAGGATCGCTCGGCAATCATTGCTCGAAGCCATCGGCAAAAATGCGGGACGGATCGGGAGGATCGCCCAGACTCCACGATTTCTCGAAAGCCCCCACATCGCACTTGGCCACGCCATCGCCGTCGCCGTCGAATGGGCGCGCATTGCCGAGAATGTCTTCGCCAAGGCACGCTGAAGAATCGCCAATCGCATCGATCACGCCGGTGCCATCGAACCAGAACAGGCTGATGGCCTCACCAAATCCCCGCTCGTCCAAATGGAAGTTGCCGAGGTTTTCGGCGGGGAGCGACTGATTGGCCAGATTGCCGATGCAGCCGCCGCTGACAAAAATGTTTTGGCGAACGTTCTGGATGTTCGCCCCCGTGATCGTCGGCGTGCCGCTGCAGGAGTCGGAAAGCAATCCAAACGTTCCGGCCAGCAAGTTTCCTCGGAAGCCCGTCACTGCGGCTCCGGCCCAGAAATGGATGTCTCCCGCCAGCTCGCCTTGATTCAGGTAAAAGCTGTTGTTCGCCGCTTCCATCCGGGTTGTTCCGCCCACTTCGATGGCGCCGGCGCGACTCGTTGCATGATTCATGAAGAAGGCATTGTTCTGCAGATCGAGGGTCAAGCCGCTTCCCGGACCGTCCGATTGCCACGCATATAGCGCCCCGCCTTGTTTTGCGAGGTTGGAGGCGAACCAGTTCCTCTGCAAGCTGACGCCGCACGTTGCGCAACCGAAATGCAATGCGCCGCCGGTACCCGAGAGATCCACACGATGTTCCACGCCATTGCCATCGAACGTGGAGTCGTTGATCAAGACCTGGGCAAGCCCTGCATGGGCCGTGTAGACAGCACCACCGTAAGCGTATCCGTTGCTGGCTATGACCTGGTTGTCCTGAAACCAGCTCCGCGAAATCGTGATCGATCCCACGCTGGCCACTATCGCGCCCCCGCCGCCCTGACCGGATCCGCCTTCGGCGACGACGCGATTTCCGATGAAACGGCTCCGGTCCACCAACAGCGCGCTGGACGCACCCTTCCACCTTATGGCGCCTCCCCACATGAGCGAGCCGCCTCTGACCAGGCAGTTCCGGAACGTGGATCGATCCACCAGGAGATTGCTGCTGGATGCATTGGAACCGATGCACCCACCACCACCATCTGCTCCGGTGTTATAACCATTTCGCAATTCCAATCGGACAATCCGGAGCATCCTGTTGCCGTTTCCCGCAAAGAAAATGCGATACGCACCTGCACCGTCAATGATCGGCTGGCTGATTACGCCATCGATCTGCAGATCCTCCACCTCGATGGTCGGCAACGGCGATTGCAGCGTGATGACGCCGCCGGCGGGATAACCTTCCTCGAAAAAATAGATCGTGTGCGGCTGAGTGGGTGCGGCGTTGGCGTTCAGAATCGCCTGTCGCAGCGATCCCGTTCCGCTGTCGTTGGTGTTGACGACAAAGAAGTTGGCCGCGTGCACCTGCACCGATGCGAAGAGCAAGCCGCACAGTGCACTCAACATGTGATGTGTTTTCATGGGTATCCCGCTGCTGGATGTGTCCGGTGCAGAGGAATACCGGAAGTGGCTGCGAAACCGGACAGTGGCAAGCGGAGTGCCGCCGAATGGATTCGGCAAGGCCGAGCCGCCGCTTCGGGAGAGTCCTCCGAAGCGGCGGCATGACGCATTACCAGATCGTTACCTTGACGTCTTCCGGACGAACCATCGCATCGCCGGTCTTGCAGCCGAACGCGCTGGCGAAGGCATCCATGTTCGACGGCGCACCGACGGCACGGAACATCGCCGGAGCATGCGAGTCGGTGTTCAGACGGACCTTCAGCTCGCCATCGGTGAAGTTGCGACGCCACACCGTGGCCCAGTTCATGAAGAAGCGCTGCTCCTGGGTGAAACCGTCGATCATCGGGTCGGAGAATCCATCGCCCTGCGTTGCTTTCATCGCGGCGTAAGCGGCCGTCAGCCCTCCCAGGTCGGCGATGTTCTCGCCCAGCGTCAACTTGCCGTTGACGTGGATGCCGTCGATGGATTCGTAGCCGTTGAACTGTTCCACCAGACGCGCGGTGCGGGCCTCGAAGGCGCTGCGATCGGCATCGGTCCACCAGTTGTGGAAGTTGCCGTGCGCGTCGAACTTGCTGCCCTGATCGTCATAGCCGTGGATCATTTCATGCCCGATCACCGCCACGATGCCGCCGTAGTTGAGCGCGTCATCAGCCTTCGGATCGAAGAACGGCGGTTGCAGGATGCCGGCCGGGAACACGATCTCGTTGCGGGTCGAGTTGTAGTAGGCGTTGACCGTCTGCGGCGGCATGAACCACTCGGACTTGTCCACCGGCTTGCCGATCTTGGCGTAGTTGTAGCGTGTATTGAACGCACGCGCGCCGAGCACGTTGCCGGCGAAATCGCCACGGGTGAATTCCAGTCCGCTCCAGTCGCGCCACGTGTCGGGATAACCGATCTTGGGCGTGAAGGTGGACCACTTCTCCAGGGCCTTCTCCTTCGTCTCCTCGCCCATCCACTCGAGGTTCTCGATGCGGTCCTTGAGAGCCCCGCTCAGGTTGGAGACCAGCGACTCCATCTTGGCCTTGGATTCAGGCGGGAATACCGCCTTGACATAGATCTGGCCAAGCGCCTCGCCCACCGATCCATTGAGCGCACCGAGCACGCGCTTCCATCGCGGCATCTGCTCGGCCTGGCCACGCAGCGCCTGGCTGTGGAACGCGAAGTTCTGCTGCGCGAAAGCCTCGGTCAGGAACGGCGAGGCGTTGTCGACTTCATGGAAGCGCAGGTAGGCGCGCCAATCGGCCACCGGCACGTCGTCTAACATCCGATTCACTTCGCCGAAGAAGTCCGGCATGGCGAGAGAGAACATCTCCGGGCGTGCCACACCGATGGCGTCGAAGAAGGCGCTCCACTGGAAATTCGGCGTTGCCGCATCGGCATCGGCAAGCGAGGTCGGGACATAGCGCTTGGCCGGGTCGCGCAGCTCCACGCGCGGCGTGGACGCCTTGGCCAGTCGCGTTTCGAAACGCATCACGGCCTCGGCCTGCTCCTCGGCCTTGGCCTGATCGTCGCCCGCCAGCAGGAACAGCGCGGTGGCGTGCGCACGAAGTGCTTCGCGTGCCTTGGCGTAATCCTCGCGATCCTCCAGGTAGTAAGCGCGCTCGGGCAGCGTCAGTCCGCCCTGTCCGGCATAGGCGATCACCCGGTTCGAATCGCGATAGTCGGCGCTGCCATAGAAGGAAAACAGTGCCAGCCGGCCTTCCGCGGCCGACTCGCGCAGGTAGTCGGCGATGCCGGCGGCATCGGAGATCGCATCAATCTTCGCGAGCAACGGGCTCAGCGGCGCGATGCCGGCACGCTCGATCGCGGCCTCGTCCATGCCCGACGCATAGAAGTCGCCAACCAGTTTCTCCACGCCAGCGGCCTGCGCATCGGCAGCCGCGCCTTCGGCCAGCTTGCGCTGGATTTCCAGCGAACGCTCGCCCAGTGTTTCAAAACTGCCCCACGTGGTGCGGTCGGAAGGCACCGGATTGGCTGCCAGCCACGTGCCATTGACGTGGGCATTGAAGTCGTCGCACGCGGCAACGGCGGGATCCAGGTCGGCCGCCTGGAAGCGCACCACCGGCGTGAGGGTGGTCAGGTCGATCGCGGGGGCACGTACCTCGTCGACTGGCGCGGTGGCGGAAACCGGGGCAGAAGGCTCTTGCCCGGCGGGCTGACAGGCAGACAGTGCAAGGGTGGATGCCAGTGCCAGAAAAAGCGGTTTGCGGATGGTCGATATCATGGGTGGGCCGAAGTCGGGGAAACGTCCGACTTTAATGCTTGGCAGTGGTCTGGACCACTCTCGGAAGTCATGGGTTCCCAAGGATGCGACAATGCCGATTTGCCGGAAGATAGCCCGATGAAGCGCAAGAATTACGAGGATGCCCTCAAGCCACTGAAAGCGAAGCTGGCAGGCATGGGGCGTTGGGCAAAGCAGCGTGGTGAACGCATCGTGGTGCTGTTCGAAGGGCGCGACACCGCAGGAAAGAGTGGCGCCATCAACGCCATCGCCGATGCGATGAATCCACGCCAGTGCCACATCGTGGCCCTGCCCACGCCATCCGAACGTGAGCGCGGGCAATGGTATTTCCAGCGCTATGTGCCGTACCTGCCCTCGGCCGGAGAGGTCGTGCTGTTTGACCGCAGCTGGTACAACCGCGCCGGGGTGGAGCGGGTCATGGGCTTCTGCACCGAGGCGCAGTACCGCACCTTCCTGTGCCAGGCGCCGGAGTTCGAGCGACTGCTGGTGGACGATGGCATCCGCCTCTTCAAGTACTGGCTTACGGTGGATCAGGAAGAGCAGGAGAAGCGTTTCGCCGAACGCGCCGCCGACCCGCTCAAACAATGGAAACTGTCACCGGTGGACATGCAGGCCCGCGAGAAGTATGCCGAATACGGTGCCGCACGCGATGCGATGCTGGGAGCCACGCACAGTACCCACGCACCATGGACGCTGGTGGACTTCAACGATCAGCGTCTGGGGCGACTCACCCTGATAGATCACCTCCTGCGCAACGTGCCGGAAGGAGAGATTCCAGCGCAACCCCAAGTCCTGCCGCCGTTGTCCGGCCCGGCCCTGAAAGAAACCTTCGGTGGTCCGCTGGTACCGATTCCGCCCTATCAAGCTGGAGATGATCGCTGACATCGGACATGACGCGGCCAGCCGTCATGGCGCTGCGCCCCGGCGTCGGGGCACGCTGCCGCACAGGCATCATCCCCTGAGCAACTGCTCCACCAGATCGGCAGCCGTCATCGGTTTGCCGATCCAGAAACCCTGCACGTTGTCGCAGCCGCGCTGGCGCAGCGCTTCGTACTGTCCTTCGGTTTCGACACCTTCCGCAGTGACGACGACGCCCAGCGAGTGCGCCATCGCGATGATGGCGGCGGTGAGGGCCAGATCGTCCGGATCGTCGAGCATGTCGGAGATGAAACTGCGATCGATCTTGACCCCGTCGACAGGAACGCGGCGCAGGTGGCTGAGACCGGAGAAGCCGGTACCGAAATCGTCCAGCCAGATCTTCGCACCCGATGCGCGCAGCCGGGTGGAGGCGGCGATGGCTTCGGCCTCGTGCGAGAACATCGTGGTCTCGGTCAATTCCAGATGCAGGCGGTGCGCTTCAAGACGGCTCAGGCGCAGTTCCTGTTCCACCAGGGCCGGCAGGTTGCCACCCTGCAGCTGCCGGGCGGATATGTTGACCGAGACGATGGGCGCTTCGGCACCACGGATGGGCCACGTGGAGGCGTCCTGGCAGGCGGTGCGCAGCACGAAGTGTCCGATCGCATCGATCTGCCCCGTTTGCTCGGCCACCGCAATGAACTGATCCGGCGCGATCTGGCCGCGCTGCGGGTGCTTCCAGCGCACCAGTGCCTCGGCCCCGATGATGCGCCCCTGCGCCAGAGAATAGATCGGCTGATACAGCACCGAAAGTTCGTTGCGCTGCAGTGCCAGGCGAAGATCCTGTTCCATCTGCATCTGGCGCTCCACTGCCAGATCCATGTCGCGCGTATAGAAACGGAAACAATTCTTGCCGTCGAGCTTGGCTCGGTACATCGCGATATCGGCATTCTTCAGCAACGCCGCCGCCTGCAATCCGTCCTGCGGATACAGCGTGATGCCGACCGAGGCCGACAGCACGATGGATTGGTTGTCCATCTCGATGGGTTGACGCAATTCGGCCAGGAACGCCTGCGCCAGACGCGTCGCACGTTCCCGCACATCGTGGCCACCCAACAGCGCAATGAACTCGTCGCCGCCGAAGCGCGCCATCTCCGCACGCCCCTGCCCGACCTTGTCTGCCGCCAGACGCAACCTGGCTCCCAACTGCATCAGCACGTCATCGCCGGCATCGTGGCCAAGGGTGTCGTTGATGCGCTTGAAGTCATCCAGATCGACGAACAGCAGCGCGATCTCCGAACCGTTGCGTTCGGCCATCCTTACTCGGGTATCGAGCGTCTCCCGGAAGGCGATGCGGTTCGGCAGCCCCGTCAGGCTGTCGTCGAAGGCCAGGCGGCGGATATCGCGGTCGTGCCGCCCCACGCTCTCGCCCATCCTTACGAAGGCATCCTCCAGATCGCCGATCTCGTCGCCACGCTGCGACAGCGGCCAATCGACCGCATAGTCACCCTGTGCCATCCGGTGTGCAGCACGCGCCAGGCGCTGCACCGGCCGGACGAGCTTGCGCGAGATCAGCAGCGCGGTGAGGAACACCAGGACAAGCAGCCCGCCCATGAGGGTAACGGCGATACCGAGCATGCGGCGCTGCAACTGTACTCCGCGTGCCTCGACGGCGGTGACGGCTTCGCGCTCGAACAAGGCCGGTGCCCGCATCGAAATGCCCACCCGGATGCCGCCGATTCGTTCCTGCCCCAGCCAGATCGGCACTGCCGCATCGATGATTCCGTTGTCATCCTGGATCCGTGGCGTGGTCGCCGTGATGGCAACGTTCGCCAGCGGATCGCCCATGCGCTGACCGAATCGGGAAATGTCGGCACTGCCATCGTGGACGATGCGTCCGTCGTCGTCGTAGATCAGGACGTAGGCGACCTCCGGCTGGGCCAGTGCCGAACGCGCGATTTCGCCGATCAGACTCAGATCGAAGTAATACAGCGGATTGACCATCGCATCGGCGATCAGTTGGGCCATTGCCAGCGCACGGCGTTGCTCGCTGCGCACGCCCGCCTCATGGATCGACTCCTCGCTGAGCCGGGCGAGCTGCTGCATGCCGGCCGCCTGCTGCTGCCAGCCGACAAGCCCCAGGATCATGCACAGCAGCGTTGCCGCCAGCACGATCAGCCAGAATCGGCCGCGCAACCCGAGTCGCATGCTCATTCCAGGCGCTCGCGAACCAGGTCCAGATCGGCACGCAGACGGTTCAACCCGCGCTCGGTATGCGCATCAAGCGGCACGAAACGACGGGTATCGAAAAACCGTCCGAGCGCCTCGTGTGCAGCCGGGTCCTTGTCCGCCTCCAGCAGCACCTTGCGCAGCTGCTCGCGCACGCGCGGATCAAGGTCGGGCGCAATCACCTCGATCGCGCGCGACACACTCGCGGTTTCGTGAAAAATCTCCATATCCGCCTGCGCTTGCGGCAAGCGTTTTCCCAGTCGCTCCCAGTCCAGGCTGGAGAACGCCCCCGCATCCAGAAGGCGCTTCTGTACCCACGTGGAAACATTGCTCTCGCTGCGTGCGAACACGTAGCCCACGCGGCCGGGCGCAGCGCGGTCCAGTGGCGACAGCAGGACGTCCAGTTCCAGCCCGGCGCGCAACATCTCCGCAGCCGGCATTACGTAACTGCTGGTGGAATAGGGATTCTGGAACGCGATCCCGCGTCCCTTGAGATCCTGCAGCGAGGTGATGCCGCTGCCACGCCATGTGAAGAACACGGTGTGATAGTCCAGCCCTCCACCACGCTCGGTGACCAGCAGCAGCTCCGCACCGACGCGACGACGGTACTCCACCGCCATCACTGCGGTGTCGCTGACCCAGTCAACCCGCTGCCGGCGCAAGTAACTCTGCATCTGGAGCGAATCGCGCGCCATCAGGATGCGCCCCTCACGGATGCCGACCTGCCGCAGGCGGGGAACCACGTAATCGAGCATGGGCTGGAGCGCCTCTGCATGGCGCTTGGGATCGTCACTCACCCGTCCCAGCACCAGCACCTGGCGCGATGCCGATTCGCCCGCCCAAGCAGACACCGGGAGCGACATCGCGCAAAGCAGCAGTAAACAGGAGACCAATCGGGTCATGGGACGTGCAGGGAAACCGTGCGAAACGGCAAAGACGGCAAAGCCTATCCGATTCGTTCCGGGGCAGATAGTGTCAGCCATGCGTGCCTCGGTGACGCGTGCCCTGCACTGGCGAGGCCCGACTTCACCGTCCGGCCAGCCGCGCCATGCGTTGTGCGTCGGCAAAAATGCCGCGCAATACACGCACCTCGCGCTGGTCAGGCTGGGCGCGCAGCAGGAGTTGGCGCAGGCGTCGCATCACCCGGTCCGGCGAACGTCCCTTGTGGAAGTCGATGTCTTCCAGCATCTGCGCCAGATGCCCGAACAAGCTTTCCATTTGCGCTGCAGTGGCTGGCAGATCATCGACCATCATCGGCGTGTCGGGCGCGGAGGTGCACGCCAGTTGCGCGCGTCGCAGTTCCCAGGCGAGCACCTGCACCGCAGCGGCCAGATTGAGCGAGCTGAAGTCCTCGACCGACGGGATATGCACCGATGCGTGACACAACTGAAGCTCTTCGTTGGTCAGGCCGGTACGCTCGCGACCGAATACCAGCGCCACCCTGCCCCGTGCCGTTGCCTCCCATATCCTCGATGCAGCGGCTGAAGGATCGAATTCGTCCATCACCACGCTTCTCCGGCGCGCCGTGCAGCCCATCACCCAGCGACAATCGGCAACGGCGTCCTGCAGTGTGTCGAACACGCGTGCCTGTTCCAACACGTCGTCCGCACCAGCCGCCATCGCACTGGCTTCGCGGTGCGGAAACCGCTCCGGCGCGACCAGACAGAGTTTCGTCAGCCCCATCGTGCGCATCGCACGCGCCGCCGAGCCGATGTTGCCGGGATGGGAGGTGCCCACCAGGATGATGGATATCGCCTCATCGGGATGTTCTGCTTCTGACACGCCATTTCCTCCAAAGCCCCTGGCACCGGGCGTGGTGACAACCTGCTAGAATCCGCCTCCGCCCCGCAGCAGCGGTGGCCGGCTCTTTCCCACCTTCGACGCAAGAGATCCCGCATGCTCAAGCCCGCGGTCAACATCATGGTCAAAGCCGCGCGCGCGGCCGGCAACATCATTCTGCGCCATGTTGCGCGCCTTGACGGTCTGAACATCGTCGAAAAGGGGCGTCAAGACTACGCCAGCGAGGTGGACTCACTGGCCGAGAAGGAAATCATACGCGAGCTGCGGCGTGCCTTTCCCGATCACGCCTTCTTGTGCGAGGAAAGCGGCGCGCTCGGACAGGCCCGCCACACCTTCGTGATCGATCCACTCGACGGTACCAGCAACTTCCTGCACGGCATTCCGCATTACTGCGTCTCCATTGCCCTGCTCGAAGGCGACGATCCATTGCATGCGGTCATCTACGATCCGCAGCGCAACGAGATCTTCACCGCCAGCCGCGGCAGCGGCGCGTTCCTGAACGATCGCCGCATCCGCGTCGCCGGGCGCGAAACCCTCGAAGGCGCGATGCTCGTCACTGGCTTCCCCCCACGCGAACGCAAACGCCTGCGCCCGCAGCTCGATACCGTGCATTCGCTGCTGGACGAGGCCGAGGACATCCGCCGTACCGGCTCGGCCGCACTGGATCTGGCCTACGTGGCCTGCGGTCGCGCGGATGCCTACTTCGAGGCAGGAGTGAAGCCCTGGGACATCGCCGCCGGCATGCTGCTGGTACGCGAAGCGGGAGGACGCTGCCTGGAGTTCCGTGGTGCAGCCGCCACGCCACGCAACGGCCAGATCGTGGCTGGCAACCTGCGCATGAGCGAACTGGTGCAGAAGCGCATCGTCGAAAGTGGCTACGCCAGCGCCTTCGATGCCAGCAACATTACCGCAGCAGCAACGTCCGATTGAATCTACTGTGTGGCTGGCAGCATCATGCTGCCGGCCCACCTGCGCGCGACTGGTGCAATAACGCGCCGCTGCCGTCCACCACGGCCACATCCACCGCCACGCCCTGTCGCACGCTTTCGGTGACGGTGCAGAAGCCCTCGAACTGGGCCAGGATGCGATCAAGGCTGGTGTAATCGGCAGCAAGCCCCGGCAACTCGATCCGCACGGCGATATCTTCCACCCGCACGCGCTTGTCGGCATTGCGGCCTGTGCGCGAGGTTGCCGTGGCGCGCAATTGGCCACCGGGCACGTTCTTGAACTTGCTCAGAGAGAACAACAGGCTTGCGGCCAGACAATTGACCACGGCGGCAGTCAGCATGCGCTCGGGATTGGGGCCGGCATCGCGTCCGAGCGGCGCGGAAAGATCGGTGGAAAGATCCGGAATCGCGCTTTCTTCAAAACGAACCCGGAATTCGTAGCCGGAAACCTGTTCCAGCGTGACGCTGACGCTGTCGTCGCTCATGTCATGTCCTCAAGCAGGTGAAAGGGGAAGATGCTGGCGCGCCCATTGGATGATGGCATTGGCCGGCATGGCGCCGGATTGTCGCGCCAGTTCGCGCCCGTGCAGCAACAGCACCATGGTTGGAATGCTGCGGATATCAAAACGCGATCCGAGCGCCGGCTGCGCTTCGGTATCGACCTTGGCCAGGCGCACATCCGGCTCCAGCACTTGCGCTGCCTGCGCATACGCCGGCGCCATCGCCCGACACGGGCCACACCATGGCGCCCAGAAATCCACCAGCAAGGGCATGTCACTGCGCACCGCGTGGGCATCGAACTGACTGCCGTCCAGATCGAATGGTCGCGCTGGAAAAAGCAATTGACGGCAGTGTCCGCACACCGGCGCATCGCGCAAGCGCGTGGCCGGCACGCGATTCATCCGATGGCAGTGCGGACAGGCCAGCAGCAGCGACGCGACAGGATTCATGCGATTTCTCCGACAAACTCTGACGCCATCATGCCCGGATTGAAGCATCCACAGGGCATGGCATGGCACGAAGCCTTTGCCGTGTGATCAAGGAGCGCGCTCATGCGTGTTCCTCGACGGAAGTGCGCTGCGCCCTGTTTCTCAGCAACAAGACGTAGAGCAGCGGAATCACGACCAGCGTCAGCAAGGTCGAAACCAGAATGCCGAACACCAGCGAGATGGCAAGGCCGTTGAAAATCGGATCATCGAGGATGAACAAGGCTCCCGCCGTGGCGGCAAAGGCTGTCAGCGCAATCGGCTGTGCGCGTACCGCACACGCGCGGATGGCGGCATCTTCCAATCGTTCGCCACGCGCCACGAGGTGATCGATGAAATCCACCAGCAGGATTGAATTGCGCACGATGATTCCGGCCAGCGCGATCATGCCGATCATGCTGGTGGCGGTGAACTGCTTGCCGAGCAAAGCATGCCCTGGCATCACGCCGATCAGGGTGAGCGGAATCGGCGCCATGATCACCAATGGCACCAGATAACTGCGGAACTGGCCCACCACGAGCAGGTAAATCAACACCAATCCGACGACGTAGGCCAAGCCCATGTCGCGGAAGGTTTCAAAGGTGATCTGCCATTCGCCATCCCATTTGATCGCATAGGCATCGCGCGTTTCCGGCTGGCGGAAAAAGAACTGCTCCAGCATCACGCCATCGACGGCCTCTTCCGCGATCTGACCGACCAGATCGAACATGCCATACAGCGGGCTGTCCAGCTTGCCGGCCTCGTCCGCCATCACATAAGCCACCGGCAAGCCGTTCTTGTGCAGCACCGACTCATCCCAGCCTGCACCCTGTGGGCGCAGCACTTCGGACAGCGGCACCAGAGCGCCGGAATGCGATCGCACCACCAGTGTCAGCAGGCGATCAAGATCGGCTTCCACATCGGCCGGCAAACGGATGCGCAACGGTACAGGATGCTGCGTGCGACCATCGTGGATATAGCTCACGTCACTGCCGGCCACCGCCATCGAAATCACCTGCGCGATGGCCGCTGGCGATACGCCCAGACGTGCGGCACGGTCGCGGTCGATCACGAGCAGGTCACGACGCGCCGCAGCTTCCACCGACGTATCGATGTCCACGAGGCCCTCAGTGCCGGCAAAACGCGTTTCCAGCGCCTTGGCGATGCGGCGAATGCCATCGTCCTCCGGCCCATAGACCTCGGCCACGATGGGCGAGAGCACCGGCGGGCCGGGCGGCACTTCGATCACCTTCACCGCCGCGCCATGGCGCGCGGCGATGTCGGCCAGCATCGGGCGGACATCACGGGCAATGGCGTGGCTCTGGCGTTGGCGTTCGGATTTGTCGACCAGATGGACTTGCAGATCGCCCACGTTGGCGCCGCGGCGCAGGTAATACTGCCGCACCAATCCGTTGAAAGTGATCGGTGCGGAGGTGCCGGCATAGCCTTGGAAGTTGTTCACTTCCGGCACCTGCGACAGCGCCTCGGCCATGTCCGCCAGCACCGCATTGGTTTGCTCCAGCGGTGTGCCTTCAGGCATGTCCAGCACCACCTGGAACTCGGACTTGTTGTCGAAGGGCAGCATTTTCAGCACCACCCATTGCAGTGTCGCCAGCCCCATCGAGGCAGCCAGCAGCAGAACGATGCCGGCGAACAGTGCGAACCGGCGTCGACCACCGCGCTCGCTGTCGAGAAACGGGCGCAGGATGCGCTCGAACAAGCCTTGCAGGCGCGTCGCCTTGGCGTCGGGCGCGCCGGCCCCGGCGCTTGAACCGGGCGCATCGTGGCGACGCAGCAGCTTCAAGGCCAGCCATGGCGTGACGGTGAGCGCGATCAGCAACGAAATCGCCATGCCGACCGAGGCATTGATCGGAATCGGCCGCATGTACGGCCCCATCAAACCGGTGACGAAGGCCATCGGCATCAGCGCCGCGATCACGGTGAAGGTGGCCAGGATGGTCGGCCCGCCCACTTCGTCGACCGCTGGCGGAATCGCCTCGCGCAGCGACTTGCCGCCCTGGGTCATGTGCCGGTGGATGTTCTCCACCACCACGATGGCGTCGTCCACGAGGATGCCGATGGAGAAAATCAGCGCGAACAGGGAAACTCGGTTCAAGGTGAAACCCATCGCCCACGAAGCGAACAGGGTCAATGCCAACGTCAATACCACCGCGCTGCCGATCACGATGGCCTCGCGCCAGCCGAGTGCGAACAGCACCAGCAACACCACCGAGCCGGTGGCGAACACCAGCTTCTGGATCAGCGTATTGGCCTTGTCGGCGGCCGTGGCACCGTAATCGCGACTGATTTCCACATGCACGCCATCGGGAATCGTGCCGTCGCGCAGGCCGACCAGGCGCTCGCTCACCGCGGCAGTGATCTCGGTGGCATTGGTGCCCGGCTTCTTCGCGATGCTCAACGTCAGCGCCGGCACGCGACCATCGACGGGGCCAGCGCGACCGGGCGGTGTGCCATGCCAGACATAGGTATCGGGACGATCAGGCGCACGCTGCACCTGTGCCACATCGGCCATGCGCAGCGCCCGACCATCGGCCAGGGTGATGAACGCTTCGGATACCGCATCGGCATCGGCCAACCAGGTGCCCAAGGTGACTGGCACGCTGCCTTCGGCACCGACACGCGCGCCCGGCTCGGCCACCACGTTGGATGCCGCCAGCGCCGCCCCCAGTTCCGGCAGGCTGAGGCCATGAGCAGCCAATTTGGCGGCATCCGGCGTTATCAGCACGGCACGCCCGGGCGCACCGATCACATCGATGTCGCGCGTGCCCGGCACGCGCTTGAGTTCGGTTTGCAGGGTGTGCGCCACCTCGGCCAGCGCCTCGGCATCGATACCCGGATCATCGGCCCAGAGCGTCAGCGCCATCACCGGCACGTCATCGATGCCGAGCGGGCGCACCAACGGTTGCGAAACGCCAAATCCCTGCGGAAACAGATCCGTGTTCGACAGCACCTTGTCGTGCAGGCGCACCAGCGCCGCCTGTCGCGGCACGCCGACCTGAAACTCCACCGTCACCACGGCCATGCCGGTACGACTGGCCGAATAGACGTGTTTGACGCCCTCGATTTCCGACAGCACGCGCTCCAGCGGCGTGGATACCATCGTGGCCACATCGTGTGCAGGCGCGCCGGGGAATGTGACGATCACATCCGCCATCGTCACATCGATCTGCGGCTCCTCCTCGCGCGGCGTGATCAGCACGGCCGCGATACCGAGCAACAGCCCGGCCAGCGCCAGAACCGGCGTCAGCGCATGCGACTGGAAGATATGTGCGAGGCGGCCGGAAATGCCCAGGCGCATGTCATTGCTCCGCCATCTGCGCACGCTGCGTGCGGCGCGCCTGAAGCGCCTGCGCGGCATCGGCAGCCACCTGTTCGCCCGGCGTCAAACCGGCGAGTATCTCGACCTCACCATCCTGCCTGCGCCCCGTGCGAACCTGTCGCAGGCCGATCAAACCATCCGCGCGGATGACGTACACCGATTCCACTTCGCCACGCACGGCCACTGCCGTGGTCGGGACAAGGATTGCCTGCGCCTGACCCAACTCGAACACGGCCTTGGCGCTCATGCCCGGCATCAATCCCGTTTCGCCCTCGGGCAAGTCGAGACGAACGCCGACCGTGCTCGAAACCGCATCGGCCTGGGGAAACACGGTGACGCGAGTGGCGAGGATTCGCCGACCATCATCGGTCACGACCACGGCACGAGTATCGGAGCGGATGCGCGTCGCCTCGCTCTGCGGCAGCGCCACCAGCAAACGCAGGCGATCCAGCGACAGACCGGACAGCAACGGCTGACCGGGCGACACGGTTTCACCAGGCTCCACATGGCGGGCCGTCACCACACCACGATACGGCGCACGGATAGCGGTGTAGCCAACGTGCTCATCGGCGGTCTTGAGTGCAGCGCGCGCGGCAGCGAGCTGCGCCTGTGCGGCATCGGACGCAGCACGGGCGCGATCGAATTCGGACTTGGCCACCAACCTGCGTGCATGAATGTCCTCGATGCGACGGAAGTTGGCCTGCGCTTCCGCCGCACTGGCACGCGCCGCCTCCAGCGCCGCCTGCGCCTGACGCTGGCCGGATTGCTGTTCCACGGCGGTGAAGCGCACCACCACCGCCCCCTCCTCGACCACGTCACCCACGTCGAAGAAAAGATCGGCCACTCGCCCGCCAGTCTGGGCGGCCAGCGTGGCGTGCTCGATGGCTTCGATGCGCCCGTCCCAGTCACGCTCGCGTGCCACCTCGGTGCCGGCAACGGTCAGCGTGACCAGCGAAGCCACCGGCACCGGCGCGACTTCATTGCCATCAGGGCCGGAAGAACAGGCCGCCAGCGCCAACGCGATGCCAAGCAGAAACCATCGTGAAATCAGACGCATGCGGACACATCTCACTTGAACGCGCAGCCGGATTTGATGCCCAGTTTTCCAAACAGGATGGCCGCCGGACAGAAGCCGGTGACGCTGGCCTGAAGCAGATTGAGACCAACGAAACCGGTCAACAGCAGCCACCACGGCGAAACCGCATACGCCAACACGGCGCTCAACAGCACCATCACACCAGCAAATGCCAACACAGCTCGATCGACGTTCATCACGCAACTCCTGAAGGCTCGGGATTGACCGGCGAGAGGATCACGCCGGGTCGTGATAATATTAGTCATCACTTATATTAGTGTCAACTAATCAAAGGAGCATGACATGACCTTGACCGCCAACGACCTCGTGGCCGACGCCCACGTCCGCATCAAGCAAGTCTCCGCCACCCAGTTGAAGGCATCCGACGATCCCGCCCGGGTGCTGATCGACGTGCGCGAACCGGGCGAATACGCCGAAGGCCACCTGCCAGGCGCCATCAACCTTCCGCGCGGCGTGCTGGAGTTCAAGATCGAAGCGCACCCCGCGCTGGCTTGTGCCAGCAGCCCGGCACTGGCTGATCGGCAGCGCTCGATCGTGCTTTATTGCCTGAGCGGTGGCCGCTCCGCGCTGGCCGCCGACAGCTTGCAACGCCTGGGTTTTCAGGACGTCCGATCCCTGACCGGAGGCATCACCGCGTGGCGTGATGCAGGGCTTGCGATGACGACCGAGTGATACGCGATGTCGATCGATTCCACTGTCGCCATTGACCCGGCCACCATGCGTGGCCACGCCGGTGCCGCCACGCAACTGCTCAAGGCATTGGCCAACGAACGACGCCTGATGATTCTGTGCCTGCTGGCCGAAACCGAGCGTTCGGTGGGCGAACTGAACGCTCTTCTGGATCTCTCGCAATCCGCGCTCTCGCAGCATCTTGCGGTGCTGCGAGAGGAAGGGCTGGTGGAAACCCGGCGCGAGGCACAAACCATTTTCTACTCACTCGCGCCCGGCCCGGCCTTCCAGATCATCCAGACCTTGCATGGCATCTATTGCGCACCGGGCTAGAGGCCGTTTTCTTCACTCACGCAAGTACGGTGACATCGCACGCCACGGGCAGCATCGCTCGTGCACAGGTGGTTTCAGCCATTCGTCCGCCGGATCACGAAATCGCCGCTTCCAGCAATGGCCGCAGCACCGTGCGGTGCAAGCGTTCGGCACGCTCGGGCAGATAGTCCGTACTGGTTTCATCCATGTAGCTGCGCTGCGCCAGCTCCAGTTGCACCGCATCGATGCCCGCCGCCGGATTTCCATAGTGACGGGTGATGTAGCCGCCTTTGAAGCGGCCATTGACGATGTGGCTGTAGTCGCTTTGCGCGGCAAGCACGGCTTCCAGTCGCGCCTGCATCGCCGGTGAGCAACTGCCGCCATTCACGGTGCCGAGGTTGAGATCGGGAAGCTGGCCCTCGAACAAAAACGGCAGCTCACCCCGGATCGAGTGACCTTCCCACAACACCACGCGCTCGTGCAGGCGGCGCAAGCGCGCCAGTTCTTCCTGCAACGCGGCGTGATACGGCTGCCAGTACGTGGTCACGCGTGCGAAGATCTCCTCGGGCGAAGGCGCCTGCCCGGGCAGATAAACCGGCTCGCCGGAAAACTGCACCTGTGGACAGAGGCCCGTGGTGTTCTGACCCGGATACAGCGAAACATCATCCGGCGGCCGGTTCAGATCGACCACGTAACGCGAATGATGCGGCCGCAGGATCGACGCACCCAGTTCGCGCGCGAACGCATAGAGCTGCGACACATGCCAATCGGTATCCGGCGCCGCTTGCGCGCTCGGCAGCATGCGTGCGCGCAAGGATTCGGGGATGTGGCTGCCATCATGCGGCAGGCTGATCAGCAACGGCGCGGTGCCGCGTTCCAGCGTGAACATATCCATTCGTGCGATTTTGCCTACAGGCGTTCTGCGCCGTCGAGCAACTGCGGCGACGGCACTGGCGAAGGCTCACGCCGGATGCCGAGGCGGTATCGCCACCACAGGCCGATGGCAGCCGCGCACATGGCGAGCGCGACCACTGCCAGACCGAGGCGGTTCGGCGCCAGCAACGGCGCGACCGCACCGGCCAGGACGGCGTTGAACGTCAGTCCGGTGAACGCCTGCATCGATGCCGCCATGCCGCGCTGGCGCGGGTACATGTCCAGCATCGCGATGGTCAGCAATGGAAACACCAGCCCGATGCCACAGGCGCTCAACCCAAGCGACAGCACCGCCCACGGCGCCACCGCCTGATCCACGACGAGGTTGTAGATCAGGTTGGACAGGGCCGCGAGTGCGGACAGGCCAAATCCCAGCTTTGCCGTGGCCGATTGACTCAGGCGCCCCGCCAGGCGACTGGACAGGAGCGAACCGATCATGAGTCCAACCACGATCGGCACGAACAGCCAGCCGAACTGCTGCTGATTGAGCTGAAGATGATCCAGCACCACCGCGGGCGCGGATACGATGTAGATGAACAACGCCCCGAAATTGAAGCAGGCCGCCATCGCCAGCAACAGGAATCGACGATTGCCGAGGATCGCCCAGCTTCCACGGGCGAGAGACCCGATCCGCAACCGCGTGCGCGCCGCGAGGGGATGGGTTTCGGGCAGCCAGACAAGGCACGCGATGAATACCAGCGAAGAGAAGATCGCCATCGCCCAGAAGATGCCGTGCCAACTCGTCCAGCCAAGGATCCAGCCGCCGACGATGGGCGCGATCGCCGGTGCGATCGAGAAGATCATCGTGGCCTGCGCCATCAGCCGCTGCGCAGCATCGCCTTCCAGACAATCGCGAATCAGTGCGCGCCCGACGATCAATCCGGCACCGGCCGAAATGCCCTGCAACGCGCGGAACACCAGCAACCAGAACAGGCTCTGTGATTGGGCTGCGCCCACGCATGCCAGCACGAACACCGCCACCCCCACGAGAATCACCGGCCGCCGTCCGACCGCGTCCGATACCGGCCCGTGGAACACGCTCATCAGCGCGTAGGCGATCAGGTACACGCTGATGCTCTGCTGTACCGCAGCGTGCGACACGCCGAACTGCGCCTGCAATTCCGGGAACGCCGGAAAGATCGCGTCGATGGCGAACGGACCGAACATCGACAATCCGGCCAGCAGCAAGGCGAGACGCCAGAGGAAGGCGCGCGAGTGGGTGGTCATGAGGATCAACAGGGATGAAAGCAGTCATTGTATCGGTGCGATGGAAACCCACGCTGAGCGCCCGTGCACGTACGATTCCAGCCCTTGTCCGGCGTCACTTCGGTCACCCATGAAAACCCTGCTGCTCTACCTCGTCACCGCGCTGGCCGAAATCATCGGCTGCTACCTGCCTTGGCTGTGGCTCAAGCAAGGCCGCTCGGCCTGGCTGCTGTTGCCCGCAGCACTCAGCCTGGCTGCGTTCGCCTGGCTGCTGACGCTGCACGGCACCGCTGCCGGGCGCGTCTATGCAGCCTATGGTGGGGTCTACATCGGCATGGCGCTTGTCTGGTTATGGGCGGTGGATGGCGTGCGTCCCACACCGTGGGATATCGCCGGTGCATTGGTCGCTCTGATCGGCATGGGCATCATCGCGTTCCAGCCACGCTGAACGCGGATTGACCTCAATCAATGCCGCAGCACGGCGACGAGGGCAAAGTGGCCATGCCCCAACACGGAGACGCTGCGATGTACAAGACCATCCTGTTTCCCACCGACGGCTCGGAGCTGTCGCACAAAGCCGCGGATGCGGCGATCGAACTGGCAAAGATACTGGGTGCGCGTCTGGTGGCATGGAGCGGCGCAGAGGTCTACACCCTGCCGTTTGCCGAGCAGGCCTACGTGGATCAGACCCTCGTCGTCGAACAGGCGATGAAGGAAGCCCAGGCCAACGTCGATGCGATCGCGGCACGCGCCGCCGCCGCTGATGTGCCTTGCCGAACCTTCACCGGCATGAGCGACTCGCATTGGCAAGGCATCATCGATGCCGCCACCGATCACGCCTGCGACCTGATCTTCATGGCCTCGCACGGCCGGCGCGGCGTCGCCGCGTTGCTGCTTGGCAGCGAGACCCAGAAAGTGCTGACGCACTCCACGATCCCGGTGCTGGTCTATCGTTGAGGCGGTTGCGGCACGGCTTTCAGGCCGGTTCCAGCGCCATGCCGCAGCCTCTGGCCAGCTCCAGGAATCCGGGAAACGAGGTCGCGACGGTTTCGCAGCCTTGGATCCGCACCGGTGCCGACGCCAATTGCGCCGCGACCACAAAACTCATCGCGATGCGGTGATCGTGGTGTGCCTGCACCTGCGCACCACCCAGCGCCGTGCCACCGTGGATGACCGCCCCATCCGGGGTTTCATCCACACGCGCACCCATCGCGCGCAGGCCGGTGGCCATCACCGCGATGCGGTCCGATTCCTTGACCCGCAGCTCGGCCGCACCGCGCACCACGGTGGTGCCCGAGGCCACCGCCGCGGCGATGAACAGCACCGGGAATTCGTCGATCATGTCCGGCACGATGCCTTCCGGGATTTCAACGCCATGCAGTGGCGCATGCCGCACATACAGGTCGGCGACCGGCTCACCGCCCTCCTCGCGCGCATTGCGTTCGACGATATCCGCGCCCATCAAGCGCAAGGCTTGCAGCAGGCCGGTGCGGCGTGGATTCATGCCGATGCCTTCGAGCAGCAGCTCCGAGCCGGGCACGATGCTGGCAGCGACGAGGAAGAACGCGGCCGAGGAAAAGTCGCTCGGCACCACGATATCGACTGCACGCAGCCGGTGCCCGCCGCTCAGGCGGGCGAAACCTGGCGAGAATTCAATCGGCCAGCCCAGCGCAGCCAGCATCCGCTCGGTGTAATCGCGGGTCGGATGTGGCTCGTGCACCGTCGTGTCACCCCGCGCGTAAAGGCCCGCCAGGAGCAGCGCCGATTTCACCTGGGCGCTGGCCACCGGCAACTCGTGCTCGACGCCGACCAGCGTCTGGCCACCGTGAATGTGCAGCGGCGGCAAACCACCTTCGGCAGCATCGATGCGTGCACCCATGCGCGCCAGCGGTTCGGTGACGCGGCGCATCGGGCGTTTGGACAGGGATTCATCGCCGATCAGCACGCTGTCGAAACGCTGCCCGGCCAGCAGCCCGGCGAGCAGACGCATGCCGGTGCCGGCGTTGCCGCAGTCAATCGGGGCCGAAGGCGGTTTCAGCCCATCGATGCCGACGCCATGCACGCGCTTGCGTCCGGGGCCGTCATCGTCGATGCGCACGCCCATCGCGCGGAACGCGGCGGCGGTGGCGAGCGTGTCTTGCCCTTCGAGAAAGCCCGAGACATGGCACACGCCATCGGCCAGCGCGCCGAGCATCATCGCGCGGTGCGAGATCGACTTGTCGCCGGGAACGCGGAGGCTTCCGCGCAGGGGATGGCCGCGTTGGGCCAGCCAGTCAACCGATGTGCTCATCCACGATCACCCAATTCCATGCTGCAAGCATTCCGATCCCGATTACGGCTCCCTGATTCCGGATTCCCGGTATCGCCCGTCAAGGCACTGCTACCGGATAGGAACCCAGCACCTTGACCTGCGCCGCGTGCGCTTCCAATTCGGCCAGTGCCTGCTTCATGCCTGCATCCTCGACATGGCCGGCAAGATCGATGAAAAAGGCGTATTCCCACTTGGCCTGATGCGAGGGGCGCGACTCGATCCGGTTCATGCTGATGCCATGACGGGCGAAAGGACTGAGCACATCGAACAGCGCGCCCGGCTTGTCGTGGATGAACACCAGAATCGAAGTGCGATCGTGACCGGAAGGCGGAAAGATCCTGCGTCCGATGACGAGGAAACGGGTGGTGTTTTCCTTGTCGTCATGGATCGGCTGCATCACCACTTTCTTCAGCCCGTAGACATGCCCGGCGCTCTCGCCACCGATGGCTGCCGCATCGTCGGCACTGCGCGCGCGGCGTGCGCCTTCGGCATTGCTGGACACCGGAATCTTCTCGATCTTCGGCAGGTTCGTGCGCAGCCAGCCGGCGGTCTGTGCGAAGGACTGCGGATGCGCGTAGATACGCTCGATGTCTTCAATCCGCCCGCTGCGCGAGAGCAGGTACTGATGCACACGCAATTCCACTTCGCCGCAGATTTTCAGGCCCGAAGTGAGGAACATGTCGAGCGTGACCTGGATCGTGCCCTGCCCGGAGTTTTCCACCGGCACCACGCCGAAATCGGCCGCGCCGCTTTCCACTTCCTGAAACACTTCCTCGATGCTCGCCAGCGGCAAGCCATGCGCGGAACGGCCGAAATGCTTGAGCACGGCCTGCTGGCTGAAGGTGCCTTCCGGGCCGAGATAGCCGATCTTCAGGGGCTCCTGCTGGGCCAGACAGGCCGACATGACTTCCCGGAACACATGCACCAGCACTTCGTCCGAGAGCGGCCCTTCGTTGCGATCCACCACCATGCGCAGCACCTGCGCCTCGCGCTCCGGGCGGTAGTAATCCACTGCGGCGGCGAGCTTGCCTTTGGCCTTGCCGACCTGCAATGCAAAACCGGCACGTTCGGCGATCAGGGATTGGATCTGGCGATCGATGGCGTCGATGCGCTCGCGCACCTGCGCCAGCGCCGGCACGGCATCCTTGGATTTTTTCGACTTGGGGGATTTCGGGGGCGTCATCGGGACAGCCATCGCAAAAGGAACGGACAGAAGGGAGCAGGCGGGAGCATCAACCGTGACGACGTGCGAAGTCGTGCATGAAATCGATCAATGCACGCACGCCCTCGTATGGCATGGCGTTGTAGATGGAAGCACGCATTCCGCCGAGCACGCGATGCCCCTTGAGTGCGAGCAGGCCGGCGGCTTTGGATTCCTCCAGGAACAACGCATCCAGCGCGGCATCATGCAGGAAGAAGGGCACGTTCATGCGCGAGCGCGCCGCCGGATCGACATGATTGGCGTAATAGCCGCCGGAAGCGTCGATGGCGGCATAAAGATCGGCGGCCTTGCGATCATTGATCTTCGCCATCTCGATCAACCCGCCCTGCGCCCTCAGCCACTGGAACACCAAACCTGCCAGATACCACGCGAACGTCGGCGGTGTATTGAGGAGCGAAGCCTCCCTGGCATGTGCGGCGTAATCGAAGATGCGTGCGACGCGGCCAGCGCTGCGCGACAACAAGTCGTCGCGCACGATGACGATGACCAAACCCGACGGGCCGATGTTCTTCTGCGCGCCGGCATAGATCAGCCCGTAACGCGAAACATCGATGGGGCGCGACAGGATGTTCGAGGACATGTCTGCCACCAGCGCCGCGCCGCCTGCATCGGGAGCGTCGAAATACTCCACGCCGTGGATGGTTTCATTGGAAACGATGTGGACGTAAGCCGCGTCTTCACGCAACCGCCATTGCGCGCGCGGCGGAATCGAGCGGAATCCATCGAACTGGCTGCTGCCAGCCACGTGCGGCTGCACGAAATGCCGCGCCTCGCCGATGGCCTTTTCGCTCCACGCGCCGGTGACGATGTAGTCGGCACCTTGCTGCGGCGTGGCCAGGTTCATCGGCACTTGGGCGAAATGCTGGGTCGCACCGCCTTGCAGGAACAGCGCGCGGTAGTTGTCCGGCACCTGCAGGAGTTCGCGCAGATCCGCTTCGGCCTGCGCCGCCATGGCTTCAAACGCCTTGCCTCGGTGCGACAACTCCATCACCGATGCGCGTTCACCACCCCACTCCAGCAGCTCCTGCTGCGCCTGGCGCAGCACCGCCTCCGGCAAGGTTGCCGGGCCAGCGCTGAAATTGAACGCGCGCGCCATCTTGGACCACTCCGCGACAAGGGACCGGCAGGCTAGCATGACGCAGCGCAACAAGAGAACCGGAAAGTGCCGCCCCGCAAGGCCGTCAGCAGATCAACGCCCGGATGTGGCGGCGAGCGCGAAATCCAGCGCCGCGCACACCGCCGCCGCCTGCGCATCGTTGCACTGCTGCGGCGTGGCGCGCGGGCTATCCGGGTAGACCTCGGTAGTGGTGGTGTAGCGCGCGCCGGTGATGCCGGCGCACAGGCCCAGCGACACCAGCGGATATTCGATGACACCCGGCGCCACCACCGGCGAACCGATGATCGTGCCATCCGGATCGGCTGGAGCGATGTGCGTGACCTTCGCCACCGCTTCGATGATCGCCTGCTGGAAGGCCGGCTGCGGATTGACGCTGTCATCGACCAGATAGAAACCATCGGGAATCGTGCCCGGCGTGAACGGCTTGCCATCGCGTGCGGCCAGCGCCGGGCGGAACTGGCTTTCGTCCGAATCGGTGGTTTCGTGCAGGTCCACATGCAGCAGGAAACGCCCTTTGAACGGTGCCACCAGCTGCATCAGCGCGACCGATTCGGGCACCGTGGTACCGGGCGTGAAGGAGCGGTTCGGATCGCGCGCATCGCGGTTCCAGCGATGGATGCGTTCGTAGGCCCAGGGACTGACACACGGCACGACGAGAAGATTGATGCGACCCCGGTAATCGTCTGCGTGACGCTCGAGGAACTGCAACGCACCATGCACGCCGGAAGTCTCGTAGCCGTGCACGCCGCCGGTCACCAACGCCATCGGCAGCGCCGGATCCTGACCATGGCTGCGCAGGGCATACAGCGGATACGGTTGCTCCGGATCAGCCACTTCACCGTACTGGACCACCTCGAAGCGTTCGCGCAAGGTATCGATCCGGCTCACGACCTCGTCGGCATAGCCGCGCTGGCGGCGCTGCGTGGCACGCCAGGTTTCCACTTCCTGCGGGCCCCAGGGCACGCCGGGCGTACCGATCGGAAAGTGGGTGTTTTCAGACATGGAGCATCTCCAGACAGGGCACCGGACGGCGGCACCGGATTGCAATACAGACCTGCGCCTGCGCGGCACTCCCGGCACGGGACCAAACTCAACAGAACATGCAAGTGCCACGCAATCGGCCGCGCAGGCTCTGGAGTCGACACAAAATCTTAACGAAGATGGCGCGATGAATACCACCGACTCCCCGCTGAGCCTGCTGGCCCGGATGAGCGACTCGTTGTCACCGGCCAACGAAATCGAAGACCTGGTGCGGCCCCTGCTGGAACTGCTGGAAGCAGTGACCGGGCTGGAATCGACCTGCGTGACCCGGATCGATGCCGCCAGCGGCCACTAGACCGTGCTCTACGCGCGCAACGCCCAGGCCCTGGACATCAGCGAAGGGCTTTCGGCCA
The DNA here is from genome assembly GCA_026410415.1 of Denitratimonas yunnanensis (SeqCode). Taxonomy (GTDB): domain Bacteria; phylum Pseudomonadota; class Gammaproteobacteria; order Xanthomonadales; family Xanthomonadaceae; genus Denitratimonas. The sequence goes on along the minus strand of JAPMLR010000001.1, from coordinate 317,766 downwards.
ACTGGAACGACACCCTGTGCAAGCGCGCCCTGGAAAGCGGGCTGAACTACTGCGACGACGTGCCCGGCCTGTGGGCCGATTCCCGCGCAGCACGTGAACTCGGTATCCGCACCTTCGCCACCACGCCGATCCACGACGGCGGCGAGCAGCTTTACGGCACTCTGTGCGCAGCCAGCCGCGAACACCGGCCGATGGGCCCGGGTACGATCCAGGTGATGCTGCTGTTCTCGCGTCTGATCGGGCGCCAGGTCGAACGTGAACGCCTGCTGGAAGAGCTGCGCCAGGCCCAGGCCGTGCTCGAAACCAAGGCCCTGACCGACGTGCTGACCGGCCTGCCCAACCGCATGGCGCTGATGGACGAACTGCGCCGCCGGATGGCGCGCAGCGCCCGCGACGGCAGCCACCTGCTGGTCGCCTTCATCGACCTGGACCACTTCAAGAAAAGGTCAACGACGAACACGGTCACGACGCCGGCGACCGCCTGCTGATCGGCATCGCCGAGGCGCTGCGCAACAGCCTGCGCGGCGGCGACTACTGCGCGCGACTGGGCGGCGACGAATTCATCGCACTGGTCAGCGTGCCCGGCGAGGAGCCGGAACTTGCGCGCCATGCCCTGGAATCACGCCTGGCCGCCGCTACCTGCGCCCGTTTCGATCTGGGCAACGGCCTGATGCTGGACTACGGCGGCGCCAGCATCGGCGTGGTGTTATCCGCGCCCGGCGAGCAGGATGTCGATGCCCTGCTGGCGCGCGCCGACGCTGCGATGTATGCGGCCAAGCATCAGCACAAGAGCCGCGATTCCGCCTCGCCCTCACCCGCTGCTTGACCCTCACCAATGCGCTGATTACCATTTATCGCTGAATCGCGATAGAGGGATAACCCTTGGATCTGGATGCTTGGTCGGCCTGCCTGCGGGTGCTTTCCGACACCACCCGCGTGCGCCTGCTGACACTGCTGGAGCGCGAAGAACTGACCGTGGCCGAACTGGCCGCGATCACCCGGCTGGCGCAGCCGCGCGTGTCCACGCATCTGGCGCGATTGAAGGAACATGGCCTGGTGCGCGACCGCCGTGCCGGCGTTTCCGCCTACTACCGCTTCGCCGAAGACGATATGGACAAGGCCCAGCGCGCGTTGTGGAAAGCCCTGTCCGACGGCGCAGACGATCCCCTGCTGCGCGCCGATGCCGAGCGACTGCCCGACGTACTCGCGGCCCGTGCCAGCGAGCAGAACTGGGCCGATTCGGTCGCCGGCGACATGGAGCGCCACTATTCGCCCGGCCGCACCTGGGAAGCGCTGGCGCGCGCCGCGCTGCAACTGGTCAAACCCGGCGACGTGCTGGACATCGCCTCCGGTGACGGCGTGCTGGCCGAACTGCTGGCGCCACGCGCCAAACGCTACGTCTGTCTGGATTCCAACCCGCGCGTGGTCGCGGCCGCGCGCGAGCGACTCAAGCCGTTGCCCAACGTCGACGTCATCGAAGGCGACATGCACCACATGGATTTCCCGGACGCCAGCTTCGATCTGGTGCTGCTGATGCATGCTCTCACCTATGCCGACAAACCCGCCGCGGCATTGGCCGATTCGGCCCGCATTTTGCGCCCCGGCGGGCAGCTCATCGCCACTACGCTGCATCGCCACGAGCACCGCAGCGTGATCGAGCCGTATGGCCACGCCAACCTCGGTTTCACCGTCGATGAGTTGTCCGCACTGGCCGAGCGCGCCGGTTTGGTCGTGGATACCTGCAAGATCATCACGCAGGAGAAGCGACCTCCGCATTTCGAAGTGGTTTCGCTGCTGGCCCACCACCCGTGAGCGCCCTGCCCTGGTTGAATCCGGCGCGCGTCGCTGCGCTTGAAGCCGCGTTGCAACAGCGCATCATTATTCTGGATGGCGGTATGGGTACGATGATCCAGCAGTGGAAGCTGGAGGAGCCGGATTACCGCGGCGAACGCTTTGTCGAAGGTTGCGACAGCCTCCAGGCCCACGTACAGCCACATGCCCACGGCCCCGGCTGCAGCCACGATTTGAAAGGCAACAACGACCTGCTGACCCTGAGCCGCCCCGACATCATCGCCGGCATCCACACGGCCTATCTGGAGGCCGGCGCCGACTTGATCGAAACCAACACCTTCAACGCCACCGCGATCAGCCAGACCGACTACCACCTGCAACATCTGGCCGCCGAACTGAACCGCGAGGGCGCGGCGCTGGCGCGGCGCTGCTGCGATGCGATGGAAGCAAAAACTCCGGAGCGCCCGCGTTTCGTGGTCGGCGTACTCGGTCCCACCAGTCGCACCGCCTCCATCAGCCCGGATGTCAACGATCCCGGCTTCCGCAATATCGATTTCGACACCCTGCGCACGATCTACCGCGAAGCCATCGACGGCCTGATCGACGGCGGCGCCGACATCCTGATGGTGGAAACCGTGTTCGACACGCTCAACGCCAAGGCCGCGCTGTACGCGATCGAAGAAGCCTTCGACGCACGCGGCGCACGCCTGCCGGTGATGGTCTCGGGCACGATCACCGACGCCTCCGGCCGCACCCTTTCCGGCCAGACCGCCGAAGCCTTCTACGCCTCGATCTCGCACACCAATCCGCTGGCCGTGGGCCTGAACTGCGCACTCGGCGCCAAGGAGTTGCGTCAGCATGTGGAAACCCTGGCGCGCGTCGCGCAGACCCATGTCAGCGCGCACCCCAATGCCGGGCTGCCAAATGCCTTCGGCGAATACGACGAAACCCCGGAGGAAACCGCCGCCACGCTGAAGGAGTTCGCGCAATCGGGGTTGCTCAACATCGTCGGCGGCTGCTGCGGCACCACGCCCGAACACATCCGCGCGATTGCCGAGGCCGTGCGGGGACTTCCACCGCGCCCCGTCCCCGGCCGGGAGTCCGTCGCCGCATGAACACCAGGCCGCGCTACACCCGCCTCTCCGGCCTGGAACCGCTGCTGATCACGCCGGATCTTCTGTTCGTCAACGTCGGCGAACGCACCAATGTCACCGGCAGCGCCCAGTTCCGCAAGCTGATCAAGGAAGAGCGCTACTCCGAAGCCGTGGAAGTGGCGCGCCAACAAGTCGAGAGCGGCGCACAAATCCTCGACGTGAACATGGACGAAGGCCTGATCGATTCGGAAAAAGCGATGACGCGCTATCTGAACCTGATCATGTCCGAGCCGGACATCGCGCGCATCCCGATCATGGTGGATTCGTCCAAGTGGAGCGTGATCGAAGCCGGACTCAAGTGCCTGCAAGGCAAGGGCGTGGTCAATTCGATCTCGCTCAAGGAAGGCGAGGCAGCCTTCCTCGAACATGCCCGCAAAGTGCGCCGCTACGGTGCCGCGGCCGTGGTGATGGCCTTCGATGAACAAGGCCAGGCCGATACCTGCGCGCGCAAGGTGGAAATCTGTACACGCGCCTATCGCCTGCTCGTGGATGAACTCGACTTCCCGCCTGAAGACATCATCTTCGACCCCAACATCTTCGCCATCGCCACCGGCATCGAGGAACACGACAACTACGCGGTCGATTTCATCGAGGCCACCCGCATCATCAAGACCACCTTGCCGCACTGCCACGTCTCCGGCGGCGTCTCCAACGTCAGCTTTTCGTTCCGTGGCAACGAAGTGGTGCGTCAGGCCATCCATGCCGTATTCCTCTATCACGCCATTGCCGCCGGCATGGACATGGGCATCGTCAACGCCGGTGCGTTGCCGATCGTGGACGACCTGGATGCCGAACTGCGCGAGCGCGTCGAGGATGTGGTGCTCAACCGCCGCCCCGATGGCACCGAACGGCTGTTGGACATCGCGGAAAAGTACAAGAAATCCGGCAAGAAGGACGCCGCCGACAATCGCGAGAAACTGGCATGGCGCGAGGGCGACGTGCAGGCAAGGCTTTCGCATGCGCTGGTGCACGGCATCGACGAGTTCGTCGAAGTGGATACGGAAGAAGCCCGCCTCGCCGCCACGCGCCCGCTCGACGTGATCGAAGGCCCGTTGATGGCGGGCATGAACGTGGTCAGCGACTTGTTCGGCGCCGGAAAAATGTTCCTGCCACAAGTGGTGAAATCGGCGCGGGTGATGAAGAAGGCGGTGGCTTGGCTGCTGCCTTTCATCGAGGCCGAAAAGGCGAAAAGTGGCGACGCCGGCAAACCCAATGGCCGCATCGTCATGGCCACGGTGAAGGGTGACGTGCATGACATCGGCAAGAACATCGTCGGCGTCGTTTTGGCTTGCAACAACTTCGAAGTGATCGACCTCGGCGTGATGGTGCCGGCGCAAAAAATCCTCGACACCGCACGCGAACGGAACGCCGACCTCATCGGTCTCTCCGGCCTGATCACACCATCGCTGGAGGAAATGAGCCACGTCGCGAAGGAAATGCAACGCCAGGGCTTCACCTTGCCGCTGCTGATCGGCGGCGCGACAACGTCGCGTGCGCACACGGCACTGAAGATCGAGCCGCACTACAAAGGCCCGACGGTCTGGGTGAAAGATGCCTCGCGTGCCGTCGGCGTCGCGCAATCGCTGGTGTCGAAAGAGCTGATCGAAGATTTCGTCGCCCGCACCCGCGCCGACTATGCCGAAGTGCGCGAACGCCACCGCAACCGCAGCAGCACGCGCCTGGTGTCGCTGGGCAAGGCACGCGGCCAGCGCTTCGACGGCGACTGGCAGAACCACACGCCGCCGGCCCCGCGCCAGCCCGGTGTCCATGTCTTCGACGACTACCCACTGACCGAACTAGTCCCCTTCATCGACTGGTCGCCGTTCTTCAACGCCTGGGAACTGGCCGGCCGTTTCCCGGCCATCCTGACCGACGACATCGTCGGCACCCAGGCCAGCGAACTGTTCCGCGACGCGCAGGCGATGCTGAAGCGGATCGTCGAGGAAAAATGGCTGCGCGCCAGCGCCGTGATCGGCTTCTGGCCGGCAAACAGCGTCGGCGACGATGTCCAGCTCCAGCTAGACGATGGCAGCAGCCGCACGCTGCACTTCCTCCGCCAGCAGGTCGACAAACCCGTCGATCGCCCGGACTTCTGTCTGGCCGATTTCATCGCGCCGAAGGACGCACGCGCGCAGGACTGGATCGGCGGCTTCGCGGTCACCGCCGGGCATGGCATCGACGCCCACATCGCGCGCTTCGAAGCCGATCACGACGACTACAACGCGATCCTGCTCAAGGCTCTGGCTGATCGCCTCGCCGAAGCCTTCGCCGAACACCTGCACCAGCGCGTGCGGCGCGAGTTCTGGGGCTATGCGCCCGACGAAGCGCTCGACAACGACGCCCTGATCGACGAGAAGTACCTCGGCATCCGCCCCGCGCCCGGCTATCCGGCCTGCCCTGACCACACCGAGAAGGACACCCTGTTCTCGCTGCTGGATATCACCGCACGCACCGGCATCGAACTGACCGAAGGCTATGCGATGCTGCCCACCGCCGCCGTTTCCGGCTGGTACTTCTCGCACCCGCGCAGCCAGTATTTCGTCGTCGGCCGGCTCACCAAGGAACAGGTGGCCGACTACGCCAAGCGCAAGGGCTGGACGATGGCCCAGGCCGAACGCTGGCTCGCGCCAAACCTGGATTACGACCCGGATTGAGCCACTGTGGCGGCATGCCGCCGACAAATTCGCCCCCCGCGCGCCATAATGGCCGGTCATTGCAAAGGAGCCCGCCATGCCTTCATTCGACGTCGTATCCAAGCTGGACGACCACGAGCTGACCAACGCCGTGGACCAGGCCAACCGCGAGCTGGACAAGCGCTTCGACTTCAAGGGCAGCGGCGCCAGCTTCGAACTGGGCGAAAATCTGGTCACGCTCAAGGCCGATGCCGAATTCCGCCTCAAGCAGATGGAAGACATCCTGATGCAGCGCCTGGCCGCGCGCGGCATCGACATCCGCTGTGCCGAGGTCAAGGAACCGGACACGAACCTGGCCAGCGCGCGCCAGCAGATCGTGCTCAAACAGGGCATCGACCAGCCGCTGGGCAAGAAGCTGGCCAAGCTGCTGAAGGATTCCGGCCTCAAGGTGCAGGCCCAGATCCAGGGCGACCAGCTGCGCGTCACCGGCAAGAAGCGCGACGACCTGCAGGAAGCCATCGCTTTCCTGCGCAAGGCCGATGTCGAGATGCCGCTGCAATTCGAGAACTTCCGCGACTGAGCCCGCACCGGAGCACGCACCATGCTGCCACCGATCAACCTCCAGGTCTGGATCGAAGAACACCGCCACCTGCTGCGCCCGCCGGTCGGCAACAAGTGCATTTACGCCGGCGATTTCATCGTGATGATCGTCGGCGGCCCCAACCGACGCAGCGATTACCACTGGGAAGAAGGCCCCGAGTTCTTCTACCAGCTCGAAGGCCGCATGACCCTGCGGATGCAGGAAAACGGCGCGGCGCGCGATATCCCGATCAATGCCGGCGAGATCTTCCTGCTGCCGCCGCGCGTGCCGCATTCGCCGCAACGCGAGGCCGATTCCGTCGGACTGGTGATCGAACGCCGCCGCCTGCCACATGAGGACGATGGCCTGCTGTGGTTCTGCGAGCGCTGCAACCACCTGCTGTACGAAGAATATTTCCACCTCAACGACATCGAGCAGGACTTCCCGCCGATCTTCGACCGCTTCCACCAATCCCTAGCCCACCGCACCTGCAACGCCTGCGGCCACGTCCACCCGCTGCCGCCAGCATCGCGCCAGGGCGAACCGGATTCTCTGGCCGACATCACCTGATGGCGGCCTTGCGCGAACAGTTCTGGGCCCGCTACCGGCTGGAGGAATTGAACCCGGCCGAATGGGAAGCCCTGTGCGACGGCTGCGGCCAGTGCTGCCTGCTGCGCGAGATCGACGACCACCATGTCAGCGTGTTTTCCGTCGCCTGCAAACTGCTCGACATCGAAGCCTCACGCTGCGGCAACTACGCGCAGCGCTTCCAGCACGTGCCCGAATGCACCCAGCTCACGCCTGAGGGCGTGGCCGAATTCGACTGGCTGCCGGAAACCTGCGCCTACCGCCGCGTATACCTGCGCCAACCCCTGCCCGACTGGCACCCGCTGCTGACCGGCAGCAACGAGCGCATGCACGAAGAAGGCCATTCGGTGCGCTACTACGCCCTGGGCCCGCACGAAGTAAACGAAGACGAACTCGGCGACCACATCATCGCCCGTTGGCCGCTCTCCGAAGCTCGCGCCGCCGCGCAGCGCGCCAAGCGGCAGGATTGACCCGCGCCCGGCGATCCGGGCACCCTCACCTGTTCATCCTCTCCAGAACATGCTTCCCGATGCGCAACGCCCTGCAGGAACAATTGCTCAAGACCGGTTTGGCCAAAAAATCCAAGCTCGACGAAGTGGCGCGCGAGCAGGCGCGACAGCGCAAGGCCAAAGGCAAGGGTCAGACGGACAGCTCAACCACTGATGCGGGCGGCGCCGGCCCCGTGGACGCCGAACGGCTGCGCCAGCAGAAAATCGAACGCGACCGCACACTGGAGGCCGAGCGCAAAGCGCAGACCCGGCGGCATGAACTCCAGGCACAGGCCCGGCAGATCATCGAACAGAATCGCGTGCAAGGCAGCGAAAACGGCAGCGCGTACCGCTTCAACGATGGCGAGGCGATCCGCAGCCTGCTGACCGACGACGCCCAACGCCCACTGCTGGCCAAGGGCGCGCTGGTGATCGTGCGTTTCGACGAAGACTACGTGATGATCCCGCGCGCCGCTGCCGACAAGGTGCGCGAGCGCCTGCCCGAATGGATCATCGTCGACCACGCCCAGAAGGCATCCGGCAACACGCCCGTCTCGGACGATGACGACTACTACAGCCGCTTCGTGGTGCCAGACGACTTGATCTGGTAACCGTCACCCCCGACAGCTGTCCGAATCATCCCCGCCCGCAATCCCCGGGAAGGCACGGCACTGGGGCGCGGCCGTGTTGATCCTGCCAGTGCCGGGGAGAATTCGACGCCTCCCGGGCAGCGAAGGTTGTCAGCCCGGCAAACGCCGGATCCGTGCCCCCAGACCACCAAGCTTTTCCTCGATGTTTTCGTAACCGCGATCGATGTGATAGATGCGGTCCACGACCGTATCGCCACGCGCCACGAGCCCGGCCAGCACCAGCGACGCGGAGGCGCGCAGGTCGGTGGCCATGATCGGCGCGCCCGTGAGGCGCTCCACGCCTCGGATGATGGCGGTATGCCCATCCACCCGGATGTCCGCCCCCAGCCGCTGCAATTCCTGCACATGCATGAAGCGGTTTTCGAAAACCGTCTCATGAATCGTGCCCACGCCCTCGGCCACGCTGTTGAGCGCAGTGAACTGGGCCTGCATATCGGTCGGGAATGCGGGATATGGCGCCGTGGTGATGTCGACCGATTTGGGACGGTTGCCGCGCATGTCCAGTTCGATGCTGTCCGGCCCGGTGGAAATGTGTGCCCCGGCCTCCTCCAGCTTCACGAGTACCGCATCCAGCAGGTCGGCGCGGGTGCGACGGGTCAGGACCCGTCCGCCGGTCATCGCACCGGCCACAAGGAAGGTTCCGGTTTCGATGCGATCCGGGAGCACCTCGTATCGGCACCCTTCGAGCCGCTCCACGCCCTCGATCACCAGGCGGGAGGTGCCGATGCCGTCGATTTTCGCCCCCATCGCGACCAGGCAGCGCGCCAGGTCTTCGACCTCCGGCTCCTGCGCCGCGTTGTCGATGATGGTGGTGCCATGTGCCAGAGTCGCAGCCATCAGAAGGTTTTCCGTTCCGGTGACCGTGACCAGATCCATCACGATGTGCGCCCCTTTCAGGCGATTGGCACGGGCACGGATGTAGCCGTTCTCCACCGTCACCTCGGCACCGAGCGCCTGCAGGCCTTTGATGTGCAGGTCGACCGGACGCGATCCGATGGCGCAACCACCTGGCAACGAGACTTCGGCCTGACCGAAACGCGCCACCATCGGCCCCAACACGAGGATGGACGCGCGCATGGTCTTGACCAGCTCGTAAGGCGCGACGAAACGGTCGGTGCGGCGAGGGTCCAGGTGGATGCGCATGCGGTCGTCGATCGCCAGATCCACGCCCATCTGGCCGAGCAACTCCATCGTGGTGGTCACATCGTGCAGATGCGGGACATTGCCGATGTCCATCGCGCCATCAGCCAGCAGCCCCGCCGTAAGAATCGGCAGCACTGCATTCTTGGCACCGGAAATCTGCACCTCGCCCTGGAGTGGAACACCCCCGGAAATCTGGATTTTCGCCATGGTTATCTCGATGTTGCCGGGAACCGGATTCAGCCAGCTTCGTCCGGCGTAAGTGTTTTCAGCGCCAGCGCATGGATCTCGCCGCCCATGCGATCGCCCAGCGTGGCGTAAACCATGCGGTGACGGGCCAGCGGGAGCTTGCCGGCGAAGGCAGCGCAGACCACCGTGGCCTCGAAGTGCACCCCATCCTCCCCCCGTACCTCTGCGGTTGCGCCCGGCAAACCGGTCTCGATCAGGTGCTGGATGGTCTGGGCATTCATGTGAGGTTGCGCGGCCGAAAACAAGATGGAAACGTGACTACTCCGGGCAGCAGCGAACGATCGAACGAGGCGCTGGAGTAGAATGGCCGCGCATCATAAATCAAAACGACCGTTCCGCCCGAACCTGGCTCAGGGTTGCGCCAGCTGCGTTGCGACAATGGCCCATCGAGTGACGCACATTCCGACATGAATGCCCATATCCGCCCCTTGGTTCCACCGCCCGGCAGCTCCGAACTCAATCCCGCCAGGCTGATCGCCAGTGCCCAGAAGGTGATCGACAACGAGGCCCAGGCCCTGCTGGCGCTGCGAAGCCATATCGACGCGGGCTTCGTCGCTGCCTGCCGCACCATCCTCACCTGCAGCGGGCGCGTGGTGACCACCGGGATGGGCAAGTCCGGCCACATCGCGCGCAAGATCGCCGCCACGCTCGCCTCTACCGGCACGCCGTCGTTCTATGTGCATCCCGGCGAAGCCAGCCACGGCGATCTGGGAATGATCACCGAGCACGACGTCGTGCTGGCACTGTCCAATTCCGGCGAAACCGACGAAGTATTGACCATCGTCCCGGTGCTGAAGCGGCAAGGGAACCTGCTGATCGCCATGACCGGCCGCGTCGATTCCACCCTCGCACGGTTGGCTGACATCCATCTCGATGTCGCGGTGGAGGAAGAGGCCTGTCCACTTGGGCTTGCCCCGACCACCAGCACCACGGCGGCCCTCGTGATGGGCGATGCATTGGCAGTCGCCATGCTCGAAGCGCGTGGCTTCACCAGTCAGGACTTCGCTCGCTCCCATCCCGCCGGCAGTCTGGGGCGTCGCCTCCTGCTGCACATCTCCGACATCATGCACGTAGGCGACGGGATTCCCCGCGTCAGTCAACACGCCACCATCAGCCAGGCGGTCGTGGAAATGAGCCAGAAGCGTCTGGGCATGACCGCCGTGGTCGATGATGACAATCGCTTGCTGGGCGTGTTCACCGATGGCGACTTGCGTCGTGCCATGGACGATCCTGATGCAGACCTGCGTTCCGCCCCGATCCTCGATGCGATGGGCCGGGATCCGAAATCAATCGGTCCCGAGCGGCTGGCCGTCGAGGCTGCACGGATGATGGAGGACCACAAGATTTCTGCCGTCGTCGTGGTGGACGATGCGCAGCGCGTCGTCGGCGCGCTGAATATCCACGACCTGCTACGTGCCCGGGTTGTATGAGTTACCTCGCCGACGTTCCGCAGGAGATCCGTGCCCGCGCCTCGCGTGTCCGGCTGGTGGCGCTGGACGTGGACGGCACCCTGACCGACGGCCGCCTGCGGCTGGCGTCGGACGGCACCGAGATCAAGGCCTTCAGCGCGCTCGATGGTCAGGGACTGAAGCTCCTGCGCGATGTCGGGATCGAAGTGGCGCTGATTACCGCCCGGAGAAGTCAGGTCGTCGCCCAGCGTGCGGCGGAACTGGGCATCAGCCACGTCTATCAGGGCAGCCACGACAAACGCGCCAGCCTTCGCGCGCTGTGCCAGATTCTCGCGCTGCAAACGGACGAAGTGGCCTACATGGGGGACGACCTGCCCGATCTGCCGGCACTGATTCTGGTCGGATTGGCCGTCGCACCGGCCAATGCGCATCCGTGGCTGCTGCCCTACGTCCACTGGACCACCCACGCCTGCGGCGGCGCCGGTGCGGCACGGGAATTGTGCGACCTGATCCTTGATGCCCAGGAGCGGGTTGCCGGGATCCTGCGCCAGTACGCCGACACATGAGGCTGCCTGGCTGGGTTCCCCTCGCCGTCCTGTGCGTGGCCGCGGCTGCCAGCAGCGCACTGGTATGGCAACTCTATCGCAGCGATGAGCCGGCGCCGCTGACCGGCCCGCCGCGATCCGACTATTTCCTCGTCGATTTCGAACTGGTCTCGCTCGACGAGCAAGGCAGGGAAGCCTTCCGCGTCACCGGTCCACTGCTGAGCCGACACCCGCACCTGGGCACGATCTCGATCGAACAGCCACGCTTTCTTTTCCCCGCGGAGGATGCGCAGCCGTGGACTGCACGCGCGGCTCGGGCCTGGGCTTCAGCCGACGGCGACGAGCTGCGGCTTAACGGCGATGTGGCGCTCGATGGCCCGGATGAAAGCGAACAAGGGCCACTCGCCTTCCGCGGCGACAGCTTGAGCGTGTACCCCAAGGACCGTCGAGCCGCCAGCGACGATGTCGTGGTGTTCACCTCGGCGCACTCTATACTTCAGGGTCGCGGTTTCCGCGCCGACATGCAGACGCGCCGCTTCCAGCTTCTGAACGAGGTCTCTGGCCACTATGAAACACCCGCTTCGACATTGCACCGTTGAAATGCTTTCGCTCGTCCTTCTGTCTTGCCTGTTGGTGGCCGGCAACGCCTTCGCCCGTTCCACCGACCGCGACCAGCCGCTGGAAGTATACGGAAGCGGTCTGGATGGCCCGATCTCGCAGAACGGCGACACCTTGTTGACCGATGTCGTCATCACTCAGGGCAGCCTGCGCATCGAAGCCAGGCGTGCGACGGTCAGCCGCGACGACGGCGAAGTGACCCGAGTCGTCCTGGAGGGTGCGCCTGCCTCGCTGCAGCAGGAAAACGATGACGGCGTACTGATGAAGGCACAGGCTGGCCGGATCCACTACGACACCACCTCGGAAACCGTGGTACTGAGCGGTGCGGTGCGGATCGATCAGGGTCGCGACACCTTCCGCGGCGAACGCGTGCGCTACGACACCCGCAATGGGCGCATCACCGGTGATGGCGGCGACGGCGGACGCATCCACCTGACCATCCAGCCCAAATCCCGGGCAGCGGCGGACTGATGCTCGTCGCCCGTCACCTGCGCAAGCGTTATCGCGCGCGCGATGTCGTCAAGGATTTCGGACTGGACGTTGCGCCCGGTGAAGTTGTCGGCCTGCTCGGCCCCAATGGCGCCGGCAAGACCACCTGCTTCTACATGATCGTCGGGCTGATTGCCGCCGATGGCGGCGACATCCTGCTCGACAACCAGGACATCACCGCCCTGCCGATGCACCAGCGCGCACGGCGCGGTGTCGGATACCTGCCGCAGGAGCCGTCTATCTTCCGGCGCCTGAGCGTCGCCCAGAACGTCATGGCCGTACTGGAGCTGCGCGACGATCTGGATGCGCAGGGCCGCGAGAACGAGCTGCTGGCGCTATTGGAGGAGCTTCAGGTGGCCCATGTGGCCGACCAACGCGGAGCGAGCCTGTCCGGCGGCGAGCGGCGCCGCGTCGAGATCGCCCGCGCGCTCGCCGCGAGGCCTCGATTCATGCTCCTGGACGAACCATTCGCAGGCGTGGATCCCATTTCCGTCGGTGATATCCAGAAGATCGTCCAGCACCTGAAAACCCGCGGCATCGGCGTGCTGATCACCGACCACAACGTGCGCGAAACCCTCGGTATCTGCGACCGGGCCTACATTTTGAGCGACGGCGTGGTCCTGGCGCAGGGAAATCCGGACGAACTGCTCGCCAATCAGGATGTGCGTCGGGTATATCTTGGCGACAACTTCCGGATGTAGCCGTACCCTTGAAGCCCACCCTGCAACTTCGCCTCGGTCAGAGCCTGACCCTGACGCCGCAACTACGTCAGGCGATCCGGCTGCTGCAATTGTCGAGCGTCGAACTGGAAACGGAAATCTCGCAGGCGCTCGAATCCAATCCACTGCTGGAACGCCCGGATGAGGCGATGCCGGGACCGGAGCCCCCCTCACACGATGACGCCGCGCAGACACCTGCGGATGAGCGCGGCGACGAAGCCCCAGGCGAGGACTACGAACTCGACGTGCCCGATTGGGACCTGGACGACTATGGCCGTGGCTCCGGCGCCGCTCCCGGCAGTGAAGGCGACGACGAACGCGAGACCATCCTCGCGGGTGGCGAGGAGGACCTCCAGGATCACCTGCTGTGGCAGCTCAATCTCACCCCGATGTCGACGCGTGACCGCGCCATTGCGGTAACCCTGATCGAATCCATCGGGGAAGACGGCTACCTCGGCGAAACGCTGGACGCCCTGCGCGACGGCCTGCATCCGGAGATTGATGCCGAACTGGACGAAATCGAAACAGTGCTGCACCGCATCCAGCACTTCGACCCGCCCGGTGTCGGTGCGCGATCGCTGTCCGAATGCCTCGATATCCAGCTTTCCCCGAGTGAACCCAGCGCCGTGGTGGAACTGGCCAGACACGTGGTTGCCCAACACCTGGAATCGCTCGCCAAGCTCGGCCCGGAGCGCTTGGCAGTACAGCTCGGGGTTGCGTCCGAACTCATGCATGAAGCGGTCACCCTCGTGCGTTCGCTCGACCCGCGCCCGGGCTCGGGCTATGCCAGAGCCACGCCCGAATACATTGCACCGGATGCCTATGTGGTGCGTCGCCGCGGCACCTGGCAGGTACAACTTGGCCCCGGTTGCCGCCAGCGACTTGGCATCAACCGTCATTACGAATCGTTGATCGGCGTGGCCTGCAAGAGCGATTCGACCTATCTGCGCGGCCAATTGCAGGAAGCACGCTGGCTGATCAAGAGCCTTGAGACCCGCGCCGATACCGTGCTGCGCGTCGCCGAGTGCATCGTGCGACACCAGACCGGCTTCCTCGATTTCGGACCCGAGGCGATGCGCCCGCTGGTACTGCGTGAGGTCGCCGAAGAACTGGATCTGCACGAATCCACGATATCGCGCGTCACCACGCGCAAGTACCTGCACACGCCGCGTGGCACCTTCGAGTTCAAGCACTTTTTCTCGTCCAGCCTGGCAACCGCCGATGGCGGCAGCGCCTCCAGCACCGCGATCCAGGCCATGATCCGCCGATTGATCGAGCAGGAGAACCCGCGCAAGCCACTTTCCGATGCCGCCCTGGTCCAGGCTCTGGAACGCGAAGGCGTAACGGTGGCGCGGCGTACCGTGGCAAAATATCGAGAAGGCATGAACATCTCCTCATCCAACGAACGCCAGCGCCTGAAATGATCCCGATCTCCCTTGCATTTACTTTTGTTTAACGCCATCTGGGCTATTGAGAACCTGCGTGCGGGTACCGCCGCGCATTCGCCGAAAGGCAGTCACGAGGAGTTTTGCCATGCGTATCGAGATCGTCGGCCACCAGATCGAAGTCACCCCGGCATTGAAGGACGCCGTACTTTCCAAGCTGGACAGGCTGGAACGCCATTCCGAAAAGCTGATCGACGGCCGCATCACCCTCTCGGTGGAGCGTCTGCTCAAGAAAGTGGATGCAACGATCAACCTGTCCGGCCACACGATCCATGCGGAAGCTTCGGATGAGGACATGTACGCAGCAATCGACCTGCTGATCGACAAGCTCGACCGTCAGGTACTCAAGCACAAGGAAAAGCAGACCCACCACCGTTCCGACCAGAGCATCCGCACAGCCGAAGTCGGCTGACCACCGAGGCACTCCGCCACCTCGGGCAAGTTGTGGAAACCGGGCGGGAACGTGCCGATCGCATCGTTCCCGCTCAAAAAAAACAGGGCCATCCTCCATGCACCTCATCGACCTTCTGGCACCCTCGCGGGTCCACGCGGACGCACGTGCCACCAGCAAGAAGCGACTTCTGGAACTGGCCGCCGCCGCGTTGGTGCAGCCTGGCGACAACCCCGAACTGGAACGCCGGATATACGACAGTCTCTGCCTGCGCGAACGTCTCGGCTCCACTGGCCTGGGGCACGGTGTCGCCATCCCGCATGGACGCATCGCCGGCCTCACGACACCAGCCGGTGCGTTCCTGAAACTGACCGATGCCCTGCCTTTCGACGCCAGCGACGGGCAGCCCGTGGACCTGGTATTCGCGCTCGTGGTGCCGGAGCATCTCACCCAGCAACACCTGATGCTTCTTTCGCAACTGGCGCAGATGTTCAGCGATGCGGATTTCTGCAGCCAGCTGCGCCATGCCGGCAATGACAGCGAGCTTTACAGCGCATTGTCCGACTGGCAGATCGCGCATCTGGCTGCATAGCCGCAAGAATCACCAGCACCCGGCACTGTCCTGCCTCGGGTTGCCGCGGATACTGGCCACACTGCCTTCATGAAGAAGCGCCATACTTGCCGCTCTTCCCGCTGTATCGTTCATCCATGTCCAATGCCACCCGCATCACCGCCCGCGAATTGTTCGAGCAGCTCGAACAGCGTCTGGGCCTGCGCTGGATTGCAGGTCAGCGCGGCCAGGATCGCGTCCTCGAGTCCGGCGATCACCTCGCCCGCCGCCCGGCACTGGCCGGCTATCTGAACACGATTCACGCCAACAAGGTGCAGATCGTCGGAAGCGAGGAGCTGAATTACCTCGATGGGCTCGATCAGCGCCAGCGCTGGGAATCGCTTGCGCGCATCGTCAACGACACGCCGTTGGCTCTGGTCATCACCAAGGACCGCGATGCCCCCGACGATCTGCGTGACGCCGCCAACGAATCGGACACGCCGTTGTGGGTATCCGACCGGCGCGGGCACGAGCTGCTCACCTATTTCCAGTACCACCTCGCGCGTGCGCTCGCGCCACGTGTCACCTTGCACGGCGTGTTCATGGAGGTGCACTCCATCGGGGTATTGCTCACCGGCGAGTCGGGCCTGGGCAAGAGCGAGCTGGCGCTGGAACTGATCTCGCGCGGGCATCGCCTCGTCGCCGACGACGCGCCCGAGTTCACCCAGATCGCTCCGGACATGCTCGACGGCACCTGCCCCGAAATGCTCCAGGATCTGCTGGAGGTGCGTGGCATCGGCATCCTCAACATCCGCGAGATGTATGGCGACACCGCCGTCAAACGCAACAAATACCTGCGCCTGATCGTGCACTTGCAGCGCCAGGAGCTGGCCTGCGAAGTGGATCGTCTCTACGGTGACCTCGGCAGTCGGCGTGTGCTCGACCTGGACATTCCGCAGATCACCCTGCCCGTTGCCGCCGGACGCAACCTCGCCGTGCTGGCCGAAGCCGCAGTACGTGCGCACGTACTCAAGAGCAAAGGCTTCGATGCCGCACAGACCTTCATCGACCGACAGGCGCACCAGATGCGCCGCTTGCAGCAGCCATGACCAATCGCTCCCCATCCCCTGCATTGCTGATCGTCAGCGGCCTTTCCGGTTCGGGCAAGAGCGTGGTGCTGCGTACGCTCGAAGATCTGGATTACTACTGTGTCGACAACCTGCCGGCGGAGCTGCTTCCCGGTTTCGTCGCGAGCATCTCCGCAGGCAGCGAAGCACCACCTCGTCTTGCCGTCGGCATCGATGTGCGCAACCGGCCGGAAGGTCTGACCCGATTGCCCCATTCGCTCGCTCAAGTCGGGGGCATGGGCTACCAGCACGAGTTGGTCTTTCTGGATACCGACGATGAAGTGTTGATTCGACGCTACAGCGAAACCCGCCGTCGCCACCCGCTGAGTGGCGGCGGGTTGCCATTGGCCGATGCCATCGCGCTGGAACGCGAGCGCCTGCGTCCGCTGGCTGCGATCGCCGATCGCGTGCTCGACAGCAGTCAGATGAACGTGCACCAGTTGCGCCGCTGGGTCGTCACCGAGCTGGCAACGGATGCGCAACCCGGGCTCTCGTTGCTGGTGCAGTCGTTCGCTTACCGGCATGGCGTACCGGGCGATGCGGATTTCGTGTTCGACGTGCGCTGTCTGCCGAACCCGCATTGGGATCCGCGCCTGCGACCGCTTTCCGGCCGCGATGCCCCGGTACGGGATTTTTTCGCGACACAGCCCCAGGTGACCGATTACCTTGCTCACGTATCGGGCTTCCTCGACCACTGGTTGCCGCAGTTCGAAAGCGATTCGCGAAGCTATGTCACCCTTGCCTTCGGTTGTACGGGGGGACGACACCGCTCGGTGCATTGCGCCGAATGGCTGGCCGGCCATTGGCGCAATCAGGGGCGCAGCCGCGTGGTGACCTTCCATCGCGAATTGGAGTGATGCGGCGGTTTACCAGCCAGGGACGACGACGATTCCCTTGTCCTTTCGCGCGATTTCCACTTCGAGATAGATGTTGGCGTGCTGCGCCGGATCGCGGCGCTTGAGTGCATAGGCCCAGCGTGCCAGACGACCGATCCGAGGCGGTACCTGGTCGAACGACGGGAAGTGCCTGGCCTTGACCGTATTGAAGTCCGGTGAGAGGCGCGCGAAGTAATAGATCAGCTCCTTCGCGCTGAACTCCTTCCAGTGGTGCGCATACGTGTTCTGCGAAAGGATTTCGTCCACCGTGATGCCACCACCGAAGCCGGTGAAGAAACGTCGAAGATCCCAGGCGCGTGAATACGGCGAGTAGTAGTTCGGCGTGGTGATGACGATGCGCCCGCCAGGGCGAACGATGCGGTAAATCTCCGACCAGAACCGCACTGGATTGAAGGTGATGTGCTCGATGATTTCCGAGAACAGCATCAGATCAAACGAATCGTCCGCCAGCCGCGCCAGCTCGATCGGATCGGAAAGATTGGACACCGGCACCAAGTCCACGTCCATCCGCGCTGCCGCATTCCTGACCCAATCGGTCTCGAAGGTGGACGGCAAATCCACTGCCGTCACGTCATAGCCGGCCGACCACAGCAGTGCGGTCTGATGCAGCCAATGCGCGCCGACGTCCAAAACACGGCTTCCCAGACTCGGAGACCATCCGGTGCACAGCTCGTCCACCGTGGCGCGGAAACGGCGGAAGTGATGCTCCAGGTAGGGAAAATCCGTACCGCCAAACTGGCGGAAGAACGTACAGATTTCCTCTACACGCCCGAATTGCTCTCTCGTCATCTGATACTTCCTTGTCAGAACAGGATCGATACCGTCGCCTGCCCGCATCCACGACCCGGAGGGATGAGAGCGTCATCCGTCGATGCAGTGCGAGCCGATGCCTTATAGCAAGGTCAGGCTTCCGGTGTATTACCGCTGCTCGCAATTGCCGGCGCACCATCCAGTGAGGGCTCCTCTTCATCGGGTGGCACTGCCTCGACACTGACCAGTTGCTCACCCTTGCCAAGACGGATCAAGGTCACCCCCTGAGTGTTGCGGCTCACGCGTGAAATCTCGCTGGCACGGGTGCGCACCAAAGTGCCACCATCGGAGATCAACAACACGCCATCGCCCGAATGCACCAGCACCGCGCCGACCAGCGGGCCATTCCGCTCGGTGGTCTGTATGCCGATGACGCCCTGCGTGCCGCGGCCCTTGCGCGGATAGTCGGCGAGCGGCGTGCGCTTGCCGAATCCGTTGCGGGTCGCGGTGAGGATGTACTCGGCAGAGACATCCTCGGCCTCGCTCTGGACAGACATTTCGTCGCCGACCGCCTCGACCGGCGTGTCGTCAATGGCATCGTCGGCCTCGGGACCAGCCGCTGCGGCGGCCACGATCAGACTGACGACGCGCTCACCCGACGCGAGCCGGATGCCACGCACGCCGGTGGCGGTGCGCCCCATCGAGCGTACCGAGCTTTCCGCGAAGCGAACCGTCTTGCCATTGCTGGCGAAAAGCAGGATGTCCTGCTCGCCATCGGTGAGCTGGGCATCGACCAGCGCATCGCCTTCATCGAGGTTGATCGCGATCTTGCCGCGCGCCAGGCGATAGGCATATTCGGTCAACGGCGTCTTCTTCACCGTGCCGTTGGCAGTGGCGAAGAACACGTAGCGATCTTCCGCGTACTCCCTGACCGACAGCACGGCCTGGATTTTTTCACTGGATTCCAGCGCGACGAAGTTCACGATCGGGCGCCCGCGTGCGTTGGAACCGGCCTCGGGCAATTGAAACACCGGCAGCCAGAACACGCGCCCGGCGCTGGTGAAGGTGAGCAGGGTGTCGTGGGTATTGGCGATCCACAGCCGCTCGATGAAATCCTCGTCCTTCGTCGCCGCCGCACTGCGGCCGCGACCACCCCGTTTCTGCGCACGATACGCACTCACCGGCTGCCGCTTCACGTAGCCGGCATGACTGAGCGTCACGACCATGTCCTCGGGTGCGATCAGGTCGAGGATGTCGAGATCCTCCTCGCTCTGGCGGATCTCGCTGCGTCGTGCGTCGCCGTATTCTTCCCGCAGGTTGATCAGCTCGGTCCGAATCACGTCGAGCAGGACGTCCGGGTTTTCCAGAATCTCGATCAAGCCGCGGATCGTCTCCAGCAGCGCCTTGTATTCCTCGGTCAGCTTGTCCTGCTCCAGCCCGGTGAGGCGGTGCAGACGCATCTCCAGAATCTGCTGGGCCTGGGTGTCGGTGAGCTGATAGCCGGATTCGACCAGCCCGACGCCATGCGGCAAGTCTTCCGGCCGCGACGCATCGGCGCCGGCAGCAGACAGCAACGCGCCCACCAGACCCGGTGGCCAGGTGCGCGCCAGCATGCGCTCCTTCGCGACCTGCGGATTCTCCGAAGTCTTGATCAGCTCGATCATCTCGTCGATGTTGGCGAGCGCGACCGTCAGGCCTTCGAGGATATGGGCGCGGGCACGGGCCTTGCGCAGTTCGAAGATGGTGCGACGGGTGACGACTTCCCGCCGATGACGGATGAAGGCTTCCAGAATCTGCTTGAGGTTCAGCAGCTGCGGGCGGCCATCGACCAGGGCCACCATGTTGATGCCGAACACCGACTCCATCGGCGTCTGCGAGTACAGGTTGTTGAGCACCACATCGGCGGCTTCGCCGCGCTTGATCTCGATGTAGATGCGCATGCCGTCCTTGTCGGACTCGTCGCGCAGCTCGCTGATGCCCTCGAGCTTCTTTTCCTTGACCAGCTCGGCGATCTTCTCGATCAGCTTGGCCTTGTTCACCTGATACGGAATCTCGGTGACGATGATCGACTCGCGACCGGTTCGCTCGTCGACCTCGATCTCGGCCTTGGCGCGCATCCGCACCCGGCCCCGTCCGGTGTGATAGGCGGCATGCACGCCGGAGGTGCCGTTGATGATGCCCGCAGTCGGGAAATCCGGACCCGGCACATGCTCCATCAGGTCGGAAATGGACGCTTCGGGGTTGTCGATCAACGCCAGCGTGGCGTTGATCACTTCACTGAGGTTGTGCGGCGGAATATTGGTCGCCATGCCGACCGCGATGCCGGCCGAGCCATTGACCAGCAGGTTCGGAACGCGCGCCGGCATGACCGTCGGCTCGAGTTCCTTTTCGTCGTAATTGGGTTGGAAATCGACGGTGTCCTTGTCGATGTCCGCGAGCAGCTCATGGGTGAGCTTGGACATGCGGGCTTCGGTGTAACGCATCGCTGCGGCGGAGTCGCCATCGACCGAACCGAAGTTGCCTTGTCCATCGACCAGCAGGTAGCGCAGCGAGAAAGGCTGCGCCATGCGGACCAGCGTGTCGTACACCGACTGGTCGCCATGCGGATGGTACTTGCCGATCACGTCACCGACGATGCGCGCCGACTTGTAGTAGGGCTTGTTGCTGTGCGCGCCCAGTTCGTTCATCGCGAACAGCACTCGCCGGTGTACCGGCTTGAGGCCATCGCGAACATCCGGCAGCGCACGTCCCACGATCACGCTCATCGCGTAATCGAGGTAACTCTTGCGCATCTCGTCTTCGAGGTTGACCGGAATGATTTCCTTGGCGTGATCGGTCATTTTTTTCCTGATTCATCCGATGGATACAACGGCCTCCCGCAAGGCGGGACGGTGGGCCGGACAGCCAGTGAGAAGGCCGCAGGCAAGCCCCGGATTCTACCATGGGGAAAACGCCGTACCGGAGCCGTCGCGATGCGGCATTTCCCCTTGCGGACGATTCGTCGAAGGCACGTGGCACGCAACGGATCAATACGACCTTGGGTCGCTAGGCGAAAGCCCCGCGGATAGGCAATAACCGACGCTCGCGACCATCTCGGCCCCGTCGTATCGGAGCACCCACCCATGACCGACTCCACTCGATCGCCTGCACGCACCGCGCCACTACGCCGCCAAGGCAAGCGCGTATCCGCCGCCGATGCCGTGCGGCTGATCCACGATGGCGATACCGTGGCCACCGGCGGCTTCGTCGGCATCGGTTTTCCGGAAAACCTTGCCGTGGCGCTGGAGCAGCGCTTCCTCGAAGGCGGCAACCCGCGCAACCTGACGCTGGTGTATGCCGCCGGGCAAGGCGACGGACGCGAACGCGGTCTCAATCACTTGGCACACGAAGGACTGATCGCGCGCGTGATCGGCGGCCACTGGGGCCTGGTGCCGGGGCTGCAGAAGCTCGCGGTCGAGAATCGCATCGAAGCCTGGAATCTGCCACAGGGCGTGATATCGCACCTGTTCCGCGACATCGCGGCAGGCAAGCCCGGGCAGATCACCCGTGTGGGCCTGGGCACGTTCGTCGATCCGCGCCACGGCGGTGGCCGTCTCAACGCACGAACCCTCGAAGCTCGGGTAAAACTGCTCACCATCGACGATGAAGATTACCTGTACTACCCGACCTTCCCGATCCACGTGGCGCTGATTCGCGCCACCACGGCGGATCTGGACGGCAACCTGACGATGGAACGCGAGGCACTGACGCTCGAGGCGCTGTCGATCGCGATGGCCGCGCACAACAGCGGCGGCATCGTCATCGCCCAGGTCGAACGCATCGCCGAGAACGGCAGCCTGTCACCACGACAGGTAAAGATCCCCGGCACGCTGGTTGATGCCGTGGTCGTGGCCGAACGACCCGAATACCACCTGCAGACCTTCGCCGTTCCCTACGATCCATCCTACTCGTCGGAGCTTCGCGTGCCGGCCGCCAGCGTCGAACCGATGGCGGCGGGTGCACGCAAGACCATCGCCCGCCGCGCCACGCAGGAATTGCGGCCCAACGACATCGTCAATCTCGGCATCGGCATGCCCGAGGGCGTGGCGGCGGTGGCGGCGGAAGAAAAGATCATCGACCTGATCACCCTCACGACCGAGCCTGGCACCATCGGCGGCATTCCCGCCGGCGGCCTGAGTTTCGGTGCCGCGGTCAATGCTCAGGCGGTGATCGACCAACCCTACCAGTTCGACTTCTACGTTGACGTTGCCCTCGACATCGCCGTGCTCGGCATGGCCCAGATCGATGCCGAGGGCAACGTCAACGTCAGCCGCTTCGGGTCGCGACTGGCCGGTGCCGGCGGCTTCATCAACATCAGCCAGAACGCTCGTCGCCTGGTCTTTGTGGGCAGCTTTCGGGCCGGATGCGGCGACACGGCGACACGCAAGTTCGTGCAGCAGGTGGAACACCGGACCTTCTCCGCACGCGAAGCACTGCGTCGCGGTCAGTCGGTGCTTTACATCACCGAAAGCTGCGTTTTCGGCCTGCGCGAATCCGGGTTGGAACTACTGGAAATCGCGCCCGGCATGGATCTGGAACGCGATATCCTCGCGCACATGGACTTCCGCCCGATCATCGGCGACAAGGTGACGCTCATGGCCCCGGCACTGTTCGACGAGCAGCCACTGGGCCTGCGCGACCAGCTGCTGGAACGACCGCTGAGCGAGCGCTTCAGCCTCGACACTGCAGCCAGCACGCTCTACATCGACTTCGAACACCTGCGTATCCGCAGCGAGGACGACATCGCCGCCGTGAGAGCGCGGGTCAACGAATTGCTCACCCCGCTGGACCGCAAGGTGTACGCCATCGTCAATTACGACCACTTCAAGCTGCCGGATGACCTGGAAGATGCGTGGGTGGCCATGGTCCGCGAATTGGTCGAACGCCATTACACCCGCGTCACGCGCTACAGCGCGACGGGTTTCCTGCGCGCCCGATTGAACGACGTTTGATCGATGCCGCTGGCGTGCGGGCGCGTCAGCTGGCACGCCTGTTTCGCATCGCAAGGAGATCGGGCGGCACCGCAAAGCTGTCCGGCGTCGAGAGTGCCCAGAAACGCTGGAACACCTGATGCCCGGCGCCACCGGCGAGCAGCTCGCCCGGCTTCACCCACGAATGCAACGCAGCCAACGAACGCACCTCGTTCGCCGAGACGCGACGGATCAGGTGCTCGGGACCGAGTTGGGCGGGATGTTCCAGCCCGGCTGCCGCCAGCAAATCCTTCAGTGCTTGCAGGGTGCTGTCATGGAAGCGGTGCACCCGCGTCGCCTTGTCCGGCACGTCGAGCGCCTTCTGCCGACGCGGGTCCTGCGTGGCCACACCCGTCGGGCATTTGTCGGTGTGGCAGCTTTGCGACTGGATGCAACCGAGGGCGAACATGAAACCACGCGCCGCGTTGCCCCAATCCGCACCGAGCGCGATCACGCGCGCCAGATCGAACGCCGTGGTGATCTTGCCCGCTGCGCCCACGCGGATCCGATCGCGCAGATCGAGGCCGACCAGCGTGTTGTGCACCAACATCAGCGCTTCCCGCAACGGCACGCCGACATGGTCGGTGAACTCCAGCGGCGCGGCGCCGGTACCGCCTTCGCCACCATCCACCACGATGAAATCGGGAAGTATTCCTGTCGTCACGATGGCCTTGGCGATACCGAACCACTCCCACGGATGCCCGATCGCCAGCTTGAAGCCCACCGGCTTTCCGCCACTGGCGTCACGCAGCGTCTGCACGAACTGCAGCAAACCCGCGGGAGTGTCGAACGCGGTGTGTCGCGCCGGGGAAATGCAATCGACGCCCACGGGAACGCCACGCGCTTCGGCAATTTCCGGAGATACCTTGGCACCCGGCAGGATGCCGCCCTGCCCCGGCTTGGCGCCTTGGGAGAGTTTGATCTCGATCATCTTCACCTGCGGATCGAGCGCATTGGCACGGAAGCGTTCGAGGTCGAAGCGCCCCTCCGCGTCGCGGCAGCCGAAATAGCCGGAACCGATTTCCCAGACCAGATCCCCGCCGTTCTGGCGATGCCATCGCGATATCGACCCTTCGCCGGTGTCGTGGAAGAAACCACCACGCCGCGCCCCTTCATTCAGCGCCATCACGGCGTTGGCGGACAGCGCACCAAAACTCATCGCCGATATGTTGAACACGCTTGCGGAGTACGGCTGGGTGCATTGCGGCCCGCCGATGGTGATGCGGAAGTCGTGCGTCGGGATGTCCACCGGCGCCAGCGAGTGATTGATCCATTCGTAACCGGGCTGGTACAGCGCCATCTGTGTTCCGAACGGGCGTTTGTCCAACTCACCCTTGGCGCGCTGGTACACGATCGAGCGCTGCACTCGCGAAAACGGAAGCTCGTCTTCGTCATCCTCGATCAGATATTGACGGATCTCCGGGCGGAATCGCTCGATCAGGAATCGCACATGCGCGGACACGGGGTAATTTCGCCGCAGCGCACGACGACGTTGGGTCAGGTCGAAAATACCCAGGACGCTCAGGGCGGTTGAAGCTCCGAACACCACCCACCACCCCGCACCACCGCCGCGCGACAGCATCGACAGTGAAACGACGGACAACCCCACACAGGCCCAGAGCACGAAATAACGCGACGAGAAAATGGCGGCAACTCCCTGAAAAGGCGGATCAAGTCGGCGCGCTCACCGACAGCGTCATTGCGGGATGCAATCTCCTGGAATCATCCAGAGGTTGCCGGATCATCGGCCCGCAATGCCCGCATCGGGAATGGATCGGACACCTTCGGTCAAGCATAGCTACAACCAGACCGGATTTCCCTGTCGACACGACATAGAATTCCGCCACACCCTTCTCCCTCGATTGCCTGTTGGGGGGAGCGCGCTTGAATCCGTCGCCCCGGAATCCCCACATGTCCTCGCACCGCCCTTCTCTGCAACGTTACTTCGTCTCGGGTTTGATCACGCTTCTGCCGCTGTGGCTGACGGTGATCGTGTTCCGTTTCGTGTTCGTGCTGCTATCCGACATCAGCCGCCCCTGGATCACGCCGTTGCTGGCAAGGCTGGCCAACCAGTTCCCGCTGACCCTTGGCTGGCTCGGTGCACCCTGGGTGCAGACCGCGCTGGCGCTGATCGCCACCTTGGCAGTCATCATCGGCGTGGGCGTGATGGCGCACCGCGTGCTCGGACAGCGCCTGCTGCGCTGGTTCGAATCCTTCGTGCAGCGCATTCCGCTGGCGAATCTGATCTACGGTGCCGTGCGCAAGCTGATCGACATCCTGCAAACTCACCCCGAGGGCGCGCAGCGCGTGGTGCTGATCGACTTTCCGCACCGTGACATGAAGGCCATCGGCTTTGTCACCCGCGTGCTGCGCGAGGAAGGCAGCGACCGCGAACTGGCCGCCGTTTACGTGCCAACCACACCCAACCCCACCTCCGGCTATCTCGAGGTGGTACCGGTCGAGCACCTCACGCCCACCGACTGGACGGTGGACCAGGCGATGAGCTTCATCATTTCCGGCGGCGCCGTCAGTCCGGATACGATGCCGTACACGCGTGCGGGCGATTTCTCGCGCGACGACACCTGATCGTTGCTGGTTCCACTGGCAGCATCCTGCTGGAACGTCCCCGTGCGGTCAGCGTTGCCAACTGGCCGCCGACATGACCAACCGCGTCCCGGACCTTCGGACCACTCGCACGGCGACACGCCGCACCACAGGCATGAGCCACCAGCCCGCACACCGGGGCGGTACGCCACGGGGAAGAGAGCGTTCATGCGGCGACTCCAGGACGGCGACACCCGCCTGCATCCCTGAACCATCGCCGCCATCCGGCCAGGGACATCCCGTTTCTTGTCAGCCCGATGCGAAAAACGAACACGCAGCCGGCACGGTTCCAGTCGCCTTCTGTTCCGTCAACTCATGCGCACCCAACGCACCAGGGTCATGAAACTGGGCGGCTTGCCGTGCATGAGCAAACCGACACGGAACACCTTTCCTGCGAACCACACCGCTGCAACGGCAGACGCAATGCCGATGCCGATGGACAGCCACACCTGCCAGGTCGGCGGCGGTGCACTGGACCCCAGGCGGAGCATCATCACGAACGGATTCAGCGGCGGAATCAGCGACAACACCGTCGCGAACGTGGAGTTCGGATCGCGACTGATCGGCATCCACAACATCATGGGCAGCATCACCGTCAGCATCACCGGTGTCAGCAAGGTCTGCGCTTCCCGCAGTTCATTCACGGCGGCGCCGATGGCCGCCATCATCGCCGCCAGCACCACGAAGGCGATCAGGAAGAACACGGCCAGGTAGAACAGCAGCCACGGATCCAGCAAGCCGGTCGCTGCAAAGCTCACCAGCGCCAGAATGCCCAGCCCGGCGTACAGCGCCAGCATCAGCGATGCCACGCCCATCTGCCCGAGGATCTTGCCGGCCATCAGCTCCGTGGGCGATACCGCCGAGAGCAGCACCTCCACCACACGGGTGGATTTTTCCTCGATGGTGGAGGTCATGAGCTGCTGTCCACCGGTCATCGCCGCCATCATGATCAAGACCATGAATGCCATCGGCAGCAGCCGTGACGCAATTTCATTGGCCGCCTTCTCGCCTTCCTCGCCGACCGTGCGTGGGGTGACACGCGGAACTCGGACCAGTTGCCGGATCTCGCGCGCATCCAGCTCCCGCGATTCCAGACGCGCGTCGACAATCGACGTGGCCAAGGCATCGCGCAGCTCGTCGACCAGGCGATCATCGAGCTTCTTCCGAACGAACAGGTCGTAGGTGCCCAGATTGCCTTCATCGGACGTCACCGCATTCGGCTGGATCGAAATAACCGCCAGGGAAGAATCCTTCTGGCGCAACGCGTTCTTTGCGGCATCGACGGCAGCACTGTCCGGCAACATCTCGATCGACAACTGCGGCACCGCCCCCAACGCTTGATCCATCGCCGCCTGCATCGCATCGCCACCGGTGCCGGAAACCAGCCCCCGGACTGCGTCGGGCAACACCGCGTCAAGTCGCCGCTGCATGTCCAGCCGTCGCTGCGCGAACGACTCGGGCGACAAGTGCTCGCGGGCACGGTCGATAACTTCGCCCGTTGGATCGTGGATCGCCACCGTTCCCTCGATCTTCGGCGCCTGTTCCTTGAGCAATAACGGCATCACCACGATCAGTGCGCCGATCATCAGCGGCATGATCAGCAAACCGATCAGGAACCCCTTGGTCATGACCGTGGCAACGAACTCGCGCCGCGCCACTTGCACTGCCTTGGCAATATTCATGCGAGTGCTCCCGTGTCTGCATCGTGCTCCGTGGTGGCTGTGGCGATCTTCACGAACACGTCCTCCAGACTGGGACGCACCACCTCCAGGCGCGCGGGCGCAACCTTTGCCGCCATGGCTTGCAGCAGCGCCGACACGTCCGCATCAGTCCTGAAGTCCAATCGCCAGCGCCCCTCCGCTCGCGAGATCAGTTCGATATCCGGCAGATGCCGCATGGCACTCGCTACATCCACCGCGGGATCCAGCGGCTCGAACAGCACCGACCGGGCCGCATGGCGCGCACGTATCGCCGCGAGCGGGTCATCCAGCACTTTCCGGCCGCCGTGGATCATCACGATGTGATCGCACAGCTGCTCCGCCTGGAACATCACATGGGTGGAAAACAGCACGGTGGTGCCACGCGCGTGCTGCTCCAGAATCAGGTCCTTGAGAAGTCGCATGTTGACCGGGTCCAGGCCGCTGAACGGCTCGTCCAGAATCAGAAGTTCGGGCTGCTGGATCACGGCCGCGATGTACTGCACTTTCTGCTGCATGCCCTTGGACAGCTCCTCGCAGCGCTTGGCCGCGGTGTCGCCAAGCCCGACACGCTCCAGCCATTGCATGAGCTCCCGCTGTGCGTCCGCACGCGACATGCCTTTCAGCACGCCCATGTGCAACAGGAAATCCCCGACCTTCATCTTGCGATAGACGCCGCGCTCCTCGGGCAGGTAACCGATCCGGTCCTTGGACTGCAACGCCGAACCACCGAGCACGCGGATGTTGCCGCTGTCGGGGAACAGGATCGACAGCATCATGCGGAGCGTCGTGCTCTTGCCCGCGCCATTCGGGCCGATGATGCCGTACAGCGCTCCCCGCGGAATGGTCAACGACAGGTCACGCACCGCGTGCTTGTCGCCGAACGACTTGTTGACGTTGGCTAGTTCAATGGCAAAGGTCATGTCGGGAATCGGCTCTCGAAATCTGGACGGCAACTGGACGTTCCCGATGCCCAAGCGTGACGGAATACCGGCAGACTTCGGCGTGGCTGCCGCATGCAACGCAATCGGGACGCACGAACCCTCATCATAACCACCTGATTCACCGATTCATTCCGGAACCGAGCGCAACCCGTCGAACGCATTCCGTCGCGATGCTCCCCGATATTGGGCAAAATGCGCGATTCGCTGTCCAACCGAGTTCCACGATGAAGCAACTGCTGAACCTGACTGCCTGCGCTGCTCTGCTGCTGGCCATCACCCCCCTCGCCAGCCATGCCCAGGACGTCGAACGCGGCGCGACCGACGCCTCCATCGCGCGCAAGCTCGATGCCAAGGGCACGCCTTACACCGTCGACGACGACGGCGATTACCGCATCCTCGTGAACGTCGGCGAGGACCGCACGCAACTGGTCTGGGTGCGCAGCCGAGTGCACAGCACCGACCACCAACATGTCCGCGAAATCTGGACCTATGGATACCGTTCGGACGAGCGTCGCATTCCCGTGCACATCGCCAATCGCCTGCTTTCCGAAAACTTCGACCTGATCGTCGGCGCATGGGCACGGGAGAACGGCAACGCGATCCTGGTGATGAAGATCGATGCCGACGCCGATGCCGAGGCACTCAACGAAGCCATCGACCTGGCCGCCAGCGTCGGCGATCGCATGGAGCAGAAACTCGTCACCGGGGACGATCTGTGACCGAAGCGGCGCTCCGGTTGCCCCGCGTCACCGTGGCCACCATCGTGGTGCGCGGCAACGAGCTGCTGTTCGTGGAGGAGGAAAGCCCGCAGGGATTGGTGCTCAATCAGCCCGCCGGCCATCTTGAGCCGGGCGAATCGCTGCTCGACGCGGCGGCTCGCGAAACGCTGGAAGAAAGCGCGTGGTCGGTGCGACTGACCCATCTGGTCGGCATCTACCAATGGCGTGCCCCGGGTGGTCGCGACTACGTGCGCGTGGGGTTTGTCGCCGAGCCCCTGAGCCATGATCCCGTTCGCGAGCTGGACGACGGCATTCGCCGTGCGCTCTGGCTGACTCCCGCGCAGATGCGCGCCGAACGCGACCGTTTGCGCAGCCCGATGGTCGAACGTCTGGTTGACGACTGGCTTGGCGGATCGCGTTTTCCGCTCGCGATGGCGCGCACCGTGACGGCATGAAGACTTTCGATGCCATGGTTGGCGTCTCCGGCGGCGTCGATTCGTCGGTCGCTGCCCTGTTGCTTCAGCGTCAGGGCCTGCGCATCGCCGGCCTGTTCATGCAGAACTGGGATGACAATGGTGACGGCGAATGCCGCGCCGAAGACGACCGGCGCGACGCGGTAGCCATCTGCGGCAAACTCGGCATCCCGTTTTTCGCGCGCAATTTCGCCCGGGAATACTGGGCCGGGGTGTTCGAACACTTTCTCGCCGAATACCGGGCCGGACGCACGCCCAATCCCGACGTGCTGTGCAATCGCGAGATCAAGTTCCGGACATTCCTCGATGAGGCGCGCGCTCTCGGTGCGGAAAAGATTGCAACCGGTCACTACGCCCGGGTCGACCATCACCAAGGTCGATACCGCCTGCTTCGCGCCATCGACCAAGGCAAGGACCAGACCTACTTCCTGCACGCACTCGGACAAGAGGCACTGGCCGCGACGCTGTTCCCGGTCGGTGAGCTGCCCAAGGCGCAGGTGCGCGATCTGGCGCGCGACGCCGGTTTCGCCGTGCACGCAAAAAAGGATTCAACCGGCATCTGCTTCATCGGCGAACGCGATTTCCGCGAGTTCCTCGGTCACTACATTCCGGCCCGACCGGGACCGATTCGCGCGGTTGACGGCGTCACGTTGGGCGAACACGCCGGCGTGTTCTATTACACCGTCGGTCAACGCGAAGGACTCCATCTTGGCGGAGTCAAGGGTCGCCCGCAGGCGCCCTGGTTCGTGGTCGGCAAGGACGTGGCCGCGAACGTGCTCTATGTGGATCAAGGTCATGACAGCCCATACCTTCTTTCCACACAACTTCACGCATCGGGGCCCAGCTTCACTGCGGGCCATCCGCCGGGCATGCGATTCGCCTGCACGGCCAAAACGCGCTATCGACAGCCCGATGAAACCTGCGTTGTCACAGTGCAGGATGACGGCACGCTCCACGTGCAGTTCGAACACCCGCAACGCGCGGTGACGCCGGGCCAGTCGGTGGTGTTCTACGATGGCGAGGAATGCCTCGGCGGCGCGGTGATCGATCACACCGATGCGCCGGACGCGGCGCAATTTCGATGATGCGTCTGACCCCGCTCTCGTCGCGGACGTAACCGCGACCTGCGAGGGCCGCTCGAACGCCGCCGGCACCGGGAACGCGTCGAAGCATGAGGAATGCCTCGGCGGTGCAGACCCAGGTCGCGTGGTTACACCCCCGACATCATTGCCCTGCGGCAGGGTCACGCAGCGCGCCCCGGGCAACCAGTTCGCATACCTTCGCGACTTCGCCATCCATCGCGCGATCGCGCTGCATGAAGGCGATATGTTCGCGCAATCGCGCATGGGCACGCCGTACTTTCGGCGACGCGTGGAAATCCACGTCCTGCGCCAGCTGTTGCATCAACTGCGCACATTCGCCGATGAAAACCGCATGATCCGGATGTCCGGATGCCGGCGCATTGCTCACTTTCGCCGCAATCGCGGACACATCGCCGCGCCGTGCCAGAGCTCGCGCCGCCTCGATCATGTCCCGCCGGTAATCCAATGCCTGCGCGGCGGTGTAAAGCTCCAGCGCCAGTACCTGCGACAGATCTTCCACCATCTCCAGCACATGACGCGCTTCGTTGGCGCCCATCGAGACATGGTCCTCGGCATTGGCGCTGGTCGGGATCGAATACACGCTTGCCGGGTGCGCGCGACTGGCAAGGTCATTGACCAGCGCCGCCGCGGTGTACTGCACGATCATGAAGCCCGAGTCGGTGGCGTCTTCATTGCCGATCAGGAACGCCGGCAAGCCATCATTCGTGGCCGGATCCACGAGTTTGTTGAGGCGTCGCTCGGAAATGCTCGCCAGTACCGGAATCGCGGCCTTCAGGTAACTCATCGCCAGCGCCAGTGGCATGCCGTGGAAGTGCCCGGCGGAGATCACCTGATCTTCGATCTGCTGCGCATCCGGCGTATCCGGGAACACCAGCGGATTGTCGGTGACGGCGTTGAGCTCGATGTCGATCACGCGACGTGCCTGCGCCAACGCATCGCGCACCGCGCCATGCACCTGCGGAATGCAACGCAGCGAATAGCTGTCCTGCGGCTGATGCTTCTTGCCGCCGCGGAACGGCAGGAAGCGGGTGTAGAACGCCTCGCGGCCGTGGCGCTGCGAGGGCGGCAACCATTCCCAGGAAATGTCGAAATGGTGCGACTGATCGGCCGGATCGGCCCAGCTATCCGGCAGCCAGGTGCGGAAGCGCGGCACCAGATGATAGGGAATGTCGACCAGGGTGGAGCCGTCCAGCAGGTCGCGCAGGTTCGCGGCGGATTCGACTTGTCCCGGATGCGGGCGCAAATCATGCACGCGCTCGTCGAACGCACGGGTGCGGCCCGCGAACGCTTCCAGTGTCATGGCGGCAGCGAGATCGGCCGTGTCCAGCAACTGCTCCATGCGACCGATCGCCAACGTGGCGGTGGCCAGCATCTGCGCGGTGCCATTGTTGAGCGCGAGACCTTCCTTGAACGACAGGCGCACCGGTTCCAGCCCGGCACGTTCCAACGCCTGTGCACCCGGCATGCGCTCGCCCCGATAAAACGCCTCGCCTCCGCCCAGCAGCACGATCGCCAAGTGCGAGAGCGGCGCGAGGTCACCACTGGCGCCGACTGATCCCTTTTTCGGCACCACCGGCACGATCCCGGCGTTGAGCATCGCCGTGAGCGCCTGCAGCGTGGAAACACGGATGCCCGAATGGCCTCGCATGAGCGTGTTGATCCGGATCACCAACATCGCACGCACGACCTCGGGCGCGAACGGTTCGCCGACGCACACGGCATGGGTGATGATCAGATTGCGTTGCAATTCGTCCAGCAAGGTGCCGTCAGGCGGCACCGCGCCCGGCATCCCGTCGCGCGCGCGGCGTGCGCCAAGCAACTTGTCGGCATTGCTGCCGAACCCCGTGCTGACACCGTAAATCGGTTCCTGCCGCGCCACCTGCGACGCGAGAAAATCCGCAGCCTGCCGGACTTTCTCCAGCTGCGCCCGAGCCAGCTCCACCGTCGCGCCATCACGCGCAACGGCAAGCACCTGAGCGCGGCTGAGCGATCGGCCGTCCAACACCACCGGACTCATTCGCTCGCCCCCACCTTGCCCATCACGCGGCCCTGCTCCAGTTCGACACGAAGCGTTCGGCCAAGGTCGGCACGGGCGATCTCGAACTGTTCGCCACGACGCAAATCCTTCACCGACACCACGCCACGCGCCTCCTCGTCCTCGCCGACGATCACGACGAAGCGAATGCCCGCACGATCGGCGTATTGCATCTGACGGGCCAACCTGCGCGGCTCCAACTGCACTTCGGTATTGAGGCCAGCAGCGCGCAGCTCGCTGGCGATGGCCAAATATGCAGGCAGACGCGCCTCGTCCATCTGGCTGACCAGCACCTCGACCGAGCTATCGGCCGTGTCGACCAATCCAGCTTCACGCAACTGCCAGAACAGGCGCGTCAGCCCGATGGAAATGCCCACGCCCGGCAACCTGGACCTGGTGTAGTGGCTGGCGAGGTTCTCGTAGCGACCACCCGAGCAGATCGAACCGATCTGCGGGTAGTCGTCGAGCAGGGTTTCGTAGACGGTTCCGGTGTAGTAATCCAGACCGCGCGCGATGGAGAAATTGAGCGCGTAATGGGTTTCCGGCACGCCCATGGCACGCACCAGCTCCAGCGTCTGGCGCAGTTCGGCCATGCCCTCGTCGAGCACCTCGTTGCCGCCACCGATCGCATCGAGCTTGCTCATCGCATCCGCATGGCTGACCGAGCGCACCTGCACGAAGTCCAGAATCTTCCTCGCCGTTTCCGGCGCAAGGCCAAAGCCCTCGCCAACCAGCGTGTCGCGCACGTAGTCGGCGCCTCGCTTGTCGAGCTTGTCCACTTCGCGCAACACCAGCATCTGCTGCTGGTCATCAACAATACCAAGGCTCTCGAAGAAGCCACGCATCAGCTTGCGGTTGTTGAGCTGGATGGTGAACTTGCCGATCGCCAGCTCGCTGAACACCGCGAAGATCACTGCCGGCAATTCGGCGTCGTAGCGCACACTCAGCGCGTCCTTGCCGATCACGTCGATATCGCACTGGTAGAACTCGCGAAATCGCCCGCGCTGGGCGCGCTCGCCACGGTAGACGCGCTGCATCTGGTAGCGACGAAAAGGAAAGCTCAGGTCATGCTCGTGCTCGGCCACGTAGCGAGCCAGCGGCACCGTGAGATCGAAACGCAGCGCCATCTCCGGCGCGGTCCCCTGCTCCAGCGCGCCGGTGGACTGCACGAAGTACACCTGCCGTTCGGTCTCGCCGCCGCTCTTGGTCAACAACACATCGGACAGTTCGAATACGGGCGTTTCCACAGGCAGGAAGCCGAAGCGCTCGAAGTTGCGCCGGATCGTGTCGAGCATCTGCTGGAACGCGATCTGGTCACGTGGCAACAGTTCCATGACGCCAGGCGGGGTACGGGGCTTGATCAAGGTCGAATCCTCGAAGGAAAGCGCTGAAGGTGAGCCGCGCATTCTACCTGTTCGCCACGCGGTGCTCGCCGCGGAATGGGTGTCCGATGGATGTGCATCGAGCCACCGCTTGATCAGATTCCGTCTGACTGTGTAGAATTCGCGGCTCGCAATCGCGGGGTGTAGCTCAGTCTGGTAGAGCGCTACGTTCGGGACGTAGAGGTCGCAGGTTCGAATCCTGTCTCCCCGACCAAAACAAGCCGATAAATCAATTATTTATGGCAATAAAAAAGCCCCGCCTCGTGCGGGGTTTTTTCGTTTGCGCGGTGCAGTGCGACAAGCCCATCGCGCTTCCCCTGATCGATCCATCGCCTGCGGTGCCGCCGTGCGGCACGCGAGCGGTTGTCGTTACTTCCGGCCATGGGATCGTCCGTCGAACTGCGGGAAGATCCGACGTCGATCCAGCCGCTGGAGGCGAAGGCGCCACGCGCCACGCGGGCGGCTGGTGGCCCATTTTCTCCCGACCGACCGGAGCCCCATGGACGCACTCATCTTCGCCATGACGTTCTGCGCCCTCGCCTTCGCGGTTTTCCTGCTGGCGCGATTCTTCGACCGACGCATCACCTTCGCGATGGCGGCCCTGGCTGCCGTCTATCTTGGCCTCGACGACCTCATCACGGGCCTGGCCTCCAGCCACGGCGCGCTGGCTTTCCTGGGTGGCAACTGGAACTGGACGGGCAAGGCATTCAGCTTGGTGCTCTCGGTCATCGTCATTCTTGCCCTGCGCATCCATCCACGTGCCATGGGGTTGACCCTTGAACAGCAGACTCCGATGCTGGCCATCGTCGCCGTCCTCGGGTTCATCGTCTGGGGTGCGTGTCTGGGGCTGTTGTTCCAACCGGGAGTGGCCGATGCCGAGACGCTCGCATTTCAGGCGACGATGCCCGGCTTGTCGGAAGAACTGGTCTACCGAGGCATTGCACCGGCCATCGTTCTGGGGTTCATCTCCGGCAAACGCGGTGACTACGGCATCCCTTGGGCGGTGATCCTCGCCACGGCGGTCTTGTTCGGAGTTTGGCACAGCCTCGGCTATGCCGGCGGCGCGTTCCGCTTCGATCCGATGTCCGGCTTGTTTCCTTTCATCGGCAGCATTGCTGGTGGCTGGCTGCGCTTCAAGACCGGCAGCCTGTTGGTGCCGGTGTTTGGGCATTGTCTTGCCAACACCGCGTTCCACCTCGCCGGGGGAGTCGTCGCCTGACGATCGGTTCGAGTCCCCGCAGCGGGCGGGTGCGGCAGCCGTGTCCTGCGACGATGTCGATCAAGACCAAGCCACGTCACTGCGGCCTGATGTACTTCTTCTCGCCGGCGGTCACTGCCAGATCCAGCCTGTTTTCCGGCGGCGGCAGCGGGCAGGTGGAATAGTCGTTGAACGCGCAGGGCGGGTTGTAGGCCAGATTGAAATCCACCGTCACGACGCCATCGCGCGGCGCGGCGGTATCCAGAAAGCGGCCCGCGCCGTAAGTCTCGCGACCGGAAGTGCGGTCGGCGAAGATCAGGGACAGGCTGCCGTCGTCATTGCCGATGGCCTCGATCCGGTGCGTGCGGCCATCGCGCTCGAACACCAGCGCGCCCGGATTGGGCATGGGCTGGAGTTGGTTGATGACGTTGGCGATCTCGATCGTGCTGCCTTCGGCATGCGGCTCGAAACGGGCTTCCGCGCGCCAGTCCGCATCCACGGGATAGAAATCCAGCCCGGAAAACTCGCGCAACGCCCGCGCCTGCGAATCGCGCACGCGCAACGCGAAGCGGCCATCGCGCTCGATCAGGTTGAAGCCGCTGCGGCCTTCGTCGAACGTCACCTGCGTCGGCGCGCCGCTGCTGTCGGGTTTCAGCACGAACGCGCCCTCGGCCACCGCGCCATCGACGAGAAACATCGCACTCTCCACAGGTTCCAGCGTCACTGTGTCATCTGCCAGTACCACCGTGCCCAACCGGGCCGGCCCCACCGCCAGCACGATGCCGTTGTCCGTCGACGATCCCAGCGCATGCCGCCCCGGCTCGATCCAGTGCAATCCCACCAGCGATAGCCAGCCCAGCGGACGTTTCAATCCTGCCTCCCGCGCCTGGCGCTGGCGCTCCACCGTTTGCATGTAATCCGACGGATCGGCAGCAGCCACCGGCAGCGCCAACAACAATGACAAGAGCATCAACAACGAACGACGCATCACGCACGCTCCAATCGGAATTTACGGCATCAAGACGAACAGCGAACGATGGCAGTTCCGTCGGGAAACGTGAAGTGCAACCGGTCAACGTCCGACAAATCAGAACACATGCAGCGACGCACCGGCCGAAACCGGACTCCATTTTCCACGCATCCTCCGCCCGGACGTTGTTCAAGTGGCACGGAACGAGCAGAGGCCAAGCGCTCATCATCAGCTGATGTTCGCGTCTCGCGCTCTCGAAAACCAATGCGGGAGGCTCGCTATTTGGCCCGTCGTCCCAAAAAGTTTCGTTGAGTCCATCAGGCCACAACGGAACACCATGATGAAAGCGCATCGTCTGGCGACGCTCATCGCCACATTCCTCTGCACCGCCCTCCCCGTTCAGGCCGGTGAAGTTCCGCTGGGTGCGCCCCATATTGTCTTCGAACGCACCGACTTGTCATACGCCGCCGTGGCCAACATCGGTGCGGCGGCGAATTCCGGCGGGGGCGAGGGGACATTGACGTTGGACGGCGCCGAGGGCGACATCACACTCTCATTGCTGTATTGGCATGGTATCGACATCGAAGACCCGGGAAACGGCTTCACCGGAGGCAACGCGAATTACGACCAGGCCACCATCCAGTTCAATGGCCAATCGATCACGGGAACCGCCATCGGCACCAAGGGATACAACAACAACTGGGGCGGCTCGGCAACCCCGGACAAGTTCAGCGGCGCGGCGTTTCGTGCCGACGTCACCCATCTGGTCCACGGCCCGGGCAGCTACACCATCAGTGGTCTGGCCGATGGCGCAGGACACAGTGCCAGTGGCGCGTCGCTCATCGTTTTTCACGACGACGGCATCGAGCACAACGATGTGCGGGTTGCACATCACGAAGCGATGGACAGCAATTGCGCTCCTGCGCAAGACGAGCACTGGAACGCTCGCTTATGGTTGGACTACACCGGCGGGCGCGCCGAGCTCATCCTGCACGCAGCGGATGGTCAGACATCGTTGGCGGACGGCGACTACCGCATTCGCGTGTTCCCCGGCATCTTGCCGAATGAATCCGGCGAGATCGTGTTTCGCGACCCACACACCGATGGCAAGCCCTTGTGGGGTGGACAGAGCGTGCCACGCATGACGTCGCCACGCCCCTTCAGCGGCCAGGGATTGTGGGATGTGCGACGGTTCGACATCACACCGACATTGCACAAGCCCGGGCGTTACTACCTCTACGGGCGCGACACGTTCGACATGGATTGCATCACGCTCCTGGCCATGCAAGTGGTGAATTCAGCCCCGGGGATGCCTCCAGCGATCACGCCGGCCGAGCACGACTTCGGCGACGTGCTGCCAGACGTGGCATCGAGCACACAACTCTTCACATTCGCGAATCGCCAGAATGCGCCGATTACCGTTGGCGCCGTGACGTCCGGCCCAGCCGTCTTCACTATCAGCAGCAACACGTGCACCGGCGTGGTACTCGAGCCTGGCGCCACCTGCACAGTGGCGATGCATTGCACCCCCTCATCGGCCCGGCAGGATCATCAGGGCACGCTCCGCATCAACTGGACAGACGCCTTCGGAAAAGCATGGGACAGTCGCGGATTGACCTATTGCTCCGGCGTCAGCGAAGCGCCCCACGGTCGCCTGACCATCGATCCTCCCAACGTGTGGTTCGGGGTGGTGAGCTGGGGCAGCCACTCGTCGGCGATCCGTTTCACCGCAACCAGCACCGGCACGGTTCCCGTGACACTGCAGTCGCCGCGCTTCTTCGGCACGCATGCCGGTTCGTTCCGGATCGCCTACGACGGATGCCTCGGATTGACCTTGGCGCCGGGCGAGCAATGCGTGCTGGATGTGCAGTTCCGGCCGACGCCGGGAAGCGGATTGCTGGTGCGCCAGGCCACGATGGAGTTCAACTTCACCGCCAGCGCACCGCTGCACTTGCCGCGCCCCATCCTGATCGCCGGAACCGTGGTGGTCGACAACTCGGGGATATTCAAGAACGGCTTCGAAATCGACTGAGCCTGCTGGAATCCCATGACGTCGCCAGCAACGATGATGCGGCAAACGCGCACCTTGCGATCACGCTGACTCGCATGGCTTTGCCTCCGGCACCACCGCCATGGATCCGGCCCGAATGGCTCGACACGTTGAGAATCCGATCGCGACAACGGATTCCCGCCACACTGGGCCTTCCCGTGTTGCATGCACCATGCCCTATGATGCGAAGCCCGCAAGGCAGGGTCTTGCTGCTTTGACGTCATTGGATCTCCCGCCCGTGATTCGCCTGCTTCCTGCTTCCCTGCTTCTGACTTGCGCGATGTCGTTCGCGCATCCGATTTCCCCCGCCGAGCCACCACAAGTGATCGTGATCAGCGATCCGTCGCCAGAGGTGCTGCAACAGCTGGGGTCACGTTTCGGACATGTCCTGTACGACCATGAGGCGCAAGAAGTCCGCGTCGAGGCGACGGGAAAAGACCTGACGTGGATCACCGCCCAGAATCCGGGATGGCGAGTGGATGCAGAGGCCACCACGGCATTGCAGCTGAGTTTGTCTCCGCTGGAATCGCTGCGCGCCATTCCGGGCTTTGGATGCTACCGAACGGTAGAAGAGACTGCCGACACCGTGGCGAATTTGGTCAGCGTGCATCCGACGCTCGCGACAAGCATCGACATCGGCCCGACATGGCGGCGCGTGCAGAATTCGACGCAGGGCTATCGGCTTCAGGTGTTGAAGCTCACCAACAGCCTGATCGGTGGCGACAAACCGAAGATGTTCGTGATGAGTTCGGTCCATGCACGCGAGTACACGCCGGCCGAGCTGATCACTCGATACGCCGAGGAACTATTGGCGGGCTACGGCACCGACGCCAACGCCACATGGCTGCTGGACCACATGGAGTTCCATTTCCTGCTTCAGGCCAATCCAGACGGCCGCAAGCGCGCCGAATCGGGCCTGTCGTGGCGCAAGAACGAGAACTCGACGCTGTGCAGCGGCAACAGCGCCGGCATCGACCTCAACCGCAACTTCCCGGTGTTCTGGAACCATCCCAACAGTGGATCGAGCACCCAGGCCTGCTCGGAAACCTATCGAGGAATCTCGGCGGCTTCGGAACCGGAAACCCAGGCCGTCATCGGCTACGTGCAAAGCATCTTTCCCGATACCCGTACAGGCGATCCGCAGAGCGAAACCACACCGGCCGCGGAAAACACGAAAGGCCTGTTCCTCGACGTCCACAGTTACTCCAGACTGGTGCTGTGGCCCTGGGGCCACAAGGCCACACGCAGCGGCAACGCCA
The DNA here is from genome assembly GCA_026410415.1 of Denitratimonas yunnanensis (SeqCode). GTDB lineage: Bacteria > Pseudomonadota > Gammaproteobacteria > Xanthomonadales > Xanthomonadaceae > Denitratimonas. The sequence goes on along the minus strand of JAPMLR010000001.1, from coordinate 278,111 downwards.
CCGCACTGGAAACCCTGGGCATGCGGCTGGCATGGTTCAACGATTACGAACCGCAGCAGGCGATCGGCTTGTATGCCACGCGCGGCACCACCGACGACTTCGCCTATGGCGAGCTCGGCGTGCCCGCATACACCATCGAATTGGGCGTGGACTTCTTCGAAAACTGTACGACGTTTGAAAACAACACCGCCCCCATCAATCTTGCGGCGCTGCGCTATGCCGCCAGAACATTGCATGCGCCTTACAAGCTCCCCGCAGGCCCGGATGCACGCGATGCCGGCATCGATCCGGTCAGCGTGGTGCAAGGCGAGCCGGTGACGTTGAGTGCCACCATCGACGACAGCCGATACCGCAATCCCCAACGGTCGTCGAGCGTCACGCTCCAGCCACGAACCCGCCACGTCATTGAAGGCGCGCGTTACTTCGTTGACGCATTGCCTTGGGAAGACGGTGCCATCGGCATCGAGATGGTCCCCGCCGACGGCGTGTTCGACAGCAGTGTCGAAGGGGTCGAGGCCGTGATCGATACCAGCACGCTCGCGCCAGGACGCCACCTCGTCTACATCCAGGGCAAGGACGTGGCCGGAGAGATCGGCCCCCCCACAGCGGCGTTTCTCGACGTGGCTCCCGGGCCGGACATCTTCTCCGATGGGTTAGAGGACGTCTCGTCGGGAATGTAGCTCCGACCTTCGGTTACGGAACTCCGGATCGACTGGCGTGTTGGATTTGCGACTTCGGCGTTCCCGAGCGTCGAACCGCGTTTTCCAATGGAATGGAACGCCCCGTAGATCGGGGTTACGCCCCCGACCCACTCCTCCCGCCACCGGCAGCCAGACGCCGCGCCGCATCGAAATACGCCGCATGTGTTTGCCGGGGCACATAGCGGCCATGTCCGCGTACTGCGCGCAGATCGCCATCGACCCACGCCAGCAGGCCGCGCGTGAAGGTATGCGTGGCCACACCGGTGACGGTTCGTCCTTCGAAGATGTTGAAGTCAACGTTCTGGTGGTGGGTCTTGGCTGAAATCGTGCGCGAGGCGGACGGATCCCAGATCACCAGATCGGCATCCGCGCCAACCCTTACCGCGCCTTTTTTCGGATACATGTTGAAAATCTGTGCCGCATTGGCCGAGGTGATCTTCACGAACTCGCTCGGTGTCAGGCGACCACTGGCGACGCCGTAGTGCCACAGCACGCTCATGCGGTCTTCGATGCCGGCGCAGCCGTTCGGGATCCTGGTGAAATCGTCACGACCGGCGGCCTTCTGCGGCGCGCAAAACGCGCAGTGATCGGTGGCCGTGGTGTGCAGATGGCCGGCCTGCAGACCGCGCCACAAGGCTTCTTGATGTGCTTTCGGGCGAAACGGCGGACTCATGACGTGACCGGCGGCGTACTCGAAATCCGGATGGGCATAAACCGAATCGTCGATCAACAGATGCCCCGGCAACACCTCGCCGAACACGCGCTGGCCTTCGCCCCGGGCACGCGAAATCGCTTCCACTGCCTGCTGCGCGGAAACATGCACAACGTACAACGGCGTGCCGAGCACCTCGGCGATGCGCATCGCGCGATTGGCCGCTTCACCCTCCACTGCGGGCGGGCGCGACAACGGATGCGCCGAAGGCCCGGTGATGCCGCGTTCGAGCAGCAGCTTCTGCAGGCGATACACCAACTCGCCATTTTCCGCGTGCACCGTCGGCAGCGTGCCCAGTTCGACGCAACGGGTGAAGCTGTTCACCAGCACTTCGTCATCGCACATGATGGCGTTCTTGTACGCCATGAAATGCTTGAAGCTCTGTACCCCGTGATCGTTGGCCAGCGTGCCCATGTCGGCATGCACGCTGTCGTCCCACCAGGTGATGGCCACGTGGAACGCGTAATCGGAGGCGGACTTTTCCGCCCAGCCGCGCCAGGTGCGGAATGCCTCCATCAGCGACTGCTGCGGATCGGGGATCACGAAGTCGATGATGCTGGTGGTGCCTCCTGCCAGTCCGGCCGCAGTGCCCGTGTAGAAATCATCGACAGCGACGGTCCCCATGAAAGGCAGCTGCATGTGGGTGTGCGGATCGATGCCGCCGGGCATGACTAAACGATCACCCGCGTCGATGATCGTCGCGCCGGCAGGCACCTCCAGATCCGGACCGATGGCGGCGATGGTCTCGCCCACGATCAACACATCGGCGCGATGGCTGGTTTCCGAGTCGACGACGGTGCCGCCGCGAATGAGGATGGTGGTCATGCAAAACTCCAGGATTCAACGGCGATCAATGACGCCAGCTGCGTCGTAACGTGCCAACTCCGGGTGCGCAGCGCAAGCGCCTTGCAGTCAGTGGCTGCGACCGCGCATCAACACCCAATAAACCAGCGCGGCGATTCCAAGTCCGACAAACCAGGCGTAGCTGTAGATCGAGACGAAAATGGCGGGAACATTCGCGAACGAGACCGGAAACGCGGCATGCAGGAAGCCCGGCAGGTTCGGCAGCACGCCCGCGACCAAGGCAACGAGCGCAACGGGATTCCAGCCATTGCGGTAGCGGTAGCATCCGTCGTCGCGAAACAACGCATCGACGTCAAGCTCGGTGCGACGGATCATGAAATAGTCCGCCAGCAGAATGCCCGCGATCGGGCCAAGCAATGCGGAGTACCCGATCAACCACGTGAAGATGTATGCGCCGGTGGATTCCAGCAGCTTCCACGGGAATATCGCGATGCCGATGCCGGCGGTGATGTAGCCGCCCAGCTTGAACGAGATACGCGAGGGCGCGAGGCTGGCGAAGCCGTTGGCTGGCGCGACGACATTGGCCGCCAGATTCGTACTGAGGGTCGCGAGCGACAACACCAGCAGCGCCGCCACGACACCCAGCCCTCCCATGCGGCGCGTCAGTTCGACCGGGTCCCAGATTGCCTCGCCGAAGATCAAGACCGTGGCCGAGGTCACTGCCACGGCGACGAACGCCAGCACCGCCATCGGCAATGGCAAACCGAGCGCCTGTCCCAGAACCTGATCGCGTTGACTGCGTGCAAATCGGGTGAAATCGGGAATGTTCAACGCGAGCGTGGCCCAGAATCCGACCATCGCGGTCAGTGACGGCCAGAACACCGCGGCAAACTGCCCTTCCCGCGCGCCTCCCGGGCCAAATTGCGACGGCGCGGAAAGCATCGGACCAAAGCCATCCGCACGCAGGTAAGCCCACGCCAACAGCACGAGGCACATGAGCACCAACACCGGAGCGGCCCAGATCTCCAGCCAGCGAATGGATTCCGTGCCATAGGCGATGAACACGACATGCAGCAGCCAGAACGCGAGGAAGCTGAGCAATTGCCCGAGATCGATTCCCAGTACCGGCAATGGTGAGCCTGCGATGGCATTGCCGCTGACGACATTGATCAGTGTGTAAATCGCCGTACCGCCGATCCACGTCTGGATGCCGAACCAACCGCACGCCACGAGCCCACGCAACAACGCCGGCAATTTGGCGCCACGCACACCGAAAGACGAACGCAACAACACCGGAAACGGAATGCCGTGCTTCGCGCCGGCGTGACCGATCAGCAACATCGGCACCAGCACGATGACGTTGGCCAGAAAGATGGTGAACACCGCCTGCCACCAGGACATGCCTTCGCTGATCAAGCCGGCGGCGAGCATGTAGGCCGGTACACATACCACCATGGCGACCCACAAGGCCGCGATGGATTTCCAATCCCAGGTACGCTGGGCGGGCGCCGTCGGAAGAAAGTCTTCGTTGACCAGCGCCGGATCAAACCCGGATGCATCACAGGATTTCATGGTTCCCCCTGACGAGTTGGAGCCGGTGCCCGTCCCCGACAGTCACCGGAGCTGGGATGCTAGAGCGCTTCTTCCGCCTTCCGCATCGGGTTGTTCGGGTGCGTGGTCCAGTTGCGGTATCCGCCGTTGTCGACGCGCTCCATCGTGATGCAGCTGTCAACCGGGCAGACGTGCATGCAAAGATTGCAACCGACGCATTCCTCGTCCACGACCTCGAAGAATCGCAGGCCATCCTTCTCCTTGGTGATGGCCTGATGCGAAGTATCTTCGCAGGCGATGTGGCAGAGGCCGCACTTGATGCACTTGTCCTGATCGATGCGGGCCTTGATGTCGTAGGCCATGTTGAGGAACTGCCAATCGGTGACGTTGGGCACCGCCTTGCCGACGAAATCCTCCAGCCGCTCGTAGCCTTTGTCCTGCATGAAGTGGCGCAGCCCGGAAATCATGTCCTCGACGATGCGGAAGCCGTGATGCATCGCGGCGGTGCACACCTGCACGCTGCCGCAGCCCAGCGCGATGAATTCCGCTGCGTCGCGCCAGGTGGAAATGCCGCCGATGCCGGAAATCGGCCTGCGGTACGTTTCCTTGTCGCGTGCAATCTCCGCCACCATGTTGAGCGCGATCGGTTTCACCGCCGGGCCGCAGTACCCACCGTGCGTGCCCTTGCCATCGACGGTGGGCAGCGGTGCCATCAGGTCCAGATCGACACCGACGATGGAGTTGATCGTGTTGATCAACGACACCGCATCCGCACCGCCACGAAACGCCGCACGCGCCGACGTACGGATATCGGTGATGTTGGGCGTGAGCTTGACGATGCACGGCAAGCGCGAGTGCTTCTTGACCCAGTGCGCGACCATCTCGACATACTCGGGCACCTGCCCCACGGCCGACCCCATGCCGCGTTCGCTCATGCCGTGGGGGCAACCGAAGTTCAGTTCCACCGCATCCGCGCCGGTGTCTTCCACCTGCGGCAGGATGAACTTCCAGGATTCTTCATCGCACGGCACCATCAGCGAGACGATCATGGCGCGATCCGGCCAGTCGCGTTTCACCTGCCGGATCTCGGCCAGATTCACCGCGAGCGGGCGGTCGGTGATCAATTCGATGTTGTTGAGACCGGCGATGCGCTGGCCGTTGTAGGCCACTGCACCATAGCGCGAGGACACGTTCACCACCGGCGGGTCCATGCCGAGGGTTTTCCAGACCACGCCCCCCCAACCCGCCTCGAAGGCACGATTGACGTTGTAGGCCTTGTCGGTCGGCGGCGCGGAGGCGAGCCAGAAGGGATTGGGTGAAGTGATGCCGGCAAAGCGGCTGGTGAGATCGGTCATGTCCAAGCTCCTCAAGCAGCTTTGGTGGCACGCGCCAGCAGGGCGCGATCGATGGCAGTCGCGGCACGCTGACCGTCGTCGACGGCCTGCACGGTGAGATCGGTCTTGCCGCCGACGCAATCGCCACCGGCCCATACATCCGGCAGCGAGGTGGCAAAGTCGGCATCGACCGCAATGCGTCCCCCGCGCAACTCCAGAAGATCCATGTCGCTTTCGCGCAGCGGATCGGGCACGAAGGTCTGGCCGATGGCCTTGAGCACGATGTCGGCCTCCAGCGTGAACCTGTCGCCACTGCCGGCAAGCTTTCCGTTCGCATCCAGTTGGGTGTATTCGAACTCGATGCCCGCGAGTACGCCATCCTTTTCGATCAAGCCACGCGGCGCGGCCCAGTGGATCACATTGACGCCTTCGGTCTTGGCAAAGTCCTGCTCATGCGTGGTGGCGCTCATCGCCTCCGGGCCACGGCGATAGACCAGCGTGACCGATTCGGCCCCCAGGCGCTTGCTCTGGATCGCGGCATCGATGGCGGTATTGCCACCACCGATCACCACGATGCGACGGCCCACCTGCAAGGTCGCCAGTGCATCGCTTTGGCGAAGCTCCGCGATGAAATCCACAGCGTTGCGCACGCCCGGCAAGGCTTCATCCTCGATGCCGAGCGCATTGACGCCCGCCAGCCCCATGCCGAGGAACACCGCATCGTGATCCTTGCGCAGTTGTGCCAGCGTGATGTGCTCGCCCAGCGCCGCATCGGGCTGGATGCTGATGCCGCCGATGGACAGCAGCCAGTCGATTTCCTTGCGGGCGAAATCATCCGGCAACTTGTAGGCCGCAATGCCGTATTCGTTGAGCCCGCCCGGCTTGGCCTTGGCATCGAACACCGTCACCGCATGCCCTGCCCGCGCCAGCCGATGCGCGCAGGCCAGGCCCGCTGGCCCGGCACCCACCACCGCCACCTTGAAACCCGAATCGGGTGCGCGTTGGAACAGCGGCGCGCCAGTTTCGTAAACCCAATCGGTGGCATGGCGTTGCAATGCTCCGATCTGCACCGGCAATGATTCCGCCGTGTTGCGCACGCAAACACCTTCGCACAGGATTTCCGTGGGACACACCCGTGCGCAGGAGCCGCCGAAGGTGTTGGATGACAGGATCGTCGTCGCCGCCCCCTTGAGATTGCCCGTGGCGATGCCGCGAATGAACTCGGGAATGTCTATGCCGGTGGGGCAGGCCTCGATGCAGGGCGCGTCGTAGCAGTAGTAGCAACGGTTCGCGGCAATCAGCGCCTGACGATCATCGAGTGGCGGAGCAACATCATCGAAGTGCTGCGCGAGCGTGGCCGGATCGAGCCGGCCTGGGGCGATATCGCCGAGGGGTTTTCTTGCCATGAGGTTTCCTGGGATTTGCCTGGGAATGGGAAGAGGAATGACCGGACTCAGCGCGAGGACCGGCCCAGCATCGCGTGCAACAGCACGTTCGCCCCGGCCTCGATCCACTCGGGCGTGGCGTCCTCGATTTCGTTGTGGCTGATGCCGCCGACGCACGGCACGAACACCATTGCCGTCGGCGCGACACCGGCCAGATAACAGGCATCGTGGCCAGCACCGGAAACGATGTCGCGATGCGAATAGCCGAAACGCTGCGCGGCAGCACGTACCGAATCCACGCAGGCGGTGTCGAACGGTACCGGCGCGTAGTAGAAAATCTGTTCGAGCTTGGTGGTTTCCAGCTTGGTGTCTGCGGCAATCTTCGCGATGCCTTCGCGCAGCTCCGCATCCATCTTTGCCAGCACGGCGTCTTCTGGATGACGGATGTCGATGGTGAAGAACACCTGGCCGGGAATCACGTTGCGCGAGTTTGGATGCACCTGGAGCATGCCAACGGTGGCGCAGGCCAGCGGTGCATGTGCATGACCGATGCGATTGACCAGTTCGATCACCCGCGCCGCACCGAGCAGCGCATCACGGCGACGTGGCATCGGCGTCGGCCCGGCGTGTGATTCCTGTCCGGTGAAAATCACTTCATACCAACGCTGACCCTGGGCCGCTGTGACCACGCCGATGGTGACGTCCTCGGCCTCAAGGATCGGCCCCTGCTCGATATGCAATTCGAATGCGGCATGGATCGGCTTGCCCATCGGCACGTCACCGGCATAACCGATGCGCCGGAGTTCCTCGCCCATGGTCTTGCCGTCCACATCGGCGCGCGAGAGGCCGTATTCGAGCGTGAACACGCCGGCAAACACGCCCGATGCCACCATTGCCGGAGCAAAGCGCGAACCTTCCTCGTTGGTCCAGATCACCACTTCGATCGGGCGCTCGGTTTCGATGCCGTGATCGTTGAGGCTGCGGATCACTTCCAGCCCACCGAGCACGCCATAGATGCCGTCGAACTTGCCACCGGTCGGCTGCGAATCGGCATGCGAGCCGGTGACCACGGGCGCAAGTGAATCGTCCTTGCCGGCACGTCGTGCGAACACGTTGCCCATCTGATCCACGCTGATGCTGCAGCCAGCCTCCCTGGCCCATTGCACGAACAGGTCGCGGCCTTGCCGATCCAGATCGGTGAGCGCAAGACGACACACCCCGCCCTTGGGCGTGGCACCGATCTTCGCCATCTCCATCAGGCTGTCCCAGAGACGCTGGCCGTTGATCGCTATCGGCGCGGCATCGGCAGGTTGGGAGTTCAACATCGCATTCATGGCATCGCCTCCTTGATGTGGGCAACGGGAAACATGGCGACCGCGGCATCAGCCGTTGGTCGGCATCACGAACTGGGCACCGCTGCGGATACTGGTGGGCCAGCGCGCCGAGACGGCCTTGAGCCGCGTGTAGAAGCGCACGCCCTCGGGGCCGTAGACATGATGATCGCCGAACAGCGACGCCTTCCAGCCACCGAAACTGTGGAACGCTGCCGGCACCGGAATCGGCACGTTCACTCCCACCATGCCGACCTGTACGCGATGGGCAAAATCACGCGCGGCATCGCCATCGCGGGTGAAGATCGAGGTGCCGTTGCCGAACTCGTGCGCGTTGACCAGCGCCAGCGCCTCTTCGTAGTTGGCCGCCCGCAGAACGCACAACACCGGGCCGAAAATTTCTTCGCGGTAGATCCGCATCTGCGGCGTCACGTGATCGAACAAGGTGCCGCCCAGGAAGAAGCCATCGCCTGCATCGGGAATGGTGCAGGCACGCCCGTCGACCACCAGCGTGGCACCTTCGGCCACGCCCAGATCGACATAACCGCGCACCTTGTCGCGATGCACGGCAGTGACCAGCGGCCCCATGTCCATGCCGGGCGTCATGCCGTTGCCGATCTTCAAGGCCGCCACACGCGGCGCGAGTTTTTCCACCAGTGCATCGGCCACCGCATCACCCACGGCCACGGCCACCGAAATCGCCATGCAGCGCTCGCCTGCCGAACCGTAGCCTGCGCCCATCAGGGCATCGGCCACCTGATCCATGTCGGCATCGGGCATCACCAGCATGTGGTTTTTCGCACCACCGAGCGCCTGCACGCGCTTGCCGTGATGCGCGCCGGTTTCGTAGATGTATCGCGCGATCGGCGTGGAACCGACGAAGCTGATAGCAGCCACATCCGGATGCGCGAGCAGTGCATCCACGGCGCGCTTGTCGCCATGCACCACGTTGAACACGCCATCCGGCAAGCCCGCCTCGCGTAACCAATCAGCCAGCAGCAGCGTGGCCGACGGATCGCGCTCGGAGGGCTTCAGCACGAAGGCATTGCCGCACGCCAGCGCGATCGGCGCCATCCACAGCGGCACCATCGCGGGAAAATTGAACGGGGTGATGCCGGCGACCACGCCAAGCGGCTGCCGGATCGAGGTGACATCGATGCTGCCGCCGATGTTCTCGCTGGTCTCGCCTTTCAGAAGCTGCGGAATGCCACAGGCAAACTCCACTACCTCCAGCCCGCGCGCCACTTCGCCCAATGCATCGGCGTGGGTCTTGCCGTGTTCGGCGGTGATTTGCGCCGCGAGTGCGTCGGCGCGCGATTCGATCAAGTCGCGAAAGCGGAACAGCACGCGGGCGCGGCGCGGCGCGGCAGTCGATGCCCACTCGGGAAATGCAGCCTTGGCCGCAGCCACCGCACGCGCCACGATCGACGTGTCCGCCAGCGGCAGAATTCCGGTCTGCTGCCCGGTGGCGGGATTGAACACGGCACTTTCATCGACGCCGGAACTCACGCGCTCACCGCCGATGAAATGAGGAATGGTGATCGCTGCAGATGTGGCGGACACATCTCGAATACGTGCATTCATGTGACTCTCCGCAAGCTCGCACGCGCCAAGCGCGTTGCGAAGCAGCGATCCCCGATCCGCCCAGGCGGGATCGGAGAGCCGCCCCTTGGGCGGCGGGCGTACCGAGCCCCCATGGATCGGCATCGTCCGGGCCTTTTCAGACCCATCCTTCCCTCGTCCGCCGAGTGGAAGGATTGCTGCGTCGTTGCTTGCGTTCTACGCAACTTCATCGCCCAAGGCAAGCGCGCTGCACGTGCATTCGAACATCAAGCCACCGCGCGAATGCTGGCGCGCAATGTCTCGATCAATCGATCGATTTCAGCAGGTGTGGATATCACCGGCGGCGCCAACGCGATGGCATCGCCGGTAAACCGCAACAGGACACCACGCTTGAGTGCGTCCTCGAACAAGCGAATCGCGCGAAGTCCCGGCTGTCCCGGAAGCGGCGACAGCTCCACGGCAGCTGCACACCCGACATTGCGCACATCGATCACGTTCGGCTCGTCTCGCAGCGAATGCACGCCGTCCTCCAGCTGCCGGCCCAGCGCAGCGAAGCGTGCCGGCACGCTGTCGGCTTCGAGAATATCCAGCGTGGCGTGCGCGGCAGCAACGGCCAATGGATGACCCGAATAGGTGTATCCATGGAACAACTCGACGGCGTACTCGGGGCCTTGCATGAAGGCGTCGTAGATTCCCTGGCGTGCAATCACGCCACCCATCGGCACGGTACCGTTGTTGACGGCCTTGGCAAACGTGATGAGATCGGGCGTGACGCCGAACGCCTGCGCGCCGAACCAGTCACCCATGCGACCGAACCCGGTGATGACCTCGTCGAAGATCAGGAGGATGCCGTGCTTCGTGCATATCTCGCGCAGTTTTTGCAGGTAGCCCACTGGCGGCACCACCACGCCCACCGAACCCTGCATCGGTTCCACGATCACCGCCGCGATGGTCGAGGCATCGTGCAGAGCGACCAGGCGTTCCAGTTCGTCGGCCAGATGCGCGCCCCAGGCCGGCTGGCCTCTGGAAAACGCCATGTGTTCGAGGCTGTGGGTATGCGGCAGATGATCGGTCCCGGGCAGCATCATCGGCGCGAACATCTTGCGGTTGGCCACCATGCCACCGGCGGAAATGCCGCCGATGCCGACGCCGTGATAACCCTTCTCGCGTCCGATGATGCGGGTGCGCGAGGCCTCGCCGCGCAGACGGTGATAGCCAACGGCGATCTTGAGCGCGGTATCCACCGCTTCCGAACCCGAATTGGTGAAGAACACGCGATTGAGATCATCCGGCGCCAGACGAGCGATGCGCTCGGCAAGGCGGAAGTTGTCCGGCGCCCCGATCTGGAAGCCGGGAATGAAATCGGCCACGTCCACCTGCCGTTTGACGGCGTCGGCAATGCGCGGATCGCCATGCCCCAATGCGGAACACCACAAGCCGGACAGGCTGTCGAACAGCTGTTGCCCTTCCGAGGTGGTGTAGTACGCCCCCTTGGCTCCCACGAGCAGACGATCCAGCGGGCGATGCTTCTTGAAATAGCGGTTGTGGGTGAATGGCATCCACAACGGATCGAAGTTCAGGTCGGAAGTGGCGGAAACGGAATCGGTCATGACGTCCTGACGCTGCGAGTTGGGAAAGACACACTATCGACAGACAACCCCGCAGGTGCAAGGCACGGTGCCGCATCGGAACACCCGTCATGACCTTCGCTCATTGGCGCCTGCGGCAACGTGTGCCACGATGCGCGCCCTATGCGCCTCAACAAGTTCATCAGCGAAGCCGGTTTCGCCTCGCGCCGCGAGGCCGATACGCTCATTTCATCCGGCCGGGTCACGGTCAACGGCATCCGTGCCCGCATCGGCGCCGAAGTCGGCGAGAGCGATGAAGTCCGGATCGACGGCAATGTCCTGACCGCGCGCAGCGCGCCGAAAGGCAAGCGTCGCCATGTCTACATCGCGCTCAACAAGCCCGTGGGCGTCACCTGCACCACCGAGAGCGCGGTCAAGGGCAACATCGTGGACTTCATCGGCCACGAGCAGCGGATTTTCCCGATCGGCCGGCTCGACAAGGATTCCGAAGGGCTGATCCTGCTGACCAGCAACGGCGACATCGTCAACGCGATCCTGCGCGCCGAGAACAAGCTGGAGAAGGAATATCTCGTGGCGGTGAACCACAACGTGACGCCGGAGTTCCTGCGCGACATGAGCCGCGGCGTCCCCGTGCATGGCCAGATCACCCTGCCCTGCAAGACCGGAAAGCTCGGCAGCCACGGATTCCGCATCGTGCTGACCCAGGGCCTCAACCGCCAGATCCGACTCATGGCTGCGCATTTCGGGTACCGGGTGAAACAACTGGTGCGGGTCCGCATCGGCAACGTGCGCCTCGGCCATCTCAAACCCGGCCAATGGCGCAACCTCACCGATGCCGAACTGCACCAACTGCTGCCGAACGCGGCAGACGCATTCTGATCCAGCGGATGCCTGATACCGCCCTTGAACTGCTGAAGCGCGTCTTCGGCTTTGACGCATTTCGCGGCCCGCAAGCCGATATCGTCGAGCGCCTCGTCGGCGGCGGCGATTGTCTGGTGCTGATGCCCACCGGCGGCGGCAAGTCACTGTGCTATCAGGTGCCCGCACTGCTGCGCGAAGGCACCGGCATCGTGGTGTCGCCACTGATTGCGCTGATGCAGGATCAGGTCGATGCCTTGCGCCAACTCGGCGTGCGTGCAGCGCGGCTGGATTCTTCGCTGTCTGCACAGGAAGCCTTCGACACCGAACGCGCACTCGCCTCCGGCGAACTCGACCTGCTCTACGTCGCCCCGGAACGCCTGCTCACCTCGCGCTTCCTCGACCTCATCGATCGCAGCCGCATCGCGCTGTTCGCGATCGACGAAGCCCACTGCGTGTCGCAATGGGGGCACGACTTCCGTCCCGAATACCGCCAACTCGACGTACTGCACCAGCGCTGGCCGAACGTGCCGCGCATCGCCCTGACCGCGACTGCCGACCCGCCCACTCGCGAAGAAATCGCCGAACGCCTGGATCTGCGCAAAGCGCGCTGGTTCGTCAGCTCGTTTGATCGCCCCAACATCCGCTACCGGGTGGTGCAGAAGAACGATGCACGCCGCCAATTGCTCGACTTCCTCGCGGATCGGCGCGAACAATCGGGCATCGTCTATTGCCTGTCGCGCCGCAAGGTGGAAGAAACCGCCGAGTTCCTCGCCGGCCACGGCATTGCAGCATTGCCCTACCACGCCGGACTCGATGCGGAGATCCGCGCCCGCAACCAGCGCCGCTTCATCCGCGAAGACGGCATCGTGATGTGCGCCACCATCGCCTTCGGCATGGGCATCGACAAACCCGACGTGCGCTTCGTCGCGCATCTGGATCTTCCCAAATCGGTGGAAGGCTACTATCAGGAAACAGGCCGCGCCGGACGCGATGGCGAACCCGCCGAGGCCTGGATGTGCTACGGCTTCGGTGACGTCGCCACGCTCATCGGCATGATCGACGGCAGCGAAGCCGGCGAAGACCGCAAGCGTCTGGAACGGCGCAAACTCGATGCCCTGCTCGGCTACGCCGAAACCACCCGCTGCCGCCGCCAGGTGCTGCTCGCCGGTTTCGGCGAAACCTACCCGCAAGCGTGTGGCAACTGCGACAACTGCCTCGAGCCGCCACAAACCTGGGACGGCACGGAAGCAGCGCAGAAAGCACTCTCCTGCGTCTACCGCACCGGCCAGCGCTTCGGCGTGGGTTATGTCATCGACGTGCTGCGCGGTGCGCCGAACGAACGCATCACCCAGTTCGGCCACAACCACCTCAGCACCTTCGGCATCGGTGCCGACATGGATGTGAACACCTGGCGCAGCGTGTTCCGGCAATTGGTCGCCGCCGGTCTCCTCGACGTGGACATGCAAGGCTACGGCGCACTGCACCTCACCGATGCCGCGCGCCCGATCCTGCGTGGCGAAACCCGCATTCAACTGCGCCGCGACCTGCGCCCCACGCGCAAACGTTCCAGCGTGCGCGGTGATTCCCGCTCCGACGCGCGCGGCAGCCGCGACATCGACCTTTCTCCCGCCGCCCAACCGCGTTTCGAGGCCCTGCGCGAACTTCGCATGCAACTGGCACGCGAACAAAACGTGCCGGCGTACATGATCTTCAGCAACGCCACCCTGCGCGACATTGCCGAAGAAGATCCGAACGAACTGGACGAACTGGCCACCATCTCCGGCGTCGGCGCCGCCAAGCTGGATCGCTACGGCGAAGCGGTGCTGGATGCCTTGGCAGTGATGCGCTAGGCCACAAGCCTGATCCGGCGCATCGGCGCATGCCAATGGGCGCTCACAGGCTCGCGACTACGCCGCTCAAAGGCTCTGTTCGCTCCCACCCGCCACCATCATCGCGCCCACGAGGATCGAGCCGGTCAGGATGTGCGAGCGCGGATCCACGTCCGAACCCACCGCTTCGATGCCGAGCAGCATGTCCTTGAGGTTGCCGGCGATGGTGACTTCATCCACCGGATAGGCAATGTCACCGTTTTCCACCCAGAAACCGGCCGCGCCGCGCGAGTAATCGCCAGTGATGGCATTCACGCCCTGCCCCATCAGCTCGGTGACGAGCAAGCCGCGTCCCATGCCGCGCAGCAGAGCAGGAAGATCCTCCTTGCCGGTGGTGACATGCAGGTTGTGCACGCCGCCGGCATTGGCCGTGCTCTGCATGCCGAGCTTGCGCGCCGAGTAACTGCCGAGCACATAGCGTTGCAGGACACCATCGCGCACCAGCGCGGATTCGGCGGTGGCCACGCCCTCACCATCGAAAGCGGCGGAGCGATGCCCACGCAACAGGTGCGGGCGTTCGATCAAATCGATGCCTCTCGGCAACACCGGCTTGCCGAGATGATCCAGCAGGAAGGAGGCGCGCCGATACAACGCGCCACCCGACACGGCCCCCAGCAAGTGCCCGATCAAGGAACGCGCGACTTCAGCGCAGAACAGCACGGGAAACCTGCCCGTGGGCGCGACGCGCGGTTGCAGGCGCGCCAGCGTGCGCTCGGCGGCACGCAAGCCGACAGACTGCGGCGAGGCCACGTCCGCGATGCGGCAGGCTGCGTCGTACCAGTAATCGCGCTGCATCGCCTCGCTTTCACCCGCGATCAGCGACAGGCTCAGGCTGTAACTGGTGCCGCGCTCGGCCCCGATGAATCCGTGGCTGTTGGCATACACCGAAACACTCGCACCCTGCGCCGCGTTCGCACCTTCGGAGTTGGAGATGCGGGGATCGGCATCACGCCCGGCCGCTTCGCAGGCCAGAGCGCGCTCTATCGCGGCATCGGCATCCAGCGGACGCGGATGCCACACGTCGAAATCGGGAAAATCGCGTGCCATGCGTGCGGCGTCGGCCAAACCGGCACACGGGTCTTCTTCGGTGTAGCGCGCAATTGCGCAGGCCTGTTCGATGGTGGCTTCGATCGAGGCAGGATCAAGGTCGCCGGTGCTCGCGCTGGCCTTGCGCTGGCCGAAATACACCGTCACTGACAAGCCGCGATCACGGGTGTATTCGAGCGTCTCCACCTCGCCCAGCCGCACCCCGACGCTGAGGCCACAATCTTCGTTCAGATCCACTTCGGCCTGGGTCGCACCACGCGCCTTGCAGCGCGCCAACACATCGGCCGCCAGTTCGGAAAGACGCGCCTGGGTCACAGGCGAATCGTCGGAAAAATCAACAACAGCAGGAACAGTGCTCACTTGGCGTATCCTTTTCGATCTTTTTCCTGAGTGGCCACGATGCGCGGACGCGACACCGAAACCGGAGAATTCCTCAGCCCCAGCCGCAGCCAGCAACGGCGCGATGCCTTGGCTGTATTCGACTTGGCCGAGCGGCTGGTGGCCATGGGCGAGCGCGAGCTTTCCGCCGTCCCCATGCCTGATGACCTGCGCGATCTGGTGCGCGATTCACGTCGCATCACCGCGCAAATCGCACGCAAACGCCAGTTGCAGTTTCTGGCGAAAATCATGCGCCGCGAAGACGACGACGTGATCGAAGCCATCCGCCGTGCACTCGAACGCGATCGCGACGAAATGCGTCGCGATACCGCCCGCCTGCATCGGCTCGAAACCATGCGCGAGCGCTTGCTGACCGAAGGTGACGAAACACTGGCCGAATTCATCGCCGAACATCCCGACGCGGATCGCCAGAAACTTCGCCAACTCATCCGCAACGCCCGCCTCGAACGCGACAAGCAGAAGCCACCGCACGCATTCCGGGATCTGTTCCGCGAATTGAAGCTGCTGATGGGCAAGGATGGTTCCGCCGACAGCATGGATGATGACGCTGACAATCCGGATGATGACTTCGAGGACGACGTCGAAAGCGGCATGGAAGACCATGACGCCGAACACGATGAATTCGACGACGAAAACGAAGGCGACGACGAAAACGACGCGAGGTAATACGCGCCCCCGGCGCCGGGGATCTCGTGTTTCGGGTGCGCGATACGCCTCGATGCCCTGCGCCACAGCGGCGCAGCGCAGCCCGAGCCTATCGCGGCCACGTCAGGCACATCGCCCCGCAGCCAAGCAGCGCGCGCGCTCACGCCTGCGTTCCACCCACCGTCATCTGGTCGATCTTCAAGGTCGGCTGGCCTACACCCACCGGCACGCTCTGGCCTTCCTTGCCGCACACGCCCACGCCTTCATCCAGGGCCAGATCGTGGCCGACCATGCTGACACGGGTCATCGCCTCGGGGCCGTTGCCGATGAGCGTTGCGCCCTTCACCGGCGCGGTGATCTTGCCATCCTCGATCAAGTACGCCTCGGTGGCCGAGAACACGAACTTGCCCGAAGTGATATCCACCTGGCCGCCACCAAAGTTCACCGCATACAAGCCACGTTTCACGCTCTTGATGATGTCGGCCGGGTCATCCTTGCCGGCCAGCATGTAGGTGTTGGTCATGCGCGGCATCGGCAGTTGCGCGAAGGATTCGCGTCGGCCGTTGCCAGTGGAAGCCACGCCCATCAGGCGTGCGTTGTGGGTGTCCTGCATGTAACCCACGAGGCGACCGTTCTCGATCAGCGTGGTGCACTGGGTCGGGGTGCCTTCGTCGTCGATGCTCAGTGAGCCGCGTCGCCCGGGCAAGGTGCCATCGTCGACGATGGTGCACAGTTCCGACGCCACTTTCTGCCCGATGCGCCCGGCATACGTGGAGGTGCCCTTGCGATTGAAGTCGCCTTCCAGTCCGTGGCCCACGGCTTCGTGCAACATCACGCCCGGCCAGCCCGGCCCGAGCACCACCGGCATCGCACCAGCAGGCGCGGCGATGGCCTCCAGCGCGACATGCGCCTGACGCAGCGCTTCATCGGCGATGCGGAAGGCGCGACCATCGCGCAGCAATTCGTCATAACCGTAACGTCCGCCGCCACCGGAATAACCTTGCTCGCGCCGACCATTGCGCTCCACGATCACGCTCACATTGATCCGCACCAACGGCCGCACATCGCCGGCCATCACGCCATCCGAACGCGCCACCAGCACGGTATCCAGCGTTGCGGCCAAGCTCACCATCACCTGCACCACGCTCGCATCCTTGGCGCGCAGATAGGCGTCGATCTCGCGCAACGCACGCACCTTGGCTTCACTGGAAAGGCTTTCCACCGGATCGATCGCCGGATACAGCGCTCGCGCCTCACGCAAGGCCAACCCGCGACCATTCAGCGTCTGGCCGTTGCGGGCAATCGCCCGCGCCGCGCCTGCCGCCTCCATCAAGGCCGGCAAACGCAACTCGTCGGAATAGGCGAAACCGGTTTTCTCGCCGGAAATGGCGCGCACGCCCACGCCCTGCTCGATGGCGTGGGTACCGCTTTTGACGATGCCATCCTCCATCGCCCAACTTTCCTGACGCGAGTTCTGGAAATACAGATCGGCGAAATCCACGCCCGGCCCAAGCAGGCGCGAAAACGCATGCTCAAGATCGGAAGCAGCCAGCCCGGCGGGCGCCAGCAGGCGCGATTGCGCCAGGGCCAAGGAAGAACTCATCAGGAAACACCTCGAGGGAAGACGGGGGTGCGATGTCGGCATCAGCCGGCATGATGCCGGACATGGGTCCGAATGAGGCCGACTCAACCCCTTGCGCAACAGCATTGGCCCGATTCCCTGCCCCGTGGCAGTCGCCGCCGTCGTTTCCCGATAGATGAAGCACAGGGACTTTCGTCTATGGAGAAAATCATGTATCCGACTCATCCACTGCTGCGGTGGCTCGCCATCATCCTGCTGGCCATGATGCCCGCCGTGACCGCGATGGCTGCCACCCATACATGGCCCGGTACCGCGCCGTGTGCCGGCGTACTGCAGGCATGCGTGAACCACGCCGGCGATGGTGATCAGATCCTGATTGCCACCAACACACCCATCACGACCGGTGCGGCAGTGGTCGACAAGCGCCTCGCGTTGCGCGCGGCAGACGGATTCAATCCCGTGTTCCAGAACGCCGGTCTTTCCGCCTACAACAACTCCGGCTTCAATGCCGATATCGGCCTGAGCGTGAGCAACATCCGCTTCGAGGGCGGGCAAATCTCGGCCACCTACTCGGGCACAGGAACAGCGACCGTCGACCTGCGCCAGCTGGACATCATTGCCCCAGCTGGAACCTCCGGAATCTCCGTATCGGCCCAAAGCGGGTTGATCCACGCCACCTTGCACGACAACCGTGTCAGCGGCGGCCCCACGTCGATCTGGAGTGGCTTGATCGACCTGCGCGCCAGACATGGTGGCGAGCTGGAGGCGGAACTCGTCCACAATCGGGTGACCCGCAAATCAACCGTTGCAGCGGAAGGCGCGGGCATTTTTGTCCACTACTTCGGCAACGGCACCGATGGGCAAGTGAAGATGCACGGCAACACGGTGCGTGGCTCGTTCGGCACCGGCGGGATATTCATCGGAGAAGGCGATTACACCTACACGGCGCCGATCACCATCAATGCACGCCTTTACAACAACGTGGTGATCGGCAGCGGCAGCGCGCTGGATACAGGCATCCGTTTGGGCGTGACCAATGGTCAGATCCACACCCATCTCATCAACAACACCGTCACGCGGGTCGGCCAAGCCTTTACAGGCGGCCGTTGGAGCGTCGGCGCCAGCACCGGCACACTCGATGGTCTCGTCCACAACAACATTCTCGTTGCGGGCTGGAGCATCAACCTGAGCGATGGCGTCGGGGCCAGCCTTGCCAATGGCAACAATCTGATCAACGGCGCGACGTTCGGCATGACGATGGATGCCAGCACTCTCGTGGCACCCGCCAGGCTGCTGAGCCACGTCGACGCGCGTCTGGCATCCGACTCGCCGGCCATCGACGCTGGCGACAACGACACGCTGGGACTCGGCCTGATCCTGAGCGGCCTGCCCAGCACGGATGCGGATGGATTGCGGCGCTTCAAGAAAAAGACGCCGACCACGGCAGGCACGAATCGCGTCGACATCGGCGCCTACGAATACGGCGACGTCAGCTTCTCGCACATCGCCAGCGCGACCAACACTTCCGGCCACACCACCTCGCTCACGCACCCGGCGATCAACGATCAGGCGGGCGCCAACCTGTTCGCCACGCCACGTTACCTTCCTGGGGCTACCCCGGAACACGGCCACCCGATCGGCACCTGGGAGTTCAGCGGCACATGGAACCTCTACAACAAGGACACCACGCTCGCCATGCCGCTGGGCGCCCGCTACAACGTCTTCGCCGCCGCTGCCGGCAGCGGCGTCTCACGCCACGTGACCAGCGCCGGCAACGTCTCCGGTGCCACCAGTCAATTGGTGCTGACCGACAATCCCGATTTCATCGTGCTGGCCATGCAGCACTACAACTCCGGTGCGGTCGCCAACCCGCACCAGACCGGCGTGTTCCATTTCAGCATGGGGGGCGGCGGAGCCTGGTTCGTGACCAACCTAGACACCACCCGGACGATGCCCATCGGTGTGGGCTTCAGCCTGTACGCACAGCGTCCCAGCCCCAACGTATTCCGGGTCACGGCGAGCGCGGGCAACCTGTCCGGTGGCGATACGCTGGTGCTGGATCACCCGCTGTTGAACGGCAACTCCTGTGCGCAACCGGTGATCACGCGCGTCTTCACCCACTCCGACGGCAGCAACTTCGACATGGAATACTCGACCTCGCGAAGCCGCTGGATCGTCTACGACTACAACGGCATGCCCCTCGGTAGCCGGTTCCACGTACTGGTCAACCCGGCCCAGGCGGAAACCTGCGGTGGCCCGCTCTTCTCCGATGGCTTCGAGTAGGTTTCCAGCACGTCCGCGTTATCCGCATGGCTCATGGCGTCCTGCCACGAGCCATGCAGCAACAGGCCATCGCGGCGTGATTCTCAGGCGACAGTGACTGTCGCTCTTTCAATACACACTGCCCTCCGGCAGCCACCCGGCACCGGAGGAAACAGATGGCCACCCAGCCCACGCGCATCAGCTACACCACAACCGGCGGAACACGCAGATCCCGGCGTCTGGACGCAGGCCTGCACCGCGCCTTCGTCCACTGGCTGGAAGATGCGCAACATCGTTTCGTTTTTCCGATACGCATCGTGCAGGTGCGCGACGAACTGATCACTCTCATGCTTGACGGGCATCTCGCGTCGGATGCCGGCTATCTGCTCGGCGCCCCGACCCTGCCGCACATTACCCGGCTGCCAGGCACAAATCCCATGCCACCGGCGGCACGCGACAGCGAAATCCCAGTCTGGTTGCTGACCGGCACCGGCACTGCCGCGCGCAACGAACATGGCTGGCACTGCCCCTGCTGTCCGGCGGCGCAACGCCGGCACTTTCCCACCCGCGAAGCGTTGTGGATCGCGCATCTGTTCGAACCCTTCCTGGCACACGCCAACCAGCTCGCTGCACGCGATACCACCGCGCCGCGAACCGACCAGGCCGCCTGTTTCCTGTACCGGATCACGGCCGGGCCGGAAGCGGAATCTTGGGCGCTCGAACGCATTGGGCTCCCGCCATCAAGCGACATAAGTTGTCGTAACAATCCATAAGCTGCCCATCATCACACCCAAGCCGGAACACGAAATGCCCGACTTCCCCGATCCACTGGAAGAATTCCTGAGCGAGAGCGAATACGGCTGCGAAGTGCTGGATGCCGTACATGGTCGATGGTCGGGATTTTTCTTCGGGTGGGAAGCGACTCCCGGCCAGTACCGCAAGCGGATCAACGCGGTGCAGCTGTTTCCGTGCGCAATGTGGATCGTGCTTCAGCTGCGATATGCAGAACCTGACAGCTTCAGCTCACGTGCGGCTGGCCGGCTCATCGACGCCATTGATCACGATGCGGTTCCTGGCCATGCCCTGATCGAGTTCTTCGGTACCCGCCGCCAGACAATCAGAAACAGTCGTCGCTGGCCGCAGAAAGCCGCCGACGGCATCACCCACTGGCGCACTGCGTGCCGCTTTTTACGTTGTCTGGGCGCGCTCGGAACACTGCCGCCGGCGCTGGAAGGACGCTGGCCGCTGCTGCGCCGCGCATTGCCGATCATCGATGCCTGTGCCGAACGTTTCGGCCCGACCCGACGCGAACTGGTCAACGCACTGGCCTCGGCCTGGCAGGATGCCGGGCCCGCGGATGACATGGTCGACGCCCCGACCTGGAACAGATTCAGCCTGTTGCAGATCAGGCGCGCGCTCGGCCGCCGTGACGCGGACGAACAACGCGAACTGGTCCTCGCCTGCATCTGTGGCGCCTTCGCTCCGTCAAACCCACCACCCATCCGCGTGACACTGCCCTGCGGCTGGGTGGCCGATGAACTGCAATCCGGCGACGAAATCACCGAGGAAAATCGCCGCATGCGCCACGACATCAGCGACGGCGTCGCCGAAGTACTCGCCGGCCAGATGCAGTTGTTTTCGTTGCGTTGTGCCGCCGGCGATGACCGCATCACCGCTTCACTGATGCCGCCGGCTGCCTGCGCGGAGAAAGATGAGGAAGTCCATGTACAGCTGAGCGGCCTGGACAGCGAGCCGATTGCCCTGCCCGGCCTGCGTGCGGCACTGGAACTGCTCGAACAGCTCCTGCCAGCGGAAACCCGGATCATCCTGTCGTGATTGCGCTGCACGCATCACGTCCCACCCACGCCACACCCGCACAGGAACTTCCCCATGAATGACATCAGCCAACAGGATCGCCATCTGGGCTGTCTGCTCGGGCTGGCCGTGGGCGATGCGCTCGGGACCACGCTCGAATTCAAGCGACGCGGCAGTTTTACACCGATCACCGACATGCTCGGCGGAGGGCCGTTCGAGTTGGAGCCGGGGCAATGGACCGACGACACCTCGATGGCGCTGTGCCTGGCCGAAAGCCTGATCGAATGTGAAGGTTTCGATGCCGACGACCAGATGCGCCGCTACTGCCGCTGGCAACACGATGGCCATCTGAGCAGCACCGGCCAGTGCTTCGATATCGGCAATACCACCGCAGCCGCACTGCGCCGCTATCGCCAGAGTGGCAATCCTTTCAGCGGCAGCACCAATCCGCACAGCGCCGGCAATGGCTGCCTGATGCGCCTGGCGCCCGTGCCGATGTTGTACTTCAACGACGAATCACGGCTGCTGCGGCTTGCCGCCGACAGCGCCCGCACCACCCACGCCGCGCCCGAAGCAGTGGAATGCACCCAACTGTTCGCGCTGATATTGCGCCAGGCCCTGCTCGGTCACGACAAACCCGACATCCTCACCGCCCACGGTTGGCACGGCACCCTTCCAGCCATCGCCGCAATCGCCGCCGGCCACTACCGCGACAAACTCGAATCGCAAATCCACGGCAGCGGCTATGTCGTGCAATCACTGGAAGCCGCGCTCTGGTGCTTCCATCACACCGAAAATTACCGCGACGCGGTGTTGCTCGCCGCCAATCTCGGTGATGATGCCGACACCACCGCCGCCATCTGTGGCCAGCTGGCCGGCGCGCATTACGGTGTCCAGGGGATTCCGCATGAGTGGCGGGGAAAAATCACCTGGCGCCAAGGTATTGAACGCTTCGCGCTGAAAATCCTGACGCTTTGCGGAGAGCCTGG
Organism: Denitratimonas yunnanensis (SeqCode); assembly: GCA_026410415.1. Taxonomy (GTDB): domain Bacteria; phylum Pseudomonadota; class Gammaproteobacteria; order Xanthomonadales; family Xanthomonadaceae; genus Denitratimonas. The sequence goes on along the minus strand of JAPMLR010000001.1, from coordinate 255,652 downwards.
TCACGGAACATCGACAGCCTGAAAGCGCGTTCCGCAGCATCCAAGCCATCACACTACCGGATACAACACCTCGCCGAAATCCGCATCCGGATGTTCCAGCATCACCGCGATCACCACAGGAACCAATGCACCGAGGATGGCGACGGCATCCTTCAGCTGGCTGCGATTGACTCTGCTGTTCCACGTCGCACCGCCATGCACAAGCTGGTTGCGCAGCACATAGAGCCGGTCGAACACCACCGACAGCACGGTGCCGGTATCGCCGCTCATCACCGCCGCCAACGCGACCTTGCGGCTGGCCTTGAAACTGCGATCCCACCCATCACTGGGATCATGATCGCGCAGAGCAATCCAGAACGGTTCGAACACGAAATGGTTGTCCAGCAGGGTCCGGATCGGTCCGCTGAACTGACTGAACAGCACATCGTGCAGCCGCCCCTGCACATCCAGCGCCACCAGGGTGTCGATGAAGCGGCGCGCGCGCTCGCGTTCGGTGGTATCGGTGAAAGCCTGCGCGTAGACGGCATTGAGCGCGATCCACTGAAAGATGAAACGCGCGTCGGTGTCCTCGCGCTCCTGCTCCGAGCGGGCCAACCAACTGATCGCACGATGGATGCGCACCCGCCACTGTTCGGGAGTTTCCGTATCCAGTTGTGGCCGGAATTTTTCCTTCAGTTGACTGGTTGAAAACATGCTCCCCCCCGCAATGTGCATTGCGGCCAGCATGCAGCGCGGGTCACCGGGTGGCAAGCCGTGTTTGGCAGGCGAGATCAACTCGGGCGCATGCCTCAATGAACCAGCAGGGTCAGGTGTTCCTGACACCCTGACGTGTCTCGTCACGGAAGCGACATGGAGCAGACGATCCCGTGAAAGCGGCTCATGAGACCGGATGACGTCGGCAGCCTCAATCGCCTCCGAGCGCCTCCCGGTACGCGTGCGCATCGTCCAGCGCATTGTGCGGCCGCGCTTCCGGATACTGTTCGAACCATTGCCGGAATCGCCTGCCGGCACCGGCTACCGAGTGCAGCGGACGCAACACGCAGGCTGTCCTGATCTGCGATTCGCTCCAGCCGGCGCGACTCAAGAGCTGGCGCAGCATCTCGATATCGCATTCGTCATCGGCGATCAGTTGCAACGGGGAGGTGTCGCTTTCAGCCAGCACCACCAGCCAGTCCGCGAAGGCCCGCGCCAGCGCCGCAAACGGGAGCCGCACATCCACCGGCCGATGCTCCAGCAGCGGCAGCACTTGTTCAAGTACGAACGCAGTGCACGCCTGGTGTGGGAAATCCTCGACGATGCCGTAGAACGTACGCCCGTCCGCCGCGACCGCGCCGATGGAAATCAGCTGTGGATCGGACAGACTGGTGAACTCGGTGTCGATGTGGATCTGCATCTATCCAGCCGCCTGCGAAATGAGTTGATCCTGAGCCCCCATCCCGCCGACGCTTTTTCTTCAACCCGGAAAACGGGAGCGGTTTGTGTATTCAGCTTTGGGATGGTTCTTGCCCGAACCATCCTTCCGGCACGCCCGCTTGCAAGCAGGAAAGAAGCACTGAGTCAGGTCCGCGGCAAGGTCACGCCGCGCTGTCCCTGGTATTTGCCACCCCGGTCGCGGTAGCTGGTTTCGCAGATTTCGTCCGATTCGAAGAACAACATCTGCGCCACGCCTTCGTTGGCGTAGATTTTCGCCGGCAGCGGCGTGGTGTTGGAGAACTCCAGTGTCACGTGGCCTTCCCACTCCGGCTCCAGCGGCGTGACGTTGACAATGATGCCGCAGCGCGCGTAGGTGCTCTTGCCAAGACACACCACCAACGTGGAGCGCGGGATACGGAAGTATTCGACGGTGCGCGCCAGTGCGAACGAGTTGGGCGGGATGATGCAGACATCGCCGGTGAAATCCACGAAGTTGCGCGAGTCGAAATCCTTCGGGTCAACCACGGTGGAGTTGATGTTGGTGAACACCTTGAACTCGTTGGCGCAACGCACGTCGTAGCCGTAGCTGCTGGTGCCGTACGACACGATGCGGCCACCGGACGGGTTGTGCCGCACCTGGCCGGGCTCGAAGGGAGAAATCATGCCCTCGTGTTCCGCCATGCGGCGGATCCAGGTATCGCTCTTGATGCTCATGCGGGACTCGTGCAGTTCAGGCCAACGGCCCGCGATTCTATCCCGGATGCCGGCTCAGTCACCCACGGGAAAGGCCTGGGCAGCCTCGGCCATGTCTCCGATCACATCGACCCCCGGTGGCGGCACGAAGCGGAACGTGCCTGCGTCGAACGCAGGATTTCGCTGCCAACCGGAGAACGTGATGCGGGTGCGCTGGCCGAGCGCGTCGGTCATTTCCATGCGGGCCAGTTCGTCACCGGAAAAGCCCAGCCGCGCGCGCGAGAACGGCGCGTCTTCGCCCTTGGGCTCCAGACCGACCCAGACCAGCCCCTCCTCGTCGCCTTCGTCGCTGACGGTGAACTGGCGATCCAGCTCGGACGGATCGATCAGCGCGGTCAGGGGACTTTGCTGTTCTTCCGCGCCTTGCGGCCGCACCTGGACCTGTTCCAGATCCGGATCGTAGATCCAGACCTTCTGGCCATCGGCCACGATCAGCTGCGGGAACGGGGTTTCGTATTCCCACCGGAACTGGCGCGGCACGGCCAGGGAAATGCTTCCACGACTTTCCTCGTTGAGCCGGTCGCCCGGATCGAATACGTGCTGTTCGAACCGGCCGGAAAGCCCTTCCAGCCCCTGCGTGAACTCGCTCAACGTGGCGCGCGGATCGCGCGCAGCAGCCGTCCCCGAGACGATCAGGACAACAAGACTCAGCATCGTGGCACGCAACATGTTCGGCTCCAGTGGCAAGACGCGCGTAGCGTGAAGGCCGGCAGATGAATGCCGGCCATGCGCCTCACGCCTCCGGGCGCATGTACGGGAACAGCAGCACGTCGCGGATCGAGGCGCTGCCGGTCAGCAGCATCACCAGTCGGTCGATGCCGACGCCCAGGCCACCGGTGGGCGCCATGCCGTATTCCAGCGCACGGATGTAATCGGCATCGAAGTGCATGGCCTCGTCGTCGCCGCCCTCCTTGGCTTCCACCTGCGCACGGAAGCGCGCGGCCTGATCTTCGGAATCGTTCAACTCGGAGAAGCCGTTGGCGATCTCCTTGCCGTTGATGAACAGCTCGAAGCGATCGGTGTAGCCGGGCTCGGCATCGGACTCGCGTGCCAGCGGCGACACCTCGACGGGATGCATCGTGATGAAGGTCGGCTGGATCAGGGTGTGCTCGACCGTCGCCTCGAAGATCTCCAGCAACAGTTTGCCCCAACCCCACGTCGGCTTGACCTTGATCTTCAACCGCTCGCAATGACGCAACAGCGCGCCACGGTCGGTGCAATCGGCGACGCTGATCTCGGGATTGTGGTGGCGCACCGCTTCGTCCATGCGCCAGCGCCGGAACGTCGGGCCGACATCGATCCGGGCACCATCCCACTCCAGCTGCGTGGTTCCGAGCACTTCGCTCGCCGTGTCGCGAATCAGGTTTTCGGTCAGGTCCATGATTTCGTTGTAGGTGGCATACGCCTCGTACAACTCGAGCATGGTGAACTCGGGGTTGTGCCGCGTGGACACACCCTCGTTGCGGAAATTGCGGTTGATCTCGTAGACGCGCTCAAGCCCGCCGACGACGAGGCGCTTGAGGTACAGCTCGGGCGCGACGCGCAGATACAGGTCGAGGTCGAGCGCGTTGTGGTGCGTCACGAACGGCCGCGCGCTGGCGCCGCCGGGGATGATCTGCATCATCGGCGTTTCCACTTCGAGGAAGCGACGTGCATCCAGCCAATTCCGGATCGCGCGCACGATCTTCGAGCGCTTCACGAACACGTCGCGCGCTTCCGGAGACACGATCAAATCGACATAGCGCTGGCGGTAGCGCTGCTCCACGTCGCTCAAGCCGTGCCACTTGTCCGGCAATGGACGCAGGCTCTTGACCAACAACTGCAACGCGCTGGCCTTGATCGACAACTCGCCGGTCTTGGTGCGGGTCAGATGCCCCGTCACGCCGATGATGTCGCCGATATCCCACGCCTTGAATGCCTCATAGGTGTCGCCCAGTGCGTTGGCCTGCAGGAACAACTGGATACGCCCGGACTCGTCCTGCAGCTGCACGAAACTGGCCTTGCCCATGACGCGCTTGGCCATCAAACGGCCGGCCATCCACACCATGCGTCCGAGACCTTCAAGCGCCTCGGCGTCCCAGCGACCGGCGTCGGCAAATTCCGCCTGCAGGTCGCCGGCGTAATCGTGACGCCGAAAGTCGTTCGGAAAGGCAACGCCTTTCGCCTGCAGAGCGCGAAGCTTCTCTCGCCGTTCGGCGATCAGCTTGTTCTCATCGACGGGAACGGCGGCGGGCGTGGATTCGGTCATGGCGATCAGGCTTTGAAAAGGTGTTGCGGGACGAACCCGGAATGAAAGATCGAGCCGTCAGGCGGCATCGCTGCGCTTGGAGCCCGCATCCAGACCGGCCTTCAGGCTGGCCTCGACGAACTCGTCCAGATCGCCGTCGAGCACCTTCTGCGTATCGCTGCGTTCGATGCCGGTCCGCAGATCCTTGATTCGGCTCTGGTCGAGCACGTAGTTGCGGATCTGGCTGCCCCAGCCGATATCGGACTTGGTGGCTTCCACTGCATCGCGCTCGGCGTTGCGCTTCTGGATTTCCAGTTCGTACAGACGCGCTTTCAGCATCTTCATCGCACGATCGCGGTTGGCATGCTGCGAACGCTCAGTCTGGCAGGCCACGACCACACCGCTGGGAACGTGCGTGATGCGGACCGCGGATTCGGTCTTGTTGACGTGCTGACCACCCGCGCCCGAAGAACGGTAAACGTCGGTCTTGAGGTCCGCCGGATTGATCTCGATGTCGATGTCGTCATCCACTTCGGGCGAAACGAAGACCGATGTGAAACTGGTATGACGGCGATTGTCGGAGTCGAACGGCGACTTGCGCACCAGGCGGTGCACGCCGGTTTCGGTCTTCAGCCAGCCGTAGGCATAATCACCTTCCACGCGGATGGTCGCCGACTTGATGCCGGCCACTTCGCCACCGGATGCTTCCAGAAGCTCGGTCTTCCAACCGCGCGACTCGCACCAGCGCAAGTACATGCGCAACAGCATTTCCGCCCAATCCTGGGCCTCGGTGCCGCCGGCACCGGCCTGGATATCGACGAACGCGGGGGCACCGTCCATCTTGCCGCTGAACATGCGGGCAAACTCCAGCTTGCCCAGCTCGGCTTCGAGCCTGTCGACATCCGCGACCACCGCCTGCGCGGTGTCGTCATCGTTCTCGGCATCCGCCAGATCCAGCAATTCCGCCGCTTCCGTCAATCCGTCACCGATGCGGCGCAGCCCACCCACAATCTTTTCGAGACTGGCGCGCTCCCGGCCAAGCGACTGCGCGCGCTCGGCATCGTTCCAGACATCTGGGCTTTCCAGCTCCCGGGTCACTTCCTCAAGACGCTCTGCCTTGTGGTCGTAGTCAAAGATACCCCCTGAGCGCGGTGAAGCGCTCGGTGAGGTCGGCGATCTGTGAGCGAACGGGGTTGAGCTCAATCATGGCGTGACGGATGGATTCGGGGAAAAAGACTTGGAATTTTAGCAGACGCCGAGGTAACTGGGATCCTGCGGACTACCCTGACAGCCCGAATGCACGCAGCAGCCCGCGCGCCTTGGCGCGGGTTTCCGCCAACTCCGCCTGCGGCTGGGAATCGGCCACGATGCCGGCACCGGCGCGGAAGCGCGCAATGCCGTTCCGCAGCGTCAACGTGCGGATCAGGATGTTGAGATCCATGCGCCCGTCATGCCCGAGATAGCCGAACGCGCCGGTATAGGCGCCACGCCCCTGCCCTTCGAGCTCCGCGATGATCTGCATGCAGCGCACCTTCGGGCAACCGGTGATGGTGCCGCCGGGAAACACCGCTCGAAGCACGCCACCTGGCGTCACGTCCGGCCGCAGCCGCCCGCGCACGTTGGACACGATGTGGTGAACGTGGGCATAGCTTTCCACGACCATCAGCTCATCCACCTCCACTGAACCCGGCGCGCAAATTCTCCCGAGATCGTTGCGCTCCAGGTCGATCAGCATGATGTGCTCGGCGCGCTCCTTCGGATGCCCGATGAGTTCGCGTATCCGACCGGCATCGTCGCCGCCGACGAGTCGCGCACGCGTGCCTGCGATCGGGCGCGTCTCGATCACGCCTTGATCGACCGACACCAGACGTTCGGGCGAGGAACTGGCTACGGCCCAGTCATCCCATGCGATCAGGCCGGCAAACGGTGCCGGATTCGCTGCCCGCAACGCGGCAAATACGTCTGCCGGAGTCGTCTCCGCAGCAAGCTCGAGATCCCAGCGGCGCGACAGGTTTATCTGGAAAACATCGCCAGACGCGATGTACGCCAATGCCCGCTCGACGCCATCGATGAAGGCAGCATCAGGGTCTTCACTGACGCGCTTGACGGACGGAATCGACGGTGGGATGTCGAATGCGACCGAACACGACCGGATATCCGCCTGCATTGCGTCGAGCAAGTCGTCATGACCACGCTCGGCCACCAGCCACGTGACATCGTCCATATGATCCGTGATCACCGCCGCAGGACAACGAAGGGCAAGCGCCAACGGCAACGAATCGGGTGCTGCCGGCAGGTCGAGAACCGGCTCGACGACACCGGCGAACTCGTAGGCGAAGAACAGTGCCCAGCCGCCGTGAAACGGAAGGTGTGTCGTCTCACGCTCGCAACCAGATGCCGCCACCTGCCACTCGGCATCCAGCACCTCCGGAAACGCACCGGGCCGGACCTCGCCTTCCAGCGTGCGAACCACGCCGTCCCGATCCAGTCGCAAGCCGGATTGGGGGAAGGCGAGAAGCACGTCGTAGCGCCCTCGTGATGGCTCGAACGAGGCGCTCTGCAACAGGAATGGATAGCGTGCCGGATGCTGTCGATGCAGCCGCAACGGATCGACCTGCCCGGGGATCTTTCGTACTGGCAAGATCGATCCGATGTGTATCAGATGCGCCGGAACACGAGCGAGCCGTTGGTGCCGCCGAAACCGAAACCATTGGACATGGCTGCATCGATCGTCGCGTCACGCGCCACATTCGGCACGTAATCGAGATCGCAGCCCTCGCCCGGGGCATCGAGATTGATGGTCGGCGGGATGACGCCGTGATGCAGCGCGAGAATCGTGAAAATCGCCTCCACGCCACCCGCTGCGCCAAGCAGATGCCCCGTCATGGATTTGGTCGAGGACACCATCAAGCGGTAGGCGTGGTCGCCGAATGCCGATTTGGTGGCCAGGGTTTCACCCAGATCGCCCAGCGGCGTGGATGTCCCGTGCGCGTTGAGATAGCCGATGGCCTCGGGTGCAAGGCCCGCATCCCGCAGTGCCGCGCGCATGCAGCGTGCCGCGCCTTCGCCGCTCTCCGCCGGTGCGGTCATGTGATAGGCGTCCGAACTGGCGCCGAAGCCGGCCAACTCGCAATAGATGCGGGCACCGCGCGCCCTGGCGTGTTCGTACTCCTCCAGAATGAGGATGCCGGCACCGTCGCCGAGCACGAAGCCATCGCGCTCGGCGTCCCACGGCCGCGAGGCGCGGGTCGGCTCGTCGTTGCGCGTGGACATCGCCTTCATCGCGCAGAATCCGCCCATCGAGGTGGGCGACGAACCACGCTCGGCGCCGCCCGCCACCATCACATCGGCGTCGCCGTGCTGGATGAGGCGCATCGCGGTGCCGATGGAATGGTTCGATGTGGCGCACGCCGACACCGCCGAGAAATTCGGGCCCTTGATGCCTTTCAGAATGCTGATCTGCCCCGGCAGCATGTTGATGATCGTGCTGGGGACATAGAACGGCGAAATCTTGCGCACGCCGCCCTCGTGATACTTGATCGCGGTTTCCTCGATGCCCAGGATGCCGCCGATGCCGGAACCGACGATCACGCCGATGCGCTCGGCATTGTGTTCGCCTATGTCCAGGCCGGAATCTTCAATCGCCATCGACGCGGCCGCGACGCCGTAGTGGATGAACGGATCCATCTTCTTGGCGTCTTTCGGGGGAACGAAGGCGGTTGGGTCGAAGTTGCGCACCTCGCCCGCGATGCGCGTGGCGAAGGTGGATGCATCGAACCCCGTGACCTGAGCGATGCCGGAGCGACCATGGACGATGGCGTCCCACGCCTCCGCGATGGTGTTGCCGACGGGTGAAACGATGCCCAGTCCGGTGACGACGACACGACGGGTCATGTGCTGACTCTCCTGTGGTTGCGAACTGGCGGACACACGAAGCCGCCGGTGCGATTGCCCCGGCGGCGAAACGACACCCCGACGGAGCGCACTGCCTGCATCGCAGCACGATGCAGATGACTGCGCCGAGGTGCCGCAGTGATCAGGACTTGACGTGCGCGGTTACGTAGTCGATCGCCTGCTGGACGCTGGTGATCTTCTCGGCTTCCTCATCCGGAATCTCGCACTCGAACTCTTCCTCGAGCGCCATCACCAACTCCACGGTATCGAGGGAATCAGCGCCCAGATCGTCGACGAACGAGGCGTTGGCGGTCACGTCCTCCTCCTTGACGCCCAGCTGGTCCACGACGATCTTCTTGACACGCTCTTCGATGCTGCTCATTGCTTGTTTATCCTCCGGGAAAAGCCCGCGCATTGTAGTGGACGCCGACGAGGCGAGCCAGCCGCCGGCGCAAATCGTGTTGCAGCCTCCGTTGCCGGAATGCCGCACCATAAATCGTCACGCCATGTGCATTCCGCCGTTGACGTGCAATGTCTCGCCAGTGATGTAGGCTGCCGACGGCGATGCGAGAAACATCACAGCATTGGCAATATCCTGCGGGGAACCCAGCCGCCCCAGCGCAATTTGCCCCAGCATCGCCGATTTGGCGGCTTCCGGCAGGTCGCGGGTCATGTCGGTTTCGATGAAACCGGGCGCCACGACGTTCACCGTGATGCCGCGCGAGCCGATTTCCTTGGCCAGCGACTTGGAAAATCCGATGATGCCCGCCTTCGCCGCCGCGTAGTTGGCCTGTCCGGCATTGCCGGTCACGCCGATCACCGATGCGATGTTGATGATGCGGCCGCGTCGTGCCTTCATCATCGCGCGCATCACCGCCTTGGACATTCGATAGACACTGGACAAATTGGTGTCGAGGATTGCCTGCCAGTCCTCGTCCTTCATGCGCATCAGCAGATTGTCGCGCGTGATACCGGCATTGTTGACGAGGATCGAAATCGTCCCGAACTCGCTGCTCACCGACTCCACCAGTGCCTCGATCGCGGAACCATCGACCACGTCCAGCACACGCCCTGCGCCACCCAAAGGCGCCAGTCTCGCACTGATCGCGTCGGCGCCCGATTGCGAGGTTGCAGTACCGATCACCGTGGCGCCCTGCGCCGCGAGCGTATCGGCAATGGCAGCGCCAATGCCGCGGCTGGCGCCCGTGACCAAAGCGACTTCGCCCTTCAACGTGGTTCCCGCGCCGATCGCGCTCATGCCAAAGCCTCCAGCGTGGAATTGAAATCTTCCGGTGTCGCCAGCGAATGCGCACCCACTGACTTGTCGATACGTTTCACCAGACCAGTCAGCACCTTGCCCGGACCGCACTCGACGATCCGGGTGGCTCCGGCAGCCACCAGCGCCTCGACGCAGGATGTCCACTGCACCGGCAGGTACAGCTGCCGCACCAGCGCATCAAGGACCGAGGCAATGTTGTCGTGCACCTTGCCGTCCACGTTCTGTACGACATCCACGTCGGGCATGCGCCAGTCGAGTGCCGCCATGGCCTCGGCGAGGCGATTGGCCTCGTCGCGCATCAGCGGCGTGTGCGATGGAACACTGACTGCCAATTTGACCGCCTTGCGCACACCACGCTCGGCAAGCAACGCAAGCGCGCGATCCACAGCCTCCGAATGGCCTCCGATGACGATCTGACCTGGAGAATTGAAATTTGCCGGCACCAGCACCTGGGCATGGGCCGCCTGTTCGCAGACTTCGCGCACGAGCGCTTCGTCCGCTCCAAGCACGGCCGCCATGGCGCCAATGCCATCCGGCGTTGCCCCCTGCATCAACTGCCCGCGCAGACGGACCAGGCGGGCTCCTTGATCCAGCGGCAAGGCACCGGCAGCGACCAGCGCGCTGTATTCGCCCAGGCTGTGCCCGGCCAAGCGTCCCGGCATCGCCCCGCCCGCCTGATGCCAAGCGCGCCACACCGCCATTCCGGCAGCCAGCAACGCTGGCTGGGTGTACTCGGTCCGGTTCAGCTGTTCTTCGGGCCCTTGCTGCGAGAGCGCCCACAGATCCACACCGGCGCCTTCGGACGCTTCGGCGAAGGTTTCGCGGATGATCGGGTGGGCGTCGGCAAGACCTGCCAGCATGCCCAGCGACTGCGAACCCTGCCCAGGAAATACGAATGCCAGCGAATCTCTCATGACCACCCCGTTCGGAAAGGGCCGCGATGATAAGTCAGGCGCCTTCAGATCGTCTGTACTGGGGCGTAGGGTGGAACGCGGGAACCGTACGATGTCAGTATCGAATCAGCGCGGATCCCCAGGTGAAACCGCCACCAAAGGCCTCCAGAAGGAGCAACTCACCGCGCTGCACACGGCCGGATCGAACGGCTTCATCCAGCGCCAAGGGCACCGATGCCGCCGACGTGTTGCCATGTCGATCGACCGTGACGACGACGCGATCCATCGGCATCTGCAACCGCTTTGCCGTGGCCGAAATGATGCGCAAATTGGCCTGATGAGGAATCAGCCAATCAAGGTCGGATCGAGCCAACCCGTTTGCATCCAACGTTTCGTCCACCACCGCATCCAGGGTCTTGACCGCCACTTTGAACACCTCGTTGCCGGTCATGTGCACCTTGACACCGTGGTTCGGTGCGTCCTGGAATCCGCGGGACACGCCGACGGGGTTGTACAACAGGTGTTCGAAGCCGCCATCGGCATGCAGGTGGGTGGAGAGGATGCCGGGCGCGTCGTCGGCTTTCAGCACCACCGCGCCGGCACCGTCGCCGAACAGCACGCAGGTACCTCGATCGGTCCAGTCGATCATGCGCGAGAGCGTTTCCGCCCCCACCACCAGCGCGGTTTTTGCGGCGCCGGAACGAATGAACTTGTCTGCAATGCCCAACGCGTAGACGAATCCCGAGCAGGCCGCATTCACATCGAACGCGGCACAGCCGTTCGCCCCCAAACGGTGTTGGAGCAGGCAAGCAGTGGAAGGAAAGATGATGTCCGGCGTCGTGGTGCCGAGCACGATCAGGTCGATCTCAGCGGCGGAAACACCCGAGGCCTCCAGCGCCCGGGTAGCGGCCACGAACGCCAGGTCGCCGGTGGTCTGGCCAGGCAAGGCGATGTGGCGCTGGCGAATGCCGGTGCGCTCACGGATCCATTCGTCACTGGTATCGACCCGGGCTTCCAGATCGGCGTTGGTGACGATGTTTTCCGGCAGATAGCTACCGGTTCCGGCAATGCGTGCGAAAAGCTGCGCCATCGCCCCTCCCTTGGACAGATGTAGATGTGACGAAACGGCAATCGTACCGGAAGGGCCACCGAACCACACAAACGACGACGCGACGCGCCCGATGGGCACGTCGCGTCACGGACGTGATGTCGTGCAGCATTTTCACGCTGCCGACACATCGTTCAGACGGCCCATCAGGCCGCACTGGATCAATCTTCGATGGCGGCGTCGTTGCTCTTGACGTCGATCACCTTGCGGCCACGGTAGTAGCCATCCTTGGTGACATGGTGACGCAGGTGGGTTTCACCACTGGTCGGATCGGTAGCGAGCTGCTTGGCGGTCAGCGCGTCATGGGAGCGGCGCATGCCGCGGCGGGAAGGGGTCTTGCGACTTTTCTGGACAGCCATGGGAAATCATCCTCGAATCAACATGCGTATTGCGTGCGGACCACATCGATCCGCCGGTTCTTCCAGGACCTGGCGTTCCCGCCAGACCCTTCAATCCTGTTTTTTCAACCCGGCCAGCGCGGCAAACGGGTTGACCTGCTTTTCATCGTCGGGAACCTCCACTTCGAGGTCCTGCCAGACAACGCCATCGGGCGCCAGTCCGTCACTGCTCATCGGCACCACCGGCACGGCGAGGATCAACTCATCCTCGATCGCATCGACAAGCCGCAACGCGCCATCCTGCGGCACCAGCACCGGCTCATAGCCTTCCGGCAGCGCCGCGTCTTCGTGCTCGTCCCGGATCAACCCGAGCCGCTGCCGGATCTTCACCGGCAACTCGAAACGCACCAAGGTGCGCTGACAGACCAGAGGGAGCCTTGCATCGACGTTGACGTCGAGAAAAGCAGTTCCAATCTCGTCGCGACCGAATTCGACCTCGAATTCGCACTCGCCCAGCGCATCCACCAGGCAGCTCGAGAGCCTGGGCATCGCATCCAGGCGCAGACGCCCTGCGAAGATGCGCCGTGCCGACACCATCCGCCATGCATCGATCAATTCTGGCAGGACACTGGACATAAGCGCAGCATTTTATCACACCGACGGGAATCGTCAATCACACCGCCCACGTCGAATCCGCTGCACCATGTCGACGGATCATGGCCCGCCGACGCCATGGTTCCGATGCCCGATGACTGCCCTTCCACCTCGCGTCGGACTCCGGCTGGATCCATGGATGACACATTCCGAACCATTTGGCAGACTGCCGATCCACTTCTGCGAATGGCACGCGTGAATCTTCTTCAGCTCGTCATCGTCCTCATCGGCGCGCTTGCGCTGATTGCGGTCTATCTGAGGCATCGCGGCCTGCGTCGTGAACGCAGCCTGCGCCATTTGCTCGACCGTGCCGATGCGCTGGAGCAGTTGCTGCATCGTACCCGCGACCGCATGACCGAGATGCGCCGTGTGGTGGACCGTGTGCCATCGGATATCGCCGCCGAGGCACATGCCTCGTTGAACGCCCAATCGCAGGTTCAACAAGGCTTGCGTGACGTGCTCGAACATCGCCTCTGGATTTCCCAGCATGGCCTCACCGCGCCGCAAAAGGAGCTGGATGCCGCATGCCGCGCCATGGATCGGGCCTACTCCAACATTTCCGATCAGCTAGGCCGGCTGGAGAGTGCCGGCGCAGAACTGGCAACGGTGACCCAGGCAGCCATCGAACAGGCGGCACGTGAGCCGGCAACGCTGACCCGGCGTGCCGACGAAGGCTGAGCTCGCTCAACGCACGGCGGTGCCGACATTGCTGGCAGCGGCCCTGCGCACGACCGGCCCGCTCCAGCGTTCCCGACTGCCATCCGCGCCCTGCAATTCCAGACCGATCTGCCAGCGCTCGCCAGTCTCGGGGAGGTCGATGCGCGCCTCGAATTGCACCTCGGGCACATTCGGATCACGCGACTGATCGCGGAGAAACTCCCCGACCCAGGGATTGGTCGCACCGTAATCGGCCTCCGCCACCGGCATGCCGTCCAGCAGAACGACCACGCGCGCGATGCCCACCCCCTCTTTGATGGCCCAGCCGCGCAACACGAAACCATCACCTACCCGCGCACCATCCGAGGGCGTTTCGAGATGCGCGATGGCCGGCGTCACGCACACGCCATCGAGGCGACCAGGCGGCAACGCGAACAGTGCGAAACGACGTGCGCCACCATCGACCTCCAGCATCCGTGCCCGTGGCAACGCCCCGAACCGCTCGCATAGCGACTGGTAGTGCGGCAAAAGCGCCCGGAACTTCACGTCGCTGACGCCGACCACGAGCAGTTGCCACCCTTCGCGCTGCCCGTCATGACGCAACCCCCACAGCTCCAGTTGACGGGCCCGTCCGTGGTGATGATTGAGCGGATGATCGAGCACCGCGATGCCGGGGTCACCGAAAGCGAAGCCGAGCTGCGCGCCGAGCTTGAAGTTGTCGACCACGATCCGCGTGTCCGGCGGCAAGGTTGCGAGCCGCTCCCGCACCGCATCCGCCACCTCATCCCAGCCTGCGAAATTCTCCGGATAGGACTTCGTTCCGACCAGCGCCGCACGCCCCTGCGGCGAGGCGACGAAGGCGTGACCCACCGCAGCCACCACCGCAGCCAATGCCAGCAAGCCCCACATGGCCCGCCGCATCGCGCGTGGCCATTCCGCCACCACGGCCGGGGTAACCACCATCAACGCCAGATAGCCGGAGAGCGGCCAGTGGAAGCTGACCCGCTCGGTATCGGCGAAGAAACCCAGCACGAAGAATCCGAGAACGGTCAGGCCGCCACTCAACCCGAACCAGCGCGCCGTGGGCAGATGCATGTACTTCGCCCGGACAGCGGCATAAAGCATTGCAACGAACAACAATGGCGTCGCCAGCACCGCCTGGACGGCAAGAAAGCGGAAGCCTTCGGCATGCAATGCCCACGGATGCCGATCCATCAACTGAAAGCGCCACCCGGCCTCGCCATGCTCGAGATTCCAAAGCAGCAACGGCAGCCAGGCCAGCGCCCCGGCCAGCACGGCCAGCCACAAGCGCGGGTCGCGCAACGCACGTCGGCCCTGATGCATCCACAACAGCACCACGAAGCCGACACCGATCACGGCAAGGAACCGGTAGTGGCTCAGCCCCCCCAGCACCAACCCGGTGCCGAGCCAAAGCACGGCCGGCCAATCCACGCCCCGGATGGCGCGTGCGCCGCCAATCAGGCAAGCCATCGCGGCCAGATTCATCGGCACATCCGGCAACGCCAGCACACCGAGCCAGCCGGACAATGGCAGCAGCAAGGCCAGCATCCCTGCCCGCCATGCCTGCAGCTCCCCCAGCGGGCGTGCCGCCAGCACCACCAGCCACGGCACGGCAGAACCCAGCAGCAGGAATGGCCACCGGATACCGAGCAAGGTATCGCCCGCGACCGATGTACCCAGCCGGATCAGCCAGGCGGTCAGCCCCGGGAGATCGGAATAGGCCCAGGCCGGATGCCGGCTTTCCTGCCAGTAGAACGCCTCATCCACGAACAGCGGCAAGTACGCGGCGACAAGGAACCCTGCCGCCAGAAACACTGTCCACATGATGCAGAACGCGCTGCGCGCACCTTGTGCTTCCTGCATTCCCGCTACACTCCCAACGACTCTTTCGCGAGATACCGGATGGCCACTCCCGCACACGCCGCCACGATACCCGACTTGCCGCTGCACGCACTTGCCCGCGCCCAAGCTCAGGTGAATGCGCTGGTGCTGGGTAAGCCCGATCAGATCAAACTGTCCTTCATCGCGCTGCTTGCCGGAGGCCATGTACTGATCGAGGACCTGCCGGGACTGGGCAAGACGACGCTGGCCCAAGCCATCTCCGCCACGCTGGGATTGTCGTTCCAGCGTGTGCAGTTCACCTCCGACCTGATGCCCGCCGATGTACTCGGCATTTCAGTCTACGATGCGCCTGCGCACGAATTTCGCTTCCATCCGGGCCCGGTATTCACCCAGGTGCTTCTGGCCGACGAAATCAATCGTGCCCCGCCGCGGACCCAGAGCGCGCTGCTGGAAGCAATGGCCGAACATCAGGTCACGCTCGACGGTGTCACGCATGTGCTGCCGCAGCCTTTCTTCGTGATCGCCACGCAGAATCCGGTAGACCTTTCCGGTACGTTCCCGCTACCGGATTCGCAACTTGATCGTTTCCTGCTGCGCTTCTCCCTGGGTTACCCCGACCCGGATTCCGAACGCGCCCTGCTCACCGGCATCGAGCGGCGCGAACAGATCGCACTGGTCCAGCCACAACTGAGCGTTGCCGATGTCCTCGCGCTGCGCAGCGGCGTCGAACGTGTCCATGCCAGCGAGGCGCTGGTGAACTACATCCTGGCGTTGCTGGATCGCAGCCGTACCCATCCGGGCGTGGAAGTCGGCTTGTCGCCGCGAGCCGGTCTCGCGCTGCTGCGGGCAGCGCGAGCCCATGCCCTGCTTGCGGGGCGCACCCATGTCCTTCCCGACGATGTGCAGGCCCTGTTCGTTGCGGTGGCCGGACATCGTCTGGTGTCCTCTTCCGACACTGGCACCGGAACGATGCTGGCCGATGCCATCCTCGCCAGCGTGGCAGTGGATTGACCGCACGGCATCATGCCGACACGCACGCCCCCTGCACTGACCGCAGACTCGCACGAGCACCCGCGCGTCCCTGCGGTGTTGCGCCGGTTCGTCAAACCGCGTGGCAAGGAGCCCCTGCCCATTGCCCTGCATCGCCGCCGCATCTACGTGCTGCCCACACCCTATGGTCTGTTCTTCGCGGTACTGCTGGCAGCGATGACGGTGGGCGGGTTGAACTACAACAACAACCCGGCGCTGATCCTGTGCTTCCTGATGCTCTCGCTGATGCTCAGTTGTCTGTTGCGCGGCTATCTGAACCTCAGCGGCGTGCGGCTGGAATCGCTCGATGCCGCGCCGGTGCACGCCGGTGAAATCCAGCGCCTGCGGTTTCGCTTCGTCGCCGACAGCCGGCGACTCCGCGAGGGGTTGATCCTCGAACGCAACGGCCAGCGCGTCGCGTTTTCACTTTCCGATGGCAACACCGCCGACGTGGCATTGCCACAAGCCACGAACCGACGCGGCATGATGCCCGCCGGACGTTTCAAGCTCCATTCCCGGCAGCCGCTCGGGCTGTTCGAGGTCTGGAGTTGGCTGCATCCCGATACTGGCACCCTGGTCTGGCCGGCGCTGGAAAAGGATCCGCCACCACCACCGGGCGACGGCGGGCAGAACCGTCCCAGGCCGCAACGCGGCAACAGCGACGAGCCGATCGCGCTGCGTGATTACCGCAGTGGCGATCCGATGCGGCAGGTGGCCTGGAAGCACAGTGCACGCCTGGATCGATTGCTGGTGCGGGAATACGAACAGCCCGCCGGCAGCGAGCGCCTGCTGTCATGGGATGCATTGGCTCCGATGCCGGGCGATTCGCGGGCGCGGCGACTGGCAAGCTGGGTCGTCGATGCGGAGCGTCAGGGGCAGTCCTCGACGCTGCTGATGCCCGGCACACGGATTGGCCCCGGCCAGGGACAGGCACACCTGCATGCCTGCTTCCGTGCATTGGCGTTGCAACCATGAGGCGATGAGCATGGCCGCCGAAGTCTCACTGGATCGCGCCAGTTTCCTCTGGGTTGCCGCCGCCGTGGTGGTTTCGCTGCTGCCGGTGCTGCCCGCATTCCCGCCGTGGCTGGGCGGGCTGCTGCTCCTCGTCGCCACACTGGGCATCGGTCTGGGGCTGCGCCGCATCCGCCTTCCCGCCATGCTCAGGGTGCCGCTCACGCTCTGCGTCGCTGCCGCGGCCATCGTCAGCTCCGGTTTCACCGTCGGGCAGGAAACCGGCGCGGCGCTGCTGGCTGCGATGCTGGCCTCCAAGTTGCTGGAAACCGGCAGCGTGCGCGATGGCCGCAGTGCCTGCAGCTTCGCGCTCTTTGCGGTGATGGCCGGCTTCCTGCACGACCAGGGACCGGCCACGCTGCTGCTGGCACTGATCGCCTGCACGGTCATCGTCGCGGCACTAGCGCGACTGGCCCGGGTGCAATTGCCTGGCCTGCCTCCCCCACCTGGCCATCCTGGCAAGGCGCTGCTTGCCAGCGCTCGGCTGCTGGTGATCTCGCTGCCGTTCGCGTTCGTGGTGTTCTTTCTGTTTCCACGCTTCCCCGAACCCCTGTGGGGGGCACCCGCGCCGGATGACCGCTCACGCTCGGGTCTGTCCAACGACATGTCGCCCGGCGACATCGTGCAGATGCTGCTTGACGACAGCCCGGCGTTGCGCGTCACCTTCGAAGGCACACCGCCACCGCGCAATGCAATGTACTGGCGCGGCCCGGTGCTGACCGATTTCGATGGGCGACGGTGGACGCGCTGGGAAGGCGCGGCATTCACCCCGCCAGCCGATATCCAGACCCGTGGCGCCCCCCTTTTCCATGAAGTGATGCAGGAACCGACCACGTACCAGTACCTCATCGGCCTGGACGTGCCGGTCTCGATCCCGGAAAACGCCCGCCTGAGCTCTGACCGAACCGTCTTCACCCCCCGCCTCAACCAATCCGTGCGTCGTTTCCGGATCGGATCGGCACTGGATCATACTTTCCAGCCCGACCTGCCCGCGACCTCCCGCCAGCACCACCTGCGCCTTCCGCAAGGCTTCAACCCGCGCACCACGCAGCTGATGGCCGAATGGAAAGCGCAGGACGCCAGACCCGAAACCCTGATCCAGCGCGCGCTGGCCTTGTTCAACGCGGAATTTGTCTACAGCCTGACGCCGCCGCCGCTGGCGCGCGACAGCGTGGACGACTTCCTCTTCGCCACCAAGGAAGGCTACTGCGAACATTTCGCTTCGGCGTTCGCCGTGATGATGCGGAGTGCCGGCATCCCGTCACGGGTAGTGACGGGCTATCAGGGCGGCTTCTTCAACCGGGTCGGCGAGTATTGGCTGATCCGCAATTCCGATGCGCACGCGTGGACCGAAGTCTGGCTGGAGGGTCGCGGCTGGGTCCGAATCGATCCGACCAGCGCCGTGGCACCCGAGCGTATCCGCGAAGGAATCACCAGCATCACCCCGCCACCCGGCGCCTTCTCGCGCTGGAGCCAGCCATTGTGGGAGGTGGCCGATGCGCTACGCCGCGGCTGGAACTTCGTGATCGTTGATTTCAACGCAGCGCGCCAGCGTGCGCTGCTCGCACGATTGGGATTGGACCCGCAAGATTGGCGACAACTGGGCGCGGCACTCGCGATCGGCATCGGGCTGGCCTTGGCCCTGAGCTTCGCCCTGCTGTGGCGTGGTGGGCGCACCCGCATCAACGACCCATTGCTGGCCGCCTGGCGACACCTCGTGGCCCGCCTCACCCGTGCCGGATTCGAAAAACGCCAGAATGAATCGGCCAGCGCCTTTGTTGAGCGCATTGCCGCCGACCTGCCCGACACTGCCGACGCATTGCACCTGCTTACCCGCCGTTACATTGCCCAGCGTTACGCTGGCGACGAAACCGGCGACGATCAACGCACGGCACTCATCCACGACCTGCGCCGATTCCGTCCCCGTGCGCCCACCCCCAGGAGAACCCCATGATCCGCCCCCTCATTCTCCTCGTCGCTGCCGTCGCGTTGACCGGTTGCGTCACGCCACCGAAGCCACTGCGTGGCACGTTCGCTGCGCTCGCTCCCGGCCAGGCCGCCCATGCCGAACGTGCTGGAGACATCGTACGGTGGGGCGGCCGCATCATCAGCGTGGAACCCACGCCCGAGCAGACCTGCATCGAGATCCTTGGACGCGACCTCTCAGGCAACGCACGCCCCGTGCGCGATGCGGACCACAGCCAAGGCCGCTTCCTGGCCTGCCGCCATGGCTTCTACGATCCCGCGATCTTCACCACCGAACGCGACGTGACCGTAACCGGCCAGATCGTCGCGTTCGAAACGCGTCGAATCGGTGAGTTCGACTACCGCTATCCACGCGTGGCCGCCGAGACCATCTATTTGTGGCCACAGCAGGTACCGGAACAGCACTACCATGCCGATCCATTCTGGCCCGGTTACGCCGGTTGGGGATGGGGCTTCCGGCACCCGCCGGTGATCGTGCGTACCATGCCGAAAGCGGAAAAGACACCGCCGCCGTCACTGTGAACGACGCGGTTCGGATCAGGGCTGGAAACCACCCGGCACGCGCTTGACCACGTGTGCCACGGCGTCATGCGGGTGGAGGCTTTCGAGGTGCGCCGCTTCGATCGCGTAATCGCTGATCCATGTCAGTGGATCCAATGCAGCCACGATTCGCCTGGCTGCGTCCTCGCAATACATCGGATTTTCACCGTTCAAGCGGGCGAACTCCTGCTCGTCGATGCGCTTGACCGCGCCCTGCACCGGCGTTTTCAGCGCAGCTTCGATCGTGTCGATCAGCGACACCACCGGCAGTTCGGCGACTCCCGCAGAGTTCAGGGCCACACGCACCCGCGCGGACGATCGCTGGGCGTGTGGTGTCGCGGCGACGCCTTCCGGCGACGCCAGCCACAGCGCCACGGCCGCGGCATCCACCTGCCCCGCGCCGAACGTGTCGACAAATCGCTGCTGCACCACCTGTCGCGCCATCGCCGCCGAACCCGGACACGTACTGGAATACAGTACGTCCGTCTCCAGATTGCATTGCCATTGCGATGCACTCAGTGCCGCGTCGATTCGGACCGGGTACTGCCGCCAGCCGGACAGCCCGCTGCGCAGTGCCTCGCGCCGCAGCGGAAGGGTGAATTCGATGGCGAGGTGCGCCTGATGGGACAAGTCGGCGTGCGAATCAAGCATCGCCTGCAACAAGCTGCGCAACATGACGACATCCAGCGCGGCCCGTCCCGAATGCTCGTCGCACAGCCGATAGAGACGCGACATGTGGATGCCACGCGCCATCGGATTCCGGAGATCCACCGCCGCAGAAATCGTCGCGGGGATGAGACAGACTTCGCCGTCGAGCCGCACACGCACTGGCATTTCAATGCCGCGCATGCCGACCTGATCGAGCGTCGCAAAATGAGTTTCGGGCTGGCTCATGACTTCGTCGGCCAGCGAGTCTGTCAAGGCGCAGCAGGAGGAGGAATCGATCATGTATTCAGGTTCCACGCCAGAGGCGCAGTCGTCCGGGTTCAGCCGTGCATGTTGGACCACGCCGGATGAATCCCGCCCGGCCAGGTTATTCGGGAGCGCCACGTGCCGCACGCCAACTGCCCCACACACTGCGGAAGCCACCGATTCGGAACGGCTGTGCCCGGGCGGATTGCAAGCGGGACAGCGCAAGCGCATCGAATTGTGTCCGAATGCGCCGAATGCGCGAGCCGGTCAGCCCTGCGGGACAGGCCAGCAGTTCCGTTGCCAGGTCGGAAAGCAGGGCTCGACAGGCATCGGTTCCAAGTCCGTCGTAAGCGGCCTGCATGCGCAGGTCATGTCGCGCGAGGAGTTGCAATGGCAACCATCCCGGCTGGGGCAATCGCCCGGGGATGTGGCCACGCCACTGGCGCAGCAGCAGCGAGCGAATCACCCCCATGGTGTCCGGCGCCCCGGAGTTCGGCCACAACACCCGCTCGACCTCGCCCAACGCCTGCGCCATCGAGCGACGGGTGGCAATCAAGGCATCGACGTCACGCGGAGAATCGTCGATTTCCAGCAATTCGACGGTCGCCTCGGTCAGCGCGACCCAGGGCGCCACCGCTACACGATCATCCCACGCCTCGACCAGCGCCCGCACGAGCGGGTGGGGGGATTCGATCGACGCGGTCTGCAGTGCATTCCCCCACCATGCCAGCTTGACCCTGGCCACACCCGCATCGGACAGACCGAACGTGGCATCCAGCCACTCGTTCAGCAGGGCACCCCACAGCATTGCCCGGCGCTTGCCGGCACCGGCGAACGCCAGTGCCACCTCCATTTCGGGCTCCACAGCCAGCCACTTGGCGATGTGGCTGTCTACCGCATCGACAGCGATGGCTGGATGGTCTGCGCTCATTCGTACAGGGCGCCCGGTGCAAGCAGGTCGGATGCAGAGTCCACGACCGCATCGGCGCCCCATGCCCCCGGATCGTCACCCGCAGGATGAAAGCCCCAGCGCACCGCGATGGTTCGCGCGCCGGCACCGCTGCCGGCGGCAACGTCGCGCGCATCGTCGCCAATGAACACTGCCCGCGACGGCAGCACCTCCAGCCACTCGCACGCCGTGACCACCGGCAACGGATCGGGCTTGCACCGCGGCAACGTATCGCCTCCGATCAGCACCGAACAACGCCCCGCAAGCCCAAGGCGTTCGAGAACCACGCGTGCCAGATCTTCACGCTTGTTGGTGACCACCCCCCAGCGCGAGCCAGCGGCCTCGATGTGCGACAACACCTCGGCGATACCGGTAAACAGACCACCGTGATATCCGATCTTGTCGCGATAGATCGCAAGGAAGGCATCAAGTCGGGACTCGCGTTCGGCTTCGGCAACCTCGGGGATACCGCTGGCGAGAATGGCGCGTCCACCGGATGAGATCGCACCTCGGACCTGCGCCACGGACACGGGCGACAGCGTCAATTGCGCGCGCACCTCGTTTACCGCCGCGGTCAAATCGCCGGCAGA
This sequence comes from Denitratimonas yunnanensis (SeqCode), assembly GCA_026410415.1. GTDB lineage: Bacteria > Pseudomonadota > Gammaproteobacteria > Xanthomonadales > Xanthomonadaceae > Denitratimonas. Next base: position 233,556 of record JAPMLR010000001.1, on the reverse strand, counting down.
ATCCACCAACGTGCCATCGAGGTCGAACAGCGCAAGAGGGCGCAGGGACAAGCCGCTCACCGCGGCTTTACCGCGTACGCAAGGTAATTCACCGCAGGCGAATTGCCGCGCCACGCGCGGCGCGTCAACGGGTTGTAATGCAGGCCCGACACGTCCATCAGATCGAGCCCTGCGTCGCGGAGCGCATGCGACAACTCGGAGGGCCGGATGAAACGGCGGTACTCATGCGTGCCACGCGGCAGCAGGCGAGCGAGGTATTCGGCGCCGACGATCGCCAGCGCGAAGGACTTCGGCGTGCGATTGAGCGTGGAAAGGAACAAACGGCCACCCGGCTTGAGCAAGCGTGCGCAAGCTGCGATGACCGACCCCGGATCAGGCACGTGCTCGAGCATCTCCATGCACGTGACCGCATCGAAACCGCCTGGCTCGGCCTCGGCCAGCGATTCCACGGGGAGGCAGCGATAGTCGACCTGTCGCCCGGATTCCAGAAGATGCAGGCGGGCCACATCGACAAGGTCCTGCGACATGTCGATGCCAACCACCAGTGCGCCCTCGCCCGCCATCGCCTCGGACAGCAGCCCGCCGCCACAACCGACATCCAATACGCGCACGCCCTTCAGGGCGCAACGCTCGCGTACATAAGCCAGGCGCTCGGGATTGAGGTCGTGCAGCGGGCGGGATTCGCCTTGCGGATCCCACCAACGTGCGGCCAGTTGGGAGAACTTGGCCACTTCGGCCGGATCGACATTGACTGCATTCATTGGACTAAGCACTCCGTATCAGTGCGCATGGCGCGGCAGCGCGGCAATCCGGTCGCGCCAGCGCCGCACCTTGGCGAGCAGCCCATCCACGTCCGTGTCGACCAGTTCGCGCTCGCGAAGCCGGACCCGGCCTCCGATCCAGACCCAGTGCACCTGATGTCGGCCGGTGGCATACACCAGCTGCGATATCGGGTGGTAGAGCGGCAGGGCTTCCAGCTCGTCCAGCCGCACCGCCACCAGATCGGCGAATTTTCCAGGCTCGATCGAGCCGATCTCGTCGGCAAGATGCAGCGCGCGCGCTGCATCCAGAGTAGCCATGCGCAACGCCGACGCGGCATCCAGCGCCGCGGCATTCTGCGCAACACCCTTGGCCAACAGCGCCGCGAGGCGCATTTCCCCGAACATGTCCAGATCGTTGTTGCTGGCGCAACCATCCGTGCCAAGCGCGACATTCACGCCGGCGCGGCGCAACGCCTCGACCGGCGAGAAACCGGACGCCAGCTTCAAATTGGACTCGGGGCAATGCACCGCCGAAACGCCACGCCCGGCACACAAGGCAATTTCCGCCTCGGTGAGCTGGGTCATGTGCACCGCGATCAATCGATCGTTCACCAGTCCGAGTCGATCCAGGCGCGCAAGCGGGCGCTGGCCGTGATCCTTCAGCGAATCGCTGATTTCCTGTGCGGTTTCATGGATATGGCAATGCACCGGCAGGTCGAGTTGGGTCGACAAATCGCGAATACGCTCGAAACTGGCATCCCCGACGGTGTACGGAGCGTGCGGAGCGAATGCAGAGGAGACCAGCTCACTACTGCGGAACTGCTCATGCACTTCCAGCGCCCTGGCGAAATACTCGTCCTGCGATCCGGCCCACGCCGTCGGGAACTCGATCACCGGCAGGCCAAGCCGGCAACGGAAACCGAGGCGCTCGTACACCGCGCCGATTGCATCGGGGAAAAAATAGTTCTCGTTGCAGCAGGTGGTTCCACCGCGCACCATCTCGGCCACTGCAAGCTCCACGCCGTCGGCGCAGAACTCCGGGCCGATGACCGCCGCTTCGATCGGCCAGATGTGCCCGGTGAGCCACTCCATCAACGGCAAATCGTCGGCGACGCCACGCATCAACGTCATGGGGTTGTGCGTATGGGCATTGATCAGGCCGGGGATCAATGCGCTTTGTGGCAATTGCACCGTTTCGCGCGGGGCGAATTCGCTGCGCGCTTGCGCTGCCGGCAATACCGCAAGGATCCGCCCGCCATTGACCACCACGGCGTGATTCTCCAGAACCACGCCATGCGGCTGGACCGGAATGACCCAGCCGGCTTCGATCAGAAGATCGCAGGGGATGGCGGACATCCCGACCTCACTTCACCCGGCTGACATACTCGCCGGTGCGCGTGTCCACGCGGATCACTTCTTCCTGCGCCACGAACAGCGGCACGCGCACGACCGCGCCGGTTTCCAGCTTGGCCGGCTTGCCGCCACCGCCGGACGTGTCGCCACGCACACCCGGATCGGTTTCCACGATCTGGAGTTCCACGAAGTTCGGCGGGGTGACGGCGATCGGACTGCCGTTCCACAACGTCACCACGCACTCTTCCTCGCCCTTCAACCATTGCGCCGCATCGCCCATGGCGTTCTCGTCGGCGGTATGCTGCTCGAAGGTGTCCTGCTGCATGAAATGCCAGAACTCGCCATCGCTGTAGAGGTACTGCATGTCGGTATCCACCACGTCCGCCGTTTCGACCGTATCGGTGGACTTCATGGTGAGTTCCATCGTCCGACCGCTGCGGATATTGCGATAACGCACGCGGGTGAAGGCCTGACCCTTGCCCGGCTTGATGAAATCGGTATCGATGATCACGCACGGTGCCCCGTCCACAATGATCTTCGAGCCGTTCTTGACGTCGTTCATGCCGAGGCTGGCCATGCATTAGCTCCGTGGTTCTGCCGCGCTTGCGGCTAAAATGAGTGACTGAATCAAAGTCGGCGCAAGGCCGACCAAGCACGCCATGATAACTGCAAGCCCCCTTTCCGCGCAGCCACTCGATTGGCGAGCACAATTCCGCGACGCCATCACCAGCCCACGCGAACTGCTCGCCGAACTCGACCTGACGCACCTGGCCGAGCGTGTCCCGGCAGATGCGGCCGGGTTTCCGCTGCGCGTACCGCGCGCTTTCGTCGCGAGGATGCGTCGTGGCGACGCAGCCGATCCGCTGCTGCGCCAGGTCCTGCCACTGGACGAGGAAGCCCGCCCCGTCCGGGGATTCGACCTTGATGCCGTTGGCGACCTGACAGCTCTCGATGCGCGCGGGGTGCTGCACAAATACGAAGGCCGCGCACTGCTGATCGCCACCGGAAGCTGCGCCGTCCACTGTCGCTACTGCTTCCGCCGCCACTTTCCCTACGGCGAGGAAACCGCCGCCGCGAACGGCTGGCGCGACGCCGTCGCCTGGCTGAAGCAGGCTCAGGATATCGACGAAGTCCTGCTCTCCGGCGGCGATCCATTCTCGTTGTCCACCGCCAAACTGACGGAACTTACGCAGGAACTGGCATCGATACCGCATCTGCGCCGACTGCGCATCCACACGCGCCTGCCCGTGGTGTTGCCGGCCCGTGTCGACAGGGAACTGCTGGGGTGGCTTGCCGCCCTGCCCTGGCCGGTGGTCATCGTGATCCATGCCAATCACGCGCAGGAGCTGGACCAGGACGTGGCCGCCGCCTGCAGCGCCCTGCTCGCTCGCGGTGCGCGACTCTACAATCAAGCCGTGCTGCTGCGTGGTGTCAACGACACCCCGCAGGCGCTGGCGGCCCTGTCCGAACGTCTGTTCGCGCTGGGCGTACAACCCTATTACCTGCACCAGCTCGACCGTGTCGCCGGCGCCGCGCATTTCGAAGTTCCCGACAGCGAAGCGTTGAAGATCCACGAAGCCCTGCGTGCACGTCTGCCCGGCTACCTGTTGCCTCGCCTTGTCCGCGAAGTGGAGGGCGCTCCGGCCAAGCTGCCCGTTTCCGCCTGATCGGCACGCCAAGTTCAACCTCGGGGCTGGACATTGCCCGACAAGCGTGTAAAAACCTCCGACGAACTCCAGACTTCCGCTCTCCATGTCCAACCAAGAAACCGTCGTCCGCCTGCTGCTGATCGACGACAAGCTGGAAGACGCCGAGCACAGCATCAGCCTGCTGCGCAACGGTGGCATTCCGGTCCGTCCGAGCCGGCCCGAATCTTTGAAGGAACTGGAGGTTACGCTGGCTGGCGCAGGCTGCGATCTGGTGCTCGCCAGCCGCACCGCCAGTTCGATTCCGTTCGCGGCCGTGGCTGACGCACTGACGGCCTGCGGCAAGGACATCACCCTGCTTGCGCTGCTCGATGCTCCGGACGAAGCAGCCCTGACCGACATCTTCAGCAAGGGCGCACGCAACTTCGCCCTGCGTGGTCGCGCCGAGCATTTGCGCATCGTTGTCAAACGCGAGTCCCGCATCCTCGAGAATCGCCGCCTTGTGCGCCGCCTGGAAGCCGCGCTGCGTGAAACCGAACGCCGCTGCGACGCGCTGATCGCCTCCTCCCGCGACCCGATCGCCTACGTCCACGAAGGCATGCACATCCGTGCCAACCTGGCCTATCTCGAAATGTTCGGCTACGAGAGCTTCGAGGAAATCGAAGGCCTGCCGCTGCTGGACATGGTCGGCCCCGAAGATGCCGACAGTTTCAAGCAACTCCTCAAGCAACTCAGCCGTGGCGATGCTCCACCGAAGAATCTGGAACTGAAAGCACGTCGCTCGGACGGCGAGACCTTCGACGCGATAATGGAATTCGCCCAAGCGAGTTACGAAGGCGAGCCCTGTATCCAGATCGTGCTGCGCCCGCAGCTCATCGACGCGGAAATGGTCAGGGAACTGGACGCTTTGCGCCAGCGTGACCAGGCCACCGGCCTGTTCAACCGCCAGCACTTTCTCGGCGAACTGGACACGGCCATCGCCAAGGTTGCGGAAGGCGCTGCCGACCAGGCCATGCTGTTGCTGGAACTGGACAACTACGCCAACCTGCTCAACAGCATTGGCGTCGCCTACGCCGACGATCTGCTGCGCCATACCGGCGAACGCATCCAGGCCAATCTGCCAGAAGATGCCATCGCGGCCCGCGTTTCCGACCACGGATTCGCCGTGCTGCTGCACTCCAATCACGTACAGACACGCGAAGTGGCCGAAACCCTGCGTCGTGCGGTCGAAAGCAACATTCTCGAAGCCGGGGAGCACTCGCTCAACACCACCCTCAGTGTCGGTGGCGTACAGATCGGCGAGAAGATCGCCAGCGCCCAGCAGGTGCTCAACAAGGTTGCTTCACAGTTGCAGGCAGCCCAGGCCGAAGGCGGCAACCGTTGCCTGATCTTCGACCCGGCCGCACGGGATCGCGCGGAAGAGGAACGCATCGCTCAGTGGGTGGCGCACATGGAAGCCGCGCTGAAGGGCGAGGGCTTCGTCCAGTACTTCCAGCCCATCATCCACCTGCTTGGCGACCCCGAGGAAACCTTCCAGGTGTTGTTGCGCCTGACGGCCCCCAGCGGCGATATCGTGTCGCCCAACGTATTCATGCCGATCGCCGAAGAGCACGGCATGATGGCGCACATCGACCGCTGGGTAATCCAGCACGCCATCGTCGCCATCGCCCAGCGTCGGCGGGCCGGTCACGACACCCGACTGTTCGTCAAGATCACTGCGGAAAGCCTGCAGGATCCGCAACTAGCCCTGTGGATCGGCGCCAACCTCAAGCAGGCCGATGTACCGGCCAGGAACCTCGTCCTGTGCCTGCCCGAAGCCAAGGCATTCACCAACCTCAAGGCGGTTCAGGAGCTGCATGCGGCACTGTCGAAGCTGGGCTGCGGCCTGTGCCTGGAACAATTCGGCCTGGGACTCAATTCTTTCCAGCTGCTCAGCCACCTCGCCGTCGACTATCTGGCGATCGACCGCAGTTTCATCGAAGATCTGGGCAAGAATCCGGAAAGCCAGAAGAAGGTCAAGGAAATCACGCGACATGCTGCCGACCAAGGCCGCAAAACCATTGCCGAAGGCGTGCATGACGCCGCCAGCATGACCGTGCTGTTCACCAGCGGCGTGGATTACGTGATGGGCAACTTCCTTGCGCCGCCCGACCGCGCCATGAGTTTCGACTTCACCCAGTAAGATCGCTCACACCACGCGGTGAACCGGAGGCTTGCACAGGGTCGAACCGGGCCAGCCGCACCAGAGACTGGACCCGACTCACCGCGCCCCGTAATGGCGGCATGTCCCGGACGGTTCGCCCTGCTACGCTTCCACTCCTGCCCGAGTGGTGAAACTGGTAGACACAAGGGACTTAAAATCCCTCGCCGCAAGGCGTGCCGGTTCGATTCCGGCCTCGGGCACCACGTGTACTGGACAAAAGAAACGGAGCAGACTGGCCCCTGCCCGACATCAGGCTTCTCGTCGCACCCGCTCCCTGCTTCCGGCATTTCCAGACAGCGCCTCCTGACGATCGCCTGTATCGGGCAAGATACAATCCCGCTGCCCCTTGCCAAGACTTGCCTGCCCATGCCCGCCTCCTCATTCCGCCATGCAGTTGCCTTCTCCGCACTCTTCGCGCTGCTCGTCGGCGTGACCCGTATCCATCACTTCAGCTCGATCCCCGATGCGTCATGGGCAATGTTTTTTGCCGGCGGCTTTTATCTGCATACGCGTTGGCGCTGGGCATTCCTGCTGCTGATGGGCGTGGCGGTGCTGGCCGATGCCTATGCGATCCAACGAGCCGGAATGGATTTCTGGGGGCACTACTGCGTTTCGCCCGCTTACTGGTTCCTGCTGCCGTCCTACCTGACGCTATGGCTCGGTGGCGCATGGCTGGCACGACGTGGCGTCGCACTGGACTGGCGCTCGCTCGGTCTGCTGAGTGTGGTGCTCCTGACATCCACCGGGCTTTGCTATCTGTTGTCCAACGGAAGCTTCTACTGGCTCTCCGACAGTTGGGGCGGCGCGCAGGCGCAGCGCAGCATGGCGGGATGGTTCGCCAATCTCGGGCACTGGTTCCTGCCATTCCTGAGTACCACGGCAATCTATGTCGCCCTCGTGGCAATGCTGCATGCCGTGGCATTGGCTGCCGGGCTGGGCGTGGATCGTTCCGTCGTCGCGGGTCGCGGCGGCAGGTAGTTGATGCATTGATCCGACCTGCAAGCGCCACGGAACCTGACAGACCGGGGCCGCAGCCCCGACCTGCCGGCAGAATCGGAAAACAGACACCGAAGCCGCACGGAATCATTCATGGGAAACCGCCTCTCCAAGATATACACCCGTACCGGCGATGCCGGCAGCACCGGGCTGGGTGATGGCACGCGCGTTCCGAAGGACGGAGCGCGCATCGGCGTGCTGGGTGCGCTGGACGAAACCAACTCCCAGATCGGCGTGCTGTTGGCTCAGGGCTTGCCCGGCGATGTTCTGGAAGAGCTGGTTTCCATCCAGCATGCACTGTTCGATCTGGGCGGCGAACTTTGTCTGCCCGGCCATGCCGCCATCGAAGAGTCCGACGTGGCCTGGCTGGAATACAGGCTGGATGCCCACAACGCCGAGCTTCCGCCACTCAAGGAATTCATCCTGCCCGGCGGCAACGCAGCAGCGGCACACTGCCATGTGGCGCGCTGCGTGTGCCGGCGTGCGGAATGCGCGCTGGTGGCGCTTTCGCGGCAGGAGTCGGTGCGGCCACAGGCGCTGGCGTTCATCAATCGGCTTTCCGATTATTTGTTCGTGTTGGCACGGGTGCTGGCACGTGCCGATGGCGGCAGCGAAACACTCTGGCAACACGGCAAACGCGCGAGGTAACCGCCATTCACCAGTCCCTCTACACGCTGCGGATCTACTCGCACCCGGCATGCCTGTTGCACAGTGCCGGCGAGGGCCACCCCGAATCGCCAGCGCGGCTGGCGGCAGTACTCGATGGCCTGCGCAGCGCCGGTCTGCGCGGCGTGGAGTGGTGCGAAGCGCCGGCTGCAACACGTGCGCAACTGCGGCTGGCGCACAGCAGCGCACATATCGCCCGGGTGCTGGACACTCCCCTGCAGGGTCAGCACATGCTGGACGAGGACACCTGCATGAACGAGCACTCCGCCGAAGCCGCGCTACGCGCTGCGGGCGCAGCCTGCGACGCGGTGGATGCCGTCGTCCTCGGCACCTGCGAGCGCGCCTTCTGCGCGATTCGTCCGCCTGGTCATCACGCCACGAAGGATCGCGCCATGGGCTTCTGCCTGTTCAATTCCGCCGCCATCGCCGCGTATTACGCCATCGAGCGGCATTTTCTCGAACGCGTGGCCATCGTGGATTTCGATGTGCACCACGGCAACGGCACCCAGGCCTGCGTCGAGGAAGAAGCACGCATCATGTATTTGTCCACCCACGAGCGCGGCATCTATCCGCATACCGGGCTGCAATGGGAGCGCGGTGTAGGCAACGTGCACAACGTACCCTTGCCGCACGGCACCGATTCGGAGCGATTCCGTACTGCCTGGCGTCAAGTGCTGCTGCCTGAACTGGATGACTTCCGACCACAGTTGCTGCTGATTTCGGCAGGCTTCGATGCCCACCGTGCCGACCCACTCGCCGACATGCGGCTGGAGGCCGACGATTTTTCCTGGATCACCCGCGAACTGGTCGCCATTGCGATGCGTCATGGGCGCGGCCGCGTGGTGTCGCTGCTTGAAGGAGGGTATGACCTCGCCGCGCTACGGGAAAGCGTGCTGGCGCACGTGCGGGAGTTGGCCGAGTGAGCGATTTCGAACGTGCCGCGCTACGTCTCGCCTTCGTGCAGGCACATCTGGGCAACAACGCGTCCGAACCCGTCGCGGCCTCCTCCGATGCCGGCTTCCGCAGCTACTGGCGCACCCGAAGCGGCGACGGGCGCAGCGCCATCGTCATGGACTCCCCGCCCGGGCTGGACGACGTGCGCCCGTGGCTGCGCCTGCATGCATTGTTCGATGCCGGTGGCGTGCGCGTCCCCACCGTGCTGGCATGCGACGTGGATGCCGGCTTCCTGCTACTGGAAGACCTCGGTGGTCAGACCTTGCTGCAAATCATCGACGCGGACAATGCCGCGACCTGGTTCGACCACGCGCTCGATCAATTGCTGCGCATCCAGCGCATCGCCTTGCCCGACGACTTTCCGGCCTATACCGACGCACTGGTCCGGCGTGAGCTTGCCCTGTTCTCCGACTGGTTCCTCGAACGGCATCTTGGCGTCGAACTCGACGCCAACGAGCAAGCCGCGCTCGGGCGCATTTTCGACCACCTTGCCACCGCCTTCCTCGCCCAGCCGCAAGTACCTGTGCACCGCGACTTCATGCCGCGCAACCTGATGCCGCTGACCGATGGTCTGGCGGTACTGGATTTCCAGGACGCAGTGCGCGGGCCGCTCGCATACGATGTGCTGAGTTGCTTCAAGGATGCCTTTCTCAGCTGGCCACAGTCGCGCATCGACGCCTGGACGGCTCGTTGGCGCGATGCGATGCGTGACGCCGGATTGGCCGTGCCTGCAGCGGAGGCCTTCGCGCGCGACCTCGACCTCACCGGAGTACAGCGCCACCTCAAGGTGCTCGGCATTTTCGCTCGACTCAAGCACCGTGACGGCAAACCGCACTACATCGTCGATGCGCCGCGCTTCGTCGCGTATCTGGACGCCATCCTGCCGAGACATCCGGAGCTGGCATCGCTGCACACGCTGCTGCAGCGCCGCGTATTGCCGGCGATACAACCGATGGCCTTGCCGCAATGAAGGCCATCATCCTGGCCGCCGGTCGCGGTCAGCGCCTGCGTCCGCTCACCGACACCTGCCCGAAGCCACTGCTCTCCGCGGGCGGAAAGCCCCTGATCGTGTACCACCTCGAAGCGCTGGCGCGCGCCGGCGTTACCGACATCGTCGTCAACACCGCCTGGCTGGCCGAGCGGTTTCCCGCCGCGCTCGGCGACGGCTCGCGTTTCGGTGTGTCGATCACCTATTCGTTCGAAGGCGGCAGCGCGCTGGAAACCGGCGGCGGCCTGCTCAATGCGCTGCCACTGCTCGGCGAAGCCCCCTTCCTCGTGATCAACGGCGATATCCATGCCGACGTGGATTTCACCGAGCTCGCGCTGCCGCCAGGCGATCTGGCGCATCTGGTGATGGTGCCCCCCCCCGCAGGCAGCAGCGGTGATTTCACCCTCGATACCGGAGGCCGCCTGAGCCCGGATGGCAACGGTGCCCGCCTCACGTACTCCGGCATCGCGCTGATCCATTCCGACCTGTTCTCGGACTGGCGCGCCGCGTTCGCACCTGACGACATCCAAGGCAGTCCGCCCGCCTTCCGTCTCGCCCCGCTGCTGCGCCACGCGATGCGTCAAGGCCGCATCGGCGGGCACCACCATCGTGGCCACTGGACCGATGCCGGCACGCTGGATTCACTGCAAACGCTGGACGCGGCCCTCGCTCGATAGCTCAATGCCTTTCACTGGGCGTACATCGTTGGAACCGGTCGCTTCTTGCTGCATGAAATTGTGTCGTGTATCCAATTTTCGCGCTAGATTTAACAAAGGGGCCACAGGATTCCGAGTGCCAACGCACCTTGAAGCCTGTCGGAAAGGCGGTACCGGGTCGCTTCATCCACACAGCCATGAGGGGTTCCAATGAACACTTCCACCGTGCGTACAATCCTTTGTGCGGCGCTTCTGGCGGGCGTCGCACTGAACCATCCCGCGTGGGCGCTCGACAAAGAGGCGCTGCACGCCCGCATGACAACCCTCGTCGCGGAAATTCAGGCGAGCAAGTCGGCATCGGCAGGCGCGCCGTTCGCCACGCTCCAGCAGGAGCTGGCGCAGATCAGCGCCAGCCTGGGCGGCGATCTTCCCTGCCCCGTGGGCGCTCAACCCACCCTTGCGGACAACATGCCTGCGGGTGGCACGCCGATGCCCACGCCTCCTACCCACTGCATTTCGACCACGGAAACGTTCCACAATACCGCGCCGGTGGACATCCCCTCCGGCCCTGCCGTGGTGACATCCACCATCGTGGTCTCGAATGCACAGCCCTACATCTGGGACGTGAACCTCACCACTTTCATCCGGCACACGTTCTCCGCCGATCTCGACATCACGATCACTTCACCGGCCGGCACCGTGGTCACGCTGACGACCGACAACGGGGCCGGCAACGACGACGTCTTCAACGGAACGGTGTGGGACGACAGCGCCAATCCTGGCGGACAGGTGCCCTATGTCACCAACAACGGACTGGTCACCGACCATGCCTACGTCAACCTCACACTTGCCTCGCCGCTGGTGCCCGAAGAAGCCCTCGGGGCCTTCATTGGTGAGGACCCCAACGGCACCTGGACGTTGACGATCAGTGATGATCTGGCCGGCGACGGTGGCACACTGGACGAGTGGTCGATCCAACTGGCCACGCTTGCCGCTGCGCCAACGCTGGACCCCGTCGCGTCCTTCGAACAGACCACGCCCGTGGCCATACCGACTGGCCCCGGCGTGGCGTCCTCCACGCTCGATGTGAGCGGACTGGTCAACCCACTCTGCAAGGTAGTGCTGCGCACGAACATGGCGCACACCTTCTCCGCCGACGTCGATGTCACGCTCATGTCGCCGTCCGGCACCATCGTAACGCTGACGACCGACAACGGGGCCGGCAACGACGACGTCTTCAACGGAACGGTGTGGGACGACAGCGCCAATCCCGGCGGACAGGTACCCTACGTCACCAACAACGGACTGGTCACCGATCATGCCTACGTCAACCTCACACCTGCGTCGCCGCTGGTACCGGAAGAATCCATGGCTGCTTTCCTGGGCCAGGACGGCAACGGCACCTGGACGATCACGATCAGCGACGATCTTGCCGGAGACGGCGGCAACCTGGCCTCCTGGAGTCTGGACCTGACCACTTGTGGCTGCGCCCAGCCCGATGCCGATCTGACGCTCGCCCTCAGCGACGCGCCCGACCCGGTCATGGCCGGTACGGACCTCACCTACACCGCAACGCTGACCAACAGCGGCCCGGCCGACGCGCAGGATGCAGCGGTCAGCCTGCCACTGCCGCCCGACACCACCTTGGTGTCCGCAACCGCCAGCGCCGGCGGCGTTTGCAGCGGCGTGGCCACCGTCACCTGCACCTGGGCCGGTGTCACCACGACGAGCGACGTGCGTACCGCCACCGTCGTGGTTGCCGTTGACGCAGCGGCGGAAGGCAATCTCAGCGCCACCGCCACCGCAAGCAACAGCACCCCTGATCCGGAGCCCGGCAACAATACCGCCACAGCCGATACCACGATCAATACCCAGGCTGATCTGCAAATCGCCGCCAGCATCTCACCGATCCCTGTGCCGACAGGTGGCACCGCAACACTCACCGCGACCTCGAGCAACCTTGGGCCAGGCAGTGCACAGGATGTGGTGGTAACAATCACCCTGCCCGCCGGTCTGCATTTCGAAAACGTTTCGCCCAGCCCCGGTGGCGTTTGTACAACCCCGGCGGTCGGCAACCCTGGTACGGTGAGCTGCACCTTCGCCGGCGGCACCGCCATCGGCGACAGTCGCTCCGTTGTGGTCACAGCGACCGCCATGAGCCCCAGCTCGCCGACGTTCTCCACCCATGCGGCAAGCACCGATCCCGTCCAGTCGAACAACCAATCGACCCTGACCATCCTGTTGGCAGGTGCGAAGGTGACGGTGCCGGGCCTCGGTGGCACGGGTCTGTTGCTGCTTGCCGGGCTCCTGCTGCTATTGGGCATGCAGGCACGGCGCAGGATGCAATAAGAGCATCGTCGACAACATTCCGTTTCTCCTGCCAGGGGCGATGCAGCACGCTGCCTCGCCCCTGTTCTTTTGATCCGCAGCCTCGTCGTGGCAGCTTCAACGCGATGCGTCAAAATCGTATCGGCCGGCACCACCATCGCGGCCACCGGGGACAGATGCCGGCATACCGCAGGCATTGGCGCTACTGGAGGCACGTCTGGCGCGGAGTACATTCGCGGCACGGGATTGATCCAGATCAACACGGCATCTCTTGTTCTGCGATGCCATGCCCGCATCCGCCAGCCAAGGAACCCGCCATGAAGCGCACGCTGCTTTCCGCCGCCCTGCTTTCACTGCTTTCCATCGGTGCCGCTTGCGCCGACGACGGGGTGCCCTCGGCCGCCTCGCTGCGCGATGTCGCCAAGAACATCTTCCAGCCGATCACCGCGCCACCCACGGAGGTGCGTGGGGAACAGGTCACCCAGGCCAAGATCGACCTCGGCCTGTGGCTGTTCTTCGATCCGCGCCTGTCGCGCAGCCACATCATCAGTTGCAACACCTGCCACAACATCGGCACCGGCGGTGCCGACAACGTGCCGGTCTCCATTGGCCACGGCTGGCAGAAAGGCCCGCGCAATTCGCCGACCGTGTTCAACTCGGTATTCAATGCCGCGCAGTTCTGGGACGGGCGCGCCGCCGACCTGATGGAGCAGGCCAAGGGTCCGGTGCAGGCGAGCGTGGAAATGAACAACACGCCCGAGCAAGTGGAAATCACGCTGCGCAGCATCCCCGACTACGTGGCCGCGTTCGCGCGCGCCTTCCCCGGCGAGGAACAGCCGGTCACTTTCGACAACATGGCGCGCGCCATCGAAGCGTTCGAAACCACGCTGGTCACGCCGAATTCACCCTTCGACGCATTTCTTGCCGGCGACGACAACGCGCTCGACCCTAACCAGCGCAAGGGATTGTCGCTGTTCATCAACAAGGGCTGCATTGCCTGCCACTCGGGCGCCAACTTCGGCGGTCAGGCGTATTTTCCGTTCGGCGTGATCCAGAAGCCCGGGGCGGAAATCCTGCCACCCGACGACAAGGGCCGTTTCACCGTCACCAATACCGCATCCGACGAATACGTATTTCGCGCCGCGCCGCTGCGTAACGTGGCACTGACCGCGCCCTACTTCCACAGCGGAGAGGTCTGGGATCTCAAGCAAGCCGTGGCCATCATGGGCTCCAGCCAACTTGGCCATACCCTGACCGATGAAGAAGCTGAAGCCATCACGACGTTTCTGCATGCTCTGACCGGAATCCAACCCAAGGTCGAATACCCGATCCTGCCGCGCAGCACCTCCAATACCCCCCGGCCCGAATGACAGGCCAAGGGAAGTCCGACGCAACAAAAAGGGCACCTGATGTGCCCTTTTTGTTGCTCGATCGGATCGGGCCTCACGCCCAACCCAGCACCCTGAGCAATTCGATCAGAAGATAAGCGATGCCTCCCGCCGCCGGGATGGTCAGTATCCAGGCCCAGATCATTCGCTCCACCACACTCCATCTGATCGCGTTGAGACGCTTGGCCGTGCCCACGCCCATGATGGCTGCAGAGATGTTGTGCGTGGTGGACACCGGGATGCCGAGCGTTGAGGCTGCCGTGATGACCGAAGCAGCGCTGGCCTCGGCGGCGAACCCGTGGATCGGATGCAGCTTCACCATCTTGTGGCCGAGCGTCTTGATGATGCGCCAACCACCGGCAGCGGTACCGGCAGCCATCACGATGGCGCAGGTGAACTTGATCCAAGTGTCGATGTCGCCGTTTTCCAGCGCCGACTGCGAGGGGTGCAGGAAATCGAGCCAGACCGGCAGGTTGTCAAGCGTCCCGACCGCCTGCGCGCTCACCAGAGCGAGCGCAATGATGCCCATGGTCTTCTGTGCATCGTTGAGACCATGTGCGAACCCCATGTAGCCCGCCGACACGATCTGGGCTTTGCCGAAGAAGCCATTGACCCACCGCGGGCGCGCGTACTTCGCCAGCAGCCCGCCGCTGCGCGCCATGCCGGCGATGATGGCGAACAGCAAGCCCATCATCAGGAAGCCCATAGCGAAACCCATCAGCGGCGAGCTGAACATCGGAATCACCACCTTCCACAGCAGGCCCGCCCCCTTCCACCACGGATCGGCACTCTGCGACCAGATGATCGAGCCCCAATTGGTATTCGACGCACCCAGTGCCGCACCGCACAAGCCGCCGATCAGCGCGTGCGAACTGGACGAGGGCAACCCGAAATACCAGGTGATGAGGTTCCAGACGATGCCGCCGGACAATGCGCAGATCAGCACCTGCGATGTCACCTCCACCACTTGCGCATCGATCAGCCCCGACGCGATGGTCTTGGCCACGGCAGTGCCCGCCAATGCGCCAACCAGATTCATGCTTGCCGCCAGCGCTATCGCCTGGATCGGCGACAGCACCTTGGTTGCCACGACGGTGGCGATGGAATTGGCGGTGTCGTGGAAGCCGTTGATGTACTCGAAAACGAGCGCGAACAGCACCACCATCAGTACCAGAGTCAGCACGGCGGCGGCCTCAGGAGTTCTTCAGCACGATCTGGTAACAGACCTCGCCGGCGGTACGGCAGCGGTCAATGGCTTTCTCCATCAATTCGAAGAAATCCTTGATCAGCAGGACTTCAAGGCCGTCGTACTTGCCCGAGTAAACCTCACGATAGGTTTCCAGCATCAGCCGATCTGCCTCCGCCTCGACATTGCGCAGGCGATCATAGAGCTTCTTCATCGGTTCGATCCGCATTTTCGGCAGCAGACGCACCATCTCCACTACCAGTTCGGCGGCCTGATGCAACATCGCCGCCCGCGGTCCGAAATCGATGTGGTGCAGCCTCTCGCTGGCCAGCGCGTAGCGGTCGGCGAACTTCTCGATGGTCTTGGGAATGCGGTAAATGGCATTGCCCAGCGCTTCGATGTCCTCGCGTTCGAGCGGAATCACGAACGTGTCGACGAGTGCCTGGCTGATCTGCTCGGAAACTTCCTTCTCGCGCTGGCGAGCGATTTTGAACTCGGTCAGCGTGGCCTCGGTGCCGTGATCCTTGACCAGATGCTGGAGCGCTTCCGCGCTCTGCGTGGCGGCCATCGCCGCCGCTTCGAGCAGACCATAGAAACGGTCGCCCTTGCCGAAAATGGTTTGCAGGGAAAACATCGGAGATACCTTGTGGAGGGAGTCGAAGCGACGCCCTGTCCCCGGCGCCGCCCGGCGCAACGGCCAGATGACGGCTAGTTTACAGCGCAGGCCGGAATGCGACCATCCATCACGAGCACCGAAATTCCCCCACACGCCATGGCACAGGCTTGTGGCATAGTGCGAAAAAACGCTGCGCTCCTCCCCGCCGCACTCTGGCAACTGAAGGAACCCCGCGCCGGTCTTGCTGCCGG
The DNA here is from genome assembly GCA_026410415.1 of Denitratimonas yunnanensis (SeqCode). Lineage (GTDB taxonomy): Bacteria > Pseudomonadota > Gammaproteobacteria > Xanthomonadales > Xanthomonadaceae > Denitratimonas. The sequence continues at coordinate 217,564 of JAPMLR010000001.1, read as the reverse complement.
CAGCCCATGACTCTCGAACTGATCGTCGTCGTCCTGCTCATCCTCATCAACGGATTTTTCGCATTGTCGGAAATGTCCGTGGTCACGTCGCGCCGCCCGAAGCTGCGGCAGATGGCATCCCAGAGCCGCCGAGCCCGCGCCGCGCTGGAACTGGCCGAGCAACCTGAGCGCTTCCTCTCCACCGTGCAGGTGGGCATCACCCTGATCGGCATCCTGACCGGCACCTTCGGTGGTGCGGCGCTGGGTGCACGCATTGGCGCGGGGCTGTCCTCCCTGGGACTGGATGCCGAAATCGCCCGTGGCGCAGGGCTGGCGATGAGCATCACGGCAATCACCTACTTCACCATCGTGCTGGGCGAGCTGCTGCCCAAGCGCATCGCCCTGCTCGCACCCGAGCGCATTGCCAGCAACGTGGCGCTGCCGATGCGGGTGCTGGCGCGTCTGACGGCACCATTCGTCTGGCTGCTCTCGCACAGCATCTCGATACTGATGCGGCTGCTGCGCCTGGGCACCTCGACGGCCTCGCAGGTATCGGAAGAGGAAATCCGCCTGCTGCTGGCGGAAGGCCACGAGCAAGGCCTGATCGATGCGGACGAACGCAACATGATGAACCGCGTGATGCGACTGGGTGACCGCACCGCAGAAAGCCTGATGACGCCGCGCACCCGCATTGCGTGGCTGGACATCAGCGCCAGCCGCGAAGAAAACCTCCACGTGCTGCGCGATAGCCCATACTCACGTTACCCGGTCTATCGCGGCACCGACAACGATATCGTGGGAATACTGGAAACCAAGTCCCTCGCGAGCTTGCTCGCGCGCGGCGACGCGGTCGACATGTTCGCCACGCTGGCCACTCCTCTGTTCGTCAGTGAATCGACCCGCGCCCTGACGCTGCTGGAGATCTTCCGCGACGAAGGCGCTCACATGGCGCTGGTGGTGGATGAATACGGAGACCTTCAAGGCCTGGTCACGCTCAACGACCTGCTGGGTGCCGTGCTGGGCCAGATTCAGCAACAGGAAAGTGGCGCCCCACAGGATGCGCCACTGGTTCAACGCGAGGATGGCAGCTACCTCGTCGACGGAAGCCTGTCCTCCGAAGACCTGCGCGAACTGCTCGATGTCGCGCGCCTGCCGGACGAAGACGAGCATGACTACAACACCGCCGCCGGCATGGTCGTGGCCCACTTCGGCCGCATCCCGGCACCGGGGGAGTTTTTCGATTACGAGAACTGGCGCGTGGAAGTGGTCGACCTGGACGGCGCGCGCATCGACAAACTGCTTATCCAGCGCCTGCCCGGCCCTGCCGACATCGATGTCTGACGACAGCCCGGCCGGCCATGCGCCAGCACCACGCACCAGCGAGATCCTCGCCGAACTGGCGCACTCCGGTGAAGGCGACACGGTAACCATCGGTGCGATCCTCTCGCATTTCCGCACCCGTGCCTACGGCGTGCTGCTGATGCTGGCGCTTCTGCCAGCCTTCATCCCCTTACCGGTCGGGGCAGGCGCGCTGTCAGGGCCACTGGTGAGTCTGATCGGGTTCCAAATGGTGCTGACCCTGCGGCAACCGTGGCTGCCGCAACGCGCAAGAGACCGGAACATCCGGCGCACCACGCTGACCCTCTTTGCCAAGCGCATGCGTCGTCTCCTCGGCAGCTTGGAACGTGCGTGCAAACCACGTCTGGCATGGCTGACCCGGCACACGTTCGCGCATGTGTTCACCGGGGTGCAATTGATCTTTCTCGGCATCCTGCTGGCGCTGCCGATTCCACTGACGAACTATCCGTTCGGCCTGTTGTTGCTGTTCTACGCCATCACCATCGTCGAACGCGACGGTGCCTTGCTGGTGGTGGCCTGGATGCTGGGCTGCGGCGCCATCGTCGGCTCGGCGTTCCTTTCCACTGAAGTCATGGAGATGGTGCAACGGCTTTGGGGTTGATCTGCCACAGCATCGCTGCACCACGTACGGCGCCAGTCCTCGCTCCGATGACCCGAGCCTCCCAGCCGCCACCTGCGATTTCCTGTGGCCACGCTCGGACCCGGAGCGAAGCTGCGGCAACAACTGCTGCGCAACCGCTACCGACGACCGGGAAAGGAGCCGGGAACGCCCCGCGAAGCCGGCGGGTGTTCCCGGCGCTGCTCACTTCTGTTTCCAGGCTCCGCTCGCGTCCTGATGCCACCATCCGGCACGGGCGCTTGCGATCCACTGGCGCGCGAAGGTGTCGCGGATCTGCTGTTCCCATTCGGGGTGACCGTTGGCGACGGCGATTTCACGGTAGACGGCCGCGCGATCGCGATTATCCTCGGCCACCGCTTGGTTCACTGCGGCGCGGTCCTTGAGGCCAAGCTGGCTTGCATCGCGCACCACGATCAGGCCATCGCGCCCGAAGCCGAGCGCGCCGCTGTCGAAGTGCGTCGCAAGCTGATTCTGGAAACGCTGCGCCATGCGCGTCTGGATGGCCTGTATCGCTGGTGTCTTGAGGTTGATGTCCGGGGCCTGCGCATGCGCGTCGGCAATGAAGAACGAAAGCAGGCGTGACGCCATCCCGCCACCGGCATCCGCATCCGACACGGGTGTCTCGCCGGAACCGGGTATCTCGTCGCCGATCACCTTCTCGACGAATTCACGCGCCGCTTCCTGTGCTTCGGCCGCCGGGAAATAGACGTTGATCGTGACGCAGGCCGACAGCACCAGCAGACCGAACAACGCGATGGACCATCCAAACTTGCGCATGACTGACTCCGGAAAAGGATTGGTGGCTATTGAAGCGGAAAGTCGGGGAGGATTGAAACAACCGGCACATGAACGGGCGCCTTCATTTCAATCGAACACCGGCATCTGACCCTCGGTGGCGGCCTTGAGCCTGGCCACCAGCACTGGCCAGTCGACACGCGCCTGATGACCGATGACATTGACGCGCGGCAGGCCGGAACCGTCCACGATGAGGTAGCCGCCGTTGTCCGCCGGGGCCACGCCGCCCATCGTGCAGACATTGTTGGCCAGCACGCAGGATAGCCCGATGCGGTCGTACCCGAAGCTGGAGAATGCCTTGAGCATCTGCGCCTGCAAACCGGCGGCGATTCCTCCGCCACCCACCTCGGTCAATTCCCTCACGGCGCGCTGGCTGATGCGCTGGCGCTCACCGGATCGCTTCACCGTGTGAAACGCGGCATCGAAGGCAACCGGCTCCCAATCGAGCAACCGCAAGCCACGCACATGGCCGTCCAGCCTGCCGGTGATCTCGCCGAAGCCGAACGCGCTGGTCAATGGCTGCAAATCGAGACCGGAAAACTCGACGCTGGCTGCCAGCATCGGTGCAGTGCCGAATGGACGCTCCATCGAGAGTTGCGACACGCGGACCTGGCCATCAAACACACGGGCCGACAATCCACCGTCGAAATCCAGCCGATTTCCGGCATATCGCACGCCGGGGAGCTCGCCGGATATCGTGCCTTCGAACGCGGGCCAGCCGAGTGATCCTGTGAGCTCCCCCAGATTCACCGCTTCGAGTGAAAGCGCCATCTCCAACCATGCCCCTTCCTGCTGCAGTGCATAGTGCAGGGCGGCAAGACGCACTGTGCCACCGAGCATCGGCACAGTGACAGGCGCACGCAGCGACACACCTGTCCGGTCACTGCGCAACGGCAAGCTGGCCGCTCCCAGCGTCAGGCCATGGACATGGGCGCTGTGCCAGGAAAGCTCGCTGTCAGCGCCCGTTTCGCCGCGACGCAGGCGCAACGCACCAGACAGCCCTTCGATGCCGAAGCGCCCCGATCCATCGGCCACACGCACCGAATCCAGCCCCAGATCAAGCGATTGCCATGTGCCTGCACGCACGCTCAATCCGCCTCGCACATTACCGCCTGTCCCGAGATCGGCAAGGCCGATGCTGGCGGCAACGCTGTCGAAATAGCGTGCATGCGCGGCTCCCAGCGCTGCGACGGAAAACTGTAGATCGGCATCGCGCAGGAACTGGGACGCATGCGTGTCGATGACGGCCTGCCCCTCGACGTCGAACACGCCGGGATCCCGCCAGCGCAACGCATCGACATGCCACTGCCCGGCACTGCCGCTGGTGAGCCGGGCACCGATCTGCACTGGCGTCGAGGGCAACTGCGCATAGAGCGGACCCAACAGGAATTCGCCACCGGCAAGCGTGAAATCCAGTTCGAGCGAAGTGGCGGTGTCCGTCAATTGTCCCTGGATCCGGCCCGTTGCCGTTACTCCCTCGGCGGCGATGCTGCCATCGCGCGAATCCAGCCCGATGCCGTTGAGTGATACCGGGCCACCCAGGCCGATGCCGGCGTCGGATTGTTCGATGCGCCAATCCGCGTCGATGCTGCCCCCCGTGGGTCTGCCATCCTGCCAAGCCTGTGCCAGCAGTGGAGCCAGCCATGTGGCGGGCAGTCGTGCCAGTTCCACCCGTGTCGGCGCGCCGGATTCGCGCGACTGCCTGAGTGCGATTCGCCCCTGCCCTTCACTCGCCTCAACCGTCAACCCGGCGCTATCGAGGCGTGCCGACAACGCCATTCCCGACGCACCCCGCGCCCGTATCCCTCCCGCGCACTGCCACGCTCCGGATGCAGGCCGACGCAACTCGCAACGCCAGACCAGATCACGCCAGCGGTAACCCAGCTCGCCGGCATCCAGCGACGTCGCCTTCAGGCTCAGCGCACCGGCCTCGGCACCTTCCGGCCAATGCAGCGTCACCGCAAACCCATCAAGACGCGCCACCGGCGTGGCCAGTCGATCCACATCCAGTACCCATGTGCGAGCTCCCGACGGCGTGATGCCCGTCAGCATCAACACGCAGAAGAGGAACTTGCACGCCTGGCGACATCGATTCATGCTCCGAGCATAGCCAAACACGCGTGGACTGCGATGAAGCGCGCCCTGCTCGCCGAGGATGACCCGGTCAACCGTGCCTTTCTGTGCGAGGCGCTTTCCCTGCTGGGCTGGGAGGCCGCCGCGTTCGAGACTGGTGAAGACGCAGCGAAGGCAGCCATTGCGCAGGCCTTCGATGTGCTGCTTCTGGATCTCAACCTGCCCGGTGCCGACGGCATCGCCATCTTGCGCCAGATCCGCAACCTCGACAGCCACGCCAGCGCCGATACACCGGCCATCGCGCTCACCGCCGACCACACGCCGGAACAGCACCAGCAACTGCGCCGGCAAGGCTTCGATTCGGTGGAGACCAAGCCTTTGGCCGTGGAGCGACTGGCGCAAGCCCTGGCTGCACTCGGCCTTGCTTCGGACATTGATCCGCCACAGGCGCAACACGTGACAGCAGCACCGGCCGACGCGGAACTGCCTGTCTGGGACGATGCCTCGGCGCTGACTGCCCTCGCCGGCAATGCCGTGGCACTCGCAGCTTTGCGCAAGTTGATGCTTGCCGACCTGCCCACCCAGCGTGACCGCATTCTGACCGCTCCGCAGTCGCCGCGCGCACGCGACGATCTGCACCGGCTGCGCGCGGCCTGCGGGTTCTGCGGCGCGACGTTGCTGGCCCGTTCCGTGGCCGAACTGGAACGAACAACGACGGAGGTGTCACTGGCGACATTCGTGTACGCCGTCGAGCAGACCCTCGACACACCCCCTGCCTGAGTCCAACTCCGACCCGCGCGCCTCCGCTCCGCGCCCCGACCCGCCCCCTTGACAATCCACGCCCCGACGAGTTCTTCTTGCCATCATGTTGCTACGCACAACAATCACGACTACGACCATGACCATCCCATCCGGGGTGCGTCCGGTCGTGTGTTGAAGATACGAATCCGGCTCCGCACCTCGACGAGGATGCGGAGCGGCGCGTAGCCAACCCCATCCAAAGCGAAAGCGGGCCAGCACACCACCGAGGCTCCGATGAACGCGCTCCCCATCGCTCTTTCCGAAGTCACCGCCGCAACCAGCGCCACACGGCTCATCGCGCACAAGTTCGGTGGTTCCAGCGTTGCCGATGCCGCCCGCTACCGTCATGTGGCATCGATCCTCGCCGAACGCGACGATCCCCTCCAGGTCACCGTAGTCTCGGCGATGAAAGGCGTCACCGACGATCTCATCGCATTGGCCGACACCGCCTCGGGCAACGGCAACTGGCCTGGCCACCTTGCCGCACTGCACGAAAAGCATCGCGCCACCGCGAAAGAACTGCTCGGCGGACACGCAATCCCCACGCTCGCCTGGCTGGATGCGCAATTCCACGAACTGTCCGCCATTCTCGCGGCCCTGGCCCTGCTTGGCCCATCCGGCGCAGCAGCGAAGGAACGCGTTCATGGCATGGGCGAAGTCTGGTCGGCACGCCTTCTCGCCGACACATTGCGTGCCGCCGGCAGCGAGGCGGTGTCGCTGGATGCACGCGATGTCCTCGTGGTGGGGCGCAACGACCTCGGCATTGCGGTGGACTGGGAAACCAGCGCCACGCGCCTGGCCCGATGGCGCGAATTGCATCCGCAGCGTCGCATCGTCGTCACCGGGTTCGTCGCACGCGATGCCGACGGCGTGGCCACCACGCTCGGGCGCAACGGCAGCGATTTTTCCGGCGCCATTTTCGCCGCCCTCTTCCAGGCCGCCGAACTGCACATCTGGACCGATGTGGATGGCGTGCTCTCGGCCGATCCGCGTGTGGTGCCGGATGCCGTATTCCTGCCGCGCATTTCCTATGACGAGGCCTGCGAGCTGGCGTATTTCGGCGCGAAGGTGATCCACCCGCAGACGATGGCGCCGGCGATAGCACGCAACCTTCCGATCCTGATTCGGAACAGCTTCAACCCGTCGCACCCGGGAACCCGTATCGACGCATGTGGCGACGAAGACGGCGTGTCGCCGGCCAAAGGCCTGTCGCTCGCCTCCAACCTCGCACTGTTGAACGTCGAAGGCAGCGGGATGATCGGCGTTCCCGGCACCGCCGAACGCGTGTTCGCCACGCTGCACGCTGCCAGCGTGTCGGTGGTGATGATCTCGCAGGGCTCCTCCGAGCACTCGATCTGCTGCGTGGTTCGTGCCTCGCAAGCCGCGGCCGGCAAAGCCGCCTTGGAGCGCGCTTTCGCACAGGAACTGGTGCAGGGACAGATCCAGAGCGTGCATTTGGAAACCGGCATCAGTGTGCTGGCCGCCGTCGGTGACGGCATGGCCGGGCGCCCCGGTGTGGCCGCGCGCTTCCTGAGCACGCTCGCCCGCGCCCGGGTGAACCTGCGCGCCATCGCGCAGGGGGCTTCCGAACGCAACATCTCCGTGGCGATTTCCAGCGCCGACGAAACCAAGGCGCTGCGTGCCGCCCACGCTGGATTCTGGTTGTCGCCGCAGACCATTTCGGTTGGCGTGATCGGGCCGGGAAAGGTGGGCGCCGCCCTGCTCGACCAGATCGCGCGAACTGCTCCACGACTGTTGAGCGAAGCCAATCTCGACCTGCGCCTGCGCGCTGTCGCGTCAAGCAGCAAGATGTGGCTGGGGGAACATGATCCGGACTGGCGCGCGCGCTGGGCGGATGCCACGGCGGCGGATCCGGACGCGTTCACCGCACACGTCCATGCCTCCCACCTGCCGCACGCGGTCATCATCGACTGCAGCGCCAACCCGGCCGTGGCCGAGCGCTACGCCGAATGGCTCGAATCAGGCATCCACGTCATCACCCCGAACAAACAGGCGGGCTCCGGCCCGATCGAACGCTACCGCCAGATCAAGCGCGCCGCCTGGACCGGCGGCACGCGCTTCCGCTACGAGGCGACCGTCGGCGCGGGCTTGCCCGTCATCCAGACGCTGCGCGACCTCATCTCCACCGGCGATGAACTGCACTCCATCGAGGGGATCTTCTCCGGCACGCTGGCTTGGCTGTTCAACAGGTACGATGGCAGCCAGCCATTTTCGGCGCTGGTGCGCGAGGCGCATGCGCTGGGCTACACCGAACCGGACGCGCGCGACGATCTGTCCGGAACCGATGTGGCGCGCAAGCTGGTGATTCTGGCGCGCGAAGCCGGACGCGACCTGAGCCTGACCGATGTCGAAGTCGAGTCGCTGATCCCGCCGGGGCTGGAGTCCGTCTCCCCGCAGGAATTCCTTGATCGTCTCGACATGCACGATGCCGCCATGCAGCAGCGTTTCGAGGCCGCCCGCATCAACGGCCAGGTACTGCGCTACGTCGCCAGCCTGGATCGCCGGGGGCAGGCCCGCGTCGCCCTGCAGGCGCTGCCGGAAAGCCATGCCTTCGCCCACCTGAAACTCACCGACAACATCGTCCAATTCACCACACGACGCTATTGCGACAACGCGATGGTGGTGCAGGGTCCGGGCGCCGGTCCGGAAGTCACCGCTGCCGGCGTGTTTTCCGACCTGCTGCGCGTGGCGGCGGCGCTCGGGGCACGGGTATGAAATGTCGGGACCACGGCATCCAGACCGGAGTGCGGAAGAGACTTCGCCCATCCGCTCCACCGCCGGCATGGCTCGTGCGCTGGAGTCCAGGCCTGTACCTTCGCTTCCCGCAGGCATGAAACGCCTGCCATCCTCGCTCCTTTCCCGATTCCCTATCCGACTCCCAGATCCCGTGCAGAAAACGACCGCCTTCTCCCCCGCCAGCATCGGCAACGCCTGCGTCGGTTTCGACATCCTCGGCCACACGTTGGCGGGTGCGGGCGATCATGTGACGGCACAACGCATCGACGAACCTGTGGTACGCATCAAGGCCATCCATGGTCTGGACCTGGCGCTGCCGCTGGAGGCCGAACGCAATACCGCCGGTCAGGCCTTGATCGCGTTGCGCAAGGCGCTCGATCTTCCGTTCGGTTTCGAACTCGATATCGAAAAAGGCATTCCGCTCGGCTCCGGCATGGGTGGCTCGGCGGCATCGTGCGTGGCCGCACTGGTCGCCGCGAATGCGCTGCTGGACGAACCGCTGTCGCGTGAGGCGCTGTATCCGTTCGCACTCGATGGGGAATCGGTGGCGAGCGGCTCACGCCATGGCGACAACGTCGGGCCGATGCTGCTTGGCGGCCTGGTGCTCACCACCGCCGAACGCATGGTGAAAATCGATCTTCCGGCTGCGTGGCATTGCGTGCTGGTGCACCCGGATCAGGTGCTGGAAACCCGTCGTGCGCGCGAGGCGCTGCGCGGCGACTACGCGCTTGGCCAGTTTGTTTCCCAATCGGCCAATCTCGCGCAAGTGTTGATCGGCTGCATGCGCGGCGACGAGACGCTGGTGCGCGCGGGTTTTTCCGATGTATTGGTGGAACCACGCCGCGCACCGCTGATCCCCGGCTTCGCGCAGGTGAAGCAGGCAGCGCTGGCTGCCGGCGCCTTCGGCGCGAGCATTTCCGGCGCCGGGCCGAGCGTGTTCGCATGGTTCGCAACCAAACCCGAGGCCGACGCTGCCGCCGCACCGATGCAGGCAGCGTTCGCCGCCGCGGGATTTTCCAGTCAATCGTATGTATCGCCGGTCGCAGGGCCGCGCGCGGAGGTGCTGTGATGCGCTTTATCTCCACCCGTGGCCAAGCCGCCGCCACGCTTTCCGAGGCCATCGCCGCAGGTCTGGCACCCGATGGCGGGCTGTACGTGCCGGAAAAACTGCCGACGCTTTCGCTCGAGGATTTCGACGGCAAAACCTCCCTGCCCGACATCGCCGCAACGCTGCTGCGTCCGTTCTTCGCCGATGATGTGTTGGCACCCGCGCTGGACGCCATCTGCGCCGAAGCCTTCGACTTCCCCGCACCGATGCGCGACCTGGGCGACGGCACGTTTCTGCTCGAGCTGTTCCACGGCCCCACCGCCGCGTTCAAGGATTTCGGCGCGCGCTTTCTCGCCGCCTGCCTGACACGCCTGCGCGCCGGTGCGGAAAAGCCACTGACGATCATCGTGGCCACCTCCGGCGATACCGGCGCAGCCGTCGGCGGCGCGTTCCACGGCGTGCCCAACCTGCGCGTGGTGATCCTGTATCCCGATGGCCGCGTATCGCCGCGTCAGGCACATCAGCTCGGCGCCTTCGGCGACAACGTGCATGCGCTGCGCGTGGCCGGCAGTTTCGACGACTGTCAGGCGCTGGTGAAACGCGCGCTCAACGATGCCGAACTGCAAGCCCGCGTGCCGCTCAGCTCGGCCAACAGCATCAGCCTCGGCCGCCTCCTGCCGCAGATGAGCTACTACGCCAAGGCCGCGCTGGATCATTTCCGCGCCCACGGAGAAACGCTCAACTTCGCCATCCCCACCGGTAACCTCGGCAATGCGCTGGCTTGCATCCTGGCGCGCCACATCGGCCTGCCGATCGGGGAGGTGCTGCTCGCCACCAACGCCAATGCCGTGCTGCCGGCGTTCTTCGATGGCGGCGACTACGCGCCTCACGCCAGCATCGCCACGCTTGCCAATGCGATGGACGTGGGCGCACCGAGCAATTTCGAGCGCCTGCGCTGGCTGGTGCCGAACGACGATCAACTGCGTGAATCCTTCCGCGCCATCAGCGTCAGCGATGCTGACATCCAAGCCACCATCCAGGATGTCTGGGATCGCCACCTGTTCGCGATCTGCCCGCATACCGCGACCGCGGTGTTCGCACTCGACAGCCTCGCGCTGGATGGCAGTTGGGCCGTTGCCGCCACCGCGCATCCGGCCAAATTCGAGAGCATCGTCGAGCCGCTCGTCGGAGCACACATCGCAGCGCCGCCGGCTCTGGCCGAACTGTTGTCGCGCCCCTCCCGTGCCGACCCGGTCCCGGCCGATTACGCCGCGCTGGTGGCGATGCTCGAACAGGCTCCGGAGCAGAGCTGACACCGCCCACCTGCAAACAACCGGACGACGGGCGGCTCGCTACCGGATCGAGCGCGGCACGATGGCGCGGGAACGATTGCGGCTGAACACGAACACCGTCGCCGGCGGCACATTGCGCAGCACGGTACGACCACGCAGCACGTGCAGATCCAGCGCATCGAGGACGTCGCGTGGCACCGGGCAGGTCGGTCCATAGGTGAACTGGATGAAGCGCCCGCCCGGATTCAGGCAATCGAACGACGCTTTCAGGATGTCGTGCTGCAAGGTGCGCGGCATCGAGAGCAGGCCCAGACTCGACACCACGGCATCGGCCAGCCCGCCCTGTGCGTAGCCGCAGGCGTCCAGCGCTTTCGCCAGCTCGCGCGCATCGGCACAGATGACCTTGACCTGCGGGAAGGCGCCTTCCAGATATCGACACAGGTCGGGATTGAGTTCGAGCGCGAGCAGATCGTCGGGCTCGATCCCCTGCGCGAGGATCGCCCGGGTCATTGCACCGGTGCCCGCACCCAGCTCGATGACACGGCGTGCACCGATCTGGATCTCGGCCACCATGCTGCGCGCCAGGTGCGGGCCGGAAGGCGAAATGGCCGCCGTGGAAAGCGGATGACGCAGCCATTGGCGGAAGAACTGCCATTGCTCGTCCTTGCTGCGCCATAACCGCTGGAGTCGTTGTTGCATGCGTGTGTTGCCGGTGCGCGAAAAATCCTTTCGGCACAGAAGCGGCGCCCGGACCAATACCAAGGCGCCCGACCGTGCGTGTCGGGCCAGCGCTAGCATGGCGCGGAGACGGGTGCTGCGGCAACTGGCACCGACATGGCACGAAGTCTGGCGAAACTGCGTTGTTCATTCCGCGCCCGCCCATCGGGCATCTGGAGCCAACCTCATGTCACGGATTCATGCCCGATCACTTTGCCGCGTCACGCTTGCCGTACTGCTCGCGTTCCTGGCTCCACCGACCCTCGCCGGCACCCCGACGACCAGCATCAACGACACCGGGCAGACCACCTTTTACGACGCCACCACGTCCACTCCCGGGGGCGAGCCTGTGAATTTCCCGGGTCAGGATGCCGGCTTTGGTCGCGATGCTGCCGCGCTGGCCGGAGCGCTGATCAAGAGCGGCGCAGGCGATGCCGGCTTCGACTTCACCAAGATCGGCGCCAATGGCATGCCCCTGGCGATCCAGGATCACCCCTGGGCGCGCGATGGCAACGGTTTCGACAGCGGCAGCGAAGCCGCAGGCACGCGCTGGAGTTGCGTCCGCGACAACACCACCGGGCTGATCTGGGAAGTGAAGACCTACCGCGCCACGCCGGACCTGCATGATCGCGAGTGGACCTACAGCTGGTACAGCAGCGCGGCGCGCCCGGACGGCACCGCCAACGGCAACAACGGCCAGAACGCCGGCGGCGAGAACAGGGGTACGTGCCTGGACAAGTACGACGTGGACGCCAACCCCGCCGGCAACTACTGCGACACTGCCGGCTTCGTCGCGGCAGTCAACGCCGCCAGCCTGTGCGGCGCGAGCGACTGGCGCACGCCGACACTCAACGAACTGTTCGGATTGATCCATTTCGGTCGGCACTGGCCGGCCATCGACATCACCCATTTCCCCAACACCCCCGGCGACTTCGGCAATCCGACCAACCCTGCACCGAACATCACCTGGACAGGCTCACCCGCGGTGTCCAGCGACTCCGCCTGGTCAGTGTATTTCCAGTACGGAAGAGCCATGTGGGGAACATACAAGAGCAACCCTCATTCGATGCGGCTGGTCCGCAGCGCGCCATGAGCGCCCGCCCCGCTGCCGCCACGGAGACCGTCGCCATGTTCTTTCGTCAACCGTTCTTCTGCACCGCACTTCTCGCACTGATCTGTGCCCTTCCGGCGCCGGCGACGGCGGTGTCCTGCTACCCGCAACACACCCCCAGCACCCCGGACCAGGATTTCGACGCTTCGGCGAACGGCACAGCACGGCATCTGCCTACCGGACTGATCTGGATGCGCTGCAATCTCGGCCAAAGCTGGAACGGCGCCACCTGCGTCGGCAGCCCGGCCACGTTCACCTCCTGGGGCGTTGGCCTGCGCACGGTGCGCGACATCAACACGGGCGTTTCGGACCTCGATGGCGACGGCGCTCCGGGCTTTGCCGACGAGCGCGACTGGCGCATGCCCAACATCAAGGAGTGGCGATCCATCCACGAGACCTGCCGTTACAACCCCGCGATGAACGACGCGATCTTCCCCAACGCGCCCATTGCCGCCATCCACTACGCCTCGACCACGGACGACAAATCGCCCGCGACCTTCGTGTATTTCGACACCCAGTTCGGCACCACCGGCGTCACGCTCAAGGACGATGCGATTCCGCGCATGATGCGGCTGGTGCGTGGCGGCCAGCGTGGCGGCGACTATGGTCCGCCGCAGCCATTGTTCTCCGATGGATTCGAATGATCCGCAAGCACCCACAGCACCAATCGCTGCGCCGATGGCCGCAACCGCTTCAGCCTATGACCCGGTTCGCCAAGGCCAGCGGATTTCCCACGCCGCGTGAATCTTCGGATCACGCGCGAAATCCGGATCCAGCGTCGATGCACGAATGTCGCTCACGTCGAATTCCTCGGACAACCCGGAATCCAGGCGGAAGCGTCGGAAGTTGTTGGAAAACAGCAGCACGCCATCCGGCGTGAGTCGATCCATGCAGGCATGAATCAGCCGGGCATGATGCCGCTGCAAATCGAAATCATCGGCGCGCGCGGAGTTGGAGAACGTCGGCGGATCGCAGAAGATCAGGTCGTATCGCGCCCGCTCGGCCGCCAGCCACTCCATCACGTCGGCCTGCACCAAGCGGTGTGCCTGACCGGCAAGGCCGTTGAGCGCGAGATTCTTCGCGGCCCACTCCAGGTAGGTGGCAGAGAGATCGACGCTGGTGGTGCTGGCAGCGCCCCCCAGACCTGCTTGCACACTGACCGCACCGGTGTAGCAAAACAGGTTGAGCACACGCAGCCCGTTCGCCTCGCGCGCCATGCGCAAGCGCAGTGGGCGATGATCCAGAAACAGGCCGGTATCGAGATAATCGAACAGGTTCACCCGCAGCCGTGCCGCGCGCTCGCGCACGATCAGGAACTGGCCGCGCGCATCGAACCGACCGTACTTGCTGCCGCCTTTTCCTCGGGCGCGGGTTTTCACCGCCACGCGCGCGCGCGGCAGCTCGAACACATCCATCGCCGCGCGGACCAGATCGGCAAGGCGCTGACGCGTCGTCTCTTCGGGAATGCTCGCCGGTGCCTGGTATTCCTGAACGTGCAACCAGACCTCCGGTGTACTGTTGGGCGCTTCCTCGGGCACGCCCGAATACACATCGACCGCGGCTGCGTACTCGGGCAGATCGGCGTCGTAGACGCGATAGCACGAAACACCTTCGCGTTCACGCCACTTCCCGAGCGCCTTCAGATTCTTCCGCAGACGATTGGCCACCATCTGGGCACCTTCGCTCAACGGCTGGCGCTCGAATGCGCGCTCCCGAGGCGGCTCGATGCGTTCGATACGCAACAGTTCGCAGGCCAAGGCGCCGTTGTGCAACGCATAGCGTTTTTCCGGGCGAAGGCCGAGTGCCCTGCCCAGCTCGGGATCGCCGGTGAGGATCGCGGCCTGCCAGCCGGCGAAGCTGCGCTTGAGCGTGGCACCGAGCGCGCGATACAGCGACGCATCGGCGGCCAGTCGTTCGTCATACGGCGGATTGCAGACCATCAAACCCGCCTGGGCGTCTGCCGGCGCATCCAGCATCGCCACATCACGGCGCTCCACCGAAATCACACCGGAGAGCCCGGCACGTGCGATGTTCTCCCGGCTCGCGGCAATGGCCTCTGGCGAGATGTCATACCCGAAGAAGCGCGGTGTCAGTCCGGCACGCCCGCGCCGCGATCGTTCATCGGCCTCCGCGATCAGGCGATTCCACAAAGCCACATCGTGGCCACGCCAACCGAGGAAGCCGAAATAGCTGCGGCTCAGGCCGGGCGCGACGTCCGCACTCATGCGGGCGGCTTCGATCAGCAACGTCCCCGACCCGCACATCGGATCGACCAACGCGCCACCGCGCGCCGAAATGTCCGTCCAGCCGCCTCGCAGCAGTACCGCGCAGGCGAGGGTTTCCTTCAGTGGCGCCTCCACCTGCGGCCCGCGCCAGCCGCGACGGTGCAAGGCCTCGCCAGCCAGATCGACGAACACGCCGGCAATGTTGCGCCGCAGGCTCAGCACGATGCGCAGATCGGGCCGCTCCACCTCGACCGACGGGCGTACGCCGAAACGCTCGCGGAATTGATCGACCACCGCGTCCTTCACCTTCTGCGCGGCGTAACGGGCGTGAGTCAGATGCGAGGCATGGAGATTGGCATCCACTGCCAAGGTTCCGTTTTCGGAAACCTGTTCGGACCAGTCGATGGCCTGCACGCCGGCGTACAACGCCGCCTCGTCGAGCGCCTCGAATTGGGCTAGCCGCAGCAGCACGCGACTGGCGAGTCGCGACCACAGACAGGCGCGGTATCCGGTTTCCAGCGGCCCGGAGAAATGCACGCCCGCGAGGGCCTCGCGCACCTCGCTCGCCCCCAGCTCGCGCAATTCGTCGACCAGCAGGTATTCGATGCCTTTCGCGCAAGGCGCGAAGAATGTCAGCGACGCGCTCATGCGATGCCCTTCAGAAAACGTCCGAACGCATCTGCGATCGGTTCGACGTGTGCTTCCAGCCGGTGATTGTCGTCGAGCAGCCACAGTGGCAATGCACGTGCGCGACACCAGTCCACCACGTCCTGCGCCGGAATGAGCTCGTCATGCCAGCCATGAACCACGCAGGTGGGAACAACACGTGCCTCCAACCGCTGCGGATAATCCGGCAAGGTCACCGGGGGGGCGATCAGGAACAAACCGGCCGGCGCGACACTCGGATCGAGCGACGCCAGCGCACTCGTGAATGCCCCCAGACTTGAACCTGCAAGCACCAACGGCCCTTTCGCCTTGCGGGCAAGGTGCAGCAACCGATCCACCCGCAGCGGGACATCACGCACATCCTCGCCCGCATCGAGGTCGGTGTAATCCGGCCGCTCGCAGCGCCAACCCAGCGCCTCGGCCACACGCGCCAGTGCAGAAACCTTGCTGGCGCTCGGACTGCTTCGGAAACCGTGCGAAAGAATGCAGTGGCCACTCATGTCTGGGCTCCGGGAAAAGTGGGCGCGAATGCGCAGCCATTCCACGGCACGAGCCGTTCGCGGAAGTCACGCGAAGCCCGGCGGGGCGGTGCAGGAAGGCCGCGATGGTAGCATGCGGCCCATGCCTTCCGATCCCGCACTGGCCTGTCACGACTGGCCCCTGCCCTACATCGAGCGACTCGCGACCCGCGCGCGCGGGGCCATCGACCTGGTCGTGATCCACTGCACCGAACTGCCTGACCTTGCCACCGCTCGCGAGTACGGCGAGCGTGTGCTGTACGACACGGGCACCGGCAACAGCGGCCACTTCTACATCGACCGCGACGGCAGCGTGCACTGCTTCGTGCCGATGGAGCACATTGCGCACCACGTGCGTGGCTACAACCCACGCGCCATTGGCATCGAACTGGTCAACCTCGGGCGCTTTCCGGATTGGCTCGACTCACGCCATCAGGCCATGGATGAGCCGTATCCCGAGCCGCAAATTCGTGCGCTTCTTCAACTGCTGAACGCACTGGCTTCCGATCTGCCCGATCTGCATTACATCGCCGGGCACGAAGACCTGGACCGCGACCAGGTGCCCGCCAGCAACGATCCCGGGATCCTGGTCGCGCGCAAGCGGGATCCCGGCCCGATGTTTCCCTGGACACAGGTGTTGGCGAACACTCGACTGCAGCGAATCGGCTGACACGGCATCCTCATCACGACCGGCCGATGCAGGGCCTCCGTTGCCGCCTCGCGGTCACCGGCACCGGCTCAGAGCGGCAATACCGACACCAGCGCACCGGCCTCCACCGCTGGCGTACCTGCCACGCGACGAATCAGCACATCGGCCTCCGACAGCGTGCGCTGCGCGCTGCTGTCGAGGTTCCGCAGCGGCGCGATGCGTCCCTCGTGCGACCAGCGCGCCCGTATGAACTCCTCGCGCTCGCCCCCGGCGGACATGCCGTCGGCCAGTGACGCCATTTGCCAGCGCCACGCATCGACCGGATCGCCACCGCTCGATCGCAGCAACAGAGGTGCCATCAGCAGTCGCGCCACGACCAGCATCGACGTGGGATTGCCCGGCAACCCGAGCACCAGCCGCCCAGCCGCACGCCCCAACCAGACCGGTTTTCCGGGCTTGATCGCCACCTTGGAAAAAACCAGCTCCAGACCGTGCGGCGCGAACATCGCCTTGGCGAAATCGCGCTCGCCCACCGACGCGCCTCCGGTGACGATCACGACATCCGCTGACTGCAACGCCACCTCCGCTGCGGACTCGAGCAGATCCAGCACATCAGGCAGGCAGCGGTGTTGCACGCACCGCGCTCCCCACTGTTCGGCCATGGCGATGACGCCCAGCGAGGCGCTTTCCGGGATGCCGTTGTCGTCCAACCCGGCGCTGCCGGGCGCGCGAAGTTCGTCGCCGGTCGAGAGGACCGCAACACGAGGACGGGCGAACACCGGCACCTCGGCCACGTCCGCACCTGCCGCGGCCACCACGCCTTGCGCAGTCAATCGGGTGCCGGCCGCCAGCAGGCGGTCGCCGCGACGGAAATCCGATCCACGCGCCCGGATGTGGCGCTGCGTCCCCGGCGCCGACTCGAACACGGCAAATTCCCCATCGCGGCGCACATGCTCCTGAATCACGACCCGATCCAGCCCCGCAGGCACCGGTGCGCCGGTAAAGAGCCGAACGCAGGCTTGCGCGGGAACGTCGAGCTGGCCGCTGTCTCCGGCGAACACCGGCCCGATCACGCGCAGCCGCGCGGGACATTCCGCGAGATCCGCATCACGGACGGCATAGCCATCCATCGCCGAGACGGCATGACGCGGAGCATCAAGCCGCGCGACAACGTCACCGGCGAGCACCCGCCCCATTGCTTGCGCCACGGCCACGCGCTCGATTTCCGTGCGTTCCGGCAATGCCCGAATCAGCGCACATGCGTCCTCGAACGTCAGCATCAGGCACACACATCGCGCAATCGTGGAATCTGCCCGGCCAACGAACAAGGCCGGTATCGGCTATCCAGCTCGAACGCGAGTACCTTGTCCCAGCCATCCCGGCACGCACCGGTGGACCCGGGCAGGCAGAAAATGAAGGTATCGTCGGCCTGACCGGCAAAGGCGCGCGACTGCAGCGTCGACACGCCCACCGAGTCCATGCTGACGCTATGGAAAACCACCGAGAAACCTTCCATCTCGCGCCGGAACAAGGGCCGGATCGCCTCGGGCGTGACATCACGCGGTGCAAATCCGGTGCCGCCGGTAGTGATGATCACGTCGATGCTTTCATCGCTCACCCAGCGCTGGACCGTAGTGCGGATCGCGCCCACGTCGTCGCGCAACAGCGCACGATCCGCCAGCGCATGACCCACCGCCTGCAGGCGCTCGATCAACAATCCACCGGACGTATCGGTGGCCTCGGTGCGTGTGTCCGACACCGTCAAGACGGCGATACGCAACGGATGGAACGGCAGAGTGGAATCGATTCCCGGCATGGTCGAATCTCGCGAGGTTGCTGCGAGGCAGCGTGTTGTCCAGCTTACGCCAGCCCCCGTCGCAGTGGCACGCGCAGGTACCATTCCGGACAGCTATGCTCGCCGCGGCGAATCCCGTTGCTCCCATCATGTCCGATTCCGATTCCGATTCCGCAAACACCACGCCCGGCTGCGTGCGGCGATCCATCTCGCGCTGGCGCGATGGCGTCGAGGCCAGGTTGATCGACCTCGTGGCCGAAGAAGTGCCGATCGCGCTGCACGTGAACGGCACGCCCTATGCGGTGATGATGGCCACACCCTGTGACCTGGACGATTTCGCGCTGGGTTTTTCGCTCAGCGAAGGTCTGATCCGCACGCCGGAGGAGCTTCATGCGGTGCAGACCCACGAGCGCGTGGAGGGCATCGTGCTGGACCTGCAGGTTGCAGACACGGCACCAGCCGCCAGTCTTGCGTCCGATACCGCGCGCGTGCTCCCAGGACGCAGCGGTTGCGGCGTCTGCGGCACTCGCCTGCTGGAAGAGGTGGTGCGCCCACCCGAGCCGGTGAGTGCGACCCATCGCTACTCCGCCGCAGCGCTCCAACGCGCCCTGGCCAATCTTCCCGACCACCAGCCGATGAACGCGCTCACCGGCGCCATCCACGCCGCGGCATGGGCCGATGTCGACGGTCGCATTGTGCTCGTGCGCGAGGATGTCGGCCGCCATAACGCACTCGACAAACTCACCGGGGCGATGCATCGCCATGAGATGGATGCCGGCACGGGACTGCTGCTGATTTCTTCCCGCGCCAGTTACGAAATGGTGACCAAGACCGCGCGCGCAGGCATCGGCGTGATGGCGGCCGTGTCGGCACCCACTGCGCTCGCGATTGGCTTGGCGCGCAGCGCGGGGGTATGCCTCATCGGTTTCGCACGGGCGCACGGCTACAACGTCTATACCTGCCCCGAGCGGCTGGACTCCGCGTGAGTTCGTTCACGCCATCGCCACTCCATGGCCTGATCCTCGCGGGTGGCGCCAGCCGCAGGATGCAGCAGGACAAGGCATATCTTGCCTGTTGCGGCGAACCGCAGCTGCTGCGTACGTTCCATCTGGTGGCGTCGCACGTGGATCGCTGTTTCGTGTCGGTGCGGCACGACCAGCGTGACGACCCGTTGCGCGCAACGTTTCCGCAGATCGTCGATCAGCATGATGCCTGCGGCCCGGCCGCCGGCATCCTCGCGGCACAGGAACAGGCCCCCGAGGCGGCATGGTTGGTGGTGGCATGCGACATGCCGCTTCTGGATGACAACACGTTGCGGACATTGAGCGCGGCGCGCGATCCCGATGCCGACGTCACCGCCTTCACCAGTCCGGTCGACGGCCTGCCCGAGCCACTGTGCGCGATCTGGGAACCGTCAAGCCGGGTGCCGCTGCGGCACGCGATCGAACGCGGAGAAAAAAGCCTGCGCCGCGTGCTCGATGGGCTGCGCATCCACCGCCTCATCGCCTCCGACAGCGAGGCCCTGTTCAATGCCAACACGCCGGAAGATCTGTCGCGCATCCTCGATTCGGATCGAAACGCGTGACCCTGCGCTATCGCATCGTCACGAATTCCTCCGCCGCGGTCGGATGGATCGCCAACGTATCGTCGAAATCGCGTTTGGTGGCTCCCATCCGCAGCGCCACGGCAAACCCTTGCAGGATCTCGTCCATGCCATGGCCGATGCCATGCAATCCGACGATGCGCTCTTCCGGGCCGACGCAGACCAGCTTCATTTGCGCAGGTTGGCGGAACCGTGTCACGGCCGAGTACATCGGCGTGAAACGGGCGTGATGGACCTTCACCGCACCATCGCCATGCGCCTTCCGCGCCTCCGGCTCGCTCAGACCCACGGTTCCGATGGGTGGATGGCTGAACACCACCGACGGCACCTGATCGACATCCAAGTATGCATCCTCTTTCCCACCGAAAAGCCGGTCGACCAATCGGCGACCCGCAGCCACGGCCACTGGCGTCAACGCCGGCTGACGCGTGACATCCCCCACCGCATACACGCCTGGCACCGACGTGTTCTGGAAGCGATCCACGCGAACATGCCCCGAGTCTTCGAGCGCAATGCCTGCTCGCTCCAGCTCCAATCCGTCCGTATTGGGCACGCGCCCCACGGCCCATACCACGCAATCGGTACCGTGGCGCTCGCCGGATTTCAGGTGGAGCGTCAGTCCCTCAGCGCCCTCATCGGATAGCGCGGATGCATTGGCATGCGTATGCAGTGTGACGCCGTCAGCCTGCATGCATTCCAGCAGCGCGCTGCCCAGCATCGGATCGAAATGGCGCAGCACCGTGTCCTCGCGCAGAAACAGGTGGGTGTCGGCACCGAGTGCATTGAATACGCCGGCAAGTTCGACCGCGACATACCCTGCGCCAACGATCGCGACGCGCTGCGGCAATGCCTTCAACGCGAAGAACCCATCCGAATCCAGCCCGACTTCCGCACCGGGAATCGACGGCCGCGAGGCACGACTGCCGGTGGCGATGAGAATGTGCCCGGCCGTCAGGCGCTCGCCATCCACCTCCACCGTACGGGCATCCACGAAACGGGCTGCGCCGCGAATCACGTCAATCCCGTTCTTCTCCAGCCTCGATTCGTAGGAACCCTGGATCCGCTGGATGTATGCGCTGCGATTGGCCACCAGCGTGCCCCAGTCGAACCGTTCCAGCGTGGTGTCGAACCCGTAGTCGGGGCCGTAACGATGGACCGCCTCGGCAATCTGCGCGGCATGCCACATCACCTTCTTCGGCACGCAACCCGCGTTGACGCAAGTGCCGCCGATCTCGCCCATCTCGATCAATGCGCAGCGCTTGCCAGCCATGGCCGCCCGGTTCACCGACGCGATGCCGCCGCTGCCGCCTCCGATGACGATGTAGTCGTAGTGCTTCATGCCAGGCTCCTTGTCTGGCCGGATCAGGAGCAGCTTATTCCCACTCGATCGTCGCCGGTGGCTTGCCGGAAATGTCGTAGACCACGCGCGAAACGCCACGCAGCTCGTTGATGATGCGGTTGGACACGGTGCCAAGGAAATCGTACGGCAGGTGTGCCCAGTGTGCGGTCATGAAGTCGATGGTTTCGACGGCACGCAGCGCGATGACCCATTCGTAGGCGCGAGCATCACCCACCACGCCGACCGACTTCACCGGCAGGAACACGGCAAACGCCTGCGAGGTCTTGTCGTACAGATCCGCCTTGCGCAGTTCGTCGATGAAGATGGCATCGGCGCGGGCGAGCAACTCGGCGTACTCGGGTTTCACTTCGCCCAGGATGCGTACGCCGAGTCCCGGTCCGGGGAACGGATGCCGGTAAACCATCTCGCGCGGCAGGCCGAGTTCCACGCCGAGGCGACGCACTTCGTCCTTGAACAGCTCGCGCAGCGGCTCGACCAGGCCAAGCTTCATGTGCTCCGGCAAACCACCGACGTTGTGGTGGCTCTTGATCACGTGGGCCTTGCCGGTTTTCGAGCCCGCGGACTCGATCACGTCCGGGTAGATCGTGCCCTGCGCCAGCCATTTGGCATTGGTCAGCTTGTTCGACTCTTCCTCGAAGATCTCGACGAACAGACCGCCGATGATCTTGCGCTTGGCTTCCGGATCGGTGACGCCTGCCAGCGCCTTGAAGTAACGGTCGGCCGCGTCGACGCGAATCACCTTGACGCCCATGCCTCCCTTGTCGGCTTCGTTGGCGAACATCGCCATCACCTGATCGCCTTCCTGCCAGCGCAACAAACCGGTATCGACGAACACGCAGGTCAGTTGGTCACCGATGGCTCTGTGCAGCAGCGCGGCCACGACGGAGGAATCCACGCCGCCGGAAAGCCCGAGGATCACTTCGTCGGAGCCCACCTGTTCGCGCACCCGGGCAATCTGGTCGTCGATGATGTTGGCCGCAGTCCACAGCGTCTTGCAGCCGCAGATGTCGGCGACGAAACGACGCAAAAGCTCGCTGCCCTGCCGGGTGTGCGTGACTTCGGGGTGGAACTGCACGCCGTACCAACGGCGCGCGTCGTCGGCAAACGCCGCGACCGGAATGCGATCGGTTTTCGCGGTGACGGTGAAACCCGCAGGCGCTGCGGAAACGTGATCACCGTGACTCATCCAGACATCGAGACGCGGCGGCGAGCCGGCGTGATCCTTCAAGCCGTCCAGCAAGCGGTCTTCCGCAATGACGTTGACCTGCGCGTGGCCGAACTCGCGCTGATCGGCGGCCTCGGTGGCGCCACCCAATTGCACCGCCATGGTCTGCATGCCGTAGCAGATGCCGAGAATGGGAAGGCCGCTGTCGAACACGTCCTGCGGGGCGCGCGGCGAGCCGGATTCGGTGGTCGATTCCGGACCGCCGGAGAGGATGATGCCTTTCGGGGCGAACGCGGCAATCTCGGCGGGATCGTGGTCCCAGGCCCAGATTTCGCAGTAAACCCCCAGCTCGCGGATGCGGCGTGCGATCAGCTGCGTGTACTGCGCACCAAAGTCGAGGATCAGGATCTTGTCGGAGTGGATATCGGTCATGACTGCGCTGCGGAAGCGATGCGGGAAAGCGGGAGGCGGATAAAAGAAGAGGGACACGCGAACGTCTCCCTCTTCCTTGTCGACTGGCGTCAGCCCATGCGGTAGTTGGGCGGCTCTTTGGTGATCTGCACGTCGTGCACATGGCTTTCACGTTGCCCGGCACCGGTGATGTTCACGAACTGCGGGCGCGTCTGCATCTCTTCGATGGTGGCGCAGCCGACATAGCCCATCGTCGAGCGCAAGCCGCCCACCAGCTGATGCACGATGCCGCCGACCGGGCCGCGATACGGCACGCGGCCTTCGATGCCTTCGGGCACGAGCTTGTCGGCATCGGCGGAATCCTGGAAGTAGCGATCCTTGCTGCCCTTTTCCATCGCGCCCAGACTGCCCATGCCGCGATAACTCTTGTAGCTGCGGCCCTGGAACAACTCGACCTGGCCGGGTGCTTCCTCGGTCCCGGCGAACAGGCCGCCGATCATGATCGTGGAGGCGCCCGCCGCGATAGCCTTGCCCAGATCGCCGGAATAGCGGATACCGCCATCGGCGATCAACGGGATGCGGCCCTGCAGCGCTTCCGCCACCATGGCCACGGCCGTGACCTGCGGCACGCCAACGCCGGCCACCATGCGTGTCGTGCAGATGGAGCCGGGGCCGACACCCACCTTCACCGCGTCCGCGCCGGCATCCATCAATGCCAGTGCGGCATCGCCAGTGACGATGTTGCCGCCAACCACCTGCACTTGCGGATAGTGCTTCTTGACCCACGCCACGCGCTCGATCACGCCCTGCGAATGACCGTGCGCGGTATCGACGATCACCACGTCCACGCCCGCGGCGACCAGCGCCTCGACCCGCGCCTCGGTGTCACCGCCCACGCCGACGGCGGCACCGACGATCAGTTGCTCGTCTTTGTCCTTGGCCGAATTGGGGAAATCGTGCGCTTTCTGGATGTCCTTGACGGTGATGAGGCCACGCAGCTCGAACGCGTCGTTGACCACCAGTACTTTTTCGATGCGGTGCTTGTGCAGCAGGCCGATCACTTCTTCGTCGGATGCGCCTTCGTGCACCGTGACCAGGCGGTCCTTCTTGGTCATGATGTTGCGCACCGGATCGTCGAGCTTCTTCTCGAAACGCATGTCGCGTCCGGTGACGATGCCCACGAGTCGGCCACCCTCCACCACCGGCACGCCGGAGATGTTGCGCGCCCGGGTGAGGCGAAGGACTTCGCCGATGGTGGTATCCGGACCGACGGTGAACGGCTCGCGAATCACGCCCGCTTCGAAATTCTTGACCTGCAGAACTTCCGCCGCCTGACGTTCGACCGAAAGGTTCTTGTGCACGATGCCGATGCCGCCCAACTGCGCCATCGTGATTGCCAATCGCGCCTCGGTGACGGTGTCCATAGCCGCAGACACCAGCGGGATCTTCAGGCGCAAATCGCGTGTCAGCCGGGTTTCGAGCGACACGTCCTTGGGCAGGACGATGGAATGGGCGGGGACGAGCGAGACGTCGTCGTAGGTGAGTGCTTCAGCCAGGATGCGGAGCATCGGCGGTCCCGTGGGAGAGTTGGGGAAGCGCGATATTGTAACCGGGATTCACGGGCGCTCGAAAAATTTCCGTTGAACGCCGAATCGATATCCGCACAGGCTCCCGGCGATACGTCTCAACCCATCGCTTCGGCCGCCACCAAGGTGTTCTGCATCAGCGTCGCCACGGTCATCGGGCCGACGCCGCCCGGCACCGGCGTGATCCACGAGGCACGCTCGAACGCCGCATCGAAGCCCACGTCGCCGCACAGGCTGCCGTCGTCGAGGCGGTTGATGCCGACGTCGATGACGATGGCGCCGGGCTTGATCCATTCGCCGGGCACGAGCGCCGGCTTGCCGACCGCCACCACCACGATGTCGGCCTGACGAATGTGCTTTTCCAGCGTCTCGCGCGGGGTGAATCGGTGGCAGCTGGTCGTCGTGCAGCCGGCGATCAGCAGCTCCATCGCCATCGGCCGGCCGACGTGGTTGGAAACCCCGACCACCACGGCTTCGCGTCCACGCACCGGGCGGTCGGTATGCGCCAGAAGCGTCATGATGCCGCGCGGCGTGCACGGACGCAGGCCCGGCTGACGCAACAGCAAGCGCCCGACATTGGCCGGATGGAAACCATCCACGTCCTTGGCCGGATCGATCCGGTCGATCAGTGCCGTGGCATCGAAATGCGGCGGCAGTGGCAGTTGCACGAGGATGCCGTTGACCGTCGGATCGGCATTGAGCCGATCGATCAGCCTGTGCAGTTCGACCTCGGTCGTGGTTTCGGGCAGGTCGTAGTCGAACGAGACGAACCCGGCACGCTCGCACGCGCGGCGCTTGTTGCGCACGTACACCGCCGACGCCGGGTCCGCGCCCACCAGCACCACGGCCAATCCCGGAGCGGAACGCCCGTTCGTCACGCGTGCGGCCACGCTGGCTGCGATGTCATCCAGGAGGCGGTCGGCAATCTGCTTGCCGTCGAGCAGGCGCGCGGGCATCGGTGTGTCCGGTTAAAGTCGAGGCGTGATTATCGCCGAGGAAGGTGCATCGCATGAACACCATCGACAACAGTGTCGCCCTGGAAGCTGCCGCATTCCGCCGACTGCTGGCCCATCTGCGCGAACGATCGGACGTGCAGAACATTGACCTGATGATCCTCGCCGGCTTTTGCCGCAACTGCTTGGCCAATTGGTACCAAGAGGCTGCCGAGGCCGCCGACACGCCGATCAGCAAGGAGGAAGCGCGCGAACGGATCTACGGAGAACCGTTCGCGCAGTGGAAGGAAAAGCACCAGAAGCCCGCCACGCCGGAACAGCTCGCGGCATTCGATGCGGCACAGCGGCATCACCCGCCAGAACAGAACCGCCCGTAGTCGATGTAACCGGGGAACTCGCGGCCCGCGGCGCAGACAGGGCAGCCCGGGTCGGGCCGCACACGTGTTTCGCGGAAGCCGGCGGCAAGCGCATCGAAGCGCAACAGTCGCCCCACGAGCACGTCACCGATGTCCAGCAGGAGCTTGATGGCTTCGTTGGCCTGCAACAACCCGACGATGCCCGGCATCACGCCGATCACGCCGGCCTCGGCGCAGTTCGGGGCATCCTCCGGCCGTGGCGGCTCCGGAAACAAGCAGCGGTAGCAGGGAGCAATGCCGCGCTGGCGGCCTGCATCGAACACGCTCACCTGTCCGGTGAATCGTTCGACCGCGCCATAGACCATCGGAATGGCGTGTTTGACGCAGGCGTCGGACACCAGATAGCGCACCGCGAAATTGTCCGCCCCGTCCACCACCAGATCGACACCCGCCAGCAGCGCATCGATGGTGTCGGCGGTGAGCCGTTGCGGCACCGCAACCACATTCGTGCGTGGATTCAGTGCCGCGATGGCGTGGCGCGCGGATTCGACCTTGGCCTGGCCCAGACTGGCCTGGGTGTGGATGATCTGGCGCTGGAGGTTGCTCAGTTCCACCACATCGTCGTCGCAGAGCACCAGCGTACCGACGCCTGCTGCGGCCAAGTACAGCGCGATCGGCGAGCCAAGACCGCCCGCGCCGACCAGGAGCACACGAGCCTGTTCAAGACGACACTGGCCTTCCAGCCCCACCTGCGGCAACAGCAAATGCCGGGAATAGCGCGACAGGAAATCCGTATCGGCCAATGGTTCGCTCATTGGCAAGCCTTCGGCGCGCCAGCGCTCGGTGCCGCCTTCGACCGAGGCAAGGCGACAGTAACCGCGTTCGGCCAATGCACGGGCGGCAGTCCACGACCGCTGCCCGTGCGCGCAGATCAGCAGTATTTCCCGCCCGGATTGCGGCCCACCCAGATGGCTTTCGGAATCGGCCAGCAAGTCGCCCAGCGATACGCCTTCTGCGCCCTCGGCCATGCCACTGGCACGCTCGCCGGGTTCACGGACATCGATCAGCTGTGCCCCATCGCGTACCCGGGCGAGCGCCGCCTGCGGAGAGAATGTGGCAATCGACGGTGACATCGATACAAGGCTGCGAAAGCGAAAGTCAGCGTTTGACGTGCCGCATCATTCGCCGGCGCTGCTTGATTTGCCTGTCGGTCAGCGGGTTGACCTTGTCGGCATAGGGATTCTCGCCTTGTCGGAACTCGAGCTTCAGCGGCGTGCCGATCAGCTTGTAGTGCTGGCGCAGGTAGTTTTCCAGATAGCGCTTGTAGCTGTCCGGCAGGCTTTTGACGCGATTGCCGTGAATCACCGCCGTGGGGGGATGGGTACCGCCAGGATGCGCAAAGCGCAACTTGGCGGCATGTCCACGCACCGGCGGCGGCTGGTGTGCCGCCACGGCCGTTTCGATCACGCGGGTCAGATCGGAAGTGACGAACTGGAATCCGGCAGATCGGTGCGCTTTCTGCACCGCACGCAGCAACTCGCGCAGCCCGGACCCATGCTTGGCCGATATCGTGACGTGCTCGGCCCAGGGCACGAAGTTCAGACGACGATCCAGCGCCGACTTGGTCTGCTCGCGCTGGTATTCGGACAGGCCGTCCCATTTGTTCACCGCGATCACCAGCGCGCGACCGGCATCCAGGACCTGACCCAGAACGGTCGCATCCTGGTCGGTGACGCCTTCGCTGGCGTCGATCATGAACACCACCACCTGCGCCATTTCGATCGCGCGCAGCGACTTGATGACACTGAATTTCTCGACCGCTTCCTCGACCTTGGACTTGCGCCGGATGCCGGCCGTGTCGATCAGACGGTACTTGCGTCCGTCGCGCTCCATGTCCACGGAAATGGAATCGCGCGTCGTGCCCGGAACATCCGACGCGATCACCCGGTCTTCCCCGAGCAGGCGGTTCACCAGCGTGGATTTTCCGACGTTGGGACGGCCGACGATCGCCAGCCTCAGGCGGTCCGGTTCATCCTCTTCCGCGGCACCCTCCGGCATGTCGGGCAGGCGCTCGACGATTTCATCAAGCAGATCATCGACGCCTCGCTGGTGAGCGGCGGAAAGGCGAAACACATCTGGCAAGCCGAACCGGGCGAACTCGGCCTCGGCTTCGTGCGCGTCGGCCGCGTCGATCTTGTTGAGTGCCAGCAACACGGGCTTGCCGGAGCGACGCAGAAGCTGAAGGATGTCCTCATCCACCGTCGAGGGGCCGTGTTTGGCATCCACCACGAAGACGACCAGATCGGCCTCTTCGATAGCCGACTGCGACTGCAGTGCGGTCAACCCGGCCAAACCTTCATCCTCGCCACTGATGCCGCCGGTGTCGACCACGGCGAACGGGCGGTCCTCGATCCGACGGCATACGCCGTAATGGCGATCACGCGTCACGCCGGGCTCATCGTGGACGAGCGCGTCGCGACTCCGGGTAAGGGAATTGAAGAGGGTCGATTTGCCGACGTTGGGTCGGCCGACCAAGGCGACCAGTGGCAGCATGTTGACCTCTGAAAGACACGATCCCGGGATCGCTGAAATGCCCCGACACACTGGCCGGAGCGGGAACGGCGCGCCGCAGCGCGCCGCCTTGCCTTGAATCAATGCCGGTACGCGCCCAGCTTGCCGTCGATGGAGACAGCGTAAAGCAGATCGCCGTTCACGTGCGGGGTGGCGCGGATCGGCTTCTTGCCCAGCCGGTGGCGCGCAACGGGATTACCCGTTTCAGCGTCGAACCAGTGCAGATAGCCTTCCAGATCACCTACCACCACATGACTGCCGTGAACGGCGGGCGTGGTGAGCCAGCGGTGCCGCAGCGCGTCCTGCTTCCACATCGCCGCGCCGCTGTTGCGATCCAGCGCCCAGATGACGCCATCGCGATCGGCAACGAACAGGGTTTGGTTCGACAGTGTCACGCCGGCGTAACTGGACAACTCGCGATTCCACAACGGCCGCCCACCCTCCAGCGACACGCCGACGACCTGCGCGTTGAACGCGGCGGCATAGACTTCACCGCGGTCGTAAGCCATTTCGCCATCGATGTCGACCATGCGCTCCAGCTCCGAGCGGCCTTCGCCGAAAGCGATCGCCTGTTCCCAGAGCTGCACGCCGTCATCGCCACGCAAGGCAACGAGCTGACCGCTGTCGTAACCGACCAGCACCAGACCATCGGCCATCACCGGCGCGGAATTGCCGCGCAAGGTCAATGCAGGCGTGCCGCGATCGTAAACCCAGCGGCGTTCGCCATCGGTGATCGAGAATGCGAACACACGTCCGTCGATGGAACGGACAACCGCCACGCCACGCCCTACCGCCGGCGCGGAAATGACTTCGGAAGAGACCTTGGCGCGCCAGCGCTCGGATCCTGATTCGGGATTGAACGCCACGACATCGCCGTCGAGCGTGCCGACCACGAGCGTGCCCTCGCCCACACCCGGAGTGCTGGACAGGCGGAGGCCGGTATCCAGACGCCATACCTGTGCGCCACTCTCTGCATTGAAGGCATACAGTCCGCCTTTGGGGCTGGCGGCGTACAGGCGCATGCCGTCGGACACCGGATGCTGACGGGTGCCCAAGCGGCCTTCGCCCTTGTCCAGATCCCGTTGCCAGGCCTGCGTGACACTGGTCGTGGTCGTCAACGGCAGAAGTTCTGCCGGCGGCTCGATGTTCTCGCGCTTGCCGGAGGAGCGGCCACAGCCTGCGATCAGGCCGGCCATGAGGAGGATGACAAGGGCCTGCCGCACGTCAGACTCCCGGCTCTGCGGCGACAACGCCCAGATCGGCCAGCTTCATCTCCACGATGAGGCGGTTGGGTGCACCGGTGTCCAGCGTCGTCAGTGCGTCCAGATACGCCACCTCGGCCTCGTCCTTGCGACCCAGCGCCAGCAGCGCATCGCCGCGGACCTCGGCAGCCAGTCCGGCAAAATCACCGGCAGGCACTTTGGCGAGACTGTCCAAGGCGTCCTGCGCCTTGCCCGCGGCAAGCTGGAGACGCGCCAGACGAAGATTGGCCAACGAGGCCAGCGCGGGAGTCTGGGCTGCCTTCGCCGCATCGACGAGTGCGCCCTGTGCAGCATCGGCATCGCCCGAGGCGAGCTTCTGGTCTGCCAGACGCAACAGCCCGAGCGCGCCGTAGGGCGTATCGGAAAACTTGTCGGCCAGTTCGCCCGCGAGCTGATCAATGCCGGCGGTGTCCTTGCGCTCCACCGCCGATTCCAGCGCCTGATACGTCGATGACGCGTCAAGACGGTGCTGCGCGGCACTGTTCTGCCACCATTGCCAGCCGAGGATGCCGGCCAGACCGATGGCAATGCCGCCGAAGATCGCGCCACCGTTCTGGCGCAGCCACGAGCGAACCAGTTCGCCCTGTTCGTGTTCATCCATCCTGGAAAGACTCCGAAGCGTGTGCCGGACGCGGTCAGCGTACACCGGCGTGTTGGAAGAATCTGACCGACGCGGAACGCGTCGCGCCGACGTCAGCCGCCGGCAGGTGCCAGCGAGCCGTCAGAGGATACCGTAAAGCGCGCCACGTTGGCCCGACGGAATGGCCCGGTATCGATTTCCTCGCCGTTGAGGCGAACCTTGACGACCGCGGCATTGCCGAGCAGCACGCGCGCGACCCTTGCTGGATCGAAATCGCGTCGAGCACCATCGCGCATCAAGTCATGGGCCAAGCGCTCGCCGGAGTGTCCGATGACCTCGACCCAGCTGTCTCCCGACACTTCGAGCACGAGCGCCTGTGTCGCGGCCTGCTCCACCACCTCCGACACCGGTGCAGGCAAGGCAGCACGACTCTGGCTGTAGAACGGCGTCAGCGATGCCATCACCGCATGTTCGGCGGGAGCCGGCGGGCCAACCATTTCGACACGTCGTCGTTCGCCGACAGTCGCTTGGCCGTCGATGCTGGATGCCTCGGTCAACGGTGCGTCCAGCGGGGTCAGCAAGGTTGCCGGATCGGGCAGGTTGTCGCTCGTGGACATCAGCACCACCGGCACGACGATCGATGCCGTCAATGCCACGTAGACGAAACGACGGGCATAACGGTCAAGCAAGTAGCGGTTGTGCGACACCTTGTTCTGGCTGGTGTGCAGCGGAGGCACCACCGCGACTTCGGGCTCGCGCGGAAGGAGCTCGTCGACCAGCGTTGAAGGCAAGCCGACGAGGTTGGCGTAGCCACTGATGTAACCGCGCGCGAACACCGGCGCACCGAGCGCCGCCAGATCCTCGCGTTCAATCGATTCCACCAGCGCAACGCGCAGCCTCAGCCGCTCGGCGACCTGCGCGGAAGACCAGCCCGCCGCCTCGCGTGCCTGCCGCAAACGCAGGCCGGGCGGAACCGGAAACAGATCGGTATCGTGACTACTCATCGTGAGGTGGGTCCTTGGAGTGACGCGTCCGGGGTGTAGTCCGGAAACTCGTTCTGCAGTCGGCTGGCATAACGATTCGCCGCAGCGGTATCACCCAGCAGCGCCTCGATGCGCTGCCCGAGATCGAGCACCACCGGATCGCCCGGCGCATTGGCCTCCAGTCGTTGCAGGAAGGCGCGTGCGCGCATTGGATCGTCGTGGAGGTAATTCAGTCGCGCAAGTTCGAACAGCGCGACGACATTGTCGGGTTGAGCCGCGAGTACCTGACGGAAGTAGCCATCGGCCTTGACGTGGTCGCCGGCCTTCAGCGCGCAGACGCCGGCATTGGCCAGCGCCGACACCGGCGAGCGGTAGAACGGATCATCAAGCGCCTTGCGGAAATACGCATCAGCTTCGCCATGCTTGCCGCTGCCACAGAGAAACGCCCCGAGATTGTTGTTGACATCGCCATTGTCGGGGGCGAGCCGCTCGGCCTTGCGATAGAAGGACTCGGCCTGCACCGGGCGATTGATGCGCTCATGAAGCACGGCCATCAAGGTGTGCGCATCGACACTGCGAGGATCGAGCTGCAGCGCGCGCTGCAGGCGCTGCAGCGCCACTTCCAGCTCGCCCTGCTCCATGTAACCGCGGCCAAGCTTGACCTGCAGCTCGGCGGCTTCCTTGGCATCGCCGGATACGGACTTGCGTGACGGATTGCTGTCGCAGGCCATCAGCGCAGTGACGAAAAACAGGATCGCGGTGATCTCAAGCGATCGCATCGGCCTGCACTCCCTGCGTGGTGGACAGTCCGGCACGAAATTGCGCCTGACGGCGGGTACGATCCATGACCTGCCCCTTGAGCTGGCCGCAGGCCGCATCGATGTCGTCACCGCGGGTGCGGCGCACCATCGCCAGAACCTTCCCCTTCTGCAGGATTTCCTGGAAGGTGCGGATATCGGCATCGCTGCTGCGGGTGTAGCGCGTGCCGGGAAACGGGTTGAACGGGATCAGGTTGACCTTGGCCGCATCGCTGTCCTGCACCTTGTTGGTGAAGGCGCGCAACAGCCGGACCAGTTCATGCGCATGCTCGGGCTGGTCGTTGACCCCTTCCATCAAGGTGTATTCGAAGGTCACCGAGCTGCGTTTGCGGCGCAGCACATAGCGCTCGCACGCCGCCATCAGCTGGGCGATGGGGTATTTCTTGTTGATCGGCACCAGTTCGGTGCGCAGCGCATCGTTGGCCGCGTGCAGGGACACCGCCAGCGACACGTCGCTCTCCTCGGAGAGCTTGTCGATCATCGGCACAACACCCGAGGTGGATAGCGTGACGCGCTTGTTGGCGAGGCCGAAACCCAGATCGTCACGCATGATGCTCATCGCGGTGACGACGTTGTCGAAGTTCAGCAGCGGCTCGCCCATGCCCATCATCACCACGTTGGTGAGCTTGCGGTCGCGGTGCGGCACGTTGCCCAGATGGCGCGCCGCGACCCACACCTGGCCGATGATCTCGGCGGCGCTGAGGTTGCGGTTGAAGCCCTGGGTGGCGGTGGAGCAGAACGTGCAGTTCAACCCGCACCCGACCTGGCTGGACACGCACAGCGTGCCGCGGCCCTTGTCGGGAATGTAGACGGTTTCGATGGCGTTGCTGCCATCCATGCCCAGCAGCCACTTGTGCGTGCCGTCCGCGGACGGCTTGTCGAACAAGACATTGGGCGGGGTGACATGGGCGTGCTCGCACACCTTGGCGCGCAGCGCCTTGCCCAGATCGGTCATGTCGTCGAACGAGGTGACGTGGCGGTGATACATCCACTTCATCACCTGATGGGCGCGAAAGCGCTTCTCGCCAAGGGTTTCGGCAAAGAAGCGCTCCAGCCCGACGCGGTCGAGGCCGAAAAGGTTGGTTCTGGCGTCGACCGCACTCATCGCATTCAGCGCGGGCAAAGTTCCGTCGCCGCGAAGAAATACGCGATCTCGTTGGCGGCGTTTTCCGTGCTGTCGGAACCATGGACGGCATTGGCGTCGATGGAGTCGGCGAAATCGGCGCGAATCGTGCCTGGATCGGCCTTCTTCGGGTCCGTGGCGCCCATGAGGTCGCGATTCTTGAGAACGGCACCTTCACCTTCGAGCACCTGGATCGACACCGGTCCGGACACCATGAAATCCACCAGCGCGCCGAAGAACGGACGCTCGCGGTGGACCGCGTAGAAGCCTTCGGCCTCGGCGCGGGAAAGCTGCTTCATCTTGATGGCGATGACCTTGAGGCCGGCAGCCTCGAAACGCGAAAGAATCGCGCCGACTGCATTCTTGGCGACAGCGTCGGGCTTGATGATAGAAAGGGTGCGCTCCAGCGCCATGGACTTCTCCGTTGATGTGACTCAGACGTACGTGCATACCCCAAACGGGGGCACGGGGGGACAGCAATTGTAACACTACAAACAGCCGGTTAAACACACAGTTAGACGCATCTCCCAATGCCTTTTGTGCGCTTTGTGACGAACGATGGAGTGGCAATCACTGGCCAGCATGGAATTTGACCACGCGACGGCAAGCGAATAGCATCGGTCAAACAAACGTTTGACTACCACCTTCCCGCGACTCTTACCATGCCGGCTGCCGCCACCCCCCACTTCTCCACCAAGGAACGCATCCTGAGCGTGGCCGAGGCTCTGTTCGCAGAACATGGCTTCGCCGGCACGTCGCTGCGCCTGGTCACCAGTCAGGCAGACGTGAACCTCGCTGCGGTCAACTACCACTTCGGCTCCAAGGACAATCTGGTGGCTGAAGTATTCCGGCGCCGCATGGACGAGATGAGCCGAGCCCGGCTTGAACTCCTCGAATCCGCACGCCTCGTCGAGGGAGACCGTCTCGACGCAGTGTTGCGTGCCTTCATCGAGCCTGCATTGGCGCTGAGCCTCGATCGGGATGGCGGCGCCGCGTTCGTGCGCGTGCTGGCACGTGCCTATGCCGAGCGCAACGACCGCCTGCGCAAGTTCCTTTCCGACAACTACGGTCACGTGCTGCGCGAGTTTTCCCGCGCCATCGCCGAGTGCATGCCGCAGCTGAGCAAGGAGGCGCTTTACTGGCGCCTGGACTTCCTCGCCGGCGCGCTGACCTACGCAATGGCCGACTTCGGCCTGTTGCGACGTGGCGACAACACCGACGAGAAATCCCACTGCGAGCGCGCCGCCAGCGAGCTCGTCGCTTTTGCCGCAGCCGGCTTTCGCGCCGGCTGAACCTTCCCCTTCACCCACCGGAGTGTTTGCAATGCCGCAACTTCGAATCCGCAAGGCCGCCGTGCTTGGAGCCGGCGTCATGGGCGCGCAGATCGCTGCGCACCTGGTCAACGCCGGCGTCGACACCGTACTGTTCGACCTTCCCGCCAAGGACGGCGCGCCCAACGGCATCGTCGACAAGGCGATCGCGAATCTGGGCAAGCTTTCCCCGGCGCCGCTGGCGAGCAAAGCACTGGCCGGTGCGATCACCCCGGCCAACTATGACCAGCATCTGGACTTGCTCAAAGAGTGCGATCTGGTCATCGAGGCCATCGCCGAGCGTATGGACTGGAAGAAGGATCTCTACGACAAGATCGAAAACCACCTCGCGCCGCACGCGATCATCGCCAGCAACACGTCGGGCTTGTCGATCAACAGCCTGGCCGAAGCGCTGCCGGAGTCGCTGCACAGCCGTTTCTGCGGCGTGCACTTTTTCAATCCGCCGCGCTACATGCACTTGGCGGAACTGATCCCTTGCCGCAAGACATCGCGTGAAGTTCTTGAAGGACTGGAAACTTTCCTGACCACCACGTTGGGCAAGGGCGTCGTCTACGCCAAGGACACGCCGAACTTCATCGGCAACCGCATCGGCGTATTCTCGATACTGTCCACGATGCACCACACCGCGCAGTTCGGTCTGGGCTTCGATGAGGCCGACGCGCTGACCGGCCCGCTGCTGGGACGGCCAAAGTCCGCGACGTACCGCACCGCCGACGTGGTCGGGCTGGACACGATGGCGCACGTCATCAAGACCATGGCCGACACCCTGCCCGAGGATCCCTGGCACAAGTATTTCGATGCGCCGGCATGGCACAAGGCGCTGATCGAGAAGGGCGCGCTTGGCCAGAAGAGCGGCGCTGGCATCTTCCGCAAGGTCGGCCGCGACATCGTCGTGCTGGATCTGGAAAAGCAGGACTACCGGCAGGCTGATCGCAAAGCTGCCGACGAGGTGGTACAGATCCTCAAGACGAAGAACCCGGTCGAGAAGTTCGCCCAGCTGCGCGCCAGTGCGCATCCGCAGGCGCAGTTCCTGTGGGCGCTGTTCCGCGACCTGTTCCATTACAGCGCCTTCCACCTGGCCGATATCGCCGAAACCGCGCGCGACGTGGATCTGGCAATTCGCTGGGGTTACGGCTGGAAGCTGGGCCCGTTCGAAACCTGGCAGGCGGCCGATTGGAAGCAGGTCGCCAACTGGATCGCCGAGGACATCGTCGCCGGCAAGGCGATGAGCAGCGCACCGTTGCCCGACTGGGTGTTCGATGGTCGCAGCGGCGTGCATTCGCCGGAAGGTAGTTACAACCCGGCGCGCAATACCGTGTTGCCACGCTCCTCGCTGGCGGTCTACCAGCGTCAGCGCTTCCCCGATCCGATCCTGGGCGAGCGATTCGCGCCGGGTGAGACGGTATTCGAGACCGACGCGGTGCGGATGTGGCATGACGGCGATGGCATCGCGGTGCTGTCGTTCAAGACCAAGATGAACACGGTGTCCGACGGCGTGCTGGAAGGTGTGCTGAAGGCCATCGATGTGGCAGAACAGGACTTCCAGGGATTGGTCATCTGGCAGCCATCCGATCCGTTCTCTGCGGGTGCCGACCTGTCCGGCGCGCTTGGCCTGCTTCAGGCTGGCAACGTCAAGGGCTTCGAGGCCATGGTCGCCACCTTCCAGCAGGCCAGCCAGCGCATCAAGTACGCGCTGGTGCCGGTGGTGGCTGCGGTGCGCGGCATGGCACTGGGTGGCGGTTGTGAGTTCCAGATGCATGCCACCCGCACCGTGCTCGGACTGGAGAGCTACATCGGTTTGGTGGAAGCCGGCGTCGGCCTGTTGCCGGCCGGTGGTGGCCTCAAGGAAATCGCCGCGCGTGTTGGCGAAGCGGCAGGCCCGGGCGGCGATGTATTCGGTGGTCTGAAGCCCTATTTCGAAGCCGTGGCGATGGGCAAGGTGTCTGCATCCGCACTGGAAGCGAAAGAACTCGGGCTGGCACGCGCCACCGATGTGGTGGTGTTCAACGCCTTCGAACTGCTGCATGTAGCCAAGGCCCAGGTGCGTTCCCTGGCAGATTCCGGCTACCGTCCGCCGCTGCCCGCCAAGGCGATTCCGGTGGCAGGCAAGGTCGGCATTTCCACCTTCAAGATGATGCTGGTGAACATGCTCGAAGGCCGCTTCATCTCCGAGCACGACTACGAAGTCTCCACCCGCATTGCCACGGTGCTCTGCGGCGGCGAGGTCGAGAAGGGTTCGCTGGTGGATGAAGACTGGCTGCTGCGACTGGAGCGCGAGCATTTCATCGCCCTGGCGCAGATGCCCAAGACGCAGGAACGCATCGCGCACATGCTCAAGACCGGCAAGCCGTTGCGCAATTGATCGGCGTCACCCCATCCGACCTTGTGGCGCGCAGAGAGCGCGCCTGACATCCCATAAGGAAGTTTTGCAATGAGCAAGCAAATCCAGGACGCCTATATCGTCGCCGCCACCCGCACGCCGGTGGGCAAGGCGCCGCGTGGCGCATTCCGCAACACCCGCCCGGACGAGTTGCTCGCGCACGTGCTGCGCAGCGTGGTGGCGCAGGCGCCGGGCATCGACCTTTCCCGCATCGACGACGCCATCATCGGCTGCGCCATGCCGGAAGCCGAGCAAGGCATGAACGTGGCGCGCATCGGCGTGTTGCTGGCCGGGCTGCCGAATACCGTGGCAGCGCAGACCATCAACCGTTTCTGCTCCTCCGGCCTGCAAGCCGTGGCGCTCGCCGCCGATCAGATTCGCCTCGGCAATGCCGACCTGATTCTTGCAGGCGGCACGGAATCCATGAGCATGGTGCCGATGATGGGGCATCGCCCGAGCCTGTCGCCGAGCGTGTTCGAAAACGAGAACATCGCCATCGCCTACGGCATGGGCATCACCGCCGAGAAGGTTTCCGAAGAATGGAAGGTGAGCCGGGAAGATCAGGATGCCTTTGCGCTGGCCTCGCACCAGAAGGCGCTTGCGGCGCAGGCCGCCGGCGAGTTCAAGGACGAGATCACGCCTTACGAGGTGGTGGCCGATACGCCCGACCTTGCCGGTGGATCGGTCAAGCACCGCAAAATCCTGGTCGAGCATGACGAAGGCCCGCGTGCCGACACCAGCGCCGAAGGTCTGGCGAAGCTGCGCACCGTGTTCCGCGCCGGTGGCACGGTCACCGCCGGCAACAGTTCGCAGATGTCCGATGGCGCGGCCGGCATCCTGCTGGCCTCGGAACAGGCGATCAAGGATTACGGCCTGACCCCACTGGCGCGCTTCGTCAGCTTCTCGGTCGCCGGCGTGCGTCCGGAAGTAATGGGCATCGGCCCGATCGCGGCGATTCCCAAGGCGCTCAAGCAGGGCGGCCTGACCAAGGATCAGCTCGACTGGATCGAACTCAACGAAGCCTTCGCCGCGCAGGCGCTGGCGGTGATCCGCGATTGCGAACTGGATCCGTCCAAGGTCAATCCGCTCGGCGGCGCGATCGCGCTCGGCCATCCACTCGGCGCCACCGGCGCGGTGCGCACCGCCACGATCACCCACGGCATGCGCCGGCGCAACAACAAGTACGGCATGGTGACGATGTGCATCGGCACCGGCATGGGTGCAGCCGGAATTTTCGAAGCACTGTAAATACGGATCTGCACGTGATGCATGAAAAGGCGCGATGGACTTCCCTCGCGCCTTTTTTCTGGCCCGACTTTGGTTGTAGGCCATATTTCGGTTCTGTAACATTCGCAGACCCATGTTTCGCGCCACGCCCCAGCCGGCAACCGCCAGGCCATCCGCGACCCGATCACTGCCTTTCCTGATGCTTGTGGCGCTGGTGGCGGGCCTTCTTCTCCTGCCCGCGCATCTGGCCCTCGGCGATCTGGACCAGGCCGTGCTGCAACCCGCACACCTGCTGGGCAGCTTGGCAATCCTCCTGTTGCTCGCCGCACTTCCCAGCCTGATGTCCGTGCCGTTGGCGATCGTGCTGATGACGCTGGCATTGGGGCTGATGCTGTTCGTGCGATTGTCGTTTTTCGGACTGGTGCAATTCTCCGGCGCGGGTTTCACCGACGAGGTATTCATCCATCTGGAATGGAAATCCATCGAGGTCGCCTGGGAACAGTACCGAATGCTGTGTCTGGTGCTGCTCGGAGTTCTGGTCTGCGTACCGCTGGCAGTACGGGCACTGGCGCGCCGCATCCCGCGTACGACACAGGGGATTGCACTGGCTCTGGCAGCATTCGCGCTCGCGGGCATCGCCACTGCTCGCCATGGCCTTCCCGAATGGATGCTCGGTACCGCCGCGCACGCATGGTTCCAGCCCAGACAGCTGGATCTGCCTGCTTCCGAACTGCAGCGGTGGCGCGACAGCGGACTGGTGACGGTCGATCTGCCGAAAAAGTCCACCGTCCGTGCCAGTGCGGCAGATGCCCCCCGCAACCTGATCCTCGTCTATCTGGAATCGGTGGGGCTGAGCGTGATCGAGCATCCGAACTATCCCGGGCTGATGCCGAATCTGGCGAAACGGGTGAAAACCCAGAGTCTGGTTCCCAATCTGCATGCCAGCGGCCACATCACCATCGAAGGCATCACCAATTCGCAGTGCGGCACACTGGTGCCATTCGAGCGTGGCAGCGATTCGCTGGCCGGATTCGATGGATTGGCAGAGGAACAGCCCTGTCTGGGCGATGTGCTGGCGCGTGCCGGCTACGCGCAGAGTTACTTGGGCGGCGCGGAAACCAGCTTTGCCGGCAAGGGCAATTTCCTCGCAGCGCATGGTTACGACCGCATCATGGGCCTGGTGCAGTGGCGCGAAATGGGCCTGAGTCCACGCCGTGGTGGCTGGGGCCTGGGCGACCCGGACCTGTTCACCCAATCATTGATCGAACTGGAGCGACTGCGCAGCGAAGGTCGTCCTTTCAATCTGACCCTGTTGACCATCGGCACGCACCTGCCGGGCTTCACCTACGACGAGTGCAAGCCTTACGGCAGCGTGCCGTTCATCGAAGCGCTGCATTGCACTGACCAGCTTCTGGAGCATTGGCTGGGTGAGCTCGAGCGTGCCGGCCATCTGGAAGACACCCTCGTGGTCGTCACCGCCGACCACCACGTTTTTCCCAATCCGCAGATGCGGGATCTTTTCGGCGATGCGGCCATCGCCGACAAACGCCTGCCGCTGGTCGTGCTGGGAGCGGGTGCAACGCAGGCACCGGCGACAGACACCGGGGCCAGTTTCGACCTCGCCCCCACCCTGCTCGACCTGCTCGACGTCGAACACGATGCCCGCTTTGCCCTTGGACACTCGCTGCTGCGCCCCGATGCCCGGCGCGACTATTTTCCGACTCGTTACATGGATACCTACGCCGGCCAGTCGATCAAGCCTCCTGCCGGTGCATGCGGCGACCAGCCCCCCGAATTGCCGCTGACCCGGTGCGACAAAGCTGCGCTGATGACGCTGCTGCGCATGCAGAACGCCAGCTTCTCCGCCGCCTCGGCGGTGCGTCTGGATTGCCGTGATCCGGCACGCACCCGGATACGCATCCCGCAGATTGCCGATGCACCTTTGCAGTTCCTCATCGATGGGCAGGACCACGCCCCGCGCTTCACCTGGCGCGCCCGCGCGGATCGCGAGTCGCAGCCGGGGCTGTACGTGGCGGTGTTCTCGCCCGAGGGCGCGCTGACGGAGCGCCGCTTCATTCCGAAAGACGAAGCAGCCGCATTGCACACCCGTCCTGCGGTATCGCCCTCCGAGCGCATGCTCCTCGCCTGGCGTGATCCCGATAATGCATCGGTGCCCGCCTGGCTGCACGAAATGACTGAACAGGCCGCATTGGCCGTTGCAGTGGATGCGCAGGGGCAGGCACATCCACTGCCGTCGCAGCTGATCGAGGGCACCTCCGAATTCCTCCTCGATGCCAAGACATGCGAGCTGCTGCAACGTTAGCCTGCGCATGCCCGTCGTACTGACGGCAGCCTGCGCCCCCCGCACCTGAAGCGCTCCCCCGCGACGAAACCATTGCATCGTCTTTCTGTTCAATCCATCGCCGGGGCCCGCAAAGCGCATATGGCAGCGAACGATTCAACGAATCGCGACAATGGCCATTCGGCATTCTGGTTCCGTGGCGAGTGTTCGATGGCCGCCTGATTGAAACCACGCGTGGCAGCATCGGGGTTGCCGCCACGCTCCATTGTTTGCGATGGCGATCAATCCAGCACGTCGGGATGCAATGCGCCTCATCGCCAAGTTGCGTGACAACGACATCCCGTTGCACGTGCCCCCTTCAACGCGATCGATGACTTCATCCAGTTCCGCGCATTGGACGTGCACGGCCTGTACACCAGACCACCTCCACTCATCGGAGAGTGCGGAAATCACGAAGCAGCAACTCGCACCAGCCACCACATTGATACTATACTACCCTACAGTATCAATGACTGCAGGGCCATGCCGCATTCCCCCGAAGAGAAAAAGAAGGTCCTCACCCGTGTGCGCCGCATCCGCGGCCAGTGCGATGCCTTGGAACGCGCACTTGAAGCGGGTGCCGACTGCGCGCCGGTACTGCAGCAGATCGCAGCCATTCGGGGGGCGGTCAACGGACTGATGTCCGAAGTCATGGAAGCCCACATTCGGGAAGAGTTCGGCCAGCCCGCCGGTTCCAGCGAACAACGCGCTGCCCGCGTAGCCGAGATGGCTTCGCTGGTGCGCTCCTACCTCAAATAGCCACAAGGAAAACGCCACCATGAAATCCCGCGCCGCCGTCGCCTTCGCCGCTGGCGAACCGTTGAAAATCGTCGAAATCGACGTCGAGCCGCCGCGCAAGGGCGAAGTACTGATCCGCATCACCCATACCGGCGTCTGCCACACCGACGCCTTCACGCTCTCCGGCGATGATCCCGAAGGCCTGTTCCCCGTCGTGCTCGGCCATGAAGGCGCGGGCATCGTGGTGGAAGTAGGCGAAGGGGTGACAAGCGTGAAACCGGGCGACCACGTGATTCCGCTGTACACCGCCGAGTGCGGCGAATGCCTGTTCTGCAAGTCCGGCAAGACCAACCTGTGCACGGCGGTGCGTGCCACCCAGGGCAAGGGCGTGATGCCGGATGGCACGACACGCTTCTCGTACAACGGCGAGCCGGTCTATCACTACATGGGCTGCTCGACCTTCTCCGAATACACCGTGGTTGCCGAAGTGTCGCTGGCGAAGGTGAATCCCGATGCCAACCCCGAGCACGTCTGCCTGCTCGGTTGCGGTGTGACCACCGGCATCGGCGCGGTGCACAACACGGCCAAGGTGCAGGAAGGCGATTCGGTCGCGGTGTTCGGACTGGGCGGCATCGGCCTCGCCGTGATTCAAGGCGCGCGTCAAGCCAAGGCCGGGCGCATCATTGCCATCGACACAAATCCATCCAAGTTCGAGTTGGCCAGGCAGTTTGGCGCCACCGACTGCATCAACCCGAAGGATTTCGACAAGCCAGTCCAGCAGGTCATCGTCGAGATGACCGGCTGGGGCGTGGATCACAGCTTCGAGTGCATCGGCAACGTCAACGTCATGCGCGCGGCGCTGGAATGCGCGCATCGCGGCTGGGGACAGAGCGTCATCATCGGCGTGGCCGGTGCCGGGCAGGAAATCAGCACGCGACCGTTCCAGCTGGTCACCGGGCGGACCTGGAAAGGCACGGCCTTCGGTGGCGTGAAGGGCCGCTCGCAACTGCCCGGCATGGTCGAGGACGCGATGGTCGGCAAGATCGAGCTGGCGCCGTTCGTCACCCACACGATGCCGCTGGAGCGCATCAACGAGGCCTTCGACCTGATGCACGAGGGCAAGTCGATCCGCAGCGTGGTGCACTACTGAGCTGTTGCCCGTCTTCCCGGCCCTTGCCGGGAGGACGCCCGACGAGGAGGAATAATCCGATGGAACGAATCGAACACCGCGCCTGTTTCGGCGGCTGGCAGGACGTCTACCGCCACCGCTCCGAAGTGCTGGGCTGCGACATGACCGTGGGTGTGTACTTCCCGCCGCAGGCGGCGCAGGGCAAGAGGCTGCCGGTGCTGTACTGGCTTTCCGGCCTGACCTGCAACGAGCAGAACTTC
Source organism: Denitratimonas yunnanensis (SeqCode) (assembly GCA_026410415.1). Classification (GTDB taxonomy): domain Bacteria; phylum Pseudomonadota; class Gammaproteobacteria; order Xanthomonadales; family Xanthomonadaceae; genus Denitratimonas. The sequence goes on along the minus strand of JAPMLR010000001.1, from coordinate 174,983 downwards.
ATCACCAAGGCCGGCGCACAGCGCTATGCCGCCGAGCACGGGATCATCCTCGTCGCGCCGGATACCAGCCCGCGTGGCGATACGGTGCCGGATGCCGAAGGCTACGACTTGGGCAAGGGCGCGGGCTTTTACGTCAATGCCACGTCACTGCCATGGGCGCGGCACTACCGGATGTACGACTACATCGTCGATGAACTGCCGTCACTTGTCGAAACGAACTTTCCGGCCAGCGACGCCCGCGCGATCTTCGGTCACTCGATGGGCGGACACGGCGCGTTGGTGATCGCGCTGCGCAATCCTGGGCGCTACCACAGCGTCTCCGCGTTTTCCCCGATCGTGGCGCCATCGCAGGCGCCGTGGGGCGAGAAGGCATTGGGCGCCTACCTCGGCCCGGATCGCACGGCGTGGGCGCAGTACGACGCCACCGAACTGGTCGCGACCGCATCGGAAAAACTGCCGATCCTGATCGACCAAGGCCAGGCGGACGAATTCCTCGACGACCAACTCAAGCCATGGCTGCTCAAAGACGCCGCCGATGCAGCCGGCCATCCCGTGCTGGTGCGCATGCAGCCTGGCTACGACCACAGCTATTACTTCATCGCCAGCTTCATCGGCGAGCACATCGCGCACCACGCGCGTGCGCTGCGCGCAGGCTGAGGCATCAATCCTTCACAACCAGGTTCGGGAAGGCGATCGCCTTGTTCCTGGCGCGCAACGACAAACGTCCGGCGGCCTTTCGCGCGATGTCGCGATAGGTCGCCGCGATGCCCGAATCGGGAACCGCCGCAACCGTCGGCGTCCCGCCATCGGCCTGCTCCCGGATCGCGATATCCAGCGGCAGCGACCCCAGCAACGGCACTTCGTATTGCTCGGACATGCGAGCACCACCGCCACTGCCGAACACATGCTCGGCATGACCGCAGTGGGAGCAGACGTGGATCGCCATGTTCTCCACGATGCCCAGCACCGGCACCTCCACCTTCTCGAACATGCGTAGCGCGCGGCGTGCATCCAGCAGAGCGATGTCCTGCGGCGTGGTGACAATGAGCGCGCCGGAAACGGGAATGCGCTGACTCAAGGTGAGCTGGATGTCGCCCGTACCCGGTGGCAAGTCGATGATCAGGTAATCCAGATCTTCCCACGCGGTCTCGGTCAACAATTGCTGCAGCGCCTGCGTGGTCATCGGGCCGCGCCAGATCATCGGTGTGTCCTCGTCGATCAGGAAACCGATCGACATCGCCTGCAGGCCATGGGCACGCATCGGCACCAAGCGCTTGCCATCGAGCGTGTCCGGCTTGCCGGACAGCCCGAGCATGCGCGGAATGCTGGGGCCGTGGATATCGGCATCCAGCACACCCACGGTCGCGCCTTCCGCCGCCAGCGCCAGCGCCAGATTCACCGAAGTCGTGGACTTGCCCACCCCACCCTTGCCTGAAGCCACGGCGATGATGTTCTTCACGCCTGGCAGTGGCGTCAGCGACTTCTGCACCTGATGGGCGGACACGCGCGACGACACCGACACCGAAGCGCCGGCGATGCCGGGATCGGCACGCAACACCGCCTCGGCCATCTCCGCCAGCGCACCATGCCAACTCGCTGCCGGGTAGCCCAGCACCAGCTCCACCGCCACCTTGTCGCCATCGATGCCGATGCCGCGCACCTGGCCGCTGGCGACCAGATCCTGTCCGGTATTGGGGTCGGTGACGCGCGTCAGCAATGCGCGGATGTGCTCTTCGGTGACGGGCATGGCGTAACACTCACTGCAGCGGCATCGAACGACGCCAGAACCGGGAATTGTAGCTGCCGCATCAATGGCGAACATACACGCTGCGATCTGGGATAATTGTCGGCTGTCCTGGAATGCCCCCATGCCCATGTCCGCCAATTCTCCGCTACTCGTCACCTGTGCCCTGCCTTATGCCAACGGCCCGCTGCATCTGGGCCATCTGGTGGGCTACATCCAGGGCGACATCTGGGTGCGTGCGCAGCGATTGATGGGCAGGCAAGCCCATTTCGTCTGCGCCGACGATGCGCACGGCACACCGATCATGCTGGCTGCCGAGAAAGCCGGTGTCGCTCCGGAGGAGTTCATCCGTGCCATCCAGGCCGGCCACGAACGTGACTTCGCCGCATTCGGCGTGGATTTCGACCACTACCATTCGACCCATTCGGACGAGAACCGCGAGCTGGCGTCGATGATCTACACCCGCCTGCGTGATGCCACGCATTGGCCTGAAAGCGTCATTGCCCGGCGTGCCATCGCCCAACTCTACGATCCGGTGAAAGGCATGTTCCTGCCGGATCGTTACGTCAAAGGCGAGTGCCCGAATTGCGGCGCGGCCGACCAATACGGCGACAACTGCGAAGTCTGCGGCAAGGCTTACGCCGCCAGCGATCTGAAGAATCCGATCTCGGTGATGTCCGGTGCGGTGCCGGAAATGCGCCAGTCCGAGCACTACTTCTTCGAATTGGGCAAGTTCGAGGCGTTCCTGCGCGACTGGCTGGCGAGCGATGTGGCGCACCCGGCGGTGAAGGCCAAGCTGGCCGAGTGGCTGGAGGGCGGCCTGCGCGACTGGGACATCTCGCGCGATGCGCCCTACTTCGGCTTCCCGATTCCCGATGCGCCGGGAAAATTCTTCTATGTGTGGCTGGATGCGCCGATCGGTTATCTGGCCAGCTTCAAGGCCTACTGCCTCAGCGACAAGGGCCACGCGCGCGGACTGGACGAAGCTCACTTCAATGCCTTGCTTGCCGCCGACAGTGGCACCGCGATGCACCACTTCATCGGCAAGGACATCATCAATTTCCACGGCCTGTTCTGGCCGGCGATGCTGAAGGGTTCGGGACACCTCACGCCCTCGCGCCTGCACGTCAACGGCTACCTCACCGTGAACGGCGCCAAGATGAGCAAATCGCGCGGCACCTTCATCATGGCGCGCACCTATCTGGAAGCCGGTCTCAACCCCGAATACCTGCGCTATTACTTCGCCGCCAAAACCGCCGGTGGCGTCGACGATCTGGATCTGAACCTGGCCGATTTCGTGCAACGGGTGAACTCGGATCTCGTCGGCAAGTTCGTCAACATCGCCAGCCGCTGCGCCGGATTCATTGCCAAGCGTTTCGATGGCAAGCTCGCCGCCACACTTGCGCCGGATTTGCGCGCACGTTACGACGCCGCCTGGCAGCGCCTTGCCGATGCCTGCCTTGGCGAGAACGGCGCCTATGCGCGCGACAACCTGATCAGCGTGCTCACCCGCACCATGGCCGAAGCCGATGCGGCGAATGAATGGATCGCCGAAGTGGCGCCATGGAACATCGCCAAGGACAGCACGCGCGATGCAGAACTGCACGCCGTCTGCACCCTGGCGATCAATCTGTTCCGCCTGCTCGCCGGCATCCTCAAGCCTGTTCTGCCGACCACGGCGCACGGCGCGGAAGCTTTCCTCAACGCGCCATTGGAACGCTTCGAACAACTCGCCGAGCCCCTGCTCGACCACGCCATCGCGCCGTACTCCGCCCTGCTCACCCGCATCGACCCGAAACACATCGAAGCCATGATCGACGCCAGCAAGGAATCGCTCCAGCCCGTGTCCACCGCCCCCGTCGCGGAGAAAGCCGCAGCACCGGTGACGCCCACGCCCGGCCCTGCAGACGCGACGCCGCTCATCGCCATCGATGACTTCGCCAGGCTCGACCTGCGCATCGGCAAGGTGATCGCCTGCGAGTTCGTGGAAGGCTCGGACAAGCTGCTCCGCTTCGAGCTGGATGCCGGCGAGCTGGGCACGCGCCAGATTTTCTCCGGCATCCGGGCCGCTTACGGCGAGCCGGAAAAACTCCTGGGCCGGCACGTGGTGTTCGTCGCCAACCTCGCCCCGCGCAAGATGCGTTTCGGCATCAGCGAGGGAATGATCCTGTCGGCCGGCAGCGGCGGCTCGGACCTGTTCCTGCTCGACGTCGACGGCGGCGCGAACGCGGGGATGTCGGTGAAGTGATCACCGGCGCGCCGGGGCCATCGAGTGCTTTCGCCCTGTTGATGGCGATGGTCTGGCTGCTCGGCGAACAGGGACTTTCACGCGCAACGGCGCTACGACACAGCCTGGGCACGCCGCGGCAACTCGCCCGACTGCTGGTCGGCGCGATCTTGCTCGGGGCGATGGCATCGGCAGCATTGACCTCGCTCACCCCCGGGCTTCCCGTCATCGTGGTGGCGGGAGGGGGATTTGGTCTCGCGATGATCGCCGCGCTGACGATGCTGCATCGGCGTCGCCATCCCGGATTGCCCGCACTCGCCGGCTGGATCGCATCGTTGCTGGCACTGTGCTTTGCTGCACTGGCCTGCATCGCCCGGACGCCCGAAGGTTGGATGCTCGGTGGCAGCGGCGTGGCGCTCCTGTCGGGTGTGGGCCTGCCCGCGTTTGCCGCATTGGCGCATCGACTGGATGACTCCGAGGTTCCCGCTGCGGCACGAGGTCTGCCGTCCCGCGCACTTGCGGCCAGCACCATCGCGCTCGCCATTGCCGGGTGCTTGTCATGGTGACGGTGTTGCTGTGCGGTGCGGCCGCGGTTGTCGCACTTTGGCTTTGGCGTGACTTTCCCGCGCCGCCAACGGCAACCCCTGTGGATGCCAGGCCGCTGGTGGAACGCATCGACGAATTGCTGCCGCAGACCCAATGCGGTCAATGCGGCTTCGGTGGCTGCCTGCCGTACGCACAGGAACTGGCGAACGACACGGCACCCATCAACCGCTGCCCGCCCGGCGGCGAGCGCGGCATCGTGGCGTTGGCCGCATTGCTCGACAAACCGGTGATTCCGCTGGATACCTCATGCGGCGTCGAGAAACCGCCGCAGGTCGCCTTCATTGTCGAATCGGATTGCATCGGCTGCACCAAATGCATTCAGGCCTGTCCGGTGGATGCCATCGTCGGCGCCACCAAGCTGATGCACACCGTGATCGCGGATTTGTGCACCGGCTGCGAGCTGTGCATCCCGCCCTGTCCGGTGGATTGCATCGAACTGCATCCGGCTCAATGGCCGCCCAGCACGCCCATGAACTGCCGGTAGTACTGCAGTTCCTCCACCGATTCGCGGATATCGGCCAGCGCAGTGTGAGCGGCAGCCTTGCTGATGCCTCCGGCCACCTGCGGTGCCCAGCGTCGCGCCAGTTCCTTGACGGTGGATACATCCAGATTGCGGTAGTGGAAATAGCGTTCCAGCTCGGGCATCAGGCGATGCAGGAAACGGCGGTCCTGACAGATAGAGTTGCCGCAGATCGGCGACTTTCCGGCCGGGACCCACGTGTCGAGGAACGCCAATGTCCGCTGCTGTGCTTCATCCATTCCCGTCTGCGATGCCAGCACGCGATCCCACAGGCCGCTGGCGCGATGCGTGCGGCGGTTCCAGTCATCCATCGCCTCCAGTCGCTCGATCGGATGATGGATCGCCAGCTCCGGCCCTTCCGCCAGGACATTGAGCTGCGCATCGGTCACCAGTGTGGCAATCTCGATGATGCTGTCTCTGTCCGAATCCAGACCGGTCATTTCCAGGTCGATCCAGATCAGGTTGTCGTCGCTGCGCGTGGCTGTCATGGCGGAAGTTGTCGGCAAAGCAACGGATGATAACGGGATCGATGGATCATTCGCTCCGGACGGACCGACGTTTTTCGCGAAAATAATCGGATAGCCGCGCGCCGGCCTCCTCGGCCAGCACCCCGCCATCGACGATGACGCGATGGTTGTGGCGTGGATCACGCATCAGGTCGAACACGCTGCCGCATGCTCCCGCCTTGGGATTGAGGGCGCCGTAGACGATCCGTGCGATGCGCGCATGCACCAGCGCCATCGCGCACATCGCGCACGGTTCCAGCGTCACGTAAAGGGTGCAACCTTCCAGCCGATGGTTGCCGAGTACACGCCCGGCACCGCGCAAGGCCACGATTTCGGCATGGGCGCTCGGATCATGCTCGACAATGGTTCGATTGCTGCCGGTCGCCACGAGTCCGCCATCGCGCCCGACCAGCACGGCACCGACCGGGATCTCGTCATCCTCCCGACGGGCGCGCTCGGCCACGTCCAGCGCAAGACGCATCCAGTCGCTGTCACCGCGCAAGCGTCCGCTGTCGATCACGCGTTCTGCTCCAGTGCCGCACGCATGTAGCGGCGCGCTTCCTCGGCCAGATCGTCGTGCTCCAGCGCGAACTGGATGGTGGCCTCGATCAGACCGATCCGGCTGCCGCAATCGAAGCGCCGGCCGGCAAAGCGGTACGCGAGCATCGGCGACTCCTGCAGCAGCGCCTCGATGCCGTCGGTGAGCTGGATCTCGCCGCCACGACCCGGCACCAGCGACTCCAGCAGCGAAAAGATGCGCGGGGGCAAGACATAGCGCCCAACCACGGCGAGCGTGCTCGGAGCCACCTCCGGCGCCGGCTTCTCGACGATCAGCTCGATGCGCCCCGAGTCCCCGGAAAAGCGGGGCGCATCGACGATCCCGTAACTGCTGACCTGCTCGCGCGGCACATCCTGGACCGCGACCACGCCCGCCGCCGACTCGGACGCCAACGCGAACATCTGCTCCAGCGCCCCCGGGCCGCGCGCAAAGATCAAGTCATCAGGCAGCAGGACCGCGAACGGCTCGTCGCCGATCACCGGCTGGGCGCACAGCACTGCGTGACCGAGCCCGCGCGCTTCGGGCTGGGTCACGAACACCGCACGCACGTGATCGGGCAGCACGTTGCGGACCAATTCGAGCAGATCGTCCTTGCCGCCCTGCTCGAGCCGGTGTTCCAGTTCGTAGGCCTTGTCGAAATAGTCCGCGATCGCGTGTTTGTAGCGGTTGGTGACGAACACCAGGGTGTCGCATCCGGCCGCGACGGCCTCGTCGACGGCGTACTGGATCAGGGGCCGATCGACCACCGGAAGCATTTCCTTGGGCACCGTCTTGGTCGCCGGCAGGAAGCGCGTACCCAATCCGGCGACCGGGAACACCGCTTTGCGGATACGCCGATAGTCGACCTCCGCCCGGCTCATTCGACAACCTTCCGCTTGCGATTCAACGATACCACCTGTGGCGACGCGGTTTCGCGCGTGTACTCGGGGACGAGTTGTCTGAGGATGGCTTCCAGCACGCCCTGGTCGTAACGCAGCACGGCTTGCCGCGCCTGCTGGACCGCCTGTTCCAGCGAAGCTTCCGGCAGGTCGCGCGGCTGCGCGAGCATGATCTTGGCGTGCGCGGTGGGGTGGTAGCTTTCCTGTGGGTGGAACAACTCCTCGAAGAGCTTTTCGCCGGGACGCAGGCCGGTGTAGACGATGGAGATGTCGCGCTCGGGCAGCTTTCCGGCGAGCCGGATCATTTGTTCGGCCAGATAGGCGATGCGGACCGGGTCGCCCATGTCCAGCGCGAAGATTTCGCCACCATCCCCCAGCGCCGCTGCCTGAAGGATCAACTGGCAGGCCTCGGGAATCGTCATGAAATAGCGCGTGACTTCCGGATGGGTCACGGTCACCGGACCGCCACGCTGGATCTGCTCGCGAAAAAGCGGCACGACACTGCCGGCCGAATCGAGCACGTTGCCGAAACGTACGGTGATGATGCGCATCGTGCTGTCGCGGGCGAGCGACTGGCACACCATTTCGGCGACACGCTTGCTCGCACCCATGACATTGGTGGGGTTGACCGCCTTGTCGCTGGAAATCAGGACGAAGCTCTCCACACCGTGCCGAATCGCCGCCAGCGCCAGCGTCTGCGTGGCCAGCACGTTGTTGCGGAACGCCTCGCGCGACTGCTCCTGCAACATCGGCACGTGCTTGTACGCGGCGGCATGAAACACCGTATGCGGATGCGACAGCGACAACGCGTGCTCGCATACCGCCGGGTCCCCGCAATCGCCGAGCACCACATTGAGGATCAACTCGGGAAACTCGGCCCGCAGTTCCTGTTCGATGCGGTAGAGGTTGTATTCGGACAGTTCCACCACGCACAGCGATTCAACTCCGAGCCGCGCCACCTGGCGACACAGTTCCGAACCGATCGAGCCGCCACCGCCGGAAATCAGCACGCGACGCCCGGTGAGCCCGGTCCGAATGGCGGTCCAATCCAGCGAGACCGGATCGCGACCAAGGAGGTCGTCGATGGCCACCTCCTTGAGCTGATTGAACGCCGAACGTCCCTCGATCACGTCCTTGAGGCGCGGCACGGTACGGAATGGCAACTGAGTGGTTTCGCACAACTCCACGACGCGCTGCATCTGCTGATTGCTGATCGAAGGCATCGCGATCAGCAACATTTCCGCCGCCACTTCGTGCGCGATTTCCGGCAATCGGTCGAGCGTACCGAGTACCGGCACGCCCTGAATCTTGGCACCGCGCAGAGTTCGGTTGTCGTCGAGGATGCCAACCGGGCGCAACAGGTTCTCGCGGCGCAACTCGCGGATCAACGATTCACCTGCGCTGCCCGCGCCCAGGATCAGCACACGACGGATCGGCACACGCGAACCGGCGCCGTAGCGGCTGTCCTTCCAGCGCCGATACATGAAGCGCGGCGTCGCCAGGAACAGCATCAGGAGCACGGGATAGATCAGCAACACCGCACGCGGCACGCCATCGAGTCGATTCAGCAGGAACACCGAGAGCGCGATCGCCAACGCGCCCAGCACGGCAGCACGCGCGATGTTCCAGATGTCGGGCAGGCTGGCAAAACGCCACAGTCCCCGATACAGGCCGGTCCACCACAACACCAGAGCCTGGGCGCCAAGAACCGCCAGGAGCTCGGGAGCGAACACCTGGACCGGCTCGGCGCCTTTCTCGAACGCGAAACGCACCACGTTGGCGACGTACCAGGCCAGCCACACCATCATCAGGTCGTGCAGCACCACGGCCAGACGCGGATGAATGCCGCCGATCAGCGATTTGTAGGTCATTGAAACGATCCTTGCCTGCGTGCCCTGTTTCGCAGTGCCGACTTGCCGAACCACCACAGCGCCGCTGCCAGCAGCAACACCACAAGCGTCAGTGGCACTTCCGCCGCCGGCCACCGCATGATCGCGAAACAGGCCGGTGCCACGACGACGAGGTTCCACGCCATGTAGAGCATCGCCACGTCCGCGTGACTGCATCCGCTCCGGATCAGCCACTGATAGAGATGTTCGCGATGCGCAGTGTACCAACGTCGCCCGGACAGCATGCGCCAGAGCAAGGTCATGCCCGCATCCACCAGCAGAGCCGAAGGCAGCAGCACCATCAGCCAGAAGCAGCGCGGGTCCAGCCAGAACATCACCGCCAGCAACAGGCCGCACACCAGCCCCAATGCGCCGCTGCCAACATCCCCCAGGAAGATCACCGCACGCGGGAAATTGAACGGCAGAAAACCGGCACAGCCCGCCACCAGCACCAGCGCCACACCAGCCCATGGCCAGGCACCGACGGCACCCGCGCTGCCCAAGTGGACGAACACGCAAGACATGGCCACGCCCAGCCAAAGGCACTGGCTGGTGACCAGTCCGTTGCTGCCGTCCATGAAATTCCAGGCATTGACGCAACCGGCCAGCCAGATCACCGCCAGTACGCCGGTCAACATCAGCGGACTCCATGGCACCGGATTGCCGAACGCCAGAAGCAACACCGTCACGAGTGCCAGCGCAGCCAGCCCATGCACCGCCAAGCGGCTCCGGGCCGACAGCGGGCGGTGGTCATCAACCCAGCCGATACCCGCCACGGCGGCCAACGCCAGAGCAACCACCAGTGGCAAGCGGACATTGCCCCATTCCAGAAAAGGCAACGCCAGCAACAACGTCACCACGATGGCGATACCGCCGCCACGTGGCGTGGGAGTGACATGACTGCGCCTCTGGCCCGGCAGATCCAGCAACTGTCGCCAGCGCGCATAGCGCAACGCAGCGAAACTCAGCATCGCACTGGCGAGGAAGGCAGCCAGCATGATGCCCGCCGCGCTTGCCGCAGACGGCACGGGTTACTCTCCGAATGCGCCGTGCACGGGCTTCACCGTGGCCCAGCGCTTGCAGCTGGGACATTGCCAATGGTGCGCACGCGCGCCGAAACCGCAATGTCCACATCGGTAGGCGGTGGCGCTGGCAACCAGCTGTTCGCTCAGTTCCCGCACCAGCTTCAGCGTTTCGGGCGCGTCACTGTCCGGACTCTGGCGGCTCAGGTCGATCAACGCATTCTGACCGCGAATCGAGGGACGACGACGCAATTGCCGGGTGAGGAACCGGGCAGCGTCTCCCACGCCTTCGTCCTGCTCGATCAAATTCGCCAGCGCCAGCACCGGAGAAATACCCGGCGAACGCTCGATCATCTCGGACAGGAACGCACGGGAGCGAGCACGCGCACCATTGCGCTCGTAGCTCTGCAGCAGCGGCTCGAGCACTTCCGGCAAGGCATCCACGTCATGCCGCGCCACGCGCTCGAACGCACGGATCGCAGCCGCGTCGTCGCCGGCATCCAGCGCCATCCGGCCTTCGATGATGCCGGCCCGGACACTGTGCGAATCGGCCTCGTTGGCATCACGCAAGTGCTTGGCCGCCCGTGCCGAATCGCCCACGCTGCGCGCCGCTTCAGCCAGTTCGCAATGAAATTGGGCAAGCATTTTTCCCATGGGTTCGCCGGTAGCCGCCTCGTAGCGACGCGCGCTGTCGATCGCCTTGGCCCAGTCGCGCTCCTGCTGGTAGATCCAGATCAGATGATGCAATGCCTTGGGAGCCGTGCTGCCGTGTGCCCGGCCCAGGTCAGCGAACAGGCTTTCGGCCCGATCCAGCAATCCGGCGCGCATGAAGTCCTCGCCCAATTCGAGCACGGCCTGCAATCGCTGCTCTTCCGTGAGGTTCGGGCGCTCGACCAGATTCTGGTGCACGCGAATGGCGCGCTCCACCTCGCCCCGCCGCCGGAACAGGTTGCCGAGCGCAAAATGGGTTTCGACCGTGTCCTTGTCGACATCGGCGATCTGGAGGAACACCTCGATGGCCTTGTCGGGCTGCTCGTTGAGCAGGAAGTTCAGGCCGCGGAAATAACTGGATGACAGTCGACTGACACGCTGACCACTGTGGCGTTCACTGCTGCGTCGGCCAAGAAACCAGCCCGACAGCGCAGCCACCGGAAGCAGCGCGAAGACCCACCATATCTGTTGCAGGACGGGACTCATGGTTCGGCAGATCCCGTACCGGACAAGTCAGTCGGCGCCACGACGGGAAGCGCTTGCACTCCCGAGCGTGACAGCGCGGCAATTCGGCGACGCTGCGGCCAGATCACCGTCAGCCAAAGCAGCAAACCGGCAGTCAACGCTCCGGCTAACCCGAACGCGATCAGCGCGACGCCCAGAGGCAGCACGAGTTGGCATCGATGGAAGTCGAGCGTCACATCGCCGGGATTGAGCGCACCGAAAGCGATGCCGGCCAGAAGGAACAGCAGCGCCAGAATCAGTGGGACAACACGCATGAGGGAGCCTGCGGAAACGGATTGATCCGCACAAGCTTAGCCCGAATGTCAGTCCTGCACGCCGTTTTCCGGCAACGGAACGACACCATTGACCCGCTCGCGCAATTCCTTGCCCGGCTTGAAGTGCGGAACATGCTTGCCCGGCAGCGCGACTGATTCGCCGGTCTTGGGGTTGCGACCGATGCGAGGTGGGCGGAAATGCAGCGAAAAACTGCCGAAACCCCGAATCTCGATGCGTTCGCCACCGGCGAGTGCCCCACTCATCTGTTCGAGCAGGGTTTTGACGGCCAGATCCACGTCATCGGACTTCAGATGCACCTGCTTGGCAGCAAGGGCCTCGATGAGTTCGGACTTGGTCATTATCAGCACAGCCCCCGTGGATGCAGCAGATGGAACGAAAGCCACGCACGGCCCGGAAGGCCGGGCCGTGCGTGGCGATACAACACTTACTCGGACTTGCCGCCCAGCTGTTCGCGCAGCAGTGCGCCCAGCTTGGTGGTGCCGCCCGATGCGCTCTGGTACTCGGCCAGGGTTTCGGCCAACTCGGCGTCGTCCTTGGCGCGGATGGAGAGCTGAAGCGTACGGCCCTTGCGATCCAGACCGATGTACTTGGCCTCGACACTGTCACCGACTTTCAAGTGCTGGGTCGCATCCTCGACCCTTTCCTTGGCGATGTCGTTGGCGCGGATGTAGCCCTCGATGCCCTCGGCCAGTTCAACCGTGGCACCCTTGGCGTCCACTTCCTTCACCGTGCCGGTGACGATGGTGCCCTTCGGGTTGGCCGCCATGTACTGACCGAACGGATCCTGCTCCAGCTGCTTGACGCCCAGACTGATGCGCTCGCGCTCCGGGTCCACCGCCAGCACCACGGCCTCGACCTCGTCGCCCTTCTTGAACTGGCGGACGATTTCCTCGCCGGTGGCATTCCAGGAGATGTCGGACAGGTGCACCAGGCCGTCGATGCCGCCGTCGAGACCGACGAAGATGCCGAAGTCGGTGATCGACTTGATCTGGCCGGACACCTTGTCGCCCTTCTTGAAGATGGCGGCAAAGGCTTCCCACGGATTGGAACGGGTCTGCTTGATGCCCAGCGAGATGCGGCGACGCTCCTCATCCACGTCCAGCACCACGACCTCGGTCTCGTCACCGACCTGAACCACCTTGGACGGATTGACGTTCTTGTTGGTCCAGTCCATTTCCGAAACGTGCACCAAGCCTTCCACGCCCGGCTCGATTTCGACGAAGCAGCCGTAATCAGTGACGTTGGAGACCTTGCCGAACAGGCGGGCGCCGGACGGATAACGACGGGCGATGTTGTCCCACGGATCCTCCCCGAGTTGCTTCAGGCCGAGCGAGACACGGTTGCGCTCGCGATCGAACTTCAGCACGCGAACCTTCATTTCCTGGCCAACTTCAACGACTTCGGACGGATGGCGCACGCGCTTCCAGGCCATGTCGGTGATGTGCAGCAGGCCGTCGATGCCACCCAGATCCACGAACGCACCGTAATCGGTGAGGTTCTTGACCACGCCGGTGACGATCGCGCCTTCCTGCAGGCGCTCGAGCAGCTGCTCGCGCTCTTCCGAATGCTCGCTCTCGACCACCGCACGGCGGGAGACGACGACATTGTTGCGCTTGCGGTCGAGCTTGATGATCTTGAACTCGAGTTCCTTGCCCTCGAGGTAGACCGGATCGCGCACCGGGCGCACATCCACCAGCGAACCGGGGAGGAACGCGCGCACGTCCTTGATGTCGACGGTGAAGCCGCCCTTGACCTTGCCGCTGATGCGGCCGGTGACGATGTCGCCGGCTTCCATCGCCTCTTCGAGCTCGTCCCACACCATGGCACGCTTGGCCTTCTCGCGCGAAAGCACGGTCTCACCGAAGCCGTTTTCGAGGGAATCCAGAGCGACCTTCACTTCGTCGCCCACGCCCACGTCGATTTCGCCGGCTTCGTTACGGAACTGCTCGATCGGAACGATGCCCTCGGACTTCAGCCCGGCATTAATCACGACCACGTCGTTGCGCACGTCCACCACGGTGCCGATCACGATGGCACCGGGCTTGAGCTTGGACAGCTTTTCGCTCTCTTCGAACAGTTCTGCGAATGATTCAGTCATTGGTTGTCTACTCGGTTGAACACACGGATCACGCAAACGCGATCCACCTGGTTGGGAAAGAAAAACACCCGGCAGCCTTGCGACCCCGGGACCTGGCTGTTGCATGAAACTCCGCAAAGGCGGCGGCGACGCCGAAGTTGCAACTCCGAAAAGAGCTGATCAACCTGGAACCGACGGTATCAGCGCCAGAACCCGCTCCACCACGCCCTCGATCGGAACTCCGGTGGTATCCACCAAAATCGCATCGGGGGCAGGCTTCAGCGGGGCGACGGCGCGCTGTGCATCGCGCGCGTCGCGCGCCTGGATCTCGCGCAACAGACCGTCAATTGTAACCTCAAGCCCTTTATCCTTCAACTGCTTATACCGCCTTTCCGCTCGCTCCTCGGCGCTGGCGGTCAGGAATACCTTGTACGCGGCCTCGGGAAACACCACCGTGCCCATGTCGCGCCCATCCGCCACCAGCCCGGGAGCGCGCAAAAACGAGCGTTGCTTCTCGAACAGTGCGGCGCGAACCTCCGGAATGGCCGCAATGGCAGAGGCCGCCGCGCCAGCGGTTTCAGTACGCAACTCGTCGGTTGCGTCCACTCCGTCCACCAGCACACGTGGCTCGCTGCCGCCATCGGCACTGAACTCGATGCGTGTGTTGAAGGCCAGTCGCATGAGTGCCGCGTGATCGGAAAAATCCGTATCGTCCCAGCCGGCAGCCACCCCGACGGCGCGATACAACGCGCCCGAATCCAGATAGTGCCAGCCCAGTTTCTGCGCCACCGCACGGCTGATCGTGCCCTTGCCCGACCCCGACGGACCATCGATGGTCAGGATCGGAACCCCGGAAGACGTCATCGGCATCACTCGGTCACCTGCGCGATGGCGGCAGCCACATAGTCGAGATTGGAGCCGTTCAACGCACTGATGCAGATACGACCCGAATCCACCGCATAGATCGCGAACTCGTCGCGCAAGCGTGCCACCTGCGTTCTGGACAACCCCGAATAGCTGAACATGCCGGCCTGACGGTTGATGAACGCGAACTCCGGGCGTCCCAACGCGGCCAGCCGCGACACCAGACCTTGACGCATCGTCTTGATGCGCTCCCGCATCACCGCCAGTTCGCTCTCCCAGAGGCTGCGCAGCTCGGTGCTGTTGAGCACCTGCGCCACCAGCGCCGCACCGTGCGTGGGTGGATTGGAGTAGATCGCGCGGATCGTCTGCTTGACCTGCGAGCGCACCCGCGCCGCCTCGTCGGCATCGGCGCAGACCAGCGACAAGGCGCCGACGCGCTCGCCGTACAACGAGAACGATTTGGAATAGGAGTTGGCAATGATGAGCGTGCCGATGCCTGCGTCCAGCAGCACCGCGATCCCCTCGGCATCTTCCGCAATGCCGCGATCAAAGCCCTGATAAGCGAGATCAACGAAGGGAACCAGCCTGCGCTCGCGCAACAGTGCCGCAACCTGCTGCCATTGGGCCAGATCGAGGTCGGCGCCTGTGGGATTGTGGCAACAGGCATGCAGCAGCACGACGGTGCCCGGCGCCAGCGTCTCGAGTGCG
Source organism: Denitratimonas yunnanensis (SeqCode) (assembly GCA_026410415.1). Lineage (GTDB taxonomy): Bacteria > Pseudomonadota > Gammaproteobacteria > Xanthomonadales > Xanthomonadaceae > Denitratimonas. The sequence continues at coordinate 159,871 of JAPMLR010000001.1, read as the reverse complement.
TCGCACATTGCCTCGAAATCCACGCCGTGGGTTGCAGGCCGATAGTACGGATACCCGACGATGTCGAATCCGGCGGCGCGAAACAGCACCTCATGGTTGGGCCAGCTCGGCTGGCTGATCGCCACGGTGGCGTGCGGCATCACCGCCTTGAGGAAATCGGCGCCCACGCGAAGCGCACCGGTACCGCCCAAGGTCTGGGCCGTCACCACTCTGCCAGCGGCGATCAGCGGCGAATCGAAGCCGAACAACAGCGACTGCGTGGCTGCGTCATAGGCGGGAAGCCCATCGATGGGGATGTAGCCACGCGCCCGGTGTTGTGCCACCAGCGCCTCCTCGGCCCGACGCACCGCGTCGGGAAGTCTCTGCCGTCCCTGCTCGTCGTAGTACACGCCCACGCCGAGATTGACCTTGGGCGAACGCGGATCGGCCATCCAGGCATCGGTGAGACCCAGAATGGGATCGGAAGGAGCAAGCGCAACGGAGGCGAAAAAGGACACGACGGATTCCGGAAACGAGCGAAGAAGATAGGTGCAACCGCACGCCAGCCCCGGCAACCGGGGCGGAGCAATGTGCGCTGCGGAATGTGTATTGGACCACCGCCGCACCATCAAGGCAAAGCCAGCGGATCAGGACCGGCACTCGGATGAGCCGGTTTCCCGCCGAACCGCGCCTTCCCGATCAACCCCATCCAATCCGTGGAAGCTCATGCCATGAAATCTCGCCACATCCTGTTCGGCATCGCCCTTCTGCTCGCTCCGGCCGCCTCATGCTGGGCCCAGTCTGGCGGCTTCCAGCGCCTGACCATTCCCGACACCAGCGGATTCGAACGCACCATCCCGGCATTCACCGTCGATGTTCCCTCCGGCTGGCAAGGCAGCGGCGTGGTGTTCTGGGACAACACGCAGTGTCCGCAGACGGTTCCGTCGATGCGCTGGCAGGCGCGCTCGCCCAATGGCGAGCACGTGTTCGAACTGCTGCCTCGCTGGGCCTCGCAGATGGCCGATCCCGTACTCGGCAACTCGATGCCGGGCTGCCCGACGATGCCGTTCAGCAGCATCCGCGACTACCTCGAGCACCTCGCCCGGCAGCGGCATCCCGCCGGCCGCATCCTCGATTACCGCCCGCGCCCGGATTTGGTGGCGCAGCTGCAGGTGCCGCCAGCATTGTCCGTACCCGGCGGCCCGGTGCAGAACCGCAACTGGGGCGAGGCAGGCGAGATTCTCGTGGGTTGGGACGAGAACGGCCGTCAGATGCGCGAATCGATCATGGTGAGCGGCACGTTCATGGAAATGCGCATGGACATGCCCATGACCGGCCCGGCCCGGAGTCTTTCCCTGTACACCAGTGCGGCGGCAACGATGCGGGCACCCGATGGCCAGCTCGATCTGGCCCTGTTCAACCACATGCGCAGCTCCGTGCGGGCGGATGCAAACTGGCAGGCACGAATGAACAAGCACGAATCGGAAATGACCCGGATTGCCATCAAAGGCAGTCGCGAACGCTCCCAGATCATCACCAAGAGCAACGCGGAAGCCAATCGCATCCGGAATCAGACGTGGGAAAACCAGCAAAAAAGCCAGGAGGCCGCACACGCCAGCTTCATCAACACGATCCGCGGCGTGCAACCGCATCACGACCCGCACAGCGGCGGCACCGTGGAACTGTCCAACCAGCATGACCACAGCTGGCGGCTCAACGACGGCACGTACTATCAAACCGATGATCCGAGCTTCAACCCTTACGTGGAACTGGGTGTGGACGGAACGGAACTGGAGCCGGTGGACTACTGAATTCTCCGCACACGATGCCGAGCCGGATCTGCTGCTGGCGTCATGCCGTCAGCACCGTCCGTAGACATCCTCCAGCCGCTCGATGTCGTCCTCGCCGAAATAGTCGCCGCACTGGGTTTCAATCAGGTGAAGATCGCTGTCGCCGGGATTTTCCAGACGGTGCAGCGTGTTCATCGGGATGTAGGTGGACTGGTTGCGCTGCAACAGCATTTCCTCATCGCCGACACGCACTTTCGCGGTGCCCTGCACCACCGTCCAGTGCTCGCTGCGGCGCTGGTGGCGCTGCAGCGAAAGCACGCCGCCGGGCTTCACCGTCAGGCGCTTGACCTTGCAGTCCTCGGCGTCTTCCAGCACGGTGTAGCTGCCCCACGGGCGATGCACGGTGAGGTGGTGCTGGGCGGCGTAGTGGTTGCGCTGGCGCAGCGTATCGACGACGTGCCGCACCGCCTGTACCTGATGGCGGTCGGCCACCAGCACGGCATCGCCGGCATCGACGATCACCAGGTCCTTGACGCCGACAGCAGCGACCAGCCGGCCTTCGGTCTGGATGTAATTGCCCGCGCCGTCGATGACGATGGCCTCGCCCTGCACCCGGTTGCCGTGGGCATCGGCTGCGGCGAGATCGCCCAGTGCATTCCAGGAACCGATATCGCTCCAATCGAAACGGGCCGGCACCACGGCACGTTTGCCGGCCCGCTCCATCACCGCGTAGTCGATGGAGATGTCAGGCTGGGCGAGGAAAGCGGACTTGTCGAACGTCACCACGTCGCCTTCTTGCGCGGTCGCGGCAAGGCAGGCACGGGCCGCAGCGAGCACATCCGGGCAGGCCTGCGCGGCGGCGGCGATCAGATCGCGGGCGGTGAAGCAGAACATGCCCGCGTTCCAGAAGTAGTTGCCGGCCGCGACATAACCCTCGGCTGTCGCCAGATCGGGTTTTTCCACGAAGGCATCGATCACGAAGCCGCCGTCGACCGCACTGCCGGCGCGGATGTAGCCGAAACCGGTTTCCGGTGCGGTCGGCACGATGCCGAAGGTGACCAGAAACCCTTGCGTGGCGAGCAGTCGCGCCGCGGCAACATCGCACTCGAAGGCATCGACATCGTCGATCAGATGATCGGCCGGCAGCACCAGCAGCTGTGCATCCTCGCCATGACGTGCCGCGATGTCCAGCGCCGCCAGCACGATCGCCGGCGCGGTATTGCGCCCGGCCGGCTCCAGCAGCAGGCGCGAGCGGAAATCGCGTTGCGTGCTGCGGGCATATTCGTCGGCGGTCAGGAAGCGGTAATCGGTCCCGGTGACGGTGACCACTTCAGCGCCATCCGTCACGGCCAGCGCGCGGTTCAGCGTACGCCCGAGCAGTGACTCGCCGTTTGCAAGGCGCATGAATGGCTTGGGGAAGGCGCGACGGGATACCGGCCACAAGCGCGTGCCGGCGCCGCCGGAAAGGATCACGGGAATCAACAGGGACACGGTACTCTCCAGAAAAGTCCCGGCGCGATCAACGCGCCAGTTCGGCCAGGGTTTGGGTGACGCCTTCGCGCCAGTCGGGTAATGAAATCCCGAATCGCTCACGCAACGCGGACGTATCCAGGCAGGAATACGCCGGACGTTTGGCCGGCGTCGGGTATTCACTGGTCGCAATGGCCTCGAGCGTCGGAGCGCGCTCCAGCAGACCGGTTGCCAGCGCGGTCGTGAAGATCGCCTCGGCAAAACCATGCCAGCTGGTCTGCCCGCTCGCGGTCAGGTGCACGAGGCCCGAAGGCCACGGCGCACCCGCCTGCCAGCGGGCCAGCAATGCAACGCTGACCGCGGCGATCCAGCGCGCCGGTGTCGGCGAACCGATCTGGTCGGCCACCACGCGCAAATGATCGCGCTCGCCCGCCAATCGCAGCATCGTTCGAAGGAAGTTGTGGCCGCGCGCGGCGTAAACCCAGGCGGTGCGCAAAATCAGGTGATCGCAGCCGCTGGCTTCGATGGCAACTTCGCCATCACGTTTGCTGCGGCCGTAGGTACCGAGCGGCGCAGTGGCATCGTCCTCGCGCCAAGAGTGCTTGCCTTGCCCGTCGAACACGTAATCGGTCGAGTAGTGCAGCAGTTTCGAACCGTGCGCAGCGCACCAGCGCGCCAGCAGCCCCGGCGCCTCGGCATTGATCGCCTGCGCCAGCTCCGGTTCGGATTCCGCCCGGTCCACGGCGGTGTAGGCGGCAGCGTTGACGATGACATCGGGGCGCACATCGTCCAGCAGCGTTTCGAGCGTGGCCGGTGCGGCAAGATCGGCGATGCGTGCGCTGCCGCCACCCGGCAAGCGTCCATCGCGCGTTGCCGGGATCACCTCGCTCAAGACTTGAAGCCCGCGATGCAATTCGAATCCCACCTGCCCGGCCGCGCCCAGCAACAGGATCTTCATGGCCATACCTTCATGGAATGTAGAGCGGAAGACGCTCGGGCGGGATATCGGCGAGGAACGGCGCCTTGGCGTCCTTGTCCGACAGCGCCGGTTCGGCCACCGGCCAATCAATACCGAGCGCGGCATCGTTCCAGCGCAGCCCGGCATCGGCGGCGGCATCGTAGCCGGCGGTGCACTGGTAGGTGAACACGGCACGCTCGGACACCACGGCAAAGCCGTGCGCGAAGCCTTCGGGAATCCAGAAATGGCGCTTGTTTTCGGCGCTCAGCATCACCGCCGTCCAGCGCCCGAACGTGGGCGAACCACGACGGATATCGACCGCGACATCGTAGACCTCGCCTTCCAGCACGCTGACCAGTTTTCCCTGCGGATTGGGCCACTGGTAATGCAGGCCACGCAGCACGCCACGGGCCGAGGCCGAGACATTGCCCTGGACGAAATCCAGATGCAGGCCGGCGGCGGCGAAGCGCGCCTTGTTCCAGCTTTCGTAGAAGAATCCACGTTCATCGCCGAACACGCGCGGTTCGATCACGACGCACCCGGGCAGGTCGGTTTCGATCAGTTTCATGGCCGCTGCCCGTCAGGCCAGCTCGCCGCGCAGCAGCGACAGCAGGTATTGGCCGTAGCCGTTCTTGGCCAAGGGCGTGGCCAATGCTTCCAGTTCGGCATCGTCGATCCAGCGGTTGCGCCAGGCGATTTCCTCCGGGCAGCAGACCTGAAGGCCCTGCCGCTCCTGCAAGGTCTGGATGAAGTTGCCGGCCTGCAACAGCGATTCGTGCGTGCCGGTATCCAGCCACGCGCTGCCGCGTCCGAGGCGTTCCAGATGCAAGCGGCCTTCGTCCAGATAGCGGCGGTTGAGATCGGTGATTTCCAGTTCGCCGCGCGCTGAAGGTTTCAGTTCGGCGGCGTAGTCGCAGACCTTGTCGTCGTAGAAGTACAGCCCGGTGACGGCGTGGTGGGACTTGGGCTGGGCCGGTTTTTCCTCCAAGCCGACAACACGCCCGTCGGCATCGAACTCGGCCACGCCGTAGCGTTCCGGATCGCTGACGCGGTAGCCGAACACCGTGGCCGCATCGGTGCGCTGCGCGGCATGGCGCAGCTGCGCCTGCAGGCCGTGACCGTGGAAAATGTTGTCGCCCAGGATCAGGCAACTCGGCTGGCCGGCGATGAACTCGCGCCCGATCAAAAACGCCTGCGCCAGGCCATCGGGGCTGGGCTGCACCGCGTATTCGATCTGCATGCCCCACTGGCTGCCATCGCCCAGCAGCGTGCGAAACAGCATCTGCTCATGCGGCGTATTGATGACCAGCACGCGACGGATGCCGGCCATCATCAGCGTGGCCAGCGGGTAATAGATCATCGGCTTGTCGTAGACCGGCAAGAGCTGCTTGGAAACGCCCTTGGTGATCGGATACAGCCGTGTGCCGGAACCACCGGCCAGAATGATGCCGCGATCGATCGCGGCCGAAGAAGTGGAAATCATGTCGTCCTGTCAGGAGGAAGAGTGCTGGCCGAGGCGTTCCATTCGGTAGCTGCCATCAAGCACCCGGCTCACCCAGTCCTGGTTGGCGAGATACCAGTCCAGCGTGAGCGCGATGCCTGTGTCGAAATCGACCGTCGGGTGCCAGCCGAGCTCGTTTTGCAGCTTGGATGAGTCGATTGCGTAGCGGCGGTCGTGGCCCGGGCGATCAGCCACGAAACGGATCTGCGATTCGCGCGGCTGGCCATCGGCGCGCGGTCGGCGTTCGTCCAGCAAGGCGCAGATCGTGCGCACCACGTCGATGTTGCGACGTTCGGCGTCGCCACCGACGTTGTAGACCTCGCCGGGGCGGCCACCTGCAAGTACCGTACGGATCGCATTGCAGTGATCCTGCACGTACAGCCAGTCACGCACGTTGCTGCCGTCGCCGTAGACCGGCAGCGCCTCGCCAGCCAGCGCCCGCGCGATGATCAGCGGGATGAGCTTTTCCGGGAACTGGTACGGGCCGTAGTTGTTGGAACAGTTGGTGGTCAGCACCGGCAGGCCGTAGGTGTGATGGAACGCCCGGACCAAATGATCCGAAGCAGCCTTCGACGCCGAATACGGCGAGTTCGGCGCATACGGCGTGGTTTCGGTGAACCGGCCGGTGTCGCCCAGCGAGCCGTAGACCTCGTCGGTGGAGACATGCAGGAACCGGAAACCGGCGCGCTGCGCCTCCGGCAGTTCGCGCCAGTAGTCGCGCGCCCGCTCCAGCAGATTCAGCGTGCCCACCACGTTGGTCTGCACGAACGCCGCCGGACCATCGATGGAGCGGTCGACATGGCTTTCGGCGGCGAAGTTGATGATCGCCTGCGGGCGGTGTTCGGCCAAAAGACGCGTCACCAGCGCAGAATCGCCGATGTCGCCATGCACGAAGTGAAGGCGCTGCGAGGCATCCAGCCCGGCCAGCGTGTCGAGGTTGCCGGCATAGGTGAGTGCGTCGAGATTGACGATGGTCCAGCCATCGGCAATGGCGGCATGCACGAAGTTGCCGCCGATGAACCCGGCGCCGCCGGTGACAAGAAGGGATGGCATGCGGTCGTCCGTGACAGATCAGAACGGGATGTCGTCGTCGCCGAAATCGTCCACCGGCGCACGCGGAGGCGCGGGCGGACGCTGTTGGCCGGCGGGTGGCGCACCACGCTCTTCGTATCCGCCACCACGCGGGGCGTCGAAGCCGGCCCCGCCACGCGTCTCGAATCCATCATTTCCACCACGCGGCGCACGCTCACCGCGACTGCCGCTGCCACCGCCACCTTCACCTGCCCGACCACCAAGCATCTGCATTTCGTTGGCGATGATGTCGGTGGAATAACGCTCGACGCCATCCTGCCCGGTGTATTTGTCGGTACGCAGCGAACCTTCGATGTACACCTGCGACCCTTTGCGCAAGTACTCGCCCGCGATCTCGGCCAGCCGGCCAAAGAACTTCACCCGGTGCCATTCGGTGCGTTCCTGCTGCTCACCGGACTGCTTGTCGCGCCAGCTTTCGGAGGTGGCAATGCGGATCGAGGTGATAGCCGCCCCCGAAGACGAATAGCGGGTTTCCGGGTCCGCGCCCAGGTTACCCACCAGGATGACCTTGTTGATGCCACGCGCCATGTGCGTCGTTCCTCGAAATGCCGCGAGTCCGCGGCGGTATGACAGCCTAGTATATCGCCGCTACGGCCCACCATCGGAGAAATCCGATACGGGCCTGCACGTCCGGCACTGCCGAGGCAGTCGTCACCAGCCGCTATAATCGACAAATGACAATCGCAGTCCCCGCCCCCTCAGCAGCGATGCCGCGCAGCCTCTCCTTCGCCGAAACCCAGGCCCTGATCCGCGACGATCTGGCTGGCGTGGACGCGTTGATCCGCACCCGGCTGGCCTCCGATGTGCTGCTCATCAACCAGATCGGAGAACACATCATCGGCGGTGGCGGCAAACGCTTGCGCCCGCAACTGCATCTGCTGGCGGCACGCGCGCTCGGCTACGAGGGACGCGATCATCTGCAGCTGGCCGCGATCATCGAATTCATCCATACCTCCACCCTGCTTCATGACGACGTGGTCGATGAGTCCGACCTTCGGCGTGGCCGCAAGACCGCCAACGCGCTATGGGGCAATGCCGCCAGCGTGCTGGTCGGAGACTTCCTGTACTCGCGCAGTTTCCAGCTGATGGTGGAACTGGATCGCATGTCGGTGATGCAGGTGCTGGCCAACACCACCAACGCCATCGCCGAAGGCGAGGTGCTGCAACTGCTGCACATCAACAATCCCGATACCGACGAGGCCGCCTATCTCCACGTGATCGAGCGCAAGACCGCGGTACTGTTCGCCGCTGCCACGCGCCTGGGCGCGGTGCTGTCCAATCAAGACGAACGTTACGGCCAGGCTCTGTACGACTACGGACTGAATCTCGGATACGCCTTCCAGATCGCCGACGACGTGCTCGACTACACCGCCGACGCGGCCACCATGGGCAAGAACATCGGCGACGACCTCGCCGAAGGCAAGGCCACCCTGCCCCTGATCCATGCCCTTGCCCATGCCGATGACACGCAGCGACACCGTCTTCGCGAAATCATCGAACAAGGCGATACCACGGCCCTGCCCGAAGTGATGGCGGCGATCCAAAACGCCGGCAGCATCGAATACAGTCGCCGTCGCGCGCACGACTATGCCAATGCAGCCGAGGCCGCGCTGCGACCGGCCCCGGAGAATGCGTGGACAGCAGCCCTGCGGGGGCTTGCACGTTATGCGGTGGATCGGGAATTCTGAAGGCGCGAAATCCAGTGCAGGCTGCCTGGCTGCGATGCAACCGGACATCGACTGCGGCGCCCGTTGAGCACCACGGCAATCGCGCCGACGCAGACCATCACTCCAAAACCGCTGCTCCGCGCCGGCAGCGATCCGCAGGCTCGCTCACAGCACCGGCAGGGCACGCTCAAGTAGAGCGTCGAACGGAACGTCGGGCGGCAGAGCACCGTACCCCTGGCTGCGCCCCTCGCCCAGCCGGGCTCGGCAGAAGGTCTCGGCCAGCGTCGTATGCTCCGACTGAAAGAGCAACGCGGCCTGCAGCAGCAGGGCGATGCGCTCCACCACCTGGCGGCTTCGCACCTCCAGGGTACCCGTGTCATCGAAGGCGTCGACCAGCCTGCCGAACTGCAGATCATAGTCAGGATGCGCGCCACGTGCCCGCAGCAGCTCGTCGAACAATGCGTCGCGGGTTTCCGGCTCCTTGCGGAAGGCGCGCAGCACATCCAGACACTGCACGTTGCCGCTGCCTTCCCAGATCGAATTGAGCGGTGCCTGCCGATACAGGCGCGGCAGGATGTTCTCTTCCACGTAGCCGATTCCTCCCAGACACTCCTGCGCCTCATTGACGAATGCCGGCGCACGCTTGCAGACCCAGTATTTGCCGATGGCGGTGGCGACACGCGCAAAAGCGGCCTCGCCGGCATCGCGTGACGCAGCATCGACGGCAGCGGCGACGCGAATCGCGGTGGCAATGGCCGCCTCGCTCTCCAGCACCAGATCGGCCAGCACATTGCGCATCAGTGGCTGGTCGATCAGCAACCGGCCGAAAGCGCGCCGCTGACGGGTATGGTGCAGCGCCTGCACCAGCGCTTGGCGCATCCCGGCGGCGGAGCCGGTAATGCAATCGAGTCGAGTGAGCGCGACCATCTCCAGAATCGTGGCAATACCACGCCCGGGCGCGCCCACCGGGTAGGCCGTGGCGCCCTGGAATTCCACCTCGGAAGACGCATTGCTCCAGTCGCCGAGCTTGTCCTTGAGGCGCTGGATACGCACCGCGTTGAGCGAACCGTCGGGCAGCACCCGCGGCACCAGAAAGCAGCCCAGCCCTTCCGTGGCCTGTGCCAATACCAGGTGAGCGTCACACATTGGCGCGGAGAAAAAGAATTTATGCCCGACCAACTCGACGCTACCGTCGGCCTGCGGCAGGGCTCGCGTGGCGTTGCTGCGCACGTCCGAGCCTCCCTGTTTCTCGGTCATGCCCATGCCGATGGTGCAAGCGGTCTTCCGCGCCGCCGGCAGCGTGCGCGGGTCGTACCCGGTGGACAGCAGGCGCGGGATCCATTCCTGCGCGATGGCCGGCGAATGCCGCAATGGGGGAATCGCGGCGTGGGTCATCGTCAGCGGGCAGCCGGTGCCGGCCTCCGGCTGGCTGTTGAGGTACATCAATGCAGTGCGTACCACATGCGCGCCGGGACGGCCCTCGTTGCGCCAGGAGAAGCTATGCACGCTGGCCGCCATCGCATGCCGCATCACCGCGTGGTAGGCGGGATGAAACTCGACGTGGTCGATGCGTCGGCCATGCCGGTCGAATGGATGGAGGACAGGCCTGTGGCAGTTGGCCAGTTCGCCCAGCGCCATCAACTCGCCGCCGGCCAGAGCGCCGTGTGCATCCAGGTGGTCCGCTGCCCAGTCAGCACCATGCCGGGATACGGCCTCGCGCAATGGGATATCGATACGCCACAGGTTGCACTCGGGCAATGGCTGCGGTTGATTTTCGACGTCATGGGTGAGGAATTGCGCTTTTACCGACATGTCGAGGTTCCGGCCCCATCAAACATTACATCAATCTAACAGAGTTGAATCATGATGTAATATTCACTGAAAGCGCAGGCACGAGCGTCCTACCCCACGCACCACCCCACGGCAGGCCTTCGGAGTAGCGACATTGCCCATCCTCCTCTCTCCATCGCCCCCCACCGCAAGACAACTCCTGCTCCGGCTGATGATGGCTACCGAGGACGGCATGCTGAATGTTGCCGCCGCTGTCCGCGCCGGCACGCTGTTCGGCATTTCGGCGAACACGGTGCGAGTGGCGCTGGCTCGGTTGACGGCCTGCGGCCGCATCGAGAGTGTCGAACGTGGCAGCTACCGGCTCGGTCATGCCGCGCGTGCGATGAGCAGCGATGTGGCCACATGGCGTGAAACAGAGCGGCACCTGCGCCGGTGGGAAGGCGCGTGGGTGGCAGCGGCCACCAGCGGCCTGCCGAAAACCGACCGTGGAGCCGTGCGCATACGCCTGCGCGCCTGTGCGCTGTTGGGCATGCGTGAGCTCGCCCCCGGCCTGTTCGTGCGACCCGACAATTTCACCGGCGGCGTGGATCAGGTTCGCACGCGGCTCCGCTCACTGGGGCTTGAAACCAGCGCTCCGGTCTTTCTGGCCAGCGCCCTTGATGAAGAAACGGACCGGCGCGCGCAAGGACTGTGGGACGTCGGTGATCTGGAACAACGCTATCGGGAAGGCCGACGCCTTCTGGAAACATCACTCGCGGGCCTTGCCGAACTGTCGCCAGACGATGCCGCCCGCGAAACCTATCTGATCGGAGATCACGCACTGCACATGCTGGTGTTCGACCCTTGGTTGCCCGAGTCGCTCCTTGCAACGCACGAGCGACACGCATTCGTGGATGCCATGCGGCGCTACGACGCCGCGGGCCAAGCCATCTGGCGCCGCTTCCTCTTCGCCTGCGCCTGAAGAAACCCCGGCCCGGAACAAGTTCCGGGCCGGGGCTGCATCGTGGATCAGGCCTTGCGATTCAATCAGGCCTGGGTACCTGCATGCAGGGCCAGCTGTGCCACGCGACGCAGCGCGACCGACGCGGTCGGATAATCCATTTCCCGCTGGCTGCGCATCTCGTTGAGCATCGCCACGGTGAAGCGCAAGCCGGTATCGTCCCGGCCCAGCCATGTGGCGAGCCTGTCGTCGGGTGCCCCCTGGCCATGCTGCAACACCTGCGCAACCAGTGCGCTCTGCTGCGTCTGCAACTCGTCACGCAGCGAGCCACGTGCGAGCGCATGCCAGCGACCCTCGACCGGCAACTCGTCGATGCGCTGGCCCAGCCAGGCCAGATTGAGCGACTGCCCGAGACCGAAGTAGGTTCGTCCCACGTCAAGCACATCGAACCCATGATCCAGCGCGACCTGCACGATATCGAGTGCGCACGCCAGGAACGGCATCGCCGCCAGCTGCTCTGCCATCGCCTGCGGAAAGCCATCGTCCAGCCAACGCGCCCGGGCATCGGCATACTCGCGACGGTCCTGCTCGGACAGTACCTTGTCCAAGCCTTCGCGCAGGACCGCAAAGCCCGGGCCGAAACGCTCGACCAATGCAGCGATGTCCAGGCTCTCGCCAGGCAGGTTCAGCAACCAGCGCGTCATCCCGCGGACCTGGGTCCAGATCAGTGCCAGCGCATCCAGCTGTACTTTCTCCGGCACGACGTGGTCCAGATCATCGATGCCATTCCACAAGTCTCGCGCATCCACCAGCACTCGCGCGATGCTGTACGCCTTGGCGACCTGCGCCGCGCTTTCGCCGGTGTCTTCCTGCATGCGCAGCGAGAACGTCGCACCCATCCGATTGACCATCGAGTTGGTCACCGCCGTGGCGATGATCTCGCGCCGCAGGCGATGACGCTGCATGTTCGGCGCGAAGCGCTCGCGCAGCGGCTCGGGGAAGTAGCGCTGCAGTTCCGCCGACAGGAACGGGTCTTCGGGCACGTCCGAATCGAGCAACTGATTGAAGATCACGATCTTGGAGTACGACAGCAGGATCGCGAGCTCCGGCCGCGTCAATCCCATGCCGCGCGCCTTGCGCTCCGCAATCTCGGTATCCGAAGGCAGGAATTCGATCTGGCGGTCCAGGAGTCCCTGGCTTTCCAGCGTGCGGATGAAGTGCTGCTTCGAGCCCAGGCGAGCGACGCTCATGCGCTCCATGATCGACAATGCCTGGTTCTGGCGGATGTTGTCCCACAGCACCAGCTGTGCCACTTCGTCGGTCATGCTTGCGAGCAGTGCATTGCGGGCCGGCGTGTCAAGCTCACCATGCGCCACCGCGTCGTTGAGCAGGATCTTGATGTTGACCTCGTGGTCGGAGGTATCCACACCTGCGGAATTGTCGATGAAGTCGGTGTTGATCAGCACGCCGTTGAGCGCCGCCTCGATCCGGCCGCGTTGGGTGAAACCAAGGTTTCCGCCCTCGCCCACCACGCGGCAACGCAACTCGCCACCATCCACTCGGATCGCATTGTTGGCGCGATCACCGACGTCGGCGTGAGTTTCCGATGCACCCTTGACGTACGTGCCGATGCCGCCGTTCCACAACAAGTCGACCGGCGCCTTCAGGATGGCGCTGAGCAAGTCGTTGGGCGTCATCTGATCCGTGTCGGCCGCCAGACCCAGCGCAGCACGCATCTCCGGCGTGATCTGGATCGACTTGAGGCTGCGCGGGAACACGCCGCCGCCCTTCGAAATCAGGCTGGCATCGTAGTCGGCCCACGAGGAGCGTGGCACCTTGAACAGGCGCTGCCGCTCGACGTACGACGTTGCCGAATCCGGCGTCGGGTCGATGAAGATATGGCGGTGGTCGAACGCGGCCACCAGACGAATGTGGCGGCTGAGCAGCATGCCGTTGCCGAACACGTCGCCGGACATGTCGCCGATGCCCACGCAGGTGAAGTCCTCTTCCTGGCTGTTGCGTCCCAGCGCACGGAAGTGACGTTTGACCGATTCCCATGCGCCGCGCGCGGTGATGCCCATGCCCTTGTGGTCGTAACCGACCGACCCACCCGAGGCGAACGCATCGCCGAGCCAGAAGCCATGCTCGATCGAAATGGCGTTGGCGATGTCGGAGAACGTCGCCGTGCCCTTGTCCGCGGCAACCACCAGATACGGGTCATCGGCATCGTGCCGCACCACGTTGTCCGGCGGCACGATCCTGCCGTCGACGATGTTGTCGGTGATGTCCAGAAGTGAATTGATGAACAGGCGATAGCACGCGATGCCCTCGGCCAGGATCGCATCGCGATCTCCACCGACAGGCGGGCGCTTGACGAAGAACCCTCCCTTCGCACCGACCGGCACGATCACCGTGTTCTTCACCATCTGCGCCTTGACCAGACCCAGTACCTCGGTTCGGAAATCCTCGCGCCGGTCGCTCCAGCGCAGACCACCGCGCGCCACGGTACCGTAGCGCAGATGCGTGCCTTCGACGCGCGGACCGTACACGAAGATCTCGCGATAGGGGCGCGGCTTGGGCAGGTCGGGCACCCTGGCCGGATCGAACTTGAATGCGATCACTTCGCGATGCCGGCCCTGCGGCTTCTGGTAGAAGCTGGTGCGCAAGGTCGCAAGAATGGCGGTCTTGAAGCTGCGCAGGATGCGGTCCTCGTCGATGCTTTCGACCCGGTCCAGCAGGTTGAGCAACGTTCTTTCGGCCGCCTGCATCTGTGTCGGACGATCTTCCAGACGTGCCGCAATGACGTGTTCAAGCGCCTTGCCGGCTGCCTCGTCGCCCTCGGCCAGAGCACGCAGGTCCACGGCGAATGCCGCCTGCCCTGCGGCCTTCTGGGTTGCATCCTCGTCCGGATGGAAACGCGCCTCAAACAGTTCGACCAGCAGACGCGCGAGGATCGGGTAGCGCGCCAGCGTTTCTTCCATGTAGCTCTGGGAGAACGGCACGCCGGTCTGCAGCAGATACTTGGCATAGCCGCGCAGCACCGTGACCTGGCGCCAATCCAGACCCGCGGCGAGGATCAGGCGATTGAAGCCATCACTCTCGGCCTGGCCGCGCCAGATGCGCTCGAACGCCTCCTCGAACTTGCCGCGTACCGCCTCCACATCGACGGGGCTGCTGGATTCGATCTCGAAATCCTGAATGTGGATGCGATCACCCTCGACTTGCACCGCATAGGGATGCTCGGTCTGGATGCGCAGGCCGAGGTTCTCCATCAGGGGCAAGGCCTCGGACAGGGAAATGTCGCGTCCGGCACGATACAGTTTGAAACGCAACTGCGCACTGCCGTCGTTGCGGTGACGGCAATAGAGGTTCACGCGCAAATCGTCGCTGCTGGACAGCGAGGAAAGTCGCTCGACGTCTGCCGCCGCCACTTCCGGGGACACCTCTTCGATGTAACCCACTGGAAGTGCGCGCCCGTAGCGACTGGCGAGCTTGAGCCCGCGTGATTCGCCGTTGCGCTGCACCAGCAGGTCTCGCAGCGTGTCGTGCCAATTGCGCACGATGTCGGCCAGGCGCCGATCCAGTTCCGCAGTGTCCACGCTCTCCGGTGCACCGGCCTTGGGCCGCACGATCATGTGCAATTGCGCCAACGGCGACACGCCGACCTGGCTGGTGGTATCGATGCGCTGGCCGTTGAGCGCTTCCATCAACATCGCTTCGACGCGACGACGCGCCTCGGTATTGAACCGATCGCGAGGAATGTAGACCAGTACCGAGAAGAATCGACCGAAACGATCGCGACGCAGGAACAGACGCGGACGGATGCGCTCCTGCAAAGCCAGTATCCCCATGGCGGTCTGGAACAACTCCTCATGGCTGGACTGGAACAACTCGTCGCGCGGCAGGGTTTCCAGAATGTGGCGCAGCGCCTTGCCGCTGTGACTGTCCTTGGGCAACTGCGAGCGCTGCATCACGTAATCATGGCGCTGGCGCACCACCGGAATGTCCCACGGACGGCGATTGTAGGCACCGGAGGTATACAAGCCGATGAAGCGACGCTCACCCGACGCGCGGCCCTGCGCATCGAACTCCAGCACACCGACGTAATCCATGTAGCCGGCACGATGCACCGTGGAGCGGGCATTGGTCTTGGTCAGGATCAACGCATCCGGCTCGGTCCCCGGTGCCCCGAGCGAGGCCATCAGGCCACGCACCGAACGCGAGCGTCCCGCGCGCTGATCCGAGCGCAACAGGCCCAGCCCCGTGCCCGGCAACGGACGCAGGACGCTGTCGCCGTCCACCTCGACCACTTCATATTCACGGTAGCCCAGGAAGATGAAATGGTCGTCGGCGGCCCAGCGCAGGAAATCGCACGCTTCACGCACCCTCTCCTCGGGCAGAGGCGTGGGCTCCTGCGACAGCCGGCCTGCGCTCTGCAACGCACATTCGCGCATCGCGGCCCAGTCCGCCACGCACAGGCGCACATCGTCGAGCGTGGCCAGAATGTCACGCTCGAGGCGGGTGAAGTCCGCCGCCTCGCTTTGGCGGTCGATCTCGATGTGCATCAACGATTCCGACTCACCCTCGCCGAAGCTCAGCACATTGCCGCCCGGATCGCGCCTGACGGCCATGACCGGGTGACCCAGCACATGGATGCCAATATCGTCATTGGCCAGCACCATGCTGACCGAATCCACGAGGAAGGGCATGTCGTCGTTGGCGATCTGGATCACCGTGTGCGGCGAATCCCAGCCGTGCTCGCTGAGTGTGGGGTTGAAGATGCGGATGGCCGGCTTGCCCGGCTTGCGGGTCCCTGCAAACTGGAGGAAACCACGCGCCAGCGCCGCCCATGCCTTCGGTTCGCGGATGCGATATTCCTCCTGATTCATGCGCGAATAGAAGGCTTCGACGAACAGTGCCGCTTCGTTGAAACGGGGTGCCGGCACGCTCTCACGCAACGCATCGAGGACCGGGGCGAGTGCTACTTCGGGAGCCGGAGCAGCAGAAATATCTTGGGCGTTCATCGCAAACCAGAAGGTGGAAAGGACAGCCCGCAATTGTGCCATCGCAAAATCATTTCAGCGATGTGCGTCGCACCAAGCCATGGACTTTCCGGGGTTTTTCCCCACCGCTGTTCAGAGCGGGTTTACATGCATCGTGCACCCGCAGCGAAAATCCTTCGCCGGGCACGTGCGGGGTCACTTCAATGCGGCACGCAATGCCTTGCGGATGATGGCTTCGGCGGAATCCTCCTCTCCGGCAGCGTCCTTGGCCATGCGCGCCGCCTCGGCCGGCTTGTAACCCAGTTGCTGCAACGCGACGGTGGCTTCACCAAGTGGATCCGTCTTTCCCGTCATCGGCCGTGCGATGCCCGCAGTGCCTCCACCGTCCAGACCATCAAGTTTGTCGCGAAGCTCGAGCACGATGCGCTCGGCAGTTTTTTTGCCGATTCCCGGGATCCGCGAGATCGCTGCGGTGTCGCCACTTTGCACCTGCCGCGCGAAGTCTCCGACCGTGCTGCCGGAGAGAATGGCCAGCGCGATCTTCGCACCGATGCCGGTTACTTTCTGCACATCGCGGAACAGGCGCCGCTCGGATTCACGCAGGAAGCCATACAGTGAAACACTGTCCTCCTTCTGCGCATGGTGCACGAAAAGTGTCACCTCGTGCCCGAGTTCCGGCAGATCGTAGATCGTGGACATCGGCACCTCCAGTTCGTAGCCGACGCCATTGACGTCCACCATCAGCCATGGCGGCTGCTTGTGCACCAGCAATCCCTTGAGTCGTCCGATCATTTCCTTCCCCAGGCCTTGCGCACGTCCACCCCCAACCGATGGGCAGTTGCGCGCACATGGGCGTGTGTCACCGCAACCGCCAGCGCATCGGCGGCATCGGCCTGAATCTTTCCGTTGAGGTTCAACATCAGGCCGATCATGTGCTGGATCTGCTCCTTCTGCGCACTGCCGGTACCGACCACCGCGAGCTTGACTTCCTTGGCGGCGTATTCGTGAATCGGAAGATCACGCAACACCACCGCGCACATCGCCGCGCCGCGCGCCTGCCCCAGTTTGAGCGCCGAATCCGGGTTGCGCGCCATGAACACGCGCTCGATTGCCACTTCCTGCGGGGCGCAGGCATCCATCACCTCGCCCAGTCCATCGAGCAGCAACCGCAGGCGCTGCGGAAAGGTTTCCGCCGCGAGCAGGTTCAGCGCGGCATGATGGACATGCGTGATTCGGCCGGCGGCATCGACGTCGATGATGCCGACACCGGTGCGCTGGGAACCCGGATCAATGCCGAGGATGCGCGTCGGTGCGGTGGCAACCATCAAGAGTCGTACGCATCGGCGGGAAGGTCGACATTGGAATAGACGTTCTGCACGTCATCCAGATCCTCCAGCCAGTCGAGAAGCCTGGCAACAGCCGTGGCGGTATCACCACTCACGGCAATGTCGTTGTCGGCACGCAACGTCACCTCGCTCTCATCCGGTTTCAGACCGGCCGCATCGAACGCAGCCGTTACGGCGTCGAAGTTTTCGGGTGCGGCGATCACTTCGATGGAGCCGTCGTCCGGGTGCACAACGACGTCGTCGGCACCGGCTTCGATGGCGATTTCGGTAATTCTGTCTTCGTCCGCCCCGGGAGCGAACGAAGCAACCCCCAGTTTCCTGAACATGAAGGCCACCGAACCATCGGTACCCAGATTGCCACCGAACTTGTTGAACGCATGACGCACGTCGGCCACGGTTCGCATGCGGTTGTCGGTCATCGTGTCGACAATCACCGCGACTCCCCCGGGGGCATAGCCTTCGTAGCGGATCTCCTCGTAACTGACCCCTTCCAACTCGCCCGTCGCCTTCTTGATGGCGCGCTCGATGTTGTCCTTGGCCATGTTCGCAGCCAGCCCCTTGTCGATCGCCAACCGCAAGCGCGGGTTGGCAGCGGGATCGCCTCCCCCGCTCCGCGCTGCAACGGTGATCTCACGGATGACCTTGGTGAACACCTTGCCGCGCTTGGCGTCCTGCGCGTTCTTGCGGTGCTGGATGTTGGCCCATTTGCTGTGTCCTGCCATGCGATACGTCTTGCGTGCTCCAGAAACCAGTCCGGGATTTTACAGCAGTCGGACCACGGCTTCGCCCTGGAAGCCACGCGCGCAACCCGGAGTGCGCTGCGTGCGGAGCCCAATCCGGCGCGAGAAGCATTGCGCACAATGACGCCGAGCTGCGCATCGCACGGCCAGGCCCGACGGGCGGCAACACGGCCTCGACGCGATCCGAAGCGGAACTTGATCAGGACCCCTCGACCATCACGATGCCAAGCGCATCGATGCGGAATTCCCGCACGGGAATCGGATTCGGCTCCCCGGGATGCTCCTCGGCATACTTGGCAGATGCCTCGGACAGGTCTTCGGACAGCAACACGCCGTACACCCTGGCCATGCCGCGCACATCACGCGGCACCATGAATCCATGGTCGCGCGGCATCACGCGGGCGGAATGCCCGTCGAGTTCGAGCTTGGCCCAGCATCCGCGTTTCTCGCATACGTCGACGATGCGCCCCTGATACACCCCCGGCTCGGTATTGGCCGGATTGAATGTCGCCAGGGCAGCGTCCAATGCCAGCGCTTTTCCCGCAGGGACCGGCTCACCCCAACCCTCAGGTGCATCGGCAAGATCGGACGCACCGGCAAGCGCCAGAGGCGCAGTCAGCAGCAGGGAAAGACTCAACTTGCGTAAAAACATGGACGACCTCGAAAAAGAAACAGGACGGGCGATAGCGTAGCGCGACACGCACCACAACTCACCCATGGCTGAATTGGCCACGACGGAGAAAATGCGCCGCCTGGCGCGCCGCGTCGCGTGACAACAACAAGCCGGAATGACTGGCCCGAACCACCGTGTGATCGGCCAGACCCGACCATCGGGTCTCATCGATGCCCACGGTGCCGTCGTTGATCCCCGGAAACCCACCCAGCATCCGGCCAAACCCGCACGACGCCGAGCCAGCGATCGAGCCAACCAGTGCCTGTCCCGCCCAAGGCAGCGAACACCCCCGAGTCAGCAAATCGCGGCTGCGCCCGAGCATCACGCCGAGTCGACCATCGTGCAGGCGACGCGCCACCTTGCTGCCACTCAACGGCGACCCCAGACAAACCACCCGTCGTACCGGCAACGCCGGATCGGCACGCAATGCCTCGAGCACCATCAAGCCACCCAGACTGTGCGCCACCACCGCATCGACCCGTGCCAACGCCGGCCGCAGCCGCGCCAAAGCAGGCCGCGGCCCGCCGAACACGCCCGGATAAGCGAGCATGCTCACCGCGAACCCATCAACCGAAAGTCGTCTGGCCAGTGCAAGCAATGTCCAGGGCCGCATCCAGATGCCCGGCAACAGCAGCACGTTGCGGATCGGAGGATCGGTGAGGGGGGGACGACGTTCGGACGCGGGAACCATCATGGTTCCAGTCTGGCGCCGGACCTGGTTCGCGGGCAAGACAAGGGCGGCACGAAGCCGCCCTTGCCGTCATTGCATCGAAAACGGAACCCGACGCTATTCGCGCGCCTCCGCGGCAGCGGGCACCGCATCGTGCGCGGGCGCACTCTTCGGTGCCACCCAGAGCCGGAACACGAACCAGGCTATCGCCAATGCGCCGACGCTGAATATGGTGTCGCCAGGCACACGCATCCAGACCAGCAGCTGGATGATCGGCTGCTGCATCAGATCCGCCGAACGCGCGTACCAATAACCGTTCTCGAGAGCTGCAGCAAGCTGGATGATTCCCATCGGCAGCAGCGTCAGCAGCGCCATCAGCGACAAGCCGATGTTGAGCGCCCAGAAGCCGGTCTTGAGCAGCTTCTCGTTCCAGATCGCATCCGGTTTGATGCCACGCAGGCAGAACAGCATCAGACCGATACCCAGCATGCCGTATACCCCGAACAGCGCGGTGTGCCCATGCAGCGGCGTCAGATTCAGCCCCTGCATGTAGTAGAGCGGCAGCGGCGGGTTGATGAGGAACCCGAACAGTCCTGCGCCGACCAGATTCCAGAACGACACCGCGACAAAGAACAGGATCGGCCACTTGTAGCGGGCCATCCACGGCGTCGCCTTCTGCAACGACCACTGGTGATAGGCCTCGAAGCCGATCAGTGCCAGCGGCACCACTTCCAGTGCCGAGAAGCTCGCGCCCAAGGCGATCACTGCCGTCGGCGTGCCCGTGAAGTACAAGTGATGCAAGGTGCCCAGTACACCGCCCGCCATGAACACGATGGTGGCAAACAGCACCGCCACCGTGGCGAGCGTGGCCCGGATCAGGCCCAGCTTGGCGAACAGGAAAGCGATGACGGCCGTGGCGAACACTTCGAAGAAGCCTTCCACCCACAGGTGCACCACCCACCAGCGCCAATATTCGACCATCGACAGATGCGTGTGCTCGTTCCACAGCAAACCGGCACCGTAGAAAAGGCCGATCGCCACCGTGGAGAGGAACAGCAGCATGGTGATCGACTTCATCTCGCCGCCCCTTCGGATCGCCGGCACCAGACAGCGGCCGACCAGCGTCAGCCAGATACCCAGGCCCAGGAACAGGAACCACTGCCAGAAACGACCGATGTCCACGTATTCCCAACCCTGGTGACCGAACCAGAAATTCTTTTCCAGACCGAGCTTCTGCATCACCGCGAACCACTGGCCGGCAAATGCACCGACCACGATGATGATCAGACAGACCCACAGCACATTGACGCCCAAACGCTGGAACTTCGGCTCGTGCCCGGAAATGGCCGGACCGATGTACAGGCCCATGCCCAGCCAGGCAGTAGCGATCCACAGCACCGCCAGTTGCGTGTGCCAGCTTCGCGTCAGCGAGTAGGGCAGCATGTCCGACAGCGCGATGCCGTAGAAATCGTGGCCCTCGACCTGATAGTGCGCGGTGATCGCGCCAAGCAGTATCTGCACCAGGAACAACGCCACCACCACCCAGAAATACTTGGCCGTGGCCCGCATCGAAGGCGTCACTACGATGCTGGCCAGCGGGTCGCGTGCCGGCGGCTGGTGTCCGTGGTCCTCGCGGTGCGTGGCGTAGTACCAGCCCAACAGCGCAACACCTGCGATCAGGAACAGGACGCTGAAAACCGTCCACAACAGAAGATGCGGCGGCGGTTCATTGCCCACCACCGGGTCATAGGGCCAATTCGCGGTGAAGCTGATCTTCTGCCCGGGACGCTCGGTCACGGCCGACCACGCCGTCCACCAGACGAACGCCGCCAGCTTTTGTCGGTGCTCGGCTGACGGGATGGTGTCGTTCTTCATCGCGTAGCCCTTGCGCAACTGCAGCAAGGCAGGATCGTTGCCGAACAGGGCATCGTAATGTGAGGCGACTTCGGCCATCGCGGCAGCGCGCTCGGGCGGGATGACCACCTGCGAACTGTCAGCCTCGTAAGTATTGGGCCGAATCAGTTTCTGAAGACGCGCGCGAAGCCCGGCCTGGATCTCCGGATCGAGCGATGCATAGCTCTCCGCACCGCGCTCGCGCGCCAGAATGTCCAGCCACGCCATCGACTCGCGATGCAGCCAGTCGGCGGTCCAGTCCGGCGCCACATAGGCACCATGTCCCCAGATGGAACCCAGCTGCTGACCACCCATCGATTGCCAGACCTGGCGTCCGGTTTCAATGTCCGAACGCGTGTAGACCACCTCGCCCGAGGACGTCACCACGCGTTCGGGTATCGGCGGCATCTGGCGATGCACTTCGCTGCCAACCCACAACAACACCGAGAACGACACGACCAACAGGCCAATCAACCACAGCCACAGTTTTCTTTCGGCACTCACGACACGCTTCTCCTTGGCAGCCTGAAAGCAGTCCGCCGATGGTGCGCGAGTGTCACGAAAACAGCGCTGATGTAGGTCAAGTCGTGCATGCTTAAGGCCACGCGACACGTATCAGGACAGGCATGTGCAACAGCTGCAGCTCAACTGGTGCGCGTGTCGACCCCGTGGCAATCCCGAGCGCGCCCCGCCCTGACGAAGGACTCCAGACACCGCATTGATGTTGCAAGGCGCAGCCCCCATGCTGGAGCTTCTCTGGACACTACGGACTCCCCCATGCTCTCGGCAATCGTCGCTCTTGCCGTATTCGGCGCCATCGCACTAGGCTGGATGAACGCACGCGCCGCAGCGGAAATGGCCGCGCACTACGGTCGCCGGGCCTGTGAGGAAAGCCGGGTCCAGTGGCTGGACCATACCGTGATGTTGGAGCGCCTGAACTTCAGGCGCTCCCCGGATGGCTGGATTCGCCCGCTGCGGCGTTACCGCTTCGATTTTTCCACCGATGGGCTGGACCGCCATCGCGGGCATCTGGAACTGCTGGGCAGCGAATTGCAATGGCTGCACATGCCGCCGGCACCGTCGAAGGCATTGCCGATCGAACAGGAAGGCTGGGAAGTCAGCGTCAAGTACCCCCGAGTACCTCCGCCAAAGCCGTGAAAACAACGACCGCGGATGATTACTTGATCACGCGCAGGTGCGCACCGCGCCTGGGTGGCTCAGGCGGTGTTCCCAGAGGATCGGGATCGGAGGCAGTCTCGTCCTCCCGGACCTCGGTGTTCTCCGGCGGCATCATCATGCCTTGCCCGGTTTCCTGTGCGTAAATCGCCTGCACCGCGCCGACGGGAAACGCGATGCTCTGGCTGACGCCACCGAAACGCGCGAGGAAATGGATTACGTCGTTTCCCATTTCAAGTTGCGAAACCGCTCGTGGTGCGACATTCAGCACCACCTTGCCATCACGAATCACCGAGGCCGGCACCCGAACCCCCGGCACACCGGCATCCACCAGCAGGTAGGGCGTCATGCCGTTGTCGCCGATCCACTCGTACATCGCCCGGATCAGATACGGGCGATTGGATGTCATCGGCACGGGCTCGGACTGGCTCATGCGGGCAAATCACCCAACACACGCTCCTCGGGAGTGAGGCTGCGCGTGAATCCGGGGCTGCGGAAAATGCGCTGGCCATAATCCTCGATGGCCTTCGCGTCCTTGGGCAAGGCAATACCCAGCGCTGGCAAGCGCCAGACGATCGGGGCCATCGCGCAATCGGCCAGACTCATTTCCGGATTCAGAAAAAAGCGCGACGCCTTGAACAGCGGCAACGAGGCCAGCAGCAGTTCCTTAAGACGCTTGCGGCTGGTATCGGCCTGAGCCTTGGAGCCATGCTGGATGGCCTGGATCTGCGGCACCCATTCGTGCTCGATGCGCAGCATCGCCAGGCGCAGGCGGGCCCGTGAAAGCGGATCGATCGGCATCAGCGGCGGGTGAGGATATCGCTCGTCCAGATACTCGGACACCACCGAGGCGGCATACAGGACCAGATCGCGATCCACCAGTGTCGGCACGGAGTGATACGGATTGAGATCGATGAGATCTTCGGGGGGATTGTTCGGATCCACCGGCGCCAGTTCATAACTGACCCCCTTGGCGGCCAGTACCAACCGCACCCTGTGGCACACCACGCAATCACGCGCCGAAAACAGCGTCAGCGCATTTCGCAACCTGGGATTTGCCGCCACCACCATGGACCTTCCTCCCTGCTCGATCGAACCGAACGACAGGGCCGGCCAAGACGACCGGCGGCCTGTCCGTGCTCAGTGCACGTCTTTCCAGTATTCCTCTTTCAGCAACCACGCCAGCAGCGTGAATACCGTGAGGAAAAGAATAACCCACACGCCAAGGGAACGGCGCTTGGCGGCGGAAGGCTCACTGACATAGGTGAGGAAGTTGGTCAGATCACGTATCGTTCGATCATACTCGGCCGGACTCTGACGGCCAGGCGAAACCAGTTCCAAACGCTCGACATGACCACCGGCGTCGAGAATCGGGCGCTGCAGCCCCTGAAGCTCCCACAGTACGTGCGGCATGCTGGCACCGGCCAGCACCGTATTGTTCCAGCCCGAAGGACGCGATTCGTCCAGATAGAAGGACTTGAGGAAGGTATAAGTCCAGTCCGGGCCGCCGAGTTTGTTGCGCGCCACCAGCGAGAGATCGGGCGGTGCCTTGCCGAACCACTTCTCACCTTCTGCCGTCGTCATCGAGGCCTTGATCGACTCGCCGAACTTGGCATCGGTGAACACGAGGTTCGCCATGACCTGTTCCTCCGAGAGGCCCAGGTCTTCGGCCATGCGCGAATAACGCTGGAATCCGAGCGAGTGGCAACCGGCACAGTAGTTCATGAACAAGGCCGCGCCACGCTGCATCGAGGCCTTGTCGTTGATGTTGATCTGGCTGGATTCCAGTTTGACGTTGGAAGCGCCAAAAGCCAGTGCCGGCAACAGTGCCAGCCCAATGACCATCAATCGCTTAATCATGCTCGGGCACTCGCTGCGGAACCGGCTTGGTCGCGTCGATGCGCGTCCAGATCGGCATGGTGATGAAGAAGGCGAAGTAATAGAAGGTAAAGATGCGCGCAGCCCACGTTTGTGCGGTACTGCCCGACTGCAGGCCGAGCCAGCCCAAGCTGACGAACGCCACCACGAAAATCGCGATCAGGAGCTTGGTCAGCCAGCCGCGATAACGGATCGAACGCACCGGGCTGCGGTCCAGCCATGGCAGGAAGATCAGGATGATCACCGCGCCGCCCATCGTCGCCACGCCCAGCAGCTTGTCCGGGATGGCGCGCAACATCGCGTAGAACGGGGTGAAGTACCACACCGGCTTGATGTGCTCCGGCGTCACCATCGGGTTGGCTTCGACGAAGTTGTCGTGCTCCAGGAACAGCCCGCCCAGCGTCGGCTCGAAGAACAGCACGAAGGCGCAGACGATCAGGAACGCACCGACGAAGAACGTGTCCTTGACCGTGTAGTACGGATGGAACGGCACGCCATCGGCAGGTGCCTTCTCCGACCAGCGGTTGCCCTTTGGGCCTTTCTTGATGTCGATGCCTTCAGGATTGTTCGAACCCACTTCGTGCAGCGCGAACAGGTGCAGCGCGACCAGCAACAGGATGACCAGCGGCAGCGCGATCACGTGCAGTGCGAAGAAACGGTTGAGGGTGGCGTCGGAGACGAGATAGTCGCCACGGATCCACTCGGTCAGCTCCGGACCGATCACCGGCACGGCGCCGAACAGATTGATGATCACCTGTGCGCCCCAGTAACTCATCTGGCCCCATGGCAGCACGTAGCCGAAGAAGGCTTCGGCCATCAGCGCCAGGAAGATGAACATGCCCAGCACCCAGACCAGCTCGCGTGGCTTCTGGTAACTGCCGTAGATCAAGCCTCGGAACATGTGCAGATACACCACGACGAAGAACATCGAGGCGCCGGTGCTGTGCATGTAGCGGATCAGCCAGCCCCAGTCCACGTCGCGCATGATGTATTCGACGCTGGCAAATGCTTCCGCCGCGCTGGGCTTGTAGTTCATCGTCAGCCAGATGCCGGTGAGGATCTGATTGACCAGCACCACCGTGGCCAGGATGCCGAAGATGTACCAGATGTTGAAGTTTTTCGGCGCGTAATACTCGGACATGTGCTTCCGGTAGAACGGCATGAAGCCCGGCGCGCGCTCATTGAACCAATCGAAGGCGCCATTGGCGGCCCGAACGAGGATATTGCTCATCAGGCGGCTCCTTCTTCTGGGTTGACGCCGATCTGGATGCGGTTTTCATCCAGGAATCGGTACGGTGGCACGACCAGATTGGTCGGTGCCGGCACGCCTTCGTAGACGCGCCCGGCAAGGTCGAAGCGCGAGTTGTGGCAGGGGCAGTAAAAGCCGCCCTTCCATTCCGAATCGAACGGCTCGGGAATCATTTCCGGGCGGAACGTCGGCGAGCAGCCCAAGTGCGTGCAGGTGCCCACGAGCACGAGCAACTCGGGTTTGACCGAACGGTATTCGTTGCGGGCGTACTCGGGCTGCTGGTCGGGATTGTCCGACTTGGGATCACGCAAGCGCCCCTCCTGACTGGAGAGTGCCGCCAGCATCTCCGGGGTGCGGCGGATGATCCATACCGGTTGCCCGCGCCACTGCACCATGATGCGCTGGCCAGGTTCGAGTTTGCTCACATCCTCGGTCACCGGCGCACCCGCCACTTCGGCGCGGGCACTGGGCTTGAGGGTCTTGAGGAACGGGATTGCAGCCATCGCTGCGCCAGCACCGCCCACCACGACCGTGGTGGCGGTGAGAAAGCGGCGACGGCCTGGGTTGACGCCTTGGTTAGCCATTCGGCTCTCCACAGTCACACGAAAATAGGTTTCAGGGACGACCGCCGGGCCTGCAGGTGGCTCACGGCTGCCGCAAAGCGATTCATTTTAACGGAAGGTTCAGCGCATCCACAACGCCAGTGCACTGCATGCGACAATTCCGCTCCGGATTCCGGACAATTCATCTCGCTGCGCCATGAACCCGCGATCTTCCTTGCCCCGCTTCCTGCTGCAATGCGTCGTCGTTGGTCTGGCGGCTGCCTTCGTCATCGGCCTGCTGATGCCTGATGCCGGCCCGCGGCTGCGTGCGCGACTGGGCCTGTCCGAGCCCGTGCCCGCCACCGATACCGCCGTTCCAGTGCGTCCCGGGGCGAGCATCGCACCAGCGTCCTACGCCGATGCCGTGCAGCGCGCAGCCCCCTCGGTGGTCAGTGTCTATGTCAACAAACTCATCACCGAGCGACCGATCCTGATCCCGAACCCGACGGTGCAGCGATTTTCCGGCATCACCCTGGGCTCGCCACGCCAACGCCTCCAGCGCGCCCAGGGCTCGGGTGTGCTGGTGTCGTCCGATGGCTACATCCTGACCAACCACCACGTCGTCGCCGGTGCCAACGACATCCAGATCGTGCTCTGGGATGGTCGCGTGACCGCAGCACACATCGTCGGCAGCGACCGCGACACGGATCTTGCCGTCCTGAAAATCGATGGAAGCCACCTCCCCGCGATGCCCCTGGATCACGACACCCCATTGCACGTCGGTGACGTGGCACTGGCGATCGGCAACCCGTTCGGACTTGGCCAGACCGTCACCCAGGGCATCGTCTCGGGCTTGGCGCGCAGTCAGGCGCTGCTCGGCGGGACAGAGAATGCTCAGACATTTCCGGCGGTGGATTTCATCCAGACCGATGCAGCCATCAACGCCGGCAACTCGGGCGGCGCGCTGGTGGATGCACATGGCACGCTGATCGGCA
Organism: Denitratimonas yunnanensis (SeqCode); assembly: GCA_026410415.1. Taxonomy (GTDB): domain Bacteria; phylum Pseudomonadota; class Gammaproteobacteria; order Xanthomonadales; family Xanthomonadaceae; genus Denitratimonas. The sequence continues at coordinate 132,518 of JAPMLR010000001.1, read as the reverse complement.
TCAACACTTTCGTGCTCGGCCGCATGAGCATGGATGCCGAAGGCATCGGATTCGCGATCCCGGCCAGGACCGCACGCGAGGTGCTGGCACAGATCGTGGAACACGGCACCGTGATCCGCGGATGGCTCGGCGCCGAATATGTGGATACGCCCGCCCTGCCAGGCGCGCTGCCGACCGACACCCCACGCGGCGTCGTGCTCAGTGCGCTCTACACCAACGGCCCGGCAGCACAAGCCGGATTGCGCCCCGGCGATGTGTTGCTGGGCCTGAACGGGGCCGACATCATCGATCAGTTCGACCTGCGCAACCGCGAGGCCGCACTCGCACCCGGCACCGACATCGTGCTGACCGGCCTGCGTGCCGGCGTGCCATTCGAGGCAAAGTTGCAACTCGTCCAGCGTCCGACATCACGCCCCGGCTAGGCTAGTCAGCTCCCACTTGCCACGAGCGACGCCGCCGATGCCGCGGCGGACGCGGCGGCGGATGCCTGCACAGCCAGTTCGGCACGGTAACGCTCGCGCAGGATCGCGACGCGTTCCACATAGCGGATGGTTTCCTGATACGGCGGTACGCCCCCATAACGGTCGACCGCGCCTTCACCCGCGTTGTAGCCGGCGGCGATGCGGGTCAGATCGCCATCGAAACGCTTGCCGAGCCAAGCCAGGTACTCCACCCCTCCGGCGATGTTCTGTCTCGGGGTGAAAGGCTCGCTGACGCCGAAGCGCGCCGCCGTGGCAGGCATAAGCTGCATCAAACCCTGCGCGCCAGCACGCGAGACGGCATTCGGATTGAACGCCGACTCGGCGTGGATCACGGCCCGCACCAGCGCCTCATCCACCCCATGCTGCGCGATGGCAGCGGCAATCTCTTCAGCGTAGGCAGTGAGGTTGAGCCCCACCGAGTTGAAATCCAGACCAGGTGAGGCGCCGCAGGCAAAGCAGGTTTCGATGTAGGTGAACAATACCTGCGCACGTTGCCCGGCGGGCCGGCGGTTGGTGTAGTGAGTCACGCCGTTCTTTTCGAACTTGTAGACCGCGCCACGCGTTACCGTCGGGGTGGTGCCGGACACGGCAGACACCGCCTTCGGTTCGGCGTCACCCGCCGCGGTACGGAATTCCACCGCTGCCGAAGGCGTTGCCGCTGCGGGTGCCGCTGCTTTCGGAGCGCTGCGCTCTGCCGGGAAGTTCCCCACCAGCTTGCAATTCAGATAGCCGGCACGGCTGCTGGTGTAGGCGGTGACGCCTTTCTTGTCCACGCAGCGGTACAGCGCATTGCCCCGCGCATCGGGAGTACACAACATCATCGCGACCAGCAGAGCTGGCACGGCAACGCTGACACGGGCAAGGGAAAATATCGGTTTCACCGAGCAAGTTTTGACCATCGGATGAAAAAAGCCAAGCATCATCGAAAGTTGCAATGGCCTCGACGCAGACCGCACCGTACAATGCGCAGTTCCCGTAACGCCGTTGCAACCGCCAGCGAGACCCCATGTCCGGCACGCCCCCCCCAGGAAAACTGTTCATAAAGACCCACGGTTGCCAGATGAACGAGTACGACTCGACCAAGATGGTCGACGTGCTCGCCGCCGAGCATGGGCTGACGCTGACCGACAACGAAGCCGAGGCCGACGTCATCCTGATCAACACCTGCTCGATCCGCGAGAAAGCGCAGGAAAAGGTGTTCAGTCAGCTCGGGCGCTGGAAGGAGTTGAAGCAGGCCAACCGCAACGTCATCATCGGCGTGGGCGGCTGCGTGGCCTCGCAGGAAGGCGAAGCGATCATCAAGCGCGCGCCCTACGTGGATCTCGTGTTCGGGCCGCAGACCTTGCATCGCCTGCCCGAACTGATCCGCGCCAAGCGTGAAACGGGCCAGCCTCAAGTGGACATCTCTTTTCCGGAAATCGAAAAGTTCGATCGTCTGCCCGAGCCGCGCGCCGAAGGCCCCAGCGCTTTCGTCTCGATCATGGAAGGCTGCTCCAAGTACTGCAGTTATTGCGTGGTGCCCTACACCCGTGGCGAAGAGATCAGCCGCCCTTTCGACGATGTGATCGTGGAAGTGGCCCAACTGGCCGCGCAGGGCGTGCGCGAGGTCAACCTGCTGGGGCAGAACGTCAATGCCTATCGCGGCGTGATGCACGATGGTGGCATCGCCGACCTGGGCTTCCTGATTCGCGCCATCGCGCAAATCGAGGGCATTGGCCGCATCCGGTTCACCACCTCGCACCCGATGGAGTTCTCCGATTCGCTGATCGAGGCCTACCGCGATGTGCCGCAACTGGCCAACTACCTGCACCTTCCCGTACAGGCCGGCTCGGATCGCATCCTCACCGCGATGAAGCGTGGCTACACCGCGCTGGAATACAAGCAGCGCATCCGCAAACTGCGCGATGTGCGCCCCGACATCTCGGTCGCGACGGACATGATCGTCGGATTCCCCGGCGAAACCGATGCCGATTTCGAGAAGACCATGAAGCTGGTCCACGACATCGGCTTCGATGCCAGCTTCACCTTCATCTACTCGTCGCGCCCAGGCACGCCCGCAGCCAACCTCCCGGACGACACCCCCGCCGAGGTCAAGAAGCAACGCCTCGCGATCTTGCAGGCCGCCATCGACGCCAATGCCAAATCCATTTCCGCGGCGATGGTGGGCTCAGTGCAGAACGTGCTGGTGGAAGGCCCGAGCCGCAAGAATCCGGACGAGCTGACGGGTCGAACCGAAAACATGCGCTACGTGAACTTTCCGGCAGCACAGGAGTCGCACCGCCGGCTGATCGGCCAGTTCGTCGACGTCACCATCACCGAGGCGATGAGCAACTCGCTGCGCGGTCGCATCGCTGGGAACGCAGCCGCCGCGGCCTGACTTCCCGCGCCGCGTCAGAACTCCAGATCCAGCGCGGCACACAGATAATCGACGAATGGCGCCAGCACGCGCAGGTCGGCTTCCAGCCGGTCACGCAGGTTGGGGGCCGTCATCGCCGCGTCGTCCAATGGACGCAGCATCGCCCAACTGCGCAACTTGAGGTCATCGATGCGCGGCCAGTCGGCGGGGAAACCGCGCGGCGGTCGCACCATCGCACCGTCGCGCTCCAGCGAAAACTCCTTCCTCACCCGCGGCACATGCGCGGCCGACTCCCACCCGGCAGGATTGTCGAAAATGAACTGGCGCACGCGCTTTTGCACCGCCGGTTCCGGATGCCACAAGCCAGCCCCCACGAAGCTGCTTCCAGGCTGCAGGTGCAGGTAGAACGCGGGTGCGGGGACCTCACGGCGCCGCGCATGAAACAAACGCGCCCCTTGCCATGGCTTGTACGGGGACTTGTCCTTCGAGAAACGCGCATCGCGCTGAATCCGGAACAGCGATCCGCCGACGCGGCGCATGTCGACCTCGAACTGCGAACTGATGTCGGACAGCGCCGGCTGCAGATCTCCCAGGAGGCGCAGAAACGGCTCACGGACGAACTGCTCGTACTCCTCGCGATGTGCCATGAACCACGTGCGGGTGTTGTTCTCCCGCAATTGCCGAAGGAACGTGAACGCGCGCGCGTCAAAGTAGTTGCTCATTGCGGGTTTGCTCCGTCGCGTCGGGCAAGTTCGCGGCAATAGAACGCCTCCACGTCTGCCACCCGCGCTTCCATCGAAAAACGTTCCATCGGGTACGCACGGCGCGCGCACCGAGACGTGAACGCCGACGTCATCGCGCTCGCCAATGCATCGATATCGCCGATCGGCAACAGCGGTGAACCGATCACCGACGCCAAATGGCATGCGCCCTCGCTCTCACTGGCCAGGATCGGCAATCCCGAATTCATCGCCTCCAGCAGCACCAGTCCGAACGGCTCCCGCCGTGCGGCACTGATGAACACATCGAAAGCAGCCAACCAGTCCTGAGGTGCCGTGACGAAGCCGGGCATTTTCACCTCCGGTGGCGCGATATGCCGCACGCTGGCGAAGGCCTCGCCTTGTCCCGCGATCACCAATGTTGCGTTCGAGGGCAGCGCCGCCCGCTTCCATGCCTCGGCCACGATGTCGAGGCCTTTGCCGTCCTCGATCCGCCCCAACGTGCCGAACACGACGTCATCCGAGGCGATGCCCAGTTCGGACCTGATGCGCTCGCGTGCCCCGGGTGTTGGTGCAATCGATCGCGTCCAGTTGTCGATTTGCACGCTGCGTTGCCTCAAAGGCGCGGGGATAGCATCCAACTGCCACGGTGCGATGGCGATGAGTGCATCCAGCGGCGCGTGTTGTCGGCGCTTGTACTCGATGTGAAGCGTAGCCACACGCAGGCACCGTCCATCCAACCCATGCAATGCGGCGCAAGCCCGACTCAGATGTGCATGCGCAACATCCGGCGACAGACGCCGCACGATCCGACGTGCTTGCCAAACCTGCAGCAGCTCCCCTACCTGCTCCAACCGCACGCAGGGATCAAGTCGTGACGCGATGGCATCCGGTCGATCTTCACACGCGACTCGTCGCAGCACCATGGTGACATCGTGGCCTGCGCCGGCCTGGGCGTTTGCCAGCTCCACGGCATAGCGTTCGCTACCGGCGAAGCGGCGTGTGAGGATCAGATGGACGATGCGCACAATCGCGACTCCGCATGAATCGGAAGGCGAAGTATCGCCGAACTGCCGGAACGGATGTCTGCCTCCGGAGATGCGCGTCAACGCCCGAATCACGCAGGTCGTGGCCTATGATGCGGCGATGCGACATGACCACATTCTTACCCTCTCCTGCCCGGACCGCACCGGCATCGTCTACCGCGCCTCTGGCCTGCTTTACGACCACGGCTGCAACATCCTCGATGCACAGCAATACGGCGACGAAGAAACCGGCCGATTCTTCCTGCGTGTGCATTTTGACCGCGCCCCCGACACCGATGAATCGTCGTTGCGCAACGCGATCGGGCAACTGGGTCAGGATTTCACGATGGATTGGCAGCTGCACGACGCGCGCCGCCGGGCACGCGTGCTGGTTCTGGTCAGCCGGCAGGGACACTGTCTCAATGATTTGCTGTTCCGCGCCCACAGCGGACAACTGCCAGTCGAGATCGCGGCGGTCGCGAGCAACCACACCGACTTCGCCCTGCTCACCGCCTCCCACGGCATCCACTTCCACCATCTTCCGGTGGATGCATCCAGCCGCACAGCGCAGGAAGCGCGCCTTCTGGAGCTGATCCAGCACGAAAACATCGATCTGGTGGTGCTGGCCCGCTACATGCAGATCCTGTCAGAAGACCTGTGCAACACGCTGGCCGGGCGCGCCATCAACATCCACCACAGCTTTCTGCCGAGCTTCAAGGGTGCACGTCCGTACCATCAAGCCCATGCCCGCGGCGTGAAGATCATCGGAGCGACCGCACACTACGTGACATCGGATCTCGACGAAGGCCCGATCATCGAACAGGACGTGGTAAGCGTGGATCACACCATGGCACCGGAGGAACTGGCACGCATGGGCAGCGACGTGGAATCCCGGGTGCTCGCTCGTGCGGTGCGGCGCCACGTCGAGCACCGCATCCTGCTGAATGGCCACCGCACGGTTGTCTTCCGCTGAGGAACGTCCCGACTAGGCCGCAGAACGGCGTTTGCCGCGCCTGGCCTTCTCTTCCGGCGCAAGCCGAAGGTCAATGCGACGCTCCTCCACGCTTGCCCGCAACACCAGCACGCGCAGCGGATCACCGAGCCGCCAGGCCGCGCCCGTGCGTTCGCCCGACAAGAGTTTCCTGACCGGGTCGAAGTGGTACCAGTCGTTCGGCAACTGGGTCACATGCACCAAACCGGTGACCTTGGAATCGACCATCTCGACGAACAACCCGAACGAGGTCACGCCGGACACGATGCCGTCGAACTCGCCGCCCACATGCTGTTCCATCCACGCGGCGCGATAGCGCTCATCCACCTCGCGCTCCGCCTCCTCGGCTCGACGTCCACGCTCCGAACATTGCAGACACAGCGCCGCCATGTCGTGCGGTGCGTAGAGAAAGTCGTCGGAGCGCCCGCCGCCGAGCGCGTGCTTGATCGCACGGTGCACCAACAGGTCGGGATAGCGACGAATCGGCGAGGTGAAGTGCGCGTAGGCGTCCAGCGCCAAGCCGAAATGGCCGATGTTCTGCGGCGCGTACACAGCCAGACTTTGCGAACGCAGCAGCACGGACTCGATCAACGCCGCATCGGCACGCTTGCGTACCTTCGTCAGCAATGCGGTGAAGTCGCCCGAGCGAACCTTGCTCCACGGCGGCATGGACAGTTTGAACTCGGCGAGGAACTCCTGCAGATCGGCGTATTTCTGCTCAGGCGGCCGGTCGTGCACGCGATAGGGTGCCGGAATGTTTTTCTGCAGCAGGAACCGCGCGGCCTCGACATTGGCCGCGATCATGCATTCCTCGATCAGCTTGTGCGCGTCGTTGCGCTCGGACATGCCGCCCTGCACCACCTCGCCGGCCGGACCGAGCACGAAATGCATTTCGCCGGTTTCGAATTCGATCGCGCCACGCGCGCTGCGCGCCTTGGCGAGGGCACGATAGAGCTGATGGAGTCCCTCGACCTGCGGCATCAAGACGCCGATCCTGGCGCGTGCGTCTGCGTCCCCTTCGAGCGCGTTCCACACCTGCGTGTAGGTGAGGCGCGCATGGGAACGCATCACCGCCTCGTAGAACTTGCTGCGTGTGACTTCGCCGTCGCGATTGACCTGCATGTCGCAGACGAAGCAGAGGCGATCCACCTCCGGCCGGAGCGAGCAAATCCCGTTGGACAGGGTTTCCGGCAACATCGGAATGACGAAGCCCGGGAAGTACACCGAGGTGGCGCGCAGTTGCGCTTCGTCGTCGAGTGGCGAGCCGGGCACGACGTAATGCGACACGTCGGCGATGGCCACGACGAGGCGAAAGCCGTTGCGATTGGGTTCGCAATACACCGCATCGTCGAAATCCTTGGCGTCCTCGCCGTCGATCGTGACCAGTGGAAGGTCGCGTAAATCGACGCGTTGCCGTGCCACTGCATCCGGAACAGTGAGCGGCACCTGTGTTGCCTCATCGAGGACAGGCTCGGGAAACACATGCGGCAAGCCGTGACCGTGAATCGCGACCTCCACCACGAGCGACGGCGTCAGCGCATCGCCGAGCACGGTCAGCACGCGCCCGATCGGTGGGCGACCGGACTGCGGCGGATCGACGATTTCGCACACCACCAGCTGCCCCGGGCGGGCACCTTCGCGCGCATGCGGAGGAATCATCACGTCCTGCAGCACACGCTTGTCGTCCGGCGCCACATGGCCGAAACCGGCGCGCTCGTCGTAACGGCCGACCAGCCGGGTCAAGCGCCGTTCCAGCACTTCGACGATGGCCCCTTCACGCCGCCCGCGGCGATCCACGCCGGTCACGCCAGCGAGAACGCGATCTCCGTGAAACACCTTGCGCATCTCGCGCGGCGGCAGAAACAGGTCTTCACCACCGGTGTCAACCCGCAAGAAACCGAATCCTTCCGGATTGGCGATGACATGCCCGGCGAGCAGATCGGTCTTCTCCGCCGGGACGTACTGGCCGCGACGATTCGCGAGCAGTTGTCCATCGCGCAACATCGCCCCCAGACGGCGGCTCAGGGCGTCGAAGCGATCCGGTGCGGTCAGCCCAAGTTGCGTTGCCAGTTCCTCGGCCGATAGCGGCCCGGGCGCCTGGGCGACCAGCTCCAGAATCGCTTCGCGGCTGGCGATGGGATTCTCGTAGCGGCGCGCTTCGCGTTCGGCGTAATCATCACGATAGGTCGGCGCACGGCCACGGTGATCGCGCGGCGCCACCACACCGGCATCACTCCGATCTCGCGCTCCAGCGGCTCGGCGCGGCGTGGATTCGCGCGCCCGGGGTGCAAACACATCGACTTTCTCTCCTGGCTTCTTGCCGGCTTTTTTGGCTGGCGATGTCGCCTTCTTTGCCGTCGTCTTCGCAGCCTTGTCCGGCGCGCTGCGGCGGGCGCCTGTTTCAGCGGCGATCAATGTGTCCGGCATCCACGCCGGGCGTGCCACATCCTTCTTGCCGGACTTTCCGCGCCGGCTGCTTGTCGTCTTTTTCATCGTGGCATCGTACTACTTGCCGTGTGTATCAATCGTGGCCAGACGATCCGGACTGAAGCTGCGCAATCTCGTGAGGAGCCAGCGCACGCCACGTCCCCTTCGCCAGATCGCCCAGCAGGACCGGACCGATCGCGACACGCACCAGACGCAACACCTCCAGCCCCAACGCCGCCAAGAGGCGACGGATGTGCCGGTTTCGCCCCTCGTCCAACACCACTTCCAGCCAGGCGTTGCGTTGTCCCTGGCGCAGCAGTGTCACCGCCGCCGCCCTCAGCACATCACCGTCATCGGCGATTCCCTCGACCATGCGATCCAGCATCGGCGCGCCGGGGATACCGTCCACTTGCACGTGATAGGTCTTGAGCGGACCGGAGGACGGATCGGTGATTCGCGCCGCGAACGCAGGGTCATTGGTGAAAAGCAGCAAACCCTCGCTCGCCTTGTCCAGGCGCCCCACGGGTGCGAGCCATTCGACGCCCACATCGACGAGGCATCGGTAGACCGTCTCCCGCCCCTTTTCGTCGGCGACCGTGGTGACGAGACCTCGCGGCTTGTTCAGAGCGATGCAAACGCGAGGCGCGGCCCGCAAGGGCTGGCCGTCGACCAGAATTCGGTCACTGTTGGCGTCGCACGGAAATTCCGGATCAAGGACGCATCGCCCGTTGACCTCGACCCGCCCCTCTTTGACCCGCCGCGCCGCTTCGCTTCGGGAACACAGCCCCACCTTCGACAGCACCCGCGCGACGCCATGGCGTGTGGGTCGGGCGGGTTTCACTCGGGCATTGATCCGGCAGGCACCTGACCGCGCCACATCACTCCGAAACGGTGGCACCCGCAGACGCAGCACTGGTGGCTGCGGCGGCACCCGCCGCTTCGCCGGTTGGACGCGCCTGCACGACGCGCACGCCGCGACTCTTCATCCATGCGTCGAACTCGGCAGCGGTGAATTTCTTGCCTTTGTCCATGTTGAAGCGATATGGCGTGTTGTCGTGCTCGGTCTTGGGCACGTAATCGGCGAACTCGTTTGCGGGAGCTGCAGCACAGGCTTCGAGGCGAAGACGTGTCAGCACGACATCCAGCGCCAGCGATTCATCACGGCTTTCTGCCAACAGCGCACGCGGCGCAGCCAGAGCATGTGGTCGGCCCAGCATGCCCGAATACAGCGGCGGCACCGGCGTGGTGCGGACCGGCAGCGGTTGCACCGCACTTCCACCCTCGCAACTGATCGCGGCGGCTTCCGTGCCCCAAGCCAGCACCACCACGGCTGCGGCAGCAAGCGTCATCGTCCTGAACATCGCGTGATCCCGAGAAAAAGCGTGGCGAAAGTCTAGCGCGATTGCCGCCGGAACGGCCAGCGACCTCGCCAGTACTGGATCATGAGGAAACCGAAGGCCATTCCCCCCAGATGTGCGAAGTGCGCGATGCCCGAGCGCGTCCCGGTGACTCCGAGATACAACTCAAGCAGGCCGTAACAAATCACGAAGGTTCGCGCCTTCATCGGAATGGGCGGGAACATCAACATCAGGCGCTGATTGGGGAACAACATGCCGTAGGCCAGCAACAGACCGAACACGCCACCGGATGCGCCCACGGTCGGGTACGGCGGCGAGCCGTTGCCAACCGCCAAGGTCGCCACGACAAGCTGCACCAGGCCGGCGCCGACGATGCAGACCAGGTAATACCGCAGGAATCGCCGACCGCCCCAAACCAATTCCAGCGAACTGCCGAACATCCACAACGCGAACATGTTGAAGAACAAGTGCGTCAGGCCACCGTGCAGGAATCCGTAGGTGAGGATTTGCCAAGGCAGGAAGCCGATCTGCAGCATCGAATGATCGGGCATCCGCATGGCGTACTCGCCCAACGGCCACAACATCAGATCGAGGAAACGCGCCTCGCCCAGCAGCATCTGCGCCAGGAACATCAGGACATTGGCGACCAGCAGCGCTCGCACGATCGGGGGAATGTTGCCGAGCATCAGGACTTCCCGAAACCAAAGAACGCCATTCTATTCGGCAACGCGGCTGCCGATGCTGGCCATCGATCAGTCGTCATCGGGCAATGCCTTGCTCCACAGCACCGCGTCGAGCCACTGTTCGCCCGCCCCGGAATGCAACCTCACCCGGCCACCGATCACGTCCACGCCCTCGGAACGCAAACGCGCGCACTGCTCGTCGAACGCGGCGGATCCAGCGGGGAAGGCAATGCGTCCATCGCTTCTCACGATACGATGCCAGGGAAGATCCGCCTCGCCTCCTTCGGCCAGCAATCTGGCGACCCAACGCGCGTTTCGCGGATAGCCAGCGCGTCGTGCAATCGCCCCATAGCTGGCCACCTGCCCCGCCGGCACCGCACGAATCTCGGCGATGAATGCATGGCGGCGCGCATCGGAATCATGGGTGGACATCATGCGCTCTGGCAGTGAAGGCGGAATTGCGGGCTAGAATAGCGGTGCCTCCACGCATCTGGCCCGCCCCATGCAGAATTTCGAGCAGATCCGCGCGCACGTCGCCGCCCACTACACGGTCAGGACCAACGACCCCTATCTGGTGAGCGTGGAACTCTCGCTCGACCAGGGTGCACGCCGCCAGACCATCTACCTGACGGAGCTGCAGGGCGACGATGATCGTCCCTACCTTCGCGTGAGCACATCCATCGCGCCGATCACCGGGCTGGATGCACGCCGCGCGCTGTTCTTCAACTGGGAACAACGCGTGGGCTATCTGGCCGTGTCCGAGCTGGATGGCGTGCCTTACCTGCAGTTATGCGAAAACCGCCCCTATACGTCGCTCACCGCTGCCGAAATCGATCGGATCGTGCTGGAAATCGGTGGTCTGGGCGATCGAATGGAACGCACGTTCTCTGCCGGTGGCGATTTGTTCTGAGGATCAGGCACCCGCAGCGTCCTGCTCCAGGAACGCGCGGATGAACGGAACTGTGACACGGCGCTGCTCGGCCAGACTGGCGCGATCCAATCGATCGAGCAGCGCCGACATCGATGCCATGTCGCGCCCCACCCGCCGCAGCAGAAACCCGATGGCGGCATCGTCCAGCAGCCACCCACGTGCCTCGGCCTTGCGTTGCAAAATGACGTGCCGCAGCACGTCGTCGACCCGCGGCAATATCAGGTGGGTGCATTGACCGAGGCGCGAACGCAGATCGGGCAGCCCCGGAGGCAATGCGGCAGGCGTCTCGCGCGCGACGTAAAGGACAGCGCTTCCCGACGCACGAGCCCGGTTGTGGAAATCGAACAACGCGATTTCATCCTCACGCGCCGACAACAGCGTCTCCAGATTGTCGAGCACGATCAGTCCGAGTCGCTCCAGTCCAACCAGGCCCTCCGAGGCCTTTCCCTTCAACCGCTCCAACGGCACGTACTGGACCGCGATACCTTGCGCCGCAGCATTCTGGACCGTGGCCAACGCCAGATGCGTCTTGCCGCTGCCTGCCGGTCCTGAAAGGTACGCAAATCCCGGCGAGCCTTCAGCGATCTCGCGCAGCGCCTCCACTGTCTCGGGGCTGCCGACGAAGGTATCGAAGCGAAAATCCGGCGCAGGCCGAAGCGCCAACGGGAGTTGCGGGGTGGTGTTCACTCAGCCGGCTCATCCTTGCTCGACGCCGCACGTTCGGCACGGACAGCGATGACCTCCGCTGACGAACCGGCAGTCTGCACATTGTGCTCAGACCCGGCGTAGAGCCGGCTTGTGGTGTACTGCTCGTAGAGGTAGCGCAACAACACCATCGCCACCGCGGCGACCGGCAAGGCCACCAGCACGCCGACGAATCCGAACAGCTGGCCGCCCGCCATCACCGCGAAGATGACGGCCACCGGGTGCATGCCGATGCGGTCACCAACGAGGAACGGCGTCAGCAGCACGCTTTCCAGCATCTGCCCGACACCGAACACCGCGCACACCAGGATCACATGGGTCCAGTCACCGTATTGCACCAACGCCGCGATGAGCCCGATGCCCACGCCAACGATGGCGCCCAGATACGGGATGAAGCTGACCAAACCGGCAATCATGCCGATCAACAACGCAAAATCGATTCCCGCCATCCACAAGCCGATCCAGTAGATGGTCCCCAGCGCCAACATCACGCTGAGCTGACCGCGCAGGAAGCCGCCCAGCACGCTGTCGGACTCGCGCGCCAATCGGGAAACGGTGGGTTCGATGGGGCGTGGAACCAGCTGGCGGATCTTTTCCACCATCACATCCCAGTCGCGCAGCAGGTAGAACGCCACGACCGGTATCAATGCCAGGTTGACCACCCAGTTGAGGATCACCAGGCCAGACTTCGAGATCCCGCCCCACAACGTCGCAGCGACACCGCCCGCCTGCTGCCAATGCTGTTGAACCACGGCGTAAAGGCTGTCGATCTCGAAGCCTTCGATGTCCAGACCGGTACGTTGAGTCACCCACGGCAGCGCGGTCCCGGTGAACCAGTCCCGGTAGCGCGGGAATTGTTCGATGAAGGTGCTGATCTGACGCTCCAGCATCGGGATCAGCAACAGCACCACGCTGACCAGGGCGAGGGTCATCAACGCGAACACGATCGCCACGGCTCCGGTACGGGAGAGTCGCAGGCGCTCAAGTCGATCCACCAACGGATCGCCCAGATAGGCCAGCAATGCGGCGATGACGAACGGCGTCAACACCGGCCCGAGCAGCCACAACAGAAAGCCCAGGCCGACAATCAATGCCGCCAGTTGCCACTTGTGCCTGTCATTCATCGCCATGTCGGCTCTCCGTCGTATGCGCCGTGCATGACGGCAGCGGGTGCTTCAGGTGACTCAGCGCGATCCCAACGCGAACACGCTCGCTGTGCTGGAGTCGCCTACCGATACCGACTCCAGCATGGTACCGCGCAGCAGACGCACCAGTCCTTCCACGCCAGACGACAGATCCAGTTCCAGCTCCAGCTGTTCGCCAGTCAACGCCATTGGAGCGATGCCGCGCACGATCGGCTGACGACGGAGCATTTCCATCACGCGGGCGTAATCTGCCGAACCCGACAGTCCCTGCACGACGATACGGTAGCGTCCGGCAGGGCCGGAAAGCACCAGCCGCGAATAACGCTGTGCCAGCGCATCGGCGGCACCATCGGCCCCCGCGGCCAGCACCGTGGCAGCCTGCGCATCCTGACTCTGCCAGCGCGCAACATCGGCATCGCCGTCGCGCAAACGCCAGTCCGCGATCCAGCCACCCTCGCCGCGACGCAGCCAACCAATCAGCGCCGGGCCGCCGTATCGGCGAGTGGCCGTGTCCACCGAATAGGTTTCTCCGCTCGGAATATCACGTGAAATGACGATGCGGCGGTCCTCCTCGTCGTAACTGGGCAAGCGCACACGCAGACCGCGCTGTACGGCGCGCGACGTCAACGGCGCAACCGCGGCTGCGGTGTCCTGGGACACGATGCGCGCGCCGGATCCGTCATCGATCGCCAGCCACAGGATCGGTTGAGGTCGCTGGGCAGGCATCAGGGTGCCGCCGCTGGCGTCGATCAGACGGCGAACGCCGTTCTGGTCGAACCGCGCGATCAGGTGCCAGCGCAGTTGTGGCTCACCATCGACATTCTCCACGTCCCGGCGATAGCGGTATTGCTGCAACAGGCTGGCCGCATCGTCAGTGGCGACATGGGCAACGCTGGCACCTCCCACCTTCGCCACGACCTGCGCGAGCGCGGCTGGCAGCGCCGCCAGACGATCAGCCTCCGACTGACTGGCCACCGGGACCTCACCTTCATACAAGCCCGGCTCCTGCGCCTGCACGAAGCCGGCGAACAGCAACAAAAACAGCACGATGCCGGCAAACGGCCCACGGAAACATCGCATGACGAACCCTCTTCGATCGAGCGCGCATGTTGCCGCAACCGGGCAGGCAGCGTCCATGTTGGGCGGAGCGAAAAGCTACAATTGCGCTCCTCACATTTCGCTGGACGCCTCCGTGACTTCTTCCAAGCCGCCACTCACCTACCGTGATGCAGGTGTCGACATCGATGCCGGCAACGCACTCGTGGATCGCATCAAGCCCTTCGTGAAGCGCAGTTTCCGCCCCGAAGTGATGGGCGGCCTTGGCGGATTCGGTGCGCTGTTCGATCTGTCCGGCAAGTATCGGGAGCCGGTGCTCGTGTCCGGCACCGATGGCGTCGGCACCAAGCTGCGCCTCGCCCAGCAATGGAACCGACACGACACCATCGGCATCGATCTGGTCGGCATGTGCGTCAACGACGTGCTCGTCCAGGGCGCGGAACCGCTCTTCTTCCTCGACTACTTCGCCACCGGCAAGCTCGACGTGGATATCGCGGCGCGGGTGGTGAATGGCATCGTCGAAGGTTGCACGCGCGCAGGCTGCGCGCTGATCGGCGGTGAGACGGCCGAGATGCCCGACATGTATCCGCCGGGCGACTACGACCTCGCCGGATTCTGCGTCGGCGGTGTGGAAAAGTCCAAACTGCTCGATGGCAACGGTGTGCGAGCCGGCGACGTGGTGATCGGCATCGATTCTTCCGGCCCGCACTCCAATGGCTACTCGCTGATCCGGCGTGTGCTGGAGCGCAGCGGTTCCTCTCCGGACATGGACCTTGGCGGCGTCACCCTCGGCGATGCGCTGATGGCCCCGACCACGATTTACGTCAAACCCGTCCTCGCCCTGCTCGGTGCGCATGCACCGCACGCGCTGGCACACATCACCGGCGGCGGCCTGACCGAGAACATCGTGCGGGTGATCCCGGACGGCCTCGGCATCGCCATCGAGGCAAGCACCTGGGAACTGCCTCCGGTATTCCAGTGGCTGAAACGGGAAGGCAACACTCCCGATGCGGAGATGTGGCGCACATTCAACTGCGGCATCGGCTTCATCGTCGTCGCAGCCGCCACCGATGCCGCCGCAATGGGTGCACTGCTCGATGCGCACGGCCTGCGCAACCGCATCATCGGCGAAGTCGTACCCGCCAATGGCGACCAACGCGTGCGGATCGGCTGATGTTGCGCGTCGCCGTCCTCGCCTCCGGGCGTGGCAGCAACCTAGAGGCGCTGCTCGAAGCCAGCCGCCAAGGCAATGCGGGGTATCGCATCGTCGGCGTGTTCTCCGACAAGCCGCAGGCCGGTGCACTCGATATCGCACGCGCGGCCGGCATCCCCGCCGTGGCCCTGGCAGCAACGAAAGGCGAGGACCGTGCGAAACACGATGCCGCGTTCTTCGCCCGGGTACGGCAGGTTCAGCCGGACCTCATCGTCTGTGCGGGATACATGCGCATCATTTCCGCCGATGCGCTCGCACACCTGACCATTCCGATGATCAACATCCACCCCTCCCTGCTGCCACGCTATCCCGGACTGCATACCCATGCCCGCGTGCTGGAGGCCGGCGATACCGAGCACGGCAGCAGCGTGCATGTCGTGACCGCTGAGCTCGACGCCGGCCCGCTGCTCGCCCAGACGCGCATCGACGTGCGTCACGACGACACCCCTGACACGCTCGCCGCACGCGTGCTGACACAGGAGCATCGCCTGCTGCCCGCCTGCGTCCGGGCCATTGCCAGCAGACGCCTGTCGGTGACAGGCTCAGCCCCGCTTTTCGATGGCGTCCCGCTGACTGCGCCGCTGCGGCTGCTCGAAAGCACCGGGGAGCTGACCCGATGAAGCTCCTGCGCACTGCCGTCCTTGTCGTTTCCGCCACGTTTGCACTGCCCACGCCGGCGCAGGAGACGCTGAAGCCCTATGTAGCCGAATACGAGCTGCTGCGCGCCGGCGCACCTGCCGGGTACGCCACCGTCGCGCTGGAGGCTGGTGATGACGCCGGCACCTGGCGTCTGCGCAGCCACACACGCGGCACACAGGGGCTGGCCGCACTGGCCGGATTCGACCTGAAGGAGGTTTCGATCTTCCGCTCGACCACGAAAGGTTTCGCCTGCGTCCGCTACGAATATCGCCTCAGCGGCCTGCGCAAGCGCGAACGTCAGGTCGAATGCGACAGCGAGGCCATCGTCAGTCGCGACCATCGTGGCGAATACCGGTTCCCCGTGCAGGCCGGGACGCTCGATCGCCAGATCGTCAGCCTCGCCCTGGCGCGCGACCTGGCCGCCGGCCGCCGCAATGTATTGACCTATCCCGTCGTGGACCGCGAACGCCTCGAACCACAGCGTTACCGCAGCCTCGGCGAGGAACCCGTGCAGGTGCCGGCCGGCACGCTGCGTGCACTGAAAGTCGAACGCCTGCGCGAGGACAGCGACCGCAGCACCGTCACCTGGTTCGGACTGGACAACGGACTGGTGCCAGTGCGCATCCTGCAGCAGGACGAAGGTGAAGGCTTCGAATTGCGGCTGGTATCGCTGAAACGCTGAACGCGACCTCACCGCCCCCCCTGAAACACCAGCGCCATCGCGCTATGCTCGAACGGGCCGGCAGCTCTGCCGGCCCCTGTCTCTCAATCGCATGCGAGGTGTTTCATGTCGGTCGCAAAGTTCATCGAAATCAGCGCATCATCCACGGTCAGCATCGAGGATGCCGTCAAACGTGGACTCGCCAAGACCGCCGAGTCCCTGAAAAACATTCGCGGTGCCTGGATCAACGAGACCAAGGTCGTTACCAGCCCGTCCGGCGAAGTCGTGGAATGGCGCGTCAACATGCGCGTGAGCTTCGTCGTCGAATAAGCCCGGTGGCGCCGGCATAAAAAAAACCGCCCGATTTCCCGGGCGGTTTTTTCATCGGCTTGGCAACCCGTGGTCAGATCGCCTCGACCTGATCGGCCTGATAGCCCTTCGGCCCCTGAGTCACGACGAAGGAAACTTTCTGGCCTTCCTTCAGTGACTTGAAACCGGTGCCCTGGATGGCCCGGAAGTGAACGAAAAGGTCCTCACCGCCTTCGCGGCTGATGAACCCGAAACCCTTGGCGTCGTTGAACCATTTGACTGTGCCGGTCTGTCGATCGGACATGACGAAAACTCCTGAAACATTTTGGCTGGACGTGTGTTACCCGGTGGCCGGGACTGGGATTGCAAGGCAATAGCGACGCGAAGCGATGGACAGATCAATCCGGATCCTGCCGCATCGGGCCACGATTCACGGTGACCCATGCAAACACAGCGGCCCCCTTATACACTTTTTTTTTCTCGTGCACGAGAACGCCGCCACCCACTGAGGGTGACGGCGTTCGTGGTTCGACGCGATTGAGGCGTGAATCAGGCGATAAGACGACGCTTGCGCGCACGCAGCCCTTCATGGACAACACGGGCTTTGGCCTCATACTGCATCGCCAGCACACGTACCACGTAGCTGTGGTCGCGATCATGCCTGATGCGCTGGACGCGACCGAGAAGGTCGGCCTCGGCCTGTTCGATCTGGGTGACCTGATCCGGCTTGATCGCCTTGAGCCCACCACGCAGTGCGGTATAGGTGGCATTGACATGCGCCACCCACTCCGCCGGCTTGCTGGCGCGCTTGGCGGCACGCGCCTTGCCACCGGCTGGCCTGGCGCCGACCTCCTGGCTCAACTCCTCGACCAGCGTGGACTTGGCTTCGGCCATGCGACGGAACAGTTTGCTCAGTTCCGAATCCTTCACCGCATCGGCTGCCTCGGCATAGAAGTCCACGCCCTCACGGCTGGCTTCGATCAATTCGGGGAGAATGTTCAGCGACTCGCTCATGAAACCTCCTGCATGGCGGAAGATGGGAACCCGCTCCCGCCAGTGACGGAATGCGACGAATCGGCAGGAGGGGATACTGGAGTGCCCGCCGGCGACGGAGCGCGTGGGCAACACACAGCGGACTCTACGCTGTTGAGCATAAAGACTTCGTTATCCGGGCGAGCGCCTCGCCGGAAGCGAATTGATAACTACAATTTAATCAAATAGTTACAATAAATTGATGACATCGGATTCAATTCGTGAAACTGAACGGAACACGACACTGGCGCGCCATCGAGGCCCCATCGTGGCCATCATCGGGGGCGGGCCTGCCGGGCTGATCGCGGCACGTGTCTTGGCTGCGGCCGGTGCACAGACCACGCTGTACGACGCCATGCCATCGGTCGGGCGCAAGTTCCTGCTGGCCGGCAAGGGCGGGCTGAACCTGACCCACTCCGAACCACTCCCTGCCTTCATCACACGCTACGGTGATGCCGCACCGGTTGTGGCGCACTGGTTGCAGCGCTTCGGTCCGGACGCGGTACGCCGGTTCGCCCGGGAACTGGGCGTGGAAACGTTCATCGGCAGCTCCGGACGGGTGTTCCCGGCCGACATGAAGGCCGGGCCGATGATGCGCACATGGGTGCGCGAACTGCGCGAAGCTGGCGTGACCTTCCGGGTGCGGCATCGATTCACCGGCTGGCTGCCGGATGGACGCCTGCACTTCGACGCACCCGAAGGCGAAACAACCGTGACGGCGGACTTGACGCTGCTGGCACTGGGTGGCGGGAGCTGGGCCAAATTGGGGTCCGATGGCGCCTGGGTCGATGCGTTGCGTGTTGCCGGCATTCCGGTCGCGCCGCTGTGTCCGGCCAACTGCGGCTTCGATTGCACCTGGAGCGAGAACTTTGCCGCACGCTTCGAAGGCCAGCCGCTCAAAGCCATTGCCGCACGCGCGCAGGGCGAGCACGACTGGCGACGTGGCGAACTGATCGTGACCCGTACCGGCATCGAGGGCAGTCTGGTGTACGCGCTTTCCGCAGTACTCAGGGATGCGATCGACGGCTCCGGCGAGGCCAGATTCGAACTGGACCTCTTCCCTGATCGTAGCGAGCACGATGTAGCCGCCGCGCTTGCCCAACCGCGCGGCTCGCGTTCGCGCAGCGAGCACTGGCGTCGCCGCCTCGGTCTTGCCGGCATCAAAGCCGGCCTGCTGCACGAGTGCGTGCCCCGCGAGCAATGGGACGACGCCGACATTCTGGCCAGGATCATCAAGAAGCTGCCATTGGTGCTCGAGCGTACTCGCCCGATCGACGAGGCGATCAGCACCGCCGGCGGCATCCGCCTGGACGCGATGGATCAACACCTGATGCTGCGCGCCCGGCCCGGCACTTTCGTCGCCGGTGAAATGCTTGACTGGGAAGCGCCGACTGGCGGCTATCTGCTCACCGCATGTCTGGCCAGTGGCGTGATCGCCGCCGAAGGCGCATTGGCGTGGTGGCGGGAGCATCGCCATGCGTTGTGAAGCTTTCGAGCAAGGTCGTTGCGCCTCCTGTTCCCTGATCGGCCAGCCATATGCACAGCAACTGGCGGACAAACAGACTCACGCGCGCGAATTGCTCGCGCCGTTCGGCGAGGTGCACTGGCTCGATCCGGTATGGAGCCGCGAATCAGGCTTCCGCAACAAGGCCAAAATGGTCGTCGGAGGGAGCATCGCGTCGCCCACGCTGGGAATCCTCGATGCCCGCGGCCACGGGGTGGATCTCGTCGACTGCGGCCTGTACCCGACAGCGATCACGATGGCCTTCCCCGCCGTGGCGCGCTTCATCACGACCGCCCGCATCGCCCCGTACGACGTGCCGGCACGGCGCGGCGAGCTGAAGCATGTGCTGCTCACACTGGCCGAACACTCGGGCGAACTGATGTTGCGATTGGTTCTCCGCTCGCAGGAACCTCTCGCACGCATCCGCAAGCACCTGCCGACCTTGCTCAACGAACTGCCGGCGCTTCGAGTGGTTTCGGTGAACTTGCAGCCCGAGCACAAGGCGGTACTGGAGGGTGCACAGGAAATCCTGCTGACCGGCGAGACGCTGACGATGCAGCTCAACAGCATGCCGATCCATCTGCGGCCGCAGAGCTTCTTCCAGACCCACACCGAAGTGGCCGCCGCGCTGTACCGGCAGGCACGTGATTGGGTCGAAGCGATCGACCCGCCCGCGATGTGGGACCTGTATTGCGGCGTCGGTGGCTTCGCGTTGCATTGCGCCGACGGCCGGCGCGAGGTCACCGGCATCGAGCTCTCGGCCGACGCCATCGCCAGCGCCTGTCGCAGCCGTGACGAACTGGGGCTCGGGCACCTGCATTTCCATGCTGCCGACGCCACCGCCTACGCACAGGCCGCCAGGACGCTGCCACCGCTGGTCCTGGTCAACCCGCCACGCCGAGGTATCGGCACGGCGCTGTGCCAGCGTCTGCGCGAGAGCCAGGTGCGGCATATCGTCTACTCCAGTTGCAATGCCATCTCGCTGGCGCGCGACATTGCCGAACTGGCCGATTTCACCTTGTGCGAAGCACGCCTGTTCGACATGTTTCCGCAAACCGCGCACTACGAAGTGGCATGCCTGCTGGAGCGGCGCCAGGATCCGCCGCGCTTGTCCGATGGATGACAGAACGCTATGATGCGCGGCCTTGTTCGCGCCATGGTATCGGCACGAGCGGGCATCTGCGGAGAGATGTCCGAGTGGTTGAAGGAGCACGCCTGGAAAGTGTGTAAGCGGCTAAACCCCGCTTCGCGGGTTCGAATCCCGCTCTCTCCGCCAAATTCCGCTGGATTCGGCCCTCACCGGGTTCAGCCAGATCAACAATCCCGTCGTCTGGCGGATTGCATCATGGTGGCCCGTCGGTCCCCTCGCGACGATAGATCGAAAACCCCGCCAGGTCCGGAAGGAAGCAACGGTATCGATTGACTCGGGTGCCGAGGTCAGGCTGGCGGGCTGCCACCCTTTTTCCGGCCGAGACTGACGCGATCGCGTTGTTCCAGATCCTGCCGGGTCTCGACCTCGACGAATCCAGCCGAGCCCAGCAGCGACCGCACTGCATCGCCTTGGTCGTAGCCATGCTCGATCAGCAGCCACCCCCCTTCGACCAGATGACCGGGAGCGCCCTCGCATAGGACGCTGATCGCGTTCAAACCGTCCGCACCGCTGGACAATGCACTCAGGGGCTCGAAACGCAGGTCGCCGCGACCGAGGTGAGCATCACCCTCGGCGATGTAAGGCGGATTGCTCGCAATCAGGTCGAAGCATTCCGTACCAAGCGGAACGAACCAATCGCCTTCGCGGAAAACCACGCCGGGAACACCATTGCGCCGGGCATTTTCCCGAGCGACCGCAAGCGCCTTGCCGCTCATGTCGGTCGCCACGACTGCGGCCTTCGGGCGCTCGGAGGCCAGCGCCAGTGCAATGGCCCCGCTGCCGGTTCCAAGATCAGCGATGCGCAAGGGTTGATCCGCCGGCAGCCGGGAGAGCGCAAGCTCGACCAGCAGCTCTGTTTCCGGACGAGGAATCAATGTGTCCGGGGTAACGCGCAGGTCGAGTGTCCAGAATCCCGCGTGGCCGACCACATACGCCAGCGGCTCACCCGCCACACGCCGTTCCACCAGTCTGCCGAATTGCTGCACCGCTTCCATGCCGGGAACATCGCCAGCATGTGAAAACAGCCAGGCACGGTCCACATCCAGCGCATGCTGGAGCAGCAGCTCGGCGTCACGGCGCGGATCATCACCAGACAATTGCGCTGCGGCGAGGCGGACCAGGGTCGCCACCGTCGCATCCGTCGGGAATTCACGCGTCGAAGAAGGGGCAAAGTGCGGCATCATTCGCACATGGTATCCAACCCTGTGCTGCGCTATCGCCCTTCCCTTGCTCCTCGCGACTTCGGCACGCTGGTGCAGGGCTGTTTTCTGTTGTGGTTCGCGAGCCTGCGAACCACCGTTTGGCCGGCCTTCGGCTATTCCCTGCTGTCGCAATGGGCATTGCTGCACTGGTGGTGGCAGACTCGCGACATATTCTCCGACTCGAGCGCCAGAATCTGGCTATCTCCCGCCACATGGGCGCCCAATGCGAGTGCGTGGGCGATCGCGATCGCCACGAATCTGGCAGCGCTGGTTTGCCTGATGGTGATGATTCGCAGACAAGGCTTGATGGCTCGGGCCGAAAACGAACATCCGGATCGCAGTATCACGATCTCCCTCAAGCGCTTCGGCACCATGCTGCTGGCCTCGCTCGGCTACCTCCTGCTGAATCTGGTCGCCCTGGCCCCTCTGGTCATCGCCTGGTGGCTAGGCTTGGGCGCAGAACTCCTCACGCGGCTGATGCTTGTTCTGGCGGGACTGCTGCTCTGCATGGTTCCACTGGCCTGGATGTCCGTCGCCGCATCGCTTTACGCCGCCCCGATTCTGCTTGACGAAGCCAGCGCCCGTTCGGCGCTTAGGGAAAGCTTCCGGCTGGTTCGACATCACTGGGTGTTGACGGCCAGCCTGATGACCCTCGGCATCCTCGCGTGGTCCGGCATCTACGGCACCATCGGCACAGTCCCGCTCACCGTCACCGCCGCGATCGCGTACGCCAACGGCGGAATCGACGCGCTGCTGCGACCCGGATGGCTGGTCTGGGGACAGATGCTTTCGGTGCCGCTGATGGCACTCACGCTGCCGCTGCTCACGGCCACCTACGTGGAATGCGTCGAAGAACTGCGAAAGCGCCACGCCACCATGCCGGTCACGACATGAAGATCTGCCACGCCTGAATCAGGCAGGCGAGAAGAAACCCGGACAGGAAGAACAAATAGCTCAACCGCAAATACGGATACTTGTGCGTGGCCAGATAACTTCCCAACGCGTACACATCGCGTGCGGCGGTCTCGTAGGCACGCCCCGGCTGCATCGCTTCGGCCAGCTCGCGCAGGAAACGTTCCTGCTCCAGTCCGGCGAAATGACCAAAGAACACGATGTTGAAATCCGGCGGCAATGTCCCTTTGTGCCGCGTGACGCGTCGGTACTTCGGCAGGACTGCAAGGATCGCCAGCAGCAGGGCCACCAGCGTGAATCCCGCCAGAACCCCCATCGCTATGCGGTACTCCGGATTCGCGGCCCGGCCCAGGGCAAGCGTCAACACGATCGACGACACGGTGATGATGATGTTGGCCTTGGTGTCCGCCATGGCGGACAGTTGCACATGGTGCTGCTGGAACAGGCGGACCAGATGGTCGACAGTCGAGCGCTCGGCCACCGAGTCGAAGGGACGCGCGGCCAGCGACGGCGCGGCAACACTCCCTGCATCATGATCGGGAGAACTCATCGGGAGGCTCCGGCTGCACCCTTGCGCTTACTCCGACCCCCACGGTGGCGGCGGCACTGCGATCGGCCGGGAAAGATCGAATTCCACACGGAAAAGGCGCTCGCTGCCCGGACGCGCCAGCTCGTAGAGGAAACGCACGTCCGGCTCGATTTCCATCGCCCAGACGTTGGTCACCGAGGCACTGAGACCCTCGCGCCCGAACATCGCGATCGACTCGGCATCCACGGGGAACGACTGGCGCTGCGCCGTTCCGGGCCCGGAGGTATCGCCGCCGTACATCGTCACCGCATCATCGCTGCCGTCCTCGTGGCGATGATCATGCTTCAGACGCAAGCCGGTGTCAGTGCGGGTCAGCACCCAGGTGCGAGAACGGTCGTCGCCCACGTGGAACGGAATGCGCAACTCGCGCTCGCCACATCCACGCACATGCATCACCAGTGCTTTGCCCTCGAACGG
This sequence comes from Denitratimonas yunnanensis (SeqCode), assembly GCA_026410415.1. Taxonomy (GTDB): domain Bacteria; phylum Pseudomonadota; class Gammaproteobacteria; order Xanthomonadales; family Xanthomonadaceae; genus Denitratimonas. The sequence continues at coordinate 109,012 of JAPMLR010000001.1, read as the reverse complement.
GTCGGGCGTGGCCGAGGCCGGCGCATTGGCCACGATCCGCCCCGCGAAGGCCTGCCCGCAATGCTGCGCGATGCGGGCCAGGAAAGCATCGGACGGAGCAGGCTCCGGTGCGACGTCGGTGTGGGAGACCGGGCTCGAGGCACAACCGGCCAAGAGCAGGAGCAGCGAGGAAGCGAGGAGACGATTCATGTCCGCAACACTACCTGTCACCGTCACCAGAAACAAATGCAGCGGGTGCAGCACTACTCAGTCGCGGTATTCGGCGATGCGGAAGAATCACTTGCGGCAGCAGCCGGCTGTGCAGCCGTGGCGCTATCGGACTTGCCGCCTTCGACGCCACCGGCAAGATTGCGCTTCCGGTCACTGTCTTTCTTGAAGTCGGTCTCGTACCAGCCGCTGCCCGCCAGACGGAACTGCGGGGCGCTCAACTTGCGCCGAATGGTTGGCTTGGCGCACTCCGGACAGGTATCTGGATCCGGATCGGAGAGCTTTTGCAGCCTGTCGAATTCGTGACCACACTGCTCGCACCGGAATGCATAGATAGGCATGGCAAGGCTCCTGATGAAGAGGCAGCCGAGAATGTGGCCGCCCGCCGGGAATTCAAGAGCCGGCCACCAGCGCGGCGGAGGCTTCCGGACGCGGACGGCTGGGGAATGCGTGCCTCAGTATCCGCCACATCACCTGCCCGAACTGGCGCGGCAGCGAGCCGGTGTTGTAGTGCTGGCCATACCGCGCGCAGATCGCCTTGACCTCGTGCGCCATCTCGGCGTAACGGTTCGCCGGCACATCCGGAAAGAAATGATGCTCGATCTGGTGGCTCAGGTTGCCGGTGAGCAGATGCAGCCAGCGGCTGCCGGAAAGATTGGACGATCCACGCAACTGGCGCAGGTACCAATGCCCCCGGCTCTCGTTGCGGACGCACTCCTTCGGAAAAGTCTCCGCATTCGCGGTGAAGTGACCGCAGAAGATGACCACGTAAGTCCACACGTTCCTGATCGCATTGGCGACCACGTTGCCGAACAGTACCGTGGCGAAGAACGGCCCCGCCAGCAGCGGAAACAGCACGTAGTCCTTGCCGAGCTGGCGCCCTGCCTTGCGCAACACCGGGCGGGCCTGCTGCAACAAACGGCGGGTCGGCACACGCCCGCTGAACCAGCGGCCGACCTTCAGCGCCTGAATCGCCACGCCCCACTGGAAAGCCAGCGCAAACACCACTGCGATCAGCGGTTGGAGCAGATAGAACGGCCGCCAACGCTGCTCGGGGAAGATGCGCAGCAGGCCATAGCCGACGTCGTCGTCCAGCCCGCGCACGTTGGTGTAGGTGTGATGGCGGAAGTTGTGGGTGTGGCGCCAGTTGTCGGCGGTGGCGACGATGTCCCACTCGTAGGTCTTGCCCTGCAGGTGCGGATCGCCCATCCAGTCGTACTGGCCGTGGATCACGTTGTGCCCCAGCTCCATGTTCTCCAGGATCTTCGAGAGCGCCAACAGCAACACCCCGAGAATCCAGGCCGGAACCAGCACCAAATGGACGAACGCCCCCACGAACAGCAGCGCGCGCCCCGATACGCCAAGCCATCGCACGGCCGTGGCGACGCGACGGATATGGTCGGCGTCGCGCTTGCCGAGCGTGGCCACGGTGCGATTGCGCAACGCGTCCAGTTCCTCGCCGAAACGATCGAGTTCTTCAGGCGTCAGGGGGCGGCTGCGTGGAATGGTGTTGGAAGTCATTGGGGTTATCGAATCAAAGATCCAGGACAAGATCGCTGGCCGCACGATTGACGCACAGGCGCAACGAGGAAACCGGCTCGGAGATCAGCTCGCCGGTAAGAAGATCACGGGTTGCGCCTGAGCGCTTGCCGCAGGCGCAGGTATTGCAGATGCCCATGCGGCAACCGGATTCCGGCCGAAGCCCGGCCGCTTCCAGCGCCGCGAGCAAGGTCGATGCCCGAGGCAACGACAACGTCAGGCCGCGACGTGCCAGATGCACTTGCACGTCGCCATCCTCCACCGGCAAGGAATCCGACGGGCTGAAGGCTTCCGCCGCAAACGATGCGACCGAGCCTTCCAGCAAAGCCTGTGCCGTCGACACGAACCCGGTCGGACCGCAGGCGTACACCCGCCGCTCGGGCAACACGGACACCAGCTCCTGCAAAGCGACGGCATCGATGCGCCCGCTCGCTACATCCTCACGTTGCGGGGTGCAGCGGGTGACGAAGAAATGCACACGGAACGCCGGCCACCGCGCCGCCAGCGCGCGCAGATCATCGGCAAACCAGAGGTCGTCTTCCCCGTGCGCCCAGTACATCAAATCCACCGATACCGGCATCCTGCGCGCCGCGAGGTCACGTACCAGACTCAGCAACGGCGTGATGCCACTTCCCGCGGCCAGAAACAACCACGCACCGGCAACCGTTTCCGGCAAGGTCATGTCACCGAAGGCCGCACCAATCTCCAGTACGTCGCCCACGCGCACGCCGTCACACAGGTGGCGACTCAGCCTGCCATCCGCCACCTTCTTCACGCTGATCGAGAGTGTGCCATCGGCATTCACGACGGGGCTGTAGCAGCGTGTCACGCGGCGACCGTCAAGCTCGGCACCCACATTGATGTGCTGTCCGGGCCGCACAGGGCCACAATGACGATTGCCGCGCAATGTCAGCGTGACCGCGTCCGCAGCGATCTGCTGGCGTCCGACGACCCGCGCAAGCGGCCGCTGCCAGGACCAAAGCCGATTCACGCGCGACGCCCAGAAATCGAAGAACGCGGGGTTGACCCAGGCATCGAGGAAAGAGCGAAGGCGGCGGAAGCCGCGGGGCTGGGCGGGGCGTGATTCGGGCATGGTGCGCACCTTAACGGGACAGATAACAACTGTCTATACACTTGTATATTTTCAAACGCCGCGTATTCACGGAAAGCAGCGCCCGAAGGTGCCAAACGCGCGGATATGCACCATGATGGAGGCCAATCCGCCGCAGACACCCCGTGCATATTCCCCTCGCCATCCCCGATTCCGGTCCCGGCCGCAAGCCCAGCATCGCGCGCGAAGACCTGATCGCAGCCGCATTGTCGCTGCTCGGTCCGCATCGCAGCGTCTCCACGTTGAGCCTGCGCGAGGTGGCGCGCGCGGCGCAGATCGCGCCCAACAGCTTCTACCGCCACTTCCGCGACATCGATGAACTTGCCGTTGCGCTGATCGAGCAGGCCGGCACATCGTTGCGCACCATCATCGGCCAGGCCAGGCATCGGGTAACCCCCGAGCGCAGCGTCGTCCGCAGTTCGGTGGAAACCTTCTTCGAGCAGCTCCGTGCCGATGACAAGCTGCTGCACCTGCTTCTGCGCGAGGGCACGGCCGGATCGGATGCGTTCAAGCGGGCCGTCGACCGGCAGCTCAACTTCTTCGAGGAAGAGTTGCGCGTCGACCTGATCCGCCTGGCCGAGGCAGCCGGCGCCCCGCTGCACGAGCCGGCACTGGTCTCCCGCGCCATCACGCGACTGGTCTTCGCCACCGGCGCCATCGCCATGGACCACCCGAGCACGCGCGACCCGCAGCTGATCGACGAGCTCTCCACCATGATCCGGATGATCATCACCGGCGCACGCGCCATGGCAAACGAGGCTGCCTGAGCCGCGCTGCTGATGCGGCGCAGCTTGCCAACCCCTTGTTGCATTGCAATGCTGCCGCTCCCCTCTCGGCAGACCTCGGATCATGGCAAAGACCACGCGCTGGACGGCATTTCCTTTTCCCGACGCCAGGTTCGACTACGCCGGCGCCAAGCTCGCCAAGGCATGGAACAAATTGCACGCCGGCGACCTGGAGCCGTTTCCCGATGAAGCCCGCGTCGCCGACCTCATCAGCGCCAACCCCAAGCTCGGCAAAGCCACTCAGGCCGGCGCACTGGCCGAATCGCTTGCCGATGCCTGGCGCGCATTCCATCGCGGTGATTTTCAGGAAGCCTTCGATGCCGGCAGCGCGCTCGGCCCACTCGGCACATCGGTCGCCATCAAGGCCGCCGGCATCCACGCCGTACATCTGCTCGACGACGACAAGGCGCGCGAAAAACGCTTTTCCGACCTCGTGAAACTGGCCGAAACCGCCATCGCCGCCCTGCCCGACGAAGCCAACTCGCACTTCCGCTATGCCTTCGCACTGGGCCGCTACAGCCAGTGCATTTCCATCGCCAAGGCGCTCACGCAAGGCTTGGCCGGCAAGGTGAAAGCCGCATTGGAGCGCACTCTGGAATTGCAACCGGATCACGCCGAGGCGCACACCGCGCTCGGCCTGTACCACGCCGAAGTCGTCTCCAAGGTCGGCGGCCTGATCGCAGGGCTCACCTATGGCGCAAAAGCCGCCACCGGCGAGGCATTGCTCAAGCGTGCCATCGAACTCACGCCCGATTCGCCCATCGCCCACATCGAATACGGCAACGGCCTGATGCTGTTCTACGGCAGCAAAAAGGAAGACCAGGCCGCCGGCGAATACGAAAAAGCCGCCAAGCTCAAGCCGCGCGATGCCATGGAAAAACTCGACGCCGAATTCGCCGCTTCGCAGATCGAAGAATGAGCGGCGCCGCCATCACGAGGATGGCGGCTGCGCAGCCGGCAAGACATCTTCCGGATGCGCGCCGCGCACCCGCGTCACGATCCGCCGCATGGCCAGGCTGATGTCATCAAGAATGGCGTAGATGGTGGGCAGGAACAGCAGCGTCACCACGGTGGAAAACGCCAGGCCGCCGGCGATGGCGCGTGCCATCGGGTAGTACGGCGGGCCGCCACCGGCAATCTGGGTGGTGGAGAGGCTGATCGGCACCATGCCCAGAATCGCGCAACCCATCGTCATCAGCACCGGCCGCAAGCGGTCGCGACAGCCCTGCACCAACGCTTCGTTGCGGGAAAGCCCACTGCGTCGCAACGTGTTGATGTGTTCCACCATCACGATGCCGTTGTTCACCACCACGCCCATCAACACCAGAATGCCGATCGAGGCCATGATCGTGAACGTGGTGCCGGTAAGCGCGAACAACCAGAACACGCCGAGAATCGAGAAGAAGATGCCCGACAAGATCGCCGCCGGAAAAAGCAGCGACTCGAACACCGCTGCCATCACCACGTAAATCATCACCAGGGCAATGAGCGTGTTGAACATCATCTGCTTTCCGGCCTCATCGTTCTGGCGGAACGCGCCTTCGAACGTGTAGCGATAACCCGCCGGCAGGCTGGCGGACGCCATCACCGCCTCCATGCCCTTGCGCGCTTCCGGCGCGGTGATGCCCGGGGCAAGATCGGCTTTGAGTTCCAGCATGGTCTGGCGATCCACGCGGGTAACCTGCGTGGCGGAAGGACGCAAGTCGACGCTGATCAGGGCCATCAACGGAATCTGCTCGCCGGAGGCCGCGCGAAGGGTAAAACCGGAAAGGTCGGCGATGCCGGTGCTCTGGGCATCGGCAAAGCGCAGTTGCACCGGAACCTCGCTGCTGTCGCGCCGGAACTCGCGCAGCGGCGTGCCGCGCAACGCGATGCCCACGTACGTCGCCACCTCCTGCGCGGAGAAGCCGTAGCGCGCGGCGCGTTCGCGATCCACCCGGATCGCCAACTCGCTGTTGCGATCGCCGGTTTCCACGCGCACATCACGCAATTCCGGTCGTTGGGCCATCAGCGGAACAAGTGCGTCTCCCAGCTCCTGCAGCACTTCGGCCGAATCACCGACCAGCGACATCGAAATGCCTTCGGATTGGTTGCCGCCCTGATCGCCCTGGAATCCGAACGTGGCCCGGGCGGACTTGGGCAGGCCCTCGCGGATCTCGTCCATGACTTGCTCGGACGCACGCAAGCCACGACCGCTGGAGCGCAGGGTCAGGCGCGTGCCACCCCAGCCTTGCTCGCTGAACCACGAATAGATCTGCTCCACCTGAAGCTCGTCGCGACGCTCGCCGATCCAGCTTTCGACCTTGTCGATCTCCTGCTGCATCTGCTCGAGCGTGTAGGCGCCGCGCCACTGGTAGTACAGGTTGAGCGTGCGCCCCTGCGAACTCTGGAACATGTCGGTTTTCATCATCCCCATCGGCACCATGCTGGCAAGCACGATCACCAGGATCGCCAGCACGCTCCAGCCACGATGCCGCAGACTCCAACGCAGGAGCTCCGCATACCTGTTGCGCAGGCGACCGATGAGGCCCTGTTCGTCCATTGCCGCGGGCGGGGTTTTCATCCGCGAAGCCAGCATCGGGATGAGGCTGATCGCCACCAGCCACGAGGCCAGCAGCGACACCGTGATGGTGACGGCGATCTGCACCATGAAGATGCTGATCTGGTTGGTCTCGCCGAACAGGTTCGGCACGAACACGATGCAATGGCACAAGGTGCCGGCGGACAGCGCGATGGCCACGTGACGGGTGCCGATCACTGCCGCCAGACGCGGCGTGCCCGGATGCTTCTCGCGCTCCTGGTAAATGCTTTCCACCACCACAACGGCGTTGTCCACCAGCATGCCCACGGCCAGCAGCAACCCCATCATCGACAGCACGTTCAGCGTGACGCCGAAGAAGTGCATGAAGCCCAGCGTCATGATGAAGCATACCGGGATGGCAAGCGTCACCATCAGCGTCGATGGCCAATGCCGCAGGAAGAAGTACAGCACCGCGATCGCGAGCAGCAGACCGATGATGCCGGCCTCGGTGAGTTCGAGCAGCGACTCGGTGACGTTCCTGCCCTGATCGTCGATCAGCACGAAGCTGATGCCCTTGAACTCGGGATCCTCGGAGATTCGATTCACCTCGGCCAGGGCCGCACGGGAAATCTCGACGAGATTGGCGCTGCGCTCCTTGTACACATCGATGCCGACCGCAGGGCGACCTTCGAGTTGACGGCGATAATCCATCCGCGCCGGTTGCAGACGCACATCCGCCACATCGGAAAGCTTCAGGCCTCGCGCGTCCAGCACCAGGTCTCGAAGCTGCGAAAGGTCGCTCAACTCGCCCATCGGCTGCACGCGCAGACGGCGACCGGCCTCATCGATGCTGCCACCCGAGACGGAAAAGTTGATCGCCTGAAGCCGACCGGCCAGCTCATTCAGGCCGACCCCGTGCGCCGTCAGACGATCGGGGTCGAGCGCAATCTCGACTTCGTTCGGCGGCGCACCGGAAATCTCCACGCGCGCGACGCCCGGCAGACGCTCCAGACGACGCTTCAGACCACGATCGATCAGGTCGTACGAGGCAGTGAGGTCGCGCGTCTCGGACGCCAGGCGCATGCGCAGCACCGGATCATCGGAGGTGGAGAACTTCTGCACGAAATACCGCTGGAAATCATCCGGCAGCTCGTCGCGTATGGCGTCGATGCGGTCGCGCGCCTCCGTGGCGGCGATGGCGATGTCGCGGTCCCAGTCGGAGAACTCCAGGAAGATGAATCCACCGTCGGCGCGCGCCTGGGCGCGCATGCGCTTGATCCCCGGCAACGTGGCCAGCGCCTCCTCCACCGGACGCACCAGGGTGCGCTCGATTTCCTGCGGGGTGGAGCCGGCGTAGGGAAGCGACACCGCCAGAAACGGTGCGTTGATCTCGGGGAACTGCTCCAGCGGCAAGCGCACGCTGGCAATCGCGCCGATCACCAGCAGCGAGACGAAGAACATCACCACCGTGACAGGACGGCGCAGACTGGTCTCGACGATGTTCACGCCGGCAACTCCGTCGAAACGACGGCGCCTTCCTCGTCGATGGCACGCGCCCGCTCGACGTAAAACCGGTCGGGCTTGCGGTCCAGCAAGGCATACATCACCGGGATCACGAACAAGGTCAGCAGCGTGGACACCGCCAGGCCACCGATCACCGTGATCGCCATCGGCGCACGCACCTCGGAGCCTTCACCGGTGGAAAGCGCGAGCGGCAGGAAGCCGAACAACGCCGTGATCGTTGTCATCGCGATCGGTCGCAGACGGGACATCGCCCCTTCGGCGATGGCCTGATACTTCTCCACACCCGATTCGCGCAGCTGGTTGACCTTGTCGATCAGAAGAATCGCGTTCTTGACCACGATGCCCACGAGCAGGATCAGGCCGATGAACACCACCACCGACAGGCTGTAGCGCGACAACACCAGGGCGAGCACCGCACCGACCAGCGCCAGCGGGATGGTGAACAGGATCACGAAGGGATGCAGCAGCGATTCGAACTGCGATGCCATCACCAGGTAGACGAGGAAGATCGCCAATCCGAATGCAAACAGCAGCGACAGTATCGAATCACGCAGCTCCTCGCCCTGTCCGCCGATGTTCAGACCGATGTCGCCCCCCAGTGGATGTGCCTCCACCAAGTCGCGCACCTCCTCCACCGCGCTGCCCAAGTCGCCATAGGCCAGGCTGGACGAGATCACCGCGACGCGCACCTGATCGGCATGGTGGATCTCGCTCGGGCCGATGTTCGAGATCACGTCAGCCACCGACTCCAGCGTCACCGGACGCGCGCTTTCAGGGTTGACGATCAGGCGGCGAATGGCCTGCACGCTGTCACGATCCGATTCCTGCGCGCGCACCAGCACGTCGATCTTGCGATCGCGGAAGCTGTAGCGCGTGGCGACTTCACCGCGTACCTTCTTGACCACGGCATCGGCAATCTGGCGTGTGGTGAGCCCGAGCGCGGCAGCACGCTCCTGATCGAACCGGATCTGGATTTCCGGATAGCCGTCAGCCACCGAGGATTTCACGTCGACGAACCGATCGGACTGGCGCATGCGCTCAGCCAGCGCATTGCCGGCGCGTTGCAATGCGTCCAGGTCGTAACCGCGCAATTCGATTTCCAGCGGCGTGGAGAAACTGAAGATTTCCGGGCGACCGAACTTGGCTTCGGCACCGGGGAACCTCTCCATCGTGCGACGCAGACTGTCGGTGAGCCGCGCCTCGGTGCCGCGCGGCGATCCCTGCGCCATCACCACGCTGAGTTTGCCGATGTTGTCGCCCGACTCGGTCGGACTCGCGTCCATGCGGGTACCTGCACCACTGACGCCATACAGCGCGTGGATGCCGTCCTCGCCTTCGTGACTGGAGGCGACGGCACGCAACAACCCGTCGGTGTCACGCAGCTGCGTGCCCGGTGGCAGCTTCACCGTCAGCTCGAAACGATCCTGCGCCAACTGCGGGATCAAGTCCACGCCGAGTGTCGGCACCAGCGACATGGTGGCAAAAAACGCGACCGCAGCGGTGCCGAGTATCAGTACCGGCCGGTGCAACGCCCCCGGCAGAGAACGCGCATACCCCCGCGCGGCGATGTCGTAGGGCACCATCACCACCGCGGCGATACGCGACAGCCCACCGCCCACCGCCCATGCCAACCCGCGCCAGACCCGCATGACGACCCAGCTCAACGCAAACACGATCCCGCCCAGCGCCTTCTTCACGCCACGCGACAAGGCGGCGAACGCCCGCAATGGCGCGCTGCGCGGTCGCCATTCGGGAGCCGGCGCCTCTTCCGGAAACTGCATCGGCGCACGCGCCTTGAGCGACGAGAGCATCGGAATCAGGGTCAGCGATACCGCCAGCGACATCAGGATCGCGATCGACACCGTCAGCGCCTGGTCACGGAACAGCTGGCCGGCCACGCCCTCGACGAACACGAGCGGCAGGAACACCGCCACGTTGGTCAGGGTCGAGGCGACCACTGCCATGCTGACCTCGCGCGTGCCCTCAACCGCGGCGCGAAGCACGCCCAAGCCACGTTCACGCGCCTTGGCGATCGATTCGAGCACGACGATGGAATCGTCGACCACCAGTCCGGTGGCGAGCGCCAGGCCACCCAGCGACATCACGTTGAGCGACAGCCCGAAGCGATCCATGAAGAAGAACGTCGCGATGATCGACACCGGCAACGACAGCGAGATCACGAACGTGCTCCAGCCATCGCGCAGGAAGAAGAAGATCATCAGGATGGCCAGCGAGCCACCAATCAACGCATCCACGCGCACCTCGTGCAGCGCCTTGCGGATGAAGATGGCCTGATCTTCGATGACGGTGAGTTCGGTGTCGGGCGGCAGTGCCTTGCGCGCCGCAGCGAGTGCGCCATGCACCGCATCGGCGACGCTGACCGTATTGGCGTCGCCTTCCTTGTAGATGGCCAGTTCGACAGCCTCGACGGGGCCAAGACGGATGATCGCTTCGCGTTCCTTGTAGCCCTGCTCCACCGTGGCGATGTCGCGCAGACGGATCGGCAAGCCGCCTCCCGGCGCGCTGGAATCGCCCTGCGCAGCCGCATTCGCCGCCGCAGCGGCCGCCGCCGCTTCCGCTGACAAGGCAGCGACGCGCGAGGCCGCGAGCGCGGCTTCCTGCGCCGCTGCATTGCCGCCACCACTGGAACCGCCGGTAATCAACAGGTCGCGTATCTGCTCGACCGTCTCGAACTGGTTGATGGTGCGCACCAGATAGCGCTGACTGCCCTCTTCCAGACGGCCTGCGGAGATGTTGACGTTTTCCTGTGCCAAGCGGTTGATCACGGTATCGAGCGGCAGGCGCAGCTGGGCCAGCCGGTTCTGGTCGATCAGTACCTGGACTTCGTCCTCCAGCCCGCCGCCGACCTTGACCGCCGCCACGCCGGCCACCGGTTCGAGGCGTTTCTTCAGCTCCTCGTCGGCATAGCGGCGCAAGCGCATCAACTCGGCCTCCGGTTGCGCGCCATCGCGGCCGGTCAATACCAAGCGGAGGACCGGCTCGGTCGATGGATTGAAACGCAGCAGCACCGGCGGCTCGACCTCCAGCGGCAGACGCAGGGTTTCGAGCTTGTCGCGAACCTCCAGGCTGGCCTGGTCCATGTCCGTGCCCCAGGCGAACTCCAGCACCACATCACTCTGGCCGGTACGCGATACCGACTTGAGCTTGCGCAGGCCCTTGACCACGCCTACCGCCTCTTCGACGGGTTCAGTGACCAATGCCTCGATTTCCAGCGGCGCGGCACCGGTGTATTCGGTCCGCACCGTCAGCGTGGGATACGAGAGATCCGGCAGCAGGTTGACCTTCAGATCGCCCAGCGCGATCAGGCCGAACAGGACCATGGTCAGCGTCGCCATCGCCACGGTGACACGGCGGCGCACGGAGAATTCGGCCAGGCCACCACCGGAGCCGGACGCGGAAGCAACGGGCGCGGTATCCATCAGTAGTCCGTGATGTTGGTGTTGTTTGCAGCCGTGTCATCCGCCACAACCGCGGGCTGGCCGATCACCTCGATCAGCGCGCCATCGCGCAATGCAACCTTGCCGGTGGTGACGACGCGATCCCCCTCGGAGAGTCCGGTGAGGATCTCGGCTACCTCGCCGGACAGATATCCCAACTGCACGGGAGTACGCACGGCTTTTCCATCCTGGACCCGATACACCGCAGGCTCGCTTTCACCTTCCAGCAACGCGATGCGAGGTACGGTCAGCACACCCTCGCGCTGGTCGAACACCACGCCGATCCGGCCGAACATGCCGGGACGCAGGCGTGCATCAGGCAGGAATCCGCAGACCACACGGAACGTGCCGCTGCCGGCATCCACCACCGGGCTGATCCGCTCGATCCGGCCCTCGAACGCCGCACCGCCGAGGGCATCCACCTGCATCGTCACCGGAGCACCGGTCCGCATGGTGGCGATTTCACGCTCCGGCACATTGAGCGTGGCCTCCAGACGCGATGTGTCGACGATGCGGAATAGCGTCGAGTTCAATTGGATCAGGTTGCCCACCTTGACCGAGCGCTGCGCGACAACACCGGAGATCGGCGCGACGATGTCGGTATACGACAATTCCAGCTTCGCCATGTCGTAGATCGCGCGCTGGGTATCCACGTCATAGCGGATCTTCTCGTACAGGTCCGCCGCCACCAGCTTGCGTTCGTACAACTCTCTGGAACGCGACAGCTCGGCCTCCAGCTTGCGCAGCAATGCCTCGGCACGGCGCACTTCCAGACGCGGGCGCTCCGGATCGATCTTGGCCAGCACCTGGCCGGCCTTGACGGTATCGCCTTCTTCCACCAGCAGCTTCAACAACACGCCGGACGTCTTGGATACCACCTGGGCCTCGTTCGGCGCCTCCAGCGCGGCGGTGGCATGGTAACTGGCGCGGATCGGGCGCAGCGCAGCGGTCGCCACCTCCACGGTGACCGCAGGACGCTCCGTTGCCTCCTGCGCCCCGGACGCTCCCCCGGCCGGCACCTTGCCCGGCCCGCCACAAGCCACCAACAGGGATGACAACGCCAATGGCAGCCAGAGGCGACGGGATGCGAACAGGGGAGACAGGGCTTTCATGACTGCGCTCAGGTTGTGTTTTTGTGTATTAGTAAACTACTACACCAGTTCATTGATGTAAAGCGGCCGACCACCGCTCCCGCACCACACTCGATCAGCTGCGATGGCATGGGCTCGCCAACTTCCGGTCGGGATTCGGGCGTGCGCAGTGTGGGCGTGACGATCGGGTGTCGCGCGTGTCGCAAGTCACGTTGATTCACGGGTCTCGCGGATGTGACATGAAGACATTCATTTCCATCCGGACATCAGACGCCGATGAGCCGCATCTGGTCGTCGACTGCGTGGCTTGCTTATACTTGCCGCTTGTTGCGCCGGGAATGTCGTTCCACGCGCGCGCCCTCCACCAGCCCACGCGCCGGAATGCCGCCCATGCCAATCCTCCGACTCGCCGCCAGTCTCCTGCTCTCCGCCACCGCCTTCACTGCTTCTGCACAAGGCAATGCCGAAGCTGGAAAGAACAAGGCCTACACCTGCACCGGGTGTCATGGCATCGCCGGCTACAAGAACGTCTATCCGCACTATCACGTACCCAAGATCGGCGGACAAAACTACGAGTACCTGGTCACCGCGCTGACCGAGTACAAGAACGGCAACCGCACGCACCCGACGATGGAAGCGCAGGCTGAAGGCTTCTCCGATCAGGACATTGCCGACATCGCCGCCTACCTCGCCAGCCTCTCGAACGCCAAGTAAGGAACGCGCCTGCATGAAACTCAAAGCCTTTTCGCTGGTTGCCGCCCTGGTACTTCCGTTTGCCGCTTCCGCAGCCGATCTGGAGGCCGGCAAGGCCAAGTCGCAGATCTGCCAAGCCTGCCACGGCGCCGACGGCAATGGCATCGGCGATCCGCAATACCCGCTGATCGGCGGCCAATACGCCGACTACCTTGCCAAATCGCTGCGGGACTACAAGTCCGGTGCACGACAGAACGCGATCATGCAGGGGTTCGCCACCACGCTGAGCGAAGACGACATCGTGAATCTGGCGGCGTTCTACGCCAGCCAGCCGGCGAAACTGCGCGACCTGACCGGCACCGACTGAAACGCATCATCGTACGGCGTTCCCTGCGATCCCGGCTCCGGCCGGGATCGTCGTTTCAGTTCCCGATGAACACCCGGCATGACTTCATGCCCACGCAGACTTCGCACAATGCGCAGCATGGCTAGAATGGCACGATGACTACTTCCCTCCCCTACGACCCGGCACGCCTGTCGCAGTGCGTGGCCGAACTCATCGTCAATACGGGAGAGCTGGCGCGTGCCGGACTGACCCCGGCCACCAGCAGCAATTTCTCGATGCGTCTGGACGAGAGCCACGCCACCATCACCGTGTCCGGCCGCGACAAGGGCAAGCTCACCGTGGATGATTTCATGGTCGTGGACTTCGATGGCCGACCGGTCGCCACCGACAAGCGCCCCTCGGCCGAAACCGGTCTGCACACCCAGATCTACCGGCGTTTTGCCGGCATCGCCTGCGTGCTGCATACCCACTCGCAGAACCAGACCGTGGCCTCGCGCTTCTTCGCCGGCCAGGGACACATCCGGCTGGAAGGCTACGAACTGCTGAAGGCCTTCAGCGGCAACAGCACCCACGAAACCGCGATCGATCTGCCGGTGCTGCCCAACAGCCAGGACATTCCGGCACTGGCCGCACAGGTGGAGCGCCTGCTCGACGCCGGCCCGCTGTGGGGATACCTGATCGAAGGCCACGGCCTCTATGCCTGGGGTGTGGACATGGCCGAAGCACGCCGCCATCTGGACGCCTTCGAGTTTCTCATCGCCTGCGAGCTTGACCTGAGGAGACTGCGTTCATGAGCCGCCTTCGCATTTTTTCCGAATCCGATCCGTCCCGTGCCGAATTTGCCGGCAGTGACCACGCGGAAATCGCACGCGAGCTGGGCAAGATCGGCGTGCGTTTCGAGCAATGGGAGGCCAGTCAGCCGGTCGCACCCGGCGCTTCCTCCAACGAGGTAATGGCTGCCTACCGCGCCGATATCGACCGCCTCGTGGCCGAAAACGGCTTCCAGAGCGTGGACGTGGTCTCGATCGCACCGGACCATCCGCAGCGCGAAACCATGCGCGGCAAGTTCCTGGAAGAGCATTTCCACAAGGAAGACGAAGTGCGCTTCTTCGTCGCCGGCTCCGGCCTGTTCACCCTGCACGTGGACGACAAGGTCTACGAAATCCTGTGCGAACAGGGTGACCTGATCAGCGTGCCGGACGGCACCACGCACTGGTTCGACATGGGGCCGGAACCGTATTTCGTCGCGATCCGTTTCTTCACCCAGCCCGATGGCTGGGTCGGACACTTCACCGGCAGCGACATCGCCCAGCGCTTCCCGCGCTACGAAGCCGGTCAGGCCGCGGCATGAAGCGCGTCATCCTGACCGACATCGAAGGCACCACCAGCAGCATCAGCTTCGTCAAGCAGGTGCTGTTCCCGTATGCGCGCCAGGCCCTGCCCGGCTTCGTGCGCGAACATGCACGCGATCCCGAGGTGCGGCGCTGGCTGGACGCGGCGGCGGTGGATATCGGCAGCGTCTGCCAGGACGCGGTGCTGGCCGAAGTGCTGCAAGGCTGGATCGACGAAGACCGCAAGCACACCGCACTGAAAGCCCTGCAGGGGATGATCTGGGAACAGGGCTACCGCAGCGGCGCCTACCGCGCCCACCTGTACCCGGACACCGCACCGGCGCTGCGCCAGTGGCACGCCGCCGGGCATCCGCTGTATGTGTATTCATCCGGCTCAGTACCGGCACAGAAACTGTTTTTCGGCTTCAGCGAAGCCGGCGACCTGACTCCGCTGATCTCCGGTTGGTTCGATACCGAAGTCGGCGGCAAGCGCGAAGCCGACAGCTACCGCACCATCGTGCAGCGCATCGGACGCGAAGCCGGCGACATCCTGTTCCTGTCCGATGTGGTGGAAGAACTGGACGCCGCGCGCGAAGCCGGCCTGGGCACAGTGCTGCTGGACCGGCGCGAGGATTATCCGCAGCCGCGCGACGGCGAGGCCGCGAACGGACATCGGCGGGTCGAATCCTTCGACCAGATCGAACCGTGAACCAGCGCGGATGAGTGCATTCTGGCCGCTGCTGCGCGACGGGTTGCGGCTGACCTTCCTGCGTGCGCCGAAGAAGGCGGCCATCACGCTGGACTACCTGCCGCTGTTGGCACTTGTCACGCTGCAGTCGCTGGCGGCGCTGCCTTCGGCCTGGATTGCCACCGACGCACCGCACAGATTCGATCCGAACGGTCTCATCTCCCTGCTCGCCTCGCTTGCCGTGTCGGTATTGGCCGCCGCGGCAATGGCGCGGCTGGTGCAGCGTCGCGCCCTGGTGCTCAGCATCGCGGCATGGCTGATTGCCGCCGGCATCGTGCCGTGGCTGTTGTATTCGGCGCTGGTCTGGCACGACCCGAGTTGGAGCGCTGCGTTGCTGTATGGGTTGTTCGGGCTGTGCTGGTACCTGGCGATCTGTACCCGGCTGGCGCTGTTTCTGGCACCGGACATCGGGCGCGCCTTCGCCGGTGCCGCCGCGGCGCTCCTGATCGGCACCCTGCCGTGGATGGCGATGGACGCTCCCAGCTTCATCCAGACCGATTGGGCCGCCTACTACGAAGAAGAATGGGAGGACGGGGGCGAGGAAGGCGAACGAATACACGCCACATCCGAACTGGCCGCCCCCGAAGCCACGTTCTACGCCCAGACCCCACTGCTCGACGCCGCGCTCGACGCGCTCGCACCGCAGCGCCCCGGCCACATCGACATGTACGTGCTCGGCTTCGGCGGTGATGCCGACGAAGGCGCATTCCGCAACGAGGTGGATTTCCTGCCCGCACTCGCTGCAAACCGCCTCGATGCGCAAGACCGCGCACTGCGGCTGGTCAACCATACCGACAGTGCCGACAGCGTGCCGCTGGCCACCGTCACCAATCTCGAACGCGCGCTGACCGGCATCGGCGAACGCATGGATGCGCGCGAAGACATCCTGTTCCTCTACCTCACCAGCCACGGCTCGGAAAACCACAGCCTCTACGTCAACCAGCCGCCGCTGCCACTGCGTCAGCTCACGCCCGCCACGCTGCGCAAGGCACTCGATGCCGCCGGTATCCGCTGGCGCGTGATCGTGGTGTCGGCCTGTTATTCGGGCGGCTATGTCGATGCGCTGTCCGATCCGCGCACGCTCGTCGTCACCGCCGCGCGCGCCGACCGCACCTCGTTCGGCTGCGGCAACAGCGCCGATGCCACGTGGTTCGGCCAAGCCTTCCTGATCGATGGACTCAACCATACCGCCAACTTCCGCCGCGCCTTCCTGCGCGCGCGCAAGCAGGTGGCGCAGCGCGAAGAAGCCGAGGATTACACCGCCTCCGAGCCGCAATGGCGCGCCGGCGAGGCCATCTCCGAACACCTGGCGCGCTGGCGCGAAACCTTGCCGCCAGGCCAGTCCGTGGCCTTCGTACCCAGCGTGCGAGTGAGCCACGAGGCTGGGCCGACGATGTCAGCTGATGCTTCGGACGAGAGTGAATAAGCTCGCACTGGTGGCAACCTCGCGGCCTCACCGTTCCGGCGCAGGCGCGCAACGCATCGTCCGTAGCGCCGTACTGGCGTATGATGCGTCCCACCGCGCGGTGGGAGAAGCCGGTTCCCGAACCGGCTGCCGAAGGCGCAACGCCCGTAATCGCTCAGGCTCCGAACCACCGCGTGCACACAACTCTGGAGAGACCGGCTGATGCCGGCGCCGAAGGGGCAACAGGCGCTACCGCCTCCAAACTCTCAGGCAAAAGGACAGAGGGGCCGATGACGCGCATGGACGCGTCACTCCCGCCCTTTGCCCTGCCCGGATGCCTGCCATGTCCCAGCCCTCTCTCCATGCCCTCGAACACCATGACGCGTTCATCGAGCGCCACATTGGCCCCAACGAAGCCGAAACAGCGCGAATGCTGCGGGACGTCGGCCACGATTCGCTCGACGCACTGACCGAAGCCATCGTCCCGTCCAGCATCAAGCACACCGGCGCGCTGGCGCTTGCCGACAGCCTGAGCGAAGTCGACGCGCTGGCAAGGATCCGCGCCATCGCCGACAAGAACCAGGTGTTCCGCAGCTTCATCGGTCAAGGCTATTACGGCACTCACACGCCCAACGTCATCCTGCGCAACATCCTCGAGAACCCGGCCTGGTACACCGCCTACACGCCGTATCAAGCCGAGATTTCGCAGGGTCGGATGGAGGCGCTGATCAACTTCCAGCAGATGTGCGCCGACCTCACCGGCATGGACATCGCCAACGCCTCGCTGCTGGACGAGGCCACCGCCGCGGCCGAGGCGATGACGCTGGCCAAGCGTTCCGCAAAGTCGAAGTCCAACACGTTCCTGGTGTCCGGCGATACCCATCCGCAAACGCTGGAAGTGCTGCATACCCGTGCCGAACCGCTCGGCCTCGCCATCGAGGTTGCCAACTCCGCCGAGGAATTCGATACCGCGCTGGAGAAGGGCGACTACTTCGGCGTGCTGGTGCAGTATCCGGCGTCGAGCGGCTGGCTTTTCGACTGGGGCCAGTACGCAGACACCATCCACGCGCACAATGCGCTGTACGTGTTCGTCACCGACCTGCTGGCGCTGACGCTGCTGAAGCCGCCCGGCGAGATGGGCGCCGACATCGTGGTCGGCAACTCGCAGCGCTTCGGCGTGCCGTTCGGTTTCGGCGGTCCGCATGCCGCGTTCATGGCCTGCCGCGACGCGTTCAAGCGCTCGATGCCGGGCCGCCTGATCGGCGTATCGATCGACACCCACGGCGATCCGGCCTACCGTCTGACACTGCAAACCCGCGAACAGCACATCCGCCGCGAAAAGGCCACGTCCAACATCTGCACCGCGCAGGTGCTGCTGGCGGTGATGGCCGCCATGTACGCGGTCTACCACGGCCCCGAAGGACTGACCCGCATCGCCCGGCGCGTGCATCGCCAGGCCTCGATCCTCAGTGCCGGCCTGACCCAGCTGGGCCATGACCACAGCCACCACGGCAGCGCCTTCGACACGATCAGCCTGAAGACAGGCGACAGGACAGATGCCCTGATGGCCCGCGCCGTGTCACTGGGCGCAAACCTGCGCAAGGCCTGGGGCGAATACATCTGCATCTCGCTGGACGAAACCACCACGCGTGCCGACATCGAACTGTTGTGGCGCATTTTCGCCGGCGACGAATCCGCACTGCCCTGCATCGACGCGCTGGACGCCACCGCGCCGTCGCTGATCCCGTCAGAACTGGAGCGCTCCAGCGCCTTCCTGACGCACCCGGTGTTCAACACGCACCACAGCGAGCACGAAATGCTGCGCTACCTGCGCTCGCTGGCCGACAAGGACCTGGCGATGGATCGCACCATGATCCCGCTCGGCTCCTGCACCATGAAGTTGAATGCGACCGCCGAGATGATCCCGATCACCTGGCCGGAATTCGCGCAGATCCATCCGCTGGCACCCGCCGATCAGGTACAGGGCTACAAGGAACTGATCGATTCGCTGGAAGCCATGCTGGTCGACATCACCGGCTACGACGCCGTGAGCTTCCAGCCGAACTCCGGTGCGCAGGGCGAATATGCCGGCCTGCTGGCCATCCGCGCCTGGCATGCCTCGCGCGGCGAAAGCCATCGCAACATCTGCCTGATTCCCGAATCGGCGCACGGCACCAATCCGGCCAGCGCGCAGATGTGCGGCATGAAGGTCGTGGTCACCAGGTGCGACGCCAACGGCAACGTCGATGTCGGCGACATCCGCGCCCAGGCCGAGAAGCATTCCGCCAACCTGGCGGCGATCATGATGACCTACCCGTCCACGCACGGCGTGTTCGAGGAAGACGTCGTCGAGATCTGCGAGATCATCCACCAGCACGGCGGCCAGGTGTACACCGACGGCGCCAACCTCAATGCGCTGGTCGGCCTCGCCAAGCCGGGCAAGTGGGGTTCGGACGTCTCGCACCTCAACCTGCACAAGACCTTCTGCATCCCGCACGGTGGCGGCGGCCCCGGCGTCGGTCCCTGCGCGGTGAAGGCGCACCTCGCACCATTCCTGCCACGCGGCCACAAGGACGCCCAAGGCACGGTCGGCAAGGTGTCGGCCGCCGCGCACGGCAGTGCCAGCATCCTGCCGATCAGCTGGATGTACATCGCCATGATGGGCAAGGCGGGTCTGCGCAAGGCCACGCAGGTGGCGCTGCTCAACGCCAACTACATCTCCAAGCGGCTGGCACCGCACTACCGCACGCTGTACACCGGCCGCAACGGCCTGGTCGCGCACGAGTGCATCCTCGACCTGCGACCGCTGGAGAAGACCACCGGTATCAGTGCCGAGGACGTCGCCAAGCGCCTGATCGATTTCGGCTTCCATGCGCCGACGCTGAGCTTCCCGGTCGCCGGCACGCTGATGGTGGAGCCGACCGAATCCGAATCGCTGCACGAGCTGGACCGGTTCTGCGACGCGATGATCCAGATCCGCGAGGAAATCCGCGCGATCGAAGAAGGCCGCATGGACCGCGAAGACAACCCGCTCAAGCACGCCCCGCACACCGCGGTGGCGGTGGCTGCCAGCGAGTGGCCGCATGCCTACAGCCGTGAACTTGCCGCCTTCCCGCTGGCAACGCTGCGTCGCCAGAAGTACTGGCCGCCCGTCGGTCGCGTGGACAACGTGCACGGCGACAAGAACGTGTTCTGCGCCTGCATCCCGATCGATGCCTATCAGGACAGCAACGCAGACTGACATCGCCGGGACGGAAGGCGTGCGACAACGTCTTCCGTCCCGACAGCGGCCCTGCTCAGGATGGTGGCTCGCCTGACCGTGATTGTCATGCTTCTGCAAGTATCGGTCGGCACGTGGCGAATCCTCACTTTCCGCCGTCCGGACAACACCATCGTCACGCACCGGCGCTGGTACTTGGGCGTCGGGTTCGTGCTGACCTGGATGGCATCTGTCCTGCACCATCGTGCTGCTGATGCCGGTGCTTTCCGCCCTGTTCGCCCCACCGGGGCTGGTGGGTTGCGGCGTTCTGGTGCATCTGGCACGGGCCAGGCGCCACCGCACGCCTTCATGCTGAACGGTCAGCGCCGCGTGGTCCCTAGCAGCAGATAGTCTCCGGCACGGCTGACGACATGCAGTGGTGCGCAGTTGTAGACGCGCGCACCGCTGCCGTCGACGAACTCCCAGCGATCACCGATGCGCGCCACTTCCACCTGCGGGGTTTCCAGTCCAGTGAGGGCGTTGACGAGGAACACCTCCTGCTGCGTTCCGGAAGACTCGTCGGCCTGATTGTTCAACGATGTCAGCCCAAGCGCCCGGACCGGGGCCGGTGCTGCACCGGAAGCATCCAAACCGCGCAGCCCGGCGGCTTGGGCACGGCGTGCGATCAAGTCCACACCGGCCTCGATCGCACCGCTTTCGTCGTAGCGCAGCCAGCGCACCATGCCCACGGCCCAGTCGCGTTCGGTGCCATCGGAAGGCAAGGCCACGCCAACCAGTTCTCCGATGCGCGCCCGCACGCCTTGGGCGGCCTCCCAACGCAATCGATAGCCACTCAGACTCTGGTCCTGCACCTGCGCTTTCACGCTCGCGGCATGGCCACTGTCCGTCGTTCCTTGCGCCCATGACGCACGTTCGGCTGCAATCGTGGTGATACCGCGCACATCGCGCATGAAGCTGTCGAAATCCTGCTGTCCGGCCAGCTGGTGATGCAGCGCACTCAAGCCGACGACGCTGTCCAGCTCATACCCACCGTTCAACCTGGGAAAGCCGCGCGAGGCATCCTGGCTCCAGCCATCCAGCGCACGCTCCAGCAGGCTCGTGGACAGGGGCAGGTTGTAGTCGCGCGACAATCTCACCGTCGCCTCATGCGCATTGCCTGCGTGCGAGAGCGCGGTGCGGATCGCAGCGTCGAGCTTGCGCAGGTCGATCCACATCACATCGCCCTCGTCCGGCTCCGGTGCACGCGACACGTACATCGGCGGCAGGTCGGTATCGATCAGCGCCAGCGCGCCAGCGGCGGCGAAGCGTTGCGGCGTGAGCTCGGCCAGAGCAGCGGCATCGCGGGTCAATGTCCACAGGTCGGCCAGCTCCCGCTGGCTGAAGCGGTAAGGATTGGCGAGCGACAGCAGCACTGCCTGATTCTGCAACAGCGACACCGTCAGGCTGCGCCGTTCGGCGGCGTCCTCGATCGGCTTCGAATCCAGCCCCTGAGCCGTAGCGAAGGCAGCCAGCGCGTACAACTGCGTCCACGCACCCGGCTCGGGCGTGCGGTACAGGAAATAGCTGGTCGCCATCCAGCGCACGTGGTGATACACCGCGCGCACCAAGGCCTGGGCTACTTGTCCGCCACGAAGGAAGGGTGTCTTGCCTGCGGGTGCGCACGCCTCGGCCACCGCCATGCGATAGCCCAGTGCCAGTTCGCGCTGCATCGCCAGAAGCTGGAGCGCATTCGCCGCCTTGGTGCCGGCGAGGGGGAACGAGCTGCCGTGAAGGCGAGTACTCAACAGCGCGACCGCCTCCAGCAACATCGGACGCAGCACCTCCAGCACCTCCAGACGCGCAAAACCTTCGAGCCGGCGCGCACGGAAATCATCGAGCGCACGAGTCAACTCCTGCAGGAACGCCTGATGGTTGGCGCGCGGCAGGCCTTCCACCCAAACCCGCAAGCGTTTGGGATCGGCAGGCAATGCGTCGCGCCCGGGTGAAGTCCGCTCCGGCAGGTGGTTATTGAGCGTTCGGTAAGGGTTGATCATGACTCGATCCGGCAATGACTCGATGGTGTTGCAACTTCCGGGCCGCACACCGCCGCGCAGGTTGCACAGTGTAGCGGCTCGATGGCTGCAAGCCAGTCGAACAGGCTCTTCCGGCAACGTCAAGACCACAACTCATTGAAAATCATCGACGTGAAGACACTTCCTCGATTCCATGTGAGAATCGATCCTCCGCCCTGCCATCCCCTGCCGGTGAACAGCCGCTTGCCCGAATCACCCCGTCACATCCTGATGCCCTCACAGATCAACACGCTTGCGCGCGAGATGTTGGAGGGGGCGTTCGGCATGGTGTGGATCGAAGGCGAGCTTGGCGGCGTCTCGCGCCCGGCCTCCGGACACCTCTATTTCGCTCTGAAGGATGCCCGCGCCCAGGTGCGCTGCGCGTTGTTCAAGCCGAAAAGCCAGTGGCTCGCGTTTCGTCCGGTCGATGGAATGCAGGTGCTGGCCCGCGGACGCGTCACGCTGTACGAACCGCGTGGCGAATACCAGATCATCATCGATCACCTGGAAGAAGCCGGCGAAGGCGCACTGCGTCGTGCCTTCGAGCAGCTGAAGGCACGGCTCGATGCCGAAGGCCTGTTCGATCCAGCGCGCAAACACGCCCTGCCCTCGCGCATCGCCCGCATCGGCGTGCTCAGCTCTCCCGGGGGCGCTGCGGTGCACGACGTGCTCACCGTGCTGCGGCGCCGCTTCGCGTTGATCGACGTGGAGCTCCTGCCGGTACCGGTGCAGGGCCCCCTCGCAGCGAGCGAAATCGCAAGAATGCTGGCGCGTGCCGATCAGTCCGGACGCTACGACGTGTTGCTGGTCACACGCGGTGGCGGATCGCTCGAAGACCTGGCGGCATTCAACGACGAAGCACTGGCGCGCGCCATTGCCGCGACACGCACGCCAGTGGTGTCGGCCGTCGGGCATGAAATCGACGTGAGCATCGCCGACCTGGTGGCCGACCTGCGTGCCGCCACGCCATCCGCTGCTGCGGAACTGCTCAGCCGCGATGGCGGCGCACTGCGTCTCGGCCTGACGCGGCAACGTGCGCAACTGGATCTGTCCATGCGTCGCGCTTTCGAACGTGGCTGGCTGCGGCTGGATCCGCTGCAGCACCGCATCGCCGCGCAACATCCGGCGGCACGCCTCGCACGCGGCGCCGAACGCCTTGGCGCGCTGCACCATCGGTTGCGTCAGGATGTGCGCGAATCGATCACGCCATCACGGGTCCGCCTGGAACGCCTCGCGCTGCGCCTGGCCGCCCAGCGTCCCGCGCTGCGCCTGACTGCGCTGGCACAGGCCAACCAGCGCGCCGCCGGGCGTATCGACACTGCGCTGCGCCAGCGCCTGATCCGCGACGCGACCCGCGTCGCAGCACTCGGCCGCGCGCTGCATGCGGTCAGCCCGCTCGCCACCCTGCAACGCGGCTACGCCATCCTGCTGGACCAGCACGGCCGCAGCGTTCGTCATGCCGGCGAACTGCAACCGGGCGAACGGCTCACCGCGCGGCTGGCCGATGGCGAACGCCGGCTCCGGGTGGAAGACCTCGGCGATGAATCGGCATGAAAACCTCCGCATTGCCCTACGAACGACTGACGCCTGACACCGTCATCGATGCAGTCGAGTCGCTGGGCCTGTACTGCGATGGCCGCATCCTCACGCTCAACAGCTACGAGAATCGGGTCTATCGCATCGGCGTGGAGGATGCGGCGCCGCTGGTGGCGAAGTTCTATCGACCCGACCGCTGGAGCGATGCCGGCATCATCGAAGAACACCAGTTCGCCCGCGAACTGGCCGAGGCGGACCTGTCCGTCGTTGCGCCACTGGAACTGGACGGCACCACCCTGTTCCGGTACGACGGTTTCCGCTTCGCGCTCTTTCCATGCCAGGGCGGCCATGCGCCGGAACTGGACGATGACAACACGCTTCGCCAACTCGGCCGGACCCTCGCCCGAATGCACAACATCGGCGCACGGCGACGCTTCATGCACCGCCCCGCGCTGGATACCGAACGCTTCGGGCATGAACCGGTGCGCTACCTGATCGCATCGAACTGGATTCCTGTCACACTGCGCACCAGCTTCCAGCGCCTGTGCCGCACGCTGCTCGGCCGGATCGACGAGGCCTTCGCTCAGCTCACGCCGCTCTCCCGGCTGCGCCTGCACGGTGATTGCCATCCAGGCAACATCCTCTGGCGCGATGGTGTCGCGCATTTCGTCGACCTGGACGACTGTCTCACCGGCCCGGCGATCCAGGACCTGTGGATGTTCCTGTCGGGCGCGCCCGAAGAACAACGCGCACAACTGGACCATCTGATCGAAGGCTATGCCGAGTTCCGCGACTTCGACTGGCGCGAATGCCGTCTGATCGAACCCCTGCGTGGACTGCGCCTGTTGCATTACCACGCCTGGATCGCGCGACGCTGGCACGATCCGGCCTTCCCCCGCGCCTTCCCGTGGTTTGCCGAAATCCGCCACTGGGAGGACGTATTGCGCCAAGTCCAGGAGCAACTGGCCGCGATGGACGATCAGATGCCGTGACGCAATCGCTTCAGGTCTGCCAGCAGACTGAACGCCTGCAGCAACCTGCGGCAACGCACGATTGACGGCTCAGAACGAATCCAGCGCGTAATCCACCAGCGCCGAAGGCGGCTCGCCGCCCGGACCCAGCAAGTAGTGCTCCATCCATTGCATCAGGCGCAACGAGTAATCCCAGCGTGAAGCCGCACGGACATTACCGTGACCTTCGCCGGGATACAGCACCAGCCGCACCGGCGCCTGACCACCCAGTTTGAGGTAGCGGTACATCGTGCGCGATTGGGTCGGATCCACGCGCGGGTCCGCGTCACCATGCAGGATCAGCGTTGGCGTGCGATTGCGCTGCACGTGGTGGATCGGACTGGCCTCGGTGTAGAGCGACCAGTTTTCCCACGGCCACGCTTGGTAGTGCACGCGATGGAACTCGTTGGGGATGTCGCTGGTGCCGATCAGGCCGATCTTGTCGGAGATGCCGACGAACATCACCGCCGCAGCGAAGTGCTCGCTGTACCAGGTCGCGCCCCACGCACTGGCATAGCCACCGTAGGAACCGCCGGTGATGCCCACTCTGGCGCGATCCACCAGGCCGGACTGGACGAGGTGTTCGACGCCATCGACCAGATCGTCGAACTCTTCCTTCGCCGGCCTGCCGTGATTGAGCTTCGAGAACGCCACGCCACGGCCGGTGCTGGCGCGGTAATTCGGCAGGAACACGGCGAAGCCCCGCGCGGCCGCAGCCTGCGCCGGTTGCGCGTAGCTGGTGATCCAGCCGTTGGAGTAATGCGCTTCCGGGCCACCATGCACCACCAGGATCAGCGGCACCCGCGCATTGCGCGGGCGATCGAGCGGGTGCACCAGGATGCCTTCGATTTCCAGCCCGTCGCGCGCGGTGTAGCGAATCACCTCCTGCTTCGCCATAGCCACTTCGGCCAGCCAGGGATTGCTGTCGGTCAAGCGCTGCGGCGTGTCCGCGCCGGGCGCGAGCCGGAATACTTCGGATGGATGCGCTGGTGTGCTGCCGACCAGCGCGATGCTGCCATCATGTGCCAACGACAGCGCGGTATAGACCGGCGCAGGCAGGTTCAGCAAGGTGCGCTGGTCACCACCCAGGTCCACTTCGCCGACCCGCGTGGCGGTGCCCTCGTTGCTGACGAAAGTGAGCGTGTCCGCGTCACTCCACGCGATATTCCAGACATGCCCGGGCAAATCGGGCAATAGGTCGCGCCGGGTGCCGCCATTGCGACCGACCACGACAAGGCGGCCTTCGCGCGGATCGGAAGCGTCCTGCGCGGAAATGATCGCCAAATGCGCGCCATCGGGGCTCCAGGCCAGTTGCCCGAGCTTGCCCGGGTTGTCGACGCGCCCCAGTTCCTTCCCATCCGGCGCGATGATGCGCACACGCCCCGACACCAGAGCGTCGTCCACACGCTCGTGCGGCGTGACCACCAGAGCAAGACGATCGCCCGCCGGGCTCCACAGCGCGGACTGCACCGAGCCTGCGACGTCGATCTGGTTCGACGTGGCACGGCAGTCTTCAACCGAGGCGATCCAGAGCCGCGAGAAGCGCTCGCCTTCCTCGACAACGCGCGCATCGAAACCCTTGTCCCGCAGCGCCTTTCGCTCCGGCGCCTCCGCCTCCAGCGCCACCAGCGCGACCCGTTTCCCGTCGGGTGACAGACTGAAACTGCGGATGTCGCTCTTGAGTGCACACAGCGGCATCGAATTGCCACCGTCGAGCGGAATGCGGTAGAGGCCGCGGATATCGTCGCGCTCGCCCTTCATCAGAAAGGCGATGCTACCTTCGGGAGTCCATGCCGGTGCCGAGACATTCACCTGACCCGCAACATACGGCCGCGAGGTTCCGGTGGCATCGATCACGTGCAACTGGCTCCACGCAGGCCCATCCTTGCCCCGGCCTGGCGTACGCGGTACTGACAGCGTATACGCGATGACACCACCCTCCGGCTGCGCCAGCACATCCGTGACCGCACGCATGGTCGCTACCTGCTGCAAGGTCATGCCCGGCTCCGGAGCGGCGAGAACGGACAGCGGCGCCCCCATTGCCAACAACGACACACTCAGCAACCACATGGAAACGGATCGACGCATCGCGACCTCCCGGAATGGCGAATATCGGGAACTGTACCCGGACACGACAACACCGGACGAATTGCCGGTGTGGCCGCGTGTCCCGGCACCGGATCCCGGTGCGCGCCATTGCAGCCCGCGAGAACCCGCATCACGGTGGCGCGAACCCGCTGCTGTCCGCGCACGGCACGCTGGATTGCCCGCCTGCAGCCGCGAGTCAGTGGGGGGCGTAGATCAGGATCCCCGCCAGTGCCAACGCGATCGCGCTGGCCGCTGCGAGCAGCCACCACATCTTGAAGTGCCCGTGCGACGCAGCCTGGGGCTCCTGCTGATGTGCCACGGGCGATGATGCAGGCACGGCAGGTATCGCCTGGGTGATCGGCCGCTGCCGCTGGCCCTGCCCACGCCCTCCGCGCGGTGGCAGTCCCGGTGCCTCCACCACGAAGCGGTGTTGCTCCACGACGATCTGGTCGCCGGGATGCAGAACCGCATCCGCGACAGACACGCCATTGACTTTGAGCGTGTTGTCCCGAGCCTGCGCACGCAGGATCACGCGCTCGTGGTGGAGTTCGACGCGAGCATGCTGCGACGCGATGCCCGCCCCTTCGATGCGGATGTCGGCCTCTGCCGCCGAACCGATCATCACTCCCGGCGCCAACGGAAACGTGCGCCCATGGAACATTCCTGCGACACCGCGAAGCACCGCGCGTGAGGCCGCAACGCGTTCGGAATCCCCCATCGGAGCGTCATGCTGCGGCGGCAACTGGCGGACGATCTCGCTTTCGTCCTGGAGCATCACGCAAAACTGCACGCCGCCCAGACTCACGATATCGCCCAGCCGCAGCATCGCCGACTCGCGTACCGGCCGTGCATTGACATGCGCCACCCCGGCATCCTGCTCCAATCGCAGCCACAAACCGCGCTGCAAATCGAGCGTGATGCTGGCGTGATGCGGCAACCAGCCTGCATCGGGCAAATGCACGTCGCATTCATCCGATGCGCCGAGGGTCAGTCCACCGGGATGAAGTGCAATGTCGCTATGGTCATGGCCGGGAAACACCAGGCGCATTCATGGATCTCCACATTCTTCTGGAAACTGTATCAGAGCCACGGCCCGTGCGGTCTGGTCCGGACAGATGACAGCCCCGAGACATGCGGAGACAATCTGTCGGCCGCTCCCCGTAATGACAAGGTCACCATGGCCAGCATCGACATCCGCCACCCGCATTCCAAGACCCTCAAACAGGCCCGTGCCGCCGTCGCCCGCGTGGCTGAAAAGATCCAGGAACGCTTCGAGGTGGGTTGCGCATGGAGTGACGACACCCTGGAATTCAGCCGCAGCGGCGTGAATGGCGAAATCCGCGTGCTGCAAGAGGAAATCCACGTGCTGGTGAATCTCGGCTTCCTGTTGATGGCGCTGCGCGGGCCGATAGAAAGCGAGATCCTGCGCTATCTCGAGCGCGAGTTCAGCTGAGCGCGAAAGGCTGCGCCACACCGGCAAACAAGCGGCGCGAAACCTCGCCCTCGCGCCGGGCAATCTCCGCCATGAAGGCGCCTGCATCATCCATTTTGGCGAACGCCGCAAATCCACGCTCCAGAAACCCCTGCAACGCGCCCAGCCCCGCCACACGCGCCGGCAGGCGCGAGGCCCGTAACAGACGCGCAAGCCAGGGCTTGTGCACCGCCGCGTCGAGGGTGCTCCCGATGCGGACGATCAAATCGATCTGACGCGTGCGCAAACGCGGGAGACCGGCACGTCGATAGGCCTCGGCATAGGTGCCAGCATCCAGTCGCGATTCGTCAACCGACCCGGGCAACAGTGGTTCCAGCGCAGTCGCAACACGCAGATCGAACCCATGCGAGAGCACAGCCAACTCGATCGCATCGGCCGCCGTTCCGAGCAACTCGTCCGGCAACACGCGCTTCATCATCGGCATCACCCGGGACACGTCCCGATCTCGCGCGCTGACATCGTGGTCGCCATACAAGTCGGTGAGAAAGAATGTGGTCGCATCGCGGGTGCCGGGTGCCGCGATGAAATCGGCGAACGAAGCCGCCAGCCGCCTCGACTGCCAACGCTGCAGCGGCGCCAGCCACGGCGAAAGGTTGCGCAGTTCCCGGGTGGGGTCGCGCCAGCACGCGTTGGCCTCCAGCAGCCGCTCCAGTCGATGCCCGATGTCGCTTTCATGCCATTTCATTGCCGAGTTTCCCTGTGAATCGTGCAGAAGCCCGGCATTTCCCGACGACGCCTGGAACCTGCTGCAGCACTCCTCGGTTAGAATCGGGGCGAACCTCTCCAGCTCAAGTCCCGATGCTGCTATTGCAATCTGCCACTCGCCTCCATCGCAGCCGCGCCCGCATTGGTCTGGCGATCGCTGGCGGCGGCCCCATCGGCGGCATGTACGAAATGGGCGTGCTGCGTGCGCTGGATCAAGCGGTCGACGGGTTGGACCTCACCGCGCTGGATGTTTATGTCGGCGTCAGCTCCGGCGCTTTCCTGGCGGCCAGCCTCGCCAACCGGATCGATACCGAGCAGATGTGCCGGATTTTCATCACCGGCGACGCCAACGACGTCCGCTTCGATCCGGATGCCTTCATCCGCCCCGCAGTGCGGGAATACTTCAATCGCCTGGCCTCGGTGCCCGGACTATTCTGGGACGGCTGGCGCAGTCTGGTCAGCCATCCCGGTGAATTCCGGCTTGGCGAAGTCGTGGGCAGGCTCGGCACGCTCATTCCCACCGGCCTGTTCGACAACAAGCGCATCGCCACGTTCCTGCACGAGGCCTACACCCGCCATGGCCGCACCGACGATTTCCGCGAACTCAAGCGCAAGCTCTACATCGTGGCGGTCGACCTGGACAACGGCGAAGCCGTGCGCTTCGGTGCGGAAGGGTGGGACGACGTGCCGATTTCCAAGGCGGTGCAAGCCAGTGCGGCCCTTCCCGCCTTGTATCCGCCGGTGGAAATCCGTGGCCGGCAATTCGTGGACGGGGCACTGCGCCGCACGATGCATGCATCGGCCGCCTTCGATGCAGGCATCGACTTGTTCATCGGCATCAACCCGTTGGTTCCGGTGGATGCCTCCAACGCCAGCCATCCGCGGGGCAAGCAGACATCCCGACTCGCCAGCGGCGGCCTGCCGATGGTGCTCTCGCAGACCTTCCGCACCCTGCTGCAATCGCGCATGCAGGTGGGTATGCAGCGCCATGCGCAGCAATACGACGACATCGATCAGCTGGTGTTCGAACCCAGCCCGCGGGATGGCGACATGTTCTTCACCAGCGCGTTCAGCTATGGCGCCAGAGCCGACGTCTGCGACTTCGCTCACGCGGCCACCCTCACCGACTTGCGCGAACGCTACGACGAACTTGCACCGCTGCTCGCCCGCCATGGCCTGACCCTGCGGCGCGACATCCTCGACGCACCCACCGCCAGCCTCAGTGCCAGCCTCGACGCCCCGCCCCGCCGCATCACCGAGGCCACCGAGCGCCTGCGCCGCGCACTGGATGACGTGGATGCAATGCTGAAGTCACGCCAGATCGCACAAAAAGCATAGTCACTGACATCATGCTGCCGGTGTCGGTGTGCCACGCAGCCGCTTCACCGTCGCCACCACCAGCAGCGCCGCCAGTCCGGCGAGGACGCCAACCACGGCGCTGCCCAGCATGGAAACCAGCCAACCGGCTCCGCCCGCCTGCGCTGCCCAGCCTTCGATGGCGTGGTGCAGCGGTGCAATGGCGTGGACCAGGATGCCGCCGCCCACCAGAAACATCGCCGCCATGCCGGCGACCGACAGTATCTTCATCAGCCACGGCGCCAAAGCCAGCAGGAATCGTCCCGACGCACGCGCTGCAGCACTGGCGCGCTGCGACAGCCACAACCCGGCGTCGTCGAGCTTCACGATGCCCGCCACCAGCCCGTAAACGCCCACGGTCATCACCAGCGCGATCGCGACCAACAC
Source organism: Denitratimonas yunnanensis (SeqCode) (assembly GCA_026410415.1). GTDB lineage: Bacteria > Pseudomonadota > Gammaproteobacteria > Xanthomonadales > Xanthomonadaceae > Denitratimonas. Next base: position 78,408 of record JAPMLR010000001.1, on the reverse strand, counting down.
CCCGAGTTGCCGCGAAAACGCCGCATCGGCGACGGTGCCCAGCGTGATGACGATGATCTCGGCCGACAGGATGAAATCGGTACGAATCGCGCCGCGAATCCTGTCGCGCTCGAACTGGCGCATGTCTGCGTCGGGATTTGCCAGCGTGTCGCGAAGCGCCTCGTCGTGCGCCGCCTTCTCGCCATTTCCCTTGCCGTGGAGCAACTTCTCCACACCCTCGTAACAAAGAAAGGTGCCACCCGCCATCATCAGCGGCGTCACGGCCCAAGGAGCGAAGGTGCTGATGGCCAAGGCCGCCGGCACGAGAATCGCCTTGTTGACCAGCGAGCCGAGCGCCACTGCCCACACCACCGGTAGCTCCCGACTCGCACGGACACCAGTCACCTGCTGCGCGTTGAGCGCGAGATCGTCTCCCAGCACGCCAGCCGTCTTTTTCGCGGCTACCTTGGTCATCACCGCGACATCGTCGAGGATGGTGGCGATATCGTCGATCAACGCAAGCAGACTGGCACCAGCCATGGGAATTCTTCCAGGGAAGGGATTGCGGATTCTCGCACCCGGCGGCAATGCCGCAACATGCCCTTGCAATCGAAACGCGTTGCGCCTGCAATGGAATGATGAAAACACGCTGCATCCTCCTCATCTTCACCGCCTTGCTTTGCGCCTGTACCTCGCAACCGGCACGCAATCCACTGGCCCAATGGGTTCCCTCGCCCAACCAGGACGAGCGCCGCCCGGTCATCATCGTGATCCACGCGACCGAGCAGGACAGCGTGCAGCGCAGTCTCGACACGCTGCGAACGCAGAACCGGGGCGGGCCGGTGAGTTCGCATTATCTGGCGGGCCGCGATGGCAGCCTGTACCAACTCGTGGCCGACGAGCGGCGCGCGTGGCATGCCGGTGGCGGTCGATGGGGCGCCATCACCGACCTGAACTCGGCCTCGATCGGGATCGAGCTGGACAACAACGGCGACGCAGACTTTCCGCCGGCGCAGATCGAAACGCTGATTCGCCTGCTCGACGATCTGTGCACGCGATTGCGCATCCCGCGCCATCAGATCATCGCGCACCACGACATGGCACCGACGCGCAAGCGCGATCCGAATGCGCGCTTTCCGTGGAAAACCTTGGCCGAGGCGGGCTTCGGCGTCTGGCCGGAGGACGATGCAGCACCTGCACCGGATGGCTTCGACGCATGGTTGGCGCTGGCCGCGTTCGGCTACCCGATGGACGATCCGCAGGCCGCGTTGCGCGCGTTCCAGCGCCGTTTTCGCGGCATCGAAACACCATTGCAACCCGACCTGCCATGGATCGAACCGGATGCCCAGGATGCGCGGATCCTGCATGCGCTGACGCGGCATCTGCGGCCGGCGCCGGGGATGTAACCCCGGCTTACGACAACACGTAGGTCGCGCCTACGTGCGCGACGGAACCATCACGCCCACCGCCAAAAATGTAACCCCAACCCACGACAACACACGTAGGTCGCGCCTACGTGCGCGACGGAATGATCAAAGCGTCGCCAGATCGTCCCGATGCACCACGGTTTCGCCGTAGTTGTAGCCCAGGATGGTGTCGATATCGCGGCTGTGGCGGCGCGCGATGCGGCGGATGTCGCGGGCCGAGTACTGCACGATGCCGCGCGCGATGGCCGCTTCGCCATCGTCGTTCGCGTGGCGGATTTCGATGATGTCGCCGCGCGCGAAATCGCCCCGCGCATCGAGCACACCGCCCGGCAGCAGCGACGCGCCCTTCTCGCGCAAGGCGCGCGACGCACCCTCGTCGACCAGCACCGCACCGGGCGCAACCGGCGCATGCCGCAACCAGTGCTTGCGCGCCGCAAGCCGGGTGGAACCGGCGCGAAAACGGGTACCGCGCAACACGCCCTGCCCCATCAACCGCAACGCATCGGCACTGGTGCCATCGAACAGCACGGTCTCGATACCGGCGCTGGCAGCCTTGGAAGCGGCCTGGAGCTTGGTTGCCATGCCGCCGGTGCCGAGCGCACTGCCGATACCGTCGGCCATCGCGAACACGCCATCGTCGATCCGCACCACTTCGTCGATTGGCCGCGCTGCCGGGTCGGTACGCGGGTTGGCGCTGTAGAGGCCGGCCACATCCGATGCGATGAACAGCATGTCGGCATCGACCAGGGTCGCGACGAAGGCGGCGAGGTTGTCGTTGTCGCCGAGCTTGAGTTCGTCCACCGATACCGTGTCGTTCTCGTTAACGATGGGCAGGGTTTGCAGCGCCAGCAGTTCCAGCAAGGTGGCGCGGGCGTTGAGGTAACGGCGACGGTTGCGCAGGTCGTCGTGGGTGAGCAGTACCTGCGCCACCGGGCGTTCGAAGAAACGCTGCCACAGGCCGATCAGTTGCGCCTGCCCGAGTGCGGCCAATGCCTGCCGCGCCGCGAGTGCGGCCCCGGCAACTGCCGCTTTCGGAAGAATCCCGCGCCCTGCGGCGACCGCGCCGGAGGAAACGATCACCACTTCGCGCCCGGCCTGCACGTTGCCCGATACCCATTGCGCCAGCGCCAGTGCATGACGCGGCGTGAGTCCGCCGCCAGGCGCGGCGAGCAGGCTGCTGCCGACTTTCAGTACGGCGCGTTTCCACGGCGGCAGGGGTTGTTCGGTGAAGGACGGCAAGCTGTATGTGGTCATTAGGGCACGGCTCATCGATCGTAGAACGCAGCCAGCGACTCGAATGCCTGCGCCAGCCGCGCGCGCAACACCTCCAGGCGCAGATCACCCGCCGCACCCGGCGAGGTGCGTGCCGCAAGACTGGCTTCCGGCGTGCGGCCCTGTCCTGCTTCGTTGCTGGCATCGGCAGCGGCGCGGTACGCATCGCGGAAGGGAATGCCCTGCACCGCCGCCTCGATGGCCACATCGGTGGCATACATGGCCGAATCGATCGCCGCGCGCATCCTGTCTTCCTTCCACTGGAGCTGCGCCAGCAAATCCGGAACCAGCGCAAGCGCGTCCAGCCCGTGACCGAAACCGTGCACCAATGATCCCTTGCCGATCTGCAGATCGCGCTGGTAGCCGGAAGGCAGCGACAGCAGGTGCTCGATCTCGGCGCGCGCCGCCGCCACCGGGGCGTAACTCGCGCGCATCAATTCCACGACATCGGGATTGCGCTTGTTGGGCATGATCGAGCTGCCGGTGGTGTAACGCGCCGGAAGGCTCACGAAATCGAACTCCGCGGTCGTGAACAACGACAGGTCCCACGCCAGTCGACGCACGTCGAGCAACGCAAGCGACAGCGCATCGAGCGCAGCCAGCTCGAATTTGCCACGCGACAGCTGCGCATAGATCGGCGACAACTGCATGCGCGAGAAGCCCAGCGCAGACGTGGTGTGGTCACGATCCAGTGGCAGATTCACGCCGTACCCGGCGGCGGTGCCCAAGGGATTGGCATCGACCAGCGCGCGTGCGGCACGCGCGGCCATCGCATTGTCGATGAAACTTTCGGCAAACCCGGCGAACCACATCGCCGTGGACGACACCACGGCACGTTGGATGTGGGTGTAGCCCGGCAGCGGAATGGATTCGCGCTCGGCGCGGTCCAGACACACCTGCGCCACGGCGAGATCATGCGCCACCAGCTCGTCGAGCTTGGCCTTCAGCCACAAACGCGTCGCGACGAGAATCTGGTCATTGCGACTGCGACCCGTGTGCACGCGACGCCCCGCATCGCCGAGACGTTCGGTGAGGCGCGCCTCGATCGCCGAGTGACAATCCTCGAAACGTTCATCCAGCACGAAACCGCCGTTGCGGAAGTCTTCCGCCAACGCGCGCAATTCGGCCAGCAGCGCCGATTCTTCTTCGGGCGAAACGATGCCGATGTTGCGCAGCCCCTGCACATGCACGCAGCTGGCTTCCACGTCGTGCAGGAAAAACTCGCGGTCGAGGATCACGTCGTTGCCGGCAAGGAAGCGCATGATCCGCGCATCCGTTTCGACACCGGATTTCTGCCACAACAAATCGCTCATGGGGTGATTCCTGCCAATTCGTCCAATCCAAGTGCCATGTTCAGATTCTGCAGCGCCTGCGTCGCGGCGCCTTTGAGGAGGTTGTCGAGCACGCTCACCACGACCACGCGGCGCTGATCCGGCGACACGACGAAACCGCCGATGATCGCACCATGGCGGTTCGCGATCTTCGTGACCCACGGCGCATCGTCCTGGATCTCGATCAGCGGCTCATCGGCGTAAGCCGCCAGATACCTGGCGCGAACGGTTTCGCGGCTCATCCGCTCCTGCAGCCACAGGTTCACCGTCATCGTGATGCCACGGAAATGCGGCGCGACATGCGGCATGAACTCCACCGGCAGGCCGAGGTGCGCGGTGACCTCGCGTTCGTGCACATGGTCAACCAGCGAATACGGCATCAGGTTGTCACGCAGCAAATCCGCGTTGTTGCGATCCGATGGCGTGGTGCCCGCACCCGAATAGCCTGACACGCCGAAACACTGCGGCGGGCCGGCAAGCTCGTCCTTCAGCGGCGCGATCGCCAACTGCATCGCGGTGGCGTAGCAACCGGGATTGGAAATGCGGCGCTGGCCGCGATAGCGATGCCGCGTCAGTTCCGGCAAGCCGTAATACCACGATGGGTCGAAGCGGTAATCGGCGGACAGATCGACGATGACCGGTTGCTTTTCGTTCGTCTTTCCCCAACGCGCTTCGAGTGCCGAAACAAACGGCGCGGCCTTGCCGTTCGGCAAAGCCAGAACGACCGCGTCGACATCGTGCGCAGCGGCGCGCGCAGCATCGAGATTCTCGTAACGCAGTTCGCCACCGAAAGCGGGCACGTGATCGGAAACGGGCTGTCCATCCAGTTCGCGTGACGACACGAACGCCAATCCCAGCGCTGGATGGCCTGCAACCAGCCGGATCAACTCCGCACCGGTGTAGCCGCGCGCACCGATGATGCCCAGGCGCTTCTTGCTCATTGCTCTGCCTCCCGTCGCTGCAGCCTGTCTTGCAAGCTGCGTTTCACCAATGGCCATTCGCCATCGATGATGGAAAGAATCACCCTATCCCGCAGGCTGCCATCGGCATGGCGCTTGTGCTTGCGCGGGGTGCCTTCCTGCCGGGTGCCCGAACGCAGGATCACTGCACGCGACTGCACGTCATGCACGCCGGTTTCAAAGCCGACGCAAACAAACCCCATGACCTCGAACGCGTGCGCCAACAGCAACAGCTTCGCCTCGGTGTCCAGGCCGGTGCGCTGCACCCGCGGTGCGTGCCACGTGCGACCGATCAAGGCGCTCGGGACGTCCGGCTCCCGTCCGTTCAGGCGGGTGCTGCCGACCACCGTGCCCACGGCATCCACGACCGCGAATGGCAGCGACTCGCCGCGATCGTGCTGGGCGATTGCGGCGTCGATGTACGCGCCGCAGACATCCCGCACGGGCAGATTCGTGAACCACGCCCCATCCAGGCCGGCATCGTCTCGCGCCGCCGACATCGCTGCCTCATGGTCGCGACGCAGCGGTTCGAGCCGCACGTGCCGACCCACCAACATCGGCACCTCGCACGCATCCGTTGGCGTCACGGTGCCGATCGCTCAGCCCTCCAGCGTGGCCGGGCGGCTGCGGCAATGCGCGACGCAGCGCTCGATGTCTCGAAAATCCTGAATGCCGTACCAGAACACCTTCCATTTGTCCTGTTTGTAGCAGCCGTCGGACTGCGCGTAATAGAAGATGTTGACCTGGTTGTTGTGGCGTGACCGCCAGAACATGCGCGGATTCTGCTCGCGCGCCACATTCCACACCGCGCGCCCCAAGCCTTCGCCCTGCGCTTCGTCGAGCACCGCGAACTTGTCCAGATAGGCGAAGCCTTCTTCCTGCGTCAGGATCATCGCAGCTCGGTAGGTTTCGCTGACATAGACGCGATGCGGCCGGGTGCGAGTGAAATAATCCGGCAACAGTTTGCGACCGAAGCTGGATTCAATCAGCTCACGCATCCGCTCCAGGTCCACGCCTTCCCACGAGTCGAAGCTCAGCACGCGCTCGCCGCGGCGCAACATGGTGCCCGAACCACGATGGGTGAACAGCTCCTTGGCCAACTGGTCCGGCCTGGTCATCGACACCGACGAGGTCAGCGGCAAGGCATCCAGCAATTGCTTGATCTGCTCGACCTTCACCCGCATGCCGCCATTGATCCATGGCTGAGCCATCAGCTCGTCGTACTCGGTGGTCAGATTGATCGATTCGATCAGCCGGCCCTGCTCGTCCAGCAAGCCGCCCGTGCCGGTAAGGAACACGATCTTGTACGGCTTGAGCGTCTTGATCAGCTCGTTGGCTGCCCAGTCTGCGTTGACGTTCAAGTACTGGCCACCGTGAGTCACCCCGAGACTGGCGATCACCGGGATGGCGCCGATGCGGATGGCCGCTTCGATCGCGGAGGTATCGACTCGGACCACCTTGCCGACCAGACCGTGCTTGTCCTGGTCGAGGAACTCGGCTTCGAACACGTTGGTGGTGATCGAAGTGGCATGCACGCTCTGTGCATGCAGTTCCGACACCAGATTCATGTTCTCGCGCACCATCACCTTGCGCACGATCGACAGGCTGTCATCGCCGGTGTAGCGCAATCCGTCGACCATGCGCTTCTCGATGCCGGCAGCCTGCAACTGTTCGTCAAGCTGCGGTCCGGCGCCGTGAATCACGATCGGCGTCAGGCCCACTTGCTGCAAAAACGACAGCGAGGACACCAGCGCCTCCATGTCGTCACGCAGGATCGCACCGCCGACCTTGATCACGGCAAAGCGTTTGGCATCCAGTTCCGAGAAACGTTTGAGGTACTGATCGATTTCCTTGGCGCTGCCCATGTTGGACAGCAGCTTCACGATCGTCTGCCGGGTCTGCTTGTTGATTTCGATGTTCATGGTGTGGCGAAGATGCGCTGTACGGTGTCGGCGTATTGCCGCAGTTGATCGAGCGAAACCCATTCGTCGGCGGTGTGGGCCTGGGCGATGTCGCCAGGGCCGAACACCAGCGCGGTCAGGCCGGCGGCGGAGAACAGCGAGGCCTCGGTCCAGAAATCGACCGCGTTGCCGATCGGCAGGCCCAGTTCATCGGCCAGATCACGCGCGGCCAGACGCCGCTCCTCGGCGCGAGCCATGTCGCCGGACGGCAACGACGGCCCCCTGAACGTCGGCTCGTAGTCGGCCAGCGCGTCGGGATTGGCCAGCGACTTGAAATGATCGTGCAGAGCGTCCGTCTCCTGCGACGGCAGTGGCCGGAAACCGAAGCGCACCTCGGCACTCGGGGCAATCATGTTGGCCTTGATCCCGCCTTCCACCTTGCCGATGTTGAAGCGCAATCCGGTCAGCCCGCCGAACCGTGCGTGTTTTTGAGCGTCGACGAAATCCAGAGCTGCCGTGCCCCAGCGCATCGCGTTGTGCAACGCACTGAGCTGCAGCGCGTTCTCGCCGCTGGCGTGACCTGCCTGCCCCTTGAAGGCCATGCGCACCGCGGCGATGCCACGGTGCGCCAGCACGGCTTCGCAGCGGGTCGGCTCGGCGATGATCGCCTGCGTGAAGCCATGATCCTTCGCCAGAAAGGCGGCAATGCAGCGGGGATCGTTGGCTTCCTCGTCACTGGAAAAAAGGAACGCCGCATCGCCCCGCGTGGCCTGCGCCGCGGCGATCAGGCCAGCGGCGGCACCTTTGATGTCGCACGCGCCGAGGCCGATGGCCCGGTCATCCGTGACGCGCAGCGTGTGCGGGTCAGCCGTCCAGGCGGGTGACGACGGCACCGTGTCGAGGTGCACGTTGAACACACGGCGGGGCTGACCTCGGACAGCCAGCAACGACACCGCGCCGGCGCCGTGGTCGGCCACCTCGATGTTGAAATCAGGCAACTGTGCGCGGATGTAATCGAAGATCCCGCCGGTGGTGATTTCACGCGGCGGGTTGCGGGTGTCGAAGGACACCAGCGCCTCGAGATGGCGCAGGACGACGTCGAGCATGGCGGGGGTATCCGGTGATCAGCGGTTGACCTCGGCCCAAAGGGTCGAGCTCATGCCGAACAGTTTGATGAAGCCTTCGGCTTCTTCCACACCCCAGTCAGCCGACTGGGCATAGGTCGCTCCACGGGTCTGCAGCAGATGCGGCGAACGCACCACCACCGCGTCGACACGACCACCGCGTGTTTCCAGCACCACTTCACCGGTCACTTTGGACTGCGACGATTTCAGGAAGGCCTCGAGGTCGGTCTTGAGCGGGTCATGGAAAAAGCCTTCGTACACCAGTTCCACCCACTTGCGCGCGACATCCGGCTTGAAGCGGTTCTGCTGCTTGCTGAGCACCGCATCCTCCAGCGCACGGTGCGCGGCAAGCAGCGCGACCAGACCCGGCGCTTCGTAAACAATGCGCCCCTTCAGCCCGATGACGGTGTCGCCGGTATACACACCACGTCCCACGCCGTAGCAGGCAAACATGGTGTTGAGACGCGCCAACATCTGCGGACCGGCGATCGGTTTGCCATCCAGCGCGACGGCTTCGCCCTCGACGAACTTCAAGGTGACCTGCAGCGGTTCGGCAGGCCACGCACTGCGCGGTGCACACCAACCGCGCGCGCCCTCGCCCGGCGCTTCCCAACGGTCGATCTCGCCACCGGACAGGGTCACGCCCAGCAGGTTCTCGTTGATGGTGTAGCTCTTCTGCTTGGCGCGCACGCCGAAACCACGCTCGTCCAGATATTTCTGTTCGTAAGCGCGCGTCTGTGTGTGCTGTTTCTGGATTTCGCGGATCGGCGCCAAGATGCGGTAAGTGCCGCTGGCCTTGATCGCCAGATCAAAGCGCACCTGATCGTTGCCCATGCCCGTGCATCCGTGCGCAATGACGTGGGTACCCAACTCGGCGGCACGCTTCAGCGCAGCATCAACGATCAGATAACGATCCGACACCAGCAGCGGGTACTGGCCCTGATAACCCTCTCCCGCCCAGACGAACGGCTTGACGAATCCGTCCCAGATCGCCGGACCGCCATCCACGGTGACGTGCGAAGCGGCACCGAGTTCTGCGGCACGCTGCTCGATGTAGGCACGCTCCTCGGCATCCACGCCACCGGTATCGGCGAACACGGTGTGCACCGCATACCCCTGTTCCTGAAGGTAGGGAATGCAGAAGCTGGTATCCAGCCCGCCGGAAAAGGCCAGGACGACGTCTTGCTTGCTCATGGGATGATTCCGTAATCGGCGAGGGGAAGGACGTTATTGCCTGGCCAGCGCGACCATGACCGCTTTCTGCACGTGCAGGCGGTTCTCGGCCTCGTCGATGGCGATGCACTGCGGCGAATCCATCACCGCGTCGGTGGCCTTCACGTTGCGGCGCAGCGGCAGGCAATGGCTGAACACGCCGTTGTTGGTCAGCGCCATCTTCCGTTCATCGACGATGAAGTGCTGGTGCTGGTCGCGGATGGGTTTTTCCGGCGCCCAGTTGCCGAAGAACGGCAGCGCGCCCCAGCTCTTGGCGTAGACCACGTCGGCGCCGGCATAGGCGCTCTCGATGTCATGGCTGACCTGCAGCGAGCCGCCGCTCTCGGCGACGTTCTGCGCCGCCCAGCCCATGTAGCGCTCGTCGAGCACGTAGTCGGGGGTCGGGCACAGCAGGGTCACGTCCATGCCCAGGCGGGTGGCGATGGTCAGCGCCGAGTTGGCCACCGCGGTGTTGAGCGGCTTGGGATGGTAGGTCCAGGTCAGCACGTACTTCTTGCCGCGCAGGTCGCTGGTGCCGAAGTGCTCCTGCAGCGCCAGCGCGTGCGCCAGTTCCTGGCAGGGATGGGTGATGGTCTCCATGTTGATCACCGGCACCGGCGAGTACTTCGCGAAGGACTTCAGCACGATGTCCTCGCGGTCGTAGGCCCAGTCCACGAACTTGGGGAAGGCGCGCACGCCGATCAGATCGACGTAGCGACCCAGCACCTTCGCCACTTCGGCGATGTGCTCCTCGGTGTCGCCATCCATGACCGTGCCGAGATTGAACTCGATCGGCCACGCATCCTTGCCCGGCTGCAGCACGATGGCATGGCCACCCAGCTGGAACGCGCCCAGTTCGAAGCTGGTGCGGGTACGCATCGAGGGATTGAAGAACACCAGCGCGATGGATTTCCCCCTGAGCGCATCACCAAGCTTTTCGCGCTTGAACCGCGCGGCATCGGCGAGCAGCGCATCGAGGTCGGCGCGTGACCAGTCCTGGGTGTTGAGGAAGTGGCGAATGGCAGTCATGCGGATAATCCGGAGGAAACAAGGGAGAAGTCGAAACGCGGAAAGCCCGGCACGGAGCCGGGCTTTCGATGGTCACATCGGAATGGCGGAAGCCCGCCGTCGCCCAGCCTTATCGTGGAGGCAACGGTCGGCGCGCGCGCGACGTCATCCCTGCCGCCATCCAGGCGGAGGTGAGGACAGCGGGGCTGGCGCGGAAGCAATTCATCGCGGCGGAGTCTGGCACGATCCCTGCTGCAGCGCAACAGAGGGGTAATCGAGGATCAGTCAGCCGGCGCCACGGTGACGCGGATCCGGAGCTTGTTGCCAGGATCGTGGTCCATCGGCGACATGTACAGCTGGCCCTTGTAACGGTATTCCACGTGATATCCGCTGATGCGGCGCTCCTCACGAACGACCTCGACGATCCGGCAATCACCGGCGCTCGAGCCCTGCACGGACATCACGGTGCTGCCAAGATCGCTGCCGTCGTGGCTCTCGGATGCGTCACCGCGGGTCGCCATATCGGTGGCGGCGGTCGCAGCAGGCTGGACGTCGCACTCCTCGGCCTGATCCACCACGCGGGTCACTTCGAAGGTCGGGTTGGCGCGCAGCACATCGGCGTAGGCGTAGCTGACGTTTTCGCGACCCTGTACCGGCATGTCGACATAGGCCGTCTCCTGCGAGAAGGCCGGAGCGGCGACAAGCACGCCCATCAGCAGCATCGTGGACTTCATGAGATCACTCCCTGACCTGCAACCTGCCGCGTGGGCAGAGACGCATTCCTGCGCGACTATCATCCAGCACGACTCCGTGAACGTACTTCCGCAACCGAGAGGCGCTTCGGTTCTGCCCGGCCACGCCTTAACATGGAGGGCGATTTCAGCACTTGGCGGCTGAATCTCGCCTTTAGCCCCCGAACCTTCCCTGCATGGCGCCATCCCACTCGCGCCGGCCCTGCACAGACATCCCCATGCCACTGCAACTCTACAACAGCCTGACCCGCCAGACCGAACCCTTCGTGCCGCTCGACCCGCAACGGATCACGATGTACGTCTGCGGCCCCACCGTCTACAACTACGTGCACATCGGCAACGCCCGCCCGCCCGTGGTATTCGGCGTGCTCGCGGCGCTGCTGCGGCGGCGCTATCCGGAAGTCATCTACGCCCGCAACATCACCGACGTGGATGACAAGATCAACGCCGCTGCGCGCGAATTGGGGGTGCCGATCAGCGTCGTCACCGACAAGTACACCGCCGCTTATCGGGAGCACATGGATGCACTCGGTGTGGCACCGCCGGACGTGACGCCGCACGCCACCATGCACATTCCGCAGATCATCGCGATGATCGAGCGCCTGATTGCATCCGGGCACGCTTACGCGGCCGAAGGCCACGTACTGTTCGCGGTGGCCAGCTTCCCCGATTACGGCGCGCTCTCGCGTCGCGACCCGGAAGAGATGCTCGCCGGCGCCCGCGTCGACGTTGCACCGTACAAGCGCGATCCCGGCGATTTCGTGCTCTGGAAGCCCTCCAGTGACGACCTGCCGGGCTGGGAATCGCCGTGGGGTCGCGGCCGACCCGGTTGGCATATCGAGTGTTCGGCCATGGCCGCTGCGCATCTGGGCGAGACCATCGACATCCACGCCGGCGGCATCGACCTCCAGTTCCCGCACCATGAAAACGAAGTAGCCCAGAGCACCTGCGCGCACGGCGACAAGCCGTTCGCTCGCTACTGGCTCCACAACGGCATGCTGATGTTCGACGGTGCCAAGATGTCCAAGTCGATCGGCAACGTCAGCCGGGTCAACGATCTTCTGGCGCGTCATCCGGCCGAAGCGCTGCGCTATGCGCTGCTGTCGGCGCACTACCGCCAGCCACTGGACTGGTCCGACGCCTTGGTGGATCAGAGCATTCGCACGCTGGATCGCCTGTACGGCACGCTGCGGGATCTCGCCGACGTGGATATCAGCGCAGGTGACGAGGACATTCCAATCGCCATCGAGGCGGCGCTGGAAGATGACCTGAACACGCCTGCCGCGCTGGCCGAACTGGCCGGCATCGCCTCCGCAGCGCGCAAGGCAGACGCGATCGAATCGCGCACCGCGGCCAAGCGCGCCCTGCTCGGTGCCGGACGCGCACTCGGCTTGTTGCAGCAAGATCCAACGGCATGGTTCGCTCGCGGCACCGATGCCGGCGACGATGCCCGCATCCAGGCCTTGGTCGAAGAGCGCACCGCCGCCAAGAAGGCACGCGATTTTGCGCGTGCCGACGCGATTCGCGACCAGCTCGCTGCCGAGGGCATCGCGCTGGAAGACACGGCCCAAGGTGTGCGCTGGAGGCGGGCATGAGCCTCGCTGCCGAGCCCACGGCAGCGGAAGCCCAAGCAGCCATCATCGAGGAATTCGGATTCTTCGGCGACTGGACCGAGCGCTACCAGTATTTGATCGACCTGGGTCGCAAATTGCCCGCGTTCCCGGACGAATGGAAAACGGACGAACATCGCCTCCTCGGCTGCCAATCGATGGTCTGGATCGTGCCCGAGGGAGATGTCTCGCAACTTCGTTTTCGGGCGGTCAGCGATTCGGCCATCGTCTCGGGCCTGATCTTTCTCGCGCTGCGGGTGTACTCCCATCGCAGCGCCGAGGAAATCCTCGCCACGCAACCGGATTACATCGCCGCGATCGGCCTTTCCAAGCACCTGTCGCCCACGCGCAGCAACGGCCTTGCGGCCTTGCTGGCGTTCATCCAGGACACCGCCAGACAAGCCATCGACACCAGGACTCGCGGCAGATGAACTATCACCACGCCTACCACGCCGGCAATCATGCCGATGTGCTCAAGCACCTGGTGGTGCTCGCCGTGCTCGACGCGCTGGCGCGCAAGCCCGCGCCGTACTTCGTGCTCGATACCCATGCCGGCCAGGGCCGCTACGCGCTGGCATCGGAGAAGGCCGGCAAGACGGGTGAAGCTCGCGCCGGCATCCTGCGGCTGGTACGACATGACTTCACTCGACTATCTCAGGATCTGCGGCGCTATCTGGATGCCGTGCGACCGCACCTTTCCCAGGACCATTACCCGGGCTCGCCGCAGCTGATCGCCGACGCACTGCGCGACAGCGACCGACTCGCCTGTTGCGAGCTGCAGCCCGAGCCATTCGGGCTGCTGAAAGGGTTGTTGGCTGGCGACCATCGCGTCGGCATTCACCATCGCGACGGCTACGACGCCATGAAGGCTCTGCTGCCGCCGCCGGAAAAACGCGGTCTGGTGCTGATCGATCCACCGTACGAAGCACAACTCGCCGAATTCGACCTGGCACTCGCCGCGCTCCGAGCCGCACTGGCTCGCTGGCCTCAAGGCATTTTCGCGCTGTGGTATCCGATCAAACAGCGTCGCAGCCTGCAGCCGTTTCTGCGTCGTGCGGCGACGTTGCCGGCCAAGTCTGCGTTCGTGGTCGAGCTGAACGTACGCCCTGACGACTCGCCGCTGCGAATGAACGGCAGTGGTCTGCTGATCCTGAATCCGCCGTGGAAGCTCGATCAGTCCCTTGCCACCACAATGCCCGCCCTCTCCGCTGCGCTGGACGAAGGTGGTGGCGGCTGGCGGCTGGAATGGATCAAGCGAGAACAAGGCTGAGCGCAGTCCGGCGGATATCCGCCGGGGTGCAATGTCTTGTGGCTGTGCCAACCCTGCCGTTCGCGGTGCGCACACCGTTTCATCCTGCTCCGGAAACTCTGGCATGCTCATCCCCAACCCGCCGCGGAACCTGCCATGCCGCCATCCGTTCCAACGCTTTCGCATCGCGCGCCACGCGTCCGCAGCGAACCCCTGTCGGGGCGCTGGACCCGTCGTCTGTTGCTGGACGATGGTCGCGTGCTGTGGCTGCGGCCCATCGATCCCGCCGATGCCGAACCGATCCGGCAAACGTTCCCGTTGCTCTCGCCCGAAGAAATCAGGATGCGCTTCCTGCATCCGATCAAGGAGCTGACTCCCGACCTCGTGCGTCGCCTGACCACGATCGACCCCGCGCACCAGTTCGCCCTGGTGGTGTCCGAGCCATTGCCCCCGGGTGAAGCGCTGGTGGGCGCGGTGGCGCGCCTGGCCATCGACGTGGGCACATCGCGCGCCGAGTTCGCGATCCTCGTGAGCCACTTCATCGCCGGCAAAGGCCTCGGCCGGCTGTTGATGGCGCAATTGATCCGCTGGGCCAGGCTCAAGCGCCTGGACGAAATCTACGGCGACGTGCTCGACGAGAATACCGCGATGCTGGAACTGGCCGATTCGCTCGGCTTCCAGCGGGAAGTGCTGCCGGACGATCCCGGCATCATCCGCGTGCGGCTGACCCTGCGCGCCGCGGGGAAAACATCGCCGCGCCGCCGCTGAGCGTCGGAATCAGAACCGGGGGTTCATCAAGGCAGCGAGGAAGTGCTGGAGCACGCGCGGATCCAGCAGGACGGTGAACAGCACGCCATACCCTGCGCCCCACAGGTGCGCGCTGTGATTGACGTTGTCGCGCCCGCGCTTTTCCATCCAGATGCTGTAGCCCACATACACCGCCGCATAGATGATCGCGGGCACGGGCACGACGAAGACGAGGATCAACGACCACGGCTGGATCAGAATGAACGCGAACAGCACCGCCGACACCGCACCGGAAGCACCCAGGCTGCGGTATTGAGGGTCGGCGCGGTGGCGCAGGTAGCTCGGCAGGATCGACACCAGCAATGCCGAAAGATAGAAGCCGGCGAATCCCCACGGCCACGGCAATCCCAGTTGCGTCAGGTAGCCTTCCATCGCCGTGCCGAAGAAGTACAGCGTGATCATGTTGAACAGCAGGTGCTGGCCGTCGGCGTGAACGAAACCGTAGGTCAGCAAGCGCCAGTATTCCCTGCCCCGCGCCACCGCCGGCGGCCACAGGATCAATCGCTGCAGCAGCCCGGGCTGTTTCCATGCGAAGTACGACGACGCGCAAGTCAGCGCGATCAGGACAAGCGTAACGGGAGCGTTCGGCATCGACGGTGGAACCTGACCAGTGGGCGGTGGCCGATTATGACCGCGATCGGCTCCAGGCGTCCGCTCCGCTCACAGCCCCAGCTGCCGCGCCAGACGCTCGGCTTCGACGCGATCGACATGTCCGGGAAGCAAGGCGTCTCGCAGCACCGGCAATGCCTCGGCCAGATGCCTGCGGGCGCGATCACGTTGGCCTTGCCGAAGCGCCACTCTGGCCTGGACGACCTGGACACCGGCGATATCTCCCGGTGGAGCCGACGCGTCGCCGAAAATCGCTGCTGCGGCCGCCAGATGCTGGCTGGCGTGATCCCAGGCTTCGGCCTGCATGGCCAGTTCCGCCTGCGCCCGGCGCAACAACCCGAACGCACGGTGCGTCTCCGGCAGTTTCTGCCGCCAGAATCGCTCGGCCTCGTCCAGCAGCATCGGCACGCTCTCCACCTGTCCGGCCAGACGCAGGACAAAAGCCAATTGCCACGTCACGTTGATGTACTCGGACGACTCCACCCCATCGATGCGGTGCGCGTCTTCACGCAACCGCTCCAGCGCCGCAATGGCCAGTGCTGGTTGTCCGTTCAGTGCCAACAGCCGCGCCCGTATCCGCGCGATGCTGCGCTGCCCGTCGTTGTCCGGCGCGATGCCTGCATCGTCGAGGATCATGCGAGCCTGACCGATCAGATCCAGCGCGCGCGGGTAATCGCCGGCATCGTCGAAGCTCTTCGCCAAATTGGCCAGCAGCGCCGCGCGATTGTATGGACCGAGACCTTCAGGCAGCTGCGCCTGCTCCATGAGCATCGCGGCCTCGCGATAGCGGCCCTGATCGTTCAACGTGATCGACAGCTCGTTCTTGATCTGCAACATCGCCATTCCGCCGTCACCCACCAGGCGCGACTGATACGCGATCAACTCGCGCAATACGTTTTCGGCGTCGGCCGGCCGCCCACAGGCCCGCAGTGCCGACGCACGCGTCCGCAGCAACCAGAGTCGCTGCGGCGACGGCGCCGACTCGGCATGGAGTCGCTGCAAGCCGCCGTCAGCCACGTCGATGGCTTCGGCACACGAACCGTGGCTGGTCAGCTGCGATGCCAGGAACGCCGAGGCTCGTATCGCCAGATCGTCGGGTACCGCGTCATTCGGGGAGCTGGATGCCAGCACTTGTCGAAACAGCGGGATCGCGGCACTGCCCTCTCCGGCGTTCTGATGCCAAACCGCACGCGAAAAAAGACTCCGCACCTGCGCGCCGCTGTCATCCGGCGCTACGGCTTCGCGCAGCTGTGCCGCTGCTTCGATGACCGTGCGGGCCTCGGCGCTGCGGTCCACCATGCCCAGCAAGTTGGCGTACTGATCCATGTCCCGTGCCAGCTCAAGTGCCTGCTCGCGGTCATCCGGCGGGTCGCCCTCCAGACCTTGCCGGAAATACTCCAGTGCCTTGTCCTGTTCGCCCAGCGCGTCGTACATGCGCCCCAGCATGCGCTGGATCGATGCAGCCACGACAGGATCCGTGCTCGTGCTGCCGATTTTCGCAGCTGCCTTGTCCAGCAATTCGTGCACGCTCACCGTCTGGCCCTGAGCATTTCCCGGCGCGGCGGACTGGAACGCCTCGGTCAGGAAAGTCAGCGCTTCGCGGGCACGTTGCGCATCGCGCGACGCTGCCAGTTCGGCGAAAACGGCACGGGTGCGCTCGTGGTCCAGTCGCCAGACGAACAAGCCAAGCGCAACCAGCGACAGCAGCGTGAACATCGCACCCAACCGGTGCCGGCCGATGAACTTTCGCAACCGATAGGCAGAGGTCAGCCGCGCGGCACGGACCGGGCGGCCGTCGCGGTAACGTTCCAGATCGTCCCGGAACTCGCCTGCACTGGCATAGCGTCGAGCCGGATTCTCGTCGGTCGCCTTGGCGAGGATGCCTTGCAGCTCGGCATCGGGAGCGCTGGATTTGGTTGCGCCGCGTACCAGTTCACGCAACAGAATGCCGAGACTGTAGATGTCGCTGGCCGTGGTGATGGCACCGCCAGCGCGTTGCTCGGGGCTGGCATAGCCGGCGCTGAAAACGCGCGTGGATGTGTCGTTGCCCGCATCATCGACTACTGGATCCACCAATCGTGCGATGCCGAAATCCAGCAGCTTCACCTCGCCGGCGGTGCTGACGAGCACGTTGGCGGGCTTGATGTCCCGATGGATCACCAGACACTGATGGGCATGGCCGACGGCATCGAGCACGGCACCGAACAAGGCCAGGCGATCGCGCAGCCGAGGTGCATGTTGCGCGGCATGGTCGGGCAGCGGCAGGCCGTCGATGTATTCGAGTGCAAGCCATGGTTGCCCATCCAGGGTTTCACCACCGTCGATCAGGCGTGCGATGTTCGGATGATCCAGCCCCACCAGAATCTGCCGTTCCTGACGCAACCGGCGCAGGCCATCGGCAGTCGGGAAGCCCCGAAGAAGCTTGATCGCCACCTGTTGTGCAAAGCCGCCATCGACGCGTTCCGCCAGGAACACCGTGCCCATGCCACCCGCGCCCAGCTCATGCAGCAATCGATACGGACCCAGGCGATCATGGCGCGGCATGGCCAGTTGTGCTGCAGCTTCGCCCAGCGCGCGTGCCAGCGGATCGTCCTGATCGGCATCGGCGTCGAGCATGCGACGCAGCAAGATGCGTTCGCCCTCATCCATGGGCAATGCGTGCAGCGCATCCTCGCGCTCTTCACGAGGCAACGCAGCCAGGCGCTCGAAAGCCTCGGCGTAGCGATCCAGCGAAGGTGTGCTCATGGTGCCAGCGCCGCCTTGAGCCAGGCCCGTGCAAGACGCAGATCGCGGTCTACCGTGGTATCGGAAAGACCAAGCGCAGCGCCCACTTCGGCGCGATCGAGCCCGCCGAAATAGACCATCTCGATCACCTGCGCATGCCGTGGGTTGTGCTCGGCGAGATCCACCAGGGCATCGTCGATGCGTACCAGCTGTTCATCGCGCTGCGGCGATGCCAGCTGATGCACCTCGTCCAGATCGACACGCGGCCGATTGCCGCCACGCTTGTCCGACAGCCGCTTGCGGGCGGCGTCGATCAGTACCTGTCTGGTCGCACGGGCGGCCACGCTGAAGAAGTGTTGGCGGTCAACCCACGCCAGTTCACTCCCGAGCAGACGCAGAAACGCTTCATGCGCGAGATCCGTGGCACTCAGCGTTGCTCCCGGCATCGCACGCAATGCCTGCGCCGCGATGGCGTGCACGTTCGAGTACACACACTGCATCAACGCATCCCGCGCCTGTGCGTCACCTTGTCGCCATCCGTCGAGCAGCGCGGTGATGTCGTGAGCCGAACGTGAATCGTTCATCGCGCGCATTCTAGCCGTTGCGGGGGTTTTGGCCGTGATCTCGCGTTAGGGAGGAGTACATCCCGATTCGTGTCATTGGAGGACCCCATGGTTTCATTTCATCCGTTGCGCCTGTTCGCGCTTGCTGCCGTACTGATGCCGGCCGCCACGGCAGCAGCCACCATCTGCCATGTCGCGCCCGAAGGCAATGGCAGCGGCAACTCATGGGCCTCGCCCATGGCGCTGCAAACGGCTCTGGCGCACGCCAACTGCATCGAGATCTGGATGCGGAAAGGAGTTTACAAACCGGTGGTTCCGGCCGGCACCTACCCGACCACCGCCGAGCGCAAGATCAGTTTCGCGATACGCCCAGGCAGCCGCATCTACGGCGGCTTTTCCGGCAACGAGCTGCTACGCGACGAGCGCAATCCCGCCCAGTACCGCAGTGTGCTGTCCGGTGACCTGGACAATGACGACAGCGTGGATGCCGATGGCATCGTCAACGACGCGGTCAATGGCAACCGCAACAACAACAGCTATCACGTGGTGACGATGGACGGCACCACCGGCGAAGGCGCGATCACGCACACCACCGTGCTCGATGGCCTGGTCATCACCTCCGGCCGTGCCAATGGCGCCTCCGCCGAGCAGCTGAATCTGGGTGGCGGGCTGTATTGCCGGGCGGTAAGTTCCGGCCACGAGTGCAACCCGACGCTGCGCAACGTGTTGTTCGCCGGCAATGTCGCCAGTCACGGCGGCGCGATGTACCACCGCGGCAACACCGGTGGCATCAGCAGCCCGTTCCTGCAACAGGTGGAATTCCGCAACAACAACGCCACCAGCCATGGTGGCGCCATTTACATCGACGGCAGCGATGCCGGCAACACCCATCCGGAGATGCGCGAAGTGCGCTTCATCGGCAACCGCGCCTCAAACCATGGCGGCGCGATCTTCATCGATGCCGAAAGCGGCAATGCGCGTCCATTGGTCCACGAGACCCAGTTCAGCGGCAACACTGCCAGTTACGGCGGTGCCGTTTACAGCGACGCCCACAACAACGGCACAGGTCGCGCGTCCTTCAGCAATGTCACCTTCCACGGCAATACGGCCAGCACGGATGGCGGTGCGATCTACAACTATGCCGGCAACAACGGCAATGCATGGCTGTCGATCAGTTTCTCCACCTTCAGCGGCAACAGCGCCGGCCGTGGCGGTGCGATCGCCAACGCCGGCAATACCGGCAATCCGGGCATCACGGGCCAGCTCGTGTTCAACTCGATCCTTTGGGGCAACACCGCCAACGGCGCGGGCTCGCAGATCCACAACCATGGCGCGCAACCGTTGATTCGGTCCAGCATCGTCGGCGGTGGCTGCCCCGCGGGCGCCGAGTGCGTAGGCGAAATCGATGCCAATCCGATGCTTGGATCGCTGGCCGACAACGGCGGCTGGAGCTGGACGATGTTGCCCGGCACCGACAGCCCGGCACGCGATGCAGCCTACTACGACAGCTACGACTCCTGCCCGAGCACCGACCAGCGCGGCGTGCCGCGGGTACAGGGCAGCAACTGCGATCTGGGTGCGGTGGAAGTGGAAGTGCCGCCCTGTTACGTCAAGCACGATGCCGGTGGAAGCAACAATGGAACCAGCTGGACCAATGCCTACACCCGTCTGCAGAGCGCGTTGGGCAATTCCAACTGTGGCGAGATCCGTGTCGCACGTGGCGTCTACACCCCTACCGACAGCACAGACCGCACGATCAGCTTCAATATCCGTGCCCGCCAGCGCGTCTACGGCGGCTTCAACGGCACCGAGACCCACTTGGCGCAGCGCAATCCGGGGCTCAACCGTACCGTGCTCTCAGGCGACATCGACCGCAACGACAACACCGATGCCGATGGCATCCTGTTGAAAACCAGTGACCGGATCGGCAACAACAGCCATCGCATCGTGATGCTCGACGCCACTGGTGCCTCTGCCATGATCGCCGGATCCACCGTGCTGGACGGTTTCGTGATCACCGGCGCTGGCGACGATGCGCATGGCGCCGGCCTGCTGTGCCGCGCCAGCGGCAACGGACGCGTCTGCAACCCGACGCTGCGCAACCTGCTGTTCAGTGCCAATGCCGGCGACGCCGGCGGCGGCATGCTGCTCAATGGCAGCAACGGCGGTATGGCCAACCCGACGCTGACCAACGTCACTTTCCGCAGCAACAGTGCCTGGGCCGGAGCCGGCGCGCTGGAAAACAACGGCTCCAACAACGGCCAGGCCAGCCCGGTGCTGACCAATGTCACGTTCGAGGGCAACTGGATCACGGCGGTGGTCAACAACGGCAACAACAACGGCATCAGCAGCCCGGTGCTGACCAACGTGACTTTCGTGAACAACAGGAACCGCTGGGCCGGTGCCTCGATGCTGAGCCACGCCGACGGCGGCACCAGCCAGCCTCTGCTGACCAACGTCATCATGTGGGGCGGCACGGCATCCGATCCGGACGAGGACAACTGCCTCGGCAACAACCATCCGGAGATGTGCAACATCAACGCCATCCCGCTCATCGAGGCCAGCATCATCGCCGGCGGCTGCCCAACGGGTGCGATCTGCGGAACCGGCCTGATCAGCGCCGACCCGAAGCTTGATCCGCTGAACTGGAACGGCGGCGCCACCCCAACCGCGATGCCCGGCGCAGACGGTGCCGCGATCGATGCCGGCAACGACGAGTTCTGTGCACATCACGACCAGCGCGGCGTCTCCCGCCCGCAGGGTGCAGGTTGCGACATCGGTGCGGTGGAGCGGACCGGTGTCGATGTCGGTGGTGGTGGCAATGCCGGCATCCTGTTCGCGGACGGCTTCGAATCAGGCTGACCGCTACCCGAGCCACCGGAGCATTCCCGGCCCGCGCAGGCGGCCGGGAGTCGCCTCACCCTTGCTGCTCTGGCTCCGATCGCCGGGATTGCCCGCCGCTATCATCGAGGCCGGGGTTTTGCCCAGGCTGCGTCGCGCTATACCCTTCGCATCACCCTGCTCCGTGCCTCGGCCATGCACTGCTCCCGATTCCTCCAGCTCGATGTATTTCCCGCCGGTTTCGGCGGCGGCAATCCACTCGGCGTGGTCGTCGATGGCAGGCGATTCGACACGGAGACAATGCAACGTATCGCGCGCTGGACCAACCTGGTCGAGACCACGTTCCTTCTCCCTCCGGAAACGGAGCGAGGCAGTTACCGGGTGCGGATTTTCACGCCCCGGAAGGAGATACCGTTTGCCGGACACCCAAGTGTCGGCAGCGCACATGCCGCCCTGGAGTCCGGCCTGTGTCTGCCGCGCGATGGCTTGCTCTGGCAGGAGTGCGGTGCCGGCACGTTGCCGGTACGGGTAGAAGGCGAAGGCTCGGATCGGCGACTGCTCGTCCAAGCGCCTGCGGCGCGAATCGTGGCATCGGGCATGGCGGCTGAAGCCCGCCTTGCGCCACTGCTCGGCGGCCACGCATTGGGTCGTCTGGGTGGTGCTCTCGTCGATGGGGGGCGCTGCTGGTGGTTGGCGGAGCTGGCCGATTCAAGCACGCTTCGATGCTGGCGCCCGGCCCATGCCGACATCGCGGCGCTCGCGGCGGAGAATGGCAGCATGGGGCTTTGCCTTTTCGCGCGTGAAGGCGATGGACTCGCAGTACGGGCATTTCCGGCCGGCGCAGGCATCGTCGAGGATCCGGCATCGGGGGCCGCCAATGCCCTGATCGCCGCATACATCGCCCGATCAGCGCCTGACGACCCACTGGCTCAAGGCTACGAAGTCAGTCAGGGCCGGGAAATGGGCCACGATGCGCACCTTTCCCTGCGTATCGACGCCGATGGCACGATCTGGACCGGCGGCGGCTGCAACACCGTGATCGACGGACACCTGCAATGGTTGTGAACCATCCTGTCACTGCTTCACCCCGAACTGCGGACCAAGACGTTGAAAGGATCCCGGCACCCCGCAGATCAGGGGGATTTCCATGCGGAAGGGGTCCATCCACCGGACGCACCCGCGCATGACCGCTCCACCGACCGACGAGGAACTGATGCTGGCCTATGCCGCAGGCGACATCGTCGCATTCGAGATGCTGTACGCGCGCCATCGCAGCCCGCTGTACCGTTTCATCGTGCGCGGGATCTCTCCGCGGGCCACCGCCGACGAGTGTTTCCAGGAAACCTGGGGGCGAGTCGTGGCCGCCCGCGAACGCTATCGCCCCGAGGCCAGGTTCAGCACATGGCTGTACCAGATCGCCCAACGTCTGATGATCGACCAGTACCGCCGCGCCCGACCCCATGTGTCGCTCGATGACGACGATACGCCCTTGCACCTTCCCGCCGACGATACCGAGCGCCCCGAGCAACGCCTGACCGCATTCGAGGAACAGCGCCGCCTGCAGCGGGCACTGGCCGAACTGCCCCACGAACAGCGCGTCGTGCTGCAGCTGCGTCTGGAGCAGGAATTGAGCCTGGAAGCCATCGGAGAAATCACCGGCGTCGGTCGCGAGACCGTCAAATCGCGGCTGCGTTATGCCATGGACAAACTGCGCGCGAGGTTGACGCCATGAGCCGCGAACCGCTCGACGTCTCCGAGCGCGCACTCGCCGAAACGCTGGCGCGCCTGCCCGCCATCGAGCCGTCGCCTGCACTGGATTCGCGTGTACTGACGCATGCACGCGACGCCCTGAAACCTGCAACCAAACCGCGGAGCCGCCATCCGTGGTGGATGGGTGCGGGGCTGGGAACGGCAGCGGCTGCCGTTCTTGCTGCCGGCGTGGCCTGGCAGACAGGACTGTTCGACATCCGCACCGGGAGCGATGTGGCAGTGCCACGCATGCCCGCGCGTGGCGCCGCGCCCGACGCCGCGGAATCAGTCGCCATCGACCTGCGCCACGCTCCCGCGTCGCACAGCCAAGCCTCTGCGCCAACGGCCGAGGCACCAGCGGCAGCGCCGCCTTCACTCCCTCCGGCCGCGCCACCGCCGGTGGCGATCGATACGCGGCAGGCGCTTCCAGAATCCCGGAAACAAGCCTATCGCGCCATCGCACCACGCCCCGAAGCCACGCCGGATCAGTCCGAGACACTGACCACCACCGCCCCCAGCCGAGACAGCATCGCATCGGAACCGATCACTCCGTCACTGGACTCGATCACCGTGAGCGGAACACGTGCGGTACCGGACGAGTCGTACCTTCTTCCACATTGGCGCGAGGATGCGAAACTCGTGCCGGAGGAATGGCTCGAGCGCATCCGTGAACGCGTGCGCCGAGGCGAACGCCACGCTGCGGCCTCCAGCCTGCGTCTTTTCACCCAGCAACACCCCTCCCGGGTGGTACCTGACGACCTGACGCTCCTGCTGGTCAGATGAGCGTTGCCCCGTGAGCACGACCACCACACTCGCCGCACCCGCGCGGCTGGAAATCGACGTCAAGAAAAGCCGCTTCCTCGCCCAGGCGGCGCCGGTAGCCTCGCCCGAGGAGGCGCTGGCGTTTCTCTCCAACGTTTCCGATCCGTCCGCCACGCACAACTGCTGGGCCTACCGCATCGGCCAGGGCTACCGGTTTTCCGATGATGGCGAACCCGCCAGCACGGCAGGCAAGCCCATCCTCGCAGCCATCGACGGGCAAGGCATCGACGGCGTGATGGTGGTGGTGACCAGATGGTTCGGTGGCATCAAGCTCGGTGCCGGCGGCCTGGTGCGGGCCTATGGAGGAACTGCTGCCGAGTGCTTGCGCCAGGCCGAGCGCCGCGTCGTGGTTCCACACCTGACCGCGCACCTGACCTGCGCTTTCGAACACGCCGGCAGTGCTTACTCCGCCTTGCATCAGCACGGTGCGGAGAAGACCGGGGAACGCTACGCTCCCGAGGGGCTGACGTTGACCCTGCGCCTTCCCGCCGCGAATCTGGATGCGCTGGCCAACACATTGCGCGATGCCACGCGCGGGCAGGCCCGACTGGTAGTGGACTGAGGCCCTCGTCGCCATGGCAGGACAAGAGACGAGATTGCCACCTCCAGCACGAAAGGCACCGTCACCCGAACGCCCGCTGGAAGCTTCGCCGCGGGCCATTCGAACATCCGACTCCACCCATTGGCACGGCGAACCGGAAGCCTGTCGTCTGATTTTCGATCACCCGAAAATGACAAGGCGCCGATCCTGATGACCGGCGCCTCGCCTGGTTGACCGGATTGACGAAAACTCAGTCGCCGAACACCAACACGCCCTTCATGATGGCCCAGTGGCCCGGGAAGGAACAGAAAAACGTGTAATCGCCGCCCTTCTGCAACGCACTGGTCGAAAAAGTGACGCTGTCGCTTTCGCCGCCGCCAATCAACTTGGTGTGGGCGATGACGCGCGCATCGTCAGCCTGCAGGTAGTCGTTGGCAACTCCTGCCTTGAGACCGTCCTGAGCCACGGCCTGATAATCGGCGGTGGCGGTCAACACCCAGTTGTGGCCCATCGCGGTCTTGGGCATCTTGCCCGAATGCGTCAAGGTGAGCTTCACCTCGGTACAGTCGGAGGCAACCTTCATCTCCTTCGTGCTGAAAGTCATCTGGTCGGTGGAGTCGATTTCCAGCTCGCAGGTCTTGGCCTGAAGTTGCGAGGACAGCAGCAGAGCAGCAGCGGCAAGCAGGGTGGAACGAATCATGGGAGCACTCCTCGATAATGGAAATGCGGGATCGGAATGAGCACTCCGATCAACCGTGCCCTCATTTTCCTCCCTTGCTGCCGAAGCGGAATTGATCCAGGTCAGGATGTACCGCGGAGGTTCAGCCTGGCGTTCATGCTGCGTCGCAGATGGCGGCCGCCTCGTCGAGCCGATAGCCTCGACTGGATCCGATATCGAGGAAACCGCATGAGTGCCACTCCTTCACGGGACGAGATCCAGCGCCCCTTCGTCTTGCCCTGCAAAACGCTGGAATGGCGCGCACCGATCCGCTGGTTGCGTCTGGGTTGGCAGGACTTTCGCCATGCCCCCGGCCTGAGCCTTCTGTTCGGCAGCGTGATCGTGCTGGTCAGCCTGGGCGTATCGGCAATGGCCTGGCAGCTTGGGCGTTTCGCGTTGCTCGCGGCACTGCTGTCCGGCTTCGTGTTCGTCGCTCCGCTTCTGGCCGTGGGGCTTTACTGCGTCAGCCGGGCGCTGGGGATGGGGCGCTTGCCGCACCTGCGCGATTCATTTCGGCTCGCGTGTCGGGTGGCGGGACAGGCAGGCGTGTTCGCGCTCGGACAGATGGTGATTCTGCTGCTGTGGTCGCGCGCCGGGATGATGGTCAACGTGTTCTTTCCAGCCACCCCCGGAGACCTGCATGCGCTGATCGAGTTCCTTCTGATCGGCACGGCGGCGGGTTCGGTATTCGCCACCCTCACTTTTGCCACGAGTGCATTCTCGCTGCCGGCCATCGCCGACCGGGACGTGGACATGGTGACCGCTTGCGTGTCGAGCGTGAATGCGGTGCTGAACAACAAGGGCGTGATGGTGTTTTGGGCGTTCCTGATCGCATCGCTGACCGCCATCGGATTCGCGACGGCATTCCTCGGCCTGGCCATCGTCATGCCGTGGCTGGCATACGCCGCCTGGCACGGGTATCAGGAAACACTGGACGCCAGCGCGTGGCCGGCACTGGGCTGATTCAACGCACCAGCTGCAACGAAATCAATCCCAGGCCGACCATCACGGCGCCGGCAATGCGCAGACTTGCATCCGGGCGGTCCAGCAACTGCGCCACGGCCCGTTTCCACAGGCCGGGCGCGGCAAACAACAGCAGCCCTTCGAGTACCAGCACCAGACAGAGTGCGGCTATGAGATCGACCGACATGGCTTGGGCGGCTCTTACTCGGCACGACCCGCATTATCGAAGTAACGGAAGAACTCCGAATCCGGGTCCAGCACCAGCACGCTGTCGCCATTTTCGAACGCGGTACGGTAGCTCTCCAGACTGCGGTGGAAGCCGTAGAACTCGGCGTCGCGCCCATAGGCCTGAGCATAGATATCCGCCGCTTTCGCATCGCCTTCACCGCGGATGCGCTGTGCATCACGCTCGGCATTGGCAAGGATGACCTGGCGCTCGCGGTCCGCGTTGGCACGAATCGTTTCAGAGGCCTCGATGCCCTGCGAGCGCAATTCATTGGCGACACGCGAGCGCTCGGCACGCATGCGATTGTAGACCGACTCCGACACCTCCTCCGGCAGGTCGATGCGCTTGATGCGCACGTCCACCACCTCGATCCCGAGGTTCCTGGTGCCTTCATTGGCCGTGCGGACCAGCGTCTCGGTCATCGTGCTGCGCGCATCGGAGACGGTCTCCTGCAACGTGCGCTGGTTGATCTGGTTGCGCAGCGCTTCCTTGATGATCGGATTCAGGCGCTGCATCGCCTGCAACTCGTCACCCGATGTGGTGGTGTAGTAACGCCCCACTTCGCTGATGCGCCACTTGGCGAAGAAGTCGACATTCACGTCCTTCTTTTCCGAAGTGAGGTAACGCTCGGGTTGCGAATCCAGTGTCATGATGCGGCTGTCGAAGATGCGCACATCCTGGATCAGCGGCATCTTGAAATGCACGCCCGGACCAATGTCGGTGCGCACGATGCGGCCAAGCTGGAACAGCACGCCAACCTGCGCCTCGCGCACGATGAAAATCGAACTGCTCGCCAGCAGTGCGAGACCGAGAACGATGATGACGACGATGTTTCTCATCGGCTGGAACCCTCGCGCGGAGTACGGGTGGCATCACGCACAGGAGAGCGTGACTGCGATGGCGTGTTGGTGGCGGCCTGCACCGGCGGCAGACGTTCGATGAAGGTGGCATCGCTGCGTGCGGTATCGCCCGTGCCACCGGAAAGCTTGTCCAGCGGCAAATACATCACGTTCGTGCCGTTGCGGTTGCCTGCCACCACCTTGGGATTGGCCGCAAGCACTTCCTGCATTGTTTCAAGGTACAGGCGTTTGCGCGTGACAGACGGCGCCTTGCGATATTCGTCCGCGAGGAGCGTGAAGCGCTCGGCATCGCCTTGCGCGCGCGCGATCGCCTGAGCCTGGTAACCCTCCGATTCGGCCTTGATGCGGGCTGCCGCACCACGCGCCTCGGGCACCTGCTTGCTGGCATAGCCCAATGCATCGTTCTCGAAACGCTGCTTGTCCTCGCGCGCGATGATGGCATCGTCGAAGGCATCCTTGACCTCCGCCGGCGGGCGCGCATTCTGCAAGTTGAACTCGCTGACCAACAGCCCGGTGCGGTACTGCGTCAGCGCCGCCTGCAGCCGCTCGCTGGCCTGCGCGGCCAGCTCGGCGCGCTGACCCGAGAGAATCGTGTCCATCACGCTGTTGCCCATCACCTCGCGCACCGCGCTTTCAGCGGCCTGACGCAAGGTGTCGTCCGGATCGCGGGTTCCGAACAGGAACTGCTGCGGATCCGAGACCTGGTACTGCACGTTGAAATCCACCAGCACGATGTTCTCGTCACGGGTGAGCATCCGCACCTGATCGGAGATGTTGCGCACCTGCGTGGCTTCGACCTTGGTGACGCTCTCGATCGGACGCGGCAATTTGAAGTTGGGGCCGGGAGTCATCAGACGCTCGTACTTGCCAAACCGCAGCACGACACCGCGCTGACGCTCGTCGATCAGCACCCAGGAATCGAACACGAACCAGAGCAGCAACGCACCCAGCACGATGAGGCCGATGGACGGCCCTCCGCTGCCGTTGCCCGCGCCATTGCCGCGCCCGGAGCGGCCTTCGTCGCCGCCGCCGAAGACCCGGCCGATGTTGGACTTGAGGCGCTCGATGAACGCATCCACGTCCGGCCCTTGGCCGCCGCCGCGTCCATCATTGTTCCAAGGGTCTTTGGAACCCTTGTTCTTGTCGCCACCAGGCTCATTCCAGGCCATGCAAAGCTCCATGTGGGAGGACCGTGGCGGCACGTTCAGGACGAACACGCCGCAACCGCAAAGACGGTCGGTCGTAATAGTCAGTGGATCGTGAATTGTAGAGGCTAAGGCACCGCAAGCAACTGCCCGCGCAAGGCTACGCTGTCGGCATCATTGCCGGAAAGCAGCTGCTGCGCGATGACCAGCGGCATGTCCAGATCGATCCGCCAGCCGGCGTCGTCGGCCTCCTCATGCCGCACCGCTCCGGCGGCGAACAAACGCGCACGCAGGCGTCCGGCCATCGAAGACAGGTGCACCTGCCCGCTGACGCGCTCGCTGGACAGTGCCGAGGACACCTGCTCGCGCAGCATCGGCAAGCCCGCGCCACTGCGTGCCGAAACCCAGACCCGTGTCAGCAGCGCTTCGCCTTCGACACGCTGTTCAAGCACGTCCACGCGCGGTGCGGCGTCATCGAGACGGTCGATCTTGTTGAACACCAGCATCTGCGGAATCGCCCCCGCACCGATCTCGTTCAACACCTCGTTGACCTGCCCGATGCGCTCCTCGCGCAATGGATCGGATGCGTCCACCACGTGCAGAAGCAGATCCGCATCCCGCGCCTCGGAAAGCGTGGAGCGGAATGCCGCCACCAGATCGTGCGGAAGATCACGCACGAAACCGACGGTATCGGCAATGGCCACATCGCCGCAGGCCAATCCCGACAGCTTGCGCACAGTGGGATCGAGTGTGGCGAAAAGCTGGTCCGCCTCGTAGGCATCCGCACCGGTCAACGCGTTGAACAGCGTGGACTTGCCTGCGTTGGTGTAACCCACCAGCGCTACCCGGGCAACGCCATTGCGCAGACGCGCCCGACGCATCTGGTTGCGCTGCACCTCCACTTTCTCCAGGCGCGCCTTCAGGGCATCCACACGCTTGGCCAGCAGGCGCCGATCGGTTTCAAGCTGGGTTTCGCCCGGACCACGCAGGCCGATCGAGCCGCCACGCTGGCGCTCCAGATGGGTCCAGCCACGCACCAGCCGCGTGGCCATGTGCTTGAGCTGAGCCAATTCGACCTGCAGCTTGCCTTCATGCGATCGGGCACGCTGCGCGAAGATGTCCAGGATCAAGCCGGTACGATCAACCACACGGCGCTGCAGGATCTTCTCGAGATTGCGCTCTTGCACCGGCGAAAGCGCATGGTTGACCAGCACCACATCTGCTTCCAGCGCGTTGCAGAGGCTCACTGCCTCCTCTACCTTGCCACTGCCGATCAGGGTGGCTGGATTGGCCTTGTCGATGCGTGCGGCCAGCGAATCGGCCACTTGCGCACCAGCCGAACGGGCCAGCTCGGCAAACTCTTCGAGGATGGCCGGGTCGTTCTGCCCGGCCGTGAAAGGTTGGATCAACAGGGCACGTTCGCCCTTTCGGGATCGTTCGAACATCAGCTCTCGTCTTGCGGTTCGTCCTCGCCGCCCGGAGGCGTGACGCGCACGTTGCGCGCCGGGACGACGGTGGATATGGCGTGCTTGTAGACCATCTGGCTCACGGTATTGCGCAACAGCACGACGAACTGGTCGAAAGACTCGATCGTGCCCTGCAACTTGATGCCATTGACCAGATAGATCGACACGGGGACGCGCTCGCGGCGCAATGCATTCAGAAAGGGATCCTGCAAAGACTGACCTTTGGACATGGCGGCTGACTCCTGTTCTTTTTGATGTGTTTCTGATGTGTTGTTGTGGGGTGTCGAGACACCGTTGGCGTCATGCGCCGCATGACCCAAATGGGGCGGATCGCAAGACAACGCAAGGGCCATGGTACACCGTCGCCGTACCTGGTTCAGTGTGGAAACGCATGCTGCAGATACTGATCAAAAAATGAACAATGAATTGCATTTCATTGTTTTAATTGGATTTTGAAAAGTTATTCACACACTTCCCCATACCTCCATGCACACCTTCTGTGGACAAGACGCAGGGATTGGGCAAGGACTGACCAGAACAACGCAAGTGCCCGTTGGCAAAGGAAGGCACCCGACTTACCCACAGGATTCCCGCAACCGGACACACAGCATCCGGGGACAACTTCGTCCTGCTGCGTGATGCATGCGGATAGCTGCGCAGACGACTGGCACCGAACCAGTCCGTCCCTCCATTCGCTTGCCCGTTGCGGCATGCCGAACCGAAAAGCGAAAGATGGCCTGCGTCGACTTGATCTGTCCGGTGCAGGTCAGAAGACACAGACATGAAAAACGCCGGGAAGCTCTCGCTCCCCGGCGTTTTTCGTACTTTCAGGCACGGCATCCGCAGCGCGGATGCCGGAGCGCAATCAGGCGGCCTGCACCTGATCTGCCTGCATGCCCTTCTGGCCCTGAACGGCGACGAACGTCACCTTCTGGCCTTCCTGCAGCGACTTGAAGCCGTTGCCCTGAATCGCACGGAAATGCACGAACAGGTCGGGGCCGCTCTCGGGGGTGATGAAACCAAAGCCCTTGGCGTCGTTGAACCACTTGACGGTTCCGGTCTGACGGTCTGACATCGTTGAAACTCCTACAAAAAACAATAAAACGCCCTCGCGGGCGGGAACGACTGTTTTTTTGCGGGAGTGGAATGAAGCGAAAAGACGGAACAGGCTTAACGGCCAACCATCAGGTCACGATACCCCGTGACCCCAAGCAAAAAACACAGCGGGCGCAAGATAATCTATTTTCAACCGGATTGCCACTACCAAATGCCAACGTCCGCCCAACGGTACCTTTCCGTCGCCGGGCGCCGCCTTCACAGGATGCGTTCGGCTCCGCCGAAGTACGGCCGCAGCACGTCCGGCAGCGTGATCGAACCATCGGCGTTCTGGTAGTTCTCCATCACGGCGATCAGCGCGCGACCGACAGCAACACCGGAGCCGTTCAGTGTATGCAGCAGTTCCGGCTTGCCGGTTTCCGGGTTGCGGAAGCGCGCCTGCATGCGGCGCGCCTGGAAATCACCGCAGTTCGAGCACGAACTGATCTCACGGTAGCGCTGCTGGCTCGGCAACCAGACTTCCAGGTCATAGGTCTTGATCGCGGAAAAACCCATGTCGCCCGAGCACAGCAGCATGCGCCGATACGGCAGACCGAGTCGTTCCAGCACCACTTCGGCGCAGCGCGTCATGCGCTCGTGTTCCTCATTGCTCTGTGACGGATGGGCCAGGCTGACCAGTTCCACTTTCTCGAACTGGTGCTGGCGGATCATGCCGCGCACGTCGCGGCCACCGCTGCCGGCTTCGGAGCGAAAGCACAACGAATGCGCGGTGTAGCGCTGCGGCAGTGATTCGGTTTCGAGGATTTCGCCGCGCGCCAGATTGGTCAGCGGCACTTCCGAGGTCGGGATCAGATAGCGCCGGCTGTCGCCGAAATCGGTGGCAAACAGGTCTTCCTCGAACTTGGGCAGCTGGCCGGTGCCGCGCATGCTCTCGGCATTGACGATCAGCGGCACATTGGTTTCGGTGTAGTCGTGCTCGCCCGTGTGCAGGTCGAGCATGAACTGCGCCAGCGCGCGGTGCAGCCTGGCCAGATCGCCGCGCAGCACGGTGAAGCGCGAGCCGGACAGCTTGGCGCCGGCTTCGGCATCAAGCCAGCCGTGACGTGCGCCCAGTTCGACGTGATCCTTGACCTCGAAATCGAAACTGCGCGGCGTGCCCCAGCGGTGCTGCTCGACGTTGTCGTTTTCGTCTGCACCGGCAGGCACCGACGCATCAGGCAGGTTCGGGATACCCGACGCAATGGCGTCGATTTCAGCACGAATCGCGTCCAGTCGCGCCTCGCTGGACTTCAGCTCGTCGCCGATGCCAGCGACTTCGGCCAGAATCGCGCTCGCGTCCTCGCCCTTGGCCTTCGCCATCCCGATGGCCTTGGAGCGGGTGTTGCGAAGATTCTGCAGTTCTTGCGTGCGGATCTGGATGGCCTTGCGCTCGGCCTCGAGACACTCGAACGCTGCCACATCCAGATCATAACCACGCGTGGTCTTGAGACGTGCTGCGGTATCGGCGAGCTGGCCGCGAAGAAGGATGGGATCGAGCATGGCAGGAACCGGCATGAGGGAGCCGGCAATTATCCGCGCCCTCGTCGGTGTGAGGCAACGCGGGAGCCTTCCATGTGGCTCCCGCGCGTGACGCAACAGGCCTGACGGTCAGGCCATCGGTGCCTCACCGAAGCGATTCGGACCGGGCGTGCCGGCGATGAAGCCGCACATGACGAGCGAGATCAGCCCTCCCACGAACGGGACAAAGTTGATCAGGATCCACCATGCCGAACGATCCTGGTCATGCCAACGCTTGGCCTGTACCGCAATCGACGGCCAGATCAACACCAGCATCAGGATCCAGAACCATGCGGCGTAGCCCGGCATGCCCGTGGATGGATCAACGCTCACGCCACCGGCAAACGCGGCAATGACGTAGATCGCGATCAATGCCACGGTAAACAGCCAAAACGCCTTTCGCCCAATGCGGCCATCGAGCGACAGCAGAAACTTACCCCAATCCATAGCAATACTCCCCAGACGAAGAAGAAGATGTGTCCGCGCCGGACTGGCGCGACGCAATGGTACTAAACGCGAAAGGGAAAAGATCGAGGCCATCTGCATGGCATGCCACGCGACGTGGCGCATCGCGTGCTTCAGCCACGCAAGATCACACCCGTCCGCCACCCGGCCCAGACAAGCAACACACCGCCCACAAGACTGGCCACCACGTACGCTCCCGCCCAGCCCGGCGTCGCATCGCGCCCGAGAAGCATCACTTCGAGCGCAAACGCCGACCAGGTGGTGAATCCGCCGAGCACGCCGACCATCAACAAGACCCGCCACCAGTTGGCCGAATCACCGCGACCGTCGAGCCAGACGAACAGCAATCCCGCGAGAAAACTGCCCACGAGGTTCACTGCGAGTGTTCCCCACGGGAATGCGGATCCGGCCATGCGGACCATCCATGCCGCAACAAGGAAGCGCCCGACCGACCCCACCGCGCCGCCGAGCGCCACCAGCAGCACCTGCTGCCACATCGGGACCAGGGTCACCGTTTGCGCTCCCGCGCTTCGGCACGGGCCATGCGCAAGGCATCGAGTTTTTCCTTGAGCTTGATTTCCATGCCGCGCTCGACCGGCTGGTAGTACACCCGCTCGCCCATTTCGTCGGGGAACCCGGTTTGATCCAGCGCGATGCCGCCTTCGGCATCGTGGTCGTACTGATAATCGCGACCGTAACCAAGTTGCTTCATCAGTTTGCTTGGCGCGTTGCGCAAGTGCAGCGGCACCGGCAGCGTGCCGGTCTCACGCACTTCGGAGCGAACCGTGTTGTAGGCGGCATACACCGCATTGGACTTGGACGTGCTGGCCAGATAGATCGCCACCTGTGCCAATGCCAACTCGCCTTCCGGGCTGCCAAGGCGATCAAACGTGTTCCAGGCATCGATCGCCATGGGCAATGCACGCGGATCCGCCAGCCCGATGTCCTCCACCGCCATGCGGGTGAGGCGGCGTGCGAGATAGATCGGATCACATCCGCCATCGAGCATCCGGCAAAGCCAATACAGGGCGGCGTCCGGATTGGAACTGCGTACCGATTTGTGCAACGCGCTGATCTGGTCGTAGAACTGCTCGCCCTGCTTGTCGAAGCGCCGGGTGCGATCCGCCAACACCTGCGCCAGGGTGGCCGTGGTGATCTCGCCATTCTCGGCCTCGGCCAATTCGGCGGCGATTTCCAGCAGCGTGAGCGCACGTCGCACATCGCCATCGGCGGCCTGTGCGATCTGGGCCAGATTTTCCTCGCTGATGCGCAAACCGCGTCCACCCAGCCCGCGCTCCTGATCCAGCAGCGCACGTTGCAATGCCTCCGCGATGTCGTCGGAAGACACCGCTTCCAGCACATGCACGCGACAGCGCGAAAGCAACGCCGAGTTCAACTCGAAACTCGGATTTTCCGTGGTGGCACCGACGAACACGATGGTGCCGCGCTCGATGTGCGGCAGGAACGCATCCTGCTGCACCTTGTTGAAGCGATGCACCTCGTCGACGAACAGCACGGTGCGTTCGCCGGCCTGAAAGGCCTGATCGGCCTCGGCCAGCACCTCGCGCACCTGCGGCAAGCCGGCCAGCACGGCGGAAATGGCCCGGAAGCGCGCCTCTGCATAGTGCGCCAGCAGCAGGGCCAACGTGGTCTTGCCGCAGCCTGGCGGCCCCCAGAGGATCATTGAATGCACGCGACCGGACTCGACCGCTCGGCGCAAAGCGGATTTCTCCGACAACAGCCGCGTCTGGCCGACCATGTCGTCCAGCGTCCGCGGGCGCATGCGTTCGGCCAGCGGTTGCAAGGCGGCTGGCGGAGAAAACAACGGGGGAGTCGCGCGGGTGCTCACCTGCCCATTCTAGGGCAGGCCGATGCCATCTCCGACGTTACGCGGCGAGGCTGCTCGCATCCCGCATCTCGCCGAGCGCGTCGAGCACGGCAGTCGCATAACTTCCCGCCGGCAGATGGAACGACAGCGTCAGCGTATCGTTCTCCCGGTGCCATGCCAGATCGCTCACCGCCACCCGCAATGCGCGACGCTCCTGTTTCAATCCGGCGCGCACCAGCCCCTCGGCCAGTTCCGCATCCGCGGACGCAACGCCGTCCTCGATGGCACGCGCGGCCTCCGACGTGCGTGGCTCGCCCATACCCCACAGTGCACCGGTGGGGTGCACATCGAAATTCGCGATGCGACCAGCGAGCACGTCATCGACCGGCTCCGGCCCGAATACGCTGTGACTGCCATCGAGCATGAACACGTCGCCGGGAATCGGGCGATCCCACGTGTCCTGTTTGATTCTCTCATCCAGAATGCGGTTGAACAGGACCGAACGCGCTGCTGACAAATAGATGGAGCGCTTCTCGCGGGAAGCACGTCGACCGGCGAACATCGCCCGGGCCGCCGGCACGTTGCCCGCATCGCGGCCAAAGCGCTGCTCTCCGAATGCATTGGGCACTCCACGCGACGCGACCTGGCACAGGCGCTGCTCAATGGCGTCCGCGTCACCCGCAACCTCGCGCAATGTCAGTGTGAAGCGGTTGCCGCGCAACGCGCCACGCGGCAATTTTCGCTGGTGCCGATGCACCGCGAGAACATCCACGCCCGGGATCGCCAAGGATTCCAGAGGAGGCGCCTCGCGCCCCGGAAGATGCAGCGTGAAGGCTTGACGCGTCACCGCGTGGCGATCCTTCAGTCCGGCATACCCCACAGCGTGTTCCGGAATTCCCGCCCAGCGGGCAAGCTGCTGCGCCACCCAGTGCGTGTTCGCGCCGCGCTTCTCGATCGTCAGGAACAGATGCTCGCCCTGCCCCGAGGGCTCGAACCCGAGCATCTCTTCGACGATGAAGTCGTCAGGTCGACTGCGGATCGCCGCACGCATCACCGATGGCCCCAACGCGCGCGGCGTTTCAGAGGTAGGCAACATCATCCTTGCCCCTCGCGCCTGACCACCAGCGCGACGGCCTGTGCCGCGATGCCCTCGCTGCGGCCCGTGAAACCCAGCTTCTCGGAGGTCGTGGCCTTGATCCCCACCCCATCCGGATCGACGGCCATGTCCGTCGCCAAGCGTTGGCGCATCGTGTCGACATGCGGCAGCAACTTCGGCCGCTCACAGATGACCACGGCATCGACATTGCCGACGCGCCAACCGCGTGCGTGCAGCATCGCGACCACCGCGCGCAGCAGCTCGCGACTGTCCACGCCGGCCCAGCGCGCCTCGCCCGGCGGAAAGTGCCGACCGATATCACCCAGCGCCAGTGCGCCCAGCAGCGCATCGCAGAGGGCGTGGATCAACACATCGCCATCCGAGTGGGCCACCAGACCGGATGTGTGCGGGATCGTCACCCCGCCAATGACAACGTGTTCTCCCGGCCCGAACGCGTGCACGTCGTAGCCGGTACCGATCCGAAACGGGGAGGTCATGCGGAGTCCTTGTTCGCGGCGCGCAGCAGGAATTCGGCCAGCGCGAAATCGCGGGGGGTGGTGATCTTGAGATTGTCGGCGGATCCCGCCACCAGAACAGGCGCGATGCCGGCCCGCTCCATCGCCATCGACTCGTCGGTCACGACAACGCCGGCATCGCGTGCGTCACGCAAGGCACGCATGAGGGCGGCGCGTTGAAACATCTGAGGCGTCAGTGCTCGCCACAGGCCATCGCGGGGCACCGTATCCCGCACGAGGTTGTCGTCATCGGCGCGCTTGAGCGTGTCCGCCAGCGGAACGGCCAGAACCGCACCACGCGGCGACGCCGCATCAAGCAGCGCATCGATATCCCGATGGGATACACACGGTCGTGCCGCATCGTGGACAAGCACGAACGCGTCGTCCTCCAGATCCTGCGGCAATGCGTTCAGGCCGGCGAGAACCGAGTCGGCACGCTCTGCGCCACCGGTCACCGCCAGCACCGGCTTGCCTTCAAGCATGTCCCAGCCCGGCCAGCGGTCGTCGTCCGCCGCCAGAACCACCGCCACACCCCGAACCTGCGGATGCGTCGCGAGCGTACGCAGGGTGTGCTCGATCACCGGCCGACCCAGCAGCAGCCGATATTGTTTCGGCACACCACTTCCGGCACGCACGCCGCGCCCGGCCGCCGGCACCACGACCCACACCGAAGGATGCGTCTCACGCGCCATCAACGCCGGGGCTCCGGTGACAACGGGCTGACCGGCGTTTCGACGATGCGATAAAACGTTTCTCCGGGTTTGATCAGGCCAAGCTCCGACCGCGCGCGTTCTTCCAATGCGGCTTTGCCTTCGCGCAGCTCTTCCACCTCGGCCTGGAGTGCCGCATTGCGGCGTTCCAGTTCCGCATTCTCGCGGGCTTGCGCTTCCACGCGTTCACGCAGCGCCTCGACCTCGCGCACGCCACCGCTGCCAACCCAGTATTTCAACTGGAGCAGCACGATCAGGGCGATCAGCACCAAGGCGACCAGGCGTGCCATGTCCCGACATCAACGTCCGGCGAGGCTCACGAAGGCATCGCGTCCGGCGTAGCGTGCCGCGCGGCCAAGGGCTTCCTCGATGCGGAGCAACTGGTTGTACTTCGCCACGCGATCCGAGCGACACAGCGAACCGGTCTTGATTTGCGTGGCGGTGGTGGCCACCGCGATGTCGGCAATGGTGGTGTCTTCGGTCTCACCAGAGCGGTGCGAGACAACGGCCGCGTAGCGATTGGCATGTGCCATCGCGATGGCTTCCAGCGTTTCGGTCAAGGTGCCGATCTGGTTGACCTTGATCAGGATGGCGTTGCCGATGCCCTTCTCGATGCCCTCGCGGAAGATCTTCGGATTGGTGACGAACAAATCGTCGCCCACGAGCTGCACGCTGTTGCCAAGGCGTTCGGTGAGCAGCTTCCAGCCCTCCCAATCGTTCTCGGCCATGCCGTCCTCGATCGTGACGATGGGGTACTGGCGGGCCCAATCGGCGAGGAAATCAGTGAACTGTTCGGACGAAAGACGCTTGCCCTCGCCGGTGAGGATGTATTTGCCGCTGTCGAAGAATTCCGAACTGGCCACATCCAGACCCAACAGCACGTCGTCGCCAGCGCGACAGCCGGCCTTGCCGATGGCCTCGAGGATCGTCTCGACCGCTTCCACGTTGGAGTCGAGGTCCGGGGCGAAACCACCTTCGTCACCCACCGCCGTCGACAGGCCACGCCCCTTCAGGACGGACTTGAGTGCATGGAAGATTTCCGTACCGGCGCGCAGCGCCTCGGAAAACGAATCGAAACCCACCGGCAGCACCATGAACTCCTGCATGTCCACGTTGTTGTCGGCATGCGCGCCGCCATTGATGATGTTCATCATCGGCACCGGCAATACCACGTCATTGTCGCTCGCCAGGCTGCGCCACAGCGGCATCCGGCGCGACGCGGCGACGGCATGCGCGTTGGCCAACGACACACCCAGCAACGCGTTGGCGCCCAGCGCGCTCTTGGTGTCGGTGCCGTCCAGATCGATCAGCCGCGCATCCAGGCCAGCCTGGTCGGTCGCGTCGAAACCCTTCAGCGCCGGTGCGATGACGTCGTTGACGTTCGCCACGGCCTTGCGCACACCCTTGCCCAGATAACGGGTCTTGTCGCCGTCGCGCAATTCCACCGCTTCGCGCGTGCCGGTGGACGCACCCGAGGGCACCGCGGCGCGGCCGAAACTGCCGTCCGCGAGCGTCACTTCGGCTTCGAGGGTGGGATTGCCGCGCGAATCGAGAATCTCGCGGGCGTGGATGGTGGCGATCATGGTCATTTCGACAAGTTTTCCGGATTTGGGAGGAAGTCGGACTGCCGATTATAGACGTGCGCCGCCCCCTTCTCCGCGCCCGCCTGCAGCATCGCCGCAGAGCAGGTCATGCGCTTTGACCGGGCCACTGCGAGACGAGTCGCGTGTCGCGGCGCACAACACGCATCGCGGCGGCACGGACGAGCGGCAACGTGACCCAGATCGCACAACACGCCAACGCCGATGTGGCGGCCTGCATGCAGGGTCGGGTATTGTGAAGCGAATCAGACAACAGGAGTTAATCATGCTCAACAGGTTCGCGCTGATTGCAGCGTTCGTCCTCGTGCTGCCCGGCCCCGCATTAGCCATCAAGGATCACAAGAGCGCAGCGCACCTCAACATCGAGAAGAGTCCATTCGACGAGCAGCGCTCGGCCATCGAAATGGAATTTACCGCTGGCGGTACGTACTCGGAAATCAGCCACGCCGACCGCTCGGCCGTGATCCAGGCACTGGACAGGATGGAGAGCATCCTGAAGGAGCGCAGCGTCGACCAGCTCAACCAGAGGGAAAAGGTCGAGCTGTTCAACGCTCAGGAAATCGTCAATGCCAAACTCACCTTGGCCAGCGACGACAGCCGTCTGGTGTGTCGGCGTGAACGGATCCCTGGCAGCCATATCCGCACCAACATCTGCTTCACCGTGGCCGAACGCCGGAGAATGCAGGAGCGTGATGCGCAAGGACTCAGGGATGCGCAAGCCAGACCATCCCAATCGGACGAAAAATAGCCACCGGTGACTGATCCGGTACGAGGACATGACCCGTACCGGATCCTGCTTCCCCGGCTTGCGGGGGGATTTTCCCGTCCCCGGCCGCCACGCGGCAGATCGCCGTGCGCTGTGCCAAATTCCCGTTGTTTGCCGTAAAGTGCATCCCTCGGTACAATGCGCCGGCTTTGCCGGGCATGCTTTTCGCCCTGCGCCGTCCACGTCGCACGTCAGCGACGAATCCACACACGCGTCTTGAGTCTGTTCCGGGGTGCCCCTAACCGGGTTCGGCAACAGCGGCGCGTGGAGGCCCAACCCCGGAATCGTGGCGCACCTCCTCCCAGGGACACGCCACCGCGCGCGGCTCATTACACAGACCATGCACCGCGCGAGGTCGATTCCACCTTCAGGAGTTTTACCCCATGCCTCAGATCACCATGCGCCAGATGCTGGAAGCCGGCGTGCACTTCGGTCACCAGACCCGCTACTGGAACCCCAAGATGGCGCCATACATCTTCGGCGCCCGCGGCAAGATCCACATCATCAATCTGGAAAAGACGGTTCCGCTGTTCAACGACGCGATGAACTTCATTTCCGGTCTGGCGCAGAAGCGCGGCACCATCATGTTCGTCGGCACCAAGCGTTCAGCACGTGAAGCCATCGCCGAAGAAGCCGCACGTTGCGGCATGCCGTACGTTTCGGCCCGCTGGCTCGGCGGCATGCTGACCAACTTCCGCACGGTCAAGCAGTCCATCGCCCGCCTCAAGGAACTGGAAGCGGCCGAAACCGACGGCAGCTTCGCCAAGCTGGTCAAGCACGAAGTGCTGCAACGCCAGCGCGAGCGCGAGAAGCTCGAGAACTCGCTGGGCGGCATCAAGAACATGAACGGCCTGCCGGACGCCTTGTTCATCGTCGATATCGGCCACGAAAACATCGCGGTCGAAGAGGCCAAGAAGCTCGGCATCCCGGTCGTCGCCGTGGTCGATACCAACTACAACCCCGAGCTGGTCGATTACGCCATCCCGGGCAACGACGACGCCATCCGCGCCGTGCAGCTCTACGCCCGTGCCGCCGCCGACGCCGTACTGGAAGGCAAGGCTGCTGCGCCGATCATCGCATCGTCGAGCAGCGACGAGTTCGTCGAACTGGACGAGCAGGGCAACCCGGTGGCCTCCGAAGAGGCCGAGCCGAAGAAGGCAGCGCCGCCGCGTCGCGCACCGGCCAAGAAGGCCGCTGCCAAGCGTGCACCGCGCAGCGACAAGGGCGAGTAATCACGCCCACACCGTGACGCCCTTTTCGGGGGCGTCCGGTCATGCACTTGACGCGCGGCGAACCGGTTCCCCGCGCGCATTCTCCTGTTCACACATATTCCCGAGGTAGTCATGGAAATCACCGCCACTCTGGTCAAGGAACTGCGCGAGCGCTCCGGCGCCGGCA
Source organism: Denitratimonas yunnanensis (SeqCode) (assembly GCA_026410415.1). Classification (GTDB taxonomy): domain Bacteria; phylum Pseudomonadota; class Gammaproteobacteria; order Xanthomonadales; family Xanthomonadaceae; genus Denitratimonas. Next base: position 37,558 of record JAPMLR010000001.1, on the reverse strand, counting down.
TGATGGAGTGCAAGAAGGCGCTCACCGAACACAAAGGCGACATCGAGGCCGCGATGGAGCACCTGCGCAAGACCGGTCTGGCCAAGGCCGACAAGAAGGCCGACCGCGTGGCCGCTGAAGGCCGCATCGTGGTTGCCGCCGAGGCCGCCCGTGCCGTGCTGGTGGAAGTCAACTCCGAAACCGACTTCGTTGCCAAGGACGAAAACTTCGTCGGCTTCTCCGAAGCCGTGGCTCAGGTCGCCCTGTCGAGTGGCGCTGCGGACATCGAAGCGCTCAAGAGCGTGAAGCTGGCCGATGGCAGCAGCGTCGAAGAGGCTCGTGCCGCGCTGATCGCCAAGGTCGGCGAAAACGTGCAGGTGCGTCGCATGGCCTGGATCACCGCCGGCCAGAACGTGGGCAGCTATGTTCATGGTGGCCGCATCGGTGTGCTGGTCGACGTCAAGGGCGGCTCGCCCGAACTGGCCAAGGGCCTGGCGATGCACATCGCCGCGATGAACCCGCAGTACCTGACTCCGGCGGACGCTCCGGCCGACTTCGTCGCCAAGGAAAAGGAAATCGCGCTGGCCCAGATGAGCGAGAAAGACAAGGCCAAGCCGGCCGATATCCAGGAGAAGATGATCTCCGGCAAGCTCAACAAGACGCTGGCGGAAATCAGCCTGACCGGTCAGGCCTACATCCTGGACACCGACAGCACCGTCGAGCAGGCGCTCAAGAAGGAAGGCGCCGAGGTGCTCTCCTTCCAGCGCCTGATGGTGGGCGAAGGCATCGAGAAGGTGGTCGAAGACTACGCCGCCGAAGTCGCCAAGGCGATGCAGGTCTGATCCGACCTTCAGCCACACGGGCAAGATGAAAAAGCCGCAGGAAACTGCGGCTTTTTCTTTTTGTGCTGCGTTTTTCCGATTATTTCGGCGAGAACCTTGCCGTCACTGTCTTCGGACGGTCGACGAGGATCCGGCATCGGCCCGCCGGCGTGATGGTGCTGCACTGGCCCGCTGCCCACCCATCGAAACTGGAGTTGCTGTTGGCCGTGGCGATGAACTCGTAGGTTCCCCTCGTCGGCAAGCCCGCGCGGCAGGAATAGTTGGTACAGGTGCCGATGACCGCACCGTCGGAAACGCGCCGGATCTGTACGGTACCGCTGCCGCTGCCACTGCGCCCGACCGTCGCGATCGGACGATCCGCCGCAGGCAGGTCGAATCTGGCCGTGACCCGGCGTGCGTTGTCCATCTTGACCCGACAATGCCCCTGGGCACTGATGCTGTCGCATTGGCTGGTGGTCCAACCGGCAAAGCGCGAGCCGGTCGCAGCGGTGGCGACCAAGTCGTAGGTGGCATTGGAGTGAAGCGGCATCGGGCACGGCAATACGGTACAGGTCGCTTCCGTGGCACCTCCAACCAGACGCCGCGCCGCGACGCTGCCGGCACCTGCGCCGCTCCAGCCTGCGGTCAACGTCTTGACCGGGATATAGCTGGCGCTGAGGGTGGCGCCACTGACCTGAGTATAGCCGTGCAGCATGATGTAGTAGGTTCCGGCGGCGGGAACCGCCCATTCGCAGACTTCGGTGCTATTGGCGCGCAACGGTGCGCAGGTGTAGTTGCTGGTCGTCGGCACCCCGCCGCGACGCACGTAGAGATCCAGATCGCCGGTCCCTCCCTGGGTTTCGATGCGCAGGCTGCCGGCACTGCTGGGCACACTGAATCGGTAGTAACGCGCCCCGCCCTCGGGCACAGAGATGCTGCGCACCGGCGTGTTCCGGCTCAAGAGCGGACCACCAGACGGTGCGCTGGTGAAGCTCACGGAAAGACGCACGCCACTGAAACTGGGGTCGCCCGAAAGCATCGCGTACCAGGTGCCGGCCATCGGGGCCGCGAACGTGCAGGTCTCGTTGTTGCCCAGCTTCCAGGGGCGACAGTCGTAGGTCTGGCTGTTCGGCTCGGTACCGCGCCGGACATGCAGATCGGCATCGCCACTGCCGCCGGAAATCTCGAACTTCAGGTTGGTGGCTCCGGCCGGCACCGGAATCGAGTACATCAACGGGATGCCGGAAGACGCCAGATTGCTGCGGACGCTGCCGTTGCCCAGCGTCCTCACCGGAATCTTGAAGGTCGCGAACGTCACCTTGGCTTGATTCATGCTGACCGTGCAGGTGGCCGAGGCGCCGGTGCAGGCACCGCTCCAGCCGGCGAATTCGTAGCCGCTGCCGGGCGTGGCGCGCAACGTGACGCTGCCGCCCTTGTCGAATCGGGCCGAACACGATGATCCGCAATCGATCCGGGACGGCGTGCTGACAACCTTGCCTTGTCCATTGCCGTACAGCGCCACACTGAGCGGATACTCGGCAATCGAGCCGCCGCGCGCCGCACGCACCGCCGCCCGCGCATCGACGATGCCGGGGCCGCATCCGCCACTGCAGCCGCTCGGGAATGGCCGCAGGGTGTTGCGAAGCATGGTTTCGACCTGGGCCGGCGTCATCGACGGACGCCGTTCGAGCATCAACGCCACCACGCCGGCAACATAGGGCGCCGCCATCGAAGTGCCGCTCTTCCAGCCGTAGCCATGCCCGACCGGGCTGCGGCTACCGGTATCCACCGTCGAATAGATGCGCCCGTCGCCACTGCCGTCGCCACCCGGCGCGGCCACCGATATCTGCATGCCGTAGTTGGAATAGGAGGCGCGCCTCCCGGTCCGGTCGGTGGCGGCCACCGCGATGACACCGTTGCAGTTGGCCGGGGAGGCCGCAGCCACCGATGCGTTGTCGTTGCCGGCGGCCACTACCACCACGGCCCCCCGGTTGCGCACCTGATTGATCGCGTTCTGGTAGGTCTGCGGGCACGTCGAACCGTAACTGCCCAGACTCAGGTTCAGTACGCGCGCCGGTGTCGGATTGTTCGGCACGCCGGCGACCTGCCCGCCGCTGGCCCAGACCATCCCTTCGGCGATGTCGGCGAGCGAACCGCCGCAGCGCCCCAGCACCCGCACATGCTGGATCCAGGCACCCGGGGCGGCACCGGCAATGCCGATGCCGTTGTGGGTCAGCGCCCCGGCGATGCCGGCGACATGCATGCCATGCCAGCTCGAATCGCGCGTGGAGCACGCGTCCGACGTGTTCCAGTCACCCATGTCGCCGGGATCGTTGTCGCGACCGTTGCCGTCGCGCGCCGTCGTTGCACTGCTGATGAAGTCGTACCCCGGCACGGTCTTGGCATCCAGATCCGGGTGCGGCGTACGGCCGGTATCCAGTACCGCGATGACCACGCCATTGCCCAGCGAGTGATCCCATGCCGGCTGGATGTTGAGTCCGCCGGTCGCTTCGCGCAGCGCCCACTGACGCGAATAGTGCGGATCGTTCGGAACGGCGAGCGGGTAGTAGCGCGCATTGGGCTCGATGGCCTGGATGTCGGGGTTGGCCGCCATCTCGATCATGAAACGCTCCGACGCGCTCTTGTCCAGCGCATCGGGCAAGCGCAGCAGGTGGCCCCCGGTCGCCAGGCGGCGCTCCTGCTTCGCTTTCAACGCCAACCGGCGATTGACGCGGGCGAGATCCTTTTGCAGCACCTCGTGCGTTTCCTGGGCCGCCTTGGCGGTGTCGTCGCCCGCTGCCGCATCGCCGCGGTAATAGACGATGAAACTGTCGAAGGTTTCACCCGGCGCGCCGGCATCGAACACCACCCGATCGGCAACGGTGGCGCGTCGTTCGGCATCGGCATCGGCATCGGCAATGCCATCGCTTGCCAGCACGGCATTGCCGGCCAAGCAGGCACCCAGCGCCAACCAGATCAGCGACCGCGGCGGGCACTGCGGAACTCGGAACATGCGGCTCATCGGACTCTCCCTCGGGCCTGGCCCTGTCGTGACGGAAAACGCTTCCTGTCATCAACGGCGCAATGCAGCGCGAAACTGGCTCAGGAGAATTCAGGACGGCATGCGCGGCCCGATGAAGCGTTCTGCCGCCCTCAGTCCCGGGGCGGTGGCGGCGCGAGCACGCTGCGGTCGCCGTTGTGTTCCGGTGCAGAGACGATGCCGGCCGCCTCCATCGCTTCGACCAAGCGCGCAGCACGGTTGTAGCCGATGCGCAGATGCCGCTGGACGCTGGAAATGCTGGCGCGGCGGGTTTCGGTCACCAGACGAACCGCCTGATCAAACAAGGCATCGGCTTCGGGATCACCGGTGTTCGCGGGTTCCGGCAGGCCCGTGGCTCCAATCACTTGGCCATCGGCAAGCGTCTGGGTGTCTTCCAGCACGCCATCCATGTAGTCCGGGCCACCCGAACTTTCCTTCAGGAACTGCACCACGCGGTGCACTTCCTCATCGCTGACGAACGCGCCGTGCAGGCGCTCCGGCATCGCGGTGCCGGGCGGCAGGTAGAGCATGTCGCCGTGACCCAGCAGGGTTTCGGCACCGGATTGATCGAGGATGGTGCGCGAGTCGATTTTCGATGACACCTGGAAGGCCACGCGGGTCGGGATATTGGCCTTGATCAAGCCGGTGATCACGTCCACCGACGGGCGCTGTGTCGCCAGCACCAAATGGATGCCTGCCGCACGCGCCTTCTGCGCCAGACGCGCGATCAACTCCTCGACCTTCTTGCCGACGATCATCATCATGTCGGCGAATTCGTCGATGATGACGACGATGTACGGCAACGTTTCCAGCTCGCGCGGCACCTCGCCCAGCTCCGCGTTCGGCTTGAACAGCGGATCCATCAACGGCTGTCCGGCGTCGATGGCGTCTTTCACCTTTTTGTTGAAGCCCGCCAGATTGCGCACACCCACCGTGCTCATCAGCTTGTAACGCCGCTCCATCTCGGCCACGCACCAGCGCAAACCGTTGGCGGCCTCCTTCATGTCGGTGACCACCGGCGCCAACAGATGCGGGATGCCCTCGTACACCGAGAGCTCCAGCATCTTCGGGTCGATCATCAGCATCCGCACGTCACGAGCGCTGGCCTTGTACAACAGACTCAACACCATCGCATTGACCGCCACGGATTTACCCGAGCCGGTGGTGCCGGCAACCAGCAGATGCGGCATGCGCGCCAGATCGGCCACGGTCGGTCGGCCGGAAATGTCCTTGCCCAGCGCCAGCGTCAGCGGGCTCGTGGACTTGTCGTACTCCCTGGATCGCAGGATTTCCGACAGGTAGATGGTTTCGCGGTTGCCATTGGGAATCTCCAGGCCGATCACCGACTTGCCCGGAATCACGTCCACCACGCGCACGGACTTCACCGACAAACCACGCGCGATGTCCTTGTCCAGACTCGACACCTGACTGCCCTTGACGCCCGGCGCGGGCTCCATTTCAAAACGCGTGATGACCGGCCCCGGATAGACACCCACGACCTGTCCCTCGATGCGGAAATCCTTGAGCTTGAACTCGATCTGCCGCGACAGCGTCTCCAACGCCTCTTCCGAATAGCCCTTGGGCTGCGGCTTGGGATCATCCAGAAGCGAAAGCGGCGGCAAACCGCCGTCGCTGCTGGGCGCACCGGCAAACAGCGGGATCTGCGTTTCCCGATGGGCTCGATCGCTCTTCTCCACTGGACGCGGCGGCGGCTCGATACGAACCGGCTCGCGCTTGGCCCGCCGGATTTTTTCCTCGCGCCGGGTTTCCTCGCGCCCGGCCCGTGCCGCCCGCGCGGAACGGGCCTCTTCCGAGACTTTCTGCTGCACCTTGCGCCCGAACGCGCCGATCATCGCAAGCACTGCACGACCGATGCGATCCATCAGCGCGAACCACGACAAGCCCGTCGCCAGCGTGATGCCCACCAACAGCAACGTCAGCGCAAACAGGGCCGAGCCCAGATTCCCGAAACCCCGCTGCAACGAGGCACCAACCAGTTGTCCGAGCAATCCGCCCGCTCCGACCGGCAGACCGAGTGCGAACTCGGGTGGATTCAGATAGGCCAGCCCCGATACTGCAACCAGAAAGCCGAATACCCCGATCAGCCGAAGCGCCGGGGTCAGTGCGGTTTCATCGTCCTCGTCGCGGCCGCGCAACGCCAGCCAGATCAGATAGCCAAGCAGCAACGGCAATGCATGGGCACCGATGCCGAAGAACGACAGCACGATATCGGCGAAGTACGCACCCGCCACGCCACCGAAATTGTGGATCGGCCCGGTCACGCTGCCCGAATGCGACCAGCCCGGATCGTCCGGGTGATAACTCACCAGACAGGCCAACAAGTACAGCAGCACCGGAGCCAGCAGAAGAATCAGACTCTCCCGCCAAACCCGCCTGCCGCCCGTGCTGGATTTATCCATGTCCTGTTGCGTGCGCGCCACCTGTCGGAACCATCCCTTGGCCAGAGAAACGAACGCGAGAGTGTATCAGCGGGGACCGGGGCGCCAGACTCAGTCCGCCGCGCGAACTTCGATCTGCACGCGAACCACGATGCCCATGTCGAACCCGCCAGCCTTGGCATAGTCGATACCGAAATCATCACGCTGGAACGACGCGCTGGCATCCGCCCCGCAGACTTCCTTCTTCGAACGCGGGTGCTCGATGCACTTGAATCGGTGAATGGTCAACGGCACCGACCGTGTGACCCCGCGCAAGGTCAGCTCGCCATCGACGCGGGTGGGATTGCCTTCCACGAAATCCACCAGCTTTCCACGGTAGGTGGCGGCAGGGAACTGCTCGACATCGAGAATATCGGCGCGACGGGCATGATCGTTCATTCCGTCATGGCCGAAGTCGATGCTGGCGGCATCGATGACGATTTCGACCTCGCCGGTACCGGCATCGCGATCCATCGTCACGCTGCCGGAGCTGCTGTTGAACTTGCCGCGCCAGGTCGACACGCCGCCGAGATGGTCGGCTTCGAAGCTGGGATAGGTATGCGACGAGTCGACGACGTAATTGACCGGCGCCGCGATGGCGGGCATGGCGAACAGCGCAAGGGAAACCAGCGAAAGACGATGCAGCACGGGCGAGTCCTCATGGACGAATGAAATAGAAGCGAACCTTACCGGAGGCCACCGGGTTTTGGCATCCACGCTGGACAGGGAATGACCAACATCGCGCCCGGGCTTGTTTCCACTCCACTACCGCTCCATTCTTGTTGATTCGCGGGCATCGCTGCCCCACATTTCCCGGAGATCACGCCAGATGAATTCACCCCGCCACTCCCGTGTCCTGATCCTGGGATCCGGCCCGGCCGGTTACACCGCCGCCGTCTACGCCGCGCGCGCCAACCTCAAGCCGTTGATGGTTTCCGGTCTGCAGCAGGGCGGTCAGCTGATGACCACCACCGACGTGGACAACTGGCCCGGCGACGCCCAGGGCGTGCAGGGTCCGGAGCTGATGATGCGCATGCAGGCGCACGCGGAGCGCTTCGACACCGACATCGTGTTCGATCACATCCACACCGCCGAACTGGGCCAGCGTCCGTTCCGCTTGATCGGCGACACCGGCGAGTACACCTGCGACGCGCTGATCATCGCCACCGGCGCCACCGCCAAATACCTTGGCCTGCCGTCCGAAGACGCCTACAAGGGCCGCGGGGTTTCCGCCTGCGCCACCTGCGACGGCTTCTTCTTCCGCGATCAGGACGTGGCGGTGATCGGCGGCGGCAATACCGCCGTGGAGGAAGCGCTGTATCTGTCGAACCTGGCGCGCAAGGTGTATCTGGTGCACCGCCGCGACAGCCTCAGGGCCGAGAAGATCATGCAGGACAAGCTGTTCGAAAAGGCCGCTGCAGGCAAGGTCGAACTGGTGTGGAACCACACCGTCGAGGAAGTGCTGGGCGACGACGCAGGCGTCACCGGGATGCGCCTGCGTTCTACCCGGGACGGCAGCACCCGTGAAATCGCGGTTCAAGGGTTTTTCGTCGCGATCGGCCATCATCCGAACACCTCGATCTTCGACGGGCAGCTCGACATGCGCGACGGCTACTTGGTCACGTACTCGGGGCAGAACGGCAACGCCACCGCCACCAGCATCCCCGGCGTGTTCGCGGCCGGCGACGTGGCTGATCACGTGTACCGCCAGGCGATCACCTCGGCCGGTTTCGGATGCATGGCCGCGCTGGATGCGGAACGATTCCTGGAACAAAACACCTGAGGATGACCGCCATGACGCGCCTCGCCCGCTTGGTTGCACTGCTCCTGTCGGCGATGGTGGCGTCGCCGACACTCGCTCGCGCACCTGCTCCCGTGGAGGGATGCATCGATGCTCGGGCGGTTGAGCGAGTGCGGCGCGTGGACGCCTCCACGTTGCTGCTGGCAACGGGCGAGGCACGTTTCGTCATTCAACACGTCGAGGGATGTGATGCCCGGCACGCATCCAGCCTGCTGGGTGCGAACGGGTGGGTATGCCCCGGCGAGGAGAGCTACCTTCGAACCGCGGACCTGGCTTGTGCGATCCACACCATCGAGATCGTCGATGACCGCACTTACTCCGCACTCGCCGCCAAAGCCGATCGCGACACCGCTGCAACGCGCACCGATGGCCGCCTGACGCTGGCCCCCGTGGAAGTCATCGCGCCAGCCGAGCGACCGCCCGGTTTTCGCGGAGACACGGACTACTGCCTCCGCCCGGACGCGGTCCGGGCATTCCACCTCGACCATGGCGACCTTTACGTGACCACATCGGCACGGCGGTCCGGCGGCAACCAGCGCTATCGCGTGGAGTTGACGACCTCCTGCCCGCAGCTGGCGTGGGCACGGCGGATCGCGTTCGAATCGTCGCTCGGTATCGGCGTGATCTGCGGCCATCCCGGCGACAATCTGTTGCCCATCGAGCAGGAGGACGTTCCTGCCGACGGCGAGGACATGGTTCGCCCCTCCAATCCGCGCGCCATCGGGCGCCAATGCGGCATCTCCGCGGTGTACCCGGTGCGATGACAGGCACGTACCCGTCCTTGTCGCGATGACCGCTACGCTCACGTTGGCCGATTCGCTGGCACGTGTCCCGGCCGATGCCTGGGACGCGCTGCATGACGGAACCAATCCATTCGTCAGCCACGCCTTCCTGGATGGACTGGAGCGCACCGGGTGCCTGCGACCGGAATGGGGCTGGATGCCGCGTCACGTGCTCCTGCACGAGAACGGCCAGTTGATCGCTGCCGCGCCGGGCTATCGCAAGGACAACTCCCATGGCGAATTCGTGTTCGATCACGCCTGGGCGATGGCCTATGCCCGCGCCGGCTTCGATTACTACCCCAAGTGGCTGATCGGCGTGCCCTACTCACCCGTCACCGGGCCGCGCCTGCTGGCACGCGACGCGCGGGCACGCGATACGTTGCTCGACCTGCTCATCCGTGAGAGCCTGCCGCCGGACTGGTCGTCGGCGCACGTGAATTTCCTCCCGGCAGTCGAGGCATCTGCGTTCGATGATCGCTGGCTGGCACGCGAGGACGTGCAGTTTCACTGGCAGAACCCGAGCATTCAGGACGCAAGCGGGGCTGACGTTGCTGCATCCGCCCGCTGGCACGACTTTGCCGGTTTTCTCGATGCGATGACGCACAAGCGCCGCAAGTCCATCCGCCAGGAACGCGACAAGGTCCGTCGCGCCGGCTACACGTTTCGGACTCTCCATGGCGAAGAGGCCAGCGATGCCGATCTGGCGGCGATGCATGACTTCTACTGCATGACATTCTCGGAAAAAGGCAATTCGCCAGCGCTGACCCTGGCGTTCTTCCGACATCTCGCGCGAACGATGCCGCGCTCGCTGATCCTCATCTTCGCTGACCACCATGCCCGCTGCGTCGCAGGTGCATTCTTCCTGCGCGGTGCCGACACGCTGTATGGACGGTACTGGGGCAGCGAACACCATGCCCCTGGCCTGCATTTCGAGACCTGCTATTACCAGGGCATCGAATATTGCCTGCGTGAGGGACTTCGCCGGTTCGAACCGGGTGCCCAGGGTGAACACAAGCTGGCACGCGGCTTCCTGCCGGTGACCACGCACAGTCGTCATTTCATCGCCGACCCACAGGTCGCCCGGGCACTCGCCCCGTGGTGCGCCCACGAGCGCCAAGGCGCGCACCACTACCGCGAACTCCTGCTTCAGCACAGCCCCTTCCGTGATCCGACTGCCACGACTTGATGACGACCCGGGGGCGCCGTTTCCGCCCGCCGATACCGCCCTGCGCGAGCCGGACGGACTTCTGGCGTTCGGAGGAGACCTCTCGCCGCAGCGGCTGATCAATGCCTATCGCCACGGCATATTCCCGTGGTTCTCCATGGGCGACCCGATCCTGTGGTGGTCGCCTGATCCGCGCACCGTGTTCGATACCGGCGCACTGCACCTTCCACGCCGCTTCCGCCGCCAGCTGCGCCAGTGCCAATGGACGATCCGTGTGGACGACGATTTCGACGTGGTCGTGGCCGCCTGCGCCAGCGTGCCCCGCACTGGTCAGGGCGGCACTTGGATTCTTCCGGAGATGCAGGCTGCCTACGGCGCGTTGCACCGACTTGGCCACGCCCACAGCGTGGCGGTATACGACGGCGACCGGCTGGTCGGCGGCATCTACGGGGTCGACGCGGGCCCGGCATTCTGCGGCGAATCCATGTTCAGTGCGGAAAGCGGCGGATCCAAGGTCGCGCTGGCCGCATTGTGCAGGCTGCTGCACGCTCACGGCGTGCCCTGGCTGGATGCCCAGATGCACACACCGCACTTGGCAACACTCGGCGCCCGATCCATGTCGCGCGGTGATTACCTTCGGGCCCTTTCCAGACCACGGCCCGCGCAGCTTCCCACGGGGCCATGGACCCACCTGTTGACCGACACCCGGGCCCATGATTTCACCTGAGCCCGATCCATGGCATAATGGGCGGCGGTTTTTCCGCCGCATATCCCCGAACTGCATTAAAGAATGTCCAAAGACGATTCCATTGAAATGGAAGGCGCGGTCCTCGAAACCCTGCCCAACACCATGTTCCGCGTGAAGCTGGAGAACGGCCACGTCGTGACCGCCCACATTTCCGGCCGCATGCGCAAGAACTACATCCGCATCCTGACCGGCGACAAGGTCAAGGTCGAAATGACGCCCTACGACCTGACCAAGGGCCGCATCACCTACCGGATGAAGTGACCGGCAGGCGGCGCCTCGCGCCGGCCGGAAGCCCGAACGAAGAAGGCAGGAGCCTGTGCTCCTGCCTTCTTCGTTGTGTCCGGAATCCGGTCTCCAGCGTGTCACCAGCCACACGGCTGGACGTTCCGAAACGGGCTTGCTCCGGACACCGTCACGGAGCAAGCCCATCGGCCCTCGTCAAGGGAAGGCCGTCATCCTTTCCAGTCGCTCTGCCACCGGAATAGCCTCGAATCCGTCGGCGAAGAGCGGCGAATCGATGCCCTGAGGCACCAGCGTGGCAACGGAAATCCCGACGCCATCCGGTGTGTTCAGACGCACCGTGCCCGCCACCGGCCCGGACGTGGTTTCGAAGCTGAAGCGGAACATCGTGCCCCAATCCAGCGCATTGATCGTGGCTGCACCGACGTCACCACCCGGCGGCGTCCAGCGCACCAGGGTGCCGTCCTGCGAGAAGCTCCAGTCGTTGGCCGCATTCCGATCACCGTCGGAGAAACCGTCCTGCTCCAGCACCACTGCCCCCGCCGTGTCCAGCTCGAAACGAGTGAAGCCGGTGTTGGAGAGCACACGAAGGTTGGGCTCCGCTCCCGAGGTTTCCGCCACTGCGAAGTCGAAATTCGCGACCACGTAGTCGTAGCGCCAGCGATCACCTCCCAGCGGCACCACCTTGACCGCAAGCCGCGCCTGGCCGTTTCCGGTGACGATGTCGGTACTGCGCTCGGTTGCGGTATCGGTGCCTCGCGGCAACCAGCGGTCGATGGCGGGGCCGAGTTTGAGCCCTCTCTCCGCATCGTTTGCAGGGCCATTTCCGACGGCCCAAATCCAGACCCCGAAATCCATTTCCCAATTGAACGTCGCCGCGCGAGTCTGCATCGTGTTGAAGATGTCGATGTCGTCACGGACGATGTACCAGGATTCGAACCAGTACGTGGCGCCGGGATTGACGGCCCCGCTGATGTCACGCTCATCGACCTGCATGCGGAACGCCCAGCTGCTGCAGTTGGCCGTGCCGGGCATGTTCGAGCAAGGTGATCCCGAATCCCGAGCCCCATTGCAATCGATATCGTAAACCGAGCCACACCGCCCCCAGAGCCCCTTGGCCGGAACGATCTCGCGGCGCGGGCCCAGATCCCCGATCGCATCGTTGTTGCCGGTGCCGTAGGTGTCGGTGCAGCCTCGTCCCAGAATGTGTCCATTGCCCGGGTTCACGTCACAGGCGGTATTGGTGGTCAGCCACGCATGCTTCACACCGGAGCGCCCGACCTGCTCGATGCGACCGTCCGGGTCGATCCGATACAGGTTCCAGATCAGGTAAGGATGCTGGTCGTTGCCGTAGGGAGCGGTATTGCCGGTGAATTTCTGGTTCCACACCACATCGGCCGCATGCAGGGCACTGCTGGTGCCAAGTGGATCGGGTGTGGTCAAAGGCGACGAGGGGCACGGGCTGCCCACGCACGGGACCGACACACGACTGGTGCCGTCATTGCGATTGTTGCGGAGCGTGGACGAAGGTGTGAACACGATCTTGCCGCTGCCGTCGGGACCGCTGGCATCGGCGCTCTTGCGGCTGTACTGCACGTCGAAGTGGTGCATGAACACGTCCGCCTGGTAGTACTGCTGCGGGTCCGTTCCAGGCACCGGATCGCCGGGCCACCTGGCACTTCCGAGCTTGGCTCGGAAGATGGCCGGATCGCCGTTGTCGGAATGGATGCGCGTGTACATCTCCAGATTGGCCACCGCCATCCCTTCCAATGCCGGGCGGCCGAGACGCTGCGCCAGCGCCGCGCCGACCCGGACATCCATCGCCTGGATCGCGAGGATCGGCCTGTCGCCGCCTTCCACCTCGTACATCATCCTGTCGATGTACAGCCACGCCTTGCCTTCGCCACCCACGACGTCAAGCACGAAACGGTCGTCCGCGCGCGGCACCAGACGGAAATCTTGCAAGGAAATTCTCTCCTTGCCGATGCGCAGATCGAAACCGCCGCGCACAATCAACGAACCACCGGTGAACCCATCGAAGCCGCCCTCGCGCACCGCGAAATCGAGTGCGGAGACATCGCCCAGTTTCAACGCTTCGCGACCATAGACATCCGCCTTGCCGCCACCGATGGCATGCGACACCTCGATACCCAGATCCGACATCAGGTCGCGATTCCAGCGGAAAACCGTCTCCCCGCCCCAGATCTTCCACTGCGCCAACTGCTCCGCCGACTGGGCGGATTCGACAGTGGCAACTCCAGCCGATGGCAACACGGCCATGACCAATCCAGCCGCGAGCAGGGCCGGGAAAACGCGATTGACGTAACCAGTCACATCACAACTCCATAAGACGCGCCAGAATGGCGCAACACCGTGCCTGGCACGGAACCTGCCCTGTTTGCCCGATCCGCGTCACGGGCCCTGCACGATCAAGCTGTACTGCCCCGCATCCAGCGGCGGCGAACGCCCATAGGCCGGGTTGGCCCACAGGTCGTACATGTACTGGCCTCGACTCTTGTCCTGCGGGCCGACGCTGTAAGGCCGCCCCGGCCCATCGACGCACAGCGCGTTCTCGGCCGGAAACCCACGTTCCACTGCCTGATCGCGCAGAAACTCGATGTAGTCCTTGCTCGCGATCTGATACTTCATCCTGGCATCGACCGTCACCGGCCAGGCCACGTCTGCCGGCAACGGCACGCTGTAGTGGGTGACATCGAAGTTGACGCTGACACCCGAGCCGGGCGCGGTTTCCGGGTAGCTGTAGGCGTAGCTGGCCGTTTCCGGGTCGCCGCCGCCGGTGAACCCCAGGGGCGGGATGCGGTTGTCCTTGGCGACACAATCGTTCAGCGCGAAATGGAAAATGTCGCGCCCCTGCCCGTCCTTGGTGCGGCAGGTTCCGGTGGTGTCATCCCACAGTCCCTGCTTGATCTCGTAGATCTTGGTCTGCGCATCGATGACGAGATCGCCGGTGGCCGGATCGAACGCGCCATTGCGCCACACTGGCGTGCCATGGGCGTCCCGTACGTCCACATCCAGCCACATGCGCCGACCTTCGCCATAACCGCTCGGCAACTTGTGGCCCGACAGGTTGGTCACCTTCACCTGTATCGACAGGCCGCTGCCGGTCCGTGTGGCCCGCGTCTCCACCTCTGCGGTGCGTTCGGCCAGCATCCGGGTTGCCGAGTACGAGGTACGGTCGAAGGCCAGATCACGCTTCAAGCCGGGGTACTCGCCCTTGAGGATCTGGGGAATCCAAGCGTTGCCGCCCACCAGTTCATGGGTCGGGAGATTGCCGCTGCGGTTCGGACCGCCCATCGAGCACACCTGCAATTCCGCGTCCGGATCGAAGGAAGGCGGCTGTGCCTGCGGCATGTGGCAGTGCTGGCAATGCTCCGTGCGCGCAACGATCCTGCCGGGCACGTCATCGCCATCCGGTTCCATGCCATCGCGGAACAGCGTGCTGGCGTAAGCACTCTGCTGCCACTCGCTGTAGGTGCGCTCGATCGGATAGGCGAGCCCGGTGTCGTGGCCCTGCGGCGTGCCATTTGCCAGGATCAGGGTGCGGAACGGGCCGGTTTCCAGCGTGGGTGATGTCACGTCGTGGCAACTGCCGCAGATCGCGCTGTCTGAATGCAGCGGCGAATGTTTCCAGGCGTGCGGTGGCTCGTAGTCCCAGCCACCCATATCCACGGGATAGGCATAGGGCCCGGCACGACAGGGACCGGCACCCGGCTGGCCATTGCAGTTGGCATCGTCGAGCCAGATGTCGGCGTTGCCCGTCATCAGCGGTTGGCCTGCGGGCCCCTGATCCATCACCCGATGGCAGGTGTGGCAACCGACACCTCCAAAATCGTTGCTGGCATCGTCAGCCCAATAGTCTGGCCCGCCCTCCAGAAGGCAGCCCTGGAATCCATCGACCACTTCGCCGGGCAGCGGCGTGCTCCCGGGGGCGATCGCGACCGTCTTGCGCACTCGGCCCTCGTACCAGCCCTTGGGCGTATGGCAACGCAGGCACCACTCGCCGATGCCCTCGGCACCGTTTTCCGCTCCATCGGCATTGGCGACGTCGAGCGCCGCCCAGAACAGCGGATCACGCGTGGCGTTGGCCATCATCGAACCCGCCCAGCCATCGGCGGGATAATGGGTTTGCTGCGCGCTGCCGGAGTGGCAACTCATGCAGTTCTGCGAGCCGATCAGATCATGAGCCAAGTCCGGCTGGGTACCGTGCGGGGTGAAATCGATGAAGGGCGCCCCGGCACGAGGCAAGCCCGAGGCGGCGATCGCCGCCAACGAAACCACCGCCCATCCGGCGGACAACACGATGATCCATCCCCAACGCATCCCTGCCCCCACACTCCGACATCATCACTGTGCGGTGCAGTGCCCCTGTGCACGCCACCGCGCGAATCGACAATCGCGCCAATCATCCGAGTTTATCACCCGGGAAGCCCGAGTAAATGTGACCTTTGGATCAGGACTGGTGAACCGCATGCCGGACTGCCGATGTCGGGGTCCTGCTCCAGACGGGCAATCGCCAATGAAGGCACTTCATCGTCACACAGCGGACCGGACGCGCTTTCGGCACGGATGGCATTCATGCCGTAGCCCAATGCAGCGAGACCGGCAACATCCAGGCCAATCGGGCCACCCACCAATGCCAGCAAGCCCTTACCCAAACCGGCCAGCACGCCGGCCTGCGCTACGCCTGCAGCTGCGGCTCGGGTTGCTCGCCCGTACCGCGCCGCTGCGGTTGCAGCGACCAGATCGTGGCCCCAAGGACGGCGACCAACAGGCAGCCGACGAGGATGCCAAGCGTGCGCCGGTTCAGGCGAGTGACCGGACGCGGCTGAGCGCGCAGCGCCACCGCTTCCGGCGCGACCTTGCCTGCCTGCGGCGTGGCGAGGTCGGGAGCGTCGTCCTGGCTCATGGTCAGTTCCTCCGCGCAACGCCGTCCGTGCGCTCGATCCGCACCACGTCGCCCTTGTCGCCGCCCAGGCGCAGTTCGGCCGCGCCGAACAACCATCCACGATGTAGTACGGCGAGCGGAAGCGGTAGTTCACCAATTGCCCGTCGCCTTCCGGCCCGATCACGAACAACGGCGGAAGCTCGCCTTGTGCAATGCCGGCGGGAAACTGGATATAGACCTTCTCGCCGTCATCGAACGCGCGCAGCGGCTTCCAGGGCGGATTGCTGCCGCTGATCGCGTAGCGGAAGCGCAGGTTCTCCAGCGCCAGCCCGGTATCGACCGGCGCGGCGGCGCTGGCCGCCTGCGCCTGGCGCTGCAAAGCCAGCATCCGGTCGCGCGGGTACTCCCAGGACACCGATGCCATCCACGTCTTTTCCGTCGAGGACAGCTCCAGCAGGTACGTCCTGCGGCTGGTGGTGATGACGAGATTGGTCTTGAGGCCCGAGCGAATCGGCTTGACCAGCACGTTCACGCGCAGGTCGGCGCCGCTGCCGCTGGACGTGTCGCCCACGATCCAGCGCACGGTATCGCCGGCGGCCACCGCCACCAGTTCCTCGCCCGGTTGCAAGGCAATCAGGGTCACGCGGCCCACGGCCACATAGACCTGATAGAGCGCGCCATCGGTGAAGGGCCACACCTGAATAGCATTGACGTAGCCCTCGCGTGTGGGCGCGACGCGGGCCTCGGCATTGGCGCGCGAGACGCGCACCCTCTCGTCTGCCGGTTCCGGCGTGGGTTTTGCATCTTCCACCTCCGGCACGGGCTTCAACTGCGCCGGCATCGGCAGCACCTCGGGCACGGCCACCACCTCCACAGGCGCGGGCGGCTCTGGCAGCGGCTGGGCCTGCACCGGCTCATCGAGCGAGATCACGGGCGGCGGCTTGCCCTGCGAGGCGCAGCCCGCGAGGGCAAGCAGGATCACCGGTAACCTGATCACGGTCGCCGATGTGATGAATCAGGTCCCCGGCGTCACCGTCACCTCCAACGACGGCACGCAGAGTCAGTACCGCGCGCGGTTACACCATGGGTGTGATGAACGACGGCATCCCTGCCTACAACTGCGCTGCCGGCTAACTTCGGCGCGCCTGCCACGCCGCTGGCGTGGCAGGCTGCATATCGCTGATGAACATCGGGATCCGGCATAGGCACGGGTGGAGCGGTTAGCCCAGGAACCGGGAGATACGATGACCCAAGTTGATTAGCATGCCCATCCTTCACCTGCATGCGGCGCTGCCAGGCTAAGTCAGAACCGTGCCCGAAGTTCGAGTTCCACGCCCCGGGGTTCGCCCAAATAGACCATGTTGGTTCCGATGGCGTGGAGTACATACTCGCGATCGGCCAGATTCCGGCCTCGCGCGGTCAACGTCAGCTGCGGCGATGCCTGCCAGCGGACATAGGCACCCCAGAGACCGTAACCCGCCGTCTCAACCGTGTTGGCATTGTCGGCATACCGCGATGCTACGACCCGCGCATCCACGCCCGACGACCAGCGTTCGCTGAAGGCATAGTCCAACCACAAGTTGGCGACGCGTTCTGGCGTGTTGGCAGGCGTATTGCCGGCCCGGGACGTGGGCACTCCGCCCACGTTCTCGAAGAAGTCATCGAGCGAGGCATCGACCCAGCCCACATTGGCCTGCAGCCGCAGTGCATCCACCGGTCGCCATTCAATGGTCGCTTCAATGCCGCGCGATGACTGTTGCCCCACCGGCAGCGTTTGTCCCGGGGTGTTGGGATCGGCGATTGCCAGGTTCTCGCGCACGATGCGGTAGGCCGCAAGCGTCGCCGAACCCCGGCCATCGGCAAATTCGGTTTTGCTGCCGACCTCGAACTGCCGGCCACGGCTGAGATCGAAATCGCGCAGCACCGAGAATCCGCCCGTCGAAAGAATCCCCGCTGGCGGATCGGCTGCGGTGCTGACTTGCGCGTACACGGCGGTGCCCGCGCTCACCTTCCAGTTCAACCCGATGCGCCCGGTGGTCGGCGCGTAATCGGTATCCCAGCGCGCCGGGCTGGTGGCCGTGGGAGTGCGATGGTTCTGCACCGCCAGATCGATCCGCTCGTGACGCAGGCCGGTCATCAGGCCGAGTTTCGGCGTCAGCCAGGTCATGTTTTCCAGCGACAACGCCTGGGTGTGGACGCGGTTGGTTGCTCCCGGAAGATGGCCGAGGAAGGTGCCGGGAATGTCGAAGTAGCTGCCCGGCGTGGCGGCATCGATCGGCACTGTATCCACGTCGCCGCCGATCGATTGCGGGAAGCGCGTCTGTCGGTTGTAGCTGAGATCCAGACCTGCGGTCCAATGCGAAGGCCTGCCGGCGATATCGCCGTTCCAGTTCCAGTCGATCCGGTTGCCGAACACCTGCTGGTCGTGCCGTTGCTGCAACACGCCGGAGCGGATGACGCCATCGCGGGCGGCGTTGTAGCGGTAGCTCTCGACGTTGCGGTAGTCGCGCAAAGCGTCGTAGTGGTAGATCGTGTTAGTCAGTCTGCCACCATTAGCGAGCAACCATTCGCTGATCGAGCGCGCCCAGATCACTTCCTGCCCGTAGAACCCGTCGCCGACGTTGTAGTTCCGGCCCGCCGTCCCGGGCACGATGTCCATCCTGCCGGCGTCGGACACGACGGCAGGCGATCCCCAGTAGACCCGTCGGTTGTCCTCGTTCTGGTACTCCAGTGCCAACGTGTGGGTGAAGCTGTCGCCGAAACGCGAGGCCAGCGATGTCGCAAACGTCCAGCCCTCGCGCCGCTCATTGTCGACCCAGCCTTTTCGTTCACTGCGCCCGATGTCCATGCGCAGGGCCTGGCTCGCATCGTCCCCACCGAAGCGATGATTGAACCCGCCCGCGATGACCAGGGTGTCTTCCGAACCCGCCCGCAACAGGCCGCCGATATCGTCCTGCTCGAAGTTGGCCAGGCGCGTGACGTAGTTGATCGCACCGCCCACCGCGCCGGCACCGTAGAGGAAGCTCGCCGGCCCACCGATTGCCTCGACCCGCTCGTACATCCACGCATCCACCGGGCGCGCGGCAATGGTGGCGTACTTCACGTCGATGCCGTTGAACATCTGGCTGATCTGGGAACCGCCGAAGCCACGCCAACTCACGGTATTGCCGTGCCCGGGCGGCGATGCGACGACGAGGCCGGGAACGGCAAACAAGGCCTCCTGCGTGCTGCGCACTCCGCGTGCATCCATCCAGGCCCGGTCGATCACCGTGACCGACGCCGGCGTATCGATGACACTCACCTCCAGCCGAGTCGCGCCGGAGGCCTTTTCCTCCAGATCCGAGACACGCTCGCCTCTCACTTCGATCTTGTCGAGCGTGGCAGGTCGATCAAATGTGGCGTCGCTCTCGGCGAGAGCGGACGTTGCCATGGTGGACATTGCAAGGCAGGCAACCACCTGGGCAATGGCGAGTGAAAGCGGACGAGGACGGCAGAGTGGCATGCGGATTCAATGGCTCGAAGAAGGAGCCCGACAGCCTAGGCCGATGCGGCGTACATGCCATGTGACGGATTGTCGCAGTCAGTCCAATCGCATGCCGCGCAAGCCCGGACGACCGCCCTCGACATCCACCCAAACCATCCACCCATGCACGCCGTTGGCCACCAGGCGCGGCATGCCACTCGCCCTGCCCTTTGCATCGAGGCTGGCCACCACTTCCTTGCGCATCCCATGCAGGTCATGTCGCATCCGGGCCAGCATCAATTGCTGCCCTTCGCCGCCCTCTTCCAGCCAGGCCACCAGCACCTCATCGCCATGAAGGGCCATCGCCACACGGCCAAGCACGGCCGGCCCTGCGGACAATTCCACCGGCGCCTCGAAATGGTCACCGGCATCCATCGAACGTGCCACGCGCACCGACGGCTGACCACCGCCCTCGGTGTACCACGCCACCCAGACATCCTCTCCTGCCGCTTCCACCGCCGGGCCATTCACCGGACATCCGGCGATCTTCCAGCCATCGTCATGCACCGCGCGCGAAGGTGTCCACGCGCCATTCTCGAGCCGTACCAGCCACATGTCGCGGATTTCCCCGGCAGCGCGGCCACGGTAGACAACCACCGCACCACGCGAAGTCACCGCGCTGCTGGTCGGGCAGCAATCGCAGGTCGAGGTATCCAGCGGCCACTCCGTGATCGGCGCTGCATCGGGGCCGAAGGTGGCAGCGCGCAGCATCATCGGTCCGCCGCCGTGGTGTGCGTGATGATCGGAGTGGTCATCGTCGGCAGATGTTCCCTTCTGCCGGCTGTCGAGCCAGGCGATGCCCAGTTGATCATCAGCCTGCACCCAGAAACTGACGAAACCGTGATCACTCAGCACGCCCGGCAGGTTCACCAGGCGCGGCGCAGTCCATAGCGCGCCACCATCTTCCGATCGCACCAGATCGATGCCGTAATCCATCCTGCCCGGCCCAGTCCTGCGCAACCAATGCGCCCACAGCGAACCATCCGGCAACGCCCAGACATGCGGGGTATCAGCCCAGTTCACGAACCAGTTGTCGCCCTCCGCGATCGGTGTCACCTGCCATTCGATTTCAGCATCGGAAGGACGCCGCGACTGCGCCAGCATCAATCGATGCCCACCCTCCTCGCGCGGCTCCACCCAACTGAGCAGCAAGCGCCCGGAAGGTGCAAGCACCAGATCCGGATTCGCTGCTTCGTGCCGATGTGGAAGTGGCATCACCTCGAACACGGTGTTCGCGGGAGCGGGAGCGGCCAGATGATTCGGCTCCTGATGACCGCAGGCCGACAGCATGGCGCTGACAAGCGTGACTGCCGCCAGGTGCGCAGTCACGGTTCGGAGCGATTGGGCACTCACCCGGAAATTGAGCTTCATGATCATCATCCCCCATTGGAACACCCTCTCACGAGCCTTGCCCTGCGACAAAATGACGCAGCCACCTTGCCAGTGCATCGATGCCAAGAGATGTCATAGGACAATGCCCCGGCATCTCGTGGAACAAACTGTGGCAAGCGCTGTAGAGGCATGGAGCCAGTGCGACATGGCACTCCAGCTATCCAGCCAAACTCTTCGAACTCTGCCTGACGGCACAGATATGCTTGCGGGCGTCGTCACGGGCCTGCACGAACATGCTGTCGAGGAACGCCGTGACTTTCGCAGGCGCAGAGCGCGGGTGAACATCTTGCGTATCACGCCGAAGGTCTTGTTCGCCTCGGTCGGCTTGTAGGCCAGCTTCTCCATCAGCCCGGCAATGTCGCGCCGCTTCACGTCCTGCACCTTCTTGCAGCCCAGCAGCGGGATGATGTTGCGGTCGATGACGCCCTGAGAGCCTTCCTGCGTGCTGGGCTTGTTGCGCTTCTTGGAGTAGTCCTCCATGAACTTCTTGCACAACTCGGCCATCGTGGGCGCCTTGCGCGCCTCGGCCTTGGCGCCGCCGGGATCGCCGCCCCGGCGAACCTCGGCCAGCCAGTCCTGCGCCTTGACCCGTGCCTGTTCGACGGTCAGTTCCCCGTACAGCCCCAGCGAGGGCTTGCGGGGCTGGCCGGAGTTCGTGCGGTACTGGAGCATGAACACCCGGCGGCCCGTCGGGGTAATCTTGCACAGGAAGTCAGGCACCACGGTATCCCGCAGTTCGACATCCTTGGCCTGGGGTTGCGCCGACTCCACGGCTGTCTTGGTGAGCTTGATCTTTGCCATGATGACTCCTTGGAACGACCCGGATTCCAAGAGCCAAATAGGAGCGGCGCGAGGGAAAACCGGGTCAAGTTTCAGAAAGCACCGGCATATGATGAACGCGCGTAAGCTATTGATAACCCTGTTGTATCGAGCTGCGGCGCAGTCCAGCGAACTACCGGGCTGGAGTCATGCTGAAACAAAAAAACCCGCATCACTGCAGGTTTTTGACCATCTATCTGATGGAGGCCTGGGTCGGAATCGAACCGGCGTACACGGATTTGCAGTCCGCTGCATGACCACTCTGCCACCAGGCCGGAGGCACGTGCAGCACAGGGCTGCTGCGATTCTGACGATTGTCTTGCCAGAAACGCGAAACCCCGGCGAACCGGGGCTTCGTGAGTGTTGAAGCTCGGCAATTATAGCCGGGGCCTCAACGCTGTCAATGCCGGTGCGGTACACCCGACTTCGGGCAGTGGCAGGGCATGGTCGGACCGTATTCGACGCCGTAGCCGTGCGCATCCTGATGCCGCTGCCAGTAGAAGGTCGGGGCCGGGACGGCTCGGTTGCCGATTTCGGCCATGTCGGCATCGACATCGAACAGGCGGCCATTGACCATCACGTAACGGGTATCAGCGGTGGCGCGGATGTCATCCAGCGGGTTGCTATTAAGCACCACCAGATCGGCCTTCTTGCCCGCTTCCAGTGAGCCGAGCTGCTTACCGAAACCGATCGAATCCACGCCATCGATGGTGAAGGCGCGCAGCGCTTCCCAGTTCGTGAAGCCGCCCTGCACCAGACTCCAGGCTTCCCAGTGCGGCGACAGGCCCTGCAACTGGCCGTGGCCGCCGACCTGGATCTTCACACCGGCATCGCGCAACGCCTTCTTCGCCCGCGCCACTTCGATGTGGTAGTAGTCCCAATCCGGTGCGGTTTCACGTCGGATGCTGCGCGCATCCAGCGTCTCACGCGGGAAGAAGCGCGCCAGCTTGCCGTCCAGCCAGACCTCGTCACGCGCGTACCACCAGTACTCGCCGGACAGGCCGCCATAGCTGACCACCAGCGTCGGCGTGTTGCGCACATCGGTATGGCGCCACAGCTCGATCACGTCGCGGTACAGGGGGGCGATCGGCAGATTGTGCTCAATCGTCGTGGCGCCATCCAGAATCATCGTCATGTTGTGGTGGAAGGTGGAGCCGCCCTCCTCCACCACCAGCATGCCCAGCTCACGCGCGGCCTGGTTGACCTGTTGGCGCTGGTCACGGCGCGGCTGGTTGTAGCTCTTGACGCTGAACGCGCCATTGGCCTGCATCCGGCGCAGATGCGAGCGCGCATCGTCAGCGGAGTTGATCACCGCCTTGAAGTCACCATCGGCGCCATACAGGATCGTGCCGGTGGAGAAGATACGCGGCCCGACCAGCACGCCGGCCCTGACCAGTTCGGCCTGCGAGAACACCAGTTCGGTGGTGGCCGACGGATCGTGCGTGGTGGTGATGCCGAAGGCCAGGTTGGCGTAATAGGCCCAGTTCTGCTGCGGCACCACGCCGCCGCCGAAATGCGCCACGTGGGCGTGCACGTCCGCATAACCGGGCACGATGGTCTTGCCGGCAGCATCGATCACGCGCGCGCCGGCGGGAATCGTGATGTTCTCACCCACCGCGCGGATCTCGTCACCGACCACCAGCACGGTGCCGTTTTCGATCACTTCCTGCGTGTTCTGCGCATCGCGCATCGTGATGATGCGGGCGTTGGTGAAGGCCACGGTGTCCTTCGGTGTATCAACGCTGGCGCTCAGGCCGAGCTTCACGCCCTTGGCGGATTCGGGCTTGGGCAGATCCTTCGGTGCGCCGGGCACGAAGGCGAACAGATCCTTCAGATCACGGCTGAAGTATTCGTCGCCGACCACCCAGTGCAGCGATTTGGAATCGGCCGCCCAATGCAGATAAGAACCCGCATCCTGACTCACCTGGGTCACCGGGATGGCCTTGCTGTCCTTGGACAGGGCGATGCTGCCACCGGTCTGCGGCATGGGTGCGACGTAGGCATTGAACAACTCGGTGAAAGCGACCCACTTGCCATCCGGGCTGAGACTCACCAGGTTCGGGTACTTAAGGTCCAGCACCTCACGCGGATCATCCCCGTTGAGACCGACCGACATCAGCTTCTTGGAACCGCCGCCGCCGGTGAAATACAGCACCCGCGCACCGTCGGAGGAGAACTGTGGCTGGCTGCCATTGGCGGCAACGCGCCGCGGTGTGCCCCCCTGCGCCGGAACAACATAAACGCCGCGCTCGCCTGACCACATCGCGCCGGTCATGCCACCGCCGCCGGTGCGGCTGTAAACGATGTGACGGGCATCGGGCGAGTGCGTCGGGCCGTAATAGAAGCCCGGCTGCGTGGTGATGGTGCGCTCGCTGCCGCTGGCAAGATCGCGCTCGATGATCTGCACCAGTTCGGCATCGCTCCAGCGGGTGTAGAGCAGCTTGCGCCCGTCCGGGCTGAAGCTGGGCTGGTATTCGGAAACGCCAGTGCTGGCGGTCAGCCGTTGCGGGCGACCGTTGGGCAAGGCGCGGGTATACAGATGACCCAGCGCATGGAACACCACGGTTTTGCCGTCCGGCGAGGTCGCCACGTCACGGATCATCTGCGGCGCAAAACTGCCTTCTTCCAGTTTCTGCTCGAAGCGCAGCGGCGCTGCCAACGCCTGCTCGACCTGGGCCTGGAACGGAATCTTGGTGGCCTCACCCTTTTCCGCATCCACGCGCCAGATGCCGCCCTGCGCCCAGATCACCAGCGCCGAGGCATCCGGCAGCCAGTTGTAGTTGCTGTAGGGGCCGAAGATCGCCCAGGCTTCCTGTTGGTCGTGGCTCAGACCGTCCCAGAGCGGGCGCACGTGGCCGGACTCCAGCTCCATCAGGTGCAGCACGCTCTTTTCCCGCACGCGCTTGACGAAGGCCAGGTGCTTGCCATCCGGCGAAGGCTGCGGCCGTACCGCGCCGCCGGCGGAATCGACCACGGTGTCGATCTGGCCGTTCTGGCGGTCCAGGCGCTTGATCGAGTAGATCGTGTCGTGCGGGTTCTTGTTGTACTGGAACATCGGCCCGGGCGTGACGTCTTCGGAGAAGTACACGTAGCGCCCATCCGGCGACAGCGCCGGTTCGCCCAGATCCTGCTGGTCGTTCTTCTGCTTGGTCAGTTGCAGGCCGTCGCCGCCACTGACGTGGTACATCCACAGCTCGCCGGCACCCAGCGAACGACGCCCGGTGAAGTGCTTGCGGCCGATCAGGTACTGCCCATCCGGCGTCCAGGCCGGGTTGTTGAGCAGGCGGAAACGTTCCTTCGTGACCTGTACCGGATTCTTGCCGTCCACGCCGATGCGCCACAGGTTGTTGCCGCCATCGCGGTCCGAAGTGAAGGCCAATTGTTTTCCATCCGGCGAGAAGCGCGGCTGGATGTCCCAGGCCGGACCGGAGGTGATGCGCTGCGCGTTGCCGCCTTCGATCGGCAACAGGTACAGATCACCCAGCAGCGAGAACGCGATGCGGCGACCGTCCGGGCTCACGTCCAGATCCATCCACGTGCCTTCGTCGGTGGTGAACTTCGCCGTGGTGGCGACGGGCAATGCCGTGCCCACGTCCCATTTTCCGGCGTCGGCCTCCTTCTTCTTCGGGGCTGCCAGCGCGGGACTCAATGCGACGGCAAGCGACAGGGCTATCGGGAGAAGAGGCAGACGCATGAGGGAACTCCGAGTGGATGCGAACTGCGAACCGTAAACGAAACCGCTCCCCGCAACACCTGCCGGAAGGCCCATGCGTCGATTGCGGCACGGATGCGTCACGTGGCATCGTGGCCGACGTCACATCTGGCAGGCACATTCTGGAATCGACGATGTTTTCCGTCCGGGTCAAGGCATCCACACACGAGGGCTGGGGAGAGTTGCGCGGCATGCTGCATTTCGCCGACGCCCGCTTGCGCCTCCAGCACCAGTCCAACGATGCCGTGCTCGGCCTGCTGAAATCCCGTGTCATGGAGCAGGAAATCGCGCTGGAACAGCTCCACCGCATCGTCTTCCGTCGCGGCTTTCTCGGCCTGTTCCCACGCATCGAACTGCACTTCGCCGACTTCGTCGCTGCCAGCAAGTTGCCAGCCACCGAGTCGGCCGTGTTGCGCCTCGCCATACCGTGGAACGAGCGGGTACGCGCCAGGGAACTGGCCGAACAGGTCGAGTTGACACGTGCGCTGCATCGCACCGAGGCTCTGGAGAGCGACATCGCACGCCTTTCCGCTGCAGATCCCCTCTCAGGTCTGCGTGAAGCCGCCGATGCCCCCAGAGCCGACTCGTTGCGCGCATCGTCGTCTGAGTGATCCGCCCCCAGAACCACAACAGCCGTCCCAGCCAAACCGCCTCCGTTTCGCCACATTCTTGCCGCGACGCGCCATTCCGGCGCATGACGCACGCCTATACTTGGGCTTGTCTCGACCCACGGAATAGCCCGCATGTCTCTCCCGCTCCGCTTTCGTTCCGTTTTCGGCGTTCTCGCCCTTTCCCTTCTGGTCGCCGTCGGCGGCTGCGGGAGACAGCCTGCCAGCACACCGGAGACAGTCGAGCCCGTGGCAGCCCCCCCTGCGCCTGCGGACGCCTTTGTCCTGAGTGACTCGGGAGGCGAGGACTTCAACGGCCGCCCGGCGTTGCGGCTTCGCTTTTCGCAGCCGCTGATCGCAGAGCAGGACTTCGATGGCTTGTTGCTGGTGCGCGATGCCCAAGGCGCAGATGTCGCAGGCAGTTGGGTCCTCGATGATGAGGACGCGCGCATCCTCCGCTTCCCTTTCGTGCGTGGCGATCAGAACTACACCGTCACGTTCAAGGCAGGCTTGGCGACGCCGGATGGCCG
Organism: Denitratimonas yunnanensis (SeqCode); assembly: GCA_026410415.1. Lineage (GTDB taxonomy): Bacteria > Pseudomonadota > Gammaproteobacteria > Xanthomonadales > Xanthomonadaceae > Denitratimonas. The sequence continues at coordinate 11,054 of JAPMLR010000001.1, read as the reverse complement.
CACCTTGGGCGAGCTGCCGGCGCAACAGGTCTACTCGGGCAACCTCGCGCCTGTCGCGGGATTCGCCAGCCGCGGCAGCGTACTGCCGGCGCGGGGCACGCAAGGGCTGCCGATTGTCGCGGTGAACACGCCGGACGTGGATGTGGAATTTTTCCGCGTTCGTGAAAAAGCGTTGTCGGAGTTTCTCGGGCGCTATGCCAGCACAGAGCAACGCGGTTACTGGGAGCTGGGCCGGATCAACGGACTGGCCGACTCGGTTTACTCCAACCGCTTCGCGCTCAACGCACCCACCAACGTGCGCCAGGTCAGTTTCCTTCCCGTGCAGACGATCACCGAACTGCGCGAACCCGGCGTCTATTTCGCAGTGATGCGCCGTGCGGGCGCCTTCGATGGCAGCTACGAAACCACGCACTTCTACGTCACCGATCTCGGACTGCACGCACGCGTTCAGAACGGTGGCCTGTTCGTCCACGCCGCGTCGCTGGCGTCGGGACAACCGCGCAACGGTGTGGAATTGCGGCTTCAGAACGAGAAGGGCGAGGCACTCGCGACCGCCGTCACCGATTCCGATGGTGGCGCCATCCTCGGCGCCCTGCCAAAGCAACCGCATGTCCTGATCGCGCGTCACGGCGGCGAGGTGGCGTTGGTATCGTTCCGTCAGCCGGCGCTGGATCTCTCCGAGTTCGAGGTCGCCGGACGCAAGCAGACGGCGCAGGATGTATACGCGTGGTCGGGCCGCGACCTGTTCCGGCCGGGCGAAGTGCTGCAGGTGTCGGCGCTGTTGCGGGATTTCGATGGGCGTCTGCTGCCTGAAGGCCAGCCGCTTTACGCCACGCTGCGCCAGCCCGATGGGCGTGCGATCTCGACCCTGCCGCTGGAACCGGCATCGCAGGGCTACTACAGCTACACACGCACGCTGGCTGAAGATGCTGCGACCGGGCGCTGGGCGCTCGAATACCGGCTCGACCCGAGTGCGAAGGAGCCGCTTGGCCGTTTTGCGTTCCGCATCGAAGAATTCCTGCCCGAACGACTCAAGCTCGTGCTGGACGCACCCGACCAGCCGCTTCCTGCCGGCAAGTCATTGCCCCTGAGCGTGGATGCCGACTTCCTCTATGGCGCACCCGCCGCCGGCAACCGATTCCTCGCCGAAGTGCTGTATCGCCCGGCGCTGCATCCGGTGGCTTCTCTCAAGAACTGGTTCTTCGGCGATCCGACCGTTTCGCTGCCCAAGGAGCCCGAGCAAGCCATCGACACCGCACTCGGTGACGATGGCGAGCTGCACGAGGACATCGCGGTCCTTCCGGACGCCACCGCGCCGGCAGCACCCTTCGAGGTGATCGTCAGTGGCAGCGTCTTCGAATCCGGTGGACGCGCAGTGCGCCGCTCGCTGGCGCGCACGGTATGGCCGGCCGATGCCCTCGTGGGCGTGCGGCCACTGTTCGACGCCGAGGATGGCCCCAATGCCAACAGCGAGGCCACGTTCGAAATCGTCAAGGCGGATGTCGACGGCAGCTTCCATGCGGCCGACGGACTGCAGGTGAAATTGGTGCGCGAGCTGCGCGACTACCACTGGAGCTGGGTGGATGGCAGCGGCTGGAACACGGATTACACGCGACGATTCGTCACTGAAGCCGACGCGACCGTCAATTTCGACGGTGCCACCCCGGCGCAATTCAGCGCACGCGTGAAGTGGGGCGAGTACCGGCTGGAGGTTCTCGATCCGGCTACCGGCCTGACGATGCGCTATGCCTTCACCGCCGGATGGAGCTGGAACAACGACAATCAGGGCACGGATGCACGCCCCGACAAGGTCAAGATCGCGTTCGATCAAAGCGGCTACCGTGCCGGCGATACGGCGACGCTCACGCTCACATCTCCGTACGACGGCCCCGCCGTGGTCTTCGTGGAATCCGACCGCCTGTTGCACCGTGCGCAGGTTCAGGTGCGCGGCGGCACCACCGTCAAGATTCCGGTGGGACCGGAGTTCCTGCGTCACGACGTCTACGTCACGGCGCTGGTCTTCCGTCCCGCCGATCAGGCCGGCTTGACCGGCCCCAATCGCGCCATCGGCGTCGCTCATTTACCCATTGCCCGCGACCAGCGCAATGCGAAGCTGGATATCTCTGCGCCAACGCTGACCCGCCCGGGCAACGCCATCGAGATCACGTTGTCGGCCCCCGAGTTTGCGGGTCAGGAAGCCTGGGCCGTGGTGGAAGCGGTGGACCTGGGCATCATCAACCTGACCGGATATCCGGTGCCCGATGCCGCCGGCTATTTCCTCGCGCAGCGTGGCCTGGGCATCGATGCCTACGACTTGTACGGCCGCGTCATCGGCCCGCTGGAAGGTGAGCGCGCTCGCCTGCGTTACGGTGGCGATGCCGCCCTCGCCGCGCTGCCGCAGGCGCGTCGCCCCACGGCCAAAGTGCAGACCGTCGCATTGCATTCCGGCCCGGTGCGCTTTGACGCCCAAGGCCAAGCGACCGCCAGCTTCACGGCGCCGGATTTCAATGGCGCGCTGCGCGTGGCGGCCCTCGCCTGGTCGGGCGATCGCTATGCGCGCTCCAGCGAGGAATCCATCGTGCGCGCGCCGCTGGTGATGGAAGTCAGCACGCCGCGTGTCATGGCGCCCGGCGACCGCGCCTCGCTCACGGTCGAGCTGCACAATCTCAGCGGCAAGGAAGCGAGCTATCGCGTTTCGGTGGATGCGAATGCGCCGATTTCCACCGAAAGCCAGGCGCGCACCGTCAACCTCGCCGACAACGCCCGCACCACACTGAGCTTCCCGCTCATCGCCGGCAACGGACATGGCGCAGGCAAATTCAGCGTGAGCGCCGAATCGGATGAGGCCATCCTGAAGCGCGACTTCGAAATCACGGTGCGCCCGGCGTGGCCGTCGGTTCGACGCAGTCAGGCACGACAGATTGAATCCGCCACCACGCTGAACTTCGGCACGAACGTGTTCGAGGGACTCGTTGCCGAATCGGCCAATGCACAGATCAGCATCGCGTCGATTCCTCCGCTGCCATTCTCCGAGTCGATCAACGGCCTGATCGGCTACCCGTACGGCTGCATCGAGCAGACCACGAGCCGGCTCTGGCCACTGGTCAATCTGGATGCCGCCACGTCGCGCAAGTTCGGCCTTGAGCCACTGGACGAGGCCAAGCGCAAGTCGATGCTCGACGCCGGGTTCGCGCGCATCTCCGCAATGCAAACCGAAAACGGCCGCTTCACTTTCTGGCCCGGCGAGGGCTGGGCCGATCCGCAGATGACCGCGTACGTGGCCGACATCCTCGTCACCGCCAAGGAAAATGGGCTGGACGTGCCCGAAGCGGTGCTGGAAAAGGCGCTCAAGCGCCTCAACGAGGATCTGTTGACGGGTGGTGACGGTTACTACGCCTACGATCACTCCCAGCATCTTCGCTTCGCCGCCAACGCCTATGCCGGATACGTTCTCGCACGTGTCAATCAAGCGCCGCTGGGGACGCTGCGCTCCCTCTGGGACAACCAGCGCGGCCGCTCCATCACTGCGTTGCCGCTGCTGCAGCTGGGCATCGCGCTGAAGCTGGCCGGAGACGAAACCCGCGCCACGGCCGCCGTTGCCGCTGCACTCGAAATGAGCGCTGATCGGCCACGCTACCTTGGCGATTACGGATCGGACCTGCGCGATGAGGCACTGCTGCTCGCCCTGTTGAACGAGCATGGCCTCGCCACGCCCGAGAGCGGTGCAAGGGTGATGAAACTGGCCCGCGAGCTGCGTCTGCCGGAGCGGGCGCGGTACTGGTTCAGCACGCAGGAACGCCTCGCGATTTTCCGCCTGGGTCGTGCGCTTCTGGACGAGCAACGCGATGGGCTCCAGGGCGAATTCATGATTGCCGGCAAGCCGCATGCATTGAGTGGCCGGCCACTGGTGGTGCGCGAGGTTGGGTCATCGGAGTTGCGACAGGGCGTCAGCCTCGCCCTGGAGGGCGACGGACCGTTCTGGTTGTCGCAGGACGTGGTCGGCTATCCGACCAGCGCGCCGGCTCCGAGCGAAGACGGCATTCGTGTGCGTCGCGCCTGGTACCGCACGGATGGCTCCCTGTTCACTGGCGACCGCCTGACCGAAGGCGAGAGCCTGATCGCGATGCTGACGGTGGAAGCCGATGAGAACATTCCGGACGCGCTGGTCGTCGACCTGCTGCCGGGCGGACTGGAAATCGAGAACCTGGCTCTGGGCGGGAACGAAGCCTTCGGCGAACTCGCACTGGACGGCGTCCAGCTCTCCGAACGCGAATACGGCGTCGACCTGCGCTACGAGGAATACCGCGATGACCGCTACGTGGCTGCGGTGAAGCTCTGGCCGGGCAGCACCGCGCGCCTGTTCTATCTGGTACGGGCCGTGTCGCCGGGTCGCTACGTCGTGCCGCCACCGAGTGTGGAAGACATGTACCGTCCGCAGCTTTCAGGCGTAGGCACCTCGCCGCAGAAATCGGTGACGGTGGTGTCGCCGTAACGCTTTCTGCTCCCGACGACCTCGCCGACACGCCACGACACCATGCCAGTCATGCACCCGGTTTGGCATCGCGCCAACCCGGGTGCGATTTCCGATTCCGGCATCCCTGATCGGCGTCCGGCTTCGCGCCGATGCAGGGCGCAGGTAGGATGGGCGGTCAACGCAAGCCCGTCGCCCTCCCTGATGCGACGCGGCTTCCACATCCCCGACTTGATTCCACACCGTGATGACCCAGCCAACGACTGCCCCCTCCTCGTCCGGCCGACTGCCGCTCACCATCGTCCTGATCGCAGCCCTCGCCGCCGGCCTGGGCTTGTGGGCAGGAAAGCACGTCTTCTTCGACAGGCCCACGCTGCCGGAAACGCAGACCATGCGTCTGCTCGATCCGCCGCGCGTGCTGCCCGAGTTTTCCCTCCAGTCGGCCGCCCACACCCGCATCGATGCCACCACGCTGCATGGCCGCTGGACGATGCTGTTCCTCGGGTTCACCCATTGCCCCGACATCTGCCCGACCACCTTGGCCGAGCTGGCCAAGGTCGAGAAGCTATTGTCCGATGTCCCGGAAAGTCAGCGCCCTCGCATCCTGTTCGTCTCCGTGGACCCCGAGCGTGACACACCGGAAATTCTCGCCAAGTACGCCGCCTATTTCAGTCCGACGGTGCTCGCGGGCACCAGCGACCTCGATTCGCTGACCCGTCTTGCCGGCTCGCTCAGCATGGTGTTCGCCAAGACCCCCCTGGCCGACGGCGACTACACCATCGACCACACCAGCTGGGTGGCCGTTCTCGATCCGGAGGCACGACTCGCCGGTTTCATTCGGCCTCCACTGGAACCGGAAAAGATCGCGGCCGATCTGCGCCTGCTCGTGGAGAGCCGCTGATGTCGCCCGGCGTCTTCGCACAGTACGTGCTGCCGCATCGTCTTCTCTCGCGCCTGGCGTACGCCGCCGCGCGCAGCGAAGTGCGCTGGTGGAAAAACCTGCTGATCCGTCAGGTGCTCACGCATTTCGACGTGAACATGGACGAGGCGCAGCAGTCCGATCCGTTCGCCTTCCCCAGTTTCAACACCTTCTTCACCCGCGCCTTGAAACCCGGCGCACGGCAGGCGGATGCGAACCCGGATGCGCTGCTGATGCCCTCCGATGGCCGCATCAGTCAGGCCGGCCGGATCAAGGATGGCCGCATCTTCCAGGCCAAGGGCCAGGACTACACCGCAGCCGAGCTGCTTGGCGACGAAGCCGCTGCAATCCCGTTCCGCGACGGCGAATTCCTCAACATCTATCTGGCCCCGCGCGACTATCACCGCGTCCACATGCCGTGGACGGGCACGCTGCGCGAAACCCTGCACGTGCCGGGCCGGCTCTTCAGCGTTTCCCCCACGACGGCAGCCGCCGTGCCGCGCCTGTTTGCGCGCAACGAACGCTTGGTATGCCACTTCGACTGCGACTTTGGCCCGATGGCCGTGGTCATGGTTGGCGCGATGCTGGTGTCGGGCGTCGAAACCGTCTGGAACGGCGTCAACATCCCCAAGTACGCCAACCAACCGCTGCGCCGCGATTTCCGTGGGCAGAACATCGTGCTGGAACGCTTTGCCGAAATGGCGCGCTTCAACTACGGCTCCACCGTGATCGTGCTGCTGCCGCAAGGCATCGCGTCGCTGGATGACGGATTGGAGCACCGGCGCCCGGTGAACGTCGGCGAACGGTTCGCCCGGCGCGCGACCGGTTGACGCAAGCTCCGTTTCCTCGTTCGACCAATCGGAAACTGCCTGTGACGCTGGCCAGCCCCTGGGCCGCCAGCGCAGTTGTCTGCCCAAGCGATCGACGCACGAACATCGTTTGTCACTCGCACCCACAGAAAAACGGCGGCCCGAAGGCCGCCGTTCGAACTCGGCAGGTTGTCCCGAGCATCACTCCTCGATCGTCGCCGGCAGCAAGCGTGCAGGTTCGGGCTGCGATTCGACCACCAATTCGCCATCGCGCACCGTCACGTCGACGCGACCGCCGTTGATCAGCGCACCGAACAACAATTCGTCGGCGAGCGGACGCTTGATCTTCTCCTGCAGCACGCGCGCCATCGGGCGCGCGCCCATCTGCGGATCGAAACCGTGCTCGGCCAACCAGCGACGCGCGTCGGCATCCACGTTCAGCGCCACGTGCTTCTCCTGCAACTGCGTCTCCAGCTCGATGATGAACTTGTCGACCACGCGCAGGATGTAATCGAAATCCAGCCCGCGGAACTGCACGATCGCATCGAGACGGTTGCGGAACTCCGGGGTGAAGCTGCGGCGGATCACTTCCATCGCATCGGTACTGTGGTTCTGCTCGACGAACCCGATGGTGCGCCGTGCCGCCTGCTGTGCGCCGGCGTTGGTGGTCATCACCAGCACGACATTGCGGAAGTTGGCCTCGCGCCCGTTGGTGTCGGTAAGCACACCGCGGTCCATCACCTGCAACAGGATGTTGAAGATGTCCGGGTGCGCCTTTTCGATTTCGTCCAGCAGCAGCACGCAGTGCGGTGTCTTGACGACTTTCTCGGTCAGCAATCCGCCTTGATCGAAACCCACGTATCCCGGAGGCGCACCGATCAAGCGCGACACCGAATGCGCTTCCATGTACTCGGACATGTCGAAACGAATGAGCTCGATGCCCAACTGCATCGCCAGCTGCCGCGTGACCTCGGTCTTGCCGACGCCGGTCGGGCCGGCGAACAGGAAACTGCCGATCGGCTTGTCCGGATTGGCCAACCCCGAACGCGCCATCTTGATCGCAGCGGTCAGCGTTTCGATCGCCTCGTCCTGACCGAACACCACCATCTTGAGGTTGCGCTCCAGATTCTTCAGCACGTCCTTGTCGGACGCGGACACCTGCTTGGCCGGGATGCGCGCCATCTTGGCGACGATCAGCTCGATCTCCGGCACGTCGATCAGCTCCTTGCGTTCGCTTTCGGGCACGACGCGCTGACGCGCGCCCGCCTCGTCGATCACGTCGATGGCCTTGTCCGGCAACAGACGCTCGGCGATGTGTTTGACGGAGAGATCCACCGCCGCGCGGATCGCGTCGGCGCTGTATTCCACCCGATGGTGTTCCTCGAAGCGCGATTTCAAACCCTGCAGGATCGCCACGGCCTCGGCCACCGAAGGTTCCACCACATCGATTTTCTGGAAGCGGCGGGACAACGCATGATCCTTCTCGAACACGCCGCGATATTCCTGGAACGTGGTCGAGCCGATGCAGCGCAGCTCGCCCTTGGACAGCGCCGGCTTGATCAAATTGGACGCATCCATCGTGCCACCCGACGCCGAGCCGGCACCGATGATGGTGTGGATCTCGTCGATGAAGAGAACCGCGTTCTCTTCCTTCTTGAGTTGCGCCAGCACGCCCTTGAGCCGCTTCTCGAAATCACCGCGATACTTGGTGCCGGCGACCAGCGCGCCGAGATCCAGCGCGTAGATCGTGGCGTCCTTCAGCACATCGGGAACGTCACCGTCGACGATGCGCTTGGCCAGCCCTTCGGCCAGCGCGGTCTTGCCCACGCCGGCCTCGCCGACATACAGCGGGTTGTTCTTGCGGCGGCGACACAACACCTGGATGGTGCGTTCGACTTCTTCGTGGCGACCGATCAACGGGTCGATCCGGCCCTGACGCGCCTGTTCGTTCAGATCGGACGCGAACTCGGCCAACGGATTGGCCGCCTTTTCGTCGATGGCTTCGCCTTCCTTCACCGGCTCGGTGGTGGTCTTGGGCGCGTCCTGGCCGACTTTCGCCACGCCGTGGGAGATGTAGTTGACCACATCGAGCCGGGTGATCTCCTGCTGGTTGAGGAAATACACCGCGTGCGAATCCTTCTCTCCGAAGATCGCCACCAGCACGTTGGCGCCCGTGACTTCCTTCCGGCCCGAACTCTGCACATGGTAGACCGCGCGCTGCAGCACGCGCTGGAAGCCCAGCGTGGGCTGGGTGTCGCGACTGTCTTCAACCGGCAATACCGGCACTGATTCGGCAATGACGTTGCGCAGATCGGACGACAAACGCCCGAGATCGGCTCCGCATACGCGCAGCACGCCGGCAGCGGAAGGATTTTCCAGAAGCGCCAGCAGCAGATGTTCCACCGTCATGAACTCGTGGCGGCTTTCGCGCGCCTGCTTGTAGCACTGGCCGATGGTGAACTCGAGGTCTTTGCTGAACATCGAAGCCTTCCTTTGCGTGGGCGGTGCGCCTGCACCGCAATGCTGCCCAAATGGGGACGATCAGACCTGCTCCATAGTGCACAGGAGCGGGTGCTGATGCGAGCGCGAGAATTCGTTCACCTGCGCAACCTTGGTTTCAGCCACTTCGTGGGTGAAAACGCCGCACACGCCTTGCCCGCGGGTATGGACATGCAACATCACCTGCGTGGCCATTTCACGGTTCATGCCGAAGAACAGGCGCAGCACCTCCACGACGAAATCCATGGGGGTGTAGTCGTCGTTGATCAACAGCACGCGGTACAGCGGTGGCGGGCGCACTTCCGGCCGTGCCGGGGCCAGTGCGACACCGTGTTCGTGTTCCTGTTCGGGATGTGGTTCGTGGCTCATGGCGTCAAGTATATGGACGCCGGCCGGATGATCCCAAGGCCCGCACGGCCCCGAGCTGAATGAAGCGTATCTCCACCGTTCGGCGACGAATCGGCAAGCCGACGAGATGAGCCTCCCGCCAATCCATCGCGCATTGCAATCACGAAAGCACCGAGCCTGCCTTCACGCCATCCAGAGCCGGATGGCTGCTACACATCGAGCCTGACGCCGAGGCACGATGCCGCACGAATCGCGACGTCTCATCAGGTTCCGGCCGGAACGGAACGCATGTGCCCGGTCTCAAGCCAGCGCCGATGCCAGCCAAGTGCTTCGCCCAGCAGGTGCGGGGTGTGCTTGCCGTAGCTGTTGCGGCTGGCGCGGTCGAAGTAGCCCTGATGCGACAGATACATGTCCAGATACTCCAAGGTGCCCTCGTTGATGCTGCGACGGGTTTCCGGATCGGACTGGCAGGACAGCCGCAGTTCGATGCCATCGACCTTGGCCAGCGCGCCATCCAGCTCCGGCGCGGTGGACGCACCGGTCAGCACGCGAATCTGGAAGCGCTCGCCGCGCGCATGCGCCGTCTCGATACGCTCGGCCAGCGCCAACGGCACCTGCTTGGGATAACCCGAACCGGTGAAACCGCTCATCGCCACCGTGGTGCCGGGCGAAATCAGGGCTGCAGCTTGCGCCGCCGTCATCACGCGATCACGCCAGCGCGAAGGAATCCGGAAATCGGAAGGCATGACTACTCCATGCCAGGAAAGGAGCACCAGATAAAGGCCGGATGTTGCGCTTGCTTGTCGGCCCATCGGTGTTGTGGGAGGATCGGACCGAACGCCATCATCCTGAACGACAAATGCAGGCGGATTAGGCGGTGGGATTAGGCGGTGGAATCAGGCAAGTGTTTGATCGAAGGCTGGATTTTTTCTGAACGTGCTGCGACCCCACGGATTAGGTGGTGGGATTACGCAGCGATTTATCATCGAATTGTAGTTAGGCGCCACTAGCAAATGTCACCTCAACTTGAACAATTGCATGATGCATCGCTGGTGGCCATCCACTTTGATTGGCCCTCTCGCACTTGCAGCCTTGAGTTTGCTGGCTCTCCGCAGTTCCTAGAGCCATTCACACTCACTTTTAGCGGCGTCACGGAGTTGTTGGTTCCGGCCTCTCACCCTTGGGGTTCATCGGTCTCTGTGCTTTCGGCACAAGACACCGGGGCTGGCCGCTACGAGTTCGAAATGCAGTCGGGCGACACAATAACCGTGGTGGCGCCTAACAATTCATGTATGGACTCCCCTGTCAATCCCATCCGGCAGGGTTTTGTGAAGCAGCAGCTTCACGGCATGTGATTCTGGCTTTTCATCCTGCTGACGCTTTTGCTTCAACTCCGGCAAACGGGAGCGGTTGCATTCGTGTATTCGGCTTTGCGGTGGGCTTTGCCCGAGCCATCATGGAATCCGCGAGTTGGGGCCAGACGTTCAAACGATCACGAGGATCAACATTGTTATCGGCTTGGCCAACTCGGGGACCGACACGCTTGCATGAGTTGAGGCGGTGCAACAGCAGTATGGGTGAACGGTATTGCGGTGTTTCGTGCTGCGGTGAATCGGTAACGCGGTAATTGGGTTGAGGTGGAAGGGAATCAGCCGGCTTGTTGTTCTCGGCGGCTGACGTGTTCGGGATCGAAATTCGCGCCGTGGTGTTCGGCCGCCCAGAGCCGTCGCGCGGTCTTGTTGGCCAGCGCCACCACGGCCTTGTTGTGGCCTTTGCGTTCGGCCAGCGCCAGCGCCCAGTGCTGGGTGCGATCCAGCGGCTGGCCGCGTTTTTTCGCCTTGTGTGCCGCCATCAGGGCCGAGCGGGCGCCGTGGATCAGCAGGGTGCGCAGGTACACATCGCCGCGCTTGGTGATGCGCCCGAGTTTGCGCTGGCCGCCGCTGGAGTATTCGCGCGGGGTCAGGCCCAGTGCGCTGGCGAAGTGCCGGCCACTGGGGAATCGGGCAAA